>JAWKNO010000001.1 GCA_041391665.1 Bacteroidia bacterium | reverse complement strand
TCAGTTTGTTATGACCAATCGCAATTAATATGGCAGACCAGGCGAAATTTCAGAAAATGTTGGAGGTGCTACTTCTACTTGATTGTAAGTATGGTAGGACTATTCAGGAACTTTCGGATCGCTTTGATATTTCTCAAAGAACGGTGTACCGCTATTTTGACACCTTCAAACAGGTAGGCTTTGTCATTGAAAATAGCAATGGCTATTTCAGAATAGATAAGGAAAATTCAACGGCAGAGGATATTAGCAAATTATTGCACTTTACCGAAGAAGAAGCTTTTATTCTCAGTAAAACCATTCATGCCATTGATGAAGATTCAGAATTGAAAGAGAAGCTCGTTAAAAAGCTTTACAGCTTATATGATTTTGACAGGGTGATTCATGCCATTACCAAAAAAGAAGAAACGGAGAACATATATAACCTAATCCAAGCCATTAAGCAGCAAAAACAAGTTGTTTTAAAGGAGTACAAATCTGGTAACAGCAAGAATATTCGGGATAGAATTGTAGAGCCTATTGATTTTACCATCAATTACACCGGTGTTTGGTGCTACGATACCGAAGACCAATCCAATAAAATATTCAAGGCTTCGAGAATACAAGAAGTTGAAATACTGGATAATGATTGGCAATACAAACCTAAACATCGAGTAGGCATAACGGATATTTTTAGAATGCAAAGCTTCGAACCTATTGCCATTCAGCTTCAATTATCCTTAGTAGCCTACAATCTGATTTTGGAAGAGTTCCCTTTGAGTGAGAAGTACCTCAAAAAGGTAGATGATAACAACTACCTGCTTACCACAGAGGTTGGTAATTTCTTAGGCGTTGGTCGTTTTGTATTAGGCTTACCTGGCGAGATTGAAGTGGTCTATCCACAGGCTTTTCGAGATTATTTAAGTGAGAAAAGTGCTAAATTTTAATGTCACTTCAAATTCCTCCAATGCTCCCAAATAATCACCATGGCAAGCGTATCCAGTTTGCAATAGCGTAATAAAGCCTCTTTGTAGGCTTTTTTTATTTCCGGTTGGTGTTTACTGATACCAAAGAGCATATCTTCATAAGCTCGCATGGCTCCGGTTCCTTCGTTTACCTTTTCGGCATTTTCCAACAAGTCTATGGGTGGCAAATGTTTGTATGGATTCTCGATTATTCCATCTTCGCCACGATGCAATAAATTGATGCCTTCATCAAAATTAGTTAGCCAGTTTTCGGTGCGTTTTGATTTGTTGGCAGCCAAAACAGCCGGTAACGTTACTTTGATACTGGTACGTCCCTTCATTACTGGATGGAAATAGTATTTCAATGCCAAATCGTTCATGTCCACAAAGGCTCCGGCTCCATTTTTATCAAATTTCACAACGTATTCCAACCATCTCTTTAATCCCGGAATGGATTGGTTGTACTCTTCCATTTGATAATAGATGTTTCGCAAGGTGGTATTCTCATGCGAGCTCCACATCAACAGTGTACCATCATATCCGACCTTATTCATCAAACTTTCTGCAAAGGCAAAACTTGGGAATTTAGGATCGGTATTGAGCCATTCGCTATGAATAGGTTCAGCTCCGGGTTGTTTAATGGTATGGCAACTCCATTGGAAAGCACTCATTTCATACGGTCGCATACCTTTGTGAAAAGGCAATGCCGTAATACAAGTTTCAAAGTCGATAAAATGCAGCGGATATTTCCATGAGTTGATTTCCTCTTTCAATTCCCTTGCTATCCATTCCGATTGTGCTTTGGTATTGTTTATCTGTATCAATCTTCGTTCACCCCAAACGCCTTCAAAAGCTTTTTCAGGCAAGGCATCTACATCTAGTTTCTTTTCTCCAATTAAGGCGTTAGCAACGGACTCCTTGTTTTCTTTGATATTCCCCAAACGGTAAACATCTCTGATATGTAATTCCGGTTCCGGCATTTCCTTCCAACATTCATGGTAGCCGTTTTTATCTTCTCCGGCATTGTATTCACAAGAGAAGCAATTTATATTCAAAGGCTCCTGAATTTTAGTGCCTTGCTGCAAACTTTCAGAATAGACCTTGATGGAATTTTTAATGATTGAGCTACGTTTGTTGACTTCATCGTTTACATCTACCTTCACCATAAAATCATCCTTTCGGATAATTTCAGGATCACCAATAAATTCAATTTCGTAAAACTTAAACTGATTGTGAGCCTCTACTTCTTTGAGTTCAAACAAAGCATTTAAGCCATCTATTTGGGTTTGTTTGGCTTTGTCCGGAACAAACAGAAAACAGTCGATATGAGCATCCGGAAACACTTCCTGCAAAAGCTCCTTTTGAAATGCAATATCCTCTAGGTATTCATCCCAACCTTTGTCAAATTTCGGGTTATCTGAATCAAAGCCTTTGGACTTTACCTCAATAATTTCAAAACGTTTGCCTTCCTTGACTAAAACATCAATGGCAGCGACTTTTCCTTCCGTTAACAAAGCCGGTTCAAAAAGGACTACATTTTCTTTTTGTAGCTCTTCTTTGGTTTGAACTATGGCACTCTCTAGTCCGAGTTCGTTTTGTATGCGAATACCTTCCGGAAAATGTAGCGTAGCCAATTTACCAACGGCATAACCACCTTCGGCAAGGTATTCCATGTATTCGTTACCATCGTTGGCAGATGGATAGCCGTTTTTCTTGTAATAGAGCTTGGTCGGACAGCTACGAGCTACCTTAAAATCGGACTTGGATAATATTTTTGAAAAGTCGGTTTTCATTTTCATTCAACTTCCTCATTAACAAGCATGAATTCCAATCCTAGTATTTTGTATTTCGTTTCAATAGGAATTGAATTGAAATCTTCATTTATATACTCACACAAGAAGTTCAGTATTTTCAAACCTCTTTCAACGATGGTTTCCGGTGTCCATTCTATTTCATTGGCAACTATCATGGCACTCATGGAATCGTATTTATAACCTCTTTTTGGGTATCCTTCCCCCTTATTGCCTTGATCAACCTTGAAAAGGAATTTATCATTTTGAAGAGAAGAATTGGCACTCTTTGATAATGCTAAAAGATTACCAAGGCTATTGGCAAAATTTCTACGTTGTTCAGGTGTATATTTTGTAAAATGACTCCAGTCGTTTTGGATTTTATTGTAAGCCTCTTCAACTTCAATAGGTTCTTTTCCTTTGTGTTGAGCATAAGTCTCCAAACTAACTGTGGCACTCTGAGGATAGATGTGCTCAATGCTATCGTTCTTTACAAAATCAGTCCATTCAATTGCACTACTCTCGCTTGAATTTTTGTTAATCTTTCTAAGGTATTTGTCATACTGATACAGTAAATAAAACCTCCCTGACCATTTGTAGAATCCTGTTTTGTGCCCCAATTCAAAGAGTTCATAACTCTGATTTACAAACAAGTTGAAACGGTAATACCAAGAAGTATATAATTCCAATTCAGTTTGAGTTTCTAAACTGTTCTTTTTGCATTTATAAACCTCGTAAGCAAGGCTGTAAATTTTACTGTCTCCAGTATTTCCTCGTTTGTCGGATAGGTCAAAAAGTTTGAAACTGTATTTTTCCAGTGTCTTTATAGAATCAACAAACTCATTTCTGTCATCCCTGCTTAATATAGCGAGCAATATCGGCTTGAAAGATGCTTTAAGACCAACATGATGAATTCCTTGGATCGCTTTTCTAATTACCTTCTCATCTTCTGTGAAATACTTGATGTAGTGTAGTTTGTTCCACCAAACAGAGCAGAGTTGTAAGGATTTTATGTAAGTCTCAATATCGGAACGCTTTAATTTCCCATTATAAACATTATCAAGACTAAAATGCTCATCAAACAAAAAATTGGCATAAACATTCGCTTCATCACGACTATACTTATTGAAATAAGCTATCCAATGATTTTTAATAAAGTCTTCATCGTCTAAGGGGTTTTGCTTGTTTTGACCTAATGATTTGTAGATGGTAATCCATGCCTTATTTATTGATTTTTCTAATTCAGCCTTTTGAGCCTCATTCAAATTAATAGCTTCTGGAGTATTCTCTGATACATGGTATTTATCGTTGAGATATAGAAGTCTGTTTTTTAGCTTTTCGAGTTGGGATAAGGGTTTCCCTCTGTTATTCATGGTCTCAAACACAACGTATTCGTCAAGTTCTTCGGGAAGGATATATTCGTTTAACCTCAATTGATTTGTAACCTTATTAAAAAGCTGCTCAATGGTATTTCCTTCTTTTCTTAGATATAAAGCAACCATTGCTTCAAAAAACTTCTTTGCTTTTAAAAGGTTTTCGGTGTATGTGCTTTCCTCGCTATCATCTTCAATTTCATTCAATGCCAAGATGTGTTTTCTGAAAAACTTATCACTTGGGTTATCTTCGTCATAGCCAAAAATGTAAGCATTAACGCCTTTGTTGATGAAGAGGTATTGCATTTCCGCATCCCCTTCACGAATACCCAAAATCACATTTTGTTTTTGAGCTTCTCTGATAATCACACTTAACAAAATCAATACAGAAGTAATCCGTTGTTGTCCATCTACTATTGAATACTGCTTGAAATTGGGTAGCCAGTTATAATCACAAGGTTTTACTTCAACTAATGTTAGTAATCCGGTATAATGCCATTTACCTTCAGGAATATTAATTAAGTCATCCCATAGATCCTTCAATTGCCCTTTTACATTTTTTAAAGGCTCCTTACTGTCAACCTTTATTGACTTATTGTTTGACCAAGCATAACCACGCTGATAAGCCGGTATTCTTAATATTCTATTTGTGAAAATCTCGTGTATTGATTTTAAATCCATATTCTAATATTCTTAATTCAACGCCTTATACCAATAGAAAAATGCTGCTTTGTCTCTCGACTTTTTGAGTTTATTCAGGAAGTTCAGCTCTCCAGTAATTTCCAGTTTACTGATGTCCTGACCGTTAAACTTTTCTATGGATGTATAGTCTTTGTTCTTTAATTGTTTGGCGAGGTAAGCTGCTTTACCTGCTGCAAGTATGGCATCTTCTATTTTGAAGCTTTCAGCAATCAAAAAGCCTTCAAACCTGCGTATTCCGGTGGTGAGTTCGGTAAATCTTGATTTATCCGGCTCTACGGTGTTTTTGGTTCGCTTGGCTATGAGCAAAGAAGTGGTGAAAATATCATCCAGTATATCCGTTAAGCCTATTTCCAGTTCACGGTAGTTGATTTCCTTGCTTCCAATTTTCTCAAAGCTCAATGCAATTTCCTCTACGTTTTGCGCTTCATCAAACAAACAGCCAATATCAAAAAGCTGCTTAATGATTTCCTGTTCTTTGTCCTTTCCGTATAGGATTCCAACGGTATTTGGTGCAAATGCCGTGAGTTTATCTCCTAAAATAGATTCAATAGATGGAACAGCTACTTCCAATACATCTCCGGATTCAATCCATTCTGATTGTATAGGTGCTGCTAATAACCTTGGATAATCGGTTTGCTCAAACAGTATATCCAACAATACAAAGTGAGCACTTTGATTGAGACTCGATTCATAATCAAATTCGTAATGAGCTTTCGGAACACCTTCTTTGTAGCTTCTTCTATCTTGCAGCTCCCACTTGTTGAAATGTGAGTTAGCCACCACCTTTTCCAGGATAGCTTCTACTTCTTCTCGACTTTGGGTGGTAATGATGTCAATATCTACCGAAAATCGTCTTGATTTGGCAAGTAATAACACAAGGCTTGTTCCGCCTTTAAAAGTGAAATCCAAACCATGAGCTTTGAGCTGCTGCAATAAGGAAAGAGCGTGTATCATTTTCTCCAGTATCGGAGGATTGATACGCTTCAAATGCTTTTGCTGCTTAAAGCTGTTGATCCATTCTTTGGTAAAACAATGTGCTTTTATCATTCTAAAATATCTTTTAATAAATCTCCAAAATGCTCACTCATGTACGCTTTCAATTGAGGCTCCTTTTTCCGTCTCCTAGCGTAATTCAGCATTCGACTAAAATTGATATGATACCTTTTCAGGGCATTTTCAAATAATGTTTCCATTTCACTCCCTTGAACCGTATAAAAGGTTACGGGATCGCAAAACACATCCACCAACATTTTTTCTAAGGTGGGAACCTGAATTTTATCCTTTGATTTGGTTTTTATGGAAACTTTCTGTTTTGGAGAACGACTGATTAGCGGTTTAATAACGATGGAAATTTCACTTTCCACATACCTTTCCATGATGTCCTCGTTAGGATCGAGATACACCCTAAATTGTTTGGATTCAGAATAGGCATTGAATACTTCTTCTACAAAGTCTCTTTCCACTTCTAACAAGTAAAAGAAGGCTCCCATTTGATGTCTTGTAAAATCATTAAACCATTCAGTACTCCATAAGCAGTAATCTAGGTCGTCAAATTCCTTGGCTACAATTTTTGAGAGCTTTACAAGTTTGTCTGAAATAGCAGGAACATACTTCTTACTATTAGAAATACTGTAAACCCCTCGTTTTACGGATTTAATGATGTTCTTATTTAGTAAGTCATGGATACGCCATGATAAAGCCGTTTCGGTCATTTCCGGATCGAATTGCTTTAAAAAGGCGAATAGCTCATCCCGATCGAATTGAGTTTCGTTCTTAAAAGTCTCTATTAGCTGTTTCTCTATGAACTTTGTCATTTGCTATAATTAACCACTAATTCTAAATAAGTAGCTATTTTTAGTAAAACTATATTTAACCACCAATGCAAATATAGTGGTTATTTTTGATAAAACTATAATTAGCCACCAAAAGCAATTTAGTGGCTAATTATAGGTATTTCATTTATCAGGTAACTAGAGTGTAGAAGGTCTAACAGTTGTCTTTTCTTTATAACTAGCAATCAGATCCTTAATGAACAATTCCTTGTTTGACTTCATTAATGTTAGTTCTTCGGGTTTCTGCATTTCAGAGTGGAGTTCTCTCAAATATTCATCGCTCCAAATAGCCAACTCCACAATAATTGATGTTAAAGACAATCCTTTATCCGTAAGATGATAATAAACTGTTTTTTTATTGTTAGGTAATTTGGATTTTGTTACAAATCCCAATTCTTCCAAATACTTTAGTTTGACTGTAAGTATGTTAGTAGCTATTGATTCATCACTATCAGTAAAGTCCTTAAAAGTTTCCTTGCCTTGAATAATCATTTGTTTGATTATTACCAATATCCACTTATCACCTAAAATATCAAGTGCAGACGTTATGGGACAATCGCATCTAAATTTTACATCCATGAATGAATTATTTATTTGTTATACAAAGGTATTAAAAATCAATTATTACTTGCAAAATGAAATTAATAATAAATAACACTTGCAATTTAAAAGTGATTTTATATTTTTGCTTGCGATTAGCAAGTAATAATTAATTTAAAATGTAAAAAAGCACATGAGTACAGAAACAATTTCAATTTTAGGGCTAACCCTATGTTTAGCTCCAGCAGTCGTTCATGCTGTAGAAGTCATTAAACCAACTTGGGTTAATTGGGTGGTGAATTTAGTATTACCAATGTTTGCACCAGGTATTCCAAACAAACAGAAGTCTATCAATGAAGATGAGCAGTTAAAAATGCTTGATGCGGCTATTGATGCTGCTCCCGAAGCAAAAAAAATAGCAGCTAAAGATTATATTTTCATCCTACTATTTGAGCAAAGACAAGGTGCCTTAGCGTTCATTGCTGTATTTGTAGCTTCTACATACGCTATGGGTTTGCCAATTGGTGAGCGACATGTTATTCACTTTATGTTTATGATAATGTCCGCTTTATTTGCTTTGGTTAATGCAAATCAAGCAGGGGTACCATTCTTAGGGTATCATCCACGAGTATCAAAAAATGGGCGAAATGTAGGTATTGTGTTTTCAATATTTTGGATAACATCTACTGTATTCAATTATCTAGCATTCAATGCTTCATGCATTTAATATTAAATAATTATATAATGAAAAATGTAATCATCACAGGAAGCAGCAACGGATTTGGTCTGAAAGCTGCTAAGGATTTTGCCGATAAAGGGTATCGAGTTTTTGCAACAATGCGTAATCCAAACGAAAAAAACGCAGGAGCAAAATCAGAATTAGAAAACCATTCTGCAAATATTAAAGTTTTAGAAATGGACGTAACCAACGAGGTTTCTGTTAAAAAATCAATGGGCATTATCCTTTCTCAATCAGAAAGTATTGATGTGCTAATTAATAATGCAGGTATAATGTACATCGGCATCACAGAAGCTTACAGTGTAGAGCAAGCACGTTTTCAAATGGAAACCAACTATTTTGGTGCGATAAGAGTAATGCAAGCTGTTTTACCCTTAATGCGTAAATCAGGCAAAGGCTTAATAATAAACACAAGTTCTTTAGTAGGAAGGATTACAGGTCCATTTTTTGGTACGTATGCAGCTACTAAGCACGCACTTGAAGCATATAGTCAAGGGCTTCGTTATGAGCTATCACCATTCGGAATAGATGTAGTTTTAGTAGAACCAGGACCATTTGGCACAGGTTTGTTGGAATCTGGTCAAGTACCCGCACATACGGGTGTTTTGGAGTCGTATGGTGAATTGGCAGGCATTCCAATAACAATGAGCGAGAGTTTTAGTCAAATGTTGCAAAGTGAAGATGCTCCTGATCCACAATGGGTTGTGGATGCTTATTTGAAATTAGCAGATTTACCTTATGGGAGTCGTCCTACAAGAACAGTTGTAGGATTAACTTGGGGAACTGATAAGATCAACGAGATTACACAACCTATACAAGATAACATATTGAAAGAAATGCAACTTGACACTGTTTTAGGTGGTGCTTCTGCTTAATCTGCTAGATTAATTTCAATAAATCAAAATCACAAGGGTGTTACTCTTGTGATTTTTTTTTGAAGACAATTTTAAATACCTGAATTTATCCCCCTAATAAATTCCAATACCCCTTTAATTTATACCTAGGATAAATTAAATCCCTTCCTTTTTTGTACCGACCAATATCCGGTTTTTGACTTAAAGTTTGTCGATTAACAAACACTCACCAAAAGACAATTTTTGCCCTTTTTCTCGCCTTGTTTTACCCTGACCTTAGCTCCACAATTGGTTTAAAAACCACACAGTTCAATTCGGAAGATTTAAAAATTTAAAACGATACAAAATGAAAAATACTGATTGGAAATCAATTGGCATTATGGCAGGCATCTCACTAGGAGTTTTTGTGATTGGTACCATCCTTACCAAAAAAGTGATTGATCCGGCTATGGAGAAAGCAAAAGCTAAAAAGCTGGCAGAAAGCAGCGAAACCAAGTAGTAGTTCCATGGTGGAGCTACCTGAATTTAGTTACAAACACTTAAAAAAGCATTCAAAATGAATCCATATAACGATGAGTTGATGGCATACGAAGATGATGCCGAAGACAGATACGATGACTACGATGGGTATGAAGAGGACGACTTTGATACCGGATTTGAAGGTAACGAAGACAGTTATTACGATGAGGATGAATACTACGATGAAGAAGTAGAATACATTCCTGCCGATGATGACGATATGTACGATAGCTACAAAACGACATCCATTGGACGTATTGATCCGAACGACCGTACCTTAACCGTAGTAGTTAAAAACACTTCCGGAGCCGATGCAGAAGCCATTCTGTTTGGAGCCAACGAAGAAGCAGCACAACCTGCCGGAGTAACGGTAACCGTTGAAGAGAGTTCGCACAAAGAAGTAAGGGAGGAATCAAAAGCCAATCCTTTCAAGATTGTGGGAATGAAAATGTCGGTTTCCAATCCATTGCAGTTTGACAATGTGTTGAAAATCAACAAAAGGACAGCAACAGGAAGCAATTCGGTAAGAGTTTACCAACCTAGAAATGCGACTTCACCTCAAAACTTCACTCAAGGTTTGATTGATGACCACAACTTTGAGATGGATGTTACAGGACAAGATAGCATCAGACTATTGCTTAAAGATGGTGTAACGGTGGTTTTCACCTTCACAATCAAAGCAAGAGCCAACATGGGTAACCTATTGGATGGTAAAAATGTTGCCGAGCTTTCAACTGCTCCAAGAACTACCGGTCTTCCTCAATTAGACTTAATCAGAAGTAAGAAGCCATCAGCCTTTGGGTTGAAGCCTAAGAAACTGGTAAAGAAGATTGTCAGAAAAAGACCTAGCCCTGTTAGACGCAGACGTGGTATTTCAATGAGAAGACGACCTGGAGGAAGAGGATTCTTACGCAGAAGAAGATAAGAACCTATGCAAGCTGTAACAGGCTCATAACAGGTAAACCATTAAGCAGCCAAAGTCAGCGATAGCTCTTTGGCTGTTTTTGTAAAACTCAAATTGAAATACGATGAAGAAAAGTTTAACAAGGTCGAAATACGCACAAAATCGCATTGCATACATCGTGTATGGCAATCCGGATGGTGCACGCAAATTTTTGTTTGACCAAGGGTATCATCCTCCAAAGAACATTCACGATTTGGTGAAGGCTACCAAGGAATTGGTAAAAACCCAAGGCAAAAACATTGTTCCGCACCTGTTAACGATTCATCCGGAAAAAGATTTGATTCTGAAACTGAACCAACCAAAGGAAGATAGTTTTTGCGGTGCATGCGGAAGTAGCTCATTTAATCCTGAATCCAATTTTTGTGGAGCTTGTGGCAACAGCAACTTCGGTGGTGATTCCAATTTGGATGTAGGCGACTACATTGATCAGTTGGTGGACATGACCACTTCTCAATTGGAAAAACACTATCAGGAAGTGTTGGCAGCCTCCAATAAAAAGCCGGAAGACTTATCCCTAATGGAAGAAGTTCAACTGGTTTGGAATGAATTAAGACAACGAAAATTAACCGCTGAAACCCCAACAAAAGAAGAACCCAAAGACAAGGATCGCTTTTCTGTTTCAAAAGACGGATTAGTGATTTTGGGCTTAACACTGGTTGCCGGTGTACTCATCGGATCCTCCATAAAAAGCAACTAATATGATTAGAATAGTTAAAGAGGAAAATACACAGGTACTTAATCAGCAATCCAAAGCTGCTCTATCCTTAATAGGTGTAGCAGTTGCCAAAAATCCAAAGCCATATAAAATGCTTTTGGATAGATACGGTATTCAGGTTCCAACAAGCGATAAAATATCTCTAGCCAATGGATTGGTAGAAGGATTAGCCCTTCAAAACAAAGCATTCAACAGGGAGCTCACTGAACTACTTAGCAAAATGGTGGAATCAGAAACCGCCTATAATCCCGATGAAGATGAATACCATTATGTACAAGCCATAGCCGGAGCAATTGCCGGAATATCCGGAGCTGTGGGAAGTATTGTTGGAGGCAAGAACAAGCAGAAAATGGCGAAAGAAGAAGCTCGCAGAGAAATGCTGAATAACATGCTTGCAATGAAAGCCCAGGAACAACAAGCTGCTGCCGAAGAACGCAAGTTGGCAGGCAAGAAAAGCCTATACCTCATTATCGGTGTATTGGGCTTATTGGGCATTATCAGCTTCTTCTATTTCCGGCAGAGAAAAAATTCAATCAATGTAAATCCTTCATAAACGATAGATCATGGAATTAAGCAATTACAACTTCGGAATAACCGGTCAGCCTACAAATGAGTGGGACAACTTTTTATGCTTTGGCAGAAAATGTAAGCAACGAAAAGCCGAAAGGCATAAGGTGCGAATGGAAAAGCGAAAGCTAAAGAATGACCAACAGCGAGCGGAAACAGAAGCATTAAGAGCGGAAACAGGTTTGACCAAGCAATTGGCTTCACCTACGCCTGCAACAACACCACAGATGGCTCCACAAATGATGATGCAACAAGCACCACAACCGACTACAACGGCACAAGCCCCTGCACCGCAAGTGCAAAAAGCAGGCATGGGAAGTCCGGTAATGATTGTCATTGGATTGCTTGTAGTTGGAGGCTTAGTATATCAATCCATGAAGAAAAAAGGAGCTGCTGCTCCAGTACAAACTGCTTAAAAAATTGAAGTATGATAGCTGCAAATCCATTGTATGAATTGAAGTTTTACGGAGGTCTTTTGGAAGAGGAAGACAATTTTGTTGATGGCTTAGGAAATGAATTTGAATACGATGAATTCATTGGTAAGTGGATCAAAAAGAGAAAGGAAAAGCGAAGCCAAAATCCTAAAGTTATTGCCCGAAGAGAAAAAAGGGATGAAAAACGAATCGCCAAAGGCAGAAAGCCAAGGTTTAGTCGTCCTGCTCCAGTGCGAACTACCAAACCGGTAGTTAAGCAAATTGCTCCCGATTTACCTCTAAAAAAGGAACCCATAGTGAGTGAACCACAGGTGAAAAAAGCTATGATGGAGAGCTCTTCCAAATCAGAAGAACCAAGCACTAAACCTATAGAACAAACCGAAACAACGGCTTCGGAAACCACTACTAGTTTAACAACCGAAAGCACAGAAAATCAACTACAACAGGCTTCTATGTTGCCATTTGGCATGAGCAAGAAGACCTTGGTTTTTGTGGGTGTTGGTGTGGCTGCATTGGTAGTAATTGGAATGATAAGAAAATAATGAACAAGCATGGACATACTCGCTCAAATAACGGAAGAAGAAGCAACAACCAACGGAAACTTACCACAAGGTTTTCTCTTCGCTTCCATCAAGAACGTGGGAACAAGCACAGCCCTTGTGAACAATGTGCCTTTGCCTCCGGGAGAAGCCAAAAGCTACCCCTTTGTCGGAAAAGGTTATCAGGCGGTAAACTATGAGCCACAAGGTTCTACGCTTAGAATATTAAGAATCCTTTAAATGAATCAAGATGATTGCAGGAGAAACAGAATATATCATACACGGTGGAGAAGATAATTACGATTACTTCTTGAAAAACCTGTTTAAGAAAGATCCTAACAAACAGGCAAAGCCAAAGCGTACTGCCGAAGAAAAAGCAGCTCGAAAAGAGCAACGTCAACAATGGTGGGGAAAGCAAAAAGAAGGTTTTCAAAAAGCCGGAGGTGTGGAAGGAATTACCAGTACCATTGGCAATATCGTGGGATTTTTCAAAGACGATACACCATCGGACTATGATATTTCTATGGGTGGTGGACAACCTGCTCCGCAGCCTGAGAAAAAAGGCATTTCAAAAGAAGTAATGATTATTGGAGGAATTGCCGTGCTAGTAATTGCTGCATACGGTTTTTCAGTCATGCAAAAGAATAAGAAAGTACAAATCCAGTCAGCTTAATGTTAGTACCAGTACCAACATATAACAATCGTTTTGTTTTGAAGGTAGGAATCAAAGCCCTTCGACCGGTCATTGTTGCCCTTAAAGGTTATGATGCCCATAGAGCTAATTCCTATTATTTCAGAAGAAAGGTTCCTTTCAAGCCATCGGCAATAAGAGATGGCATGAATTACAAGGAAATATCTATTCCTATGCCTTTGTCTCCTGATACTTTGTTGGTAGAAATTTACAATAGCGAAACCGGTGAGGATAACGGCTATGTGATTGAAAAATTTGAGGTGGAAAAAATGAAAGCCTCAGAAATTTGGGCTCAACCTGCTATGCACCGATTCATCGACTTTGCTCAAAACTTTGCGAAGTATAGCGGTACATACAAGCCCGGATTTTTCGATTCACCCGATCATGAGTTTTTGATTCAGTTGCTACCGATTATTAAAGACCAGTTTGGTAATACCATGGTTACACCTGCAAGAACTAACCGTCAGACCGGTAGAATACAAGTTTCCAATCAAGCATTCAAGCACTTTACTATTCCTGTAAGGATGTTTGTTCTATTACACGAACGCCAACACTTTCAGATACCAACCAGAGAAGAACGTCCGGCAGACCTTGCTGCATTAAAACTCTATTTGGATTTACAATATCCAAAAATTGAAGCGGTGTACGCAGCTACAAAAGTATTTGCCATGCACCCCGAAACCGTGGGTAGTCAGCATGTGACAAGAGCTCAGGACATTATCAATTTCATTGATAGGTATCGCAATACCCAAGAAATCATGTTAAACCACAAAGCCAAAGCCGTATGAACAGCAAGCAAAAAATAGGGTTATTGGGAGCTTTGGCGGTGGTTGGCACAGGTTATTTCCTTTTCAAAAACGATAAGGACGAAAAGTCAATAAGTACCTCAGACAAAGAAACTAAGTTGCACGGTGATGATACCGAAAGCAACTTTATTGGTATTTCCAATGCTCGCATTCATCAGGCATTGATGGCTCAAAACCCCAACTATGCTACAGCCTATAAAAAGGATCTAAAGACATGGGGAACGGTGTCAGGTGTGATGGATGTTTCCAATGACTTTGATGAAGCCAAACGCAAGAAAAGGAAATTAAAAGCCTTCGCCCAAAAAGCATTGGAAGTTCAGAAGAGCTATAAAGAAAAGGCAGCTCATTTACCTGAAATATCCAAAACACAAATTACCCTTACCAATAATGGTACTTCGGTTAGAACCATCAATTTGTGGGGAGCCAATATGGGTACTTCAATTAGTAAACCTTTGCCCGGAGATGTTCAGGATCACAAAGTAAATCAAGAAGTACAAACAGGCATACATCCTCAAAATGTAGGTTTCAATTCGTTCAATGGCTTACTCTATGTAGCTAATCAGTTAAGCGATAGTATTACTATCATGGATACATCGGGAGCAATTGTAAAAACAGTTGCTTTAGGTAGTGTTTATCCCGGATTTGTTTCTCCGGTGGATGTTGCTTTTAACCCTTCCAATGGAGAAGCGTGGGTAGTATGTTCGGTTGAGAATACTGTTAAAATACTGGATGCTTCGCACAATATCATTCAAACCATTCCAGTAGGCAATCGACCAACTTCCATTGCTTACAATCCTGAAAATAGCTGTTTTTATGTGAGCAATTTATTGGATAACACCTTATCCAAAATTGACAGTACCACCTACAATATAGTGGCAACTTTAAATACTGGAGAGGATCCAATAACAGTTTCGGTATGGACTGAACAAGGATCGGTGTGGGTAAGCAATTCAACTTCAGATTCGGTGAGTGTATTTGATGCAGCTGATATTCTGCTAAATGAAATAAACGCCACAGGAGATTATCCAACGGAATTTACCACAACTACAAGCAGTCTATTTTTAATAGCCAAGAACAGTAATGAATTACTGGAGCTCAATCCTGAAACCCAAAATATTGAAAACACTTATCCATTAGGATTTCAACCAAGTGGAATAGTCTATAATCCGGTTAATGGATTTTTATACGTGTTGAGCAGTCAAACTGGCTTAACCTATATTTATTCTACTACCGGAACACTTTCAGAAACTTTGTCACTAAACAATGCACCTAACATTGGTATAGCTGCATTACCGAGTGGTGAGGTATTTACAACTAATACAAGTGGTGGCAACCTTGCTTTTATCGATTATTCTGAAAGCAGTAGTGACATCACCATTAATGAAAGTTACCCTGAAAAACGAGCGGAATTTCAGTTCAAACCTGCACTGGTGAAGCATGCCAAATTTGTGTTTTCAGATGAAAACCGAGCGAGTGGCTTAAAACTGATTCACCAAAGTCCAACAGGGAAACAACACGTTACCCCGATTTCATTCAACAATTACAAAAGTCCGCAAAACTACCTCGATGTAGCAGAAGTAACAGCCGTTCGTGGTGATGTGATTGATGGTAAATCGACATGGGAGTTTAAGATAGCTCCCGGACAGACCATTACCATTTTGGTCTATTACAAACAGCTTCAATTCAAATACTTAATACCAACAATTAAAATTTAAAACAATGGGAAAATTAAATTATCTGGTCATTCACTGTACCGCAAGTCCTGAAGGAAAAGAGCTTACTAAGGACGATATTATTCGCATGCACACCAACCCAAAACATTTGGGAGGAAGAGGTTGGAATCGTCCGGGATATTCCGACATCGTGTACCTCGATGGAGAGCTTGTAAACATCATACCATTCAACCAAGATGACCAAGTGGATCCATGGGAAATATCCAATGGAGTGCGTGGTATCAATGGCAATTCAAGGCATGTAGTCTATGTAGGTGGCGTTGATGAAAGGGGTGAAAAGCCAAAAGACACAAGAACTAATGAGCAAAAAAGCACTTTAGAAACCTATGTAAAGTTCATGGTACTTCGCCATCCGCATATTCAGGTTTTAGGACATAACCAAGCTCCCGGAGCAAGCAAAGCTTGTCCAAGTTTTGATGTTCCTAAGTGGTTGGAAAGCATCGGTATTTCAGAGAAGAACATTTACAAAGAAGAAGACTAATGAGAACGGTAATCACATTGGCAATAGGCTTTTGGCTAGGCAGACAAATCTACATTAAGTACGACAAGCAAACGGCTCTTAAAAAGGAAGAGCAAATCAAAAATCGCTTGAAGTCCTTTTTGGAAGATAATGGCTTAACCAAAAGTGAAGTGAAAGAAACCACGGAAGAAATCATAGGCATATAAATCAGTTATCATGGTAGGAGCAGTTGCAGGAGCAAAAGCCGTTGAAGGCTTATCACAGAACAAGGCTACCCCTTATATCATTGGGGGAATTATCCTCGTGGGTATTGGTATTACCTACTTTGGAGTGATACGCCCGATTCTTTGCAAAACAGGAATAGCCGACTGTAAAAGCAGTAAGAAGATTCGTGACATTATGAGCTACAAAGGTTTTGATCCGAATTATGCTCGTCCGGAAAAAATTACGATTTCCCACGATCGGGCAAAACAACTGGCTACCCAAATTTATGATGCAGGTTCCTGGTACAATGATGATGAAGGAGCCATTTATTCTGCTTTGGAAGAAGCCGGAAGTGCCGATAACCTTTCTCTGATTTCTCGAATGTTCAGTGCCATGAAATACGGCAGTTTGGCGGAGTACATCACATATTACCTAGATGATGCCGATGAAGTGGCACGAGTTAAAGACATTTTAGAAAGCTATTAACCTTTAGAATTATGGATGCAAAGACAAAGAAATATTTAGTCATAGGTGGTGTAGCCACGGTCGTTGTAGCACTTGCAGGATTTGGAGTTCACAAGTTTATCAAGAACCGAAAGAACCGCACTACAAGTGGCAAACAAAAGGAACGAGAAGAGCAAAAACTCATTGGTAAAAAGGTGCATTACGGATCGGAAGGTTATGTGAATGTAAGAAGCTCTGCCAAGGTGGATAATGAGAATTGGACTACGATGGATTTCTCGCACAACCTTTTAACACAAGCAGAAAGCAATCCAGTAGGAACCATTTTAGAACGCCTCAAAGGTGAAGACGGCTATTACTGGTACAGAATAAAATTGACCAAGCCTGTGGGAGGAAAAACCGAAGGTTATGTGCGTGAAGATGCAGTTGTAGTTCAATATTAAACCCCAAAAGATATGAAGAAAGAGACATTCAAATTAGATAATAAAATGCTATGGATCGGAGCTGGACTGGCAGTTACAGCAGCAGGTTTTGGCGTATGGTATTTTCTGAAAAAACGAAAAGAGAAACAGCAATTTGCTGCAAGCATTAAAGGAACAACCACTTCGAGCAGTTCATCAGGAGTTCGCTCATTTAGTTGTATGTATTCTGATAGCAGCTTCCCATTGAAATTCGGAACCTGTGGAACCAATGTGAAGAAGCTTCAAAACTACCTGAACTCAAAAGGATCGGGATTAGATACTGATGGCAAGTTTGGTCCGAAAACAGAAGCAGCTGTTCAGAAGGTATTTGGCACTAAAACCGTGTCTCAGGAGAAGTTTAAAACCATAAGCTAATACCATGGAAACAGAAGAAAGAACAGGTATAAAAAACTATTTGGACAATGTATTTAGCGATGATGGCTTAAAAACCGACATCAAAATCACAATGACCGATGAGACATTGAGAAAGACAAGCTTGTACCTCGTGGGTTCAGGCTTGGTGATTACGCTCATAGTTTTTGGTATTCGAGGAATTGTAAAAAATATGGAAGCTCAGTAATGAATAAGAAAGTCGTTGCATTATTCGCTATTTCCGTTTTTGTCGGAGCCGGTTATGTGGCTTGGGCGTATTCTCCTTTGGGAAAAACGGTCATTTCTAAACGCCTATTAGGTCGTTGGGAAAAGGATTTAAAGGTGGATAAGGCAAACAAAGAACTTCTTGAAAAAGAGCTCAAAGTTTTGGATTACGAACAGCACGTTTTGCTATGGAATTTAACTCGATGGCATTTTGCCAAACCTTCCGAAAGGAAAGAGAAAAAGCTCAAAAAATTGGCTTTGCAGTTAAACGAATCGGGTATAGAAAAGCATGCAGCCCTCAAACAGATAACAGATTTGCTCCAATCATAAATGCAAGAATTATGGATACAGGAATTATTTCAGAAATAGCAACACAAATTATGGGATATGTCAAAAGCCTTGATTGGGCTTACATTCTCACTTTTATCATTATCGGATATGGCATCAACTCACAAAAGTTTACCAATCAGATCAAGCAGAAAACCAATATTTCATCCAAACGAAGATACCGAACGGCATTGGTGGGTTTAGTCTATGCCGTGATCCTTTATTTCATTCGTGGATATGAAGTAAAGCATATTGAAGTACTGTTTCAATCCTTCGTGTTTGCCTTTGTTTTTCACAAACTCATTTTAGATGGGTTAGTCCGCTACATCACAGGCAAAAGAACGGATTACAAAACGCTAAAGGAAAATGAAAATGCGACTTAGCCATGTAGTCTTGGTGCTTTGGCTGATGACTATTATAGGTTTTGTATGGTATTGGAGCTCAAAGGATAGGTCGGTTAATCTAAACCCCAATTACGAGCAAACCATCAAGAAACTGGAACAGCAAAACGACAGCCTCTTAGCTATCAATCAGGGTTTACAAAAGCAAATTACTGAACAACTGGAAAAACAAGATGGCATAAAGGAAGAACTAAAAAAACGAAACAAGGATTTAGAACAACTTAAACACAGGAAAAGTGAAAAGATTAGGGCTATTGGTAATTATGATAATGATGAACTGTATCGGTTTTTCGCAGAATTTGAAACCGACAGTTTACACCATTCAGAATGATACACTTTTCTGCTTTACAGTAAGTCAGGCAAAAGTAATTGCTATTGAACTGGAAGGCAAAAAGTATCAGGATAGCATTACAGTTGAGCAAAATACACAACTGGCTTTGCAAGATTCTTTGATTCAGCAGCAGGATTCAACTATTAAGTTGCTCCATAATCAAGCGATCAACTATCAAAGCATCATTACCAATAGTAAAGAGGTGAACAATGAGGTAAACCTGCAATTGGGCTATCTAATAACAGAAGTGAAACGACATAAACGAGATAAGATATTCCTAGGAACCGGGCTTGGAGTAAGCATTGGAATCATAGGAATCTTAGCCATACTTAATTAAAGAATTATGAGTGCAATTGGTGGATATAGCAGTGATGTGAACCTAAACGATTTAAACTATGTGGGTGATTTTCCGGTGGAAAATAGCCTCGGTGGTTTTGGTGTTACAACTGGTGGAACAGATGACTATGTGTTAGAATTAGATCCTGCATTGAAAAATGCCTACCGACAAGGATTGAGTATTCAGGTGAAATTTAATCATGGTAATTCAGGCGTTTCAACAATCAATATCAATGGTAAGGGAGCGGTTCCAATAATGAAAGCCGTGAACGGTGTATTGGTGGACTTAGCTGCCGATGATTTGGGAACCATCAATCATTATTTATTACTATTTGATGGGACTTGTTTTCAAGTAGTAGCCGGTCTAAAATCGAGTATTGAAACGGCATCGGAAACCGTTGAAGGAAAAGCGAGAGTTGCCACGATTGAAGAAGTCAATGCAGGTACAAGTAACTCAACTTTTGTAACCCCTCAAAAGCTTGCAAGCTATGTAGCTGATAAGGTAACAGGACTTTGGGAAAACAAAGGAACTATTGACTGCTCAACGAATCCTAATTACCCGGCAGCCTTAGCCGGAGATGCTTATACGGTAAGTGCCGGAGGTAAAATTGGTGGAGCTGCTGGAGAAGATGTTCAGGAAATGGATGTAATTGTTTGTTTAGTTGACAATGCCGGAGGTGATCAGGCAAGCGTTGGAGCTTCATGGAATGTGATTCAAAGCAATGTTTCGCAAGCAACCGAAACTATTGCAGGAATAATCAAAGTGGCTTCACAGGCTTTGGTGAATGGTGGAATAGATGATTTGACTGCCATTACCCCTTTGAAACTGAAAACACTTTTGGATTCAAGACTGGCGACCGAAACACTTATCGGCTTAATCGAAATTGCTACTCAGGCAGAGACGGATTTAGGAGCTGATAACCAAAGAGCTATTACGCCATTGAGATTGAAAACTCGATTGGATAATTACCTTAATAGGGAATCCCTCCTTACCATCACGGCTGAACAGATAGGAACGACCATGTATCATACACCGGGAAGAAATCGCTATTCAGTAGTAAATGGAAACATGATACTGATTAAAGATATTCGATTAAAACGTACCGGTGGAACTGGTTCTGTTGCTGCATGGGTAATGAATTTCCCAAAGCCTAACAACAGTCCAACTGGAGCTTTATCAGGGACTTTAACTAGTAATCAAGGTGAAACTTTCTTTTACAACATTGATGGTAATGGAAGGGTATCAATATTTGGAAATTTTATAGATCCGAACGATGAATTGTTATTCAATATTCATCCCTATATCGCCAAATACCCAATCGAATACGATGCTACTTCACCTGCTTAAACGATGAATATGGAACTATGGAAAATAATTACGCTGATTTTAGGAGCTACCGGGTTTTGGAAGCTGCTTGAAATCCTTATTCGCCTACGTACCGACAAGAAAGTGAAGTTAGCAGAGGCTATTAACCTGCATGCACAGGCAGAAAATCAGATTGTTGCAAATTGGATACAGTGGTCGCAAATGTTAGAAAAGAGAATCAAAGAATCGGAGGAACATACAGAAGCATTACAAAAAGTAATAGAGAACCAACGCAAACGCATCCAAGATTTGGAGAAAAAAGTGGTTCACATGGAAAAACAGAATAAGGAATTAATTAACGAGCTAAAACGCATAAAATAAGTACGTCATGAAGGAAAATAAAACAATGAACATCTTGTTTGCAACATTTATGGTATTGTCCATTGCAAACATTTCAATCAATCTATTGAGAATGAAAAAGAGCTGCAAATGCCAAAGCGGTGAAAGCGGTGGTTGTAGTTGTCAAAAACAAGCATAGTCTATGGCAGTTCAGGTAGATAAAAAGGTAGTCTTTATGGGGGTTGGTATCCTTGTGGGTGTCATTGGTATTGCTATTGCAAGTCGTTGGCTTTACAAGAAATTGGATATTCAAACCAAGTTAAAGCTCCGTCAACTTCGACCTGAAGTAAGAAAGAAGGTCGAGAAGTTTCTTATCAAAGCTCAAAAGGCAGGCATCCCACTAAAAGTAACCAGTGCCTATCGTGATTGTGAAGAGCAAAACAAACTCTATGCACAAGGACGAACAGCTCCCGGAGGAATTGTTACCAATGCCAAATGCGGACAGTCGGATCACAATGTAGGAGTAGCAATAGATATTGTTCCTATTGTGGATGGACGAGCGAATTACAAAGTGCCTGAATCGGTATGGAATACCCTTGGAGTTATTGGTGAAAGTGTTGGTCTTTCCTGGGGAGGTCGATGGACTTCTTTTAAAGACCGTCCACATTTTTACGACCGAGGTGGTAAATCCATTGCACAGCTTTGGACTGAACAACAAAACTTAGCAAACCTAGCATAATGAGCGAAGCAACCAGAGTACATAAAAACGCCTATCGAAATGGCAATGCCTCTTCCATGTTGGATTATTTGGAAGAGTTAATACTGATTCAAAGTGGTGAAAACGGAAGACTAACCATTCCTGAAACTGAGCAAGGTTATGAAGACTTGGCGGTTACAGATACGGAGGTAGCTCAATTAACCATTCCTGAAAATGCAATTTCTGCAACTATTTCCATTGAAGCAGATGCAAGTGTAACAGATAAATCAAAAGTGATTCGTTTCAAAGAAAACGGTAGCGATCCAAGTGCAAATTCAGGTATTGCTTTAGGCGACAATGACCTTTACGAAATTACCGGTCGATGGAATTTGGAAAGCTTTCGAGTTATCGGAATTGAGACAGGGAAAAGCCATGTTATAAGAGTGCAATATTATCAATCTCCAAATAACACATGAGGTATATCAATAAACAACGCTTTGTAAAGGCAAGTCAAACCATCATTGAGGAAACTGGTGGAACAGATCCGGGAGGTGGAACTGGAGGTGGTGAAATTCAATTAACCAACCGTTCAGCTCAAATTTTAGAACCCGGTGATGTGGTAATCATTGAGAAAAATAATCCTTTATCGGTAACAACAACCAATTTGTATTACAGCGAAGATGTTATTGGAGTAGTGAAAACTGGCGGTGGAATTGGTCAATTGGTAACCATCCAAACATCAGGTATTGCGGATATAAAAATGACTGTTTTCCCTGTAAATATTGGCGACAACATTTATACCGGTGATGTTCATGGAAGAGGCTATGCTTCATCATCTTCCTGGCCGGGCACTTTTGCCAAAGCATTAGAATCAAAACCCAATGCCATATTAGGAACTGTAAAAGCCCTCTTATCGGGAGGTGTACCGGAAGTCTATTAAACGAACTACTATGATTGAAATACTAAAATTATCCATTCAGGAAAACAACGGTCAAAAAATGATTGGTGTCCGCTACCAAAAAGACGATCAAGCCCAACCGTTTGTAATTTTTCATTTTTCCGACCTCGATTCACCAACAGGTAATGTTGAATTGAAGGAGGCGGTGAAAGCTTATTTGTCAAATTGAATTATTTATTGAAATTCATTTTCTGTATCCGAATTGCATTGAATATTGCTAAAAGTGCCACTCCCACATCAGCAAAAACAGCCTCCCACATAGTTGCCAATCCGCCAGCTCCCAATACCAGAACAATCAGCTTCACGCCAAAGGCCAGTCCTATATTTTGCCACACAATACGTTTGGTTGCTTTACCTATTTTGATAGCAGTAGCAATTTTAGAAGGATGATCGGTTTGAATCACGACATCGGCTGTTTCAATGGCTGCATCGCTTCCCAATCCCCCCATTGCCATTCCTACATCGGCAACGGTAATAACGGGAGCATCATTTACGCCATCGCCAATAAAAGCGACCAAACGGCCTTCACTTTTCAGTCGTTCTACCTCTTTCACTTTGTCTTCGGGCAACAATCCTCCAAAGGCTTTATCCAATCCCAGTTGACCTGCAATTTTATCCACCACTACCTGCTTATCACCCGAAAGCATGATTACCTCTTTTATGTTGGCTTCATGCAGGGCCTTGATAGCTGCTTCTGCATCCTCTTTCAGGGTGTCTGCAATAGTAATGTATCCGGCATACTTGCCATCAATAGCCACCAAAACCATTGTGTCGGTCAGGTTATTTAATTGCTTGTCGTAGGTTACATTAAACTTGTCGAGCAATTTGCTGTTACCTGCAAGGATTTCGTTGTTGTTCACTTTCCCCTTTAACCCATGCCCAGATATTTCTTCAACCCCCGTAACAGAAACTTCCTTATAGGCCTCTCCTGCATATTCGACAATGGCTTGTGCTATGGGATGAGTGGAGTTTACTTCCAGAGCTGCTACCATTTTTACAAATTCCTTTTCATCGAATTCTTCTGAAACCACCTTTTGTACTTCAAAGATTCCTTTGGTGAGGGTTCCGGTTTTATCCATCACTACGGTATCTACTTTGGTTACCTGGTCAAGGTAATTGGAGCCTTTGAACAAGATACCGTTTTTAGATGCTGCACCGATACCGCCAAAGTATCCGAGTGGAATAGATACCACCAATGCACAGGGGCAGGATATAACCAGGAAGATGAGTGCCCGGTACAGCCAATCGTTGAAGACATAAGTATCTGTAAAAAAGTAAGGCAAAAAGGTTAATGCTACTGCCAGGAACACCACAATGGGTGTATAGACTTTAGCAAAGCTGGTAATGAATCGCTGAGTTTTTGCTTTTCTGCCTGTAGCTTCTTGTACCAGTTTCAGAATTTTGGACAGTTTGGTGTCTTCATATTTACTTGTAATTTTTATTTCTACCAGTGTATTCAGGTTGACCATGCCAGCTAAAACACTATCGCCTCTTTTCTTGTCGTCAGGTACTGATTCACCGGTAAGTGCTGCGGTATTAAAAGCTGCATGTTCGGTAAGCAGCTCTCCATCCAATGCTACTTTTTCACCAGATTTCACTTGTATCACTTGCCCGATCTCCACTTCCTTCGGATGCTTAATCTCTGTTTTCCCATTACTTAAAACCGTTACTTCTTCTACCTGTAATTTAAGCAGGGATTCGATGGAGCGTTTGGCTTTGTTAACGGCTGCTTCCTGAAACAATTCACCTACGGTATAAAATAGCATAACGGCTACGCCTTCGGCATATTCTCCAATGGCAAATGCACCAATAGTTGCTAAACTCATTAGGAAAAACTCATTGAATATATCTGCCGTAAATAGTTTTTTCAACGCTTTCCACACAACAGGTTTCCCTACGGCATAGTAGGCTATACCATAGACCAATAGCTGCAATTCGGTTTTAAATATTTCAGGGCTAATCTGTTCCACAATAATACCAGTTGCCAGCAGCGCAAAACTGAAAACTGCCGGAAAATAGGGACGGTATTTATCGAGCCAGGAAGTTTTTCCCTGCTCACTATTTAGTACTTCGTTACAACAACTTTTACTCATAATATTTTAATGTTTAAAGAAATACGATAACAAGCCCAATGCTATCAACACTATTCCAGTTATCTTTTTTTCATGGTGTTCCAGAAAATGCCATTTGAACTTTTCGATGCTCTTATTAGCCAAAACAACAAGCAGAATGCTTCCGGCAACTGTTACCACAAGATAAACTGCTGATAGCAACCAAACAGCCATCTGTCCATGTGTTCCAGCAACAAAATAGTAGGCTTCAATTTCTAGGCAAGGTGAGAGGAACATACTCAATGCCAGCGTAGCGATGATAGCCGGTTTAGATTTATTCTTTAGCCTTTCTTGTGATGGAAGGTGTTCATGATCGTTATGTTTGAGCGATATTGAAAAGTAAATCAAGCCCATAAGTACCAATACTAATGGAGCAACAACATCTGTAATGAGATGATAAGTATTGGATAACCTATATCCAATAATGCCAATCACAATACCAAGCAATATAGTACTTAAAGTGTGGGAAAAACTGGTGATAGCTGTTACTCCAATCAGTTCTTTTTTGCTCCATTTTTCTGACCTGCCAATCATTACCACTGGTATCCAGTGGTTTGGAATGGCAGCATGAATGATGCTCAATAATATGCTTCCTGCAAGTAGGTTAATCATTGTTTATTTTTTCCATTAAATAAGTTTCGGCATCACTTACCGTATGTATCTGTTCGGTATCATCATCAGGAATGGAAACATTAAACTCACTTTCAAACTCCATAATGAGTTCTACCATATCCAAAGAATCAGCCCCCAGATCATCGGTAAATTTTGCTTCCGGTTGAATATCCTCCTGACTGACACCGAGCTTGTCAATCAGAAGCTTGTTAAATCTTTCTGTAAAATCATTCATGTTTCACTATTTTTATGCGTTTCAATATGGCTTTGGAGTAAGCCTTTTAAGCTATCCAGATAATCCGAGAAAGTTTTTACAGTCAACTCAGGATGCTGATATGATGTGATTGTAATTGGATTCTCATCCAGATACCTATAAACCTCTGGATATTCCTGCTCAATTTTTAACGTCAGTTCGTTAATTTCCTTGGTGAGTTGTTGCAGTTTTTTCATGGCTTTTATCTTATAGTTGCTCAATTACCTTTTTCAATTTATCTCTGACCTGAACAGCTACCTCTCCCAATGCTTCATTTTCGATTGCCATCATGGAAGCAACAGGATCTACTGCTGACACTTCGATGATTCCTGGTTCTCTTTCCTGAACAATAACATTGCAGGGCAACATTGTACCGATTTTGTCCTCTGCTTGCAGTGCCTTATAAGCAAATGGAGGATTGCAAGCTCCCAAGATTCTGTAATTATAGAAGTCAACATCCAATTTTTCCTTTAAGGTGGCTTTGATGTCTATTTCTGTTAATACGCCAAATCCTTCTGTCTTTAATTCCTCTATAATTCTTTCGATGGCTCTATCAAAAGTTATGTTGTTCAATGTTGTTTTAAAATAATAATCCATTTTCTGTTTGTTTTAGTGAATAAATAGTTTGATACGGTCAATTAATCATCATCGTCTCCACCTTCGGCATTTTTAAGTTGTGATAACAGGTAGAAGGCTCCTTTGACAACAACCTTAACGTCATTTTCAAGGTCTTCAATAGGAACTACTTCTATATAGCCTAATTCTGAAATTCCTGTTTTTACTTCTACCATACGAAAAGTTAATTCTTCCTCATTTTCCTCGGATTCTTCCATACTGGTCTCGTCTTCATCATTGTCTTCCTCAATCTGTTCCTTCTCATCTTCATCATTATTCGCTTTCCCGTCTTCTTCTCCTTCAACTTGAATAAAAATGTATTCACTGCCTCCTGAACGAACAACAGCTTCAACGGGTATGGCTTTAACCGTTTGTTCACCTACCGCTATAAGGGCATTGACATACATGCCTTGTACTAAGCCGAGCTTTTCATTGTTTTTGATTTCAGCATGTACAGCAAGTGATTTTGTCTCATTTTCAAATGCTTTGGCAACTCCAAAAACTTCTCCTTCAATTTGCTCGCTACCTTGGTTGGTCATAATAAAACTGACTTTTTGCCCGATATTAACTTTGAACAAGTCTTTTTCATATACCAACAGGTCAACATGGATATGCCTGTTGTCAATAATCTCAAAAAGTTGCTTACTTGGCTCTACGTATTCTCCAATTCGTATTCGCACATGGCCGACATATCCGCTAATAGGAGCGAGAATGGATATAGCGTTTTTGATTTGACCGTTTTCGAGTTCATCGGTAGAAATATGCAATAATCTAAGTTGGTTTTGCAGCGAACTGAACTTTGCCTTTTCAGCGTTGTAATTAGCTTGGGTTTGTTGAAAAACTTTCCCTGAACTTACATTTTCCTCATACAACTCTTTTTGCCGTGCATATTCCTGTTCAACGAATACCAGGTTACCTTTAGTTTTAAGATATTCTTCCTGTAATTTGAGAAAGTCTTGATGTTCTAAAGTGGCCAAAACAGCTCCTTTTTCTACAAAATCACTTTCAATTACATGAATGGATTTTACTACTCCACCCATAAAAGAAGAAACACTTGCCTGATACTGAGGGGGTACTTCTAAATGACCGTTTGCCTTTATAACATTTTTCAAGTTTTTGTTTTCAAACGTTCCCATTTGAATCCCCACATGTTCATACTGTGAGGAAGTAATTTCAACCTGGTTAGCGATTGTTTCTTCTTCGTGTTCTTCTTCAACTGTTTTTTCTGATTGGCAAGCAGTAAAAATGCTGCTGCCCACAAGCACTATGGCTATATATTTATTTATTGTTTTCATAATTATTTTCCTCCTATAATGGTTTCAAGTGAGATAATGGTTTGATTGTACTGATTGAGATTCTCTTGATATGCTGATTTAATAGACAAGGCGGTATTAATGCCTTGTACATACTCAACATATCCTATCTCTCCTGCTTTATACCCTTTTTCCGCATTTCGGATAATCAATGCTGAATTTGGTATTGCTTGTTGGGAATAATAGTCCAGTACACTTTGATATTTAAATAATTGTTGGACAAGTTGTTCAAATTCTGACTGAATAGTCGCTTGATAATACTCCAAATCAGCTATTGCAATGTCCTGACTGATTTTGCCGGCCTTTATTTTAGCAGCTTGAGGTCTAAACCATAATGGAATGGCCACCCCGACTTTAAATGCTGAAAACCTATCAGTAGATGTGAAATTCTGATCCACTCCATTGATGGTTTCTGTTCCAATCATTGATTGGCTAACATATCCTATCGAAAACTCTGGCAACAATTTTGAACGTTCTACTTTCGTAGCTGCCTGACTAATTGCGACCTGTTGCCTGATATAAGCCAAATAGGGGTTGCTATTAAGAGCCATACTATCTTTAGGCAAGTCAATTGCTTTTATTTCCAGTTCGGTTCTGGCAATTGCAGCAGGATGGTCGATTTGCAATAATGCTTGTAACTGCCTTCGGAATATTTGAATATTCGCTTCGGCTTGGACAATCTTATTCCTCACTTCCATCAACTGCGTTTCAGCAGTTGTTTTTTCCAGTAAATTGGCTTCACCTGTTTTAAACCGAAGTTCCGCAGCCTTTTTAAAATTACTGTATATGCTATCCTGTGAACGAAATAAGTCCAGTAAAGCATTCAAATACACCAATTGATAATAGGTAGATTTTACCTGACCAATCAGCTCGTTTTGGGTAACTGCCAATCGTTGCTCACTTCCTTTAATATTTGCCTGGGTCAATCGAGCTTGGCTGGAATATACCGTAGGCAAAGAGAAATTTTGGGAAATCCCGAATTTGTTATCATCTACTAACGGACTATTGAATTGTCCCTGTTGGTAGTCAAAATTGGTTTTACCTAAATCAAAGGAAGCCCTTTTGAGGGTTTTTTGTCGTTCCACTTCCAAGTTGGCAGATTTAATGCTAGAGTTGTTTTTTACCGCTTGCTCAATGGCTTGGTCTAAGGTCAAAACAGAGGCAGAATCGGTCTGTGCATTCGCCTTTGAAGGAGCAAACATGAAGCTGCCGGATACCAACACAATAATCATTGCTGTCTTATTGATACCTCCTTTTCTTTTATAGACACTCGAAACAAGGATGTACAATATGGGAAGCACTACCAATGTCAACAGTGTGGCTGATAGTAAGCCCCCTATGACTACCGTTGCCAAAGGTTTTTGAACTTCTGCACCTGCTGTTGATGATAATGCCATTGGCAAGAATCCTAAAGAAGCCACTGCAGCCGTCATAATAACTGGTCGTAGTCTCACTCTTGTCCCTGTTAATACCCGTTCGGTTATGTCAGTCATCCCTTCTTCTTTCAAGCGATTGAAATAACCTATTAATACGATACCGTTTAGTACTGCTACACCAAACAAGGCAATAAATCCAACCCCAGCGGATATACTAAAAGGCATATCCCTGAAATACAAAGCAAAAATACCACCGATAGCGGACAAAGGGATCGCTGTAAATATCAATAACGATTGTTTGATAGACCGGAAAGTAAAGAACAGCAATGCGAAAATCAGCAACAATGCTGCTGGTACGGCAATGGCTAATCTTTTTTTGGCTGCTATCAGATTTTCAAACTGACCTCCATAAGTGATGTAATATCCAGAAGGCAGTTTTAACTGTTCATCTAATTTTCCTTGAATTTCTTCAACTACTGACTGTACATCCCTGTCTCTGACATTAAAGCCGACAAAAATTCGTCTTTTGGTATCATCACGTGAAATTTGTGCAGGCCCTTCCTGAAATTTTACCGTTGCAAGCTGGCTTAACGGAACTTGTTTGCCTGACGGAAGAGGAATAAACAATGAGCTGATGTCGTCAATATCCGTACGAAAGTCTTGGTTTAACCTTACCACCATATCAAATCGTCTTTCACCTTCATATATTACTCCAGCTACTTGGCCAGCGAATGCTGTCTTTAAGACTGTATTAACATCCTCAATATTTAATTCATACTGTGCTATTTTATCTCGGTTGTATTCAACATTGATTTGTGGAAGTCCTGCAATTCGCTCTACAAATGGTTCGCTAATACCATCTACGGATGAAATAATATCTGCTACTTCATCTGCCTTTAGAGCTAATACATCCAAATCTTCTCCGTAAATTTTGACGGCTACGTCCTGCCGAATACCGGTCATCAATTCATTAAAACGCATTTGGATGGGTTGTGTAATCTCTACCCGAACACCCAACTGGACTTCTAATGCTTCTTCCATTTGCTCCATCAATTCCAACCTATTGTCGGCACTTGTCCATTCTGACTTGTCTTTTAGAATCACCATTACATCGGCTCTTTCAATCGGCATAGGGTCAGTAGGAATTTCTGAACTTCCAATTCTTGAAACTACTTCGGTTACTTCTGGAAATTTATTTATCAATATTTTTTCCATTTCAGTAATGGTTTTAACCGTTTGCGACAAAGATGTTCCTTGCATCAGTGTTGCCTCCACAGTAAGGTCTCCTTCTTCAAGTGTTGGAATAAATTCTCCCCCCATACGACTGAATGTGAATAAGCTAATGGCAAATAAACCAACCGCAATACTGAGAACTGCTATCTTATGCTTTAATGCGTAATGAATGACCGGATTATAGAGCTTTTGAAAAAAGTCCATTATCCTATCTGAAATAGTCCTTTTATGGCTGATTTTTTTACTTAGGAATAAAGCCGAAGCCATAGGGACATAGGTAAGTGATAGTAAAAATGCTCCTAAAATTGCAAATGAAACCGTCTGTGCCATTGGCCCAAACATTTTACCTTCAATGCCTACAAGAGCCAGTATCGGGAAATAAACAATTAAGATGATAATTTCTCCAAATGCAGCCGAACTTCTGATTTTTGAAGATGCTTGATAAACTTCTTCATCCATTTCTGCTTGGTTCATCCGCTTGGTATTCTTTAGACTGGTAATTCGATGGACTATACTTTCTACTATAATCACAGCACCATCTACAATCAATCCAAAATCTATTGCTCCTAAACTCATTAAGTTTCCAGAAACACCAAAAAGGTTCATCATGGCAAATGCAAATAGCATGGATAAAGGGATAACCGAAGCAACGATTAATCCTGCCCTCGCATTTCCAAGAAGCAATACCAGGATAAAGATGACGATCAACGCACCTTCAATAAGATTTTTGCTAACTGTGCCGATCGCCTTGTCAATGAGTTTAGTTCTGTCAATAAAAGGTTCAATTGTAACCCCTTCTGGTAATGACTTTTGTATGGTCTTCACCTTTTCTTTTACTCGCTCAACAACTTCGGCTGTATTGGCTCCTTTTAACATCAGCGTTACACCGGCAACAACTTCACCTTCTCCATTTCGTGTAACTGCACCATATCGAATTGCATTTCCGTACCGAACTGTTGACACATCACGAATGAGAATAGGTACTCCCTTTTCGCTTTTTACAATTATTTTTTCTATGTCCTCCAATTTTTTGGCAAGCCCGATACCTCTAATAAAATAGGCATTGGAACCTTTTTCAATGTATGCACCACCTGTGTTTTCGTTGTTTTTTTCCAATGCTTTGAAAACTTCCGCAATGCTTACATTCATGCTATTGAGCTTTTCAGGATTGATGGCTACTTCATATTGTTTTAGGAATCCACCCCATCCACTTATTTCAGCTATTCCCTCCGTTCCTGCTAACTGTCTTTTTACTATCCAGTCTTGGATGGTTCGCAGCTCCATTGCAGAATAGACGGTATCATAGCCTGGGTCTGTATGTAAAACATAATGGTATATTTCACCCAAGCCAGTTGTGATAGGAGCCAGTTCAGGAGATCCCAAACCTTTGGGAATATCTTGTTCAGCTTCTTTCAATCGTTCCGTTACAAGTTGTCTGGCCAGATAGGTGTCCATATTATCTTTAAAAACAATCGTTACTACCGAAATCCCAAATCGTGAGATTGAACGCTTTTCAATTACTCCTGGCACATTGGCCAATGCAATTTCAATGGGGTAGGTAATAAACTGCTCTACCTCTTGTGCTGCAAGTGTGGGTGCAAGTGTGAGCACTTGTACCTGGTTGTTTGTGATGTCAGGTACAGCATCTATCGGGAGCTTATTTACGGAGTAACCACCCCAAATAATAAGTGCCACTACAAACAGCCCGACTATTAATTTGTTCTTTATTGAGAACGCTATGAGTTTATCTATCATGAACTATTGATTTAAGTGTTTTGTGTAGTAATGCCAAAGCCGACCAATAATAGCGAGTATCAAAAGGGTGCTGAATAGCACGATGACTACAATTCTTATAATATTTTGCCACAAGGGTATCTTTTTCTTCCATTTCCCCATTTATTTGGAGGTGATTTTTACAGGAATAGCTGTAAGACATTAAAAATAATACTGCGGGAAGTTGTTATCGGATGTTAGATGTGTGTACCATCACACTTAGCAAACAAAGTTTATTTGCTTCTCATGTGTTTAATCAATACAACAATTTGATAACTATTAGGAAATTTTTGGCGGATGCCAAATGGCATGAATTAAATCGAAAGAAATGCCATCGTTATAAGCTCTTAGTAGCTTATTGTCATTAACCGGAGCTAATTGACGATCAACTTTATTATAAACAACAGAGATTACGTGAATGTGGCTACATTGGCAGCCACATAGAGGAGGACATGTTTCATTTTGTTGACCTCCATTGTTCTCTTGGTCAGATTTAGTATCCAGTCCAGAATAAACTTCTTCGCATTGTGTATCACAGCAAGCACCCTCAAATGGTACTATAGATAGAACCAAAATAAAAGTGGCTAATATGACTGCGAAGAATTTCATTTGACCACAAATTTAAGGAAAAAGGAAATGCAATGGTATTGCAAAGTTACTGTTTGCAATTTCCGCAAATACCCTTTATGACCATATTGATTTCCGCAAGCTCAAAATTAACAGGTAGTTGCACCATTGGCACACTTGTTTGCGTAACACAAAAAGTTTCTTTACAGTGGGTACAATGAAAGTGAACGTGAAGGTCTTCGGGATTACATTCACATCCTTCCAGACAAAGTGCGTATTTAGGAACTCCGGTTCCATCATCAATGCTATGAATAAGTTTGTTTTTTTCAAACGTTTTTAAGGTGCGGTATAAGGTGGTACGATCTACCCGTTCAAATGAACTTTCCAATTCGGTTAAACCTATAGCACTGGAACGCTGCATCAATTGTTGCAGTACCAATAACCGCATGGTTGTAGGCTTGATTTTTTTCGATAATAATTTTTGTTCTAATTTTTCATTCATGAGCCTTAAATATACGTTTCACCTTGACTAAAAGTTTATATAGTCTAATAAATTAATTGCTACTATCTCAAGGTTCAGTTTTTCCATTTCCATTCTTACAACGGCCAAAATATCGTGAGCAGCACATGTTTTTTTTTTTGATCTTTAAGGTCTTTGTTGACATTTTTATTCTCTATTTCAGTCGTGTGTTTTATCCAATCATAATTCCCTGTTCGGTTTTTTGTTTTGATACGTGGATGTTCCTGATTAACGCATAAGCCAATGCCAATGGCCCGATCCGTCCTATGAACATGCTTGCCATGATGACAGACTTACCAACGGTTGAAAGTTCGGGTGTAATCCCAGTGGATAACCCCACTGTGCCAAATGCTGAAATTTCCTCAAAGCATAATTGAACAATTGTTTTATCGGGTTCTACTATTATCAAGATGATTACACTTACAACAATTACCCCAAAGGAGTAAAGCAGAATAGTTCCAGCCTTTTTCACCAGCACACCCGTCAAAAAGGATGTTCCATAATCAATTGCTTTTTCCTTTCTTTTAACAATCGCCAAAAGCAGAACAGTAAATGTGGAGGTTTTGATACCACCTCCGGTAGAGCCAGATGAAGCTCCTATAAACATCAATATCATTGTAGCCACTATCACAATGGGGGTTAGGTTTGAGAAGGGAACTGTATTGAATCCTGCAGTACGTGCAGTAACAGATTGAAAAAAGGAAGTTGTTATTGCTTCCGAAAAATCTTGCTTACCAAGTGTGTTGCCTTTTTCAGCAATGAAAAATACAGCTGCCCCAACGAAAACCAGCAATATGGTACTGAGCCAGGCAATTTTGCTTTGTACGGGTAATTTCGTGCGAAACCTGTGTTTGAAAAGGCTGAACGTGTCTTGTATTGTAGTAAATCCTAATCCTCCCAGAACAATCAACAGTGCAACAGTAATGTGCAGAGTAAATGTACTTTGCACAATAGCACTTGCAAAGCCATCTGTAAATAAGGTAAATCCGGCATTGTTAAAAGCGGATATGGCGTGAAACACAGAATAAAATAGCTTTTCTGAATTGTCAGAAAATCCCACCTGCGGATCCCATTGATGATAAAGTATGACTGTTCCGATAAACTCAATAATCAATGTGGTAAACACAACCATTTTCACCATGTTCTTTGTACTGTCCAGACTATCGGTGTGGAGCAATTCTTTGATGGTCGTACGGTTTCTATGTCCTTCTACACTTTTGCGGAAAAAGGAAATAAAATAGGTTGCGAAAGCAATAATGTTTAACCCTCCGAACTGGATAAGTAACAGGATTAATACTTTTCCCTTCAACGAAAAAAAGGTAGCGGTATCAACTACTATCAAGCCAGTAACACAATTGGCACTAATGGAAGTGAACAAGGCATCTATAAATGACATTCCCTGCTTGTCAGCACTCATTTCGGGAAGCATTAATAGGGAACTACCGATTATGATAAGCACCACAAAGGACAGAATGAACAGTATCGGAGGGGAGATTTTCCAAATGGTACTCCGGGAAGTGGCTTTGCCTAATTCAATACCAACAATAAATAACAACCATACATGAAGGAAAAGGATGAAAACATGGTCATGGTTTTCAATACTAGTAAAGGATAGTAATAAACGTATGATTGAAAAATCCAGCAACCAGTTCATCAGGAACTCCAAAATAAAAAACAAAAAGAACAGATACTCTAATCTATTCCTGCTAAAGTGGTCACTGACATTACCTGATAGTTTTGCTCTAAACCCAAATTGAATGAGGTAAAAACCAAAGCAAATGTTCAGGTAAAGCAAGTGAGGGTGCAGGTAGTGTGGCTGGTACTCATAACCATGCCACCATACCAATGTTCCTATCACAGATATGGAAACCAGTAGATTTAAAAAATTGAATATTTGAATTAATTTAGCCAAATTTTCTTAAATCAAATCTTCACTCCCCTCAACCTTAAGGAGTTTGCAATAACTGACACAGAACTAAAACTCATAGCTGCTGCTGCAATCATAGGAGAAAGTAAAATTCCAAAAATAGGGAACAACGCTCCTGCAGCAATTGGGACACCCAAAACATTATAGATAAAAGCAAAAAATAAGTTTTGCTTAATGTTAACCATTACCTTATGACTAAGGTTCTTTGCTTTTACAATCCCATGTAAATCTCCTTTCACTAATGTAATTTCTGAACTTTCAATGGCTACATCTGTTCCTGTTCCCATAGCAATTCCTACATCCGATTGTGCTAATGCAGGAGAATCATTAATTCCATCACCAGCCATTGCTACCACCTTACCTTGAGCCTGTAAGTCCTTTATCGCTTGTAATTTATCTTCTGGCAAACAATCTGCTTTAAAGTCGCTCAAGTTTAATGTGTCTGCTACAGCTTTTGCAGTATTCGCATTATCTCCTGTCATCATAATCACTTCTACTCCCATACTTATTAGTTCAGCTATGGCTCTTTTACTTGATTCTTTTATAGCATCTGAAATAGCTACATACCCAACAACCTTTGCATCAACAGCTATATAAGAAACCGTTTTACCTAATTTCTGTTCTGCAATAATTTTAGCATATAAATCATCAGGAATTGTAGCATTCACTTTCTCCATCAATTTCAAATTACCCAATGCAATTTTTTTATCATTCACAGTACCTATTACTCCTTTTCCTGTAACCCCCTCAAAATCTTTCACATCAATTAATTGAACTCCTTTCGCCTTTCCATATTTTACTACTGCTTCGGCTAAAGGATGTTCACTATACTGGTTTAATGAAGCAATTTGCGTTAACAAATCGGTTTCATTATTTCCGTCTGTAGCATAAACCTTTTCTACTGATGGCCTTCCTTCGGTAATCGTTCCTGTTTTATCAGTAATCAAAACATTTACTTTGTTCATGGTTTCGAGTGCTTCTGCATTTTTAATTAAAACACCTGATTGAGCTCCTTTTCCAACACCCACCATTACTGACATTGGAGTAGCTAGACCTAGTGCGCAAGGACAAGCTATAATCAATACAGCAATAGCGTTGACAAAACCATAAACATAAGCCGGTTCTGGACCGAAAGCTGCCCAAATACCAAATGTGATGAGGGCAACGGTAATTACGATAGGTACAAAATACTTCGCAATGGTATCTACCAATTTTTGAATCGGGGCACGTGAACGACTCGCATCATTTACCATTTGAATTATTTGAGAAAGCAGCGTATCTGCCCCAACTCTTTCGGCAACCATTATAAATGACTTGTTCCCATTAATTGTCCCTGAACTTACTTTATCTCCTACTTTTTTATCTACAGGAATAGGTTCTCCTGAAATCATAGATTCATCAATACTACTATGTCCTTCTGAGATTTTCCCATCAACCGGTATCTTATCTCCGGGTTTAACTCTCAAGAAATTCCCTACTTGTATATCGTGTATAGAAATTACTTTATCTTCTCCGTTGGCCACTAAAACTGCTTCTGATGGAGCTAATTTTAATAGTTCTTTAATTGCGCCACTGGTTTGACTGTGTGCTCTTGCTTCTAATAATTGACCTAATAAAACCAGTGTTAAGATTACTGCTGCTGCTTCAAAATAAAGCAAGACTGTACCTGATTCGGTTTTAAATTCATCGGGAAATACATCTGGAAAAAACATCCCTACTACACTGAATAAAAATGCTACACCAGTTCCAATTCCTACCAAGGTAAACATGTTTAAATTCCAAGTAATGATAGATTTCCATGCTCGCACAAAAAACATCCAACACGCATAAAACACTACAGGGATGGTTAAAATTAATTGTACCCAGTTCCAATTCTCTTGACTCATCATTTTAGCCAATGGATTTCCAGGAATTAAATCTCCCATGGCAATTACAAAAACAGGCAAAGTAAAAATAGTAGCCACTATCATTTTCTTCACCAACTCTTTGTATGTTTTTTGTTCAGCACTCTCGCTAGGGGCTAGAGGAACTAAATCCATTCCGCATTTTGGACAAGAACCAGGCTTATCTGTAACTACTTCAGGGTGCATAGGACAGGTATATTGTTGTCCAGAAACGACTTTAGGTTGTTCTACCAAGTGCATTCCACAAACTGGGCAATCTCCTGATTTATCGTATGTTTTTTCTCCTTCACAATGCATAGGACAATAATATGTCCCGTTTCCATCAGCTTTTGGGGTTGTTTTGTGATGATGTTTATCATTTCCATGTGAACCTCCGCCACAACAACTTGATTTATCCTCCTTTTTTGGAGAATCATCTACACCACAGCAAGAACTAGTTGTCTTTTTTTCTGAAGCCATATCAATTTGATGAGAAACTTCTATGGTATAATCACCTACTTTAATTAATGCCTCTTGCATCACTTCAATAGCAACATGGGTATCCATTTCTACAACAGCGTTATCAGGTAAACTGACTGTTGCTTTTGTAATTCCATCTATTTCATTAAGTGTCTTTTCTACTTTTGTTCTACAAGTATCACAAGACATTCCGCTTACTTTATATGTATGTTTCATAATTTAAATTCTAAAGGTTCTTAAATCCAGATACAAGTAGATCACTAATCATATTTTGTCTATCGGAATCCTTCTGCTTACACCAAGATTTTTATATTCTTTTAGAGTCATTCCTGTTTCTCTTTTGAAGAGTCTCGAAAGAGCTGAAAGATTTTGATAACCTAAAGCATAAGCTATTTCACTAAAGCTCAAATCACCATTCTCAATAAATTCTTTGGTGCGTTCCATTTTTAATAAAATACTGTAACGTTCAATAGTTTTCCCAAATGTTTTTGAAAACATTTTGCTTAAATAATCATAGTTGCTATTCAATTTTTTCGCTAGATAATCAGATAGATTTTCTTGCTGATCAGTGTTCCAGATGTAATTAATTACCCATCTTTTAATTTGCTCCGCAAGAACGCTTTCTTTGTCCCAAATAATTTCAAACTCATTCTCCTCAATAGTTTGTTTAATCAGGGATTTTTTGATTTTGTCAGGGTTATAACGAATCACAATTTTACCAAGATGAATATCAACAACTTCTGCTCCTGTTCCTTTTAATTCTGTATTTAGAACTTTCAGGCAACGGCTGCAAATCATTCCTTTTATCTTAAACTCTTCTGTTATAGTTGCCATATTTAATCCTTTAGCTTGGTTTTGAACCATTTCATCACTTCTTTTTTATCATCTGCTGATACTCTAACATCATTGTGCATCAACGCATATGAAGGAATTGGCATATTACCATCTTCGATTTGACTGATGATTGATTTTATCTTGTTCTTTTTCCTTCTATCAGAATAGTTTTTAAACTCATTGAAATTCAGTTCTTCTTTCCCTTCCTTTACATGATGATCCATTATCATTCGAGCTGGTTGAATATTACTATACCAAGGGTAATTCGTGTTGTTGCTGTGGCAATCATAACAAGATGTTTCAAGGATATTCAAAACTCTATCAGGAATATCATAAACATGCCTAATATCTGAGGTAGGAATAACCTCCTGCTTGTTTAGATTGGCCGGAATAAACTGTATTCCGACCAATGCAAACAAACCAACAACAATTATCCTTTGTATAATCTTCTTCATCCTATTCAATAACTCTGTTTACTTTACCACATTTTGGCATTCTACTGCCCATATATGGGTTGTGAATTTCTTCTTCATTACTAATCCACATAGCTCCCTCATTATTGTTTGCCATTGGGCAGAAGTCCTCGTACAACTTTTGTGAAGTGCCAACTATTGCAATCAAATCTTTCATATCAGTACTAAGAGCAACCAAATGCTCTCTTTGATGTGAAATTTCTCCTGCGTTTTCTGCAATGTGCTCGGCATTTTCAATCGCACTCTCCAATATTTCGTTTACCTCTGTCTGTTCATCTGCAGTAAAACCAGTTCCTTTAAACGCTTTTAAAGCTGTTACCATCTTTTCTGAGCTTTTCGCAGCTGATGAAGCATCATCGCTTACCAAGTGCGCATTCATAGAGAAATACTTTTCCAAGACTGGTATTAAATCTCCTTTTTGCTCACCATTATTTGATGTTACATTTCTTTCGGTGGACTCTCCATGCTGATGCGTGCTGTGGTCGTGATCCATGCCTTCCTGATGTTCATGGTGTCCATTATTATCAGGATTGCTACTATTCCCGCAACTTGTGAAGAGTAATCCTCCTACAACTGCCATTGCGATTAATTTTAAATTGAACTGTTTCATTTTATTTAAGATTTAATTATTCATTAATATGACCAACAGAAGCAGTATAACTAACGCCCAAACTGTACGGTTAATCCATACCCTAGTTTTTGATGTTTTACCGTTTTGACCTCCTGTTTGACAACAACTTTTCATACTCTCGAATGTTAATGTTTGTGGTCTTCGTGAGTACTTTCTGGTCTTTCGTATTGACAACATCCGGGTAAGCCATTATAGGTATCGTCAGTCGCTCTTACTTCATCTGTATCATAGCCAACGTTAGCTATTTTCTGCTTGATTTCTTTTAAACTAATTACTTCTGAATCAAAGGTAACTTCCATCATTTTAGTCTCTTTATTCCAATCTGCTTTCTCTATGCCTTTTACATTTTTCAGAGAACCTTCTATGGTCTTTTTGCACATTCCGCAATTCCCATATACTTTAAAAGTTTCTGTTTTATGGTTACCATGTACAACTTCCATATTCGTTGTCGATGTTGCCAATGCCATTTGATTAACTCCTAGAAGGGTTAATGCACTTAATAATCCGATTTTTACGATTTTTTTCTTCATGATATTTATTTTTGAATGTTATTAATTTCTTGTTTTACTTCCCCACATTTAATCATGGAAGAGCCGAAGTATGGGTTTTTTATTTCTTTTTCAGTGCTCAACCATTCAGCACCTTTATCATTGTTCGCCATTGGGCAATAATCCACATAAACAGGTTTGTCAATTGCACCAAATGTTTTGATTAACATTACCATTTGATCTGAAATGTTTTTAAATAGTACTCTCATTTTCCCAATTTCATCAGTACTTCCAGCTTTTCTAAGCTCTTTTTCTAACACACTACTATGCTTCATCCACACATTATGTGCTTCACCAGTAAACACTCCCATATTTACTTTGCTTAATACAGCACTCATATCTTTTGAAGCAGATACAGCGTTGTCTAGGTTATCATTTACCAATGCATCTTTTAATTTGAAATAACTGTTGAACAAAGGATTTAATTCTTCTTTTGCTTTAGAGCTAATGGTAATACTTTTTGAATGAACGCTGTAATCGGTATTTTGAGGCGTATTTCCCCCACCATGATTATGACCAGTCATCACAACCCCTCCTTCGGGATTCATCATACTTGGTTTTCCAGCTAATTGAGCCGCAGCATCAATACTAAATGTTCCATTCGTAGCTATTTCTTCACCGGGTTCTAACCCCGAATTTATAATATAGCTATCACCTAAAGCCGGACCGAGCGTTACTTCTTTCATCATAAAACTAATCCCTTTGGCATTGGTGATTTTAGTATAAACAACAGAGCGTTCTCCTGTCCACATAACTGCTGATTTTGGTACAATCAACGTCTCTTTTTCATTATGAATAGGACTTTCAATTGTACCTAAGACAAACATATCGGGTTTTAAACGCATACCAGGGTTGCTGATTTCTACACGAGCAGATGCAACACGGGTTTTAGGGTTTATAACAGGATCAATAAAAGATATTTTACCATTAAAAGTTTCTCCAGGAATTGATTGTACCGTAAACTGAACTTTGTCCCCAGTTTTCACCCAAGGAATATCACTTTCATAAACATCAAACAAGACCCAAACTTTACTCAGGTTAGCTACTTCATAAATTGTTTGGCCTTTCTTTATGTAGTCTCCTAAGTTTACTTTTTTGTTCAATATAATTCCAGAAACGTCAGCTAAAATGGGAAACTGTTCCTGAACAACTCCACCTTCCAAAATTTGGTTAATCTGTTTATTTGTTAGTTTCCAGTTTTTCAACTTTTCAACAGCAGCTTGATACAATCCCGGTTGTGTTTCTTTCATTTTTTGAGCTTCAAATAGCTCTTCCTGAGCTGTAACCAATTCAGGTGAATAAACATAAGCGAGTACTTGCCCTTTTTGGATAGATTCACCCGTAAAACTCACAGTTAATTTTTCAATTCGACCTGGTATATGAGATGATTGAGAATTAACATTGCGTTCATCAGCCTTAATTTTCCCGTTCATTCTAACTTCTTTTATCGGTTTTCTTTTTGTGATAATAGAAGTTTGCACATTAGCCAATTGCATGGCAGTTGGAGACATTTTTATTTCCATTGGGTTATCCTCACTATCTCCTTCGTTAGAGAGAGGAATTAAATCCATTCCGCAAAGTGGACATTGCCCTGGTTCGTTTTGTCGAATTTGAGGGTGCATGGAGCATGTCCAAATAGTATTTTTAGAATTTTCATGTTTGTTTTCAGTGACTTGTTCATTGGAAGAACCTCCAAACATCATCCAGCCTAAGAACAAACCGATTGTGAGTGTTCCAAGCGCTATATATGCGGTGTTTTTATTTATGTTTTTCATCTTATTCTGTTTTTGAAGTGAGATAATCCAGTTTAGCTAGTGCTACATAAAATACTTTAGTAGCAGTAGCAGTAGCGATTTGATACTTTAATAATTCTTGTTGCATTCGAAGGATTTCTTCAAAGTCCTTACCTGAATTACTGTAAGCTGTTTCCAGCAATAAAATGGCTTGATTTGTTTTTAAAGTTTGAGCTTTATATAATTCAACAAGTTGTCGTGCTTTTTCCAGTTCGAACCATGCCATTTCATAATTTGAAACCAGCGTATTTTCTGTATTCGTTTTATAGTTCGCAATGGCTTCTTGCTTGAATTGTGCTTCTTTGGTTGCTGCATTGTACTTTCTTCGATAGATGGGAATGCTCATGCTTATCATGGGCATAATTACATTCTTTCCATTATCCGGTACAGCCATATCTGTGCGATCACCAACAAATACGTAATCGAGACCTACCCCCAACTTTGGGAACCCTTGTTTTTTACTTAATTCTTCAGCCTCTTGAGCTGACTTCATTTTTAAATCAAGCGATTGTAACAAAGGGTGATTGGCTACCAAACTGTCTTTTCGATAGTTCAATGGTATTTCAATTAAAGTAAGGTCTTGCTCAACCTGAATTAATATAGAGTCAGGTCGATTAAGTAGTTTGTTAAACTGAACATAAAAAGGCTGGAGCTGATCTTGCAATAGTTTAATTTCAGTATCTGTGTTTTCAATCATTATGTCAACACGAATAACATCAACCATGCTGCCTTTATCGTTTTTAAACCCTGTGGTTGCGAGTTGTTTGTAACTGCTTAAAATAACCCTATTTTCTTCTTGTAAACGAATCTTTTGATTCACTTCATATATTGGATACCAAGCAGATTTTACCTGCATATAAAGTTCATTCTTAGCGTTTTGGAATTCCTGATACTTTGCTTCTGCTTGCAGGGCTTGAACATTTCCTGCTGTTTTAAGCGTTCCAAACCATGGGAACATTTGAGTAAGTCCAAGTTTTGCTTGTTGTGGTCCTACACGAGTTTCAACAGGACTTATAAAATAGCCAAAGGAAAATGAAGGATCAGGCAAGCTATTAACCTGTGCCACTTTTTGTAAAGCTGCTTCAAATTCTGCAAATTTAGCTTTCAATAAAGGATTGTTTTCGCTAGCAATCTTTAAACTCTCTTCCAGAGTTTGAGCATTTATTCTCAAACCACTTAAAAGGAGTACTGTTATTATTAAAATATATCTTTTCATTTTGTTTCCTTTTTAAGTTTTCTTTCCTCTCTCCAACAATAAAGCACCGGTACAATAAAGTATGTAATAGATGCTACTATCATTCCTCCAAATGCAGGTATAGCCATTGGAATCATAATATCAGCTCCTCTACCTGTGGAAGTTAAAACCGGTAGCAAAGCGATAATAGTTGTAGCCGAAGTCATAACAGCAGGTTTAATTCTTCGTTGACCTGCAATGACAACCGCTTTTCTAATTCCTTCAAGCGTTGTAGTTTTGTTTTTTTCAAAACTTTGATCAAGATAAGTTCCCATCAACACACCATCATCTGTTGCAATTCCGAATAACGCTATGAAGCCAACCCACACAGCAACACTAAGGTTGATGGTTTGCATTTGGAACAAGTCTCTCATATTTGTATTTAGAATTTCAAAATTGAAGAACCAATCTTGCCCATATAACCATAACATCATAAAAGCTCCACTAAATGCCATAGCTATACCTGAAAAAATCATTAAAGAAGTACTAACAGATTTAAACTGGAAATAGAGGATTAAGAAAATAATAGCTAAAACCAGCGGAACAATAATTGCCAATCGTTTTTCCGCACGAACTTGATTTTCATAGCTTCCGGAAAACTTATAACTAACTCCTGAAGGAACGATCAAGTCCCCTTGATCTATTTTGTTTTGAATAAATCGTTGTGCTTCCTCCACCACATCTACTTCTGCATAACCTTCCTTTTTATCTAATAAGACATAGCCCAATAAGAAAGTGTTTTCACTTTTTATCATTTGTGGTCCACGTACATATTCGATATTTACTAATTCAATAAGTGGCACTTGAACACCAATAGGAGATGGAATTAACACTTTCTTCAATTTATCAGGGTCATCCCTTAGTTCTCTTGGATACCTTACTCGTACAGGAAAACGTTCTCTACCTTCAACGGTAGATGTAATTTGCATGCCACCAATAGCCGTTTCTATGGTTTGTTGAACATCTTCAATATTCAATCCATATCGAGAAATAGCATCTCTATCAATATTGAAATGCAGGTAAGGTTTACCAACGATTCTGTCAGCAAAAACCGCTTCTGTTTTTACTGATGGAACCTCTTTAAGAATGGCTTCTAGCTCCAAGCCAAATTTTTCTATTGTCTTTAAATCTGGTCCAAATACTTTAATTCCCATTGGTGCACGCATACCAGTTTGTAACATGACTAATCGGGTTTCAATTGGTTGAAGCTTTGGAGCAGAAGTAACTCCCGGAATATTGGTTACTTTAACAATCTCATTCCAAATATCATCAGGTGATTGTATATGACTTCTCCAGTTTCTAAAGTACAGACCGTTCGCATCAGGAATTAGTTCATCTTTTGAGATTCCTTGCTTTAAAGCATCTTCGTTGAAAATAACATCACCTGATGTTAACACAAACCGATTCTCTTTATCAACTTTAAATCGTTCTCTATGTCCTTTTTTATTAAGTAAGTATTCCGGTTTATAGTTGATGATGTTTTCATACATGGATATAGGAGCAGGATCCAATGCAGATTCAACCCTTCCCATTTTTCCAACTGCTAATTCCACCTCCGGTATATTAGCCAATAACATATCAAGTTGCTGAACAACCATTTTATTCTGCTCCATCCCTGCGTGAGGCATTGAAGTAGGCATTAGCAGATAACTTCCTTCATCAAGTGATGGCATGAACTCTTTTCCCAGTCCTGGTAGAGAATGGGAAAGGCTTGACCATACAGTGGTAGTCCGAATATTTACTCCCACTTTATCAAATCCAGTAGCGACAAACCCAAACATGGAATTAAAGCCCATCCATACGGTTGTTCCAAATAAAATAACCGTAGCAGGTATGAGTAAGAATTTGACTTTATTTGCTAAACACCAGTTTAGTATTTTTTCATAATACTTTTCGAGTAAATAAAATGCTCCAAGAATAACGCTAACAATTGCTGTGACAAATATGAAATTCCATAGCAATGATATTCCTGCACCTAAAGGCATCCAGTAGTTAGCTAGGAGCCATACCACTGAAACCACTGTTATGATTAGGGCTAAGTTTTTAGTGAAAAAATTCTGTTTTGGGCTATACTCAGTGATAAACCACGCTGCACCAAAAGCCATCAATGTAATACCACCCCAAACACTAATCCAAATCGCTGTTATTAATCCACCAACAATTAACAAAGCATTGATAAGTTTTCCCTTAGCATTTTTATTGATTTTTATTCCAAACACCCAGTGTGCTAAAGATGGTAATATGATTAACGCAACTATTAATGAGGCAATCAATGCGAATGTTTTGGTGTAAGCCAATGGTCTAAATAGTTTTCCTTCTGCTGCCTCCATGGTGAACACGGGAACAAAACTTACAATCGTAGTAGCTACGGCAGTAACAATAGCCGAGCTCACTTCAGCTGCTGCATTATAAATTGTATTGATTAATTTTTGACCAGGTGATGCTTCGTCAACATGTTTAATAACATTTTCAGAAAGGACGATTCCTAAATCCACCATAGTACCAATTGCAATGGCGATACCTGAAAGTGCCACAATGTTGGCATCTATACCAAAGTAACGCATGGCAATAAAAACCATCAAAACTGCAATAGGTAAAAGTGAAGAAATTAAAATAGAAGCCCTCAGATTCAACACCATTACAATTACTACAAGTATGGTAATGAGCAACTCCAATGAAAGAGCTTCTTCAAGCGTTCCTAATGTTTCATAAATTAATTGAGTTCTATCATAAAAAGGCACAATGGTTAATTGGCTTTCCACACCATTAGCCAAGGTTTTCTTAGGCAAGCCAGAAGCTATTTCCTTTATTTTTTCTTTTACATTATTTATAACATGTAATGGATTGGAACCATATCGAGCCACCACTACCCCCCCGACAACTTCTGCACCGTCTTTATCAAGAAGTCCTCTTCTTGTAGCCGGTCCAAGTGAAACTACACCAATATCTTTCACACGAATTGGAACATTGTCATGAACATCAACCACAGCTTTTTCGATGTCTTCAATAGATTTGACATAACCTAAACCCCTAACTAGATACTCTGCTTTATTAATCTCTATGGTTTTTGCTCCTACATCACGGTTTGACTTTTTAACCGCCATCATTACTTTATGGATGGGTATGTCATATATCCTGAGTGCATCCGGGTTAACGTCTATTTGATACTCCTGAACATAGCCACCTATGGAGGCTACTTCCGAAACACCATCAACCGCATTCAATCCATACTTCACATAAAAGTCCTGGGCGGTTCGTATTTCATGTAAATCCCATCCTCCGGTAGGATTACCTTCTTTATCTCTGCCTTCTAAAGTGTACCAATACACCTGACCAAGAGCAGTAGCATCCGGTCCTAAAGCAGGTTGTACACCTTCAGGCAATAATCCAGAAGGAAGAGAATTGAGTTTTTCTAATATTCTAGATCTCGACCAATAGAAATCAATATCCTCATTGAAGATAATGTAGATACTACTAAAGCCGAAAATGGATGAGCTACGAACGGATTTCACCCCTGGAATACCAAGTAATGACGTAGTCAAAGGATAAGTGATTTGGTCTTCAATATCTTGCGGTGACCTCCCCATCCATTGGGTAAATACAATTTGTTGATTTTCACCAATATCGGGTATGGCATCAACAGGCACAGGATCAGAGGGCAGAGAGCCAATCTTCCATCCAAAGGGAGCGGTGACTAAACCCCAGCCAACAAACAATACAATTACAAGTATTGTGACTAATTTATTCTCTAGGAAATATTTTATTATTCTATTAAGCATATCATACTGTTAAATTGACAAATTTATAGTGTTGTCTTTCTATTATTAATGATTACCGGAATAGGGTAATTATTAATTGGAATAAGATAAAGGTCGGTACAAGTGACCCAATCAATTCCTGTGATTCATTTATGAAAATGAACCATTAACAGTATGTATTTTATATGCGAAATACTTGAAACAAGACGGATTTATCCTGTTCAATTAGTGGGGGGGAGTAGGCAATAAATGAGTTTGACTCCTCCTTAACGAAAAAATAGTCGTTTACATAAGTAACGATAAAGGCTGCTACAAACTTGAAATCTAAATTGGGAGAAACTACTACGGGATTGCTATAATCATCATCAACTGAAAGTGTTGTGTATTTGTTTTCACAACATCCCTTTTTTGTAATTCTTTGCTGATGATCTTCTTTGCCACATTTTTTCTCATCCATTTTAGCCATCCCACAATCCAAATTGTCATGACCAAATGAAATAGAAGACTTTACCGCTTTACCGCCACAATAATGCGTAGCAAATGTAACGCTCATGTTGGTTGTGAGCATTAAAATTGCAAGTAATATGGACAGAATTCGTTTCATCCTAATTTTATCAAACGTAAATTTTACAAAAATATTTTATTCATTTAATGATTTTTATCAGTAAATCAAAATTAGTCAAATGACTTTAGTCAATTGTTATATAATTCGGGTTAAGTTTTTCAAAATTTTGAACCTAAATTAAATAAAGCATCCATCCTGCCATTGCTACCATGGTCAAATCTTCCACTATGGTTACCGTACTCATTGGTAAGTTAAAAACATCACCTAAACAAGCACATTTTATTTTTTTCTTATCCAAGTTGCTTTTAATCACACCAATACTGCTGATTCCAAGAATAATGACAGTAGCCAAATTGGTTTCAAATGGTACAATATTAAGGAGGTATGATACACCTAATGCTAATTCAACGAACGGATAGATATAGCCCCATCCTTTCCATTTGACAGCAACAATATCATACATCTTGTAGGAGTTGACAAAACCTTCTATATTCAATAGCTTGAAGAAAGAAAATACAATAAAGAAACCCGCCATGAAGTATCTCATCCAAAGCATTGCCGAAAATTCTTCATAGGGATACTGAGTCAAAAAACTAACTCCTGCGATGAATGATACTATAAGGATTAAAGGTTTATAGGTGGTGATAGATTTTTCAGGTAGTTCTATTTTGTTATTTGATTCAGGGGTTATTTCTTCAATGGTGTAGTTGCCCGCTGCACGAAGTTTGCTATTTAATAGTTCGATAGAGACTTCTTTTTTTAAAGAAAGTACTCCTTCAGGTGCTTCCAGTTGTACTTTGGCAGACCCAACCTCTGGGATAGCTTCTAAAGTCTTCTTGACTTTAGCTACACAGCCTCCGCAGGTCATTCCTAATACGTTGTATTGTTTTTCCATATAACAAAGATCATTAGGAAGCTAAATGTTTGTGTTACGAAATTCGGTAAATCTGTTTCAGGATTTTGACTAAATGGAATCCAAAGAACGGTGTCCGGGTTTACGTTGTTTTTTAAATTCGGTAGTGGTCATACCCGTTTCTTTTTTGAATTGTGAGGAAAGATGGGCTACACTGCTGTAATTCATTTGAAAGGCAATCTCGGATAAAGTTAACTCATCATAAAACAGCAGCTCTTTTACTTTTTCAATCTTTTGAGAAAGGATGAATTTCTCGATAGTGATTCCTTCTACGGACGAAAACAACCGACTCAGGTAACTGTAATCGTGATGTACTTGATCGCTCAATAAGGTAGAAAAATTACTGTGAACGGCTTCTTTGGAATAGTGTATGGTATCCACAATGATGGATTTTATTTTCCCAATGAGTTTTGATTTGTTATCCTCCAGAAGTTCAAAGCCTTTTTCGGATAATCGTTCTTTCAATACCTCTTTTCTGTTTTTTTCTATTTCACTAGAAACAATAACTTCTCCTAATTGAATAGCAGTTACATCAATCTTTAAACTATTGAAAATGTCCCTCACAGTGTCAATACACCGTGGACAAACCATATTTTTTATGTGGATTTTGTTCGACATTGCTAACAACAAGTTTTACTTTCTTGAATTGGTGGGCAGGGGGTAGAACCAAAGGAACAATAGACACAACAATCGCCTTCACTTGGTTTTAATACCTTATGACAGTTCTCACAATCATAAAAATACTGACAGGCATCAGTAGGCATTGTTTCCTTTTTTTTGTGTCCACAATTAGGGCAGGTAATCGTGGACTGTAATTCTATTTGTTTTTCAGCCATGTTCTTTTCTTTTAAATATGGTATAAACGAAGTTTTGCTCGGTTTCAAATGGCGTTTTATGAACCTCTTCAAAAGATTGAATAAGTTCGAAACTTTCATGAAACAAGCTTTGTAATTTTTCTTTAGAGTACTGTGTTATTTCTAGTCCGCTGCATTTTTTCGGTCCAGAAGCGGAAAATGTAGCAACAATAAGGTAGCCCTCTTTTTTGATAGCTTTACTCACAATATTTACATATTGTAGAATATCATTCTCGTGGATGAGAAAATGAAATGTTGCCCTATCATGCCAAAGGCTATATTGTTGTGGTGGCTGAAATTCTAAAATATCAGAAACGATCCATTGAATTTCAGTGGATTTCTGACCTAATTTAGATTTTGTTCTCTCTAAAGACTTGGCAGAAATATCGAGAACCGAAAGATTGGTAAATCCTTTTTTAGATAACTCAGAAACCAAATTTGAATTTCCTCCTCCAATGTCTATAATTGAATCTTCTTTATCAAGGGATAGTGAATTTATTAAGTTGAGAGATGTATCCGGTATTTCCTGATACCAGCTTACTTCCTGATCGCTTTTGGTTTCATATACGTTTTCCCAATGATCTTTACGTCTTTCCATTATTTCTGAGTTTCTATATTAATTACTTTATATCCCGTTTCCTTTTCAATTGTATCCGAAAGCTGATCAGGAGTTAATTTAGTTTTATCAAATTGTACAATAGCTTTTCCCGATTCATAAGAAACACTTGATTCAAAAACTTCTTTTAAAGAAGATAGTGCATGATTTACACTGTGTTCACATCCAGTACAAGTCATACCATCAATGGTTAGTGTAACCTCTGAAATACTAGATTCTTTTATGATAATATTTTTTCTTTCACTTTCTGGAAAGAACATGCCTGAATAGTAGGGAAAGGTTAGCATTAACGCAGCAAAAATTGATATAATGCCCAAGAATTTTTTTGATTGCCAAAAGGACGGATTTTCATCTATTTCGCAATCGCAATTTATTTCTTTACGTGGTTTAAGCTTCTGAAACCAAGCAAATCCAATCACTAGAATTGTTACCGCTATTAAATAAGGTCTAGCAGGTTCAAGCCATGAAAAAGTAGAAGCAATTCCACTTGCTCCTGCTACAAGTGCAAGTACAGGTGTAATACAACACAAAGAGCATACTACTATACATTTTTAATCAGGAGGGGTTTTAGGGGTTTTGGAGATGGATTCAAGATAGGTAAGGAATCGTTGTAGTTGCTGGGATTTTTCGATCAGATAGGCGAGTCCGGCCCGGAAGAGGGAGCAGGCTGGCCATCGGGTTCCGTCGGCGTATTTTTTGAGCGGTATTTTCTTTTTTCTTCGCCATCCTTCTCGGAGTGCGAGCAGGTAGGCGGTGGCTACGAGGGCCATCATGAGCCGGGTTTTGCCCGCGTCTTTGAGGTTGAGGTCTTCGAGGTGATAGCCGTTGGTCTTGAGGTGCTTGAACATGCACTCGATCTTCCATCGGAGCTTGTAAGCGGCGGCGGCGTATCGGCTACTACGAAGGGTAGTGAGGAAAACCATGACGGGTTCGTCTGCGCCGACTTTAGGGTTGGGCATCATGACGAGGGTATAGGAAGTATGGTTGAGGGTGATCCGTTTGCTGACGACTTTCTTTTTTTGCTGGCAGCGGCGGTACATGGCCCGATAGCTCCGCCCGCAGACGGCATTAGTATCTTGCTCGTAGTCGCCGCGCTTCATCCGGATCACAAAGTGTAGGCCCTTGTCGCTGAGGTACTTAAACCATTCTTTGCCGATGTATTCCCGGTCTGCGAGCAGGGTCATCCCACGCAGATCGAAGATACCGAGGGCCTCGTCCATCATCTCTTTTCGTTCTTCCTGATTAGAGGTACCGATCTTACCGAGCTGCTTCCAGTACAGGGGGATGGCTACGCCGCCTACCTGGACAGCCAGTACGAGGTAGTGGATTTCGGTCTGGCCAAACTGCCAACTCGTGCCGTCAAGGATCAGCGTCTGATGCCCCCCCTGACGCAGCAGCCCCAGATTGTGGCGCAGGATGTCGTGCAGAAATTCTTCCGACTTACCCCAGTCTTTAAAAAATCGGATCAGCCGCTGGTAGTGGCTCTGCACATCGGTGTGTGTCTTGCCCAGTACGCTGCTGACGTGGTCCTTGAGTTTGTACAGGTTGACCGTTTGGCCCAAACTGATCAGCGATACGAGCAGGTAAAAATTCTTTGCTGCACCCAGACCATAGTCTTGGTAGATTTTACTAAATTTGAGTAGTTGCGAAAAAGGCATAGGTATCGTTGTCTTGGTAAACACAATACTCTTGCTTTTTTCGCCTTTTTTCAAAATTGTCTAGTAGGCTGCACAAAGAGGCTGCAATGGCTGTAAATAATCCCATGCCGATTAATTTGCTGCTACTTTTCTTCATTGCTCTATTAAATTTTTAATTGTACCATTTGTTAGGACACTGGTGACTGTTTCAAGGTATTTCTTCGTTAAAGAATAATAAATTACTGTACCTTCTCTTTCGCTGGAGATAATTCCTCTATCCTTTAGTTTTCTTAGTTGTTGAGATATGGCAGGAACAGTCATTCCAAGAATATCACTCAAATCACAAACGCAAAGTCTATTCTCAGACTGAATTAGATATAGGATCTTAAGGCGTGTATCATTTCCAATTAATCCAATAATTATAGCCAAGTCAGAAAGATCAGAACCTACATTTTCAATCTTCTTTTTACAACGTCTAATTTGAGTTTCATCCGCCAATGCTCTTATGCAAGTTGATTCCATATTTATTTCCTTTACACAAAGGTAATCTAACTAAACTATTTAAGCAAGTACTTAAATATAAAATGAATTATAAATTGTTGTTACTGTGAGAACAAGTTTATAACCATTTATATAGCTACTCCCACAAGCTTTGCGTGGTGGAGGATTATGTCCACATCCTGCATAATAAAGTTCGATATTTGTCGGTTCCCTTGTACAAAAACGTCAGCCAACAGCTGGCGTTTTTTGTTTTACAGGCCATCCCGTCTTTACAGGGATTTTTTTAACTTTCGGAGGTGAATCATTGGCGGAAAAATATCATCAGTGTTTTCCTTCTGCTTTGTCTGTTTGCTCCCTTTCTGGGGATTTATACCTTGCTGCACCTGCAAAAATTTTTCCTTCGCAAAGAGATCAAACACCATCTGCTGACTCTTTCTGAACACCAGGATTTGGTTGAAATCAGCCTAAGCCATGCTCAGGCTTCCCTGCTACACTGGCCAGAACCTGATGAGTTTGAATTTGAAGGGCAAATGTACGATGTGGTTTCTCAGGAGATGCACAAAGACACAGTGGTGTACTGGTGTTGGCCCGATAAGGAGGAATCCCGGCTCAATCAACGTTTATCCTATCTCGTAAATCACGCCAGCGGACATAATCCCATAAGACAAAAAAATCAGCAGCGCCTCATTCACTTTTTTCATACACTATTTCGGTCAGAAAGATTCACCTGGCACTTACAAAACCGGGAGAGAGCCAAAAATCCTGAGGTTTTCAGCCCGCTGATATACTGCTCGGTTTGCCTTTCTCCGCCCATTCCTCCGCCGGAAACTGTATAAACACATCACTTTTTTTGAGGCAACCAATTTCGTCCCTGAAGGATATTGGCTGCCCGATTGTTGTATTGTTTATACCTAAATCCATGAAAAAATTAATCATACTGGGATTATTCCTGGGGGAAGGACTTATGCTCTTTGCCCAGACAATGGTTGTCCGGGACCTGGAAACCGGCCAACCGCTGGCGGGTGTTTCTGTATCTTCTGAAGACAATCCTTCATTTTCATTCACAAATACTGCCGGAGAGGCGGATATCTCGGCTTTCAAAGACGTAAAAACGCTCAGAATCTATTTGCCGGGCTATCAGACGGAAACACTGACGATCGAAAAACTGGCATCTTCAGATTATACAGTATATCTGGCACTTACCGGTATTTCACTCAATGAAGTGGTGATCTCCGCCAGCAGGTTTGAAGAGCAGCAGAAAGATGTTGTGCAAAAAATCCAGGTGCTGCGCAGTAGCGAAATGCAACATATGAATCAGACTTCCATGGCCGATGTGCTTGCTGGCAGCGGCAATATTATGGTTCAGAAAAGTCAGCTGGGAGGAGGCTCACCGGTAATCCGCGGATTTGAGGCCAATAAAGTGCTGATGGTTGTAGATGGAATCCGCATGAACAATGCCATCTACAGGGGCGGACATTTGCAAAATGTCATCACACTCGACAACTCCATTCTGGAGCGTACAGAGCTGGTATTTGGTGCAGGCTCTGTCGTGTATGGCTCAGACGCGTTGGGCGGAGTAATGCATTTTTACACCAAAGACCCTACGCTTTCGGCAGATGGAAAAACGCTGGTCAAAGCCAATGTATATGGACGTTACACCTCTGCCGCTCATGGTTATGCCGGGCATGCAGATGTTTCGGTTGGAGGAGAAAAAGTAGGCTCGCTGACATCATTTACCTATTCAGATTTTGGCGATTTGCGGCAGGGGGCGGTACGAAATCCTTTTTATGAAAACTTTGGCTCCCGCCCCTGGTATGTTTCCCAGGTTGGAGGGAAAGACTCCGTAATTGCCAATCCCGATTCCAATCTCCAGGTCTCTTCCGGTTACCGGCAGTATGATTTTTTACAGAAGCTGATTTTCAAACCATCTGAAAAAATCACACATCTGCTCAATTTCCAGTACTCCACATCGTCGGATGTTCCGAGGTATGACCGACTGACGCAGGTTTCCGGGGGACGTCCCCGCTTTGCCGAATGGTACTATGGACCCCAGGACCGGCTGCTGAGCGCCTATACGCTTCGCATTCGCTCGTCAAACAAGCTCTTCGATCATGCCCGCCTGATCCTTGCCTATCAGAATATTGAAGAAAGCAGAAACGACCGCCGCCTCAATAATCCCAGCATCAACCGGCGGATAGAAAAGCTAAATATATTTTCCTTTAATGCCGATTTTGATAAAACCAAAGGGAGCCACGAAATCCGCTATGGCGCAGAAGCTGTCTTTAATTTTATCAACTCTTCGGCTTTTCAGGAAAACATTTCCTCAGGAGAAAAAACTTCACTGGATACCCGCTACCCCGATGGGGGTTCTACGATGAATACGCAGGCAATCTATGGCACCCACACCTGGGAAATCAACGAAAAACTGATCCTCAATGACGGGATTCGCCTGACACATACTTCGCTGACAGCAGATTTTACAGACAAATCTTTTTTCCCGTTTCCTTTTAACAGGGTAAACCAAAACCATACGGCACTCAACGGCAATCTGGGGCTGATAATTCTGCCTGCACCGGGATGGAGATTTACCGGTAACCTTTCCTCTGGCTTCCGCGCACCAAACGTCGATGACCTCAGCAAGGTGTTTGAATCCGTTCAGGGCAATGTAATCGTCCCCAATCCCGATCTGCACCCGGAATTTACCTACAACGCAGAACTGGGAATTGCCCATACGATACAAAACCGCATCGTTGTATCAGCAGTAGGCTATTATACCCGATATGTAAATGCCATTACCGTCCAGCCATCTTTATTTGACGGGCAGGATTCGATCTTGTATGATGGACAACTCAGCCAGGTAACAACTACCGTAAATACCGGAAAAGCGTTTATCTACGGCATGGAAGGCAGTCTTTCGGGCAATCTCAATGATTATTTTTCTTTGTTTGCCTCTATCAACTACACGTATGGGAGAGTGGTCAACGACGAGCTGACAACTCCCCTGGACCATATTCCACCTGTATTTGGAAAAATCAGCCTCAATATGAAGCGGGAAAAGATCCGGGCGGAATTTTTTGTCAATTACAGCGGTTGGAAACGGCTGGAAGATTACAGCAGTTCCGGAGAGGATAATCTGGCCTATGCCACCACATACGGGATGCCTTCGTGGTACACACTCAACACAAGGATTACCGTGGCACTGAGCAAAAAAATCAGCCTCCAGGCAGCTTGTGAAAATATTCTGGATCAAAATTACCGGGTTTTTGCGTCTAATATTTCTGCACCGGGGCGAAATTTCATTTTTACACTTCGGGCAACAATCTGATCATAAGCAGACAGACAAAATCTAAGCAAAGAGCGGCAGATGTATGGGAATAAACGTATTTTTTTAAGTGTAGAATCCCTACATTTGCCCCTCAAATTGAGAATCAGTGGAGAAAAATTATCTTCCCATAATTCGTGTGATTGAGGAAGACTACGAAATTCCTCAGCTGGGCCGAAGAAGAAGAATCTCGGCCCTGTTGCCCTATGATTATGAGGAATCGGAGACTTATTATCCTGTGCTTTATCTTCATGACGGGCAGAACCTGTTTAATGAACATGCCATGTTTGGCAACTGGGCGATCGATCAGTCTCTGGCAAAACTCGCGGAGAAAGGCCTGAAAGATATCATCATTATCGCCGTGGACCACGGAGGGGAAGAAAGGATAAGTGAATATTCGCCCTATTACAATCCAAAGTTTGGGGAAGGAAGTGGCGAGCTTTATCTACAGTTTGTAGAACAGACCCTGAAGCCGTATGTTGACCGAAAATTCAGGGTCTTTACCGATCGGCTGAATACAGGTATTGGAGGAAGTTCTATGGGAGGTCTTATCAGCCTGTATGCAGGCATTGTGCACAACCATGTGTTCAGTAAAATGATGATTTTTTCTCCCAGCTTGTGGATTTCTCCGAAAGTTTACTACCACACTTCCAGCTTCCTGGCGAAGGAAAAAACCGAGATGTATGTGTATGCCGGCGAACAGGAAAGTAAGAGCCATATTACAAACGTAAAGCGTCTGAAAAGCTCTTTATACCGCTCAACCGCCGATCAGTCCTTACTCAGATTTCACCTGAGCATCAATCCGGAAGGTACACATAATGAGTCTTTTTGGCGGGAAGAATTTCCCAAAGCCATAGAATGGTTGTATTTTCCCCAATAAACCTCTTTTGTACATGAACTATACCCTTAGCGCTCATATTCCCGACTCCCCTTCTACCCTTGTTCTTCCGTTTTTTAAGGGCGAAGCAGATACAGACCTGATTCAGAAACTATCCGGAATTTCTTTTCTGCCGGAATTTGAAGCAAAGTTTAAAGAGTCGGTTATTTTATTTCACCCCGAAAAACCACTAAAAATATACTTAGCCGGCCTGGGCGACCGGAAGGAAATAGCCAAAGCACCACAGGTATTTCGCAGCCTTACCTTCCGCCAGCAGGAAAAATGGGGAGATTGTCCCGTTATTTACCTCCCACATCTCGAATCAGAACTGGTTTTCGCCGCTGCTTTAGGAATAGGTCTGGGACAGTATAAAAACGGACTTTTTAAAACTGATGCAGCGGAGCAACCGGTTCCCGCAGCGGTGTACCTTGTTCATGCAGATCCACAGGCCGGTAAATGGGCGGAGGAAGGATTTATCACAGCAGATACCCAAACGCGGGTTATGCAGCTGATAGATACCCCATCCAATACCAAAACACCGGAATGGCTGGGGCGGTTTGCGGCAGATTCAGCCCAAAAATATGGTTATTCGGCGCGTATTTACACGCGTGACGAACTGGAAGCCCAGGGGCTTCACGCCCTCCTGGCCGTAGGACAGGGAAGTATGTATCCGCCGGTATTAATTCAACTGGAATACAAACCCGAAGGAATGGAGTCGGCATCTCCGCAGCTGGGTTTGGTAGGGAAAGGCATTACTTTTGACACGGGCGGCATTTCCATCAAATCCTCCACCAATATGCACTTTATGAAAAGTGATATGGGAGGCGCCGCAGCGGTAATCGGAGCGATAGAACTGGCGGCAAGGTTGCGGTTACCCATTCACCTGGCGGGCGTGATTCCTTCAGCGGAAAACAGCGTGGATGCCCATAGTTTTAAGCCGGGAGATGTGATTTCCTCTTACTCGGGTAAAACCATTGAAATCATAGATACCGATGCAGAAGGAAGGCTGGTATTGGCCGATGGCCTGGCCTGGATGCAAAAACAATTTTCGCCGGATACTGTCATCGACCTTGCCACGCTCACAGGAAGCTGTGTGATGACCCTTGGATACAGCGCGGCAGGTATGTTTACGAAAAATGAATTCCTCGCTCAGGCGCTTTCCAGCGCTGGTTTATCGGTGCATGAGCGTGTATGGCAATTACCGCTATTCGAAGACTTTGAGGATGACCTGCACTCAGATGTTGCGGATGTGCGCAACTTCAGCGGAAAACCCGTAGCCGGAGCTATTACTGCTGCAAAATTTCTCGAATATTTTATCAAAGATCACCCCAAATGGGTACACCTCGATATTGCTGGTGTTGCATTTGGCGATTCTGAATTTACCAAAATGCGGGCAGGCACCGGGTATGGTGTGCGTCTGTTGACTACTTTTATGAAACAACTCATTTCCCAACAATAATACTATGTCCAAAGCCCCCCTCAATATCCTCTGCATCTCCAGCTTTTTTAAGGGAGAAGCGTTCCTCCGATCTGCCAAAGCGGAAGGAAACCAGGTTTACCTCATTACAGGAAACAAACTCAAAAACCATCCCTGGCCATGGGAGTCAATTGATGAGACCTTTTTTATGGACGAAACAGAAGAGGGAAAATGGGTAATGCAACACCTGATCGATGGGATTGCCTGGCAAATGCAGCGGATAAAGTTTGACAAAATTGTCGCTCTCGATGATTTTGATGTGGAAAAAGCGGCCCATATACGCGAACATTTCCGCATTCCCGGAATGGGAGAAACCACCGCTCATTACTTCCGGGATAAACTGGCCATGCGGATGAAAGCTCAGGAAGCGGGGATTCCTGTTCCGGCGTTTTCTGCTATCTTTCATGACGCAGATATCGAGTCATACGCCAACCAGGTTCCCGGCCCGTGGATGATCAAACCGCGGTTTGCAGCCTCTGCTACCGGCATTGTGAAAGTGGCAGACAAAGATTCGCTGTGGCGTGAAATACACAAACTTGGCGCACAAAGACATATGTATCTGGTTGAAAAATTTGCTCCCGGATATGTATTTCATGTGGATACCCTTAATATGGATGGAAAAACCGTCTTCTCCCGTGTGAGCCAGTACCTCGATACTCCTTTTGAAGTGGCCCATGGTGGGGGGATTTTCCGCTCGGTCACGGCAAAGTTTGGCTCCAAAGATGAAAAGGAGTTGACTAAACTCAATAAGCTGGTAATGAAGGCTTTTGGCATGCAATACAGCGCGTCCCACTCTGAGTTTATCAAGGGGAAAGAAGATGGTAAATATTATTTTCTGGAAACTTCTTCCCGTGTGGGCGGGGCAAATCTTGCAGAAATGGTGGAAGCTTCTGCCGGAATAAACCTCTGGACCGAATGGGCGAAAATCGAGACCGCTGTCGCCAAAAATTCAACCTACCAGTTGCCGGAAGTCAAAAATGATTACTCGGGTATAGTGGTATCACTTAGCCGTTTTCAGCAGCCGGATGATTCTTCCTTTAATGATCCCGAAATATGGTGGCGAATGAAAAAAGACTGGCATATAGGCCTGATTGTCAAAGCATCAACCCCAGAACGTGTTCACGAATTGCTGGACAAATATACCAAACGTATCTCTGAGGAGTTTCATGCCAGTCTGCCGGCACCTGACAGACCAGCCAATTAATCCTTCGAGCTTACACCGCCCTCAAAAAAGCCGATACTCGCGCCGACAAAGTCTTTGTCTTTGTTGTACCGTACACCGATCATTTCTCCTTTGGAAAGACGCATCAGATTATTGACTGTGCGGGCTTTGGGTTCTCCTTTTTTCCATACCATCAGCATCCGGATCTCACATTTGGCAGGCTCTCCCGGTGTTTTGATACACGGATCATAGGTAACCTTGCGCTGAAGAAGGTAGTTTCGCCTGTCTTTAATGGAATCCAGGGTAGAAGCTGTGACATGAAGATTAACGCCCGATCCTGCAAAAGAATACAGGGGCTTCAGGACATAATTTTCCAGATCAGATGGATAGGCGTCTAATTGGTCGAGATAAAAACTGCGGGGAACATAAGGGCTGTGAAACAGCGGCAAGGTGTATTTACTTATGCGGAAAAACCAGTTGGGATGCCCGACCCACTCTGCATTGATTTCTTCTGAAAAGGAAAACTCACGCTGAATATCCGTTCGTTGATCGAGCTCATCAAAAATCACCCGGTTATAGATTCGGTTTACCGGAATTTCTTTTCCTTTCTCATCGAGATAATACAGGTTTTTTCCCCTTTTTTTCAGCTTGCTGATGCACAGCACTTTTATCCCCAGGTGCGCCTGTGTACCCCAAAAATCAATGGCAGTGGCTTGTTTTTCAGGCTCAACTTCCAGCAGCACCACCGTACGCGGGTCCTGATCGCCAACAATTTCTTCTTTCAGCAACTGAATATAGGATTCCGGTGTCAGACTGCTGTGATAGGAAGAATAATTATCGGGAATTGCAAAGTGCTGGCGGTAGGATTTAGCGAGCAGATCCTGAAAAAAGTAAAGAGAAGGAAATCCTTGAATTTCAATCAGTTGTGGTGTAAGATCGCCATTTTCGTCCCGGCAAATGCCAAAATCCATCTGAAGAAATTGTGTATGCGCATCTTCTCCTGGTACAATCTCCATAGGCGGACGAATCGCGTCTTTTGTCATATCCTTAAACCGGGGATTACAAATGACAGCGTTGATATCCTCTATGGCATCAGCAAGCCGTTCTTTCAGCAGATTGGGAATAAACACGGGCGTCTCCGCGATACGAAAAGGTGGTTTATGCTGATAGGCACTATACACCGAATCGAGAAAACCCTGGTACTTTTCCTGGGTAAAATCCCGGTTAAACTGTTCGCGGAGTGAGGTGATCATACAGAGACTATTGATTTTCCATTGAGTGCGGCAATCGCACCATTGATAAATGAAGGCAAAATTGTGCTATAAGTCAGGGCGATTTTGTCGGGGTCGGTGAGATGCGCCATCATATCCCGGTATTTCCGTTCGCTGAAATTGTCAATGACTTTGCGTCGGTTTTCTTCCATTTGAAAATGGATCGTCATACCGACGGGGTCAGCTTCAGGGTGAAACTGCGTACCGACAAATTCTTCAGAAAACCGTACAGCCATAATCGCTCTTTCGTATTCGACGTGGGTACGTATTTTTTCAAGAGAAAGAATCGTAGCCCCTTGCTGGGCAAATACTTTGAGGTTGGGCTGGATCAGTTGCCAGTCCCGGCTATCCACGCCATAGTAGGGATCGGGCAGATCTTTGAGCAGCGGATCGCTCATTCCGGCAGGTGTTTTGTGTACAGGCATTACACCGAAGGAAGTGGACTTTCGCGGGGCAATTTCTCCCAATCCGAAATGATTACAAGCCATTTGGAAGGAGTGGCAAATGAAAAACATGTACTTCTTCCTGACACCAGGCTGCTGGTTGTGGTCCCAGACCTGATCTATCAGGTCGTAAAACCGTACATCCCATATCCCATCGCCTTCCAAAGGATTTCCCGGACCGCCACTGCAGATATAGATATCATAATCAGTATCAGGCACTTCGCCAGTAACCCGGATATCATACTCATGCCATTCCAGCAACGTAGAGAAGTCCCCTACGATTTCGCGGATACACCGCATCCCCTGATTGGGCTGCCCATTGTTTAAATCCAGGATTGCCAGGCGAACAGGCTGATTTTTCATTCTAAACTCCTTCTACGGTTTGTGCAATAATATAATCCACTACTTTTTCCAGACTACCGGTTTCTTCATACACTTTCAGCTGACGATCTGCACCCGTTCCATTTTCAAGAATGGTATGAATATAATTGACCGCCTCGCGGGAGTCCAGTTCATCGAGTACATCGTCGATAAACTCCAGAAGTTCATGTAGCAAATGACGCGTAGAGACTTCTTTTTCCAGGCCAAAATCAATGAGTTGCCCATCGATTCCATAACGCGAAGCCCGCCACTTATTTTCATTGATAAGTGCGCGGCGGTAAGTCATAAAATTGAGGTTCGCTACGCGAAGTTTATGCAGTTTGGCGACCAGCGCCTGTACGAGTGCTGCGATACAAATCGTCTCATTTACCGTCAGAGGAATATCACAAATGCGAATTTCAATAGTCGGGAAAAAAGGATGCGCACGAATATCCCACCAGATTTTTTTGGCGTTATCAATACAGCCAGTTTTAATCAGGAGATTGATATAATTGTCGTATTCAGCGACAGAATCAAAATGGTCGGGAATACCCGTGCGTGGAAATTTGTCAAAAACCTTGGTTCGAAAGGACTTAAATCCCGTATTACGCCCTTCCCAGAAAGGGGAATTGGTAGAAAGTGCAAATAAATGCGGCAGGAAATAGCGCATAGAGTTGGCAAGGTGAATCGCCATATTGCGATCCTCAATGCCCACATGCACATGCAACCCAAATATCAGATTTGACCGGGCGGCGTCCTGCAATTCATTCACGATCTGGTCATAGCGGGGGTGTACCGTCAGCAACTGCTTCTGCCAGGCAGAAAAAGGATGCGTTCCGGCAGCACCAATACGGAAACCCAGGCTGGTTGCCACTTCGGAAATCGACTTTCGCAGATAGATAATCTGCTCACGGGCATCATTTATATCTGTGCAAATGCGGGTACCCACCTCCACTACAGCCTGGTGCATTTCTGCTTTCACCTGCTCATCGAGAAACTTATTGGCAGTTTCCACAATTCGCTGCTCATGGGAGGTCAGTTCGCGGGTTTCCGGATCTATGACCTGATACTCTTCTTCGATACCAAGGGTAAATTGCATCTTATTACAGTTTGATGGTTAGCTCTTTTTGGCAGCTGGTTTCTTTGGGGTAGCGGCTTTCTTTGGGGCCGTTGTTTTCGGTGCAGCAAAGATATCACTGACAAATGTACCCCAGGTGAGGTTTACCTGACCGGGCTTAAATTTTTTAGCCTTTTCAATGGCGAGGTTTGCAGCATTTTCCACAATCCAGTCAAAGTTTTCCTGACCTACAGAATGAATATCAGCATCAGGTGCCGGATTACAAAAATCAATTGCGTAAGGAATACCATCTCTTACCGCAAATTCCACGGTATTAAAGTCATATCCCAGTGCCTGGTTGAGCTGTTTGGTTTGTTTTTCCACCAGAGCCAGAAGTTTTTTCTCCACGGGAAGCGCGTTTTTCACATAGCGGAGGTGGTGCGGGTTGCGCGGCTCATACTGCATGATATGCACATTGTTGCCACCGAGGCAATAACATCTGAAATAGGTATCAAATACAATTTCCTCCTGAAGCATCATGACCAGTTGGTCGGTCTCTGCATGTTTTTTGAACAAATCTTCAGGGTCATATACTTTGTACACGCTTTTCCATCCACCACCTGCATGCGGTTTCATATATGCAGGAAAGCCGATGTAATCGAAAATACGTTTCCAGTCAAAAGGATACGCCAGGTTGCGGAAAGAGCCTTCATCTGTATCGGGAGGACGCTGGTAGGAAGGTAGCAGGACTGTTTTAGGCACAGGAACATTTACCTTCTCAGCCAGTGCGTTATTGAAAAACTTTTCATCAGCGCTCCACCAGAAGGGGTTGTTGATGACAATGGTACCATTGATTGCGGCATTTTTGAGGAATGCGCGGTAGAAAGGCACATCCTGAGAGATGCGGTCGATAATGACTGCGTAGTCGGACGGCAGATTTTGCTGCACGACGTCCAGTTTTACGGGTTCTGCGACAATGCCGCTTACTTTTTTCTCATTCACCCGCTCGATAAACGCCCAGGGAAATGTATTTTCTTTTCCGAAGAGGATTCCTATTTTTTTCATAACTGAGGCGAGAATTTAGGTAGTTTTTGTGAAATATTTAGAAGAATTACATGAGTGATAAATAGTGGGGAAACATATCGCGCCAGATGGGCCAATCGTGTTTTGCCCAACGGCGCAGATCAAACCAATGAGGGATGCCTTTACGGCTGAGGATTTCTGACATTTTCCGGTTTGCATCCAGGCAAATGTCCCACTCCCCTGCCCCGAGGGCGATTTTCATTTTCCATAGGTCAGGGTGATTGTTATCCGGCATATAGTCTACCGGATTGCAGAAATACACATTGGTATCATAGTATCCATCCATAAATGAAGTTACATCAAACGCACCACTCATAGAAAAAAGGTGGCTCACACGATCGGGATGTCTAAAGGCAAAATTCAACGCGTGAAACCCACCGAAGCTTGCTCCGGCGACGCATACCTTTGCAAATCCGTGATTGTGGCGGATGGGGTCGATCACTTCATCGAGAATAAACTGATCGTACACCATATGGTTTTTGACCCGATCTGCCGGATGGATTGCTTTATTGTACCAACTGAGTGCATCGATACTGTCTGGGCAATAGATTTTTACGAGTCCCTGCTCAATAAACCACCGGGCAGATTCAATCAGTAAAAAGTCTTTGCTTTCATAATAACGACCTTTGGTCGTAGGGAAAAAAATAACCGGGTAACCCGCATGTCCATGAATCAGCATTTCGATATCCATGCTGAGAGTCGGGGAATACCATTTTAAATATTCTTCTTTCAAAATATATGATCTTAAGTATAGTCTGGCTGGAAATTTGCCGCGAAATTGCAAAAATTTTAAACGCCTCGCAAAGGTCTGATAATGAATTTTTTCAATATAAATTTTTATTCACATTAAACCTTATTATTTGTCTGTGGTCTAAGACTTCGATGGTAGCACTGGAAGAAAAAAATCTCCTGGAAAAACTCCGGCAACCCGAAACCAAAAATCAGGCTTTCGGGCATTTGGTTGAGTTATATCAGCGGATATTGTATTATCATATCCGGCGATTGGTCATAGATCATGATGATGCGGATGACGTTTTGCAAAATACCCTGCTCAAAGCCTGGAAAAATATTGATCGGTTTCGGGCAGATGCGGCGCTCAAAACCTGGCTGTACCGTATCGCAACCAATGAATCGCTTACTTTTCTCAACAATAAAAAAAAGCGGGGATTTGAGGATGTAGAAGATATTGAAAATGACCTCCGCCACAGCCTTTCCACCGGGCGATATATAGATGGGGACGAAATACAAAAAAAACTCCAGATGGCCATTCTGACTTTACCCAGACAGCAGCGCCTTGTGTTTAATATGCGCTATTACGACGAATTGAAATATGAAGAAATTTCCGAAATTTTGGAAGTTTCGGTAGGCGCCCTCAAAGCCAGTTATCACCATGCAGTAAAAAAAATTGAGCTTTTTTTAACAAGCGATTAAACCGACGGCCTTCTACAACGTCAATACCATACGATGCAAGACTTTGATGAACATAAAGATGAACTAAACGAAGCGCCTTTTCTAGGGTCGTTGAAAAAGGAAAATATATTCCGGGTTCCGGACGATTATTTTGGGCCCTTGCCACAGGTTTGGGAAACAATCAGACATGAGGCGGAACCAGAAACCCCGGTTCTCGATCAAATAGAAAAGAAGAATATTTTCCAGATACCAGAAGGGTATTTTGAAACCTTTGCAGAGAAGATTTTTCATCTGACACAACCTCAGCCTTCAGCAAGATCTTCCCGCATGGGGATTGTCAGGCGAATGACTTCCATCAACCGGTTTTCTGTAGGAATTGCGGCTGCCATTGCTCTTTTCATTTCCTTTGGGATATGGTTTAGGGTTACTGAAAATGAGGCAGCGACAACCCCTTTGTTACTGGCTGATATTTCTACTGAAGAATTGATGACCAGCGTAGATCTTGCTGAAGTCGATCTGAGTACCATCCTGGATATTGTCGGGGACGAAGCGATTTCAGATTTACAGCCGCCTCCTGAAGATCTGCGGGGAGAAGAATTAAACGACCTGCTTGAAGACCTGGACATCTCCGATCTCGAGGGGATGCTCGAAGAATTGGATAAGTAACTACGCAACATATAAACTGACTGTCGATGTATAAATGGATGATAACCATCACAATGGCTTTAGCTGGTGTGATCAGCTTACAGGCCCAGGATGAAGACATTTCATTCTCCAGGGCCGAAAAAATCGAATCTTTCCGGGTTGCTTTTTTTACCCGCAAACTCAGCCTCACTCCCCAGGAATCTGAAAAATTCTGGCCTGTGTATAATAATTTTCTTGACGAACAGGAGTCGCTCCGGAAAACACGCAGAAGTATTCAGTTAAAAGCACAAAGTGCAATGATGGGAGACGACAACCGCGAGTTGGAAAAATTGTCGGATGAATTTATCAGCCTTAAGCGTAAAGAGGCCGATATTGAGGAGAAATACCATGCCCAGTTTAAATCGGTTTTACCTATCCGCAAAGTCCTGCTGTTGTATAAAACAGAGACGGAGTTTAAGAAGGAGATTTTGGAGGAAATACGCCGGCGGCAAATGGAGAAACGTATGCAGGAAGGAAGACCCGGTATCCGGCAATAGAAAGATTTTTATAAAAAGACAAAGGCTGGCTATAATAGCCAGCCTTTTTTATTTTAGCTTATGATCAGCTGTTGTCGCTGTCATCATCATCAGCAAGTTCGGCATCGTCATTAGGAGTGGGAGGATTTTTAAGCATTTCGTTGAGTTTCTTGACCTTCCGTTTCCACTCTTCCAGCATTTTCACTTCACGATCAATTTCACCCTGAATCTGATTGCGAAGTGTATCCCCTGATTTCCCTTTGGCGACAAAGAGAATATTGGTACTATATTGGTTCACTTTTTCTTCTGAAGCGCCGATCTTGCGGCGAATATTTGCAATCCGCTGTTTGATAGCTCTTGTGCGTTCATCCGGGTCATCGACAGACTCAATGGCCGCCTGCATTTTGATATCCTGGATTTGCTCGCGTTTCATATCCAGACTTCCAAAGAATTTATCAATTTCGGCGCGGAACTCGTCCCATATTTTATCCTTTTCTTTAAAGGGAACCTTGCCGATTTCTTTCCAGTTGGCCTGCAGCTCTTTTACACGGCCGATGGCCTTATCCACGCCCCCTTCGGGGTTTGCGGTGAGCTTCCGCACTTCCTCAATCAGCGCTTTTTTCGCTTCCAGGTTGGTGTTTTCATCTTCATGAATTTCCTGGTAATGACCACGTCTGCTTTCAAAGAAAGCATCACAAGCTTCACGGAAGCGAGCCCAAAGTTTATTGGAATGCCTTTCTGGTACCGGACCGATCTCACGCCATTCTTTTTGAAGCCGTTTTAGATCTTTTGCCGCTTTTTCCCAGTCTTCACCATTCTTAAGAGCTTCTGCCTGCTCTACGAGTTCGCGTTTTTTAACCAGGTTTTCGGAGCGGAAATCATCGTACGTACGGAAAAACTCTGCCTTCTTGGTGAAGAATGTATTGCAAGCTTCCCGGTATTTGCCCCAGAGTTCGCTGTTTTGATTACCAGGTGCCTGGCCGATCTGTTTCCACTGCTCCTGGAGTTCACGCAAGGTACGGGTTGCATCATTCCACAGACGAGGTTTATCAGCAGTGAAAGTTGCATAAGGCGCCATTTGCTCGAGAATGGCCAGTTTCTTTTCAGCGTTTTCCTGCCGGAACTGATCCTGAACCTGCATAAAGCCCTGGCGGGTTTCGAAGAATTTATCTACGACATCCCGGTATTCATTGTTGATGCGCTCCATTTCTTCACGGGGCACATGACCAACGGCTTTCCATTTTTGTTGAAGCTCATGGAGCATATCCATACGTTCGCGCCACAGCTCTACATTTTCACGCTCTTCTTCCGGGAGAATTAAATCTTCAGCCTCCTTGATCAGGCGTTCTTTTTCCTGAAGATTGATTTTCCGGTCGTAGTCGCGAAGTTCGAAATGCATTTCCCTGAGCTGGTAAAACTTATCCAGCAGCACACGGAATTGCTGATAAAGTGGTTCTATATCTTCTTTCAGAACATGACCTACATCGCGCCATGCGTCCTGAATGGCTCTAACTTCTTTGATAAGGTTGGGGTCGTCGGCATTCACCAGTTTTTCCAGTTCGACCAGCAGTTCCTGCTTCTTTTTCGAATTGGTTGCTTTTTCTGACTCGGCTTCCTGCTGAGCTTCACTGCGGCGGCGGTTAAAGCTATGGAGTGCGTTGTGGAAAAGCGTTTTGACGGTGTCCGGGAATGATTCTTCCGAGGCAACGAGCGAATCAAACGTTCGCTTGACGAGTCCGACTTTAGGGATCAACGGCAATACATGGTCGGCAGCTTTGTACATATCCAAAAGTTGGATAAGATCAGCAACCGTAGCGCCTTCTATTATGCTGAGGTTATTGGATTTATCTTCCACTAATTGTTCTATCAATGGAAGCAAATCTTCATTAAGCGGAGGAAGCTCCTGAGGTACATACACCTCCTCTTCTTCAGCTTCTATGTGCGCGACCTCCTGATGCTCAGACTCTTCCGAGGCTGATTCATCTGCCTGAGCGACTGTTTCCTGCACTTCTTCCTGCACCGGAACATCTTCCGCTACGGGTTCGGGGGAAACCAAGGGCTCTGATTCTGTTAATTCTGGCTCTTGTGGAGTCGGGACTTCCTGAACTTCCTGTTCTTCATTCTGTTCAAGGTCCGACAATTCCGGGTTCTCATTTTCTGGAAACATGGTATTCAACTCAAAAGTTTGGTTCGTGCCCTAAAGATACCGGTTTCCGGATATTTTCAGGGGCTGGCTCACGCAAATAAATGAATTTTTTTTCAGATATGCCTGATACGTTCTGATTTCTTAATCGAAGGTACAAAATCCCGTACAAAGTTCCTACGGCAAAACCGCGTTCTATCAGATTGTTTTGTGGGGCTACGGATGTATATTTACCTCATGAAGAAGAAATTCAACATCACAGGCAACTGCTACCCCGATCAGCATTATATGATGGACAACCGCGCCAAACTGACGGATGTCATGCGGATGGTAGAGGACGGTGAATATTTCATCATCAACCGCCCGCGGCAGTATGGGAAAACGACGACGCTGTTTGCCTTACACCGGATTCTGACGCAACAGGAGGGTTATCTACCTATTCGCCTGGATTTTCAGGGTGTGGACGAAAAATGGCATGTTTCGGACAGTGCTTTTGCTACGATGTTTTCCATTCAAATTCAAAAAGCCCTGAAATTTTCCCAGCCGGAACTGGTAAACCTCCTCCAAAGGCTGACCCCTTCAATGGATGACATGGGCGGACTTTCGGAAGCAATTACAGAAATGGCTCACCATACTTCTGCAAAGCTGGTGCTATTGATCGACGAAGTGGATGCGAGTAGCAATTACGAGCCATTTTTGCGGTTTCTGGGAATGCTTCGCAATAAGTACCTCGACCGCTATTCGCCCCAAAACTACACCTTTCACAGCGTGGTGCTGGCGGGGGTTCACGATATTAAAAGTCTCAAACGCAAAGTGCGTGAAGATGACCACGCGCAGTACAACAGTCCGTGGAATATAGCCACGGATTTTAAGGTGGATATGAGCTTCCATCCGCACGAAATTGCGCCGATGCTCGTGGACTATTCCGCCGCCGAAGGAGTAGCGATCGATATCCCCGCATTTGCTGACAAACTGTACTACTACACCGCGGGTTATCCCTTCCTGGTCTCGAAACTGTGCAAAACAGTAGCTGAGGATATATTGCCCCAAAAGGCGGAGCGAATCTGGACCCTTGATGACCTCGAAACAGCGGTACAGCTTCTGCTTCGGGAAAACAATACCCTCTTCGACAGCCTGATCAAAAATCTCGAAAATCATCCCGGATTATATGACCTCACCTATTCGATTATCGTCAACGGACAGGTGATTCCCTTCAACCCCGATGAACCTATGATTAGCCTGGGAAGGCTTTATGGGGTATTTAAGGAGAATGGTTCGGTGAAAATTCATAACCGGATTTATGAACAGCGGATTTACAATTATATGGTTGCCCGCACCCTTCAGGATCAGGTTCGCCAAAAACACCCCTACCTTCCCATATCATATGCGCAGCCTGACGGTACGCTGAACCTCAAGGGCGTGTTGCAGCGATTCCAGCAGTTTTTGCGGGAGCAATACAGCGAAAAAGACCAGGACTTCCTCGAACGCGAGTGGAGACTGGTGTTTCTGGCCTTTTTTAAGCCCATCCTCAATGGGCAGGGACACGACTTTAAGGAAGTCGAAATTTCGGAGGAAAAACGGCTGGACGTAGTGGTTACTTACCACCGCAACAAATACGTGATCGAACTCAAACGCTGGTACGGGGAGTCGGTCCATCAGCGGGGACTGGATCAGTTGGCAGACTATCTCGACCGGCAGGAACTGGAGAGCGGTTTTCTGGTGATATTTGAAGGGCAGAAAGAAAAAAGCGGGCGGCAGGAGGAGATTTTACACCGGGGGAAAGCGATTTTTGCTGTATGGGTGTGAGGCAGGATTTTCTTAACTTTACCCCATGAAAAAGGAATTTAACATCACTGGCAACTGCTACCCCGACCAGCATTATATGATGGATAACCGAGCTAAACTGGCTGGGGTTATTGAGCTGATCGAACGCGGAAAATATTTCATCATCAACCGCCCGCGTCAGTATGGGAAAACGACGACGCTGTTTGCCTTACACCGGATTCTGACGCAACAGGAGGGTTATCTACCTATTCGCCTGGATTTTCAGGGTGTGGACGAAAAATGGCACGTTTCGGACGAAGCCTTTGCCCGAATGTTTGTTCGCCTGACAAAAGATTTCCTCGAATTTAGTTCTCCCGATTTATATCTGTTTTTGGAAAGCCAGCAAAATGAGGTTACGGACATGGGCGAATTATCCAGGCTCCTCACACGCCTCGCGCACAAAGCCGTGCAAAAGCTGGTGCTATTGATCGACGAAGTGGATGCGAGTAGCAATTACGAGCCATTTTTGCGGTTTCTGGGAATGCTTCGCAATAAGTACCTCGACCGCTATTCGCCCCAAAACTACACCTTTCACAGCGTGGTGCTGGCGGGGGTTCACGATATTAAAAGTCTCAAACGCAAAGTGCGTGAAGATGACCACGCGCAGTACAACAGTCCGTGGAATATAGCCACGGATTTTAAGGTGGATATGAGCTTCCATCCGCACGAAATTGCGCCGATGCTCGTGGACTATTCCGCCGCCGAAGGAGTAGCGATCGATATCCCCGCATTTGCTGACAAACTGTACTACTACACCGCGGGTTATCCCTTCCTGGTCTCGAAACTGTGCAAAACAGTAGCTGAGGATATATTGCCCCAAAAGGCGGAGCGAATCTGGACCCTTGATGACCTCGAAACAGCAGTACAGCTTCTGCTTCGGGAAAACAATACCCTCTTCGACAGCCTGATCAAAAACCTCGAAAATCATCCAAATCTCTACGATCTCACCTATTCGATTATCGTCAACGGAGTGCGGGTTCCTTTCGACCCGCATGAACCGACAATCAGCCTGGGAAGGCTCTATGGGGTGTTTAAGGAAAATGGAACCGTCAAAATCCACAACCGGATCTATGAGCAGATTCTGTACAACTACATGGTGGCCAAGACCTTCCAGGCACAGTTGGAACGTAAACACCCCTATCTGCCGGTCTCATATGCGCAGGCAGACGGGACGCTGAACCTCAAAGGCGTGTTGCAGCGATTCCAGCAGTTTTTGCGGGAGCAATACAGCGAAAAAGATCAGGACTTCCTCGAACGCGAGTGGAGACTGGTGTTTCTGGCCTTTTTTAAACCGATCCTCAACGGCCAGGGACACGACTTTAAGGAAGTCGAAATTTCGGAAGAAAAACGGCTGGACGTAGTGGTTACTTACCACCGCAACAAATACGTAATAGAACTCAAACGCTGGTACGGAGAGGCGGTTCACCAGCGCGGACTCGATCAACTGGCAGACTATCTCGACCGGCAGGAACTGGAGAGCGGTTTTCTGGTGATTTTTGAAGGGCAGAAAGAAAAAAGCGGGCGGCAGGAGGAGATTTTACACCGGGGGAAAGCGATTTTTGCCGTGTGGGTGTGAGGGGAAAGGAAATCGTGAAGAAGATGGTGAGGGTTTAGCAGACTGGATCCCCGATTTTTATACCCTTCCCCCAAAAACTTGCCACTCTCCAATATTCTGCCTAATTTCTGTTATGAAAACACCCCTCCTGATCCTTACTTTTCTGTGCTTGCACCTCACAGCGGCCGCGCAGATACCACCGCCGCAGTTTGAGTGGGCGCGAAGTATGGGCGGCTGGCAGGGCGACGACCTCGCCGACCTCGTCGTGGCTGAAGACGGAAGTGTGTATGTCACCGGCTCTTTTAAGGATTTTATCTGCTTTGATACCCTCTGTTTTCCCGCCGCCAGCCCCGATAATTCCGATATTTTTCTGGCTAAATACGACTCGGTGGGGGTATTGCAGTGGGCAAAGGTATTGGGCGGAGGCGGAGTGGATCAAGGTAAAGCCCTCGCACTGGACAGCCAGGGAAATGTGTTTCTCGGGGCGGGGTTTTCGGGACCTCTACAAATAGATTCTTTTGTAATTAATCCCTTCGATCCAAACTTGTACCCTTTTGGTAGTTCGGAAATAATTGTTGCTAAATTTTCATTTGATGGGAAATGCTTATCCGTTTATCATCCAGGAGGGAGCCGTGGGGCTGCATTATTAGATGTTTGCATTGATTATCAAGATAATTTAACAATTGTCGGGCAATCAATTTCTGACACCCTTTGGTTTGGTCATCATTTTACTGTCAAAAATGCCCGCTCTGCTTTGGATATGTTTCTGGTGAAGTATAACAAAAATCAGAAATTTATTTTTGCCAAAAATTTCCCAGTTTATTACCACGGTATTAACTACTTAACCTTGACATCCAACTATAATGGAGATATTCTGGTAGCGGGACAATCAGGTGATTCTATAAGTATCGATTCATTTGTATTATCTGAAGGAACTTCTTTCCAACAATTCCTGATTTCCTGGGATAGTTTGGGGAATCATCGTTGGTCAGAAACCTTTCGATCACTGAACATTCATGGACTCAATATTGATGAAAAAAATAATATATATTTCTCAGGAAATTTTACAGAAGAGGAGTTTTTTGATACGTTGAGGATAGCAGGTGCAAATTCTTATTTTTTGACTAAGTATAACAGCTTGGGGAAAGTACAATGGGTGAGGCGTTCATATACTGGTATTCCAGGATGGATGAATTTGTTTTATAATAGAGGACAAGTTTATATAATAGCCTCTTTTAGTGGAAGTATGGTGGTCGAAAACCATACTTTTTCAAGCCCGCATGAAGAAAATATCCTTATTGTACGATATGATACTACTGGCGGTCTGATTTGGGTAAGAACGACTGGCGAGCCTTCCTTATACTGGTATTTGGCTATTCAAGGAAATGAAACGGGGGATTTAACAATCGGAGGTATGTTTAACTATAATAAAACCTCCTTTGACGACTATTTTATCCAAAACTCGTTTCCCGGTTATATGGAACCATTTATTGCCCAGTTTCACCGCGACAGCCTGCCTCCGCTACCCCAACCTCCCGCAGAATGGAAGGTTTATCCCAATCCTTTTGAGGATCACATCTTTCTTTGGGGGGATTTCTTACAAGGGGTGCTGGAACTCTCATTGTACGACCTCTCCGGCAGAGAAGTCTGGAAAACGCAGATGCTGGTGGAGGATACTATTTTTCCCCTACGGGTATCCGTACCGGTGTTGCCGGGTGGGTTTTATTTGCTGAGGATTGGGCAGAGGGGAAAGGAAATAGTAAAGAAGATGGTGAGGGTTTAGCAGACTGGATCCCCGATTTTTATACCCTTTCCCCAAAAACTTGCCACTCTCCAATATTCTGCCTAATTTCTGTTATGAAAACACCTCTCCTGATCCTTACTTTTCTGTGCCTGCGCCTTGTGGTGGCCGCGCAGATACCGCCGCAGTTTGAGTGGGCGCGAAGTATGGGCGGCTGGCAGGACGACGACCTCGCCGACCTCGTCGTGGCCGAAGACGGAAGTGTGTATGTCACCGGCTCTTTTACGGATTTTATCTGCTTCGACACCCTCTGTTTTCCCGCTGCCAGCCCCGATACTTCCGATATTTTTCTGGCTAAGTACGACTCGGTGGGGGTGTTGCAGTGGGCAAAGGTATTGGGCGGAGGCGGAGTGGATCAAGGCAAAGCCCTCGCACTCGACAGCCAGGGAAATGTGTTTCTCGGGGCGGGGTTTTCGGGGAAAATAGATGTAGGGGGAGTCTTCTTGCAAGCGAATAATCCCAAAAAATCTTTTTATAACCCCTTAGACTTTTTTATTGCAAAAATTTCTCCTCAAGGTAGTATTCTAGCTATTTTTCATCCTAACGGACAAGCCATTTCCTGGTTATACCAAATTTCTACAGATAGAAGAGATAATTTATACATAGCCGGGATCACAAACTCGGACAGTCTTATTTTTAGTGACGAATTATTCCTCAAAACGAATGGCCCGGGTCAGTTTTTTATTGCCCGATTAGATTCTGTATTTCATCCTCAATACCTTACTGAGTGCGTGTTTCCGGGTTCGGGAGCAAGGGCAATAAAGGAAATAGAACCCAATCGGCAGGGCGAACTTTTTCTCACCGGTTATTTTGGGGATACCATGATTGTTCAGGGCAACATGCTTTCCCTCGGACTTTCCTCCCATCACTTTTTACTGAAACTGGATGCCAACGGGAAGTATCAATGGTCGGAACTGTTTAACGGAACAGATATTTGGGATATGACCCTTGATGAAAGAGGAAACATCTATTTCACAGGAAGCATGAGCGATAGTGTTTTATTTGATACACTTATCGTAAATCTGGGGCGAGCCAAATATCTGGCAAAATATTCTTCAGAAGGACGAGTCCAATGGGTGAAAAAACCGGTAAATGGCTTCTTTAATAACCCTTCCCTCTTCTACAACCGGGGGCAGTTATACCTGGCAGGATCATTCTCCCACACCATCACCATCGGGGATAGTACTTTTACCTCCCCCCGTGAAGAGCAATTGCTGATTGCCCGGTATGATACAACAGGAAATCTGGTTTGGGTTCGGGCGATAAAAAACATTTCTGATCATCGGCTTTTACAGATCGAAGGTAATACAAAAGGCGACGTTACCCTTGCCGGTGGGTACAATTACAACGGGCTTTTTTTTGACTCTACACTCGTACTCAATGTCTTCCCTGCTTATATGGATGTTTTTGTCGCCCAACTCCACCGCGACAGTCTCCCACCACTTCCTCAACCTCCCGCAGAGTGGACGGTATATCCCAATCCTTTTGAGGATCATATCTTCCTTTGGGGAGATTTTGTGTTAGGGCCGCTGAATCTAAGCTTATTTGACTTGTCGGGCCGGGAAATATGGAAGACGCAGATGCTTATAGAAGACAATATTTTTCCCTTCCGCCTATCCGTGCCAGTGCTGCCGGATGGGTTTTATCTGCTGCGGCTTGGGCAGGGGAAGAGATCGGTAATAAAGAAAATGATTAGGGAAATCTGAATTAATTCCCCCTCACCCAATTCTCCACTTCTTCTTTCGCGGGTTTGCGCAGGTCGAGTTTTTTCTTTTTGATCAGCCCGCATACGTCCTGATGGAGTTTGTTGGGGTTGGCTTCTTTTAGGGCCTGCACGGTGCGGATGCCGGTTTCCATTACGAGGGCGGCAAATTCTTCGGCCACGCCTGCGGCGATAAAATCGTCTTTGGAAACCACTGCGGCTTTTTTCTCGGGTTTCATCTGTGGGAAAAACAGCACGTCCTGAATCGAGGCCGAATTGGTCATGATCATGCTCAGCCGGTCTATGCCGATGCCCAGCCCCGCCGTCGGCGGCATGCCGTACTCCAGTGCCCGGAGAAAGTCTTCGTCGAGCAACATGGCCTCGTCGTCACCGCGTTTGCCAAGCTCCAACTGCTCCTCAAACCGCTCGCGCTGGTCTATCGGGTCGTTGAGTTCGGAGAAGGCGTTGCAAATCTCCTTGCTGTTGCAAATGGCCTCAAACCGCTCTACCAGTCCGGGTTTGCTCCGGTGTTTTTTGGCCAGCGGACTCATCTCTACCGGGTAGTCGGTGATAAAGGTCGGCTGGATAAGGTTCGGTTCGACTTTTTCGCCAAATATTTCGTCAATCAGTTTGCCCCGGCCCATGGTATCGTCCACGGGTATATGCAGGCTGTGAGCGACCTGACGCAACCCGGCTTCATCCATTTCGGAGATGTCTATACCGGTAAATGCCTGGATGGATTCGTACATGGTGTATCGTTTCCACGGGCGTTTGAAGTCAATGATGTTTTCGCCTACCTGAACCTTCGTATTTCCGTTGACGGCGATGGCGACTTTTTCGACCATTTCTTCCACGAGGTTCATCATCCATTCGTAGTCTTTATACGCCACATACAGTTCCACCTGGGTAAACTCGGGGTTGTGGAAACGCGACATGCCTTCGTTGCGGAAGTCTTTGGAAAATTCATACACCCCGTCATAACCGCCCACAATCAGCCTTTTGAGGTACAACTCATTGGCAATGCGGAGGTAAAGGGTCATGTCGAGGGTATTGTGGTGGGTTTTAAACGGCCGGGCCGCAGCGCCTCCGTAGAGGGGCTGGAGAATGGGCGTTTCCACTTCGAGGTACCCTTTTTCGTTGAGGTATTCGCGCATGGTCTGCACCAGCGTGGTGCGTTTGCGGAAGGTTTCCCTCACTTTGGGGTGGAGGATCATATCGAGATAACGCATGCGGTAGCGCTGCTCGGTATCGGTAAAGGTTTCGTAGAGTTTTTCGTCAGTCTCTTTGGAAAAGGGAATCGGGCGCAGAATTTTGGAGAGGATCACAAATTCCGTCGCCTTCACGGTTTTTTCACCGGTCTGGGTGATAAAAGCTTCGCCCCTGATACCCACGATGTCGCCGAGGGAAGTCAGGCGTTTGAATACTTCGTTGTAGAGGGTTTTGTCTTCGCCGGGGCAGATTTCGTCGCGGGCGATATAGATTTGTATTTTCCCGGAGGAATCTTCGAGTTCGGCGAAAGAGGCTTTGCCCATCACCCGTTTGGTGGTGATGCGGCCGGCAAGGCAGAGGTTGTCAAAGCCTTCTTTTCCGGCTTCAAAACCTTCTTCGATGTCCTTCGCCTTGATATTTACGGGAAATAGTTCGGCGGGATAGGGGTTGATGCCCAGGTTTCGAAGCTGTTGAAGCTCTTCTCTTCGGATGATTTCCTGATCGGAAAAATGATGATCGCTCATAATATAGATTTCTGCTGAAAAGCGCTGCAAAAGTAGGGATTTTTCATGGAAAATGAGCAGTATCCTATGGGAAAATTGCTAAAGCGAGGAAATGTATTCGTTTCATACAACCTTTATAGTAATTTCTCCTGTCTTATCTGCCTCTGAGAAACTCATATTGTTTGCAAAGTGATGAAACGGATTTTCGATCACAGATTCTCCGGTTCACGCATCTGCTAAGAAGGAAGAGGAAAATTTATAAGCACTATGCTGAAAAACTATCTTAAAACAGCGCTCAGAAGTATGCAACGTCAGAAAGTGCATACATTCATCAATATTGTCGGACTAGCGACCGGCATGGCGGCTTGTCTGCTGATTATTTTGTGGGTGAGGGACGAATTGTCCTTTGACCGGTATCACGAGCAATCTGACAGGATCTACCGCGTCTCACGGGAATGGTTTAATGAGGACGGACAGACCAGTCTTCACCTTGGCATGGTTGCACCGCCATTTGGCCCGCTGTTGGAAGGCGATTTTGAAGGCGAGATTGAAGAAGCTGTGAGATTTGTGCAGGACTACAACCCATTGCTCGTCATTGGCGAAAAAAAACTGGTAGAAGACCAACTGTTTTTTGCAGACAGCGACATAGGAAAAGTTTTTTCCTGGAAGATGTTGGAAGGGGATTGGGAAACCGCCCTTTCAGAACCCAATTCGCTGGTACTGACTCAGAGTACCGCTCAAAAATATTTTGGAGACAAGCCTGCCATAGGCCAGACGATCAACTACAATAATATGGCGGATATGAAAGTAACCGGTATTATGGAAGATGTACCGGTTAATTCTCATTTTTCTTTTCATGCGCTTTGTTCTTTTATCTCGTTGGAGAATTTTTTCGGAAGGGAAGAACTGATGAAAAATTTTGGCAGTAACAATTTTCCCACATATCTGCTCCTGGCTAAAGGCGTAAAACCCAAGGAGCTGGAAAGCCGTTTTCCGGATTTTTTATACAAGCACCTGGGTTTGTGGAATGGACAGCCAGCATCTAAATATAACGCATTGAGATTGATGCCATTAACACAAATCCACCTTCACTCGCATCTGGACTCAGAAATTGAAGAAAATGGCGATATCAACTATGTATATCTTTTCTCCGTGGTGGCTTTTCTGATCCTGCTGATTGCCTGCATCAATTTTATCAATCTTTCTACGGCCCGCTCCTCTACCCGCGCCAAAGAAATCGGGCTTCGAAAAGTGATCGGTGCGTTCAGGGGAAATCTGATCCGGCAATTTATCACAGAGTCTGTATTGCTGGCAGTTTTTGCGCTGATTCTGGCGGTGAGTATCGTGGAGCTGCTTCTCCCGTGGTTCAACAATTTTTTCAGAAAAGACCTTCATATCTCCTTTCTGAACGATCCGTGGACCTTACCCGGATTGCTGGTATTGACCCTGGTTGTGGGACTGGTGGCAGGGAGTTATCCGGCGCTGTACTTATCCTCCTTTGAGCCGGTGGCGATATTGAAAGGGAAGTTATTTTCAGGGGGCAAAGGCTCGTTTTTGCGCTCGTCGCTTGTGGTGGTTCAGTTTAGCATATCGGTGGCACTGATTGCCGGAGTAATGATGGTACAGGATCAGTTGAAGTTTATGAAAAATAAACCCCTGGGATTTACCCGGGAGAATCTGGTAATTTTGCCTTCCAATGACGATATCTATAACCGTTTTGAGTCGCTCAAAACCCAATGGCTGACCCAGCCCGGAATCACAGACATATCGCTTGCCAGCCGGGTGCCTTCGGGCAGGCTGCTGGACTCACAGGGAGCAACTGCCGAAATAAACGGAGAAATGAAAACCGTTGACTTCCGGATCGCAGACATCCATGTAGGGCACGATTATTTATCAACCCTTGAGGTAAAAATGGCGGCGGGCAGAGACTTTGACAGGAACCTCGCCAGTGATTCCCTGCATGCATTTATCATCAATGAATCTTCTGTCAAGGCGATTGGCTGGGAAAATGCGGAAGCCGCCATCGGGAAAAAGATGGAATATGGAGACAGAACCGGGATTGTAGTTGGCGTAACAGAAGACTTTCACTTCGAAAACCTGAGACAGCCGATAGCGCCGGTGATATTCATGATCACAGACGGTCGCGCAGGTAGTCTGGTTTTCCGCATTCACGAAGGCGCAAGGCAGCAGACGCTGGAATATCTCGAAGCGCAGTGGGCATTTCTCCGGGAAGGATTTCCATTTACATATGAATTTGTCGATGAAAATTTCAACAGTCAATACGAAGGAGAAGATCGGCTGGGCAAAGTGATCGGCTATTTTTCGCTGCTGGCGATACTGATTGCTGCGCTGGGATTATTTGGGTTGACATCATTTACTACCGAACAAAGATCGAGGGAAATAGGCATTCGCAAGGTGCTGGGTGCAACTGTACCACAGATTATTTTACTGCTGACAAATAAATTTTCCCTGCTGGTGATTGCCGGAATAACAGGCGGTGTTGTACTGGCCTATATTTCGATCAGCGTATTTTGGCTGGACAACTTTGCCTATCAGGGAGATATACGATGGGTTTCGTTTGTATTGGCAGGAATGGTGGCTTTATTTATCGCATGGGGAACCGTCGCCTGGCAGTCATATCAGGCAGCAACTGCAAATCCCGTAGATGCGATCCGGCAGGATTAAATACCATCAGACAGCGAAAATATTAATACCACAGGTCTCACAGATCGCTGTGAGAGCCAGAGCGATAAGCAGGCTACCACCAAATAAGGCGATCGCCTCCAGATCCAGATGTACCCGATGGGTAATGGTGTTGATTTTTTCTAATATGGCGATCATAATCTTTATCTTTACACTAAGGTAATAAAAAATTAACTTAAAAAAAACAATTACTTAACATTAAGTTAACATTGGGAAAAGATCTAAAATTTTGGAAAGGATTTCCTCCCGGTTTGGAGTTCAGGAGTTTTCGCGCCAATTTTGGGTATGAAGCGACAAATTTTCACTTTGGGATTTGCTCTGGCTCTTTTAGCTACAGGCTGCGCGACCAGCTATGAAAATCAATTGTTTAATGGCTTATTTGCCCTTACTGTACCCGATTACCTGGAAGCAACCGCTTCGCTCAACAGCGATGCCCAGGTACAACTCGCCAATAAACACAAAGAAGTGTATGCCATTATCAGATACAATACCTGGGAGGATCTTAAAAATAACAATAAAGGCAATGCAGGAACGCTGGAAGATTATTATGACTTCCATATCGAAAACCTGCTGATAGATGTTCATGAACCATTAGCGCCCGGCCCCAAAGAATTAAAGATCAACGGACTGGAAGCGCTGGAAGGCCATGTGAGCGGAACGGTAAAAGGGGAGTCTATTTATTATAAACTCGTCATGATTGCAGGAAAAGAACACCTGTATCAACTTTTGGTCTGGACAACAGAAAGAAACCTGGCGCAATACGAACCAGACATGGACAAGCTGATTCACTCTTTTCGGGAGATGTAATCTATTCGTACCGGAGCGACTCGATCGGGTCCACCCGTGCCGCTTTCCAGGCAGGATAATAGCCGGAGCCAACACCGACCACCAGGCAGGAGATCAGGCCGATGAAAATCCAATTCCACGGCACAACAAAGCCTGTATTAAACATCAGGGTGCTGATCAGGTTACCGACAAATAACCCCATCAAAATACCGAGCAATCCCCCCAACTGGCAGATGACAATGGCTTCGAATAAAAACTGATATAAAATATTGCGTCTGGAAGCGCCCATGGCCTTTCTCACCCCGATTTCGTTGGTGCGCTCAGTGACAGATACGAGCATGACATTGAGCAAAGCAATGGATGCCCCCATCAGGGTAATCATCGCAATGACCTGAGCAGAAATTGTCAGCACTTTCATCTGATCGAGAAACTGGCTGACAAAAGAATCACTTTTGGTGATGGCAAAATTATCGTCCTGATCAGCTCTTACCTTTCTTACCAGCCGAAAAATTCCCCGGGCCTCTTCCATCAGATAGTCCATTCTGGCAGGGTCAGTGGCAAAAATATTCAGCGTCAGGGAGCCCATATTGGGAAAATGGTTTCTGGCAGTGGAAATGGGAATCATACCGATCTTATCGCCGCCAAACATTCCGGACGTACCCATTTTGGCAAATGCCCCAATGACCTTGTACATATTGCCATCAACCGTTACAAAGTTGCCGACGGCCGACTCGAAAGGAAACAGCATATCTTTTACTTCTGCGCCGATGACGATGACATTTTTCCCAAGTGAGACATCTTCTTCAGACAAACTTCTCCCTTCAGCAAGGTCATAACGAGCTGTTTTCAGGTAGTCTTCATCCACCCCCAGAAGCTGAATATTGTTATTGGTAGTATTTTCCCGGTACTTAAGCTTGAATGCGCCACCAGCAGACCCACTGATGCTTACAACCGCCAGATGTTCGTATTGCTTTTTAAACTCTGTAGCATCCCGGTAGTCGATGGCCGGATATTTGACGACCCGCTGCCCTCCCCCACCGTGAAACATGACCTGAGAAGCCATATTCTGGATTTTAAATGTATTAGAACCCAGGGAAGAGAAACTGTTCATCATAGCGCTTTTTACCCCTGCAATCGAAGTCATGACGACCACAAGTGCCGTAATGCCGAGAGCGATAATGAAAATCGTGATACCGGCGCGAAGTAAATTGGCGCGGATGGCATCAAGCGATTGGTTCAGATTGAGTAAAATGCGCATCTTAAGAAGCTTATGGCAGTATTACTGCTTACTTTTCTCTTTGTCGGCGTAGTTAAATACTTTCTTTAGCAAATCCGATGTACGGGCAACCGGGTCCATACGGATTTTCTTTTCCTCATCTGCCAGTTTGAGAAATAAACCGTCAAGCGCCTTACCCGTTGCATAATTTACAATATCCGTGTTCACTTTTTTCCGTACCAGCGGAATTGCATTATAGCGGGTAGTCACATCTTCCCAGGCTTTGGTAGCATTTACCTTATCCAGTGAAGTTTTGATATGCGGGGAAAATGCGGCAACCAGGTCATCGCGGGTTTTGGCTTTAAAATATTCCGTAGCTGCATTTTCACCGCCAAAGAGTATATTTTTTGCGTCGGCAAAGGACATGGAAGTGATGGCATTTTTGAAAATAGGCAGTGCGGTTTTGGCGCCATCTTCCGCCCCCTGATTAAGGAGTTTTTCAAATTCGTCCACCAGACTTCCCAAACCAATATCCCTGAGCGTATTTGCAGCAAACTGCGCTTCTTCGGGAAAAGGAATTTTCACCAGAGGGTCATTGAGATAACCGCCGGACTTACTCAAAATGGAAACCGAGTTTGCTGCGCCATTGGCGAGTGCTTCTTTTAACCCGCCGATAATTTCAGTATCTGTGGGATCAAGGTTAGCCATTCCTGTTTCGGCCATTTGAAGTAAGGTATCACAGCCCCAGAAAGAAAGGGTGAAAATGAGGAGCCAAATGGAAATACTTTTTTTCATAATGGTAACTTAGGTTGGTTTTTTGAGGTATTATTCGCCCCGGAAGTTGGGTTTGCGTTTTTCTACAAAAGCGGCAGTACCTTCTTTGCCGTCGTAAGAGGTAATGGCTTTGCCGAAGTTTTCGGCTTCTTTATCAAGTCCGTTGGCGTGATTAAAGCCGGCAGCGATTGCCTCCAGCGAATATTGAATCGCGAGAGGGGATTGCTGATAGGCTTTCCGAAGTATTTCCAGGCATTTTTCGGCCAGTTCGCCACGGGTAGTTACATAATTGACGATACCTAATGCCAACGCTTCGTCAGCATCGATGGTATCTCCGGTAATGATCATTTCTGTTGCTTTTCCCCTTCCGATCAGTTGAACCAGTCGTTGAGTGCCACCATATCCGGGCAACAGCCCCAGTTTTACTTCCGGCTGACCAAACTTGGCACCACCAGAAGCAATACGCATATGGCAGGCCATCGCCAGTTCACACCCTCCTCCAAGTGCAAAGCCATTGATTGCAGCGATGATGGGCTTGGGGCTATTTTCGATTTCATTAAAAACCATCTGGCCAAATTTGCTGGCTTCGACGGCTTTATCTGCCGACAGGTCTTTTAGCTCCGCGATATCTGCTCCGGCTGCAAAAGCCTTGTCGCCGGCACCAATGATCACAACGCCTTTTATCTCCGGATCATTTTTCATATCCCGGATGACAGCGTAGAGTTCTTCCAGAAGCTCCCGGTTCAGGGCATTTAAGACCTGAGGACGGTTGAGCATGATCACCAGGGTATAGTTTTTTTTCTCAGTAATGAGGGTATTGTACATACAGACAGATATTATTCTTTCTCTTTAGACGCATCACCCATGTCAAAGTCTCCATCAATATCATCCACAATACCGGGATAAAATTCGGATTGGATGAGTGATTCGATTTCTTCCATCGTCTGCTGGGTCTGTTCAGTTTCAAACAACAGATTGTCGATCATAATATCCTCCCGCTCAGTATTCTGAAGGGTCATGGGCTGATCTTTGATATACTCAACCATTTCTTCGATGGTCTGAAGCTGCTCTTCAATTACCTCACGGTTTTCCCGGACTTTATAATAATTATCCATCCGCATTTCCAGCAGTTTGAGGCGTTTTTCCTTCAGTTTTTTCAGGCGGCTGGTAGCGTTTTTCAACTCCTGATTGAGTTTATCGATTTCCTGTACGGTCTGGTGAATAACGGTTTCGTTGGTGAGTTCAGGGAATTTATCTCTGAAATACAACAACCGCGCATACGATAATTCAATCGCATTCATTTTATTCAGAAAACTATTTACCAGACTGGGAACAGTAGTATTGAGCTTTTTAAAGCTGTCCCGCACCTCTTTCACGCGTTTGCGGAGCTTATCAAATCTGCCCTGAGATTCGAGGGTAAGCTCGTTATAGTAGTCCACGAGGGTTTTGGTTTTCTGAAAAGCATCAATATCCTGTTGATATTTGGCATTAATGGCTCTGATAAACCGGGGGTTTTGAGAAATCGCACTGAGCAGCATAAGCTCGACGCCGCCGGCCATAAGAATAATTGAGGAGGTAATCAGCCCGGAATCAATTCCGATCGCCAATTCCGGTACAATAAAAATGCCCAGTGCCGCAATCGCGGTAATCCCAGCCATCATCACCAGGTGGGCCGGCCAGAAGAAAGCCTCCTTGGTATAGTTGATGAATTTTTGTATCCGGTTGGGTTTTGATTTTTTCGTTGTTGCCAAAGCTAGTATTCGGTTAATATTCTTTCTTTTGACGATTTCCGGTAGTAATTATTTTATACGTCAGAAACCACACGCTAAGTTTTGCCAGTTTGTAATCAGCTTTTGAATTTACAAAATACGGTCAATAATTGGAAAATTTCATGGCTTTCGCAGTTTCCTTCGAATTATCCGGAAATATTTATACCTGAATTGTTTCTACAGCTGTTTTGATTCGCTTTACAGTTTCGGCTTTTCCCAGCAATTCTGCAATTTCAAACACTCCCGGGCCCGAAGATGTGCCTGTTAGTGCCAGCCGTAGCGGTGCCATGACCTTACCTGCGCCCACTTCCCTTGCTGCAAGAAATTCCTGAAAAACATGGTGCAGGATCTCTGCTGTCCATTCTGCCAAATCTTCAAACTTCTCTGCAAGTGCGGTCAGTAAAACGGCTGATTCGGCAGTCCATTTCTTCGACATCTTTTCATCATACGCGGTGGGTGCCTGAAAAAAATAGGGCGCTTCTGTTGCAAATTCTTTTACAAATTTTACTCTTTCGCGCATGAGTCCGATCATACCTGTGAGGAAATGGTCATCCGGCAGCGCGATACCCGCGTGTTGGAGCGCGGTTTTCACCTGTGGCAACAGCTCTTCCGGCTGGCGGTGGCGAAGGTACGTTTCATTAAACCAGGTCAGCTTGTCAAGGTCAAACTTCGCCCCCGCGCTGCCAATCCGCTCCAGGCTAAACAATTCGGTCAGACGATCTACGTCCATCACCTCTTCGTCATTACCGGGATTCCAGCCCAGCAGTGCCAAAAAGTTCAGTAATGCGTCAGGATCGTAACCGGCTTCGCGGAAACCGGGAAATATGGTTCCGGATTCAGGGTCGTGCCAGTTGACCGGAAACACGGGGAAACCCATTTTATCGCCATGGCGTTTGCTGAGCTTTCCTTTTCCTGTCGGATTGAGCAGGAGCGGGAGATGCACAAAAACGGGCATCGTGTCTTCCCAGCCGAAGGCGCGGTACAACAAAACATGCAACGGCGTCGAGGGAAGCCATTCTTCTCCCCGTATCACATGGGTTACTTCCATGAGGTGGTCGTCCACTACATTGGCCAGGTGATAAGTCGGTATCCCGTCGCTTTTAATCAATACTTTATCGTCGAGCTGGCTGGTGTGAAAAGTCACGGTATCGCGCACCACATCCTGAAAAGTGACCGATTCATCTGCCGGCATATTCATTCGCACGACATAGGGCTGCCCGGACTGCAAACGCTCCTTTACCTCTGCCTCAGACAGGGTAAAAGAATTTTTCATCTTCATCCGGGAAATATGGTTGTACTGCTGGACATCTGTAGAGTCATCTTTGAGTTGCTCGCGCATCGCATCGAGCTCTTCAGGCGTGTCAAACGCATAATAGGCTTTGCCATTGGCGATCAACTGGTCGACATATTGTTTATACAGGCCGATTTTCGCGCGTTCACTTTGGCGGTAAGGGCCTTTTTCTCCGCCTGCTCCTACGCCTTCACTGAAGGAAATACCCATCCATTCGAGTGATTCGATGATATATTCTTCTGCGCCGGGAACAAATCGCGCCTGGTCTGTATCTTCTATGCGGAGGATAAACCTGCCGTTGTGCTGGCGGGCAAACAAGTAATTATATAATGCGGTACGAACACCGCCAATGTGAAGCGGTCCTGTGGGACTAGGAGCAAATCTGACTACTACCATTTGTAAAAAACTTTTCCGAAGGATTTATTTATGCAAATGTAGGGGAATTCCGCTGTATGTGAAACCGGGAATGTCGTTCAGAAAACTTTTGTGTAGTTTGGGCGCAAAATGTATCGCGATGAAACCTAAATTTTTCCTTTTTGCTTCCCTTATTTTTTTATGTCATTCTTTCTTACAGGCGCAAACCCTTTCTTCCGGGGATAAAACAGCTATCATGGCTGTCTTTCTCGATCAGGAAAAAGCCTGGAATGCAGGTGATGTCGACCGGTTTATGGAAGGGTACTGGAAGTCAGACTCCCTTACGTTTATCGGTAGTTCGGGGATTACCTATGGATGGACACAGACGCGGGATAACTATAAGAAAAGATACCCGGACAGAACCGCTATGGGAACACTGAGTTTTAAGATTTTGCGGCTGGAAAAACTGGATAAAAATACGGCTTTCCTCATAGGCACCTTTCATCTGAAAAGAGAGATCGGCGATCTGGGCGGGTATTTTACGCTTGTGTGGAAAAAGATAAAGGGAAAATGGGTGATTGTCAGTGATCACACCTCCTGACACGATCACCAGCTACTGCTACTTCCCCCACCGCCGAAATCGCCACCACCTCCGCCGCTAAAGCTGTCAGAGCTGCTCCAGGAAGAACTTGAGCTACTACTGCTCCAGCTACTGCCTGATCCCGAACCGCCACCAGTCCCACCTTCACCCAAAAATGCCAGGGACAGAGAAAAGACAAAAGGAAATAAAAACAGGTTCACGATGATGAAAGTAAAAATTCCATCTACCCCCCAGGTATTGGAGCCCCAGATACTAAATAATACCAGATTGGTCCAGATCATGCCCCCATACAGCGTATATGCGATATAATACATGATTTTTTCAAATACGCTGAAGTCCGCAAAGGCTGATTTCTTTTTACCGGAATTGCTGACCCCTTTTTTCTTTACCTGATAAATATCTTTCGACATTTTGAGCCAGATCCCCAACACCGGCATCCAAAAGAAACACAATGCATACACAGCCCACAACACTTTTACTGGTCCGAATCGGGGAAAAACAAAAATAAACCCGGTATCATCGACCAGCCAGAATGCAGCTAAAAAAACAAGTGCATTTAATGCCAGCAGCAGAACCAGCCGCTTCCACGAGGTCTTCAATTCGGCCCCAATCATTTTTGCGATCAGTCCAAACAAAAGATAGGCAGGATACATACCGAGTAAAATTATCACAACAAAAACGCCCCAATGCACCCACAGGTATCCATTTTCCCATCTTACCGGTGGCCACAAAGGGTAATCTTCGTACTGATAAAAAGTCTGTTGCTGTAATTCGAATTCTGTAGGCTCCTTCGGTGGCGTTTCCAGTATCAGGATAGATTGATTGATTCCCGCTTCAATTGCATGAAAATAATCCCCCTGCTTTATAAACGGAATCATATCATCCTGCTGAATCCGCTGCGTTTCGTAGTCGGTGAGAAAAGGTTCGAGTCCATAGCCAACTTCAAACCGCATTTGCCTGTCATCGGCAAAAATTGAAATCAGCAACCCATTGTCTTCGCCTTTTTGCCCAACCCCCCAGCGAACTGCCGTTTCCAAAGAAACTTCTTCGATGATTCTGCCCTCCAGAGACCGGGTCAATAAAATAAATATTTGGTTAGTAGTAGAATCCTCATAGGAGGCAAGAATCTGATTCAATGAGGCCTCTTCTTCAGCCGAGAGCAGCCCTGCCACGTCCGTAACGTAGTTTTGAGGGGTTTCGGGAACCTGGCCATACAAAGGAATACAAAGCAGGATGAAAGACAATAACCAACAGATTTTCATATAACCTGGGGATAAATTTTCAGAGATTGAAAAAAAATTACCATTCAGAGGCAGCGGATTAGCTGAATTTTACGAAATATGAATGAATACCTTTCGTTACAGTATTAAGAAATCAGTGTAAAAGTTAAAAAAAATATGCTGATATGTGACTTTTTGTAATTTCGCACGGTCTTAATACACGAATCACTCAACAAACACAAATTTTGAGAATTTTATGAAAAAATTAAATGTCCTTCTTTCAGTTGCTGTATTGGCAATCGTTTTATTTCTCGCTGGTTGTCAGGAAGACCCACCACCGGCTCCGGTTGGTCCAACATTAAGTCTTTCTACGGATGCGGGATTTGTCAGCGATACAGCTACTGTAGCAATTGACGAACTATTTAAAATAAAACTTACAGCGGTAAAAGGTGATTCCAACCTCAGCCGTATCACCGTAAAAGAAAACGGAGTAGCAATTACAGATTTTGCCCGCATCACTTTTGACGGATTTGCAGCACAAAGCAATCCAAACCCACTGGGGCCTGGTTCTGAAGGTGGTTTTACCTGGGTAATCGAAATCAAAACCCAAACCTCACCTGACGTTACCAATACCTATTCTTTCGAAGTGCTGGACAACGCCGGGCTTTCTGATGAAGTTTCTGTAGATGTAACTTCATTTGATCCTGGAACCCCAGTTTCCGAAAAAACCATGGTACTGCTCCTCAATCAGGGTGGTCCTGTGGGTACAGGTGGTCTTGACCTCCACACCGGTACAGGCGTTGGTTCTACTGATCCTACAGCCGATATCAAAGACAACGGAATTGATCTGGCGCTCCCATTGAAAGATAACTGGAAGCAGATCATCTCTCCTGCCAATGCTGCTGACCTCAGGGTTCCGGCTGCAGGATTTGACTACGCGACGATTACCAAAAAAGAGCAAATTGAAGCAGCCTTTGGCCTGGGAACTTCCATCACTACTTCAGATAAAGTAGCCAATGGCGACCAGTTTCTGGTGCTGAGCGAAGGAACTTACTTTGCAATTATTGTTACAAACATCAGCGTTACAGAGACCAACAATCAGGATTACTACGAGTTCTCTGTGAAGCAGTAAAAAATATTGTTAGTGTGTAATAAAGCGCAGTACCTTCGGGGCCTGCGCTTTATTTTTTTATCTTTGCCAGCCATGTCGCACGCAGCACCCATAGAGATTCTTAAAAAGTACTGGGGATACGATGAATTTCGATCCCTCCAATTAGAAATTATAGAAAGTGCGCTGCAAGGAAGGGACACCCTGGCGTTGCTTCCTACCGGAGGTGGCAAGTCTGTCTGTTTTCAGGTTCCGGCATTGTGCAAAGAAGGCCTCGCACTGGTAGTTTCTCCGCTGATAGCCCTGATGAAAGACCAGGTAGAAAGACTCAACCAAATGGGTATTGCCGCCACGTATGTCAACAGTGCCATGCCCAGGTGGCAGATAGACCAGAAGTTACAGGGCGCCATGGATGGAAAATATAAGTTTTTGTATCTCGCGCCCGAACGCATCCATTCAGAAATTTTTCGCCTCCGGCTGCCAAAGATGAAGATCAACTTCCTCGTCGTTGACGAGGCACACTGCATCAGCCAGTGGGGGTACGATTTCCGGCCATCCTATCTGGAGATCTGCAAAATCCGGGAGGCGATCCCGCATATTCCGGTCATAGCCCTTACCGCCTCCGCTACACCGCAGGTGCAGCAGGATATCGTAGAAAAACTGGAAATGAAGCAGGTAAATGCCTTCTCCAAAAGTTTTCGCCGCGACAACCTGCGCTATTTTGTGATTGAAGAGGAAAATGTGGCCGCAAGAATCCTCCAGATTGTACAGCGAACCCTTGGCACAGGCATCATATATGCCCGCACCCGAAAGCTTACGGAAAAGATCGCAGCGCTGATCCAGTCCAAAGGGATTGCCGCAGCCGCTTATCACGGTGGGATGAAAAACTCCCAGCGCAGTCAGATTCAGCAGGACTGGATCGAAGACCGAACACGGGTAATCGTCGCCACCAATGCCTTCGGCATGGGGATCGACAAACCTGACGTGCGGTTTGTGGTGCATCACAACCTCCCGTTTGATCTGGAGAGTTATTATCAGGAGGCTGGCCGCGGAGGAAGAGACGGTAAAACTGCGTTGGCTATCGCGTTTCTTTCGCCGGTTGATATAGCAGAAATGAAACGCTGGAGCCAGGACAAATATCCTACATGGGAGCAGCTCAACCACCATTACCACCAGCTGTGCAATTATTTCCAGATACCCAATAGCGGGAATGTCAGCGAAACCCACCCGTTGATTATGGGTGAGCTGGCACCTTCGGTGCAGATTCCCGCATTGCAATTGTACAATAGCCTTCGCCTCCTGAACCAGGAAGGGATCGTGGAATTCAATGAAGATGCGGATGATTATGGCTATATACAGTTTATCGCACGCCCCGAAGATGTATTGCACTACAAACAATCCCACCCTTCTTTGGCAGCGCTTATTGATTTTATGCTCCGAAACCTCGGGGGTGAGTCCTATATGCAGGAAGTCAGATTTTTACCGGGCTTCTGGGCAGGAAAACTTCAGCTAACCGTGGAAGCGTTGCAAAAACAACTCGACCGACTGGTTTTACACAACATCATTTACTACCAGGCACCGACCGATTTGCCAACGCTCAGGTTTCATCAACCCCGGCATTTACTCAGTAAAAAAGCCCTCAACTGGGAGAAATATCAGTTTTTGCGAGAGCAGAATGACCGCAGGCTGAAAGAAATGCTGCACTATATTTATGAAAAAGAAGTGTGCCGGAGTCTGATGATTCAGCACTATTTCGGAGAAACCTCGCATACCCCCTGTGGCAAGTGCGATGTATGTATTGGCAGAAATAAAACCAAAGTTTCCGACGATGAATACACAAAAATACAGGCTGCAATCATTAGTTTTGTGAAAGCCGGGCCGCAAACTTACCGGGACACAATTAACCAGGTAAAAACCGGCACACCCGCCCAACGCGAAAAGGTTTTGCGTTACCTCCTCGACAAGGAAGTGATTTTGACAGATATATGGGGGAATTTGACAATAAGGCCATGATCCAAAAGAATCTTCCAAATGTGAAAAATGGCTACCTAAATGATAATGATTGAATCATATCTGCCAATACGGTTATTTAACTTTAGCGCTTATCATTCGATTACCCGTTTACTGAAAATTTTTCTTTTAAAAGCTTATGCCCCGATTTAGCATTTCAAAATACAGGACAAAGGATATACTGCTTTGTTATATCTTCATTGCAGGTTTCATATTCTCAGGCTGCGGCGACGCTGAGCAATCAGCCGATACATACGCTCAGGACGCTGAAACTATCGCCAAAGGAAATTTACTTTTTGACAACTATTGTGTGGCGTGCCACAATTTTCAAAGCACGGGCATTGGCCCTAATCTGGCCGGTGTCACCCAAAAAGTATCTCATGACTGGTTGAAGAGTTTTATCAAAAATCCTACGGAGGTTATTCAGTCAGGGGATGAAAGAGCGACTCAGTTGTTTGGGCAGTTCAAACAATATATGCCGGCTTTCCCCATGCTGGGAAACGAAGATATAGATGCACTCACGGCATATTTACATACTCATAAAGAAAAACCTGCCACAATCACCCGTACAGATTGGGGACAGCCTCTGACAGATCCTATCCAGGAAAAAATTCCGCGCGCTGATTTGACCCTGATTATTAAAGAATTTTCCCAGGTTCCTCCAACAGCTGATGAAGGGCAACGGGCCAGAATTAATAAAATGGCGCCTTTATACGATGGGAGTAAACGCTTGTTTGTCCATGACCTCCGGGGAAAACTTTATGAACTGGTACAAGGCAAACCCCATCTGTTTCTCGATTTGGCCGCCCGCAAGCCTGAATTTATTCATACACCGGGACATGGGACGGGAATGGGAAGTTTTGCTTTTCACCCTGAATATGCAAAAAATGGGTTATTTTATACCTCTCATACGGAAAACCCGGCGACATCTTCGGCTGCAGATTTTTCATTTGCGGACTCCATTCAGAGAAAGGTGCGATGGGTACTGACCGAATGGAAACAGGAAAACCCGGCCAGCGATAAGTTTGCCGGAAGTGAAAGGGAAATTATGCGGGTCGATATGGTAACCCAGATTCACGGCATGCAGGAAATTGCGTTTAATCCGTATGCACGCCCGGGAGATGAAGACTATGGATTGTTGTTTATCGGCATAGGAGACGGGGGATCTGTCGGACAAAAAATATCCTTCCTTGTTCAGAACAAAAGTCGTATCTGGGGCTCCATTTTGCGCATAGACCCACGGGGAAATAACAGTAAAAATGGACACTACGGCATCCCGCCCTCCAACCCGTATGCTTCAGACCAGGATGACAATACCTCGGGAGAAATTTATGCCATGGGCTTCAGAAACCCGCATAGATTTACCTGGGATCCTGCCCATGGGGGGAGAATGTTGGGAACCTGCATAGGCCAGAATTTCCTCGAAGAATTGAATATCATTGTTAAAGGAAATAATTATGGATGGCCGGAGCGGGAAGGAACATTCAGACTGGACCCATCCGCTGATATTGGAAAGGTTTATCCGCTTGCCAGTGATGATTCATTGGCGGGTTACACCTATCCGGTCGTGCAGTTTGACCATGATGAAGCACTTGCCATCAGTGGTGGATTTGTATATCAGGGCAAAAAAGTGCCAGCGCTAAAGGGAAAATATATCTTCGGAGGAATTGTTGCCGGTCGTATTTTTATGGTAGATGCAGCCTCACTCGCATTGGGAAAACAGGCGCCTATTGAGGAATTATCATTACAACTGGAGGATGGGAAACCGGCTTTATGGCCCGAACTGACTGGCAATAATATTACAGGACACAGCCGCGTAGATCTGCGTTTTGGTACCGATGAAGACGGAGAACTGTACCTGCTGACAAAGGCAGATGGTAAAATATATCAGATTAGCGGACAATTTTGAGGTTGGGAAGATCCCGGTTCCTCAACGTGGCAGTATGATAAACCCATGACCGTTGTTAATGCGGAAGGGAAAAGTACTTTGCCTAATCCCGTCTGATTTCAAACAGACCTGCATTATCGTCAAAAAACACCTGCTTTTCTGACATTCCTTTACGGGTGAAGGTTTGCCATTCGCTGGTTGGTGTGAGGCGCTCTACCCCGCTGAGTGTCTGCATATCCACAGGCAGATCAAACTCTGCAACATCCGCTTCCCATCGGTAGGAGAGGTTAAATTTTTTGCCCTTTTTGTGAATTTTATAGACAAATACCGGCAAATTGGGATAAGCCATATACTGACGGAAAACATAAACATAATCCTGCCCCAGTTTCCATGATAAAAATTCATAAAATGTCTGGGCGGAAAGTGTTTTGGTTCGAAAATCCATGCTGAGCGTACGAAGTGTTTCAAACCATTTTGCATCATTATCTGCAACTACCCGCAGGGAGTGAAGCAACCAGGCACCTTTCAGGCCAACCTGACGGTTAAGATCAGGGGTCAGGCTGCCCTCATACTGTAAGGCCACATCCTGAATGGATTCCCGCTCAGTTTTCATATAAGCTTTTGCGCGATCAGCATTGAAATATTCTTCAAAAAACAGAAACTCCGCATAAGTGTACAGCGCCTCATAAATCCAGGTATCTTTTTCATCCTTTATATCCAGTGGACGTTCAATCCAATCGTAAGCAACCTGACGCAGGAGGTAGCGATCTCCGTTTTGAACAAAACCCGATTCACCCTGTACATTCGGCTGTTCTTCTGGATCAAGGCGATGTCCGGAATTTCCCTCTGTGATTCGGTAGCCATCTTTCCAATAAGGATAAGGGCCAAAATATTTCTCCATAAACCCGATCATCCCTTTCAACTCATAGAGATATTCTCTGGCTCTGGCCTGATGCGCCCTTGTAACCCATGCCTGCATCTGATGAGCACCCGATTTATTGTTGTACACATCGGTAACAAGCACAAAATCTCCGATATGAATCCCGACAATTTGCGGGCTGATTTTACCCGAATAACCAAACTGCCATTGAGTAAACCCACCGGGCAGGTTAGTTTTGGCCTTCATCTGGCCATTGGCCACTACCGCTGCATCCTTGTCAAAAATCACGGATATAGAAATACTGTCGGCGACATCTTCCGGGTCTGCTTTTATGGGCCACCACTCTTCAGGTGCCAGCATATCAGGCGCAAGGCTGATCAGGTCTTTTCCATTTTCTGCTTTTGACCAAATGGGCATTGCCGATCGGGTGGCACGCGGATTTCCGGCAAAAAATATCTCCACAGTTGCCGTGAAACTCTTCTTTAACGGCTGGGCAAAACGTATTTCCAGCAGCCCATTTTTCTGTTCAAACTTCAGGGGTTTGCCGGAAAAAAGCACCCGGGCAGCGACCATATTCCCGGCGAGATCCACAAGCATCGTCTCAAGCTGACGCTCTGTGTGAAAGGTAATTTTGTTGCGACCTGCAATGCGTTGCAGTTTTGCATCAAGTTTGACTTCCAGATCATAAGACCGCACATCATATCCATAGGACATGCTGGCGCTGTGTGACGGGTTAGCATATACCTTTACGGTAAAAAGCAGGAGCAGGAGCAGGAATGCCGGTTGGCGGATGTTCATAGATTGAATGGGTTTTCAGCTATAAAGATAAGGGGAATTTTGTTTTAACCGCAGAATTGAGTTTGCCAGATATCTTTCATTTTTTTTCATATTTAGGGTAATGAAAAAAATCGCACTTTTCTTCGCGTCTATAGCGCCGGGCATATTCCTGATTGGCTACAATATTGGGACGGGAAGCATCACCACAATGGCCGCTTCCGGCGCTGCTTATGGAATGTCCATGACCTGGCCGCTGTTACTTTCCTGCGTGTTTACCTATATATTGATTGTTACCTTTGGAAGGTTTACGGCCATTACAGGCCTCACGGCGCTTCATGCATTCAGAATTCATTTTGGCTCCGGGGTGTCGCTCCTTGTGCTGGCATCTTTGCTGATCAGCGAATGGGTTTCCTGCATGGGAGTCATGGCGATCGTTGTAGAAGTAGTAAAAGAATGGTCGCGCCCCTTGACCCGTACGGGCGAAGGATTCTCCCCATTAATCATGGCGGCGATATTTATTGGGGTGTTGTATTATATTTTCTGGCAGGGAAAACATCGCTTTTTTGAACGTGTGCTCGCTTTTTTTGTCGCAATCATGGGGCTGAGTTTTGTCATGACGATGTTTATGGTTATCCCTGACCCTGTAGAAATTATGCGCGGCATGGTCCCTGAAATTCCCCGCACTTCTGAGAAAATGCTGATCATGGCGGGAATGGTCGGAACAACGATGGGAGGCGTTCTTTATGTAGTACGGTCTATTTTAGTTCAGGAAAAAGGATGGACCGCCAAAGACTTGAAACTAGAGAGAAGAGATGCGGGTATTTCTGCAGGGTTGATGTTTTTTCTGAGTGCGGCAGTGATGGCGGCTGCTGCCGGAACGCTTTTCCCGCAAGGTCTGAAAATCGATAACGCCATGGATATGGTGAACCTGATGGAACCATTGGCGGGGAGATTTGCGGTTTCAGTTTTTGTAGCCGGAATTGTCTGTGCGGGGCTTTCCTCCTTATTTCCCAATGCACTGCTGGCGCCATGGTTATTGGCTGACTTTGAGGGAAAACCTCGCGATATGAAGTCAACGCGATCCAGAATTTTGGTTTTATTTGGTTTCTCACTCGGGCTTGTTGTTCCGTTATTTGGCGGAAGGCCTGTCTACCTGATGATTGTATCTCAGGCAGGTACGATCATCGCCACACCGCTGATTTTAATTCTGATGCAGATTTTGCTCAATAAAAAATCAATTATGGGAGAATATACCGCTTCACCTGCAAAAAATCTGACACTCGGACTCATCGGAATATTCACCCTGCTGATGGCTGTAGCCGGCGCTACCGGGTTGTGGGAAGACATTCAAAAATTATTTCAATCATAATGGAACACACAACAAAATTTTCGAAAAATATCATCTGTGCCTACCTCTATGTCATCAGTCGATACGGTTATCCGCCTCCGGCTGAGCATACCCTGGCTTATCTCGACGAGATGGCCGATATGGGTTTTCAGTCTGTCGAACTGGAAGGGATCAGAGAGACGCACATCCGGGAGATGTATGACCTCCGTTTTGATATTAAAGCAAAATTGCAGGAAAGAGATCTTTACATCCCTTATTTCTGTGTGGTATTGCCGGGACTGGGTGCCGACAATGCCGAAATCCGAAAGGAAAACCTCAGACGGTTTGCGATAGGATGCGAAACGGCGCATCATATCGGTGCTAGCGGCGTGCTGGACAATGCCCCTCTCCCACCCTATCATTTTCCTGCGGATATTCCGGTAGTCAGGCATTATGACCGGGAAGTGATCATGGCGGCCAGATTGGGGCCCGGACTCAACTGGAAAACCTATTGGAAGGATCTCATCGACACATTCAGGGAAGCCTGCGACATAGCTGCAGCCTTTGGGCTTTCTTATCACCTCCACCCTTGTCTGGGGGTATTGGCGGCAACTCCCGATGCCTTTCTTTATTTTGCAGATGCAGTCAACCGCGATAACCTTCGATATAACCTTGATACAGCCAATCTTTTTGCCTTACAGGAAAATCCTGCCCTTGCGCTATTGCGTCTGGCAGAAAGAATAGACTATATTCACCTGTCTGATTGCCGGGAGGGAAAAATGGAGCACCTGCCCCCCGGTGAAGGCAATATTTCCTGGGATCGTTTTTTTGATATGATAAAATCGACAGGATTTAATGGCCACTTTGGCATAGACGTCGGTGGTGCAGAAACAGCAATTGATGATATTAGAAATGCTTATATAACATCTGCAACCTGGCTGAAAGACCGATTGATTTAACCCCAAACCCATCCGAATGTCCAGATTTTCTTTCTCTATTTTCTGTTTGCCCCCAGCATGGATTATTTTCATTTTCGCCGGACTGATACCTGGCTTAAACCTGTATGCACAGACACCTCCTGTAGTACCGCTACCGCAGGAAACCGAATTCCGCAACGGAAGTTTTTCCATGCCTGACCGGCCATTTTTCCGACTTTCGGTTCAGGAGAATGACGATGTATTGAAAGAACAACTCACCGAAATGCACGGCAGAGAAACCACAGATCCGCGTCCAGCTATATGGATAGGCATACCAGAGCAGGACCGTGAGCTTAAGCAACTCTGCAAATCGGCAGGGATTCAGGAAGAAACCCAATGGGGGAAGGAAGGATATACCCTTGTCGTATCCTCCAGACAGATCATTGTCGCTGCCAACACTTCTCAGGGGCTTTTTTATGGCCTTCAAACCCTTCTCCAGCTTCGACGTGCCTATCTTCCGGGAAATATTCCCTGTATGAAAATCACTGACTGGCCTGATTTTGAATTCCGCGGAGTAATGGATGATATCAGCCGGGGGCCACTACCCAATATGGATTTTATGAAATCGCAAATCAGGCGGTATGCCTCCATGAAAATCAACCGGGTTACCTTCTATATTGAGCATATTATTCGCACAAAAAAATACGGAGACTTTGCCCCGCAGGACGGCATTACCCTCGCAGAATGGAAAGAACTTTCCGACTACGCCGCAAAATATCATATTGAACTTATCGGTAGCTTTCAGTCATTGGGGCATTTCAGCAATATCCTGGCTTTCCCTCAGTATGCCCATTTGGCTGCGACCAACCGAATGCTAAAGCCCGGCGACCCCGAGGTGATACGGTTTCTGACAGACATTTATACCGAAATGTATCCAGCCTTTTCTTCAGACATATTTGCCATCAACTGCGACGAAGCCTGGGACCTGGGCAGAGGAAATCAGCAAGCTCTGGCAGCTAATATTGGGGTTGGGGGAATATTTGCCAGCCATGTAAATCCGCTGATCAAACATGTGCAGGAAAATGGTCGGAGACCGCTCATGTGGGGAGATATGGCCCTCGCGCATCCCGATGTGTTGGATCTGATTCCCAAAGAAACAATCATCGGGACATGGGACTACAGCGCAAATACATCTTTTGCAGCATTTATCGATCCGTTTAAGGCCAGGGGATTTGACTTTATTGTTTGTTCCGGGGTGCTCAACTCCAATCGTATGATGCCCGACTTTAACGAAACTGTTGTCAATATTCAAAACTTCGCCAATGAAGGGCTTGAAAAAGGCGCTTTGGGTTTGCTCAATACAGTTTGGGACGATGGCGGAAGCCATTTTTTTAGCCGCGACTGGTATGGCGTTTTTTACGGTGCCGACCAGAGCTGGAATCCAAACAGAGAAGAAGTGCTGGAATTTGACCGAAGGTTTTCCCTTGCGGGTTATGCTGACCCCGAAACCCGTCAACCACAATTCCTCCACATGATGAATGGTCTCGCCGAACTGGCACCCACCCAGGAAATGAACAATGATATGTTGTGGCAAACCCTCCTGCCGGCCCGTGGTGATGAGGTGCAACTAAATATGAGTGGCTGGAGCGAAGTCGAAACACAACTGGAAGAAGCGGGGGTTTTTCTTCGGCCCATGTATAAAAAAACCTTTGGTGAGGAACTGCGGTACTGGCAATTTACCTGGGATTTGTACATGGCAGCGGTAGAAAGCCGAAAAAAAGTGATTCAGGCAGCTGCAGAATACAGACAAGCATGTATGTACCAGTACCAAAACCGGGACTCGACGGTCTATTTCCTCAAACTTTCACTCCGCCATATTGACGAACTTACCACAACCTGGACCCGCCTTCGCAGTGAATTTCAAAATCTGTGGATGGAAGAAAACCGTACATATTGGCTTGACCATGCATTGATGCCTTATGACCAGCGGCTGGCCGACCTTCACGAAACCGTAGAACTTCTGGAAGATGCCGGGAGACTCGTTTTGTCCGGAAATTTTTTACCTCCTCCTACAGAAGTTCGACTCGCCGTGTCAGAAACTGCCGGACAGTTTTTTACCTTCTGGTTGACGACCGGACCCTTTCACATCGAAAAACCACATATTCCACAGGCCGATTTTCTCATAGATATGGGCGGAGAAAAAATGGCAAAACCTATTCCCGGACAATTATTTCAGACTCCGGATGGCAGAACCCTCATGTGGGATAAACACGCATCGCTACTTTCAGACAGAGTTGATTTTACAACACTTTATGAGCAAAATACCGAAGCCGTCGCTTATGCCTATTGCCGGATCGAAAGCCCCAAAGCAGAAAATGTGCGGGCAACATTCGGAAGTAATGACGGAATCGAAGTATTCTGCAACGGAGAACGAGTGTTTCAAAAACTGGCCAAAAGAAGCCTGATTCCCGATGAAGACGAATGTATGCTGCCATTAGTCGAGGGGAATAACCATATCCTTATCAAAGTAGAGCAATGGAAGGGAGATTGGGGGTTTTCGTTCCGGTTGCCTGACAAAATCGTACGCAATCACAAGCAAAAGTACCGGATACTGGATTGAGGTGCAGGACTATCTTTACAAAATATGAGCACATCTGATACATTATTACTCGCAACCGGAAAGGGATTAATCGTTTACAGGCGAGTAAAGGGAAAATGGTTATTCTCCGGCGACTTTTTCCAGGGATTTTCGGTGTCTACGGTGCTTGCCGATGACCGTACCGGTTACTGGTGGGTAGCACTCGATCACAAACACTGGGGACAGAAACTCCATCGTTCGCGCGATGAGGGAAAAACCTGGGAGGAAATGCCCGCACCTGTTTATCCCAAAGGAGAAGAAATCCGCCCCGGGCTTCCCGCAACGATGAAGTATATCTGGACCATTGCCAAAGGCGGCAAAAATCAGCCAGACAGGCTCTATCTCGGAACAGAGCCGGGCGGGTTGTTTTCCAGCGATGATGGAGGAGAAACCTTTACACTCAACCAAAGCCTTTGGAATCACCCCACCCGACCGGAACATTGGTTTGGCGGAGGCAGAAACCATGCAGGCATTCACTCGATTGTCGTTGACCCACGCGATGAAAAACATATCCATATTGCAGTGAGCTGTGCAGGCGTTTTTGCGTCCAAAGACGATGGCCAAACCTGGGAAATGAAACACAATGGGTTAAAAGCCGATTATTTGCCTAATCCTTACCCGGAAGCGGGTTATGATCCACATCTGCTCCTCGCATGCTTTTCTGAGCCCGATATTCTATGGCAGCAAAATCATTGCGGTGTCTATCGCTCGGTGAATGGAGGAGATAACTGGCAGGAAATAACTTCTCCTGATGGGAGCAATTACTACGGATTTGCGCTTGGCATTGACCACAATAATCCTCATGTAGCCTGGGTAATACCGGCACTCAGCGACAAAATACGTGTAGCTATCGACAGGTCGCTATTTGTGCAGCGCACCGATGACGGCGGTAAAACCTGGCAAACGTTCCGAACCGGGCTTCCTCAGGGAAATTGTTATGACATTGTACTGCGGCATGCATTGGCAGTCTCTGGCGACGAATTAGCATTTGGGACTATTTCCGGTTGTTTATATATTTCCTCCGACAGAGGTGAGTCGTGGAAAATGATTAATCACAGTTTACCCAGAATTTTTTCGGCAGTTTTTGTGTGATTTTTGAAGTAACTATGTGTTCTGCGCTGTTTTCTCATATCTAATAACGAAATGTTCAAAATCCGATGGTGATGAAAAACTCCATTCTTTCCAGAATCCGCCAGAACAAACCGCCCGAAGTCGCCCTACCGGAAATCCCGCAGTTTGACCGGCCTGCGGGAGCGCTCAAAAATCTGTTCGAAGAAACCCTCAAAAAAGTAGGCGGACAGGCTGTGAACCTCTCCCCGGAGGAAACCTTTGCCGATTGGTTAAATAACCGTTTTCCCGATGCCAGAAACACCGCAGGCGCTTTATTGGAATCCTGGAAGGGAAATGTAGAACTAACCTCCATCAGCGACCCGCACGAACTCGAAAATCTCGATGTCATGGTCATGGAAGGCGAATTTGGCGTGGCAGAAAATGCAGCGATCTGGGTAACGGAAACAGCGCTGGGCCATCGTGCTGCACCCTTTATCTGTCAGCACCTGGTGATCTTTTTATCTGCTGAACAACTCGTCTGGAATATGCACGAGGCTTATGAGCGAATCGGTTCTGGCGATACCGGTTTTGGTTTATTCATTTCCGGTCCTTCCAAAACTGCCGATATAGAGCAGTCGCTGGTAATAGGTGCGCACGGCCCGCGAAGTCTGACGGTGGTTTGGGGTTGATATATTGATAATAAATTCTTCTATAGATACCAGAAAAACCATAAATTCACCCAAAAACTAAATCCACCTCCATGCAAAAGTATTTTTCAATTCTGGTTGTTGTTTTGATGACAATTGCACTATACTCCGGCTGCAAAAGCACAAAGTCGGTGTCTTACTCCGCCGCCGGTAACTGGGATTTCAGTGTTACCAATACCCCTGAGGGCGACTACAAAGGAGTGATGGTTCTAACCCAGGCTGAAGAGGGTTATACCGGCTATCTCGAAGCCGCAGGCTCAAAAATCGAATTAAAAAATATCGTCATAGATGATGAAAACAAACTCAAAGCGAGTTTATACTTCTCCGGCAATGATCTGGACATTAAAGGAACTTTTTCGGGCGAATCATTTACCGGCTTTGTCGTGGCGGGGTACGACAACTTTCCAATAGTGGCAGAACGGACTAAATAACCATAGTTATGGATCCATTTATGCAGGCAGCCATTGATGAGGCACTATACGGGCTGAATGAGGGAGGAATTCCCATTGGCTCCGTACTTGTCAGAAACGGTGAGGTTATTTCCCGCGGCCACAACAAAAGAGTACAGGAACAAAACCCTATCCTTCACGGCGAAATGGACTGCCTGTTTAACGCCGGACGGATTGGCAGTTACCGCGATACGGTCATTTATTCGACCCTGATGCCTTGTTACATGTGTGCAGGAACCATCGTGCAGTTTAAAATCCCAAAAGTCATTGTCGGCGAATCGCGAACTTTTCCCGGTGCGCGAGCATTTATGGAGTCTCACGGAGTGGAAGTCATTGACCTCGACCTCGCCGAATGTATTTCGATGATGACGCAGTTTATCGCCGAAAAACCCCAACTCTGGAACGAGGATATCGGCGAGCTTTAATGTAAATTGTTGGGAAACACTCAAAAAATACTAACCATGCCCAAAACCATCAACAAATACCCCGAAGCCCGCAATTTTTTCGCCGGTAAATACGTCTCTGACCAATCACGCCGAATGCCTGTTTTCAGCCCGCTCGACGGAACCGAAATTTCCTCTTTACCCCTCTCCGGCAGAGCCGAACTCGATCAGGCCGTGCGCGCCGCGCAGGAGGTGTTTCCCCGCTGGGCTGCCCTGCCTATCAAAGAGCGCGTACAGATTTTCTACCGCTACCGCGAACTGCTGATCCGCGACCGCGACGAGCTCTCTGCGCTGGTACAGGCCGAAAATGGCAAAACCCTCGACGAAGCCCGCGCAGAGGTGGACAAAAGCATCGAACTTACCGAATTTGCCTGTTCGCTTCCCCAACTGGTTCCCGGTGAAGTCATGGAAGTAAGCCGTGGGGTCGAATGCCGCACGGAGTACGCACCCGTAGGGGTGGTGGCTTTTATCGCGCCCTTCAACTTTCCGCTGATGGTGCCTCACTGGACTGCCCCCAACGCCCTTGCCCTGGGCAATTGTATGGTGCTCAAACCTTCGGAACTGGTTCCCCTCAGTGCCTGCCGTATGGCCGAACTTCTCAAAGAAGCGGGTCTCCCCGACGGGGTGTTTAATATCGTTCATGGAGATAAGGAAATCGTCGAAGGAATCTGCGACCACCCCGACATCAAAGCCGTGGCTTTTGTAGGCTCCACCAAAGTAGCCAAAATTGTCTATCGCCGCGCCACCAGTAACCTCAAACGCTGTGTGGCCCTCGGTGGAGCGAAAAACCACCTGCTGGTACTCCCCGATGCGCATAAAGAAATGACCGCGATGAACGTTGTGGCTTCTATGTCGGGCTGCGCCGGGCAACGTTGTATGGCTGCTTCCGCTATGGTGGGAGTGGGGCCGGTAGAACCTATTATCGAAGAAATGTGCCGTGAGGCAAAAAAAGTGATTCCCGGCCAAAATCTCGGGGCAGTGATTTCCCTTGAAGCCAAACAGCGGATCGAAAGATATATCACCGAGGCCGAAACGCTGGGCGCCAAAGTACTCGTGGATGGAAGAAATGCGAGCGTTCCCGGAAGTGAAGGTGGATATTATGTCGGACCGACGATCATTGATTATGTTTCTCCGGAAATGGCCATCGCGAAAGAAGAAGTGTTCGGGCCTGTGATTGCAATCATTCGGGCAAAACATATTGATGAGGCCATCGCCATCGAAAACAGTTCCAATTACGGCAATGCTGCGTCAGTCTTTACCCAAAGCGGAGGCATGGCGCGTTATGTGCAGGAAAAAGCCAGTGCCGGCATGATCGGGGTGAATATTGGTGTGCCCGTGCCCCGAGAACCGTTTTCCTTCGGTGGCTGGAATGAATCCAAATTTGGTGTCTGCGACATCACTGGCAAAAGTTCTATTGAATTCTGGACCCAACTCAAAAAAACCACTGTCAAGTGGAACCCCGAGGCCCGCACCAACTGGATGAGCTAAGAAGCAACCTTCGGGTGGCAGAAAAGTGTTTCTCGCAAAGTCCACAAAGAACCGCGAAGGACGCCAAGAATTTCTTGCGGAACGAAGGTTCCCTTTGCGTATTTTGCGGTTCTTGGCGACCTTGGCGTGAACCCTTCGGGTGGCGGAAAGTGTTTCTATTTACGTATTTTTCGACCTTGGCGAGAACAAATTTGCATAAAAAGCAAAATCATTTTTTTGATATGACTGAGAATGAACTTTCCTATGAAATCATCGGCAAAGCTATCGAAGTACACAAATTTCTCGGGCCGGGATTGCTGGAGTCTGTTTATAAAAAAGTATTAGCCTATGAGCTGACAGAAGCGGGTTTTTATGTTCAGACAGAGGTTGATGTTCCATTAGAATACAAAACAATGGAGTTCCCGACAGCCTTTCGACTGGATATATTGGTTGATGACAAGGTAATTGTAGAGCTTAAATCCGTAGAATTTCTCGCTCCTATTCATTTTTCACAGACATTAACCTATTTGAGACTTTCCGGAAAAAAACTGGGATTATTAATTAACTTTAATTCATCTGTCCTGAAAGAGAATATCAAAAGAGTCGTAAACGGCTTATAATCCTATGAATCAGCCCATTTCCCAATCACAGACCTTGCAATACAACCTGGATCATACGTTGTTTTCCTGGTCGAAGCAGTCTGGACTCAACCCCATACAGGTTGACCGTGCAGAAGGAATATATTTTTATGACAACCACGGGAAAAAATATATCGATTTTTCCTCCCAACTGATGAATGTCAACATCGGACACGGCAACCGGAAAGTGCTTGACGCAATGCAGCAACAGATGGAAAAACTCTGTTATGTCTATCCGGGGATGATTACCGAAGTGCGGGGGTTGTTGGGCAAAAAACTGGCAGAAATTGCCCCCGAAGGACTTAATAAGGTCTTTTTTACCCTTGGAGGAGCTGAGGCTATTGAAAATGCTATTAAGCTGGCACGTGTATATTCGGGACGATCGAAGATTATTTCTCTTTACCGTTCCTACCACGGAGGCACTTATGGCGCCATGTCTGCCGGTGGCGATCCCCGCAAACACCCCATTGACAGCCTTTCCGTCCCCAATTTTATTCATGTCGAAAACCCCTATTTTTACCGCTGCCCGTGGTACAGTTCATCGATAGAAGAATGCGGTGAACGGGCTGCGGCTCATATGGAACGGGTGATTCAGTTTGAAAATCCGCAAAGCATAGCCGCTATCCTGATGGAAGGGGAATCGGGTTCTTCCGGCTGCATCAAATATCCCCCCAACTACTGGCGGCTGATCAAAGAAATTGCCGATAAGTATGGCATTTTGCTCATCGACGATGAGGTGATGAGCGGATTTGGGCGAACAGGTAAAATGTTTGGCATCGATCATCACGGCGTGGTTCCGGACATCATCTGCATGGCCAAGGGCCTTACTTCGGGTTATGTTCCTCTGGGCGGAATTATTGTTCACGACAAAATTGCCCAACATTTTGACGACAGGGCACTTCCGCTGGGCCTGACCTATTCGGCGCATCCGCTCGCATGTGCTGCGGCGCTGGCCGTGGTGAATGTCTATGAGGAGGAAGGTTTGATAGAAAATGCTGCCCGCATGGGGATTTACCTCGAAACAAAGGTAGAGGAAATGAAGGCAAAACATCCTTCCATCGGAGATTTTAGAAATACCGGTTTGCTGGGAGGAATCGAACTCGTAAAAAACCGCCAGACCAAAGAGCCGGTTGTGCCCTGGAATGCAGGACCGCAGGATATGGGGCCCGCTAACCGTATGGCGGCAAAGATCCGGGAACTGGGCATGTTTACCTTTGTGCGGTGGAATTATATTTTTATCGCGCCGCCACTGAGCATTACCAAAGCGCAGATCGACGAAGGACTGGAAATTATTTCGGAGGCAATAACCATTGCGGATGAGTATTATACAGAGTAAGCGAACTGCGATAATGCACGGATTCTTTCATGTGTAATTAATGTAACCTGTTCGGTCGTGGGTTGATGCTGTGTGCTGCTAATTTCGGTCATGGTACTATTAAACCAAACCCATGGATCGAAACAAAAGAAATAACCCCAGAAATAGTCTCCAGCAAACCACCACTGTACGGACCATGACGCTCTCTGCGGGCATAGTCACGATGATTCTCGCAGCTGTTTTTATGTTTACCAGACAGAGCAATAGTTCTGGTGTGATTGGAAACCAGGGCCCGGGCGGCATAGGAAATGATACAGACCTGAAGATGTGGCTGCTGGCAGATAAAATTGCCGGAATTGCTGATGGTAAAAAGATTCCTGTTTGGAAAGATTTTTCCTCCAATGGTTATGATGCATCAACCAGCAGCAAACAAATGCCTGCGTTTTACTCAAATATAGTTCACGGAAGGCCTGTTGTTTTTTTCGATGGCAATGATGATTATTTTCAAATTGCCGGAAATACCGACCTAAATACAGGTGGTCCTTACACGGAAAAAACCTTCCTTATCGCCTTTAACACCAGTTCGGATGTAACTACGCGTCAGTTTATCTACGAACAGGGCAGCGAGACCCGCGGGTTAAATATTTATATCGAAGCTGGCCACCTCTACATTGGCGGACATAATCTCGCAAAAGACGGCGGATACGCACCCTGGGGGTATAAGTTTGTATCCACAGCAGTTACTCCTTCCACCACTTATATGCTGACCTTTTATTTTGACCAACCTTCCCGAACCCTCAGTGGGTATCTCAACGGAAATTTTATAGGTGAAGCAAATGGAATAGGAAGACTATTTAGCGATAGTGGCGGAATTGGTCTGGGAGGAGTGAATGGTCGTTCCTATTCTGCTACGGGTGCAGTGGGTACTACCGGTAATTATTTCAAAGGATCTGTTATGGAGTTTATCACCTACAACAAAATCCTGAATCCTGCCCAGGCAGTGATTATTCAAAATTACCTCGCTGCCAAATATGATATTATTATTCCCGAAGATTACTACTCCCATGATGATACACATAGCTACGAAGTTGCAGGTATCGGGCAGGCAAATGGAGAAAGTCATGAGGATGCCAAAGGCCACGGGATTGTCAGAATCTACAAGCCCAACGATCTGGAAGATGGAGAATATTTGTTTTGGGGACAAAATGGGGTCAATCTCTCCCAGGGAAATGCAGAAGATGTAGATGGGGTAGAAATAAAAAGCCGCCTGGAAAGAACATGGGCAGTAGAAGCTACCGGCAGAGTTGGCGTTGTATCGGTTGAGTTTGAAGTTTCCTCACTTCCTCAGGTGGATGATCCCTCACAACTTCGACTGATCATTGAGCGAAGTGGTGACAATTTTAAAACACTGGATTTCCCCCCATTGGAAGGTATCTTTAATTTTGCCGCACAACGGCTTACCTTTTCAGGGGTAAATCTGGAAGACGGGGATATTTTTACGCTGGGCGCACGCGATTTTCAGTTTCCGGTAGAATTTCTTTTCCTCGAAGTAAAACCCGCAGGTGATCATATTTCGCTAAACTGGGCAACCGGACACGAATTGAATAACGACTACTTTACGGTCGAGAGATCGCAGGATGGCGTGGTCTTCACCGCGCTTGCAAATGTAAAAGGGGTTGGGAATGCCAGCACAACTTCCAATTATTCTTTTACAGATTCCAGCCCATTGACAGGCACAGCTACTTACCGGATCAAACAAACAGATTTGGATGGTTCCTTCTCCTACTCTCAGAAAGTAGAAATTTCTCTGGATGCAAGTGTTGCAGCTTTTAATGTATATCCCAATCCATTACCACAAGATGCGGACCTCCACCTGAGTTTTTATATGAAGGAAAATAATACAGTGGGAATCACCATTCAGGATATCAGGGGGACCGTACTTCATCAGGAAAGCCATAGTGGAATCAAAGGTGAAAATAGCATCACCTTAAGTCCGTCTCAATGGCCGTCCGGCAACTATTTTGTGCGATTGAGCAACGGATCCAAAACCGAAACCCGCCGGTTTATCATTAAGTAAGGCAACCCGCGGTTTGTTCTGATTGAAAAGAACTTTATTTTGGTGTCTGTGAACAAAACGATATTTTGTCTCATGGACACCAAAATTGTTGAATTAAAGGAAGATATATCGTCTTCTCCGCTTTACAGTGAAGATCTCGCTCCGGTTCCGGCCAAAGGCCGCACCTGGGGGATATTCGATCTCGCTGCACTCTGGGTTGGCATGGCTGTGTGCATTCCCACCTACCTGCTGGCTTCCTATATGATTCGCTCAGGCGTAAGCTGGTATGTTGCCCTGATCATTATAGGTATTGCCAACCTGATCATTACGGTTCCAATGGTACTCAATGGTCATGCCGGGGTAAAATATGGTATTCCTTTCCCCGTAGTAGGAAGAGCTGCTTTTGGTACCAAAGGGATTCATATTCCGGCGATTGTAAGGGCGATTGTGGCCTGCGGCTGGTTTGGGATCCAGACCTGGATTGGCGGTCTGGCACTTTATGCCATTTGGAACGCCATTACCGGGCAGCCCGGAGATGCGGGGCTGTCTTTCGGCAAATTTGCGGGCTTTGCCCTTTTTTGGGTCATGAATATGTATTTCGTCTGGAAGGGTACCGAAAGTATCCGCTGGCTGGAAGACTGGTCTGCGCCGATTCTGGTTCTGATGGGTATATTTCTGATCGGATGGGGCGCATGGAATGGTGGCGGTTTTGCCAATGTATTGCGCCAGGGAAGGCAGTTGGAAAAACCTTCGTTTGCCCTTCAGATAGAGGACCCGCAGGGTATGGTATTGCAGATCAATCCGCTGACGCTTGCCGATGGTATGGCCAAAGCCACACAATACCGAATGGTCGTCCCGACAGAAGATGGAATGAAAGACATGGGCTGGCAGATTTTGCCACCTCCAGGTGCAGCCATTGTGCTTGAGCAAATCCGCGAGCCGCAGATCGATATTGACGGTCTTACCAATGGAAGCCGCGAAGTGCAGATCCAGCTTCGGGCGCAGACAGAAAGTGGGTTTGTGGAATCATCCACTGTCACAGCAAAGTTTGATTTTCAGGCTTATGCTCACCCCGCTTCCAAATGGTGGGGATATATCCTCTGGCTTACGGCAATGGTTGGGTTCTGGGCAACCATGTCTATCAGTATCGCAGATATTACCCGGTATGCGCGTAGCCAGCAACATCAGGTTGCCGGACAGTTTATTGGACTACCGGGAACCATGATTTTGTATTCGTTTGTGGGAATATTTGTTACCTGCGCAGCTGTTGTCAATTTTCAGGACATTCTTATTGGCGACGATGCGCCCTGGGATCCGGTATCGCTGATTGCCAGATTTGACAACCCGTTGGTGGTGGTAGTCGCACAGCTTTTTATGATTATCGCTACGCTCAGCACCAATATTGCCGCCAATGTGATTGCCCCGGCCAATGCATTCTCCAACCTTTTTCCCAAACAACTCGACTTCCGCCGTGGTGGGGTGGTTACAGGCGTAATGGGCATTCTGATCTGCCCCTGGTGGTTGATGGACGAAATCAGCGGATTGCTGCTCTTTGTCAGCGGCTTGCTCGGGCCAGTGCTGGGTATTTTGATTTGCGACTATTTTGTGGTCCGGAAGCGTGAGCTTCAACTGGCAGAATTATATAAGATAAATGGCGTGTATTCGTTCAGCCATGGATATAATGTAAACGCGTTGATTTCAGTAACCATCGGCGTCCTGGCGGCTCTGATCGGACTATGGGTTCCGGCGCTTTCGTTTTTGTATAATCTGAGCTGGTTTACAGGGTTTGGCGTGGCGTTTTTGTTGTACTGGGGGTTGATGGCAAGGAAGAAGTAGATTGGCTTTTTACATACCAATCGCGAAAACTTTGTTTGGGAGGAATGGGCATTTCCCGGTCTTTTCCCCACGGATTCAGCCGATGATTGACCATAAAGCCTGGCAATATCCGCAAAGCCATTCGCCCCATTCGCCCTACCCATTGATAGAGTTTGGGTCTGGCAAACATTTTCCCGGCCATTTTCATTCCTATGCGTTTTCCGCTATCGAGGTGGCCTTCCTCCGCGATGATCTGCCGCCATTTGTATAGCTGCACATGAATATCAATTTTCACCGGACATACATCCGAACACGAACCGCAAAGCGTCGAGGCAAAAGGCAGGCTGCTGTACTTTTTTAAATCTATTCCCGGCGACAAAATTGACCCTATCGGCCCCGGCACAGTCGAGCCATAACTGTAACCGCCGCTTCGCCGGTACACGGGACAAGTATTCATACATGCTCCGCAACGAATGCAATGGAGAGATCGGCGAAAATCTTCGCGCCCCAGTTGTTCAGTTCGCCCGTTATCCACCAGAATAATATGCACTTCCTGTCCCGGCTGTGGACGAAAAAAGTGAGAATTGTATGTAGTAACGGGTTGCCCGGTAGCACTGCGCGCGAGGAGGCGCAAAAACACTCCGAGGTGCGCCATTTTGGGGATTAGTTTTTCAATGCCCATGCTGGCAATATGCACAGGCGCCAGGTGAACCCCCATATCGGCATTGCCTTCGTTGGTGCAAACCACAAATCCGCCGGTTTCGGCGATGGCAAAATTGACACCGGTAAGAGCGGCATCCGCAGATAAAAATTGTTGCCGGAGATGCTGGCGTGCGGCTTCGGTAAGATATTGCGGATCGGTCGCCCCTGCTTCTGTGCCCAGTTTTTCATGGAAAAGCACCCCGATTTCCTCTTTCTTTTTATGGATAGCCGGAAGAACGATATGGCTGGGCGGTTCCTGGGCGAGTTGCACAATTCGTTCGCCGAGATCGGTGTCGATGACTTCCACGCCTTGTTTTTCGAGGAAAGGATTCAGGTGGCATTCTTCGGTAAGCATGGACTTGCTTTTGACCAGCTTGCGCACCTTGTGTTTTTGGAGAATGTCTGCAACGATACGGTTGTGAGCTTTTCCATCCTCCGCCCAATGGACAACGATACCATTCGCCGTAGCATTTTTTTCAAATTCTTCCAGATATTCATCCAGACGGGAAAGGGTATGCGCTTTGATCTGGCTGGCAAGCTCGCGGAGGGTTTCCCATTCTGGAACCGACGCCGCAATTAGGTCGCGTTTTTGCCTTACATGCCAGAGCGTCTGGTCGTGCCAGGTCGTGCGGGCCTCATCCTGATTAAATTTTTTTGCTTCTGTCGAATGGTTCATACCGCTGTCTGGTTGAGGATTTCCACAATATGCATGACCCTGAGATTTTTTTTCTGCCGGCGAATCAGTCCTTCGAGATGCATCAGGCATGACATATCACCGCCGGTGAGGACTTCGGCCCCGTGGTTTAAGTGGTCTTTCACCCGGTCATTGCCCATTTTGACAGAAACAGCCGTTTCAGAGACACTAAACGTTCCGCCAAAACCACAACACTCATCGCTGCGGTCGAGCGGCACCAGTTCCAGCCCTTCAACCCTGTGCAGCAAACTTTCCTGAATGGAAAACGCATCGCCCATAAGCTCTGATCCTTTCCCGAGGTGCAATCCACGTAAACCGTGGCAACTGGGGTGAAGCCCTACTTTTGCGGGAAAACGGGCCTTTATTTTGTCCAGATCTGCAACCTGATAGAGAAATTCGCAGATATCAAGGGTGCGGGTCTGAACATGAGAAAGCGCATCCGAAGCAGGCAGGAAGTCGTAATGTTTTCGCACAAAATAGACACAGCTGCCCGAAGGCCCGACGATGTAATCACAGTCGGAGAATATATCCACAAAATGGCTGGCTGCAGCCTGAGCATCCTTTTCACACCCCGAATTGGCCATAGGTTGGCCACAGCAGGTCTGGTTGAGGGGGAATTCAACCGAATAGCCTAGTTTTTGGAGGATTTCAAGCGAAGCAACCCCTACCTGTGGGTAAAACTGGTCTATATAACAGGGAATGAAAAGGCCGATTTTCAATGGTTTCCTCTTTATGGTTCAGAACAGCTTGTCACTTATTTAACCACACCGTAAGCCACGGTGAGTCGTAATGATAGCTGTCAAGCGTCAGAAAGTTAGCAAATTTTGGGAGGAAAACGTTGCGACGCCGGTTGCCGATATTGATAACCAGTTCATCGCCAAATTTTTTTAGTTCGACATCCTCTTCCTCCACCAGCGGAAGTTTGATTCGGACGCGGTACAGTTCCCCTACCTCTTTTACTTCAAATGGGTTTTCATTGTGGAATACAGGCGTGGGGTCTTTTTTTCCGTAGAGACTTTGTCCTATCTGAGCCAGCAATTCGAGCCCAAATACTTCCTGCCCCATATGTTCTACCTTCAAAATTGGCAGCGGAGCAAAACTCTCCTCAATGTCCTGCAAATGCGTGACCTGCGATTTCAGGTATTTCTCAAACAATTTACCCCCAGAACGGGCGGGGATCACACGGTTGACGACCACCGCATCCACATTGTAGCCGTAGAGCTGAAGATAGGTATAGGCGCGTTTGGCTTCCTGAATGACCATTCGCTCGGGGTTTGCCACGAGGCGGATGGAAGTGATATTGGGGTTGACAAATATCTTCTGGATTTTTTCGAGTTTGGCAAATAACGTTTCCAGCTCTTCATATCCTTTGTCGAGGGGAATGTCCATCGTTTTTCTTACGATTTTGCCCATCGTTTTTACGGCAAAACTTTGACCGGGGAAGGCCTTGGTCAGCCAGGATTGCGTTACCTGCGGTAAGCTGAGCAACGTCAAGGTCTCTCCGGTAGGCGCACTGTCGATGACCAGTAGCTGGTAATTATTCTCAGAATAATATTTTTCAATCCACAAAAAAGCCGAAGCTTCTTCCATCCCGGGGAGGACAGAGAGTTCTTCGGCTACGATATTGTCCATACCCTGCCAGCGGAAAATGGTTCGCATCAGTTCGCGCATATTTCCCCAATATTTTTTCATGGAGTAGTACACGTCAAACTCCTGCCCCCAGAGGTTGGGTTCTATTTCCGTGGGTTCGGGCGAAAGTTCTACATCCAGGGCATCGGAGAGACTATGCGCGGGGTCAGTGGAAATGACCAGCGTTTTGATGCCCTGTCGGGCTGCGTGAAGGGCAGTCGCCGCTGCCGTGGTGGTTTTTCCTACGCCACCTTTACCTGTAAAGAGAATGATTCGCATAAGGTAAAGGTAGTGAAGAATTGCCATTCACCTTATTCTCCAGCAGGCTTTTTCCCTTTTTTTCCTTTGGGACCTCCTTCGGGCGGTGTTCCCTGCTGTCCACCTGGGCGGCCTCCCTGTGGGCGGTTGGCAGCTCTTTCTGCCTGCCAGGCTTCGTATTTGGTCCATTGCTCGTAAGTGAAGAGAATCTTAAACTGCTCGTCTCTTTCGGCATTGACCTGCTCACGGATCCCACGCATGGCTTCCCAGTCTCCCTGATTTTCCTCGCGGGCTTTGCGCATCTGATCCATAGAAGCCTGGTTGATCTCCTTTACTTTGGCTTTGGTTGTCTCGTCGAGTTCCAGTGCCTGTGCTATTTCGTCGGTTTGACGCTGTACCATTGCCTGGGGATCAAAATTTCCGCCACCGGGTTGGGCAACTAAGCCTGAAGCAAACAGGCCAAACAGCGATAAACAGATAAATTTCATCATTTTCATAATCATTGGCTCAAGGGTGATAATTGTTGATACAGGACTTGATGTCCTTTCGGGCTTTTAGACAAATAGTTTCATCTGTTTATTCCCGGTATTAGGGTCAGAACCCAAGATTTACCACAAATCCCCAACTGCGGGTTGTGGGCATCTGCCCCCATTCCATTCCCCGTCCCATACCACTGCTCAGCACTCCCGCCGGGTCAAGTCCGTCGGGGGCAGTATTGCGGAGAAACCAGAGATTTCTGCCCACGGCACTGACACGCAGCCCTTTGATGGTTCCGTTTTTCTGAAGCATACGATCGGGAAACTGATAAGTCAGCGATAGTTCTCTTACCCTCACCCATGAGCCAGCGGAGATGGTTGCCGCTGCCGGGCCTTTCCCGTCGGGTCGTGAAAATACGTCCTGGTATTTGTAGTAATAGGGAACGACGGTTTTATTAGGTTTTCCGTCGGCATATACGCCTTCTTTGATCACGCCCATGTCGCGTTCGATTCCATACACATCCGTATAGGGAAGGCCACCGAGTAATGCGGTACGGCCTTCGAGCGTCGCGGGCGACTGTCCCAAAGCCAGGCCAGCGGCCTGCGAGCCCCAGAATACATCTCCTCCCTGCCGAATGTCCACTACCCCGCGGAAAGTTACGCCCATCACAGTGATGGTATTGGTGATGCCGCCAAACCATTTGGGATTAACATTTCCCAGCACTACTTTTTCGTCCGTTGTACCGTACCATTTTCCATCGGAAGAAATGATGCGGTTTTCAGGCGTTCTTTCTTCAGGATCCGTCTCCTGATTTCCGTTTTGGTCAAAATATAAATAGTCGTAACCCACAATCGCCCCAACCGGTTGCCCGACACGGGCTTCGAGCATTCCGCCCAGGGAGACAGATTCTACGCCATCGGCGAGTGAAAGCACCTGATTGCGGTACCCTGCGCCGGAAAAACGAATTCGCCATTCAATACCTTTGCTCCGAACAGGGATGATTTCGGCGGTCAGTTCCAGTCCTTTATTTTCAATTTCTCCACTGTTGATCCAGCCAGGCTGACCATCACCCGTTTGAACCGGCAAAATCTGATTGCTGGTCAGGGTTTGATTCCAAACTCCGTCAAGTTTGATTCGCCCGTGATAGAAGGCCATTTCCAGACCAAATTCCTGCGTGCTGGTTTTTTCATTGACCAGATTTTGTGTCGGGAAAATGCCTGTGTAAATCCCTGAAAAATAGCCAGGGTGCAGGCTGTAAATATCTGCCTGATTGCCTGCATAAGCATAGGATCCACGAAGTTTCCCGTAAGTAAATACCTTACGTGAAGTGCGCGCCACATCGCGAAATACATACCCAAAATCTACGGAGGGATAGGTAACCGCAGGCTGATTGCCTGCCGGGGTAGAAAACCGGTCTGTACGGCTGCTGATACGCAGAAAGTACCTGTCCCTGATATTCAGATCGGCTGAAGCAAATGCGGCATTCACCGACTGACTGTACCGCGATTCTCCGGGAATGGTTCTATCAAAAATCGTTCGTATAGAAGCAGTGTCCGTATAGGCATTCCAGAAGGCGTAATAGTCGGGTTCCCGGAAATCAAAACCGCCATTACTTCCACGAATTTCCTGAAAGCGGGTTGACCATTTTTCGATTCCGGCAAAAGCGGAAAGGTGAATATGTTTGGTGAAATTTTTTCTTGCTTCAAGGATCAGCGTGTGGTTTGTCATCAGCTTGTTTCCCAGCGTAAGTCCATATCTTCCCCCAGCCAGTCCGGTTGTATCTGTAGGCCTGTGCAGCGATTCGAAAGAAGAAGTAGAATAATCTGCGCCAGAGCGCGCGGTCAATGAAAGCCACGGGCGAATTTGCCGGGTTATACTGAATGAGCCATACATTCTGTCGGTCTTCCATGAGTCCTGGTTGTTGTTCAGATTCCAGAAAAATGGTCCGGAAATACCTCTCCCCCGCCCCAGTGCATTATCGACAGGAAATCCTACGCCTGCAATAGCCTGCGAACCATCGCTATTCTGATAACTGTTTTCCTCCAGATCGGGGCGAAAACTTCTGCCACGGTTCCACAACAGTTCATGGCCGATAGACGAATGGGAAATGCCCGATACAGGAGCATTTTGAGCCTGGTATCTCAGCAAATTGATCGAAGAATTTACTTCCCATCCCTTTGCAGGCCGGAGCTGCGAACTGAGATGCAGGGTAGTCTGCCGGGAAGATGTATTGGGCAGAATAGGCGTTGTTTCATTTTGGGTAATGGACCCACGAAAACCTCCGGTTTCATTTGCGCCGGAAAGCGAAAGATTATACGACGTAGAAAGGCCCGGTTGAAAAATGGAGGCAATATTGGCGGGTTGAGATTCCCATGGGAGAACTTGTCCGTTCCACCAGATGACGGGGCTGTTATCAAAAGCCGGTCCCCAGCTGGCACCGGCCATATCGGGATCTACACGGGGCAGGAGATTCCCGCCCTGGTCGTCGGTTTCAAATTCCTGGCTGCCTTCCCAGGCTTTGCCTTCGCCAAAGAGGTTTTGCACTTCGCGGCTTTTCCAGATGTCGGTTTGTATCCGGCTCATGTTGAAGCCAATGCTGACACCGGTACTTTTTTCGGGGCTTTTGCTGGTAAGGATAATCGCGCCATTGGCACCTCTGTTACCGTAAAGAGCTGTAGCCGCGGGACCTTTGAGCACCGTAACAGAAGCGATATCCCAGAGATTGATCTGATTGATACCAGATCCCCAGTCTGCGCCCCCATCCAGGGCGGAGGTAGCGCCTGCACCCGAAATATTATTGTCAATTTCCACCCCGTCGAGGATGACGATGGGCTGATTTGCGCCGTTTTGAAGGGAGCGAATACCCCTGAAATTCAGGCGGGAGGTGGTTCCGGGTAAAGCGCCGGGGGTTAGTATCTCCAGTCCTGCGACGCGCCCTGTCAGGGCTTCGGGGAGGCTGGGAGCACCGGCGGTGAGGAGTTCTTCTCCGGAGAAGGTTTCCACAGCATGAGGCAGCGTGTGGGGAGATTTTTTTATTCCCAGGATGTAAGGAATTTTTTCTTCGGAATCGGCTTTGGATGCTTTCGGGGTAGTTTCCTGTGCCAGTCCGGCAAATCTCAGGGTAACGGTAAACACCGTAGTCAAAAGTAGCAGTTTACGCATAACAGGGAGCTTTAGGTAAATGAGCAGGGAATCCCGATATTGAGGATTCCCTACACACCATAGACCACTGAAAGCAGTAAACTGCATGGTGGACACAAAAAAATTATGTTATTGATTTTTTATGCACCGGATTGAAAACCCATATTTATGCGAGGCAACACCCAGCGCGCCGGCATCCTGTGCATGAATCACAAAAAGATATACGCCACCTGCTGACCTTGGAGAAGTGCTCCAGAAGTAGGCATACCGGTTAAAATCATAAGCACCCGGCACATCGCCGCCCAGTCCGCCGGCAGGAACGGCACTCCAGCCACTGGCGTTGTCAGCAACTGTACCATTGGGCCACATGACGGGATCGTTGAGTTTTACCTGGGCATTGGGCATTTGTCCATCGAGAAATTGCTGGTATTCGGGCTGTGAAGGTACATGCCAGCCATTCGGGCAAACATTGCAGGCTTGTTGAGCCACATAGGCATTGTAGAATGCGCCGTATTGTTTTTTCTTCTCAACGGTAGTAAAATCGCCCCAGCTATAGGCAGGCGTAGTTTTTGTTACCCAAATGCTTTGATCTTTCACTTCAGCAATGGGAGAACCATCATTACAACTTGTAACGCGAAGGTTTTCGGCCATCCAGGTCTGGTTTCCGATTTCGACAGTTTTATACACATTACCATCGATATCCATCACGGTTTCTGCAAAAGGGCTGAGGTTGAGGTTCAGACTTTCAAAATATTTCAGCCGGTTGGGGACATTGGAGGTAATTTTATTGAGCAGGGTTTTGTCCACCCGGTTGCTGCGATACTCCGCAGTCAGAAACATCAGAAAAGTTTCGGCAATATCCTCACGATCAGGATAGTCGCGGGCATAGGTAGAAATAAATGCAGGATCTTTCTGCTGGGCGGCTTTCCATCCGGCTGCAGCAGCGTAAGTATAATCCAGCGCCGCATGGCAGGCTTCGTGTACCAGCGTTTCTTCCAGAATACCCCGGCTTTGATAATCCTCTGAGACCGTTCCGATTTGTATATCGAGGGCTTTGGTGCTTCCGTTTCCGCCCCACTCTCTGTCGCCTTTCATCAGGTTGACAAACTCAACCCCCTTGCGCAGACAGCCGGGAAGTTGTCCCATCATAAAGGCATACTGATTGGCAAGGGTTTTGGCTTCGGATTCTGAATAATCACTTTTCCGCACCCGTACCTTCATGGTAATATTGTCGGTATAGGTAACGTCAAACGCCCAGACATCCACTTTGATAAACGCCCCTGCTCCGGACGCCGCCTCTCGGTCGTAGATTTCAACAGAGCTTTCGACCGTGGCCTTATCGGAAATTGTTTTGAAAGAAGATTTATCAGTACTTTCTATCGTTTTCGGCGCAATCCATATCGTGCCGGAAAAAGGCGGATTGGCGGAAATACCTGTATTTTCGGCCAGAAGCGGCATATACATCAGCCATTGGCAGCAGGAAATGAGCAGCAGAATTTTGAATTGGCGGAGGTTATTTATAATTACTGATTTCATTTTAAGTATTATTTGTGGTTCCCAATAAAAGATTAGCGTAGCATTTATGGTTGATACTCTTTTGCCACAAAAGCGCCTTTGATCAGGCCAGCATCTCCATAGGTCGGCATATACCGGAGCACACCGGGCATGTGAAATCCGATCCCGCGGATAACCGCAGAGCCCACTGTCCATGCCTGATTTTTGCGGGGAAATAAGCTAAACTGCTCAGAGACTCCGGTAATGGCGCCATTGACGATAAACTCCCTGTCGGTATCGGTAACACCTGGTCTTACGCCGATAATCCAGGGCATGTTGGTGGGACGGATCGGATAAAGGAAATAGCCAGGATTGCTTACGCTCTCAAATGACACAGCCCCTCCCCCCATTTTTCGATTTTCAATCACGACTTTAAACAGGGTTTTGTTGGTTTCTGCCTGTGTGGCATTGGCGGGAAGAGGAAGAAAAGCCAGCTGATCATTAGTACCCGTGCCGGTTACTGTCCAGTATTTTCCTTCATAGGCTTTCACCCCTTCGATCTGATATACACCGCCTCCGGCAAAATGTTTGATCCACATGGGCCAGCTTTGTTCCCAGACCCCTTTTGCGGGATTTTCCCAGTAGATTTTCACATCTCCATTATCTTCTACAGCCAGATATGCGCCGTTGTCACCGGCTGTTTTGGATGTCCAGATTTCTGTGCCCGCGCTGTTCAAAATCACCAGGCCTCCGTCTTTTTTCATTACCAGTTTTTTGCCTTGGCCGGAGGTTTCGGCAAGTGTTTTGAGTTCAGTTTCTGAAGTGCCTGTAATGTTATACACACAGAGGTTGCCGGCGGCATTAAGCGAAAGTTTGTACTGCCCGTTCTGGGATTTCAGGCTGCTTATCACCTGATTACCCGCGGTATTTGTCATCGGAAACTTCCGCATGCGGTAGGGTGGTTTCCAGGTGTTGGCAGTGTTAAATTTGTCTGCCATGTATTGATAGGGGTTCTTTTTGGTTTCACCTGCCGGGGGAGTTGTATTCTCCTGACTTAGCAGAAGTGTTCTTGTCTGAGGAAAACTCGAATAACTCCCCGGATAGTTGCAGTCAAACCAGGCCTGCACAGAGATGGCGATCAGTTCGACTTTTTGGGTGTTTAACCAAGTGGTGGTCTTTGAGTCGCCAATGGTATTTTGTCCGTTCCAACCCAGCATATTGTCCATTCCATGCCCAAACTCATGGGTAATATGGTCAAATCGCCGCTCGCCAAAATCTGCAAACCGGTTGACTACGCCATTCATACACATCATTTCTTCGGTGAATACGGTGTAAGCAGCCCCTGCATTTAACCCGCGGTAAAAACCCAGGATTTTGTTTCCGGTGATGATCGGATAATCAGCCACCGCGGGATAAGCATCATCCTTTCCAATCACAACAATTTTATGGTTGTTGAGGGCTGTAAGTGAAGCACCAGTGGGTTTTACTTTGAGTGCATTGAGCATATTGTGCACGATCAAATAGGCTTGCAGCATGCTCCACTCGCTGACTTTCGTGGTTCCGAATATGGTGGGACCGTTGGGTACTTTCAGGACTTTGTTGTAGGCGTCGTATTTTTCGGTTCCATTTTGTGCAGGGAGTCTGTATCCGGTAAGCACGTCCATGGGCTGCGCCAGCCAAATTTGAGATTCGGCACTTCCGGTTGTGGTGAGGCTGATGGCATTTCCGCTTTTGGATAGGAAGTTGCCTGCATTATTTTTGACGGTATAGGCATTGGTGCCGTGCACATCCACATTGGCGAGGGTAAACGCCCAAAGTTGTGTAGGAACATTCGCCTTATTGGTCATTTTCGTGGTTCCGGCATTTACATTCAGCGCCATACCGCCTGTTTTTTTGTTTAACAGGTACTTGCCACTCGCAGTATTGTCAACCCGCCACAAAAACTCGTCCATAGGGCCTGTCTGAGGAATAGCGCCCATTTCGGTAGTACCATCATCTTTGACTTTCAGTGCCATATTCTGATTGGTAAGGTCAGACCTGCTCTGAAGCACAAACCAGATCCCCGGATCAATGACATTGGGGCTGAGGGCAATCGGTTTCAGGCCTACTGCTGGCCAGGTTTTTTTGGCGCGGTCGTAGTTGAGGTATTGGTTGGTGGTAGTCTGGACAAACAGATTGGCGCTTACATTTTTTTCATTGGAGAGAATGAGTTTGACGTTGGTGCCAATTTGCTCATCCATTGTTCCATCAGGAGAAATTACCCAGAGTGAGTTGTTGGTTTTCACCACATAGGAGGTGCCGTGAAGAGTCACGATTTGTTTTACTTCTTCCCAGGCAGTTCCACCCTTGTAGCGAAAAAGCGTACCCGTATTTTTGTCCACTTTGAGCAGGTTCTGGTTTTCATTGCGCAGTACCCCTGCGTCGGAACCAATTTTCGTGGTTCCACTAAATATCTCCCGGTTGGCTTTCAGGGTATAAGCGGTACCATTGACCGTGATCGTTTGAAGATCATCCTGAAAGCGCCTTGACGTAAGATCAAACGCGATGATTGAGCCGTCAGATTTTTTGGTGCATTGTATAATCGGAAACTCAGACAGATCGTAAGTGATATTGGTGAGTTCGTGTTGACCATACTTTTTTTCGGGAGACTCACTAGTTTCATACAGGAAGTTATCTATCCTTAGTTGGAAGGTCTGATTCGGATAACCGGCAAGCGAGGTTGTCAGATTGATCGGAAGCGTGGGCTGCTGGGCAAAGGCTGATCCGGCAAACGTCAGGATTGCGATCAGCAATAACAGGAATTTGTACTTTTTCATAAGTCAATAAGTTTAGGATGATCGTTTATTTTGGCTTAATGGAATAGTACAAAGATGGCGGGCAGCGTATCGCGGTAACAGCGTATATTTACCTGATTAAAAAAACAGGTAAATATACCTGCTGGAATAGGTATATTTACCTGTTTGTGTTTTGTGCATCTCTCGTATGACAGGAAATGCATACGGCTAAAACCGGACCTAAAAGGTGTTCATTAATAAGCACGCATCCATTTGATCACAGGAAAGGACTGATAAGCGTCCGAAATACGAATCAGATAAATACCGGGAGAAAGTGGCCGTGTGGCAAACTCCCATTGGTAGTTTCCCGGAGTTATTGATCCCGATTCACCCGAATAAATAACCTGCCCCTGTAAATCCAGGAGGCTCCAGCGTAATGATGTTTGGCTTCCTGTCACACAATCCAAGACCGGGTATCCGCTTTCATTGGTATGTACAAAAAAATGCTGCACCTCAGGCACAGCAATTTCGACCTGATTGCTGATCTGCACCTCACGAACATCGAGGGTCTGTCGTAGCCTATACAGGCACAAACCGGGTACAGGATGGGGATCTGTGAGCTGAAGGGAGTTATTTCCCCGATCCCAATTGCCTTGCAAAATCGTCTCCCACTGATCCGGAATGATACTTCTTTCGAGTATATAGCGGCCTTCCGGCAAAGAGCTATAAGCGGATACATTCACCATCCCGTTTTTTTCCCCGCCCTCAAGGTATAACGTAACGGCGGCTAGCGGTTGACATGGGTCAAACATCACCAGATTCAGACTACTGGCCGTAAGGCTAAAAGCATCGATTGGGTTAGAAACAGTTGAAACAGTGAGACCTGAAAGGGTATTTCTAACAAATATGAGTGTATCAATACTCACCCATCCTGCGCCGCTGTTGCACATGGCCTGGTTTTCATCCAATAATGCCACAACAGGGGTTTGCGCTCCATAAACCGGAGACGATAGAATACCCGATGCCCAGAAGGTATTGCTGTCAAGAATATCTACAAACTGAAATTCATCATTTCCGGAGGAGCCATAAGTTTGTTGCCAGAGGATACGACCAATCGAATCTGTTTTCAACAACCATGCATCGGTACCGCCATTTCCAATCTGGTCGGTGGCCCCGACTGCAACGATTCCATCTCCCGTCAGTTGAAAATCATGAATAACTGTCGATGAGGTTGAGGTACCGTACCTTTTTGCCCAGACTATATTGAAGTTGCTGTCTAACTTACTCAGAAACCCCCATCCCAAACTCCATCCGCTTTGGCGGGTATGACCTGCCATATAGAGGCTTCCATTTGTACCGGGTTTGATTTCCAACACCACATCTCTCTGCGAGGAACTGGTTCGCCCGAAATAGTAATTTCCAAGAATATTTCCTGAAGAATCAACCCTGACAAGCAGGATATCCCAAAGTGTACTAAGCCATGCCTGCCCGTACAGCAAAAAGTCTCCATTTTCCAATTCCACTGCCGAATGCAGGTTAATCTCATGGCCCCAGCTAATGCGTTTTCTCCAGCGGATACTGCCATCTGCGTTTAGTAAAACAACCAGGGAAGGGTATGTGGTATATAAGGACTCATACATGGTAAAAAGCAAATGCCCGGCAGAAGTTTCCAGCATTTTTGAATATGAAAAGGAGGTCAGTAAACCACTTTCTTCTATTTTTTTTGCCCATAGAAGTTGTCCGGCAGAATCCAACCTGATAATCAGCTTATCTGCCCCGGAAGGAATATTGCCCTGGATAATAAACCCATGATCTGCCAGTTCCTGAATCGTTCTGCCCTCAATATCCAAAATGCCGCTATAGGTGTATTGCCAGATGGGTGTACCCGTTGTATCTAGCTTGCATACAAACAGGTCATCGTGGTTGACCTGGTCATCGATTGTGCCACACAAAACCGTCCCATGATCATGAGTGGTTGTCATGATTTGCCCTGAGAGGTTAAAGTTATACGTCAGTTGTTTGATCCAGCTTTGGGCGAGTATCACAGATGTTGGTGCGAAAAGGCCCAGCAGGCATACAAAGAGATACTTTAGTAGTTTTTGCATAGGGATCTGTTAAAATTAGATTGAAGCAATCTATAAACAGATCCCTATGGCGTCCAGTCGGGATGAGCCGGTGGGATAAAATCAAGGACAACAGGGAGTGCTGATTTATCATTCTCTCTACCGCTCCGCCAGACATTGGCTGATAAAAGCGATTTCCTCAGCACTCAGGATAATCTCAGCCGCTTTGGCATTTTCTACGGACTGTTTTTCATTCCGCGCACCAGCGAGTGCGATGGTAATTCCCGGCTGTTCGATGGTCCATTTGAGCACCAGTTGCCCGAGGGTTGCGCCTTTAGCTTCTGCTATCGGTTTGATCTTTTCGAGAAAAGCATTGGTGCGGAGGATACTGTTTTCGGAAAATGAAGGATGTTTGGCGCGGTGGTCGCCTTCGGCGAAGGAGTGGCCGGGCATGATTTTGCCGGTAAGCAGTCCCCTTTCCAGCGGACTGTAGGCGAGAACAGACTTATTGTGGCCGATACAATAGGGCACGGTTTCCTCTTCGATTTTGCGGTTCACCATGCTATAGGGTACCTGATTGGAAATGATGGGGGCGTACTTTTCTGCTTCGGCCATCTGTGCTGCGCTGTAATTGCAGACCCCGGCATAGCGGATTTTGCCCTGTTCCAGCAGTTTTGCCACGGCTTCAAATGTCTCCTGAATGGGGGTAGTGGTATCGGGCCAGTGGAGCTGGTAAAGGTCAATATAATCGGTATTCAGCCTGCGCAGACTGTCTTCGATTTCTTTCATAATGCTTTCTTTCCCGGCATAGCGGTAGAAGTCGGTATCAATACCCTGGTTGTTTTTGTTGCGCATGGAAAAATCGCCTTTAGGCTCCGTCAGATCCCAGCGCATGCCAAACTTGGTGAGAATCTGCACTTTATCGCGGGGAATGCCTTTGAGCGCTTCTCTGACAATCTCTTCGCTGGTACCCTGGCCGTAAACCGGAGCGGTGTCGATGGAGGTTACCCCCAGATCATACGCGGAGCGGATGGCGCGAATGGATTCCATGTGGTCGGTACCGCCCCACATCCAGCCGCCGGCGGCCCAGGCCCCAAAAGTAATGACGGAAACTTCGAGATCTGTGTTTCCCAGTTTGCGATATTCCATGATAATTGAATTGTTTATTGTGGGGTAAATATACAATTATCCTTAAAATACCTTACCCCATCAGCACAATCCCCCAAAAAACCGCAAGGTCTTCTTCACATGCTCCGCCCAGTAATCCCAGGTATGTTCGCCGGGGTACTCCTGATATTCGTGCGGTATGCCTTCTTTTTCCAGGGACTCGTGCAGTTCCCGGTTGTGTGGCAGCAAGGTGTCATCTACGCCGCAGTCAAACCGCAGGGGAATCAGGTTTTGCCGGTTGGCGAGTATGGTTGCCAGCACACTCTGATCATCGGGGTTTTCGGTCTGATGTAACTCCGGGTTTTCCTCCACAAACTGCTGCAAAAGGGCGGCTGTAGTGACGGACGAATGGCCCGCCGCTGCGCGAAACCGTTGGTGATATTTCACCCCGATCCGCAACGCGCCAAATCCGCCCATAGAAAGCCCTGCAATAAAAAACGGAGACTGCTCCGACACTGCGGGAAACTCACTGATCAAAAGTGCGGGTACATCCTCCGCAATCCATTTTTCATAATTGGCTTTTCCTTTGGGCAAATAGGCGCTGCCATCGCCCCAAAGCCCGTCTGAAGGCATGGCCAAAACCATCGGGGGAATCTCTCCCTCATCGATCATCCGCTGCGCAGTCAGGTGCACACCGCCTTTCATCGCCCATCCCCAATGACTGCCATACACGCCATGTAACAAGAGCACTACAGGCAAGTCTTCACCTGTATGGCCTTGCGGTACAAATACACACACATCCGCCCGATGACCCAACGTTGCGCTTTTGACCGTAACAAACCGCAATCCGCCAAACTCATACGCGGGATCGGAAAAGGATAAGGTACGGAATAAGGGTTTTTGCATGCTGATTCTATTAAGTCAGAAGTCCTGTTTCATCACCACAACCCCCTTGGCATTTTTCCCTGCAAGAAGATCGTCAAAAGCCTGCTGCATCTGGTCAAGGGAATAGGTTTTTGTCACCATTTCGTCGAGCAGCAGGTCGCCTTTATGGTAGAGGTTCATCAGAATGGGAAAATCTATCTGTGGCCGGCACTTGCCGTAGAGGGGATTGATGTAAATTTTGTCCCACTCAAACAGCTCCATATTAAAGACAATTTCCTGCTCAATTCCGCTTACCTGCACAGCCATGCCACCATTGCGCACCATTGCCAAAGGTGCTGCGCCCAGATCGGGAACAGCCGTACACTCAAAACAATAATCGGCACCTCTTCCGTCTGTCATGGTTTTGACAGTTTTGGCAGCAGCCAACAGTCCCTTGTCGGCCCGGTCTGCGAGAAGTGTATGCGTCGCACCAAATTTTTTCGACATTTCCAGCTTCCCTGGGTTGACATCCACGACGATAATTTTTCCCGCGCCTGATATCCGCGCTCCCTGAATCACATTCAGCCCCACGCCTCCGGCGCCCAGCACGACCACCGAGCTCCCGGCTTTCACTCTTGCCGTATTCACCGCAGAGCCAAACCCCGTCATCACGCCACAACTCACAATAGCAGCAGAGGAAAAGGGAATCTCTACAGCCATTTTCACCACGGCAGCTTCGCGCACAAGCGTAATAGTTGACAATGTACCGAGGTTAAACGATCGTTCTACGGGCTGGCCATTCCAGGTCGTTCTTTCCAATGGAGGATGCCCGGCATTAAATCCGTTGTTTCCCGCCACTACGGGCGACTGGTTTTCGCAGATATGCTGATTGCCCTCCTGGCACTGAAAACATCGCCCGCAGGGCACTGCCCAGTTGAGAATCACCGGATCGCCGGGTCTGACGGAGGTTACCAGTGGGCCCGTTTCAAGAACCACACCTGCACCTTCATGGCCGATGACGAGGTGTTTTCCCCAGCGGAGGGAATCGTAATCGGTATGGCAGATTCCGGCGGCCCGCATTTCGACCACGACCTCATCGCCCTGCGGAGCGGCGACGGTTATATCTTCGAGGGAAAATGATCTGTCGGGATGAGCGATGATGGCTTTGGCCTGATGCATTTTGGTTAGGTTATCCATGATACAACAGCGGAAAAAACTGTCCTTCCATTTTTTGACCTTTGGCAATCGCCGGTACGCCATCCAAAACAGCGTCATTGGTATCGGATCTCACTCCATCGGCAAAAACATTTAACACAAATGCTTTCCTTGACCGGGGCGAACGGTTTTCATAGGAACCGTGAACCAGCAGGGGATGGTGAAATGTGCCATGACCTTTTTCCATTTCGATCGCAACAGTGGAGAACTGAGACTTTTGTTCTTCGGTGAGATATTCCATCAGTCCGTCCATATTGCCGGCGAGGTCGGGTTTGTCGAGCAATCCCCAGCGGTGGCTTCCGGGCACATAATGCAGGCAGCCGTTGTCGAGGCGGGCGTCATCAAGCCCAACCCAGCAGGTGAGGTGGGACATGGGTTTGGTGCGGGTCCAGTACGAATAGTCCTGATGCCAGGCCACTACCCCACCGTGGTGGGCGGGTTTGCAGAATAACTGGTCGTGCCAGAAACGCACCGGCACATTGCCGAGCAACTGACTGCTGGCCATGACAAATGCCGGATTCCATAACACATCGTGAAAAGCTGGTGCCAGCCGCCACGCGCCCAGGGCGTGAAACAATACGGCATTGGGATCTGAAGACTCATTGGAGTGAAATTCGTAGTACAATGAATGCCCCGGATGCGCCGGATCGGCGATTTCGTCCAATTCTTTGAGGAGAGCGGCTACCTGTTTTTCGTCAAGCAGCTTTATATTGGAGACGTAGCCATTTTCGCGAAAAAAGGCGATCTGGTCTTCATTCAGCCTGTATTGGTCCCATTCTTCGGGAGATTGTGGCCATTGAAAAAGATCAGAAACGAGTCTGTGTTCGAGGGAAAGGTCTTTTACCATATTCGGATATTTTTGAGTGATCCAATTTAGAGGTATATCATTTATCTGAAAAGACCTTTCTTTAATTTTTATTTTTGGTAAAACGATTTTCTCATGCGATCCCTTCCTGTCTGCCTTAGCAGATGCGTGAACCATCGCGATGTTGATCGGAGATCACCCCCTGTTTTGGAACGCGGAGTAACGCAGATGCCTTTGCGAAACTCTGCGATTCCTCTGCGTCCTCTGCGTGAACCTTCAATATGTTGATCTACGATCAGTGGCGTTGATATAAACGCAGAGTAACACAGAGTACCACGCAGAGTAACGCAGATCCCTTTGCGAAACTCTGCGATTCCTTTGCGGCCTCTGCGTGAACCTTCAATATGTTGATCTACGATCAGTGGCGTTGATATAAACGCAGAGTACCACGCATCTGCAAGAACAGACAGGAAGTAACGCAGATGCCTTTGCGTCTGCCCGTGCAGATGCGATTCCTCTGCGATTCCTTCCTGTCTGCCTTAGCAGATGCGTGAACCATAAAAATGTTGATCGAAGATCATTGCAATTCTTTCACGAAGTGAGGCCACATAAATTATCCTCTTTTTCTTAATTCCGTTTTTAACTTTGGTAAAATGATTTTCTCATGCGCCTTTCCCCTCCAATCTCTCTGCTGGTACTGCTGATTTTAGCTTGTGCCTGTTCGCCTCAAAACAATGAGCCCGTCAAAACATGGCAGGTTCACCGCGGCAATGAAGCCAGTAATGCCTGGTCTGACCTTTCTCAAATAGATAAGTCGAATGTGGGCAAACTGGCTGTAGCCTGGACCTATCATACCGGAGATCTTCCTGCCGAAGGTCGCCCTACGATCCAGTGCAATCCCATCATGGTCAATGACCTGCTGTACATCACGTCTCCAGCCATGAAAGTAGTTGCATTAAATCCTGGTACCGGGGAAGAAAAATGGTCATTTGACCCGACAGGCGGAAAAGGGAGCAACAGCGTCAACCGGGGCGTTACCTTCTGGCAAGAAGGTACAGACAAAAGAATTTTGGTTACTTACAGCCACCATCTTTTCGCGCTGAATGCTGATACCGGCGTACCAATCTCCACCTTTGGCAATGAAGGGGTCGTAGATTTGCGACCGGGACTGGACCGGGACACCACCAACCTCTGGGTGAATGCAACCTCTCCGGGTATCATTTTCCAAAACCTGCTCATTCTCGGTTCTTATGTGGCCGAATCCTACGACGGCGCACCCGGCCATATCCGCGCTTATGATGTGAGGTCGGGGAAAATGGAATGGATATTCCGAACCATTCCCCTGCCCGGAGAACCTGGAAACGAAACCTGGGAAAACAATAGCTGGCAAACTGCCGGCGGAGCCAATGCCTGGAGTGGATTCAGTCTGGACAAACAGCGGGGAATGGTTTTTCTGGCGACAGGATCTCCCTCTTTCGATTTTCACGGGGGGGAACGAAAAGGGCAAAATCTGTATGGAAATTCTGTTCTGGCACTGGATGCAACAACTGGCAAAAAAATCTGGCATTACCAGGTCATTCACCATGACTTGTGGGACTACGATCTGCCCTGTCCGCCCAACCTGGTTACCATAAAACACAATGGCAAACCGGTGGAAGCCGTGGCTCAGCTTACCAAAAACGGATTTGTATTTTTGCTGGACAGGGAAACCGGAGAACCACTATTTGCAGTTGAAGAGCGCCCGGTACCCCAGTCTGACCTTGAGGGCGAAGAATCATGGCCCACACAACCCTTTCCTTCGGCCCCTCCGGCATTTGTGCGGCAGTCGATTACAGAAAATGAACTGACCGACCGCACACCCGAAGCGCATGCTTATGCGCTGGAAAAATTTCGCAGCCTGCGAAATGAAGGCATGTTCACCCCACCCAGCGCGCAGGGATCGTTGATTGTACCGGGAATGCGCGGCGGCGCGGAGTGGAATGGCGGCGCCTTTGACCCGCAAAAAGGCTGGTTGTATGTCAATGCCAACGAAATCGCCAATATCCTCCAACTCACGCCCAAAACACCGCCACAGCCCATTGATCCCCAAACTGCCCAAAAGGGGAAAGAATTATACCTTCAGCAGTGTGCGGTCTGCCACGGCCCCGATCTGAAAGGTATGGCTTCGAATCCTTCGCTCGCGACAGTGGGAAACCGCCTTTCTTCCGCGTCAATTGCGGCACAAATCCTCACAGGCAGAGGCGTAATGCCTGCGTTTGAGCAATTGTCTGAGGCGGAAAGAGCAGCGATTGCAGATTACCTGGTGAGCACCACAGAAACCGCCCGAAAGTCAACTGTGCCGCGATTTTCTATCAACGGATATGTTCAGTTTCGCGATCAGGACGGCTATCCGGCCACGCTTCCACCGTGGGGGACACTTTCAGCCATTGATCTGAATGAAGGCAAAATCGTGTGGCAGGTTCCTTCGGGAGAATTTGCCGAGCTGACCGCCAGAGGAATGCCCAAAACCGGAACACAAAACTTTGGCGGCCTGATCGCTAGCGCAGGTGGATTGATATTTTTGGGCGCAACCAAAGATGAAAAATTCCGCGCTTACGATCAGTCAAATGGCCAGATTCTGTGGGAAACCACCCTCCCTGCCGGCGGCTACGCGACACCCGCGACGTACGAGTACGAAGGCAGACAGTATGTCGTCATCGCCGCCGGAGGCGGAGGAAAACAACTCACCAAAAGCGGAGATAGTTATGTGGCGTTTGCGCTACCATGAGGCAGGAAAATTTAACCAGATTCAAACGTCAGTTTATCACCAGTTTGCGGCTCAGTGTTCCGGTAGGCGAAACGAAGTTTAGCAGATAAAAACCTGAAGGAAAAGGACTCAGATCCAGTTTCATCTTCCCGAAACCATCCCAGGGCTGGCGTGTGAGGCATTCCCCCAGCATATTTACCAGTTGAACCTCGGCGGAGCCTGGCGCATGGTAAGGATATTCTATTACCACCAGATCTTCTGCAGGGTTGGGGTACACCAACAGTTTGTCAGGTGAAAGCCCCGATTGTATTCTACTCGTCACGGAATCAATCACCACATAGATATAATCTGTGGAAGCCAGCACAGTAACCGCAAACGTTTCATTGCCCGAAGACAGACTTAACACAGGATTGTCCGGATGCATAGGGAGGTTGTTGTAAGCTGCTACAATGCGGTAATCCCCAGAGAGCAGATTTAAAAAATCGAAGTGTCCCTGACTGTCGGTTTTGTCCACAAGCAAGGTGTCTCCGGAGAGGTCGTCAGTCAGGGCAATCCAAGCATCGGGAATAGGCACATCCAGACCGGAACTCCTTCCAGCGCCGTATCTTCCATCGGGGTTACCGGTTCCCATTGTACCGGATGCAGCGCCGTTGCCGTTGGAACGGTTGGAGGCGGCGATGTGTTCTGCCCCAAATGCTGAACCTGCATAACTATGGTCAATGGCCTGTACTGACCAGTAATAATCCACACCGATTTTTACTTTATGAAAATTCCATGCGGTCTGCTGAAAAGCATTGCCAATTTCTGTAATCAGGCGTCGCCCATCCAGCGGATTTCCGGTATCAATGACAGACAGGGGATGTATAATATCGGCAACTCCGGGAGCACTGCCCATACGGAGGTTATAACTCAGGCCCGGAGCGGGGGTTTTGTCATCCGTCGAAGGGAGCCATGAAAGGGTGAGTACAGAGTCTGCCGGCCGGTAAACTGCGGTCAGACCGGAAGGAGCAGACGGGGCAACATTGGGGGAGGCGGTTTGATAAGTGGCCTGCCTGAGTACAGGTGCTATTCCTCCTGAACTAATACCGATAAGATCCATGTTCTGATCGCCGTTAAGATCAGTCAATATCAGGGATGGTTTTTCATAGTCCAGACATAGTTTCCGCTCGTGGAATTCAAAGTTCCCAAAGTTCTCAATCAGGTGAATACTTCCTGATAAACTGAGTTCGAGGGTAAGAATATCCAGATCACCGTCATTATCAAAATCAAAGACAGCACCAGGCCCGGCTAATATGACCAGAGAGTCCTCCGTACTTGCCAGATTCAGGGTAGTGAAAACCAGGTTGCCGTCATTTCGCATAAACCTGAATACCGATCTCCGGTCCGGAGTACCGGGTTCTCCGATCAGATATCTCGCTATCAGGTCCTGGTCTCCGTCGTTGTCCAGATCCCCGGGATAATATTCCAGATGAGGGTAAATAGCAGCAGTGTCAGGGCGGATATGATCATACAGGGTAAACCCTCCGTTTTGATCATTGATGTAGGTTAGCGGATTTCTTCTGAATAAAAAAAATGTTGCAGAATCTCGTTTCCCCACCACTAAGTCCGCATAACCATCTGAATTCAGATCAAATTGAAATCTGTTAAGGGAACGGAAAAAAGTGGAGGTATAGGTAGAGCTATCCAGTTCTACTACATCAAGCACTGCCCTGGAATCATCGTAGTAAAGAATTTTATAAGGTTTACTGGCCAGGTTTTGTTCACTTACCAGCAGATCCGTATTTCCGTCATGGTTATAGTCAACCACCTGACCAGAACTGACACTCAAAAAATCGGGAAGAGTATCTTTGACCGGAGCGCCAAATGCGCCATTTCCCAAACCGGGATAAATATAAGTTGAATCAGGCTGACCTATGATGGGAGAAAAGTCAACCGTATATAAAAGGTCAATTTGTCCATCCCCGTTGAAATCGTCAAAATCGACAAAGGTGCTTATTTCGTCATGAGAGAAAAGGGTGTCCAGCGAATACGATGAGCCATCATTCAATAACACCCAGGTGCTGTCCACATAAGGAATATTGGATCCTCTTCTGGTTTTGGTAAAGACGTCAGGATATCCGTTTTCGTCCAGATCAAACAGGCGAATTTGCTGTCCACGGCTATTTGCCCGGGGAAACTGAATAGGCACTTCGCTCACAACCAACTGGCTATCAGGCACAATTACCACAGCAATGGAATCTATCAGGAAACCCGAAGCTTCAAATCCATTGTCGATGGTTTGTACGCCCACATAATACATCCCGGAGGCAGATACCGGAATCCGGACAGAAGTAAGACTGCCATTGTTGCCTTCTCCGGTCAACAGGAGGCTTCCGTCAGACAGGGCCTGGCCGGGATAAATATCATTTCCTCCGGCATTCGTTCCGGCTTTTACAGCATAACTCAAGGCATGGGAGGGGGATTCATTGTCATTGGCGGGGTCCCAACTCAGTTCCAACACATTACAATTGGCAGACAAAGAAAAACCCGGCGGCAGGGAAGGGGGAGTGTTAACCGCATTATTATCATTTTGGTAAAGACGGCCAAAAGCCTGCCCGTTTCCGTCAAACGAGGTGAACATAAGATCAAGGTCTCCATCCTGGTCAAAGTCGGCCACGGCCAGGCGGCTCCGGTCATTTCCTTCCTCCGGCACCGCACCGCAAACCAGCGAATAGCTGTCATTGATATTTTGGTACAGGCGGGTCTGTACCTGATTGCTTTGAAGGTCTAACCCGGTCATGGCCAGGTCATTGTCTCCGTCACTGTCAAAATCGATCCAGACAATATCACCATACAAAAAACCCGGTAGCGACTCCGTCTGATCGTCGAAGACATAGGCAAAAGTTTGCGGCGACGAAGACGTTGAACCCATCACCACATACTCGTAAAATCCAGCTCCATCCCGGTTATTAGCTGCAATAGCTGATTCAGCCATCGGGGACAGCAGGTTATTGCTGCCTACCTGGGTAAGGTCTCCCTCTATATTCTGGTAATAGAAGGTATAAGCATCGCCAAGAAAACCCTTTCCTGATATGACAAGGTCGGGAAACCGGTCCGAACGATCATGCCAGGAAATATCGCCATCATACAGGCCGGTCAGCGGTATGCCGCTTTGCTCTAACGTTCCGTCGATATTGGAATACAAAATGGTTTGAGGGGTTCCTGCGGCATTCAGCCCCATTGCCACAACATCTGCATAGCCATTGTCATCGTAATCGGCTACGGAGAGCGAGCCCCGGTATAAGCCTGTAAAATTGGGATTGAGCACCGGCAAATAAGTACCCGAAGCATTCTGATACAGAATCGTCAGGGGCGTATTGGAACTATTTCTCCCCATCAGGATGACGTCGAGATCATTGTCCCGGTCAAAGTCGATGAATCTGGCACTTCCCTCTTTCAGATTCGCGAAAGGCAGGGGACTGACCAGACTAAAACTACCTCCGTCGTTGCGGTACAGCCGGGTCGTGCCCGGACCATTGATTTGCTGATCTCCACTTGCCAGGATATCCAGATCGCCATCAGCATCAAAATCTCCCCACTCCAATGAACCAACCCCGATCCCGGGAAAAGATATTCCTGCATCGGCAAAAAGGGCATTCCCCCCGGGGGGAAGCAGTACTTGTTCGGGTGCAAACCCCGAAGTGGCAAAACTATTGTCCACCGCTTCTACGCTCCAGTACAAGGGTTGGCTCAGGTTAAGATTTTCAATCGTCCAGCTTGTGTTTTGCTGTACATTGCCAGGGCCCGGTTGCCAGTGTTTTGCGCCTGAAAACACCTCATGACCGCCGGGGCTGGTTCCCACACGCAGATGATAGGTCAGGCCCGCCGATGCGGTTTCGTTGTCAGTAGCGGGATTCCATTGAAATATAACGGTCACATTGGCACAATTCCCGCCGCTGATATTGCCTGCAAGCCCTGAAGGTATAGAAGGCGGGGTGTTGGAGATGGAGGCTGAATTTTGATACAACAGTGTGGCATAGGTTTCTGATCCGGTAAATCCATCTACCCCGGAAATCAGAAAATCGAGGTCGCCATCGCCGTCTGTATCTGCAAAACCCCCACTTACCGGCGATTTGAAACTGGCAAAACTGGTTCCGGGGGAAAAACTTCCCCCGCTATTGTTCAGTAATCTGCCCGTTACCGGGGTAGCATCCAGTCCTCCGGCAATCATCCAGTCCAGATCGCCATCGTTGTCCCAGTCCCCCAGTTTTGAAAGCCCCATATGGGCCAGGCCGCCCAGACTCACCAACAGGCTATCCTGAAATACTCCGGGTAATGTCTGTAGGTAAGAAATGCTTTGAGAAGCGTTATTAAAATTACGTCCGCAGTTTACATCCGGGTCGCCGTCCTGGTCAATATCCCCCCATGCTGCACGAAGGCCCTTCATAGTGAGACCCAAATCAGCGAAAATCCCGCCATTATTTTCCAGCAAAATCGCTCCTTTCCGGCCAGCCTGACCGGAATAGCCAAACATGCTGAAAGTTAGATCCAGATCGCCGTCCACATCATAATCCACCCACTGAATATCTTTAATGTCAAACAATGGATTTGCCACCGGGTTAAAACCGGTTAATTCACTAAAACCCCCTGCATCATTTTGAAAGAGATGGATATAGGCCGTATCATACCAGTTGCCGGATACATTTCCGGCAATCGCCAGGTCCAGATCGCCATCGTTGTCATAATCGCCCCAGTCGAGTTCCCCTTTATAGGCTGGCAACACGGTGGGAAGCTTGGAAAATGTCAGATTTCCTGTGTTTTCATATATCCCCGGCTGAGCACCCAGTTGGGCGAAGTCCAGGTCGCCGTCGTTGTCAAAATCGCCCCATTTGACAAAACCAAATGTCTGGGTTATGGTATCCGCAGCAAAAGCAAAACTACCATTTGTATTCAGGGCAAGCCGGGTCCACGCCTGTGAATTGTTTAAAACCCGGTAGGAATACAATAAATCGGGGTCGCCGTCCTGATCGATATCTGCCCAGTCCACAAATGCGTGGAAATTGTTGGGGAAAGTCAGTGGCTGTGCGGCCATTTGCTGCAGGGCCAGCATCAGGGCAAACATCAGACATATCGGGAATCTGAATAGGTTAAAAATGGCTGAAATCATCAGGATGGGTTTTATGATTGTTTGGCATTCCCATAAAAGCCAGAGATACAGGGAAATGGTGGGATGGGAATAAAAACAAACATATCAAACCGCACCTTCAGTTTTATCGCTGTAAACGGGTAAATACCTGCTACCTGAAATCAGGTATCGTTACTGAATCCAGCCTTTGCTGTAAGCGAGTCTTACCAGGCCGGCTACATTGCGAACGCCCAGCTTGAGGAAAATGTTTTTGCGATGGGTTTCAACCGTCAGGTGACTGAGGTTCAGCTTCTTGCTGATTTGCCGGGTAGTAAGCTGGTCGGCAATCAACTGGATGATTTCCATTTCTCTTTCAGACAAAATCGGTGATATCTGCGCATTGGGACGCAGCGAATCCATGATCTGCCCTGAAACAGCGGGGGAGAAATAGGTATTCCCCGCAGACAAAACTTCAATCGCCTGCAACAACTCTTCCTTACCCGTATCTTTCAACAGATAGCCATCCACACCTGCATGGAGCATGCCTTTGATAAAAGCAGGTTCCCGATGAAAAGTCATCGCCAGTACCCGGACCCCCGGATGGTTTTCTTTCAGCCAGCGTGTGGCAGCCAGTCCATCGGTATGTGGCATTTCCACATCCATAAGCACCAGATCGGGAGGGTTAATTTTCATCAACGCTTTCAGCGCATCGCCATTGGCAGCCTCACCTGTCACCTGAATATGGGGCTCTTTCTCCAACAAGGATACAAGCCCCTGACGGAAAATCTTGTGGTCGTCGGTGATAATCAGTCTAATGGGTGTCATGGGAAGAAAAACCATCGTTTGGAAACGGACGAATCGGGACTGGAGGAATAGGGATAGTCAGGCTAATGGTGGCCCCCTGGCCGGGACCTGAGTCAATTACAAACGTTCCTCCAAGTAAATTGACACGGTTGCGGACATTAGACAACCCCATGCCGGCAGGAGCTTCCGATAACAAAAACCCCCTTCCATTATCTTCGAGCATCAGGGTTAATTCCCGAGGGTAGCGGGTGAGGTATAAAGTAGCGCGGGATGCACCATCGGCATGTTTTATCACATTTTGCAGCAATTCCTGAATGATGCGAAACAAATGCAGTTCTATGTTGGCAGGAAGGCGGGGCCCCATTCCATGTGCAAGAATCTGAATATTCAGGCGATCGCCGCTATTGATCCGGGCAATAAGACTTTCCACAGCTGGAACCAACCCAAAGCGGGAGAGCGTCTCCGGCATCAAATTATGGGCAATCTGGCGGGACTCTTCCGATATTTTTTTGAGCAGACCGCTCAATTCTGCCCGTTTCTCCGGCTGGTTGGCAAAAATGTTTTCCATACCTGAGAGGTGATGATGGGCCGTTGCGAGCATGGCACCCACACTGTCATGTAAATCCCGCGCAATCCGCGTACGCTCAGCAACTTCCGTTTCCGATATAGCGCTGAATACTTTCTGCTGCTGTTGCATTTGGCTGTGCTGCTGAAAAAATACAAATCCAAATATCGCCACTATCAGCACTAGCAATCCGGCGAAGACCAGAATCATGATCAGGTCATCGCGAGCCTGAATAGAGGCTGTCTGCTGACGCTGGAGCTCAGACAAACGATAGATTTCATTCTGCTGCTGTTCCGACCTGTATTTTGTTTCCAGTTCCCGAATGGTTTCCAGATAATCTCTGCTGGCGAGACTGTCTCTCCATTGGTCGTATAGCAGGTGATACTCCATCGCTTTGGGATAATCTCCCATGCGGGTATAAGTTTCTGCCAGCCCTTCGTAGCTAAACTTTATCCCCTCAGGGAAAGATTGCTCCTGACTCCGGCGAAGGGCAGTGTCGAGATAGGTTAGGGCTTCGAAATAGTTGCCCCGTTCACTTTCCAGAGAGGCGATGTTGGCGAGCGTATAAATGATCCCGATTTCGTCGCGAATCCGCCGGCTGAGGGCAAGGGAATGATTATAATACCACCTCGCGGTATCAGGCAGGTGCCTCATTTGAGATATTTGTCCAAGATCCATCAGCGTAATAGACCGGGAAAAATCGTCATTTAAGCGGTCAAAGATTTGCAGTGCATCTTTTTGATACCGGTATGCTTCTTCAAGCCGGTTTTCCGTGAGCATAATCTGTCCCATATTGCCCAGAATCTTTGCAGAATGTGCATCAGCGCCAAGCGACTTGCTTAGTCTGAGCGCATGATTGTACCAGTTCATCGCATGATCTATATCATCCAGTGCCTGGTAAACTCTCCCCAGATTATTCTGCGCGCGGATCATACTCAGACTATCGCCCAGCGTGGTGGCATCCTCCAGGGCTTTGATATGCCATTGGGCAGCAGCATTGTATTGCCCCTGTTGGGCCAGAATAAGTCCATAATGGCTATAGGTAGTCACCCGAATAAGAGAAGGCTGGTCAGAGGCCTGTTCCATAGCAAAGGTGATATAAACCTGCGCACTGTCGGTTTCACCGCGGAAAAACCAGTGTATGGCCCGTGCATTATTGATTTTTGCCAGAACCTCCTGTTGCCCGGACTCAAATGCCAGATCATAGGCTTTTGTAAGAAAAAAGTACGAGCTGTCCACATCCGTTTTTTGCCAACTTTCGGCCAAAGTCAAATAAGTATCCACCTGAGGATCTCTGTTTGCCTGCAACAACAGGTTTTTCAGGCTATCTTTTTCAACAGATTGAGCCATTCCACAAGTCCACCATAAAGCCATCATGACCCCGGCAACATAGTGTCTTATGTGGAATGCAACCATAAGCATGACTGGTACGGGAAACAGATTATTTCAGAAAAAATTTCGCCAGTATTCCCATCACGTCTTTTGCTTCTTCTTTCTTGCAGCAGGGAAAAGGATATTGTTGAGAATCAACCGGTAACCGGGCGAACTCGGGTGGAGGGCCAGTTCGGTGGGGTCTTCGCCCACATAATGGCGGTAATCTTCGGGATCGTGCCCGCCGTAGTAAGTCCACATGCCTTTGCCAAGGTTGCCATGGACATAACGCGCTTCTCCGTAGGCTTTAAGTTCGCCCATGACCAGCACTTCGGGTTTGAGCAGGCTGGAACGGAAAGCAGTTGTCTGCCCCATAAAACCTTTGATGGTGCGGGTATGGTTTTGGCAGAGCATGGTGGGCACAGGATCCCATTTGGCAGAAAACTCAAACAGGGTAAAATAGTCCATATGCTCAGGCACATTGCGGCCGAGATTTGAATCTATATCTGAAAATTCGTATTGATAAGGGCTGCGTACCAATTGGAAATTTTTGAAAGCCAGCGCCTTGGAATAGTCAAGTTTATCCTGTGCGGCTGGATCCATTGGATCTCCGTCAAACATTGATTCGCAGATATCCACCCCCTCCGCAGCCAGGGCGATATCATAGGTATCAGTAGCCGAGCACATGGCAAAGAGGAAGCCGCCATCGGTGAGGAATTGTTTTATTTTTTTGGAAACAGCCAGTTTCATCAGGCTGACTTTGGAATAACCATACATCTGGGCGGTAGCTTCCTGTGCGGCGACTTCATCCATATACCATTTTACATTGCGGTAAGAAGCATAAAATTTGCCATACTGCCCCGTAAAATCCTCATGATGAAGGTGGAGCCAGTCATATTCTGAGAGTTTGCCGTCGAGGACTTCAGGGTCATATATGACTTCGTAAGGAATCTCAGCATAGGTAAGCGCCAGGGTTACGGCGTCATCCCAGGGTTGTTTACTTTTCGGAGAATATACCGCAACTTTGGGCGCCTTTTCCAGTTTGACCGCGTCCATATTCACCTCATCAGAAGTGACATAAGCCAGAATCTGGCTGGATTTGGCGTCTGAAATTTTTTCAAAACTCACCCCGCGTATCTGAAGTTCCTGTTCAAATACAGACGTATATTTAAACATAAAACTCCCGCCCCGATAATTGAGCAGCCAGTCAACATCCACATTATACTCCAACACCCAATAGGCGATGCCGTATGCTTTCAGATGCTCTGACTGTGCATAATCCATGGGCACGAGCAAATAGTCAGCACGGGCATAGGACGACAACCAGAGAATGGAGAGAAGCAGAATACTTTTTTTCATAACTGTGGCAAATTTCCTGAAAAGTTAGCAAAAATTTAGGGATATTTTATGTTCGATTAAACGACCTGGAGGTTTTATTGTTGTTACTTTCTTAACTTAGCAGTATGAACTTCATCCAGTTTTTTACAGAAGGCATCAAAATAGCATTTGCAGCAATCGGAGCCAACCGTATGCGTGCGGTTTTGACAATGCTGGGCGTTGGCACAGGCATTTTTGCGATTGTAGGGATTCTGACGATGGTAAACTCTATGCAGACTTCCATCACCAAAAACCTCTCTGCGCTGGGAAATACCACCATTTTCGTACATCACTGGCCCTGGGCTGACAACCGCAACGACTGGTATAAATTTATCAACAGACCCAAAGTAAGCTACCGCGATTATCAGAAGCTCAAACAAAACCTCACCCGTGTGGAGGGGGTCTGTTACGAGGTTACTGTAGGCGGTCAAACGGTAAGATCAGACGGGAGAAGCATTTCAAATGTACAACTGGTAGGTTCTACCCCCGATATGAGCAAAGTCCGGGATTTGAAGTTTACTGAGGGGAGGTATTTTTCTGAAGTAGAGCAACACCTGGGCAGTGCGGTATGCATTGTGGGCTATAATATCAGCGACAACCTGTTTCCCGACGGAAATTCAGTGGGAAAATATATCCGTATTTCGGGTCAAAGGCTCATGATTACGGGCGTCATGGAAAAAGTGGGCTCCAATATGCTTTTTGGTGGGGCAAGTGAAGATGACAAAGTATATGTCCCCTATTCGGTATTGCCCAAAATGTTTAACCTCAATGCCCGCAATTCCGAAAAAGTAATTACCATCAAAGCCTCTCATTATGAGGATTTACCCTATATCGAAAGTGAAACCATTGGTCTGATCAGAGTCGCACGGGGCCTGCGCCCTAAGGTTGAAAACAATTTTGCCATCAACAAGCAGGAAGCATTGATGTCGCAGTTTGATAAAATGTTTGGCTACCTTAAGACCGGGGGCTGGTTTATCAGCATATTTTCCATTCTGATTGGTGGTTTTAGTATCGGTAATATCATGTATATATCGGTCAAAGAAAGAACCCGGGAAATCGGCATTCAAAAAGCGCTTGGAGCGACAAAAGGGTTTATTCTGTATCAGTTTGTCATGGAGGCTGTATTGATCTGCTTTATGGGCGGGCTCATCGGCCTGGGGTTTGTATTTGGAATAGGCGCACTCATCCAAACCGCAATGAACAGCCTGGACTTGCCCCTAAAGGTCGCATTTGCCTTTGGAGATCTGATGACCGGTGTCGGGCTTTCGGTATTTACGGGGCTTGTTTCGGGCATCCTGCCAGCGTCTATGGCAGCCTCACTCGATCCGGTAAATGCGATCAGACAGGCATAAAAACGCCGCAATCAGCTGTAATTCGACTTTTTCTCACGTAGCATTTTCCGAACTGCCCGTATTGACTGTTCTGACAAATGGGTAGGAATAGATCCGCCTCCCACTGACTCGGCAAGAATCCGCTCGGAGAGTGCGACCCGAATATTTGTACCCCCTGAGGTTGTCAGGATGAATGTCTCGGCATCATTGTACTGCTCTACTTTTCCCTGCGCCAATCCTTTCAACAGGGGAATCTCCAACAAAACCTGTTCTGAAAAAGTATAACTCTTCTCTGTCCGGGATTCTGTAATCGTTTCTAACGAAACGATATCCTGATAAAAATACTCGTGAGTACTTTCCGCCAGTGAGTTACTGGTCGTAGGGTCAAATGCACATTGATAAATAACGAGTTGGTGCGCCGTAAAATTGATAATCGTAACTCCTATGGGAATAAAACGGATAAAATCGTCCTTTCCTTTCCGAACACCGACATGAGCGCCTCCAATATTAAATAACCGGGGACCTGTGATCATAACAGGCTGCCGGATGCAATCAGACCGATCAAGGTTCGTTTTTATCATCGCTCTATCCCACAACTGGTTTAAATCCTCATTCACCCATGAATCATATTGCTCGTCTGAAGGGCGGCTGGCCATAAAGGACTTGGAAAAATAATTTTTAATTTTTTTACCTTTTTCTGTAATCATGTTAGGGTCAGGTTATTGGTTGTTTTGTCTGAGCAGAATTGATTTCCATTGTGGGTTTTCCAGTTTCAGGACATCTATTAGTCGCTCCAATTCCCAGTAATCGTATCGCATCGATGGATCTGAGGCCAACCGCAAATGTTCTGCAACACCCGGAGCCGGTACGGTCATACCATTATGAAAATAATAGTCATTCTTAATCAAAGCCATAAAATAATGGTACTTAGACTCCGCTTCATCCAGACTGATCGCAGAATGCAACAGAGACTCCATTTCTCTGACTACCGGCAGGTTTAAACGAACCAGCTTTCTTCCTCTCGACTGCCCGATGGCCAGGTAATAGTATGCATCTGCAAAATCAGGCGCCAACTGTATCGCGGCCTGGAATTGCACAACAGTAAAGTCAAACAACCCCAGATGCAGGTAACAATAACCCAATCCCATATAAGCCAAATGATCCCGCCGGTTCTTTTGCGTCTGCTGTTTATAATAGTCAATATAGTTTTCCAGTTCACTGCGTGAGCGCATTCGCAGGTTTTCAAAACTCCCGGTTGCATCTTTGCCCTTTTTCGCGGGCAAAACCGAATCGATAATGCTACTGTCCCAGTCCTCTTCGGGTACAGTTGCCAACCACTCCAGCAAGCTGGCCCATATTCTTCTGCCCTCCAACCCTGTTTGCTCCTCAGACAGGGTACCACGAAGTACGGCACGTCTGTAATCGTGAAAACGGGTTGAAATCAATACCCACTCTTTTCTACAGCCAGAATCCTCGAGCAGCAATAAATTCAATTTCTCAACCACCTCATCCAAAGGGGATTCACGAACATATTCTAAAATCTGTATCATTTATTCACAAGACACCTTAAGCCCCAATCATTATACGCAAAAACAATAATCAGGCTACCATGAAATATTAGTAACAATATAACACCAAAAAATGTTATAAAAAATAAAATTTATCCGGTTTTCAGAAAAAAAACAAGTGATCGTACCTGCAAATTCAGATTTATATGTGTGTGGATACTTTGTATATTTGCCGCCTGATACGAAATGTTACATGAGAGTAATAGACCACCTGAATACTGCCAAAACCCCAACCGTCAGCCTGGAGATTATTCCCCCTAAACGCGGTGGAAACATCCAGAAATTACACGAAGCGATTGAGTCCGTATTACCTTTTCATCCCCCATTTATTGACGTTACCAGTCATGCAGCGGAAGTGGCCTGGGAAGAGATGAAAGATGGGAGTTTTAAGAAAAAAGTAAAGAAAAAAAGTCCCGGAACCTTCGGGCTATGTGCAGCCATTAAATATAAATTTAACCTTGAACCTGTGCCCCATCTTCTCTGCGGAGGTTTTACCCGTGAAGAAACCGAAGATGCGCTGATCGAACTCAACTATCTGGGAATAGAAAATGTCCTCGCCATCCGTGGAGATAAAATCAATTACCGCCCGCTCCCGCAAGACCGCACGCAAAATAGCCATGCAGTGGAACTGGTAAAACAGATTTCAGCGATGAACCGTGGCGTATATATCGACGAACTGATCGACGCTACCAAAACCAACTTCTGCATCGGCGTGGCGGCTTATCCCGAAAAACATTTTGAAGCGCCTAACAAAACCTTTGACCTGAATGTCCTGAAGGAAAAGGAAAAAGCGGGTGCACACTATGCGGTTACCCAGATGTTTTACGATACATCCAAATACCTCTCTTTTGTCGAAAAAGCACGGCAGGAAGGGGTGAAGATGCCCATTATTCCCGGATTAAAAATCATTACTTCCAAAAAACAACTGTCCACTCTGGCGGCTGTTTTTTATATTGACATACCGGAAGAACTCACAGACCGTTTACTTAGTGCCAAAGACCGTACAGAGGAAATTCAGGTAGGGGTCGAATGGGCTTACAAACAGTCTCTCGAACTTCTGGATGCAGGAGTACCTTATCTGCATTTTTATATTATGCAAAATACTTCTCCTTTCCTCAAGCTGATGGAAAAGCTGGAGAAAAAGCTGTAAAAACCTTCCAATGCAATGAACGCGCTACTACGAAGTCTGTTTTTTTCTTTTTGCGGTGCCATTTTAGTGGCGCTGATGTTTGCTGGTTGTACACAACCTACGCCGCAAAGAGGTCATAGTCCCTGGGTATTCAGAACATCTCTCGACGACCAGCCCCGCATGCTGGTGGCTGCACTTTCCGATAGCTTTTGGGTGGCTTATCAGACAGAATATGCGGCCCTCTCAATAGTCTGGCGCGACGGGGTCAATTTTGACGGCCCCGTTTATACCACCCGACATGGCAGGCACCCCTCTACAAAAGGGAATTTTTTCCTCAAAAACCCACCTGATAGCCCCTGGGAAATTCAAGAAGGGGGGTCTGCGGTATTTCACAAAGTTTACTATACCGGACATCGGTTTCGCAACGGAAAAGTAGAACTCAACTACCTGATCCAGACGGCATCTGGCAAATCGATACGGATAAAGGAAATCCCTGAGTTTGTACGCCATAAAGACGGATACCCGGGTTTACAGCGGGAGTTTCTGGTTCAGGATATGCCGGAAAACCACTCCATTGTCCTGAGAACGATGCTCAATTCCATACCTGGAAGAAACTATATCAAAACCAACGGAGAACTCAAAATCATTAGCCCTCCCTCTCAGCAGGACTCTGCCACTTATGGGCTTGAACTCCTTGCCATGCTCCGCTTTCGGGATAAATCTCCCACCCTGCTGACTACATGGTTTTTGCCCGGCCCTGTGCTTCCTAATCCCTTTGATATTTCGGAGAAAGGCCCTGATCCGGGATCTGGTTTCGCGCTTATCGACCAGACCGACTGTAAAACCTGCCATGACCAGAAACAGAATCTTACGGGCCCGTCTTATGAGGCCATTGCTCAAAAATACAAGTCCAACGCCCGCACACTCAAAACACTGGCCCAACGGGTAATCAGTGGAGGAACCGGCGTCTGGGGAAAAAATGTGATGGTCGCTCATCCCGATCTTTCACAGGAAAATGCAGAAAAGATGGTAGAATGGATTCTCGCACTGGACACCGAAGACCGGCCGGCAAATCCTGTTATGGCAACGCCTGGCTATAATCTTGCCGACGCCGTACTTCAACGGGCAACTGTACTGCCTGATCACGGGCTCGCGGTAAATGGGCACCTGCTCAAAGGAGAACAAACCCTCGACCCCAAAATTCCTTCCGGAGAACAACCCATTGTATCTGCGATTGTACCTGGGATTCACTTCCCTTCCATCAATCATTTACAGCCCCTTTCTGAAAATTTTCACCTTCAGTTTACCGGCAATATAAATATCCCCACTACAGGAACTTATCACTTTCGCCTTTACAGTGATGATGGTTCCAGGATGAAAATAGATGGGAAAACAGGGATCCTCTACGACGGGAATCATGGATTTGGCCCAAAAGATGGGGTTTTCACGCTTGAAGCAGGCACTCACAGCCTGCTGATAGATTATTTTCAGGGGGCCGGTGGCGGGGGCATATCTCTCCTTTGGTTAAAGCCCGAAACGGAAGACTTTGAAGTTGTACCTACGGAAGCCTATTCATTCAATAAAAATGATCTGGCAGATGTAGATTTTCCCAAATTCCTGCTCCCACCGGCTGGCGACGGAGCACCCTTGCCAGGCCTTCACCCAAGCTATGATCTGATGCAGGCCCGGCTCGAAAGTTTTCAGCCAAGGGTCGGGGGAATTGACTTTCTGTCAGACGGACGAATGGTAGTCTGTACCTGGGAAGGATTTGTTTACCTACTCGACAACCTGAATCAACCTGACCCGGAGAAAATACAGGTAAAACAAATCGCTGAAGGGCTTGCAGAACCCATGGGGCTGAAAGTTGCCGAGGACAAAATCTACGTACTTCAAAAACAGGAACTCACGTTGCTGGTTGACCACGACGGCGATGAAATAACGGATGAGTACAGCACCATTTGTAATTCCTGGCCGGTGACTACCAATTTCCACGAATTTGCCTTTGGACTGGAGTATTGGGACGGATTTTTTTATGCAACGCTTTCCTCCCCTTTGGGAGCGGTGAATGTACATTATCCGGAACGCGGCTCTGCTGTAAAAATCAACCCTGCCAATGGTAAATATGAAATTCTCGCCAATGGTTTCCGCACGCCCAACGGGGTTGGGATGAATGCAGAAGGAGAAATGTTTGTAGCTGACAATCAGGGAAACTGGCTGCCAGCAAATAAAATTGTACAGGTGCAGAAAGGCGCATTTTATGGATACCGTGATCGCAACCCGGAAGAGATGAAAGACTGGAAAGAAACCGCGCCGATGTTGTGGTTACAACAAACGGAAATCGCCAATTCTCCCAGCCAGATCATTTTTTCACAAGATGGCCCTTATGCCGGTCAAATGCTCTATGGCGATGTGACCCATGGCGGCATTAAACGCGCAAATCTGGAGAAAATCAATGGGGTGTATCAGGGGGCGGTTTTCAGGTTTACCCAAGGATTGGAAGCCGGCGTCAACCGGCTGAGGTACAGCCCTGACGGAGGTATTTTTGCCGGAGGAGTAGGTGCTGCGGGAAACTGGGGGCAGGAGGGAAAACTTCGTTATGGGTTGCAGCAAATCAGGTATAATGGAAAAACCACTTTTGAGATGCTGGCTGTAAACGCAACGCCCAACGGGCTGACCATCACATTTACAGAACCACTTGCTCCCAATAGTGGGAATACAAGCAAAGAATTTCAGGTAAGCCAATGGCGGTATATTCCGACAAAAGAATACGGAGGCCCGAAAATAGACGAAAAAAAGCTGAAGATTACGGGTAGTACCCTTTCTCCGGACAGGAAAAGCGTACAGCTTCAGATTGAGGGAATGGAGGCCGGCCATGTATTATACATTCACCTGACACCGGAGATGATGGGTAGTTCTGGACAAAAGCTATGGTCAACAGAAGCGTGGTACACGTTAAATGAGATTCCGGCAATACACCTACCTTAAGCTTTTGAGGTAACTCAGCAGCAGTTCATTAAACGCTTTGGGCTGATCAAGATTGGCTAAATGGCCTGCACCGGGCAAAACTTCGTGGCGAACATGCTCGCGGTTTTCCAATGCGCGCAGTGTATCATGGAAAGCCCGGCGGGCGGAAGAGAGTTTTCCCATAAAATCTTCCTCCGGCTCGATAAAAAATAATGGAACATCACTTTCCACCAGGGTGGATATATAGTCTATTTGGGCAAGATTATAACGCACTTGCCGTATGGCATCCCAGTTGGTAGTCGGGAAGATTTCATCTACGAGATAAGAAATTGTTTCATCATTGTCCGACAATTGTCGGGCGAGAATTTGCGCCTGCTTTTTCCGACCACGTATTTTTCCGGTTGCATTCAGGAGTTTGTCAGACAGGGAAATGGCCCAGCGCCCACCTTCCTGGCGGGGAGGAGCACCAAAGGTTGTCAGACTCAAAAGACTATCGGGATCCCTGCGAAGCAGTTCATAACCAATCACCCCGCCCAAAGAATTGCCGACCAGATGAAATTGCTGGATGTTGAGCGACCAGGTAAGCTCCACCAGATCGTGTACCATTACTTCAATGGCGTAGTTTTCTTCCGAAGACTCCATCGGCGGCGCAGAGAGCCCATGGCCGCGAAGGGAGACAGCCAACACCTGATAATCCTTGGCAAAATGATCAATATTAGGCAAAAAAACCCGGCAACCCAGCCCTACCCCATGCAAGAAAAGCACCGTCTCAGATGCAGGATCACCTGTCAGGAGATACTCCAGATTAATATAACCGGCAGTCGTAAAAAACCGGTTACCTACATTACTCAACTGTCGGATCAGCGGTGGCATATGCATTTAAAAACTATTTACACTGAAATCTTCAGTAATCCGCAAAATTTACAAAAATCCTCAATTACCAGACAATATAGGATGAAGGAAAAACAAAATATTCCTTACAACAGAAATCTTATTTTCATCGTTGTTTTAACAGAGTTCCTGACATATCCGGATTATTCTTATTTTCGGAGGTATTTTCCCCATGAGCTTGTACAACAAAATTCCATTGTTTGTGAGAAATTATACCTTACTGATCTGTCTTTTATGTTTTTCCATGCCTTCCTTTGGACAGGCACTTGTGGATAGCTGCTTTTCAACCGGTACTCCCGGTACTTCATTTGCCAATACACCAGCCCTGGGCAATATGGATGGAGATTTACTTTCATTCAACGGTACTTCATGGACAGGTGGGTTTCCCACTGCCAATATTACCCTTCCGCCACCCAACAACAACAACTGCCGGGCGATATGGATAGGAAGCGGCACCTTATGGACCACAGGTGGAGAAGGGTTTGCCCTTAAACTGACGGCTCCGCTGGCTACAGGTGTTTCCTATACGTTTTCCTTTACTTATGCCAGTCATGGTACAGGTAGCACCGGAAGTTTTGCGCCTTCATTCCAGACCAATACAGCGCCCAATCTTGCAGGGGCATTTAATGTTGGCAATCTTCCGGCTGTAGGAAATGCATGGACGGCCAACTCCATTACCTTTACAGCCTCTGCGGCTCAAAACGGGGATGACTGGCTGGTCATTCACACAGGTGCAACGGGGAGTTCTGGTATGTTTCTGTCGTTTTGCCCCGGCTGTGCCATTCCTGCTACCTGCTCGGTCGATCTGGGAAATGACTCAACGCTCTGTCAGGGTGGATCACTCCTGCTCGACGCAACTTATCCCGGCGCCAATTATCTTTGGTCCGATGGCTCTACCAACAGCACCCTGACGGTTAACAGTACAGGTACATACTGGGCAGAAGTAAATGTAAACGGATGTATCGCCAGAGACAGTATCAATGTTACATTCAGCCCGGCTCCAACAGTAAATCTGGGCGCAGACACAGCCATTTGCGCAGGCACAACGTTAATCCTTGACGCACAAAATCCGGGGGCAACTTATATTTGGCAAAACAATTCTGCCAACTCCACTTTTTCTGCCAATACAGCCGGACAATACTGGGTCACCGTTGATGATGGCATCTGCTCGGCCAGTGATACGATTACCTTAAGCATAGATCCGCTGCCACAGGTTAATCTCGGCAATGATACCACGATCTGTATCGGAGATACGATTACGCTTGATGCAACATTCCTCAACAGCAATTATGAGTGGAGCAATGGAGCCTTTAGTCCGACAATTCCGGTTTTTTCGCAGGGATTGTACTGGGTACAAGTTATTCATAAATGTGGGATCGTGCGGGATTCTGTAGTAATTTCCACAACCAGCGTCCCGTCTATAAGTCTGGGGCCAGATACAGCCATTTGCAAAGGAAATAACCTCCTGCTCGATGCAACCGCTCCGGCAGTAACTTATCAATGGCAGAATCTTTCCACTACCCCTACCCTTTCCGTTACGAATACCGGATTGTATTGGGTGCAGCTCTCGCATCTTTGCGGCACTTTCAGAGATAGTATCCAGGTGGTGGTAGATTCTATTCCCTCCACAGAACTGGGTCCCGACCGTCAGGCATGTGAAGGGGATGTAATTTTGTTGAATGCCAGTGCCCCGGGAAATACAACCTATCTCTGGCAGGACAACAACACCAATCCTTTTTATACCATTAACACCGGAGGATTATATACAGTAACGCTTACGGGCCGTTGCGGATCGTCCAGAGACTCGGTGAATGTCACTTACTTCAATTACCCGGTCGTAAATCTGGGTGCAGATACAGTCCTTTGCAAAGGAACCAACCTGCAGCTGAATGCCTTTTCTCCGGGAGCAACTTATGTATGGCAGGATAATTCGACCTTGTCTACTTTTGTCGCCACGGGTCCGGGGACGTATTCGGTTACCGCGACCAATGGAAACTGCCCGACTACGGATGCGATCATAATCACAGGAGACTCAATTCCCGCGCTCAATCTGGGTCCCGACCGATTCCTCTGCGATGGAGAATCGGCCGTTCTGGATGCAACTGTTCCGGGTGCACAGAGTTATATCTGGCAGGATAGTTCGAGGTTTTCGACTTATCCGATTCAGCAGAGAGGAACGTACTATGTGGATGTAAGAAACCAGTGTGGGCGAATCAGAGATTCGGTCATCGTAAAAACCTCCATTACGCCTGTGGTCAATCTGGGGATATCCGGCGTTATTTGTTCGGAGGGAAATGGATTTTCGGTAAGAGATGTTTCCATTCCGGTCAGTGATGCTACGTATTTGTGGTCAGATGGGGAAACAGATCCGGTAAGAATCATTGATCAGACAGGCGTGTACCGGGTCAGAATAGAAACCGGCTGTGGAGTTGATGAGGATTCTGTGTGGATCGGATTCAGTTTATACCCCAAAGCAGAAATTGGCAACGATACGACCCTCTGCGAAGAAGATTTTCCGATTACTCTGCGGGCAGAGGAGCGACCTGGCGATTACCGCTGGCAGGATGGTGCTTCCGGCACGGTCTATCAGGTTACGGAACCCGGGCTCTATACCCTTCAGGTGAGCAATAATTGCGGCGTTGATCAGGATTCGATGTTTATCGATATGCGAAGTTGCCGGTGCAATGTATTTGTCCCGACAGGCTTTACGCCCAATGACGACGGCGTCAACGAACTTCTTACCGTGGGATATCAGTGTGGTTTCGAGTCCTATTCCCTCCATATCTATAATCGCTGGGGGCAGGAAGTTTTTGCCAGTACAAACCCCGACGAAGCATGGGACGGACGCACCGGTGGCAGAGCCAATCCCGAAGGTGTATATGTTTGGGTACTTCGATACCAGTATCAGGCCCGGGGCTGGAGTATTCCCAATACAGAGACAGGCACCGTTACCATTTTGCGGTAACTACTTTTTATTGTCCCACCTTCTCCCGCACGCCGTTCACTACAAAATGAACGATCCGACAAGCTGTACCCTTACTCTCCGGATTTTTTTCGGGAAGGGTGCGCAGCTCAAGGGTATGGTTGGTTTCGGGTAATTCTGTTTCAAGCATATATACCCAGGGAAGATGAAGAAAGCTGCTCCATTGGGTAAACTGATCCAGTGTTTTTTCCGGGCCGCCATCCACCCGCCAGGCGACTTTCCCGACATCGGGACCGGCAACTACCCAGATGCCTACGGCTCTGCCGGAAAATGTAAACCGAAGGGTTGAGTTTGGTGCTTCAGCTACGAGCATAGGTACATTTACAAACCCCAGGCGTGTGTCTGCCCCATCTTCGGGTTTCCATTCCGGATTTATTTTCCAGCCTTTTCCCACTACGGCGGATTCGAGCGGAAGCAACCCGCCTTCATCATAACAATACATATCCAGCGGCTCAGCCGGAACTTCAAAATCCAAAGGAACTGCATCCGCTGTCAAGGTATCTGCCCAGGCGGTCTCCAGCATTTTTTTTATGGACTTAAAATAAATTTCCTGTCCAAAAGGAGAAGGGTGTAAATCTTTGAAATCATCCTCCCAGGTAAATTCTTCCGCATAAATTCGCTCCGTCACCTCTCTTGCAAGGTCAAGACTGGTAATATGGTAATGTTCGGCAGCTTTTTCGTGGTTGACCACGACAGCCGGAATATTTCCGGCCTGGTAATCGGCCATCTTTTCAGGATCGACAAAATACATCAACACGATATCCATTTCAGGATTGACCGTCATCGCGTGTCGGACAATACCCTCCATCCCGCGTATTTGTTCGGTTTCTGTACGTCCGTTCGTAGCATCATTGACCGCAGCTTCCTCAAAGAGAAGGTCAATCGGGCCTTTGCTAAGGACATCCTGTTCGAGGCGAAAAGCGCCCGGTGTTGAGCCTGTGGAAGGAATACCGGCATTGATAAAAGTAAATTCTGTTTCAGGAAAACGCGCCTCCAGGTATTCGCTCACCATATCCCGCCAGCCGGGGTTCCAGGTAATGGAGCCACCCAAAAAAGCAACTGTCCCTACTTTGTCCTGTTCGAAGTGAATACGGCTATTATTAAGCCCACGGCGCAACTGGAAGTAGGAAAATTTATCAGGTTGGTACCGGATTCCTGTAAAGCGAAGAATAAAATCCACGATCGGCAAGGGCGATGCCAGAGAGTGAGGATGATGTCCGACACCCGGTTTGGAGAGAATCTTGATTTTTCCGCCTAGTTCCTGATATTTTTTTTCAAGAACAAGCGTATTTTCAGCTATAGGCACCACATCATCTGCCTCGCCGATGACATGGAGCAAGGGCACGCCTGCATCGGCCAGTGGCTTAAGCCGGTCAGGAATTTGTGTATATGCCATCGCCTCCGGCTCTGTCAGGTTATATGCCTTCAGGCATTTTTCCCAGTCTTCGGCACTCCCTTTGGCACTCATTTTCCCACCTGGCCAACTCCGAAAATCTACCACCGGCGCATCGGCATAAATACAGGTTACCTTTTCAGGGTTGGCTATGGCCCAGTTGTAAATAATTAACCCCCCACGGCTTAATCCCTCCAATACAGGTTTGGCCGAAAATCCGTGACGGGTAGTGAGGTATTTGTAAAAGCTGTTCCATTGTTTTACCGCTGCCGGACTTCCATACATATCGCTGACATCGTTGAAAACAATATGGAATCCCTGAGACAAAAGGGCAATGTCAACCTGTGGTTCATGCCCCCAAAATCGGGCGCGCCACACCCAAGGCGTACCGGTTGCAATTTCTTTGGGGATGACGACATAACTGGTTTTCCCTTCATAGGTAAACGTATGCCTTTCGTACCCCATCCAGGTATCCACCTGACCAGGAAATGTAGTTTCAACAGCAGGTTTACATCCCTGAAATACGAAAAAAACCGATAAAAGCAGTAGTGCGATTCTAAAAAATAAGCTATTCATTATGAGCAAGTTATAACGAATCTCAACAGCAAATTTATTCCACCCAGGTTTTACTATCTTCTCTGATGTACAGTTTGCGTTTCCGGTCAGCACTCCAGGCGCTGCCGAGAAATTGCCTGCTGGTGGTTTCTAGTTCGATTGAAAGTTTTTTTCCATCCACCCATACTTCACTTACGCCCAAATCGGCGAGGTTTGCGGTATAGGTCTTATTTGTTTCATAGTATTTTTTCTCCAGATAATAAATTTCGCGAAGGGCCCATTTGATTTTTTCGTCGGGGTTCCAGACAAAAAAATCTTCCCCGGAACCGGCTGTTTTGTCTGAAAACTGTAGGTATCCCCACTTTTCAGGTTCGTGCATATTGATCACTCCGGGAGCAGACCATACCCAGTTGTATTCGGGAAATGGTTTTCCGGTTGTGGGATTCAGTCGTTTTTGGTATTTGCCATTGACCACATCCAATCGCCATTCCACACGGGAAAAATCCAGGCGCCAGTGATCACCGGCTTTGGGCAAAGCTCTTCCGGCGGCAGCTTCACGCAACATTTCCCAGGGCATGGCGATTTCCACCGTCCAGCCTCTGTCGCGATCGCCGGGCTGATTTATCGTACCATCTGCAAAAACAGCTACTTTCATCCCATTGACTGACCAGGCATTGAGATAAGGACCCCCATCACGATAGGGCTTCACAAGCATCAGATCCCACTCGGTGGCAAATGCATTGACCTCAAATTCGTAGTAGAGGTGGGTGTCGGCATCCGGATCGATAAACACCTCAAAATCATTGTCGTAATAAATCACGGATTCTCTCTCCTTTAATGTTGCCCAAAGGTCAGGCTCTTCCAGCCATGCCGCCATATAGAGATACTTGTCGTCCCACAAAACTTTTGCGTGCGTGCGGTGGAAGGGCGCAGGCATTTTTTCGCCTTCAATGTCCTGAAAATCATCCGTCCATGGTGCCTCTGCCCAGGAAGACTCCTCAAGTTTTCCGTCAATGACCAGCGGGGTCTCGGCACGGTAACAAACATAGGTTTCGGGGTGAAACGGCAGTTCGGTAATGCGTATAGGCTGCTGGGCAACGATTTGGACGATGATACAGAAGCCAAAAACGACAGAAAGGACAGATTTTCGAATGGGAGAATCCATATCTTTGCAGAAAGTTTGTTTTGTACGTAGTCTCAAATATGCCAATTCTTTTGAATTTATTGCCATATATAAAATAATTGCTGTTTTAATTTTTTACCGAATGAGTGCCCAAACGCTGAATCTGCTTCCCGTTCCAGATCGTATTACCCTTTCCGAAGGAAAATTCCGGATTGATGGTATGTTTACCCTGACCATTAGTGGCAACCCTGATGATCGGATCTACGGCGCAGCCACCCGCTTTTTACGGCGACTCGATGGGCGTATGGGACTATTTTTCAGCCAGGGCTTTATTACACCTGAGAATATTCCTGATTCGGCTCCACTGTTAATCACGGTCAAGTCCCGGGGGAAGGTAAATCTTATGATGGATGAGGCCTATGAGTTGGAGATTAATGAGCAGGAAATCCACCTGTTGGCGAATACGGACATTGGCGCTATCCGGGGGTTTGAGACGCTGCTACAACTCGCAGATGCAGACGAAAAAGGATGGTTTTTCCCTTGCCTGCTGATTCAGGACAGACCGCGTTTTCCGTGGAGGGGGTTATTGCTCGATGTGGCACGCCATTTTTTGCCTGTGGAAAAAGTCAAACAGAATATTGACGGGCTGGCAGCCGTGAAGATGAACGTGCTGCACTTTCACCTTACCGATGATCAGGGATTTCGGATTGAGACCCAATGTTTTCCAAAACTTCACGAACAAGGCTCAGACGGCCTGTACTACACCCGTGCCCAGCTGACTGAAATTATTGAATATGCCGCAGACCGGGGAATTCGTGTGGTACCGGAAATCGGCCTGCCCAGCCATGCAACAGCCATACTGACTGCCTATCCGGAACTTGCGAGTGCACCAGGGCCTTATGCGATTGAAAGGAAAGCCGGCATCATGCACCCCACGCTCGATCCCAGTCGGGAAACTACTTATGAATTTCTGGAAACGCTGTTTACCGAAGTAGCGGGCATTTTCCCTGACGAATATTTTCACATAGGCGGAGATGAAAATGAAGGCAAACAATGGGATGCCAATCCTGAAATTCAGCATTTTATGCAGGAAAAAGGCATCGCTGACAACCAGTCGCTTCAGACCTGGTTCAACCGAAGACTTCTGAAAATACTTACCCGGCTTGGAAAAAAAATGATGGGATGGGACGAAATACTTCAGCCTGATCTTCCATTGGATGCGGTTATTCATAGCTGGCGGGGAAAAGAGTCGCTGTATGAGGCGGCAAACAAAGGTTATCAGTGTGTGCTATCAAATGGATATTACATTGACCTTGCCCTGCCGGCGACAAGCCATTATCACAATGACCCGCTTCCACCTGATATGGAACTTTCTGATGCAGCAAAGTCTTGCATCCTTGGGGGAGAAGCTACGATGTGGAGCGAACTCGTAACGCCACTGACAGTCGATTCCAGAATCTGGCCACGTACTGCCTGTATCGCCGAAAGGCTTTGGTCTCAGGCCCATGTCACAGACATCAACGATATGTACCGCAGGCTCGAACAAACCGACCTCCGTCTGGAAGAACTGGGATTGCAGCACAATACCGCCCGCGACGTCATCATGCGGAGCCTGTGCCGGGGAAGAGATATCGCTCCGCTCCAGATCCTCGTAGATGTGATCGAGCCGATGAAAATCTATACCCGAAATCCGGACGGGGAACTTTATCGCATGTTTTCGCCTTTTACCCTGCTGGCAGATGCAGCCAGACCTGACGCAAGAATTGCCCGCCTGTTTAAGGAAGCTGTTTCAGCTTACCTGAAGGAACCCCATACAAAAGATCGGCGATTTATCATGAATCACCTGAGAATGTGGAAAAGTAACCACGAGCATTTGCTTCCGCTAATCCGGCAAAATCCTGCACTGGCAGAAGCAGAGGAACTTTCCCGTAATCTTTCAAAAATTGCAGGAATCGGACTGAGCGTAATGGAAGGATCCATAAGAGGTGAGCGCTCGGCCTCCGCAAATGTATTTGCAGAAGCGCGCAGACAGGGCGGACGAACCGAACTTCAGGTTGTGGATGCGATTGAAGAGCTGGTAATTAATCTCTTAAATTAACTCAGCGCCTTAATACCAGCTGTTCATAGATCACCTGATCATCAAAATGAATCTTCAGGTAGTAAATGCCTTCAGGAAAACCGCTGACATCTATTTGCCAGTTGTTCGATTGGGGGGAATGAAGGAAGTCTTCGGAAAACAATTCCTGCCCCAACTGATTGAGCAGAGATATTCTGAAAAAATGTTCCGGCGCATGCGTAGCTATAACCGAGACAAAATCTTTTGCAGGATTCGGGAAAATGGTCAGCTGGCCTCCTGTGAGAGGTATGTGCAATTCTTCTATATGGCTGAATGAAAAGCTTCCATTTTCATCAATCACCCTAAGCCGATAGTAAACAATTCCTGCCCCCAGTTTGGAAACATGCTGATCCGGGAAAAAATATTCATTGGCTTCAAACACAGAACCCGCGGCAGGAATAATACCAATACCACCAAAAATATGGCCGTCAAGAGATCTTTCTACCACAAAAGAAGCCGTATTCAACTCCCACAAAGTCTTCCAGGAAAGTAAAGCCTGCGAATTGCGCCATTCGGCAACAAAATCAACCAGGCTTACCGGCAGCAACGGATTATAATCAGGCTGTTGAAAACCAATCGTGAGCGCAGGCAAAGAAGCATTTTTTGTTCCGACGACCGCTTCACCTATGGTATAACTATAGTAAAACCCTCCAAGTGGAGCAGTCGTGCCACAGCAACCCAATACTGTTCGCTCCAGAAACTGGGCAGACAAATTACCCACATTTAAGAAAACCAGAATGGCTAATAATAAGGATTTCATAATGTTTATTTCTGGGAGATCGTCTGTTTCAGGGAATGTAGTTCTTCCGAAAGCCGATTCAGCATTTCTTCGAGTTGGCTGATCTTATCGGACTGGCGGTCAATGATCGCTTGTTGTTCCTGTATAGCTTTTACCATCACTGGCGCCAGTTCTCCATAATTTACCCCCATAGGTTCATCTTCAGGAGAATCAGCAGAACCATACACCACCTCCGGAACAATTTCAGCCAGTTCTTGCGCAATCATCCCAATCTTAGATTCAGAATCAGGCGTAGATTTCCAGTTATAGGAAACAGGATTCATGAGCAGGATTTCCTTCAGTCCGTAAGAAATGGGTTCAATATGAGTTTTGAGGCGATAGTCAGAAGTCTGAATCGTGCCATTTACAGCATACACAGCGGTCCATCGGCGGGTAGAAGCACCGAGGGTAAATAAATTATCAGAAAAAGGCTGAGTGATTCCATTGACAACGAGGCCATTGGCAGGGGGAATACTGTTGACTCCGATAGAAACGCCACCATTGCTGTGGACCCGAAAGGCCGTAGTGCCGTTGATCTGTACGCGAAGCGCGTTTTGGCCAGCCAGTGCGGCAATATGAAAGCGATCCGAGGGTGCTGCCGTACCAAGGCCCACCGAACCGCCGCCATTGACGAGATAGACATTTTCAGGAGAATTAAAATTGAGGTGAAGCCCATCTCCGATGACTTCGATTTGGTTGGGGTCAAAAGCCAGGCCGTTGGTGGTTGTCCCCAACAGAAGAGAAGAATTGGCTGGAACAAATGTACCCGCATTATTCAAGCTACCCAGCGCACTGCTGACCTGAAGCATGCCGGTTGGGGCGTCATATCCGACGGCGGTTTGCCCATTTTTCTGAATGATAAAAGAGTTGGAACGCGCAGCATCAGAGGTCCCGTCGCCTATGACAAATACAGGATCAGTAGCAATCCAGTTGGCACTGTCCCCCGAAGAAATATTATATCGTCCCAAAGCCATAGAACCGTAAGGATAAGCAATGGTTCGAAGCCCAAAGGTAGAAGAATAATTTCCACGCGCCTCAGTAACCCAACCCGTAGAAAAAGAAGTATAGCCATAGGCATCATTGGGCCCCAGAGAAACGGCAGCTTCTCCCCGTGCATCGGCATTCCAGCCGATAGCCACACTGTAGTTCTGCCGCGCAGACGATGCACCAAGGCCGGTAGTACCTCCGCCGATAGCCACACCATAACGCCCGCCGGTATAACCATACATAGCGATCCCACCCTCATCTTCGGCCGTTCCTTCTACCGTAAAACTCCCTCTCCCTTTGGAGTTTCCGCCAAAGGTATAGCTGTTGTTGCCTTTGGCATTTCCAAAAAAGGCGACCGAACTGGAACCATCGGCCCAACCAAATGATCCCCAGGCAAAAGCACCAAATCCTTTGGCGCGGGCGTTTTGACCACCTGCAAAAGAGTAGTAACCGATACTGTCGTAATCCCAGAACTTATCGTAATTGTACCCGCCAAAAGGTGGGGTAAGGTAACCAAAACGAAATGCCCCCTTAGCCCCGTACCATAAAAACTTAAATCCCGAACCGGTAAGTCCGTTGCCAAACAAGACATTTGAAGTATCGGCAAGATGCAAAGTGGCGAGCGGGGAGCTGGTACCCACACTAATTCTCCCTTTGTTATAGAAAGCCCCCGATGCATTTTCGCTCCAAACAGAGCCATTTTCTGCGTAGAGCGCATAAGGTACACTCTGAAACTGGCAGGTACCCAGCGTTGCATATCCTGAGCCGGCATCGACTTCGATAACGACCTGGTGCTGTCCGCTGCCCCAATCGACAGCACTGAAAGTGCCAGAGACAGGGATTCCTTTTCCGATGACAAGGTCAAAAAGCCCGTATACGTCGGTAAGGGTTGAATGTATTTCCTGATATACCGTAGCCGGAACCTGATTCTGAACAGAAAATCTTACGGAAATACTCGTATTTGCCATGGGGATTCCACTCGCGTCGCGAGCAACAGCCTGGAAATTGATGCCCTGAGGCACCTGTGTCATGACTGAGGTGGAAATTGCCGAAAAAATCGCAACGATAATTATGCGTAGATACTGGCTCATTTTCTAGGGTTTTAATAATCATGTACCTTTCCGGGCAAAATAGTTACCATACAAGAAAGTTTTTTTAATTTTACAGCATAATCACTGCCACAACCGGTCTCACTTTAACCGAGAAAATCTAACTTAGAAATTATTATTTTCCTGAAAAATCAAAAGCTATAACGATTAACTCAAACAATGAAGAAAAAACAGGTCACGTTACTGGAACTGGCAAAACGACTAAACCTCTCTCCATCTACAGTTTCACGTGCACTCAACGACCGACATCGAATCAGTGAATCCACCCGTTCCCGGGTAAAAGCATTGGCGGAAGAGTTGGAATATCAGCCGAATCCCTCTGCAAAAAGTCTCAGGGAAAGCAAGACCTATTCGCTTGGCGTGCTTGTTCCTGAGATCGCCCATAATTTTTTTGCAACGACAATCAGCGGGATAGAAAAAGCTGCACTTGCCGCGGGGTACAATATAATGATTTGCCAGTCGCATGAGTCTTATGAACGGGAGAAGGCCATTTCTTATGCCCTGCTGTCCAGTCGGGTCGATGGACTGCTGGTTTGTCCTTCAGGAGAAACGCAAGACTTTAAACACTTTGCAACATTTCTCCGAAAAGATATTCCGGTTGTATTTTTTGACCGGATCAGTATGAGCTTTCAGGGTTCGAAAGTAGTCGTGAATGACTTCGAAGGGGCTCTTTCCGCAGTAGAATATCTGATTAAAACCGGCTGTCGGCGAATTGCCCATTTGGCAGGACCCGCTCCTTTGTCCAACAGTACCGAAAGGCTCAATGGCTATCTTGCTGCATTGGATAAATATGACATTCCTGATGATGATTCTCTGGTCCGGCATTGTGATATGAACCGGGAGCTCACGATGAAAATCACTGAAGAATTGCTGACAATGCCTAACCGGCCAGATGCGATTTTTACCTTCAATGACAACATTGCTTACGATGTCATCCGGGTGATCAAAAAAATGGGGTTAAAAATCCCCCAAGATATTTCGGTGGTTGGTTTTAGCGACCAGCCATTGAGCGAAATGATAGAACCTGCCCTTACAACGGTAGCTCAGCCCGCCTTCCATATTGGAGAAGTTGCGGTGAAACTGATGTTTGAGCAACTCAACAGTGAGGAAGGAGAGATTCCTTTTCGGACGGAAGTATTGGAGACACAGCTGATCTTAAGAGATAGCACCCGGCGTTTATAAAGCCCGGTCAAGATGTACGTACCCTCCGTCAACGTGCATATACTGACCGGTAATATGTGAGGCGCGTTCTGATGCGAGAAATAAAACCATGTCAGCGATTTCTTCTGCTGTGGTCATTCTATGGCCAAGGGGGATTCGCTCTGTGATGGCTTTGAGTTTTTCGCCGGGATTGGCAAATCCTTCCAGCCAGTTCATATAAAGCGGGGTCATTACCTCTGCTGGCAGGACAGCATTTACCCTTATGCCATAAGGCAGCAATTCGATGGCCCAGTCCCGGGTAAGGCCCAGTTGAGCAGCTTTGGAAGAAACATAACCAGAGTTGCCGCCCTGACCGGTTACACCGGTTTTAGAACTGATATTGATGATGGTACCCTTTGTGGCTTTCAATGCTTCAATGGCATAATGCGCCATGCAGTAATAATGTGAAACATTGATAGAAAGAGAATTTATAAAATCCGCAGGATTTCCTTTTTCAAGTCCGACCCGGTCATTCACGCCTGCATTATTGACAAGGATATCAATTCTGCCAAAAAGTTTCATCGTTTGGTCAATGACCATTTGACATGCCCCTGGCTGAGTTAATTCCGTATGAATGAACAAACATTGTCCACCACCCGCATTTAGCTCATTGGCCAGAGATTCACCTTCATCCCGAAGTCTTCCGGCGATCACCGCAGTCCCACCTTCGGCAACCATCCCCCTAACGATACCTTCTCCGATACCGCGCTCGCCTCCAGTAACAATCATTACCTTGTTATGCAAATATAGATCCATGACATTGGCTTAAAAATAAATCCTGGGCGGCAGATACGGCTATTTTATTCGAAAAGGCACAACTTTTTGCTGAGCGCTTCCAAGCCCTTCAATCCCTAATTTTACGACATCCCCTTCATTCAGATAGCGGGGGGGCTTAAAGCCAAGTCCCACACCGGGAGGGGTACCGGTGGAGATAACATCACCGGGAAGGAGGGTCATAAAGCGACTGAGATAACTGACCAAAACAGGAATCCCAAACACAAGATTGGAGGTATTTCCATTTTGGACACGTTCGCCATTTACTTCGAGCCAGAGATGAAGATTATCAACATCATCGATTTCTTCTTTGGTAGCCAAAAATGGCCCCAAAGGCGCAAATGTATCACAGCTTTTCCCTTTTACCCATTGGCCGGAACGCTCCAGTTGGAATTCGCGTTCGCTGTAATCATTATGGAGGACATATCCTGCCACATAATCCATCGCCTCAGATTCCTCGACATAGGAAGCGCGTTTACCGATGACAAATGCCAACTCTACTTCCCAGTCAGTCTTGACACTACCTTTGGGGAGAATCAGATCGTCATCAGGCCCACAAATCGCAGACGTTGCTTTAAAAAATACAACAGGTTCTTTGGGAATATCCATTCCGCTCTCCCGGGCATGGTCCGCATAGTTGAGTCCGATACAGATCAGTTTGGAAGGACGGCAGACAGGTGAGCCCAGCCGGACATTTTCGGGAACAACCGGTGCATTGCTGGCATTTTTTTGCAACCATGATTCCAGTCGTTGAAGGCCGTTATTTTGAAAAAAGCTTTCGTCATAATCTTCACCAAAAGCAGAAACATCAATACGATGATCATTGGAAAGTATCACTCCGGGTTTTTCTTTACCTTCAGGGCCAAAGCGAAATAGTTTCATAAAAGAGTCTCAGGTGGTTTTATTTACAATAATAAAAACATAATTCGGCATAACAACTAAAGAAGTCTGCCGGAAATGCTTTTCGCAGAAGGTTTCAGAAATACCTATCAGCCTGCCGGTAAGCTTTAGCAGGAAAATGACGCAGGCGCAGCAGTCAGAAATAATCTGCAAAAAGCTGCTTTAAAATTCGCTCCAGGCTTTCATTTTCGAGGGGTTTGGTTTCAAACTCTGAGATGATATTGAGTGCTTTTGCTTTATTACGGTCATCCGGATTTTGAGAGGTCGTAAGCATCACCACCACGACTCTGCTCTGAAGATTAATTTCCAGCTTATTGTATTCTTCCAGAAATTCCCACCCGTTCATACCAGGCATATTGATATCCAGGAAAATCAGATCAGGGTGGGTTTCCGGGTGTTCAGGTTTGGCTTTGATGAAGTCTAAGGCCTCTAAAGCTGATTCTATAGCAACAATGTTGTTACAGCAATTCGTTTTTTTGATAACCCGTTTATGATAAAAATTATCATCAGGGTTATCGTCAATGAGTAATATGCAGTTAAGTTTTTTTTTCATAACCAATTCTCGAGTTCCTATCCACAAGATAAAACGATGGATAAGTAAATGAAATGGCTACTAAAATCCACATTAATTACCCACTATTCTCATTTTGATTTATAAACAGCACTTGAAATGGCAGATCCTACTGGTTTTTCATTGTTGTATTTGAGCCCCAGCAAAGTGGCCACCGTTTGTGCGATCTGATTTTGGTACAATTGGCCAGCAGAATTGACTTCTCCCAAAGCCGGCGAATCAGGCCCCATTACTGCAATCCATATCTGATCTGCATGGGGTATTTTCGTACCGTGATGTTTCCAGTTTTCGATGGGAACAGTGCCGCGGCCATGATCGGTAGTAATGATGAGCGTAGTTTTATCTTTGTATGCAGGGTGATTTTGCACAAAACTCCAGATATCCGCAATAAATGCATCGGTGCGGTGTGCGGCTTTCAGGTATTCATCATAAGCGCCGTCATGGGCAAAATCATCCGTTTCGCCATAAGAAATAAACACCAGTCGCGGCGCATTTTTCTGTATGTATTCTTTTGCAAAATGATGGGTAAATGCATCATACCGCACAGAACCCCATTCTTCGGGAATCTGAGCCTGAAGTTCATATAAAAGTTTTTCTTTTTCGGTCAGATTTTCACCGGCAGGAGCAGAAGGAAAACCTGCGTTTACGGGAATTCCGCTTCGATGGGTATTAATGATATAGGGAAACACATCCCACGACCCAAAGGCAGCCACTCTTCCTTTAAAATGCGGCTGGTTGTTGATAAATTCGAGAACTGTCTGGTTGGGGTTGTCGATTTTGTCGTTGGACTTAATTCTTTCATCATCCGAAAAACCACTCAGAATTTCATTGTATCCGGGGTATGAAAACCACATATGGTTGGAGACATTTACTTTATTGTCATATTTTCTGTTGCCATACAACTGCCCCTGACTGCTGATGACAGACCAGAAAAAGGGCATAAGTTTTTCCCTTCTGGCAACAGGAGTCTCAGCCCAGAACGATTTTGCCAGTTCTTCGGGCTTGGGGGTGAATGTTTTGTCATACAAAAGCACAGAATCTGCGCCGCCAAATACCTCCTGCCAGCGAAGGCCGTCGAAGGTAATAAGAATGATATTCTCTGTTTTCAGACCTTGATTCTGACCATTAGCAGAAAGGCAAATCCCTGCCAGACAAATGATTAGGAGAAAAAATTTTTGCATAATGATTATATTCATTGAGTGATGCTTCGAAGCAACTTCACTGAGATTAATTTGCAAGATAACCTGCATTAAGGATTGATTAAATTTCCCTTTGCTTCGCCAATTAAACAAACCCTTCGTGTGTCTGCCTATGCAGATGGTTTCTGCTTCGTTTCGGAAAGATTACTTTCTCACAATTACTATAATTCCGTAGCAATTTACTGCCCCGTCCTTTTGGCGAGCTGGCTTTCCACGGGTACAACAGTCTCAGAATGCCGGGCGACCATGGCTTCGATTTCTGCTACCACTTCGGGGTATTGATCTGCTACATCGATTTTTTCGGACGGATCGTGGGCAAGGTTGAACAGCTGATATTTTTCCAGCTTTTCTACCCGTGCAGGATAACCGAGCGGATTGTTGGTATAAAAATACAGCTTAAAATCACCCTTGCGCGCGGCAAAAATGCGGGTGTTGTGGTAATACAACATTTCGTTTCGCGGGGAGACGTCTTCGCCCTTCAATACACCAGAAATATCATATCCGTCATACACGCGGTCATCGGGAAGCGAAACCCCGGCCAGACTGGCAAAAGTAGGCAGGAGATCGAGGGTGCTGCCCAGTTTACTTACAACCTGCGGTTTGACCGTTCCCGGCCACCAGAAAATTGCAGGTTCTCTTACCCCGCCTTCATAGCTGGTTCCCTTTGCACCATACAGTAAACCCGCACTGCCCGCGTGGTCACCAAAAATTGCCCAGGGGCCATTGTCGGAGGTGAAAACTACCAGCGTATTTTTGTCCAGTCCCTGCTCACGGAGCGTATTCAGAATTTCGCCCGCACTCCAGTCAATTTCCTGAATGACATCCCCATAAAGCCCCCTCTCGCTGGTATTGCGAAAATCATCGGAGGCAAAGAGCGGTACATGCGGCAGATTATGGGCCAGATAGAGGAAAAACGGTTTTTCTTTGTTTTCAAGAATAAATTGTTTCGCCTCTGCCGTATATCGTTTGACTATCGTATTCTGGTCGGCAGGTCTTTCCACGATTTCTTCATTGCGCATGAGCGGCACGTTAAACGACTCGATTTTGGGTTGAGCAAATACGTCCACACCTGCGGCATCGACCCTGTCCATATCATTGCTGTAGGGAATACCAAAGTACGAATCGAAGCCATGATTGGTAGGTAAGTATTGAGGCAAATGACCGAGGTGCCATTTACCGATAGCGCCAGTGGCATAACCAGCACCTTTAAGCAGGCGGGCAATGGTAATTTCGCTTGCGGGGAGTCCCCCTTCAGAATTAGGGAAAAGCACCCAGTTTTTTTCGTCAGTCATCCCGCTGCGGATGGCATATCGCCCGGTGAGGAGGCCTGCGCGGGAGGGAGTGCAAACATTGGCGGAAACATAAAACTGCGTCCATTTCTGTCCTTCAAAGGCCATGCGATCCAGGTTTGGCGTTTTGATGGTCGGGTGCCCATAGACCCCGAGATCGCCGTATCCCTGGTCATCGGTAAAGATGACAATGAAGTTGGGCGGGCGTGAGTCCGGAGAAACACCACTTTTTTCATTAGAAGAAGCGCATCCAGACATCCCAAGAAACATAATTATCCCGCAGAAAAAACTGAGACGAATAAAAGGAGAGGTAGTTAGTCGAAGCATAATATGAGTATTTAGAAAATTATGTCATGTGGAAGATAGAAATATTCGGTGAGATGGAAAATAAATTCATGCGCCCCTTGTTTTTAAACTCCCCATAACATAGATTTGGTAATACATCAACCATTTTTATGAAAAGCAAAAAATACGGGCTCACTGTATACCTTTCTGATGATCAGAAAAATCTGGATCAGAATTTACTTAAGGAAATTGTCAAATTTAAAAAAAAAGCGTTCAAAGAGCTTAATCCCACAATTTCATTTGGGAATCATTCAAAACAGGCGCCACCTGACCACCATGAGATTCTTCATCTGGAAGCCCATGCAGATGGAATATCCTTTATTAGCGAAAGCGAACAACCCTGGGATGAATTCAAAATGACAATCAGGCAAGGATATGAGCATTTAAGGAAGCCATTCTCAACCAGTGGAAATTTATCACAGGCGATAGTTATGGCGCTATTATCATGGGTGTTCACCTTCATGGCAATGATCAATACAATCTTTTTGAGAGGGTGGAGACTGGAGATTGTTAAAAACATGGCTCTTTCCAATGGAGAGAAAACTATTCCGGAAACCATTCCTAATCTATTTACATTTTTCAGAAGGGGATTGGTTTTAATCGTCATGCGAGCAATATATTTTCTCCCACATTTACTTGTTCTAACAATCGTAACGCCACAGCTATTTAACCTATTTATAGATTTTTTCTGGTGGGTTTGGGACATTATTACGGGCGATAAAAAAACTATTCTAGAGTTTTTAATCGCAAAAATCCCCGAAGTAATGGTATCAGTAATCATTGAATTTGTGATGGTACTTCTATACTTTCTGATTGTATGGCCCATCTATCGCATCAATATGATCAAGTATGCCCAAGGCCTTATAAGGGGATATCAGTTTCTGAGTCCGGGACAAATCAGACACAGTATTATGGTTTATAGGGAAAATGCAGACCTGGTTTTGGGTATTTGCTTTTTTTACCTGTGTATCAATTTCTTTTGCGTGGTTTCATTAAGCCTGCTGACAACATTTACTTTTGGAGCTGCCTATGTTGCAGTGCCTTTTTTACTGGTATTTATACGACATTGGCCCATTGCCTATGCCTATGGTTGGTTAGCTACAAAAATACAACACTCATTGGTACCAAAAACAGCCCATCAGCCTGCAAATGAGTCCGTTGTATTCTAACCTCATCACTTTTTTACACGTTGTTTTCACCAACAATAATCATGGAAAAAATTACAAAATATAAACTCCAGATAGGGTATACACCGGCCAAAAGAGAATCATTTACAGATTTTCCAAAAGCGGGGTCCCCTGCATCGATCTTCTTTGGTAAGGATGAAAATATCGTTTGGGAAAACGTCGTTTTAACAGATAATACAGTAAGACTATATGGTATCTGGGGAATTTTGGAATATATAAGAGGCCAGATTAATGCTGTTAAATTGTTATTTAGAAATAAGGCCAGTAAACAACAGACCCTTGTCCTTACCCTCCTTTACTCAGTATTGAGTTATGGCCTACTCAACCTCAACCGTTTTTTTGCACATGGCTGGAGCCTGGAAATCATAAAAAGAATTGGAGAAGGCAACAATATACTTTCACCAAAAGTAAAAAACCTTCAGGATATAGGCGGTTATATCAAACAGGGCATAAAGCTAATGACTGCAAGAACTTTTTACGAGTTACCCAGAGTCATATTCCTTGCTCTTTTTGGTGCTAAAATTATTCAGTTCGTATTTGAGTTTGGGAAATGGATGACGAAATATATTGGCACTCGGGGTGATATAGGTGGGTTTTGGATTTACCTCACTACCAAAAATGAAGGAAGTGCCTATTTGGGAACCAGTGTTCTGGATGATATTGGAATCGGGATTGCACTGGAATTAGTATTACTGGCATTATATGGCCTGATTGTAACCCCTGCATTTAAAATTATGACTTTCCGTTACGCATTTGGGGAAATCACCTGGAAAGAACTTTTTTCCATAAAAAAGATAAGAGAAGCATTTGCGATTTACAAAAAATATCCCCGATCAACCCTTGCTGCCTATTTATGGTCCCTCATGGTTGGTATGGTCAGTTCCTTTGTCAATTTAGTTATGATAATGGTTTTACCTGTGTTAGGCCTCTTCATTATTCCGGGTTACAATCTTTCTTTTAAGTACTGGCCTAAAGCTTACGGATATGGAAAGCTAGCCAGGAAACTAATAGTAAATGGAGATATCGTACCTCCAATCACAGTTCCCTAAAGTTTGTATTTTCCCCAAAAATGCCTAAGATGCAGTTGTAACTACAACTACAATGAAACTGGAACTTCTGGATCTGTTGATTTTGGCGGCATATATGATCGGGACCGTTTATATCGGATTCTGGTTAGCCAAACGCGCGACAAAAAGTATCAAAACTTATTTCCTCGCGGGAAACGATATTCCCTGGTATTATTTGGGTCTTTCCAACGCCTCCGGCATGTTTGATGTCTCAGGCACGATGATCGCCGTTACGTGGATGTTTATCTACGGACTAAAAAGTGTATGGATTCCCTGGCTATGGCCGATTTGGAACCAGATATTCATGATGATTTTCCTTGGGATCTGGATGAGGCGTTCCAATGTGCTCACGGGTGCAGAATGGATCACTTTCCGGTTTGGCAATAAGACAGGCAGTACGCTTTCGCATATCATTGTGGTAGTGTTTGCCGTGATTATTGTGATTTCGTTTATGGCTTATTTTGTCGAAGGCATCGGCAAATTTGCAGCACAGTTTCTCCCCTGGGATATGTCGTGGTCTGTGGGTGGTTTCCAGATCAGCAGCGAAGATACTTACGCATTGTTGATTATTGGTATTACGACCCTGTACACGATCAAGGGGGGGTTTTACAGTGTGGTGGGTACGGAAGTGATGCAGTTTCTGATCATGACTATTGCCTGTATTGTAGTAGGAATTATCGCGGTTATGCATACGACACCCGAACAAATCGCAGCAGCCGTCCCCGATGGCTGGAATTCCCTGTGGTTTGGTTGGGATCTTGGTATTGACTGGACAGAAAAAATTCCATTGGCACAGGCCCGGATTGAGGAAGATGGGTATTCGATGTTTGGATTTATATTTATGTTGATGTTGTTTAAGGGAATATGGGCGAGTATGGCGGGCCCTGTGCCCAGTTATGATATGCAGCGGGTATTATCCACCCGTACACCTACGGAAGCTGCAAAAATGTTTGCCCTTACCCCAGTCGTGCTTTCCGTTCCCCGATACTTTATGATTGCAGGGATAACCGTTCTTGCCCTGGTGTATATGGATCCTTCCAGCATCACCCAGTCGGTTACCGATGCAGCAGGAGTTACCGTCCAGAAACTCGATTTTGAGAAAGTACTACCCTTTGCCATCAGCGAATATGTAACCACCGGATTTAAGGGATTACTGCTTGCCGGACTGCTTGCAGCATTTATGTCCACGTATGCAGCATTTATCAATGCCGGATCGGCCTATGTAGTCAATGATATTTACAAAAAATATATTCGCCCGGAAGCACCTGACAGCACCTATGTGAGACTGAGTTATATTGTTACTTTCTCCCTTGTATTCATTGGGCTGATTTTTGGGTTGATTGGCGGAAATATACAGGCACGGACAGACTGGATTGTAGGATTACTGTACGGAAGTTATGTGGCTGCGAATGTGTTGAAATGGATATGGTGGCGATTTAACGGTTACGGATTTTTCTTTGGAATGCTTACAGGCATGATAGGTGTAGCGATATTGCCCATGATCACTGATGCGCTAGGCTGGCATCTGCTGGCTATTGAGCAGTTTCCATTCCTGTTTTTGATTGCCGTGGCGGGAAGTATCGGAGGCTGTTTGCTAACGGCGCCCGATGACGAAGCGACGTTGAAAAACTTCTATCGCAAAACCCGTCCATGGGGTTTTTGGGGCCCAATAAAAGAAAAAGTTATGGCGGAAGATTCAACATTTCGCCCCAACAAAGACTTTGGGAGAGACACACTTAACGTTGTAATAGGCATCATCTGGCAAATGGGCCTGGTTGTTTTGCCGGTTGTACTGATCACCCGCAACTGGACATATGTTATTCCCACAGCTATAGTGCTTGGCGTAACTACCTGGCTGTTGAAAATCAACTGGTGGGATAAGCTGGAGGATTGAAAAAATTGACTTTCAACAGACAGTATCTAAGACAAGCATTTTTATGAAAAAACTGACCTTTTTTCTGCTGATTATTATTCCATTTTGCGCATTCTCACAAAAAACCATTTTGCATTGTGGCAAGCTGATTGATGTAGTTGCCGGGCAAATCCAGAGCGAGATGACTGTGGTTGTAGAAAAAAATACTATCACTGCCGTAGCGAAAGGATACCTAAAAGGAGAAAAAACAGACCAGATCATAGACCTCAAAAAATATACGGTCATGCCCGGGTTGATGGATATGCATGTGCATATTACCAGCGAGACTGGCCGGAACAATTACCTGGAGGAATTTACGCTCAATCCGGCGGATATAGCCTTTCGTGCTGCGATTTATGCGGAGCGGACGTTGATGGGAGGATTTACGACGGTAAGGGATTTGGGAGGAGCATTTGGGGTAAATATTTCTCTCCGAAACGCTATCAATGCAAAGCTGGTCAAAGGACCGAGAATCTACACTGCGGGGACAGCGATTGCCACGACAGGCGGCCATGCAGACCCCACCAATGGAATCCGGCAGGATCTCATGGGTGATCCTGGGCCCAAAGAAGGCGTGATTAATAGTTCTGAGGACGCAGCAAAAGCAGTCAGGAGCCGGTATAAGGAAGGCAGCGACCTGATCAAAATCACGGCATCAGGGGGTGTACTCAGTATGGCAAAAAGTCCTGACAATCCCCAGTTTACCGAAACAGAAATCGAAGCTATAGTTAGTACTGCCAAAGATTACGGCTTTAAGGTTGCCGCACATGCACATGGTGCGGAGGCCATGAAGCGCGCGATTCGGGCGGGAGTAAACTCGATCGAACACGGCACCTATATGGACGACGAAGCCATTGAATTGTTTAAACAATACGGAACCTATTATATACCAACCGTAACCGCAGGGCGATCAACCGCTGATTCGGCAGCCATTCCCGGTTATTATCCGGAAGTAGTAGCGACGAAGGTTCGGGTTGTCGGACCAGTTAGCCAGAATACATTTGGCAAAGCCTGGAAAGGCGGAGTCAAAATCGCCTTTGGGACAGATGCAGGCGTATTTGCGCATGGGAAAAACTGGATGGAGTTTATCTACATGAACGAGGCAGGGATGCCTGCATTGGAAGCAATTAAAACTGCCACTATCAACGCCGCAGACCTGCTGGGCGTATCTGATATATTAGGCACTATTGAGACGGGTAAGCTGGCAGACATCATCGCTGTTGAGGGCAATCCGGCAGAAGACATTACCAGTATGGGCAGCGTAAGATTTGTGATGAAGGATGGGGTTGTTTATAAAAAAGAGTGAAAAATTGCCCGCAGATTATGTGAAAAGCTGTTGGAAGCTGTTGGGATCCGTTGGAATCCGTTGCAAACCGTTGCAAACGGATATGCAAATTGATAAAGTCCTAATAATCAATTGATTCCCCCCTTAAATCAGCCATAAACCCGCTGCAAACCGTTGCAAACCGTTGGAATCCGTTATAAACCGTTGGAATCGGATATGCAAATTGAGAAAGTCGTAATAATCAATTGATTCCCCACTTGAATCAGCCATAAACCCGCTTCAAACCGTTACAAACCGTTGGAATCCGTTATAAACCGTTGCAATCCGTTACAAACCGCTGCAAACAGATAGAAAAATATACAAATTATTGATAATCAATTGATTAAATCCTTTCGATTCCCATAAACCCGCTACAAACCGTTTCAAACCAATCCTTAATGGACCCTGCGCCTGGAAATCGTTTGAAACCGTTTGAAACCGTTTAAATCGGATACCCCCATCATAATGCACTGATATTCAAATATTTAAATCGCAGCTCTTTTCGAAAATCCGTTACAAACCGTTGCAAACTGTTGCAAACCGTTGCAAACCGTTTCGAACCGTTACAACGGGCGCAAAAATTACCAAAGTACTGACAATCAATTAATTAAATATCTAATTCAGTCCAAAATCCATTGAAGAACCGCTAAAAACGATTAAAACCGTTTGAAACCGTTTAAATCGGATACCCCCATCATAATATACTGATAGCCAAATACTTAAGGCGTAGCTCTTTTCGAAAATCCGTTGCAATCCGTTACAAACCGTTGCAAACCGTTACAAACCGTTACAAACCGTTGGAATCCGTTACAAACCGTTGGAATCCGTTACAAACCGTTGGAAACCGTTGGAAACCGTTGGAATCCGTTGGAATCCGTTACAAACCGTTGGAATCCGTTACAAACCGTTTCGAACCGTTACAACGGGCACAAAAATTACCAAAGTCCTGACAATCAATTGATTCCCCACTTGAATCAGTCATAAACCCGTTTCAAACCGCTGCAAACCGTTACAAACGGATACCAAAATCCACAAGTCGCTGATAATCAAATTATTAAACCCTTAAATCAGACAGGAACCCGTTTCAAACCAATCCTTAATGGACCCTGCGCCTGGAAACCGTTTGAAACCGTTTAAATCGGATACCCCCATCATAATGTGCTGATATTCAAATATTTAAATCGTAACTCTTTTCAAAAATCCGTTACAAACCGTTGGAATCCGTTACAAACCGTTGGAAACGGATAGGAAAATACACAAATCACTGATAATCAACTGATTAAATCCTTTCGATTCCCATAAACCCGCTGCAAACCGTTGCAAACGGATATGCAAATTGATAAAGTCCTAATAATCAATTGATTCCCCCCTTAAATCAGCCATAAACCCGCTTCAAACCGCTTCAAACCGTTAAAAACGGATACAAAAATTCGCAAATCCCTACTAATCAATTACCTAACTCCCAAAATCAGCCAAAAATCCGCTGCAAACCACTGAAACCGGCCCTTAATGGGCTCTTCGGTTGCAAAACCGACCTTACAGGACTCATTTCATTGGCCGCAAACAAAATGTTGCACTACGGTCGGTTCGCCGAAAAGGTCCCTCCCCGAAAGGGGCCCTCTCGGCCTTCCTCCGGTCGTCGGAATGACCTGTTGTGTCAATAAAAACGTGCTTCTCCGGATGGAAAAGGGTCTTTTTCTCTATTTTTAAGCCTTGCGACATCTTGGTTTGCACCCCACTTTATTAGGTAATCAAAAAAATTGTGGAAACGGTATACTCCGTTTCCACACTACTCAGCAGTGCCTGAATTTCCATTATTCGCAATTTATTTTGTTTTTATCTGCGGCCAATTCCCCTGACTGCTCTTTTCGATAGTAGCAACGGTATCCTTTAATGCCTTACAAATCGGAGCACCCCGGATACACCGCTTAGCTCTGACCGCAAAACATACACCCCTCTCGCCTGTCCTGCAAGATTCACTTCCTGCCTGCCAGGCAACAATCGCCCTTCGCCCAAATACCGGCCCTGAACATCCATCAACCGCCAATTTCCTTTTCCCTGTATCACTTCTAGGTGAAGTTGTTCTGTTTCTTCTTCATAATATATCTTCAAATCGGGACTGATCTGCCCGGCCAAACCGACGGAAAGTATCGTTACCTCCACGCTGGTCGTATCGTTGTTCAGACAATTGCTGGCTATGAGCGAAACGGTATAAGTCCCGTTTACCGTATAGGTATGCGACGGAGAAAAATCCGTCGAGGTAATACCATCCCCAAAATCCCACAGATATTCTGTAGCGCCTGCTGATTGATTTGTCAAAGTGATAGTAACCCCGCTTTGAACCAAATCAAACGCCGCCGCTGCCACCGGGGGGATATTTTCGTTGATGATCAGCAAAAATTGTGATTTTCCGCCAGTTCCAACTGGTTCCAGGCAATCATACGCATATCCCTGTGCACTCTTTCCACTCATCACAAACCGGTCTCCTCCGATAATGGAAATTCGCTGCCCGTTTACAGTATTGGCTGCGCTCACCGGCACTTTGCTCCACACCAGGCTTCCGTTATTTCCGCTGATTTTGCCTGTCAATGACCGTTGCGAAGCGCCTGTGGCCAGCAGACTATCTCCCAGTTGCACTTTCCCTGCCCACGAAGCCCCAAACAGAAGGTCGCCTGCTGCATTTGTCGCCAGTCCGTCGATCCGGGGAGATTGTGTCTGACTCAACATCTGCACGGCCCATACTTCATTACCCAGACTATCCCATGTCACGATCAGCCCGTAGCTGGAGCTAAACCCGGATACGGATGCATAGATATTCCCTGCGAAATCTACCGTTCCCGACGTATAACACGAAAGATAGACACTGGTATCATTGCCAATAGCTACGGCATTGGGCAATTCATCCATGCCGCTGGTGGATGCCGAACCAAAAAATGTGCGTATTCCCAGAAGATTTCCTTCCCTGTCTGCAATCATCACCGCCATCTCATCAAATCCCTGGGTAGTCTGAAAGGGAACCGGTTGCCCGCCAAAAACAGGGGAGCCGGCACTGCCCTCTTTCACAAGCAGGGCGATCAGGTTGCCATCTGGACTTACAGACAATTGCGTACGGTCAAACGATACTGCACCGATGACCATATTTGCATTTCCCTCCAGGCTCCATCGGGGGGTAGTAAACGTGCTGTCAAAACACTGGAACTTCACTTTATTGGCGTCCAGATTATCCTGAAAAGCCATATACATCAGCGAATCCGATGCAGCTACATTCCGGATGCCGGCAAACCGCCTGACAGACCGGAGCGAACCATCAGGTCTCAGCTGAATGACCATATTCCCGGCGAGGGAGCTGGCACCGATGGATAAAGAATCATTCTCCACTCGAAGGAATCCATTTCCGGCAGTTCCCTGCGTAGAGAGATAAGCATAACCCAGGCTATCAACAGCCATAAATTCGATACGTCCGACAGTGGAATTATTTCCACCCGTAACTGCAATTCGTTTATAGAAAATCAATTCGCCCTGGGAGTCGTGCACACAATAGAGAATTTCTTCCTGAGAATTTGCCTGAAGTTTGGCAATCGCCTCACCTTCATAGGTATAAGCATCCGTATAACTCGTTGCGCTGTATATATTGCCATCGCCATCCACGGCACAGGAAACATAGGTAAGATTGGCCTCGACTTCATGAACCAACAATCTTTCGGCAGTCTGGCTCTTACCGGAAGAGCATATAGCAGACAAACCGAATGCAAAAAGTCCAATCTGAAAAATATTCTTTGTTTTCATTCGTGAGCAATTAGAATGATAAAACACAAAGATTATACAATCCGCCATTCATTGCATCCCTCAATGTGGGGAGTGGATTCTTTTCACGCTACAAATTAATGGAGAAACTTTACACTTGGAAGTATTTGTGACGTCAATACATCTTTTATGTATTAGAAATTCGATTTGTGCTGAAAAATAAATTGTTTTTCACTTGAAACTTTTTGACCATATCGAAATATTTTATAGATTCAAAAAATCATCTTATTAGCACTTCATATTGACAACAAAACGAATGTTTCTGATTGAATGAAAAAACTATGACCAAATATAGCAACCACATCTTCCTTTTCCCTTTCAAATGGTATCCGGTCTCTCCCGAAAATTTTCATCTTGAAACATACATTCAAGGATTAAAAGAAAATGAAACTCCACTTGGAAAACTGGAACCATTTAGCTTTGAAGCTGACAATCCCAAAGCGTATAATGAATTCACTTATTTTTATGATTTTGCCGGTGAAGCATTATATGATCAGGGAAATGACTTAAAAGCCTATCTCAAAGGCCAGGAACCTACTTCCTATGGTGAAATTTCTCCTGAACTTTTTTTTCACTTGCAACATAATCTTGAACATAGGGAAATTCCCACTTATTATTCCTTTAAGGTAAAAGGGGTAGAAGAACCATATCACCTTCGGATTGACTCTATTCTTGTCAATTTTTATGAAATGGGTGTAGGGGTTTTATCTTTTCACCTGATCAATGACAAATACCCTGTTGCCGCAGATATTCTGAAAATCAATCAGTTTGGGCGAAGACTTTTTCCACAGTTTATTACTTTTGGATTAAATCCTTTGCTTGATGTCCAGGACACCCTTTTACCTGAGTGGATGTGTATTCAGAAATTTGCAGGCCATTCCGAATACAGGCAGATTGAGGAATCTTATGACAACTTCTCCAGATACGCAGATATCGAGCGAAAAGTGAAAAAAAATCCATTCATGGTTCCCCGTATATTCAACGCCATATTCCCAAAAGGCGCAATACAAGGGTTGAATGATGAAGACGCGTTGCCATCAGGAATTCGCATTTACCCTGTCCTTGACGACCGGATGTTTGTCGTATCATGGTATAAACCAGATGAAAGTGTACCAAAAGATCTTTTTACCAAAAGGATTGATTTTGCTATAAAAGAAACCTATTCTGATGCAGCACGGGACTTCTGGTACCAATATATCTATATCGACCATGACGGCCCAACATCAGTTAACGATCGTTTTACAACAGATCTCCTTGAACAGGCTACCTACACCCGATGGAGCGGATACCGCAGCCTGTTTGGCGTTACCCGTTACTCTCTGATGGCACTCTCAGGATTTGATCCCTTACAGGTTCACATGGAAACCATTTACTTCCGAATGGCTGAACTATGCCTTGTACAACGTGCCATGATTCTTAGATTTTCGGATGAGGCGACTAATTTGTCCCGCAAAAAACTGGGTAAAATCTCCAAACAGGAACTGCGGAGATTAGAAGAATTACACCAAAATTACCTGCGATTTATCAATAAAATCTATTTCAGGGAAATAACTGCTCAAGACCAGGGCATAGAAATGTACGATAAACTCCAGCAAACACTCCGCTTGCCCCAACAGGTAAAAGATCTGGAAGGAGAAATCGCCACGCTCTATCAATATGGCCAATTGGTGCAGGAAGACCGCCGTAATAAACAGTTGGACTTAATTGCCTGGGTAGGTGGGTTATTTTTGCTGCCTTCTGTTTTGCTGGCCTTTTTGGGTATAACAGAGTTCTCTTCAGGAAAAGTTGTTGTACCCCCTGTTGTTGAGTGGAGTATCTTGATTTCATCCGGGCTAATGGCATTGGGTGGAATAATAGCAGTTGGTATCCAATATTTCAGAGGGAATAGATAAACTATGTAAAATTCGCACCCGATGACCTTCATAAGAACCATTCCAATCGTTCAGATTACACCGTTGATCCATTTCCAATGGACTCAGGAGAATCCCTGTCTCAGAGCTACCGAACTGAAACCCAAAATACAGACGTTTATCACCGAAGATTTAAAAAGAGTAGATAACTCGCTGTATAATAACAAAGAGTATGTCGAGGCAATCAAAAAATTCCTTCCGGACAAAGATGGCCAGCCCAGGCCCTCACCTTACCGGCTCGATGTGATTCCCAACTCTGATCCCAAATGGTATCTCCCTGTGGCCGGGAAATACGATGCCGCTGACGGAAATACAATAAGTAAATTCTTTGGAACCGGCCCAATTACCGGAATTCCCAACAGTGCCTATTTTGCCAATGCAGAACCACTGAAACGCGACGGGAATAAAGACGCCCTCCGCCTTGCCGTTTTCTACGATGAACCCCTCACGATAAGGCTGTCTTCTTTTGATCCGAAAGTGTTGGACCTGGTCGAAAAGGCGATCCCCTACGTGCTGGCATATCATAATTTTGGTACCCGCCAAAGCAAGGGTTTTGGATCATTTTTACCTGAAGGCATGTCTTCTTCCGAATTGGAAAAGCATTTGGCAGAAAATCCATCCTTTATAAAAATAGGTAAACAAAATATCTCTGATGCAAAACCTGAAAAAATTCTTGAAAAGATCAATACTGAGTATAAAGCACTAAAAAATAAAGTAGGGTTTGCAAACGGCAAATCCACCAATAGCTCCAAACTGAAAGACTATTTTGCATCGAAGAATATTGAATGGGAAAAAAACTTTGTGAGCAAAGAACTTGCTCAGGAAAAAGGCGGCGCACCAGGGCCTCGGGTTCATTATGTGCGCGCATTATTTGGTCTGGCGGAATTGTATGACTATCCTAAACTATCTTATCCGATCAACAAAGCTAAAATCACAATTGAATCGGTACCCAAAGACAAAATCGAAAGATTTGCTTCTCCCTTGTTATTGAAACCCGCTAAAGACCAGCTATTCTTAATCGCACGCCCGATTCCCAAAGTTATGTTGGGTGCAAGTTTCCTGTTTACAGGAAAAAGAAAGTCTCAAAACCTGCAAACTCCTGCACATTTTAATTGGGATGAATTTTTCAAACTTCTGAACACCTGGACCCATGTCAAATAAGTATGTTGCCTTAACCATAGGTCCGATTTATCAGACCGCCCAAAAAGCGCGCCGAACCCGGGAGTTCTGGGCTGCCAGCTACGTGTTTTCATGGATCATGAAATCGGTTATCCAGCACTTGCGTACAAATGGCAATGTGCCGGTAAAATCTTTTATTCTGCCTTATTATCCGGAGCAGTTCGAAACTTTTGATCTGAAAATCGGTGTAGGTGTATGGCCTGACCGCCTTATATTAAGTGCAGACGGCAATGAATTTCATGCACTCCAAAATGCGGTAAACTCAACAGTAGAAAAACTTGCCGACGAAACCTACAAAGAATTTACCCGCACAGAAAAAGCCGCTTATCTCAAAAATCAGTTTGAGTTTGTTGCCCCTAATACTTATGTGCCGATAAAAAACAGTTTCTTTAAGTATTTCCGCCTGGCGTGCCTCGAAATTGAAGAAAGAGACCTGCCCGCAGCCGGAGATTCGTTTGTCAAAAAAATCAACTATCTGCTCGACCATCTGGAACTCACTGCCCAGATTGCCCCGTTGGAGCCCGATTACATGGCCTATTTACTACGGGCTGTTCACAGGTCCTTTTTCATTAAAGATGCTTTTCATCCCCGGTTTAAGTTTGAGTCTCTGATAGAGGTCGCTACCAGTGACCTTCGCCCCATCAACCCAACGGCTTATGAAGAAATCGTAAAAGCTGACTTTGATCAAAAAGACAAAAATGAAGAACAAGACTTGCTCGACAGACTGACCAGCCACCCTGATTTTAGAAAAGAAATGAGTACCCGGCACCGCTATATTGCCATAGTAAACGCCGATGGTGATGGAATAGGCAAGTTGCTGGGAAAATTGGGAGATGATGAGGAAGCTGTACAGAGTTTTTCAGAAGACCTTATTGCCTTTGGCATAGAAGCCAATCAAATCCTCGCAGGTGACCGCCACACAGAAAACCCCCAGGACTATGGCTATGGCGCGGCGCCTCTGTATCTGGGTGGAGATGATCTGGTATTTTTTGCTCCGGTAGCCCGAAGAAATAATCATACCGGTCAGTTCGAGACGGTTTTTCACCTTATCCAGAAAATTGATCAGGCGTTTGCCCAAACATTCAAAAAGTATAAGGAAAAAGGCGTAGTCCCCACCCTCTCCTACGGTGTTTCCATTTCCTATTACAAATATCCGCTTCAGGAAGCGATGGAAGAAAGCCGCCGCCTGCTTGCCCAGATCAAACAGGATTTACCCGAATATAAAGACCGCAACCGAATTAATTTTAAAGTGTTGCGCCATAGCGGTCAGCATTACGGTGGCATTATCAATAAAAATGATTCCAATCTCTATAGCCAGTGGTTTTTGATGTTAAACCAAAACCTGAAGGATCATGCCGGCCAGGAAATAGTCAAGAAAAAGTCTGTCAAGGATAAAGAAAATTACGCATTAATCGCAGGTGTTGCCCACAAACTCGACCGCATGAAAGACATGCTGGAAGTGGTTCTCGACCGAGATACGGAGAAAGAAAGCAGAAAAGGCCCTGACCTTTATTATCAGTCTCTTCTCGATCCTTTGTTTTTAAACCAGTTTAGCGAAAAGGTTCACCGCAATCGCGCTGAAAAAGACAGACTCAGTCCTTTTCTCGAATACCTGAAAGATTTTATTGCCATCAGCAGGCTAAAAACCGGAAAAGCTGATCTTGATCTCACCTACGCCCTGCTGCGGTTTATTCACCTTATCAACAGCAAAGATGAAGACGATGCCTGAATACTATTTGTTTACCCTTAAACCGCTCTCCCCTGCATATTTTGGGGGAGAACATGGTCTTACGGAGGACGATTATTTCCTTCGTACCCGCCTATTTCCCCAACAGACTACCATTCTGGGTATGCTGCGGTACGAACTGCTCAGGCGAAACCAAACCCTCACCTATCAAAGGGGAAAGGGTTATCAAATCAACGACCAGAAAAAAGCAGAAGGCCTGATTGGGGAAAATAGCTTTACCGGCACTGAAGCTGACCAGCAGACTTTCGGAAAAATTGAAAAACTATCGCCTGTATTCCTCCAGTTTGAAAACAAAGCCTGGTTTCTGGTCAAAAACCCCAAAAACTTTCAGGCTATGACGATTCCGGGAAAATCCTATTCCAGCAGCGGAAGTAAAACCGATCATCTCTATTGCCTGCCGGGATACAATGTCAAAGAATACCATTTGTCTGAAATTTTTTTCTGCGAGGATGACCTGCAAAAAACACTGAAAGTGGAAAAAGAGGAAAATGACAAACTCTCAGACCCCTGGGCTTTCACCAAATTTGTCAAAATCGGCATTACCAAACAATACAAACACCAGCCCAAAGAAGACGGCTTCTTTAAGATGGAACTGCTTCATCTTCATCCCCGCGCCGCATATCAGTTTTACGCTTCGCTGGAAACCGGCCATGGGCTGCCCCAATCAGGTAGCGGACTTGTATATCTGGGAGGAAACCGAACCCCTTTTCAGATGAATTTTGAAAAGGTAAACCTCTTTTTCCCGGAGGCAGATCAATTCCATCTTTCCGGTATCTCGACCCTGCTCTCCGATGCGTATGTAGCGGATGGCGCAACACATGGGGCAAAACTCGCAGCAACGGATACGGTCATTTTCCGGAATCAGAAGACTCTGACTGATCCAGAATTTTCCTACCATCAAAAACCCGTTGGAGACCATGCCCATACTCCCCGACTGTTGCTTTCCAGAGGAGGCCTTTTATTCGAACCGGATTTAACCGCACTTCAAACCTGGCTCAATCACGAAGCCTACTATAAAATCGGCTATAACTATTTTTCCACCCCAAAATAAATTCATAATCCGCCATGTCTGATACATGTTTAGCCTATAATATCCGTGCGCTCACCAACCTGCATGTAGGAAGTGGTGAAGAAAACTACGGACTCATTGACAAACTGGTTCAACGCGATGTCCTTACCGGTATCCCCTGTATCCATCCTTCAAGTCTGAAGGGTGCGCTCAAACAATATCTTGATCATCAGGGAATGTCCTCAGCCGACCAGATTTATATTTTTGGCAGCGATGCTCAGATCAATAAAACCGGAAAAAGCGGCCAGTACCAGACCGGCGAATATGCCTTTCTCGGTGCACATTTGCTGGCCTTGCCAGTAGCTACGGACAAACACACCTATGTCATGGTCACCTCACCGATGCTCCTGCGTACCCTTGCTGATTTTGCCGAACAATTGGGTTTTGTACAGGAGGGTAATGATGAATGGAAAAAATTTAAAGATATAAAAGACGAGAAACTGCCCATAGGGATAAGTTGTCAGGGGCCGGTCTGGTTGTGGGATATAAAAATTGATCTGAAAGCTGTCTCTGGTGATCTTGGCACGGCAGCATCTTCCCTGAAAAACCTGATCGGAGAAGGGCCGGTAGTAATTGTACCGGATCAAACTTTCAGAAAGCTGTGTAATGACCTTCACCTGCCGGTAATTGCAAGGAATGCCCTGAATGATGGAGAGTCAGTCAATCTCTGGTATGAGCAGGTATTGCCACGTCAGACCCGTATGGTCGCTTTTATCATTGCCCCTGAAGGTGATACCCTTGTGAATTCCTTTGATACCCACAACCAGGCAAGTGTCATTCAGATTGGAGGAAATGCCTCCGTTGGTTATGGCTTTACACGCTGGACGGCCCTTCATACATCGCCCACCCCTCAAAACGTCGAATCATGAGAAATCCGCGTATCGAACAAATGATTCCGAAAGCCATCGAAGTATTGCAATCAGAAGTGGCAAATGGAGGAACAACCATTCCCGACAAATTTAAAGGATATTTTGCCTCCTTTGGAGCAGCCGTGGTGCAAAGCGGCCTTCTCCCGGCCGTAATTTTTTATGGGCAAAAAGAAAACCAGAAAGAAGGCGGAAAGGCCAATACCGGGCCTCAGGAAGCCCGATGGAAGGTTACCTGGTGCATTTACCGGCTGATTTTCCCGGACAAAAAGGTAGAAACTGATAAACATGCGGCTCTGAAAAACTACCTGCTGGGAAAAACAAACCAGCTTACAGAAGCCGAAGAAATGAATATACTCGATGCCGCGCTGGCACTCAAAATGGCCCTTCGAACCTTTGAACTTACTCCCTCGAAAAAAGAAAATCCATGAGTAAAACAACAGCCAATCTGGGGTATATCTTCTACAGAGAATATTACCAAAAAATCGAAGACCCGGAAAAACATCAGAATAAAAAACAAAAAGAGGATTATGAAAAGGTTTTGAATATATATAACCAAAAACTTTTCGGCGCAAAGCTGGATAATTTTACCGGAGATGCCTGGCCCGCGTACGACCTGGAAGATTTGGCCGGATATTTTAAGTTTGAACTGCAAACCACCTACCCGGGTCTGTTTATCGGTGCAGGGGTAAGCCATGAAACCGGTGCACAGGGAGAAATCAAACTCGGCTTTCAATTTGATCCCTCCACGGGGCTTCCCGTCATTCCCGGCTCATCCATTAAAGGTTGTCTCAGACATTATCTCACACAAATGCTGAATGCAGCCAAGCAATATCCTTCTGAAACCGCCACGTATCTCAGCGATGCCTCTGGTCTGGCACTTACGGGTGAAAATATCATCCCCTGGCTTGATACTTTTATTAAAACCACTTTCGAAGGCCCGGATCACCCTTACAAGCGGGACGTATTTTTTGATGCGTTTCCCTTTTCCTCTGAAAATACAAAATCGGCTTTTCTTGGACCTGATTTTATCACACCGCATGGAAACAATCCGCTGAAAAATCCGATCCCGGTTCAGTTTATGAAAATATTGCCGGGAGTTTCTATACGGTTTACTTTCCGGCTGGAAAGTTTTAGCTTTCAGGATCTCACGCTGAGTGAGGAAGCCAAGTCCAGACTATTTGAAAAACTACTGAAAGACTGGGGGATCGGCGCCAAAAGCCGGTCGGGCTATGGCAGGCTGGTGCCCTTTAAAAAGAATTTAAAGCAGGTTAACCAGAAGCCTCAGTCTTCCCACAAACCAGGCAGATCGACACGCAGTTTTTCAGATTATACCGTAGGGGAGGAAATAGACTGTAAGGTCATTGGGTATGAAAAAAATAGGCTGATTCTGGAGTTACAGACTAAAGAGAAAAACTCCCGGAAACGAACTGTCAAAGATATTCGAGACTTTCCATTAGGGACTTCTGTAAAAATCAAAATCACCAGTCTGATCACAGATCATAAAGATTTCAACTTTGAACTGGTACAATGACAGACGAATTCCCCCTTTACTGGCAGACAATCCGGCTTGTATATCGCGCCGAAACCGGCGGATGGGTGGGCAAACACAAAAGTTCTGCCTGGAGGGGCATGCTGGGCCATGCCCTCAAATCCCTGCATCTGGGCTGGTATTATCAGATATTTGAAAACAAAGTATCGCCCCTGCATCCCGCAGGCAGACGCCTGAGGCAGGGGCCGGTTCCTTATGTGCTGGTTGTACCTGATATGCAAAACGAGAAGATCGAAGCAGGGCAGGAAATCGAAATATTTTTCACCCTGATAGGAAAACCTGTCGAACTGCTTTTGCAAATGGCACCCGTTTATCAGCGAATGGGCGAAGCCTGGGGCCCAGATCGGGTCAGAATGGCCTGGGAAGGATTTGAAGTACTGCCGGTTATGAGTTGGAGCAAACTTCAACGCCTGCCTTATGCCGGAGCAGCCGTCATACAACTGACCACCCCCTGGGTAAACGGAAATTCTCAAACACCTGTATTTGAGGACTTTGCTTCATCCCTTGCAGAGCGGGCGGGCTGGCTTTCCCATTTTTTCTGTGAGGGATCCATGCCCGAAAATATCACTGCCTGGAGAGAAGAAGCCGCTCAAACCCAAACTACCGACCGCCGCCTCTCCCGTGATGAAACCACCCGCTACTCGGCCCGCCAGGGCAGGAAAATGGACATACCCGGCTGGACAGGAAAATGGCAGGTTCACAATATCACTGCCCCGCTGGCCACCCTGTTACTAGCCGGGCACTCGATTGGCGTGGGAAAAGGAGCTGCCTGGGGTTTGGGACAAATCCAGACCTACTGGTTGCCGGGGCACTCCTACCACCTTCGCGAAAGCAAAAAGTAGGAAATTTACCCTAATCCCGTGCGAAAGTATATATGACTATATATCAATCATTTACGATTTTTGATTCATTTTTAATCGCCAAAAACTTTCGCACGGGGCAAAAAATAGTACGCTTTCAACAACCCGTGCGAAAGCAGTTTGTAAAACCGGCTCTGATTTAAAAATAAAAGCGGTAAATAATAGCCATTTTTCGCACGGGCATACTTTTTCGAGATCAACCTAAATACGTTCGAAACAATTTTTATCATAAAAATCTTATAATCAACTATTTATAATTTTATATGGCTCAAAACCGCCAATTTTGACCTCAACCTGCGCCCCCCGTGCGAAACCAAAACTTTTTTTGGATAATTGATTCACACTCACTAACTTAGAGGAGTTCTGCATAAGTATATGCGTTTGGGGTTTATACCAACAGCCTCATTCTCAATGCCTTATGGAGGCCATTTACCCTGAGGGGTATTAAGACCTTCTTCCCTCACTCTGCTATCCAGCAGTTCTGGATCTTATGGAGGCCATTTACCCTGAGGGGTATTAAGACGTGTATTCATCATACACGGTCATATATATTGAACTTATGGAGGCCATTTACCCTGAGGGGTATTAAGACATGTTCGATACTCCTATCGAAACAGTGTAACGCATCTTATGGAGGCCATTTACCCTGAGGGGTATTAAGACCGCGGTTCCAGGCCAAAACAATTGTGGCCTCGCTTATGGAGGCCATTTACCCTGAGGGGTATTAAGACGGTGAGTCTACTGTGTATGTTGCTACACAAGCATCTTATGGAGGCCATTTACCCTGAGGGGTATTAAGACAGACCTATAGTCTTAGTCGGACGGCAAAGCCTCCCTTATGGAGGCCATTTACCCTAAGGGGTATTAAGACGACCTTTGGCCATCCCGGGATTGGGTAAGACAAACTTATGGAGGCCATTTACCCTGAGGGGTATTAAGACTCGCCGTATTTCTTGACCAGTTTGTTCCAGATGCTTATGGAGGCCATTTACCCTGAGGGGTATTAAGACAAGCCCAAACAAAGAGAAATAGAGAGAGGACGACCTCTTATGGAGGCCATTTACCCTGAGGGGTATTAAGACCATGTCGTACTGATAACAGTGCGTCACCAGCAGACGACTTATGGAGGCCATTTACCCTGAGGGGTATTAAGACCATTCATCAGGTTCTGCTTGTCCCTTTCGGGACGCTAAACGTTTTATGGAGGCCATTTACCCTGAGGGGTATTAAGACATAGTATTGGATAAATGGTTTCACTATTTGGCTCAGGCTTATGGAGGCCATTTACCCTGAGGGGTATTAAGACGCTTGTCGGACCTGATCTACATAGGCAATCTTTTGCTTATGGAGGCCATTTACCCTGAGGGGTATTAAGACGATACACAATGAGCGTGTCGGAATTAAGGATAGCTTATGGAGGCCATTTACCCTGAGGGGTATTAAGACTGGAACATTTCCCAGGCAAGCTCTATTGCTAGGCGACTTATGGAGGCCATTTACCCTGAGGGGATAAGGGCGAACACATAGGTTCGCCCTTACGACTTTTGGGGGATATTTACCCTGAGGGGTATTAAGATACAGGGCCGGATTGTAATGCCGGCCCTACGTTTTTTGCCGTGCAACGACGCGACAATTGGAATGGGAAATTTTTGGGGGGCCTGTAGCTACAAACATTTGATCCCTCCGGGATCCTGGCTACGCCACGTTGAGATGTTTTTGAGAATATTTATTTTGCGATGGCTATAATCCAAACACACTTTCTGGGGATCTGCTTCGCTTCGCGGTTATGCTTTTGACAAAAGATTATCAGGGTATCCGTAGCGCGGTGGTTTCAACCCCGCGCGGCTATATGCGCGCTACGGCGCGCCAATTGGGATGGGAAATTTTTTTGGGGGGGCCTTTGGCTACCGCCATTGCGGCCCTAACGGGCCTTTTGCCTGCGGCAAAATCTGTATAGGATATATGGACTCCTCCGGCCGAAAGGCCCCTGCCGGGGAGTCCAGACTGCGCCTTAAAATTTGATTTTGGGAAACATTTATGCTGAAGGGTATTGGATAACCGGTGGCTGAGGTTACTCGAAGCCCCGGTCAAATTGGCGCGCTGAAGGCGCAGTTCCGGTGGCTTCGAGTTTGCCTCAGCCACCGGTTTTGGATAACTCAGCCACCAGCAGAAGGGAGTTCAAACATTTATCTTATGGCACTTTTTGAGGATATGATACGGCCCGATATGCTGGAATCTGCATGGGTACAGGTAAAAGGGGCGGGAAAAGCAGGTGGAGTGGATCGCGTGTCGGTCGAATCTTTTGAGCAAAATGCTGCGGTATTTCTGGTGCAACTCCATCAGGAATTGCAGGAGGAAACGTATGTGCCGGAACCTTACCTGGAGGTGAAAATACCTAAAGATGATGGGGAATTTCGCATAAATTGCACAAACGCCCTTTGACCACCTCGACCAGGTGACCATACAGGCTGAGGGAATCACTTTTTCCTCAGATGTGATTCAAATGTGCATGGAAAAAAATATTCCGGTTCATTTTCTGGATTCCTCCGGACTATCCTATGCAGTATTGATCGACCGTGATCATCCTTCAGTTGAAAACGGACTGGCTCAGCTTCGCGCCTATGAAAACGGGAAAGGAGCAAAACTTGCGGCTGCCTTTGCGGAGGGAAAACTGCGAAACCAGATGGCGCTTATAAAATTTATCGTAAAATCAGGCGCGCGATCTAATCCACTCCTGGCACTGGCAGGAGAAGCGGCTCTGTTGCGTATGGAACCCGAACTGCGGCGGATCAGGGAAGAAACACCCGAGCAACCGATGGACGCCCTTAGAGGCGCTATCATGGCGCATGAAGGTCGGGCAGCGGGCGCGTATTGGGACTTTTTCAAAGAAGCCCTGGGAGAAAAAGCTGTATTTCCGGGGCGAAAACCACAGGAAGCCAATGACGTAGTAAATATGAGTCTGAATTATGGCTACGGCATTCTTTATGCAAGAGTACAGAATGCGCTCGCGAGAGCGGGATTGTACCTTCATATGGCCTATCTTCACTCGCCGGGTGATGCAGGAAGACCCTCCCTTGCGTTTGACCTTATCGAGGAGTTTCGGCCACAGGCGGTGGACCGAATGGTATATGCCTGGCTGAAACGCGAAGGGCCCATCAAAATTAAAGGCGAATTCCTTTCCCCGGAACAACGAAATGCACTGGCAAAAAAAGTGATAGAGAGGCTTTCCCGTGCGGAAACATTCGATGGAAAAAAACTGCCGCTTGAAGACCATATACAGGGACAGGCACGGCGGCTAGCGGCATATCTTCGGGGAGAAATACCCCAATACAAACCTTACGTAGGAAAATGGTAAAAACAATATGGCACAAATCAACCTTTATCTGGTGACTTATGATATAAGTTCGGATCGGGACCGAACCCGATGCAGCAACCTGCTGGAAGATATGGGCGGGCGGCGGGTAAATAAAAGCGTATTTGAGGTATTGGTACCGCCCGAAGACGTAGAGGGGCTGATGGTATATCTTAGCGAACTCCTTGATCCTGAAACCGATGCGGTTGCCTGTTATCCCGTATGCACGGCCTGCTACAGCCGGGCATGGTGGTGGCCCGAAGCACCCGGTCCATGGCCGGAGGCAATTACAACAATATAGTCAATCCCGTGCGAAAGTATATATGACTATATATCAATCATTTACGATTTTTGATTAATTTTTAATCGCCAAAAACTTTCGCACGGGGCAAAAAATAGTACGCTTTCGACAATCCGTGCGAAAGCAGTTTGTAAAACCGGCTCTGATTTAAAAATAAAAGCGGTAAATAATAGCCATTTTTCGCACGGGCATACTTTTTTGAGATCAACCTAAATACGTTCGAAACAATTTTTATCATAAAAGTCTCACAATCAAATATTTATAATTTTTTATGGCTCAAAACCGCCAATTTTGACCTCAGCCTGCGCCCCCCGTGCGAAACCAAAACTTTTTTTGGATAATTGATTCACACTGATTAACTTAGAGGAGTTCTGCATAAGTATATGCGTTTGGGGTTTATACCAACAGCCTCATTCTCAATGCCTTATGGAGGCCATTTACCCTGAGGGGTATTAAGACACTACTACGCAGTTGCAGCTCGGGCACCGCGTCAGCTTATGGAGGCCATTTACCCTGAGGGGTATTAAGACATTTACACATAACTTGGAATTAAGGTTAAGAAATTCTTATGGAGGCCATTTACCCTGAGGGGTATTAAGACCATTCACGTTAACCTGTATCTGGTTAACGAAACTCTTATGGAGGCCATTTACCCTGAGGGGTATTAAGACCAGGCCGCCCTGCATAAGAAGGCAGATATTCTATCTTATGGAGGCCATTTACCCTGAGGGGTATTAAGACGCGATTATTATTAGTGGACAGAGTGTCAACCAACTTATGGAGGCCATTTACCCTGAGGGGTATTAAGACGTCATAACCAGAATGTTCAGACCAGGGCCACTTTGACTTATGGAGACCATTTACCCTGAGGGGTATTAAGACTCCGCTAGGGGGGTGACGTTACGCTTAGATACAAGCTTATGGAGACCATTTACCCTGAGGGGTATTAAGACCGAGCCGCCACTCGATTATAAGAGTCCCCATCATCCTTATGGAGGCCATTTACCCTGAGGGGTATTAAGACCCTCGAAGTTATAGGCTTGACCTGTACAGGCATCTTATGGAGGCCATTTACCCTGAGGGGTATTAAGACATCCTCCCAGGTAGGAGGCTATAATTAGGACTACTTATGGAGGCCATTTACCCTGAGGGGTATTCATTTTGGGGAAACTTTGGCGTGCTTTGACACGCAGTGATGGGGGAAATTAAAAATGGGGATGCCATGGGCTACCGTTATTGCGCGCCTACGGAGCTGTGCTTTTAGCACTCTGATCTATCCGTGCTACGACGCGCAAAATGGAGGGGAAATTTTGGGGATGGCCGTTGGGCTACAAACATTTGATCCCGCCGGGATCGGGGCTGCGCCCCATTTAGGTTTTTTGGGGGGCCACAGTTTAGTTACCGAATTTATCTTTGGTTGAAATGTGCTTCATTTTCACCATGGGATTAGGTGGTCTATCTACCCTGAGGGGTATTAAGACGAAACCATGTCGTTCCCCGCAAAGATCACTTTCTTATGAAGGCCATTTACCCTGAGGGGTATTAAAACACAGACGTGGAAAAAGAACTTGCCTTGCTCAAAAACTTATTTAGGCCATTTACCCTGAGGGGTATTAAGATACAGGGCAGGATTGTAATGCCGGCCCTACGTTTTTTGGCGTGCAACGAGGCGACAATTGGAATGGGAAATTTTTTTGGGGGGGCCTTTGGCTACCGCCATTGCGGCCCTAACGGGCCTTTTGCCTGCGGCAAAATCTGTATAGGATATATCTGTAGCGCGGTGGTTTCAACCCCGCGCGGCTAGATGCGTGCTACGACGCGCCAATTGGGATGGGAAATTTTGGGAGGTGGCCTGTAGCTACAAACATTTGATCCCTCCGGGATCCTGGCTACGCCACGTTGAGATGTTTTTGAGAATATTTAATTTTGGGGGATCGCCGTTGGCCATCATTATTGAGACCCTAACGGGCCTTTTGCCTGCGGCAAAATCTGCATAGGAAATATCCGTAGCGCGGGGTTTCAACCCCGCGTTACGGATACGGAAATTATTTATTAATCACCTCAAACTCCACACGCCGGTTTTGCTGACGGCCTTCGGGGGTTTTGTTGGTGGCAATGGGGCGATACATGCCGTAGCCTTTGACTTTCATACGGGCATCGATGATGCCTTTTTTGAGGAGATAATTTTTGACTGCATTGGCGCGGTTGAGGGATAACTGGTTTTTCTGCGCGGTGTTGCCGGTATTGTCAGTATGGCCGCTTACCAGAATATGCACGCGCGGATTGATTTTCATAAATTTTACCACCCGCTCCAACTCTGCATTGGACTCAGGCAAAAGATTCCATTTCCCGGTTTCGAAATAGATATTTTTCAAAATGAGCGAACTCCCGATGCGAATGGCTTCCAACTCAATAATCAACTCTGCCGATGTCTCTGAGTTGATCGTATCGAGGCGTATATCCTGTCCGTAAAATAAATATCCGGGCGTTACCACATTGATACTCACCAGGCCATACGAGGGCAAAAGCAGGACAAACGACCCGTCATCGGGATTGGCCGTAGTGCCAGTGATAGAGTCCAGGGTAACATTATTGGTGAGGGTAATCTCCGCTTCGATAAACCGCCCGGTATCTTTATCCTTCACCACGCCAAACAACAATGGCGGAGTAATGTAAGGGCGAACCGACGAGATTTTGGGGTCACCAAAGTTAGTCATCCAGATATCTGCGCTGCCTTTGTACCCGCCGATGGGAACGGTTCTGCGCGGTATCTGCGAATAGCCGATAGTCAGAAATCCGCCGTCCTTTAGCTGGACCACTTTCTGCATACTTTCTGCTCCTTCATATCCGAGCGTGCGCGACCAGAGGCGTTTTCCCGTACGATCTATTTTTGCCAGCCAGCCGTCGTAATATCCGCCGTTAAATTCTATATCGCCTTCGCCAGTGCGTGATTTGGTCATGCCACAGACGACATAGTTGCTGTCATTTGCGAGAATAATATCGTTAATGCCTTCTTCTCTGCGGCCACCGTAAGTATTGCTCCAGTACAGTCCCCCACCCTTCGGGTCGATTTTCAACAACCAGAAATCGCCCAGACCTCTTTGCTCAGGAATGTGACCGGTGGCAGAAAAAGTAGTTCCAGCCATGACAATTCCGCCATCGATATCAATCAGGCTGCTGTGAATGTCGTCATTTTCCTCCCCTCCATAACTCATTTGCCAGCCCATTTGTCCATAGTCATCCATCTCAAATACCCAGCAGTCTTTGAGTCCCAGACTTTGTTTTACATCCTGTCCTTTGGAATCGGAAGAATTGATAACAATATATCGACCGGGTTCCATTTCGTGTATCCGGGTAACTTTTTCGTTGCCGTTTCCGCCAAAATGTTTTTCCCACAGCACTTCGCCATTTTTATCCAACCGCACAATCCAACTGTCGAGTCCACCATGGTGCCGGGAAAGCATGGTTCCGTTTACGGAGCCGGATTCTCCACCAACCAGATATCCGCCATCTTCTGTTTGAATAGCCGTAATCCCCTGATCATCACCACTTCCGCCAAATACTTTTGTCCACTGAATGCGTCCCTGAGGATCGAGTTTGAGAATCCAGACATCATTTCCTCCGTAATTCTGCCCCACATCTCCGTCGGGCGAATCAGTTGCACCTACACAGAGAAACCCCTGGTCACGGGTCGCAATCACGTCTGAGAGCTCTTCACGACCGGAGCCGCCATAGATATATTTCCAGAATATTTTCTCCTGGGTGGCATATTTAAAAATAACCCAGTCGCCTGAAGCGCTGTGGTTCCCTTCTCCTAAACCATTGGTAGAATAAACATCACCTGCGATGACCATGGTTCCGTCTTTCTGCATCAGGAGGCTTTTTCCCCGGTCATAATTGGAGCCCCCCATCAGTTTTTGCCAGAAAGCAATTTGGGAAAATGCGGGCACAACCTTTACCCCGATCAGCATTACCACTATACAGATTCGCGGGAATATCTTCATCGGTACTATCGGGTTTGAGATAATCAGAATTCTAGGCAATCAGGCTTTGTGTAAAAACCATTTCAAACAAATGGCGGATTAATGGGTAGGTTTCCTCATCCTTTAAATCTATCCAATCTTTTTTCGACATCCATCGCACATCATCTATTCCCTCTTCGGTCTGAGGGGAAATGTGTGCATCAGCAGAGGCGGTCATTTTATACCAGTGGGTCGTTTTATAGACATATTTTTTCCCACGCTTAAAGGTATGGAAGGTTTCCCCGATTTTTTCGCCGAGTTCGAGGGTTTCGAGTCCGGTCTCTTCCTTTACTTCTCTCACTGCGGCGTCTTCGATTGCTTCGCGCCATTCGACACCACCTTTGGGTAGCGTCCACTTTTCGCGATTGAATATACTGAGATATTCGCCTTTTTCATTTTCCACCAGTCCGCCCGCAGCATCTACCTGCTGGAAAAGATCGACAAAAGCATCGAGAAAACGCTCGCGCTGCGCCTGACTGGCAAAACGAAAACAAACCGTCAGGTCAACTTCGCGCCACACATCATTTGCCTGAAGATCAAATGCGTACTGAAGAAATTCTTCTGTATCATCAGCATCTACGTAGAACTTTTGGCCGTTGAAATCTGTTCCTTTAAACAAATGCCCCATCAATTCTTCAAAAGCAATTGATTCAAAATCGTAATTGCGACCAGGGTTCTTTACGTCAAACTCTAGACAGAAATTTAATGCAAAAATTTTCATAGTTTTGCCCCTAAATGGAATATGCCCGTGGAGTACAGCAAAATAGCAGAGTATTTACTTAAAATCAAAGCCATAAGGATCAATACCCGTGAGCCCTTCACCTGGAGTTCGGGCTGGAAGTCGCCAATATACTGCGACAACCGGCTGACGCTCTCCTATCCGGAAATCCGGACGGCTATCCGGGATGCCTTTATACAAAAAATACGCGATAACTACCCGGAAGTTACCGCTATTGCAGGAGTAGCTACCGGTGCCATTGCCAGCGGTGCTTTGGTTGCAGATGCGATGAACCTTCCTTTTATCTACGTGAGACCCCAGCCCAAAGGTCACGGACTCCAGAATATGGTGGAAGGTGAAGTCGATCCAAAGGGTAAATATGTGGTAATTGAGGATCTGGTTTCTACCGGTGGTAGCAGTGTAAAAGCGGTAAAAGCCATTCAGGAAACCGGTGCTGCGGTTTTGGTTACTTATTCTATTTTTAGTTACGGCTTCCCTCAGGCAGATGCAGCCTACGCCGAAACAGGTACCGGATATTCTCCGCTCACAAATCTTCAGGAATTATTGCAAAAAGCGGCGGAGATTGATTATCTTCGACCCGAAGAGATGGCTACCATATTTGAGTGGCAAAAAGACCCGGCAAACTGGAAGGGTAGTAATCAATAATGCGTTTTTAGTATTTCATTATGAGCAATTTTTTAGATACCATCAAATCCAGCTCCATTCAGGACTATATCGTGGATGTCAGGAGTTACGCCAATGAGATGACCATTGAGGTAAAAGCTGAAAAGATTTACGAAGTACTGAAGACGATGAAGGAAAAGTTTGGCTTCAATTACCTCGCTGACATTACGGCTTCGGACAACTATACCGACGTACTGCGATTTGAAGTCTCCTATAATATCGTCAACCTGGAAGGAAAACAACGCCTTCGTGTTGCCTGCCGTGTCGAAGAAGAAAGCCCGGAAGTTGACTCCGTAGTTACCATATGGAAATCGGCAGAATGGTTTGAGCGTGAAGCCTTTGATATGATCGGTGTCAAATTTAACAATCACCCTGACCTTCGCCGCATGTATATGCCAGAAGACTACGATTGGTTCCCGCTCCGCAAAGAATTTCCGCTGTTGGGTATCCCCGGCTCTATGGTTCTCCCCGAAAAAGATCCGCCAAAAGAATACCGGTAGGGTCAATTTTTTTCCCGCAACACAAATTTTATAGATGCGATTGAGTGATTTACCTCAATCGTATGGCAGATGCCATTTTTATAGGTCATATAATTGACATCTCCATTGGGAAGATGCATGGCGTATCTGTTAGGTCCTGCCGGGAGAAAATCTACATATTCGCCCCAGCGCTCAGAAAATACCTTACTCCGGCCAACAGGCTCCAAAAAGTAGGTATTGAGAATACTATAGTCTATGCGCGAAGCCTGCACATGTTTCTTATCTCCACTTACATCGGTGAAATACCCGGCTCCCTCACGCCTGCCCACGGACAGATTCAATTGCTTCCCGTCACGATAATTGGCTGCCATGGATGAACACAGATTGTTGTTTTCAAATTGCGACTCATAGGTAAACCGAAGATCAAAAGACATCAGAAAAGTCACCGTCATCTGGCTCGTAGACGCATAGATATGTTTTCCGCCTTCTGCCCGACGGGAAACCGACATCTCACCTATGAGTGAATGGCCTTTGTAAACATCATAAACCAGCTTACTGGGGGAAAAAGGGTCTGCATGCAGCAGGAATGAAACCAACGGCAGTAGTAATAATTTCACATTCATCAGTGGCAAATAAACTATATAATTCAAGGATTACCCTTCCACGGGATAACGGCAGAAACTCGCTTGCGGTGGGCTGCATAACCCGGACGACGCGCCAACATCCGCCGGTCAATCATCGGTATGCTGATAAACACAAACATCAGAATCATTAATACTGCACCCGCTCCCCACGCCAAGGTTGTTGTATCGGCCGCAAGACCCAATAAAAAAATACCCACCCAAAAAGTCATCTCTCCAAAATAGTTGGGATGCCGTGAATAACTCCAGATGCCTGACTTCAGAATTTTTTCCTGCGCGGGTTTCGTCTTGCGAAAATTGCGCAACTGCATATCGGCAACCGTTTCTACCCAAATCCCTGCAACCGCCACAAATACTGCAATGATATCGAGAACCGAAAATGGTGCAACGCCTTTATACATGGAAATATACAGCGGCAAACAGCCCAGATAAACCATTACCGTAGGGAAAAAATGGATTCCGGTAAAATTGACAAACGGATACCATTTACCGGTTTTTGCCCGTAAGTCTCCGTAACGCCAGTCTTCATGGTCCAACCCTGACCAGCCACGTGCCCAGTTCCATGTCAGACGCAATCCCCACGTCAATACGAGCAAAAAAGCGATAATCGCCCGGAAATATCGCGGGTCAGCGGAAGGTTCCAGCAGGTAATACATCCCAATAGCAATGGGCGCCACACTCCAGTACGCATCATAAAATGAAGCATTCCGGAAAATCAGACTAAAAACAAAAATGGCCACAGTCCCGGCCACATCCGCCCATGCAATTACCCACAGGGGATGCATATCCCGTACATACCAGCCCGCAGCTCCGGCCGCCAAAGCAGCAACCGCATAAGCAGTGAAAATCCACAAAAAACTTTTTACTCTGTATGACATATCAGCAAATGAAGGCCGGAAGATACGTTCTCTTTGGGAACGGAAGAAATTTATGTTTTATCTTTAACTGATTACAAATAAAACCTGAATATCATGCGACTATTGGCCATAGGGTTGTTTGGGCTTCTGCCTGTAATACTATTTTCACAGGCAGAAGAACTTACCCCCGAAAAAATCAAAAAGGCACATATCCGGGCAATGACCACCACTACTTTCCAGATTACCGCAGAAGGCACGCCGGAAAAAATTAAAACAGAAAAATTTGAATACAATCCGGAAGGGAAATTAATCGGCAGAATAGATTATGGGAAAGGAAGTTCGCCGGAGACCAGTACACAGATTCGCTATGATGAAAGGGGAAATAAAGTTTTCCAAATGTTGGTCCGGCACAAAGACAACGATACCCTTACCGTAACCTGGCAATACAGATATGAAAACAATCTTATCAGCGAAATGCACAACAGCAATACCGCTGTTTATAAAGCCTATTCCTACGATTCTGAAGGCAGACTCATCACAGAAAAAGACGTAAGTCCGGATGGCACGATCATCGCCACCCACTCCTGGGAATATGACGACAATGGATTGCTGAAAGAAGAAACCGAAACACAGGAATTTCTCACCAGAACGTACTCCTGGCAGTACGACGCAAAAGGAAGAAAAACGACCTTCTACTTTACCCGTACCCACACATTCGAAGGAGAAACCACTACGAGAGAAAAAGAAACCTACGAATATGACGACAAAGGGCATTTGGCAAAATCGGTTTATTACGATGTTTCCGGACAGATGAAAGCGTTTACCAGATATTATTATGATGCGCAGGGATTATTGATAAAAGAAGAAGCCGGAGACACAGAATACCTTTACAAATACGATAATAAGGGAAATCTCACCGAAAAGAAAAAAACGATAAGGGGAAAGGTTCCGGGATTCGTAAGAAATATCTACGAATTTAGATAAAAATCTTACACCCCGGTTTTTTGCAAAAACCGCTGCCCTATCGTTCAAAAAAGGATATCGTCTCATATTTCGTCCAAACTTGTATATTTCCTTACGCGAATTTTTTTTCACCAAACTGGTTTTAGGCACGGGATTTGTTTTTATCAGTTCAGTGGTCAATAAATATGATCACCGCCAACCAGTTACACACAAAAATTATTCGGGTAATAGTAGTTAGTTAGTTTTTAGGTTAGATGTAGTTACGTAGAAGGCAGGGGTCGTTACCTCTGTCTTTTTTTTTTATCTTTAAGCCGGAAAAAAATAATATGAATCTCGAATCAGCCCGGCAGGCCTTAAAGCAATATTTTGGTTACGACTCATTCCGCCCCATGCAGGAAGAAATCATTGAAACGATTTTGAAGGGGGTAGATACGGTGATTCTTATGCCAACCGGTGGGGGGAAATCCATTTGTTATCAGATTCCGGCGATCATCCAACCGGGAATGTGTGTGGTGGTGTCGCCATTGATTTCACTGATGAAAGACCAGGTAGAAGGTTTACGCGCCAATGGGATCGCGGCATCTTACCTAAATAGCAGCCAGACTTTTGCCGAACAGTCAGCCATAACACAGGAAGTATTGCTCGCTGAAGTAAAACTTCTCTATGTTTCACCCGAAAAGATGGTCTCCGAAGACTTTGCCAATATTCTCCGAAGTGTGAAAATCAACCTCATCGCAATCGATGAGGCGCATTGTATTTCTGCCTGGGGACATGATTTCAGACCGGAATACAACCAGCTGCGATTTATCCGTCAGCAATTTCCTCATATACCGGTTACCGCACTGACCGCTACAGCAGACAAACTCACCCGAAAAGATATTATCGATCAGCTCAGACTCAATGAGCCAAGCCTTTTTGTGGCTTCCTTTGACCGGCCCAATCTTTCACTTACCGTAAAACCCGGGCAAAACCGGCTGAAAACCATCATCGATTTTATCAGGGAAAGGCCCGGGCAATCGGGAATTGTCTATTGTCTCAGTAAAAAATCTACGGAAGAAATCGCCGAAAAACTACAGATTTATGGCATTCCCGCCGCATTTTATCATGCAGGCATGACGGCCAAAGCCCGGGCACGCACGCAGGAAGATTTCATCAACGATGTGGTGCCGATCATCTGCGCGACCGTCGCGTTTGGGATGGGCATTGATAAATCCAATGTTCGCTGGGTTATTCACTACAACCTGCCCAAAAATATCGAAAGCTATTATCAGGAAATCGGGCGGGCAGGACGTGACGGGCTGAAAAGTGACACATTGTTGTTTTACAGCTTTGCAGATGTGATCCAGCAGCGAAAATTTATCGAAGACGGTGGACTGCAGGAATTACGACTGGCAAAACTGGAGCGGATGGAAGAATTTGCCAACGCCCAAATCTGCCGCCGCCGCATCCTGCTTAATTATTTCGGTGAACATATCGCCCAAAACTGCGGCAATTGTGATATTTGCACAGATCCTCCCCAGCGGTTTGACGGTACCATTCTTGTCCAAAAAGCGCTTTCCGCGATCGCCCGGCTCAAAGAGTCTGTGGGCATGAATCTCCTGATTGATATCCTGCGTGGTTCGCAGCGCAAAGAGATCATAGAAAAAGGATTTGACCAGATTAAAACCTATGGGGCGGGAAGTGATATGAGTGTACTGGAATGGCAACAATGTCTGTTGCAGATTCTGCAACTTGGCCTGATCGAAATTGCCTATGATCAGGGCCATGTGCTCAAACTTACTCCTGCCAGCCAGGATGTTTTATTCAACGGAAGAAAAGTAAGCCTCGCGCAGTTTACCAGCTATCAGAAACAAAAACCTGCCCGACCTGAAAAAGTACAATCCAAACAGGAACTGTTTGAAGAATCGCTGTTTCAGGAGTTGCGCGAATTACGCCGGGAGCTGGCCATTGAAGCTGCTGTTCCGCCTTACCTGGTTTTCAGTGATGCGACCCTCCGGGAAATGGCGACGAAAATTCCGGTGACAGAAGCAGCCATGCGGCAGATATCCGGCGTGGGTGAAGTGAAATTTGCACGGTATGGGAAAGTTTTCATGAAAAAAATCCTCGCCTTTGCAAAAAAACAATCCGACCGCACAAAAGGCCCCGATCTGTTTTCTGCTCCAGCCAAAAGGGAAAGTACCTACGATATTACCTACGAATATTACCGGCAGGGTTTAAATGCAGAAGAAATTGCGGAAAAACGCAACCTCGGGCATAGCACAATTCTTTCACACCTGGGGTATCTTTTCGCCCAGGGACATGATATAGACATATATCAATATGTGAGCAAAGAAGAAATCGCATTGGTAAAGGGCGCGGTGAAAGCCGTAGGCAGCGCGCATCTGATGAAAACACTTCATGAGCACCTCGATGGGGCGGTAGATTACAGCAAAATCCGGCTGGCTATTTCTGTTTTAGAGCGGAAGTAAAGGGCCGTTGACATGTATTACATCAAGCGTTAATGCCCTTTTTTTGGCTGAGGGAAAATGTATTTTTATATAAATATAGATACGTACATTTTTTCCTTTTTGAAATTTAGAACCACCCGTTTCCCCGTAATCTCCCTACTATTTTGCTTCTGTGTCAATAGATATTTCCAGGACACTCCTGAGAATTAATCGATTGACTATGAGGTCATTTCTCCTTCATATTGTTGTTGCATGTGGATTTTTTTCCCTTTTGATGCCAAAAGTATATGCACAGGCAATCCCTGATGGAGATATCGTTTCTCCGGCAAAAACGCAGGCTGATCCGGAGGCGGAATCACTCATGGACGGGATCGAGACTGGTTTTGTCAAAAGTGGAGAAGAACTTCCCCCCGGCGTCATGTTTTTTAATGTTTTTAAACTAAAAAATCACGGTGAACAAACCCTGGAGTTTGAAGTAAAATATGACATCCCCAATCAATGCAAAATGATTTTGCAAGATGCCGACATGGGCAAAATCATTCTGAAACCCGGTGAATCGAGATTTATCCCTATCCGCGTTTCATTTCCTACAGACGCGCAGGGAGGTATCGTGTACCCGGTCGTGGCCCACCTCGAAAAAGCGGACGGAAAAACCCTCGGAAAACCCGTTACCACCGAAGTAACTTACCAGAAGGTGAGCAAATGGCGCATTACCACTCCGCTGAGCAAAACCTATTCTTCCAGCAACAGCGACGAATACACCTCCGTATTTTTTACGCTTTACAATCAGGGAAATACCCTGGAGAAAATTTCCATGGACTTCCAACTGGGCGCCCTCCTGGAAATGGAGGAATCCGTTAATAATGGCTACATTCTTTCATTCGGGCTAAGACCTTCAACCGATACGACCATTGAAGCGCGTATCCGTTGCAAAGCCTATGGAGAGGAAGAGTCGCCGGGTGATCGCAACCGACTGCGGCTTATCACCAAAAGTTTGGGAAGTGAAACCTCAGAAGAATTGACCGTCATCTTCGAAAGTATCAAAGACTCCTACCGGCTGAAACTCAACGAAGCCGAATCGCCCCTGATCATCACACTCAATCAATCAGACCTGCTGAATGCAGAGACATCTACAAATATTAATTTTTCCGGGAATATTCTCCTGAAAGGCGAACGGGAAATCAACTATATCGCGGAATTTCAGAATTCTCTTTTCTCCGGTAACCCCAATTCTGCCAGTAAGATGTTGTGGAAAAATGCCCGTATCATGGCAGAATACAGAGATCAGGAAGACTTCTACCGGCTGGGAGATGTCAGTGGGGGTATTGGGGTAAGTGCATCAGGCAGAGGCATTTCTGTAGGTCGTATGATCGGAAATACCAAAATCACCGGCACATTGGCCAGCAATGTGCGCAATCCCAACTGGGGCGCGGCACTTTCCCTGAAAAGAAAAGTCGGCGACAACCTCCAGGTATTGGGTGCGCTTACTTATAAACAAGACAAAGAGGCGCATACCAAACTCTATGCGCCTTCGGCGGGATTTAACCTCAATACGGGACGAGCAGGCAAAAGTCAGTACCTGAGTTTTGTCACCACGGCCACCAAAATGAGTACCTATGGTCGTGGCATAAAACCCATTGACAAACAAGGAATCGGGTATCAATTGAACTACAATGCCAGCATCGGAGATCTGAAAATCGGCCTCAAAAATACCTATGCAACCCGTGACTATCAGGGAAACGGGGCGGGTGTATTTCAGGTTGATGGAGAAGCGGCTTATAAATTTGTCAATAACAGCAATATCAAGTTTACCTACTCAGGCATCAGCAGTGGTTCAGAAGATCGCTCAGATGATGGAGAAATTCTGGTCAACAATAAGCAGACAACCCAAAAAATTGCGCTGGGATATAATTTCCTGATTGGAGGAAAAATCCCTATCGCGCTCGCAGCAGGAATGGATAATATGAATCTCGAAAGAGATATTTATTCACTGGATACCACGATCGCCTTTGGGACAAGAAATACGCGATTTGCGGCGGGAACCATGATCAAAAGCAAAAATAATTCGGATGTGTCTTTTAGCCCCAGCATCCAGATTGGTATGACACAAATTACCGATGCCAACGATCTGGAAAATATGTCGGCAACCAGTTTTATTCAGGCCAAAGCCGGGTTTCGGGCCAATCTTAAGAATGGTTCCATCTCCGCAGATTACCAGTATGCGCCGGGACTTCCGACTGCACAGGCAGCTTATGAGCAGGAAAAAGAAAGTGTTTACTCAAAAACGGTAGGCCTGGGCACCAGTTATGGATGGGAGCTGGTGCCGAAGTCACTCCTTCTGGATGTCTCCGGCAATGCGTCCTATAATGTGGATGAAAAACTCCTGCAATCGACATTAAACTCAAGCCTCAGGTATGAAAGAGAAGATGGATGGAATTTCAAAATGGGGGTCAACCTCAATCCTGCCAGGTTTTTCAAACGACAAGACGGAGCCTCCACTACCCTTTCCGAACTGGCTTCATTTAGTTTTGGCGCGCAAAAGGTATTTGATGTGCCACAACCCAGACTGAAATATTATACCCTAATGGTTGTTTTCTTTAAAGACTATAATGGAAACAAACAGTTGGAGCGGGAATTGGAGCCCGGCGTAGGCAATGTCATGGTAGAAATCGAAAGGGCGGAGGAACCTGTAGAAACGGAAGAGGGCGTAAAAATTGTCAAATATAATCCACCGGGAATTATGGCAGACCAGACCGGTACGGTGAGCTTTTTCAGGGTCCCGGAAGGGCATTATCTGCTGGGCCTGACAGAACTCTTTGCCCCGATGCAATATACCAATATGTCAGGGGCGGATCTGGAGGTCACGATGAACAAACATATTACCCTTTATGTGCCGTATTCCAAAAGTGTGACGATTGTGGGAAAAGTGGAGATTACCCGGGACAAATATTCGCGCATACACGGGATCACCCCTTCGAATATCCGGGTGACAGTGAAAGACAAAAACGGAGATTACTATTATTCGCTTACAGATGAACGGGGCAATTATGTCATCACTGTGCCTTATTCCGAGCACTATGTAGTGAGCATGAAAAATGTATTGGGAGATAAATTTGACCTGCCCGACTCAGACCAGGAATTTGACGTTACCGACGAAATTCGGTTTGAAGTAAATTTTCACTTCAAGGAAAAGGGCCGTTCCGTCAATTTTGGCGGCTAGCAGGAACGTCTGTCAGGGGATTAAAGCGCCATTTTCGTATCGCTCTTCTGTCTGAAGACTGCCATCCGGGTTATACACTTTTTTGACACCGTGCAGCATCCCTTTCAGATATTCGGCTTCAATCTGAATGCCGCCTTCGGGGTAATATTGTTTCCATAGGCCTTCTGCTCTGTCAAGCACATAATTACCTTCCTTTTTAATATTACCGTTGTCATAGTAGAAAACCCAGAATCCTTCTGACTTACCGTTGTGGAATACCCCTGTTTGTTTGAGTTGTCCGTTTTCATGCCAGCCTTTCCATTCACCTTCAAACAGCCGATTTTTGTATTCGCCTTCAAGATATTTTCCCCCGGCAGGGTGATAGGTAGTCCATATACCGACTCTTTCATCGTCTACATAATATCCTTCTTCAAAGAGAGAGCCGTCTGAATAAAACCCCTGATATTTCCCCTGAATTTTACCGTCAATATAGTGACAGATCATTTCCAGTTCGCCGGTAGGGTGAAAGCCTTTAAAGGTGCCGTTGAGTACCCCATTTTTGTAGTAACATTCTTTTTGTTTGGTACCGTCTTCATAGTCTTTAAAATAACCGATAAACAGGCCTTCATACTGATCGCCGATTTTGTATGATCTTTCTTTAATAAAGCCATTGGAATAGTATTTTTCCCATGGCCCCTCTACCCGCCCCTCCTTATAATAAACCTTTTGCATGAGGCGTCCATCTTCGTAATAATCCAACACTTCCCCATTTAGTGCCCCCTGTTCATAATAAGCCAGTTCCTGAAGTTTACCATTTTCATAGTAGATTTTCACCTCACCATGCACTTTATCAAAGAGGAAAGTACCGATTTCCTTTAGCTGATTATTGGTATGGTAAAAAGTCTCAAACAGCCCCACTTTCCGACTGTTTACATAGGTGATTTTTTGTTTGAGAACCCCATTTTTATAGTAGATCTTCCAAAGACCTTCGAGTTCGCCGTTTTCATATTGCCCTTCCTGCCAGAGTCTTCCATTATCATAAAAAATCCTGTACCACCCGTGGCGCACTTTTCCATTTTCTGTTTGTTTTACCTGATATTCTTCCTTGAGATCATGGTTGGCCTCATTATACCATGTGCGGATAATCTCCCGGGCCTGCGCCGTTTCCTCCGCATAATATAGGGAAGTAGATTGTTGGGCATAAGCCTGAAAAAACAAGACGCAGAGAAAGGAGGACAGCGGAAAATATTTTATATAGCGCATGATATATGGCATATTATATATGCAACTTAAACCGCAGAATCACACAATCAAACACAATAAAAAGGCTGAAATTACATCTGACCAATTAAAAAATTATCTGGTCAGATATAACTTCAGCCCATAGTTTCAGATGGGAAAACCTGAGATTATTTTACATCCAGTTGCATCTGAACGCCTTCCAGTGGATAGTTTGGACCGTAATCGAGCACTGCTGCGATCAGATAAGAACCTTTGTTGAGTTTTTTAGGAAGTGACAATTCCGTAAGCGCGGTTCCTTCAGGAAGAACTTTAAAAGTAACCGGATCGAGTTTTTCCTCTTTTGCATTCTGGAGATCGGAAACTACCAGGTACATATTGCAATCAAGGATTTTGTCACCCACGTTCTGGGTTCTTACAATAAACTTCTTTTCCTTGCCACCTTCAGGTGTAACATCTTTAAACTCACCCAGTTTGGCTTTTGCATTCTGGTTGGAACGAGGAGATTGAGTGATAAACAGACCGATTGCCTGGTTTACTTCGATACCCATTGCAAGGTCTTTGTCTGCTTTTGGCGCTGTCTGCTCCTTTTTCAAAGTGACATACACGAGCGCCCATTTGGTAGCAGCATCACGGCTGGGGACATTGAGGGAAACGGTTACTTCCTTAGATTCATTAGGACCAAGCTCTACCAAAGCCGGAGTAAAAGAAATCCACTCTGCACATGATCTTTTGCTTGCGCCTTTTTCCTGTCTGACCACATTACCGTATTCGTCGAGATACCAGTCAGCGGCAGTCAATGTATAAGACGCCTTTGTATTAGAGGTATTACGGACAGTGATGGTTTGTGCCTGTGAATTGCCGGGCTCCAGAGAAAAGTCAATTCTGACAGGAGATAATTCCAGTCCCTGACCAAAGCTCAATGTAGCCACAAAACATACAGACATAATAAGAGAGAACACGAATTTTAACTTTTTCATAGCTTTTGTTAAACGATTAGAAATTACACAAACAATAATAAGTTTGATTTTATTATTATATCCGAAATTTCCACAATTTGTATTTAAGGCGCAATAGGGTAGTAACAAAGCATGAATACATGTAGAGAAATCTGGGAGTCCAAACCAGGAAAAATAAAATCTGGTTGCAAAATATCATAAATTAACACATGCTATTGACAGTTAAAATCGCATGTCAAGCTATATCAAAACTCAGTCTTTCATATTCATATTCAAAAATTGAATAACTATTCATAAAAAATATTACCTATTATATATCAATAAAATAATTTTTCACATTCTGTAATATATACCAAAAACATCAGGCTGTAAAATAATTTAAGTGACATAATTTGCACTCAACAAATTCAATTTAATTTTTATACAATCTATGAAGGTTTTAAAATTCTCTCTGCTTCTTTCAATCTCCCTGGTTTTTGCAAATGCTATGAATGCGCAAACAGATGACATTAACATCTCAGCGGCGTTTTCTTCATCTATTGACCTAACTGTAACGAGCGGCGCTAATATCAGCTTCGTAGTTGCCACACTTGACAACTATACCAACGGGCTCGCCGATCCTACTGCTTACAACTCAGAATTTGAAGTAAACTCCAGTGTAGACTTTAAAGTAGATCTGACCTCCACCAACTTCACCGATGCAGCGGGAAATGTGTTGGACGCACAAAACTTTGGCTATACCATTGCTGATAATGGAACCAATGCAGCAGGCACCAATCATCTCCTTTTGGGTGATGTCAACACTCCGTCAGCTATGGCTGTACTGGGCGTCAACAACGAAATTGTAACTGCTAGCGGCTCCGGAAACGCAGGCAATGCAGCTGCCAACGCCTATGTACTGAAGTTTGAATTAGGTACAGCCGCCGCCAGAGCGGTAAGTGGACTTCCGACTATGCTTGAGCAAAATATTACGCCAGGTACTTATACGGCTGTAGTAACACTCACAGCAAGCGCTATGCCCTGATAATTTGATAATTCATTCATTGACCAGATACCTTCGGGTATCTGGTCTTATTTTAAGTAAAATGAAAAGAATCTTCTTTCTATGCCTGACATGGGGAATGATTGCTTTAGTGCAGGAGCCCGCTTTCACTCAAACCGACGATATCCAGATTTCCGCTGCCTTTTCATCTTCCATTGACCTCACTGTCACTTCCGGCGCAAATATCAATTTTGTGGTTGCCACATTGGGAGAATACACAGGCGGCGTATCCAGCCCCTACAATTATATTTCCGACTTTGTGGTCAACTCAAGTGTCAATTTTAAAGTGGATCTCTCTTCCACCAACTTTACCGATGCAGCGGGCAACACCCTGAACGCGGGAAATTTTGGGTATAGGATCATCGACAACGGAACCTATACCGTGGGAGTAAACCATTTGCTGCTCGGCGATGTCAACAGCCCTTCCGCAGTAGCCATGCTGGGGCCAAATACCGAAATTGTCACCGCTACCGGTAGCGGAAATGCAGGTCCGGCTTCCGCCAATGCTTTCCGCCTTCAGTTTGAACTCGGTACGCCTGCCGTTCGCGCAATCAGTGCACTTCCCGCTCTCCTTGATCAGAATATTATTCCCGGCACTTATACAGGTGTAGTTACACTTACCGCCTCTGCGATGCCCTGATACAGCGACACAAACTTCTAATCTCCCAAAGGTACTGAATTATGAAAAAGTGGATCATTACCACGTTTATCCTGCTCTTGCGCTTTTCTACTTTCGCAGTCGGTGAAGCTTCTACCTATTTTGAGATATTTGTCCCGCCCAACAATGATGCTGTAAGACGTGATGTGTCTCTCATTATCACCGCATTATATGACAGCACCTATTTTACCATCACTGACGACGGCAAAGATGGCGACACAGATGACTCAGTAACAGGTATGCTGATGAGCGGGCAGTCATATGTACTCTATATCAAAGATGGCGCGGTCAACGATGACGCCAATCCGCCCGGTCAAAGCGGCGCCAAACAGGACGGAGATTTTTTTATTGTAACTGCCGATAACCTCATTTTCGCCTCCCAATCCACCAACTCCGACTGGCAGCACGACTGGGTACCCGCCACCAATAAAACTTCCCTTGGGAACAAGTTTATTGTTTTTTCGCCTCCTACCTCCTACTCACCGAGAGACCTGAATGTTTATGCCTATCAGGATTCCACAGAAGTTACGATCCGCGAAATATCTACCACATACACTACAACAACCGGCTACACGCAAATAGACGGCAGGCAAAACAAAATCGTCGCCCAAAGAACCATCCACATCGGACAGGATATCATCAACTACCATACCGACGGACGGGATATTATGAAGTCTGGCGGCACCTATATCATTGAAACCAACAAGCCCGTAACGGTTCAATACGGCGCACTACACGGAAACGCCCGGGATGGAGGCAGTTATGTACCCTCAGGAAATGGTACTTCCTCCGGCGAATTATTTTATTTTACTGTCCACTATCAGGCTGACAGAGAACAAGAAATCAGAATCGTCTCGTGGGATCCCAATAATGCAGTTACGCTGGACTACTTTGATAATGGCAGCTGGAAAAATATCCAATCCTGGAACCTGGGCGAACTGGAACCCGGCGACTGGGTTTCCTATTCGGGAAACATCACAAAGGTATTCCGCATTACCTGTTCGCCCGGAAAAAAAGTGTCTGTCTTTGAAGCCAACTGGCTGGAAACCGGATCACCCGGCACTTCTGATATCGCTTCCATGGTATCTTCCAGAGATGGCACAACCGCCGGCGATGCCTTTCTGGTTTACCTCGCGCCCCCGGGAAACGAAAATAATGTCAGAAATCCCAAAACAGGGACAAAATATACACAGGCTACCCATGCCTACATCTTCTCCCGTGATACCGCTCACGTTACCGTTGTGGATGCACATACCAAAGGTCAGGTGCTGAACCGTTCCTATACGATTGTACCTGGAGATTATGCCGACTGCTTTCTTACCCTGGACGAATGGAAGAGCATTTACAATGGCACAGGAACCGCCAGTGCCGGCCCCGAAAGACCTTATATCCTGATCACTGCCGACAGAGCAATCAGTGTGTTCAACACCAATTTCAATGACAACTGGATGTCTTATTTTGGCACATCCCAGACGCAGGATTTTGGGGTAAATGGGGTTCCTGAAAAAGAAGCCTCTACGCCCGGAGATTCCATTTCCATTGTCAATCAGATCATCCTTCCCGGCAACGACTCTCTGACCCAGGCGGTGATCGAAATCGTCATCGGCGACGGCGCAACCGTTGTCGAATCCAACCTCCTCAACAATACGGATCAAACTGCTACCGGAGGAAATATCAATAAAAATGCCTCTACCGGGGAAACAAAAATCACTTTTGACAATGTCTCCGACCTCGATCCACATAAGTCCTATTCGACAGAAACCGAAATCATCCTCGACGGCAACTTCCACAACGGGGATCTTATCCCCAATAATACAGTTGTGTCGGTTGAAACGATTGTTTCGGGAGAAGTCAACGGCAACTTCCAGCAGGCAGCTACTTCCGTAGGAATTAAAAACGAGACCCAAAACTATCTCAACACGCTTTTTTACCGCGTCCAAAATGGAGGCCCATTGGTAAGCAGTACAGGTGATCATCTCAGTGTATCATTTGGAGATTATAACAATGACGGGTTCCAGGATATATTTATGGGAGGGTTCAATTCCGGCGAGCCCAACCTCCTCTTTAAAAACAACGGAGATAAATCATTTACCAAAATCACTACGGGAGATATTGTAACTGATTTAGGCTCAGCGGTCGGAGGCACATGGGGAGACTACGACAACGATGGCGACCTTGACTTGTTTGTGGGAAATGTCGGCTCTAAAAACAAACTCTACACCAACAACGGCGATGGCACTTTCCGCAAAGAAACCAAAGGAGAGGAAGTATCTTATACCGGGCATTGTTATAGCGTTTCGTGGGTAGATGCAGACAATGACGGGTATCTCGACCTGTTTGTCTCCGACTATATTTCCAACCGGCGCAATCTCCTCTACAAAAACAACGGAGAAGGTTCATTCAAAACCAGCGGAGAGGAAACATTTACCAAACTCGACGAAACCAAAACTTTTCCCGAAGCCTCGTACAGCATCGGCGCTACCTGGTGCGACTACGACAATGACGGCGATATGGACCTGTTTGTACCCAACTCCAATGGGGAAAACAATTTTCTCTACAGAAATGAGGGAAATTTCACGTTTACCCGAATCACCGAAGGCGCGATTGTCAACGACGGTGGAAGTTCTGTAGGCAGTGCATGGGGAGATTATGACAATGATGGTGATATGGATTTGTTTGTCACCAATATCAACAAACAGGTAAACTTCTTCTACAACAACAACGGAGATGGCACCTTCTCCCGAATCACCGACGGAGCAATTGCCAATGACAAAGGGGAATCTCAGGGAAGTTTTTGGGGCGATGTTGACAACGACGGTGACCTGGATCTATACGTAACCCATGCAGAAGAGCCCAACCGAAGCCTTTACCTCAACAATGGAGACGGTTCCTTTTCCAGCGATATGACTGAGCCGTTGATTAAACTGCCGGATGTGTCATTGGGCACGGCTGCTGCCGATATAGACAATGACGGAGACCTGGATGTAGTGGTAGCCAACCACCTCGGCGCACCCAATTATTTTTTCACCAATAACGGTACAGACAATCACTGGTTTGAAGTAAAACTGGTTGGCACAGTTTCCAACCGGACAGCAATCGGGGCTACGGTAAGAGTAAAGGTCAACCTTCGTGGCGAAGAAACCTGGATGATGCGATCTGTATCAGGGCAAAGCAGCGGCGGTGCCAGCAGCCAAAACAGCCTGGTTGCACATTTTGGTATCGGAGATGCAACCACGATTGACTCGATTCAGGTAGAATGGCCTTCCGGCTTCCAGCAATTTGAGGCAGATGTTGCAGCCGACCAGCTTTATGTCATCGAAGAGGCCAGCGGAACCCCGGTGACCGGAAAAGTATTTTTTGATGCAGATAGCTCCTGCACTTTCTCTCCCGGCGAAGCGGGGATTCCCAATCAGCTGATCCATATCATGCCGGGCGATTTTTATGCCGTTACTGATACGGGAGGAAATTATAAACTGAACCTTCACAACGGCATTTATACCATTTCGCAGGCCCCCAATAGCGCCTGGGCGCAAATCTGTCCGGAGGAACCTGCTTCATACTCCGTGGAGATTTTACCCGGAGGCGGAACGCCGGTTTATAATTACACCAGCGTGTCTGATATCACCGATTGCAGTGCAGGCTGTACCCGCACCATTAACAACAACAACTCCGACATTACCGTCAACAATGGTCAAAGAGTATGTATTGCGCCTGGCGTTACATTCACCCGAAGAATCACCCTCAACGGAAATGGTGTGATCGTCATTTGTGGTACTGCTACTCCAAGTGAAATCAAAGTCAATAACAATGGCGGCGCGAGAATCATCGTCAGCAGTTCGGGTACATTGCTCACCAGCCAGGTACAGATCGAGGCCTCCAATACCGCATTTATCAACTACAGCCCTAATGTCTCAATCAGCAATCTGAGCATCAAAGGTATTTTTGAAAATCACGGTACCATGAACATATCGGGTTTTGATATGGATGGAAATGGCAAAATCCTTAATTCCGGAACATTAAATATCAGTTCGAACGTGGACAATAAGGGCACAATCGACAACTATGGCACAATGGTGATTTCGGGAAAAATGGAAAATGTCGAAAGCGCGACATTCAACAATTATTGTAAAACGACCCTGACCGGAGACTTTGTCCAAAAGGGAATATTTACCCACAAAGGATATCTGAAGTCAAATGGTAAAACTGAATTTACAGAATCCGGCACCAACACTTTCGGTAAAAACTCCAGACTTGAAACGGTGGACCTCGTCCTGAAATCCACGCTCACCGGCCCCAACAGACCGGGCGTAAGCATCGCCGTTTCCAATAATACCGAAATGGAAGTGGGATCGCTGCTTACAGGATATATTGATATTTGCGACCAGACAGGCATCGAAAAAATGTACGCCAGTCTGGGTACATTCTCCTCGATCGACTGCTCTATACTGGTAGAAGGAGAACCCTGCAACGACGGTTCGGGAAATACTGCATATACAGATTATGACTTTGCCAATGCAGGATTGTGCAACTATCCGGACCTTGCGGTTACCATTGGAACTTCCGCCCTTCGCCGGGGCTTTGAAAATGATTTTGTCATCAATGTACGGAATAAAGGTTCTGTTGCAGCTACAGACGTAATTCTGGATGTAGTCATGAGCAACGACCTGAACGCCCGAAGGACGAGTCTTCCATGGACCGATTCCATCCCTGGCAATAAAGCCGCTACGTATCGATGGGCGTTTAACACCATCCCGGCCCTTGCTACCCAGACCATCGTACTGACCGACTCAGTAAAACCAGAAGCTGTATTTGGCAGTTTTATCACTACGACTGCTTCGATATTTGCTGCGGAAGCAGATTGTGATTCGATTGACAATATCTCGGCCTCCACCGATGAAGTGGTAGGTTCTTATGACCCCAACGACAAGCAGGTATGGCCCAAAGGGTATGGAGATAAACATTATATCCGCACAAATGATACCCTGAGTTACAAAATCCGCTTCCAGAACGTAGGTAACTATCTGGCCAGCAGAGTAATCGTTTTTGACACATTATCTCCCGACCTGGAATTGTCGAGTTTTATCCCGGGACCAATGAGTCATGACGGATATGTGATTATGGGCGAGTCAGGCATTCTGAAGTGGACATTCAACAATATCAACCTGCCCGACAGCGGAGCCAATGAGCCTGAAAGTCACGGGTTTGTATTATTTAAAATCAAACCCAAGGCAGACCTGCCACATGGAACCATGATCAAAAACAGCGCGTCCATACAGTTTGACTTCAACGAGTTGATCTACACCAATGAGGTATTTAATACCATCAGCAACCGCAGTAACTACCAGGACGATTATCTGCTCGAGCTGACCGCATTTCCCAACCCGGTTACCGACCGTTCGGCCATCATGACCAAAAGTCTGGAGGAAGGATTGTTGCCGATCCCGCTCAAAGAAGTGGAGATTATCAATTCGGCGGGAATAAGGGTACGACACTGGACAGATCTCAACCAGGTAGAAATCCCCGTATTGCGTTCAGAATTCCTGCCCGGCGTATATATCATGAAAGGATGGGATCATGAAGGGAACAGTTATCTCGGGCGAATGATTGTTGAGTAGTGCTTTAATTTTTGATGTTCGGAGAATGGGGAGGGCACTGCCTTTCCCTTAATCCTTTGCAAAGTTCTGAATATAATTATACATATCACCTCCATCATATCCATAACAACCTACATATTTCCAATCTGGGTCCAGCATATTATAGCGATGTCCCCTGCTACTGATTCCACTATCAATCAACAATTCAATTACTAAAGTTCTTGCATCTTTTGTTCCCCCTACGATATTTTCATTTCCTGACAGCCCACTGCAAAAACTTGAAATCCTGGAAAATGGACTTGACCCATCAGAACCAGTGTGGTCTGTAAAACCTCTTTTTTTACAATCTTCTCCATGTTTTTTTGCCGCTTCATACACACATTTTTTGGGAAAAAGAATTTGTGCGGGAGTCATTACTTTCAATTCTTCAATCAGCTCATTTCCGGCTTCATATTCATCTTTTGCCAAACCACCCCAATATTTTGATCTGTCTGATAAATAACTTTCCACAATAGAAGCATACACTTTGGGATATTGCCTGACAAAATTAATTTCTCTAATCATTTCTTTGTCCATAGCGTTAATGCCAGTTTCACCATTAGCGGTGCTGATTTTTCTGAAATCAACTTTTGAACTATCTATTCTTCCCTTAAATTCAAAGATATACTTGGTAGTTTCACACGATTCTCCCCATGTAAAAGCGTGTCCTTTTGAACTAATATAAAATCCAAAATACAAATCGTCTTCGTTCATGATATGTGTATAGGAACTGCATAAAAAATACAAAGCACTTTTGTCGGAATAACCGCTGCCGCTACCATAAGCAAAACCACACATTTTATTAACCCCCTCGTATTCAGGATTAAGGTTTCCATCAACCATTTGTTTACAATTCAGCGCTAAGTTTTCATCCCATATTACTTTCTCTATGGGTGAGGATTTTTCAAGTACTGAAATGAACTTCGGTTCATATTCATTAATTATTGTTTTATAGGTAGTCAAAAAATTACCGGGATTGGTTCTCGCCTCGTTGATAAGGTTAAAAATGTCAGACGCTTTACCCGTGGGTTGGGAAAGTACAGCTAACGAGCACATCGAAAATACTAATATTACCAATGCTTTTAATTTCATAAGGGTTATAATTATTTATGTAACTGAGTTTGTTTTTAAGGTTGTCAGTGAGGGTTTTGGCTATGCGTAGTGCGGGTTTCGGCCTTCTTGTCGTCCGTATGTTTTATTCTTCTCCAAAGTAGTCACTGTCAAGTTTTTTGAGTTCGTAAGTCTGTTGTGTTGTGCAACCAAGATTATAGTCAATCATTAGTTGAGCCAACTGTTCACCGTCTATGAGAACAATTTTTGTTTCATTTCTCGGTGTGTATTCCAATGCTTCCTTAGTAAAATTTGATGTCGTGATGAAAATTCCTTTTTTAGCTCCTTGTCCGGCAAGTGCACCAACAAATTTTTGAATTTCTGGGCGTCCAACAACATTTCCTGGTTTCCAACGCTTGGCTTGAATGTAGATAATGTCAAGTCCGAGTTTATCTTCTTTGATTGTTCCGTCAATTCCTTCGTCACCACTTTTTCCCATTGCTTTACCTGCGTCTTTGATCGAACCACCGTAACCCATTTTTACTAACAGTTCAACTACAAGTCTCTCGAAAAATGCAGGTGATAGTTCAACCACTTTATTAAGTAATTCAGAAGCTAAGGACTTTCTTATTCTTTGATATGCTTTATCTAAATTCTCTTCAGGAGTTTGTTCATTGGTCTCGATGGTTGCGATTTCATCTTCTTCAGTATCATCATTTCTTGAAGCGTTTTGAAATTCTAGAAATGCAGGGAATTGTCTTAGATATTTCGCATCAACTCTCTCAGGATTTTTTGCTAATGTTTGTCTGCCAATATCTGTAATTACAAATGTTGCACGTTTCGGAGAGTCAAGTAGCCCTGCTTTTTTTAGATAAGTCTTTGCCCAACCAACTCTGTTGTCAAAAATTGCTTGGTTGCCACTTGCTAAAAGCTCTTTCCTTTCTTCGTCGGTTACTTGAAATTCGATTGCTAAACTTTCAATCAAGTCTCTGTATTTGTATTCTTGTCCGTCTGAAACAAGTTTAAGTAATGGAAGCATTAAGGATTGGTAGTCTGGTATCATATATTTTCTTTTTGTGGTCTGTATGGAAATTCTCTTTGGCATTTTTCCCAAAATATCTCTCCATTTACTTCCGATAAATGTTCTCTGAAAAAATTAATTGTCCCCGCCTTCATAGTTTCTATTGCTTCTAAAAACTTGTCATAGAAAACTAAATGTTGTTCGCTTGCAGAACGTCCTTTGTTCATAGCAAAAAATATGTCGCTTGGATGATAATGGTAGTTGCATCCACTTGGGCAATTGCCAATAAACTTTGGATATCTTGTCAGACTTCTGAATTTATCGTAATTAGGTTTAAAGTGCGAAAAGCAAACCATATCTGTTAAAATTGTCAGGAAGAGTGCTACTGCAAAATATTCTTTTCTGTCTTTGTCTAAAAAGTTAAGATGGTCAAGGACTGGTGTTAGTCGTTCGTATTGAATTGAAAATGTCTGTTTGTTTTGATTGTCTTCGTGAAACTTACTTTCATCAGGTATTGTCGAGAAGAACCGATTTATGTCGTCTTGAAAATTTGAGTTGTAGTATGTTTTGAAGTCTGTCATTTATTTTCTGTGTCGTCTTTTAGGCTGCCCGATAACATCCGCATATACGCGACGCGTTCCGTTTACTTTCTCCTCGCCTCTCACCAATATCCTCCCTTTCCCCCAGATTTACAAATATCTGGCAAGGATATATCCAGGCTGTCGGGTGGCGATGCGGGTTTGTGTTGCCGGACGGCGCAGGCCCCGGTCATGGCCCGGGCCAGGCAGCGATCACTTACATTGTAACAGTGCTTGTGAATCCGGGCGTTTGGAGCTTAACTTAAGGAATTATAAAGTAACGGAATTATAAACTTATTGGGACATAGAATAGGCATCGATCACAAAGAGACCGCCAATGAGCGAAACTCTGCGTGTACTTTGCGAAAATCTGCGTTTTACGTGTATTTATTTGTCTTTGACAAGTAAACATAGGGTTCACGCAGAGGACGCAAAGTACACGCAGAGGACGCAAAGTTTACGTATCTGCTAAGGCAGACTCACAAAGGCCACAAGGAAACTGCGCTTTGTGTCCCTCGTGGCTTCCTGGTGTCCCTGGTGGTTGATCCCAATGAGTTGATAATTCCGCAACTTCATGCGGTTGAGATGCTTCGGTAGCACATTATTTTTCTGCGCGGTTTCCGTCTTTTGTAATCTGATACCAATTTTCACTTTCCCACATGGAGTGCTCTCCCTCTTTGATTGTCTCACAATCGTCGGAAACTTTCGCAAAATCTCCCTCGAAAGGATATGCGCAGGCAAACTTTGGTTCGATGATTATTTTTCCATCAGGGTCGGCGTACCCAATTTCCCCGTTTTTAATGATCCGGAAAAACCCGCTTTGTATTTCGTCAGGTCCATTATCATAGTTAAAGACTTCATACAACTCAGTTCCATTTTGGTCAATTCCGAGTATTTTCCCCGTTCCTTTTTCGACTACCATTCCGAAACTGCGGATCGTGTCGGAATAATAATAATCATATTTTCCAATGGGTATAATTGTGTCACCTTTTGAATTCAGATAGCCTGAAAGACTCTCCATGTCGTCTGATTCGCCCACAGAAAATCTAATCAGATAGTTGTCCTTTTCCGAGCCACAAGCTGAAATGAAAAACAAAATTATAATTCCGAAGATGAGTTTTTTCATAATGTTCTACAACGGTTAGTATATGAAGCGTAGCCTGCCGATAGGCGGCTATGATTTTATATACATTGTTCTATGCCGCCTTTTTAATTTATCCATTATTTGCTCTTTATTCAAGTAGTTCGAGAATACTGTATTTGCCCCAAGATCTGTTAATCTGCCATCATTCTCAATATCAATTCCAATAAATTCAATCCCAAGGTTTTGGCACGTTTTAAAATCCCATTCTCCATCTCCAAAGTAAATTATTTGCTCTGGTGTTTTTTTGTTTTTTCTTGTTAGTTGTTCAATTACATCTTTTGTTATTGATTCTCTTGATTTGTGGTAATCACTATGTGAAAAGCAAATTTCATCTAATCCTATACCAATAGTTTCAAGCTTCAATTTTGCAGATTTTTCCCAAGAGCCCGTGGCAATTCCTAATTTGAATTCTTCACTTTCTTTTAGTTCGTTAAAAAAATCTTTTGCTCCTTCAACTTCACTAAATTGAAACTTGTCTTTTTTTCTTTCCGTTCTCAGATTCGCTACAAAGTTTGAAATCATCAATTCATATTCGTTTCTTCTTGGTTTTCTCTTCCACTCTCTTTGAACTATTTCTTCTGTAATTCCCCAATCTGTAACATTCTTTAAGTTCTCCCATTTTTGATTCCAAATATCTATTTCAAAAGTTTGTTCAAACGCTTTCATAAAGCATTTATCTTCAACTTTTTTAGTATCTGTTAATGTTCCATCTATATCAAAAATTACAAATTTCATTTACGTTTTTTTCTTTTGGTGGCATAGAACATCCTTATATACGCCACCTGTAGCGTATATTTTTTATTGCCTCGTACAATATCCTCTCTTTCCCTCAGACTTACAAGTATCTGACAGGGATATCACTTACTTAAACGCCATGGGAACACAAGGCCCGAGAAAGTAAAAGTTGTCGATCAGGACATTGCCCGAGTAGGTAGGAAACTGCGAATAATAGGCTTCGAGGATCAGGTACTTGTAGTCGCCATCCTGAGGAGCGATGGTAAATTCGTAAGTAAGCCAATCTGTCTGATTGACGACTCCGGAATCCCACAACAGCTCGTCGCGCCCACAGCCTTGTTTACCGCCCCAGACGTGGAGCGCAACTGAGCCGGTAAAATAAGACGAACCGGCCGAAAAGGTACTGGATCGCGCAAGATCGATCGAAAACCGATAACACCCACCCGCTTCCAGCGGGTCGTCGAGCACTTGCTGACAGGTTTCCCACTTGTCGGGAAATGGGACACCTTTCCCCCTGCATATCATGCTGAGATAGGAAGTACCGCCCGATGGCGGTGTATTGACCAGCCAACTCCCTGGCTGGGTGTCGGGCGTACTGCCCTGACCACATGGCTCCCAGCCTGCGGGTATGACTGAAGGGCCTCGCGGCCCTTCAAATGAAGGATTTTTTATTTCCTGTGCACTTACCATCAACAAATTCATACAGAAAACCGCCAGAACAGGGATTCTGAAAATGCCTATCATTTTTCTTTGGTAAGTAAAAAAGTTTTTAATTTTCTGTTTTCACCCGAAACCCCAAGTACATATCTCCCTTTGGGATAACTGGCAATATCTGGAAGTGAAAATGCGTTTTCTCCCGGTTTGTTTTGGGTTTCGCCCTCCCAAAGGAGGTTTCCATTTTCAGTGTAAAACTGAATTTTTACATTTTCGGGATTGTCAGATCGCATATTTATCCTCAAATCGTCGGTAAAACTGAGTGGCTCTACTGACAGTATTTCCAAACCCGAAGCCTGTGCATTATAGTTTACCAGTAACGTGGGCGCATATGAAAAATCTCCTGTATTGGTCAATTGCCTTAGTCTGTAGTAATTTTTACCTGCATTGGGCTGGGCATCGGAATAACTATAACCCAAGGTGGCACGTGTACGTCTTCCGCCTGCCATCTTATCCATGGGCTGAAATTTTTTACCATCCGTGCTTTTTTCTATAAAAAAAGACTCATTGTCATTTTCTCCCTTTGTCCCCCACTCCACCAGCACCATATTACTGCCTTTTAATTCTGCTTTCATATAGGCAAAATCTACCGGTACGGGTTTGTTGATATATTCTTCCTCACCGGCTATGACAAACTGGGTCGGATTGGAATGGTTAAAAGCTTCTGTTTCCAGCCATTCGGGCGCATAGATCTCCGATGTGCCCGACTCCTGAATTTCTTTATCGAGAAAATATCCGTGCAATCTCTCCGCTTCCACCATTTCTGAGGCAGGTTTGTTCTCATCGGTATTGCCGTAATACATAAAAAAAGGCGTATTCTTTCCGGAGTATAATGTGTCGAGCACAACCCATGCTGTCAGTTCTCCCTTCTGAGGGTTATAATTTTCGATAAACATTGGTAAGTGGGTGGCGCCGTCTGCGTCGGTAAACCGGATATCATACCCCTGTGCCTGCTCAACTTTACCTCCAAAGGCTGCCAACTTCAACTGCGGGGCAGAGATTTTTACATAGACCGGAAAATCAATCAGATTGGTTTCACCATGTACCAACTGGCCATCGACATAAAATGCCTGACGCCACTTATAGCCCGGCATATTACCTACGCCGCCAAGGCTGACAGTGAGGAAAATAGCGGCCATAATTGCTATGGATGTTCCTGCAACTTCTCTCCGGTTGGAAAGCTTGGTTCCCAGAAGTTGAGACATGCGATTTCGGGGTATATTCTTCTGATCCATAATTCATTAACTGTATTTCACTGATACAATAATATGAATTATGATTCAGTCATCAGAACCTAATAGCCGGGAAATATTACACAATATGAAACTTATTTCACCACAAAAAAAATCCCCCCAGGACTCACTCTCCTGCGGGGGACAAAATAATAAAGCCAATGTTTCTTATCTACTCTTCACCACCTTCAAAACCGCCGCCGCCGGAGTCGCGTTGGCGCTGGGGTTTTTTCTGCTGATTGAGGCGGTAGGTAAAGCTGAGGAATACTTGTCTGCGGGTACGCCACTGCCCTTCACGGAATATGTAAAAATTTTCACCTGATGATTCAAACCTGTACCAGCTGGTGTTGAAAATGTCGGTCATCCGGAAATTAACCGTAGCCTTCTGCTTCATGATATCTTTACTGATGCCAGCGTCGGTATAGAGCGTCTGGTATCTTTTTCCCTGAGGAGTTCTTTCAGGTCCCCGGTAATTGACCATTACCTGAAAATCAAAATCATAAGGCAATGAGAATTTGGTATTCAACCGGGAAGTATAGCTGAAGAAGTTGGTCTGGTTTGCAAAACCCAGATTCTCAGCGTTGAGTTTTCCCTGAAAAAGATTACCACTCCAGGTTACATCCCATTTTTTGACTGGCGAAAAGTTCAGACTAAATTCCACACCGATATCATCACGTGTGTTCAGGTTTTCGGGACGAGAAATGCTCACCCCCTCCGCTGAAACTGTGCTGATATGAGAGAATACCCCATCGGTATGGCGATAGTAAACACTGGAGCTCAATGAAGCATCTCCCCAGTATTTGATATGGCCGATCTCCATGGAATGAGAAAACTCAGGGTTCAGATTGGGATTTCCGCTGCGGATACTCTGCGGATTGGCGTAGGTAAAAAATGGATTCAGATCCCAGAAGTTGGGGCGGCGAAGTCTGCGGCTGTAACTCACCTGGATCGAATTCCCCTGATTGATCTCATAACTCAGGAAAGCACTGGGGAAAATGTTTTGATAATCTCTTTTATTGATTTCGTTGGTGGTGCGAAGAACCGTAGATATCGCTGTCAATTCTCCCCGCAAACCAAACTGGTAACTAAATTTTTTGAATTTATTTCCATAAGAAGTGTACAAGGCATGAATCTGCTCATCGTATGAAAAATCATTACTGATATTATCCAGCACCGACCATTGAGCGAGCTCGTTATTGAATTCCTCTACTTTGTAAGTATTGTCGATATTGCGAATGCCTGTGCGGTAACCGGTTTCAAATTTCCCTTCTTTCCCGACCGGATGTACGTAGTCAACTTTGACGGTCAGTTCATTTTGATCTTCAGAGTTTCTGATACGCTGTAATATATCGGGAACCCCTAACAATTCATTATAGGCATCATATTCTTCGTTAACCGCATCCATTGCTTCGGTGTCTTTACCTGAATTGTAAATTACATCTGCGGTTAGTTTCCTGTCTTTTTGGTCAAAAGTTCTCTCAAAGTTCAGGGTATAGTCTATGCTGTGGTCATTCTCATTTTCTACATTTTTGCGGAGAAGAATATTATCAAGTATTTTCTGAAAGTCATAATTCAGATATCTGATCGATCCTTCATTGCGATCCAGACCTTTTCGCATTAAGATAGAGCCGGTAAGGGTCGTATATTTATCGGGATGATATTCTGCTCCAAGGCGAAGATTGCCGGAAGTACCACCGCGAAACCCTCTTTCAATCTGATCCTGATAATAAGAGGTATCTGCATTAAAAATTTCACGGGATTCGTTGGAAAGGCGGGGTGTCCAGCGATAACGTATGCCTGTGCTGGTAAAAAAACTAAATTTTTCCCGGCGGTAGTTCAGGTTTACAGATGCATTATGGCTTTGAGGCCAGCCACCGGTAACCGCAAAAGATCCATTCCAGCCCTGTTTACGTTCGGTTTTTAGGATAATATTAATAATCCCTACCGATCCTTCGGCTTCATATCGGGCAGAGGGATTGGTAATGATTTCTACCTTTTCAATCATATCGGCGGGGAGTTGTTTGAGTGCATCTGCACTGTTGACACTGGTAAAACCAGAGGGTTTTCCATTGATCAACAGCCGCACACCGCTGCTTCCGCGAAGACTTACCTGACCTTCGATATCCACAGTTACCGAAGGAATATTGTCGAGCAAATCAGAAGCTGTGCCCCCATTATTGGAAAGATCTTTACCTACGTTGAAAATCTTTTTATCCAGCGCAAATTCCATCCGGCTTTTTTCGGCAGAAATCTCCACCGCGTCCAGTGTGGTAGCTTTTGAAGTTAACCGTATCTCCGGAAGCGTTACGACCGGATGTTCCTGGTCAAGGACAATATCAGGGATATACTGGCTTTCAAAACCGAGGAAGTTTACACGAAGAATATATTCGCCAGCTGCAACTTCCAACTCGAATTTTCCGCTTACATCTGTTACTCCGCCATTCACACCTACCGAATCCTGTTTGCGAAGCAATGCAACGGAAGCGTATTCCAGCGGACTGTCTGCGTCCGCGTTAATGATTGTTCCAACTACTTTGAAGGTCCGATTTGTACCGGCCCGTTGCTGGGCCAGTACATCGGATTTATAGCACAATGTAAAGGAAAGGAAAATGAATAGAAGTCTTAGTTTTTTCATGGAGGAATGTATCATAATGCAAAAGTACAGGCAGACTCTGATTAGAATTTGTAGTAAATCTGAAGGAATTCTGAAGAATTGGTTTTTGGGATGATTTTTAATACAAAAAACTTAATTTGGGCTACAATAACTATGTAGTATTTGAAATTTTCTTTCCATGCTCAATCACTGTAAACTATTAATTATCACCCTGTTACTGGGTATCGGTTGCGGAGGCAGTGCGGTAAAGCAGCTGCCGGAGGCTTCAAATTTTGATCAGGCAATTAATTTTGCAGGTACAGAATATATTACCAATGGGCCTGTGGCAGGATGTGTAGTTGGGGTAATACGCAACGGCAAACGAGAGGTGTATGCTTTTGGTACCAAAGACCTTAAAGCGGACGAAAAACCCGATGAGCAGACAATATTTGAAATTGGTTCTATTACCAAAACTTTCACGGCTACGCTTTTGGCAGACCTGATAATCGCGGGTATATGTAAGCCTGAAGATCCTGTAAAAAACTTTTTGCCGGATTTGTCTATTAACGAATTTGAAAACACGCCGATTACTTTACTGGATCTTACCACCCATACTTCGGGTTTGCCAAGAATGCCTTCCAATATTGGTTTTTATATACTGAAAGACGCCGAAAACCCTTACGCGGCCTACCCGGTTAGTGAATTGTACAGTTGGCTTTCCAAATACAAACCCGAAAAAGCTCCGGGAAACTCTTTTGAATATTCCAATCTGGGTGTAGGGTTACTCGGGCATACATTGGGCAAAATCAACCAGTCAGATTACGAACAATCCTTGCAACAGCGGGTTCTTTTTCCGCTAAAAATGACTCACACAACGCTTTCACTCACCGACAGCCAACGCCAGAATCTGGCCCTCCCCTACAGCAAAAAAGACCTCGTATCCAACTGGGACTTTACCGATGCGTTTGCGGCAGCAGGAGCGATCAAATCCAACCTCAGCGATATGTTTCTCTATCTGGAAGCGCAGATGGGGATAACTCATAGCTCCCTTGACTCCGCCATTTCCCTTACTCATATACCACAAAGACCGGATGGGAACAGGGGACAAATTGGAATGGGATGGATGATCCGTACATCTGATGATGGAAAGATTACGCTCTGGCACAACGGAGCTACAGGTGGTTACCAGAGTTTTATAGGGTTTATGCCTGAGGAGAATATCGGCATCGTAATCCTGATGAACACCGCAACCAGCAGCACACAGGAGGCAACAAACAGTGGTTTTTATTTATTAAATGCGGCTTCTAAACAATAGCCGAAAATTCATATACACCTGATTTCCCGGCCATCCACTCGGCAGCAATCACCGCACCCAATGCAAAACCTCTTCGGCTATGTGCATGGTGTGAAATCGTGATCGTATCAATATCAGAAGTATAGCCTACGGTATGCTCTCCGATGATTTCACCGCTTCTCACATACCCTACGGAGAGTTCTTCTGCCGCAGGTTTACGGCTGCGAAGTTCTTCGCCTGCCACCCGCGTTTTCCGATCCAGCCCGGAGATGATCTGCATGGAGAGGGAATGGGCCGTTCCACTGGGCGCATCGGCTTTATGTCGATGGTGGCGCTCTTCTACGAAACAGTCATATTGTTCATACCGGTTCATCAGTTGCGCCAGATATTGGTTGAGTTTAAAGAGCACATTTACTCCGATAGAAAAATTGGAGCTGTACATCAAACCTCCGCCTGATGATTTCACAAGTTCAGTTACGGACGCCAGTTGATCATACCAGCCGGTTGTACCGGAAACCATTGGCACACCAGACAACATCACCTGTTTCAGATTTCCGGAAAAGCTGTCAGGTTGGGTAAACTCAATGACAACATCCGTGTTGGCTGGAGAGATTGCAGAAATACTTTGCTGATTGTCCATATCTACAATCAGGCTGATCACGTGTCCCCGGGCAAGGGCTTCCTGCTCAACGGCTTTGCCCATTTTCCCATAACCAATAAGCGCAATTCGAAGCATAACGAAAGAATTAGAAAGCAAAAGTAAAGGAAATACCCGGAACGTAACCAGTAGCACTATACCCTTGCAGTGGATCTACAATTGCAGGCCGGGCTTTAAACGAAAGATCCTCGGAAACATCAAATCCTTTAAGATGCGCATCTACATAAGCTTCAATGACATGCAGGCCATGCCATCCCAGCATCAGGATGACACCGTAGTCCCGGTCGCGCCGAAACTTATTGCGGCGTGTGCGGATCCCCTGTGCATCGAAGCTGGCAAACTCCGGGTCAAGTACGCAATCTGGCAACAGCCCCAGCGCACACTGGTAAGCTACGCCATGCCGCTGATATTGCTGCTGGTTGTAGTTAATCCACCAGATAAAAGCGCCATAGCCAGTGTAAAAAAACGGGATCTTCCAATAACTTTTGTTGTAGGCCTGTCCCCATCCGGGGAGGATCAGGCTTCGCTGGTAGGCGACCGTCGGGTCAAACGGCGGACGCCTGCCGGTAGGCTCAAATGCTTTGGGCAGGGGGATCAGGATATCGTCGCGCCAGGGAAACTGAATGCGAAGGCGGAGTTTTTCGTCAGCCTTTTCCAGCCGGGGTAGTTCACCTTTTACCGATTCTGCTATTTCTTTGAGTTTTGCGGCTTTGGGAACAGGCTCCGGCACAATCATAGGCAAGGGAGCCTGATGAATCTTAGAAACTGAATCAATAAAAGCATTCATCCGCCCGGAAGTATCTGGCGGTAGCGAGTCAGTCTGGCTATACAGATTCAGGCTACCCGCAAGCAGAAACAGCCCGGTTGCGACCTTTAGACAAAATTTAATAATCGTTTCCATCCGCCCCATATATATCCAAAGTGTATCCATCCGCCTGTGAAGTTGGTTGGATCAAAAATCAGATGTCAAGGATTTCGAGAATAGTGTTCAGGTCTTTGCTGGAATCAAACGGAATGGTGATTTCACCTTTTCCATCTTTATTTTGCTGGAGTTTGATTTTGCGGGCGAATTTCCGGGTGAGGTCAGCCGCTACTTTCTGAAGCAAAATCTGGTCGGAGGAAGGTTTTTCAGGCGTAGCCGTTTTTTTCTCTTTGGGCTGATTTGCCTGACGCACCATTTCTTCTGTCTGACGAACAGAGAGTCCTTTGGAGATAATCTCGTTGAATATATCTTCCTGAAGTATCGGATTTTCTATACTGATCAGCGTTCTTCCATGTCCAAATGAAATCAATTTTGACTTCAGTCCGCTCATAATGGTAGGTGGTAGTTTCAGGAGGCGAAGGTAATTGGAAACTGACGCGCGGTTTTTGCCTACTTTATCTCCCAGATCTTCCTGTCTCAGCCCGATTTCGTCGATCATTCGCTGGTAGGAAAGGGCGATTTCTATAGGATTGAGGTCTTCCCGCTGAATGTTTTCGATAAGGGCCATTTCAAGCATTTGCTCGTCATTGGCAGTGCGGATATATGCAGGGACTTCTTTCAGTCCGGCAATTTTGGAAGCTTTGAGGCGCCTTTCACCGGCGATCAGCTGATATTGTTTATCTGCAAGCCTTCTTACTGTAAGCGGCTGAATAATCCCCTGTTCACGAATGGAATCGGCCAGTTCTTTTAATGCTTCATTATCAAAATCATGCCGTGGCTGAAACGGGTTTGCATCAATCTGATCTACGGGTATCAGGTTGATGGTGGTAACAGCTGCTACCTCGGGTTTTCCGGCGGGAAGATTGGTAGGAAGAAGGCCTTCCAACCCTCGTCCCAATGCTTTTCTGGTCTTGGCCATGTTTATTTGTTCTTCGAATTCTCCGCTAAAGTACACATAATCCGCACCTCTGCCAATGCTATTTTTCTGTATCCACCCTGAAACGAAGCGGGAACGCCTACTCCAGTACGATATCGTTGCTTCGCAGTTCGATCGAGCGGCGAATGACTGTATGCGTGGCTTCTGAGGCCATTCGCATAGCCTGAAAAGGAGATTGCCGGCGGAAAAAGTAACTCATAATAAAATGAGCGGCAAATATATCGCCGGTTCCGCTATAATTGACGGATTCCTTTTTATGCAGATATTGTTGTGCGATACCATTGTGGTGAAGCAATAGCTTCAGCTGGTCGGGGTGAGGCATGCTGGTAACGATATAGCTGAGTGAGGGAAATTTTTCGCGAAAAGCCTGAAGATGCTCTTCTTCCGTCGCAGACGCTCCTGCACCGGAGAGCAGGGTAAGTTCGGTATAATTGGGCAAAGCCCAGTCGGCTATTTCAAGTAGTCCGGGCCATGCATCGACAACTGCCTGAGGAACATACATCTTCCCATGGTCGCCCGAAACAGGATCTACGACGATATTTTTAATAATATCCCGGTTTGCCTCAATGAGTTTACGAATCAGCTTTACCTGGTCTTTATCGCCGAGATACCCCACATATACAATCAGCTTTTCTTCACGGGCACGGGAAATAGCAAATGTGCTTTCCAGAATTTCGGAAAGATGGGTTTCGGCTTTGACAATGTCGGGGATATTGGTGAGCCCACTCAAAAACAGACTGGGTACAGGCAGGACTCTTGTCCCCAAAAGACTGACAATTGCCTTCAGACTCGCCGTTCCATGTACAGCGAAGCTATGGATTGTTAAAATTTTCATAGTAGTTTGCAAACCTGAATATATGAAAAAAATATTTATCACAGACCTCGACGGCACATTGTTGAGAAATGATGCCACGCTTTCAGCTTATGCTCGGGAAGGGCTGGAGGAATTAATTCGAAGAGATATCCCCATATCCTTTGCTACTGCGAGAAGTATTGTTTCGGTAAAACTTATTATGGGCGACCTGCCGCTGAAGCTGCCGGTAGTGTGTTCCAATGGCGCTTACCTATCTGATCTCCGAACCGGAGGCCACCGAGCGATTCATTCTCTCGAAAAGCCTATGGATCATGAACTGCTCAAGTTTTTTAAGAATGCCGGATTTCATCCCTTTGTATGCAGCTGGCATGAGGGACGGGACAATCTCTATATCGAGCCAACCCTGAATGAAGGTATGAAACATTACCGGCTGGACAGAATCGCAATGGGGGATCAAAGATTAAAGGATGTTCATGATGTTTTTACCGTCTTGCATGAAAAAGTCATTTGTCTGAATATGATTGACAGGATTGGACCAATGGAGGAAATGCAGGCGGAGCTTCACCGCATCTATCCGGGGAGGTTACAGACTTACATATATGAAAATGGCCACGGCAGTGGTTGGTTCTGGCTTTCAGTGTACGACCGTATGGCTACCAAAGCCCGCGCCATTTCGATGATGATTGAGGAGATGGGGTACAGTCATGAACACCTGACGGTGTTTGGCGACAACCTGAATGATATCAGTATGTTTGAAACCGCGGGAAACCGCATCGCCACCGGCAATGCCCGGGACGAGCTGAAAGCCCTTGCGACGGAGGTCATCGGCACCAATGAGACAGATAGTGTGATTGATTATATTTTTAGTCAGATCAATCAGTGAATTTATGAATATGATTCCTCCGCGAAACGCTGCGTGGACTTTGCGTGAACCCTCACGATGTTGATCGAAGATCATCTCCCTGCCTTTGAACGCAGATTACGCAGAGTACCACGCGGAGGAACGCAGAAGTCACAACACCCTTTGCGTCTGCCCATGCAGATGCGATTCCTTTGCGGACTTTGCGTGAACCCTCACGATATTGATCGAAGATCATCATCCTGCCTTTGAACGCAGATTACGCAGAGTACCACGCGGAGGAACGCAGAAGTCACAACACCCTTTGCGTCTGCCCATGCAGATGCGATTCCTTTGTGGACTTTGTGTGAACCCTCACGATGTTGATCGAAGATCATCTCCCTGCCTTTGAACGCAGATTACGCAGAGTACCACGCGGAGGAACGCAGAGAGTACCTTGTCTTCCTTTGCGTCTGCCCATGCAGATGCGATTCCTTTGCGGACTTTGCGTGAACCCTCACGGTGTTGATCGAAGATCATCATCCTGCCTTTGAACGCAGATTACGCAGAGTACCACGCGGAGGAACGCAGAGACTACAATACCCTTTGCGTCTGCCCATGCAGATGCGATTCCTTTGCGGACTTTGCGTGAACCCTCACGATATTGATCGAAGATCATCTCCCTGCCTTTGAACGCAGATTACGCAGAGTACCACGCGGAGGAACGCAGAAGTCACAACACCCTTTGCGTTACTCTGCGATTCCTTTGCGGACTTTGCGTGAACCCTCACGATATTGATCGAAGATCATCTCCCTGCCTTTGAACGCAGAGTACGCAGAGTACCACGCGGAGGAACGCAGAAGTCACAACACCCTTTGCGTTACTCTGCGATTCCTTTGCGGACTTTGCGTGAACCCTCACGATGTTGATCGAAGATCATTCCCTTGCAAACATATGAGCGCTACAAAAACGTGAATGGTTTTCTCCTGGCTGTACACTGCATTTGCCACCACCGCCCACATTACATAGAAGAAGATAAACCGAAAAACATACAGAATACAGGAAAATTGTGTCATAGTTTTGCGTGAGTTTTACTTATTTCTCATAAATTACTACTCAGCCAGCATAAATAAAAACTGGTTCTGTTTTTGCAGAAGAGTTATTTCATGAAGAAATGGTCTACACCTCAACCCACTGGCTCTAAACCGAAAACGACCGTTTTTAAAGACAAATTTCCTGTCAGGGCTACCCTTAAGTCCCTATGGCAGAAAACTGCTCCGGAGCTAGTTGTTGACGGAGATATTTCGCTGAAACCCATTACCATTCAGGATGCAGAACGCATATACGATCTTGTGCAAAACAACCGGGCACATCTTCAGGAATGGCTCAGCTGGATCGAGAAGGTGAAATCCATTCAGGAATGTCGTAGTTTTATCCGCCACGTGAGTTACCGGGATATTTTTGCCGGAAAATGGGTGTACAGCATCTGGTATCAGGGTAAACTTGAAGGTTTAATAGATTTTAACGAAGGCGACCGCTCCCAAAATCAGGTCTCATTCGGATACTGGATCAGTGAAGAACACGAGGGGAAAGGCATCGTCACAAAATCTGTTGCCAAATGCCTGGACTACGTTTTTGAAGTACAGCAATTGCACCGGGTAGTGATCAAATGCGCAACCAAAAATTTCCGGAGTGAGGCCATTCCCCTGCGGTTAAAATTCTCGTGGGAGGGATTGGAGCATGATGCAGGCACCGTCAACGGGCAAACCGTAGATATGGCGATTTACAGCATTTTGTACCGGGATTGGGGAAACATGAAAAAGGTTGAGGAGTGAAAAGGTGTGGAAGAAACAAGCAAAAATTTGCTGTTGATTTTCCACAATAACCCATATCTTTAGATGACGTAAAACAAAAATAAGTTTGTTTTTAGAAGTCTATCAATAACGCTATGACTCAACTAATTCTCGAAATACCTCAACGTCAGGATATCAGCCTTCTGCTGGCTTTATGCAAAAGACTCAACATAAGGGTTATAGAAAATAAGCAAAATATAACGCCAGCATCCATTTTACAGGATAATTCCGATCAAAAAATTATTCTTCAAGGGCTCCCAACCCGTACCGATTTTGAGGCATTTATACAGGACTTTGAAGAAAGCCGTAAAGACAAATCTTTGCCAGGCAGAAAGGATTAAAACTAATTGTACATGAAAATTCTGGACGCCAATATCCTTATTTACGCCTCACAACCACAGTTTTCTCATCTTAGACCATTACTGATAGAGCCATCCTGTGTTGTTTCCGATTTCACAAGATTAGAAGTGCTAGGATATTCAGGGCTTTCCGAATCAGAAAAAAACTGGTTCGAATCAGTATTTAGACAAATAATCCGGATACCTGTAACAGAAGATATTTTGAGTCAGGCTATTCTACTAAGACAGGCTAAACGTATGTCTGCCGGTGATTCTATTATAGCAGCGACAGCTTTAATATATGGATTTGAATTAAATACCCGAAATATTCGGGATTTTTCTCACATTACAGGTCTTGCATTAGTAAATCCTGTGGATAAAACGTCCTAAAACACAAGCTCCCTTCACCCCCCAATCTCAACTCCGACTTCGTGCCAGTCGCTGTGGTAATCGTAATTGATGGTGAAGTTGTTCACTTCGCAAATCTTCTTCACGATACTGAGTCCCAAGCCATTGGATTCGCCCGACTGTTTATTTTTCTTAAAGCGTTCAAACATCAGTTCAGGTGGCAGACTGGGCGGAAGTCCCGTATTTTTGATGGAGAGCCGTCTGTGGTCCAGATGAATGTCGATGATTCCGCTTTCCATATTGTGCCTGATGGCGTTTTGCAGGAGATTGGTAAGCAGAATGTCCAGCAACATAGGGTCCATCACCACCTTTACCCCAGGCTCAATTTCAGTTTTCATCCGGATTTCCCGCATCTCTACCAGTTCGCGAAAATCAAACAATTTTTCCTCCACCATATCGGAAAAGTCTATCTCTTTGAGATTGGCGAACTCCATATTTTCAATTTTGGTGAGCAACGCCAGCGAATTGCCCATCCGGGAAAGTTTGTTGATCGCCATATAGGCCGAATTCACCATATGAATCTGCTCCTCATTGAGCTGACCTGATTCCAGCAGAAGCTCCAGTTTTCCCTTGGCGATAGCCAGGGGGGTCTGCATCTCATGTGCAGCATTTTCTGTAAACTCCTTGAGATTCAGATAGTCATGGCGTGCTTTGGTCGTCATCAAGGTGATAAAATTGTTGAGGTTGGCAAATTCCTTTGTGCGTGTTTTAGGGAATTCCAACGGCTGATGATCCTGAAGCCGGAAGGTTTTGATGGTTCTGAGGGTGTTCTCAAAAGGTGCCAGAAGTTTTTTGGACAAAAATAGTCCTGCGATAATCACTACAATTGTCAGCAGAATATACATCCGGGATAAGCCCAGCACCAAACTGTCATAGATATCGTCATCTTCAACGATCTGGTCATAAATCGTAATGCTGTAATAATTGCCTTTGATTTCCTTTACAACCGACGCCTTTCGGTTGGGCTCATTTCGTTTGAGATAGATATGATAGGCGACGGTATCTGTGATGGTAATACCCGTTTCAATGGGGTTTTCCTCCTGAAGCTGTACAATGTGCAGGTTGCTTCGGTTTAGTGCGCTGACAGGAACATCCTGTTCTATGGCCGAATATACTTTCCGGAGCTCATGCCGAAGGTAGCGGTCCAGTTCCAGAATCACCGTCTGGCGGATAATATTGAAGGTCATTATTCCTCCAATTCCAAATACCACCAGGGTAATCAGCAGGTAATAAAACGTGAGTTTAATCAGTAGTTTCATATCACGTCAGCTTTTCACAAGTAGTTCAGGTCATCCGGTAGCCAAGTCCGTAAATAGTTGAAATATAATCATTTCCCCCTACCTGTGTTATTTTTTTTCTAAGGTTTTTTATATGCTGATACACAAAGTCAAAAGAGTCTGCCAGATCCATATGGTCTCCCCAAAGGTGTTCGGCAATGGATTGTTTGGTGAGGACACGGTTTCGGTTGGCGATAAAATACACCAGCAATTCATATTCCTTACGGGTAAGAATAATGGGGGTTTCTTTCACCGTCACCTCCATTGTATCGGGATTTATGCTGATTTCGTTGAAGGTGATCAGGCGGTTTCCTTCAAAATTGCGGCGCCGGTAAATGGCTTTGATCCGCGCATTGAGCTCCGGAAGGTGATAGGGTTTGGTAATATAGTCGTCGGCCCCCAGATCAAGCCCGCGCAATTTGTCGTCAAGCGAATTTTTGGCGGAGGAAATAATTACCCCGGTATTGTTTTTCTGGGTTTTGAGTTCATTAAGGACATTCAGCCCGTCTCCGTCAGGAAGCATAATGTCGAGTACAATAATATCATAGGAAAAAGACAGCAGGCGATCCAGCGCTTCATAATATGTGAATGCGGGCGTGCAAATGTATCCTTCCTTGGAAAGGTACGTGGTGATGTTTTCAGAAAGCTGTACGTTGTCTTCTACTATTAATACTTTCATACAGAGGCAAATATACATCAACTTTTTGAAGAGAGTCTGAAGGAGCAAAATCAGTAGCGTGTAATGCCTGATTCAAAACAGGTTTTATCGCACACCGTCTGTTGTATATCTTCGGGTTATTCTTGAAATCCATTCAATAAACCCATGTTTTTCATAAAACAAACCTCGTTGCTGCTTGTTTTGATTCTGAATGCCGTCTGGTTACTTGCTCAGGCTGATGATCTGGAATTGATGCTGCAATCGCCCTCCGGCAACAGTTCTATCGCACTGAATATTGTACAGGGAGGGAATGTGAGATTTCAGGTCAATTCTATCAGCGATTATACTCATGGTGTACCGGCTTCTGCCACGCCTGTATTTGAGGTAAATTCTACGGTCAACTTTCGGGTAATGCTTTCTGCTACGCCTATGATCAATGCGTGGGGGTATTCGCTGGATATCAATAATTTTGGGTACAGAGTCAATAGTATCGGACTGAACAAAACCGGACGAAATTTCAAAATGTTTGGTACGGGTGAAAATCCATCCAAAATACAGACACTGGGCCATGAAGCGGAAATCATCACCTCCCATGCACAGGGAAATGCCGGCAATGGGAAAAAAAATAAATTTGAATTACTTTTTGAACTGGGAACCGAAGATGTGCGGCAGGAAAGCGGACTACCTTCATTACTGGAGCAAAAAATTCACCTGGGATCGTATTCTTCAGTTATTAATCTGGTGGTTTTGCCAGAGCTGTGAAATTGGCAGGAGAGAAAATTTGTTTGGCAGATTGGTCCTTACAGGACGCTTCGATTCCAAACCAATACAATCCCACCGATTACAAATAAAATTTTACCTAACTTCCGTATGAATCAAATACTATGACTGACTTCCGCCAGCATACCCGCCTCCAATTCCCGATTTTCGCGTCGGACACACTCGTTTACCTCGACAGTGCCTCCACTACGCAGAAGCCGCAGACAGTGATTGACGCGATTTCCCGCTATTATACCTCCGAAAACGCCAATGTTCACCGAGGCGCTTATGACCTTGCCGTAAAGGCTACCGAAATCTATGAGGGAACACGGGAGAAAATCAGGAAGTTTATCCACGCAACTTCAACCCGCGAAATTATTTTTACCAAAGGTACAACCGATGGCATCAACCTCGTCGCAACATCTTTTGTAAAGCCCAAACTCCTCCCGGGTGATAATGTCGTCATCTCAGCCCTGGAGCACCACGCCAACCTGATTCCCTGGCAGATGCTTTGCCAGAAACAGGCTGCCGAATTGCGGATTATCCCGCTTACCAGGGAAGGAGAATTTGATCTTTCCCTCATTCCTAATCTGCTCGACAACCGCACCCGTTTCCTTGCCCTTACACATATTTCCAACACGCTGGGAACGCGCAATCCGCTCGAAAAAATCATCCCGCTTGCCCGTGAAAAAAATATTCCGGTGCTGATTGACGGAGCACAAAGCATCGCCCACCAACCCGTAGATATGCAGGCCCTGGATTGCGATTTTTTCGTTTGCTCCGGCCATAAGATGTACGGTCCGACGGGTATAGGGATTCTATTTGGAAAGGAAACACATCTGGAGGCAATGGATCCCTATCAGTTTGGCGGGGAAATGATCCGGTCGGTCTCCTTTTCTGAAACCACCTGGAACACCCTCCCGTGGAAATTTGAGGCGGGAACACCTAATATTGCAGGCGCCGCCGGACTGGGAGCGGCGATAGACTTTCTGGAAAATATCGGGATGGAAAACATCCGGCGGCAGGAAGAGAAACTGCTGCATTATGCGACCGAGCAGTTGGCCGGAGTGGAAGGATTGCAGATTGTGGGACAGGCAGCCGAAAAGAGCGGCATTATTTCTTTCACCTGGAAAAATGTCCATCCGCACGACATAGCCACGATCCTCAACGAATCGGGCGTAGCCATCCGCGCCGGACACCACTGCACCCAGCCCCTGATGCAACTGCTGGGGCTGCCCGGGACGGCGAGAGTTTCGCTGGGGGTTTATAATACAACCGCAGACATAGACCTGTTAATAGAGGCGCTGGAAAGGGTGCGGGGGGTGTTTGGGTGACAACCGGGTACTCTTTCTCCTAATCCTCTTCTTCCCGCTTCGAGCGCCTCATATAGGACGAATAGCGGGACGCCTTGCTTGATGAACTGAACATATGCGCATTCATCTGCGGCATTTCCTCCAGCACCTTTTCGTATTGTAGCAATTCCTGGTACAGACGGTTCAGTTCTTCGCTCGGCGCGTGGCTGCTGAAGTAACCTTCGAGGTACGCCCGGGCCTGCTGGGCAAGCGCGTTTGCCGTCTGAAAATCGCGGAGGTCGGCACAGTTCTGAGCCTGCTCCCGCCAGTCCACTACCAGGAACAGGGCTATTTGTTCGGCGAGTTTGGGATCAAGTCCCTGATCGTAAGCCTGCTGGTCGGCGGTGCGGTGTATCCCGATGGTTTTGTGTGAGGTAGTGGATTCAAAACCCGCCAGGGCATCCACGTATTTTAGTTCTGCGTGGAAAGACAGCCCTTCTTGCGTCAGGGGGGCATCGGCCACCAGTTTGAGCAGCACAGCCTTTTTCTCCCCGGCAAACACATCGTTGAAATTCACCCGGACGGCTCCTTCGGAGATTTCTCCCGGATAACCGTACACCCTTTCGCAGCGCAGGCCCGTATCGCCAAAAGAAATCATCAGCACGGTCTGTTGGGCCACAACCGTCAGCAGTCCGGCCAATTCGCGCTGAAAGATACCGGGAATTTGGTCGGGATTTTCGATGAAGTAATAATTGCCGCCACCGTATTCGGCCAGCCCCATGAGCATGACCTCATTGAAGTCTGCCCCCACACCAAAGGTGGAGACACCGATACCCTCCTGGCGAAATTTGTCCTGCGCCAGCTTGCGAAGCTGGGTGGGCTCGGTCACCCCTTTATTGGCCAGACCATCCGTAAGCAGCAGCACGCGGTTCACGCGGTTGGCCGCTTTCTGACTTCCGGCCTGCGTAAATCCTTCGAGCAGTCCCCCGCTGAGGTTAGTCTTGTTTCGGGCCTCGATGGCCTGAATCTGTCGCTTGAGCGCGGCCTTGTCCCGCACCTGCGCGGAAGGGCTGAGCACATCGACCACGCTGTCATACTGCAGGAGGGCCAGGGTGTCTTCTGCACCGAGGTGGTCCACCACAAATGCCGCAGCCTGCCGGACATAGGCGATTTTATCGCCCTGCATCGAGCCGCTGCGGTCAAGCACGAGGGCGAGGTTGAGTGGCACGCGTTGCTCGGAAGGCGGCGCATCAGCACCCTGGATTTCGAAATAGAGGTACCATTCCTGCCTGGGCAGGGAGTCGAGCCATAAGGCGTTGGCGGCGGTGGAGAAGGACAAAGAGGGCATGGGGATTTGGATTAAGTCCGTTTGGAAATAAGGTAAACCAATTACAAGTTGGTGCATCGCAAAACCGGATGACGCAATACAACAATCTTAACAATAAAACGACCTTACTGGCAGCTTAATTTGATTTTTTTGAAAAAATTAGCAGGGAAAAACCACCCAACCATAAACCTTGTTCTTCTTCAAAAAATACATTCAGGTATTAGAAGTTAGGAACGAAACCGCATCCCAAACAGACCTACATTCGGGCTCAAGCCTGATTCCTTCGGATGATGAACCTAACTTCTCTCGAAATGAAAGCCCATATTAACCCAATAGTAGATGGGTTTCCCGTGCTGGATGGCAGGTGTGAAGATGAGCTTAGGAAGGTGTGGCACAATGGCTTTTGAGACAATAGGGTGTCCATCATTGATTACCCTATGCCTCACATAGTTGCCGTGGTCATCCACCAATATTCGGACTATGACTGAAACCTTGATTTTTTTTGTATCCCCTTTTTTGGGAAAGGGTTCCAGCGGGTCGCCAATCAGGGATAATACTTCGCCGTAGTTAAGGGCTTTGGGCTCTAACTCTGCATATATAAACCAATGAAAATCCGGATTCCTCTCTAACTGGACCGGCCAACCGTCGTTGTACGTATTTCCAATCGGCGCATTAGCCTCCACCTGTGTGGAATCCTGCTGCCCGCACCTCATTTCTACCAGTTGTGCCGCTGCCTCCCGGTATTTTCCGGCGGGATAATCTGCCATGTAGCTTTGATAGGCTGTGCAGCTACCTGCCCTCATAGCTCGTTGCCAGGAAAGGGAGTCGGCGGCGGCGATGTTTCTGATAAACAGGAAATTGCCGCCTGCCTCGTGTTTGCCAAAACTGCCCCGGTGGATGTCCGTCCCTCCCTGCCCCAGCAGGCCGCATAGCTCAGGAAAGGTCAGGGTGCTGTCTGCACCGCCCGATTGCGCCAAGGCCTCCCGAAATCTTTCTGCAAAATCCGACTGATCCGGCGTTTGGCCGGTGCTGTCGCCAGAGGTGAGCACTAAGCGGCTCCGGGTTTCCTGATGCTGCTGAAGCATTTTTTCACCTTCGCCCGAACCTGTAAAGGCTGCTTTTTCGGTGTCTGTTGCTGAACCAACATAGTAGCTGTAAGGCGCGTCCACGACCACCAGGAGATGGCGGCAGGGAATGGATTCCAGGAGATACTTGCCCATGAAGTACATAAAGGCACTTTGGTGCAACCTAGAAGACTGTGTATTGCTGGGAAGAAAATAGCCCTGGCCATAGTGCGCCTGTCCTCTTCCACTGAAAAAGACCAGCAACTGACCGTCCGTTGCGTAGGTGCTGTCTGCAAAACGAGTGGCATACTCCGCGAGCTTCGCCTCTATCTGCCCAAGGGAAGGATTTTCCACCACCTCCGTCTGAAACCCATACGCGCGCTCCAGCACCCGCGCTAGGGACTTCGCCTGCCGCACCGGTGTCTCCAGCGGGCGATAGGCGCTGCTGTCTTGGTAGGTATCCACCGCAAAAAAGAGGGCGTAGCTTTGACCGGGTTGGGCGGCGACGGCAACTGCGGTTAGCAAAAGGAAGAGGCAGAAGAGGATGCGATGGGACATGGGTTGGGGTTTCAAGTGTGATAGAACCAGAACATCGTTTCTGCACAGGTTACGGATTCAGCGTGTACCGGATCAGCAGATACCCTTGGGCCGGAAGCTGGTCAAAAGTGATGGTCAGTTCTTCGCCTATATCACGCTTGGGAAGAAGCTCGTACAATTTCATTTTCAATTTATCGTCAGTTAGCGGTGGAACGACAGCTTCATCCTTTTTTGTACCATCCGTGTAAAGCGTCAATGCTTCGATTTCCGGACCAGCGAGCTGGGCCAGATAGGGGAACCGGGAGGCTTCCAGCTTGAGGGTTAGGGCTTTGTCTGTGTCTGTACTCTTGAGCATTTTGTTCCACTCGTTGGGGAAGTCGTGGCGAAGGTCGAAGAGGCGGAAGAGGCCCGTTTCGTTGGCGGATGAACTTATCTTAAGCTCGTTGAGAAGGTCCTTCAAGCCTGCCTGAACCTCATCCCGCAGGGTGCTGCCACCCTCTCTGGCGGTATAGCGGACATGGACAATCACATCGGAGATGGTGTTGTAGTCAAACTGCCGAAGGCTATCATCTGTCATCATTTCCAGCGCCCAGTCTCCGGAAGCCCCTGCTCCCTCGAAGGGCAGGTAGCGCTCGTCGCGGAAGCTCAACTCAAATACGCCACTGTCGTTTTGGGCCGAACTGGTGGCTACATTGCTCATGACCGGCACACTCGCATCGCTAAGGTCAACCTTGTCCCCGTCCTTCCGGATGTAGGACTTTTCAAGCCGCAGGGTCGCACTCACGGTGGTGTATGGACCTGCGATGCAGGGGATCGTGATGCTCACTGACTTGATGCGCCGCAGGTAGTGCCCCGGGAAGTCGAGGTCGAACAATTCTTCCGGGATGGAGAAATCGCATTTTCCGGTTACGCGGAGTTGGAGCAGAGCCAGCGGATTGAGCTGCTGCAGCGAGATATGCTTGGTCAGTTCGAATTCGCGCCTGTTTTCCGTCATGTAAGAAGTTTCCATCCGGCGCAGGTCATACTGCAGGCGATCGCCTGAGAGGAGTCCCTTTTTCAGGTTATCCCAGTAGCCATTCTGGATATAGCCTCCGGTGGGCTTGTTGTGCGGTAACTCCAGATCGAAGCATTGCTCCGCTTGTTTGGCCATGTCGAAGGCTAGCTGATAGGTCTGGAAGTAGAGGGTTGACAGTTGCCCGGACATCCAGCTGTAGAGCTGCTGGTTGCTGAACTTGCTGCGCATAAACGCATCCGTCTCTTCCGATTGCTCCATCTGCAAGCGGTGGTTGGACAGTTCGCGCTCTGCGATTGCCTGCCGGATCTCCGCCGCCAGCAGTTGCTTCTCTATCTGCTCGATGTCCTTTTTAGCCAGGTCTGCCTGGAGGTCCCATTCTTCTTTCCGGCGGACGTAGCCGTTGGCCGTGAGGATGTTGCTTCCTTGAGAATCCAGAATTGAGGCAGTAGTTTCAATGAACCGTGCCACACTAATGCTTGCATCACCAACATCCTTAGGTCCAACCTCTTGACCTACTGTTGTAGGTCCTCCAAGCTTAAAACTTCCAAAAAACTGCAATATGGCTGCATATTGTTGAAATCCACCAGCCATTGCCTTTTTCCTCAATGAGCTGTCTGCAAGTCTTAGCTGCCCTGCTTCTTGAGAATTAGTTAGCTGCTTCGAACTATAATAATTCTCCCGAATCTCAGCCGACTCTTTGCTTTTTTGCAAGGCCCTGATTTGTTCCTTCGCCTCCTTGACCTGCTGCTCACGAAGCTGGCGGATCGCAGCCAGCAGGTGCTGCTCATGCCCGGAGCGCAGGAGGGCCATCGCTTCTGCGTCGCGTTTTTCGATTGCGGAGAGCAGGGCTGCGCCCAGGCTTTTGACCTCGTTCACGAACTCATTGACTTTTTGCAGCATGTAGGCAAAGCGGTAGTGCGGCAGGCCGGAACTGCTGCTGCTGAGCGCGGTGTTGAGATCGATGCCGGCCGCAGCGGCACGGACCAGCAAAGCGGGGTCTATCGGAGGCTCAAACAGCGGCAGGCTGCGAGCTACTCCCTCGATGTTGAGGCTGTTTCTGATTTTGAAGAGACGGTCGGCAACGGCACTCCAGTACCGCAGCAACTGCTCGTTCCTGGGCAGGCAGAAATAGGGTATGGGCATACTCTCCAAGCCAAATCCGCTGCCCCCGCTGGGTGCTGATGGCGGTATGAAGCTTTCAATCTGCACCAGCGGATTAGAAAGGCCGGTCCATGTGTTATCCGCAAGGTCTTCGAAAGACTCATCGGCTCGCTGGGTTCTGGGAGGAATCCGCTGAGGAGGCGCACCGAGGATATTCGCAGCCAGGATATACAGATGGGTGGCTTCGTTGATGCTCTCGATGGTGTCGCGCCGGAAGAGCTGGTCGCCCCAGACAATGAGCAGATCGAGGTATCTCATCAGGGTGAATTTCATGTAGGCCGAAATCCGCATTCTGGCGATTACATGGGGCTGAAAAGGGTTGGCGGCCCACTTATCCAATTGTTCGTCCAAGGCATCAGCGTTTTCGGATTCAAACAGGTCTTCGAGGGTTTGAGGCGCTTTTTTTGCCCACTCCCGGAAGGGCTGGAACTGCCAGAAACGTTCCCGGTTTTCTGAGCCACTGTCCGGATCACCCGGGTCTCCCGTGGTAGGGTCAAAGATGAAATGAAACCACTTCCGGGCTTCATCAAACCGCTGGTCTGAACTCAGCCGGCAGGCAATATGAATGGGCAGATGAAAGAATAGTTCCCAGTTGTACTGCGAGTAGGGACTGCCGTAGGAGAAGTCCACCAGCGGCATGGGCGTGTATTTCACCACATCAGTTGGTGTGTACGGGAGCAGCAGATCTACCGGGCCTGCGCCCGCCTGCGTGCTCTGCTTCAGGAGGGCCCGCACCCCACCCCGGTTCAGCAAGCGGATAAATTCCTTTGCCTGTGGATGGTAGAAGGGCGTAACCTGGTACTTAAGCCCTTTGACGGGAGCCTGGTTTCGAGGAACTTGGTAACCCGTGTTTCTGCTCAGTGCTTCGGTGTAAACGTTTCCCTCGCAAGACAAGACCTTTACTATTAACTCCCCAAAATTATCTACAAAACCTACCATTTGCAGTTCTGAGATATGTGAAAAATACATAATGGAGCTGCTTCTGTATCCCTGTTCCAGAGTAAGCGGTTGGGTAGAAGACCACTGGGAATAAGTTAATTGAATCTGGTATTTTTCATCTGGCATATCGCCTAATTCTGGTTGATAGAGAGGCGGAACATACGCAGGCTCGGACATCAATTCTATCCAAAAACTTTTCTGGGCGTCCTGAAAAGAAAAGGATCTCAAAAACGGCTGCGCAGCACCCGCCTGAATCACCATGGATTGATTACCTTTAGGTGAGCTTTTCAGGAGTGGTACAGTTTTGCTCACAGCAAAGGCTCCGCTTGAAGTAAGACTCTGAAAGTTCAGGAAAAGTCCAAGTGAGCCGCTTTTCCATATAACCTTCTGATTGGCCATTGAATACAGGCCATTTGGCAAAGAAAAGGAGTGGCCTATAGGAATAAATTCACCAGGAGTAACAACCGGCTCATCCCTGGTATTTTCAAAGACAAAAGATACTGCACACCATTTAGTAGCATCTGAGCTATTCTCAAATCCTGCCTGCACAAAATGATCCATTGTAATAAGATTGGGATTATGGGTTAGTCTACTAGATATAAGATTAATCCGCAATGTCCCATCCGTTCCGAAGTAATGCCGAAGAAAAATCCCGCTTTTTTTCCGCGCGTTAAGCTCTTCGTTGCTGTCGGTCTTGCTGGTGGCGATATAGCTTTTGGAAAGTTTTTTCGCCGACCAGGTGTTCTGATGGTATTCACACCAGGCTATCTGCACCTTCCAGTAAAACTTGGTTTTAGGTACCTTGGCACTCGGGTCGATCGGGCTTGATTCTTCCGACTGCTGGGTAAAGAACAGCCAGAACAGGCAGAGCCTGCGGTTGAAGATCACGGGCACGATGTGATCTCCATCTATGTCTCCCTCTATGCGCAGCCAGGGTGTCCACTCGCCATGCTCCTGCTTGCGGTGGAAATATACGTGAGGCTGGGCATGGCTGCGGCCGATCACATGCATGATATCAACGGCCGGCCGGTCCTCTACAGCCGGTTCCTGCTCATGCACAATGCCTACCACTTCCAGCCTCGCCACCTCGTCGAGCGCTCTCACATATCCCGAGAAGGCATTTTCCACCGTTTCGGGGGTGAGCTCATTTTGCATCAGCGCAGATACCGCATCCTCGAAGAGGGGACTCTGATCGTCGCGAAGCTCCGGCTCGATCCAGTTTTCCGGATATAAAAACACCTTGCGGTTGGCCTCCCAGACGCGGTAAACCTTGCGCCAGGTGTTCCACTCCTCTGCCTGCTCTGGCTCCAGCTTCAAAAGCGTGTTGTCAGATGACTTGTGCTCGAGGTTCATCAGCACGCGGTCAATAAAGAGCTGCACGCTGCTGATGGCTTGCTTGAGCCGGGATGTCATCACCACAGGCTTGGTCTCCACATCAATGAGGAGGTAGGCATACAGGTCGTTTGCGTCCTTGATATTCGGCAGTTTCTGCACGAGATATGCTACCAGCGCACTTCGCTGCCGCTCGCGCAGGGCATCGCGCAGAGGCTTTGCCATGGCATTCCAGCGGCTCTCCGGATAGCTGGCTTTCACCGCGAGCTTGACTGCTGTGGCATTGGCAGCATCAGGCTCTGCGGCTACTGCTGCATTAATGGCTGAAACAGGCAGCCCTGTGCTGCGCAGCATTTCCAGGCGAGCCGCAAGTGTGAGGATCATCTCAGCGCCTTGATAGTCGCCAGGGAATATAGCCGCAACGGCTGTGTCGCACGCCGTGAGCGTATCAAGCTCCCAGCCGCTCGCCTTGGCAAGCGCGGCCAGCCAGCCTGCCTCATTTGACGCAGGATCGCTGGCTAATGTCAGCACTTTTTCCAGCCCGTCCGAATCTTCTTTGAGCAGCTTGCGCGCCAGCGCTAACTGGGCCAGCTTTACGAAGCCACTGAAGTCGGCAGTATTCTGAGGAGCCCATGGCAGTTTGTCCATGTCGAGCATTCCCAAGCCGGGGCCATTTGCCATAACATAGGTCAACTCTTTGTCGGTCAGCCCCAGATCGTGAATCAGCTTGGCTACCTTGCTCATTTTGAGATAGGCTTTTCTCCTGCGGGGGGCATCCGTAGAGGCAAAGTCCTTTAGCAGCCGCTCGGCGGGGTCTTCAGTACTTGCAAGATACGTCTCAAGCAACAGGATGCCTGCCTTTATGCTAAGGCCAAAGGCTGTCACTATTTTTTCGACCAGGGCCTTATCGGAGTCATCTGACTTGCGCAGCTCATCAACCTCCTCGAAGAATGTCGTGATTTCCTGATCTTGTGGCTCAAGGCGCGACCCAGGCTGAACCTGATGGCGCAGCAGATAATCCAGTTCCTCTGCCGAAAACCCCAGCCTGCTGATCAGGTCACTGCGATAGAGAAAGGTCAGCGTTTTCTCTACGGTGGAAAAGGGGTCTGAGCCCGTTATGGCAATCCTTGAAAGTAAATCCCGGATGCTTATTCCGAGGGATCTCGCCAGGATAACCTTGCGGTACAGGATCGAAAGGTTAGCCTGGTTCAGCGGCTCCAAATCCTTCATCAGCAGCCGCAGGTCTTCCTCGCCGATTTCCAGCGCCGCCATGATCTCAGGCTTCCTGCCTCCGATTTGCATATTCAGGGCACCCAGGTCTTGCGGATCTTCCGGAAAGATGGGAGGATTGATCACCGTTTTGTTGTAGAACCTCCGCTGGTACAGACTGGCTTTGGGCTGCTGCTTTTCACCGCTGTAGTCGGTGTAGATAACGCTGCCCAGAGAAGCCCACAGCACGAGGACTTCTTCTACTGTCAGGCGCAGGTCTTTCCGGATATGCTCGATTTGGGCCAGGCTGGTTACCTCCTTCTTGGTGAGATAAGCCGTCAAAGATTTAGCTGTTCCATTGGCTTCCACACCTGTGATTTGCAGCGCATGCAGCGCCTGGTCCAGCTCTGCAAAGGTCCAATGCAGCTTCCTGGCCAGCCGCACAAAACGATGCAAGCGCACCAGGTCGCCGACTTCCAGGCCTGCCAGTTTGATTTCATCCAACTTGCATGTGCCTGCCTTTGCATCGGGTGCGTTTTTCAACTCGATTTTGGACCTGCCTGGGTTGATAAACGTGCAATCCAGCAATTGCAGCAACTCGATATACGTCAGCCCGGTCTGCTGCAGGAAGACATCCACTCTTTCAGAGAGTTGTTCCAGCCAGGTGCCTGCCGGGTTGAGCCCCCCCCCATCCAGGGGGTCTGTCAGGGGGGCATATCCTGTTTCAGCGTTAAAGCCGTAGAAATTCCATATCCCTGCGCCGGGGCTGCCATCTCCCTGGGTGTCGCCCGTGATGATCTTCAGCTCCGCTACAGAAAGCCCCAAGCGCTCCAGGGCGATCGCCTGGCTTTTGACGGCTTCTTCCTGATTACCCTTAAAAAACCGGGTCATCAAGTCGGCACGGGTCACCCGGAGATGTGACAAGTACACCCGGCTTTCTTCCAGGGCCAAATCAAACGGCAGGCTCCAGGGGTAAATGGCACCCTTGAGGAGGTCATACGCCGGAGCATGCAGGTGCTCCGGATGGGCCGCCAGCTCGGCAGCACTCAGGGTGGTCTGGTGCGCCTGAGTTGGGTCCGAAACCGCAAGTGCCTCCATCAGTTCGATCGCCAGATCGGTATAGGGGAGCGGCGTCTCGGTATTTTCGCAGTTGAGCAGCAGCTTGAGCAAATCGGGACGGCGGCTTTTCAGCTCGGAGAATACGTCTTCCTCTTTTTCCAAAAAGTGCAGCAAATCCGTCAGATATGCTGCCGGGCTGTACATCGAAAGGCAGTGCTCACAGTCGCAGGCATCGAGGCTGCCGAAGATGTTTTCGATCGTCGGGCCAACAGTCGCCTCGGTCTCTATGGACTGGCTGGAATGCGCATTCGTGGAAGTATGGTAGGCCCGCCGCCTTACAGTGCCCGCTCTGCGGTAGGTTTCTTCGGCTTCGGCTTCTGTCTCAAAAAAGTCCCGATATGTATTCAGAAACCCTTTCTGGCTCATGGCAGACAGACTGAATGCTGAGTCATGGCCGTTTTTCCGCAACTCATATATCAGGGAGATGCGGTCGGTGAAATTCTGCATCCGGCGCACACTCTGCAGTTCCTTCAGCAGCAACCCGGGCTTATCTATGTCCGTCAGGTTCAGGTCTGTGCCGTCTGCAAGCGAGCGAGCCGAGGTTTTCCGGAAAGAGAAATCAGGATTACTGCTGAAAAACGCCCGCAGCATGTCCTTGCTCTCCGCGAAACCAGAGCCGGTGTCCAGCCTTCCGAAAAATGCGTGCTCCGGAAAGGCCCGCTCAGTCGCTCTCGCCAGCCCTTTTGCATAGGCAGCGATCCGCTCGCGGCTGGTATTTCCCTTGATAAAAGTCGGCACTGCGCGGTCCTCAGCCCCGGCAGACCCTGCATTGCGGATCATCGTTCCCCAGGCCGCAGCATCCATATCTGCAAGAAACGCCATTGCGTGCACATCGTCCGGTATCTGCACACGTAGGAGGGTCTCGATCATCTGCGGCTGAAAGCCCGTGAATGCCGACAACTGAATAGCCCGGCGCACCTTGGATACCAGCCTGGGATTTCGTAGCACAGTGCCCGCCTTGGCCCAGAAGGCATTTGAATCTCCCGTATGAGCAGACCATAGCTCCATGAGCCGCAGGCGCTGGGGGCGAGAGGCTCCTGTCAGCTCCAGGATTTGGCCGAATGAAGCATCGAGCCCGGCGGGTATTTCGTCCAGCGCCTTTTCCGACAGCACCCTTACCCATTGCTTCATTACCGCCCTCACCGAAACCGAGGCCGGGATGTGGTTGGCTTCCTTTGCCCGCTCAAGCGCAGCTTCGATTTCACTCAAAGGCACCTGGGCCAGAGAAGGGATGCTGGCTGGCAGGTTTTCTTTCAGCAAACCATACCACACATCTGCCGGAATGGTGTTTTGGCCTGATTTTGCCTGGTTTTCAAGCTCATGTGCCTTCATCCAGGCCCAGGCCTCGCCCAGCGGCACCTGTGTCCGGGCCGATACCAGCCGGGCATCTTCCAGCGTCACGGCTTCGTCCTGGCTTTGGCGCAGTTCCTCCACATAGGGTTGCAGCGACGGCCTGAGGGTGCTGAAGACCGCTTCGCCCTGGTATCGGGTATCTGACACGGTCAGTACCAGCCGGACATCGCCGTCGCGAAGCGACAGCGGGCCTTCTTTGGCCAGGGTAGCGCCCCGCTCGTCCAGCACCTCCACATAGTAGCGGCCCACGTCGGGCAGCTCGGCCAGGGAAAGGCTGAAATGGCCCTGCCGCTGGCTTGTGGTGGATACCAGCGTGCGCCAGTTGCGCAGCAGGCGCTCTACCAATACTACGCGAAGGCCCGTAATGGGGGTGCCGTTTTGATAACGGACGATGCCGGATACAGTGAGGGTTGGCATATGAGCGGTCTTTTACTTGAGTTCAGAAGAATAAATGCGTCAGGGTTTATTTCGGCTCAGCCTGGTCAGTACCTGTATTCACAACAGACTTACCAGAGGTCGGCTTGTCAGGCCGTGATACAGGCCCTTGCCAGTAAACATACATGGGCACCAGCACCACCAGGCCCCATACAACCGCGCACCATACACTAGACTGGGAGGCGACATACGCCCAGACAGCGGCTACGGTGGCATAGATCATAGCTGAGGCTACGGGTTCGGTTACAACAAAACGGGTCCAGTGCGAATCTTTGATGGCAGTGAACATGCCTGTTACCCCCAGGGTGGCTTCCATCTGCTGGCCCGCCCGGATGAGGGCCGTACATTTCTGGATGCCCTTCATCTCGAAGAGGGCCAGGCCCAGCGTGACCAGCAGGCCAAAAACCCCCATCGCGGGGTGCATATCTTCCGGTACTGCATTGGTGCCGCCCCAGCCTGTGCTCCAGATCGAGAGGCCTGATACCAGGGGGAGAAATCCCAGGAGCTTGCCCCGGAAATCATCTATGGCCCGGTATGACGCACAGAGCTGGCTGTATGCGTCCGGATGGTAAGGGGCGGGGGGCGCTTGCTGATCAGACATGAGAAGCGATTGTCAGGGGTGATGATGGGGCTACAGCGAAGTGGATCGTCGGCTTGCGCTAACAACCATGAACCTACTCTTTCTTTTCTGCCACAGCTGCCGCCTCCTGCTGCGTGCTCAGTGAAACTGCCTCCCCCAGCGATCCTTCGATCCCGAGTTCTTTCCGGTAGGCCTCATACTTTTTCCGAAAGGCAGTTTCGGCGTCGTGAGGAAAGTTGTGGGTAAACAGATGCGTTACCTCAGTTTGATCCTGTGTCTCCCTGGTTTTATGATAATGCTGCAGCCATTCATCGTAATGGCTGATAAACTGCTCAGCGTAAGGAAGCAACTCCACCGGGATGAGATGGCCTTTTTCCAGCAGCAGCCCGCGAATGGTTTCATTGCACTGCTTGAGGATTTTCTCGCGGTAGGCATCGTTGCCTTGATAGCCCCTGAGGGTGATTTTGCTCCGGATCAATTGCAGGTAGATTGGCCCCAGCAGCTCCTCCAGCGCCCGGAGCTTGAAGTTGAAGCGGGCATCAAAAAACTTGTCCCGCTCTACAGTGAGCAGGCCGATCTGTTGGTGCAAATCATTGACCAGATCTTCCTGCGCTTTCGACTCACGATCCGATTTTCGCTGATCCTCAAAGCCACTCACCACCACCAGGGCCTGCTTTTTCCATTGACTCACCTGATTGGGGTGCACCCCATACTCCTGCACGATTTCCGACAAAGTCTGACGTTCTTGCAACGCCGCCAGGGCAATCTTTGCCTTCTCGCTCCCATTGCTCCCAGTGAATGTTCTGTGTTTTTGCTTCACTGGCATTCTCTTTTTCATGTGATAAATTGCAATTTGTCCACCTTATTCAACTGTCCCATTTTATTGTCCAAACATTGGGGTCAAGTTCAAGTATCCAGGTGCAAAACGGGGGGACACTTCAACCCTTTTAATAGGGAACTGCGCTTCGGTGAAACCAATAATTATTCGCATAGGGGCGCCAAGTCGAACACTCTCAACCTTATTATCAGGCATAGACCTGACCGAGCTAGGTGCAGGTGTGCCTTCCTGAAATCTAGAGTCAATTGATTTCCCGTTTTTATAGACCTCCATTCCGATTGCTTTATGTCGTGCTACTCCCTGCAAATCATCCAATCTTTCAACACCGCTTACTAAGTAGGTTGCTTGAAACTCATAATAAATCTGACCCAGCAGCCCTATGTTTTCGCTTATTACAAAGTTATCAGCCCCATCTTCTGAATTTAATCTAAAGTCTGTAAACCTGGAAGGAAACGAAGATGTATATTGTCCTGCAACTTCTACATTATGGAAGGAGGATAGATTAGAAATATTTTCAGCAAACGAACTAGTATTGCAACCGAAAAAATTTGCTTTTGCTCCTATTCCGTTATTCGCCCAGTCCACATAAATATCTGCCCAACCCTGTAGGCTCATTTGGTTTTTATCTATTGGATTTTTAGAAGCTTCTCTGGTTCCAGTAGGCCCATCTGTCCCCGCATGAGACCAGATACTCAATTCAGTTATTTTGCCAGATGTCTTTCTTTTTATTCTATTTATTTCATCTAAATAATCCCCAACTAGTGAAATATCTGCTATTTCTCCAACAAATATTTCATCTTTGGCTGGATCTATGGCATATTGAAGATTGTTTCCTCTTGTTAAAGCTGCGGATTTAAACATCTCATCACCTCTCTTATTTCCAGAGGTATAAAGTAATACGTATACATCTGCCCCATTGGGATCAATTACTCTTATAGGGTTATTTAAAGTGAAATTATAAGGACTAATGTAAGGATATTTTTTAATTAAGGGATCAATACTTAGCCACCTTCCAAGCCAAGGTACCGCATATCTTGCACCAAAATAATGCAATCCCGTTTCTTTGTCTCTTTCTTTTCCAGAGTATCTATAATACTTTGTTTCGGCTTTTATCATCTGATTCTGTGCCTGGTAGGCCGTGGTGCCGTAGGGGTGGTACTCCTCGTAGGAGATGATGTCGGCATCGGCATTCAGCTCCAGGGCGGCAGAGCCCAGGTGGTTGCTGTACTGGTAGCGGTAGAGCTGGCTTGCAGTCGGCTGAGCCGAGGGGGTGCGTACATCCTCCACGATCAGCACCCGCTGCTCGTCGGCAAAGAGGTGGTGGGTTTCGGTTTCTTCGGTCACTACGCCGCCCACATAGCGGCGGTATAGTTCATAGCCGCCGAGGTAGATGCGCTCCCAGTATTCGTTATTATTGCGCACGATGTATTTCCGGGTGCGCTGCTTACCGGCGTCGTACTGGTAATAAGCGTTTCCGCCCCCGCCGAGGTTCAGGGTATGGATCATGTCGCGATAGTCCCAGCGGTGCTGGGCTATGCTGCCGCTGAAGTTGAGCATGGAGCCGTGGGTGTCGTACTGGTAGGTTACAGCGTTTATTTCGTCGCCGCTCTGCCAGGTACGCAGGAGGCGGTTGCTCTTGGGGTCGGTCTCGTAGGTCCGGGTCCAGTTGCCGCTATTGGCGAAGTGGCGCATCTCGGTGAAGTTGCCCGCCGGGTCGTAGGTGTAGTACTGGGTGTATTTTCGCAGGGCGCTGCTGCCGGGGATGACGGTATCAATCGGGCCGAAAGGATAAGTACCCGGTCCGGGATAAGTATTCCTGGCATTTTCCCGCCCGGAGGCTGTTATGAGCCGGTACAGCGCGTCATATTCATAGGCTTGTACAGGTTTCACCTGTCTGTTTCGGAAAAAAATGGTGTCCTGCGCCTTGTCTTCGATCTGGGTGATATTGCCCACAGGGTCGTAGGTGTAGTGCAGGTCTTGCAACAGGCCTGGACCACCGAGCGGCGGACTGGTATGGAGCCGGGTAAGGCGGAAGGTATTCGGGTCGTAGGTGTAGTGGGTGTTGGTGCCGTTGCCCAGGCGCAGCAGGGTGCGCTGCCCTTTGGCATTGTATTCGATGCGCTGGATGGCTTGGGTCGCCGCAGGCCCGTTTACGGATAGGGTTTCGCTTTCCAGCACGCCCCGGCGGTTATAGGTGGGGGTGTACACCGCAGGCGTGGTACCTGCTCTGTGCCAGTTGTACAGCCGGGTCATGCGGCTCAGGGCATCGTATTCGGTGCGCTGCACGAACACCTCGGTGGAGAGATAGCCTGGCGCTCCTTCCACATAGCCGCTCCAGTCCATGGTATGCACGTCGGCCTTGGCCAGCAGTTGTCGGCGGCTTTTCAGCAAGTTGCCTTTAAAGTCAAACTTCACCGCTTCCGTGCGGCCTTCCGGGCCGAGGGAGATGACCGCCTGCCCGCGCAGGTTCTTGTCCTCGGGAGTGGGCAGGCTTTCGCCATAGGTAATGCGGCTGATTTCTTTCTCTGCCCCGCCATTGATCCCGAGCCATTGGCGGGTTGGGCGGCTCAGGGCATCGTATTCCGTACGTATCAGGCGCTTTTCCAGTGCCCCGGCATATTCATTTTCATCCCAGACATACAGGGGCTGCCCTGTGCTGTCGGGCAGCATCCAGCGGTCGCCAGCCTCGTTGCTGTGCTGGAAGAGCAGGTTGCCAGCGAGGTCGTAGGCGGGCACATAATCGCTTGCCATCGCCATGTCCTGAAAATCCGCCGGGTTTTGCACGCGGGCATAGACCATCACATAATTTCCGCGCGCATCCCGCAGCCAGAGAGGCTTGCCCTCAGCGTCGAGTTTGGTGTAGGTGAGGTGTTTTTCTTCCAGGCCATCCTGCTTGTTGTGGACGATGGCCACTACCTCGCGGCCCAGGCTGTCGGTATGGGTTTCGGCGGGGGTGTTGGCGTGGATCGCTGCTTTGGCAGCGGCCTCTTGCTGGGCAGTCGTGCCGGTCGAGAAGGCTGCATACCAGGCATTTCCAGGTTCCAGCACGGTGTCATTGGCATCCCAGGCGCGGAAAAACCAGGGCGAAAACTCCACCCGGCTGTAGGTGCCGTCGGGCATTTCGGTACGAACCGTGCGGCCAGCGGCGTCGTAGTAGATCGTCGCCGTAACGCCTGACGCGTCCGGGTCCCCCTCGAAGCTGTGCAAGGGGGTGAAATACGGCTCGTATTGCTTGACGGGATTGCCCTTGTTGTTGAGCACGGTGCGGCCGTTGGTGATCCAGCGCAGGGGAGCGTTAGCACCAGCATTGGGATCGGGCTCAGCCTGCACTTTGGTGGCGATCACCTGGCCGCTGCCGTCGCTGTATTCGAAGGCAATCTGGAGGGGGCTGACTACCCCGTCAGCCAATGAGGCTTTGTGGTGCCGCTCGCGCAGGATGCTTGCCGCGCAGGCGGGGTGTTGGGCGTAGCTGACCTTCCCGTCTGCGCCGAGGGTTTCGCCGAAGTAATACACGTGGTAGGCAGTGGCCTCCCTGAGCAGGCTGCGGGCCCTGGCCTCGTCGTAGGGGTCTGTAAAAAAGGCGGCCACTTCGGCAAGGGTGAGGGCGGCAGGCGCTACGGTGAGGGAATCCGCCTCGTCGCCTTTGCCTTTCAGGGCCATCCTCGCCGGGATGCCCAGCACATCGTATTCCACCTCCGACCGGTTACCGTTGGGGTCCTTCATCTCCAGCGGTGCCAGGACGCGGAAGTCGAAAGCCGGCACTTCCACCTTATTGCCCAACGGATCCAAGCTGCTTTTGATATACAAGTCCAGCGGGTCGTAGGCCAGGGTCGTTACAGCGCCGAAGGGGTCGGTATAGCGTTCGGGCAGGTAAAAATGCGCGGCGGCATCGGGCTGGAAACCGGCAATGCCGGAGCGTATCCACCAGTCACCGTCCATTTTGTGGTAGCCGCCCAGGGGCAGCACGCGGTCGAGCATGGAAGACCTGCTCTCGCCCGGGTTTTCCAGCGTCGGCAGTTTGTCACCCAAAACGTCTTGCAACAACCCTTCCGTCAGCGCGATTTTGTAGGTTTCGTAGGGGAGGCCTAAGGGGCCATGCTCGCCCAGAGGCAAGGGGTTGACGAGATCCTGCTGGAAATACAGCATGCGCACCCGCTCCACCAGGCGCTTTTGCACCTTCACCTTCTGGGGGTCTGGGAGCAAGTGGTAGGCCAGTTCTTCTACCCCGATCGGTACCTGTGTATCAGACAGGTACACCTGGCTGAACTGATACTGCCGCAGTGCATCGAGCCGGAAATAGCGATTCCCTGGCTGTGGTTTCACGCCTGTCAGCTCATAGCTGAGAACCTCTGCTGGCATGCGCAGGCGATAGGTTGTTGGCTGGTCGATGTCTGCTGTAAAGCGGCTTTCGGTATAAGCGATATGCATTTCGGCTTGAACGCCCTGAATCAGCTTTACGGATCCGTTGGGAAACAGCGGATCGTCAAAATCGGCGGATTCCCAGCGCGGGTAGGCGACGGCGAGGGTTTGCAGGGCATTGCCGAGCTCGTCGGTCTTGAGGATCAGGCTATGGGCGATGCGCGGATTGGCATCGGCTGCTGGCTGCCCGTTCTGCAACGCGAGTTCGTAGTGGTAGGTAATGGCCTCACTCTCGGTCGCGAGAAAAACGGCATAGGGATTGGGCCCCTGGGGCTGCAGGCGCTGGATGTGGCAGTTGTGAAATGCGGCGGAGAAGTATTTTACCCGCTGATCGGTTACGTGGCCCGCATCGTCCACGCCCAGTTCATAGACCTCACTGCGCAGCGTCATGCCCTTGCAGGCGCGCAGGGCCTCGCGGTATTCGGTCGCGCTCAGGCTGGCGGCTTCCAGGTCAGGCTCCGGCAGTTGGTTTTCATAAAAACTGCCGCCATTGGGCCGGAAATACTCCTGCTCAAACTGGTTCAGGATGCGGTCGCGGCTGAGGAAAGCGCCGGTATGAAACCAGGTAATGGTCTTGACCGGCGGCTGGTACAGGGTTTGGTCGTCGGTAATGTAGGGGCTGGCACTATTGCCAGCGGCAAATACGCCGAAATCTTCCACATCGGTCTGCTCCACCCGCCCGAAGCCGCGAAACTCGCGCTCTGCGTGGTCGAAGTAGCCGTGATGGTAGCTGTACTGGGTGCTGAACGTGGTCTTGCGCCACTTGTCTGTTACCGTCACCCGGCTGACCACCTGCACCGGGAAGGGCAGCCGGGTGCCCCAGGGCTTCCCGGCTTTTTTATCTTCCAGGTAAAAATGGGTGGAGCTTTTGTATTCCCAGCGGGTTTCGGCGCCGAGGTTGTTTTTGTAGGAAGTGAGGATATGCGGGTTTTTGCCGCCCATCAGGTCTATGTAGCGGATGGGGGTTTCGGCATATTCAGGCAGGGGAGAGGACCAGACGAGGCAGGCCGTGCCGTTGCCCAGGAAATCGGTTACGGAAATCTGGCTGGGCAGGGTGGTGTCGAAAAACGGCGTAATCTCGCAGGGCTCAGACCAGGCATTGCCGCTGAGGTTGAGCCAGGCGTGGAAGCGCCCCTGCCCGAGGTAGATCAGGTCCGTTGCGCCTGTGCCGCTGACGTCGGCCAGTTGCAGGTAGGCGGGGTTGAAGAGGTCCTGCGCATCAAACCAGGGGCTGCCGGCCATGGTAACCTTGCGGCCAAAACGGCCATAGCCAAGGTTGGGCCAGTAGCAGATCTCGCCGTTGCGGATGCGGACGATGTCGGTGAGGCCGTCGCCGCTCATATCGGCCAGGAAGATGCGCTGCTCGGGATCGGAGAAAACAATGGCCGGACCTTGCGTTTCGTCGAAGGGCTTAAGCGTTTTTTCAGGTGCGTTGTATCCCCGAATCCCAGCTGATGGGTACCAGGTAAAGACCTGTTCTTCGGTAATGACAATTTCCGGTTTGCCATCGCCATTTAAGTCGAGCAAGCGAGTATATGGGTCTCGGAGGTCAATATTGGCCACCTGCTCAAATGCGCGGAAAGGCTCCCAGCTCCGGTCGTCTTTCAGCTCAAAATAGCCGTTCACCCCGGGGCTGCTGACCACAATCTGTTTTCTGCCATCGGCCTCCAGGTCTTGCAGTTGCAGCACCCCGGCGGCTATTCCCGTCATGGCAGGCTTGCTCAGCACGGGCTGGGCTGGCGTAAACTTGCCACCGCCGAGGTTTTCTTTGTAAAACCAGCCTTCTCCCTGCTCTGTGAAGATGCCGGAGATGCCCTCGTTGTAGAGGTCCGTGAAAAAGTAGCCCGAGGTAAGCCCCGCAGGTGCATTGGCTGCATCTTCTTTGCTGACAGTGCTTACCTCCGTGTTCCATTGCAGTTCCTGATAAGCAAACTCCAGGGGCGGAAGTGCGCGGTAGCGGTATGAGGTGCCCGGCGCTGTCCGGACATACTTGCGGATAGCCCCGGAAACCAGATAGGTAACTTCCAGCTTCTGGCCTTCGCCCGGCCCGGGCTGGGCTTGCCAGTCACGGTAGCGCAGGTCCAGCGAGCTGACGAGGCAGGGCACAGCTCCAAGGTCATCAAAGTGGTGAAACATCAGCACCCGCTGGCAGAGCCGTGCGGTGCGGATGTCAAAACCGGAGCGATAACTGGAAAAAGCATCGTGCCGGGTCGGCCATGTCTGCTGAGTATCTTCATAATAAACCTGTGCGTTACCCTCAATGCTTTCTGGCAGGTTTCCGTGCTCGCCGTAGTCCAGGACCAGTTCCATCAGGAAGCTGTCAGGTGCCGGGTTGACAGTCTCGTACAGGCCTTCTGGCTGGCTCATGTTCGGCCTGAAAGAAGCTTTAGGGCTGTAGTACACCCGCTTGAGGTAGCGGTTGGTGAAGCGGGGCTTGCCGTTTTCCTCAAAACGATTGGCATCCTGCAAGTCGCTCCCATAGCCAACGCCGTCTTCTGCTTTGAACGCGTAGAAGACACAATTGCCCTTGTCGTCGAAACTCAGTTCGGGCAGCCATTGGAATACCCTGCCGGGATCGGCGGGGTCGGCAATCCGATATTCAGGGTTTTTTCCGTAAAAGGTGACCATGTTGTCCCGGGAGGTCACCTTCCACCACATCCCGTTCTGGGGATGGGAAATCTGCTCGATGCGGGCAAAGCCTCCTTCAATCCGGGGGCGGTAGCGGCGGACGGTGTAGCCGCCTTCCTGCCTTTCATCCCGCACCCAGTTGCCTTGATCCTCTACGAGGAAGGGCACCAGGTCTTCTGCTCCACTGAGGAGGAAAATGTCCTCCTGCTCCCCTTCGAGATAGCGGGGCAGCAGCTTGTCTGTCTTCCGCTGGATAGACGGAAAGCCGAGGTCCCAGCCCAGCCCGAAGATGCCATTGCCAGCGCCGGAATTGTAGCTCAGTCCGATGGCGGGCATGAACCCGTTGCGCCCCGGCGAGAACGGCAGCGGCAGGCTTACCGATGCCGTCCCGTTGACGGGATTCACCTGGAACTTCTCATCGATTCCCTTCAGCGCCCCGCCGCCCTTGGGCAGCGAGATCTGCGGAGTCTCCAGGAAGAAGGAGTTGGAAGCCTCCCCGGACGATGATGCCTGGGAGGAAGCTGCTTTGGTGTTGGCGGGCTGTTGCATACAAAGATGCGGGGGAGGGCCTGCGGGGCAGGCGGGCAAAGAAATACTAGTTCGCTGTAATGTGGCGCAATGCTCGAAGATGGATCATCAAGCAGCGTTGTTAGCTAGAGGTAAAATGTGCAAAGTTGTTTTCTGAGTTTTTATGGCTCCGCCCTCAACAGCCTTTGGGGCCTATTTCTTTCGATTCTGAAATGAATCCGGGAAACCATGAGCGATATTAAGCAGAAAAATTGAACAGGGCAAATAGTTTGCTTATCCAAAGAAAAAAAAACTTTATTTCTGGTTCATTTGTGATATTACTGAATCAAACCAGCACATATTTTTGCACATGGCTCCGCCCACAATAGCCCCGGAAGGTCTATGCCTGGTCCCATTTCAGGTCGCTTACTCCTGCGACAAGATCCGGTAGCGCAGTTCGGCAGATTCCACAGAAACATAGCAGCGAAGCCCTTCAATCAGCAGATAGACCTTGTTGTTCCGGCTTGGGTCAACGACGACTCCTGTCAAACCGATGAATGCCCCGTTTTGAATCTCTACCTGCTTGCCAATGATCAGTTGTGACTGTTCTACTGTCACAGGTTCTTCTGAGTAATCAGCGGCCTTGATTTTTACAAGGTCTTTAGGAGTAAGCCGGGCATACTCCTTGCCAATTTGGACAAAGCGGGAGATCTGGGTCACTTTTTCAATATCCCGCAATCGCTCAGGGCCAGCTTCAATAAACACATAGCTGGGAAACAAAGGGATTTTCAGCCAGTTTTTTCCGGTTTTGCTTGGCTCCCGCCTGGTAGGCACGTAAGCAGCGATTCCCAGCGCTCTGAGGTTCTCTGCTGCAACAATTTCGGCCTTAGCTCTTGAATACAAAACATAGCAACTCATCATCGTAAATAGCAAGGTGAATTCGAATGATTATTCTGCCCAAAAGGCATCTTGATTGTATGGGGAATGCGCTAGTGACAAAAGCATGGGTTTTGCTACAGGGCGAACCAGTCATTTTTCTTTGCTCGCATATCCTGCTTTTTCACAATGATGGAAAGATTAAGGAGATTTGTCGCTTCCGCAACCATCCCTTCTCATGAAATATCCCACCCCCCTGAACCAAATGTCTTCCTGATGGCTTTGGTCCTGTTCTTCACGCCCAGCTTGCGGTAAATGTTGTTTACCTGCTGCTTGATGGTGCCCCCCGCCACGCAATTGCGGTCGGCAATGCCCTCGTAGGTGAGGCCGTCGCGGAGGCCTGTGAGCACATCCAGCTCGCGGGGGCTCAGCCCGTGGTCGCTGGGGGCTTCCTCCCGGGCAATCTGCCGGAGGCTGTGATCGGCTTCCTCCCGACCCAAGCCGCTTTACATCCAAAGCAGGCGCGGGGCGTTCCGCCAGATTACCGGCAGGCCGCCCGGGCCTGGGGTCGGTTCTGAAGTTTAGACGCAGAGAGGGACTGCCCGCAGACTGGTCGAGAAACTGCTGGCAGACTTTCTGAAACAGGGGCCAGATGCTGTACTTGCCCAGCAAATACATCACAAAGGCTGGCTTGGAAGACTCATGGGCGAGAATCGGATTCATGAGAATGTAAAAAAAAGCGAAGAAACGAGCAGTGCATATGGGCATTCCCCGGTTTGCAACCCGCCAGCCCTATCCGGGATTGGATATAGCTGTAAATTAAGAGTTGGAATTTTGTTTTTCGAGAAAATTTAGACACAAAAATCCTCAATAATGTGAATTGTGAAATAAGGCTCCGCCACAGAAAGTCCCATTGAGGCTATTCTGATACAGAAGCAGGAATTATCGTTATAATGTTACGTTAAATTTTTCTGATGTCCAAATTATTTATTTCTACAATTGCAAAACATCCCAATGCTCGTATTTCCATGCAAATCCGGGGGTTGCGGCTGGTCTCATATACCCGTCCTCGAAGCCCGACTAAACGGCTATTTATATATGAGGTGCTGTGTTTGAAGATTCATATATGCTCATTTCCGAAAGCCTGGGCGCAATCATACCCTGGCGTTTTCAGCACTACTACCCTACGATCCTCAACGAATCGGGCGTAGCCATCCGCGCCGGACACCACTGCACCCAGCCCCTGATGCAACTGCTGGGGCTGCCCGGGACGGCGAGAGTTTCGCTGGGGGTTTATAATACAACCGCAGACATAGACCTGTTAATAGAGGCGCTGGAAAGGGTGCGGGGGGTGTTTGGGTGAAATGATCACAGGTATGTTATAATAAAGAATAATTAATCAGGGTTTAACCAAAATTCAGGATTTTTATTTTGTGGAAACTTTGGTGTTTTCATATCTTACCAAAAATATTTCATAGGATCTAAAACACCAACCCATATGAAAAATCATCTGATATGGCAGGTCATTACTCTTGCAGGTTTTACCATACCATTCCACCCAGCTTTTGCACAACCCGCCAAAATTGACTTAAATGAGATAAAACAAGAGCTTGAAATGACCAGCTATGAAGCAGATCCGGATGCAGGAGCAGTCATTCTTATGGATTATGGTGAAGCCTATATCGAGCCAGGGGGTGGTGATTTTCAGCTTAAATCCACAAAATATTTTAGAGCCAAGGTATTCAAAGAATCGGCGTTTGATCTTGCCGAAGTGGAGATTAACTACCTGGACAGAGAAAGCATTGAAAAAATCGGCAATGTCAGAGCTGCCACCTACTATATGGAAGGGAATAAGGTTAAATCTTATGAGATTTCGAAGAAGGACATCACAGATACAGATATTGGAGATGGCTGGCGAAGTATCAAATTTACACTCCCTCAATTAAAAGAAGGATCTGTATTCGAATACTCCTACCAGATTACCTCAGGCTATATTTCCAGAATCAAACCCTGGTATTTTCAACATTATTATCCGGTGGTGCATAGTGAATACCGAACCCGTATCCCTGAATGGTACCAGTTCCTGCCTCTGCTTAAAGGAAGCCTGGCTCTTACCGACCGCAAATCATCCAGCTTCAGCCGGTCGGTTACTTTCACTGATTTTGACCGTGGTTCTTCGGGGTTGAGAGACTATAGAACAGGAAACTCACAATCCCAGACCGTACAATATCGGGGAGAAGATGTCTATTATATCATGAAAAATGTCCCTGGTTTTGTCAGGGAACCTTATATAACTACCGTTTCCGATTATCTCTCCTCCCTGCAGTTTCAGTTACAAACGATACATTACCCGCAGCAGCCGCCCAAACCCATACTCGGAAGCTGGGAGCAGCTGGCCAGAGAATATATGCAGGACGAGTCATTCGGACTCCGGCTCAACGACAACCGCATCCGCAGGCTTGTAAAGGATCTGCCTTTGGAAGGAAAAACACAGGCAGAACAAACAGAACTGATTTACAATTTTGTGCGCAGTTCGATGAAGTGGAATGGCGAATTTCAAACCATAGCACAAAATCCTTTGCATACAGCATTTGAAAGAAAAGAAGGCTCCAGCGGAGAAATCAATCTGATCTTACTCGATATGCTGAAAGAAGCAGGGATTAATGCACAACCCGTGATTCTCAGCACCCGCTCTCATGGCAAAATTCAGCAGATTTTCCCGATCTACTCGCAGTTTAACCATGTGATCGTTGTGGCGAGAGTCGAATCAGGCCCCATCCTGCTCGATGCAATCGATGATTTTATGCCGCTGGGTATGCTTCCGGCCACTGACCTCAACGAAACCGGGTTTATCCTGAGCGAAAATTCGCCTGCATGGGTAGATGTCAATCCCAACCACAATCAGGAAACCACGTGGATGGTCAATATGCGACTCGATGAAGAAGGAACGCTCGATGGCAGTCTTTCGCATACCGCCAATGGGTATGCCGCCGCAGATGCACGTTTTAGCCTGAGTGAGCTAAACAAAGACGAAGAGGAGTTTGTCAAAAATCATATTACCGACGAATGGAGTGAAGTCGAATATTCTGAAGTCAAAACAACCGCTGCGGATAATCCTGCAAAACCCTTCGAAGTATCCTGTCATATCACCGGAACCGATTTTGTCAATGTCGCCGGAGATTTCATTTATGTCCAACCCCTCCTCTCTGTAGCACAAAAAGAAAATCCATTCAAATTAACAGAACGCACCTATCCGGTAGATTTTGCCATTCCGATTCATGAGAAATATTTTTTAAATCTTCTGATCCCGGAAGGATTTAAGATAGAAGAATTACCCAAAGCGACCAAGGTTGTACTGCCTGACAATGGCGCGACTTTTTTTTATCAGGCCAAAGAAATCGGCAGTAACCAGATTCAACTGGTGAGTGATATTGTCATTGCACAAACCGTTTTCAGACCCGATGAATACGAGTATATCAAACTGTTTTTTGACCATATCGTAACCAAACACAGCGAGCAGATTGTGCTCAAAAAAATTGAATAACGATGATTGACACAATAACAGCCACTAACTGGAAATCTTTTTTCCGGGCATTTTCCTATACCGTTTTATTTTTTTGCCTTCCGCAGTTGCTTCCTGCCCAACTGGCGGTTTCGCTGATTCCCGACTCCCTGTTGAAAGACGCCAATGCAGTCATTCGCCAGTCTGACGAGATTATCATGATGAAAAGCGACAGGAAGTCAGAGATTACGGTGGATCGCACCATTACCATCATCAACCGCAATGCAGACGATCTGACTACGATTTTTGTTCCTCATGATAAATTTTTCACCGCCAAAGAGATTTCCGGAGAAATCTACGATGCAGCAGGAAATCTCGTGAGAAAACTAAAAAACAATGAAATCGAAGATATTGTGCCCGACGACGGCAGCAGTTTTGTCAACGATAGCAGGGCATATGTAGCCACTCTGAAACACGACCGATATCCCTATACTGTTCATATCCGCTATATCCTGGGGCAAAACGGACTGTTTGGGTTCCCGGCATGGATGCCACAGGATGATGAGAATGTCTCTGTCGAAAAGGCCCGGCTGGAGATCATCACCGCAGAAGGCCAGGACTTCCGCTATAAAGTGGTAAATATGCCTGAAAAGCCCTATATCGTCGAGGATAAAGGCAGCACGCATTACTTATGGCAGGTAAATAGCCTGCCCGCGATTGAAACCGAACCGATGGGGCCTCCCTGGCGGGAATATGTGCCGGTGGTTTACCTTGCCCCAACTTCTTTTGAGATACAAGGATATAAAGGAAAAAACCAGTCCTGGAGCGATTTTGGCATGTTTTTCCATACGCTAAATGCAGGCAGAGATAAATTGCCCGAAGAACTGGAGAAAAAAGTCATCGCACTTACAGAAAAGCTTCCGACAAAAGAAGCCAAAGTACAGGCCATTTACCGCTACCTTCAGGAGAATACACGTTACGTGGGCATTCAACTGGGTATCGGCGGCTGGCAAACCTTTGATGCAGAATATGTCTATAACAATGGCTACGGCGACTGCAAAGCACTCAGCAATTATGCCAAAAGTATGCTCAGCGCTGTGGGAATTAATTCTCACGCAGTCCTCATCAAAGCGGGAGATTTTACCTCAGATATTTTGCCTGATTTTTCCAGCAGCCAGTTTAACCATGTCATCTTGTGTGTACCCAATGAACAAGATACGATCTGGATGGACTGTACGATGAACAATCACCCGGCGGGCTATCTGGGGATGTTTACCGAAGACCGATATGCACTGGTCGTAACGCCGGAAGGAGGAAAACTCACCCGTACGCCATCCAGCCCGCCTGAGTCAAACCAACAACAAAGAAAGGCTTCGGTTAGCCTTGACAAAAAAGGAAATGCAGTGGTAAAGGTAGTTGTAACTTCTACCGGTTATCAGCAGGATAATCTGGCGCAGGGCATTGTTACACTTTCTGAAGGGGAAAAAGAAAAATGGATCAGAAACAGTATTTCCGCCAAAAGCTTTGAACTGACAGGATTTAAGTTTGATGGCGCAATTGCTTCAGAATTACCCACTTACCGCTATTCGTATGACCTCAATGCGGTCAACTGGGCAACGGCTTCAGGAACCCGATTTTTCCTCGCGCCCAACCAGCTGGAACGATACAGCAACCTTCCTGAAAAAGTTGAAAGCCGCACTCAGCCGGTCGTAAGTAAATATCCATACTGGGATACCGACACGATTGAATACCAGTTGCCGGAAGGATTTGTGATCGAAAGCATGCCGGAAATGCCTCTGCATGTGGAGAGCGATTTTGGCGTTTATGAGGCGAATATTGACTTTCAACCCGAAGTGGGAAAACTTATTTACACGCGAAGCCTGCTGATGCATAAAACCCGCAAACCAGCAGAATCCTATGAACCCTACCGGGACTTCATACGCAATATCATTAAAGCCGATAAAATACAGGTGGTATTGTCGGGAAAATCGTAGGAATGGGTTAAATTAGCCAGTGATTGTCTGGCTAATACTACCACGTTATGAAATACCACATCCTGCTTCTGACCGGCATTTGCGCCCTGATGCTTTTTTCCTGCAAACCTGCACAACAGTCTGCCGCCGAACCACCGGTACAAGATTTTACTCACGAAACTCCTGAAGCATTTGACCAGCGGATGGAATGGTGGCGCGATGCAACTTTTGGTATGTTTATCCACTGGGGGGCATATTCTGTACCTGCCGGTGTTTATAAAGGAGAAGAAGTGCCGGGTATCGGTGAATGGATTATGGAAAAAGCCCAGATACCCGTTTCCGAATACGAACAGTTTGTGGCCCAGTTTAACCCCGTAAAGTTTGACGCAAAAGAATGGGCTGCTATCGCTAAAGATGCTGGCATCAAATATATCGTCATCACATCCAAACACCACGATGGATTCTGCCTCTGGGATTCGGAAGTATCCAACTACGATATCATGGATGCCTCCCCTTTCAAAAGAGATATTCTCGGCGAACTCAAAACCGCCTGCGATGAGGCCGGAATCAAACTTTGTTTTTACCATTCGATTATGGACTGGCACCACCCCGATGCACAGGCGCCATTCTACCCCAAATACAACGACAAGAACCAGACGAACCCCAACTTCGATCGCTATGTACAGACCTACCTCAAACCCCAGCTCACCGAACTGGTAAACAAATACAACCCCCCGGTCATGTGGTTTGACGGAGAATGGATTACAGACTGGACCCACGAGGATGGACTGGAAACTTACAACTACCTCCGCAGCCTGAATCCCGCCATGATCATCAACAACCGGGTGGACAAAGGCAGACAAGGGATGCAGGGGATGAACAAAAACGATCTCAACTACGCCGGCGATTTTGGCACACCTGAGCAGGAGATTCTGGAAGGCACCGCTGCTTCAGACTGGGAATCGTGTATGACCATGAATGATACATGGGGCTTCAAATCAGGCGACAACAACTGGAAATCAGCGGAAATGCTGATACACAACCTCATCGAAATTACCGCCAAAGGCGGAAACTACCTGCTGAATGTCGGACCAACTTCCGAAGGATTGATTCCTGCACCGAGTGTCGAGCGACTCGCCGAAATGGGCGACTGGCTGGATGTAAATAAAGAAGCCATCTATGCCACCAGCCGGCTCAACAAATTTCATGAAGGAGATCACACCTTCTACACCCGGAGCAAAGACGGCGCCTTCATTTACGCGATTTCAACAGCCTGGCCCGGCAATACCCTGCGTCTCAAGCAGGTACGTCCCGAAGCCGGTAGCGAAATCACCATGCTTGGATATGAAGGAACCCTTTCATGGAAAATGGAAGGAGACGAAGTAGTCATTACCATCCCCACAGACCTTCAACAGGTAAATAACCGTCTGACAAAATACGCATGGACGATTAAGATTAAGGGGGTGGAGGTTTAGGAAATGCCCCATTGAGACGGAGTCTTTTATTGTATCTCACTATGCAATCAGAGACGTTTTTTAACCAGAATTATAAACCTATTGCGATCATAAAATGCACTTCTGCTAAGCTTTGCGTGAACCCTCACGATGTTGATCGAAGATCATTTCCCTGTGTGGGGACGCAAAGTAACGCAGAGTACCACGCGGAGTAACGCAGAAGTCACAACACCCTTTGCGTTACTCTGCGATTCCTTTGCGGACTTTGCGTGAACCATAAAAATATTGATCGAAGATCATTTCCCTGTGTGGGGACGCAAAGTAACGCAGAGTACCACGCGGAGGAACGCAGAGAGCACCTTGTCTTCCTTTGCGAAACTCTGCGATTCCTTTGCGGACTTTGCGTGAACCATAAAAATATTGATCGAAGATCATTTCCCTGTGTGGGGACGCAAAGTAACACAGAGTACCACGCGGAGGAACGCAGAGAGCACCTTGTCTTCCTTTGCGTTACTTTGCGTTACTTTGCGATTCCTTTGCGGACTTTGCGTGAACCATAAAAATGTTGATCGAAGATCATCTCCCTGCCTTTGAACGCAGATTACGCAGAGTACAACGCATCTGCAAGAGCAGACAGGAATTAACGCAGAGAGCACCTTGTCTTCCTTTGCGTTACTTTGCGATTCCTTTGCGGACTTTGCGTGAACCATAAAAATGTTGATCGAAGATCAGTTTCATTAAGTTGCAAACATATGAGGACGTAGAGGAAGCGCAAAGTCTAGCAGAAACTCCCAATTACTTTATAATTCCGAAAAACAATGATCTAATAATAAGAAATTCACCCCTCCGACATCACATATCGTAGCCAGTCTGGCGGAATAACCAGAATCTGCCCGTCATCCAGCAACCGCTCTCTGAGCAGGCTGTAATCCAATTCCTGAACCGGAATATTTTCATCCGCTACCATCGCGGCTGCACTCCCTGCACTTTGCCCCAAAATCATAAATGTGGGCAAAATCCTTATCGCACCGTAGGCCACATAACTTGATGATGGGCAAGTCGGCGTGATGAGATTGGTGCATTCCGACCGGCGGGGAATCAGCGCACGCCACGATATAGGAAAGGGTCGCCAGTCATTTCCGCCGAAAACAAATCCTTCATTGTAGGCAAACCCGTCTTTGACAATCCGCCGCGCATGATGTGTATCGGGCGGCCACCAGGCAATGGCAACAACATCGTCAGCGACTTTAGGATTTTCCCTGCGGGTATGGTGTTCGGTGATTACATAATCGGAAACCATTCGCCGGGCGCTGCGGATATACAGTCGCCGTGGCCAGCCGCCGTTGTCGGTAAACTCATCTTTGGATAACCCCCACCCGGCCCAGTTGGCGCGCGTAAGCGAATCCACGGCGGGATCGTTTTGCAGAAACCAGATCAGTCCCTGGGTAAAATCGCGGTGATACCTGACGATACTATCCTGCGTCGCATAATTTCCTGAAGGATATCGCCAGTTTTCGCCGTAGAGATTGGCGGAAAGATCGTGCCAGCTTCCCAGGTCTGTTTTTCCATTTTCGCGGTTTGCGGAGGGGGAAAACAGTTGACCGCCAGCTTTGAGGTAGCGGCGATAGATTTCGTACGTCTGCGGGTTGTAGTTTTGTGGTTTCAGGACAGGAATCACATTGGCAGAATCACGGGTAAGACACAGCCGAAAGCAAAAACCCTGAATATATTTGTCCGGCGCACCATTTTCGCCGATTTTACCCGGCTGAATGGTCGGAATAAGCCCACTCTCAGGATCACCGGGAACAATATAGGGATCGACATTTACCGAAAACTGGCGGTAATCATTTTTGATCTGTATGCCGTTTTTAGTTTCGTCGTATTTGGCATTGCCTTCGCGGATGGTTTCGGTAGTTACCCCCGCAAAATGCAGGAGATGCCCTTCGACCGAGGCATCGATGAATACTTTGGCACGAACTTCCATTCCGTTTTCGAGCACGACACTGCGAATGGAGGCCCCGTCTTTTTTCACCCCCTTATTTTCCCGGATACGGGTATTTCGGATGAGGGTGATATTTTTTTCGCGGGCGAGGAAATCCTCAATAATGTCTTCGGCGACGGAAGGTTCGTAAGGCGAATACCAGTCAAAATCCCCGAACCGGGGTTCGCGGCCATAATGCGCTTCGAGTGCGGTATATACCTCTCTGGCGATGCCACCAATAACGACCGAGCTACCAAAGCGAATATCTTTTACAATCCCTTCAACCATCATACCGCCGGGGTGGCCGGTAGGTTCGACAAGCACGACCGACTTGCCCATCCGCGCCGCCTGAATGGCGGCAGTAAAACCCGCTTCGCTGCCGCTGAGGATGAAGATGTCGGTTTGAACGACCGGCCCATCGGTTGAGGTGCAGGAGAGGAAGAGGATTAAAATCCAGAGAGTTACCCATTTCGATATCCGCATTTTTTAAGCTGCTATGTCGGTGGAAGGAAGCAATTGCCTTTGATAATGAAGTAAGTCTTTTTTCAGCAAAAAGTAAGTCCGCAATAACAGAAACTGGTAATACCTTACTGCGTCGAAAAACATTTCAATATAATCCTCAAAATAATCCGGACTCCTGAAATAAACCCAGTCTTTGGAAATATATTTTTCGAGCGTTTCCCTAATCTCTGGAGTAATTTCCTGTTGGAGCAATTCGTTCCCAAGCATCTGCTCAATATCGGGCTTTAGCCTACTATTTTCCATTCTCTTCAGCTCGATCATATTTGTCTTAATTGCTTCAACTTGCGTCTCTTGATGCATGAATGAAGCCAATTTCATCAGTTCAGAAATAAACTCAAGCTTCTGGTCAAGTTCCTGATCATAGGTAAAGTAGCATTTATATTTATCTTTCAGAATGGAGTCCAGTCCTTGGCTTTGGGCAAGGTGGCAGAAAAAGATGAAGATATCCTTATCGTGTTGGGCAAGCAAATTATTCAGCTCTGTCAACTCATTTTCCAGCTTCTTTTTGAGCATTCTGCTGTCTTTCGCACCATATTTAACACCGTCATAATCAAAGCTTTTAATTTTGATTTCTTTGTTCATAACTGCCGTGAAAAACCTGATATTTTGCTCAATCTCTTTTGCAGAATACACCATTTTCAGTTTATCTTCAGCAAAAAGCTCTTCAAAAGCAAATGCAGACTGACTATAGTCAATACTATCTACATCAAATAAAACCGGTATCCTGTCGCTATAAAAGCCATTGTATATTTTATCAAATGAGTTTTTTTCATGCACTTCGACAAAATCTCTGATAAAATCTTCCAAACTATTATCAGAAGGTTTTTGGGAGTAGTTTACAGAAGAAAAGATCAGCGTTGTAACAAGTTCCTGAATCTTACCAAGATGAGAAAAAAGTTCGTTGGCGGGCGGGGATATCAGTAATTTTTCTCCAGAATCCAGTTTCCCTATTGCTGCAATTCTATCTTCTATTGCTGGATGAGATGCCCATTGGTCTTTGATGACAAGTTTTGACTGGTTGTATTTATTCAGATTGTCTAGGTTAATTTGGGGTAAATGATTTTCAAAATCCAGCCCAATTTCCTTTCCTAAGAAATCCATGACAAAGAATTGTTCTTCAAGCAGGTTTTTACTTTTAATTCCATCTTTAACTTTTAGGTCGTAGAACTGCAAGACAGAATTATACGCATGCTCTGCAAAAGGCACACGCAATAATCCGGATCTAAACTGGCTTCCCCCCGTCACACTGACAGCAACTGCATCTGCATGAAACTCCATTTCTCTGGATAAATTCAAATAGCTGAGATTAACCACTTCGTAGGTCTTTTTTAGTAACCATTGAATCCCACGAATTATATATACAGCCAGAGAAACAAAAATCGAAAAATATCCACTTATATTGGCCCAACGCTCGATCAGTTTATTGTATGACTCGTTTTCAAATACCAGATTATAAATCACCCGGTTTACATTGTACACAAAACTTCCCAAACGCATGCTTTTTTGCGAAAAATGGCCAAACTCGTGAGCAAGAATCGCTCTTAACTCTTCAATTGTTACAGAATTAACCAACCCCAGACCAATATGTAGGTTCTTTTTTATCGGAAAAAACATACTCCAGAAACTGGAATCATAAAAGACTGAAGCACCTACCTGACTTGATACATAGATTTTGCCGGGGAAATCAGTTCCTGATTCTTTCACCAAACCGTCAACAAGTTCAAACAACCCAGGTTGCTCTTCTTTACTGATTTCTACCCAGTCATCAAGTTCAACTTCCCTGGTTGTGAATAAAAATTTTATCAGGAAAATCAATATTAGAATCCCTAAACTTATTAAACCAATCCCACCGAGAAGGGCTATGATGCTGGGAAATGAGATGATTAGCCAAATGCCCAGATAACCACATAAAACCGTCATTGCTATTGATAGCAGGACAAGCAGAATATATACTACAAAAAACATTAAAATCGCCAGGACCGCTTTCACAACACCTGTTCTAAACTCTTGGGAAACCTGAATATCTTTCATTTCGAATATTTAACAAGCTTTATTCACTTATGCCATTTATTCGGTAAAATGGAAACACAATTAAGGAAAATTTCCCTAAATTTTTATCGAAAGAGAAAAATCAGGTATTTTCACCCCCATGTCCCACTCTCTCTACCATCCCACGATCCTCCACCACAATGACCATCCGGTAAGGTATGAAAAAATGCCCGACGCCGACCGCGTGGTTGAAGCCTACAACCAGTTTTGCGGGGATCAGTTTTTCCTGTATATCAAATTTGAAGGTGAAGTGATTGCGGATGCTTCTTTTCATGGCTATGGCTGCGCCCTGTCCAAAGCTTCGGCTTCTCTGCTGGTATCGCTGCTGCCGGGAATGGATAAAAGGACATTTGAAAAACTTCATCAGCCTTTCCAGGCGCTGGTTTCACCGGAAGCAAATTTCCCCCAACCCACCGATCTTCCGGAACCGCTGTTTGTTTTTCAGGCAGCCAGGGATTTCCCCGCCCGCAAAAAATGTGTACTCCTGACCTGGGATGAACTGAGCAGGCAATGGAAATAAACGATCCTACTTCCTCTTACCCTGAAAACTGGCACTGGTCTGTTCGTATTGGGTAGTACCATTGCCATAATAAGTTCCCTCATTGTAAATCAGGCTGTCTTTCCCGGTAAGGTGAAAACTCCGCCCATTACCAGAACCGTAGGCATTTTCATATGATTTATCATCTTCCAGGATAAACCCCAATGGAGGATTATCTCCTACCACAAACCAGATGCTGTCAGTGGTGGTTACAACTTCTATTGTCTCTGTGTACGTAGTGTCCCATGTAGTCAGGCCGGACTGTGGATTCAGTGATTGCAGGGTGCGGTACATATTACCCGTGTAAAGTCCCTCGCCGGCCTGCTTGTTGAAATCTTGTTTGAGACAGCCAGCCCATACAAACATCGCAATCAGGATAAGAATAATTTTGTGTTGATTCATAGTTTATAAAAATAATGGTTGAATAGAATAAATACAATCATACCTGATATCACCCTTCTGTAATGGCCAAACTACTATATTCACAGGAAAAACGCGGTATATGAAAATCTACTACATAATGGGCGTAGCTGGTTCGGGCAAATCCACCATCGGGAAAATGCTGGCTGAAAAACTGAATATCCCGTTCTTCGATGCAGACGATTTCCACCCACCATCCAATATCGAAAAAATGAAAAGCGGCCAGCCGCTCAACGACCTGGATCGCATCCCCTGGCTGGAAAATATCGCTGTTACGGCCAGAAACCAATTGGCTGGTGCCGGTGCTGTGATTGCATGTTCTGCACTGAAAGAAGAGTACCGGCGTATCCTTGCCAAAGAAATCGAAGGGCAAACCGAATGGATTTTTCTTAACGGCAACAGAGCGATCATTGAAGAAAGGATGTTGCAGCGCAAAGATCACTTTATGCCGCCGGCGTTGCTCACCTCGCAATTTCAAACGCTTGAAATGCCTGCCAACGCCATTACGATCGATATTTCCCTTTCTCCGGAAGAAATTATCGCTCAGATCGTCACAGAATAGGATACTATAAAGAAAGGTTCTGTTTATCTTATGGGTAAATTTTCGTGTGAATTTGTGTTATTCGTGGCTTTCAAGATATTCCAACTAACGCCTCCTCCGATGAAAAATCTTCTCCTCCTATTGCTCACACTTTTATTTTTACCCGCCAGTCAGGCCCAGAATGTACCTATCAATCCCAAATGGATCAATGGTTTCTGGGAAGCCAGATGGATTATTCACCCCACTGCTCCTGCACAGGAATACGGAGTGTATCACTTCCGCAAAAAGTTTGACCTGGCGACAGTTCCGTCCACTTTTATCGTCCATGTTTCCGCTGACAACCGTTACCGGCTTTTGGTTAATGGCAAAGAAGTAAGCCTCGGCCCTGCCCGCGGCGATCTCCGCCACTGGCGATTTGAAAGTGTCGATATCGCGCAGCATCTTCATACAGGTGAAAATGTGCTGGCTGCCGTCGTATGGAACTTTGGAAAACATTCCCCCGCAGCTCAGACGACACAGCAAACTGCTTTTATCCTTCAGGGAGAAGGTGAAGCCGAAAAAATAGTCAATACCGACGTTTCGTGGAAGGTGGTGCAAAATGAGGCCTATTCACCCGAACTGAAAAGTTTCTGGGATCTTCACACCTATATTGTCGTAGGCCCGGGTGATATTGTAGATGGCAAAAAATACCCGTGGGGCTGGGAATCTTCCGGATACGACGACAGCGGTTGGGTTTCCGCCGGACAGTTATCAACCGGGCAGGGATTTGGACGGGGAACCGACGGCAACTGGCTGCTTATGCCACGCGACATACCGATGATGGAAAGTTTCCCGGTAAGACTGCAACAAGTGCGCAGAAGCAGCGGAGTTGATGTTCCGGCAAACCTTCTCAAAGGAACCACCAGTTTAACCATTCCGGCAAATACAACCGTCAGCATGCTGCTCGACCAAACGTATCTGGTTACCGGTTATCCTGAGTTTACGGTAAATGGCGGCGCTGAAGCAGAAATTAAAGTTAGCTATAGCGAAGCTTTATTTGACGCCAACCGGCAAAAGGGCAACCGCAACGAAATCGAGGGGAAAGAGATGAGAGGGTATGCAGACCGGTTTATGCCCGATGGAGGAGAGAATCGCGTGTTTCGCCCCCTTTGGCTTCGCACCTGGCGGTATATGCAGCTCGATATTCAGACGGGAGATCAGCCGCTGGTGTTGAAAGATATTCAGGCATCTTATACCGGTTATCCATTCGAAGAAAAAGCCCGGATCACCACAGACCAGCCCTGGCTTTCTGACGTATGGAAAACCGGCTGGCGAACGGCACGACTTTGCGCCGGAGAGACCTATTACGACTGCCCCTACTACGAACAACTTCAATATGTCGGCGACACCAGGATCCAGGCGCTGATTTCGCTATATGTAGCGGGCGATGACCGCCTGATGCGCCGCGCCATCAACGACTTTGAGGAATCAAGGCTGTGGAACGGCCTAACGCAGAGCCGTTATCCCTGCCAGAAACTACAGTTGATTCCCACGTACTCGCTATTCTGGGTTTCTATGATCCACGACTACTGGATGCACCGGCCCGATACCGCCTATATTCATTCGCTTCTGCCGGGAACACGCGCTGTACTCGGTTGGTACGAAACACAGATGAACAGCCAGAATCTCCTCAAAAAAACCCTCTGGTGGAATTTTGTGGACTGGACCGACGAATGGAGAAACGACCCAGATGCGGGAATTGGGGGAATCCCTGTACAGGATGCAGAGGGAAACAGCAGTATCCTCAGCCTTCAGTATGCTTATACCCTACGGCAGGCAGAAGAACTTCACCGCGCCTTCGGAGAAAACTATTACGCCGACCGTTACAAAAAACAAAGAGAACAGATTGTCAGGGCGGTGTATCAGCGTTGCTGGAATTCGGAGAAAGGCCTGTTTTCGGATGTTCCCGGGCAGGATATTTATTCGCAGCACGCCAATATGCTCGCCATTCTCACCGATGCCGTGGCAGAACAGGAGCAGCCAAAACTTATGCAGCGAATACTTGAAGACAAAAGCCTGATCCAGGCGACGTTTTACTTCAAATTTTACCTTTTCCGCGCCCTGGTCAAAACCGGAATGGCCGATCAGTACCTGCCCCAGATTCAGCCCTGGCGCGATATGCTTGACCTCGGACTGACGACATTCGCCGAAAAACCCGATCCTACCCGCTCCGATTGCCATGCGTGGAGTGCCAGCCCCAATTACGATTTGCTGGCCACCGTTGCGGGAATCACACCAGCTTCTCCAGGCTTCAAAACTGTGAGGATTGCCCCGGCACTGGGAGATCTGAAGCAACTCACCGCTTCCATGCCGCACCCTTCAGGAACCATTTCCATGACCCTCGACAATCAGGGCAAAAAACTCAAAGCCGAGGTGGAACTGCCTCAGGGGCTGTCAGGCGTATTTGAATGGAAGGGGAAAGAATATCCGCTTTCGCCGGGGAAAAACTTGGTTAAAATTTAAATAATTCCTTTACGGATTTTGATGATCTTCGATCGACATCTTGAGGGTTCACGCAAAGTCCGCAAAGGAATCGCAAAGTAACGCAAAGAGTGTTGTATAGTCTCTGCGTTCCTCCGCGTGGTACTCTGCGTAATCTGCGTTCAAAGGCAGGGGGATGATCTTCGATCAACATTTTTATGGTTCACGCAAAGTCCGCAAAGGAATCGCAGAGTTTCGCAAAGGGTGTTGTAGTCTCTGCGTTCCTCCGCGTGGTACTCTGCGTAATCTGCGTTCAAAGGCAGGGAGATGATCTTCGATCAACATCTTTATGGTTCACGCAAAGTCCGCAAAGGAATCGCATCTGCATGGGCAGACGCAAAGGGTGTTGTGTAGTCTCTGCGTTCCTCCGCGTGGTACTCTGCGTAATCTGCGTTCAAAGGCTGAGAGATGATCTTCGATCAAAATATCTCTCAGTTCTCGGAGAGTACGCAAAGCGTTTGTAGATTACATTCAAATTATCTTTCCTCAAAATGAAAAACTACATTCTATCCTTGTCTTGTGTGCTGATGGCCGGAATTACATCCGCTCAAAACAACATCCCCATCAGCGAAAATGATTATTTCGAAGTACCCGGACTCAACGTCATGGTCTTTCAGGACTTTTACCCAGACGGCCATCAGGGCGGAGTCACAATAGTACAAAATGGCGAACGTGTTGCAGCCAACGGCGATCTTCGCCTCGAACCCACGCCCGGACAATGGTCGCCCGTACCTAAAAAGGGTAAAACAGACATCGATCGCGAAAACAACGAAATCCGCGTAACACTATGGTATCCCGACTCCTCCAAAAATCGTACAGGGTTTAATCCTATCGATTATCCTGACCTCAACTTTACCTACCACGTCAGGGTGAAATCTGAAGGCGAATCGTTTCGCGTTTCTATTGACCTCGACAAACCGCTTCCTGACGAATGGTATGGGAAGGTCGGATTTAATATCGAATTGTTTCCCGGTTTCTACTTTGGGAAATCTTTCATCATGGATGACCAACTGGGCATTTTCCCCCGTCAGGTAAACGGGCCGGTAAGTTATGACGGAGATAAAAAAATCCACTCCCAGGCACTTGCTTCAGGAAAAAGACTGGTAATTGTCCCTGAAAAAAAATCGGAGATGATCGTTTTTGAAGCAAATGGACAGGAAGTGCAACTGCTCGACGGCAGGGGAGAATTTAACAACGGCTGGTTTGTCGTCCGTACCCTCGCCCAAAAAGGCAAACTAAAAAATGTACTGGAAATGGTTATCACCCCCGGCCATGAAAAAGACTGGAAATACCCGCCCGTCATTCAGGTGTCGCAGGTGGGATATCACCCCGGCCAGCCTAAAACTGCAGTGATAGAGCTTGACGCGACCGATAAAGGGCTCGGAGAAATCAGCCTGTGGAAGGTTTCGGAAAATGGCGGACTGGAAAAAGTGAAAACCGCTCAGCCGGAGTTTTGGGGGAAATTTTTGCGGTACAACTACCTGCGGTTTGATTTTTCCGATGTCAAATCTGCAGGTATGTATCAGGTAAAATACGGGGAAACGCTTTCGATTCCCTTCCAGATCAGCCCAGCCGTATATGACCGCCACGTATGGCAGCCTACACTCGAATATTACCTCCCCGTACAAATGTGCCATATGCGCATCAATGACCGGTACAAAGTCTGGCACGGACTCTGTCACGACGACGACGCGCTGATGGCGCCGGTCGATCTCAATCATTTTGACGGTTATGTGCAGGGTAAATCCACATTAACCCAATATCAACCCCACCAGTCCGTACCCGGCCTCAATGTCGGCGGCTGGCATGACGCAGGCGACTACGACCTCCGCGTCGAATCCCAGGCCACCACTACCCGGATGCTGGCCTATATGTACGAATTGTTTGGGGTGAATTACGACGCCACGACCATTGATCAGGCGGGAAAAATCGTTGAAATGCACCGCCCCGACGGCAAACCCGATGTGCTCCAGCAGATTGAACACGGGGCGCTTACCGTTGTCGGCGGATATGAAGCACTGGGTCGCCTCTACCGCGGAATCATCTGTTCCGACCTTCGCCAATACACGCTGCTGGGCGACGGAATGGTCATGACCGACAATCTCAAATACGACCCTTCCCTGAAAAAAAATGAACGGACCGGAACCACTTCCGGCATCATGGACGACCGCTGGGTATTTACCGAAGAAAATCCCCGCCGCGAAATCGGCGTGGCCTCCAGTATGGCCGTGGCTTACCGCGCACTCAAAGGCTACAACGATACCCTCGCCAATGATTGCCTGGGCATCGCGCAGGCGATCTGGGAACAGTACAAAGATGCCCAGCAACCGGGAATGATCGATCTGGCCGCAGAATTACTCCTTGCTACCAAAGATAAAAAGTATGAGACTTTTATCGTCAGCAGACAGGAACAAATCGTCAAAGCCATCGGCTGGTCAGGCCCATCGCTGGCCAGAGTTGCAGGCGTAATTCAGGATAAAAAGTTTAACATGGCCATTCGCGCGGCGATGGCCGAATACGCCAAAACGCAGGCCGAGCGGGTGAAAGAAACCCCTTTCGGCGTAGAATACCGGCCCAATATCTGGGGCGCAGGCTGGGGCATTCAGAGTTTTGGGGTAAATCAGTATTTCCTCCACAAAGGATATCCCGACCTTTTCCCCGCCGAACCTATGCTCAATTCACTCAACTTTGTGCTGGGTGTACACCCCGGCAACAATACTGCTTCTTTTGTGTCGGGAGTTGGGGTCGAATCGATCATTGTGGCGTATGGCGTCAACCGCGACGAATGGTCGTATATACCGGGCGGATCGGTTTCGGGCACAGCCCTCATTCGCCCCGACCTCCCCGAGCTGAAAATATGGCCTTACTTCTGGCAACAAACTGAATATGTGATGGGTGGCGGTGCCACAAATTTTATGTTTCTTGCACTCGCAGCGCGAGACTTACTACAGAAATGAAACCAAAAATCCTGCTATTTACCCCGCCCTTTACCCAGATGAATACGCCTTATCCGGCGACGATGTATCTCAAAGGTTTTCTCAAAACCCAGGGATACGAAGCCGCTCAGGCCGATCTGGGAATGGAGGTGATACTCCGCATGTTTTCACGCGCGGGGTTGCAGGATGTTTTTATGGATCAAATTGGGATAGTTACTAACCCAACATCTATCTATCCGAAACCTTAGTCTGCTGGCAAGAAAGGCATCCTCAAATCCCGATTATCAAGAATAAAATTTCTCAAAAATCCAGGTAACCGAATCCGTTTTGTCTTTACCCCCCACATTGCTCATGGCTTATTCCCATTGAAAGTGACTTCACTAAGGGACAGTCAAAAAATAACTTCCGCTTTTGACGCGGTCTTTTGCACGAATATTGCGTCAGAAAAAGCCTCATTTGGCTCGCCAAACTCGGTTTTTCTTCCTTGTCTTCGCACAAAATCCCTTAGTAAAATCTGGAAGTTATTTTTTTCCACTCCCTAAATTGCAGATGCACTGGTTTTTTACATGATCCGAAAATCGAAATATATATTTGACAATTCTCTTAAAAATTTGTTATTTGACACCATCCTTATTGTAGTATCCCAATTATGCTTCATTTTTACAAAATCTACAGATAATTTGCCTTGACTTTATTCAACTTCATTAAACCCAAAAACATGCAAAAAAAACAATTAAACATTATTTTGTCCATTATGATTAATTTATTTTTAATCAGTTGTCAACAATCCCATGAATCCATTATACAACCGAAAAAAGAGAGTAATTCTATAGCCATATCTGTTCATTCAGGGATACTCGCTTTTGAAAACTGGCAGGATTTTTATAAACTGGCCGATTCTTTAGGAAACCTCTCCAAAGAAAAACGACGATCTTGGGAGTCTCAACATGGATTTATTTCACGAGCTTCAATATTTGAGAATATATTGGAAGCCGAAGAACAAAGAGAGCTAGAATATTATCGGACTTATTTGGATCAGGGATATAATGACGATCAAATCGTAGCATTAGGTATTCCTAAACCAAAGCACTCAGAACTATATTTGGAAGCTAGAAGCAAGAACGAAATTATCATATATGAAGATTCTGATACAGCAAGTACATATACAATTAATTCTCCTATTGCCCATGCTACCTGCCTGAGCGCGGAAGGTTTTGTGATAGTAGGGGATACTCTTTCTCTATTATTAAGAGGCAGTATAAGACATTGGATTGATGGGGAAATAGAGAACAGACATTATCTTTTTAGGGTCACTAACAGTAATTTTTCGTCAGGGATTTTGGTTGCAAACACACCCGAAAACGGAAACCAAAGAAGTGCTGCTTCATGGGGATCTGCTTCATATTTCTATAGGTGGGTTTATGAAGCGGGATCAAATCCAAAACGCAGAGCAGCGTATCAATTAAGAGGCTGGGCTACTGATTATTCTATACCAAATCCAACAGACATTACAATCGAACACTGGTTTGAACTTTATGCTCAGAAAAAGAGTTTTGGTGAATGGGCAGCAAGGAGCAGCTATCGGCCTAATTTTCACATAGCGGGTAATTGGGTACACAAATTTGGCAAAAATGATCCTCATGGATGTAATATTAATTATTCTGTTTATTCATCCTGGTCGAATGGCAATAACTCACATAACAATCATTTTTTGTCTCCCATTGTTGATGAGATTGTTCCGGCAGATAATTTTGCCTGGCAATATGAATTCCTTTATCCCCATGGTATCTTTCAAGTGATGGATGGTTTTTGCGAGCTTTTCCGAGTGACACAAATGGATGTAAATGTACATGCTGTAGGTGATGGGGGAGGAACGCTTGATCTGGTTCGTCATTTATATTCTGAATAAACTCTTTAAATCCTTCAACTATGAAAAATTTTAAGACTTATTTTGTGTTGATAGCTTTTTCGTTATTGCTGTTTTATTCCTGTAGCACCGAACTTTCTAATCCATTGGCGCTCGAACTGACGCTGCGCGTGGTAAATGAACAAGGAGAGCCTGTAGAACAAGCCTACGCTTATTTTTCCGTGGAGGAAACCGCTGAACAAATCGCCGCGAAAGTAGATTCTTTGGGGCTAACATATTCAGAAGCCATTTTGAGATCCACCTCTGCGCAGGGAATGTTGTCTTTATACCCCATCATAGACTTTGGCGGAATCGAAGAAAACACCGAAATTCATTTCTATATCCGATCTCCCCTGAATGGTTCCTCTGTTAATTCGTTTTCCGACAATCTGGAAACAACACAATCTTTTATCCTAAAAAAACTGAAAGCCAAAGCCTACGATATAGAAATCGTTTTACAATAAAATCTGAGTATAATTGCAGGGGGATATCTGCTTAAACAAATGAAACCAAAAACCCTGCTATTTACCCCGCCCTTTACCCAGATGAATACGCCTTATCCGGCGACGATGTATCTCAAAGGTTTTCTCAACACCAAAGGATACGAAGCCGCTCAGGCCGATCTGGGAATGGAGGTGATACTCCGCATGTTTTCACGCGCGGGGTTGCAGGACGTTTTTGACGAACTCGAAACCCTGGAGATGGAAGTCTCCGAAAATGTTTACCGGATCTATCAGTTGCGTAACCAATACCTGAATACCATTGAGCCGGTGATACGGTTTCTTCAGCACAAAAACCCTACCCTCGCGCATCGCATCTGCGACCGGAGTTATCTGCCCGAGGCCAGCCGTTTTCAGCATAAAGATGACCTTGAGGAAGAGTTTGGCACCATGGGCATTCAGGACAAAGCCCGCCATCTGGCGACGCTTTACCTCGAAGACCTTGCCGATCTGATCAAAGAGACCATTGATCCGCACTTTGGGTTTAGCCGGTACGCAGAAAGGCTGGGTCGCACCACTACCCATTTTGATGAACTGGAAACCGAGCTTAAAGTGCCTGATACGCTGGTTATCCGCTATCTTCAGGAAATCGTCGAAGAATATATTCGCCGGGAAAAACCACAACTCGTATGTCTCTCCGTGCCTTTTCCCGGCAACCTTTTTGCCGCCCTAAAAACCGGGCAGTACCTCAAAACCCATTATCCCGAAATCAAAATCGCCCTCGGCGGCGGCTACGCCAATACCGAACTTCGCCGCCTGCGCGAACCCCGGGTATTTGATTATATTGATTTTGTCTGCCTCGACGATGGCGAGGCGCCGCTGCTTTGCCTGCTTGAGCATATCGAAGGGCTGCGCCCAGCATCCCAACTCAAACGCACCTTTGTGCGCACCGATAAAGGTGTTCGCTTTCTCAACGGCGCCCCCGAAAAAGACATTCCCCAGCGGGAAGTCGGTACTCCCGATTACGAAGGGTTGTCGCTTCAGCAATACCTCTCTGTGATCGAACTGACCAACCCCATGCACAGCCTCTGGAGCAACGGACGGTGGAACAAACTGACCCTGGCACATGGATGTTATTGGGGTAAATGTTCATTTTGCGACATCAGCCTAGACTATATCAGCCGGTACGAACCTGTGGACGCCGCCCTGCTCTGCGACCGGATGGAGACGATCATGGCACAGACAGGAGAAAACGGTTTTCACTTCGTGGATGAAGCCGCCCCGCCTGCCCTGATGCGCGACCTCGCCCTCGAAATCATCCGCAGAGGTTTGACCGTAGTCTGGTGGACCAATATCCGTTTTGAAAAACGGTTTACCCCTGACCTGTGCCGCCTACTCAAAGCTTCTGGCTGCATCGCAGTTTCGGGCGGACTCGAAGTAGCCTCCGACCGGCTGCTCAAAAAAATGAAAAAAGGCGTAACAGTAGGACAAGTGGCACGGGTAGCTCAAGCTTTTTATGAAGCAGGGATAATGGTTCACGCTTATCTGATGTACGGTTTCCCGACACAGACTGCACAAGAGACTGTAGATTCCCTTGAAATGGTCAGACAGATGTTTTACAATAACATCATTCATTCAGGCTTCTGGCACCACTTTGCGATGACGGCGCACAGCCCGGTAGGATTTGATCCGGCGGCATACGGCGTAGTGCGGTCGGGGCCGGACTTTGGCGGATTTGCTGACAATGATTTGTTTCACGACGATCCGGAGGGTGCGGATCACGAGGCATTTAGCGAAGGATTAAAGAAGTCGCTGCATTATTATATGCTGGGATATGAGTTGGATCGCCCTTTGGGAGACTGGTTTGATTTTGCCATGCCGGAGCCATCTGTCCCAGGGAATTACATCTGGAATGAAATTGAGAAAAGAGACCGTACACACGCCCCCACGAGCCGCGTAACCTGGATCGGGCCTTTGCCGGAGAAAGACTCTTATCTTAACCCCCAAACGCGCACCCGGCTTACCTTTTACCTCAAAAACGAAGACTGGGTGTTACAGACATCCTATAAGATCGGAGAGTGGCTTTATGAGCGGTTTCCGCGGTTTTTGCCCGGAGCAGAAAATCCTATGCTTTTTCAGGAACTAAAGACCGAATGGGAAGAAGAACGCTGGGGCCCATTTGAGGATTTGATTCAGTCCGATTTGTGGAGCGAACTCAAAACAAGAGGGCTGATGATGGTGTGAATGGAAAGCCGGTGATTCAATTCAAGGAAATCACATAAGAAAATGCTAATTTGGGATGAATTATCATTCTGTTTTCTCTAAATAAACCTCCATGCCCGATCCCAAATCCCATTTACTCAAAGACCTGCTGGGAAAGGATGATATTACACTAACCGAGGATCAGGATGATGCCCTGCATGTTTTTATTGATTTTCTGCGAAGCAAGCAGGCTTTTTCTGCCTATCTGCTTACGGGTTCTGCGGGTACGGGTAAAACTTTTCTGATCAGTCTGTTTACCCAAATTTTGCGAAAATCGGGGTTTAAGGTTATCCTGCTTGCACCTACCGGCAGAGCTGCCAAAGTGATCAGCAAACGCACCAAACGCCTCGCCTATACCATTCACCACCATATCTATTCTCCCATCGAAAACAGCGCGGGAGAACTATATTTTGACCTGAAAGAAAACAAGGAAACGGGCCGTGTGATCTATATTGTCGATGAGGCTTCCATGATCGGCAACCACCGCGACAGCAATACACAAAACAATCTGCTGGTGGATTTGCTGGCTTATGTTTATTCCAATGATGATAGCAACAAGCTGATCATTGTAGGAGATCCGGTGCAGTTGCCACCAGTCGGCCACAATGATTCTCCGGCGCTTGACCCTGATCTTTTGCTTAAAAGCGGTGGCCTCCGGGTATTTCACGCCCACCTGTCGGAGGTGCGCCGCCAACTGGTGGACTCAGGTGTATTGGAAAATGCCGTCCTGATCCGCGATGCCTATCAGGCAGGTAAACCCAAAAAGCTTCTGATTGAATCCAACCGCGATGTTCAGGTACTGGAAAATGCATGGGAAGCGCTGGAAACCTATATGGGGTATTTTGTAGCCGGAGATCAGGACAGGGTGGTGTTTCTCACCTACTCCAATTACCAGGCTACCCGCGTCAATCAGGCGATCCGCAACCAGATGATACAGGAGGAAGAATTGCTGGTAGCTTCAGATCTGGTCATGGTGGTGCGAAATAACTATGCATGGGGCGATCCGAAAAAATTTCCCTTCATCGCCAACGGAGAAATGGGAACCATTCGCCACGTACATCCCGAAACCCGTGAAAAAAAGTATGGGCTGGAGTTTATGGATGTGGAAATCGAGTTTCAGGATACCCGGGGCGAACCTTTTCCGGTAGAATGTAAAGTAGTGCTGAATCTATTGCAGGACAAACAGCCACAGCTTCCTTCGGAAGTGATGTATCGCGTGTTGCAGGAACGGCGGCAAGAGTATATAGGCCTTCCCAAAAGCAAAGCCGCAGAAATGATGCGTACCGACCCTTACATAAATGCCTTACAGATTAAGTACGGATATGCTATTACCGGCCACAAATCACAGGGAGGCCAATGGGAAAATGTGATTATTGCCTTTGAACCGGACTATGGAAATGACCTCCAGGCTTATGTAAGATGGACCTATACAGTTTTTACACGTGCCGAAAAACGAGTTTTTATGTTAAATTGTCCTTTTTACAAAGATTAATTCATATTTTTGAATATGCCGAATATTCTCCGGTATATCATTTTTGGGGTTTATCTCATGCCCTTTACCGTAACAGGTCAGGGGGTATGGCAAAATTTTCATCATCTCACCATTGAAGAGGGCCTGCCCAGCAACTTCGTTCAGGACGTTTTGCAGGACGAAAAAGGCTATATATGGTTTGCCACAGAGGCCGGGCTTTGCAAATTTGATGGTTATTCCTTCAAAAATTATACAGTAGAAGACGGAATCCCCAAAAATAATATCCGAAAAGTCATTCAGGATAAGAAAAAACAGTTATGGATTCTTACCCAGGGAGAGATGTCCTATTTTGATGGGAATAATTTCACCTATATCGGGATGGGCGATAAACGGATAGTTAGTGTTCTGGAAGACTCTTCAGGCAATATGTGGTTTTCTTCTGCCCGTACATTATTTTATAAAAAGGCAGGATTACCCGTTGACAGTATTACAGATATTGACCCTGGCACAATGGGCATATCAGGCACGCCCTACCTGAAAGAAACCGATGATGAAGGAAAGATATGGATATATAATCAGGACGGATTTCATGTACTCAACGGTCAGACCATTTTCCGGCATATTCCCTTGTCATTCGCCATTAATAATGAGAATTTTTCGCCTGCAACCTGTGTTCTCCACAACAAAGAAATTGTTTATTCTTCGGATCTGGGCCTGGTGAATATACGATCAAACGGGGAACAAGTGCTTATTTCTGATAAAATCACAGATGGCCCCGTTAACGCTATCGTTGAAGATCATTCAGGAGATTTGTGGATAGGAAGCAAAAACGGTGCTTTTCGCCTTCAGCAGGTTGGCAGAAAATGGAAACCGGTAGATCACTACCTTGCCGGTATCCCAATCAGTCAGGTAATGGAAGATGTGGAAGGCAACCTTTGGTTTACTTCCCAGAGCAATGGAGTATTTCTCTTACTTTCCAACGCAAATGGGATTCTGGAGAGAAATGCACTCGTAATGAAAAATCTCGGAATTTCCCAGACGAACCAAATCTATGACATACAGGAGAGTCCGGATGGAAGACTTATGCTGGGCCTTTCATCCGGCCATATTCTTTCTGTTTCAGGTGAAATTGAGAAAACCATCCCACAGGTATTTGATTTCCAGGACTCGCTAAAATCCGGAGAAATTATTACCAGCTTCCTCCCGCTTCAGGGAAACACCATCCTTGTACTGACGAATCTGCGACTTTGTCTTTGGGAAAATAATACCCTGCAATCCCTCCATGGCTTTGGTGCTGCGCAAACACTAAAGGCCCCACATCGCCTTTCTCAGGATAAGGCAGGCAATATTCTGATTCTTACAGATTCGTATTTGCTGGATTGTACCCGGAAAGATTTATACTTACTCTTAAAGCCTGACGGGGTAAGTTCCTTTATCGATAACCTTACGGAACGAAATAATTTTCATAGCAACCCCAGGACTCAAATTGCGGCCAGAGATGCCACCGGTACTATTTGGTATAGCTGGCCAAAAGGACTTTCATCCGGACTGGGAGAAAATATGATTAATTACTATGAGAAGGAAAATATATTTAGAACTTCTATCGTCGATATCCAAACAGGTACGGACAGTACGGTATGGCTGGCAACGCAGGGAAATGGGACGATAGTCCTCAAAAATGGAGGCTACCATAAACTTGATCTTCAAAAAGAATTAAAAGGTAATGTTTGCAACAGCATATTACTTGATGAAAGTGAAAAAAAAATATGGATTGCGACAAACCGGGGAATCGCCAAAATACAAAACTATGTATTTGGTCAGAAAAATATTGATAATCAATGGTTTGATCAAAAAGATGGCATTATTTCAGATAAGGTAAAAAAGGTGATCAAGTATAAACATGATATCTTTGTACTTACAGATTTGGGGCTAACTGTTTTTGATGAAGAAAAAATTCAGAAAGATGAATTTAAGCCGCCCGTTTACCTTACCAGGGTAGTTTTAAATGGAAATGAAGTAGACTTAAAAGATCATTATACTTATCCTGATGAAGGAAATAAAATCAGTATCCACTATTCAGGGATCTCCTTCAGAAATCTGGGGAAACTTTCTTACCAGTATAAGCTGGAAAAATATGGGGTTGGCGAGCAAGACGCATGGGCGGTTACCACTCAACCCTGGATCGATTTTCAGGCATTGTCTCCCGGCAAATATATTTTTACGATTCGCGCCATCAGTCGCGATGGGCCGATAAGTGAAAAGCCTATAAAAATCACCCTTGTCATCCAGCCGCCATTTTACCGAACCTGGTGGTTTATTGTCATACTTATATGTTTGGCGCTGCTCATGTTATTTTTCCTTTTCAGATTTTTATCTTCCGAAAAACAGAAGGTTCAACTGGAAATGACAGTTAGGGATAAAACGCTGGCGCTTACCCAAAAAGTGGAAGAACTCGCCCGAAATAATCAGGATATGGAGCAGTTTACTTATGTGGCCTCTCATGACCTGAAAACACCCCTGAGAACGATTATTGGCCACCTTCAACTGCTGGAAAGAAGATATATGCATCAGATTGATGAAGAAGGACAATCTTTTATCAACTATGCCGTCCAGGGTGCAAAACACATGTTTAATATTATCAACGACCTCCTTGATTATACCCGGCTGGGAAATGAGGAAATGGAGGGAGAACAACTCAATCTTAATGAAATTGTTGATACAGTAACCCAAAACCTAACCAACCTGATAGAAGAAAAAAAGGCAAAAATTGAAGTACTCCCTCTGCCGCAATTTTTTGGTTCTTCCTACCAATGGGAACTCCTTTTCCAGAATCTTATTGGCAATGGTCTGAAGTTTAATCGCTCAGAAAACCCGCTGATTATCATAGAAGCAAAAGACAGTCCGGGTTATTATATTGTATCTGTCAAAGATAACGGCGTGGGGATAGGAGAAGAATATCTTGCCAAGATCTTTGAACCATTTCAACGACTGAATGTCAGTGAGTTTCCCGGAACAGGCATCGGGCTCGCTATTTGTAAACGTATTGTCGAAGTACGCGGCGGCACGATCTGGGCTGAATCAGAACCGGGAAAAGGTACAACTTTTTTCTTTACAGTCCCCAAAAGCCATCGGTCAACCTAATCCCAGGCTACTCGGTGATTGTGATTTCCGGTGTGTCCACCACATTGCTTTCATTTCCCGCCCGATCTACAATGTAAATGGAGAAGACAACCTTCTCCTCCCCTGACCCGTCAGTGATAATGGTATTCGGCAGAATAACCTCAAATATCCCCGTAATCGGTATGACCGCCCCATCAGGCGCAAGCTGCTTTAGCCGAAATTCGTGGGTAATATCAATCCGGTTGTCCCGCACAAATACATTTCGATCTGTGTCGTTATTAGAGCCCAGGTCGCCATCACCGTCTGTGTACTCAAGTTTAAAGACAATTTCCTGCTGATGCGCTTTCACCGATAAGGGAGAAACGCTAATGAGTTGTATTTCGGGCACCGCTGAAGGTGGGGCAATTTCATCCAGATGTGAGCACGAAAAGAGCATCATACTCAACAAAGCAAGGGCAGGGAAGATTCGCAGGTAATGTGGAGATTTCATTATGGGACAATATAAAAGGACATGAAGGTTTTCAACTCATTGGGATGTGTATTACGCGGAAACTCGAAATCTTCGCTATGCGTACCATCATTGGTGTAAAACCGGAAGAATGTCACTTTTCCAACAGGGAAAATATTGGTGTTAAAAGTGATTTTCCAGTGAAGTTCGGCCGTATTGCCTGTGCCGTACCAGTTGGGAATCAATTTGGGCGTAGCGCTATAAACAGCTGTGATCTGTGTGGCACTACTTCCAAAGTTGTCAAACGCTTCGGAAAAACGCATCCGGCTGTTTTTCAGTGCAGCGGTTGCTGTACTGTCGTCACTGACCGCCACCCAAATTGTTACATTCAGATTTTTGAGCGAGGCAAACGGGTTAAAGGTATTGCCGCCTCTGATGGTATCAATTCGGTACTCGACTCCATTAAAATCTGCAAATGCCGCCATAGCCGTAAACTGAGGCTGGGTATTGGGTAAAGAAGAAACGTTCCCAAACATATCGGGGGCCCCTGCATTAATCCATTTCTCAACGGCCTTTACCTGTCCGGGCGTAAGCGGGTTGTCATACAGAGGCATCCGTCCGAGGGTCTGGTCATCTGTGGTGATCCGGTTGTACAGCCATGATCCACCCACATCAAAAGGCAACACCCTGTACACATACGATTGGGCTGTATTATTTTTTACCACCGGCTGAAAAACCAGCGTCGAATAGGTGGATTGTACCGTACGGAAATCGGGCTCAAAGTTTCCATCGTGACAACCCGGTACAGCGCAGCTTTGGGAAAAAATGTAAGTATGAAGCCCCACCAAAGTACCCGAGTCTGGCTGAGGCAACGGAACGGGCGGCTCTCCATAATTTACCAGATCATACGGGTTGGGCGGCGGCGGCGTGTCATCAGGCTGGCAGGCAGAAAAAAACAGGCCTGATAAAAAAGCCCAGATCAATACTTTGAATAATGCAGGTCTGATATGGTTCATGGCAAATAGATTAGAAGGCTTCGGTCAATACTCTGCCGGGCAGCATTCCAGCCGGAATGTGAACGTCAAATCCCAGAATATGGGCGATGGTCGGTACGATGTCGATGCTTTCACCCACCGGATTTGAAGGCGTACCGATCGTTTGGTTTTTGTTGACAACTCCTGCCGGTCCAAGTATCAGAGAAAAGATTTCCCGGGAAGTATTATCTCCGGTATGGTCAATACCAAATCTGCCGTAAATATCTTTTACCGTATTGCCTTCAAGGTTACGTCCATGTTCGGGAACGACAATGAGCACAGTATCATCGGCCATTCCAGGCGTTTCCTGAATCGTTTTCCAAAGATGCGCCACAGCATAATCTGCCTTTCGGAGATTGTTGCAGTACTGGGTAAAGTTTTGGTGACAGGCATCCACATCGGTCATATTTACCACCAGCAGTTCTGGTTGAAAATTTTTAATCACCTCTTCAGCAAAAAGAATGGTGAAAATGTCATTGTTTGCGTTGGCTGTAGGGACGCCGAGCGGATTTAAAAACTGACCGGAAACCCCTTTATCAAACATGGATTGAATAAATGACCGGATTTGCGCCGCGTCGTCAGGGGTATTGTAGTTGCCTGCATTGCTGTTGTCGAGCGATTTGTCAAAATTTTTATTGAGAAAGTCGCGGATTCCCAGCACTTTTTCCTCTTCGTGAAACTGAAACTGTTTGGGCTGACCAATAGAAGGATAAGTAGCCAGACTGATTAAAGACGTAGGTGCAATATGGTTGGCACCATACAGCGGACCATAGCCGGGGTAATTGCTATAGTTCAGCGCCGGGTATGGGCCAAGTGCATTGGAAACCCACCAGGCGTTTTTGGCCGTTACCGCCGGGGAATTGTGTTTGAGATAATATTCAAAAATCGTAGGATAATCGGGATTGGCGCGAAGGTTCAGCCCGGTATTGGTATACACGCCCGTAACCGCAACCGTATGTCCGTTGAAGTGGCCGGTAGGGCCTTCTTTATACCGCATTTCCTGAAAAAAAGTACCCTCTGAACGCAGTTTTACCGGCCAGGGTGAAGCAGGTACAGGATCAAGTCCGGGAATGGCCGACCCCACACCGTCAAACATTGCGGGCATCAGGTTTCCTTCATTTTGATGAACAGATTCCATATTTCGTACCCCGCCGGCAAACAGGCAAAATACTACATGGTTTGCCTTACGGCTCATCGTGCGGGCAAAGAGCCGCCCTGAAGGAAGAATATAGGGCGCAACAAAAGCAGTCGCCGCTGCCACGCCAGATTTTTTGATAAAACTTCTTCTTTTCATAAATCTCTTTTAGGGAAATGGATAACCGGGGCATCGAGGGCCTCAGCCACCGGTTATTGATCCTGGTGGCTGAGGCTCTCGAAGCCACAGGGAAATTCTAATAAAACCTGTATTCATCAGAAGTGAGAATTGCATAATAAATGATCTCCGGAGTGATTTGACTGTCGCCTTCAATCAGGCTGCGGAAGTACCAAAGCTCGTACTCTCCCGGCTCGCGCACATAAAACTTTTTGAAAGTGGCCACGATAAAACCATCCACATCGGCACGCATGGCCTGGCTGGAAGGCACATCGGCTTCCGGACTGTTGAGCATGTTGCGGATAATCAAGTCAGCTATTAATGCCTTATCACCCATGGCATTATAGGCAAGCACCATACTCTGGAGAGCATTTTCGGGAATGGTTTTTCCAAATAGATCGGAATAAGCGAGGGAAATAAACTCCAGATCGCTTTTAGGAGTATTTTTGCCGATGCCCGACTGCGTGACAGAAACTTCATTTACCTCGTACATATAGATATTTTCCGTGGGCTTACAGGACCATAGGAAAAAAAATGACAGAAGAATGATCAGATTTCGCATAATATTTAAATATCAGATGCCCAGAAATTCGTCCGTAATAAGAATGCTTATTAAAAGCTTTTTGTAGTCCTTATGTGTTTTATAGGCGATCGTAGCCTGGCTCATTTCGAGTGAAGAGGGAGAGCGGAAAAGGAAATCCCGGTAAATGTCGATCACCTGCCCCTCGTAGTAATTGTCCGAATCAAAAAATATGTCAATAAAGTCTTGTTTGTCATGCCCTTCTTTGCCAAACACAATTGTATCAAGCCCATCTACCATAGCAATACAGGCCGCCTCTTCGGCATCGGAAGGGTAGCGGTGGAGAAAATATTCAAACATGGACAAAACAAAATTTTGTGTCCCCATGTTGATCTCATCATAGAAAGAATTGTTGACAAACCGCCGGTGCAATTCTACACGACCGATCTGACCGTTTAGTAATTGTAGCGGCACATTTTTCAGATTTTGCAACCGATTGATTTCAAACTGGATATAATCATAAAAAGGCGCATACACAGGCTCTTTCAACAGATCTTTAAACACCGCAATCTGAAAAGTTATGTCGGTGGTATCGAGATTGTTGAGAATTTCGACACGGGCAATGTCATACATTCGCCGGTAAAAATCGGGGCTGCCGAGAATTACGTTCATCAGGCCTTCCCGGTTTTCTTCCGAAACATTATCCGCTTCCAATATGGCTATTCCCGCCTGAAACTCGCCAGCAGTAGGTTTGCGGCCAAGCAGAGTGATATACAGTTTGTTTACATAATTTTCTTTCACAGCCTGCGGCACACTATAGTCTGGTGGCGCCGTATTGTCGGGGACGAGGATGATTTTCTGTTCCGGCTGGCAGGCCATAAGCACCACAACGAATACCGGAAAGAGAAAAAATTGCAGGTGCTTCATAAGTTTTTATTTTAGGACGAATTTTAGACTTTGAATGCTGTAAAAGGTTTAGAAAAAAATGTCTGACAACAAAAAAACTCCATCCGCCAAAAATACCGGTGCGCAGTCCGCCCAACCCGCTCAGGCCACTTACCAGGATTTGGGATTTGGTTCCAAAATTGGCAGAACCAGCAAACGTATGATCAATCAGGACGGAAGCTTTAATGTCCGCCGTACCGGAGGGGGATTGGGGGCATTTCACCCCTACCAATACCTGATCACCATTTCATGGACAAAGTTTCATCTGGCAGTAGGCATATTCTATATCAGTATCAACAGCCTGTTTTCGGGACTATACCTTCTCACCGGTATTCACAATCTCACGGGCACACCCGAAATGGGCATAACCATGCCCGGGTGGCTGGAAGACTTTTTACACGCATTTTTTTTCAGCATGCAGACTTTTACGACCGTAGGATATGGTTCCATCAGTCCTATGGGGTTTGCGACCAATATGATTGCAGGCATAGAAGCACTGTGCGGTCTGATGGCATTTGCCCTGATTACAGGTGTACTTTACGGACGGTTTTCCAAAGCTACCGCCAAGATCAAATACAGCAAGGAAGCTTTGATCGCGCCCTATCAGGATATCAACGCCTTCATGTTTCGCACGATCAACCGGAGGCAAAATCAACTGATCGAGCTTTCCGTTGTGGTAACCATGTCTTGGTATGAAAGAGTGGGAAACGAATTTAAACAAAAATTTGCCCCACTTCCTCTTGAGCGCGACAAAGTAACCCTCTTTCCACTTTCCTGGACGATTGTGCACCCCATCACCCCTGAGAGCCCTCTTTATGGAAAAAATCAGCAGGATGTCGAACAAATGAACGCTGAGTTTATGATTATGATACAGGGATTTGACGATACCTTTGCTCAGATCGTCCATAGCCGCACTTCCTATAAGTATTATGACCTCGCCTGGGGTAGAAAATTTGACATGATCTATCACACCGACGAAGAAACCGGTATGATCATCGTCGAAGTTGATAAGGTCGATCAGCACAGCGAAGTGCAGCTGAATTAAGCCCTTCTCCCATTTCTTAATCTTTCCTTAACGCCCCGGGTAATGTTTTTTTGCCCGGGCGTAATACCTTTGTTTCAAATCTTAACCCGAATTATATGAATAGAATTTTTTCTTTCATGAAATCCGCCTTTCCTGCGCTAAAGCCGTTAGGAGTCATCTGCCTGTTGGGCGCATGGGCGTTGCCTGTTTTTGGGCAAATGAACATTTCCGGAAAAGTATCTGATCCAGACGGTCAACCGCTCACAGGTGCGACCATTCTGGTACAAAATACTTCCAATGGCGCACTTTCGGATGAGAACGGTGCATTTCAAATTTCCGCCCAAAAAGGCGATACACTTTTTGTCTCATATATCGGTTACGAACCTCAAAAAGTGGCGATTGGAGCTCAAACTGTGCTGAATATCATTCTTTCCGAGAATACGGCCAATGCCGAAGAAGTATTGATCACAGCACTGGGAATCGAAAGAGATAAAAAAGCACTGGGATATGCAGTACAAAGTATTTCATCCGAAAATATCACCCAGACACGCTCTACCAACCTGATCAACAACCTCTCCGGAAAACTTGCCGGCGTACAGGTTACCGGAGCCAACAACGGCCTCGCCAGTTCGGCGAGGGTAGTAATACGCGGTGAAAACTCGCTCAATATCAACAACAACTCCCCGTTGTTTATCGTAGATGGCGTCCCCGTCAACAACTCCATTTACGGCATCGGCGGCGGCAATACCGATCAGGCAAATCTCCCCACCGACTACGGCAATGGCGCCGCCGAAATCAATCCCGACGATATTGAATCCATCAGCGTGCTGAAAGGCGCCGCAGCTTCCGCCCTTTACGGCTCCCGTGCTGCCAATGGCGTGATCGTCATTACCACCAAATCTGGCAAAAACCAGAAGGGACTGGGGGTGAGCATTAGCTCCTCCACGATGTTTAGCAGCCCACTGGTACTTCCTGAAGTACAAAACCAGTACGGTGGCGGCTGGGGGTTGGAGTACTATGCAGATTTCGGGACAAATTTTGGCCCTTCCCTAAATCAGGGACTTTCTGTGGTGCAAGACGGAAGCCCTGGATATGACAATAGCCAGGCCGAAAATTTCAGTTACCGCTACAGGCTGGAAGACTTTTTCCAGACAGGTGTTTCGACCAATAATCAGGTATCTGTAAACGGAGGCAGTGATAAGGGAAGCTTCAAACTGGCTTACGCCAATTCCTATAATACCGGCATCGTACCCAATACCGATCTCACCCGCGACAATTTTAGCCTGAATACCAGCTATAGCCCCAATGAAAACTGGAAGATCAATGTCAGTTCTACCTATATTAAAAGCAAAAGCGACAATCTCCCGGTAGCGGGATATGGCGGTCAGGGACTGATGTACGCACTGCTGTGGAACTACACCAATGTGGATATGAACTGGCTGAAAGACTATTGGCTGGAAAAAGACAGGGTACAGCGGAATATTTTCACATGGGCCGACAATCCCTACCTGATTGCCAATGAGCATATCAACGGATTTAATAAAGACCGGCTCTTCGGAAAAATATCTTCGGTTTACAATCTCACCCCGGAGTTGTCGCTGATGCTGCGGATAGGAACGGATTATTCCAACGATTTCCGCCAGTCGAGAAGGCCTATGGGATCGGTTTATCACCGCAACGGGATGTACAGGGAGCAGACCATCGGATACCGCGAAGTAAATGCAGATTTTCTGCTTAGCTATGAAAAGACTTTGGGGGACTTTAGTACCAGAGTTTCTGTGGGAGGAAACAGACTTGACCAGAGCACTTCCGAAAGCCTGATCGAAGGACAAGGACTGGCTATACCGGGAATTTATTCGCTCGGAAATATCAATGTTACGCCGAGTCTTTACCGGTATGACGGAAGAAAGCGGGTAAATAGCTTTTACGGATTTGCCAACTTCGGCTATAAAGATTTTGTATATATGGACATTACCGGCAGAAACGACTGGTCTTCTACTCTGCCGACCGGAGAAAACTCCTATTTCTACCCATCGGTTTCCCTCAGTGTGATTCCCTCCGAAATACTGAATATGGGAAATACCGTAGATTTTTTGAAAGCAAGGTTTAACATTGCCCGGGTAGGAAAAGACACAGACCCGTTTTTACTGTCAAAAACCTACCGGTTTGCCACTTTGCCCAATAGCGTTACAAACCCCAACCAACTGCCCGTAGCAGATCTGAAACCCGAACAAACCGATTCTTATGAATTCGGGATAGAAAGTTATCTCCTCAAAAGAAGAGTAAGAGTGGATCTCAGTGTCTATAAAACCATTAGTACCAACCAGATCATATCTTTTGCGATTTCGCAGTCGGCAGGGTATCAGTCCATATTTGCCAATGCAGGACGAATTGAAAATGCAGGCGTCGAGCTTGTGTTGGGCGTAGTGCCGGTAAAAACAAAAAACTTCGAATGGAATATCAACGCCAATTTTACCCGTAACCGCGGCAAAGTCATCGAACTTTACAAAGATTTGGAATCGTATATCATCGGAGAAGGTCCGGATGGCGTAACAGTCGAAGCGAGACCGGGCGGCAGAATGGGCGACATTTACGGAAATACCTATGTGAGATCAGATAAGGGCGAAATTGTATATAACGAAAATGGATTACCGCTTCTTGGCGACCGGGCGAATGTAGGCAACTACAATCCCGACTGGATGTTGGGTCTTTCTTCAGGCATTCGCTTTAAAGGATTAAATCTTTATGCACTGTTTGACTTCAGAAAAGGCGGTATTATTTACTCCTATACCCATGCCATCGGAACAGAAAGCGGCATTCTCCCTATTACCCTTGCAGGCCGGGAAGATGGCATTATTGGAGAAGGTGTTGTTCAAAATCCGGATGGCAGTTACAGCCCCAATACTACCCTGGTTTCGGCGGAAGATTTTTACTATGGCGGCATTTACCCCAGAGAGAATGCTGAAGCCAACAGCTTTGACGCATCCTATGTAAAACTTCGGGAAATAAACCTCAGCTACTCGCTACCTGTGTCATTTTTATCCAAAGCCGGAATCAAAGGATTGTCTATCGCAGCAGTGGGGAATAATCTTTTCTTATGGACTGATGTGCCTTATATCGACCCGGAAGCACAGGCCCTCAATGGCGGAACGCTGGTACCGGGTTTTGAAGTCACACAGCTTCCCTCCACACGGTCATACGGCTTTAAAATCAACCTTACCCTTTAATATCAGGCACAATGAAAAAAATATTATCTCTGTTGATTTTGGTATTGACAAGTTATGCCTGTACCAATCATTTCGAAGAAATAAACACAAATCCCAATGAAGCAGTCGAAGTTTCAGGAGATTTGTTGCTGCCAACCGTAATTTTTAATCTGGCAGATATGAGCGTCAATCAAAGTTACGGATTTGGCGACGTTGTCGCTCAGTACACTGCAAACTACGAATACAACGATATCGATATTTATCGCTGGACAAGCGATGGCCGCTTTTGGGGCATGTACGATTACCTTCAGGACATCAGCGATATCAAAGCTTTTGGGGTAAAAAATGCGCTTCCCAACTATGAGGCCGTTGCATTGATTCTTGAAGCGTATTGTTTCAGCATACTCACCGATGCTTATGGAGACGTGCCTTACACACAGGCCAACCGGGCGGCGGAAGGCATTATTTCCCCGGCTTATGATACCCAGGAATCGATTTACGAGGGCATTCTTAGCAGTCTGGAAAAAGCCAATACCCTCATAGATCCGTCGGGTACCATTTCTGGAGACATTCTGTTTCAGGGTAATATGAACAAATGGAAGAAGTTTGCCAATTCACTAACCGTCAGACTTCTTATGCGCATCTCCAACGTAAAAGATATCTCCAGCACCTTACAGCAAATGGTGGACAATCCGGCGACCTACCCGGTTTTTGAAAGTACCGGAGATGATGCGATCTACTATTATGCAGGGTCTACCCCCGATCTTTCCCCCTACTCTTCAGGCAGAGGCCGGGAGTACGAGTATTTTATTGCTATGCCAACCAATCACTTCGTAGATCTGCTTTTGGCCAATAATGATCCCCGCATTCACGAATGGCTGGGGTATAAAGTAAATGATGATGGTTCGCTCGAATACCTTGGTGTTGCGCCCGGGCAGGTTTTGGGCGACATAGGCAGACCCGGCGATTTTTCGTCTAAAGACACCTCCTATTTTAGCGAACCGGCAAAAATCAGCGGAATATTTATGACTTATAGCGAATTGAATTTTATTCTGGCTGAAGCTGCTGAAACCGGGCTCATCAGCGGAAATGCTCAAAACTACTACGAAGCAGGGGTGCAGGCTTCCTTCGCACAGTGGAATGTAGAAATGTCGGCAGATTTTCTGACCACCGTAGTGCCTTATGAGGCAGGGAATACGGACCGTATATTTGAACAAAAATGGCTGGCCTTATATCACACTAGCGTAGAGGCATGGTTTGATTGGAAAAGAACTGGCAAACCTGCCTTCTTACAGCCTGGCCCCGGCAACCTGAATGGCAACAAGATCCCTGTGCGACTGATGTATCCCAGCCTGGAGCAATCTGTCAACGGTTCCAATTACAACACTGCCTCACAGCGGATTGGCGGTGACAATATTAATTCGCGCGTTTGGTGGGACAAATAGAGAAGTAAAGGAGATTTTTACTTCAATGCAACCATCTGCAAAGGCAACCAGGCGTCGGGCATCTGCAAGCGCAGAGAGGATCAAAGAGGTAATATTTATAATTTTTTATATGAAGGAAATTTATTTTTATCTGATTTTGATCGCAGGCCTGGCGATGAGCTGCGAAAAACCTGCACCCAAAAAGGCTGTTTTTATTATTGTAGATGGAATCCCGGCCGATGTAATTGAAAAGGTAAGTACTCCTGCTTTAGACAACATATCTAAAGCAGGAGGATACACCCGCGCTTATGTGGGTGGAGAGCCTGGTGAATACAACGAAACCCCAACCATTTCCGCTCCCGGGTATATGAGCCTCATTACCGCCACCTGGGCTCATAAACACAATGTTTGGGGCAATGACAGTCTTTCGCCCAATTACCATTACTGGAACGTGTTTCGCACAGTGGAAACCGTAAAGCCCGAACTTACTACGGCCGTATTTTCCACCTGGCTAGACAACCGCACGATACTGATAGGAGAAGGAAATCCGGAAGCAGGAGATTTCAGGATTGATTATGCTTTTGACGGATTTGAAAAAGATACTGTGCGGTTTCCCCACAACAACGGGTCAGACTATATACTCGCGATAGACGAACTGGTCTCCACAGAAGCCGCGCAGTATATCGCCACCCATGCGCCTGATCTGAGCTGGGTGTACCTCGAATATACCGATGATATGGGCCATTCATTTGGCGATAGCGAACAATTTTACGATGCCATAAAAACAGCGGATACACAGATAGAAAAAATATGGGAAGCGGTCAAAAAAAGACAGGCGATGGGCGAAGACTGGATGATCGTCGTGACTACCGATCACGGACGCGATGCGACCGGGCACGACCACGGTGGCCAGAGCGACCGGGAGCGAACGACCTGGATCACCACCAATAGCCAAAATTTAAATAAGAAATTTCAGCAGACCGAGCCCGCCATCATGGATATTGGCGTTTCGCTGTTGCGACATCTGGGAATCACGCCACCACAGGAAGTAGCAGATGAAATGGATGGAATACCATTTACCGGAGACATTTCCTTCCATACCCTTCGTGCAAAACTGGATGAAAATCATCTGCTTGTAAACTGGGCCGTGGTAAACGAAAGAGGAGACGCAGAAGTACGGCTGGCATTTACCAACCATTTTGCTGCCGGAGGAGAAGACGAATATATAACGGCTACTACAGTACCCGTAAAAGCAGGAAATGCGGCCCTCACACTTACCGAAGATCAGTTGAAAAAGTATCATGAGTCTGGCATTATCAAGGTCGTTTTGCGGGCGCCCATGAATGTCGGCAACCGATGGATAACGATTGCAGAAGCAGAATGACCACGGTACAGGTTGGCCTTTGTGAAATTCTTCTCTATATTCCACAGAGAATTGATTGTTTCACAGGTTAATCCTTATCCTTACATGAAAAAGCTATCTACTACTTTTTTCCTCGCATCTGCGGTATGTCTGGCAATAGCCCTTATCGCGGGGTTTGTTGCCGGGTTGCCGGCTACAGGTCCGTTTTTAATCCTTATGTTTCTCTGCCTTGCAATAGGTATGAATCAGGAGGAAAAACTAAAAGGTTATTCCTTCACCATGGTCATATTTATGGCAGTGACGGCAGCCATGTTTTACCCCAGTCTTTTTACAGCGGTCGGTACCTTTCAGACCAAAACCCTCATCGTACCCATACTGATGGTGATCATGTTTGGGATGGGAACCAGCATGAGTTTTAAAGATTTTATGGGTGTGATTTTAATGCCCAAAGGGGTGATTATCGGGCTTTTATGTCAGTTTACGATTATGCCTTTTCTCGGGTATGGCCTGGCTAAATTATCAGGTTTCCCGCCAGAGATTGCAGCAGGAATTATTCTGATCGGGTGTGCGCCCAGCGGTCTGGCTTCCAATGTTATGAACTACATCGCCGGCGCCAACCTCCCGCTTTCAGTAACGATCACGATGGTAGCAACCCTGGTAGCACCCGTTATGACACCCATTATGATGAAATTACTGGCAGACCAGTTGGTTGACGTGAGCTTTTGGGCGATGCTGTTGGACATTATGAAAATCGTATTTATCCCTACGATTGCCGGGCTGATTTTCAATCACTTTTTCCACGGCAAATTTAAATGGTTGGACAAAAGCCTTCCGATCGCCTCGATGGCGGGAATTGGGGCTGTGATTACAATCATTACCGCACTGGGAAGAGATTCTCTCCTGAGTATTGGTATTACCTTGGTACTCCTGGTTATTGTTCACAATACCTTTGGTTATCTGTTGGGCTATTGGACAAGCAGACTGGCAGGGATGGACGAACAGTCATGCCGGACGATTGCTATCGAAGTAGGTATGCAGAATGGCGGCCTCGCTTCAGGTATTGCTGTAGGAATGGGCAAGGTCGCTACGATGGGGCTTGCTCCGGCTGTATTTGGTCCATTTATGAATATTTCGGGTTCGATTCTGGCTACCTGGTGGAGAGGAAGGCCTGTTGCGGGAGCAGAAACTGTGAAATAAAAGAACCACTTTGATGAGTATTAATAAAAAGCCCCTTTCCTGGTGGAAAGGGGCTTCTCGCAAATATGAAAAAATTATTCCTGTTCCTTTGATTCTTTATTCTGTTTAGGGCAGAATGGATTTTTGCTGGTAAGTGATGGTCAAAATCTGAGCTTGCTCGTAATCGCCAGTGGTGAGGTTACACGCATTGCCATTGAATTCAAATCCTGCATCTACAGATTCAATCTCACCGCGACCATTTTCCTGGAAAGCCTGAGGAGTGTTGGAAATCAGATCGGCTACATTACCGCTGACAACTACTTTGCCATCTTCCAGAATTTCTTCCCCTTCACGGCTGAAAGTCATGGAGATTTCGCGGGGATCCCCACCAGGGTACACGACAAATTCGTACTTCATGCTTTTTGTACCAGCCTCAATTTCGGAGTAAACGACCAGGTCAATATTGAAATACACATTTTCATATACCATCGTCTCTGTCTGTGATGCCGGCTCATTACCAGTTGTGTTATGTGCGCTTACGTTCATTGTAAATACAGCCAAAGCAAGGAGAAGAAGGATTGAAAAGTTTTTCATTGTCTGATCTGTTATTGGTTCTAGTCGTGGGTGTCGTTTGATTTGATATTCAAAGAAACGCAATAACTACGGCCTGGATATACCCTTTGCTTTGACCGGTCAGGAATACTACCTAAATGGAAATATTCCTGCATGACCGGTAAGAATCCCGCGCATCAGATTAACGTATATTTCAGCCCCATTTCCCTCAATTCCCGGACAAGTTTATTGTTGGGATCAACCTGCCAGTCTGAACAAACCATGGAAATATCGGCGGGCATACTGTGATCTACGACCCGAAACTTCAGATCTTTTCTACCTCTATGCAGGCTAAACAGACTTTCCAGTTGTTTCAACAGTTCATCATCGAGCTCTTCATTGCTGATTTCAATACATAGGTGGCGCACCATTTTATCAAACAACTCATCATTCATCAGGCGAATATCGAGGATGCGAAGCTCATAGTCGGTAGGGTCAAATTTTTTGGCCTGGAAGGTTCCTGAGATAAAAATCATTTCATCCTGCCGTATCAGGCCGCGGAATTTTTCATACTGATCGCCAAAAAGGGCAATTTCATACGAGTCTGAAAAATCTTCAATGGAAAAGGAGAGGAACTTATTTCCCCGTTTTGAGACTCTTTCCCGGACACTGGTCACAATCCCGGCAATCCGCACATCGCGAGGTTTCTTTTCTTCCAGTTCTGAGAGTGTCACCGTTGTAAATGCTTCAATCTGCCATTTAAAGCGGTCGAGCGGGTGGCCGGAAAGGAAAAAGCCGATGACATCCTTTTCGTAATTGAGTTTTTCGAGTTCTGTCCATGCCTCTGCGATCCGGCCATCCTGCATCGTACCTCCGGGAATGGCGGGTTCGGCCTGAGAAGAATCACCTCCACTGATATCTCCAAAAAGGCTGACCTGTGGAGAGAGTCGTTCCTGTTGTACTTTGCTGCCATAACTCAGCGCTTTTTCCAGCACATTGACTTCTTCACGGGGAGAAGCTGCGAGGAAATACTGATATCTTTCTACCCCAAAACCATCCATAGCACCGGCATAGGCCAACGATTCCAGGACTTTTTTGTTGAGCGTACGGAGCGGCATGCGGGTGGTAAGGTCAAACAGGGAGGTAAAACGACCATCTTTGTTGCGCTGGGCAATCAGTTCAGCGACAACGGCATGCCCTACCCCTTTGATAGCCTCCAGACCAAAACGAATCTGTCCATTTTTATTGACCGAGAACAGACTCTGCGACTCGTTGATATCCGGCGGCAAAACCTCGATACCCATGCGGCGGCATTCTTCGATGAAGAAGGTGATCTTTTTGATATCGCTGACATTGTGAGTCAGTACGGCAGCCATATACTCTGCCGGGTAGTGCGCTTTGATATATGCTGTTTTAAATGCCAGAATAGAATAAGCTGCCGCGTGTGATTTGTTGAAACCGTAGGAGGCAAATTTTTCCATCAGGGCAAATACTTCACCGGCAACCTTCTTATCTACGCCATTTTCTTCTGCCCCCTTTACAAAGTGGGCCCTTTCTTTCTCCATGATCTCGATCTTCTTCTTTCCCATCGCACGGCGAAGAAGGTCAGCACCACCCATGGTATAGCCGCCCATCGTTCGGGCCACCTGCATGATCTGTTCCTGATATACCATGATGCCGTAGGTATTTTTGAGGATGGGCGCTAACATTTCATGAGGGTATTCCAGTTTCTCCCGTCCATGTTTACGGTTGATAAATGAAGGAATATTATCCATCGGCCCCGGGCGATAGAGGGCGTTCATCGCGATCAGGTCCTCTATATTGGTGGGTTTCAGCTGGCGGAGGTATTTGCGCATACCGTCGGACTCAAACTGGAAGGTCGCCACGGTATCACCACGCTGATACAGTTCATAGGTTTTGAGGTCTTCGAGATCAATATTGTCCGGGTCTATTTCCACATTATGGTTTTCCTTCACCAGCTTTATGGCTGTTTTGAGAATGGAGAGAGTCCGAAGACCGAGAAAGTCCATTTTCAGCAGTCCGCACATTTCAGCCATGGGGCCGTCGTACTGGGTGACGAGAGACTCATCTTTGGCTACGGCAACGGGGGCGTAGTTGGTTACATCACCGGGAGCGATGATGACGGCACAGGCGTGAACGCCGGTATGGCGGGCGGTTCCTTCCAAGGTACGGGCAAACCGCATGAGTTTGTTGATCTGCGGGTCTTTGCTTTCGAAGAGTTTGGAGAGTTCGTCGGCAAAATCGGGGTTCACCTCATGATCCATTGCTTTGCGAAAGGTCATACCGGGTCGGTCGGGCACCATTTTCGCGATGCGGTTGACCTCATTGAGCGGAATCTGCAAGGTACGTCCTACGTCGCGGAGCGCAGTTTTGGCGCCCATGGTTCCGTAGGTGATCACCTGACTTACCGATTTCCGGCCATATTCGCCAATGACATAATCAATCACCTCCTGCCGACCCTCATCATCAAAATCTATATCAATATCCGGAGGGGATACCCGTTCGGGGTTGAGAAACCGTTCGAAAAGCAGGTCGTATTTCAGCGGATCGATATCGATGATTCCCAGTACATACGCGACGACACTACCGGCGGCGGAACCTCTTCCGGGACCGACGTAAACCCCGCGGTTACGGGCTTCTGTGGTGAAAGACTGAACAATGAGGAAGTAACCGGCGTACCCCATTTTTTTCATGACTTTCAGCTCAAACTCAATCCGCTCAGTGATATCAGCCGTCATGTTGGGATAACGCCTGGGGGCGCGTTCCCAAACAAGTGCAGCGAGGTAGTCATCCATATCTTTATACTGCGGTGGAACTTTGTACTGCGGGAGAACCATATCTCCGGCGAGGTTGAGTTCAAAAGTACAGCGCTCGGCGAGGTGGATGGTATTGTCGAGCGCTTCGGGGATATCCTGAAACAGCTCCAGCATTTCGTCCTGCGTTTTGAAATAAAACCGGGGATTCAGGCGGCCTTTATCGTCGGTAAAGCGGAAACGGTTGGGATCATTGTAGTCAGACTGAGTCTGAAGAGCGAGGAGAAGGTCATGCGCTTCCGAATCTTCCTGATTGACATAGTGGACATCGTTGGTAGCGATGACCCGGATATCGTGTTTTTTCGCCATCCGGATCAGCCATTCGTTGCATTTGTCCATATCAGCGAGGGTATGGCGCTGGATTTCGATATAATAATTTTCCTTACCGAAGAGATCAATATAGTCTTTGAGGACAGCTTCGGCGGCTTCATCGCCTTTGTTGAGATAGGTTTGGTTTACCTCACTGGCGAGGCAGCAGGTAGAGGCGATGATCCCTTCGGCATGTTGGCGGAGGATTTCTTTATCGATACGGGGTTTGTAGTAATAGCCGTCGGTATAGCCGAAGGAGCAGAGTTTGACCAGGTTTTGGTAGCCGGTTTTATCTTTGGCCCACATGATCTGGTGAAAGCGTTTGGCATTTTTGTCTTTTTCGCGGGCATTGCCATCGGTGATATAAAACTCACAGCCGACGATGGGTTTGAGCCCATATTTACGAGCTTCGAGGACAAATTTGGGCACCCCATACATATTGCCATGGTCGGTGATACCGACGTGAGACATGCCGCAATCGCAGGCCTTTTTGACCATATCGGAGATTTTGGCAGCACCATCGAGGAGGCTGAATTCGGTGTGATTGTGGAGTTGGACAAATGAAGGCATAGAAACAGATTTGTACCGCGTAAGTTACAAAGGAAATAGGAGAATGAGTAAATGGGATATCCACAGATAACTGTGAATATCTGGGAGGAGTCATTCTTCTTCCAGCCGGTATAGTCGTTGACTGCCCCAAACATACACTTCGCTCAATTTGCCAGTAAATTGGAGTGTATCACCTTTTTTGGGCAACAGAATCCTTTGCGGATGTGGGGTTACCCACAGCGTTCCGGTAGAGTCACTAACTATCAACAGTCTATAGCCTATAGCATTAACTATCTGATCCACACTGGCTTTAACGGAAACACTGACACCCATGAATTGGGAGGGATTGGCATAAATTTCGCCAATGGAGACAGAAATTTCCATAGGAATCGGTGCTGGGTGAGAATCAGCCACCTGTCCCATACGGGTGTAATTGGCACCAATCAGAATGATGCCGGCAAAGACAAGCAAAAGCTTTTTCATGGTAAATTAGGTTTAAGTGTAAAGTGCAGTCATCAAAAATCTACAATACAGATAACAGATACCCAATCATTTTTAACCCCTCATTCGCGATCCAGGTGATGATGAAGCTGATTGTGAGGGAGCAAATAAAAATGATAATATAGTCAGAGATAAAAACTCCTGGGATCATCATAACCTCGGTTTTGGCAAAGCGGGAAGCAGGGGTCCTACCAATTTTTGGCGATTTTGGCGATTCATTATTACTGCTGTCAATGTTTTTATTTATGAAAATATTTTTCAGCGGAGTAATGGTACCGGGAGCCAAAAACTTTTCATCGTAGTCTGTCGAATCCAGGGCTAACAACTGTTCTGGATAGATTTGATTTTGCACATACAGCAATTCGAGAGATTCCGAAACAGATTTAAAGGAAAAGACTGTTGTGCAAAACATCGTTATACACGTGAGGAGGAGTCTTGCCCAACGATTGATCCGGGCCAGCTGTTTGATAGGGTGCCCTTTGTGGGAGCGTTCCCATTGATCATAATATACAAATGATATGTAAAGGAAAAGAATGCATAACATCATCAGGGTGAAGACCGGAAAACCACGGGTTGCGGATTTGAAACAACTATCCAACTGGCTGGAAATTTCAAAATCTGCATAGGCGGAAGCGATCAGGCAGATGGTTCCATTAATCAGGACAAGAGAAATAAACAGCGTCTCCAAGGGAGAAAATCGTGTTTTATTTGTTGTTTTTTCCATGTTTCAGCAGATTAAGTAGGTTGAGTTGGGGAGAATCAACATTGGGGGGGCGGTAGTCGCATAAATTTGTGGCGAAAAAGGGAAAAGGTTGTGAGCAAAATCACGAACAGGATTAAATGCTGAAATCTTCATAGTTTGAGTGTTAGTTTGTTTGTAAATGGCTTATGTTCATTATGAGTTCAATGTAATACCCATCGGGTTATCGGGAGTCGTCTTGTCGCACTCTGATGATTTCTGTGACCATTCCATAGGGGTTTACCTCATACAGTCGGGGCATGCGATGTTTAAGATAAGCCATTACGTGCTCGGGCACAGCGTTTGGGTAAAAAGAAACCGAATGGTTTTGGGGGAGATAAGTTACGACACCTTCCCAGATACTGGAAACGACTTGATACACCAGAGATGAGTCGGTGTGTGTGCTTTCATAACGAATAAAGATTGTAAAATACCACATAGGTTGTATATTTTGTAGTTGTAAGTCCTGATTAATAGATCTGCCCCAAAAGGCATCTATACAATTACAAAAGAAGAACCTCAATACTTGTTTGTAATTATTTAAACAATTATCCCGCCTATCAAGGCGGGATAAGATATTTTAAGAGATAATGAGACCATTTTCATCTCATCAAATCATTCATTTGTTGTCTGATCTTTGCAGCTTTTTCGGCTTCGTGGAAAAAGGCTTTCAGATCATAGAGCAATCTTCGCAGAATGGGGTTCTGTGACAAATCGAAAAGCACATCTCGGGTAGCTGATCGGGGGAAATTTCGACCAAGGATTCTCTCTATACCTTCAATTGTATGAGTAAGGTGAAGAAATTCCAAGCGAGCCTCCTTCACAAGGTCAAAGCTGAAAAGCGTGGTGAACTTTCGTATAGCGTCATTGTACCCTTCCAGGGAGCGGCGTTGCCATGCTTTTCCCAACTCTACGAGGAATTCAAACACCCGTCCGGAACTGTGGTGTTCTATGAGTAAGGGGTGCTGGAGTTTTTCCCCGGCAACGGTCTGAATAAAGTGCTTACGCAAGATAAGGTCCTTACTGCTTTTGTGTAATACCCCATAAATTTTATGCGGAGATAATGCCAGATGACTGATGTCCGGATACTCTGAAGTATTATCAGGCAGCAAAATAATATCACAGGAAACCACATGGCGAAATTCGGGGCCCTGGAATACCTTATCAAAAAGTATAGCCTTAGGCCCAGGTTCGTCGGTCAGATTTAACAACGATGAATAATCTTTAATCAAATCGTCGAAGATCGTGAATATAAGGAATAGGGAATTAGACATCATTGGGTTTTCTTGTTCTGGCGGAAAACAAAACTTTGGTTAGATGGTATTTACTTTTTTCCTGAAGGATATATTTGGCAATATTTGAGAAGTGAAGAAAAAGTGTGCCTTCCGGAATATAATGCGGCTTTCCCCGCCCTGTAATCAGAACAATATGTGACTTAGAGTTGATTTTTTGCAGCCTTATGAAATATTCCAGCAGCTGTTCAGGTGAACTACCCACGATTTTTTCCAGTATGCCTATATGAATGACACAAAAATCAGGAGAAAGTGTACTTAGCTTATTTTCCAGCCAGAGCGTAATTGTTTCTTTTCTCGAATAGGTGTTATCATCGTAGAGATTAATTTCATCCGTATGTGGAATAAAAATATTTGCCCATCGCAATTCATCCAGATAGGTATTTTCCATTGGAAGATCCGGCGTCTGCTTGTTCATGACCTCTTTCTGAATCCTTTCATCCAGAACAATTACCCGAGTCAGGGCGGCTTCCTTTAACTCAAGGAAAATCCTGTTTCGCACATTTCTACTTTCCTTATGTAAATGGGAGAGCAACATACCTGTTGGGGAAGGAGTGGAAAACCCTTCGTAATAAAATAGCGCATCAGGATGAAATTTGTCATGAGCATATGACATAAAATGATGGTCGAACAATATACTATTTGAGATTGTAGATAACGGCAGATCCAATGGCGCCCCACCATCCATTTTCACAGTCAGGGTTGTATCTTTAATTTGTTTTTTTACCTGTAGTTCTGCAATCCATTTATTATAACATTTAGCAATAAGTTTTTCGGGATTTTCATTCAGCTTTTTCTCAAACGAAATAAGTTCTTTTCCAGAACGGATATAAATTTTCCGCAAAGGAAATATCTTACTTCTTGTAATATTATTATCTGGATAATCGCCAATTACGGCTGCCATACTATGAGAATAAATATTTTTGTCTTTGTCGTGTATATCATTTTTACCTAAAATCCGGATACCATACTTCTGCAGATTCTGCTTATTATTGATCATCAGCATATCTTCACAATCCATGATAAGCAGTTCCCGAGGTTTTTTCAGGTAAATTTCATATCCGAGAAAGTAGTTCTTTTTATTTTTTCCGCCATATACCTCTACGGCTTTCAGCAAAGGCAAAGCTCGCCCATCATCATCGATTAGCTGAGTGGGAATTTTGCGCAGATAGGCTGCGGCAATCTGCATTTCCATAATCCCCCATCCATCCTGTCTGATTTCATTGTCGTTGTCCAGAAAATATCGGTTAATGAATCTGCTATTAATTTTATTGACCAGCCGATCATTTTCTGCTAAAGTAGAATCATGTTGTCGTGGGATATTATCGTAAATCGTGATTTTATAATGTCTGGGAAAGTTTGATGGTGCTTCACATTTAATCTGAAGCAGGATTTCACTCACGCCAGCTCCAGCTTCGTGTTTAGCACTGTTGCGAATAATATTCTCCAGGATATTATAGAACGCATGGTTACCAAGATCACCGTTGGGTATTTGCACCAACAGATCCTTTTTCCCTCTTACTCGATTTTCAAACTTCAATTCCTTACATCGCAGGCTTGTCCCACTGACAAATGTTCTGATAATTTTCTCCTGATTAAAATTAGCGATTAGTTCCTGATTGAGTCTCCGGGAAACTGCAACAACCGGGTCGGATGTCGCCAGATCGGCCAGAAAATCCATTCGGGTCTGGAGATAGGCAAAAAACTTTGCAAGTTCTTCTATATTGATGGGCTGGGAATGATCATAAAAAAAACGATCCAGATGCCTGGGATTGGATAAATGCGCCAGAATATGCGACCCCATATTATGAGCCAGGTTACGAATCTGAACTTTGGAAACAGCCTGTTTTACCTGCTGTGATTTTAGCATGCTGTTTTTCAGTTTCAGCATAACATTGAACATATTCTTTGCAAGGGTATTAGATATAATATAAGCCAGATCAGCGATCAGTGTCGGATCTGTGGGATTATTTTTTACGATAAAGGAAAACATGATCCGTGTAGGTCCCCCGGAAAAAGTAATGGGTACAACGGCATGGCACCAATTCACCTGCTCTTCCTGATTTTTAATATCAGTTTTCCACAACATTCGGTGGATCAATAGCCACTCTTCCCATATTCTTTTTTGCTCTTCAGAAAGCAACCTGCGTTGTTCAATCTCTAAAAGCAACTTTGATCTATCAGTGGTGCGCCCCTGGTTTTTATCCTTAAAAAATTGAATTAGTAAGTTTTCTTCTTCCCCGGTAATGGAAAGCAAGTCTTTCCATTTTACCCACAATGATTTTATACCAGCAGAAACCGGCTTCGACTTTTGATTGCTAATCGTGTTGAGCACCCTGCGCAATTCTATTCTTTCCGAATTTGAAAGGGGTCTGCCAACTGAAAGATGATAATTGTTTTTTATTTCCCTGATATTCAACTCACGGATATTAAAAACCACGGGATTAATAAATGTTGATTCGAAATCCTGATCTTCAACCTTCTGGTCAATAATAAAAAACTCAAAACCCTTTTTTCTCATTCCCTCTGTCAGGGAAGCAGCTTTCGCTTCTGTAGGAAGCTTCTTAAAATAGGAGGAAAGCATTTTTAATGTTGCGAGAGTGTCATCAAAAGCGGCCTTCGAACGAGCTTCAAGAATGGGAGCGTAATAGCCCATATATATCTGAGGGATACCAAAGTACCGGGATATATGATCGTCCTTATGAAAAAATGCCGACCAGGTCACCTCTGCACCCATCCGGTGGATCAGTGCATTTACATTTTGTGTCGCCATATTCAATTGAAGCGGAATCAGGGTTTTGAAAGCTTCAGGAAGGGTATGAGAATTAATTTGCCGGGAGAAACTGTTTTTATTGAATATTTTAATAATCCTGCACCAGTATTTATGCGAAGACTCTTCCACAAAATGGTCAATAAAGTGGTAGTCTGCCTTTTTGAAAAACTGGTGTGTCGGGATATTTTGCTCAGGAATTACCCCTCCAATCAAAACAATATGTTGGCTTTTATAGTATTTTTCCATCTCGGAAAGGATTTCTGACCCCACACCTTTCTTTTGGAAATCCTGATGTATAATAATCTGGTCCTGAAACACAAACCGCCCAATTGACATTAACTCCTCAGCAAACCAAAGATCATGTTTTAAATGATCTCTTAAAGCGCTGGAGTACTTATCAGGCCTCCCGATAAAACAAGTCATAAATCCAACCACATAATCATCACAATAAGCAAAAAACACATTTCCCATACCCGGTTCTAACACATCCAGGCTGGAAATACGGCGAGGTATAATTTTCTCGTCTGCTGCTGGGAGAGAATCATATATTCGCTGCATCTCTTCAAAATAATGAGGTTCAGAAAACAACCTTCGAAAAGGGATATTTTTCACGGTCACCTTCCCGGGACAATTACATTTTTCCATTTTATCAAAGATTAATATCGGTTTCTTAAGCCTCTCAACCAGTTGCGTTCTTCAATTGTAATCTCCTTACTCTGTATTGAGTTGATGCGATAATCCTTCCGTATTGACAACTTGAGATGCGTATTAAACAAATCGGTCAACCCGCTCTCATCTGCCTTTTCCTCCTTGTGGCCCGTAGTCAAAAGGCTATAAATGGTCAGCCACAATCCCTTTTTATTGTTTATATTATAATCCTCAATTAATAAGAGAAATAACCCCAGTGTGATTCTCCTTCCAATAAGTTTGCATCGAAACATTTGAAGATTATCTTCTTCTTCCTTTGCGTTCAGATTTCCCCTGAATTGTTGGTGCACAAAACCTGGAATCTGGTTCCCGGTTTCTGTATCATTGACCTTTGCGAGAAATTCTTCTGAAGCTTTATTAATACGGCGTTCCTCACTTTCATAATCAGGGCTATTCCGGTGGATTTTATACAACTCTTTTTTGCGATTATCCAGCCGGGGAAGCCCCAATAACAGGTTTTCAATTCTTTCTGCTTCTTTTGTTATATGTGTAATAAAATCGAATTGTTCTTGATTGGCTTGATTGCTTAGTGCATATCCTTTGTGAAATATTGCAACCCGGTTTTTATGTACATCCGGATTGAAAGGATGGTGGTCGAATCCGGTAAGGCTTACCAGTGAAATATAATTATCAAGTTGAAGAATTTCTTCGATAAGGTGATATCCTTGTTTTCTGCTTAATCTTCCATCCGGATAGTTTAACCTGTAATCTACAATGGCAACTTTTATATGATTGTCCTCATCCTCTTTGAGCTTACGAATTGCTTCGTCAGGATCAGAGAAAAAGTGACACTTTATATTTGCGAAAGATAAGACTCGGCTCATTACCAATTCCAGCCCCGGTTCATCATCAATATATATCACTTCAATTGTTCTTTGAGGCTCGGCCTCACGATTTACGCGCTTATACTCTGAGGAGGATTGGATAAAACTCAACACATGGTTCAGGGCAGTCGCAATAGAAGAAGCTGTGGAAGAAAATTCCATATTGGGTTTTTTCAGCATATTCAGCAAATCCAGTTTGATCTTGTAGATTCTTTCCTGATAGATTTCAGAAAATACTCTCATGAGCTTGCGAAATGTATATTCGACATACTCTGTAGGATCAGACTCCTGATGCTGCAGCAGCCTATTCTGCAGCCAGTGAAATATTTCTTTTACCACACCTTCTTTTGAATACAGATAATGAACAATATCTTCCAGTAACCGATCCTCCAAAGGATTTTCTGCCCGGGCTAAAATAGCCGATGAGTCCAATGAGGGAAGCTCTTCCAAAGGAACATAAGATATTGCGGGATCCTTCCAGAAACGATATCGGCCTTCTTTGTCAGAGATGCCCAGTTCTTCCGGATCCGAAAAACAGGAAACAATGACAGGACACGTCAATTTCATTTCAACCCGAAGCCTTGGGATCAGGTCCAGGCCATATTGATGTGTGTAGTTTCGCCCTTCCCACGAAAGTCCGGCAACTACAATAACCAGATTGGGTTGATGAGACTCGTTGACAAATTTTTCAAACGCTATACTATCACAAATACATTTTGGGTCAAACGACCATACATTAAGGGCCTGTTCTGGGTTACAGATAAGATAGACTGAGGGTTTCATTTTATGAGTTTTTTAGTATTTTCGCTTCATATTCCGTCAATTTTTCTGTTAAATTTTATTCAGCTAAAATCTTAAGTAGAAAATTGTTTTAAATTGATTCATGCTCCCCACATGAGTAATATAACATTTTTACCCCAGGCCCAATAATATGACAGAGAGTCCCACAATTTCCATCTTTACAAACACGAAAACACCAGCCGAGCTATATGCAATTTTTTTTTATACCATTTGCCAAAACCAAAGAACATCATTTAAAAAAGTACAAAAAAAATCTATATGATTTGATACGAAGGATTCCTGCCTGGCTCTGCATTTATCATACCCCCCCCCACTTGATCTTTCACGCACCCAAACGACACGTTTATTCAGTAAATATGCACGTTCGCTCAGTTTCTCTGTCATCTTTCGTAGGGGATGAATACTTTTGATTGTAATCTTCGTAGTCGTCCTCTTATTATGAAAAAGCTGCGCTACATAATCACTCTCATCGTCTCCATCTGCCTGCTGGTGGTTACGCTGTATGCGCTTTTTCAAACGCCGGCTCCTGTTGCTGCCAATACCAATATGGTTGATTCCCCTCAGTCTCTGCTTGACTCTGCCGCAGGGGTTGTATGGCACGACACGCTCTCCAAAGGACAGCGCCTGATCCGTTAAGGTACATTTTCTATTTTAACTCCGCCCGCAAATCATACGCTTCATCTGCCAGCAGATGCGGGGCTACGCTGCGTTGCATCGGAATCAACTGCCGGGCAACAATAAAATCCTTCGGCCGGTTAACACAATCCGCCGCGATCACTTTCCCTTCTTTCAGATACCATAGGGTAAAACTCCGCCCTTCCGTCGGCTCACCTTTCACCACGACTTCGTCGTATCCCTGATGAAGCCCGGCAATTTGCAGCCGCACATCGTATTGTTCGGACCAAAACCACGGAAGGGCCTCGTAGCGATGCTGCTGCCCACAGATTGTAGCGGCAGCTGATTTGGCCTGGTCAGTGGCATGGGGCACAGATTCGAGCCGTGTTTTGTATCCATACAGCTGGCTGGGAAACCAGGTACAGTCTCCTGCCGCCACGATGTCCGGATCACTGGTTTGGCTGTATTCATCCACCACTATACCATCTTCCACTTCAAGCCCACAGCTTTTGGCGAGGTTTGTTTCAGGCTCCACCCCTATGCCGGCTACAACCAGATCGCAGGTTGTTTCCGTCCCGCTTTCTGTTTTGGTTTGAAGGGATTTTCCGGTTTTTTCTATCTGCACCAATTTTTCGCTGGTGAGAATTTCAACCCCTTCTTCCTGATGAATGCGGGTATAAAACTGAGAAACGATCGGATGGGTTACACGGGAAAGTAAACGGTCTGCGGTTTCTAAGAGCTTTACTTTCATGCCCAAAGCAGAAAGTGAAGCGGCTGTTTCCAGTCCGATATACCCTCCACCTATGACAACGGCTACCCCTCCGGGTTTTGCGGCAGAGCGGATGGCAGAAGAATCATGGAGATTTCGAAGGTAAAATACGCCGGGTAAAGTCGCGCCGGGAACAGGAAGTTTTCGCACAGAAGCACCAGTTGTGATGGCGAGTTTGGAATAAGCGAGAGTTTCTCCGTTATGAAGGCGCAGCGATTTGTTTTGTCGGTCTATATGTTCGACACGGGTATTGGTCAGAAATTGAATGTCTGATTTTTCGTAAACAGCAGCACCGCGGATAAACATCTGATCTTCTGTCTTTTTTCCCTGAAGAAACTCCTTGGAAAGCGGCGGGCGATTGTAGGGAATGAGTGGCTCTTCACCGATAACCATAATTTCTCCTGTCCAGCCATATTGGCGGAGGCTGGGGGCAAGTTGCGCAGCAGCATGGCCGGCCCCGATGATGATACAGCGATTAATCAAAACTGGTAGTAAATAAATGGCTGAATATCTGCCGAGCGAGTCTGAATCACCATCCAGATAACCAGCGCCAATGCAAGAGATTTTACAAGTATGGGAGAGGTAATAAACCTTTTTTCTACAAAAAGGTCCACATCATCTGGTACAAAATGAAGAATATAACCCAGCAACATCAGCAGAAATACCTCCCTATATCCCAACAATACCTGCCAGGCAATTTGTCCCTGAAAATTGTAAATGACCTGATAGATCATGTCCCAGCCCATGGCGAATGATTCTGCCCGGAAAAATACCCAGCAAAAACACACAAAGTGGAAAGTGAAAAATACACCACCCAAATGAAGTGCAACACTTAGTACCAGCGACATCCAGCCTTGCATAAACCATTGAATCTGGCGGATAATTTCGCCCAGGCGGCTGGTCGTGTCGGTTCCTTTTTCATTGAGCAAAGCCCTTTCATCCAGCCAGTCCATAAACTCTACAAACTTTCGGGAAATAAATTCCCTGATATCCTGAGATACGCGGTCGAGAGCCAATGCAATTCCGTGCAAAAATCCCCAGAAGACAAACTTCCATGAAGCACCGTGCCACAGACCGCCCAAAACCATGGTTATCAAAAGGTTGAGATATGTCCGGAATTTTCCTCTCCGGTTTCCGCCAATAGAAATATACAGATAATCGCGCAGCCAGGTGGAAAGAGAGATATGCCATCTTCTCCAGAACTCCTGAACACTGTTGGACTGATAGGGAGCATTAAAATTGACCGGCAGGCGAAAGCCCATTAGCAGTCCCAGCCCAATAGCCATATCAGAATAACCCGAGAAGTCGCAGTAAATCTGAAGCGCATAACCATATACTCCCATCAGATTTTCAAACCCAGAGTAAAGCGAAGGATCTTCAAATACCCGGTCAACGAAGTTGATGCTGATATAATCCGAGATCACCGCTTTTTTAAACAGGCCGGTACAGATCAGCAGGAATCCCTTTCCTATATCATCATGTGATACACGAATTTTTTCCCTGATCTGAGGAATAAAATCAGTAGCACGTACAATAGGGCCGGCGACAAGTTGGGGGAAAAAGGAGACAAAAAAGGCGAAATCCAGCACATTGATCACCGGCGTAAGTTTTTTCCGGTAGATATCAATGGAATAGCTCATCGTCTGGAAGGTGTAGAAAGAAATCCCGACCGGAAGGAAAATATGCGTAAAAGAGAGATTTAGCCCGGAGACCGTATTGAGCGTATCGATGAAAAAATTGGTGTATTTAAAATAGCCCAGCAGGCCAAGATTCGCGCAGATACTCAGGATGAGGTAAAATTTACGTTTGGCGGATTCTCTTTCCGGGCGAATAAACACATTAGTCATTCGGTCGAGAAGCGTAATAAAAACACTAAGGATACGGAAGGTAACCTTCACGAGGAACTCATAAAATGCTCCCAGGCGTTTGATCGGGGTGATCGTAAACTCAAGGGAAAGATCGATCACATTCATCCGCACGCCGGGAAATACGAGTCGGTTTCGGATATGCCTGTGCCCCGGGTGATAGACATGAATCAGCAGTCCCAGCGTATAGTCAACCAACGTAGAGACGACGAGGAGGAGGTAAAATATTCCACTGGATTTGTAGTAGAAAAAGAGAGAAAATGCCAGAACATAAACAACACGAAGCGTCTTACGGTCAGCCAGAACGATATAAAACCCCAGGAAAATCAGGAATATAAACAGAAAAGCACCACTGTTGAACATCAGCGGTTTTTCCGGATTATAGACCAAATATTCTTTTAGATTATCTATTAGCCCTGTAAGCTCCATATCCTTTCATTAAAGCCTCATAAAGGAGAACTCCCTGAAGTTCATATCCTGTACGGGTCAGGTGAAGATGATCTTTTTGAGCCAAACCTGAGCTGTACCAGTTCTGAATTGCACCTTCGCCACCCATTACATCATAAAAATTCCAGGAGGAGAGATCATTGGCCATGATATATTCCTGTATCAGATCACGGGCCTGCGAAATATTATGGTTGACATACCGACTGGCTCTCATAGCATCGGGAGGCGTGGTAATCAAAATATCTGCGTTGGGTGTATACTGTTCCAGTGTATGTACCAATTCATCCATCTGACGGAAAAACGCGGTACGATTAAAACCTTCACCGATTGTTTCATTGGTACCGAGAGAAATGATAATGAGATCAGGTTTCAGCATTTGCAACTGATCCATAAAATAAGTAGACGTATTATAGTTCTCAAACCGGGCGCCATTGACGCCGATCGTATGGTACAAGATCCCTGACTGGTCGTAGTTTTCGAGCACCATTCCGTAAATGGTCGCTTCGCGCTGGGATTCTTTATTTTTTTCGCCGCGAAGATATACGGTATTGACCGGTTCGGGCAAATAGACGGTACTTACAAAACGACCGCCGCCCGTGCGATAGTTTTCTCCTCTGGGTGCACCCAAATCTTTCAGGAATAAATCATCTCCATTTTGGGAAGAAAGTTCCGAATTTCCCCGAAGGACTTTTGTCTGTTTTACCAGTAGTTTCTGTCCGGCATAAATCAGACTACCTTCTATTTGGTTATTTTTTCGCAGTTCTTCAATTGGCACTTTGTACATAGCCGAAATAATCCCGAGAGACTCCCCGGGTTGCACTTCGTGATAGACATCTGTTTCGGCTGAAATGCGGGAAGGATTTGCCGTAAGGGTAGGAACCGGCGGGCGGTAGGTGGGAGTATTGGACGGGCTGTTGATTTTGACATCAAAATTTTGCGGTCCTTTGTCGGTAAACAGCGTGATTTTATTAAACCGGTAGTCTATTTTTTCAGGGTAACTGGCGATTTCCAGTTTCAGGAAAAAATTACTGTCATAAGTTTTCAGGCTGATGCCGCTGATGCCGATAGGCATAGAACCATAGGTATTCACATTGCGGCGGGCATCCCAGCGGGCGTTGCTATACGATTTGATATCGGTAGGACTGTTGGTTTTTGCCACACTATAGGGAAATACGAGTCCTCGCCCTGCGGAGCCAAACTTAGCCTGAAGTTTTGCGCGAACCATTCCGGAAAACCAGTCAGCCTGAATATGAGAATCGCCGATATGGACAATATTTACTGTGCGGGTACGACCTTGTTCCAGCAACATCAACCGGTCGTAGAAGTTTTTCAGTCCTTTATAGGAATTGTCGATCTGATTGATCTCTTCTCTTATAAAAGAATACTCAGGTATTTTTTCAACCTTTGCCATAGGCTGAGCTATTCCTGCAGAAAAACAGAAAATACCGATTATTAACAGGAGGGAAAGAGAACGGCTTTTGGATCCTAACGTCATTGGATACTTAGCTTGAAGCGTACGAGATGATGGGTGTGTCTCTGCTGGGTTGGATCAAATGCTAATTCCGTCTCAAATCTAGTGCCAGAATCCCCAAAAATCACATACCCTGTACAATTACCCAATTAACAAAAATATCAGACCCAAAGTAAAGCAAAATTCTCGGAATCCTTATTCAACTTTTGATTCCTTCGCCTGAGATTGTAACTTAATCCCATGGCTCGAATTGTTGAAAAAAAGATTTCCTATCCCGTGGATAACGGGTTGCGGAGATACCTCAGGAACTACGGAAGGGATATGAGGCTTCCGATTTTATATTCCGATTTGCTTCGCTCCAGCGAAGGGGTAACCCTGTATGACAAGTTTGGAAACGATACACATTGGCTGTCGATGATGTACGCTCAGGACGATTTGAAGCATATCAATCTGGCTTTGAAAGAGATCTATGCAATCCTGAAGGCAAACGGAGATTTATCTGTCATGGAGCACCTGTATGTAGACAGAATAGACCTTTGTCTATATGGAAATTCGCAGCCTTTTCGCGTGCGTATCGTCAACAAAATCAACGACAACTTCGACTATTTTTACATAAAAACTGCTGACGCTTCACGTATATACGGGCTGGAACTGGAGCACTTGTTGTCCCCCAACCGGATCAGTTATGTATTGGATCAGGATACCTTGATTGAGGAACATATCGCGGGGATTCCGGGGCAGGAATTTATCACACAGTATTTGCTTCAGGGTAAAGTTGCCAATGAAATCCGGCTAGCCAAAGAGTTTGTCAAATTTAATGAAAGATGTTTTGTCCGGCTGCTGGGAGACATGCATTCCAGCAACTATGTAGTGGAGATTATGCCTGACTTTGAAGATGTCCACTACCGGATCAGGGCGATTGACTTTGACCAGCAGTCGTATGAGCCCAGGAAAAGCATTTATATGCCGCAGTATTTCAAGCAGAACATGGCCATCATTGATGTTGGGCTAAAGCACATGAATCCGACGACAGTCAGACAGTATCAGAAGGAAGAGCGGGCGATGATCGCAAGTCGGATCAGATATTCCACCCAGCAGATCAAGGACCTGATGAAGTATATGGTTTATTCGCGGTTGTCGCGTCCCGAATATGTAAGTCAACTCAAAGAAGAGCTTGCAGAACATTACAAGGACAATCGATTCCTCTCCTGTAAATCGATGGGTGAAATTGTAAATTTCAGTCTTCAGGTACTTATTGATAACAATTAGCGCATGAATGTGATTTACGCAGCCGACCTTGTGGGAACTTTTGTGTTTGCGATCAGTGGCGTGAATGCGGCCCGGGAGAGTCGGATGGACATATTTGGTGCAGCGGTAATTGCCTTTGTGACAGCCGTAGGCGGAGGCACATTGCGGGATTTGCTGATCGGAAGCACCCCGGTGGGCTGGATGAAAGACCCCAATTATATTTTTGTGATTTTGATGGGTGTTTTCGCGTCGATTGTATTTCGCGCGATCATAGCCAAACTTCCCAAAACCATGTTTTGGTTTGATACTATCGGAATCGGATTATTTACGGTTCTGGGATTGCAAAAAACGCTCGACCTGGGCTTATCACCCGCTGTAGCCGTGTTGATGGGAATGGTTTCCTCTGTATTTGGCGGTGTGATCAGAGACACCCTTTCCAATCGTATTCCACTTATTTTCCGAAAAGAAATTTATGCCACCGCTTGTCTTGCCGGAGGAGTTATTTATCTCTTATTGCGGGAAACTTCTTTGGCCCCCAATATCCGAATGGGGTTGACTGTTGCATCTGTCATTACCATTCGATCTCTTGCCGTGTATAAAAAATGGTCCTTTCCCCCTTTGAAATAACAGCTATAATGAAAAAGATTCGTGCCGCTTATTGTCCGAAAATAAGTATTATCATAACCCTTGGTGCATGTTTTTTATATGCATGTACGCCAGTGTCCCGTAATCTTCCCGCCTATTGGCTGGATGCAGGCACTATGGAAAGCCCCCTTTCACCCGGATATGATTTACTTTCTTCAGCAGATAATCCGGAGAATGGTTGGACATGGGAAACAAAACCCGATTCAGCTGTCTGGCATACAGACTACCGGCCGGGGCTTCCACTGCTTGAAGACGGTTTGTTATTCAAAGAACAGGCTGTCCTCAAAATAAAAACCCAGCCGGGCACCTATTTCCTGACAGCTACAGTAGGGCAAGCCGGAGATACAGCCATTGTAGAGATTGAGACAAACCAAACAAAGTGGCATGCAGAACTTCCATGGCGAAGAATCCGGCATCAGAGTTTTCGGGAAAAGATTGAAATTACCGGAGACTCGCTGGTCATTACATTCCGCACCCAATTGGGCCAGGGATTAATCAAAGCCGTTGAATTACAACCCGTAATGGACTATTTCCCTCTCCCTTCCGGTCTTGAAACCGATACGGCAATTGTAGGGAAACTGGCAGATGAACTGGAGAACAAGCTAAAGCATGATCCTCAAAATACTGCTTTGAGAGCACAATGGATTCAATCCCTGAAATATCTACAGGCGGCCAGATACTACGATATTGGCTGGTGGTCATGGGCAGTAAAGGCAACCAAAATGAGCATTTTCCCCCGCTTTGATGTAGCCTCTGACTATCTGCGTCAGATCGTTGCAGATCCGAATGATCCCTTGTATGACCGCGCTGCCTATTTGCTGGGTAAAATACATTACTGGCTATACCTGGAGCAGGAATTCGCCCATGACAAAATCGAAGCCCGGGAGTTTTTTGATTTGCTGGGAGACCGTTATCCAGACTTTGAACTTCTGAGAATGTACCGGGGGGAAAAAATTACGTATGAGAGCCCTTGTAATAACGCAGATCCTACTGCGCCCCGGTGGGCAGTATTACAGCGCGAACTCATGTGCCGAATGTTGGAAATCATCCACTGGTGGGTAAGTGAGAAGCAGGCGGAAAATGGCGAACTCGGGGGAAAATTTGGCGATGACGTCGAAATTCTTCGTTGGTGGTTGCCTGCCATTTTGGGGGCAGATGATTCACTGGCACGGGTAGGATATACCCGTTTGGCAGAAGGCGTCTGGCAGAGCGGGACTTTAGAAAATGCCTATTCAAAAAAGCTCGAAGATGTCGAACATGCGGCAGAACTGTTTCGCGACACTCACTCCGCACTTTTGATGATTCATTATGGAGACCCCGAATATGTAGAGCGGTGTCTGCGCAGTATGCAGAATTTTCGCGACGTATGGACGGGCATCACCCCCCGGGGGCACAGGCATATTAAGTCCAGCCATTTTTCCGCTACAGCGATGCGTGAGGGTCCGCCTTTCGGCGTGGATGTGCCGATGAACACACGCGCCACCCTTCCCGGACTTTGGGCTGCCTGGTACAGCCACAATCCACAGTTGGTACAACTTTTCACCGAATGGGGGAAAGCCTGGGTGGAAGACGCAGCACGAACAGAAAAAGGCAAGCCAAAGGGATTGTTACCTGCGGCAGTATCTTTTCCCGGCGATGAGATTGGGGGTTATTCGCCCGAGTGGTATTTCCCCCGTCAGGGGTGGGATTACTACAACTGGCAGCATATGGGCGGGGTAAGCGAAATGTATCATCAACTGATTGGTATGTATGACATCACCGGAGACGAAACATTTCTGATACCCGTAAATGAGACCATCCGTCTGGCGCGGGACACAAAAGGCAAGGGGGATTCGAAGGTCGAAGGTTCTGCTGCATGGGCCGGTGCATATCTCAGAGGAGAAGTCGCAGATGATGAAAACCACCGAAGAGACGGCATTTCCATGATGAATATTGCGCGGACAATAACCGGGAACAACCAGTTTGACGCGTTTCTTGGAGCATACGGTTCCCCTTATTTGCAATACACCCTGGATGGGAACATATCACGTATCGAATCGGGACTGGAAGAAGCAGTTGAAGCACTTCGCTACAACCTTCCCCTTAGGACGACAGAGGTAAAATTTACCGATCGGGTGTATGTAGAAGGCGAAGACTTACTTTCGGGAATGTATACCGGGCATCCCGGTAAAGGCATCGAATACCCAGGCATGGCAGTGACCTGGAAAAATACCGGCAGAGAAATCGCTGTGCTGACAGAAGCAGCAACACCCGGGCGTCTGAAAGTCCAGATTTATAATTTTGGCCCCGCAAAAACTATCCAGATGCAACTATGGCGGCTGAAACCAGGTTTGTATTCCCTTCATGGACTGCCCGGCACGACGCGAATAGAGGTCACAGAGCGAGGACAAATGATCCCCATAATGATACCAGAGGGAATTTTGCTAAATGTGGAAATAGAAGCAGAAAAAATTTCGAAGGACACCTTTTTCCCATCTGCAGATCTTGCGATCAATTCCAGAGATATTGTAGTCGATGGAAGAACCATTCGGGCAACCGTTCACAATATCGGTAACCAGACAGCGGAAAATATTACGGTTGTATGCAGAGTAAATGGAAAAGACTCAGGAAAGCACCTCATTGCGAGATTACCGGCCCCTCTAAACATGGCGGCACAAACCGCAGTAATAGAATTTGAATCACAGGAAGATGTCGGGGAAGCACAAATAGAAATTATATATTCTGGTAAGGAAATCACGAAACTTAACAATCGCGCAAACTCTCTTGATTTTTAGTTAGGATGTTTTTAAGGAAATTTTTAATATAGATGCATTAATTTCTGGAGAATTTTCCATAACTTTACCCCCGTTAACGGGGGTAAGCAGCCAAAACACTTGATAAAAACCCTCCTCATCCACTCCTTTTAACACCGTTTTCTTTCCCCCATATTTTTATGCACCTCATATTCGACTGCGACGGCGTAATCATTGACTCTGAAATCCTCTACGCACAGATCGCCGTGCAAAAACTTGCCACCGTTGGCTACCATACCGATACCCTTACTTATTGCCGCCGGTTCTCCGGGATGATGGATGCCGCAATTCTGGAGATTATCTCCAGAGAAAACGATATTTATCTGTCGCCAGACTTTCATGACGAACTCAAAACTGAAGCTGCTGCGGCATTCCAGACACGGCTTCTTCCCATACAGGGTATGGGCGAACTCATTCGAAGCCTTTCACTTCCTGTCTCCATTGTCTCTAACAGCCACCTCGAACACGTACAACACGGCCTCTCATGTGCAGGAATTCCTTATATGCCTGTCGCTCATATTTTCACTTCCCAAATGGTCGCCCATCCCAAACCAGCGCCAGACGTGTATCAACTTGCACTCAAAAGCCATGGTTTGTCCCCCGAAACCTGTATCGTCATTGAAGACTCCGAAGCGGGGGTAACCGCAGCTAAAGCTGCCGGACTTACCGTCATAGGCTTCCTGGGTGGGGGACATATTACAGAAAACCATAGTGAAAAACTTACCAGAATCGGAGTCGATTACCTGGTTCATAACGCGGAAGAGCTGAAATCTCTGTTTACAAAAAATGGCTTTCTCACATAAAGGAGTAAAAAATTTTACACTGGTGTTTTGACAGTTAATATGTATTCTTGCCAGAGAAAATCATCAGACACCCGTGAAAAAATTCTTACTAATTCTGCTTTTTATTTTCTTCGCCCTGCAACTCCGCGCTCAGAAAACCATTAGTGGGTATGTCCGAAATGCCAGTAGTGGAGAAATTCTGGTAGGTGCAATCGTCGCAGAACCGCAACTCAAAACCGGCACCTACACCAATAGCTATGGATTTTATTCCCTTACGCTGAAAGTGGATTCGGTAAAAATCCGGGTAGATTACCCTGGATTTAACTCCCAGTTTGTTGCGCTGGCAATGGATCAGAATCATTCAATTGATTTTTCCCTGACCGAAAAAGAAATCAGCCTTGATGAGGTCGTAATCACCGAACAAAAATCTCGCGAAAATGTCGATAAAGCCTCGATGGGTGCCATCGATGTAAACGTAACAGAAATCGAGATGCTGCCTTTCATCGGGGGAGAAAAAGACTTACTCAAAGGCATTCAACTCCTCCCCGGTGTGCAGTCCGGCGGAGAAGCTTCCGCCGGATATTATGTCCGCGGGGGCGGTGCAGACCAAAACCTCATCCTCATGGATGAGGCTATCGTATATAATCCCTTTCATATGGCAGGGTATGTCAGTATTTTTAATACCGACGCCATCCGCAATGTAACACTCTACAAAGGCAGCTTTCCTGCCAATTTTGGCGGCAGACTTTCCTCCATTCTCGATATTGGGATGAAGGAGGGAAATATGAAAGAATTTCACGGGGAAGGGGGAATCGGTCTTATTAGCTCAAAAATTACGGTTGAAGGGCCGATCATCAAAGACAAAGCTTCTTTCATGGTATCGGGAAGAAGATTCTACTGGGATTTACTCATCCAACCCTTTCTCCCCAAAGGCCAAAGTTTTGGTTATCACTTTAATGACTTTAATGCAAAAATCAATTACCGTATCTCAGATAAAGACCGACTGTTTATCAGCGGCTATTATGGAAGAGACAAAATATATAATGAAACCAAAACTGTTCAGGATACCTCCCTCCTCAATATGAACTGGGGAAATATTACCTTCACCGCACGATGGAATCATTTATTCGGCCCAAAACTTTTTTCCAATGCCACCTTCATTTACAGCAACTTTGACTATAAAGTGACTCAGGCCTTCGGTAAGGATGCAACTGTGTTGTTTTCTGGCATTGAAGATCTCAACGGTAAAATCGATTTTGACTATTACCCAACACCCCGCCATAAGATTAAATTTGGACTCAACTATATTTATCACACCTTTACGCCCTCTTCTACCCGGGTAAAAACAGCACAATCCGATACCCTGGAAGTTCAGGGGAAAAGTAAATTTGTCCACGAGTCAGCAGCATATATCAACGATGAAATTTCTGTAACCGACAGACTGGGAGTAAATATTGGTCTTCGCGCGCCTTTTTTCGTAAGTGGTCAGACGACCTACTACGGACTCGAACCCCGGCTTACCGTCAAATATACATTGGGCCCCAACCGGTCTGTAAAGGCCGGTTATACCATGATGAACCAATACGTGAACCTCGTGAGCAGTTCGGTAATTTCTCTGCCATTTGACATCTGGACGCCGAGCAGCAATATCGTCAAACCTCAGTTAGCCCACCAGGGGGCGATCGGCTATTTCCAAAACCTACGAAATGACCAATATGAAGCGAGTGTAGAACTATACTACAAACAGATGTCCAACCAGATAGACTACCGTGAAGGGGCTAATTTTTTCTTCCGGGATGATATTGAGTCCGAACTGGTCTTTGGCAAAGGGTGGGCCTATGGCGGGGAGTTTTTCCTTAGAAAACGCGCAGGAAGACTCACCGGCTGGATTGGATATACGCTCTCCTGGAGTTGGCGGCAATTTGATGAGTTGAACCTGGGCCGCCCCTACCCTGCCAAATATGACCGAAGACATGATTTGTCGATCGTAACTGTCTATAAGTTTAATGAAAAATGGTCTTTCTCCTCTGCTTTTGTCTACGGAAGCGGACACTGGCTTACGGTTCCCTCCGGCAGACTTTTGGTACCCATCAATGGCTGGGCAGATCCCTTCGCCTGGTATGACGATTTCTCCGGACGAAATGGCTATCGCCTCAAATCTTATCACCGCCTGGATCTGGGCCTTCGGTATGTGGTCAAAAAACCTAAATACACCTACGCCTGGCATATCGATATTTACAACTCCTACAACCGCCGGAATCCATTTTTTGTCTATCAGGACTTTGCTTTCGACCAGAGAGCCAATGCCAACCAGTTTGTCACCCGCCAGGTTTCTCTTTTGCCCATGATTCCTTCTCTGACTTATGTTTTCAACTTCTAAGCACTCGATTATGAAAAACCCAATCCATTTTTTATACCTTTTTATATTTTCGGTAATGCTCCTGATCAGTTGCGAACAGACCATTCGGATTGATAAAAATGACTTCCAGCACAAACCCGTGGTTTGGGGGTTACTCATGGCCGACTCTGTACCCCGTATCTTCATTTATCAAAATATCGCCCTTGAAGGCTGGCTGGAATCAAAACTCAACAATGAGTTCATAAAAGAGCTTTCACCCCTACTATTTGACGGTCTCTACACCTTTCCGCTTAAAGAGGCAAGTGGAACTTCTGTCGAACAACAGAATATATGGTGGGGGGGGACCGATACCGTAAACCTTAACTGGTATGAAGGCATCGAAGCGATAAAACCTGACCATATTTACGAACTCTCTTTCAAATGGGAAGGAAAAGAAATATTTGCCCGGACACATGTACCCCCTTCCGCAGAAATCATCTCCACCGGGCCTGTAGATGTCGTGCAGGGAAGCGGAAACTCTACCTGGACTGAAAAAGGTATCCGAATGGTTTTTCAGGATAACGCCAACGAACAAAACGCCTATCGACTCCGGATCACGCAGGCGGGTTTGTCATTTTTCTGGATTGTTGACCCCATTACCAATGATTTTAGAGAGGACAGTGCATATTCTGTTTACCACTCTTTCTCCGATATTATTTTGGATGACCCCTATCAGGGAAAGGAAATGTCCATTGATATCATACCTCCATACTATGGTATCCGGGAGCAGCTTCTCGTTAACCCAGATGGCTCTGTTTCTATTTTTAATGAATATACCGTTAGCCTGGAAACCATGGACTACACTACAGGAAAATTCCTCCGCTCAACCGATGAACAAAATTCCCAACGTTATGACCCGCTCGCAGAGCCTGTGCTGCTAAAAACCAATGTGGAAAATGGTCAGGGAATCCTTGGGGGAATGTCCCGGTCTGCTCCTGTAACTGTGCGAGTCCCTTACTAACGGTCTTCCATTATCCCAATATGAAACAATAGACCAAAACCCATATTCATTACCTGCCACCGTGATTCATAATCGCGGAATCTGCCCTCATAAATGAAACTGGGTTCCCTTTCCTTGTAAGTGAGTTGATGATACGAAACCCAAATGCGAAACATATGCTGGTACTTCCTGTGCAATTGCAGCCCCAATGCCAACCTCCCGCCTACTGCTATTTCCCGCCCTACACCTTCATAACCGTAATAGCCATCTGAGGCGTAAGTTCCTCCATAAATGGTTGGCATTAACCTGATTCGATTTATACCAGGCACCGGCAACTCATAGCTGAGCGCTCCTTCCAACGTACCAAAGGGAATTACTGCACGGTAACTTTGATTGCCGGAAGAATTATACATTCTGAAAAAATGCCCGGAATAACTTACACCGGCATACAGTTTTTTTACAACATTCACCATAATGCCCAGCCGCACAGTACCCGGCCAGCTATCCTGCATCGAATATATAGTATCCCGCTGCCACTCTTCCCATCGCCATTCCTGATAAGTAGTACTGTCTGGCCTAAACAGCACAGGGTAACTCTCCCCACTGTAGGAATCTGATAACCGCAATGAAAGGGGAATCATGCCTCCGTCCAAAACAAAACGGATATTCCACATTCGTCCGTGGGTGGAATCTTTACTTCCAAAAAATTGTGCCCTCATTGAGACCGCCATCAAAAGCAGCCATGCAATAATAAGTGTCCTCCTGATCATGCCGTAAAAATATCAGAGAATAGATACCGGGAAAAGGGAAAAATTATTCCCTGTCAGTAATGGTAACGCCCATTATTTTCAGGTCTTCCAGCAATGATTTCTCTTCCACGATCTGCCCCATCAGATATAATCCGGGCGCTCCGAGGATTCCGGAAAAATACTGACGGATACAAGCCAATACCGCATACGCAGTCAGGTCAAATCCGTCTTCGGCGCTCAGGGTTCTGCTTACCTTTTTTTCTTTTCCATCTTTTATACCCGTTGCCTCAAGCACCATCTCTACCCGCGGGCGCTGATCCTTTCGCTTTTTTATATGGGCAAATAGCATCTTGCCGCCGAGGATTTTGCTCCATTTGGCACTAAATAGCCCGGCGACCATCGCTACCGGAAATATTACCCAGTCAATCCAAAAGTCAAACCCCGCAGCATAAACCCCCGCATCCCTGAGACCGGTGACCTTTTCAATGTCCTGTATTTCTTTCAAGGCAAAAGGAAAACATTTTTTTAGTCCAAAATACCGGGGGAAGTGAAGGGTGACAAGATCTCGGTAAGATCCCTCTTTCCATTTTCCTGATTGAAGAATCATCGGTTTGACAGCCACAATCTCATGAAACAGTTCGTGCGTAGATTCGGGGTTTCTGAAAATAGGATCCATTGCCAGCCCAATCGTAGCAGAATGATATTGATCAAACTTAGGCATTAGAGACCGGATCAGCGGAGCAACGAGCCCCGGATGAAAACCCGCCTGAGTAATAAACCTCAGTTTTTTTTCCTTCATCAAGGGCTCGTATCGCAAAAGGTTCTCCGCGACATCTCCTCTTAGCATAATGTCTATCAGGCCTGTACCAGCGTCAATTGCTGCCGAAGCAATCTCTCCCATCGAATCCGCTACGGTGGCTGTAACCACGACCAAATCAGCCTGGCGAAAAACGTCGGTAAGCGCGGCATGATTACACGTGTCTGCAAAACAGGCCATTATCTTTCTTTCGGGGAATATCCGCGACAATTCTTTTCCCCATTCTTCAGCCAGTGCTTTCCTCCGCCCGGCAATGATCAGATTACAATCGGTATATTTCAGCAGTGCCTGGGAAAGTGATTTTCCTACACCTCCATACCCTCCCAGAATACATACTGTCTGTTTCATAGATTTTCAGATTTTATCTTCCCGAAAAACTTTATAGCACTTTCCAGATGATGCGCTGCCGACTCACTGAGCCCCATGGCCAATTCCCATTCTTTTCCTTCAATCAAAAGTACCCAGGCCTCTGGCTTAGCATCATACAAATCCGCAGTCAAATATAATACTGACTCAGGTGAAAGTGCATGGGTGGAAAATTCAAAATTAGCCGCAGGCCCTATTTTTTGCCACAGGTAACCTCCAGGCAATTGGCCTTTGAATGCGTCAACAAATATGACTTTTTCAGCCTGCGAAAGCATTTCGGCATCTTCTACCTGCAATTGATATCGATAGTGGATATCTCCGTCAAAAAGGCCTGCCTGTGTGATCTCATCTGCAAATGCCCAGCCCAGTCCATCGTCCTTCCTGCCGCTATTGCCTATAGCGACAAGTATATCTTTTTTCATTGTTTTAGTCCTTAAACTTCTCCGCCAATATATTTCCATTCGAATCATACAAAATCACCTGAAGCGGCATTTGCCCAATTGCATGGGTGGCACAACTCAGACAAGGATCATAAGCGCGTATAGCGATTTCGACCTGATTGAGCAGCGTCTCCGTCAATTTTGGCTGCCGGTCCAGAATATTGCTGGCTACCCAGCGCACAGCCTGGTTCATCGGCTCATTATTATGCGTCGTAGATACAATCAGATTACATCGGGTGATCATCCCTTTTTCATCTGCCTGGTAATGGTGAATCAACGTGCCTCTGGGTGCTTCTACAACGCCGATACCTTCTGGCCGGCGTTCGCCTGTTCGCAGGATATCGTCGCTAAGTATATCGCTGTCCAGCAACAATTCCTTCATTAGTTCTGCACAATGCAACATTTCGATCAGGCGCGCCCAATGGAAATGCATCGTATGGTTGTTGGGCTTCCCAGCTGTATAGGCTTTAAACTGCCGCAACTCCTCATTTGCTAATGGTGTATTGATCCGGTCGCAAACATTGAGGCGGGCAAGTGGCCCTACGCGATTCCATCCGTTTTCCCTTCCTAAATGCCGCAAATAGGGAAATTTCAGGAATGACCATTTTTCCACTCCCTCGGAGAAATATTTCATATAATCAACAGCCCGTACATCGTCAAGCGTGCGCATTCCCTCTGCATCTATCGCCCGTAATTGTCCGTCATAAAGTTCGAGCGATCCATCCGCAGCATTGACCAGCCCCATATGACCGCTTGGAAAGGAAGCGAAAGTGTCCAGCCAATGACCGTTTTGCTCATGGTAATCTTTGATAAAATCCACAACATCCCTGGACCACTCAATCATGGTGTCCACATTCGGAATATCTTTTCCATTCAAAAAATAGTCTCTGTCTTCAATGCTCATGGACTTGTGCACCCCACCTGGCACCGCAGCGATTCCGTGAATTCTTTTACCGGCAATCACACGGATGATCTCCTGCCCAAACTTGCGCATGGTAATCCCTCTCCGCGCAAGTTCTTTGTTTTCCAATGCAACCGCCACTACATTTCGCCGGGCAGCAGGCGCGTCCAGTCCAAACAACAGGTCAGGGGAGGCGAGATAAAAAAAATGGAGCGCATGCGATTGGAAAATCTGCCCGTAATGCAACAGACGCCGGATTTTTGTCGCGGCTGGTGCAAGATCTCCGGGGTCAAGTCCTGTCAGTTGGTCAATGGCCTTGGCCGCAGCAATATGATGGCTCACCGGACAAATACCACACAATCGCTGAACCAATACAGGCACCTCCCAATACGGCCTACCCTGTATAAATCGCTCAAACCCGCGGAACTCCACAATATGAAAAAAGCTGTTTGCCACCCGCCCCTCATCATCAAGGTGGATGGTTACTTTTCCGTGGCCTTCAACACGGGTAACGGGTTCTATAGTTATTTTAGACATATGACATATTTCAAAATACATTCAACGGCTACTCATCATAAGGTTAGTCGTATTTATACCGGGAGCGCAACAAAGAATACTCGTCGCCAAAGAGAATATTTTTTACCATATCCCAGATATGGCTGGATCCCGGTGGACAACCGGGTATGAAATAATCAATCTCTACTACCTCACTGCATGGATATACCTTATCTAAAATCTTAGGAATATCTTCGTGATAGGGGATGACTTCTGCGCCTTCCTCACTCGTAAACGAATGTAAATAGGCTTCTTCCAGACATTCTTCCAGCGGTACGAGGTTGCGCATGGCAGGAAGCCCGCCCCAGATCGCACATTCTCCCATCGATATCAGTACATCGCATTTTTTCCGAAATTCACGCAACACCTTCACATTTTCTGAATTGCAACAGCCGCCTTCGATAATGCCAACATCCACCTTTTTGGAAAATTCTTTGATATCTGTCAAAGGCGATTTGTTAAACTCAACGAGTTCTACCATATCCAAAATCCCGGTGTCGATGTCCAGCATAGACATGTGGCAACCAAAACAACCGGCCAGGGATACTGTCGCAATAACTTTTTTCTTATACTCTTTCTGATCAACGTCAAGGGGTAAATTCTCCTGATGGACCATTTCGCCAATATCATACTTGCGCTCGCCAAATGGCCGTGAAAGGCTTTTGCCCCGCACCAATATCGCACCGGTAGGGCAAATATGCATCGCATGAATCGCTTGTGCTTCGGTCAGTGTGGATTCCTGCTTGTAGTCTATCGCAACCTCTGTTGCATTTCCCCTGTTGGCAAAACTAAATACTCTTTTTCCTTCTTTTGTGAGCACTTCGTCCACACACCGGCGACAACGGATACATCGGTTGTGCTCGATTACGATTCTGCGTGGGTTGTAGTCAACAATGCGATCTACAAACAGATGGGGAAAACGGCTCGCATTTACGCCCAACTGATAGCCCATTCCCTGAAGGTCACAGTCTCCGCTTTTTTCACAAGCTGGGCAAAAGTGATTTCCTTCAGCAAATAACATTTCCACCATTGCTTTTCTCGTATCGTGCAAATCCTGGGCGTGAATAACTACATTCATGCCATTTTTGACCCGCGTGGTACAGGAGGCAACATGTCTTCCGTTTACCTCCACAGTACAAACTCTGCAGGTGCCAAGGGGTGGATCTATATGCTCGTAATAACAAAGCGAAGGGATGTCCAGCCCCGCTTTTCGGATTGCGTTTATCAACAATTCCCCCTCATCGGCCTGAACCTCTATGCCATCTATAGTGATTGTGATTGGTTTTTCCATAATTATCAGCTTTGAATCTGGGGTTGGGGAAATGTATTATTCATGTTTGGCCACGGCATCGTCATAGTCCTTCACGGCATAGGTCATATCAAAACCCCGGCTAAACTGGCTGCCGGACTTGTCTACCCGTTGATCGAAATATTCCGGAAACTTATGGATCGCATCTACAATAGAATTGGACGCCATCTGCCCCAAACCACATCGACTGTTTTCCCTGATCGTCCGCCCCCAGTCTTCCAGTTCGACCAGATCTCTCAAACTGCCCAAACCGAGTTGTACTTTCTCCAGTTTTCGGTTCATGATAAAATTGCCGGCACGGCAAGGCGTACAGATGCCGCAACTTTCGTGCTTGAAGAAATTGTTGAAATTCAGCAGTATATGCAGCAGATCCCGGTGTTTGTTAAATATCATAAACGAACCGCCACAAAGCAGGTCTTCTTTGCAAAGGCGGCGGTTGCGTTCTTTCATCGAAATGGCTATCCCACTCGGCCCGCTTACCTGTATATACCAGGGGTCTTGTGCTTCGCAGAGCGCCAGTAATTCGCCAATCTGCATTCCCCATTCGATTTCATAAATACCGGGTTTGCCACAATCTCCGCTTACGGAGATAAGTTTTGTTCCGGGAGAATCTTTTGTGCCCAGCGCATGCATTTTCTCCGGCCCGGATTCGATGATTCGGGCTGCGACTGCGAAGGTCTCCACATTGTTTACAAGGGTAGGTTTTTCAAGAAAACCTCGTTCTACCGGGAAATAGCGCCGGGTTCTTGGTTCCCCCCGCTTTCCTTCCAGTGAGTTGAGCAAAGCGGTTTCTTCACCGCAGACATATGCGCCTGCGCCAAGTTGTACCCTTATATTAAAAGAGAAAGGCTGTTTCGCAGCAATATGGTCTCCCAACCAGCCCTTATCCCGAAAATCTTCGAGCGTTTTTTCCAGCTTTTCTTTAAGCCACCGATACTCCGCCCGAAGGTAAATGATCCCTTCAGAAGCACCGACGCTGTAAGCACCAAGCGCCATGCCTTCTATGACCAATGCCGGCAGGGTGTGCAGCAATACCCGGTCTTTAAAAGTGCCGGGTTCTCCCTCGTCAGCATTGCATACCACAAATTTCCGGTTACTTATATTTCGCCGGCACGTTTCCCATTTGATACCCGTAGGGAAAAATGCGCCCCCCATCCCCATTAGCCCGGCTTCTTTAATCTTTTCTATCACTTCACCGGGTTCCAGGGTTCTCAGTTTTTTGATGATTGTGCCTGGCTCATAATCTTTTAAAATAAAGGTCTTTTCACCTGGCGTGTATCGGATATTGTCGTCAGGCTCATCACACAATGCTGATGCAGATTCTCCTTCTTTCAATTTACCCACGATCTTCTCTACTTTTTCAGGGGTAAGCCGGGTAAATGGATAGAAATCAATGAGTGCCGCAGGCTCCTGGTCGCTCAATCCTATACAGGAAGTTTCAAAAAATCCAAACGCTCCCGAGCTATCCACCTTACCCATGGTTGCACCTGTTTCTTTTTCAAAGGCATGTTTCACGGCATCAAACCCTTCAAAGTCGGAAATAATGCTGTTGTTGAGATAAATGGTATGGTGCCCCGAAGGCTGAAAATGGAAGAAATGGTAAAAAGAAACGACCCCTTCTATTTCTACCGCTGAGGTATTAAACAGGATCGCCAACTGGGAGATATCGCTTTTGTCGAGGTAACCTTTTACATCATGCATCGCCCAAATAGCATTGAGCAATTGTGAGCGGGCGAGACTAATTGATTGCATAATCAGGCATTTAGGTTATTGGTAATTTCCGCTTCCTGACCGTGAAAAAGTATGATCTTAATCATATAAAACCCTTGATTAAAGTCATATCGGAACGAGGGTATTGTGTTTAAATTTCTACTTATGCACGAACTATCCATCATATCCCAAATCGTCGATATCGCTACCACCGAAGCAAATAAGGCTGGGGTAAATGAGATCGATGCGATCGAACTCGAAGTAGGTGAGCTGGCCGGAATAGAGTTTTCAGCATTTGAATTTGCCTGGGAGGAGGGGGTGAGCCAGTCCGTACTGGAACATGCTGCATGTAATATTCACCGGGTTGCGGGGAAAGCAAGTTGCCACCATTGCCAAACCGTCTTTGATATCCGCGAATTGTTTGACCCCTGCCCCTCTTGCGGCTCTTATGAAAACACAATTATCAAAGGAAAAGAATTGATTATCAAAACATTGACTTTTAACACAAACTAATTTAGTAAACATATGTGTGGAACTTGCGGATGCGGACAAAACGATAACACGCTGACAGTTATGGCGGTCAATACCCATCCTGTAAAATTTCAGGCAGGCAAAACTGTATTGCAAATAGAACAGGACGTTTTGGGTAAAAACAAACTCCTTGCAGAGAACAACCGGAGGTTTTTTCAGGAAAATCATATTTTCGCCATTAACCTCGTCAGCTCTCCGGGAAGCGGAAAAACAGCCATTTTAGAACAAACCCTTCAATACATGAAGGGTAAAATACCTTGTTTTGTGATTGAGGGCGACCAACAAACGAGCAACGATGCCGACCGTATAGCAGCCACCGGCGCACCGGTAGTACAAATTAATACCGGCAAAGGCTGCCATCTCGAAGCAAATATGGTACAACACGCACTGGAACAATTACAACCTGTCGAACATTCCATTGTGTTTATCGAAAACGTGGGCAACCTCGTCTGCCCTGCTATGTTTGACCTCGGCGAAAGTATGCGGGTGGTCATCATCAGCGTAACCGAAGGCGACGACAAACCGCTCAAATACCCTGACATGTTTCACACCTCCCAACTTTGTATCATCAATAAAACAGACCTCCTCCCCTATGTCGATTTTAACGTCGAAAAGGTAAAAGAATACGCCCGGAGAGTCAGTCATATTACTCAATTTATCGAAATCTCCGCAACGACCGGAGAGGGCATGGATCAATGGTATGAGTGGCTCAAATCCCATTGAAATGGCTACCTACCACATCCATATTGAGGGTCAGGTACAAGGCGTCGGCTTCCGGCCTTTTGTCTATCAACTCGCCCGGTCACTCGGCCTGGCAGGGGTAGTGAACAATGGGCTGGATGGAGTGCACATTTATTTTAATACATGCGCCTTGTCTGCCCAAAGTTTTTGCCAAAAATTACTGAAAAATAAACCCCCGGGAGCAAAAATTCTTCGCTACAAACTGGAGAAAACCGATCCGCTGTTTTTCACTCAGTTTGATATCGTAGAAAGCTGCCGCACAGGCTGGCAATCTAATCTCCTGCTTACGCCTGATATGGGGCTTTGCGACGATTGCCGGAAAGAACTGCATACCCCCGGAGACAGGCGCTATGGCTACCCCTTTATTACCTGTATCAACTGTGGGCCCCGCTATTCGATTATCCGCGAACTGCCCTACGACAGAGAAAATACAGAAATGGCACCATTTACTATGTGCCCGGCCTGTCAGGCTGAATACGATAACCCATCCATAAGGCGGCATTTTTCCCAGACTAATTCCTGCCCGGATTGCGCTGTGATGTTACAAATCGTAGCCGGACAAACAGAAGCTGGCAGGCAACTGCAATTACCTTCTGGGCTCAGCCCGGAAGCATGTATAGCTATTACTGTACAGGCACTGGCTGAGGGTAAAATTATTGCCATAAAGGGTATCGGCGGATACATGCTCATCTGCGACGCAACCAATCCACGGTCCATTGCCTCGCTGAGAAAACGCAAACATCGCCCTTCGAAACCATTTGCCCTTATGTATCCCAGCCTGGAAATGCTGGCAGAGGATGTTTACATATGTGAAGAGGAAGCAAATGCATTTAACAGCGCTGAAAGCCCGGTTGTGCTTTGCTCGCTGCGGGAAAACCCTAAAAGTGGTATCGATATCACCGGCATTGCTCCCGGACTCCACCGTATAGGCGCAATGCAGCCTTATACACCCTTAATGGCGCTGATTTTATCAAAATGGCACAAACCCCTCATCGCAACCAGCGGAAATATGAGTGGGTCGCCTATTTTCTATGAAGATGAACAAGCAAAGGAAAACCTCGATACAATTGCGGACTTGTTCCTCATTCACAACCGCAATATCCTTATCCCTCAGGACGATAGTGTCATACAGTTTACCGGCAAATACAAACACAAAATAATCATCCGCAGATCACGGGGTTTCGCGCCAACTTATATCCACTCCCATATACCCGATGCCCAGCCTTCCCTGATAGCGATGGGTGCAGACATGAAAAGCACTTTCGCGCTGCAGCATGCAGGAAATATATACATAAGCCAATACCTCGGCAATCTGGAGAGTTACGACACACAGAAAAACTTTGATAAAACCCTCAGCCACTTTCTCTATCTGCTTGATGCCAAACCGGACAAAGTTTTAGTGGACAAACACCCCATATATTTTTCATCTGCCAGGGGTCGCGATTTCTCAGAAAAAGCAGGGATTCCCATTGAAGAAGTACAACACCATATCGCCCACTTTGCAGCCGTACTCGCCGAAAATGATCTTATTCAGCAGCAAGAACCTGTGCTGGGAATCATTTGGGACGGGACGGGGTATGCCAATAATGCGGGTACCGATGAAATCTGGGGAGGGGAATTTTTTGTTTTTGACAATGGCGACTTCAAACGGGTGGCACATCTGGACTACTTTTCCCATATTTTAGGAAATAAAATGGCGACAGAACCCAGACTTTCGGCGCTGGCAATGTGCGAGGATCTGCCAGAAGCAAATCTTCTGCTGAGTCGCCATTTTTCAGAAAAAGAATGGGCATTTTATCAAAAGCTATTTGCACAGACCGCTCACCTCAAAACCTCCAGTGTCGGGCGTTTATTTGATGGTGTGGCAGATCTGCTCGGCATACAGTCTGTATCCAGTTTTGAAGGAGAAGCCGCCATGCGGCTCGAAGCACTGGCAGATCAATACCCGCGACTGCCAGCGGAAAACGGTATGTATCAGACAGAGAGAAAATCGCTATTAAAAAATATCCTTGATGATTTGCTCCGCGGAGTGGACAAAAGCAAAATAGCCTTTCACTTCCACCTCGCCCTTGTCTCATGGATAGAAGAAATCGCAGGGTTAAATCGCATGCATAAACTGGCATTCAGCGGTGGCGTTTTTCAAAATGCCCTCCTGACAGATCTGATCATAGAGAAGTTGGGCAAAAAGTATGCGCTGTATTTCCACAAAGAACTATCACCCAATGACGAGTGTATATCTCTTGGCCAACTGGTCTGTTCCTCTTTACCCAAAACAACCTATCATGTGTTTAGCAATTCCAGGGAAAATAGTCACCACCAACGACACACCGGATGAGCTTTTCCGAACAGGGAAAGTTTCTTTTAGCGGGATACTGAAGGAAGTCAATCTTTCTATGGTGCCGGAGGCGCAGCCAGGCGACTACGTGCTCGTACATGTCGGCGTTGCGATAAGCGTAGTAGACGAAGAGGAAGCAAAAACGACTTTTGAATATTTGAAACAAATGGGCGAACTGGACGAATGATGAAATACCTCACCGAATACCGCAATCCTGAAGTTGTGCAAGAATACCTTGACGAACTTCGCCGAATCACCACGCGCCCCTGGACGATCATGGAAATTTGCGGAGGACAAACCCATAGTCTGGTAAAAAATGGCATACTGGATATGCTCCCGCAGCAGATTACAATGGTTCACGGTCCGGGATGCCCCGTTTGTGTAACGCCATCCGAAGCGATTGATGAGGCGATATGGCTTGCCGAAAAACAAGGCATGACCCTTTGCTCATTTGGGGATATGCTCCGCGTACCCGGCTCAGAAAAAAGTCTGCTCGAAGCAAAGGCAAATGGCGCTGATATACGCATGGTTTATTCACCACTGGAAGCGGTAAAACTGGCAAAAGAAAATCCGTCGCGTCAGGTTGTATTTTTTGCCGTAGGTTTTGAAACCACTGCTCCGGCCAATGCGCTCTCCGTACTTCAGGCCCATCAACTAGGATTAAAAAACTTTTCCCTTCTCACCGCTCACGTGCTTGTTCCCCCGGCCATGGAAGCCATTCTCGACGACCCGGAGCATACGATTGATGCATTCCTTGCGGCTGGCCATGTATGTGCCATTATGGGAATAGAAGAATATCTTCCGGTGGTTGAAAAGTACCATATACCCATTGTTGTTACGGGTTTTGAACCGGTGGATTTGCTTCAGGGAATATTAATGGCAGTGCGACAACTGGAGCGGGGGGAAACAAAGCTGGAAAACCCTTATGCACGTGTTGTACAACCGAAGGGCAACAAACCTGCCCAACAACATATCTCAAAAGTTTTTGAGATCTCCGACCGAAACTGGCGGGGGATTGGTAACATCGCCCGGAGCGGTTACCAGATCAACCCAACCTATGCCCAGCACGATGCCCGGAGAAAATTTAATATACAACTGCCGTCTCCGGTCGAGGAAAACAAAGCGTGTATCGCCGGGGCGATTCTAAAAGGAATAAAAAAGCCGCCGCAATGCCCCAGTTTTGGCACAAAATGTACCCCTGAATGCCCACTGGGCGCACCCATGGTGTCGTCAGAAGGCGCTTGTTCTGCTTATTTTCAATACAACTTCCAGCTATGACCAAACGCTCTGTCCAACTAAACTGCCCTCTGCCAAAGCTCGACTTTGACGTCATCACCCTCGGCCATGGAAGCGGTGGCCTGCTGACCCACCGGCTGCTCGATGAATGCGTAAGGAAGCTACTGGATAATGAATTTCTCGACGAGCAACACGATGGCGCATACCTCAATCTACCGGGAAAGGTAGCTTTTAGCACAGATAGCTTTGTCATTTCTCCCATATTTTTCCCCGGAGGCAATATCGGCGAACTGGCTGTCTATGGCACGGTCAATGACCTGGCCATGTGCGGTGCGATTCCCCGATACCTTTCGCTCGCTCTTATCATAGAAGAAGGGCTGAAAATGGACGACCTCTGGGAAATCATCGTAGGGATTCGCTATGCCGCCCTTCAATCGGGGGTGAAGATTGTAACAGGCGACACCAAAGTGGTGGAAAAAGGGAAAGGCGACCAGATCTTTATCAATACGACCGGCATTGGCACCCTCCACCCAAATGCAAATATTCGTGCCGGACGTATACAGCAGGGAGACAAAGTAATTCTCAGTGGTGAAATCGCCACACATGGAATGGCCGTCATGTCTGTACGGGAAGGATTAGAATTTGAGGCAGATATACGCAGCGACAGTACCAATCTGAATGATTTGGTCAGCAACCTGCTGGAAGAGCTCGGCGACCAGATTCATTTCCTGCGTGACCCCACCCGGGGAGGCATTGCCACAACTTTGCACGAAATCGCGCAAAAATCAGGCCTGGGAATCGACATTGTCCAGGCTCAGATTCCAATAGATCAACAGGTTGATGCCGCCTGCGAAATGCTGGGACTAGACCCCCTGTATGTGGCAAATGAAGGCAAGTTTTTAGCTGTCGTTTCAGCATCTGTGGCAGATAAAGCCGTGGAAATTCTGAAGAGAAGCCCCAAAGGAGAAAAATCAGCCATTATTGGTGAAGTTACCGCAAACCATGCCAGACAGGTGGTGATGAGAAGTACAATCAATGGCAGGCGCGTGTTGGGCATGTTACCCGGAGAGCAATTGCCCCGGATTTGTTGATTTATCTGCCATTCTTGCCCTGTTCTTCATCGGGCTACTATTCGCATCAACGCCTCCCGGAGATTTTCTCCGTCACCAAATGAATCTGGATTAAATTGGTCATTATTACTCAGGATAATAATAGCATGTTGTGTATCGGGTAGTCTTACCAGTACTGTATTTGCCCCCATGATACCACCTCGACGTTCCATAACAAGTGGCTGTGAGGGGACAAATGGATAATGATAATTCCAAACCCCATATCCAACGTAATTGTATTCCGAATAGGATTGAGATAATAACTTATACATTTCTTCATTCAGAAGTATATTTTCATACAACGCCTGATCCAGCTTTAGGAGATCTGAAGCAGTCGAATACATAGCACCTGCTGCATAAAAATTTTCAATATAAAACCGGGGATCCTTTTTAGGCTTGTCGCTTTTTTTATAGCTGAAAGTACCGGCAAAATTCTCCGGGTATCGGTTATGTTCGAGAAAGCCGGAATCATTCATTTCCAATTTGTCAAGAATATGGGTTTGAATTTCTTCTTTCCAAGAATTACCTGTAACGCGCTCTATGATCAGTCCCAGCAGAATATAGTCAATGTTATTGTAATGGAAAGACCCGAATCTTGCTCCAGATTCATTTGCCATGGCAATAGACACCATCTCTTCCGGATCCATTGTTTTCTTATATGATTCGTTCTTTTCATTGGGCAAACCAGAAATATGCAACAGCAAATGGTGAACAGTAATATCTGAAGAACCGGGAATTGCCAGATCAGAAAGGCAATCTTTCAGGGTCATCGTCAATTCCAGCTTATTTTCCTCCACCAGTTGCAACACCCGGATTGAAGTAAAGAGTTTGGTGATTGATGCTATTGAATAGTGATATTCGTTTTTGATGACTATTTTTTTATGAATATCTGCCAGGCCATATGATTGATAAAAAACTGATTTTCCAGCTTTTGCAACCAGAATCGTTCCGGAAAACAGTTTTTCGCTAACATATTTTTCTACAAATACTGCGATCTTTAACGAGTCATCGATTTCTGAGTGGTTAGCATCTTGCTGCACCGGGAAGGAGGGGTAATTCTCCGCTAAAGGTGGGCAAAGGGAGAAAAATGATTGAATAACAAGCAGAAGGATAATTGCAGAAGCCATAATCATAGAGTTAATGGTAAATGATGGCTCAAATCTGCGGTATTTCCACCTGCCAATCGTCTCAAAACGTGTTTTGGGAAGTATCAGGAAACGTTTTGGGACAATTTTTGATATTCGGATGGGCTTTTGCCCGTAAATTTTTTAAATACCCGATTGAAAGTCGACTTCGAATTAAACCCCGATTCCAATGCAATTCCTAATAGTGTCATATGTTGCAAATCCTTATCCTGTATATGCCTTTTTACTTTTTCTACCCGGTATTGATTCACAAAATCGATAAATGGAATCCCAAACCCCTGGTTGATCTGAGCAGAAATCAGCCGGGAAGGCAATTTTAATTGCCGGGCAAAAGCTTCCAGCGTCAGGTCCGGGTTGAGGTAATATTCCCCCTCAGCCATTTCTGTTTTAATTTTTTCCACCAGACTTGTATCAATAATAACCTCAGTTGCGGGATTTTTTTCTTCTGTTTCTGAGGAAAAGCCAGATAGGCGAAGATTGGCTTGCATCAGCCCTCCTGCAGCCAGTGCCAGGATAGAGATCCCCATACCTATTGCAGAATATCGCTGGTCAGCATAGTATTGCCAGATTTCTCTGACAAATAAATCTGCCAGCCACAATAAACTCATGACAATCATCAGACTCTGGACTATTTTCAACCAGTTAAGGCTGATCTTTGAAACTTCAGAGAAATGATTGTTGAGCCACTTTTGGTATCGGACTATCAACCGAATGGACAAAAACAGGTACAAAATGAGCGAAATCAGGCTTAGGTTAAATTCAAGATCGTAGGTAATGGGTCGATGAACCTCAAGCCAAAACCACCTGCGAAATTCATAATCTCTGAGTTGCAGAAATACATACAGCGAAGCCTGAATAAGTACCGGTAGAAAATGTCCGATTTCCCTAAAACTGAAGGTAAACCGACTGTCCGTAATCGCAAGGGTGTAAAAATACACTAAAGGACCAAATGCTAAGGAAAAGTAAATAGGCAGAAAATAGAAGTTGGGATTTTGCTGATAAATGGTAGAAATATTAAAAAAGGTATCACACAACCACAATGAAAAAGTGAGCAGCAACAACCCCAGATACTTGTTTGCCTTTAGGTTATTTTGTTGAATCAGGAGAAGCAATGCCGCAAAAAAACCCTGTGCGATTACCGTACCAATAAGAACCACCGAAGTTTTTAAGGGAATTTCAATCAAACCAAATGCTATTAATATTGAATATAGGCTATTACCAGAAACCTAACTAATTTTAATTTATATCAAAGGCTCAAATCGACTGAATCCGCGTCAGCAACTCTTTCCGGTAAGCTTTACTCAACAACAAACTTTTGCCCCCCACCAACACGGTATTTTCATCTACCTCATCGACATGTCTGAGGTTGACAATATAAGAGCGGTGAATACGCTGAAATAAGGCGGCGGGTAATTTTTCCTCCAGATTTTTCATGGGCATTGTCAGGAGGTAATCCTTTGTCTGGGTGATAATACGGCAGTAATTTCGCTCTGCTTCCACATAAAGAACCGTATCCAAAAGGATTTTTACCTTTTTTTCTTTGTGGTGAACAAAAATTCTGTCTGAAAGAATAAAAGGAAAATCTGCTATAGGTTTTTCTTCCGTAACGTTAGGGGTGGCCATAAGACTAAGCGCTAGCTCTATTGCGCGTTGAAGATCCAGTTTTTTGAAGGGTTTGGTCAGAAAGGCATAGGGCTTTGTTTCTTTTGCCCGTTGAAACGTAGCATCATCAGAATTGGCTGTGAGAAAAATCACGGGGATATGATGGGTCTGCCGCATTATCTGGGCCAACGCGATACCGTCCATACGGCCTTTTAGCTGGATGTCGAGCAAAACAATATCAGGCGTATTCTCTGTAAGGTAAAGCAGCGCTTCTTCAGCCCGGGGAATGATATCCATAACCTCATAACCGAGTTCGGTGAGAAGCAGGGAGATCTTCGCCCCGATAATCATTTCGTCTTCTACCACCAAAACTTTGATGGGGTTTTCTTTCATACTGCACTTTTCAGGTTAAAGTCAAAGAAAATAGTCGTTCCATTTTTCACTTCTTCCCACATCGAACCTTGCAATTGCCGTGTCAGCAGGGCCACCAGCTGCCCTCCGAACCCGGTTCCCTGGATCACACTGCTTTTTCCCACACCATTGTCGGAGATTACCATATGCAGGATGCCTTCCTTTTTTTCTTCCAACTGGATGCGAACCGATCCTTTTCTCCCGTCAGGGAATGCATATTTCAGCGTATTGGTAAGCAACTCGTTGACAATCAGGCCAAGGGGAACTGCCGAATCAATGTCCATATCCAGTGTATCCATCATACACTCGATTTCCACGCGATCCTCTGCGCCAAAAGAATTAAGAATGCTTTCACTGAGGTTGAAAAAATAGTCTTTCATCTCAATGGCACCCAGATTTTTGCCCTGATACAGTTTTTGGTGAACAATGCCGATAGATTGAACCCGGTTTTGCCCTTCCAGCATGGCATCTTTAATGCCTTTATCTTCAATTTGTGCAGATTGCAAAGCCAGCAGGCTGGAAACCATCTCAAGATTATTTTTTACGCGGTGGTGAATTTCCTTCAACAGCAGCTCCTTCTCTGCATTTTGGGCCTCAAGCAACTGATTGGTTTGGAGCCGGGCGCGATAACTGCGGTACAGGAAAAATAAAAAGCCTGCGAGCAGGATTACCACACCTATACTCAGCCATTGGACCACCCGCTGACTTGAAATCTGTTGCTGTTGTAAGGCAATGGTGGCCTCTTTTTTTTCCGTTTCATATTGTGTCCGCAACTCTGACATTGCGGCATCGCTTTCCAGTGTCATGAGGCTGTCCCGCAGATTCCGCGACTTTCGCTCAAATATTAATGCAGAAGGATAGTCCCCCAGCGCTTCATAAGTTTTGCTTACATGCTGATAGTTTTCGACCAGGTTGGTAAAATCCCCATTACTTTCCTGCAAACGGATGGTTTGCAACTGATAATACAAGGCTTTCGAATGGTTGCCCAACAGAAGATTGGTCTCCCCGAGGTTGGCAATAGCGGTTGAAATGGCATTGGGATAATTGATTTTTTCTGCCATCTTGAGACACTCCTCATAATCCGCCAGCGCTTCTTTATATCTGCCCAAACGCTTGAGGGCATTTCCCCGCGAATTGACAAAATCACACAAAACCGTAACCCCAAATTTCTGTGACTTAGCCAACGCAAGCGTTCGCTCATAATAGGCCAGTGCCTGTTCATTTTCTCCGGAAGAGATGGCGGCATCTCCCGCCCGGCAAAGCGCATACACCAATTCGCCGTAAAGGGCATTTTCCTCACTTATCTTAATGGCCATTTGAGCATATTCCAGCGCCTCTTTGGGCTTTTCCTGCCGATTCAAATCTTCAGACAACCGTTCATACGCATTCGCAATTCCTAACTTATCGTCCAGTTCTTCCATGAGTTTTAAGGCTGCGAGGTCGTATTTCATGGCGCTTTCGATATCGCCTTTCTTTTTGAAAACCCAACTTATTTTAAAGCATGTGGTAGCTTGCCCGCGCTTGTTTCCTACCGCCAGGTAGCCGGCCATTGCCTGATCAAAACACACAGTGGCGGAGTCCAGTTGCAGAAGGTTTGCATGCATCCTTCCCTCCAAATCATAAAACCGGGGCTGCCAGTCTTTATTTGCTGTTTTTTCGGCCAGCGCAACACCTCGTTTGGCATAAGTCAGCGCTTCTTCAAGGTTGGTCATAAAGGCCATATTCACCATTTGGCTGACCAGCTCCAACCTTTGTTCGGGGGCTTTTTCGGTGGCAAAAAGCCTTTCCAGGCTGTCAAGCTGGGCATTTTGGGCGAAGAGCGTATGGAGGGGAATACAAAAGAGAATAAAGGTTTTTCCCAGTCTTAAAAAGGTACGAAACCCGCGAAATACCCAGGTTCGAAATTGAAAATAAACAAAAATGGACCAATATCCATCAGCTATCGAGTGGGTCAGCGCTTCTCCCATAATTGGTTTGAAGTTAATCAATAACCATGAACATTTCATCATTGTAATCCCGGTCGGTCAATAAAACCAAACCTTCGGACAACCAAACCTGTCGTCGGGTCAATCAAACGAAGATTTTAGGAGTCAAGATAATACTTTTATAATATAGTTTCAAAAAATGAAATTTATTTTGTTTGAATAACAATTTTATGTTCGTCTCCATAATCTCATTACAATCCTTTACAACAAATCACCATTAATCCATCAATCCTTATGAAACTGCTTCATATTATTGCTTCGCCCAGAGGCAACAGATCAAGAACTCTCAGCATTTCCAATGAGTTTTTGGGTGTTTTACAATCCAAATATTCTGACCTTATTGTTGAAACCCTGAATCTATCTGAAGAATCGCTGCCTGTTCTGGATGGAGCATCAGCTGATGCCAAGTATATGATGATGGGGGGTATAGAACCACAAGGCGAGGCGAAAAACCGGTTTAAAGTCATCACGAAATATGCAACCGATTTTCTGTCCTATGATCTGTATCTGATCACCAGCCCGATGTGGAATTTCTCGGTTCCTTACCAACTGAAACATTATATTGATATAATCATGCAGCCTGGCTACCTTTTCAGATTTACTGAACAGGGTGTGGAAGGCCTGGCCAAAAACAAAAAAATGTTTTGTATTACTACCCGTGGCAATGACTACAGCCCGGGCAGTTATATGAATCAGTTTGACTTCCAGGAGCCTTATCTCCGATCGATATTTGGGATGACAGGTATTACCGATGTCACTTTCATCAACGCGCAGCCGATGGATGTAACTATGGAGATTGCGAAGGCAAACCTCGATAAAGCGTTTGAAGATACCAAGGTAATGGTACAGGCAATTTCCTGATACCCTTCTGTAAATAAAGCTTTTGTTTGTTTATAAATAAAACGAACCACAGAGGTATCAGATATCAGGGGAATTTTATTAACGCCCTGTTTTCTGAAATCTCTGTGGTTTTTTTACAAAAAGCCAAATAGCCCGTGGCTATTTGAAGTCTATTTTCACCTTAAACTGCCCATTTTCAATATTCTTTGTTTTGCCGGTTCTTGTTTTTAGCACGCCAAAAAAATCACCACTCAATACGCTATCCTCAAAAGCATTAATCGTAAGGGTAAAATCTTCATACGAGTAGCCCACAAAGTTGATACTGTCATTATTGTTAAAAAGGGTATCAACAGGATTGGTCAGATTGATGAGGCTCATCTCGGCATACCCTTCCAGTAAAACTTCACGTTGTTTATCAATTGTATAAGGCAGCGTTTTATTCAGAAAGTCCGAATCAAGCACATATATCTGCCCAAGCATCTCTTTGTTTTCATCTTGCAGCACAAGCCCTAGCTGATCCTGGTTTGTGGATTTAATATAGGTATTCCAAAACGAATCATATTCTGCTTTGAGTTCAATTGAATTGCCATCCATTTCAAAGCTTATATAATCGTAATCTGGTTCAACATCCTGGCGGCAGGAAACCAATGATAATAATGCGAATATTACCACGCTGAGCTTAAACATAAATTTGGGATTCATATTGTGTTTATTTTATTCTGGAATAAAAAATGGTTCCCTGTACAACGATCCGTCATGCAGTTTTGTTTTCCCAAAATCATTTATTTTCCGCTCGGCAGGCTGTAGCTATTTCAATGCAAAAGCCATATACCAACCGCCCGGCTTAGCGCCTCTTCCGCCTCCTGCGGCGATGACTATATATTGTTTCCCGTCTACCTCATAGGTAATCGGTGTGGCAAAACCGCCCGCGGGCAATTGATATTCCCAAACGACTTTTCCTGTCTTTTTATCAAAAGCTCTGATCCTTTCATCTCTGGTACTGGCTATAAAAATAAGCCCGCTGCCGGTTACCACAGGGCCGCCATAGGTATCAGTGCCTGTAATGGGAATCCCTCTTGCCGTAAGCTCGGGAAACTCACCCAAAGGAACCGTCCACAGGTAATCGCCCGTATTGAGGTCTATGGCATTGAGCGTTCCCCAGGGTGGTTTATTGGCATTGTACCCGTTGGGATCCACAAAACGGTCCCAGACCTTAATGACGTATTCGGGTTTGTAGGGAAATGTTTGGGGTTCTGCCGGTGTTGCGGCAAGGGGCTTGTCCTGCCCTTCAGCAACTTTGGGGGTAAACTTTTCCTCATTGAGCAGATAGGCAATGAGTGTTTTCCGGTTGTCTTCTGAAAGGTAAGGAAACGCAGGCATTCTGCCGTTTCCGGTTTTGATCAAATAATCGATCTCCGTAGCCTTGCGCCTTTTCCCGACCTCTACCAGGCTGGGCACCAACGTACTGTTTCCCTTGCGATCTTCGCCATGGCAGGCGGAACAATTTCTAAGGTAAAGGACATGTCCCGGAGACATGGAAGCCATCTCGGCATTGCGGGTTTTTACATCGGTCATTTTCAACTCCCAGGGCGATATATTTGCGTTCTGGTATAAAATCCCATCCGGATCTATGGCGTTCCCGCCCCATTCTGCGCCGCCGTTATAACCAAAAAGTATCGTCCCGGCTTCGCCCGGAGGCTGGAACCGGCTCTCCATTTTGGGGAATTCCTGAAATCGTTTTTTGACAAATGCATGGGCCTCCGGAGAAATATTTGTCAGGTCTTCTTCGGTCATCAGTTGCGGGGAAAGCGGCAGTGGCTTTAGCACAAACTTCTGGGTGGGATAGGGATGTTCACCGGGCAAACCCGCTACCGGCACGGGCCTTTCTTCTACCGGGAAAATGGACTCCCCGCTATCCCTGTCCAGTACATAGATAAACCCATCTTTCCCGGCCTGTACTACCACATCTCTCTTCCTGCCATTATGGTTAATCGTAGCCAGGTTGGGCGGACAGGGAAAGTCGCGATCCCAAAGGTCGTGGTGGATGCCCTGAAAATACCATTTCATTTCCCCGGTTTCGGCATCCAGCGCCATGATACAATTGGAGAAAAGATTCATCCCTTCGCGGGCTCCTCCATAAAAATCGGAAGCTGGAGAACCGGTACCAAAATAGACGACCCCGCGTTTTTCATCCACAGACATCCCCCCCCAACTATTTGAGGCGCCGATAAACTTGTACGCACCATCCGGCCAGGTTTCATATCCCGGTTCTCCAGGATGGGGCGTGGTGTGAAATACCCATTTCAGTTTTCCCGTGATCACATCAAACGCCCGGATATGTCCGGGAGCAGCATCACCTCCTTCAGAAACGGTAGATCCGATCACCAGCGTATTTTTGTATATCACTCCCGGACTGGTAGCTGCAACTGTAAGGTTAGTTACCTCGTGGTCAAGTCCGGCGGCCAGCCCGGCGTGAAGGTCTGTCTTTCCATTTTCGCCAAATGAAGGAATCCGTTGTCCGGTCAATGCATCCACAGCATAGAGAAAAGCACCAGCGGTATAAAAAATCCGCTTGTTCTCGCCCTCCTCCCAATACATTACGCCCCGGCTACTGTGAAGGCGCAACCCTTCCTGATCGGGTTCAAATTTCCATAGCTCTTCGCCGGTTCCTGCATGTAAAGCAAACAGATTCAGTTCGGCAGATGTACCATAAAGTACGCCATTCACGACGATCGGCTGACATTGTATTTCTCTTCCCCGCGAAGCAGCTTTACTGCTATCTTTGGCAAAATAAGTCCAGGCGACGTCGAGATTGCCGACATTGTCTGCGGTGATCTGAGTTAAGGGAGAATAGCGGTTATTCGCTTTGTTTCCGCCGTAGGCAGGATAGTCTCTGCCCGTGCCGCCGCTGTATTCAGCAGGATTATTACACCCCATACAAACCAGCAGACAAATGAATAGTAGTAGTCTTGAAGTCATACTTATTGGGTATCCATAACGTAAAATTCGTACAGAATCTGCCAGGTGAAGGTTTCGCCCGGTTCGATTTTCAGATGAATATACGGCTCAGGGCAAACGGTCTTGTGCGCAGACCAGAAAACAAATTTCGAAATCGGCTGGTCACACGTAATACGGACGCCGGCACCGCTTTTTCGATTTTCAATTTTAATATCGTAATCTTCCGCACGGTCGCTGAAGCCTTGAAGATTTCGGTAAAACAGGTGGCCGTTATTTCCCAACTCTTTAGTAAACAGGATCTGATGGCCGTTTATTTCGCCCATAGCACTCGTTTCCCCCGGCTCAACGGTTGGCAGAAAAGGAAAAGAAACCACATAATCAGGCCCGATGGGTTGATTATCCATGAGGAAAAAATTGTGGTTATAAACGTTTGTTTCTATAGTCTTTGATCCGGTGTTTTTCAGGCTATGGGCCAGCACCATTTCAGGTTTGCCTTTGGTGAGCTGAACGGTTTTGGTGTATTCGTAGGCATACGCGTTGTCTGCCAGCGAGTGGGAGAACCTGACGAGATCCGGTTTCTTTTTTATTTTCCACTTACCGGGGTTGGTGATCTGGTAAGGGGTGGTAAAAAAATATTTGGGTTCTACCGGCTTTTCAGCCATTCCGATGCCGATCAGGAGAAAAGATTCGCCGGGCTTAATTTCCTCATACCCCACGGGAGAAAAAGCCTCCACAGGGCCCATAATCGCGTCGTGAAGTGTGGGGCTGTATTTTTCAAACCATTGACCAAAGTAAGTATGCCCTTTGTAGGAAAGGTCAGGCATGACCCCTGCCCAGTCAAAGCGGGAACCGCGATAATACCCCTCTTCAGCATCTGGCAGATAGAGGCGGGCGTGAATGATTCCATTTGAAATTTCAGCTTCCGGAAATTGGTCCATTGGTTTACTCCCTGTTAAGAAAGCAGACAAGATAATAATAATGGTAAATATTTTTTTCATGGATAAAATTCATTGGGATCATTCACAAGTACCTGGTGGACTGTATGCCGGAAGTTTTGTTTGTAGTTATCATGTTCATTCTGTTTTTAGATTCTGTGATTTAATATCACGGGAACTCCTGCACCAGCTCACCCAGGCGTTTGGGTGCAACTGTGCAGTAAGCAGTGGTCAGCGCATCTTGAAATACGGACGCCCCTACTTTGTCGAGTTGCACGAGCGTCCAGCCCTGTTTGCCCCATTTGTTGGGAACGGGATAAATGACCGCAGGAGCCATTGTTGAAAAAACGTCCTGATTTATCTCTGAGAGTTTCAGGCAGGCGAGATTTTTGACCGGGTCGAATGTAGCAAATATCTTCTTCTTTACCCGAAAGGAAGTGTTCTCGAAATGCGGCTCTTCCGTCGCCTCGGGAAAGGAAAGAGCAAGTTCTCTTAGGGTATGGATGGTGATCATTGGGGAAGATTTTTATTAAACGACATACTGGACATTATTGGCACAGAGTATTAAGACAGCCCGCCCAAATGGAGTTTTCTCACAACGTGGAAATGCATATTGTCGTCCGGAACAATGAAAACGAGGCTATCACACAAAAATGTACCTTCCGGTGTTTTTCCTTCCAGCTCTTTCAGGAGAGATGCGGTTGTTTCAACCGAAATAAATTCTGCAATTGTCATGTGTGCATTAAACGGAAACTTTCTTGGCGTCGCGTCTTTAAACAATGAAGCCTTTTCAATTTTTTCCTGCACTTGTTTAACCATCGACTGAGGTTCAATGGAAATCACTACCCCCGGGTAAGGAGGGTAATCTTTCAATTTCCCATAATGGATTTCAAATGGCCTTACTTGCGATGTTATGTCAACCAGTTCTGCCCAGTCGGCTTCTGTGATGGGTCGGGGTATCGGCAAAGAAAGACTGATATGGGCATCGCAATACGACTGGGAGCGGGGATCGAATTCAGAACGAAGGGCATTAACTTGCGAAAATACCGGTTCTGGTGGCATAATTAATATCAGCCCAAACCGATAGGCTTGTTGCCATTTTTCCCAGTGGTCTATATTTTCCGGATAAGTGATATTCATTTTTTTCGTTGAGTTATGTTATTGTTTCACGTACCAGTCCCGCAGCCTCACCTCTATCTTTTTATTATCCTTTGTAACCATTCCCTTAAACGCTTCCACATCGCTCAACCCTTCCCGGCCTCTGAAATGGTAGGGGTAAACGATTTTGGGTTTAAATTCAAGTACGGCACTGGCAGCCTGTTCGATGGTCATAGTAAAGGGCTGATTCATGCAGACAAACGCAACGTTTATCTTTTTCAAACTCCGCATTTCGGGGATATCCTCTGTATCACCGGAGATATAAATCCGCTTTCCGCCAAATGTCAGCACATACCCATTGCCCCGGCCTTTGGTATGTCTGGAGGTTTCATCTTCAGGCAGGTTGTACATCGGTATGGCCATAATGGAAATATCAAACATGTCGATGGTCTGGCCATTATTTAACACAACTAGTTTATCCTTGTACTTTGCCGGCAGCAAATCTGCTACAGCCTGAGGAACGATAAGTTTTGCCTGGGAAGTATTGATTGCGTTTAGCGTAGTCGTATCCATATGATCCTGATGGATATCCGTAATCAGAATCAGGTCAGGCGTGCCCAACGATTTGTAAGCATTTGCCCCGTTATAGGGGTCAACAAAAAGGGTTTTCTGTCCCATGTTTAATACCAAAGCGCCGTGAAACACCGGCTGAATGCTCAGGTCACCTTTTTTTGTCTGGATAATATCTGCTGCCGGAAGCTGGGCATACCCTGCATGGAAACAGAGGGATAAACCGAGGAAAAGGAATAGGTAAACGCTATTTTTTTTCATAACTGATTATGTTGGAAAGAAATAAATGGATGAGAATGTTGGTACAGACCGCCGTCTCATCCGGGAAAGATATTTTTTATTGTGCGGGTGTCCTTTCATAGTTCAGCAACTTGCTCGCCCAGGGAATAAAGTACTGAAAGTTGGGGGCATCGGTATGTCCGCCGTCGTGCTGCCGCCAGGCCAGTTCGCCCTCCAGCATATCGGTGAGCATGGGCGGCATGGTTTCGGTCAAATAATGATTGGAAACCCCGATATCGTGTGCGCCCAGTAATTTGAACACAGAACCTGCGGCAACCGTCGCCATATAACTGCCTTGCTGGTCCAGCCACCGGGAATCTCCCTTCTCAGGTATTCCATAACTGATGAAAGTAAAACGCGGCGCGCAAAGCGCAATCAATTCATGCGAATCGACAGGCAGGTCGCAGCCGGTTTTGCGGCCAAAGGCGGCCTCTTCTGCCCCATATTTTAAATAGTTGCCCGCCATCCAGTGATATTCTCCGGAGCCGGTAAGGTTTTCTACCGCCTCGCCAAATACACGCCGATGGAGGGCTGCGCCTCCTTTACCTGATGAGCCAATCAGACCGAGGGCAAACCGCTCTTCAAATGCGAGGGTCACCAATGCAGCTTTGCCATAACGCGATACGCCTTCAATGCCCACTTTTTTTGCGTCCACCAACGTATCTGTTTCGAGATAATCGAGCCCCCGGGCGGCTCCCCAGGCCCAGGCCCGGAGCGAACCCCAGTCCTCAGGTTTACGCGGCTGTCCTTTGTTTACCAAACCGATGATCCCTCTTGTCAGGCCTGCGCCATTGTCTGCCTGTATACTCGAAGGGTCAATGGTTACATACCCCCACCCCGCTGCCAGCAGTTGCTCCGTAGGGGGAGAGTCGCCGGTAACGGGCGGGGCAAAAAAACTGGGGCGGGGCAATCGGGTGATTGGTGTATAAGCCGGATACCGGTCAAAGATTTCTTTCATCTCTGGATTGTACTGAATCATCATCTCTTTAAAAGTGGTATTCAGCTTATCCATATCCTCTGGCGAAGGTTGGGCAGGAGCGGGAAAAGAAGGACGGCCAAACATCATCAGCACGGGCACAGGCCCTTTTACATTTGTGGGTACCACCAGCATCATGTTGATATTGACATCAATCAGGGGGTAGGCGCTGTTATCCACATGGCCGACCAGTTGTTTGGCGATGACGGGTGTGCGGCCGACAAACTCCCGGTCTGTGATTTCGACTGTCCATGTGACTTTGGGAATATTGGCGGGAAGCCGTCCGTACACTTCCCGTTCAAAATCTTCGATAAGCTCCGGTCTGCGTTTTTTCCACCAGACGTCGGCAGAATTTACCTTTTTGCCTGCATTGGTTGTGAGTACGTCGGGCAATTCCGGGCAGGGATTGGCAGCAGATTCGTCATAATTGGCGTGATTGGGAGCAGATTCGTTGCCGTTGGCGCCAGGCCTCAACCGGGTGATTCCCAACTGTTTCATCATTTGGGCGTGGTCTTCCTGTGCGGTAAATGTGGTGAGGGGAGGATGTCCGTTGTTCTGCCCTGAGGCAAGGTGTCCCCATCCCATGGCAAGCCATACAAACAGAAGCTTTTTCATGTAGTCAGTTGTTGATTTTTGAGGATACGGTATGGTTGTGCGAAAAACAATACATATCACAGATACATACTGATTTCTAATCTACAACAAAAGGCTGAAAAAACTTGTCTGACGCCGAAATTTTCAGGTGTGCGGTATGCTCAACCATGACATTGGCCGGCAACTAATCCCACGGCCCATTCTTTGTGACATTAAAAAACCCCTTCCCATCATAACGGTAAAGCCCCCACGTACCCAACCAGAGATTGCCCTTGCTGTCCTGAAATATATACCTGATTCCCGCTTTTATCCTGAAAAACACGGCGAATATATTCGCTTACCTGGATGGACCAGATATCTCATCCCATTCAGCTGCTTCCTTTGCCGCCTTTACCTTCCATAACCAATAAAGACCGCCAAAAGGAATCCCGAATGACCAGATAGCATTCATATAACCCGTATAACTCAAGCTGACTCCCAAAAGAATTTGAAAAAATAACAGTTTAAAGGTGAATCCACTAATTGCTGAATAGGTAATGGTAGGTGCATTAAAAACAATGACAGCCAGATATTTCAGCCATTTCCTTTTGAAGTTACTCTTTCTGATTTGATTGATGACATAGATGTTGAAAGCAGGGATACAAAGTGCAATAAATCCGAATAGCCAGAAGGGAAGCATATTCGGAATCTTCTCTTTGATCTGCATAAGGCTCACATTCACAATCTTTTTTGCAGGATCATAAAACATCAAATTGAGGACGCCAAATTCTTCTTTATTGGCAATCTGAATATATACCCGCGTCGTATTAGGTGGAGTACTGTTTTCTTCCTCAGTGGAAATCTTCTTTTCTGATTGCATCAGCGAGTAATCAAGATCTTCGCCAAAATTGTTGACTACCAAATCGCGAAATGCAGGCAACAAAGCCCTAACCGTATCGGGATGAATCTTGTCTTCCCATTCATATTCTACCGCAAATAGGCTCATACATTGATCATAATCTTCCCGGATCAATGCCTCCATAAATTCTTTGGATGTATTCCGATAACTTAAAGTATTCAGAAGAAACTGGCATCCGGAAAGGATAGTTATAACCATGATTGCGGCAAGGGTGAGAATCCTGAGAGATATTTTGGCGTGCATGAAGTTAGAATGTTACATTAAATCTTTACAACTAAATTGAAGGCAATTTCAGCAAGAATTTTATTCCTGCCTGCCATTCTGCTCTTTTTTGAGATTTCCAATTTCCACATCCCATAAATCTCCATAATTCACTTCAATCCCGCAAACAATTTGTGAGGAAATAGCATCTATTCATTTTATTATAATTGCGCCGGAGGCGCGGATCCGGGGGTTCGACTACGCTCACCCACCGGATTACCTGACTACGCTCACCCTCCGGGTTATGCGACTTCTCACCTACCCGATTTGGAGTCGAAACCAACAGCGTTAAGAAAGTTTGATTTTCAGGGTATTCGCCTACTCGTCAGCGCAGTTCTACTTTCCTTTTTCCAGGTTTTTTAGGTCTTCCAAATCTTTTCCCCGGCCAGATGCTCTTTTATTGGTCTTCAGATCTTCCAGCCCAATAAAGCTTACAGACATCCCATCCACATCAATGATATTCCTATTTGGATACGCATCTATAAAATTCACTCCATCAATACTGGTGATTACATCAATTCTATATGGAGGATATCCAATTTGAATAATTTGATCGGCTGTGGTAAAATCTAAAGATGTTAGTCCAAATGAAGTAAGCCCAAAATCATGGAATACTTTTACAAGTTTTTCACCATTTTCGGGCGATGATTCAACCCAGAAATCCAGATCACCGGTGTATCTTGGATAACCATATACACCGACAGCATAACCACCAGTAACCAAATAACGGACATCATGCCGATTTAACAATTCGACAAACTCTCTGAAGTCTGGGCTGAATACCTTTGAGTCGGACATATTGCAGGCGAAGGATTTCAATTGCAGTAAGACGTTCCTGAGGGGTTTTACTCAGCCAGTACATCAGGTCTGAGTGTTGTTCATGAAGGCCTACTATTTTGACTACTTTTTCCATACTTCAAGATACGAAAATAAATGTTAATTGTAACCACAATCCGGGGGTTCGTTTCTGAAAACCAACTAAAAAGCCACCATGTCCACAATTAGCCCGCCAGTCCCCCATTAAAATGAGGGACTGACTTCGAGTCGAGGCTTCCTTATGGAAGGCTGAGATCCCATCAAGGGATGACCTCAGCCAACAGTAGAAGGGGGGTCTCAATGCTCCTCCTTCGCGAGGTAAGCTTCGATGTCCTTCTGGGTAATGCCAGTTTTCTTCGGGTATTTGGCAAACCACTTGCGGAACTCATCCTTCATATTGTCGGCCCAATCGCCATGTACTTCGCCCGAAGGGTATTTGCCCAACTGCAACATATACCGCTCAAACTCATCGCGCAATCCGATCATCTCGGAAGTAGTTACCAGTCCCTCCACCAAATAAGCGGGAATAAATATCACACCGTAATCATTGGCAAACACCACGTCTCCGGGAAAAACCGTAACCTCCCCGATCCTGATCGGGGTGTTGATATAAGCCAGGGTCATGTCTTTGATAAAGGATGGATCGTGTCCCTTGATCCAGGCGTTAAATCCTTCGGTTTCCTTCAACTCCTGCATATCGCGGATAGAGCCATAAAATACTACGCCTTTGCCAGTCTTTCCGTAGATCGCGTTGCCAAGGCTTGAGCCGATCAGCGTGCCGTCTTTGACTTTCCCATACCCGTCGGCGACATAAATATCGCCTTTGGTCAATACATCAATCGGCCAGATGTTGATTCCGCCGCGCTGATTGCGCCCTTCTTCTTTTCCTCTTGCCCGCACCAGCGAGTCGAGGTCGGGCCTTGTCGGCAGAAACTGCGCCGTAACCACACGGCCTACCATCGTTTCGCCGGGTTTGAGAATGATCCAGTCCTTTTCGATCTGATTGCGGTACCCGCGTTTTCCCAGATACCCCCAGATCTGTTCAAGGGTACAGTTTTGCAATCTCTCCAGAATATCATCGGAGACCATGGGCCGGCCGTCAGCAAACCGCTCGCCCTCCCAACGGGAAGTCAGCGTTTTTACGTAGTCGGGAGAGGCGCCAATACTCTGGGCATTTACGATCAGACACGACAATACCCATACAATAACGAGTGTAGTTCTAAGCATAGCAATGAGGTTAAGATTATTCGCAAAAATATAGGCAACAAAAAGTGGTTTGCCAAGAGAAAGATATTCGTAATTTTGCAGCCTCAAAAACAAATTATGATTTCTGTTGATAATCTTGCGGTAGAATTTAATGGCTCGACTTTGTTTAGCGGGATTTCTTTTGTGATTAACCCCACAGATAAAATCGCGCTCATGGGGAAAAACGGGGCGGGAAAGTCAACCATCATGAAAATTGTCGCCGGTGTACAAAAACCTACCCGCGGCACGATCGGCGCGCCTAAAGACGCTGTGATTGCCTATCTGCCGCAACATCTGCTGACCGAAGACAACTGCACGGTATTCGAAGAAGCGGCCAAAGCCTTTGCGCATATATTTGCCATGCGCGACGAGATCGATGCACTCAACCATCAGCTCGAAACCCGCACAGACTACGAAAGCGATGAGTACATGGCCATCATCGAGAAGGTAACCGAGCTGGGGGAAAAATTCTACAACCTGGAAGATATCAACTACGATGCGGAGGTGGAAAAAGCGCTGAAGGGGCTGGGATTTAAGCAGGGTGATTTTACCCGGCAGACCAGCGAGTTTAGCGGCGGATGGCGGATGCGGATCGAACTGGCGAAAATCCTGCTGCAAAAGCCCGACCTTATTTTGCTCGATGAGCCTACCAACCACATAGACATTGAATCTGTCATCTGGCTGGAGGACTTCCTGGTCAATAAGGCCCAGGCCGTGATGGTTATTTCTCACGACAAAGCCTTTGTTGACAATATCACCAACCGCACCATTGAGGTTACTATGGGTCGTATTTACGACTATAAGGCCAAATATTCGCATTACTTACAATTGCGGGAAGAGCGGAGAACGCATCAGATCAAAGCCTACAAAGAGCAGCAAAAATTCATTGCTGAAACCATGACTTTCATTGATCGCTTCAAAGGCACTTATTCCAAAACCAACCAGGTAAATTCCCGCGAGCGCATGCTGGAAAAGCTCGAAATTATCGAAATCGACGAGATCGACACCTCTTCCCTCAACCTGCGTTTTCCTCCGGCTCCCCGTTCCGGCGACTTTCCGGTAACAGTAAAAGATGTATCCAAATCGTATGGCGATCAGGTGGTGTTTAAGAATGCCAGCATGTCCATCTCCAGAGGCGAAAAAGTATCCTTTGTGGGGCGAAACGGGGAGGGGAAATCGACCATGATCAAGGCGATTATGGGGGAAATAGAGGTAGAGGGAACGTGTGAACTTGGGCACAATGTAAGAGTCGGGTATTTTGCGCAAAATCAGGCGTCGCTGCTCAATCCGGAACTGACCGTTTTCCAGACAGTGGATGAGGTCGCGAAGGGCGAAATCCGCAAGCAGATCAATAATATTCTGGGAGGATTTATGTTTGGCGGTGAGGACGTGGACAAAAAAGTGAGCGTATTGTCGGGCGGAGAAAAAACCCGTCTGGCGATGGTAAAACTCCTGTTGGAGCCCGTCAACCTGCTCATCCTCGATGAGCCTACCAATCACCTCGACATGAAGTCAAAAGATGTGCTGAAAGAAGCATTGCTGGGCTTTGACGGCACGCTGATTCTGGTATCACACGACAGGGATTTTCTTCAGGGCCTTTCACAAAAGGTATTCGAATTTAAAGACCAGCGCGTGATCGAACATTTTGAGACCATTGACGCCTTCCTGGAGCGCAACCGCCTCAAAAACCTCGCAGAGATCAACCTGATGAAGTAAGGGGGGCGTCAATACATTTACCATTCCGCTGCGAAAAGCTTTGGCTTGTGGGGTTTTGGGAAATGTGGGGGACTGCTGAGGGTTGGGATTATTCATTCAGCTTTTTATAAATCTTTTTCATCATTATTTCTTTCACTAAGTCCCCGAAGACTTGATCCTCCAGAATCTTTTCAAAGATTTCCTGATTTTGGTCCATGCGGCCAATGAGTTTATCAATAAACTTGTCGTTGAAGGCAAATTTAAATGTATCGATTTTATTCACTCTTGCCTGTGTCTGCAGGGTTTCATCATCCATCAACTCCGCTTCTATCTGGTCAAAGAAAAGTTTGTCGGCTTCTTCAAATTCTGTCCCGAAACGGTCATTCAGCACGTTGATGATTTCAGAAAGTAAGGCTTCTTCGTCTTTGGCTCTTTTCAGTCCGGCTTCCGATGTTCCGCTTAGTTCGCCGTCTTCTCCTTTTTGTAGTTCAATTGAACCTTCTTTAATCTTCTGTAAACGGTAATACTCCAAAGCCACTTCATCATCTAAATGCAACGATTCTGAGAGTTCTCGCTTTGGAAGTCGGGTTTGAAGGAGTTTAGCATAGGCATAAAACTTCTCGAATTCTGAATCAATAAAAGGCATAATTTGAGAAAGGAAAGCATACAAATTTGTCCAGGAGCGTAAGCCTTTTTTGAACTCATCCCGTTTTTCTTCTTCGGCAATTGCTTTGAATCTGTCAACCGCAGGATCTGTAAAAGCGTACAAATGCTTTTGGTGTTTGGGATTGTTCAGTTTAGTGGCCGGATTGAAATACACATTGGCAAAAGCTTCAATTTCTTGTGCCCAATAAACTTGAAACTCATCTAACTTTGCTTTCAGGTCATACAAATGATTGATGTCCGTTTCTTCAGTCACAGAAGTGATTTCATAGTAAGGCTGAAACGAATCTAAAATAGTTTGCCTATCATTGGCAAAATCCAACACAAATGTATCTTCTTTTCCTGGGTGCATTCTGTTTAAACGAGATAACGTTTGAACTGCTTTAACTCCAGATAGCTTCTTATCCACATACATAGTATGTAGTAATGGCTGATCAAATCCTGTTTGGTATTTGTCCGCTACAATCAGGATTTTGTACTCGTCTTTTTCAAAAACCCCTGGCAATTCTTTTTCTCCCCAACCTGTTAGTTGAGGCTCTGAAATACCGTCCGGTGCATTATCATCTACTACCTTTCCTGAAAAAGCAACCAATATTTTGATTTCGTTTCCATAGCCTTTGGTTTTGATATATCTGCCAAATTCTTCAAAATAGCGTTTGGCATGTAGTCTTGAACCACATACCAACATGGCTTTTGCCTTGCCTCCAATCTTTTTGGAAACAATATCCCGGAAATGTTCTATGATGATTTCCGTTTTCTGAGCCAGATTGTGTGGGTGAAGAGATACGAATTTCCCGATGGCTTTCGCTGCTTTTTTCTTATTGAGTTGTGGGTCGTCCTGAATGGCTTTGGTCAACTTAAAGTACAGTTCATAGGTAGTATAGTTTTGCAGCACATCCAGAATAAACCCTTCTTCAATGGCTTGACGCATGGAATACAAGTGAAAAGGCCTGGGTTTTCCATTTTCGTCTTTGTCTCCAAAAACTTGTAAGGTTTTATATTTTGGGGTTGCTGTAAAGGCGAAAAACGAAATATTGGGTTGTTGCCCTCTGGCTGCTGCCGACTTCTCAATTTGTTCTCTTATGAAATCGTCTCCTGTGTAATCGTCAGTGTCGTCTGTGATGGCTTGCTCCAATGATTTGGAGGTCAAAACTTCTTTGAGTTTTTTACTTGCTTCGCCGCCTTGTGAACTGTGGGCTTCATCAATAATGACTGCATATTTTCTATCTGGTAATTCTCCCACTTTGTCCACTACAAAAGGAAATTTCTGCAAAGTGGTGATGATGATGTTTGTGCCATAACCCAAAGCAGAAGCCAATTGCGAACTGTCTTTATCGATCTTTTGAACTACGCCTGTTTTATGTTCAAACTGGTAAATGGTGTTCTGCAATTGCTGGTCAAGTACTTTTCTATCGGTTACGACAATGACAGAATCAAAAATCCGCTCGTCTGTGGCGTTGTGCAAACTCGATAAGCGATACGCCAACCATGCAATGGAATTACTCTTGCCCGAACCTGCGGAATGCTGTATCAGATAGTTTTTCCCAATACCAACTTGTAAAACATTCTCGCCAATGCTTCTTACTGCATCCAACTGATGGTATCTCGGAAAAATCAACTTTTCTTTCTTGTAAATTCTGCCATCCACCTCAATTTCTTCCGTTTGTAAATGCACAAAGCGTTGAATGATTTCCATCCAACTATCCTTTTGCAAAATATTTTCCCATAAATAAGCGGTTCTGTATCCGTTGGGATTTTGCGGATTACCCTTGCCCTTGTTTGCTCCTTTGTTGAAGGGTAGCCAGTAGGTTTTACTTCCGTCTAATTTGGTGGTCATAAATACTTCGTCCTGGTCAACTGCAAAGTGAACCAAAGCACGTTTTTTAAAGGCAAAAAGCAATTCCCGATTATCCCGGGTGGTACTGTATTGTTTTAAGGCATTGCCAACACCCTGACCCGTAAACTGGTTTTTCAACTCTAAAGTGGCTACGGGTAATCCATTCAGAGAAAGTACCACATCCACACTTTTCCGGTCTTTGTTGCTGAAATAGATCTGTCTGTAAACTTTCAGCTTGTTTTTGTTGTAGAATGCTACCGCATCAGGATTTAAACCCGAAGCAGGCTGAAAATACGCCATTTGAAAACGCACCCCATAATCCACAAAACCATTCCGAAGCACATCTAAACTGCCACGCAAATCCAGTTCTTTGTACAACCGCTGAATAACCCGATTTTCTGCATCTGCTCCGTGAATGGCAGCAATCTTTTCCCAGCGTTTAGGCTGTGATTCTTGTAAAAACTGAATCACTTCGTACTTGAACATACCCAGATCAGGGCTGTAATCGGGTGCATGGCCTTCGGTGTAGCCGCCTTGCTCCACGAGCGACTGCACCAAGGCGGTTTCAAAGGTATTTTCGGTTGTGATGCTCATGGTTCGCGTTTTATTTGATCCAGCTTTTCAATAAAAATATAAACATTTGAGGAAGGATTTTGATTTTCGGGCAGTTTTTTTGCCTTCTCGCATGCCTGAACCACGCATTCTTCCAGTTTTCTGCCCAATTTGGTATTGATTGTGCCTTTTATAAAACCTGTACGTCGATTCAGGTCACGTTCACATTGTTCTGATGACAGGGCTGCGGTTTGGTTTTTGAAATGGAGCAGAAACCAAAGTTCAATGGCTGGATTGGAGAGGAGCAGGGTGGCTTCTTTGATAGATTGTAAGCGCTGAAGGACCGCAGGTACATCGGCATCGTATAACAGGAAATCAAGGTCTTTGGGGTGAGCAGGTTTGCTTTTTTTACATTGGCTGATATAGCGGCTGGAAATAGAGGAGCCCGAAATCCGCGATTCAATTTCAATAGGTAAACGGTACTTAGCACGCAGGAATTCCACGTAGGCTTTTTCGGTTTCGCCTTCACAAAAAACCCATATCTGAGGTTTAATCTTTTTACCCAGTGGCTTGCTGCGTTTACTCATTCAATATCCGCTTGATGTTTTCCTCAGAATCGTTTACATAAGGCACAGCATCAAACCGCCCTTGCAGATAGGCTTTTTCCAAATCCATAGTATCCCTGAAATCGCTGTAGTCATACAGAGAGTACATGTCAGTAGAGCTGTCTTCTTTTTTGTTTACAAAATAGATCTGATCTTTTCGCATTCGCTTCAAGTCCAGAAATCTGGTATTGTGGGTGGTGCACAGCAACTGCGCTTGTTCGCCAGCTCTGAAGAAGTTGAAAATATACTCGATGATTTTGGGATGAAGGCTTTCCTCTATCTCGTCTATCAGCAATATTTTGTTGTGCTTCACAATGTCGAGGATCGTAAGCATAATAAAAAAGAGCTTGATGGTACCCTGCGACTCCTCTGTGAGAAAATCAAATGTTCTACCAGGATCGCGGCGGTGGTGAGTCGTGATTTGAAGCCGCTCATGCACCACATCTTCGGCTGTGAGGGTCATACTGGTCAGGTCGGCATTGATATTTTTACCAGGTTGTTTCAGGGTTTTGATCTTCACGTCCACAATGTCGCTGTCTGCAATTTTGAGGGCTTCAATCAGTTGATGTTTATTCTCTGTGCTCAGGTTCTCGATAGCCGCCACGCCAAAGCCCAAATACTGGAGGATAAAGGTTGTGTGAAAAAACCGGTACACTTCTTTAGCAATATCCCGATCCATCTGGCTGGCCCGGCTGATAAACAAGGTTTTCACGGAGGTGCTTTCCGCCACATCGAAGGGGCGTTTGATCACCTTGCCAAAGGTGTAGATGTCTCGTTTGTCTTTGCCCCGCCGCTCGTCGCGGGTAAAAATTTCCTTGATACGTCCTTTGGGGTAATAATGCAGGCTTTCAGTTACAACCTCGTTGCGTGTGATGCTGAAGGCGTATTCGTATTCGATGCCTTCGATTACAAATCGGATACTATAGCTGCTGGGCTTGTTGGCGAAGCCGTCAAATTTGAAGGGCTGAAAATTAAAGGTGACGTTTTCGTTGTGCAAGTGTGATTGCAGTACCAGGTTGTGGCAAAACCGGATAGATTTGATCAGATTACTTTTGCCTGAGGCATTGGCCCCATAGATCACCACAGTTTTCAGCACCTCGGTATCCGTGTATGAAAAGATATTGCGATCCAGCGAGCGCGCATGGGCCGACCGTATAGGGGCTGCCCGAAAATCGAGCCTGAGTTCCTCCTTGATAGAGAAAAAATTGCTTATGCGTATTTCGAGTACCATTTTGCAGGCTATTTTTGTAAAAATATTCCAAAAATAACATATAAAATACCAAAAGCAAGCTTTTAGTTGCTCAATCGCTTACTTTCACCTTCCCAGTCACCACCTCGCTGATGAGCGCCGTGCGGTACTCAGTTAAGAGGTCAATCAATTTTTCGGTTTTGGATTTTTTGGCGTCTATACGGGCATTTTCCGTTTCGATGTGGCGGACGATGGCTTGTTGTTCTTCGTTAGATTCTGGTAAGGGTAAAATAAAATTCTTCAATTGTTCAAAATTTAAGCCCTCTCTATTAGCACCTGTTTGCTGAAGTCTAATTTGTGTTTGTCCTATTTCGGAACGCATGATATAATAGAGAAAAATTGTTTCTACTTTTTCCAGAATAGGACGAATGATACATACATGCTGATTAACATTTCCTTTTCCAAATCCATCAGGCACATAAAAACATCTACCAATTGAAGCACCTGTAATATTTAGTAACACATCACCATCTTGAATCCTGCTATTACTCATTCCTTCATCAATCTCTTCGGATATATAGGCTACATCATCAAGCCTTATACCATCAAAATGGATGTTCTGGCTTCTAATCAATGGTATTCCACTTGTTAAATATACAGAAGAGCCACCTGATGGAGTTACTCCACTTCCAATTTTAGAAACGATTAATTTCAACCGCTTCACCTCCCACTCCTCCGGAATTTCCCCCAGCCATTCAATGCCTGAATCTTTCATAGGTGCATCTGAGCCAAGGCATGCCTTGGCTTTACCGGTAACGGCCTGGTTGATGAGGGCTGTTTTTTCTTCTTCGTAGAGTTCGAGCAGGCGTTTTTTGTCGGCTATCAGTTCGTCTATCTCGGCTGTTTTACGGTCGAGGTAGTGGGCGATGGCGGTTTGTTCTTCTATGGTTGGTCGCACCAATCTTAAATTCTCTAAGACATTCATTCCAATGTTTTGCTGAGTTCCATAATTCCAGCCAAGTTCAATCGCTGTGAAAAAGCGTTTAGATTTCATATAAAAAAACAAGAAATCAGTTGTTATTTTCTCGGGATCTGGACGAAAAGCAGCTAATGGAGACCATATATTAAATTCCGTATCTGTTTCTACTCTAGCTAAATTTCCTGTAGTAGCACCAGACTTAATCATATACACATCTCCTTTTTGAGGTTTATATTTCTTGGAAAATCTTTCATGGTCTTCTATTGTGATATTTCCCCTTTTCTTCTCAAAATCAATTTTATCTTCCTTTATGGCTTCAGCTGAAATGAAAATAACACCTTCACTTACCAACTCAGGGGTTTCATGCGGACCATCTGTTAATGGAATTGACAATGAATATTTTATTGGTACTAATTCCCAATGACTCGGAATCTCTCCAATCCACTCTATGCCAGAATCTTTGTATGCATCGTATTTTCTCATGGCTTGCTGTTTATGTTCATTTTAGAAATCTCTATAGCACGGTGCATTTTGTCAATAAACCACTGTTTGTCGGGCAGTTCGGTAAGGTATTGGGCTACCTTGATGTTTTCTTCGCCCAGCATAAGTAATTCTATGTGTTCGGTATTGCCCTCGCTACACAAGAGCAAGCCTATAGGGTCGTTTTCGTGTGTTTGTTTTTCGTGTTTTTGCAAATACCGCAAGTAGAGTTCCATTTGGGCTTTGTACTCAGGCTTAAATTTGCCCAATTTCAAATCAATAGCTACCAGCCTGTTAAGTTTTCGATGATAAAATAGTAGGTCTAAATGATAATCAATGGCGTCAATAGAGATGCGTTTTTGGCGTTCTAAAAAAGCAAAGCCCTTGCCCAATTCCATAATAAATTGCTCTAATTGAAGGATGATGGCATTTTCTAGCTCTTTCTCTGAATGAAAATTGGGTAGGTTTAAAAAATCCAGGACATAGGTGTTTTTAAATACCATTTCAGGTATTAGCGTCTCATTGGGTGATGAAGAGAGCAAATTAACGATGTCTTTTTCGTCTTTGAGGGCTATTGCCGTACGCTCAAAAGTCATACTGTCTATTTTTTCTCTAAGTTCTCTTACACCCCAGCGGTTGTGGATGCTCATACGGCTATAGAAAAGGCGTTTGGAGGCATTGTCAATATTAGCCAACTCAATCAAGTGACTCCAACTCAATTGTTGCGACAGTGTCGCAACTATTTTTGCTCCATATTCCAAGCGTTCTTCTGTCTTTAGTTCAGTATTAATAAATTGCCCAATAGACCAATACAGCAAGGTAGATTCTTGATTGACATATATCGCAACTTTGCTTCTAGCATGCTCAATGAGTGTGTCAATACCTTTAAAAAGCAGGTCGCTTTTATTTAGGATGATATTTTCTATTTTACTCATGAGTCCAATACCGTTTTTTCAGTTTCCAACGTTTTTTCCTCTAAAGCCAAAATATCGGCTTTGATGTCTGCCAGTGGCCTTAATGGCTTAAACTCATAGAAATATTTGGTAAAGTTTATTTCATAACCAACTTTGGTTTTGCTGTGGTCTATCCACGCTTCGGGTAGATGGGGTTTTACTTCCCGCTCAAAATAACCCTCGATCGTCTGAGGAGACAGGGCATACCCTGTCTTTACAAGGAAAGGTATATTTTCGTAATCACGCAAAGAAGTGTCGGGCTTGGGTTGTCCTTTACTTTTTACCACCTTGCCGTTTTCCTTTAGCGGCTGTTCAACCGTAATTCTCCAATAGCCAAAAAACTCATTGGGCAGAATTTTGCAAAACTCGTTTTCTTCAAAATTGCCATAGAGTTGCGTAATGAAGCCAATGCCTTTTTCATTTCCGTTTTCAGCAATTTTCTTGCGTTTATTGCCCAGGCTTCTGTCCATTTTTTGCCAAAAGCGGTTGAAATCGAGTTTGCCTTCTTTGGTCAGTTCTTCATCTTTTGCACCAGTTGCATTTATCAATTGCACTTTACCGCTTCGCTCGGCACTTTTGTTGTTGGTGATTATCCAGATATAGGTGCTAATGCCTGTGTTGTAAAAGAGTTGATCGGGCAGGGCAATGACTGCTTCCAGCCAATCATTTTCAATAATCCATTTCCGGATATTGCTTTCGCCACTTTCAGCTGCACCCGTAAACAATGGCGAGCCATTAAAAACAATTCCAATTCGAGTTCCTCCTGATTTCATTTTAGAAATCATGTGTTGCAGGAAAAGCAAAGAACCATCATTGATTCTTGGTAATCCTGCCCCAAAACGTCCGCTCATGCCTTTGTTGTCTGCTTCGGCTTTGATGATTTTTTCGGCTTTTTTCCAGTCCACACCAAAAGGCGGATTGGAAAGCATGTAATCAAACTTTTCTTCTTCCAGTCCATCCACTGTAAAGGTGTTTCCAAACTTGATGTTGCTTGGGTTTTGACCTTTAATCAGCATATCCGATTTACAGATGGCGTAGGATTCAGGATTGATTTCCTGACCAAACACTTTTAGTTCAGCTTTCGGGTTGAGTTCTTTTACATATTGCTCACCTACCGAAAGCATTCCGCCAGTACCGCAGGCAGGGTCATAAAGTGTTTTTACAATTCCGTCTTGGGTAAGTATGTCTTTATCTTCAATGAAAAGTACATTTACCATCAGGCGAATGACTTCTCTTGGTGTAAAGTGTTCCCCGGCTGTTTCGTTGGATTGTTCCGCAAATTTTCGGATGAGTTCTTCGAAGGTGTACCCCATTTCCATGGAATCCATGTCGGTTAAATCTATTTCTTGAAAAGACTTAACGACACGAAAAAGAATATCGGCCTGGGGGCCGTCCATTCGGTCTATTTGATCATCAAAATTGAAGTACTCAATAATTTCCCTGGCACTGGTTGAAAAGCCATTGATGTAGTTTCTAAGATTTATAGCAACATTATCAGAGTCAGCAATGAGTTTATCAAAGTTGAATTGGCTTCTGTTGTGGAAGTTGAAACCCGCAATTTTATTGAGCGCAATGTCTTTGGCACTTTCTTTTAGTGAATCTACTTTGGGTAGGTAGTCCAGCACTTTCTGTTTGGTCGGTTCGAGTACACAGTCCAGTCGTCTGAGTACTGTCATGGGTAAAATTACCTTTCCATAGTCAGACTGTTTGTAATCTCCTCTCAACAGGTCTGCCACTCTCCAAATCAGGTCTGCTTTTTCTTTAAAATTCTTCATTTAAGTCTTTTGTTGTTTATCAATGTTATTATTCTGTCTCTGTCGTGCCGTGAACAAAAACTCAAGTTCTTTCACTTTTCCCACCCTTCTGCACATGCTGGTGCCGCCCATCTTTTCCCTAATGGAAAACTACCCTCTTACGCTATAAATTTACTGTATTTTTTCCAACATCCTCCCGGTTTTCACCGCTTGCATGTGACAAACTAATAACAGAACCTGTACCAGTTACTGTCACTGGTATAGTTGTTACCATTGCTGAAATCTTATCCCAAGTTGGTTGTCTGCAATAGCAAATTCTTTTGCCCCCCAGGGCCTCAGGGTTACTTTATTAAGATTAGGATGAAGCAGATAAGGAAAAGATCCAGCTATTTTTTCATATACTTCATCAATATTATTTGTTACCAGCCTTAGCTCTGGATTATGCTCTTTCGCTAATTTCTCGTCCTGAAAAACCATAATCCTTATTCCTTCCTTTTCCAATACGCAATATGGTTGTGAGGCTTTTAGATCTTCGTGTACAATTGTAAATTCCAGACAGTCAACAAATAATTTTAACCCGTCTAAAATATTGATATAAAACACACCAGGCACTAACTGTGAAAAATTCATATGTAAGGTATATCAGGATTTTAACAATTGGTCGTCGGGCGCTTCAGGTTTTTCGCCATACCCTTCTATTTCATACTCTTCCAGGCAGGATGCGATGGGCTTGTCAACGTTCATTTTCCTGAACAGTTCAACCTCATTTCTGCTTTGTTTTCCGCCACCGATCCTGATTAAGGCATCAATATATCTCACAAAAGATACTGATTCATCCCCAAATTTTTCACCAACCAGGATACATTTATTTACCGGATATACTCCGCTTTTCACCTGCAATGCCTGTTTAGCCGAAAATCCGGTTGTCGTGAACCTATACTTATCTGCTAACTCATAGGCGATTTTGGGAACTCCGGAATTCGTGTATCCACTCACTATTTCAATAGGTTGGTCCTGATGCGCTTCTTTAATTCTTCTGAAAATTTTATCCAAAATCAGATAAGCTGCTTTCTTATCAAATTGATCCCTGCTGAATCCTACGATACCATATCTGATTGTTTTTGGGGAGGTCATTTGGTTGTCTCCTGATGCGCCACCGAAATTTCCCCTCCTCACCAAAGTCTTTGGTTGTTTTTGACGGTTCTGGCCGAACGGGTCGCCTGAAACCACTGCAAAGGAGAAGCGGAAATCAAACCCTGATTGGTGCTGTTTTTGCCGTCGCAGGTGCCGTTGTAGGTGGCGGTACCGTGGATGGGGGTAAATTCGCCCGGGGTGGTGCAGCGGAATACCGGGTTTCGCCACTCCACGCGTGCGCTTTCTGTATCGCAGCCGACGCCATACCCCGTCTCGATCCAGACCGTGGCATCCTTCATAAATGCGGATTTGGTGATGACAATTCCCAGTTGCCTTTCCTCGCCCGTCTCGTAATTGAGCACAAAAAATGCCCACTGCCAGTAACCTTCCGCGTTTTTGTCAAGCCGCCATACGCGATATCGGTACCATTTGCCCAGTTCCCATGTGTAGGGCGTGTTGGTACGGCCAATACCGCCATAACCTGCCCAGTCTGATCCCCCACCCCAGTTGACGCCTTGGTTATTGTTGTTGGCAAATTCTTCCACGCCTGCCCACTGAAGTCCGCCATGTGCCCATTCGTCATGGTCGGTAAAGTTGACCTGAAGGGAAAAATAGTACAGCCAGCTTCGATCCGGATTTGTGGGAAAATTCGTAACCCGGATGTCTATATCGTAGTTATAAATCTCTTTTTTATCGGAATCCAGCCACGTGTGGGTAGATTTGGGTTCTTTATCCATCGCGCCGGACTGGGCAATCACGGGCTTACAGGAGCATAAAAACCATACTGCTCCCAGAAGAGCCAGTAGTCTATATTCGAAGGGATAATTTTTCATTGTTTTGTATTTGGCAGTATCCTATTTCTTTGGTAAAAATAGTGTCATTTTTCCAAACTGAGCCTCGTCAAGATGCCCCATTTTGCTTTCATCTGCGGTAATCAGATGCAAGTGTAAAAATGAGTCATGATGGGTAAACACGCCTTTATGGTCGGTCGAAAAAAAACCGACTATTTCGACCGGCTCATTTTCCAATTTATAGTTGGTCTGCCCCTGATGCGCTTCCTGGGGTGAAGATACTTTTGTTCCGGGGGGTAGGTTTTGAATGTGAATGGAGGCATTCGACACGGTTCCCTTCATCTTAAAGGCAAAGGGGCGGGGATGGTCTTTGGTTTTTTCATCCACAAAAGCCTCCAGTTCTTTGAGGGTAATGATATGTTCGGGTAAATCTGTTTCCGCCCATTCATCCACATTCGCATATACAAAAAATGGCGCTGATGCCTGAAAGGTCTTTTCAACCGACATTTCCGAATCAGAAACTACGCGTGAAACATAGGACTTCCCGTCATTGATCAGAATTTCTCCTGAAAGAAAACTCAATGGCCCCAATCCGTAAAGGCCTGTTGTATTTTCGATGGTGTCAAGGTTAATTACGCCTGCCAGTTCGCCTTTCCACATTACGTTTTTCATCGCACCTGCAATTTTTACGTCAGAATGACGGGCTTCAGTTGTTGAATCCTTACCGGAGGGCTGGCAGCTCACGAGCCAGACGATCAGCACAGTTGGAAATAATTTTTTAGTTATCATTTTGATGCAAAATGTTTTATTCCGAAGCGCCATTTTTGATCAGTTGATAATAAAACCGAAGGGCATTTTCCAGTTCTGCTACGGCCAGTCTTTCATTCAGGCCGTGGAATGATTTGATATTTCCCCGGTTGATTTTGATCGGGGAAAACCGGTAAATATCCGCAGATATATCCTTAAAATGCCGCGAATCTGTAGCTCCGACAACCAGATAAGGCGAAATCAGCGTCTCAGGATACACCTCCGCAATGGAACGGGCAAGGGTCTGATATCCCAGCGAACTGACCGAAGAAACCGCCGAAGGTTCTGACCGGGTTTTGACCGCTGTTATGGAAATGCGATCGTCGTTTACCACCTTCCTTATAAACGCCTCCACTTCTTCAAAAGTAGTTTCCGGTAAAACCCTGAAATTTACAATTGCCTTTGCAGAACGGGGAATGACATTTTCTTTTACCCCGCTGTTGAAAATGGTAGGGGAAGTTGTGGTTCTCACCAGCGCATTTCCCGAAGCGCTTTTTTCGTATGCACCGATAATCATTGACCGGAATACCCCTTTATTGGCGAAGGCAAGTTTATTGAGAAAAGGCATTTCCGGCCCCAGGGCCTCGATAAAAGCATCAATAGGTGGAGTAATTTTTGCAGGCAGCGGATTTTCTTTCACCCGTGCTATGGCGGCGGAAAGTACGTCAATGGCGGTTTCTTTTTCGGGCATGGAAGAATGGCCGCCTTCGATCTCCACAGACAGCTCCAGAGTCAGAATGCCTTTCTCTGCAATGCCAATCAGTGCGACATCTTTTTCAAGGCCGGGCACGAGTCCCTGAGAAATGGTTCCGCCCTCATCTATCACAAATTCGGCCTCCACTGCCTGCTCCAGCAAAAAGGCAGCGATGGTTTTGGCGCCGTTGGTTCCGCCGATTTCCTCATCATGTCCCAAAGACAGGTAAATGGTGCGTTTGGGTTGATAACCTTCGGAAAGCAGTCTTTCCACCGTCTCCATGATACCGATTACCCCGATTTTATCGTCAATGGCTCCCCTACCCCATATCGTGTCATTGACAATATTGCCGCCAAAAGGATCATGTTTCCAGTGGGGAATGTTTTCACTGAGCACAGGCACCACATCCAGATGCGCCATCAATACGATCGGTTTTAAGGTTAGGTCAGCACCTTCCCACTTGTACAGGTAACTGAACGTGTTAAACACCTTTTTTTCCAGCAGCGAGTCGGCCAGTGGATAGGTAGTTTTCAAAAACGCCGCAAACTGGTAAAACTGTGTGGAGTCAAAATCGGCAGGGTTTTCGGGTGAAACGGTTCTGATCTGTATGGCATGGGAGAAATTGACAGTGGAAGCAGAATTGATTTCAATCGCTACCACCGGGTCATATTGAATCTGTTTCGATTGGAAGGTGAATGTATTTCCTGCCAGCCAGGCGATAAACAGCAGGAGCATTGATAAAACCAAAAGAATTACCCTTTTGAATGTCCTCATTTTATGAATGTACCATTAAAAAAGTCAGTAACTGCAATTACGACTTTTTCACAGACTTTCTGCAATCGTCTGAAGCTTGTTTAAAGCCTGTGGATACGTCTTGTTGAAATAATCCAGATAATCTTCCACTGCATCGATCTCTACTGTTACTGTTGTTCCGCTATCATTCCCTTCAAAGTGATAATTTTCCATACTGCCTGCCCATTTTGCCACTTCTTCGCCCTCCGTAATTTCCTGTTCTCCGTCCACCATTCCGTAATGGCGAATGGAAACAAACGTAAAAGGAGTATTTTCGGCGACTTCGGAGACCATTCCCCCGCGTTTTCCCTCTGCGTCAACACCTACAAACAGCATTTTCGAGCCCTTTTCCCAGTTGCCTACATAAGTTGAAGATGGATTAAATTCGGCAGTCCATTGTTCGTAGGTTTTAATATTGCTGATACCCAGCATAGCATTGTAAACCTTCTCCGGAGAGGCATTGATGTTTTTTGTGAATTGCAGCTTTTTCATTGCGGGATTATTGATAAATAAAGACTTGTTTTTCTGGGAGTTAGCTATTCCTCGTACGAATATACTAATCATGGAATCCTTCTCCATTGAGAATTTTTTCAATATATTTTTGCACTCTCGCCTCCCGGGTTTTGGATTGTTTGGGTTGGGAGAAATAGTGGATATATCCTCTCTGCCGTCCCGGTGTCAGTGCCTCAAAAGCCGCTTTCAGGTCGGGAAATGTATCCAACTGTATCTGAAATTCGTCGGGGATGGGGAATTCATCTATTTTTTTAAAATTCACCTTTAGTCCGGCTTTTTCCACTTCAATCGCCTCAAAAATACATGCCTTAACCAGGTCTGCTTTCTCCATGATTTGTTCAGCAGAAGTAAAACGGATCAGGCGGACAGACTGCGAATTTTCACCCGGCGATTCCAGCAGTCCGTGGGAATTGTCCAGCAGCGCACCTTTGAAAAAACTGATCGAACAATACTCTTTAAAAGCAGCCATCACGGCGATATTCTTCGACTGAAAGGTATAGGTCGGAACACTCCATTTCCTTTCCTCGGTCAGTCCGCAATCGAGAAGGATCATTCTCAATAATGGCAGCTCCCTCTCCCAGGTATGAACCTTGCATGCAGGCGTACCTCCCAAAGGGCAACGTTTACAGCCCTCAGCCAGATACTGATCTACCGCCGGATTCTTGCTATTATCCATTTTGATTTTATAAGGTAATTGCTATATTTTTCTATCCGCTGGTCTGAAATACCACGAAACCACTGTCAGAACCAGTAACAAGGTCGGGCCAAAATATTCTATGGCTGCATCGGCCACGGCAAAATGCGAAATAATGGCACCTGACATGGCAAAGAAAAAGCCTGCATATGCCCATTCTTTTACCAGAGGGAATTTAGGAATAAGAACGGTTATCACGCCAAATATTTTCCAGACACCTATTATGGTCATAAAATAATTGGGATAACCGAGACGGGTCATTAGTTCCACCTCCTCATCCATTCTGATGATTTGGACAATTCCCGTGGATGTCATTCCTAAAGCCAGCCAAAGGGTCGCAACCCAATAAATGATTTTATCTCTCTTTTTCATAGTGGATTATTTTAATTTTCATAAAGTAATTGGGAGTTTCTGCGAAACCTTGCGCTTCCTCTTCGTCCTCATATGGTTGCAACTTAATGAAACTGGTCTTCGATCTGAGATGATAGGGTTCACGCAAAGTCCGCAAAGGAATCGCAAAGTAACGCAAAGGGTGTTGTAGTCTCTGCGTTCCTCCGCGTGGTACTCTGCGTTACTTTGCGTTCAAAAACAGGGGAATGATCTTCGATCAACATCTTGAGGGTTCGCGCAAAGTTTCGCAGAAGTGCATTTTATGATCCCAATAGGTTTATAATTAAGTTAATTTATTTACACATTCCTGAAGGCGGTTATGCGCCATATTTATTCCCTGGGCGAAGGGAAGTTTCAACAACTGATCTCTCAGTTCCACAGATCTGAACACAATATGCATGCTGAGTTTGCTGGTGTTTTCGGTAAGTTTTTCGAAATCGAGAAACTCCAGTTGGGCACCAAAAGATGTGTTTTCCATTTCAAATGTGCGGGTGATTTTACGGTCGGGCACAAACTCGTGGATGGTACCATTGAAGCCGTGTTTATTTCCCTTAGGGTCAGTGGTAATAAACTGCCAGCTTCCATGTTTTTTATTTTCCAGTTTTATGACTTTCGTGCCCATCCATTGCTCCACAATTTCCGGTTCAACATAGGCTTTGAAAAGCAGTTCGACGGGCAGGTCAAACTCGCGGGTAATCACCAGTTCCTGCCTGCCGTCCTCGGCATGGATTTTTGTTTTTAGTTCCATTCGATTTTATTTTTTCTCCTGGTATTTTTTCATGATGTCTTCGAGTTTATTAAACCGCTCCTCCCATAACATGCGGAAGGGCTCAATAAAGTCAGCGATTTCCTTGATTTTTTGGGGATTGAGGTGGTAATAGATTTCCCTTCCGCTTTGCTGCTGCTCCAGCAGTTCGCATTCGGTGAGGATTTGCAGGTGTTTGGAAACTGTGGGTCTTGCAGTCTCAAAATTGGCTGCGATCGCCCCTGCGGTCATGGATTGAGAGGCAACCAGAAGGAGTATGGCTCTTCTTGTGGGATCTGCGATGGCCTGAAATACGTCTCGTCTCAGATTCATTACGTAGCTATTTGACTACAAATATATATGTAGCCATTTAACTACGCAAATTTTATAGAAACTTTTTGTCTACGGAATTATCAACTTATTGGGATAAACCACGAAGGACACAAGGAAGTCACGAGGGACACAAAGCGCAGTTTCCTTGTTCCTTTGTGAGGCCTTTGTGAGTGGGTGCAATTCAAAATGTCGCGGTCTCGACTTAACGCTTAAAGGTCCCTCCCCGAAAGGGGCCTCTTCGGCCTTCCGTTGGTCTATTTAACCGCAACAACCCTCAACCTGACGTAGTCGGCATACCATTGATTGTTTTTGAAATTTGTGGGCCTTAGCTGTTCCTCAACTTCTGTCAGGATTTGGGGAATAAGATTGTTATCGACATCCTCAAAAAAGGATTTGCCAAACATGTAAATCCAGTTTCTGATTCCATCATTGTCTTTCAGCAGTGTATCTCTGTCAAAATGGGCAGCCCAGGTTACCCGAAAACCTTTATTTTCGAGCAGCGAAGTATATTCTGAAAGGGAAGGGAAATACCATATCTGCCTGTTTGCCGCATTTTCATAACCGCGTTTTTTCAGGGAATTTCTGATGGCAGAAACGATGTTTTGCACGTTCCCTCTCCCGCCCAGTTCGGCAACAAACCGGCCTCCTTCTTTCAGGCAACCGTAAATGCAGTCCACGGCTTTCTCCTTTTCCAGCACCCAGTGTAAGGTAGCGTTGGAGAAAACTGCGTCAAATTTTTCTTCAAAATGAAAATCTTCGGCAAAACCTGTCCCGAAGTCCAGCCCGGGGTATTTCTCCTTCGATTTTTTTACCATTTCTTCCGAACTGTCCATCCCCACTACCCTGGCTCCCGACTTACTGATAAGGGCAGCCAGGTCTCCGGTTCCACTTCCCAGATCCAGAACAATTTCGCCTTCCTTTGGCTTCAGCAGATCTATCAGCGCCTCGCCATACATTGATACAAAATCGTGCTTCTGGTCGTATAGATTTGTATTCCAATTCATGCCGGCAGTCTTCGTTTTTTAATTCAGAATAATAACGCAAATGGGATATGAAGTAAAAATACGATATTTCAAGATTTTGTGGGGTTCATTTTACACGGATATTTACTGCCTTATCACTGGCTGGGTAAATACCTGCCCATTAATCGTGATTTTCAGTAAATATAAGCCGGGCGTATCGGGAAGGGAAAGCGCAATTCCTGAGGGCGTATTGTGCAGGCTGGATTGAACCTGTCCCTGAAGGTTGTACAATACGATCTGCTCTGCAAGCGGCCCACGCCAGTTGACCACAACCTGATCACGTGTCGGATTGGGCGCAACCCGAAAATCAAACTTTTCAACAGTTTCGATGCCTGTACCCAAAATCACTTCCATTGAATGGGTGAGGGTATCGCCAAAAGGCACTCCGTTTTGATGCATCCGCCAGTGGGTGGTAATGGTTCCAGGCTGCGCAGGGCCCGTAATATTCACAGAAAACGTAATGGGCCTTCCCCGGAAAATACCCCCGTAAAACGGAATTTCATTGGTGGTGTCGTTGATTGCACCTCCCTGAAGACCCAATTGTACCGGGTCGCTGCTCACCTGCTGGAGCGCAAATCCTTCACTGCCGGTCCATGAAATATCGCCCTCGTTGCGAACGATCATCTGCGCAGGATAAGGCATACCTGCTACCACGGTATCAGGAAGGTTGTGAGTCAGAAAAATACTTCCCAGCTCGGGACGGGTGTTATAGCTGGTGGCTCCGTTGGCAGTGGTCCGGATATATTCAAAAGGGTCATCCGTAGTGGACCAGACATCCGTATTGGGGTTATTGTTAATCAGGTGATTGGTGTCTTGCATCGCAGCGTAAATGCCGGTGCCTTCATCGTATTCGTTCCAGCTTTCGATGTATACCAGATTGAAAGTAGTATCTACCTGGCCCCATGCATTTGCATAATGAATCCCCCCATCTCTCGGCAGGAAGTCGCCCGGGTTACGCACATTCTGATCCCAGTACCCGCCTTTGAGCTGAACCGTTTTGCGGTTGTTGAAGGTATTGCTTTTGAAATATACGTTGATTTCAAACAGGGGTACCCGCTCGTCGGTAAAGCTGAAGGTAGGATTGTTTAACGCAGGTGTGATCATATAAATTCCCTGCTGAAAGGCAGGTAAGCCAGAAAATGCCGCAGACAACCTGCTTTCCAGGTCATTGCGTGTAAACTGATTGGCATTGTTGATATTGACAAACAAGTGCCAGGTGGACAACATCAGTTTGTCGTCTATTTTTGCGAGGTAACTGGCAGCATGGGGATCGGTATTATACTGAAAATATTGGTTGTAAAACCTGATATACTGCTGCACAAAAGTGTCTTTACCCGCCACGGTGGCCAGATCCAAATTAGGCTCATTGTACCAGGTAATCAGCGGATCGAGGAAGGGAGCGACTTTGGGCACATCGTACCCTTCTGCGCGAAGTTCGTGCAGGGCATTAAAAAACAATTCCCTCCTGATTTCCGCATCGTCAATGAGATGTACATACAGCACATCAATATTGGCCATCATCACCTGTTTGATTTGTGTTTTCCACCAGGGGGTCAGACCTGTCCAGTTTTGCCTGCCTTCCAGCGGCGGCCAGGGCCCGCTGAGTTGTCCGCCACCGGAAGCATACCAGTGGAAAAAGGTGGTAGCCACAATCCGGTCTGACGACTGGAAGGAGGGAGCAGCGCCAAAAAGGTCGGGGTTTTGGGAAATGGTAACCAGGGGTGTGCCTGCAAGGACAACCAGAACAAATAATAATTTTTTCATGGGTTTTGTTTGCCAGGGTAAAACTTGAATTTTTATGAAAGAACTCAATCTATAGGGATATGTAGAAAAATTGCCTCTGGTTAACACACGCCCTCCCGATTTCAGATTTTATTCCCCGCTTTCAAACAGCATTTTCCTTGTACAATCACCAATCAGGCCAATGGCTGAATATGGCTGATTGAAAAATTAGTCAATTGATATAACTGTACCATAAGGTGGTTTAAAATCATCGACTGAATCGGTCAAAACCCAAAGCACTTCGTACGGCATTGGCGTTTGCGGATATAATATTTCACCATCTGTAATTACAAGTGCATAGTCCACCTCATTATCAGCGCTTAGTCGAAGCATTCCCGGCGTCATATCACTGCCCCAAAATCCTTTAACTTCAAAGTTCAACAGGTCTGATGGTGAATACCAAGAATCATCACTTACATTACTATCGCACTGGATTATATGTACTTCCGGTATTTGTAAATTTTCACAGAATGAAGCAATAGTACTTAATACTTTAACTAACATTTCAGCCATTGACCCACTTGTATCAACAACTATATGTAAAGTATGACCTTCTCTTTTCGAACCTGCCCGTACATATTCATTGCTTTGCCCACGGCGACTTGGACGTGCATAAGTACGACCTGATCGTGTCGTAAATTCTAACCATTTTTGTAATGCGATTTCCCAGGGTGGTTGGTATAAGGAACGAATTAAGTTATATGTAACTGAAAAACCGGCAGAAACACTACTATCAATCGTACTGCTATTGAAAAAATCATCAATTTTTTCAGTTATTAATTTACTGCTTAAAACATGACTTACCGTTTTCTTTATTTCCTCATTCTGCTTTGAAATAGCACCTCTTTTTAACTCGGGAAATAGTTTTTTTTCAAATTCTTCAGTTAAAATATCGGAATTAAGTTGAGTATAAGTTTTACCAGATTGCATTTCATTTAAAGCCAGATCAAAGTACAAATCTTTCAGCCTATCTTCAAAAGGCAGATTTAGCTCTGATTTATCCGGCAATAAATCTATTCCCCAATGAACTTTAAAAATACTATTTTTTAATTTTCCGCTCTCCAATGCGTCTTTGATAAATCGCATTAACTCTTCTGCTGATTTGTCCTTTATTGAGTAGTAACCCTTATATTCTTTTACCCAATCCAGTCCTTCTACCGGAGTTTTGGACAAATTAAATGTTTCTTTCAAAAATTCATTTATAATAAAATCGTGTGTAATATTAAATAAGCTCAGATCTTCAGAATTGGCACGATAGTGCGTTTGTAAGGCAAGGTGCATGATTTCATGTGCTATCACAAATGTTGCATTTTTGATAGACAGCTTACCAAACCAATCAGGGTTAATTATCAATCTGCCTGAAGCAAAAATTCCGGCTGTAGATATTTCATCTACAGCTATAAGCTCAATATTATGAGTTAATTCAGCCAGATATGGAATATTTATACGGACTAAATGCAACGCTTTTTTAGCAAATTCCAGTATTTCAGCATTGTTTTTCATTTTAAGCCGGTAATTTCTGACAATGTATCAAGTAATGCCTGCTCTACACCAAGACTGCCCCATTCCGGCACTGCATTTGCGAATAACGCAAACCGGTGTTCCTGCGGTAATTGCATTAAAAAATTGTTTAGATCTTCACGATCAAATTGTAATTCTTTGTTTAGTAATCTTTTGCGAATTAGGTTAAGTAAGAACCATAGTGAGGTGTGTTCTTTAGGCAGTTTTTGGGGATATTTAATATATTCTTCAATCGACAATAGTTTATCCATTTGCGTTTCTGCAAGTGTGCAGAAAATTGCCGCGTCTGCCGCCGAAATTCTACCAAAGCTGAGCACTTTAAATAGTTCTTTATTTAAAATCCCTGATTTTTCAGCCAGATCAAGTGCATTTGATAAAGAAGCCCAGGCTCTTGGTGTGGAAAATGGTACGGGTTCATTTGGAACGTTACGCATTAATGCTTCCGGGAAAAAAGCAATAAAAGACAAAATCTCTCTCCTGATTTTATTTTCCTGTGCCCAAATCAACCATTCTTTTACATCTACCCTCACCTGGAAGATGAAAGTACGATTAACTAATGCACTGCTCATCTGCCTTACTAAGGCCCTGTCTTCCTGTCGGTTTCCAGCCGCAACAATCCAGGTTCCTTCCGGCAGCTTATGTTCACCTAAACGACGTTCTAACAATAAGGCATATAACGCTTTTTGTACATCAGGTGCAGCCGCAGGAAATTCATCCAGAAATAGACAAAATGGTTCTGGGTTTTCTGGCAAAAGTATTCGCGGTGGACAAAACACCGAACGTTCATTTATAATTTTGGGAATACCGCTCACATCTTCAGGCGCGATTTGTGTGCCCAGCAAAGAACGGCATTCAAGACCTTCTTCCAGCGCAGCCTGTCTTACTATGTCTGATTTCCCGACACCTGGGGCAGATAACAACAAAATGCTTTCCTTGCCAGCAAGCGTCCTGATTAAAGATTTTGCCTGACTTAATGTTATTGTTTCCATTTATAATTTACTTTTTCGAAGATCTTTTTCACCAAACTCATTTGTAATTGAAAGATAATAGCCGTCATTTAACATTAACCCCAGGGACCACTTTTCTTTATTTATAACCACTTTTGTATTCAGTAATTCATAAAAAGCGTTGGGTTTGATCGACATAACACAATCTGATGTATGATCTTTTACCTCAAATATTTGCAACAATCCCTCCGAACATTTAAGGAAACGACTCCACCCCAAAATAGAAACAACTGTATCCCAATACTCGGGAAAATGAGGAGATGTACCATAACCAAGATGATCAAATATTCTGGTATAATAGGCTTCCAATTTCCTATCTTGATTCTTCAGAAAATCTCTGATTTCACATTCCAATTGTGAGTTTAGCTCTTCAGAATCAGGCTGTATATTTTTAGGCGCATTCCACCAGATATTATTTAAGTCCGGTTTCTTTTCACCTGCACTTAACACTAATTCTGCCTTCTTGTTTGCCGTATATCTTTTTTTTGCGCCGTTAAAATACCCAAATTTCCCTTGCTTTCTTCTCCTTGAGTCTGCCAGTTCATTTTCAATTTCAACTTCATAAATAATTGTCTCATCAATGTTAAAGTATAGACTGCAATAAATACAATCATAGCCAAAAAAAAGTATCCTGCCACAGTTACAATAACCACTATAGCCATAATATTCACCATATTCACCATAATCGCCATCACGCTGAGAAGTCACGTAAAACCCTTTGGCTTTCAGGAAAGCTAAATCGTCTTGATTAAGCATGCGTCTCCCTAAAAGGTAATCTATTATTTCATTTATCACCTTCATGATCTTGTTAAATTAAGTCTAAAGCCTGGATGATTGAATTAGTACGTCCTACACAAATTTAGGTTGTGTTATGCAAGTTCAATTTTCCGACAAGTCTGGGAGCATGATCATTCAGTGTTCATTTCTTATTATTGAGAACGTTACGCTTCCCTGTGTGAGGTGGTCCCCAATCATTGGACAGAATTGGGGACCACCTCATTGTAGTAAGTTATTATTTTGTACTTAATTTACTGTCCAGTTTTTGGGGGGAGTACATCATCCTACCAAAAAAGAATATGATAGAAACCAACCAAATGAATAAGATTAGAATGGACTTATAACTTTTCATATTTTCAAGAATCACCTACAACGTTTTGCAGCTACCCGAAGGTAGCGATTTCAAAGCAATTCACTGTCAACCAAGCAGAAATCCGCTTTAGGCGGACACAAAGCTTGATTAAACCACTGAACCGCCACTTTTGGGTAGGTGCTATTGGCGGCTGGTCTTTATCTTCAAGTCTGTCAAGCACTGGTCTAACTGTGATTTTGTAAATCTTATTATTTGCTTAGCAAGATTGAAAATCTCGGTAGAATATAATTTTGGTTGTCCATTCTCTATTTCAAAATTCTTTTCGGCATTTAATGTTGCTTGCTGAATTTCTAATGGCATACTACGATTGTCAAAACCACCTTTAATTTTTGTCGCAACAAAATCTTTAAAACTTTGTGCGGCCTCTACTTCGCCTGCAATAGGTTTTTCAGAATTGAAATGATAAAAAAGCCATATTTCAAAAGAAGGATTGCTTTGCGCAACAAACCATCCATTGTAGGTTTGCCGCTTTTCTTCAACAAATTTTCTTAAATCATCAATTTTATTTCCTTCATTCCATCTATCAGTATCAATAACAAACCACACCTCATCTTCTAACTCTTTTGATAGTGTAAGAGAGTTGTTTTCAAAGCTTTGTTCTGCTTGAGCTTTTAGTTTGGTCGGGTCAGATTTTCCATTTTCATTTGGAATGGGAATAATGTCAATGTTTGAAGAAAATCCTTGAAAGAATTTGAAATAGTCTATTTCCTTTCTTTCTCCTTCGCAAAAGATATATATTTTCTTTGCATTCTTGAATGGCTCAACCTTTTCATAAACTTTATGTCGGCTTAAATACTTCATCTACCAATTCAAGGCTTTTAAGTTGCTTAAAAAAGGAATACCACCAAAACGGCCCTTTAAATATCCGTTTTCTATATTGATAGTGTTATGTATTTTGAAGTCACTAAGCGAGTATATTTTACTTGAACCATCAAAATCTTTTTGTGCAAACCATATTTCATCTGCTCTAAATATGCTTTGGTCTAATAAATTTGATTCGTGTGTTGAGAATATAAGTTGTCCCTTAACAGATTCATCTAATGCCAATTTTGTCATTATTTCTTTTATCGTCATTGGATGAATACTTCTTTCAATTTCATCAATAACGAAGACTTTATTGTCGTTAACTATCCCTTGGAAAGCTGGAATGTAATCAATAAGTCTTCGTGTGCCATCTGATTCTTGACCTAAATTAAAGTCTGTGCTTTCACCTAGTGCGTTTTGATGTTTAGTAACAAGTCTTTTTGCAAACACTTCATTATTTTCATATACAAGTGTAACTTCTTCTCCTGTTTCACTGTGTGTTAAAAGTGATAGCTTATTTGGTTCGCTTTTTAAATCTTCTATTATTTTTCTTTTAAGTTTGGCATCTCCTCTTTCGCCAAAAAACTCTTCAAACTTTTTTGTTTCAATTTCAATTTTAGATATACCTGTGTTTAAACTCGGAATGAATTTATTGGCAAACTCTTTAATTGTTGGTTCTTTGTCTAAAATATGGGCAATACCACCTGGTCTTGCATCTGGCTTAATAATAACTAATGTTTCATCAAACCATCTAAATGCAGAATAAGTTGATTTAAAGTCTTCTGGATACTTCTTGCTTAAAAACGCAATAAGCAGTTCATTCTTCTGAATTAATTTTTCAGAAAGAACTTCTGCAAAGAGTTTTTCCTTATCAGTTTTGTAATAATCTTCGTGAAATTTTATCTCTTGAATCCCATTTTCATAACTTCTTTCAAACACTAAAATATCATCACTCTTATTGCTTTTTGCTAAGCTTTCATAAAGAATATTACCTTCATTAAAGGTAATTGTATAGAAAAATGGCTCACTATCTGCTATAAATTCAATACCAAGAGATATAGGAGCTTTTAAATTGTCTACATTTAATTTAAACTTTAAATCTTCTGTGTCTGAAGGCAGTTTTCCTTCATCAACTAAAGTTTCTAAAAGTGAGATGGCTTTGATTAGGTTTGATTTTCCTGAGCCATTAGCCCCATATACTGCACTAAATCTCAAAAAGTCAAAATCACCAATTTTGACCTTATGGTGTTGAAGTCCTTGTGACTTGTTAGGAAAAAGGTTGAACTCTGTTTCGTCCTTAAACGAATATATGTTCTTAGCTATAAATCGAATCAGCATTGCCGTGAATATTTCACGCAAAAATAGTTCTTATTCTTGATTTTACAAACATTTTCAACTTAAAACTCATTTTAAGCGTGAGATATTCACGCTTAAGACTTCTGCCGGGTACTTTGTTAGACTTTCCACCAACATCCCTATCCACGCCACCCATTGCGTTTATCCCCTAAATATCTTCTATATCCCTCACTGGAAACCCACTCATCATCCATAAATCTCCCCAATTCCCTTCAACTCTCCAAATATTTTACCCACAAGTACCACCTTTTTGTCTTACCGCTCCCTTCAGCCTCCCAACCCCTGATTTTCGGCGTTTCTTCTACCCTATGTTATTGTTTCTTTCCGGAAAAGTCCGATATTTTAGGCTTCTTACACCTTAATAGCCCCTGCTAATGTCAAACGCTCTGTCAAAACGCCTGATCTCCCTCGATGTCTTCCGTGGCCTGACCATCGCCGGAATGATCGTAGTCAATGATGCCGGTTCCGAAGCTATCTATACGCCACTCGAACATGCCTCCTGGCATGGGATTACGCCCACTGACTTTGTATTCCCCTTTTTCCTCTTTATCGTGGGGGTTTCCATCGTCCTCGCCTACTCCCGTGTCCTCAAAGACAATCCGCCCATGGGGCAGATTACCCGCAAAATCCTCACCCGCACTGCCATCATCTTTGGCCTCGGTGTGTTCCTCTGGCTCTGGCCGAGGTTTGACTTTGGCAACATCCGCCTCCCGGGTGTGCTCCAACGAATCGCCCTCGTTTTCCTCGCTTGTTCATTTATCTTCCTCAAAACCAACTGGAAAACGCAGGCCTGGCTCGCCGCCGGCTTGCTCGTGGGCTACTGGCTGGTTATGGCACTTGTCCCCGTACCCATCGACGAAACGATTTCTACCGCTCTCGCCACCGGCAAGGTGAATTCGCGCCACGGTATGATCGATATCGGATATATCCGGCAGGTTTCGGAGGGTTTTATCGCCGGTAACTTCGAACCGGGTACCAATATGGAAGCATGGATAGACCGCCTCATCGTCCCCTTCCGCATCTACCAATACACCTGGGACCCCGAAGGCGTACTCAGCACTTTCCCCGCGATTGCTTCCGGTATCACCGGTATGCTCGCAGGAGCGCTCCTTACGGGCAAACAAAAACCTGAAAAAAAGGTGATAGGCCTGATGGTTGGCGGTTTTCTCGCTATGACCCTCGGCAATGTCTGGGACTGGTTTTTTCCCTTCAATAAAAATCTCTGGTCCAGTAGTTTTGTCATGTACACTTCCGGACTCGCTTCGATGTTGCTGGGATTTTTCTACTGGTATATCGATGTGCTGGAAAAAGATAAATACACCTATATCTTTAAGGTCTTCGGCGCCAATGCCATCACCGCTTATGTCCTCCACAGCGGGCTGCATTTTCTCTTTAGCCTGAAAGGGTTTAATATCAATGCCGCTTTTGTGGATGGGCTCAACAGCACCGGACTTGATCCCAGATTTGTTTCCCTCCTTTGGGCGCTTTCCTATACGGCGTTTATCTTTATCCCGGTCTGGATTCTGTACAGGAAGAAGATTTTCATCAAAATATAAATGTCGCTCCCGGCACAAACAAAAACCCAACATTATGCCCGCGCTGTCCTGGGCCATATTCACGAATATATCTCGGGACAGGGCTTTTTTTTTACCAAACAGGATATCGCCAATTTTTATCTTTCCCTCAAAACCAAACCTTTTGTTATACTGGCAGGGATTTCGGGAACGGGGAAAACACAACTCGTTCGCCAGTTTGCAGCGGCCATCGGGTGTAAGGACAATTGCACCCTTATCCCCGTGCGCCCCGACTGGACCGACAACGCCGACCTGTTGGGTTATACCGATCTGTCGGGAAAATTTCGAGGAAAGGCGCTTTTCTCAGCGATAATCAGGGCACATCAGCATCCGGAGGAAATATTTTTTGTCATCCTCGACGAGATGAACCTCGCACGGGTCGAACATTATCTCAGCGATATCCTCAGTATCATGGAAACGCGGGAAAGGGTGGGTGAAAGGATTGTCTCTGACCCTATTCTCACAGTTGATATGCTGGGAGAATCGTTAACTGAGACTAATTTTCCACTCGGCCTCCCCGACAACCTATACCTCATAGGCACGGTGAATATGGACGAAACTACTCATCCTTTCAGCCGTAAAGTCCTCGACCGCGCCAATTCGATCGAAATGAATGACGTTCACCTCGACTGGCCCGTCGCCGATGAAGTGGTAGCACCCATCGAAGACGTGTACAACGATTTTCTGCTCTCGCCTTATGTCCAGCCCAAAGATGTAAGCGAAGCCGAAAAACAGCGAATGAACAGCACCCTGCAACTCCTGACAGACATTAACCAGATCCTCAAAAAGGCGGATTTGCAGTTTGGCTACCGGGTGCGCGACGAGATTGCTTTTTATATGCTCAACCGCCACGAGATACGCGAGCTTATCTCCGAACAGGAGGCGATCGATCTTCAGGTGATGCAGAAAATTTTGCCGCGCATTCACGGAAGCTCGCGCCGCGTAGGGCGGGTACTGTTTGAACTGATCCGTAAATTTTCGCCTTCGACGATCGATCTGCAGCCTGGCCTCTACGCCTCCGAAATTGCAGAAAAACTGGGCGACCCCCGAAAAAAAGGCTATAAATTTCCCCGCACGCTGGAAAAGCTGCTCCTCATGCACCGACGCTTTGAAGAAGATGGGTTTACTTCTTTCTGGATGTAGTAAACCCCCTAAGCCCACTTAAGATATAATCGGCCCGGCTGCCTTAACTTCAGGCAATGCCTGATCCGCGTATTTTTCAAAGTTTTTGATAAATCGCTCCGCGAGTGAAATGGCTACCTTGTCATACTCTTCTTCGTTGCGCCACGTGTCGCGAGGGTATAAGATCGCATTGGGAACATCGGGGCAGCGTTTGGGAATGCTGAGCCCAAATATGGGGTCGGTATGATATTCAACATGGTCGAGTGAGCCATTCAGCGCAGCTTTTACTATCGAGCGGGTAAATGAAAGTTCGATTCGCGATCCTATTCCATAACCACCGCCCGTCCAGCCTGTATTAACCAGCCAGACATGAATGCTGCCATCCGAAAACTGACTCCCCTGCCGCAGCTTTTCACCCAGAAGATTGGCGTAAACGGTAGGATGCAGTGGCAAAAATGGCGCACCAAAACAAGTAGAGAAAGTCGCCTCCGGCTCCGTAATGCCTTCTTCCGTTCCGGCAATTTTTGCGGTATAACCACAGAGAAAATGGTACATCGCCTGCTCCACAGTCAGCCGCGAAATTGGTGGCAACACCCCGAATGCGTCACAAGTCAAAAAGAAAATATTATGCGGAATATCTCCCCTTGAATTGTACATGATATTGGGGATATGATAGATCGGATAACTTACCCGGGTATTCTCCGTGATGGAAGCATCTTTAAAATCGACAGTATTCCCATCTTCCATAAAACCTACATTCTCCAATAATGCACCAAACTTGATTGCATCAAAGATCAGGGGCTCTTTGGTCGGGGAAAGGTCAATTGTTTTGGCATAACAACCGCCCTCAAAATTAAAAATACTCTCTTTGGACCAGCCATGTTCGTCATCGCCGATCAAATGTCTTTCAGGATCGTTGGATAAAGTAGTTTTGCCTGTACCCGAAAGCCCGAAAAAAAGTGCGGTATCGCCACTCGCTCCTACATTTGCAGAACAATGCATAGGCAGCACATTAAATTTTGAAGCCAGCAAAAAATTTAATGCGGAAAATATTCCTTTTTTGATTTCACCGGTATAGGCTGTCCCTCCTATTAAAATGGTGCGTTCCGTAAAGTTCAAAACGGCAAAGTTTTCCTGGCGGGTACCGTCGACCGCAGGGTCAGCCAACAGGCCCGGAAAAGCATATACTTTCCAGTCGGGGGTAAACCCATTGAGTTCTTTCTCCGCGGGGCGGATAAACATATTAAACACGAACAGGTTCTGCCAGGGATATTCGGTGAAAGCACGGATTTTCAGCCGGTAATTGGGGTTTGCACAAGCAACCACATCGCGCACAAATACTTCCTCTTGGGCGTCCATGTATTCAAGCACTTTTGCCAATAGTTTCTGGTAGCTTTCAGGGCTGATCGGGTTGTTAAATCCGCCCCAGTCCACCAGGTTTTCCGTAGATTCATCTTCAACGATAAACCGGTCTTTGGGTGATCTTCCGGTAAATTTTCCGGTATTCACGACGAGGGCGCCAGTGCTACTGAGCTTTCCCTGACCGAGGACAATACTTTTTTCAACAAGAGCAGCAGGTGTGAGATTTTTTCGTTGATTCAGGATTTTGGTTGTCTCCATAAGAAGTTATATAAATTTTCTTTTTTTGCTTAAATTTCAGTTTTGCTTGTAAAGGAAAAACCCGAAACTTCTCATATTTTTCCCGGAAAACCAAACCTTTTCCCCTAATTTCCAACCCTATGCCCATATATCACAAACTAGGAAAATTACCTCCCAAACGCCATACAATATTCGAAAAACCTAACGGCGGGTTATATTATGAACAATTGTTTGGAACTATTGGCTTTGATGGAATGTCCTCCCTGCTGTACCATACCCACCGCCCAACTATGGTAAAGGAAATTGTCGGGGCAAAGGATGTAAGCCCTAAAATTGCGGTAGAGAAAAATATGACGGCCAAATTGCTCAAAGGCTTCGAACTTCCCCCCAAAGACGATTTTCTCGAAAGCAGAGAGCCTGTTCTGGTAAATAGCGATATCCATATCGGCCTGGCTGCGCCGCGCAAATCACTCACTTCATACTTTTACAAAAACGCAGACGCAGACGAGATGCTGTTTATTCACCGGGGAACAGGCACACTGCGGACTTTTCTGGGCCATATTCCCTTCGAATATGGCGACTATCTTATCATACCCAGAGGGATGATTTATCAGATAGATTTTGATACGGAAGACAATCGTATCCTTTACGCAGAATCCTTTCACCCGATTTATACCCCCAAACGCTACCGCAACTGGTTTGGACAATTGCTCGAACATTCTCCTTTCTGCGAAAGAGATTATAAACTCCCGCAACAACTGGAAACTATTGACCAACAAGGGGAATTTCTGATGAAAATCAAAAAACAGGGATTCCTCCACGAGCTGATCTACACCACACATCCCTTTGATGTCGTTGGCTGGGATGGTTATAATTTCCCTTACGGATTCTCCATTCACAATTTTGAGCCCATCACAGGCCGCGTACATCAGCCACCACCGGTACATCAAACCTTTGAAACTTCGGCTTTTGTGATTTGTTCTTTCTGTCCAAGGCTGTACGATTATCACCCCAAAGCCATCCCGGCGCCTTACAACCACTCAAATATAGACTCCGATGAAATGCTGTATTATGTGGATGGTGATTTTATGAGCCGCAATAATATTGACAAAGGTTATATCACGCTCCACCCGGGCGGTATTCCCCACGGGCCTCATCCCGGTGCGTACGAGCGCAGTATTGGCAAAACTTCTACGGAAGAACTTGCTGTGATGATCGACACGTTCAAACCATTAATGATAACAGAAAATGCTTTAAAGCTGGATGACGGCAAATATTACCAATCCTGGCTGGAGCACTAACCGTTCGCTTTTTTAATCCTTTTACCTTATGTCTGACCTCCACACCTGGGTTGAAATACCCCATCAATCTGACTTTTCCATTTACAATATTCCTTTCGGGATTTATTCGGTTTCGGGGCAAAGTCCCAGAGCAGGAATCGCGATTGGCTCACAGATTCTGGATCTGTTTACCGCTGCGCGAACCGGTATATTTGATCAAATCAGGTTCGACCCGCAGGTATTTACCCGTGAAACGCTCAATGATTTTATCAGCCTGGGAAAATCTGTTACAGGCGCTGTAAGAACACAAATCCAGGAGACGCTTTGTGATACTCGCTCTCCGCTGAAAAACCATCCGGAGGTTTTTATCCCGCAATCGCAGGCGGTCATGCACTTGCCGGTAGCCGTAGGCGACTATACTGATTTTTATTCCAGCATAGAACACGCCACCAATGTAGGAAAAATGTTTCGCGACCCGGAGAATGCACTCCTGCCCAACTGGCGCCACCTGCCGGTGGGCTATCACGGACGCGCATCCTCCATCGTCGTCAGCGGAACCCCCATTCACAGGCCTTACGGGCAGGTAAAACCCAAAGACTCCCCTACCCCTGTTTTCGGTCCCTCTGCAAGACTGGATTTTGAGCTGGAAATGGCTTTTATCATTGGAAAGGAAACCACGATGGGAGAAACTGTCTCTACCCATCTTGCTGAAGATTATATTTTCGGTCTTGTTTTATTCAATGACTGGTCTGCCCGTGATATCCAGCAGTGGGAATACGTTCCGCTCGGACCATTTCTGGGGAAAAATTTTGCCTCATCGGTCTCTCCCTGGATCGTAACACTTGACGCACTCGAACCCTTCCGCGAAGAAGGCCCGGAACAGACCCCCGCCGTGCTCTCCTATCTGCAATATGAGGGGAGGAAAAATTACGATATCAACCTGAGCGTATCCCTCACACCTGAAAATGGGGAGGAAAATATCATTTGCCGCTCAAATTTCCGGTATATGTACTGGAATATGGCACAACAGCTTGCCCATCATACCGTCAATGGTTGTAATATCAGAGTTGGGGATATGATGGCTTCCGGTACGATCAGCGGAAAAGAACCGGGCTCCTACGGCTCGATGCTGGAGCTTGCCTGGACGGGAACCAAGCCGCTTACCTTAAATGACGGAACTTCCCGCACGTTTATTCAAAACGGAGATACCGTATCGATGCGTGGTTTTGCAGAAAAAGCAGGAATCCGCGTAGGTTTTGGAGAAGTTATCGGGAAAATTTCAGGATGAAATTTTATTCGTAATAGTTTATCGGTGCATAACCGATGATCTTGGGCGATCGGTCGGCGGGTCCTTTGTAATAGACGATGACTGTGTAGAAATTTTCTGTTTCAAGGTGGCGGCCTTCCAGCGTAGCCTCGTCAGGCACAGGATCGCCAGCACGTCTGACCGCATAGGCATAGTCGTAAATGCCTTGTTTCAGAATTACCTCTCCTTCATAACGCCTGGTTTCGGCATTATAGGTGAGTTGGTAATCATCACGAAATTGCCAGTCAGAAAACCTGCCGGTAACAAACACCTCCCCATTGGGAACGGGCTCGTTGCGTTCCAGAATAAAATGATTGCTGACATAATCAGCCTGCGTTTTTGCATTTGGCCACTCCTGTACCCAGGGCTTAAAACTTCCATTTCGGTCACGGCGGGTTGAAAAAACATTAAACGCTCTGGGTTGATCGGGGAAAAGGGTAATTTCATAGATATGATCCTTTTCGACTACCTCCTGCATTACTTCGGAGTAAAAACGCGTGCTTCGAATGTCCAGACGGCGGTATTCATTTCCCCCGTTGAAAAGATTGGCGATGTCGAGATAAAACTCATATTTATTATCACCCGAAAATCGGGGGTTGCCCAAAGTGATAGAATTGTCCCATCTGAAATTTTGCAAAACCCGGATGGTCAGATCATTGGCCGGGTTGTAAATACCCAGTCCCGGAGGCACCGCAAGATCAAAGCTGAATTCGGTCATACGCACACGCTCGATCCGGTTGTCAAGCATATATTTGGGCAAAACAGAAACTTTGTTTTCCGCCACGACAAACCGACGGCTAAGCACCACATCCTTTTTATTGTTGTTGCGATATACAATCAGCAAATAGTTTCCACTCAATTTAAAAAACTCATTCTCCTGAGGGAAAGCATACGAATAATGTACATAAGGCACTTTGGTAAAGGTTGATCGCTCAAAAAGTTCGATCCTGTCCTGCGTAAAACCCTCATAAAACTCTATAGGAAGTACGCCTGTCGGATTCCAGAAAGCATCACAGTTAATAAAATCCACAAAAAGATTGGATTCATAGGCTGTTTCGGGAATCAATTCATCAAACTCCAGTTGCAGTGGCGTTGTGGTGCCAAGGTAAATAACCGGATAAGACTCTTCAATGCCCATCTGGTACAGCTGCGGCGTGCGAAAGGCCGATTCATAAATATAGTCATCGTAGACCAGCTGTTTTTCTTCCGGGTAAGCACCAGACTGGATAGATTGCGTTGTCGAAGGGCAACCGGAGAGTAATAATCCGGATAAACCTGCGGCAGCGATCAGGAAGCATTTATTCATAATTTATTTGCTCAGAACCGGACTTTGAGCATCCGATGTTTACTGATAAAACCTACTTTTTCAATCGCATGCCGGGAGCCTTCGTTTTCAAATTTACAGGAACAGACAGGGGTTACGCCGTACCGGTAACAAACCGCTTTTGCACTGGCCAGCAAATACGCCCCAAGTCCCTGCCTGCGATGTTTTTCGCTTACCAGCATTCCCACATCTGCAAAATCAGACTGCGCTTTACTCTTCCGTATTTCACTGATACCAATAATGTCATCGTTGAGTTCCAGCAGATAGATCTCACCTTTTGAAAGGAGTTGTTTTACGTATTCGTCGTACCAGTCCAAATCCGTCTGAATATTTTCCGTAAAAAACACTTTCAACCGGTCGGCATCTTCAGGACTGGCATGACGGAAATTGGCATTGGAAACAGGTAAGGGCAAACTAATGCTTATCTTCTGATGGTCGCGATACAGCAGGGTATGGGTAAATGCACTTTTTGCATGATCCATACAAAGCGACAAAAAGAGGGGATTATTGGTCCCAACGACTGCTTCGGTTATCTTATGCTCCCTCAAAATAGATGCAAAAATCTCCGGAGCGGAAGTAAGCAAATTGTCTTTGAGATATGCGCCCAGTAGCTGCCCGGATTCATTTAAGCAGAAATAGCCGGAAAGTTTATTCTCGGCATAGATCTCCCATTGACTTGCCTGCTCGGTAAACGCATGCCACATTCCGTCCTGTGGGGCGGAGAGGGTTTGGTAAAACTCTTCTTTTAGCGTCAGAAGTGTTTGATGAGGTTGTGAAGAAAGTACAAATTGTGGCATGTCACAAATTTGGGGGGAAAAAGGTTCTGTTGCAAAAACTTTTTGCACAAAAATTATTCCATCTCCTATGGGTCTGACTTACCCTGATTTTGCTCCAGAAACTCCCTTGGAGAAACCCCTGTGGTTTGCTTAAAAACGCGATTAAAGGTAGCTTTGGAGTTAAACCCGCAATCAAAAGCAATGGAAAGCAGACTTAAATGCCGAAAGGATGGACTTTGGGCAGCATGTTTGAAGGCATCAATCCGGTAAGTATTGACAAACTGGTTGAAGTTTTGTCCAAATCCAGAGTTGATCGCCTGAGAAACTATCGCGTTTGACAAGCCCAGACGCTGGGACATATCGCGAAGAGAAAGATCTGGCTGAAGGTATAATCGTTCCTTTTCCATCAGGTTGCGGATCATCGGCAAGACATGGGCGATTTCTTTTTCAGGAAACCGGGCTTTTTCCTGCCCGCCTGTTTCGGTGTCTCCGGAGGGGAAGTGAATCAAAACCGGCGGTTTCTGCTGATAGCCTCTGATACTGAGGATATAGATGATCACAGATATAAATACGTACTCCCACCAGTTTTGCGTAAAGGAAAGTTGGACGCCCAATGTATTCATCAGGCTGAATATCCATGAACAGGAGAATACGATCGCAATCAGCAACAGGTAATTTCTATACCAGGAAAAACTGATCTCTGATGTGTTGGAATATTCTGTTTCTACCCATTTCCGGTAATGGTCGTAATGTCTGATTGTAAAAAAAAGGTATAGATAGTTGGAGGCAAGCGTGGTCAATTCGACCAAAATCCGTATGTAGGGGATATCCACCTCTTCTATCCATATTTGCACAAATGCAGCTCCCTGTAAAAATACACTCAGCCGATAAATCACATATACCGCAAATGGCAAAATATGCCAGAGGTGTTGTTTTCGAAACCGAAAATCCGTGTCCGTAAGGCTTACCAGATAATAATACACTACCGGTCCAAATAATAATCCGGGGTCTGTGGGGAAAAACAACAGCGTTGTCCAGATAACCGGTATTCCCATAAACCCCAACATATAGGGAAGAAGAACCATTCCGGCCAAAAGAAGCAATATCCCCAACAAATGATCAGACAAACGCTGCTCCCGGAGTCCTCTGACTACCAGTAAAATACTGTAAATCACCGCCTGCACAAAGCCAAACAAGAGTACGACTGAGTAAATATTAAAATTGACCGACATAGTGGGGTTATTTATCAAATAATTTCACCACCTGATTTTCATTTTCCTCTGTTATCGTTACCAGCAATTTCCGGGTAATGATTTGATCCAGATAAAGGCGGGTTCCGACCGGAACATTTTCAGCCCTTCGCTGACCTGCTTTAAATGGTATGCCATAGCTAAACCGACGGTGTGGCGGCCCCTGAATGACAATATCAATTTTGGAAGAACTGTTGTTCAACAATTCCAGTTTAATATACTTTACTTCCGGAACTACTTCATTTTCAACCTGATCAGCAGAAACAACAGGCCCACTTCCGGTGATCTTTCCGGGCTTTTCTGTATAAATGACTTTCCCGTTTTCTGCTATCTGAGTTTCCAGCAAATCCACTGCATGAACTTTTACCCACCCCCGGGAATTGATTTGTGCGCTGACCTGTTTGGCAACAAGCTGGGAGGCATCCACTTTTCCGGTATTGACAGTAACCTGAAAATTATCTGTTTTCCCTTCAACCTCCACTGTCCCCACAGGATTGAGCAAGGTAAATATGGGTGAATCTATATTTCTGACCCAATATTCTCCATAACCGCCTGTTTCCAGTTTGTGCAGAAAAGCAGTGCCTATTTTGATCCGCACTTTCTGAGAAGGTTCGATCCATTTTCCCTGCAGAATTCTCAGTTTTGCGCCTTCTGTTTTCACGTCAATATAGGGCAATACGTTTTCATCCACCGTAATTTCCAGATGGGGAATGGTCTGGCAAATAATCTCTACTTCAGCCGGAAAATCTACCTCCACACTGGTAAAAATACCTGCCGAACGTGTCGTGGTGATGATTTTTCCGTTGCCATTGATCTGGGCAAAGGAAACGATGGGCAAAAAAATCCCCAACAGAATACTGGTTATCGATGTTTTCATATTCTTTTGATAAAGTCATTTACTCGGACAATTGTTTAGCGATCAGGCTTTTCACTACTTCCAGACAGGTATCGGTTCCATTTACGATATCCGCGGGATTGGTTCTTACAGGGATATCTGGGATAATACCGCCGTCGGTTTTTGGCTGATCAGGAAAATTGGTAATGAGGGGAATATCCATTTCTATCCGGGAATGTGGCATCGTCATAAAAAACATCATCCCACCTGTGATTCCATTAAGGTTGCCGCCGGTTTCTTCTCCGACAAGGATACCCAGCTTATTTTCTTTGACATTACGTGCGAGAAAAAAGGTGGCCGAACTGTTTGCTGCGTTGACAAGCAAATATATCTGCCCCTGGTATGCCTCCGGAGATGCAGGATAAACTTCCTTGCAATTCTTTTTTTTCCAGGTAAAATAGCCTTTATCTGAAGCAACCAATCTTTGGGAGAGATCAAAAATACTGTTATCCCAGGTCGATACATACGGTCTCACATCTTCAGTAACCTTCTGATAACGAAGCTGGTCATCTTCACAGGGAATCACTACTTTCTTTTTTAAAATATACTTTGACAGCTCCAGCAGTACTTCATCTGCACCGCCTTCATTGTCCCGGATATCAATAATCAGGTTGGGAATAGCCTCCTTTTTCATCTGCCCGAAAGCGTCCTTCAGGAATTTTTTCCAATCCATCTTCATGGTCCATGTCGTAAAGTCTCCCATTTGCAAATAGGCTGTGGACTTATCTGATATTTCAAATTTCCACAGGTCATCTGCTCTAAGCTGTTTTTTCCCGTAAATAGTTTGCAGAGCCTTTCCACGGGCTTCTGCCGAGGTCAGCGCGATTTTTACCTGAAACTTCTCACCGGACAATATATTTTGCCCATCTAATTGTACAGAATCTTCCGGTGTAAAAATCAGCGGATAAAAAATATCAAACCACGCATATTCTTCTGTTCCAAAAACCTGCAAATCACTAATCCTTTTATGGTTTTTGAATCCGTCGCCTTTGACGTATTTTACCAGACTATCGATGACGACCGGTACCGCTACCCCATCTATATGAGTTATTTCTGCACCCCGGTCGAGAAGATTGACGCCAGACACATTTTCCAGAACAATCATTCGCTGGTCCACGAGCCGGAAAGTAAAAGGCAGCTTATCGGACTGGAAAAACACTTCCTTTTTCACCTCCTCCGGCTGGTTCCAGAAGTTGCAGTAAGTATGTCCACAGCGAAAACCAGCGAGAAACTCCGAATAAATCTTATACAGCTCACTTCTGGTTCTGGGTTGCTGGAGCCGGGCTTTCAATTTTAGAAAAGCCGCTTCAGCCTCAGCCTCCGTCATATACCGGTAAAGACCAGGATGGAGAGAAGTATAGGCTTTTTTGATAAGCAGAAACTCCTCCTGCAATTGTTGTGGCGTATAAAGCGTCTGCGCTGACAGGGCAGTAGCTGACAAAAAGAAAGCCAGCAGGAATGAGCAATAGATCGGGGAAATAAGTTTTTTCATATACAGCTATTTATATCCCAAAACTGCGGATAGGAAAACGCCCATTCGCCCCAATAAAAGAAAATGAGACGTCCCAAATTGATTTGAGACGTCTCACTTCTAAAAAATTATTTTGATAACCCGTTACACAATCTCCCAGGTAGCATTGCCGCGGAGGAGTTGGTCGAGATCTCCGAATCCTTTTTTGGATTTGGCGGTTTCTATTTGCCGATGCAGCAGATCTTCATAACACGGTCTTTCGGTTTCAAAGAGGACCCCAAAAGGCCGGGGGAAGTATCCCTGTTCTTTGTGGTGCGGGTCATCAAAAAACCGGGTAAGCATCTGCGCTTTAAACATATCCCTTTCATCGTGAATCCAGAGATCCGCAGGGCTGAAGGAACCATCTGTCATCGATACAATTTCCGGTTTGTAGCCATCGAGCCGGATGCCATATTCATCATTTTCGCCAAAGATCAGCGGCTGATCCTGTTCCATATACAAGCCGTTGGCTTTTTTGGTATCCTTTTCTGTAAAAGGGAAAAAGGCGCCATCATTGAAGATGTTACAATTTTGGTAGATTTCGAGGAAACTGGTTCCTCGGTGAGCCTGAGAGCGCCGGAGCATATCCTTCATATGAATGGGATCGCGATCGAGCGAACGGGCGATAAATGTACCACCTGCTCCCATTGCAAATGCTAATGGGTTGACCGGATAATCCAGTGAGCCCATAGGAGTAGACTTGGTATATTTATCTACTTCTGAAGTCGGTGAATACTGGCCTTTGGTCAGTCCATAGATTTGATTGTTGAACATCATGATGTTCACATCAAAATTCCGGCGGAGAATATGGAGCAAATGATTGCCACCGATAGAGAGCCCGTCACCATCGCCGGTAACCATCCAGATGCTGAGTTCTGGATTGGCAATACGGAGCCCGGAGACAATGGCAGGTGCACGCCCGTGGATGGAGTGCATGCCATACGTATCCATATAGTATGGAAAACGAGAGGAACACCCAATACCGGAGATTACGGCTACATGATCTTTGTCAAGACCAAATTCGGCCATGACCGTTTGCACTTGTTTTAATATGGAGTAGTCACCACAACCCGGACACCATCTGACTTCCTGGTCTGTGGCGAAATCTTTGGCCTTCAGTGTAGAAGCGCCGTTTGATGAGGGCAAGTTTGTCATATCCATGAGTGTTAACCGAAACCTGGGATCAGAATTGTTGCATTACAAAATCCTTCAGCTCCGAATGGGTAATTGGAATTCCCTGTATTTTATTAAACTGGGCGGCATCAATCAAAAATTTATCCCGGATTACTTTGGACAGTTGCCCGTTGTTGATTTCTGGAATAATGATCGTATCGTAATTGTTGAGCAATGTCCCAAGATTGCGGGGGAAAGGTCTCATATACCGAATATGGGCATGTGCGACGGAATACCCTTCATCGAGTAATTCTTTTGTGACGGATTTAATCACCCCGTAAGTTGAGCCCCAGCCGAGTATGAGTACTTTCCCTTTTTCGGGTCCCATTTCCAATGCTTGCAAAGGCACAAAATCCGCAATTTTTTCCACTTTTGCTTCACGGGTTTTCACCATGTATTCGTGGTTTTTGGGATCATAGGAAACGTTTCCGGTGTCTTTTTCTTTTTCCAGGCCGCCGATCCGGTGCGCAAGTCCCGGTGTACCAGGCAATGCCCACTGGCGAACCAGCTTTTCATCCCGCTTGTAGGGAAGGAATACTTCTCCATCTGCTTTGGGTGGAGCAAATTTCACAGGGATTTCAGGAATATCCGCAGCGTTTGGAATACGCCATGGTTCTGCGCCGTTGGCGATATACCCGTCGCTAAGCAGAATGACAGGCGTCATATGTTGTATCGCTATCCGGCAAGCTTCAAAGGCCGCTTCAAAGGCATCGGCGGGGGTACTGGCCGAAACAATCGGAATCGGGCTTTCTCCATTACGACCATAATAGGCCATAAGCAGATCGGCCTGTTCTGTTTTGGTAGGCAGACCCGTAGAAGGCCCTCCCCTTTGAATATTCACAATCACCAATGGAAGTTCGAGCATAAGGGCGAGCCCCATCGCTTCCCCTTTCAGGGCAAGACCGGGGCCGGATGTACCGGTGATAGCAAGATCGCCGCCATAAGACGCACCAATTGCCGAACAAATAGCCGCAATCTCGTCCTCTGCCTGGAAGGTCTGTATCCCGAAGTTTTTCTGTGCTGCCAGCATATGTAAAATATCTGAGGCAGGCGTAATCGGGTAAGATCCATAAAACAAGGTAAGTCCGGATTTTTGCGCAGCAGCGATCAGCCCATAGACCAATGCCTGGTTGCCGGTAATGCCCCGGTAAGTACCAGGAGCCAACGTTGCAGGTTTTACCGAATAGGTAGTGGTGAAGGTCTCTGTTGTATCGCCAAAATAGTAACCGGCTTTCAATACCGCAATGTTGGCTTCGAGCGCGTCTGCCTTCTTTGCAAACTTGGCATTGAGGGTTTTGACAACCGAATCCATACTCCGGTTGTAACGCCAGAGAATAAACCCGAGCACAAACATATTTTTACACCGGTCTTTATCCTTGGTACCCAGTGAAGAATCTTTTAATGCCTCACGGGTTAGTTTGGTAACCGGTACCTTAAAAACTTCATATCCCTCCAGCGTTTTATCTTCCAGCGGGTTTTCGCTGTCTTCATATTTTGCAAGGCGAAGGTTTTTACTGTCAAACCCATCAGTATTGACAATCACAGTTCCCCCTTTTTTGATCTGATGAAGGTTGGCTCTGAGTGCTGCTGCATTCATAGCAACCAGTACATCCACCTGATCTCCCGGAGTAAAAATTTCTTTGCTGCCAAAATGGAGCTGGAAACCAGACACACCAGCCAGCGTGCCGGCCGGGGCGCGAATTTCTGCAGGGAAATCGGGGAAAGTAGCGAGATCGCTTCCGGTAAGTGCAGTGTTGGTGGTAAACAAATCACCTGTAAGCTGCATACCGTCGCCAGAATCACCGGCAAACTTTACGGTTACTTCGTCTCTTAAGGTGGTACTACTCATTGGTTTTCCAATATTAGGCGTTTATCCAGATCTGTTACAAAGGTATTCTTTTGGAATGGTTTTTCCTCAAACCTTTATAAATATGCTACATACCAAGGTAAAAGATTTTGTTTTCTAAACATGGAACTTTTTTTGCCTTCCGGATGATTTTTAGCATTGTAAGTTTCAAAATTCATTTCCACGACACGCACTTTTTTGGTTCCGTATTGGTGCTGTTTTTCTCAATATGAGAAATTGTAATCGATTGCAAAAATCATAAGTCATTGATTATCAGAATAAAATAATTCAATGGCATAGGGGAATGGTTCTTGAATATTATCCTTCGAATCACTGAAAGAAATTTTTCGGAAAATACAATCACCTCAACCCCTAACCACAGAAAGTATGAACCGATCGACACACAAAACCGCCCGCATTTCATGGAACTGGATCTTTGCAATTCTTGCCATTCCTTCCACTGCTATTCTTTTCAGTTTTACAGGTGTACAAAATACCCCCGGAAATGACTTTGATACCCTCCTCAGCGATATCCGCGAAAACCAAATCCTTGTATGGCAATTTGATTATAACTACGACCCATACAATGATGGACAGGTGCTTCGCTCACTTCCCAACAATCCCCGGTTCTTTATCCTTGCTGTAAACCATACTTATACCTTTTTTGATCACGATGAAAAAAAAGAAGGACGATGGGAATACAATCTTGAACATCAGCAGTTGATTCTTTCCTGCCAAAAAATCAATGGCAAGTCTGTTTCCCAGGAATCGGAAACGCTTCATTATATCGTAAAATCATATTCTGCGGAGAAGCTGGTTCTTGGACTTCAGGGCCGCCATGGCATGACTGAGATGGTTTTTCGCCCGGTAAATACGGTAGATCGCGGGCAATTGAGTATGTCGGTGAGATAATCTACATTTCACACTCATAACGAATCCCGTCTTTACAAACTTCGACCAGGTCAAATTTTCCATGTTCCTGTCTGACCAGCACCCAATCTGCCGGGGCACCCGGCGTAAGGCCCTTTGCCTGCGGCAAACCCATAAAAGCTGCCGGCAAAACAGAACCGCGATCCCACGCATCGGGCAATGATTCCATACCGGTTCCGGCCAGATAACGCACACAGTCCAGCAGATTGGAAGCAGAACCTGCCAGCATATTGGCGTTGGCTTCCATATGGAGTTTGCCCGCTGGGGTAAGCACAACCTTTCCTCCTATCGGCGCATCGTATTCCCCCGGAGGAAGTCCTCCGATGGCGGTTGTATCACTCACCAGCAAGGCCTTTTCGGCCTTGACTTTCAAAATCGTTTTGATGACCACATCCGGAAGATGAAATCCGTCAGTAATGACTGTGGCAAACAGTTCATCTGCCGCCATCTGATCCCAGATATAGTTGGGATGTCGCCGCAACATCTGATGTGAACCATTTCCCAAATGGGTGGAAAGTGTCGCTCCGGCAGCAACGGCTGCCTGAATCTGTGAACTTTCCGCCGCCGTATGTCCAATCGAAACCCGGATGCCTGCCTTCACACATTTTTTGATAAAATCCGGCGCTTCGGGCCACTCGGGGGAGAGGGTGATCAAACGAATATTCCCTTCGCTGATTTCGATCCACTTTTCCATCAGTTTCCAGTCCGGTGATCGCACAAACTGTGCAGGATGCGCACCGCGCGCCCCATCCTCAGGGGAGATAAACGGCCCTTCCAGGTGAATGCCCGGAGCCGCAGAACGGATCTGAGGATACATTTTTATATAAGCGCGCAGGGTAGCTTCGAGATTTTCGACAGACTGGGTAATCAGGGTAGGAATCCAGGTGGTGATGCCTTTCCGCCGCAAGTCGCGGGTAATTTTTACAAAGTCCTGGGGTTCAACGCCTGGACGATTGATATCTGTACCATTCCACCCATTCACCTGAATATCAACAAGGCCGGGAAAAATCGCCGGAAGGTTTGGGGCAGAAGCAATATTTTCTATCCGGGCAATGGTCTTTCCTTCAAAAAAAACCTCTATTGCCTGGCCGGTGTGGTAATGGCGGGCTTTTACTGACTGAGACATCACAGTTTGATTTTTTTGCCGGTATCGGCGGCCCTGAGTACTGCTTCAATCACCCGAAGGTCGCGAAGACCTTCTTCTCCGGAAATCGGAGAACGCCGATTTTCGCTTATACATTGCGCAAAGCCATCCATCTGCGCTGCCTGTTGATTGACTACAGGAAAAGTCATAGGCCCGTCACTGGTTTCTCCTTCCGTCCCATTTCCCCCAAACGAAGGTTTTAAGCTAAAGTAGCCTTTGTAACAACTGACATATAGCCGATCTACATAGGAAGAATAGGTCGTACTGCAATTGGCCACTTCCCCCCCAGGAAAATTCATCTGAAAAAAAATCGTTTCATAAATATCGCGAAAACGGCTTTTGTCCCGAAGTATTCCCTGCGCTGTGATACTCACGGGTTCTTCCCCCACCACATACCTCGCTCCCTGAATGGCATAGACTCCCAGATCCATGATTGCGCCTCCCCCACCTTTTTTTTTGTCAAGCCGCCAAAGCGTAGGATCTGCCAGGTGATATCCCAGAGAGGATTCAATCAGATTGATGGGGCCATACGGTTTTTCTTTTCCCAGACGCATGACCTCCTGATGATGAGGTTCAAAATGCAGGCGATATCCGATAGAAAGCAACTTTCCGGCCTTATCACAGGCTTCGATCATCGCCTCACATTCCCGGACATTCAGCGCCATGGGCTTTTCGCAGATTACATGTTTTCCGGCTTTAGCTGCCCGGATGGTATATTCGGCGTGAAGGAAGTTGGGCAATACAATATAGACAATATCGATATCGGGATTATCGGCGATCTTATCAAAGGTTTCGTAATTGTAGATATTGCCGGAAGGGATATGGTGTTTTGCGGCCCATTCGGTAGCCTTCGACGGAGTGCCGGTGACGATTCCGGCAAGGTAGCAGTTTTGGCTGTGAGCAAATGCCGGCCCCAGCAAAATATTGCTGTAATTCCCCAGACCGACGAGGGCTACACCATATTTTTTCTTTTCATGGCTGGCGCCCAAGACTGGCAAAGAGGAAATACCGGCCAATGACCCCAAACCTATAGCGATCTTTCTGGAAGCTTCCCTTCGGGATATATTTTTCATATAAAATTTGTTTACAGGTAAAACCAGAACAATAATATAGAAACTTTACCGATCATATCTACAGCCGCAATTGCGAATCATCTGGTTTGCTTATAAAGGAAAAATGCTATTTTGCAGTAGAATAAGGAAAACGAAATGAAAGAACAGTTTATCGAATCCGTAACCAATGGTTATACCTTCAAGGGTGAATCCGTACTAATGGGCGGAGCCATATTTGAAGGAAAAGTACAAACAGGACTATTTGTTAAGATCCCACTGAAAACGCTCAATCGCCACGGACTGGTAGCAGGCGCAACGGGTACAGGGAAAACAAAAACCCTTCAGATTCTCGCCGAACAAATGTCCAGTTTTGGCATTCCCTCCCTGATGATGGACATCAAAGGAGACCTGAGCGGCATCGCGGTTGCCAGTGCCGGCCATCCCAAAATCGATGAGCGCCACGGGCAAATGGGAATCCCTTTCGAAGCCAGCGGAAGTACGGTAGAACTGCTGACGCTTTCGGATGAACCTGGGGTACGGCTTCGGGCAACAGTTACGGAGTTTGGCCCAGTGTTATTTTCCAAAATTCTAGATCTGAGTGATGTACAGGCCAGTGTGGTTTCTGTAGTGTTCAAATACTGTGATGACCAAAACCTCCCGCTGCTGGATTTGGACGATTTCAAAAAAACCCTCCAGTATATCACCAACGAAGGCAAAGAAGAAATAGAAAAAGAATATGGCCGGATTTCCATGGCTTCAGTAGGAACCATTATCCGGAAACTGATTACGTTGGAGCAACAGGGTGCAGACAGGTTTTTTGGTGAAAAATCTTTTGATGTGGACGACCTCTGCCGCCTGGATAAAAACGGACGGGGTATTGTTTCTATTCTACGCCTTACCGATCTTCAGGACCGTCCGCAGTTGTTCTCTACTTTTATGATGAGTCTTCTGGCGGAAATTTATTCAACTTTTCCGGAGCAGGGAGATGCCGACCAGCCCGAATTGATGATCATTATCGACGAAGCACACCTGATGTTTGAAAATGCTTCGAAGGAGCTGCTGGATCAGATTGAGACCATTGTAAAACTGATTCGTTCCAAAGGCGTCGGGCTTATATTCTGTACCCAAAACCCCGTGGACGTTCCCGAAGATATCCTTGGTCAGCTGGGATTCAAAATTCAGCATGCACTACGCGCATTTACCGCAAAAGACCGGAAAGCAATTAAGCTGGCGGTTCAGAACTTCCCGGAATCCTCTTTCTATAATGTAGAAGAACTCATTACTTCCCTTGGTATTGGAGATGCCTTTGTAACCGTTCTCAACGAAAAAGGTATTCCGACCCCATTGGTTCACACGATGTTGCGCGCCCCCCAGTCGCGGATGGATGTACTTACTGATGCAGAAATCAAAGATATCATCCAGAAATCTGCCATGGTGGAGAAATACAATGAGGAGATCAATCGGGAAAGTGCTTACGAACTGCTGACTGCAAAAATCGAAGAAGCTAACAAGGACGAACAACAGGAAGAAATGGCAAAACAGCATGAAGCTGCAAAAAGTAGCCGTTCTGCCAAAACTCGTGAAGAGCCCGGAATGATTGAGAAGCTGGCCAAAAACACGATGGTTCGCCAACTGGGGAATACAGTTGCCCGAGAGCTTACCCGCGGACTTTTAGGCGTGTTGGGGCTGGGCGGTACCACCCGAAGCAAACGCGCGACCAGTTCTACCAAAAAGAAAACAACCCGCAGGTAAGCGTTTTCGGCCTTACCCAGGAATGGCTTTCAGGCTGATATCCAGGCTACGCACCGAATGAGTCAGCGAGCCCATAGAGACAAAATCGACACCGCTTTCTGCGGCTGCTCTGACAGTTTCATGGGTAATGCCGCCGCTGGCTTCGGTTTCAGCCTGATCTCCGATCAGGGCCACCGCCGATTTCATCATTGCAGGGGACATATTATCCAGCAATATCCGGTGGACACCGCCCTCGCTGAGCACTTCCTGCACTTCAGAAAGATTACGCGTTTCGACCTCAATCAGCAGATTGAGGTTATTTTTTTTCAGATAGGCTTTGCAGGCACGGATAGCCGGCACGATTCCCCCCGCATAATCGACATGATTGTCTTTGATCATGATCATATCATAGAGCCCAAACCGGTGGTTGGTCCCTCCCCCAATGACAACTGCCCATTTTTCAAAATGCCTGATCAGCGGCGTGGTTTTTCGGGTGTCGAGTACACGACAACCTGTGCCGGCAAGCATCCCGACCACCTGCCGGGTCATCGTGGCTACACCACTCATGCGTTGCATGAGGTTGAGCACCAGTCGCTCCGCAGAGAGTATCGACCGGGGATCACCGGTAACCGTCAGGGCAATATCTCCGGGCTTCACGGGAGTCCCATCGGCAATCAGGATCTGGGTTTCCAATGCCGGGTCTGCGGTATGGAAGATTCGTTGGGCCAGCGCTACACCGGCCAGGACACCGGTATCCTTGATAATGGCTCTTGCGCTTGAAGTGAGCCCTGCGGGGATCGTCGAGAGACTGGTATAGTCGCCGGGCCCGACATCCTCGGCAAAAGCTTCCCGTATGATACGGTCGGTTTCGGGGTGATTGAGAAAATCTATCATGCCCGAAAGTTCTGAAACCCCCGGCAAAAGAAAAAGCGGTATGCTCATAAAGCATACCGCTATCTTAAATATGTAGGTTTAGCTATTTTGAAAAAGTATGGTTCTACTGACGTGTGGCTGAACTGCTCCGCTCAAAACGGATTTCATTGATTTTCACATCTGAGACTTGAATAAAAATATTCACTTCAAACTGACCTTTTTCACTTCTCAATACCCCCAGGGCATAGAGAGTCCCATTTGTACTGCCCTTGTGCAGCGTATTAAAAGAATCTGGTGGATAATTGCTGAAAAAATCCCGGATCACGTACGTGGCTTGCGTTTTACTTAGAAGTTGTCTCTTTCCCAGAACGGTAACTTCTACCCGCTCACTGAAATGTTTGGAAAGTTTATCTGAATCGCCATCAACCAGGCTCTCAGTCACCTCATCCAACACACGGTCAGGTGTTTGCGCATATCCCTTCTGCAGGCCAATCCCGAAGGCAATCAAAAGCAAAGTTATGGCATATAAGAGTCTCATACTTTCAGTCCCTTGAAATCAATCATTTATAAAACCAATGTTATATCTATGTTCTGTTTATTACCATAACCGTGCCAATAAAAAAAAAGCGAAAGTTTTCTACAGGTTTTGCCAAATGTTTCAGGGACAAGCTTTCCATCCTCTCAAACCAGCCAAACCATCTTCACAATTTCTGCATTTAGCTAAAGGAATTTTCGGATTAAATTTTACCTTTGGGGCATGAATTCCAGTAAAGTCATACTCATTATTATGGACGGATGGGGTATCGCAGATGACCCGTCGGTTAGCGCAGTTGATGCAGCAAATACGCCCTTTTACGATGCGGCGATTCAAACATTTCCCACCACCCGCCTGGAGGCTTCCGGGTTATTTGTAGGGTTGCCCGATGGCCAAATGGGCAATTCGGAGGTTGGTCACATGAATATTGGCGCGGGGCGTGTCGTGTATCAGGACCTCGTGAGAATCAATATTGAGGTGGAACAGAAAAAAATAATTGAGAATCCGGAGTTCCAAAACCTTGTAAGATATTGTTCGCAAAAAGACAAACCGCTGCATCTCATGGGGTTACTATCAGATGGTGGTGTCCACAGTAGTATACATCAACTGAAGGGTCTTATTAAAATACTTGCAGAACAAGGGCTGAAAAAAGTATATATCCATGTGTTTACCGATGGAAGAGATACGTCTCCCAATGGAGGTGAACATTATATTACCGACCTTCAGTCATGCATGCATGAATGTGGTACAGGCAAAATCGCCTCAGTCATCGGAAGGTACTTTGCCATGGATAGAGATAAAAGATGGGAGCGGGTAAAAAAGGCCTATGATCTCATTGTAAATGGTGTGGGAACACCTGCGACCGATCCTGTTGCAGCAGTCAAAGCCGCTTACGCGGAAGGGGTTACGGATGAGTTTATAGAGCCTATTGTCATTCAGGAAAATGGGAAACCTGTAGCTACGCTTCAGGATGGTGATGCTGTTCTTTTCTTCAACTTCCGCACAGACAGAGGGCGCCAGCTTACTCATGTATTTACCCAGGCAGAAATGCCCGAGGCCGGCATGCATACCCTCGATCTCTATTATGCAACACTGACCCGCTATGACGAATCTTTTAAAGGTGTACATGTTCTCTATGAAAAGGATAATATCAGCAATGGTTTAGGAGAATACCTCGCCAACAATGGCAAAAAACAAATACGAATCGCCGAAACTGAAAAATATCCTCATGTGACATTTTTCTTTAATGGTGGACGGGAAAAAGCCATGCCGGGAGAATCTCATATCCTCTGTCCTTCACCGAAAGTCGCTACCTATGACCTTCAACCGGAAATGAGCGCAAACGATATTCGAAATGCCATTATCCCCGAGATCGAAAAAGGAGATGCAGATTTTATTTGCCTTAACTTTGCCAATCCCGATATGGTCGGTCATACGGGTGTATTTGAAGCGGCCGTCAAAGCCTGTGAAGTTGTAGATACCTGTACCGCTGATGTAGTCAAAGCTGCCCTCGAAAATGGTTATGTCGCACTGGTAACCGCTGACCACGGAAACGCCGACAAAATGAAAAACCCTGACGGAAGCGCACACACCGCCCATACTACCGTACAGGTACCACTGTATATAGCAGATCCCGAAGGCAAATATTCTTTTAGAGATGCGCCTGGCAAGCTGGGTGATCTCGCACCTACCATTCTTACCATCATGGGATTACCCATCCCCAAAGAGATGACGGGTGAAGTTCTGGTGGTCGAGAACTGATTTTTTTAGAAAAAATTTTATCGGTGTAAGTAAAATATCAAACTGCAAGGAATATTGCCTGCAACGCATGTTAATCTATTGCCGGATCAGGTAGTTCTTTCTTAATAATTGATCATGAATGGAGCTGTCAATGTTCGTTTTTTTCGTCATCCTACCGTTGTACTGATGGTTGCTGGCATGTTGATTCTGCTGGCCGGATGTAAAGGAAAAGATAAACATACACTCACCCACCCGATACGGAAACAACTGATGCTACAGCTGGAAAACAGTTGTCGTATTCCCGGTATCTCCTATCACAAATCTGTAACAGACCTGCAAACTGATCCTCCCGTTACAGAAGACACCATATATCAGCCTGTTCCGGAAATTATTATCAGCAGGGGTAAAGAGAGAGATTCCATATCCTGGCTTCTGATTCAGGATATGGGGTACGCGCTGGATCAATTTTATGATGCACCCTATATAAGAGATTACCTTACCGTATCTCAACATCAGGATACTTTGATCGCAACCATTAACCCGGGTGCAGAAATGACCATTCCGCTGCATCTTCAGAAGGTCTCTACGAATACCCGGGGATATATCAAGTATTTTGAGGTAACCACTCATAAGAAAAACTGGCTATATACAGTCACAACGCATATCGCGGTTTCATTTGACAGTGTGGGTGTTTATCAGCACCACAGTCTTTCGCTTTTCACGAGAGTGCCGATGATCAGGCAGGAGGTAAAAGCAGACATCACCGGAAAAGCCCAATACCCATGAGTGAATGGATTGCCGTATTCATCGGAGGGGGCATTGGCAGTATTTCCCGTTATGGCATTTCCCGTTGGCTGGGTACTACGGAAGGAGGATTCCCCGTAGGCACCCTGACGGCAAATATACTTTCCTGTATCGTGCTGGGCCTTGCATGGGGTTATTTCAGCCGATATACAGAAGTGTCTTCTTCCGTCAAATTGCTGCTCATGGTAGGCTTCTGTGGAGGTTTTTCCACCTTTTCTACTTTTAGCCTTGAGACCATGAAGATGTTCCAGTTAGGGCAGTATATGATGGCCGCAGGCTATATTTGTCTTTCTATTCTGATGTGTGTGCTGATCCTCGTTTTTACTACCCGGTTGTTTGCCCAGGGATGAAAGACTTTACCGCCTGGAACACATTCGGGGATGTAAGTTTTTGGGAGGGGGATATACAAAAAGCAGGAAAAATGCAGGGTTTTACGGTCATTACGATCCTGCAATAGTTTAAATATGGAAACGATATTTGGCAGGTGGGGATTTTTTTTCTACCTTTAGTTTAGAAGGTCGAACAATGAGAACCTCATTTAGACCTTCCCTATTAACCTACCTAATACCCCAAACTCAATGTGCTCCGTCTATCCTCAGACGGAGCCATTGCTTTTATATGGATGGGATAAAAAAAGTAAAGGGTACGCAGACCGAAGTCACGTACCCTTCCATAGAGGGGACGAAATGAAACACAATCAATCTGCAGAGGCTGTAGCCAGAATAGACCGTGCACGATCGAGAATTGCAGTATCATCAAGTTGAACGACACCACCATCAGGTCCCGGCTCAATATGAAAGCCTACAGATTCGCCTTTCCTAAAATTTGAACCACCAAAATAATTGCGTACAGTTTCTACTGTTACGCCTAATTCACGGGCAATCATTTCCATGCTGCCATCTGGCAGGCTGTCTTTGATTTTACGAAGCTCATTGAACGTTATAGTCTTAGTCATAATAACAGATTTTTTAGGATGATGTGCTATCCGTAAATATATTAATATTCACTAAAAATCCAAATGTTTTATTCCCATTTTTCTAAGGTAACCTGTTATTTTCTATACCAGACCAAATCCAATAAACTGATCACAACTCTCTAACAATCAAGACTTTGCCCTGCTCTCCACCCATCTTCGATAAATAGAAATACCAAAACCAAACACCAAAATGAAAGTTCCCAGCCATAAAAGATTTACGAAGGGTTTGCTAATCGCTTTGATCACCACAAAATCTGAATGAGGATCAACCTGCCGTACCTGAATATGGATTATATCTTTATCAGGCGTAATGCCGACAAAAGCCAGATCCATCCCCAGTTCCTCTATTTGTGAAGTAATCATTCCGGGACGGTTACCTTCAATGACATATAATGGATTGGCAATAAAAGTGTCCTGCTCTGAGAATGCGATCAAATGAGCTGCGGCCGCTACGTCGTACTTCTGAAGGTCGGGTCTGCTGGTAAGATTGCGTAATTCGGCCAGCATCAGTCTGGTGTCGCCGATTTGCACGGTATCTCCGATTTTCATACCAAAGCTGAAAAACTTCGGCTCCATGGATTCTGGTGTAGGCAGACTGGAAGTAAATACATAGATGTCTTTATTCCAGAATATCTTCCTTCCCGGATGTGCCAGAATGCTTCCCATAGATTCATTAATTTCTGCTTCGGGATACAGGACAAACTGCTTGTCGGGATTGTCCAGGGCAGAAAACTCCAGGCCATACAACGTTCGATTATTGATAAGTTTTGGCTCAAACGCAGCGACATCTTCATTGAGCAGCGATTCCAGTCTTGTGAGATCAAGCCGGCCAACGGGTTTGGCAAAAGGATCTGCATTTTCAGAGGTCGCATGTACGTCCAGCAAGTGCCGGTCTTCCTCCAGAATAAACGGCGCCCGGTCCAGTACGATCGCAAAAGTTTCCCCATCTGCATCGTCAAAACTGAGTTTAAACCGGGTAGAAGTTTCTTCCAGCACCCGAAGGTCGGAGACCGGAGATTGGGCCTTCTTTTGTCCCAGATATTTGACCTGATACCCTTTTAGATAATTAGGGCTGCGGCGGTCAATGGCAATATTGTCGTTTTTCTCCTGCTCCGGAAAAGAGGCGAGGTCTTCAGGACGGAGGTTTTTGGAAATCACCTCATCATAGCCCGATGAAAACAACATCCCCAGCAACATCAGCGCAAATCCCAGGTGAACGATGGTACCCCCCATCACTTTCAGTCCTTTACGGTTTTTCTGAAGCAGGTTGACCAATACATCCGCATTCGCCATTACCCCAAATAACGCTGAAAACAGCAGCAATTCATTGGAAATAGACAGAATACCAAACTTCAACCAGGCAAACATTTTCCCAAAAGCCGACTTAAAGGCCAGTGCTTCAGGAGACACCATATCATGGAATGTCTTGTCGTAAGCGAAGTTCATTTCTGTGAAAAAGGTCGCAAGCAAAATCAACCCGCCTGCAATCATTGTAAGTACGAAGGGGCGAAACAGCGCATCACTTACTGAGTTTTTGGCAGTGATTCGCCACCACAAAAACTGACCAATACCCGAGACCACCCCAAACAGGATAGCAAACCAGACATTCCATTGATAATAAAACAATTGAACGTTGGGCGGAGGCGCCAGTTTCGTGCCGAATATCTGATTAAATACAGGAAGTGAAGTGGTGATGATAATCACGAGCCCTGAAAAAACGAGAATGAGCATGCCCACAAAAAGCATAAATTCTGCGGACCAGACTTTACTTTCATCCGCCCGTTCGGGAATTTCTTTCCACCGGAGCATCATGAGCACAACGACAAATACCACATAGGTCATTACCAGTACCAACAGCTGACCGGAAAGGCCAAGATCTGTGAACGTATGAACAGAGGTTTCGCCAAGAATACCGCTCCTGGTCAAAAAAGTACTATACAACACCAGTAAGAATGTGCTGATAATCAGCAGCATGGTGAGTTTCAGATAGGATTTTGTCTTCCGGTAAATCAACATGGCGTGAAGCGCTGCGACCCCGCATAACCACGGTACCAGCGAACTGTTTTCCACCGGGTCCCAGTTCCAGTAGCCACCAAAATTTAATGTTTCGTAAGCCCAGTAGCCCCCCATGATGATACCAACACCCAGGATCATCATGGAAAATGCCATCCAGGGAAGTGCCGGGCGAATCCACTCACTATATTGTCTTTTCAGTAAACCTGCAATCACGTATGAAAATGGGACAACGGTTGAGGCAAAACCCAGAAACAAAGTGGGCGGATGAATAACCATCCAGTAATTTTGAAGCAGTGGATTCAGCCCATTTCCATTAGAAGGGATAAAGGCAGGATTCTGCAGGTAAACCGGATTGTTGGGAAACACAGATTTGAGTGTGGCAAATGGCGTACTACCCAGTTTCCAAATGTCGGGTTCAGTGCCCATTCCGACAAAGACAATTCCCCCCAGAACCACCGCAGCGAGAATTTCACCAATAGGGATATTTTCCTGGCGGGCAACTCTCAACACATAAATCGTCAGAAAGATCAGGTAGGCCAAAATCATTTTTCCAAATACCACAAATGCCAGGTCATCCCAGCCCCCCCATGTTCCCCAGAAAATATACCTGGTGCCAGCCCCCAGTTGTCCTCTGAAAAGGAGAATCGAAAATCCTGCCGCCATAATCACGGAGGCGAGATGGAAGAGCCCGTCAAAAGGTAGCTTATCGCGATGGAATACGTACTGCCAGGCCAGATAACCACCACTGACAAGCCCCAGTAGCAGAAAAATACCCATCACCCATGAATCAGCGATATATACACCCAAAAGCATAGAGCTAATGACCATCTCTATAGAGGCAATTACCCCCACCACCAGGTTGCGCCATGAGGACCGGTTAAACAGCAGAATCGTACCTAATACCGAATGCCAGAAACACCATAACAAAAAACTCCCTTCCTGGCCTTCCCAAAAACAGGAAATCATGTAGTAAACGGGAAGTTCATTTGAGGAATGAGACCAGACATAATGGTATTCATACTTGTGGGAATAGATCAGGTAAAACAGCGTAGCAATAATTCCGAAAATACTTGCTGCATGCACCAGAAATCCACCTTTGCCGAGTTTTTCCCAGCTTTTTTTATCGTCTCCTTCAGAACGTTCGGCTATAAAAAAACTCCACGTCGCCACTAATGCGCCTGCAAAAGCAGCTGAAGTAAATAGTTCTCCGAGTTTGCCTCCGGTTAGTAAATCCATAATTTTTTATTTTCCTACTTCTCTCCACTGGTTATATCTGTAGGCTCATATTTTGAAGGGCATTTCATCACGATTTTATCGGCTACAAAAGCATCTTCTTTGTAAGAACCGATAACCACGACTTTCTCTGCCTGTTCAAAATTAATTGGTTTGGGATCGTAATACATCACTTTTTCCACCTGATTAAGGGTGTCTTGCATAAAAAAAGTGAAGATATCCTTGTCCGTATCGTAAGAGGACTGTTCACGGTCAACCCAACTGCCTACGATATGGACTTCTTTTTTTGTTTTTTTGGCAGTGCCAAAATCCGTGTAAATGCTGGCTGTTTCAGAAAAATTAATTCCCAAAGCTACTACAAAAACAGCCAGAGCAACGAGTATGATAATCTTGGAAGGTTTCATTTTTCAGTTTTGGTGTAAAGAATGTCTGGGTAGAATTTCCCCATTCAGACTATGCGGTTTTTTATTGTTTCAGTTTTTTCTCCAGGTCGCGAATCTTCCGGTTTGTAAGAACAAGATATCCAATCAGAGCGCCGAATATCAGCAGCAACACTGTCAGTACAGAATATACTTTATCGCTCATCAGGAGCCAGGTTTTTTCTGTCTGAAGCAAAATGAATGATTGTAAGAAGGTAGGGTTCATGCGTTATTTTTATATTCTCTTTCTGCGAGTTTTTCTTCCAGTTTTAACCGGATCATTTCGAGACGGCTTCTGAGTTCAAATATCCATACGCCAATAAGAATAAAGCCGAGCATGCCGGGATAGAGGATCATACGAAACTCATTGCTGATCTGGCTTTTATCAAAAATAAAAGAGCCTTTACCAGCCGTGGGATGAAGCCCTTCAAACATACGGGGGATGATAAAAAACAGAGGGATCAGCGTTGCAAAGGCAAAAATATTATAAACAGCAGCTACTTTCGCGCGGTTTTCTGGTTCTGTAAAAGAATTGCGAAGCAGAAAATACGCCAGATAAATCAACAGTGCGACCAGTGCACCTACCTGAATAGGGTCCCAGGCCCACCACGTAGAAAACTCAGACGCAGGGCGATCTTCTGCCCATGAAACCCGCGACCAGATAATACCGGTAACCAGGCCTAAAATATTAAAAACCACACCTACAGCTGCGGATTCACGCGCTTTGGCGTCCGCATAAAGCGGACTTTCCTGTGACTCATACTCCGGATCGAGCATGCGAAGCAGGCGAATACTGTGGTAAAGCGAAATCCCCATCATCGTCAGCATGGCAAACCACATCGGTACGTGGTAAAACACATTCCGGCTACTCTGCTGAAGTGGAGGAAGATCGGGAAGGCGGGTTACCATACCAAATACGACTGCATATAAAATCAATGCAATAGCAAGAACTTTGTAAGATATTCGGAGAATACTTTTTTGACTCATGATATAGAAGCTAACCCATACAAAAGTTACTTTATTGTGTTTGTAAAGTTAACCATTTTTAAGCTCAATTGGTTATCATTTCACTCATATTTTCCTATTCCCGCCACACAAATGGAAACAATATCACGGAGAATGCCACCAGGGCAAACGTAATCCCTCCGATCATCAGCAGGCTATCGTTTCCGTCAGTAGCGATAGTGCCGCCTGCGCCTTCGATGACAGAACGTGAAATTCTGATCAGCAACAACAGAATCGGCACAATCAACGGAAACCCCAGCACTGCCAGCAGCGTGGTTTTGTTTTCGGCCCGGGAAGCGATTGCAGATACCAGCGTAAGATTTGCAGAAAGGGCCGCACTGCCCGCAAAGGTGATCGCCAGTAGTCTGAGGGGGGCAAGAATTTTCACGCCGCCGAGAAACTGAAAAGCAACCAGCGTAATACCCGCAATCAAAAACAAAAGCAGCGTGTTGTACACAATTTTGGCGACAATCACTGACGTCGGGTGCGCCATGCTATACAGATACATCATTTGACCAGAACTTTCGGCCAAAAAACTGCGGGCAATCGCGTTGATCGCCACAAACAACAAAATAATCCAGTAAATGATGTTCCAGGTTCCCGGTTCCATATTATCCACGAATGCAAGGGAAATGACCGTAACCATACTCAGCACATACAGAACCAGCCCGTTAAAGGCGTATTTCTGTTTCCACTCCAACATTAATTCCTTTTGCAGGAGGTGCAGGACTTCTTTGATCATGATTCGGAAAGAAAGGGATAACGGTAATCTTTGGGAGGTACAAAGGTCTCCTTAATCGTGCGTGGGGAAACCCACCGCAACAGGTTGAGATAAGAACCTGCCTTATCATTGGTACCAGACCCTCTCGCTCCGCCAAAGGGTTGTTGTCCCACGACAGCCCCTGTGGGCTTGTCATTGATATAAAAATTACCGGCAGTATGCTGAAGCCTGCGGGCGGCCCTGTCAATCACCAGTCTGTCACGGGCAAACAGTGCCCCTGTAAGCGCATAGGGACTTGTTTTATCCAGGATATCGAGCGTTTCCTCAAACTGAGCATCTGCATACCGGTAAATGGTGACAACCGGTCCAAAAATCTCTTCGCACATGGTCAGAAAAAAAGGATCTTTGGCAAGCACGACCGTAGGCGAGATAAAATATCCTTCGGACTTATCATAATCTCCGCCGATAATGATTTCCGCATCGGGTGAGGCGTTGACCTGATCGATAAATCCAGCGATTTTGTCAAAGGCTCGTTCGTCGATGACTGCATTGATAAAGTTGGAAAAATCGGAAGGGTCGCCCATTTTAAAAGAAGCGACATCCTGCTTTACACGCCCGATAATCGAATCAAAAAGCGAATCCGGAATATAGACCCGTGAAGCCGCGCTGCATTTCTGCCCCTGAAATTCAAAGGCTCCGCGGGCAATGGCCACAGCCGCAGCCTCTGTGTCAGCCGTAGGGTGCACCATGATATAATCTTTGCCTCCGGTCTCGCCCACGATGCGGGGATAGGTTTTATAGGTGGCAATATTTTCGCCTATGGTTTTCCATAAGTGGCGAAATACTCCTGTAGAGCCTGTAAAATGCAGGCCCGCAAAATCTGGATGGTGGAAAACCACCTCACCGGCTTCAGGGCCATCGGCATATACGAGGTTGATCACGCCGTCTGGCAGCCCTGCTTCCATTAATATCTCCATAATCACATGGGCAGAGTATATCTGGCTGTCTGCGGGTTTCCATACGCACACATTTCCCATAAGTGCCGGAGCAGCGGGAAGATTTCCTGCAATAGAGGTAAAGTTGAAGGGAGTAATGCAGAAAATAAAACCCTCCAGCGGACGGTATTCGAGGCGATTCCACATTCCGGGTGATGACATGGGCTGATCCTGATAAATCTGGGTCATATAGGCCACATTAAACCGAAAAAAATCTGCCAGCTCTGCAACTGCATCAATTTCTGCCTGATAGATATTTTTGGACTGAGCCAACATCGTGGCGGCATTCATACGAGCCCGGTAAGGCCCCGACAGGAGGTCGGCGGCTTTTAAAAATACAGACGCTCTATGCTCCCAGGAAGTATTTTCCCAATCCGTTTTAGCGGCTAATGCGGCATCAACAGCAGCCCTGACGTGGGTACTGTTTCCCATTGAAAAATGCCCGATCACGTGCTTATGGTTATGTGGCGGGCTGATCGCTTTGCGATGATCCGTAAATACCGACCGCCCACCTATCACCATGGGAATCTCTTTCTGTTGAGCAGAGAGTTCGGCCAAAACTTTTTTTACCATCGCCCTTTCAGAACTGCCGGGTGCATAACTTAAAACGGGTTCGTTTACCGGAACTGGTACCTGGAAAAATGCTTTCTGCATAATGGAGTAGTATTTATTGAATTTCCCCTGGCAAATGTCAGGGTGAATATTTTAGGGTGAAATATTCAAATATACTGTTATCTGTCGGGTTTGTCCAAACGATCGGGCTGAGTAAAATCATTAATATGAAAATAGGTTTGCCAAATCGTTCATTTATCGTTATTATTAAGCATGCGGTTTTACCTTCTGACGGCTTTACTTTGCTCAACTTTAACGCATTCTTTCTCGCAGGATTTCAGAGCCAGGGCCAAAGATAAAGGGCTATGGGGTTATATCGATCTTTCTGGAGAATGGGTAATCCAGGCCCAATATGAAGACTCCCGAAATTTTTCCGAAGGGCTTGCTGCGGTGAAAAGTAACGGTTTGTGGGGATTTATTGATGTTTCCGGCAAATGGCTGGTTAATCCTAAATACAAAGAGACCGGTGATTTTCTGGAAGGAGTTGCCCGTGTAAGGGAAAATCGGCTATGGGGGTATATTGAGCTTCAGGGCACAATGGTCATTCCAGAAAAATTTACAGACTGCGGCGATTTTCACGAAAACTTTGCCCGCGTAAAAAGCGAGGAAGGCGATTGGAGTTTTATAGACCTTACCGGGACCATGCTCAAAGAACTCCGGTTTGACGATGTACAAGATTTTTACGAAGACGCCGCAAGAGTAAACAAAGGCGGATTGTGGGGCTATATTGATCATTTGGGCAACTGGATGATTTTGCCGCGGTTTACTGAAGCCCACGACTTTTCGGAAGGCCTTGCCCTTGTAGGTATTGAAGCCGGATACGGGTATGTCGATAGAGAAGGAAACTGGGTAATAAAACCATTTTTTCCAAAAGCCGAAAGTTTTCTCAATGGACTGGCGCGGGTCAAAGGGCCCGGTTCATCGCGTTGGGGATTCATTCTGCCCTCCGGGGACTGGAAAGTTTCTCCCGGATTTCTGGATGTCGGTGATTTTCACGAGGGCGTAGCACGTGCCAGTCTGCAAACCGACTGGGGGTTTATCAACAAAGAAGGCGAATGGTTGATCTATCCCCAATATGTCGTCGTGGCTGATTTTCAGGATGGAATTGCCGCTGCCCAAAAAGGTACCAAACTGGGCTATCTCAATCTGCAAGGTGAATGGATTGCAGAGCCGCAATTTGAATATGCAGGAGGATTTTCCAATGGTATTGCCCGGGTAAGAAAATCAAGAAAATGGGGGTACATTTCCACTACCGGAGAATGGTTGATCGAACCGGTTTTTTCAGATGCCGAAGATTTTGTGGAAATCGGAAATGAAGTTGTAGGAGGAAAAGAGTGAAATACTCAACGGGGATTCACCTCATTTTCCGGCTTTCTGGCCTTGTCCTTTCGCTCAATCAGATATATTTTAATATCGTCAAAAAATCGCTGGGGATTGGCTTTCACTTCGCGAAGTACAGAGTTGAGGTTTTCTGTAGTAACCGTGAGGCTGTCGTAAAGACGGGTATCATTTAATAACAAACCCAGTGTACCTCCGGTAGTATCCAGTTTGGCGACCATACTTTCTATATTCGAGACTGTAGAACTGGCATCTGTAAGCAGTTCTTTCACTTCATCGGAGGCTTTTACCAGGGAGTCTGTGGTAGATCGGATGTTGGAAATGATTGCTTCGATATTGGCATTATTATTTTCTACATTCCGGACGATACTACCTGCATTGGAGGCAATACCATTGATTTCACCCGCAAGACTATCCACCTTTCGGGTGATACTCGTCAGGTTATTGGAAGTCTCCCGGATATTGTCGAGCGTGGCCCGCATTGTGTTGTTGTTTTCGGTATCGGTAAGCAGGTTTTTGGTGAGCTTCACAATATCATTGATTTGAACGGCCAGCTTTGCGACCTCAATAAGAATCTGTGAACCCTGTGTTTTTACCAGATCAGAAGCTTCATCAAATACACCAGCCTCCACAAAACCTTTGATCATATCACCACTTTTCAGGTATTTGTCAGAAGCAGGCAATGAGTCCGGAACAAATAATTTCACCCCTTTTGAACCTAACAGGTCAAAGTTGTAAATCATGGCAATAGAATTCTCGGGCACATTCAGGTTCTGGGTGATCTCAAAAGTAGCCGTTACCAGACCAGATTTCATATCTTCGAGTTGAAGCCGGGACACCTTCCCTACTCTCAGCCCGTTGACCATGATCGGATTTCCCTCAATCAGCCCCTGTACGTCCTGATATTTGGCATATATAATCAGAGATGAGCCAAAAAAACGCGATCCTGCCATAAAATTCAGGCCATAGACAATCATGGCAATGGTTACCACTGCAATCACACCAAATTTTACCTCATTGCTGATTTTCATAGCGGGTCTTGTAGGTTTGCGCCGATAAAGCTACATAAAACCCCCTTATTACCCAAAATGATTCAATAGCAAACCCAACCCATCTTGTCACAATCTTTTTGACAAGTCAATAAGCAAGCATGGTAGCGATCGTTTCAGCCAGTCTGGATTTAGCCATAAATTGTGCCTCCAACCGTGGGTGAAACGGTATCGGTGTATCCATCGACCCCAATCGCATCACCGGCCCATCGAGATACTGAAAACAATGCTGTCCCACCATGGCAGCGATTTCTGCGCCAAATGCACCCGTAGTGGTGTCCTCATACAAAACCAGGCACTTCCCTGTTTTTTTCACCGAAGCATAGACCGTTTCGGTATCCCATGGGATCAAGGTGCGAAGGTCAATCACTTCAATCGAATCGCTTTGATTATCGACGGCTTCCATCGCCCAGTGTACCCCCATCCCATAGGTAACAATGGTCATATCATTCCCCTTTTTTACAATTTTTGCCTCTCCCAAGGGAAGGTTGTAATACCCGGAAGGTACATGACCTGAAACGGATCGGTACAACAGCTTGTGTTCGAAGTATATGACCGGATTGGGGTCGAGAATCGATGTGGTAAGCAACCCCTTGGCATCTGCCGGATTGGATGGATATACCACTTTGAGCCCCGGTACATGTGTAAACCAGGATTCATTGCTTTGTGAGTGGAAAGGTCCTGCACCGGTACCTCCCCCGGTAGGCATTCTGACAACCACATCTGCACTATGGCCCCAGCGGTAATGATTTTTTGCCAGGTTGTTTACGATCTGGTTAAAGCCACAGGAAACAAAGTCCGCAAACTGCATTTCTACGACAGATTTCCTTCCCCGAAGCGATAACCCCAAACCTGCCCCCAGAATGGCAGATTCACAAATGGGGGTATTGCGCACCCGATCTTTTCCAAACTCTTTGACAAATCCATCTGTTATTTTAAACACCCCGCCATATTCGGCTATATCCTGCCCCATAATGACCATATCAGGGTGTTTTCTCATCGACTCCTGCAACCCCTCACTCAAAGCATCGATCAGGCGTTTTTCCTCGCCCAAATCACCCGCAGCAGTAAGTGAAGCGGTCATTGGGGCATATACATCTCCGGTTTCTACATGAGCGTCTGGTGATACATCGGGCGCTTCAAATCCGGCCGCCACATCTGCATTAATTTCATTCTTCAATTTTTTACGCACCAAACTTATCTCCTCTTCGCTCATCACGCCGGTTTCTATCAGCCATTTTTCGTAATTGCTCACCGGATCTTTGGTCGCCCATTCGTCCAATAACGCTTGCGGCACATATTTGGTACCGGAAGCCTCCTCATGACCACGCATGCGGAAAGTCATACACTCCAGCAGAACAGGTTTGCGATCTTTGCGCATTTTTTCTGCAATTTCTGCCACCTTGTGATACACCTCCAGCACATTATTTCCGTCGATGGTGTGTCCTTTGATTCCGTAACCTTTGGCCCGGTCTGCAATCTGTTTGCAGCGAAATTGTTCTGACGCAGGAGTTGAAAGACCATAGCCATTATTTTCGACCATAAACAAAACAGGCAGATCCCAGACAGAGGCCACGTTAAGTGCTTCATGGAAATCGCCCTCGCTTGCACCGCCATCACCGGAGAAGGGAACCGCAATAAAATCCTGTTTATCGAGGTTACTTGCCAGCGCCAGTCCATCTGCTACCGGCAACATGGCTCCGAGGTGGGAGATCATGCCAATCACCCGGTCTTCAGGAGATCCGAAGTGAAAGGAGCGGTCCCGGCCCATTGTATAGCCCGATAATTTTCCCTGCCACTGAGCGATTAGTTTGCGCAAAGGCATATTCCGGGTAGTAAATACCCCCAAATTGCGGTGAAGCGGCAGAATATAATCCTCAGACTTAAGGGCTTTGGTGAGACCTACGGAAATAGCTTCCTGCCCGATACCGGAAAACCATTTACTGATTTTACCCTGACGAAGCAAAATCAGCATTTTTTCCTCAATCAGCCGGGGATACAGAATATCTGAATAAAGTTCTCTTAAAAATTCGTCAGACAAGTTTTTCCTTTGATATATCATGGCAGTTGGATTCATGGGAACAACCGGCAAATCTCACGAACCCACAAAGAAAAAACAAAAAAAACTGAGCACTCCGGAAGGGAAAAGCAACCTGCAAAGGGAACCTGATAATATGCAGATTGTAAATCCGGATGCGCTCAGCTCTGATGAAAAGAATAGGTTAATAAAAAGGGGTAATACCAGTTAGTGTTTGCGTTACGCAGCCACCGTATGCGAGGGTAATACCACTTTCTGATTTTCTTCTTTCAATACCTGTGGCAAAAGTTCTGCGATCAAACCCAACACATTATCGATGTCTTCCAGCCGAAGGTGATTGTGCATGGTCAGGCGCAAACCTGTATTTTTATAAGGCACACTCGGATAAACGGCAATGTTGACAAAATAACCCCGATCTTTCAGTTTTCGCACCAGGTTGAACCCTACTTCCGGCATACCAACGTGAACAAAGCAGATCGGCGTACTGGATTCGGAGATCAGTTCGATATTCAGTTTATTCGCGCTTTGGTTGAATCGGGATATACGCTGTGCAAGCTGGTTTTGGAGAATATCAATTTCGGGAGAAAGATGGATTTTGGCAGATTGTACCGCTGCAGCAAGTGAAGCAGGCTGGATAGGTCCGGAAAAAATCATTGTCCCCCCACAATTGCGCACCATCTGCCTGGTTTCCTCATCAGGAAGTACCAAAATCCCCCCTACCGCACCAAATCCCTTAGCCATTGAACCCGTAATAAAAATCCTGGGATGGTTGCCAATTTTACTCCTCACAAATCCGGACCCGTTTTTGCCCGTCCAGCCAGTGCCATGTGCATCGTCCATATACAGATGCAGTTGGTCATACTTATTCAGCAGTGAAATCAAATCATCCATGGGAGCATAGTCGCCATACATCGAATATACGCCATCGGCGAAATACCATATTTTCTGATAATCATTCCTCAACTTAAGAATCCGCTGTTCCAACATTTCTAAACTGTTGTGGCGAATCATTTCGACCTTTACGCCGCGGGCTTTGACGGTTTGGACAGCCAGTGCCACACTCGCATGTACCTGATGATCGAGGATAACCACATCCTCATCTCCGACGATGGTAGGAATCAGCGACATATGTCCCAGTGTTGTCGTAGGTGCAACAAGTACAGGGGACTGGTATATTTGAGAGAGCAATTCCTCCAACTCATCATACATACCCATTGAAACGTAAGCCCTCGAACTGGAAAACTGAGTCCCATATCGCAATACCGCATCGATTGCCGCATCTTTCATACGCGGATCCAGTTCCAGACCCAAATAACTGCAAGAGCTGAAGTTGACCAGTTTTTTTCCATCTACCAGGATTTCACGTCCATTAAACGATTCATCCTCCGTCGAAAGATGAATGGCGCCTGCATTTCGCGCCTGCATGATGGTTTTGTTAATTGTAGCAAGATTTTCAGCAGTTTTACTTGTAACCATGATATTCTATTGTTGCCAGGGTTTAATTTTGTTTTCCTGAAGTAAAATTATTACACCCTCAGGCCTGCTGAAAGGATACAAATTCTCAAGTTGTACCAAACCCGAAGGATCAATTCTTTCTTTTAATAAGGGAAAATGGAGCTTTTGGGATAATTATTAAATGAAAAAAATGGATAATTGTACCAGATTTTTTCTCAAAATCAATATCAAAGTCCCTCAAAAATTGTAAAATACTTACCTTATGTCCCCAATCAGAATCATCTCTTCAAAAATCGCTGTTAGCCTGGCATGTCTTTTCCTGGTAGCCGGCTGCCAAACCCGTAAAGATGCTACTCAGCCACTTACCGCTTATGTAAACCCACTTTTGGGGACTTTGTCGGAGCCGTCTTTTTCCCATGGCAATACCTATCCGTCTGTCTGCCTTCCCTGGGGCATGACTGCCTGGACACCCCAAACGGGAGAATTTGGCTGGATATATACCCATCAGTCCGAAAAAATACAGGGAATCCGTGCCACACATCAGCCCAGTCCCTGGATGGGAGACTACGGACAGTTTTCACTCATGCCGATGACAGGAGTCTTAAAAACAGGAGATGATGAGAGAGCTTCTGCTTTTAAACACGAAAACGAAAAATCCACGCCTTTTTACTACAATGTTCACCTTGATGATTATGACACCAGAGCAGAAGTAACGCCAACCCTACGCTCCGCAGCGCTCCGTTTCACTTACCCCGATGCCGAAAAGGCTTTTCTGGTACTTGACATGAGCGCCGCGGAAGGGAATGTCGTCATAGATCCGGAAAACCAGACGATCTCAGGATTTACACGTGTCAACTCGGGTGGGGTACCACAAAACTTTGCTTGCTATTTTGTGGCAGTATTTGACAAACCGTTTGAAACTTACGGTGTATGGCAGGGAGATGCGATTCGTGAAGGGGAAAAAACTATACTTGGCGTAAATAGTGGTGCATATCTTCAGTTTTCTACCCATCGGGGTGATCAGCTAAATGTACGAATTGGCACGTCCTTCATCAGCACACTCCAGGCGAAGAAAAATCTCGATACGGAAATTGGAAAACAATCCTTTGAGGCGGTAAGGGATGCAGCGCAGCAAACCTGGGAAAAAGAGCTTTCCCGTATAGAAATAGAAGGTGCAACAGAAGCACAAATGACGACTTTTTATACTGCTTACTACCGACTCCTTAATTTTCCCAGAGTATGGTATGAACCGGATTCGGCAGGTAGTCCGTATCATTTCAGCCCCTATGACGGGCAGATTCACCCGGGTGTGATGTACACAGACAATGGGTTTTGGGATACTTTCCGTGGAGTATTTCCTTTTTTCAGCCTCATGTACCCCGAACGCGATGCTGAAATCATTCAGGGATTTGTCAACTCCTATAAAGAGGGGGACTGGTTTCCCAAATGGACCAGCCCCGGATACCGCGATGTCATGATTGGCACACATACCGCTTCACTTATTGCCGATGCATATAATAAAGGTATCCGCGATTTTGATGTGGAAACGGCTTTTGAAGGTATGGTGAAAGATGGCATGGCAAATGGCGGACAGGGCGGAAAAGGTCGAAGAGGAAACGATTATTATACAGAATTGGGATATGTACCTTCTGATAAAGTGCATGAAGCTACCGCCCGTACGCTCGAATTTGCCTACGGAGACTTTTGTATCGGGCAATTGGCGGATGGATTCGGAAAAAATAACGAGAGGGATTATTTTTATAGAAACAGCTACAACTACCGAAATGTATTCGACCCGGAAGTTGGTTTTATGCGGGGCAGACAGGCGGATGGTTCGTGGCGGCCTGATTTTTCGCCGCTCGAATGGGGCGGCCCTTTTACTGAAGGAAGCTCCTGGCATTACTCCTGGTCGGTCATGCAAAACCCCCGCGGTCTGATCGACCTTATGGGCGGAGATCAGCTGTTTGCCGATAAACTGGATACCCTATTTGCTACTCCTCCCGACTTTCTGGTGGGCTCTTACGGCAATGAAATCCACGAAATGACCGAAATGGTGAAGGGAAATATGGGACAATATGCCCACGGAAATCAGCCCGTTCACCATCTCATCTATCTCTACAACTATGCCCGCCAGCCCTGGAAAACGCAGTATTGGGTGCGGGAAGTCATGAACCGGCTGTATGGCCCCGGACCCGACGGCCTTTGCGGCGATGAAGACAACGGGCAAATGTCTGCGTGGTATATATTTTCTGCCCTCGGCTTTTACTCGGTTTGCCCGGGTGTACCTCAATATGTAATGGGCGCGCCTTTGTTTACAAAAGTAACCATGCACCTTCCCAATGGAAAAACCCTGGTGCTTTCCGCACCCGAAAATTCTGATGAAAACCGATATATACAAAAAGTACGAATCAATGGCGAGGAAACCGACCGCACCTGGTTTAGCCACAAAGAACTGGCAGCTGGGGGGGAAGTCGATTTTGAAATGGGTTCTCAACCTAACAAGTCGCGGGGAATTTCCGACGAAAGTCTGCCATTTTCCCTGCAAAATGATTTCCCGCTCAAAGATTTACAGAAAAAGCCTATTGCCACGCCGTCGATCAAACCCACAGTAGAAATGCCATTAATCAGTGAAGCGCCTACGCATTTTCGGAATAAGTTTTCGGTGAAAGTCTCTTGTCCCACCCCGGATGCAACACTTCGCTATACGCTCGACGGCAGTTCTCCGATCAAAGGTGAAGTCGTAAATGGTTCCATTGAAATTACGGAATCTTCGGTTCTCAGGGTAATCGCCTTAAAAGAAGGGTTTTACAAAAGTCAGGAAATATCAAAGACCTATATCCATTTACCCAATAACTATGAAGTATCGCTAAAAAATCCGCCACACGAGCGTTATCCGGCCGGAGGTGGGCTAAGTCTTATCGACGGGGTAAGAGGCACTTCCAATTTTCACGATGGGCGATGGCTGGGTTTTGAAGGTAATGATCTGGAGGCTTTTATAGATCTGAAAGGAAATCAGAAGGTTGGCAAAGTTTCTGTCAGTGTCATGCAGAATCAGGGTTCGTGGATATTTTTCCCTAAAGAAATCCAGGTCTGGGTTTCGGAGAATGGGAAGGATTTTATGCCGGCAGGAACCGTATCACCGGAGATTTTGCAGAAAAACGGTTCGGAGATCCGGACATTTTTAGTTAATTTTACCAGTAAGGATGCCTCCTATCTGCGTATTATTGCCAAAAACACAGGCACTGCGCCTGAATGGCACTCAGCCTCTGGCGGAAAAGTCTGGCTGTTTATAGATGAAATTATGATAGAATAAAGGACAAATGCTGCAACCTCGCGGCTGGAACCTCTGTATTTCTATCAAACCTCCAAAAACTGTTTTATGCTTCGGATCATTATTTTTTTTCTGGCTGGCTTATTGTCAATGTCATCCCTATTTGCTTTTCCCGAAAATAAGGACACTCTTCACATCAAAATTACCAGCCGGGTAAAAAGAAAGCCCGTGTCAGGAGTGGTGGTTCAGGTAGCCCAGAAAGAAGACACCTTCCATCTGGATCAGAACGGCTACATCTGCGTCACCGATCTTTCCCCGGACAAATATACGCTGGAGATTAAAGGGAAGGGGTTTAGAACTAAAACACACAAAATCGAAAAGAAAAATTTTGGTACAAAAGATACGGTGAAGGTAGAGATTGAGCCAAACTGGATATTTGACGGCTCAGAAAGTCTCCACTTTTCCCAGCACGCATATAGTCCTTACTGGCAGAAAGGAAGTACCAACTCGATGGCCATTCGCGGAGAAGTCAACCTCAATGCAAAATATAAAAAAGCCCGGCAGGACTGGGAAAATAGCTTTTCAATCAAACATGGCGTCCTCAAGCAGGGCGAATACGATTTCCTCACCAGCGAAGATCTGGTAGAACTGAACTCTGAGTACGGGCGAAGATTCAGTGAACATTTTCTCACAACAGCCCTGCTCAATATCCGAACCCAGATTCGCAAGGGATATAAGATCGAAAAAGATGGAAGCCGGGGAGAGTTGCGTTCGGACTTTCTCGCCCCGGGTTATTTCAACTTTGGAACAGGCATGGACTATAAATCGAAAGAGTTGGGACTAAACATTTACTATTCGCCACTCAACTCGAAGGTTACGCTGGTGCAGGATTCTATACTTTCTCAGTTTTATATGCCCAAAGACCTGATCGGACAGACACGGCGGTACGAACTGGGCTCTTACCTGAAGATCAATTACAAAAAAGAAATTGTTAAAAACATAGTGTTTCAAACCAATGCAGATTTTTTCGCCAACCACCTCAAAGATTTTGGATCAGTAGACGTGAACTGGGAAACAAAAATGGATTTCAAGGTCAATAAATATGTTTCCGCCAATATCCTCACACATCTTATTTACGACCAGGATATTCAGTTTGACATTGCAGATGCGAGCGGGGAACCTACCGGAAAAAAAGGACCCCGCACGCAGTTTCACGAAGCATTAAATATCGGCTTGATCCATAAGTTCTGATCAAAATTCCCTATAAACCTAAAGCAGCTTGCAAAAATTCGCGGGGAGAAGTTTAGCTAATTGCCCGCAACAGGTCCTCCACCAATGCCTCACTGACCGGGATTTCATGTTTCCCGATCATGATCTGCCGGCTGCGAATAGACTCAATTTTTGACAGATTGACAATGTAGGACTTATGTACCCGCATAAATCCGGTCGCTGGCAATTTTTCTTCTATCGCTTTCAGGGTAGATTTAGTAAGAACAGGTTTGGGAGCCGATGTGAGAAAGATTTTCACGTAGTCTTTCATCCCCTCAATATGGGAAATATCAGCCACTACAATTTTTACCAGTGCATATTCTACATTCACAAAGAAAGAATGAGGCAAGGGTATGGCAGGGGATGAAACGGCAGAGGGATTGGGGGGAGCGGGCTGACTTTTTACCGCATAATCGAGGGCTTTATAGGCGGCTTTGGTAAATCGCTCAAGGCTCACAGGTTTCAGCAAATAGTCGATCACATCGAGATCATAACTTTCCAACGCGTAGTTGGCATAAGCTGTCACAAAGATTACCATTGGCCGGTCTCTGAGGCTCGACAAAAACTTGGTTCCCAGCATGCCCGGCATCTGGATGTCGAGAAAAAGAAGATCAATTTTTTCGTTTTGCAGTACTTCCATCGCCTCAAAAGCATTTTTGCACATACCTGCCAGTTCAAGAAAAGGTATCTGTCGAATATTTTCTTCGAGTAGTTTGCGGGCAGGACTTTCGTCATCAACAGCAAGGCAGCGAAGTTTCATGATATTGGGAATATTTACTCAAAAATAATAAAAGTCCCTCACAATCAGGTATTCTTGCGCACAAAGCTGAGATTAAGATTTACTTCAAACCAGCCATTATCCGTATTGATTGTTAATGTATGCGAATCATGGTACAATAAGTCCAACCGCCGGATTACATTGCGCAGACCAATCCCCGAGTCGGGATCTTTGTCGCCATCAGCACTGGTTTTATTTTTAACATGAAAGTCCAATCCCTCGTCTGATACATTCATTTGTATATCAATGACAGGATTCTCAATCAATCCTACCCCATGTTTGAACGCATTTTCGACAAATGGAATCAGCAACATAGGTTCGATAAACTGCATATTCGCTTCACCTTCAATAGTAAGCCGGATATCCACATCTTCTTCAAAGCGTATTTTCTGAAGCTCTATATAGTTTTTCAGATATTCCAGTTCCTGATCCAGGGGTGCCTGGGCTTCACCGGAGTTGTAGAGCAGATAACGCAGCAGCTCGGAGAGTTTAATGGTAACGGGCTCGGCAAGATCTGAACGTGCCCGGATCAAATAGACGATACTGTTTAGAATATTAAAGATAAAGTGCGGACTGATTTGGGAGCGGAGAAAGGAAAGTTCGGAGCGAAGCCTTTCCTGCTGTTCCTCCTGCCGGCCTTTTTCCTGATTGAGAAGAAAAACAATAAAACCATACCCCGTGCTGACGGCCGTTAAAAATATAACAGGGATCACGGTCCAGAAAATATCCCAGCGACGGCGCACAAGCGCCTCCGGAATCAACCATTCTTTCATCGTCAATTGAAGGAAAGAGAACGCAATGATCAGCCCTAACAGAGATAAAAGATAAGTTCCCAACCCTTTTCGGCGGAAAATCCGGGGAATCAACCATTCACTATTGATGAGGAAGAGGGGAATATTGGTAAAAACCACAGGTAAAATAGCGATATAAAATTTTCTGAAATTCTCATTTTCGCCGGCATTGATAATCGGAAAGCCAATCCACACCACCCAAAATACCAAATGGAATAATAGCCGAAAGAGAAGATCAGTGGAAAGATTGTAATTAAAACGTTTCATTGGCAGATACCTGAAAGCCCAATTTAGCAATATAGACATAAGGTTCAGAGAGAAACCGATCAAACCGGCAATTCCGAAGATGAAACCGCCGAGATAAATGGTTTTTCACAATCGGAAAGTCAAATCTCCCCAAATGCAGGTTTCATCGTCCGTATACCCCTGATCATCTACTAGTTAAAACAATACCTGACTATCGTAGTTTGCTTTGCGTAATAAGTACTCAATAGAATCCTTTCCTTAATGACCAGATCATAATGAATACCTCCAAAATGCAAAATTTTACTTTACGCGCAGGGCTGTTTTTGTTCCTGCTTTCTATTTTTTCAGGGCTTGAAGCCCAATATCCCGGAGCACCGGGAGGCGCTACCGGCGGCGGGAAAGCCCCCAATATGAATATTGGACGTTTTTACGGAAAGGTTGTGGATGAAAGTGGCAAGGGTATCGCCTATGCCAATGTGCAGCTTTTGAAAAGTCAAACAGACCCCACGACGCAAAAAACGACAGAAAAAATTATCTCCGGTCAGCTTACCGCAGACAACGGAGATTTCAGTCTCGAAAACCTCCCCATTATGGGTGATTTCACGCTGAGGATATCTTATATCGGTTTTGCACAAACCTCCCAGGTCGTATCCTTTGGTATGAAACAGATCACAGGCGGTACGCCCGGTACACCTCCGGCTGGAGGTGGGTTTCCCGGTGGCGGAAGTTTTGAAAAAGATCTGGGCAATCTTACCCTCAAAGCTTCAGACGTAACACTTGATACGGTGACAGTGACGGCAGAAATTCCTGTAGCGACGCTCGCCCTGGACAAAAAGGTATATCGTGTGGACAAAGATGCTTCTATCGCCGGAGGCAATGCACAGGATGCGTTAAAAAATGTGCCTTCTCTTTCTGTGGATATTGACGGCAACGTTGCCTTGCGCAACGGATCCCCGCAAATATTTGTGGATGGCCGCCCGACCACCCTTTCACTGGATCAGATTTCAGCCGATGCCATCGAATCCGTTGAGGTAATTACCAATCCATCTGCCAAGTTTGACGCGGGAGGCGGTACAGCCGGTATTATCAATATCGTATTGAAAAAAGAAAGGAAACTTGGCTACAATGGCAATATCAGAACCGGTATCAATACCCGTGGAGGATATAACGCAGGCGGCGACCTGAATGCCCGGGGTGAAAAAACCAATATCTTTATAAGCGGCAACCTCAATCAAAATAAAGGTTATTCTGTCGGGGAGACTTACAGACAAAACCTGTTTGGCAATCCTTACACCAACCTTACTCAAAGTGTCGATGGGATAATGAATGGGCTTTTTGCCAATGGCAGAGCGGGTATCGACTGGTTTATTGACAACCGCAATACCATTACCGTTTCAGGAAGTTACACCCGGGGAAAATTCAGACCGTCAGACGAAATCACCAACACCACGGAGTTTTTGTTTAAAAATGACAGTACTGTCACGAGTGAGTATGTGCGATCATCCCTTCAGGACCGGAATTTCCGAAATATTGGTGGCTCCGTTTTGTTTAAACACCTTTTCCCTAAAGAAGGTGCAGAATGGACAGCGGACGTCAACTACAACAGGGTACGGTTTATGGGTGGAAGTGAATATTCCACAGTATATGACAACGGCCGCACTTCTCAGGAGGAGCAAAATGGCACAGGCAACGGTCAGTTTGTAACTATCCAGTCAGATTTTGTCAATCCGCTTAATAGTAAGATGAAACTGGAAGGAGGCGTACGTGCAGCACTCCGACTCAATACCAATAGCATCGAAAATACATACTATGACCCGGCAACTGACCAATGGGTCAGAATAACCAGTCTGGCTGATAATTTTAAATTCAACGACGATGTATATGCGGCTTATGGCCAGTTTAGTCATCAGTTTAAAACCTGGGGATACCAGGCCGGGCTTCGTGCTGAGAGTAGCGTATATTCCGGTGCCTTGGTGGATACGGATTCTTCATTTACCATCGCTTATCCACTCAGTTTTTTCCCAAGCCTTTTTGCGACAAAAAAACTCAACGAAACCGACAATATCCAGTTTGCCTATACCCGCAGAATCAACCGCCCCAATTTCTTCCAGACAATGCCTTTTACGGACTTTTCAGACTCCCTGAATTTGCGGAGAGGAAACCCGACACTCCGTCCGGAATTTGTCAACTCTATGGAGGTATCATATCAGAAGATATTCTCTAAAGGTCATAACCTCCTGGCATCGATTTATTATAAGCAGGCATCTAACCTGATCACCACGTATCTGGTGAATGAATTCAACGCTGATCTGAACCGCGAAGTGGTAGTAGCAACTTTTGCAAACTCCAACAGCAGCCAGGCATATGGTGGGGAGATAACATTAAAAAACAACTTCTTCAAAAAAATAGACCTGACCTCCAACTTCAATATGTATCAATCGCGGGTGGATGCGAGCAATGTGGAAACTGATCTGGTTATTAATCAGCTTAGCTGGTTTCTCAAAGAAAATCTGCAGATCAGTCTGCCTGCCAATTTTATGATTCAGTTCTCCGGCGAATATCGCAGCAGGGCTGCATTTACACCTAATAGTGGAGGCCAGATGCCATGGGCAATGACGACTACCAACACTGCCCAGGGTTATACATTGGCTAACTGGTTTATGGATATATCCCTCCGCAAAACTTTCATGGACAGAAAAGCGACATTGACGCTGAATGTAAATGATGTTTTCCGGACCAGAAGAAATGGCACTTATACCGTTTCCGATATTTTTATTCAGGATAGCTGGCGGACGAGGGATGCGCAAATCTTCCGCCTGAACTTCTCCTATCGGTTTGGGAAAATGGATGCTTCGCTCTTCAAACGTAAAAACATGAAGATGAACAACCAGGGAATGGATATGATGTAAAAGCCTGATCTGTTTTCAGATAAATGAAAAGCCGGGGATGTTCGTCCCCGGCTTTTTTTATTAAAATATCCTTGGCTTAAAATCTGAAGGATTGACAATCGAGGCTGAATTGCCGGTGGCTCGAATTACAAAAAGCCCTTCATGTTCGGCATAGACATCGCTGTTTTCCTCAGCCTTGAGATATGCGATGGCACCATACACGCGGCAATCTGCATACGATTTAAACCAGGTATGTATGTGGGAGAGTTTGTCCAGAAACTGATGAACAGATTTGACACGAAGGGTGGTCTTTACTTCTACGACTACGATTTCATCCCCATTGTGGGCAATGATATCAAACTCAAAATTATGTCCGTCGCGAGATCCTTTGATCCTTTGAGACGTCTGGTGAATGTCAATTCCCCGTTCCCTTAGCAGGCGAACGAGGTCTCCTTCAACCAGGCTTTCCATTAGTTTTCCCCATTGACCTTCAAACAGATTGAAAGCATCTTTGATGCGTTTATCAGTTTCTTTAAACTTGGCATCAGTCTCTTTAAACTTGGCGTCGGTTTCTTTAAACTTTGCGTCGGTTTCTTTTTGGGCAATGGCGAGATCGCGCAGGATCTCTCTGATTTCATTGATTGTGGCAGGCATGTGCTAAATATGGTTTAGATTTCCTTATAAAGATAATCCAAACCCATGAAAATAAAAAACAATACCAATTTAATTAGCAAAAATTTACTTTTTTAGCAAACGGATTTATATAGAGGAAACGGCATCAAATACATCCCAATAATCTACATAAAAACCCGGTTCATCTCTATTGGTCAGAATCACAAGTGTTCGTTCACTCTCCGGATCGTGGATATAGCAGGTACGAAAACCTCTCCACCAGCCAAAATGATAAATGATTTTCTGATCGCCCGATAGTTTAAGTCTCCAGCCAAATCCATAATTATAGGTACGTCCGCCACTGCCCGGCTCAAATGCTTTTTCCAGCGTAGATGGATGTAATAACACATAGGAAGACAAGGCCGCATCAAATTTTTCGATATCACGCACACTCGCATACAGCCCTTTATCCCCGACTACCCCATCGAGGTAATCGCCTTCGGCAGGATAATATCCCCGCCTGCCAGGTTTATATCCGATGGCTTTCCCCGGAATTTCTGGATCATTGACCCGGCTGTAGATGACCGAGTGGTCCATACAAAGCGGTTGAAAAACCCTCGAAGCCATAAATTCTGCAAATGGCATCCCCGATAGTTTTTCGACAATACAGGCCAGAATCACATAATTGGAATTGCAATAATTAAACCCATTGCCCGGAGTGAAAAATATGACAGGTTTATACTTAATATACTGATTGAGGACATCGGTATTGGAAAGGGGTTCACGGTAATTTTTCCAGTACCACGACGAAACCGCTTCATAACGGGCAAGCCCCGAACGGTGGTTGAGCAGGTGCCTGATAGTCATTCCCTCATAAGGCCAGCCGGGAAGATGTTGAGAAACTTCATCGTCAAAGTCCAGCTTCCCCTCCTGGTACAACAGCATAATTGCGGTAGCAGTAAACATCTTTGACATAGAAGCCAGCTGAAATGGCGTATCCGGAGTGATCGCCTGCCCTGTTTTCTCATTCGCCAACCCAAACCCTTTTTCATACAACAGGATGCCTTTCTGGGAAACCGATACGGCACCGTTAAATCGTCGATCCTGATGAAGTTTTTCAAAGTATTCAGACAACCCATCTTCCTTCATCAGGCGCAGAGATACATGCTCCCACTGTGCCCAAAGGCTGTCAGGAGAATTTCCAGCCACAGATGCCTGTGAATGTTGAAATCCAGTCTCAGGAAGCAAGGAAAGAAGAACGGTGGTGATTAAAACCACGCCGATTCGCAGTGTCATAAGCAATTCCAATTCCTAAACATAACAATTATCGGCAAGTTTTGCGCCATTTATCACGCTTTTCGGGAATGGTAACGGGTATCTGCTAATAACGCCAACTTTTAAGATCGGCGTGCACAGGAGCATTTTTTTGTACCCAGTTTGTCCATTTAGGAATAAACATCTGGTGATAACGCAACCTCGAATAGCCATTGCTTCTTGTATGGTCACCATTCCAGCAATGTTCAGCCCGATCGCCGTAATCAACTTCCCCATCGTAGTAGGGCTCATCTGTGTTTTCGAGAAATGCTTCGGCAAGATAAACGGCATTATTCAGATAATAATTGTCCATATCCCCGCAATACAAGTGGATTTTTCCCTTAAGTTTCGGCCCCAGCGTTGCCCAGTCGCGCTTCATAATATAAGTCAGATCATAGTTTTCCCTCCAATAAGCGGCTACTTCCGGGTTTATTTTACCCGTGATTTTATCCCAAATCCTTACCGGATACCCGTCTTCGCCCTGAGGAGAATATACAGCTTCCCATATGTCCCACTGCTCTCCCGAACGACTTTTTGTACCCAGAGCCAGCTCTCTGTAATTCATCTCCCGTAAATTGGCTTTTACCTTCCCCAGGGAATCCCGTGTTCCAGGTCTCTCAACGCCATAAAAAGGGCCCTGATTTACATAGGCATTGGAATCCTTATAAATATCCACCTGGCAATACGCGCGAAAGTCAATGGGATCCGGACAAGCTGCATAACAGGTATTATATTCGTCAGGATACAGTACCTGAACAGCCAGCGCCTCCCACCCACCGGTAGAACCACCATACACAAACCGCGCCCAACCTTCGCCAATTCCCCGAAACTGTTGCTCGATATAAGGAATGAGCTCATAGGTAATGGCATCACCATAAGGCCCAAGATTCGCAGAATTGACCGCATAAGAATCGTCATAATAAGGATTGGCATGCTGAATTTCAATCGCAATCACCCTCGGAAAATCTGGCCCGGTCCATTCTTTGTAAAAATCATAGGCCATCTGCTGTTCGACGATGTTATATCCTTCAATCCCAAACCGCTCGCTATACACGGGTTTGAGGTCAGGATCGGGCGGAGTCATCCGAAATCCGCCAAAATCAGAAGGGTAATGTCCATGATAAACAGCCAGCGGGTAATGCGCTTCCGGATGCGTATCAAACCCTTCGGGCAATAAAACATGTGCACCAAGAAACATGGGGCGCCCCCAAAACGCTGAAAGCATTTTACTGCGTAGCTTTATATGTTTGATATATTTTGTATCCTCTGGCGCTACTATGGGCGGAATTTCCTGATCCAGGTTGAGTTCGATACGATTGGAGAAAAATGGGTCCAGATGGATACGTATCGGCTTGCTGTACAAATTGCCAGGAGCAATGTTCCAATGCTGACCTTCCCCTCTGTCCATAGGCAGTTTGACCGTTTTTCCCGTAGCCAGGTGAAAGGTTTCGTAGCGGTGAAACAGCCCCTGTACAAAGTAATCTCCCGCAGGCAAGTCTTTCAGTGATGCCAACGGATAACCAATTCCATCCGAAATGAAGGTTGTCACTATCCCTGGTCTCAGGCCTTCAACATCCATTCCCCACACCTGCTGACTTGAAGGGCCATCTACAACCAAAAATCGCGGTTCATTCTCATCATTGGTCGAAATCAGCAAAAATAACCGACCGTCAGCGACTGAATCGATTTTTTCGGCAGGAATGCGAAAATCAAACGCAATCGCAACCTCATGCGGAGGCTTACACCCTGATAAAAAGGCGGCCATACACAGAGGTAAAAACAGGAGGACAAGGTGGGAATTTTTCACAGGTAGTCTTTGGTGATTTGAACTAAAAATACAAATTCTCGCTGCCTAAACAAGCAATCTTTCATATATTCATTATCTTAAGCGACTTCCGTGAGATTTATCCATAACAAGAATATTGCACTTGTCACAATTTTTGAAGGAATTGTGTTTTAGAACTGCAATCATTCTATATTTTTCATTCGTTTACATTCCAAATATGAACCGACTGACGCCAGAAGATCTCAGCAATGCAAAAAAATACTTTGGGCTGGATCTGGAAAAAATATCTGAGGAAGAACTGAAAGAGGCACATAAAAATGCCCGCAAAAAATATCACCCCGATAACTTTACAAAGTTTGAAGATGAAACCGTATTGGAAATGGCGAAAGAACGGTTTCAACAGATAGAAGTGCTGGCCAGCAAACTTCAGGACTACCTTCAAAACAGAAAATCGCTGGAAGATATACAAAATCAAACCCAGGGAGGGAAAACCGGAAACCAGGCTTTCTACGCAACCGAAGGAATCCATATCGATATCATGACTTCTGACAAAAACCTCAAGTATCAGCTTTTCAGAACCCGCATTATTTACAAAGGCGACTACGCAATCATTCCCGGAACCAAAGCCCGCCTGATTTCTCTGCTCGATTTCTCATCTGTAGCCGCAACCGGTTTCCGGGAAAGTGTAAAAGTGTTACTCGCATTTGGTACTGAAGATTCCATTGCAGATATTGTTCAATGGTTGTTTAGCCATATTTCAGGGCGCACATCTTCTTTTGTCATTGAAGGAAAAGTCGTAAAAATTGACCCCTACGAGATTCGAAAGGCCATCGAAAAACACACCATTCTGGAATTGGGAAGCTAATCTTAAAGAACAAGCCTTATGACCATTATTGAAAAAATTCTGATAGCAGTCGTGGCAATCGAACATTTATACATCCTGTGGATAGAGATGTTTAAATGGGATACGATGGGTCGCAAGGCCTTTTCATCCTTACCCAAAGAGCTGTTTGCAAAGACCAAAGTATTTGCAGCCAATCAGGGCCTTTATAATGGGTTTCTCGCGACTGGGTTGATCTGGTCGCTGCTCATCGGCACACCAGAATGGTCGCAGCATGTCGCTGTATTTTTTCTGGGCTGTGTCATTGTCGCGGGGATTTATGGCGCGTTCACTGTACAGCGGCGAATTTTTTATGTTCAGGCAGTTCCCGCCATTATTGCGATGATTGTGGTATTAGTGGTAAGGTGATAAAATATTTGCCCGAGATTGGGGCAGAAGATTTCGCGGGCAATAAATTTCTATTGCTCGCGAAATGTGGTTAAATTAGTACCGATTTCGCGAGCAATAGAAACTTATTCATGAACAGAAACCCACTAGTTGGCCGGCTTGAAGAAAAGAAAATATTGGAAACTGCCCTCCAATCCCCTAAATCGGAAATGGTTGCTGTCATTGGCAGGCGCAGAATTGGCAAAACCTTTTTGGTCAAATCAGTTTATGGAGACCGGATTGATTATGAGATAACCGGAATTCAACATGCCTCCCGGCAGGAGCAATTGCGCAATTTTATGATGCAAATCGCCAAATATTCTTCGGGGCGTTTTCCAATAACCCAACCAAAAGATTGGTTGGAAGCATTTTATCTGCTTTCTAAATTTTTAGAAGGGAAACAAAAATCAAAAAAACAGATCATCTTTTTGGATGAATTACCCTGGTTGGCAACCCATAAGTCAGGCTTTCTGAAAGGCTTAGGCTGGTTTTGGAATAGTTGGGCGGTCAATCAAAATATTGTTGTTGTAGTTTGCGGTTCGGCAGCATCCTGGATGATAAAAAAAGTGGTACATGACAAAGGAGGGCTTCACAATCGAATCACCAAACGCATTTACCTCCAACCTTTCGATTTAGAAGAAACAGAACATTTTTTCAAAACGAAAAACCTAAATTTTGACCGCTACCAAATCCTCCAACTTTATATGGCATTGGGTGGTGTGCCACATTATCTGGAGGAGGTCGAGGGTGGGAAAAGTACCGCTCAAAATATAGATGCTATTTGTTTTTCCCAAAACGGGCTATTACGGGACGAGTTTCCTAAACTCTATTCCTCCTTGTTTGACAATTCTGAAACACATGTAAAAGTTATTCGAACATTAGCCAGTAAACAAAAAGGGTTCACACGTTCCGAAATCGTTCAAAACACAACTTTGTCCGAAGGCGGCGGTATTTCCACAGTGATAGAAGAGTTATTACACTCGGGCTTTATTTCAGTTTATTTACCTTTTGGGAAAAAGAAAAAAGATAGTTTGTTCCGTTTAACCGACGAGTTTTCCCTTTTTTATTTCCAATTCATGGAACAAAACCTGCCTGGGGGCGCAAATATTTGGCAACAATTGAGCAAAACTCAAGCGTACGTCAGTTGGGCAGGTTATGCTTTTGAAAATATATGCTTTAAACATATACCTCAAATCAAAAAGGCACTGGGTATCTCTGGGGTTTATGCCATTGTTTACTCCTATTTTAAAAAAGGCAATGAGAACGAAGAAGGCATTCAACTCGACCTGTTGATTGACCGAAATGACCATGTCATCAATCTCTGCGAGATAAAATTCTATGCCGCAGAATATACCATTGACAAGGCCACCGCAATGAAATATCGCAATCGGATAGCGAAATTTAAGGAAGTTTCGCATACGCGAAAACAGGTATTTTTGACCATGATCACAACTTTCGGTGTTAAAGAAAATCCTTACAGTCTCGGCTTGGTTGATTACGCCCTGACAATGGATGATCTGTTTGAAAAAAGATAAAAGGACTTTTATCGTTTCGAACCTCCCGCCATTGAACCTCCACAGTTTTAAAGTGTATTTTATTTTGAATGACATTTCTGGCTTTGCAATTCAGCATTGTTGGATAGTTTTGCCTATATTCGGCTCGCAAAACCCGAAACCTGATTTAAACAATGATATACAACAGGATTAATAACTACACTGGCTGGGGCGTTTTTCTGATTGCGCTGGTGACTTACTTACTGACAATGGCACCCACCGCCAGTTTCTGGGACTGCGGTGAATTTATTGCATGTTCCAATGAATTGGAAGTTCCTCACCCTCCCGGAGCACCGTTTTTTCTGCTGCTGGGCAGAATATTTGCCATGTTTGCCTTTGATGATGTGACGAAAATCGCCTTCATGGTCAACCTTCTAAGCGTACTTTCCAGTGCCTTTACCGTTTTATTTACCTTTTGGATTACGACACACCTCGGACGCAGAATCGTGCTTCAGAATGGAGAAGAACCTTCATCCACACAAACCTTTGCCATTATGGCCGCAGGAGTTGTGGGAGGTTTGGTGTGTACTTTTGCTGATTCATTCTGGTTTAATGCCGTTGAAGCAGAAGTTTATGCGATGAGTTCCTTCTTCACAGCTGTTGTTGTATGGCTGATGTTTAAGTGGGAAGACCGTGCAGACGAGCCCGGCAACGAACGGTTTATTATTCTCATTGCCTATCTTATGGGGCTTTCGATTGGGGTCCACCTGTTGAACCTCCTCACGATTCCTGCGCTGGCGTTTGTGTATTACTTCCGCAAATATCCATTTTCCATCCAGGGACTTTTGGTTACAGGCGCTGTTTCAGTTGCTATTCTGGGAGTTATTCAGACGGCCATTATCCTTTATACCTTTGACTTTGCATGGGCATTTGAACAGTTTTTCTCCGGCATTCAATACCCCAACGGCGCTTCAAAAAGCGGATTGGGCCTTCCGGTGGGAACAGGACTGATTGTTTTTTTCGTTCTGCTTTTCGGCGGGCTTATAGGGGCGGTCTACTATTCCAACAAGAAAAATATGCTTCTGTTGAATACAGCCCTGCTGAGCACGATTGTCATTTATATTGGATTTTCTTCCTATCTGATGATTCCGATCCGCTCAAACGCCAATCCTCCGATTGACGAAAACAATCCTGACAATACACAGACTTTTCTATCTTATATGAAACGGGAACAGTATGGCAACCGTCCGCTGTTCCGGGGACCTTTATATAATGCCGTCCCGGTTGACCTTGAAGAAACCGGCAAGGAATTTATTCTGGAGCCCAATGCAAACAGATATACAGAAATCGGTGTCAAACGCCAGTATGTATATCAGGACAAGGATATGAAGCTTTTCCCAAGAATGTATGAGAAAGGCCGGTTTAATATGGGCCCTCACGCTTATACAAACTATGTGGAAAATACGGGCAAACCCAATGATCCCAACGATGACAAGCCCACGGGATTCGAAGATTTGACCTATTTCTGGCGCTATCAGGTTATTCACATGTACTGGCGCTACTTTATGTGGAATTTTGCGGGTAAAGAAGGGGATATCCAGGATCTAAACTGGGAAAGTGGGTTAGCATTCTGGAAAACCTCCAAAATGCCTGAATTCATGAAAAACAGTCCGGCCAAAAATCATTACTATATGTTGCCTTTTCTGCTGGGAGTTTTGGGACTTGTATGGCAAATTATCAGAAAACCCAATGATGCCGCAGTTATCGGGCTTCTATTTTTCTTCACAGGACTTGCCATTATCATTTACCTCAATCAATATCCGTCCCAACCCAGAGAGCGCGACTATTCATTTGCCGGATCATTTCAGACCTATGCAATATGGGTGGGGTTAGGAGTAATTGCCCTGTATCAGTTATTGGCGAATGTTCTGAGCTCTTCTGCCCATTATATCGCCGCTGGTATTGGTATCATTGCGCCTTTGCTTATGGGTACTCAAAACTGGGACGACCACTCAAGAGCTGGCAACTATGTAGCACCAGAGTCGGCGTACAACCTGCTCAACTCAGTAGCGCCCAATGCTGTGCTTTTCACCAACGGAGATAATGATACCTTCCCGCTTTGGTACATTCAGGAGGTAGAAGGTGTGCGACCGGATGTAAGGGTATTATGTCTCAGTTACGTCAATACTGACTGGTATATAGATCAGATGTACCAAAAGGTCAATGAATCTGAACCATTGCCCCTAAGCCTTAAACAAAAGGATTACCAAGGTCAGGCCAATCAATCCAGATCTTTTGGAGACCGCAACAAACTGCCGGTTTCTCTTCCCGCAAATGGCAAATCACTCCTGGAGAAAGGAATTATTTATCCAGAAGATATGCCGTTTGTTCAGTCTCCCATGTCATGGGAAGTGCCGACACGAGGTGGACAGAATAATAAATATCTGGAACTTAAGGATATTCTTATCCTCAACTTGTTGGAAAATACCGCTGCCAACAACTGGGAGCGTCCTATCTATTTTGCCAATACGGTTACGCCAAACAGCTTCCTCGGTCTGGATCCATACCTCCGTCTCGAAGGTCTGGCATACCGCATTGTACCGCTAAAAAAACCACGGAAAAATGATCCTTACGATCCATTCTCCGGAGATCTTGATCTGGAAAGAATGCGCACAAATATGACCACCGTATTCAAATACACCAACCTCGATAACCCCAAAATCTACTACGATGAAAACATCATGCGGATGTTGGGCAATTATCACAATACGTTCTACAGGTTGGCAAATGGGTATTTAAGAGAAAATCAGGATCTGTTGACGGAAATCAATACCCTTCGTGCACGTAATGCCGGCAACCCGGCAGTAGCAGACAGCGTGGCAAAAGTTATTGCAGCGCATGAGCAGCGGATCAATCAAAATAAAGTGTATGCCAAAGAAGTCATGGACTTCACAGAGGCAAAATTCCCGGTAGAGGTAGTAACCCCTGACCCATATATGATTGTGAGAAATGGTCTGATCTATGACCGGTTGGGAGAAACAGAAAAAAGAGATCAACTCTTTGATTACGGGAAAAAACTCGCGATGGAAACATTGTTGTACTATTCATCCAACAAAGACTATTTCCCCAAAACCCGCGAATTTTTCTTTCCTCTTCAAATGCTTCAGCAGCATTACAGCCAGACAGGACAACAAGAAAAACTTGATCTGCTGACTGCAGAAATGCAAAAGATTGATCCTCGGTTGATGAAATAAACCATGTTTCAGGCTAAGGAAGTAATATTGCTTCCTTAGCCTAAAACATTACTCCTACCTGAAGGGAAATACGCCGGATGGTATATTTCTCAGAGATCAATACATCCCCCCAGGTTTTATACGACTCTTCGACTTGCTGAAAACGGTATCCACCAGTAAGCAACCACGCGAATCCCGATGGAGTATAGATTTTAACCCCTGCACCGCCATCCATAAGGATACCACCTTTGGCATTAAAGTCAGTCATAATCGGCTCTCCCCACCAACCCACGACATCTTCCCTTGCATATAACGGAATGGCGTATCCTACATTTGTATAATAGTGGGGTGTCATCTTCTGTTTCAGAAGATCACCTCTGACATCCAGAAAAACCGGCATATAAGCGCCCCTGTCGAGAAGATTTATCCCAACCCCTGCACCTGCCGAGACAAAGTGATTAAACCGGTATCCATTGATAATATGAGGGTTAAACACGTTAGGGTTTTCATTGTTGACGGTACTGACACTGCCTGCCAGCGTACCTATCTGCGCAAGCAGAAAATAGCCTTTATCCCGATAGTTGATTTCTTTTGTCGTACGATAAGCAGGAACTGGCCGTGAGGTTCTTTTCGCAACCCATACTTTTTGTTCGGCACGCAATACTTCAGCATGGGGAAATACAAATAAATTTTGGTCACGGGTTTCTATCCGGACCAGCGAATCATTGGCCGAGCCAATAAGTGTACCGCGAAGAACCCATCCATTTTTGAGGTATAGCACATCTTCATAGCTCTGAGCCTGCAAGGTCGCGGGCAGGAAAAGAATGGCCAGAAGCCACAGCATCAGGAACTGAGGTTTAGGGGGCGGGGGAAGAATAGGTTGAAGCATAGATCATTTTCCAGTGAGACGAAAGAAGAATCCAAAATGCTGCATATAAAAAAAGAGGCTGCACCTTAAAGGTACAGCCTCCTGGATTGAATTTCAGTTATATCAATTAGTTTTCATCAACTGAAACAGCTTCATCTTCACGCTGACGATTAGCTTCGTGTTTCACGCGATCATCTTCACGGCGTTTTTTGCGCTCGTCAAGACCATCAGCGATAGCGTTTGAGATGGTAGAAAGAACCAGTTGAATCGACTTGGTAGCATCATCATTGGCAGGGATCGGGAAGTCCACCAGATTAGGATTACTGTTGGTGTCCACCATGCCTATGGTAGGGATATTCAGTTTACGAGCCTCAGCGACTGCGATATGTTCTTTTTTGATATCCACAATAAACAGAGCTGAAGGCAGACGATTGAGCTCAGCGATACCACCCAGGATTTTTTCAAGTTTGGCTTGTTCGCGGGAGAGCATCAGTCGCTCTTTCTTGTTAATCCGTTCGAAAGTACCATCGGACTTCATCTTTTCGATGTTTTTCATCCGTTTGATACTCTTGCGTACAGTGGCGAAGTTGGTAAGCATACCACCGAGCCAGCGTTCGGTAACGAACGGCATATTCACGCGGTTTGCTTCTGCTTCGACGATATCTTTAGCCTGCTTTTTTGTAGCGACAAAAAGAATTTTTCTACCGGAGATTGCGAGTTGTCTGGCAGCGCGGGTTGCTTCATCGAGCATCCGTTGCGTTTTATTCAAATCAATAATGTGGATTCCATTGCGCTCCATAAAAATGTATGGAGACATATAGGGATTCCACTTCTTTTTGAGGTGGCCAAAGTGAACGCCTGCGTCCAGTAATGCTTGGTAGGTAGGTTGCTCCATATCCGCTTATCTCTTGGAGAATTGAGTACTCTTTCTTGCTTTTTTCAGTCCGTATTTTTTCCGCTCTACACGCCGTGGGTCACGGGTAAGCAGCCCAGCCTTTTTAAGCGGGCTTCTGTATTCTTCATTCATGTCGGTCAGCGCCCGTGCAAGGGCCATTCTTACTGCTTCTGCCTGGCCGGTGATACCACCACCATTCACATTCACTTTTACATCAAATTCTGCATCAGGAAGTTGCAGAACAGCAAATGGCTGAAGCACTTTAATGCGTAAGGTTTCTACGGGAAAATATACTCCCAGCTCCTTGTCGTTGATTTCGAATTTACCCGTGCCGCCTTCAGAAAAAAATATCCGGGCTACTGCGCGCTTTCTTCGACCTACTTTAACGATATCACTCATTGTAATGAATAAATAATTTCTTTATGAGATCTTATATTCCTGTGGATTTTGGGCTGTATGAGGATGCTCTCCACCAGCATATACCCTCATATTTTTAATAATAGCTTTACCCAGCTTGGTTTTGGGAAGCATCCCTCGGACTGCTTTTTCAAACAGATCAACAGGATTATCGCTCAGTAGATTACGCGCAACTACTTCACGCTGACCACCCGGGTAACCGGTGTGGTGAAGATAAGACTTCTGGTCCAGTTTGTTTCCTGAAAACACCACCTTGTCTGCATTGATAATGATCACATTATCACCGCAATCCATGTGTGGAGAGAAATTTGTCTTATGCTTCCCGCGAAGAATCCGGGCAACTTCACTGGCCGCCCTTCCCAATATTTTACCCTCAACATCTACTACCAGCCACTTTTTTTCAATGGTAGCTAAGGTAGCGGAGAGGGTTTTATAACTTTTAGTATCCATCTGTTTCTATTGGTTCCTGAAATGGTCGTGCAATTACGAATAATTTTATACAAAATGCAACCTGCAATAAAAGAATTCGCGTTCTTCTTGCCCACTTGTGTATTTTTTTTTTATCTCTGTGGAAAGACTCAACCATTCGGGTCTTTATATGGTATAATAGTAACCTTAATCCCTGCCCGCGTGTCATGTATTCAAACAAAACGTTGGGGTTTTGGGGGTACGTTCGCTTAATTTTGTATATTATTCAGACGATTCCGGCTACCTGAACACAAAAAGACACCCTATGCTAACTGGTAACTCCTATATATCTTTTCCTTTACGAATAGCCGTAGTAATACTTTTCGGTATTATTTCGGGAATTCCTGAAGTCCTGGCTACACACAACCTTGCAGGCCAAATCACTGCTCAACGCAATGATCCCAACAATTCCAACAGCTATGAAATCACTCTGACTACTTATACTGACCCCGCTCCAGCCGGGGTTGACCGGTGTTCTGCCGATATTGAAATCTGGTCGATATCCTCTCCGCCAATTCTTCTCACCACCCTCGTACAAGTACCCCGAGCCAATGGGGGAAACCTGGTCAATATTCCCAGCGACTGCAATATACAGAATCCTAAAGCGGGGGTCGTGGTAAAAGGAACCGTAAAAAGAAATCTCTATTATGCTACCTATGTTTTCCCGGGACCGGGAGAATACGAAATCCGTTATCAGGATATAGCCAGACACGGCTCAGTCAACAATATCACCTCCCCCGAAGAGGTTTCTTTTTATGTTTATACCCGTATTTTTATTACCCCTGCCATTATCGGCTCAAATAATACGCCGCTTCTCCTCAATGAACCGCTCGATGATGCCTGTCTCGGCAAAATCTGGACTCATAACCCGGGTGGATTTGACCCTGATGGAGACTCGCTCGCTTACTATCTCAGGGAGTCCTATCAGTACGATCCCCCCAACCCTCCCTCCATTGCCAATGGCTACCGGTTTCCTGACAATGCGGCATTCGGCGTTAGTACCTTCACCATGGACCCTGTGACTGGTATTGTCACCTGGGACTCCCCAATGAAAGAAGGTATCTTTAATTTTGCTTACGTGGTAGAAGAATGGCGAAACGGACAGCTGCTCGGCTATGTCGTAAGAGATATGGCCGTGTGGGTGATCGACTGCGACAATAATCCTCCGGTTATTAAAACTATCAATGATACTTGTGTGTATGCGGGTGATGTCATCGAATTTGACTACCTCGCCTACGACCCCGATGAAAGTGATAGCGTATATCTTGAACTCAACAATGGGGTGATCGGCAACAATGGGCCGTTTTCCGTAACAAATACGGCGACGTTAAGTGGTCTGGTCGTGGATCCCGTTCCCGGCAATTCTTTTCCATACAGCAATCTTCCCGTAAGTACAGTCAACACCGCCGGACTTCCGGTAGATACCATCAAAGGTACCATCCGGTGGGAAACGGCATGCGACAATATCCGCAAACAATTCTATCAGGTCGACTTCTACGCAACCGATAATAAGAGCTATTCGTCTCCCAACTCTCTCAGCACTACCCTCTCGGCCAATAAAGCGGTTTCTATACGGGTAATTCCGCCTCCGCCTTCAGAACTTTCGGTGACAAAAGGCTCCCGCTCTGTAGTGCTCAATTGGTTACCGACCTTCTGTGAAGAGAAAGTGCTGGGGTACAATGTCTATCGAAAAATCGGAACGCCCGGCTGGATGGAGGATACCGTCTGCTGCGAAATCAGCCCCGCTGATGCTGGTTTTACCCTCATTAATTATAATAAAGGCTGGCTCTCCACCCAATTTGTAGATTCCCTCACCGACCTTGAGGGTGTACTTGGAACTGATATTTGTTATGTGGTAACTGCCATATATGATGTACCGATCGAACCGCTCATCCCTGCACTGGAAAGCTGTGCAACCAATGAGGCCTGTATTGAGATTTTGAATGATGAACTATACATGACCAACGATAGTGTTTCTGTTACGGATCCGGTCAATGGTTCCATCTTTGTAACATGGTCTTTGCCTGTGATTGATGAGTTTTTCCCGGCGCCCTATACTTATCATTTGTACCGGGCCAATAACAATGGATTCCCGGCTATCAAAATCGCCACCCTGAATTACAACGATACGACCTTCACTGATACGGGGATCGATACAGATGTAAGAGGATATAATTATAGAGTAGAATTGTTTGACGGACTCGGACTGCTCGTCAACAACAGCAACGGAAAAAATATTGGGTCCAGTATTTACCTGACCGCATCCGGAACCGGCAGCAACTCCATGGATCTTGCCTGGACTGAATTTGTACCGTGGATGAATGAGGCTTATGAAATTTATCGCAGCGAAAATGGCGGACCCTTTTTACTCATCAATACCATACCAGGTACAGGCGCCAATACCCATACTTATCAGGATTTGAATCTGAACCCTTCTGTCAGGTATTGTTATTTTATCCGCTCCACTGGCAGTCATAATGTACAGGGAGTCAAAGATCCACTGCTCAATGACTCACAGGTTGCCTGCGATTTTGCACAGGATGATGAGCCGCCCTGCCCGCCAGACATTACCACATTTGGCAATTGTCAGGATCTCATTCATGAGGTTTCTGTAACAAAACCGCTTTTAGGTTGTGATGGGGATGCCGCTTTTATCTCTGTTTTATTTGCCAATAATCCTGCCGGCCCATACCGTGAGGTAACACGACTATCTTATGGAAGTTTTGGAACAGATACCCTGCTTCAGTTTAACTTTAATAATGACCTGACTGGCTATGCTGGTTGTTATGCGGTGACTACGACGGATACGCTTGGCAATACCAGCCCGATATCAGAGCCATTCTGTATAGATTATTGTCCAAATCTTATTATGGCCAATGTTTTTAGTCCCAATCAGGATGGGATCAATGATATTTTTAAACCCAAATTCTATCGGGATGTGATTCTGAAAGAGTTTAAGGTCTTTGACCGGTGGGGAAGACTTATGCACACAACTACCACCGATATAGGTGTATTGTGGGAAGGCCAGGCATTTGACGGCAAAGAAGCAAAAGAAGGTGTCTATTATTATTATATTCGCTACGAAGAACTGGGCCTTGGCGGAAATACAACCGGTGAGCGCACAGGATGGGTAACTTTGATGCGTTAAGGTATGTTTACAGGAATTATTGAATTTACAGGTGTAGTCAGAGAGGTGCTGGAGGAAGGTTCTAACCGCACCTTTCTGCTGGAAACGCCTTTTGAAGATACAATCAAACCTGACCAAAGTATTGCGCATGATGGCGTCTGTCTTACGGTTACAACCGTTTCGCAGCAAACACCTGCCCTGTACAAAGTCACGGCTGTTCAGGAAACGCTCGAAAAATCGAACCTTGGTTCATGGACAACTGGTAAAAAAGTAAATGTCGAACGATGCCTCCGGGTAGGTGACCGGCTCGATGGCCATTTTGTACAGGGGCATGTCGATACGCGAGGTGAAGTGCTTTCGATAGAATTGCGAGATGGATCCTGGATGTTTTATTTTGGATTTGACCCAAAATTTGCCGGTTTGCTTGTCGATAAAGGATCCGTTTGTGTGAATGGTGTAAGCCTCACAGTGGTTGAGGCGTTGGGAGACCGTTTTTCTGTAACGATCATCCCTTACACCTTTGAGCATACAAGTTTTCAGGATTTAAAGGTCGGAGACCCTGTGAACCTTGAGTTTGATATTCTCGGAAAATATATCCTGAAAAATCTGTCTTTGTCTACCTGATTTTGTAACGGAGACCCAGATAAATATTTCTTCCGAAGATTGGTCCCCACACGATTGAACTGTCAAAAAATTCGGAGAAAGGAGCCTCGCTGGAAATAAATGGTCGATTCTGCCTGAAATTCAGGAGATTTTCAACCCCCATATATACATCCAGCTTCTCGCGGAACACTTTACTCACCTGCCCGTTGACCATAAAAAAATCGGGCGAACGCGTCGGTAACTGATAGTTTTCCGGGTTACTTCCCGTAAAAGGCAACCGCTTGCTACCCTGCCAGTTGACAGTCAGGTCAAATTTCCAATAGCTACGGCTTTCATATGCGACATTGGCAAATGCCCTGTGGGCCGAAACCAACGGTTTTTCGAGTAAACCGGTCTGATAACTAGTCTTCACATCAAACCAACGATACGCGAGTTTTACATCCAGTCGTTTGACGACTTCATATTCTGCCATCAACTGAAAACTGTTGGAAAATGAAGGGCCACTCAGGTTGTAGAAAACCGCCTTCTGGGGGCTTTGGTCAAGGTCAATGACGATCTGATTTTTAAAATCTGTCCGGTAAAAATCTGCACTCACATATCCATCGCGATAATCCAGCCTGAAGTTTTGGGTAATGTTTATGCCATAGTTCCAGGCGACTTCCGGATTTAGACCGTAAGGTTTATTGCGGTCATCTCCCTGAATAATGATCTGCCGCGAAGAGGCAAACAAACCATTGTTTTCAGCCAGGATATTTGCCGTGCGCTGGCCTCGGCCTGCTGATGCACGAAGAACCGTATGCTCCGCCAAAACATATCTCGCATGTATCCTTGGCGTTACAAATACACCAAACAGATTGTGATAATCGGCCCTGACCCCGCTCACCATCGAAAATCGGTCGGGAAGAGATAAGGTATATTCAAAATACGCCCCGGGAACAATCTCTGTGCGGTTGTAGGAATTCACGTTCAGCGTTTCAGCGTACTTGTCGTACTGCAGACTTGTACCGGTACGAAATTTATGATTGGTATTGCCAAATATCCCCTGATAGATCAGATTTGCATAGACAGTCTGCTGTTCGGCGTCATACCGGTTAAGTCCAAAATAGCTATGCTGAATATGGTTCCCACCAGCTACCTGAACCCCAATACTTTTCCAGGGTTTATCTGGGAAAACCTTTCCCATTTTCGACCAACCTTCAACTTTTTGTGTATTGAGAATCATCCCCCAAATTGAAGAAGAGCCTTTATCTGCAGGCATAAAGTCCATTTGTCCGCCAACCAATCTGCTCAGGGTTCCTTTTACACCGGCCTGAAACATCAGTCCGTTATTGCCGATATACTTCCACCGGTTGACCGCAATGAAGTTATTTCCTACCGGGTTATCCAAAAAACCATCTTCATTGTTGTCCTGCCGGATGGAGTTGTCGCTTGCATGGAGTAAAACGCCTGTTGACCAGTTTTCCCCAATCTTTTGAGCATAATTGATATTGGCTTCCATGCGGCCCATCTGATTTCCGTACAGATTGAAGTACCAGCGATCTGCTGTTTCGGGTTTGCGGAGTTCGACGTTGATCTGCCCTGCAATGCTTTCAAAGCCATTGACTACCGAACCGGCACCTTTGTTGAGCTGTATACTTTCTACCCAGGGGCCTGGCGTATAGGTAAGTCCGTACAGGGAGGACAACCCTCTTACATCCGGCATATTTTCCCGTGTGATCTGGGTATAGGGGCCGGCAAGGCCCAGCATCTGAATCTGTCTTGTACCGGTAACTGCATCGGAAAATGAGACATCGACACTGGGACTGGTTTCAAAACTTTCACTGAGATTGCAGCAGGCAGCTTTCAGCAGCTCTCTTTCAGAAATGATTTCCGTTTTTAAGGGATTCAGAAAAGAAATACCTGTTGTTTTGTTACGAGCCGTTATCTCCACTGCGTCAAGTTCGATTATTGTTTTCAGATAAATAATAATCGAATCCAGTCCGGCGGTTTGTACGGTATCGCGCTGGCTTCCGGTATAAGAGATGATCAGACTTTGGGATTGTTCCGTCCTTGAGAGGCGGAACTCACCGTTTTTGTCGGACAAGGCACCCAATGTAGTTCCTTGCCAGTAAACACCAGCACCCGCAACTGGTTGCAGAGCGCCAGACTCATCCGTCTGTAATATCTTTCCCTGGAAAAACTTATGAACTTGCTGCGCTTCAAGTTTTGAGACAGGGATAAGAAGCCAGGCGAATAGCAGGCTGCCAAATAAATATTTCATCTGGCTTATTAGTGGTTTTCGACTCCGTCGCGAAAGGCGCAGCAAGCGGGGAGTTTTTGGTAAGCCTCATCGGAAGCTTTTATTTTTTCAGTATCATGGCCAGATTCAATAACCGCCTGGTGGACTTCTGTTTCCGAAATCTTTTTGGGGTTATACACTACTTTCAGGATATGCGTCTCTTTGTCCCACTCAGCCATTTTCACACCTTTTACCAGTGCAGAGTTTTCGATACGGCTTTTACACATGCCGCATACCCCCTCCACATTAAACGAAATTGAGGTAACACCCTTAGAAATATTTTGTGCATCAAGGGGTTGGCCCGATATAAGTCCGGATACTACCAGAGAGAAGATAATAATGAAAGATTTCATTTTGGTTAAAATTATTTGTTAAACATTCGGATACAGGCGTTGGATTACGCCAATGCGAGTTCAACAAACCACTAACCATAAATAATAGGAGAACAAAAACGTAACCACGCTTTTTCCCAAACAGGAGGTGGGGCATTTTCAGGAGGAATGACAATGCGGGCCTCTGAAAATGAAAAATCAGGAATAAGATTTTCGGAAAAATCAGCCAGCAGAGAAACCTTGAGGCTAATTGTAAGAGGATCTGCCTGAGTCAGATTATGGTCTTCATCCAGTTGGAAAAAGAAACGTTCATCTTCACAACAACTCCAGGCACGCGCTTCATAATCACAACACCTATGTGTGTCGGTGATAAAAATTTCAATCGTATCCAGTTTTCCCAGGCAATAGTGGTAATTGACATTTACCCCAACCGAAAGTATAAGGTAAAATAGGCCCAGGAATATGGAAATGATTTTCTTCATTTGATTTTCCGTCAGTAAAGATACGTTTTTTTTAAAAAAATTGTTCTTTTTTACACAAATGATCTTTTGCTCGTGAGTGTATTGAGATGGACAGAAAGCATTTTGTAAAATACAGTATTACCGCCGGAGCGGGGGTTTGTGCACTGGGATTACTCCATGGATGCAGCCTGCTGGATGAGCCGGAAATGAAGGTAGGACGATTGTCTGATCTGGAGGAACAGGTTTATATAATCAGTCGTTTCAACCGGAAAAAAATTCTGACCACCCGCCTGGAGGGTGAACTTGTGATTTTCAGTCTGGTATGCAGGCACAAGCGGTGTACGGTCGCTTATGAAGAAGACAGCGAACAATTTGTGTGTCCCTGCCATGAGGGGATATATGATAAGTATGGGCAGGTAGTTGACGGGCCTCCACCAGCGCCCTTGCACAGATATAAGCAGGAAATCAGGGGAAATGAAATCTGGGTTATCAACGAATACCTCAGAACTGATTTTTCCACATCATCGACTCCACCGGCTTGATCGTACGGGAGGTATATTTGGCGTTTTCCTTACGATTGTAGGGGTTGATCACATTCCCATCCACTTCAAAATAGATGAGTTGTCCTACAGGCATACCGGGATATACTTTTACCGGTTGTACGACCGTAATTTCCAGAGTCCAGGTATTGCAGAAACCCACATCTCCTTTGCCAGCAGTAGCGTGAATATGAATACCCAGTCGACCGATACTGCTTTTTCCTTCCAGAAAAGGCACATGACCATGAGTTTCGGTATATTCTTCGGTTACCCCCAAATAGAGCGTGTCAGGTTGAAGTTCAAATCCCTCTTCGGGGATGATGATTTCTTCAATCTGATTGTGTTTTCGGGCATCGAGTACCCGGTCTTTATATACTGCCAGATATTTACCGAGATGAACATCATAGCTATTGCTGCCAAGGCGTTTTCTCAGGAAGGGTTCGATTACGATATTTCCTTTTTCGATTTCGTCGAGAATTCTCGCGTCAGATAGGATCATATTACAATTCGTTCATAATATCATTCAGGAGGTTGCTGTCTGCAGTGCCATTTTCGCCTGAACCCAGAAAGTTGTCTATATTATTTTTATCACCGGCCTGAACCAGAGGATTGAAAGAAGCAGGGGGAAGTTCAGCCAGTTCGAAGGATTCCAGACGATCAAGTTGGGTTTTGAGGAAAACCCTCAACTGAGTTAAGATCTGATCTCTTCTGCGGGCAAACTCTTCGATTTCCCTTTGCAGCGTATTTCGGTCTTCGATACCTTTTTTTACAATTTCATGTGCGCGGCTTTCAGCTTCACGGATTCGCAGTTCTGCTTTTTGACGGGCATTTTCTACGGTATCGCGGGAGGACTGTTCTGCCTGCATAAGTGTCCGGTGCAGCATATCTTCCACTTCTTTCAGTGTTTGATAGCTGGCTTGCACCTTGTCCATTTCTTCCCTGAGTGCTCTGTATTTATCCTGCTGTTGCTCCCATTCCTGAGAAAGCGCAACTAAGAAAGCCTGCACTTCATCTTTGTCAAATCCGCGGAGGGCCTTTTTAAATGTATGTTGCCTGATTTCAATAGGGGTAATCATTGCTCTGTTTTTTTAGTCCAACAATACGTCCCAGCGAATTACTCGCCGGTCGTCGCTGCATGTGATGATACTGTTGTCTGCGTTCAACCATTTGATACGGTTTATGCTATGACGATGTGCCAGATTCCGTTCGTAATCCACTACTTTCAATAAATCAAAAGTATGAGAATTCCAGAGCTTAAAAGTTTTATCACGACTTGCCGTAGCAAAATAGTTCCCACTGGGTGAAATCACAATGTCATTTACGGTAAAATTATGAGCAGGTAAGCTTTTTATCAAATTGAACAAATTTTTTGTGTCCCAAATATTCAGATGAGCATCCATTCCGCCGCTGATCAGGTATCCGCTTTCAGGTAAAATGGCAAGTGAGAACACCGAATTTTTATGAGCCGCCCATTCATATACCTGGTTTGCATTTTCGCGGTTTAGTACCAGAATGCGATTATCGCTCGTACCAATGAAAAGATTTTCACCATCAGGACTTTCACATACAGAACGCAGATGCTTCACCGATAATTGCAAATGGCTCATTTCACGCCAATCATGGCTATGGTATAATGTCAGACCGCCCTGCCCATGCAGGCACCAAACGATTTCTGTCGTTTGGTCAAGATACAAATGATAGATCGCCGCAGGTGGTTTTCGCAGGGTGTGGGTGATTTTGCGGTTCAGGAGGTCGATGACATAAATTGTCCCATCACTTGTACCAGCCATCAACCGGTTTCCCGGAAGAGAGAGCAGGGTATATACACTTTTATCCGTACGCAGTACCGCATTTCCCTGATCCGCTTTAGTTTCAAGATTCCATTGTGCGATGATGCCATCATCTCCGGAGGTAAACAGCCATTTTTCATCTTCACTCACGGTCATGGCAAATACCGACCCCGTATGTCCGGTGTATTCCTGCTTCAGTTGAACGATGATATTTGCAGATATGGGCAATAGATTTTGAGATTTGCCGGGGCCTACAAGCCAGGGTTTATTCAATATTCTTTTGAAAGTAAAGATCGCGGTTTGTCAGATCAAATGCGCATAACTGTCCCATACCATTTTTATATCTGGCAAAACAGCCATTGTCAATGTCAAGGACCTGGTCTTCTTCCAGGAGATCATACATATCCCATATTTCATCGGTTTCGACCGGGGTATGTCCATGGACAATGACTCTGTCCTGAAGCCAGTTCCAGTCAATATCTTCATACCACCACCTGATCCACAGCATCGATTTGTAGTCACGAAGTGGATTATGTAATCGCCAGAGAAACTGGCTACTATCTTTTTCCGGTTTTTCGCCCACAAAGTTTAATCCGGCATGAACCAGAATATATTCATCTACTTCGTAATACAGGTCAAGATTTTTGACAAAATTGATATACTTTTCAGGAACTTCAGAAGGAGAATCTGTACCAAAACTGGCAAGGGCCTCCTGTCCTCCGTTGTAAAGCCACATTGAAATTTCACGTGAATCTTCGGCAGCCTGAACCAGCATTTCCTCGTGATTTCCTTTGAGACAGTTGACAGAAAAACCCGATTCTTTTAACCCCATGATATAATCCAGTACACCTTTGGAATCTGGCCCCCGGTCAATATAATCCCCAAGCAGATACAACTGATCATTTTTGGTCAGTTCTACCTGATTTTCCACCAGGGCCTTGAGTGTCTTCAGACAACCGTGTATATCAGAGATTGCGATTTTTCGCATCTGCTATCGCAATTTTAAGATTTGTTTTGTTCTTTCGCCCAACTATCCTTCAGGGTTACCGTTTGGTTAAACACCAGGTTTTCTGAGGTAGAATCCTGATCTACGCAGAAATACCCTTTTCTCATAAACTGAAACTGATCAAGCACCTGTGCATTTTTCAGCCCAGGCTCTACAAATGCACGGGTAACTACCAAAGAATTTGGATTGAGAAACTCTTTAAAGTCGTGTTCTTTGTGTCCGTCAGGATCAGGATCCATAAACAAACGGTCATAGAGCCGAACTTCTACTTCTATCGCCTGTGCAACCGAAACCCAATGGAGCGTTCCTTTGACTTTTTTCCCGCTGGTATCTGAACCGCTTCGGGTATCAGGGTCATAAGTTGCATAGATTTCCGTTATTTCGCCTGTTTCCGGATCTTTTTTAAAATCGTCGCAACGAATAATATAAGCCCCTTTCAGCCGCACTTCATTGCCAGGGCCGAGCCGGAAAAACTTCTTTGGAGGATTCTCCATAAAATCTTCCCGTTCGATATAAATTTCTCTGGAAAAAGGCATAGTTCGGGAGCCAGATGCCGGATCTTCGGGGTTATTTTCCACCTCAAAATCTTCCGTCAGATCTTCGGGGTAGTTCGTAATAATCACTTTTAACGGATCCAGAACAGCCATTACACGTGGCGCCGTTTTATTGAGTTCTTCCCTCACACTATACTCCAGAAGAGCGACATCAATCACATTTTCCCGGCGGGCAATTCCCACTCTGTCTGCAAAATTCCTGATAGCGGAGGCAGGGTAACCTCTCCGGCGCATGGCAGAAATCGTCGGCATCCGGGGGTCATCAAATCCGGTCACGTATTTACCGGTTACCAGTTCGAGCAGTTTGCGCTTACTGGTAATGGTATAACTCAGATTCAACCGGGCAAACTCTATTTGTCTGGGTCGTGGATCAAAGGGAGGAAGCTGGTCGAGAAACCAGTCGTACAAAGGACGATGAACTTCAAATTCCAGGGTACAGATCGAATGCGTGATTCCTTCGAGCGCATCACTTTGTCCGTGAGCCCAGTCATACATCGGATAGATACACCAGGCATCACCGGAGCGGTGATGATGGGCGTGGATAATCCGGTACATAATCGGGTCGCGGAGATGCATGTTGGGGGAAGCCATATCGATTTTTGCCCGAAGGACTTTCGAGCCATCGGGAAACTCCCCATTTTTCATTCTTTCAAACAGATCGAGATTTTCCTCCACCGAACGGTTGCGATAGGGGCTTTCCTCTCCCGCTTCGGTGGGCACGCCACGCATACGACGGATTTCTTCAGGAGTAGAATCATCTACATAGGCCTGGCCTTGTTTGATCAGCGCTACGGCATAATCATATAGTTGACCGAAATAATCGGATGCATAAAACTCACGGTCTTCCCAATCAAAGCCCAGCCACTTTACATCTTTTTTAATCGATTCTACATATTCGACTTCTTCGGTCGTGGGGTTTGTATCATCAAAACGGAGGTTGGTTTTCCCTCCATATTTTTGTGCGAGACCGAAGTTGAGGCAAATAGATTTGGCGTGGCCAATATGAAGATAGCCATTAGGCTCAGGCGGGAAACGAGTTAATATAGGTTTTCCACCATTTTTTTTCTTTTCGTCTTCAATGATTGCTTCAATAAAATTGAGCGAGACGTATTCTTCGTTTGCACTCATACTACTTCCTTAATTTTTATGCCTTCGCAAAGGTATAAAATTTGTTCATTTTAATCTGTAAACCCTTTAGGGAATTCCTTTCAATGTCTAGTGTCCCTGTATGGGAGCAGAAGATCCACGGGGAATACGTATATCCTCCACCATTTGTTGAACTTCTGCCGGGGGTGCCGGCGTCAGGCGGGAGACAACCAGCGTAATCACCAGGTTGATGACCATGCCGATTGTGCCTATACCTTCAGGAGACACCCCAAACCACCAGTTTTCCGGGGTATTTGCGGTTACGTTAATAAATTTAAAATAGATAATATACCCTGCGGTAAAAAGAATTCCGACCAGCATCCCGGTTACTGCCCCCTGAGTATTGGTTCGTTTGTCAAAGATACCCAGAAAGATTGCGGGAAAGAATGAAGAACAGGCTAATCCAAAAGCAAAGGCGACAACTGCGGCTACGTAATCAGGCGGATGAATGCCAAAGTAGCCGGAAATCAAGATTGCCACCCCGGCAGCTATACGCGCATATAACAACTCCTCCTTATCGGTGATATCAGGCTTAAATGTTTTTTTCAAAAGGTCATGAGAAACTGCCGTAGAAATAACCAACAACAGCCCGGCGGCAGTAGAAAGGGCCGCTGCCAGCCCACCTGCGGCCACCAGTGCCACTACCCATGCGGGCAGCTTGGCAATTTCAGGATTGGCCAACACCATGATATCCGGGTCTATGGTAACTTCATTTGCTTCTTTGTCAGCAAGGTACTGCATGTTACCATCTCCATTTTTGTCTTCGAAAGTAATCAGGTGTGTCTTTTCCCAGTTTTTTACCCATGCCGGAGCAGATGCATAAGCTTTGCCAGAAATTGTCTGGATCATATTCAGGCGGGCAAATGCGGCTACAGCCGGGGCCGTTGTGTACAGGATTGCGATAAAAATCAAGGCGTATCCGACTGATTTACGAGCCCCCTTTACATTGGGCACGGTAAAAAACCGAATGATTACGTGTGGCAACCCTGCGGTTCCGGCCATGAGTGCCAGGGTAATGCAGAACAGGTCAAAAGTACTTTTCACGCCGGAGGTATATTCTTTAAACCCCAGGTCAGTATGAAGCATATTCAATTTTTCCAACAGATACTCACCGCCATACGCTGCTGTTGTTGTACCACCGAAACCAAATTGAGGAATCGGGTTTCCGGTTACCAGAATAGAGATAAAAATCGCAGGGACGAGGTATGCAAAGATCAAAACACAATATTGAGCAACCTGTGTATAGGTAATTCCTTTCATTCCTCCCAGCACTGCATAGAAAAAGACAATGGCCATTCCGATAATTACCCCAGTAGTGAAATCGACTTCCAGAAACCGGGAGAAGGCAATTCCCACCCCCTTCATTTGCCCTACGACATAGGTAAAAGAGACAAATATTGCACAAAAGACTGCAACGACTCTGGCTGTATTGGAGTAATACCTGTCACCGATAAAATCAGGTACCGTAAACTTGCCAAATTTTCGCAGATAAGGAGCCAGCAACAGCGCCAACATGACGTAACCACCTGTCCAACCCATCAAATACATAGAGCCATCTCTGCCCATAAAGGAAATAAGCCCTGCCATCGAAATAAAAGAAGCAGCAGACATCCAGTCAGCAGCCGTAGCCATACCATTTGCTAATGGAGAGACCCCTCCCCCTGCTACATAAAATTCTTTCGTTGTGGTCGCTCTTGACCATATCGCTATCCCTATATAGAGGGCAAAAGAAAGTCCTACGATTAAAAATGTCCACGCTTGTACGCCCATGACTTTGCAGATTAATTACCAGGGTAAATCAATATTTTATTTCTCGTCCACATCATACTCCTCATCCAGCCGATTCATCAACCAGGCATACACAAATACCAAAATGGTAAAGACATAAATGGACCCTTGCTGAGCAAACCAAAACCCCAGCTTAAATCCGCCGATTTGTATCGTATCCAGGGCATCAACGAAAAAAATGCCAAAGCCAAAAGATACAAGAAACCATATACCCAGTAAGATAGCCATATACAGGAGATTGGTTCGCCAGTATTTTTTTAAATCTTTCTGCATAACATTGCTATTAGTTAGTATAAATATCGCAGGAGTGTGTGTGAAAGGAATCAGCCTTCGCTTTTTTCGAACCGGCCATTTTTTTCTTCCAGATGTACCCGGTAAATCACCTTTTCTTTATCTTCTGCCAATCGGGCCATATCGCTGATAAAATCGACCTTTTGCTGTCCTTCTGCATTGATAATCTCTGCCAGGTCATGCATGAGCAGCTTTACAGCCTCAAACGCGTCTTTACCGGTCAGTTCTTGGTATGTTCCTTCGGCAATGATGCTTGTCCAGTTGGTCAAATTGGTAATTTCGGAGACCTCCACACATACTTTGGGGTTTTTCCGAATGGTTTCAATTTTCCGCCCGACGGTCGTATAACCAATAATGGAATTACGCGGTGCATCGTAATAATAGGTGATGGGAACAATGTAAGGCGTCAGGCCATCAGTACAGGCAAGGTGGCCGATATAATTCCGTGAAAGGATAGATTCGATTTCTGTTGATGAGAGTTTTCCTACCATGTAATATATTTTGCCCTGAAAATGGGTTAAATCATTCAGAAATAAAAATACCTGCGAGGGTTTTCAATTGTCTTTTACCCAAAAACTATTCTTTTGCGTTGGAAAGCAACGATTTCACTCTGGACTCACTGACGATCCACCGCTCATATTCTGCAGAACCAGGGCTACCCATATATACTTTAGGGTTTTGATAATTCATCTGGCTGGCGACCCGATCTTTAGCGGTCGAATGACATTCCGTTACGCCGGTTGCGGAGATAATGCGGTGGATATTTGACTCATTGATCCCGCCACCTGGCATAATGCTTATTTTATTACCGGCTCGTTCAACCAGACGGGCAATCAGCTCAATCCCGGCGACCGCTTCAGCTTCCTGCCCGGAAGTAAGCAGCCTGTCAATCCCCAGGTCGATAAGGTCATCGAGTGCACGGAATGGGTCAGGGGTCATATCAAACGCCCGGTGGAAAGTTACTTCCATGGGTCTGGCGATACGGATCAGCTGCTCCAACCGGGGTTTATCGACACGGCCATCAGGCAAAAGCATCCCCAGTACTACTCCCTGAACACCAGCATTTTTGGCATACAGAATATCATTTGCCATTACCTCAAATTCTTCATCATCATACAGAAAGTCGCCCCCCCGGGGCCTTATCATCACCATAATACCGAGGGAAACTTTTTGTTTGCACAAATCAATCATCCCCATACTGGGCGTAGTTCCGCCTTCTACGAGATTGTCGCACAATTCTACACGGTGAGCACCACCTTTTTGAGCAGCAATCGCAGAGGCGATGGAGTCGATACATATTTCCAGGGTATGAAGAGGCATGGTAAAATAGATTAAGACAATTTACTTTTTGCTTTGATCATTTCGTTGGGGATTTCGGGAGAATAGACGGCATAGTCAAACCCCGGGGCAATGCAGTAGCTGCCATGTTCGCCGTTTTTGTTGAGCGCGAGAAAGCCAACCTGGATATCCTTCCAGTCTGGATTTTTGCTAATCACACGTTCGACAGCCAGTCGGCAGGCTTCTTCCGGGCTGTTTCCCTGGCGCATAAGTTCTACCACCAGAAAACACCCTACCGCCCGGATTACCGCCTCGCCCCAACCTGTTGCTGTCGCTGCCCCGACCTCATTATCGACATACAGACCAGCCCCAATAATGGGCGAATCACCTACTCTTCCGTGGTATTTAAACGCTGCACCGCTGGTGGTGCAAGCACCCGAAAGATTGCCATGCTCATCAAGTGCAACCATGCCAATGGTATCATGATTTTCTACATTAATCTCTGGCGGGCGGGTTTCTTCTTGTTTGGCTTTCCATTCTTTCCATTCTGCCTCAGATTCAGGCGTGAGAAGGTTTTCCTCCTGAAAACCATTTGCGAGGGCAAATTGAAGTGCACCTTCGCCGACGATCATCACATGAGGCGTTTTTTCCATGACAAGCCGGGCTACGGAGATCGGGTTTTTGATATTCTGGAGGAAAGCGACAGAGCCGCAGTCCCCTTTTTCGTCCATGATGCAGGCATCAAGCGAAACGATCCCGTCGCGGTCAGGCCTGCCGCCAAATCCGACGGAGCGTTCGTTGGGATCAGATTCAGGAATTCTGACTCCGGCCTCGACGGCGTCGAGGGCTCTGCCTCCTTTCGAGAGTATCTGCCAGGCAGCCTCATTGGCTCCCAATCCATGCCTCCATGTAGAGATAACGATCGGCTTGGTAACCGTTTTCGCAGTCGGAGACTCAGCACATGCCTGCAAAATACTCCCCGAAAAAGCTGCCCCAAGGGCTGATAGTTTGATAAATGATCTTCTGTTGGGCATAGGTTTTTCACTTTAACAATTGTGGCAACCAGTCTCTGCAAACCAGATGCGCGGGTTATTTAATGCTGTTACGAACTTCCAATCTGGTGGGAAGAACAATCTGGTGGTTGTTTTCCGTAGATTCTTTTTGGTTTATCTCCTGATTCAGAATTTCAAATGCTTTTTTACCCATCTCTTTTACCGGTTGTGAAATAGCCGTAATCGGCGGCTGGCAAAAACGGAAGAGGTTTTCATCGTCAAAACTCACCAGCGCTACTTCTTCAGGAATCGAAATCCCAAGTTCTGACAGACTTTCCAGACAGGCTACAGCGATATGGTTATTGAGCGCAAAAATTGCATCAGCTTTTTTGGTAAGACTAAGCAGTGAATGAATGGCGCCGGCCACTTCTTGATTCAGACGGTCAAAGGAGATTTCCCTTACCAGATCAGGATCAAACACAATTCCATGTTTAGTCAGCGCCTGTTTGTAACCGCTAACTCTGTCATTGATTGAGCTTATATGTCCGGGTGCAATCGTGAGCAGCCCGATGCGCGAAAATCCATTTTCAATCAGGTAACTGACCATTTTTTCTGCCGCTAAGGCATTGTCAACAATCACATAGTTTGTCTGAATATCAGGGAAATAGCGATCAATGAGGACAAAAGGGACCTGTTGCTGACAAAGGCCGGTCAGGGTGTCTGTATCTGACAATGTGCTGGCAATGATCAAGCCATCGACCTGGCGCTCAAGGAAACGCTCAATAAGATCCTTTTCACGGCTTTCTTTTTCATCGGAACTGGAAACCAGCAGTTGGTATCCATGTTTGACCGCTTCATCTTCAATACTTCTGGCAATACGGGCGTAAAACGAGTTGGAAATATCGGCGACAATCAAGCCCAGGGTATTGGATTTCCCCAGTCGAAGCCCTCTGGCAATACGATTGGGCTGGTAGTTGAGTTCGCGGGCTTTTTCCCAGACTTTTTTCTGCGTTTCACTGCTAATACCATTTTTGTCTCCACGGTGGTTTAAAACCATTGAAACGAGGGTCCGGGATACACCAAGGGCATCTGCAATATCAGCCAGAGACGTTCTTTTCATAAAAAGCAGGGGCGATGATTTAGGGATAAATATAAAAATTTATACTATATATCTAAATCGATTTAGTTAAATGATATATCCTCAAGGGCAAAGGATTTATTTTTCAGATCAGAATGAGAAGCACTGAAAAATTTTATATTTGCTTTGCCAAGTGAATGTTTCCAGTCAAAAACCATTGCTCATGCGTATCAAAGGATTAACTACATTTTTTGCCAGTTTGATTATCATTCTCCTGCCAGGGAAAATGCTCCTGGGGCAGTCACTCTCTGATTCTGTCGCCGTGATTTATAAGCAATATTTTATGCTTCAGGTCGAAAAGGCAGCATTGGAAGATTCGCTCAATAAAGTGAAGACCAACTACAAAAATGTTCAGAACCAGATTTCGGGATTAAATACGGACCTGAGCAATAGTCTCCAGCAGGTCAACAAACTTACAGAAAGTGATCTTTTGTCTAAAGAGTCCCGTCTCCGGACAAAGAAGGAAAAAATTGTAACTACTGCCCGTTTTATCAGGGCTTCCATCAATAGTTTTGATGCCATTGACGCTGCTTTGGCCCAATCTGAATATCTCAATGATGTTGGCCTGCTCAACAGTCCGACGAATGAGGATCTCGGTTTTTCGCTCAATACCGAAATCATTGACTTAATAGACCAGCAGATCATTAAATCTAATCCCAAATTTAACGATCGCAACCCTGGTAAATTTCTTGAAATCGTAAAGATGATTGTTGAAAGCCCGATCACAACCGCACTTACCAGCTCTGTACCGGCATTGAGCTCTATTAGTGCTGTTGTAGATCTGGTCTCAAGTACCGTTGTGAAAGAAAAGGAAGTTTCTGTTGATGACCTGAAACAGTTTAAAGCAGCACTTGGGAAATATATCTCTCACTATGAAGCGCTGGCCCGCGCAAGTTATGATTTCAACTCCAACCTCGACAAATTAAAGGTCAAAACAGAAGCACTCCGTACTGTCATGGATGCGTTTGTCAGCGACAGGGTCACAACACTCCATCCCAACCTGACCAATGGAAGCCTTGAAAATGTTCCAGTGCATGAAATTCTGGGAAAATATTATCGCCCGGAAGAACTTGGTTACCATTTAGATGGAATTGTCAATGAATATAAGGATCGGAGAGGAAATATCGATTACCAGAAAGCGTTAAACGAACCCAAGTTTAACTACCCGCTGTATGCCGCCAACCAGGCGCAGTTTATTCAGCAGGAACTAGAGTCCATCAGCAATGAATATATTTCTACCTATAAGCTCTATCATACCCGGCTGATGGAAATTCTGGATAAAAGCAAAACGCTTTCCAAAGATACGGCAAAAGTAGATGTAAAGCGGAACGAACTCGACGAGAAGCTCAAGCGGCTGATTCAGACATTTAATAATAATGTCAAAATTTCGGAGGTAAACCTTACCCTTCAGCGAATCCCTAATTACTAGTATTGTTTTTTTGCCTAAATCGATTTAGTTTGGGCTGATTATCTACTTATTATTAATCCCATGGCTACTACATCTGCTCCTTCCGGTAATTCTACCTCCCAATACGTTGAGGCGAAACCAACCGCATTGTACACAATGTTTCTGTTGTTTTTTATGTGGGGGTTTATTACCTGTATGAATGATATTTTGATCCCTTATCTGAAAGATGTATTTGACCTGAGCTATACCGAGGCATATTTGGTGCAGTCTTTTTTCTTCGGAGCCTATTTTGTTGGGTCTCTGATCTACTTTATCATTTCTGCAACTGCGGGAGACCCGATTCAAAAAATTGGATATAAAAACGGCATCATGGCCGGACTTGGAATTTCGGCACTAGCCTGCGCGCTTTTTTATCCTGCTGCGCATAATCAGGTGTATGGATATTTCCTTGCTGCACTCTTTTTGTTGGGAATCGGTTTGACCTTGCTACAAATTGCGGCCAACCCCTATGTAGCTATACTCGGGCCATCCCGTACCGCTTCAAGCCGTCTAAACCTGGCTCAGGCCTTCAACTCTTTTGGAACTACCATTGCGCCACTCATCGGCGGATATTTTGTATTTGATTTTTTTGTCGATGCCTCTGGCACACTTACGGCTGAGTCTGTCAAAACCATTTACCTTGTTTTTGCCGCCATGTTTATTCTGGTGGGTGTGGTTATCTGGTTTACGAATCTTCCCCCCATAGACTCAGAAAGTGTAGAACCCGGTCTCGGAGCGCTCAAATATCCATATCTGGTTTTCGGTATGTTTGCCATATTCTGTTATGTAGGAGGTGAAGTAACGATCGGAAGTTCGCTGATCAATTACCTCGGACTTGAAAACCTTGGCGGATTAAAGCCCAATGAGGCGGATGTTTTTCTCGCCTTTTATTGGGGAGGTGCCATGATCGGACGGTTTCTGGGAGCGGCAAGCCTATCCAAAAAACTGGATACAAAACTTTTTGTAACAATGGTGGCGATTACCCTTGCAGTATTTGCTTTTGTTTTTTTCGCAGCACTCACCAAAAGCGGATTTACACTCAGCCTGGTCGATGTTCTTCCATTTCTGATATTCATAGTTGCAAACATTGGTGCTTTTGTTCTGGGGCAATCTTTCCCGGCCAAAACGCTTGCAGTTTTTGGGGGGGTAAATATTTTGCTGCTGCTGATTACCGTCAGTACAGGTGGTGCGGTCGCGATGTGGACTGTGATTGGCATTGGTTTGTTTAACTCGATCATGTGGTCCAATATATTTACCCTTTCGATTGATGGGTTGGGAAAATACACTTCTCAGGGCTCTTCCCTGCTGGTGATGATGATTCTGGGAGGCGGGCTTGTACCTTTGATTCAGGGAGCAGTTGCAGATTCGGCGGGACTTCAGATTTCTTTCCTTGTACCTATTTTATGTTATGTATATATCCTGTTTTATGGCTTAAAAGGTTATAAAATCGGCAAAGCTCCGGAGATTGTAGCACAGGAATAAAAAAACCAGATACAGAATTAAGCGAAGCATATGACCCCAGTAGCAATTGGTATAGACATTGGCGGAACCAATACCAAATACGGAATTGTAGATCAGCATGGCAATGCATTGGCGGAGACTTCACTGTCCACGCCTAAATATGAGGATGTGGGAGAATACGTTCGGGTAGTCTCCAACGCAATTCATAGCCTCGTCGAATCCCTTCCCGAGCCTGTAGAAATTAAAGGTGTAGGAATTGGCGCGCCCAATGGCAACTATTTTAAGGGAACGATCGAGTATGCGCCCAACCTGAAGTGGAAAGGTGTAATTCCAATGACGCAACTTTTCAGCGAGTATTTCCCCGGAGTCCCCATAGTCCTAACCAACGATGCCAATGCAGCTGCGATTGGAGAAATGATCTATGGCGGTGCCAAGGGCCTGAAAGATTTTATCATGATTACCCTGGGTACGGGAGTTGGCAGCGGATTTGTCGTCAATGGCGAACTTGTCTATGGGCACGACGGATTTGCGGGCGAATTTGGTCATGTGTGTGCAGTCAGGGGAGGCAGAATGTGCACCTGTGGCCGGAAAGGATGTGTAGAAACCTACGCTTCTGCGCGGGGACTGGTACTTACGGTTCAGGAACTGTTGGCAGGGTCAAAAGATGAAAGTCCACTGGCGCATATTTTACCCGAAAAACTTACGCCAAAAGACATTTTTGAAGCTGCAGAAAGTGGAGACCCCGTAGCTGTAGCAGCTTTTGAATATACGGGTAAAATTTTGGGAGAATCGCTATCAGATGCAGTTGCCTACCTCAGCCCCCAATCCATATTCCTTTTTGGAGGTGTGGCAAAGGCCGGGAAATGGATCCTTGACCCTACCTATCAACATATGGAGGATAACCTTCTGGCTATTTACAAAAATAAGGTAAAAATTCTTCCATCCGGACTACCAGACGTAAATGCCGCTATTTTGGGGGCAAGTGCGATGGTTTGGAAAGAAATTTAGGGATTACTATCAACTCACAGCTCTGACGCTGATTAACACGCAAGGGACCATACTACATGGTCCCTTCTTTATGGTTCAACCAAACGGCAAACCATAATACCCGACTGGTTTTTGTTGCCAGCGAGGTATTCACTGATGGGTTTTTCAGAAATCTCCACCTTCATAGAACCCGTAGAAGCGTGAAATAAATGTGTGCGGCCATTTTTCTTGATAGCAAAACCCACATGCACAATATCAAGCCCTGCGATCGAAGTAGTAATGGCAATCAGGTCACCACTTTCTATGCGGCTTTCATTCTGTAAGATTTCAGCTTTCGGTATATAGTAGTATTCCCGTGAATTGATATCCTTTTCGGCAAGCCGGATAGAACGAACAAACGCGCTGTCTGCCAGCTGGCGGTAAGCTGAAGTATGGGTGGACATAAAATTGATTGGCTTTACATACGGTTTTCCACCACAAGCCTTTGTCACATCTTTAATAATTCCTTTTTGCTGGTTGTGAAAGATCCAGTCAGAAAAATAATGAAGGCGGGAGTCATACCCGTCAAGCTGACCATCTCTGTACCGCAGGTTTTCGAGTTCTCGGCTAAAGGATTCAAAGTCGAGTTTGTCCTTTTTTATCAGGCGGGAAAACACCACGACATTTTCCAGAAAGGTAGTACAGTCAAGTCCGGAGAGATCGACGACCAATTGTTCGGCACCTTCTATTTCCAGTGTTTTGGCGACATAGGGGGTTCCGAGCAATTTTTTCCCGACTTCCATAGCGACAGCACTTACAGGAAGTGATTGCCAGCCTGCCTGATGGAAATCAGTCAGTAGTGATTCGCAGCGGGCTTTATTTTCTATTGTGCAGTACGTCTGTGCAAAAACAGGTACATACAAAAAGAATAAGGCAGCAGTTGCCAGCCAGTTCAGGACAATTTTTGAACGGATCATAGGATATACCTCACGGCTTAAACATCGACTTTATACTTCCCCAGGTTCGCTGAATGGAGGTAGGATTGTGAGAGACACTACTGGTAAAGGTATAGGTTTTACCGGCAGTGATAATTTGAAGATCGTAATGCAGTACACGGGAGGTGGTTTTGAAAATCCCATCGTCGAGGTACTGGTACTTACCGGTACCATCTGAAGGGATGGTAACCACGTGATCCTGATTGGTGTCCTCGTTTATCCGGCGAAAGATTCTGTATTCTACCACATTTGCTTCGTCGGGCAGTTCCCATTCTAATAGAATATCGGCGCCATCCGAAGCGAGGCTAAAATAGTTAAGCAATACATTCTGCCCCTGGACCATATAAGTCAGGAGAAGGATATTGAGAAGAATCAGTATACCGGTAATATATCTTCCTTTCATAAGCAGGAATACAGCGTCGATAGCAAAAATAAGATTTTCCTTTTCAAGACCCAAACGAAAATTTACCTTTTGCAATTGTTTATTTACAATCATTCTTCTATCTTTGCAGTGCAAAAATTGAGACGTAATGAAAAACGACATTCATCCAGAATACAGAGAAGTGATTTTTAAGGATATTTCTACGGATTTCTCCTTTAAAACCCGTTCAACCGTAAAAACCAGAGAAACTATTACCTGGGATGACGGCAATGAGTATCCCCTCGTGAAACTGGAAATCTCCAGTGATTCCCACCCATTTTTCACTGGAAAACAAAAATTGGTGGATACTGCCGGTCGCGTGGATAAATTTTATAGCCGTTACGGCAATAAAAATAACAAACAGTAGGAATTTTCCTGCTTTTGAGGAAAGATTTGGAGAAGAGCAGTTCTAAAGAACTGCTCTTCTTGTGTTATTTTTACCTCAAATTCCCAACCATGACCTATATCCTTTTTGAAGACACCTCCCATTTCGACCTGCTTCCGTTTACCTTTACCCGCCCGGTTTTTGAAATCCGGAAAGGAATTTTTACCCAAATCGAAAGATGGCGCCGCACAACGGGCAAATCCTGCCTACGGCTTTCTTATGACTACCTGGGTGTAAGATTTAATGATGAACTGCCTCCGGCTGAAGCCGTATGGGTGAATGGGAAGTTTCTTCCTGAACCTGAGCTTCGCCACCTGGCCAACGAATCGGCCCCAAACACCTACTATCTGAGTCCTGAAAAGGAAGTACTTGTCGCCAGATTTTCGCCCACTCTGATACCTGCCGATCACCGGGGCATTATAGACCGGGGGTTGTTGGAACACCTGGGTTTAAAAGCAGAGAAAACGGAAATCTCTCCCTCCGCCATCCGTTGCCTTCCCGATATTTTTAAGGACAACGATCAATGGATCTGCTTTGATTTTGAGTTGATCACACGTACGGAAACCTCGGCCAAAATTGATGACCCTCACACAAGAATCTACGGCGCAGATAATATTTTTGTCAGCCCGGGTGTAAAAATTCGCGCAGCCGTACTCAATGCGGAAGATGGCCCCATATTTTTAGGGAAAAATGTGGAAATCAATGAAGGGGCCATTATCCGCAGGGCTCATGCTATCTGTGACTATGCACATGTAAATATGGGCGCCAAACTCAGAGGGGATTCCACCATTGGCCCGCATAGTAAAGTTGGGGGAGAAATTGCCAATTCTGTTCTGATGGGCTATTCCAATAAAGGACACGAAGGTTATTTAGGCAATGCGGTACTAGGTTATTGGTGTAATCTCGGTGCAGATACCAATTCCTCCAACCTAAAAAACAACTATGCGAATGTAAAACTATGGCACTACCCTACTGAAACATTTCGCGATACGGGAAAACAATTTTGCGGACTCATGATGGCTGACCATAGCAAATGCAGCATCAATACCATGTTTAATACCGGCACGGTAGTAGGGGTTTTTGCCAACATATTTGGATCGGGATTTCACAGGTCATATATTCCCGACTTTTCCTGGGGAGGGGGGGAAGAGACCACTACCTACCGCCTGGAAAAAGCATTTGAAGTAGCCGAAAAAGTCATGATGAGGAAGGGAATTCTCTTTGATCATGAAGAAAAAATGATCCTGGCCAAAGTGTTTGAAATCACCGAAAAATATCGCTCACGGGAACTTAACATACATAATTCAGAAATCAGACTTTAGAATCATTAATAAAAACCCCTATGCGCAAAAAGATTGCAGCCGGAAACTGGAAAATGAACCTTACTGCCGCCGAAGCATGGAGCCTTGCAGGCGGTGTATTGGAAGCTTTTGAAGGAAATACCAAAGAAAATGCTCAGGTTATTTTCGCTCCTTCTTATCCTTATCTCAGCAAAGTGGTAGAGCTTGCGGCATCCAACGACCGGGTTTTTGTAGCAGGCCAAAACCTGCATCAGGAAGAAAGCGGTGCATATACTGGCGAAATCTCTGCCGCCATGCTCACTTCTATCGGTGTGACCCATGTTATCATTGGTCATTCGGAAAGAAGACAATATTTTGGAGAAACCAATGCTATTCTGGCAGCCAAAATCAATCGGGCACTTGCACACGGACTTGTACCCATCTATTGTATTGGAGAAACGCTCGAAGAGCGCGAGTCTGGTAAAACCATGGAGGTAAACAGCACACAACTCAGCGAAGGTGCTTTTCATCTCGATGCAGAAAATTTCAGCAAGCTGATTATAGCCTACGAACCTGTATGGGCAATTGGTACAGGCAAAACTGCTTCCCCGGCTCAGGCGCAGGAAGTGCATGCTACTATCCGGTCTCTGATTTCCGGAAAATATGGTGATGGTGTAGCGGATCAGATCTCCTTGTTATATGGAGGCAGTGTCAAAGCAGCCAATGCAGCAGAATTATTCTCTCAAGAGGATATAGATGGTGGTTTAGTCGGAGGAGCCAGTATGAATGCTGCCGAATTTGCTGGAATCATTGCTGCATTGTGATAAATTGTTAGATTTTGCTACATTTCCGGAACACCAATTCGAATTAATATGAAGTCATTTTATACGATCCTACTTTCAATACTGACTGCTTTATCAGGGTTTTCCCAGGTTGATGAAAATGCATTAACATTTGGAAAAACCATTGAAGCACGGGATATAAAAGCACATATATCCTTTCTCGCAGATGATCTGGTAGAAGGTCGGGAAACCGGTGAGCGTGGACAGAAAATCGCCGGTCTGTATATCAAATCGCAGTTTTTGCGAATGGGACTTCCGGGTGGTGTTCCGGAATCTGGCAGTTATTTCCAGCAATTTTACCTCAACCAGTCAGGCGTAAATGAGGCAACGATGTCCATCGGGAAAAAAACATTCGCATTCAAAGATGATTTTTCCTACTACGGGCCGGGGCTTCCTCCACAACTGACCGGGGACATTGTGTTTGGCGGTTATGGTCTTTCGTCAGAAAGCTACAACAATTTCCGTCATACTGATGTGAAGGACAAACTCGTGGTAGTTTTTGCAGGAGATCCCAATCCCGGGGCAGAGACATCTATCCGGCTTCTGGATCAGCTCAGAGAATGGAGAAGCCGCGGAGAAACCTATAAAGCCGCCGGCGCAAAAGCCTTCATGCTCATTCTTCCAGACTCTGTATTCACGGTTGTCAAACGATTTGCAGGAAGAAGCTCGATGTCTATAACAGGAGAACAAACCGTATCGATGGCGGGAATATACCTTTCTGAAACTGCAGGCAATTATTTACTGGGGCTGGCAAAAGCAAAAGCCGAAAATCTGAAAAAAGAACTGGCGACATCCGACAAACCTGCTGTTTTAGATTTTAAAAAAGCGAATTTTTCTCTTTCCGCAGACATCCAGGGATCCGTAAAAAGTGGCGAAAATGTCCTGGCATATCTTGAAGGTACTGATAAAAAAGATGAACTATTGGTACTCACAGCCCACTACGACCATATCGGTGTAAGCAGAAACGGAGAGGTAAATAATGGCGCAGACGACGATGCATCTGGTACATCTTCGATTATGGAAATTGCCGAGGCATTTGCCCTTGCAGCAGAGGCTGGTCACAGACCCAGACGCAGTATGCTTTTTATGCTTGTATCAGGTGAAGAAAAAGGATTGTTGGGATCAGAATATTATACCAGTAACCCGCTATACCCGCTGGCAAATACGGTGGTCGATCTTAATATTGATATGGTTGGAAGGATTGACAGCAAATATGAAAATTCTCCTGACTCAGCCAATTATACCTATGTCATTGGCTCCGAAAGACTGAGTACAGAACTTCATGCGATCAGTGAGCGGGTAAACAAAGAGTACTCCGGTCTTATTCTGGATTACAAATATGATGCAGATAATGACCCTCAGCGGTTTTATTACCGGAGCGATCATTACAATTTTGCCAAAAACGGCATCCCGGTTATTTTCTATTTCTCCGGTACACATAAGGATTATCACAAACCGACCGATGATGTAGAGAAAATCAATTTTGAGAAAACGGCCAAAATTGCCCGGCAGGTATTTTACACTGCGTGGGAGATTGCCAACCGGGAAGAAAGAATCGTCGTGGACAAACCTGTTGAACGGTAAAATTCAATCAGAAAAACGGTTTTTCCAGTTCCTGAATCAGGAAAAACCCCTCTTCCCCTTGTGGTTGGTAGAGTGGCATCAGCATCATGCCATCGGCAGGAGCGGTGACCGGTCCTTTTAGGTCTTTAGCAACCACATCTCCCGCTTTGACTTTCGAATAATTGGCAAAACCCGGATACATTTCATAGCCATCCGCCATTGAAATTTCATGGCGGTAAATGACCTCCACATAACGGGGAAGCCCTTTTGATGCGTGTATCAATTGAGACTGCCAGCGATCAAATTCAGGGACATCGTCTTTATGAAGACAACCTGTAGCTTCCAGCAAAAGCCAGATAGCAGCCTCATGGTTGTCGATGGAAGTCGGATCAGCATGTTGTCCTGCCTCAAATGCAAGTGATTTATATCCGCGGTTTTTTGCAAAAATATTTGTGGTAGCGGCAAGCGAATCTGTCAGCCGGAGAATCACTGGTGCGTACAGTGAAGAAGCAAGACGAGCGTTATCGGCATCTTCCGTAACAATACTAAAGAGACCATTGGAAGCAGAAGTGGTATGAAGGTCGATCAAAATTTCGGGAGAACAGGAACCATCAAACGTTGATTCAATGATATCCAGCAGCTCTAGCAACTGCTTTTCCTCCGAATTCAGCTCCGATTCCGGGGTAGCTTTTATCCGATTTATTTCCACCTGAGACCAAAGGCGATTCAAATCCCTATCTATATACCTGATACCGTTGGAGAGTGCCGGCATATTTCCGCAGACTCCGACAAATTTTCCGGCAAACGGAAGGGACAAGCCCGATAACTTATTAAATACCCGTTGAAGCGCAATCACTCCGGCAGGTTCATTGCCGTGGATTCCCCCTATAAAAAAAAGCAGAGGACCTTTTTGTCCGGAAGTATAAAAACCAATCATCCGTTGAGGGACTGAGATCATAGTTTGTTGATTAGGATGGTAAATTTACCATTTCCTGCACACAGAAATAGATGATATTTTACGATTTACTAATGCACGCAACAGCAGAAAAAATAAATATATAGTGACCTCTGACAGATCATAGCATCTTAAGTACATAAGAAGGCATTAGGATTGTAAATATTTACGGTAAAGTACAGCAGATGTAAAGTCTGCTGTCTTTTTTTGTGGCTGATCGCAAATAGGTATATATATTTGTAACAATATTAAATACCTCCCATGCAAATTATTAATCCGGCTACTGAATCGGTCATCGCAACGATTGAAACTGACGCACCTGAAATCATACGGACGATATACCAGACTGCGCGAAAAAACCAACCTTCATGGGCGAAAGTGCCTGTAAAGGAGCGAATTGCGGCTATTCAAAGATTTGATATTTTACTGGAAAAGAATGCCGAAGAACTGGCTCAGACATTAACCAGCGAGATGGGCAAACCATTATGGCAATCGCACAATGAGCTAAACGGAGCCCGCAACAGGATCCGGTTTTTTATTGAGCAGTCGGAGAAGTGGCTGACCGAAGAGTGGATGACTACGGATGATGGTTTGGGAGAAAAAATTGTCTATGAACCTCTGGGCGTAATTGGCAATATTTCGGCCTGGAACTATCCTTATCTGGTAGGGGTGAATGTATTTATTCCGGCATTGATCGGAGGAAATGCTGTGCTTTACAAACCCTCAGAGTACACAACTCTAACGGGGTTAAAAATTGAACAATTGCTCCATGAGGCCGGTATTCCAACAGATATCTTCCAGGTAGTAACAGGCGGAAAAGAAGCGGGAGAAGCCCTGCTGGAACTACCGTTAGACGGTTATTTTTTCACAGGCTCTTACAAAACCGGAAAATATATATATGAAAAAGTAGCACATAAAATGGTGCCCTGCCAGTTGGAACTGGGAGGAAAAGACCCATTGTATGTAAATGCAGACAATCACAATATCGAAGCGGTAGCAGTTGCGGCGGCAGAGGGCGCTTTTTACAATGGTGGCCAGAGTTGTTGTGCAGTAGAACGGATTTATGTGCACAAAGATGTGTACAAGCCATTTTTGGAGGCATTTGTTGCGGAGAGTGCGAAGTGGAAAATTGGCGACCCCATGCTAAAAGATACGATGGTGGGGCCATTGGTGAGGAAAGACCAGGTCACATTTTTGCAGCAGCAGGTTGGAAGAGCCATCTTAAAAGGTGGGAAAATTGTATTTGGTGAAGAGCGGTGGGAAGGCCTGGGTTACTATTTTATACCAACGGTTGTTACAGATGTCAATCATACGATGCGTTTGATGACAGAAGAATCTTTTGGGCCGGTCATCGGCATTCAAAAAGTCAAGTCTGACGAAGAAGCGGTGAAACTCATGCTCGATACCCCCTATGGTCTGACGGCAGCAGTATATTCAGACAGCTATGAAAGTGCTGCTCCCATACTTGCACAAATGAATACAGGTACGGTTTACTGGAATTGCTGTGACAGGGTCAGTGCAAAACTCCCGTGGTCGGGACGTCAGCACTCAGGCTTGGGGGCGACCCTTTCGTACCACGGAATACGGGCATTTGTGAGGCCAAAGGCTTATCACATGAGAGGCAAATATCAAAAGTAATATTCTATCAGGTTATATCTACCTGAGGATAAATTCCTTTACCTGATAAAACCCATCGGGATCCGAGATTCGGAGCTGGTAATTCCCTCTCCGAAGTGTCCGGGTATCAAGTTCAAATGGCACCCCCTGCTGAATTGTCAGAGAAGGAAACGACATAATTACTTCGCCATTCACATCTAAAACGGAGATTTCCACTACCCCTTCAACAGGCAGGCTATATTCTACCTGAAGTTTGCCGGTAGCGGGATTGGACATGGTACGAACGTACTCCATATTTCCCTCACTTGTCCGTAATCTACTGGCAAAAGCCCCGGGCATAAAAAAGGCGGTAGCAGAGTACGCGCCAGAGCTGTTCCCAAAATTAGCCCTTACCCGATATAGATAGACAACTCCGGCAGAAAGGCCAAAAATAGCGGTAGAATTGGTAGTGACGACTTTGGAAATTACTTGTCCGGAGCCTGCGGCTTTATATTGAAGCTTATAGCTTGTGGCTCCGGAAACTTCATTCCACAGAATCGTGGCCTGATCGTTAAAGATATTGGAAGCAGTAAGTCCGGTAGGGACATCATCAGAATTATGGCCATTGCTTACAGGTACGGCAGTACAGCCCAGCGTTTGAAAAGATTTCACTTCGGAATATCCTGTTCCATTGCCCTCAAAAACACTCTCAACCTGAAACTCATAGTCTGTACAGGCTCTCAGACCGGTTGTGCGGACAAAGTTTTGTTCAAAATTGCGTGAAGACCAATCTCCGGCGCCTGCTCTCCGGAAGCGTGCATTATAACTTTCAGCATAGGGCACTTCTGACCAGGAAAGGCGGGCCACGGTTTCTGACAGCTCGGTTACATTCAACTCTTTGGGAGGTTCAAATGCAATGGGTGTTTCAGGGATCGTGCTTTGTTGAAGTCCACGTGAAAACAACAGCGTCCGGCGGTAGCCACCGGGTGCAAAAAGTGTACGCATACGCTCTGACTGCCCTCGGGTAAAGAGATTCATACAGGCATCGTCTGTATAATCCATAAAATTCTGCACCATACTCAGTGCTCCGCAGGAATAATGTCCGCTGGCGCATCCATGGTTAGGTTTATCTGTAGGGGGGGTATCTTCTACAAAATCATCCACATCACAGGGGCCATCACCCCAGATATGGCGAAGATTCAGCCAATGTCCTACTTCATGAGTCGAGGTTCTGCCTTTATTAAAGGGAGCCGTGACATTGCCAATTCGGCCAAAGTATTGATAGCCAATCACTACGCCATCTGTTTCAGCAGGCCCTCCGGGAAATTGCGCATATCCGAGGATACCCATTCCGAGATTACATACCCATATATTAAGATAATCTGTTGTCGGCCATGCATCTACGCCCCCCATTGCACTGTATTTCACGCCATTATTGTGAGAGTAGAAGGCGAACTGTGTTGTACGGTAACGGAGAATGCCCGAGGTTGGATTTCCGGAAGGGTCAGTATTTGCCAGTTGAAAAGAAATACCTGTATTAGCAGCAGCGGAGAGAAATTCTGCTGGAGTTTGATTGCGATCGGGGTTCAGCCTTTGAAAATCCTCATTTAAGACCTGAATTTGGGACAGAATCTGCTGATCTGTAATATTTTCCTCCTGTGTTCTGTAAACGACATGTATTACTACCGGAATAGTTATTTTTCCGGAAACCCGGTGAAAAGCAGATTTTGCATTCATCTGTGTCTCATCTTCAATCTGCCGCATTCGCATACGGAGGCTGGGATCTGAGGATATCTGTTGGTTCAAATAATCCATTGTACCACAGCTACGTTGTGGCTGGGCAATGACACGGGATGAGGAGAATGCAATTCCTGTAAAAACGAACAGGACAGACAAAATCCATAGGTAGCTTGCGCGGGAAATCATGTTCACGTTCATGGCGTTTGGGTTTTAATCCAGAGACAATACAAAGGGTTAAAGGTCTCGTCATACGAAAACCAAAACCTGAGTATGTTTACAAAAACTGAAAAAAGTAGAAATTTTCCGCCAAATAAATAATTTTTAATCAGTGAACGCGAAGCTGGCAGGGTGTGTTTAGAAAAATAAAGCAAAATTTACGCCAAACAGGTTAATATGAATATTGGAGGTTCACATTTTGTTGTAGGGTAAATTTCCGGGGAGTGGCTAAAATCAGGATTCTGGCGGCTGACCCCCGTTAACGGGGGTCAAGTTAAAAAAAAATTCCCAGAATAATGACACTAATTAATAAAAATCTCCCCAGAAATCCTACAAAAAGTAACAACATTGATTGAAGCACTTCCCCAAGGGCTTATTCAACAAAAATTTTCCTGTCTATTACATTTCCCCGGGTGTAGATTCGCAGAAAATATATGCCGGACTCCACTGATGGCAGGTTTAGAGTTATCGATTCTCCGGGTACCAACTTCCAATCGCCAACTTTTCTTCCATTTAAATCTACCAGGTATATCTGGCTGACAGGAAACCTTGAATCCACAAACAATTTTTCTTTGGCCGGGCTGGGAAAAACCTTTAGATCGTATTCATTTTCATCTACCAATGCAGTAGCTGTCTGAATTCTTACCGTATCACTCATGGTTACACCAACGGAATCGGTGACCCTTACCGTATATAAACCTAACCCCAACCCTATCGCTGCAGCTGTTGTCTGTGAGTCAGGATCATTCCATTGATAGGTGTATGGAGGTATTCCGCCTAAAGCTTGCGCAACCGCCATCCCGTCTGATGATGCAATAAGACTTAATCTCAGATCGGAAGCCGTACCCGAATTTAAAACTTCTTTTGTCGTCATATTCTGCACAAATGCCACAGCATAGATTTGAGCCATATCCCATTCGGCGTCAGGCGTGTAGGTATAAGAAAATGATGCTGCCCCCCCTTTTTCGTGCGGGGTAAATGTTTCGCCATCGGCATTAGGCAACATCATACGAAAGACATTCCGGTGTTCGGTCTCCCCATTGGGAGCTGCATAATCTACGATTCTCTCCACAATGGCCACAAAGAGTCGGTATTCCCCTGAGTCTGGTGTCTCAAATGTGCGAATATCTACCATTACCTGGGGCAATGGGCCGAGACCATCTTCATTCACCGTCAGACCCATCACAGCTGTTTTACCAAGGCTATTGAGCAGGGTTGTCTCCGGTAAAAGTGTCGTCCCTGCCGATGAAGAAACACCCCATAAAAATGCCCTGGGCGTAGCATTTACGCCATATAGGTCTTTCCGGGCATTATTATCCACCGGATTATGCTGATACAGGACGCAATTATTATATGGCACACTGGGATGAATCGAAATATGATGCACCTGCCCGGGATACTGATCGAGCAGCGAATATAATTGTGCATTCCGGGCAGGGCACAATACACAACGGGTATTCGTAAAATGTTCCAGCAATAAATGCCGATAAGCAGATTGTGCGTAGGAAGTAGGTATCATCATTCCCCAAATGGAGATCACGAGGTAAATTCTGCGAATCATCATATAAAAATTTGGACTCAATTTAATAATCACTTTTGTAGCGGAAAGTCTTCTGGGTGACAATAGCTAATTTGCTGAACAATCCATCTTTCCTGTGGTTTTATTCTATATTTACCAATCAAAACTTATTCAGCTTGCGATATAAAAGTTTATACCAATGTGTCCTTGATCTGGAAAAAAATGGCCACCTGGTTCGTATTTCCAATGAAGTGGATCCATACCTTGAAATGGCGGAAATTCAACGCCGTGCTTATGCCGCACAGGGCCCTGCCATATTTTTTGAAAAAGTGAAAGGATCGCCATTTCCCGCAGTCGCCAACCTGTTTGGTACGCTGGAACGCAGTGAATTCATCTTCCGTTCTACGATTAACCAGGTAAAGAAAGTGGTTCAGTTGAAAGCGGATCCAACTAGCTTTCTGCGGGCTCCTGGTAGTTTTTTGAGTGCACCGTTCACTGCAATCCGGGCACTTCCGGCAAAATCTTTGTTCAAAGCGCCTGTCCTTCACGGGCAAACTTCCATCAGCCAACTTCCCCAACTAAAATCCTGGCCAATGGACGGTGGTGCATATATCACGCTGCCTCAGGTCTTTACTGAAGACCCGGAAAAGCCGGGAGTGATGAAATCAAACCTTGGTATGTACCGGATTCAGCTCTCAGGAAATGAATATATCCCGAATGAAGAAATTGGCCTGCACTACCAGATTCAGCGGGGAATCGGCGTACATCATGCAAAAGCACGGGCAAGAGGGGAAAAACTGAAAGTCAGTATATTTGTCGGAGGCCCACCTGCGCATACATTTGCCGCTGTTATGCCACTGCCAGAAGGGCTTTCTGAGCTGATGTTTGCGGGTATGTTTGCCGGTAGAAATTTTCGTTATGTGCGAAAAAATGGCCATATACTTTCTGCTGACGCTGATTTCTGTATTGTAGGCGAAATTGATCCTACCCAAACCAAACCGGAGGGGCCCTTTGGCGACCATCTGGGTTACTACAGCCTCACCCATGAATTTCCTGTAATGAAGGTGGAAGCCGTATATCATAGAAAAAATGCCATCTGGCCTTTTACAGTAGTCGGAAGACCGCCACAGGAAGACACAAGTTTTGGCCATCTTATTCACGAAGTCACCGAAGCAATGGTTCCGGTTTCAGTTCCGGGCCTCCACGCCATGCATGCTGTAGATGCCGCAGGAGTTCATCCACTTCTGCTTGCTATTGGCAGCGAACGATATGTGCCTTATCAGGATCGTTCCCCTAAGGAAATCCTGACCATTGCCAATGCAATTCTGGGGTTCAATCAGGCCTCTCTCGCCAAGTACCTGATGATCATCGCAAAGGAAGATGCCCCTGCGCTCAATATCAGCAACCTTCAGGCGTTTTTTAGTCATGTTCTCCAAAGAGTTGACTGGCGACGTGATCTTCATTTTCAGACCAAAACGACCATTGATACCCTTGACTACTCGGGAACAGGTCTGAATGCCGGATCAAAAGTTGTTATTGCAGCCGCAGGTTCTGTTAAACGAAACCTCAGGACAGAATTGCCACCCAGATTGAAACTCCCTGAAGGGTTCTCCAACCCTCAAATTGCACTCCCGGGAATAATGGCCGTTCAGGCACCTGCCTACGAAAACCTTGCTTCAGGAGAAAAACAGGCGCAAGATTTTGCGGATTTCATGAACGAGGTCATGCTCCCGGAAGATCTGCCGATGATAGTCCTGGTGGATGATAGTGATTTCACTGCAAATACCCTCAACAACTTCCTGTGGGTTACATTTACCAGATCTAATCCGTCTCATGATATATATGGCGTTTACAGTTTTACTGAACATAAACACTGGGGATGCCATGGTGCATTGATTATTGATGCCCGGATCAAACCTCATCACGCACCGCCTTTGATTGAAGATCCGGAAATTTCCCGGAAAGTAGATCAACTGGCAGCGAAGGGTGGCCCGCTACATGGAATAATCTGACCTTATTGCCTGGTTAACTCCATTAAAAATTATTAATAATCGTGCATAATTTTTAATTTACTGCGTTGTTGAACTATTCGGTCTTAATACCATTTAGCGTTACAGATTCCTGATGCCCGACCGCAGACCGGTCATATTCCTCGCCTTCGCCAATGATCAGGTAGATTCAGCCCGATACCTGAGAGGACTTGCGCAAGAATTGCGTGGGATAAGAAACTCATTGTCCGCAGCAAAACAGGCAAAAGCAGTAGATATCGTTGAACGTGCAAATGCTACACTGGCCGATATTATCGATGTATTTCAGGATCCCGAATACAGCGGCAGAATCAGGGTTTTTCACTATGGTGGCCATGCCGATAGCTACCAGTTGCTGCTTGAGTCAGAAAACAACCACGTCCAAATAGCCAATTCTGATGGCTTTTCCCGTTTCCTTGGAAACCAGGCCAACCTCGAACTGGTATTCCTGAATGGCTGTTCTACCCAAAACCAGGCGTTGGATCTCCGGGCTGCCGGCATCCCTTCCGTAATCGCAACTTCTGATAAAATTAATGATGCCATTGCTCAAAGATTTGCTATCAGGTTTTATAAAGGCATCGGTGGATACGCATCGATCCAGAAATCATTTACCGATGCCAGTGCAGAAATATTGACCCTCACCGGCGCCAAAAATTACCGAGGCCTTTATCTCGAAGATCTGACCACAGAACCTACCGCTTACCCCTGGGATATCTACCCCGACCCTCCTTCAGAATGGCGGATAAATCCAGGCAAACAATCAGAATTTCAGGTAGAAGATATCAAAATCGGAAAGTATGCACATATCCTGTGCAACAGATATCAGCAAAACGATGAATTTGTTTCCAGCCATGTGCAGACCAGTGCCAGCCAACCCAAAATTTATATCATCCACGGCCACCGCGATGAAAAACATGAAAGTCTGATCACAAGGTTTAGCTACGAATATATAGGTGGAAAAAAACGATATATACGTCCCATAGAAATTAAAAACTGGCCATTTAAAGGTGACCTCGAAACGCTCCTGAAAGTCAGAATAGCAGAGTACTTTGAAGGATTGAACTGGGCAGGTAAACCAGTCGAAAAACTTTCGGCCAGGGATCTAATGAATCATACGGCTGTTTCCGGCCAGGATGCTATCATCATGCAACATAATATTCCGGGTGAATACTGGAATAAATCTACCGCTGATCTCATCCGCTGGTATATCGGAAATTTTTGGAATGTCATCAATGACAATCCCGATGCGCCACAATTTGTTATATTTATAAATGTACTTTATTCGGAGGAAGTAAAAGAAGGGAACTTTGTAAGCAAACTATTTTCTTCCCAATACTATAAAAGTAAAATAATCGCAGAACTCAACCAGCTGGCAACAGAGTTTAGCAAAACCTGCGTGCTGCTTTCGGAATTAAATAAAGTCAGAAAACCTCATGTGGAAGACTGGCTGATAGAAACTAACCTGGCTGAAATTGACGATTTTCAAGCGCTCCCCGATCAGATATTTAATCAGGATCTCATTATCAAAGATGGGCTGGTAATGGCAAAAGTAGAGCAATTTTTAAAACAAGCGGTAAATTCAATTCGCGAAAAATACGCCCTTCAGGAAATGTAAGACTTCATAATCTAAAGGATATGGCTGATAATCAAACATTTGAGATCTACAAAGGTGATGGAAGCACCATCAAAGACAGGAACATTACACTACCTGAATTTGAAAAAATCACCAGAATGGAGGCACCCGAAGGATACGTTGCCGCCCCTGCACTCCGCGATGCAGTAAATGTTGCTATCGCACTCGGCCAACCCCTGCTACTCACCGGAGAACCCGGCACAGGAAAAACCCGGCTGGCCTATAGTATTGCCCATGAACTCGGCCTTGGAATGCCAAAGGTCTTTCATACGAAAACCACCTCCTCTGCCCGTGATATGTTTTACCGGTATGACTCTCTCGGACATTTCCACGATGCCCAGCTGCGCGACAAAGCCAAAATAGATATACGGGAATATATCAAATATGAAGCAATGGGCGAAGCTATTATCGAATCCAGGGAAAAACGGTCGATTGTACTCATTGATGAAGTAGATAAAGCCCCCAGAGATTTACCCAATGATATTCTCAATGAACTGGAGAATATGAATTTTTATGTGAAAGAGACCGGTGATTTCTTTGAAGCAGCCAAACCAAACCGGCCGATTATGATCCTCACCAGCAACTCAGAGAAAAACCTGCCTGATGCTTTTCTGCGACGGGTAGTCTATTACCATATTCCCTTTCCTGATAAAGAAACACTGGAAAAAATCATCACCAACCGTTTGGCGCTCAGCGATACATTCAGATCCCGTATGCTGGCAGATGCCATCAATCACTTTATGGATATACGCAAAAGCAAAGGTTTGAGAAAATTGCCCGCCACAGCCGAATTACTTGCCTGGGTTCATATCCTCGACCGACATGAAATCGACATCAACTCCGATATAGAAGCGCAGGTCAATAAACTCGCCATGAGCTATTCTATTCTGGCAAAAAATAAAGAGGACCTCGAAAAACTAAGAAGAGGATTAGCCTGATCTCTACCGAAACTATGAGCACTGAATCAAATAGCTCCTTCTTCCCATTTGAGGGATTTATCGAGAAACTGCGTGAAAACGGTTTCCCGGTTGGGGTGCATACTTATATTCAGGTACAAACGATCCTTAACCAACTGGGGCCAGATGTGCCCCAGGAAACACTCAAAACAATACTGGCTCCGATTTTTGCCAAAAATGACCGGGATCAGGCAAAATTCTACCGGCACTTTGACAACTACTTCAGAATTATTGAAGACGTTGAACTAAAGGCGCTTGGACAAGTCAAACAAAACGAATCAGAAATAAAAAAACCGGGTACCCGCCGGAAAAAGGGGACAAATAAATCAATCAGTGCCAACCGGTGGATTTTTCTCAGTCTTTCAGTACTGGTATCTGCTTTTTTCTGCTACATTATTTTTGCGGGGTATAATGTTTTTATGGGGTCAGGACAAAAAACGAACATCGGTCGTTACCTCGAAAAATATCAACTTACCAATGACCCCTCCAGATATCCTTCATATATCGGAAACTATATGCTAAATGCCGTGCTTGGCAGGAAGCAGTTTTGCGACGATCTGGAAAATATAGGTTTCTCTCATCGTGTATCTGTAAAAGAAGGTGGTGCTATCGCTGTAGCATTTACCAACACCGCTTCAGATACCATCAGTCACCGTGAGTGGGATTTTGGCAATGGGCAAACACTCGAAGACTCTTTATCTCCAATCGTTTTCTATGGAGATACCGGCACCTATGATGTCTCTCTCCGAATTGTCAATGATTATGGATGTGTAGCTTCGATGCGCCAGTTGATTCATATTTCTACACCCAAAACATGCCAGACAAGCTTTGATTTTTCTTTCCCAGACTTACAGGATCGGCAAAAAGTAGCCTTCGATGACACTTCACTTGTCGCTGATGATGATATAATTACAAGCTGGACATGGAATATGGGCGATGATAATAAAACTATTATTAATTCCGCTGATCCCATATTTACCTATCCGACTACCCTACAGGAATATCAGGAATACCGGGTGTGCCTCGATATCACAACTAAAAATGGTTGTCAGGACCAGTTTTGTAAAGTAATAGAACTTCAGGATCCCGCTTCTACACGTACCCTGCTTCCATTAAACACCCGTCCGTTAGTAAGTTTTGACCTGGCGGTCCTGAAAACTTCCAGGCTCGCCAGATTCTACCCTTTTATCCGGCTGGCGCTTGCGCTGCTCCTGCTGTTTGGGTTACTGTTCTATGAACTTTACCTCAGAAACAGACGCTCACTTTCCCTCTCCCGTGAAAAAAGTACCGATGGGCCATATTCCTGGCCACTTCGATTTCCCCATAAAGCTGAAGTATTCACAGAAACGGCTATTTACCAGGCAGCAACTCACCTCCGCCAGCGACAAGAAAGTGAATTGCTTGTATTGGATATGCCCGGTACAATCGATGCAACGCTCGATTCCGGTGGCTTTCCTTCTTTTAAATTTTCTCCGGGAACACGTCCCTCAGAGTATCTTATTCTGATTGAAAGACGAAATTTCAAAGATCATCAGGCGCACTTCTTCTCTCTTCTGACCAAACAACTCCAGGACCAGGATATCTATATTGATACCTACTATTTTCAATCAGACTTCCGCATGTTCTGGAAAGAAATGGACGAAAAGCCATTGTATCTCCGGGAACTTCAGGTCAGACATCCCGGACACCGCGTCATTATTTTTGGCGAAGGTGAACATCTTCTTGACCCGGTTACCGGTGATCTTAACCAGGACGCTTTCGAATTTCTTGATTGGAAAGACCGCGCCGTTCTCACCCCAGTTGCACCGGCAGACTGGGGCCTTCAGGAAATCAGACTTTCTGCGCATTTCCGTGTATTACCGGCGAATACACAATCGCTTACACAATTACTTCATGCCTTTGCAGCTGATGCACCTCAGCGGTTAGGAGAATGGCGCAGGGCGGTCTATTCTGCTGCCCCCGATTTTGAGATGGGGGTTACACTTGATGAATTGGAAGTATACCTGGGAAGTGATCTTTTTCTTTGGATTTCGGCCTGTGCCATATACCCTGAACTTCAATGGGATCTGACTCTCCACCTGGGTAAAACGCTGGAAGAAACCGGCCAGACATCTGCACCACTTATTTCAGAGCACAATGTGCTGAAAATGAGCCATATCCCATGGTTTCGAAAAGGATTTATCCCTGATGAATTACGACTCGAACTTATCGATAACCTTCCTGACCCAACAGAACTACTCGTAAGAAAGGAAATTGTAAATGTAATGGCGTTTAACCCGCCCCCCACAGGAACTTTTGCTGCCGAACAATATCATAAAAACCTTGTCATACAAAATTGGAAGATGAATCCGGGAAGCCTCCGCGAAAAGCTAAAAGTTGGAGAGCAGATGGAGGAAATGGTAGAACGGGAGGAGATCGAAGATGTTACCGTACTCAGAGAACTTAAAAGTACGGACAACTCCATGATAACGGGTATGCCCATCCCAGACTCGTGGCTGAAGGTTATATTCCGTGAAGGAATGCCGCTATTAGGCATGCGCTCATGGGTTCGAATGCTGATCATTTTACCAATTGCTGTGTACCTTCTCATCCCCGTCATCCAATTTGTCTGGAATGGAAATATTCAGAATGTAAAAGACTTAAAGCAGGTAGTTGAAAAACCTGATAATATTATAGAAATCGAAGGGACCTATTACAAATTAGATGATGCGGAAGATAGCGCTCGTTACTTAGGATTCCTTGGGCTTCAGAGCTTCCGCAATCAGGATTACGGAAGTGCCTATAATGCATTCACAGAAGCGATTAAACTTGACAGACTAAACCCGGTATATTATTATCACAGAGGTCTGGCCAATTATCAGCTGACCCGCAATAATAAAGTAGATTCCCTGCTTCAGGATTCATACAATGATTTTGTCAGAGCCAATTCGCTGATCCCACTCTTTACAGGAGCAACTCAATATAATACGGATACGGTAGTGTTGATGCCGGAAATCAGTACAGGCATTATTTCGCCCAACGGGACACAAGTTATTACGGCTTCGGGAAACAGAATTAAAGTTTTTGGGAAGGATAGTCTAAATCTTCTGCATGAGCTTAGCCTGTCTGCACCGGTAAAACAAATGGAGGTATTCCCTGACGGCCAGACCTTACTGGTAGCCAATGGAAATCAGGCGAGTCTCTGGAATCTTCTCTCCGGAGAAAAAATCGGAGATCTTATTGGCCACAAACATCCCGTAAATGCCATAAGTATTTCGAATAACGGTCAGTATATTGCCACGGGCTCTGATGACAACCTCGCAATTATCTGGAGCAGAGCCAACCTCCGCCCTATTCAGTACCTGGAATATATCCATACAGGCCCGGTTCTGGACGTAAGTTTTTCACCAGACAACCGCTATGTCGTTACAGCTTCGGCAGACTCTACGACGGGAATCTGGAACCGCAATACAGGAGAATTTCTTCAATACCTTGTCGGGCAGGAAGAACCCATTATTTCGGCCTCCTTCTCGCCTGACAGCCGCCTCGTCATGACAGCTTCTGCCAATGGCTCTATTTTTATCTGGAATCTGGCAGGCGAAGCGGTAGAGAAAAAAAGAATTTTTGGAGAAACCTTGTCACAAGCCATATTCTCTCCTGATGGCAGTATGCTCGCGACTGCGGGTGAACGAAATGATCATAGCTCCAGAGTGATACACCTATTCAACTACCGCGATGATCAGCCCATCCTCTCGATGCGGGTGCCGGGTTTTCGCACAGAAAACTTCCATCGTGGCTATCTTTCCTATTCAAGAGAAAATTATCTTCTTATGCTGAGTGTTGAGGGTATGGGATTTGCCAGCTTCCGTTTTTTGCCCAAAACGTTTAACAGCTCTTCGCTAAAACAATATTGTCAATACAATGGAACCGTTCTGAGCTACGAAAGAGAGCAGTTTACCCATTCAGCACTTCGGTTTGCAGAGCTTGTAAGGCAGGATTCTTCAGATGTGGACGCCCGTTATGGAAGAGCATTGTCCTATCTCTATATGGCGCTTAATGCAAATACATTTGATAGCGCACATACTTCTGAAAGTATCAGAGATCTACAGACAATTATTACCCTGCGGCCAGAATACTTTGACAGCAGGAAGGAACTGCTGCCACTCCTTTTCCAGATATATTCTACGCATAAACCAGGAAGAAACAAAATTGATCAGTTATGTGCATTCGCAGACAAGATAGATCCAGGATCATGTTCCCTTCTTCGATATGACGAAATACAACCCTATTCGGAAGGCCTTGCAGCAGTAAGAGACGGAAAATTCTGGGGATACATAAATGAACAGAGAAAGCTGGTTATCCCTTTCGAATTTTTTGACCCATCCTCGTTTAAGAATCATCTTGCGATAGCAAAATCGATCAAACTCAATCGTTATGTATGTATTGATACGTTAGGTCAGCTTTTGTTTGATGTCGTAAATGCCGCCTCAGAAGGGAATTATGCTATCAGAGATGCACAGACTCAGCTGTGGGGCTTTATGGATAAAGAAAACTTCATAGTTACTATTCCGCCCAAATATCATTCCGTAGAAAATTTTTACAGAGGATATGCCAAAGTAGAAAAGAAAAGCTTTGGCAGGTCATTGTTTGGTTTTATTGATAAGTCTGGTTCGGAAGAAAACTACGGAGGAATCCGATATCAGAAAATAACGGGTAATTTTAAAGATGAAAGCCTATTATTTGCAGAGCTTCCCGGCAACAATGTCGTACAGATTCAGTACCGGGCACCGGGAAGTGTGACGGGTATAAATGAATCAGGAAACAAAAATAATAATACGGATTTCCAGGCTGAGAACAGTCCATTAAATAATAAAAGCCTACCTTTCACACTTGTAGGCAACCTGTCCAATGGCCTCATAAGAGCGATGCAGGGCGGTAAATATGGCTTTGTTGCTCCTGATATACAACAACAACAATCCCAGACCAGTCAGGCAGCAGAACCATCTTATACGGTGATCATCAATTTCCAGTATGAATCTGCGTATGATTTTAGCTTTGAACGAGCGGCGGTCAAAAGACCAGGAGGGAAATGGGGATTTATTGATGTCCTGGGCAAAGCGGTTATTCCTTTTGAATATGAAACAGTAGAGTATTTTACGCAAAAAGAAGAAGGCCGGATTTTGTCTATGGTCAGTAAACAAAACCTCCAATATTATATTGATCGGACAGGAGAATGCGTCAGTTATTTGAAGTTTGGCTGCCCCGCACCAGAATTACGTACTCAGGTAAAAACAGAATCCTATACTATTCCATCTTCCGGATATCTCGTTTTCAAAGAAGGTGAAAAATGGGGAATCAAAACCGCCGAAGGCAAAATTATTACCCCGCCAGTTTACGAAAATCAAATTGTATTCAGCGAATCACGGGCCAAAGTACTACGCGACGGGAAGTGGGGATTTATAGATGAAAAGGGCATGGTAACCGTACCGCTGGTATTCAATGGTGCGAGCGATTATTCTGACGGACTGGCTGCTGTAATGCGAAACGGACTTTGGGGATATATCAATCTTGAAGGCAAACCACAGATCGAATTTAAGTTTGATACGCCTGGTCAGTTTATCAGAGGCTGGACCATTGTAAGGGAAGGCAAAGTCTCATACAAAATTGACCGGCTGGGCAATAAAATAGGAGACCGGAAAAAATAGAGAAACCAACACGCCGTATTTGCACAAGCCTTGTGACATACAGGAAAAATCCCTGCGATTTTTCAAATACAAGTACCCTTAAACATTCCATTTTTCCTACTTTATTCATTCGGCACTTTTTTTTTCAATACTCCGCAGAAATAATCCCCTCAAAATCAATGATTTACATTTTTTTTCAAAAAAGAACTTAATTGAATAGTTGTTCTATTTATTTTTTCACCTTATATTAATGGCTCGCTTAAGCTATACACATATGGTGTAAAACCACTATTACATTTCGTGGTTTTTTCATAGATGTGTATTTTCAAATTATTGGATTAATTTTTTGAGATAATTTGATATTCTTGAGTTCGTATTTTATATTTGCATTTTATTTGAGAAATAATTGATTCCCTGGCTAATCTAACAATTCACGTATGAAAACTATGGAAACAGCTGGTCAAGCCCTTGCCGTTGAGAGACTTGAAAAAAGCTTGTTTGACATGAGTGATGTATACCGGAAACACCGGCAATATATCAAAACCAAACACCAGATTTCCTCTCTGGAAATGGAGATCATTCAATTGGTCACGCAGGAGGGGATGAAAAAAATGAAAGAAATCGGCCAGCATTTCAACATCAAACTCAGTACGCTGACCAGCATTATTGATAAGATCGAGGAACAGAAACTGGTCCGTCGCACAAATTCACGTGATGACCGCCGGGTAGTTTACCTGGAATCTACACGCAAAGGACAGAAAGTATACGAGGAATACAATCGCTACATCCAGGCTATGTCCCTGTTTATGTGTAAGTCCCTGCAATCTAACCAGATACAGGCTTTTCTGGAAGGAATCGAACAAATGTCGGGTTTAATATCCGGCGAACCCGAAGCCTGATTTCACCCTGCCTTTTCTCTTGTATTTCCATATTACCGGTTGCTGTGCATGAAATAACCATTCAGGCACTGTTTCTTATTTATGAACGCCCTAACCCCAATAGCTATGTCTTCTGAAAATGTTATCGATAACGATGTCAAACGTCTGGAGCAAAGCCTGGTTGTTCTAAACCATGCATTCCGGAAACACAGAGATTTTATTAAAGAGAAGTTTAAGATTTCTGCATTGGAAATGGAACTGATCCAGTTTGTTGTACAAAATGGTGCACAGAAAATGAAAACTGTGTCCGAATATTTTGATATCAAACTTAGTACCCTCACTTCCATTATTGATAAAGCAGAAAATCAGCGAATTCTGAAACGCACCAATTCCAAAGAAGATCGCCGTGTAGTCTTTCTGGACTATACCCGTAAAGGGAAAAATATTTATGAAGACTATGGGAAGTTTCTTCACGAAACTGCCTTGAGAATGCAAAATAGTCTGAACGAGGATCGTTTTAATCACTTTGTAGAAAGTATGGAGACTTTCACAAAAATATCCGTGCCCTCCAACTGATCATCCAGTTACATTTAATCATATAATGGGATTAGTGGAAGAATATTTCACTAATCCCTGATTTTTTTTATAGTAACTATCCGAATAACCGAAGATTTTACCAATCCACAAATGTTAGTCAGAAGGAAATTGTGATTCTTTCATATCCTTTCCTTACTGAATACAACAATTTTGGCATCCGCCTTTCCTGTCACCAATTTATATTTTACGGTCTGTTTTAGCTCAAAAATGCAGCATTCATAGATTTGATCCGGCTTTTGGTACCGGATCATTCTACATTATAACATTCGATATAAAAACAACAGATCGTATTACTACTATCACGGAATATTTCACAATTTTAATTATTGATTACAAAAAACAAATGGGGGTTGGCAAAAACGTAAAACAATTCGTGATATACCGAACCCCAGGTAATATCCCTGATAAAGATAGCATCCAGCCCAAAAAAGATATAAACCGGGGATGTTCACTTTATTGAAAAATTTGCTTTCAATTTATTTATAATTTTATTAAAATTGTGGAAACCTGATGAATACTTTGAGTAAATTATTTGTTGAACCGAATGCCCTTAGGTTAGAAAGTGTCCTGAATGAACTAGTTCAGGCTTTTAATCAGCGAAGATTATCCATTCTTAACCGGTATGGTGTCAATGAACAAGATGTTGAAATTATCCGCTATCTGAATGAAACCGATCTGAAGAAAATGAAGGAGATTGGCGAATTCTTCAACATTAAGTTGAGTACACTGACCAGCACCATAGATAAACTTGAAAAAAACAAGCTGGTTAAACGCAAGAACTCTAAAGAAGACAGAAGAGTGATTTACATCCGTCCTACCTCCAAAGGTGAAAACCTTCTTGCGGAGCTTTCTGATATGATGAAAAGTCTTTCTGAAGCTATGCAAAAAGAGTCAAAACCGGATGACTTCACCTCGATGTTGGATGGATTGGAAAAAATTCTTGTCTTTATTCAGTCTCATTAACAGGTACACTACATCTATTTCCTATAGAGAGACAAAGCCAACCGGCAATGCCTCTGATAAAATTTCTGTTTTCCCGATTGTATACGCAACCGGGAATTTTATTTTTTCATACCACTACACCATCAAATTATTCGCTAAATTAGAGGAAATAAATAGTCTGTATGTCAATCATTCTTTTAGATACCTTATTGTATACGGTGACGATTATCGTGGTCATTGTTGTTCTTTTGGTTTTGGGTGTTCTATTTTATTTCGTTCCGGTTGGCCTTTGGATCTCCGCTCAGTTTTCCGGGGTCCGTATTAGTATTGGTCAGCTTATCGGGATGCGCCTTCGGCGGGTGCAACCTAAAGTAATTGTCGATGAGTTGATCAAAGCAAAAAAAGCCAGCCTCCCCGATGTCAGATTCAATGCGCTGGAAGCTCACTATCTGGCCAAGGGTAATGTTAATACCGTTATTGATGCGCTGATCTCTGCCAAAAATGCCGGCATCGGCCTAAACTTCGACCAGGCCGCGGCGATTGATCTTGCGGGCAGAGATGTACTCCAGGCTGTGAGGGATTCCGTTAATACCAAAGTCATAGACTCCCCGGCGATTGAAGCTGTGGCCAAAGATGGTATTCAGCTTATTGTAAAGGCTCGAATTACCGTGCGGGTTCGGCTGGAAAAACTGGTAGGTGGAGCGGGAGAAGAGACCGTTGTAGCCCGTGTTGGACAAGGCATTGTCGCTTCTATCGGTTCTGCCGAAACACACGAATCTATTCTTGCAGACCCTGGACTGATCACCGAAAAAATCATGAACGAAGGCCTTACTTCCGGTACAGCATATGATGTTTTGTCAATTGACATCGCTGACATAGATATCGGGAAAAGTATAGGTGCCCAGTTGAAAGCCGACGAAGCTGCGGCTGCCTTGCAGGTTGCCAGGGCAAAAGCGGAAGAAAAACGCGCTGAAGCAGTCGCCGAGGAACAATACTTCCGGGCGAGAGTACAGGAAATGAGAGCCAAACTTATTGAAGCTGAAGCTCAAATTCCAATGGCAATCGCAGAAGCGTTCCGCATGGGTAACCTGGGAATTATGGACTATCACCGCTTGCAAAACATTGAAGCCGATACCAGAATGAGAAGATCCTTCTCAGATGATGATGGCCCAATTGAAGAAACTGAAGATTAGTTTTTTAGGATAGAAACCAAAAACGGCTGAAAGAATCAATCTCTCAGCCGTTTTTTTATGTAAACTACGTTGTGTACTATTCTGCAAGTTCAGATTCCACTTCGTCTTCTATAATGTTTTCGGAAGATTTTGTGCGGGCTTTACTGGCACTGGCGCCGGCACCAATTCCCTTCACAGCCATTACCTTTGCTTTTATTTCCTCCATCAGTTCAGGATTGTCTGACAGCATCCGTTTGGCAGCGTCTCTTCCCTGTCCGAGTTTGTCGCCACTATAACTAAACCAGGAGCCCGCCTTTTGTACGATATCCTCTTCTACGGCCAGATCCAGCACTTCACCTTCAATGGACACACCTTCACCAAACATGATATCAAATTCAGCAAACTTAAAGGGAGGGGCTACTTTATTTTTCACCACTTTTACTTTTACACGGTTACCTATGCTATCAGTACCTTCTTTAATCTGCGCAGTACGGCGAATATCCAGACGAACAGAGGCGTAAAATTTCAAGGCATTACCCCCAGTAGTGGTTTCAGGGTTGCCAAACATTACACCAATTTTATCGCGAAGCTGGTTGATAAATATACAAACACAGTTAGTTTTGGAGATGGCCGCAGTAAGTTTACGCAACGCCTGAGACATGAGACGAGCCTGTAAGCCCATTTTAGAGTCGCCCATTTCACCTTCAATCTCAGCTTTAGGGGTCAGTGCTGCGACGGAGTCAATGACTACAATATCAATTGCACTGGAGCGAATCAGGTATTCGGCGATTTCCAGTGCCTGCTCACCATAATCTGGCTGAGAGACATACAGGTTCTCCGTATCAATTCCCAGTTTTTCTGCATAGGTGCGGTCAAAGGCATGTTCTGCATCAATAAATGCAGCCAGTCCTCCTGATTTTTGCGCTTCGGCAATCATATGCATTGCCAGAGTAGTCTTACCTGAAGATTCAGGGCCGTAGATTTCCACAATTCTTCCACGGGGAATACCACCGATCCCCAAAGCTATATCCAGACCAAGCGAACCCGTAGACAGAGCCGGCACATCAGAAACCGGATTATCGCTCAGTTTCATTACAATCCCTTTACCGTAGGTCTTTTCCAGCTTATCTACGGTCATCATGAGGGACTTCAGTTTTTCAGATTTGATATCTTTTGCCATTGGTTTAAAGAAATTACTTTTGCTGCGTAAATGGTTATGGTTCTATAAAAAGTGTACGCTTAATGCGTATCGGGGACAATCATTTTTAAAATTCGTATTGGTTTTACCGGACGGTTGTAGGCATCTGTTCCTTCTTTACCAATCTTGTCAACAACATTCATCCCACTCACAACTTCGCCAAATATTGTATATTGAAAATCCAGCCAGGGTGCTCCACCCTCATTTTTATATGCATTGCGTTGAGCAGGGGTATATCGATAATCCTCAAAATTCTCCGCTTTCAGGTACTCATCAAATGTACCAGAAAATTCCCCTTTTCCTACAACTGCCTGCCAATCAGTAAAATACCGACCTTTCCGCACATAGTTGTACTGCATCTCCATCGTGTCCAGTCTTGCTGAGGTAGCCGGCGCACCAGTTACAATATAAAACTGGCTGCCCGATGACCGCCATTCCGGATTCATATCGTCAGGATATCTTGCTGCGGCAAGTTTCCCCCGCGTATGAATAAATGATTCGATAATCTCTGCCGGCAGCGTATAACCCGGATCATCACCCAAAGTAGTATCCTGCATGGTCGATTCGTTCCTGGTACGAGGATCTCCCGCCTGGATCATAAAATCGTAAATCACCCGATGAAACATTAAACTATCATAAAACCCCGATTTGGCGAGCTTGAGAAAATTATCCCTGTGAATGGGGGTCTCATCATATAACTGTAACCCGACTTCACCATAGTCTGTGACCATGATGACATCTGGTTCGACTGCTACCTGGGTTTCTTTCCCACATCCTGATCCAAGTATTATACCTACTATCAGAAAAACAAAGTACGAATTAGAATTCATGCTAATTATATGTGCAATTTAGGTGTAAAAAAATAAATAACCAAAAAAAAATATAAAAAATTTTAGATTACCGCTGCAAACAGCCTCCGATATACTAAAAATTTTGGCAGATTACTCAAACAATCCTTCGTCCCGCTCTAACATCAGAATCGCATGCTGGCTCACAATAAAGTATTTTTCACCAGCATACATCACTTCATAAGCATCCTTCTGCAGGAATATAGCCACGTCTCCTTCTTTTGCCTGAAGTGGTATGTATTTTATGCCTTCCTGCCGGTCTTTCCACGGCTCATCATCTTCGGGTGGCATCGGAATCGGATAACCGGGCCCCACTTTCATAACAAATCCTGTTTGTACTTTTTCCTTGTCTCCAACGCCTGGAGGCAGATATAGCCCGCTTTCTGTCCGGTCTTCCTGGTTACGAAGTTTTATCAAGATCCTATCTCCAATGATAATCAGTTTATCCAGCTTCGTCTCTGTTTCTTCCATATTATATTTGATTGTCATTTTCTCATCAAAGATACGTAAATTAGCCCGGTAGAATAAAATTCTTCAAAATTTCAAAATGATCTAAAAAAAATCAGAATTAAATTTTTTGTTGTATATTAAATTTATTAATTTTGGCATTAAGTTCTTCTAATATCTACACTGACCCAACTGCAAATACTGTTTGCAGTCAGCAATAAAAGATATCCCGCAACGGGATTAAGATGTATTGTGTTTTCATGGTTGTGCTGTAGGGACGGCTCTCCCAAAGGGCCGCTCCCTCTTTTTTTTATATACCCCTGCTTCCTGTTCTCCTTTCCCACAAATAGCCCCCAGGCACCCCTCCTGTATTCGGCTAAAACCCATTTTCCTTTTTTTTAGGAAAAATTCTGCCTCCCACAAAATAGCGGCCCGGTTTTTGATTTGTTATCCTCTGAGTTTATCGCTTTCCCTCTCTTGCATTGTAGTCCTTACACTGTGTGCTTGTCAATAAGGATGATGAATTATAGACGTTTGTATAGGTATATCTCAGCGGGAACACGCGTCCTGAGACTGTCCGTATGGTTAGGATGGATTCTCATTGCGGTTCCGGCATGGTCTCAAACTTCCGGCCCGACTGTAGCTGCGGATGATGTTCATAAGGCAAAATACCTTACGGATACTGCATATCAGCGATATACGGATGAGATTGAAGCATGGCTTTTTCGCCAGGCCGACCTCTCCTCAAACAAACGAGGGGTACTCACTCTTCCCGTCGTAGTGCATATCATGCATCTTCCCGGCGATACAATCCCCGACAATAGTACATCCAATATCACCGATGACCGTGTTTATGGAGCCATAGACCTGATCAATCAGGCTTTTAGAAATACAGGTGCTTTCGCCGGCGGGCCGTTTCACTCCAATGCGGGAATCAATGCCGCTGACGTAGAAATTGAATTTTGTCTTGCCAAAAATGACCCCAACGGAAATCCAACCAACGGAATCACGCGTGTAGCTACGCCTCTTTCCAACCTGAAACGAGATGAACTTTGCACCGGAAGTACCAGCACACAAGATGAATGTCTGAAGGCGCTTTCATTCTGGGACTCTCATCAATACATCAATATCTGGATTGTCAATAATATCTGTAAAGATGCCTCTAATACTGAATGCGGTATTGAAGGTTATTCCTACCTCGCTGCTGCCCACGGACAGTCTTTCGATGGCCCTGTGATTGCCGCTCCTTTTTTCAACCCTCAAAGAAATAATATATCTGCAGCTGTACACCAATTGGGACACTATCTCAACCTGATGGATACCTATTTTGATCCTCCAGGTAAAACGTCCTGCGATAACTCCAATTGCCTGCTTGACGGAGACAGAATCTGCGACACCCCTCCGGACGCCGGTCCTCAGACAGTCAATTGCACCGCTGGCCAGACCATCAATTCCTGTACGACTGATGCCGACGATCCCGGACCCAATAATCCATTTTCTGCCGATGTCCAGGACTTGTATGAAAATTATATGGACAATGGCAACTGGGGCTGTATGAATATGTTTACCCCCGGGCAGAAAATCCGGATGAGAAACTCGCTGCTGGGTGTTCGTGCTTCTTTGCTTACCTCTATGGGTTGTTATGTTCCTTACAGAAATGTATCTGTAAAAGAACTTATTTCACCCACTCCCATCAGCTGCGGGCCTCCATTCTACCCAAAAGTTCGACTGGTCAATACAGGCAATGTGGAAATTACCTCCATGAAAATCCATCAATCTATGGATAACAGTGCCGGTAAAACTTTTTACTGGTCAGGAAAACTTTCCCCTGCCGACTCAGTGGATGTTCGCCTGCAACCTGAAAATATGCTGCCTGGCACCCACCATGTTCTGGTACACGTCACTGACGTAAACAATGCAGGTCTCGACGAAAATGAATTTGACGATCAGATCAGCCGCGTTTTCGCCTATGTCACAGTTACCGAAGTAGTTAATACATTTCCTTATTGCCGGGACTTTGAGGATAATACCGTACCTTCAGACTGGATTGCAGGCAACTTTGATCAGCTCCTGTCTTTTGATCTTTACTCCATGTCTACCTGCTCAGCCCGAGGAAATCATATGCTGCGATATAATACCAATGGCATGTGGCACAATGGCGGAGTCTCTGCCGGCCCTGGAGGCACCCAGGATGCAATCGTCAGCCCGCTGATTGATCTTTCCGGTATGAGTAGCGCGACACTTAGCTTTGATGTGGCATACAAAGCGATGAATCCGGCCAATGAACTTACCCTGGATGTGTCTGTTTCCAGTAACTGTGGTCAACACTTCACACAGGTTTACTCGAAGTCCCATATGGATCTTCAGACAGCGATTTCACCGTTTAGTGTAAATGTTGTTGCCTGGGAACCTACAGGTTGTAATGAATGGCGCAGGGAAACCATCAGTCTCGATCCGTGGGTAGGTGATCAGATTTATATTTCTTTTGAGGCAATTCTGGAATCTTTTTTCGGCCAGAATCTCTATCTGGATAATATTTGTATTGATGCTGTGCCCGGATGTGCAGCCCCCGCTTCTATCCCTGACTTCCCCGGCGTTTTTGTTGCAGATGAAAAATGTACTGACCAAAATGGTTGGACACACTTCTGGAAGAATGCAGGTACAGCCCCGGTCTCCGACCAGGATTTCTTACTGCTGTCTTTTAAAAACCTTGATAGCGCAGGAATTGATCTTCAACCTGACGATGTCAAAATTGTAGTTACCGAAGGGTACGGTGAAATGGGGAAAGATCTCTCAGATGCGCCATACGTCAACAACCCCAAAGGGTGGTACACCATGAACAGATATTATGAAATATCCTCTCCGGTACAACCCAATGACACCGTTACGCTCAGATTTTACTATACCAGCAAAGACTTCAACGACCTCAATAAAGCCATTGCACCAGAGGAGCTGGCGTCCCATAAGGATATGATTTTTTATACGCTGAGTCCGGGACAAAACCCCGACCTGTTTAAAGGTCATGAAACCGTAACGGGTCCATATTACAAGGAGTTCCGAAATACTGAAAAAAATGAACCGGGTTCATGGCACGACGCTACCTTTGGCAGGTATTTTTCGGCAGTCGTAAAGATAGATACGCTGGGAAGCGGAGGTATGGGTACAGGGGGCGAAGCACTGAGAACAGGCGCTACCTACCCTGTAAAAATTCATCTGACAGCTGAGCAGATTTTTGAGCAGGTCGAACTCACCTGGACTACACCTGTAGAAATTCAGACTGAAACATATGAAGTGTACCGGGCAGGCGACCGGGGAATCTTTGAAAAGATCGGAGAACTAGCAGCCGGTGGGGTTAGCCTTCAGCCGGTGAGCTATTCGTTTACCGATGAAACACCGGAGAAAGGCAAAAATCAGTACTACCTCAAACTGATTCATTCACACGGCCTTGAAGTGTATTCAGATACCTTCACCATCGCGTTTGATGTTTCTAAACTGGTTCGGGTATATCCCAATCCATTTCAGGAAAAACTCCAGATAAAATTTGCTTCCACCGCTGATGCGCCCGTAGCTTTTGGCATCTACAACGGAAACTGGCAGGAACTGGCAAAATATACATGGGAGCAAAAAGACCATTTTGCACATGAAGTTGAAATAGCGGGTCTGTCCCCCGGTATATACTTCTATGTAATATTCTATAAGGGCCAGACCTTCAGAGGGAAAATTGTACGAACACCGTAAAAAGTTTAAAACTTTTTGGTTACTTCAACAATTCGCCTTTTCTTTAAATCGCTTGTTCTTGTTCATGCCTGTAATCCCGACAAAAATCACAGGAATCTTACATAGAATCCTGAATTGTGATTGTTAATTTACTTTCAACAGAAAGGAGTAAATTATTATCACTACTCCCGAATCACAAGTGATTATTGTGTTGTCAGGAGATTTTAGTACTTGTTTCGTTCTTTTCAGTTTTATATTTACAGGCGGAAATTTGGTTTATACGAAAAGTCTTTCGTTCGCACAATAAACTTTGCATCTATTTTTCCCTGACGCTAACATGCTTTTCAATTGAACCTTACGGGGGAAATCATTCAAAAGAAGGTATTTGCCTAAGGAAAACTAAAACCATGGCTTTATGCACGCAAAGGTTACTGTCCTGAAATATCTGGTTTATTCCTGTCTTGCACTTGTCATTTCAGTCATCACAGGTTATTCTGCTTATGCAACCCATGCAATGGGGTCTGATCTCAGATATGAATGTCTGGGAGGAAATACCTATCGCATTACCCTTACGATTTACAGAGATTGTATTGGATCCAATCTTACTGATAAACAGAATATCGTATTTCGTTCTGACTCATGTGGAATTGCGCCTTACATCTTAAAAGCTGACCGGACATCGCTGATAGAGTTGTCTCCGCTTTGTCCATCACAACAGCCCAGCAGTACGTGTAATGGTGGCATTTTACCTGGTGTAGAGGAGCATACGTACCAGATTGTCACTACCCTGCCCCAACAATGTCCCGACTGGAATATCAGCTGGCAGCTTTGTTGCCGCAATTATGCCATCACCAATTCTGTGGTCACTACCATTACTCGTATGTATATCGAGGCAACCCTCGACAACCTGAATGTAACCTGCAACAATTCACCGTACTTTACGGTCGCTCCTGTGCCTTTCCTCTGTGAGGGACAGCCTTTTCTCTTTAATAATGGCGTAAAGGACGATGATGGGGATTCGCTGGTTTTCGAACTGACTGATCCATTGGATTATATTGGAGGAATTCCGGTTCCGGTTCCCTACAATCCTGGTTTTAGTGTATCTTACCCAATGGCGACCAACCCTCCGGGGTCATTCAACTTTGATCCAAACTCCGGTCAGTTTGCTTTTCAGCCCAATGGACTTCAGCAAGGTATTGTCGCGCTTCGGGTCAAAGAATACCGAAACGGGGTACTCATCGGTTCTACCATGCGCGATATCCAGATGGTGGTGATATTCTGTACCAATCAGACACCTTTAATCAACACCCCTATCAATGTCAGCGGAGGTCAGTTGAATGGCAATACTTTCTCGGTGTGTGCCGGAAATACCCTTACGTTCGACATGTCAGCCATTGACCCTGATACCGGTGATACGCTTTCTATTTTCTATAATCTCGGAAATGCTGCCCCCAACGCGACCCTTGGCTTTTCAGGTATTAACCCGGTAAATGGTTCCTTCTCATGGGCAACCACAGTGGCTGATACCGGCAATTACTTTTTCTCCGTTTCGGTAGCGGACAATGGGTGCCCGATTATCGGAAAATCTAATGTGGGCTATAATATTATCGTCAACGACGGTGAAATTTTGCCCTCAAATCATACCCTGATCTGTCCTGCAAGCGATTCGTTGGTTCAGCTCATAGCTTCGACCCCCAATCCTGGCGGTACAGGTACTTATTTATGGACCCCCGCTACAGGGCTCAGCAACCCTAATATCCGCAACCCGATTGTCAATACTTCAGGCGCAACTTTCCCGATCAATTATATCGTCTCCTACACCAGCAATGTTCCCGGCACATGCCCGATTATAGAACCGTTTACCATTGATTCGGAAGGCGTGCTGGAACTAACGACTGATCCGGTTGTACATATTTGCGCAGGCGATTCGGCACAGTTGAATGCCTCTTTTTCTCTTTCAGGCAATCCTGTACCGTTTACCTTCTCCTGGGACCCCCCCATTGCACTGAGCAATACGGGTATCCCCAACCCCATCGCATCGCCAACCAGTAATACGCTCTATCAGGTGACTGTTTCTACGCTAAATTGTAATTATATAGACAGTGTACTGGTAATCGTAGACGATATACCTTTGCTCAATCCTTTCTCCAATCCCACCATTTGCGAAGGCAACAGTGTAACATTGATTCCAACCGGTCTTAATATCGACAGTGCCAATTTTCAGTGGACGCCGGTCACCGGGCTTAGCGACCCGACCATAAGAAACCCGGTGGCTAGCCCTACCGCTACCACAACTTACACACTTACCGTAAGCAATGGCTGCGGTACATCTGTACAAAATGTCACGATCAACGTTACCCCCCCGCTGACTGTAACCATGAGTTCTTCAGACGTACAGTGCAACGGTGCCAATGACGGAACAGCAACTGTCGTTACCTATGGAGGCGCGGGTGGAAACAGTTTTGTATGGACACCCAACGTTTCCAGCAGTGCTTCAGCGATAAACCTGCCAGCGGGAACATATTCGGTGGTCGTGCAAGATGCAGCCAGCTGTACAGATACAGGCGTAGTAGTGATATCCGAACCAGCACCGCTTATTCCGGCAATAACAGGTACGACAGATATCTTTTGTGCTGGCGACAGTACCGGAACCATCTCCGTATCTGCTTCCGGAGGTACACCCAATTATACCTACGCCATAGACGGTGTCAATTTTGTATCTGTGCCTGTATTCTCCTTCCTCACTGCCGGCACCTACACTTTCACGGTAATGGATGACAATGGGTGTACAGCCAATATCCCCGGTATTGCCATCAATCAACCTAATACCCCACTTGTTGCAGTTCTCGACAGCCAGATAAATACCAATTGCAGCAATAACCTGGGCTCTGTATTTGTTTCTGCCTCAGGTGGTACGCCTTCATATATTTTTGAAATACCCGGTTATAGCCCACCATCGGCCAGTGGAACAGTCTCCGGACTTTTTCCGGGAACCTATTTCACCATTGTCACAGACTCACTGGGTTGTACGGATACGGTTTCAGCAGAAATCCTTGAAATTTCTGATCCATGGGGACAGGTAGACTCGATCAAGCCAGTCTCGTGTTATGGCGGATCAGACGGAGAAGTCTGGATCTCTGCGACAGATGGTATGCCACCCTATCAGTTTTCTATTGATAATGGTCCATATATCAACAGTACCCATTTTACAGGCCTGGCACCCGGCCCTCACTTCATCTCCATAATAGATGCCGATATATGTGAATATAGTCTGGCCTTCTTCATTACCGAACCAGATTCTCTTTATGGACTGGTAGGCAATAAAATTGATGTAGAATGTAATGGTGAATTCACCGGGCAAGCCACTATTATTGCGAAAGGGGGAACTTCGCCTTTTCAGATGTCCCTGGATGGAGGCCCGTTTGGATCCCCCAATATTTTCTTCAACCTGGCAGCAGGAAATTATACGGTTACGATCAGAGATATAAAGGGTTGTGAAGCAGATGTTCCCTTTGAAATACTGGAACCGCTACCGTTGAATGCTGTCATCGCACAAAAAGAGGATATCTCCTGCTTTGGGCTTCATGATGGAATGATCGTAGTACAAGCTTTGGGAGGTGTGCCAGACTTTACCTATTCGATCGATGGAGTCAATTATGTCAATGACAGCATTTTCCCCAATCTGGGCGCAGGTTCTTACACTTTGTATGTCAAGGACAAATTTGACTGCCCCGACTCTGTAACTGTTCAGATTATAGAACCCTCTCTGGTGGGCGTAAATGTTGTCAATACCAGTGATGCTGATTGTTTTGGTACGCCATCAGGTACGATTACTCTTGCAGGAACCGGCGGTACTCAACCTTATGTTTTTTCGGTTGATACTGCCAATACATTTGTGCCAGGCCCCACACTAAATAATCTTCCCGCAGGCCCTTATGCAATCATTCTCAGAGATGCAAATGGGTGTACGGCAGAAACTACCGCAGAAATCAACGAACCGCCCAAACTCCTGGGAGAAATAGACGTAACCGAATTGCGCTGCCTCGGAGATAGCAATGCGATTGCAACTGCCATGATCACTGGCGGAGTGCCTCCCTACCGCTACGAATGGACGACAGGCGCAACCACTCAGACCATTACCAATCTACCCGCAGGAAACTATGTGGTACTCGTCAGTGATGCCAATGACTGCCAGATTTCCGTAAGTACAGAAGTAATCGGGCCACCCCTGTTTGCATTTGATACTACCCTGTACACTGACGTAACCTGCTTTGGGGGTACCGATGGATCTGCTTTTGTTGAGGCTACGGGCGGACTCCCCCCCTATATCTACACATGGTCCAACGGAGGCGACAATCAGGCTGTATTTGATCTCGCTGCCGGAGACTACGTAATTACGGTCACTGATACCAACAACTGTGTGCTGATTGATACCGTTACGATTTCTCAACCAGATCCTATTGTCATTGAAATTATTGACATCGAGAATGCTTTCTGTAATCTCGACAATGGCGCTGCAACCGTACAGGCAAGTGGCGGTATTCCCGAATATCGCTATACCTGGCAAACTACTCCGCCCCAGGAAGGCCCTACCGCCACCAATTTATATGGAATCCCTTTTGGCGGTCCCTACACCGTAACGGTAACAGACTCCAACAACTGCGTGCAGACACTGGAAGTTGCCGTGGGTACACAAGACCCTCCGATTGCAGATTTTGAGCATGATCTGGGGATCAGCGATACCATTATTTTCAATGAAAAGGGTGTCAGGTTTACCAATCTCTCTCAGGGTGCGATAGCCTATCACTGGGAATTTGGCGATGGCGGGGAATCAGATGAAGAAAACCCCACTCATACCTATCGCAAAGAGGGTATCTACACAGTAATGCTGATTGCTTACGATACAAATTTTGGCTGCCCCGACACAGCAACCAAAACTTTCTACCTGATACCGCCCGGAGCCATCTATGTTCCCAATGCATTTACCCCCAATGGAGACGGACATAATGACAATTTCTTCCCTGTGGGTATCGGTGTAGTGCGAATGAATATGGATATCTACGATCGCTGGGGGCATCACCTCGTAACGCTGTACAATATGTCTGAGTACTGGAATGGCCGAAACAAGAATGGAAATGCCGTTCAGGAAGGCGTATATGTCTGGGTTATTGATGCTACTATTAACGATGGAACCCGGGTACAACGAGCAGGAACCGTAACATTAATCCGGTAAAGGTCTCCAACAAATACAAATCTTTGTATCTTTGGGGGCCAAACACCGAAATCTGCCTGCATGTATCCAAGAATCAGTGATATTTTAAATGACATATTTGGGTGGGATATTATTCTGCCCATCCAGTCCTTCGGCTTTTTTGTCGCGTTGTGTTTTATTGCAGCATATCTCGTGCTACAAGCAGACCTGAAACGAAGACAGGGTCTGGGAGAATTTAAAACGCACAAAGTAAAGGTTACCCTCGGTGGCCCGATTAAAGAGACGGAAATTCTGATCAACTTTCTCCTGTTTGGGATACTGGGTTTTAAAGTCGGTTTAATGATCGACGATTATGCAGCATTTGCCCACAATCCGCAGGCGGCGATCCTATCGATGAAAGGCTCTGTTCCCTGGGGACTGGCCTTTGCTGTTGCAGGGGGAGGATACAAATTTTATGAATTCTGGAAACGCCGCAATGACAAACCGCAGGTTGTAGAGCAGGAACAAGGCATTCTCAATGAATTGGGAACGGTGCTTACGATTGCTTTTGTAGCGGGGATTTTGGGCGCAAAAATCTTTCACAACCTCGAATATATCCACGATTTTATAGAGGATCCGATAGGTTCACTGCTTTCATTCAGCGGGCTTACATTTTATGGCGGACTGATCTGTGCAGCAGTAGGAATTGGTTGGTTTGTGGTAAAAAAAGGATATCCATTGCTTCCCTTTGCAGATGCTTTCGCCCCGGCATTAATGCTTGGATATGGCATCGGACGTATTGGCTGTCAAACCGCAGGAGACGGCGACTGGGGAATTGCCAATACAGCACCGAAACCAGACTGGATGAGTTTCCTTCCCGATTGGATGTGGGCTTATAACTACCCTCACAACGTCCTGAACGATGGCATACCCATTGAAGGCTGTACCGGCGATTATTGCCATGTGCTCGCAACGCCCGTTTTTCCCACACCATTTTATGAGATCGTGATGGCGCTGGTCATTTTTGCAGGGCTTTGGCTGATCAGAAAACGTATGCCTTATTGGGGCCAGCTTTCCGGGATCTACCTGTTTTTTAATGGTCTGGAACGATTTCTTATTGAAAAAATCAGGGTTAATTCCACCTACAATATCTTCGGAGCAGAGATTACTCAGGCAGAGATTATCTCCTCCGTGTTGATGATTTTTGGTATCGTTCTTTTTTATTACGCTACATTCAAATGGAAAAAGCAGAGCGCAACGGCGAAAAGAACATAGTCAGACACTACAGCCGGAAAGATGATCCTGAGTTGCCGGAATTGGAAGAGGATAGCCTGTTTGAACATTTTACCCTTCAGGTTACCGGTGGACAGAAGCCCCTGCGAATAGATAAATTTCTTTCCAACCTTCTGCCTTTCACCTCTCGTTCGAGAATTAAAAATGCTTCTGGTACAGGTTCGATTTCTGTCAATGGAAATCCGGTAAAGGTTTCCTACAAAGTGAAGCCTGGCGATGAGGTCAAACTCCTTCTGCCCTACCCTCCCCCGCCGGAACTGGAGCCTGAGGAAATTCCGCTGGATATCCGCTATGAAGATGAAAGCCTGCTGATCATTCACAAACCACCCGGAATGGTTTGTCATCCCAGTTTTGGCCACCGAACACATACCCTGGTACATGGCCTGCTCTGGTATTTTGATCACCTTCCCAAACCTCTCACAGCTTCAGAAAATCCCCGCCCGGGACTGGTTCACCGCATTGACCGCGACACTTCAGGCATCATTGTGATTGCCAAGACAGAATACGCCATGGCGCATTTGTCCAAACAGTTTTTTGACCGCACTACTGACCGGGAATATCAGGCACTGGTATGGGGAAATGTAGAGCAGGACAAAGGAACCATTGTCGCACATATTGGCAGACACCCCAAAAACCGCAAGATCTACTACCCTTACCCGGATGGAGAAACAGGAAAACATGGCGTAACCCATTACGAAGTGATTGAGCGGTTTGGTGTAGTAACGTTGGTGAGGTGTAAACTGGAAACGGGCAGGACACACCAGATCCGCGTCCATATGAAACATATCGGCCATACGCTTTTTTCTGACAAAGAATATGGCGGAGACAAACAACTCAACGGGCCTCCTACAAAAAAATACCAGCAATTTATTCACAATTGTTTTGAAATTTTGCCCCGGCAGGCACTACACGCCAAATCGCTATCACTAGATCATCCGGTAACCGGAATGCGCATGAAATTTGATACAGATTTGCCCGAAGATATGGCCGGGGCAATTGAAAAATTTCGCAACTGGGCAAAAAACCCCTCTGAATAAGGGCTGCTTGAAAAAAAAATAAAATATTTTTTATGCTCTAAATGGTTCACGTTATCGATTACGGAAAGGATATGTCTCATTTTCGCATAGATACATATTGACTTGAATCAGGAAAATACTGATATTCGCAGCGTAGTTAGTATTTATATAGCAATTTTTGAGGAAAGGAGAGGTACACGCAGTGATTGCTGGTGTGCCTCTTTTTTTATTTTACAGCACATTTGGCTTCTCTCCGGAAAATCCCGTAATATCCTGCCATGAATTACTTTGCAAGCTCAGAAAGAAAATCTCTCATTCAAATTCTTGCTCAAAAAGAATACGACCTGCTAATCATAGGTGGTGGTGCTACAGGTGCAGGAATCGCCTTGGACGCCGCATCAAGAGGCATGACTGTCGCATTGGTGGACAAACAGGATTTTGCCGCAGGTACAAGCAGCCGGTCAACCAAACTGATCCACGGTGGGTTGCGATACCTCAAACAACTGGAAATCGGACTTGTAAGAGAAGTCGGAAGAGAACGAGCCATCGTACACCATTTGGCACCCCATCTGGTTGTTTCCGAAAAAATGTTGTTGCCCCTGATAGAGGGCGGGACTTATGGAAAGTTTACCACCTCTATGGGACTGATGGTTTACGATGTATTGGCCGGTGTGGAAAGTGCAGAACAAAGAGTCATGCTTTCCAAAGAAGAAACCATGGCACGCGAGCCTCTCCTCCGCACAGACATTCTCGAAGGCGCGGGCCTATATGCCGAATACCGCACCGACGATGCGCGCCTCACTCTGGAAGTCCTCAAAACAGCGGCATTATACCATGCCCATCCCATCAATTATGTGGAGGCCACAGGGTTTCTTTACAAAGATGACAGAGTTTCCGGGGCAGAATGTAAAGACCTCATCTCTGGAGAATTGTTTCAAATAAAGGCACACCAGGTAGTCAATGCTGCCGGCCCCTGGGTAGATGATCTTCGCACACAAAATCAGTCCATGAATGAAAAACGCCTTCACCTGACCAAAGGCGTTCATATCGTTGTGCCTCATGCAAAATTTCCCGTACATCAGTCGATCTACTTTGATATGCCCGACGGTCGTATGGTATTTGCCATCCCCAGAGGAAAAATCACTTATATAGGAACAACCGATACCGATTATACCGGAAATAAGGAAAACCCACGCACCAATCTGGAAGATGTTCAATATCTGATTGAAGGGGTCAGGCATACGTTTCCGTCAACACACCTTACCGTGGAAGATGTGGTGTCAAGCTGGGCAGGACTACGCCCGTTGATTCATGAAGAAGGAAAATCCTCCTCTGAGCTTTCCAGAAAAGACGAAATATTTATTTCCCCCACCAAACTTGTGTCTATTGCAGGAGGAAAACTTACCGGATACCGGAAAATGGCCGAAAGAGTGGTGGATGTAGTAGCGAAACGGCTTTCAAAAAAATACCAACAGACTTTTCAAAAGTGCACAACGCAACATATTATCATTTCAGGTGGCGGCTTTAAGAATGCTGAAGATGTTGAAATCTTCAAAAAAGTAGTGCACAGCCAACTCCAGCCACTGGGCTTCGACCATTGGGAAGCGGAATATCTCGTGCATAATTATGGCCAGCAAACAGAAATTATCTTGGATCATTTCCTCAGTGGAGCGGATCATACTCCGATGGGACTGGTCATGGCAGAGCTGTGGTTTGGCCTGAATTTTGAAATGGTTCAATCAACTATGGATTTTTTTAGCAGAAGAACCGGAAGGCTTTACTTTGACATAGACAGCGTCCGTAAGCTTAAAAAGCCAGTAATTGAAGAACTAAGCCGGCAATTGGGTTGGGATCAGGCACGTGTGGCGCAGGAAAACGAATGGGTGGATCAGGCCATGGAAATTGCTGCCGAATTTCCCAAAAAATCATAAACAATGAACACAGAAACAGCATCTAATAAAAAGGAATTTTCTCCGGGAACGATACATCACTGGGAAAAATCCGAATATACAGGTACGATTTATTGCGACAATCAGGTAGCCCTGCACATTACGGTCCTTGCACCGCATATTCTTCGATTCAGATATGTGCTTGATGGTTACCCTGAAAAAGATTTTTCCTATGCTATAGATCCCTCTTTCCAGGCTGTTCATAGTAATTGGAAAATGACGGAAACCTCTGGGTTTTTGCATATTCAAACGGAAGAAATCAGCTGCCGGATTGCCAAAAAAGGCCTGCAAACAAGTCTGCTTGACCTGAAAGGCAAAATCATTCTGGATGACGATAAGGGTTTTCACTGGGAAAATGGAGACTGGGGTAACCCCATTGTTCAAATGTCCAAAAAGGCGCAGCCCGAAGAAAGTTATTTTGGTCTTGGTGATAAGTCCTGCCATTTAAACCTTCGGGGAGAACGGCTGCAAAACTGGGTGACTGATTGTTTTGGATATTCTGCCACAACCGATCCCCTCTACCGCGCTATTCCCTTTTACTACGGACTAAATGAAGGTCGCGCTTATGGCGTATTTTTCGACAATTCCTTCCAGTCATATTTTGACTTCGCCAAAGAGCGGGAAGATGCCACCAGTTTCTGGGCACACGGAGGAGAAATGAATTACTACTTTATTTATGGCCCGGAACTGATTTCTGTAGCCGAAAGATATACCCTTCTCACCGGACGTCCCGAACTTCCACCGCTTTGGGCTTTAGGTTTTCACCAATGCAAATGGAGTTATTATCCAGAATCAGTCGTCAGAAATCTTGCTGCAGAGTTTCGCCAGCGGCGTATCCCCTGTGATGGCATCTACCTGGATATCGACTATATGGACGGGTATCGCTGTTTTACCTGGAATAACCAGCATTTCCCCGACCCCTCAGGTATGATCTCCGACCTCGAAAAAGAGGGTTTTAAGACAGTGGTAATCATTGATCCGGGTATTAAAATTGATCCCAACTACAAAGTTTTTAAAGAGGCACTGGAAAACGACTATTTCTGCAGAAGGTCAGACGGGCCTTATGTAAAAGGCAAGGTATGGCCGGGAGAATGTTTTTTTCCCGATTATACAAGACCTGTGGTACGTACCTGGTGGTCAGGTCTTTTCCGCGACCTTATCCGACGTATGGGCGTAAGAGGGGTATGGAACGATATGAACGAGCCGGCGATCTTTGATGTTCCCAACAAAACCTTTCCTGAAGACGTGCGGCACGATTACGATGGCAATATGACCAGCCACCGGAAAGCGCATAATGTCTATGGGATGCAAATGTCCCGCGCTTCTTATGACGGTGTCAAACATTTTGGGTACCCTAGGAGACCTTTTCTGATTACCCGCGCTACCTATGCCGGCGGACAGCGGTTTGCTTCCGTATGGACAGGCGATAATGTTGCTAGTTGGGAACACCTTCAGCTTGCGAGCATTCAGTCTCAGCGATTGAGTATTTCAGGGTTTTCGCATGTGGGCTCCGATGTCGGAGGGTTTAATGATATGCCAGATGGAGAATTGTTTGTGAGATGGCTACAGCTCGGCGTTTTTCACCCGTTGTATCGCGTTCACTCTATTGGCCCAAATGCGACAGGAGATTCGGCGATTGATGAAACTGCCATTGCAGAAAATCTTCAGAGCGGGAAACAAATAGATCAGGAGCCCTGGTCATTTGGCGATGAGTATACAGATATTGCGCGAAAAACCATTGAACTTCGGTATAAACTGATACCCCTGCTTTATACAGCCTTCTGGCAATACTGTACCCATGGCACCCCGATACTCCGGCCGTTGTCTTTTCTCGACCAGCACGACCCGGAGACGCTGCACCGCATGGAGGAATTTTGTACAGGTGATCACCTGCTGGTCTGTCCAATCTCAGAGCCGGATGCAGAAGGACGGTATCTGTATCTTCCGGAAGGTATATGGTACGACTTTAATACCAATCAACCGATTCCCGGAGAGCAGGAAATATGGGCCGATGCTACGTTAGAAGACATTCCTATGTATGTACGTGCAGGCGGAATCATACCCATGGCACCGGTCATGCAATATGTAGGCGAAAAACCCATTAGAGAAATGGCCCTCCACGTTTATTATAAAAACGGTGAGGAAAAAAGTATCCTCTACTCAGATGCGGGAGATGGTTATGATTATCTGGAGGGAAAATATCTCCTCCACAACTTCAGGGTTTCAGGAGAAAGTAAAAAATTCACCCTCTCACAATTTCGCAACGGAGCATTTCAACCTACTTATGACAAGTTTCGTGTGATCTTCCACGGCCTGCCCTACAAATCGGTTAAATGCGTAGTTGACGGAAATGAAACCAGTATCAGTTTCACTCCCGTCACCACAGAAATTGTTGTTCCCTGGAATTTCGAAACTATCACGATCCAGTAATTCAGCGGAACTATTAATAAGATTTAGCAAAAATCACCCTTTGTTTTGAAGGTTTCCCGGAGTAGATGCAGGTTCCGGCCTCCAATTCATTGCCAAGTGGAATACAGCGAATGGTTGCTTTGGTTTCGTTTTGAATTTTTTCTTCCGTCTCCGAAGTACCATCCCAGTGAGCGTAGAGGAAACCCGGCAGATCTTCATCGAGCGCAGCGGTAAACTCCTCCCATGTATCTACTTTACGGGTATTGGCCTCGCGGAATGCGAGTGCTTTTTGGTAGATTCCCTGTTGAACCTCATCGAGCAGGTTCACAATATAATCGCTGAAACCTATGGATAAGTCAATGGTCTCTTTTGTCTGAAAATCGCGGCGGGCAACTTCAATTTTACCTTCATCAAGATCGCGTGGGCCAAGTGCAAGACGCACAGGTACTCCTTTCAGTTCCCATTCCGCAAACTTCCATCCGGCGCGTTTGGTATCGTCATCATCTACTTTGACACGGATTCCCTTATCTTTGAGTTGAGCAGCAATGAGATAGCATTTTTCCACTACCCGTGTTTTTTCCGATTCCTCCCGGTAGATAGGCACAATCACAACCTGTATAGGCGCAAGTACTGGTGGCAGTACAAGGCCAGCGTCGTCAGAGTGAGTCATTATCAGCGCACCGATCAGCCTCGTACTTACCCCCCAGGAAGTTGCCCAGACAAAATCTTCCTTATTTTCCTTGTTGGCAAACCGCACATCAAACGCTTTGGCAAAATTTTGCCCGAGGAAGTGGGAGGTTCCGCACTGAAGCGCTTTTCCGTCTTGCATCAGTCCCTCAATGGTATAAGTATCTTCGGCACCGGCAAAGCGCTCACGTTCGGTTTTTACCCCGCGAATTACAGGTATCCCCAGCGTTTCTTCGGCAAATTTGCGGTATATACCCAGAATTTTCAGGGTCTCCTCTTCCGCCTCTTCTTTGGTAGCATGCGCTGTATGGCCTTCCTGCCAGAGAAATTCAGCGGTACGGAGAAACATCCGGGTGCGAAGCTCCCAGCGCACAACATTTGCCCACTGGTTGATCAGAAGCGGAAGATCCCGGTATGACTGAATCCAGTTGCGGTAGGTACTCCAGATAATGGTTTCAGAAGTAGGTCGCACGATCAGTTCTTCTTCAAGCTTGGCGTCCGGATCTACGATAATGCCTTTTCCGTTGGGATCATTTTTCAGCCGGTAGTGGGTAACTACCGCGCATTCTTTGGCAAAACCCTCCACGTGAGCGGCTTCTTTGCTTAGAAAAGATTTGGGGATAAACAGCGGGAAGTAGGCATTGACATGCCCGGTTTCCTTAAACATGTCATCGAGAATGCGCTGCATCCTTTCCCAGATTGCATAGCCATAAGGTTTGATAACCATACAGCCGCGCACCTCTGAATTTTCGGCCAGATCGGCCTTTTTGACGAGTTCATTGTACCATTCGGGATAATTTTCCGCCCGCGTGGTCAGTTTGTTACCTTTAGCCATAACTGAAGTTAGCATTAATGGATTGCAAAAATAAATGCAGAGGGGTGGAAAACAAAACTAAATCCCTTCGGAAGTTTTTTCGTTTAATCTATACAAACGATTTATGGAAAAATGGTTGCACGATTATCCCTCAATTCTACACGAATATTAAGTTCAACCCGAAAATGTATGGAGAAAGCGGGATTTTCGCGTCATAATAGTATAGATCGTGACTATACATAGTTTTTTCAATCAAAACTACGTATATTTACAGAGATTAGGTTACGTGTAAAAATCTGAAAGTATGAAATCAATAAAAGTATTACTACTGACGTTTGTTGCGGCCGCCGTTTCATCCTGTGCCGGCACCAAATATACCTCCTCATCTGAATACGATGATGTCTATTTTACCAGTGCAGATAAATCTGAAGTGGTGATGGATGTTCAGGAAGACAATTATAGCAACGAACAATCGAATGTCTATACCAATCCTGACCAGGACAACTACGTTTACAATCCTGACCGCTATCGCCGTCCGGTGGACAGCTATAACGATGCCTACTATCAGGATGATGATTTTTACTACTCACGCAGAGTACGTCGTTTTAATCAGTCCAGCAATGCCTGGCGTTATTATGATCCTTATTACACCAATGACCTGTATTATGTGATGGGCTCTCCTTCTTGGAACACCTGGAACAACAATGGGTGGTACAACTGGAATCAGCCCCGCTTCGGTGCTTCTTTTGGTTTCGGTTCGCCCGGATTCAATTCCTATTCCTACTTTAACCCATACTCTCCCTTCAATAATTTCTACGGTGCCAACAGCTATTACAATCCGTGGGTAAATTCCTATTATGGTTATAACCCCGGCTTCGGCTATTCACCTTTTGGGGGTTATGGTTACAACTCCTTTGGTTATTCCTCTGGATTTTATTCACCTTACTACTGTCCTCCTACTGGTTTTGTACCTGCTTCCAACTGGAGACGCTACAGCAGTAATACCCAGACCTACGATACGCGGGTTCGGAACTCCAGCCAGTCCTCCACTTCCCAGACCAATTATACTCCCCGTACAGGTGATCAGACGGGTCGCATCGCACCTGCCGGTACCAACAATACGGGAAATACGGGTCCAAGAGGTGTCGCTAATACTCGTACTGCCTCTTCCGGTAATGACCCCTACCTGACCCCAAGATACAAAACAGAAGGTGCCGCAATCAACCGTACAGGTTCTGCTTCGCCTACTACCGGTCGTACTGGTACTACCTCCTCTCCAAGAGTGTACACCCGTCCGGAGTCCAATACCAATAATGCGAGAGTAGGTACTACCACCAATACCAATACTCCCCGTGTTTATACCCGTCCCTCCAGAGAGACTGAAATAAATACCGGTCGCACCAATACCAATACGATCAATCGCAACAGTACCATCAATCGCAACCCGAATACCGGTACTACCAACAATACCAACCGCAATACATACAGCACACCAAACAGAAATTTCTCCACCCCTTCACGCACCAACAGCGGTTCTTTCTCCACACCAAGCAATTCCCGCCCTTCTTTCAGTGCGCCCAGCAACAGCGGAAGCACAATCAGAAGCTCCGGAAGCAATAACAGCAACTTTGGTGGAAGCTCTTCTGGTGGATCCTCCGGCGGAAGCACAGGTGTTCGCAGAAGAAATTAATCAGATAAGAAATCATACACAGATTTTCATTCGGGCGGGTAAATACCCGCCCTTTTTTTTACATTTGAATGAGAACTATATCAACCATTATGAAAAAAATATTTCAACATGCAGGCTGGATTCTGCTGCTGATGTGCAGCCTTCAGGTAATGGCACAAACTGAGCTGGATGCGCTCCGACATAGCCAGTATGGCCTCGTGGGCAGTGCCCGGGCCATCGGTATGGGAGGCGCTTATTCGGCAGTAGGGGCCGATCTCACCTCTGCCACCATTAACCCCGCCGGCCTGGGACTTTTTAGAAGCTCCAATTTTACCATTTCTCCTGTATTTCGTATGGTCAACAACCAGACTGACTTTTTGGATTACACCGGTAACAAAAGCGTAAACCAGTTTTCCCTCAACAACTGGGGGGTAGCATTCAACAATAAAAACTACTACGACAATGGCCGTGTGCGAAAAGAAGTGGATAAGGGACTGATTTCCTATACATTCGCACTGGGAAGCAATCAACTGGAAAACTACAAAAATGAGGTCAATGCCACTGCATACAACGAGTTAAGCTCTATCACCCAAATGTGGGCCGAACGCTCTCAGGGCATTTACCCTACGGGGCTTCCCGCCGAATCCAACCAACAACTGGCCTTCGACCTCCTGCTGATCGATACTGTACTCAACCGGGGTGGACAAACCTATTTTTCCAATCCCGGCAAAATGCAACAAACCCTCCAGATGCTGGAATCTGGCAGAAGGAATGAATGGTTTGTCTCCCTGGCGGGTAATTTCAACGACTTTATTTATATCGGAGGCACCATCGGTATCCAGTCACTCAAGTATGAACAAACCTTCAACTTCAACGAAGCGGATATCAATAATCTCTACCAGTTTTATGATCCGGATCCGGATAATGGATTTCCATTGGAACTACCCACAAACCAGATGCGGTTTACCGAAACTTTCAGCACAAATGGTACGGGGATTAACGGAAAATTTGGAATTATCATTCGCCCCAGTGATTATCTCCGGATAGGGATTTCGGGGCAAACGCCAACCTTTTTCAGCCTTACCGATCAGTTTAATTCTACGCTCGTCCATTCCATTGATCTGGATAATGGCGGCACAGAAGAATATACAGCAACCCCTTCTTCGCCCGGAACATACACGTACAATCTGAAAACACCCTTTAAAGTTACCGCAGGGGTGATGTATATGCTTCAGAAAAATGGTCTGCTCAGTCTTGATGTCGAATATACAGATGTTTCTTCTTCCAGCCTCAGCAGCGGGGGCAGTATTAATGATCCTGATTTTTACAGCTTTAGTTCTGAAAATTTCCGCATAGCGAACCTCTATAAACCCTCTCTCAATATACGTGGAGGCGGAGAATTCAGGATGGATATATTCAGATTCCGTGTAGGAGCAGCTATGTTTGGCTCGCCCCTTACAGACGAAGCTGCGCAATATCTCGATTACCAGGATCTGACAACGGTCAAAAAAATTCTGGGAGACCGGTTAATGTTCACAGCAGGTGCAGGAATCAGGCAACCGAATTTTTATCTGGACGTTACTTTAGTTAATCAGCAACAACAGAATAAGATTAATCCTTATTCATTTGAGTCGACGGACTTTTTTGCGCCTACGGTTGTAAATAATAAAATAACCAATGCCATTGTTATGTCCGTCGGGTTCAATTTTTGAAACCTAACACGGACGATATGAAGCACCCCTACTTTTAATTGTACATACATTAAAGGAGGAGCTATGACTAATCCCATTTATCAAATTGTTTCCGACGAGTTATACTCGACGCTCGTCGAACTGAATCTGTTAAACCAAAAAGTCATTCGGGACTTTCAGATCAAACGGCGTTACCTGGAATTGAGAAACGATGGACAGCGGTCTGCTGAAGCCATTGAGACTATTCTTCAGGAGTATCCGTATCTTCAGTTCGACACGGTAAGGAAAATCATCTACAGTGTTCGTTTACCTGAAGAAGTCGGGTCTATTTGCGCCTGACAAAAAGAAAATCAAAGAGAGCATACACCGTCGGCTTTTAGCCGACGGTTTTTTATTCGCCCAAAAGTTCGGCAACTTTTGCCTCCAGCTGCGCACCGCGCAGGTTTTTGGCGACGATGCGCCCATCTGCGTCCAGCAATACGGTATAGGGAATTGATCCGACACCATAGGTTTTTGCAGCAATACTTTGCCAGAATTTCAGATCGCTGATATGATGCCATGTCAGGCCGTCCTTTGCAATGGCCTGTACCCAGGGGTCTTTTGCTCTGTCAAGACTAATACCCAGAATTTCGAATCCTTTGTTTTTATACTGTTTATACATCCTGACCACATTCGGATTTTCTTTGCGACAAGGGCCACACCAGCTTGCCCAGAAGTCCACAAGCAACACTTTTCCCCTAAAATCGCTGATACGCAACGTATCGCCTTCCGGCGTAGGCAGTGCAATATCCGGTGCAAGGGCTCCGATCATTTTGCTGCGGGCAGCATCTGTTTCTTTTTTGAGCTGTTCGGCAAGACGGGGATTGTCGCCGGGAAATTCATTGATGTACCGGTCGGTATAATAAATCAACGCATCTTCATTTTTTCCCCGAAATCCTGCGACGAGTCCAATGATCGCTGTTTTACGCGCACGAGAACCATTTTCCATCGCAGCAAGATGGCTGTCTGCATAAGCAACCTGCTTGTCATGCGAAAGACCTATCGCGCCTAATGTGGAAGCATACGCCTGAAACGCATCGTGAAGGCCGGGAATACGATTGTAGTCGGGATCTGAAAGGTCGCAAAACTGAAAAAATGCCCGACCAAAATAATCAGCTTCGTCGAGATAACCTTCTTTATTGTTTTGATAACTCTGATACGTTCGCAGGGCAATGGACTTTCCTACAAATGGATCAACCCCCGTAATAGAATCCAGCAGGGATTTTCTTTTTTTGTCCAGACTGGCCATATCTTCCTCAATATTGGTCAGTTCCATCTTCGCCTGCATTGCCTGCCGGTAACGCCCAATCAAGCGGTTGAAGTCCTGTGAGAGTTGCCCCGAAGCGCGAAAGGCGTATTCGTAAGTCGCGTTGTCGGGCGAATTTCCCAACAGAGACTGGCTGAGATTTGGACATTCTCCCCGCATCCAGATTTCCGGCTCATCGCCCAGTATCATCCAGCGGGTATTCTGCTGCGCGCCTCCGCCAAACAGGTAAAATCCTTTGGGAGGCTCCGAAAGCGCAAACTGAAAGGCATAAATATTTTCCTGTTTTGCCAGCGGAATAGCTGCAACCGCTCTCAGAGAAATACCATCCATTTCAAAAAAATACAGGGTATCACGGTCGCAATTGGTAAGGTTTCCTTTAATGGTTACCTGTGCCGAAAGAAAAACCGTTCCCATCATCCACAGTATCCAGAGAAATATATGCCTATGTTTCATGGGGTAAAATTACAAATTTCCCAGCGCAAATGCCATGATCGCTCCGCCGGGACTTTCTTCTGTTCCACTTACGGAGATTACAACATACTGTTTCCCATCACATACATAGGTGGAAGGACTCGCAAAACCTCCGCCGGGAAGGGTGGTTTCCCATAGTTTTTCGCCGGTATTTTTGTCAAAAGCGCGAAACTTCTTATCCTGTGTTGCTCCGATAAAAATCAGCCCTCCGGCAGTTACAATCGGGCCGCCATAGTTTTCAGTTCCGGTCTCCGGTGCACCGGGTTTTTGCCTTTCAGGATAATTGCCCAGCGGAATTTTCCACAAATATTCTCCCGTGTTCAGGTCAAGGGCGTTCAGCGTTCCCCAGGGAGGCGAAATCGCCGGAAATCCCTCCGGATCGTGAAAATAGCTGTATGCTGTAATATTGCGGAAGCCATTTTTTTTCTCCGGATTTTTATTCTCTATCACTACTTTTTCCGCGCCTTTCTGGTCGTACAAATAAGCAATGATTGCCGCCTCCTGATTTTTGCTGAGGTGGGAAAATGCGGGCATTCTCCCCACACCTGACCTGATTTTTGCTGCCGCAGCTTCTGGTTTCAGCTTTTTTTCCAGATCAGTCAGTGAAGGATAGGATGGCATCTGGCCTTTGCGATCTGTGCCATGGCAAATTGCACAGGCGTTGAGGTAAAATCGTTCTCCCCGCGCATACGGGCTGCCTGATCCCTCATCGTCATTCTCCGGTTTCAGGGTCATGATCTCGGGCGATTCATTGGCGTTGAGATAAATGATTCCCGAAACGGGGTCAGCCGCAAATCCACCCCATTCAGAACCACCGCGGCTTCCGGGCACCATCAACGTACCCTGCGGACCGGAAGGGGTGTAAATGCCTTCAACCCTCAGTTCGCGAAACCGCCGCAAAGAAGCGGCTTTTGCCTCCTCCGAGAAATCGTAAATATCTGCTTCCGTCATCTGCTGACGCACATACGGCGCAGGTTTCAGCGGAAAAGGCTGAGTAGGCCAGATTTCTTCTCCCTCCACATTCGTAGGAGGCACAGCTCGCTCTTCGACCGGAAACAGCGGTTTGCCCGTCTCGCGGTCAAAGGCAAAGAGAAAGCCCGTTTTGGTGGGCAGGGCTACTGCATCCACCTTGCGGCCTTCGTGCCTCACGGTAAGTAGCGTAGGCGGAGCCGGAAGGTCGTAATCCCACAGGTCGTGGTGGGTGGTCTGGAAATACCAACGGAGTTTGCCCGTAGCGGCGTCGAGCGCCACGAGGCTGTTGCCGTAGAGGTTTTGACCTTTGCGGTTGGCTCCGTAAAAATCGTAGGTAGGCGACCCGAGTGGGGCGAATACGGTTCCGCGTTTTTCATCGAGGCTCATACCGCCCCAGTTGTTGGCGCCGCCGGTGTATTTCCAGGCATCGGGGGGCCAGGTTTCGTAGCCGGGTTCGCCCGGCTGGGGGATGGTGTGAAAAATCCAGGCCATTTCACCGGTGCGCACGTTGTAGGCGCGAATATGGCCGGGGGCCGCGTCGTAGGACTCGGAGACCTCCGAACCAACAATGATCAGGTCGCGGAAAATAATGCCCGGAGAAGTGGGAATCACCCACACGGAGTCGGGATTGACGCCGAGGTTTTCGTTGAGATTGACTTTTCCATTCGTGCCAAAAGAGGGAATAGGTTTTCCGGTTTGAGCTTCTACTGCGAATAGGAAATGATCGGCAGTAAAAAGAATGCGTTTGTCTTCTCCATCTGACCAGTAAGTAACCCCTCGTTTCATGCCGCCGCCGCGCTCACCGGCAAAGGGGTCAAACGACCAGATTTTCTGTCCGGAGCATGCGTCGAGCGCATAGACCCAGCTACGGGAAGACGTAGCGTAGAGCACATCGTCAACGACGATGGGGTTACACTCATATTTGCCAAAACGCATACCTTCGGGTACATCGTCGTGGAGGTAAGTCCAGGCGACTTCGAGTTGGGCTACATTGGAGCGGTTGATCTGATCGATGGAGGAATAGCTGGTACTTTCTTTATCGCCTTTATAGACCTGCCAGGACTTGTAAGCATCATTTTCCGGCTGGCAGGCAGTAACCAAAATACAAGCGATGAATAGCAATTTAAATTGAGGAGGCATAGGAAAAATGTTTCTTAAACATCCGCATAAAGATTGTGATTTTCAATGGGGGAAGGAATTTCCTTTGCATCAGGTCAAATTTTCCCCTATCTTACAAAAACACGTTCTTCACCACACTCAGCCATCACAAAAACCCAATATACATGCAAAAACACGTAATTTTCTTTTGCCTTTTGTTGCCGGGGGCGATGAGTTTTGCCCAGCCCCTTGCGCCGCTGAATTCCGACACGGCCTCATGGATTCAGGCGCTGATGAGAGCACCCGACAGTTCTTAATGGAAAATCTCCGACCTGGCGGAAACCTGGTTTGCGACTACCCATGATTCCATTGATCCGCATTTTGCCAAAATGTATGCCCGCTGGGCCTGGTTCTGGAACCCCCGGGTGGACTCCTCCGGCAATCGCAATACCCTGAATGAATACCTTCTCTCCATTGAATCCACTGGAGGCGGGGTCTGCGAGGAAAACGGAAACTGGACACAATTGGGGCCAACGATTGTTAACTACTCGCATTCCGGAATCATAACCGCCGTTTATGCTCCGCCGGGTCAAGGTACAACTCCCTTAGTTATTTATGCAGGATCTAATACTGGGGGATTATGGAAGACGGCGAATGGTGGGCAAACCTGGCGGTGTGTGACGGATATTCTCCGAATGCCCGGTTTAGGGATAAGCTCTATTGTCGGAGATCCCGGAGATACGGCAACCCTTTACATAGCTACCGGAAAAACGGGTTCTTTTTTATACCCTCGATATGGAATTGGTGTATATAAATCTACCAACGGAGGGGATAGTTGGAGTGCCACAGGCCTTTCCTGGTCTCCGGTTTGGCAACCGGTTACTTATAAACTCTTATTAAATACGAGCAATTCTGCCAAAATTTATGCTATTAGTGAAGAAAAATTCCATAAATCCAGCGATGGAGGAGCCACCTGGACTCATGTAGATTTTTTCAATCTATTTCCGAATTGGGATAATTATTTAATTGATATGGAATCTATCCCTTCTCAAACCCCCGGGAATCCCGATTTACTTTTTATTTCCTCCGCTTCCAGTAATGATGGAACTAAAGATGCGCAAATTTGGGTAAGTCTGGATGACGGTGCGAGTTGGACTGAAGTAACTCCTTCATCGAATGACTATCAACCCGATGCGTATATACTGGCAACTACGAATGATAACCCGGGAGTGATCTATACCACATTCTTAAATTACAAAGCAGGCACAACTGCGCCTCATCCTATATTAACTTCTTCGGATTATGGAACAACCTGGAATTTGCTTTCCTCCAACTATTTGCCTTCGGGTGCAGATGATAGGGGTGTTCGCGAAAATCGTCCCGTTTTTGAAATAAATCAGGAGAATGCCGATGTGATGTTTTTGGGGGGTAACTACCTCTGGAAATCCATCAATGGAGGCCAATCTAGCACCAAAGTAACCGCTTACACGCCACCTGCAGGTGCGTATTCCACTCATGCTGACATTCGTGCCCTATATGTCTATTCTTCTAGTCTAACCCCCAATGGAAATGATGATGTGCTGATACTGGGAACCGATGGCGGCATTAATCGAAGCACTTCGGGGGGGAATTTAGGAACCTGGCTCAACTTAAATGCTATCGGAACGGATTTAACTAAATCGCTGATTGTAACGCAGTTTTTTGATATTGCAAATGCACCCCAGAATCCCAATTTTATGGGTGGAGGAACACAGGATAATGGGGTAATTATCAGGAACAATGTTTGGCTTCATAAAATAGGTGGCGATGGTGGGCAGACGATTGTCGATTGGAAAAATACCGGAGATATGGGTTCTCCAGGTATTATCTTCGCCCGGAGTAATGAAGCGATATTTAAGTCGACAAACTGGGGGGTGGGGTTTTCTTCCTTTGTTTCGATAGAACCCTATAATGAATATGAACCCTACCCCTTTCGTCAAAATCCGATAAATCATCTAGAGCTTTATGTGGCAAGAAAAAATAAGTTTTACAAAATTTCTTCCAGTGGTGTTAGTTCACTACTCTATTTATTTCCTCCCCCAAATCTTGGTTTTAGAAATGTTTCGACGTTTGAAGTTTCGCAAAGCAATCCCAACATAATTTATCTTGCAACCGATTTCCAGAACTCCGGTGTGTTCTGGAAATCCATCAACGGGGGCCAGACCTGGAGTACTCTAAATTGTCCTTTTTTATCTTCTACTTTTGCGAATGCGATTCTTATTGACCCCCAAAACGATCAACGTGTATGGATGGGTTTATCCGGATTTCAAGGGCGGGTGATCTCCTCCCAAGATGGAGGACTAAATTGGGCTTCGTTACCTGTCATAGAGCACGACCTCCCGGTCAATGACCTGGTTTTTCAGGAGGGCAGTGGGGGAACGGCAGGAACGCTGTATGCGGCGACAGATGTGGGAGTATATCGGTACGATCTTTCAACCTATCCCACGGGGTCGTGGCAGTGTTTTAATAACGGGCTGCCAGTTTGTATCGTTACCGATCTGGAAATTGACTACTGCCGGGGAGTCATTCACGCCGGAACCTATGGCCGGGGAATCTGGGAGTCTCCGCTGTGGGAAACGGGAACCCGCACGTTTACCCAAAATACCACCCTGGATACAGAAACCGTTACGCATGCCGGGTATGATATTGTGATCGAACCGGGGGTAACACTCACGGTAAAAGGTCTGCTCAATATGGGCATCGGCAAGAAAATCATCGTCAAACCCAACGCCCGACTCATTGTCGATGGTGGCACGCTGACCAATCGCTGCGGCGAATTCTGGAAAGGCATCGAAGTGTGGGGCAACCCGACCAACGACCAGTTTCCGCTGGCACAACCGACCTATCAGGGAAAGGTCGAACTCAAAAACGGCGCGATTCTCGAACATGCCCGAACTGCGATCTCGATGGGGCAGTCCTTTCCCGGGGGTGTGCAACCCAGTGGTGGGCTGGTACTTGCCAGCGATGCCACTTTTCGCAACAACCGGCGTTCGGTAGAGTTTTTGAAATTCAAACTCAACAACCAGAGCCAGTTTACCCGCTGTACCTTCACCGTGGACGACGACTATCGGGGCAATGACGACTTTGCCAGCCATATCACCCTGTGGCAGGTAAAAAATGTGCAGTTTACGGCCTGTACTTTCCAGAACGAGCAAAGTGCGAAAACTTATAGTTCGGGTAAAAATAATGGAATTCACTCGATGGATGCCACCTACATCGTCAAGGGGATTTGTACTTCGGTGGGTCTTCCTGGCACCTCCTGCTCAGAATCCAACCTTTCAAGAACCGTCTTTGAGGGATTTAACCGAGGTATCCAGTCATCCGGAAGTGGTACAAATCATACCATCAATGTTTCGGAAAGCTTGTTTAAGGACAATGTCATTGGCGTAGCAGTTACCAGTTTGAATCAGGTTTCTATTACTCGCTCAAAATTTGAATTAGGTGAAAATCTGGTTTCGGGCTATGATACCCTCAGGCCTTTTGAAGGGATGTATTTAGATGTAAGCTCGGATTACCGTATTGAAGAAAACGAGTTTTATGAATCGTCAAATCCTTCACTTTTCCATGACGTTTGGGGAGTGCGAATTATAGAAGGGGGTACTGCGAATAATCAAGTGTATAAGAACAGTTTCAGTGGAGTAGAGAGAGGGTTAACATCGGAAGGGTTAAATCGAAACCTCAGTAATGCTTTTAACGGATTACAATTCCTCTGCAATAACCATCATAATATGGGGGAGTATGATATTGATGTAAGAATAGCCAACAATACTGGCTCTAATCCCAGTGATCATGGGATTAGAAATTATCAGGGTGATCTATCTTTATCAGCAGGAAACACCTTTACCCAAACCGCCCCTGTCAATAATCCTGAAAGAAATTTCAGGAACCAATCGCAGTGGGTTATTGGCTATTACCATGATGGCGGAACAACCGAGCCTATCCATATTACTCCGGTTAAAGTCAGCACGGGGCTGGCTGACACCGCAAATACCTGCCCTTCTAACCTATCAAACGGTATAATCACGCCCATTAATGGCGTAAAAAAAGGCGAACTGATGAATCAGTATTCTGTAGCGGAATTAGCTTTTGCCAATATTCTTTATAACTACAATCAGGAAATTGACGGCGGCAGCACTACCGCACTATTGACCGAGCTTCAGCTTGATTGGTCTCAGAACGCATGGGCCTTGCGAGAGGAATTGATTTCCCTTTCACCGTATTTGAGCGAAGAGGTGTTGCGGGAAACCGCTGAACAGGACGCACTTCCTCATGCCATGCTTCTGGAAATATGTCTTGCTAATCCGGAGGCCACTCGCAGCGAGGGGTTTATTGATTTTCTGGAAACCGGAGTCTCGAATCCGATGCCTCCCTATATGATAGATATGATTGTGGCAAGTTGGAACACCGCCACGGCTCGCGCCATCTTAGAAAGCGGATTGGCACGGTTTAGCAGTGAGATGGCTTTCACCTCTAATATGTTGCTTATTGATTTAAAGGCAGATACGGTAGATCAGCAGGATTCCGTTCGGTATTGGCTCCGCAGGCGTGGGACAATGGCGGATGAATATGCCTTAGCAGAATCTTTTATGGCGGATAATCTCTATGATTCCGCTTTGAGTCGACTTTCGCATATCGCCAACAAATATCCGCTGGCGGAATCGGGCTTGCAGGCATCTCACGATGATATGGTGTTGTTTGTCAACTTTCGGAAAGCGATTTTCGACACTGAGCGGGATATTATGGAATTAACAAGTGAGGAAGTAGATCAACTACAAGCCTTCGCGGAATCTTCGGAGGGGAGATCAGCCATAATGGCGTGGAATATTTTATGTTTTGGCTATGGCCGGTGTGTGGATTATCCTCCGGCATCCGAAGAGCAAGGAGGTAGTGCTAAAAGAGCCGATCCAACACAGAATCCCCAGGACTTGATTCGTACAGCGTATTACAAGCTCAATGTATTTCCCAATCCCGCCGGTGAGTATGCTACCTTTCGATGGGATTTGGTCCATTTAGACAATCCTGCTCAGTTACGGATTATAGACAGTTTTGGCCGGGAGTTAGCCAATCAAATGGTTGCTACAAAAGAGGGGCATTGGTTATGGGACACGCGTTTGATCGGTGAGGGTATGTATTTTTATGAACTCAAAACAGGCAACGGTGAAACCTTAAACCAGGGGAAAATTGTGATTGAGAAGTAAAATAATTATTATAGGGAAAGGCAGTCAACAAGCTGTCTTTCCGCAATACAGAACTTTATGTACAGAGTACTTGTCTTACTAGCATTGAGGATTTGCATGTGCGAGCTGGGTGCACAGCCCTTTGCATTGGATACAACCTTCCAATCTGAGTATGAGTTCCTACAATTGAATTCTCCTCAATTTCTAGGAAATGTAAGTCACTTACTTGAAGAAAATGATAGTTCAATTGTAGCAGTAGGACGGTTCCAACGGAGTTCCGCTTCGATCAAACAAAATATTATTAAGCTTCATAGTAATGGGAGGATTGATAATAACTGGAATCCTTCTTTCTGGGTAATTGATGGTATCAACTATGTCCAAAAAGCTAATGGATTGTATCACTTTGCTGTGGATAATATCGGAATTTTGAGGGGTACGTCATCAGGGTATTTCGTTGATGGTGCTTCAATGCCTTTAGACACCAACTTTTCCATTAGTACCCATATCCCGTATCTCTTTCCGGATGGGAGTATGTTGGTGGGAGGAACGGGCGGCAAATACCCGAGCGCCAACAACTTCCAGCGGCGGCTGTATTTTATGCGGATTCGCCCCGATGGATATGTGGATTCGAGCTTTCATCACAATACCAATTTTGATGTAGAAAAAACGATGCGTTATGATGCTACCCGGCTATTATTATATGGGGGATGGATGACGCATTACGACTCCGTGCCAGTCAACAAAATCTGCCGGATAGACACTGAGGGAAATCTCGATACCACTTTCTATTCGGGAATTTTTTTCTCAGGGGGACCCCAACCCAAATACATTCAACCCGATGGGAAGATTATTGTGGGCGAGCGGTTTATGATTCACAATCACCCGGACACCCTGGGCCTGATCCGGCTAAATCCCGATGGGTCGCTGGATAGTACCTTCAATAATTTTAACTCAATCCATGGGCAGAGTTCGGTAACGACAGTCTGCCCGACCACGGACGGGGGATTCCTGATCGGTGGATTTTTCACTTCGTATCAGGGATACCCCCGCAACCGGATCGTCAAGACCGATGCCAACGGGTTTATTGACTTGCGATATTTCAACGGCGAGGGCATTGACAGTTCAAAAAACTGGGTGAACTACCCGGCTTCGGTGCGCAACATCATTCCGGCTCAAAACGACAAATATTATGTGATGGGTCATTTTCTGAAATACGACGGGCAGGTGGTCAGGCCGCTGATCCGCATCCTGGGGCTGAGCCATACAGTGGGGGTGGAGGCAGCCACTCCGCCGCAGGTGCGGGTCTATCCCAACCCCGCCGCAGGCGATGTGCGGATGGAGTGGGAACTGCCGCCGGGCAGCCGCAACGCCGAAATCCGGGTACGGGATATACAGGGCCGGGAAGTCGCCCGACAAACAGTCTCCACCCAAGAAGGCCAGTGGCTGTGGGATACGCGGGAGATGCCGGATGGTATCTATCTCTACGAATTGCGCACGGAGGCAAAGGAAGTGCTGGCACAGGGGAAGATTGTGGTAAAGAAGTAGCCTTCATTTTCGGGGAGCGGCAGAACCACTCCCCTCCTAATCTCATTCATGATGAAAAAACTTTTCGCATTATTTGCCTTTGGAGTGTCATTTTTGCACACGCAGGGGCAACCCTTTGCCTTAGATACAACCTTTCAACCTGTGCATGGTTTTCGTTATCCCACCGATCATCGGGATTTAGGGGTTGTGTTGGATTTATACGAAGAAGCGAATGGTTCCCTGATGGTAACGGGGAGTTTTCAATACCTTCCCGAAGATAAGCGGCTGCATATCATTCGCCTTTATGAAAACGGGAGTATTGATCCCAGTTGGTACCCCAGTGTCTGGATCACTCAGGGAGTCGGAAATGTCCAGAAAGCGAATGACATTTATTACTTTACTTACAGTTATTTGGGCATTGCAAGGGCGAATTATTCGGGGTACTTTTTAGATAATGACCTCGTACCCTTGGATACTCATTTTTCAGGAGGAACCCATCTTCCGTATATTTTTCCCGATGGGAGTATAATCACCGGGGGCGATGGCGGCAAATACCCGAGTGCCCAGAACTTCCAGCGGCGGCTGTATTTTATGCGGATTCGTCCCGATGGGTATGTGGATTCGAGTTTTCATCACAATACCAATTTTGATGTAGAAAAAACGATGCGTTATGACGCTACCCGGCTATTATTATATGGGGGATGGATGACGCATTACGACTCCGTGCCAGTCAACAAAATCTGCCGGATAGACACTGCGGGGAATTTAGATACCACTTTCTACTCGGGAATTTTTTTCTCCGGGGGACCCCAACCCAAATACATTCAACCCGATGGGAAAATTATTGTGGGAGAGCGATTTATGATTCACAATTACCCTGACACCTTGGGCCTGATCCGCTTAAATCCCGATGGGTCGCTGGATAGTACCTTCAATAATTTTAACTCAATCCATGGGCAGAGTTCGGTAACGACAGTCTGCCCGACCACGGACGGGGGATTCCTGATCGGTGGATTTTTCACTTCGTATCAGGGATACCCCCGCAACCGGATCGTCAAGACCGATGCCAACGGGTTTATTGACTTGCGATATTTCAACGGCGAGGGCATTGACAGTTCAAAAAACTGGGTGAACTACCCGGCTTCGGTGCGCAACATCATTCCGGCTCAAAACGACAAATATTATGTGATGGGTCATTTTCTGAAATACGACGGGCAGGTGGTCAGGCCGCTGATCCGCATCCTGGGGCTGAGCCATACAGTGGGGGTGGAGGCAGCCACTCCGCCGCAGGTGCGGGTCTATCCCAACCCCGCCGCAGGCGATGTGCGGGTGGAGTGGGAACTGCCGCCGGGCAGCCGCAACGCCGAAATCCGGGTACGGGATATACAGGGCCGGGAAGTCGCCCGACAAACCGTCTCCACGCAAGAAGGCCAATGGCTATGGGATACGCGGGAGGTGCCGGATGGAGTATATCTCTATGAATTGCGCACGGAGGCACAGGAAGTGCTGGCACAGGGGAAAGTTGTGGTACAGAAGTAAACCTGCGGTTGGAGAAAAGGGTTTCTCGCAGAGGTCGCAAAGGTGTCGCAAAGGTTTCGTAAAGGTATCCCAAAATGGGAGGCACGAAGGTCGCTAAGAAGTGCTTTGCGTATTTTGCGGTTCTTGGCGGACTTTGCGTGAAACCTACGGTTGGCGAAAAGGGTTTCTCGCAGAGGTCGCAAAGGTGTCGCAAAGGTTTCATAAAGGTATCCCAAAATGGGGGGCACGAAGGTCGCTAAGAAGTACTTCGCGTATTTTGCGGTTCTTGGCGGACTTTGCGTGAAACCTTCGGTTGGCGAAAAGGGTTTCTCGCAAAACGAAGTACCCATTCACCCCAACAATCTCCCCAATTCCGCCAGATTCACCCCCGCATCAAACATCGCCTCGATGCGGATCTGGAAACCCGGGATCGCCTCGCTGCGGATATAGCCGTTGCCGGATTTGAGGATGAGTTCGTATTGGTTTTCGGCGTCGAGACGGTACTGCTCCACCGAGCGGGCGATGGGGTCCACGATCCAGTATTCCAACACACCATGGGCGCGGTAGTCTTCAAATTTGATGCCCCGGTCGTTGATGGCGGTCTTGGGGGAAAGCACCTCTATTGCCAGGTCGGGTGCAGGAAAGAGACTCTGCCCTTCCGCAAAGTGCTGTGCCTTTTCCTGCCCAAAGAAACAGATGTCAGGTTCGTAGTCGTTGCGGGAGAGCACTTGCTCAAACAAGGCGAGTAAAGTTTTAATTTTGTCTGTATATTGTTAAACGGAATTATCAACTTATTGGGATAAACCACGAAGGACACCAGGAAGCCACGAGGGACACAAAGCACAGTTTCCTTGTGTCCTCATATGTTTGCAAAGTAGAAGAAATGATGAGTACTTAAAAGAAGAATGAGGCCGGATAGGCAAGCCGATTTGTGCCCGAGTACGGATCAAGCGAGCCGATACTGACACAAAGGAAAAGTCCTATCTGGTTCTCTCCTTCAGGCTGAACAGTACTGTAGGAAGGACGACTGAAGTTGCGATCCTGAATCAAACGGTGAGAAGAGTCAAGGGGAGAGATTCATTCTTTGTATCACCTTCAATTACACTACTATGACAAAGTCCTGGATTCGTTACGGTGTGGGTTTCGACCTGTCCAAAGCCACCTTTTCTGCTTGTATCAAAGGATTGACCGAAGCCGAGCAGGAGAAGATCATCGCTACACGTAGCTTTCAAAATACGAAGGCGGGTTTTGAGGCTGCGCAAGCATGGCTAGCCAGCAAATGCAAGGATACCGATATTCCATGTAGGCTATTGCTGGAGGTAACAGGGGTCTATCACGAGAACCTCTTGCATTTCTTCCATGGCCAGGGGTATTATGTCAGTCTGGAGCTGGCCAAACGGGTGAAGAGTTATCTCAAAAGCCTGGGGCATGATTCCAAAACCGACAAGGAAGATGCCAAAGGGCTGGCCTCGATGGCGCTGCATCGTAAGTTGACACAGTGGCAACCCGTCAGTGAGCAGTTGCATGAGATTCGGCAGTTGGTTCGGTTTCGTAATACCCTGGTAGAGAGTCGGGTAGCATGGGAAAATCAACTACACGCCTATAAACATGCCCACTATTCCATCAAGGAAATCGTGCGTTCCCTCAAACGGAAAATCGCCCAAACCCACAAAGAAATCCGGACCGTTGAAGCCCAAATCAGGGCCCTCATACGTGCCGATTCCCAGCTTTGTAAACGGTTTGAGCAGATTCTCCATTCGCTCCCCGGTGTGGGGTGGATCAGTCTGGCCACCGTCATTGCAGAGACCGATGGGTTTAGTGCCATTCAGTCCGCCAAGCAACTGACTAAGTATGCCGGATATGATGTCATTGAACGCCAAAGCGGTACCCTCTCGGGGAAGACCCGCATTTCCAAACAAGGCAATGCCCGCCTGCGAACGGCCATGTATATGCCTGCCCTGGCACATTTGCGAAAAAAAGAAGGCCCTTTATTTGCCCTCTACCAGCGACTCCTCCTGCGCAATGGCGGACTTACGAAAAAAGCCCTCGTCGCCGTACAACGCAAACTCCTTTGTTTAATCTATGCCTTATGGAAATCGGACCGACCCTATGATCCCAAATATCAACCCAAACATACACCCAAACAACAGCTAGCCCCTAAAACGGAAGTAGTCCAGACTCAAGGCCCGGACTACACGAGATAGTGCGGTCTTTGACCCACTTCTCTATATCTAAGATATAACTTTTTTTTAAATTTCCCTTGCTTCTCAACACAGTACCTTTGTGAGGCCTTTGTGTCCCTGGTGGTTTCTGCCTCACTTCGGAAAGATTACTTTCTCCCAATTACTTTATAATTCCGTTGTTAAATAACTACAACTACTTACACTATCATCCATGAAAAATTTGTATTTTTTCATTTTGATCATTGCGGGGTTTCAGGCCTCAGCACAATCGCTGCAAGTAGAAGTTTTCGCCAGCGGCGGAAGTAATTTTTTCCAGGGCAAGCGGACACCAGCGTTTCAACCAGTGCTTTTTCCTGCGGGGTATGCACAGGCAAATCTGGGTTATCGGGTTTCTCCACATTGGGAACTGGGCGGGGGGCTAACCTATTATTCTCTCGGCCTGCGGAACCGGTTTACCCTCGAATATCGGGGTGATCCTTCTTTTGGGGTAATCAGCGTCCAAACCGATTACCGTTTTATGCCTCATTTATACTTAAGATATACGCTCTCCGAAGAAACACGCCGTTTCCCGGCTTTAAGCATCACTCTGGGCATGTTGTATGCCCGAGAAAGGGAAAGATGGGCGATTGGGGAAGGAGGGCCGGTTGTAGAAGATGTTTTGCGGGGTGGGCAAATCCTGTACAGCAGGTTTGAAAGCGTGATCGAACCCCATACTTTTCTAGCGGTGGATGCGAGGTGGGATGTACGGGTACTGAATCACTCCCGGCACGGACTTTTTGCGGTTTTCCATGTTATCAAAGGGTTAAATCCTGTGATGAATATACAACAAGCCTATTCGATCGGCAGCCCTACCCTCGATCAGCAAAGTACACAGGTGCTGCGCGGCGATTATGTCGGGGGCGGAATTGCGTGGCGGTTTAGAGTGAGATGACATTGGGGACTTACAATGTTATTAACAACACAACCTCACCGAATATATATTTGCAACCTGCGCCCTAGTCCGCCTTCGACAATTTTTTTTAGTGTAGCTAATTCGATCCCTGACTGGTTATTCTCTATCCGGGAAATATAGTGTTTGGAGGTTCCCGACTTACGGGCGAGCTCTTCCTGCGTAAATCCCAGTTCTTTTCGGGCTTGTCTGATCATTAATCCGATTTCCAGTTGGCGGCTTTCATCCGGTTCACTGGCCTGATAAAGGACGATCGGATCCAAATCATAATATCCGATCATTTCATTGCCATCTTCATCAGTTGTCTTTATTTCAATGTTTTTCCAGACAAATGTACCGTCAATTATTTCTATATGATGAAACTCGGCTTCGGATTTCAGCAAGGGGTACTCCCTGTCTTTTTCGCTGACATTCCATTGTGCAAACAGCTTTTGAAAATCAATGATTCTCGACTCCCCGTTGTTAAACAGGCAAAACACTTTATATCCTTCTATTTTGTGAATCCGGATGATTCGTTTGATACTTCTCATTGTTGCTGGTTTTAATCAGGAATTATACTCTTCCCATTTTTGAATCAGATAGGGCTGATTTTTTTCTGCCCAGGCGATTATTTCTTTTCTTTGTTTACCGGGAATCCAACCAGAATAGGTTTTTAAGGATTTTATTTCGATCAACTCTTCAAACCCGGCGTACATCACATGAAAATGTGGCGGATTGTGATCTCTTAAGTATATATAGATTCTAATCGAACCTATTGTCTTAATACAAGGCATGGAATGGTTGTGCTTTTATATACGTAAATATAAAAATAGTTGCACAATTCAGCAACTTTTTTCTTATTTCCTCCCCGCCTTCCCCACATAAATGTCGCCGTTGTGGTAGCGCGAGCGCATACGCCCGATTTCTTCGGGGGTGGTCAGACCTGCGGCTTCGGCGATCTCGCGAAACCTCCGCCGCGACACCGGGTACGGTACCCACGGGTTGGCTGTGTCTGAATCATATTCTACCAACAACAGATGCCCTCCGGGACTGATATTCGAGGCAAGTTGCCGCAACAATTTTGCCTGATCTCTCACAAAATGCAGGGCATTGGCCATCAATATTCCGTCGAGCTTGGGTAGTTCCAATGCTTGCGTAAAATCTGCCTGGATGGGAAATACACCGGCAAATTTCTGTGCATCAGGTGGATTGATATTGAATATTTCCGGGCTTTTATCAACGGCAAATACCTGCCCATCCGGTCCCACCAATTCTCCCAAAGCCAATGTAAATGTGCCGCTTCCCGCCCCCAGATCTGCCCAGATTCCGCCGCGCCGGGGTGTTGCTTTTTCGATAAGTGTCAGGGCTTCCTGATGTGTCATAGCGTCTTACTCAAAGAGAAAAATATTTTTCAGATACGAATTTGTAGGCCACGAATTCACGAATGATGGACGAATGATTTTTGACATAAAGATCGGGGATTACGAATGAGGTACTTGTTTTTCAAATAATTCCATCACGGGTCTTCCGGCGCCGTCGGGTGTGGTGTAAACGGGCCTTCCTTCTATGACATAATGGGTATCCTCTGCTATCCCCAGCGCGTGATAAATGGTCTGGTGTACCTGGTCTATCACTACCGGCTCGGTAATGGCCTTACACGGACGCTCATCGGCTGTTTTCCCATATACAAGGCCTCTCTTTATCCCTCCGCCCCACATCAGAATCGAACATCCATCGGTAAAATGACGGTGCATGCCGTAATGTTTGATGTCTTCGATCACATCGGGTTGGTCCACCTGATCTTTGATTTTTGCACCGGGCCGCCCCTCCATCAGTGCATCGCGGCTGAACTCGCTGGCCAGAATGACCAGCGTCCGGTCGAGATGGCCGGTTTCGTCTAGATCGCGGATCAGTTGTGCTACCGGGCCGTCAATATAGGCTTTCATTTTTTCGAGCCGGGTATGTCCGTTTTCGTGGGTGTCCCAGCCGAGGAAGGGTTCGTATTCGGTGGTAACGCTGATAAACCGCGCGCCCTCCATGACCAGGCGTTTGGCCATCAGACACCCCAGGCCAAACCTCCCGGTATTGTAAATGGCGTATTTTTCGGGTGTTTCCTGCCCCAGATCAAAGGCGCGGGCTTCGGGTGATTTGAGGAGACGATAGGCTTGTTCCATGCTTCTTGCCAGTGATTCGCGCTGGTAATCGCTGCCGTGGAGGCCAAGCGGACTTTTTTCGGAGAGTTCGCGGTAAAGCTGGTAGCGGCGCTCAAACCGCTTTAGATCCATGCCCGCCGGTGGTCGTACACTTTCCAGTCCGCTCGTAGGATCGGGTATAAAAAATGGCCCGTACTCGCTGCCCAGAAATCCGGCGGAGTGGAAGGCTTTTAATTCCTCCCCCTCCCCTACCGTAAACCGCTGCCCGATGTCAATAAAAGCGGGGATCGCGGGGTTTTTGGGGCCCAGCTCTTTGGCTATCCACGCACCGAGATGCGGCGGCTGAATGGGCTGTGGCGGCTCATAGCAGGTATGCCAGTGGTATTGATGACGGGTATGGAGTATAAATCCCAGATCGGCAGCGCGATAGGAACGGATGATTGCGCCTTTGTCCATGACCTGACCGATGTTTTCCAGTCCTTTGGAAAAATGCAGACCATCTACAATGGTAGGCACAGAAGGAAAGGTGCTCAACACCCGTTTGCTTTCCATGCCTTTTTCAAAAGGTGCGTATGCTTTCGGGTCAAAGGTTTCGGTATGTGCCATTCCGCCTCCCATCCAGAGCAATATGACCGCATCTGCCGTAGCGTTGCGTGCCGGACCGGAACAACTGCTCAAAAAGCTTGTCGCAGGGATTGTTGCCGCCATCGCGCCTAACGAAGCGGCACTCATTTTTTTCAAAAACTCACGACGTGTTGTCTCTTGTGTCATCTTTTGGGGCTGAATGGGTTACAGAATAAGTTGAAATTCGGGCAACATCACAACCGTCCAGAGGAAGTCCTCCACATTTTCGGTAGCGGGAGAATCTGTCAATAGCTTGCGGGCAATGGTTTTTTCTTTGGGGGATGGCTTTCTCCCTAATGCCCGTAGATAGACCTGCTCCTGCAATTTTTCAGGATCACTGCCCGAAAGACTGAGCCAATGGTCTGCCGCCTTTCGAATGGTTTGGTAGAAAAATTCTCCGTTGGTGAGTTCGAGTGCCTGCAAAAGGTTGGCCTGATCGTCTCGGTTTGTGGTAACATTTTCCCGGGTTGGTCTTCCGAGTGCTTTCATAAATGGATCAAGCATGACCAGCGAAGCGCGAACAGGTGGCAGTGGGTTTGAATATTTTTTGTGGGTAAATGCCGGTAAACGACCCCACTTTCCATTGAAAAAATCGCCGTAGTTCCGGGCATTTTTCCATTCTTTATCGTCAAAAGCAAGCGACTGCCAATTACCAGAAGGTTCGGCATCAGATGTTTTCCACTGATTATTGCTATAAAATCTCACCCGGCTGCCATCGGTATATTCGACCTGAAGGCTTACCAACAGCCCGGCAGGATTGGCGATAGGGCCTTCGTTTTCGGCTTCTGCAGCAAAAATATTTTTCCCAGGCAACACTTTCCCGGTCAAATCGGCTTTTTGCACCACCTGCCAATCGTCACCAGCAGCAATTTCTTTTTCATTCAGATACAGATGAAAGGAATGGTCCGCAGTAGCAAGCAGTTCAACATTTGCGATTTCTCCTTTTGCAGGAAGCTCAAATACATACCGGAAATATCTTTTCCCCGGCTCGGGCAATACATCGCGGTCGAGTTTGATTTCGCGGTGCCAGATCCATTTTGCCTCCAGGGTGTCCCCTATGGGATCAAATGCAACGGCCTGATACACGGGCATCAATGACTGGCTGAAGACGTCGGCAAACTGTTCGGCAGACAACCGCCGCTGCACCGGCCCACGGAATCTGTAATCGCTGGTAATCAGTTCATTTTCCGACTTATAACCAATAGGAACTAGTTGATAAGTCTTTGAAGTCATGATCAAACGAAGCGTATGTTTCAGATCAAAGCCACTGTCCCGAAAATCTGCCGCCAACCAGTCGAGCAGCTCCTGGCTCCAGGGAAGGCGATCCATTTCGTCCACGGGTGCAATGATTCCACGGCCCATCAGTTCTGCCCACAGTCGGTTTACCATCGTGCGGTGAAGTCTGCCATTTTCCGGGTTGACGATAATCTCTGATAACTGAACGAGGCGTTCTTTTACGGTATTGGCCTCTACCTCTCCGAGTTCGGGATAAATGAAGCCTGTCCGAGCCATCCGCCCCGTAGGTTTATCGCAGCGGTGAATTTCCAGCGCCGTATCGGCAAATATATTCGCAAAAGCGTAAGACTGATCGAGTGTCAGGTTGCTGATAAAGCTGTCATGGCAGGAGGCGCATTTGAGGTTAAGCCCCAGCAAGGATTGGGAAATATTCTGCGCAGCCTGCATCTCCGTTCGTTGGGAAGCGTTGACTGTGCCGCGCCAGCGTATTCCTTTGACAAAACCCTCAGATTCCAGCGTTGGGTTAATCAGCTCCTTCACCATCTGGTTGTAGGGTTTGTTGTCATAGAGCGACTGGTAAAGCCAATGAGTGATTTGTTTTCGCCCGCCGGTGATAAAACCTGTACCAGAATAGTCATTGCGCAGCAGATCATTCCAGAAACTCAGCCAGTGCTGGGTGTAGTTATGATTGTCTTCGAGAAGGCGGGCAACTAATTTTTCTCTTTTGTCCGGCGAATGGTCTGCCACAAAAGACTCCGCTTGTTCAGGGGTAGGCAGCAGGCCAATTGCATCGAGATACACCCGCCGCACAAAAGTGTGGTCGTCTATCGGCTCGGTCCATTTTTGTTTATTTTCCAGAAAATAGCGGTTCACCCAGCGATCGACAGGGTTTTCCAGGCCCTCTTCTGCGGGCGGAAGTTCGGGTTTTGTCAGGGCGAGTTCTGCTTCGCGGAAGATTTTCAGTTCCTGATCTGCCCAGTGCGCACCCTGATTGATCCAGAGGCGGATGAGTTCGATTTCATCTTTCTGTAAAGTTTTGCCTTTGGGCGGCATAGATTCTTCATCGCTGCGGGGAAGGAGTAAGCGGCGGATCATTTCGCTTTGATCTGCATTTCCCGCGACGAGAATGGGCCCATTTTCTCCGCCCGCCATGACGCCATCTTTTGTCTGAAGTACCAGATCGCCTTTGCTTTTTTCTTTGCTGTGGCATTGGTAACAGTTGTGGGCAAATATGGCTCTGACTTCGAGGTTCAGCCTGTCAAGGTCTTCGGGAGAAAACGCGCCGGAAGACTGCTGAGAAGTAAATTCTGCGAGTAATTCGCCCGCTTTTCCGTCATCGTGTGCATCATTATTCCCCGGAAAGGTGCTGCTCAGATAGTCTTCTCCATGGGTAAGACTGGCGCCCAGATGTCCGGCTACGGTAAGGGCAACCACACTCAAACCCAGCACACCCCGGTAGAGATTCAGCCCAAGGCCCTTACTGTTTGCACGATAATTGAGCCCTACCGCCAACAGGGAAAGTAGCATGGTTACAATCCCCGACCATTCGTGGTATTCGACCAGTTCGCCGCCATAACTTTCCTGCTCGTGGAGGATTAACCCAAAAGCAACAGATACAACAGCGGAAACAGCGCCTAGCCGCAACAAAAGGGTAATCGCACTGCGGAAGTTTTCATTTTTTCCTCGCAGGGTCATCATTTCCATCAACATAGCCACTATCAGCAGCGCAATCGGAAAATGCACCACCATGGGGTGGAGGCGGCCTAAAAAGGTCAGAAACCAGAGAGATTCAAGGGGTATCATAAAAACCTTATTTACGGAAGAGCAAAAGCTACAAAAAGATCGCCACGTTCCTTCGTAACTTTTCCTCCTCCTGCTGCGAAAACGATATACTGTTTGCCGTTGACTTCATAAGTACAGGGGGTAGCCATAGCGGAAAATGGCAGTTTGTATTTCCACAATTCCTTACCAGTGGCTTTGTCGAAGGCTCTCACCGTGCGGTCTTTGGATGCTCCGATAAATATCAGTCCGCCGGCTGTCACCACGGGTCCGCCATAGTTTTCCATTCCGGTTACTGGGATCCCTTTTGCGGTGAGTTCTTCGTATTCTCCCAGCGGTACTTTCCACAGGATTTCGCCTTTGTTAAGGTCAATGGCGTTGAGTGTGCCCCACGGAGGAGATACGGCGGGATAACCTTCGCTGTCCACAAAGCGGTTGTAGCCGGCGTGGGCATAGGGCGCAGCAATAATTTCGTCTTTTCCACTTAGGCCGGGGGAAGTTTTGTCTTCCATGAGATAGGCAGCGACACTGGTTTTTTCAGCTTCGGAAAGGAAGGCAAATACGGGCATGGTGTTGCGGCCATTGGCAAGGATATTTTTCACCGAATCTGCTGTCAACCGGTCTTTTAAGCCTGTGAGCGCGGGAGCAGTCCCGTGAAAAGTCGAACCTTGCAATTCTGCCCCATGGCAGCTCATACAATAGGTCTGATAGACTTTTTTGCCCTGATCGTAAAGGGTGGTTCCTCCTTTTCCCCTGACATCGATCATTTTCAGAATCCAGGGCATTTCGTTGGCATTGACGTAGAGAATTCCGGTAGTGGGATCAAACCCTGCGCCCCCCCATTCTCCGCCGCCGTCATAGCCGGGGAAAAGCATGGTTCCTTCCACCGTAGGGGGGTAATATGCGCCTTTGTTTACTGATTTTTGGAGTATCGCCAGCAGGGAGTCTTTGTCTTTGGAGTAGGGGTTTATGTCTGTTTCGGGAAAGGTCTGTCTGGCAAATGGCTCAGGTTTTTGGGGAATGGGTTGTGTAGGCCAGGCTTCCTCGCCAAAAAGATTTGACTGGGGAAATGGTTTTTCGTCAATGGGAAAAAGTGATTCGCCGGTTTCTCGGTCCAGCACGAATACAAAAGCGGATTTGGTAATCTGGGCAATGGCATCGCGTTTTTTGCCGTTGTGGGTTACGGTTACCAGCGTCGGCGGTGCGGGCAGGTCTCTGTCCCAGATGTCGTGGTGTACGGTCTGGTAATGCCAGATTCGTTCGCCGGTATTGGCGTTGAGGGCGATAATGCAGTTGGCAAACAGGTTTTCGCCTTTGCGGTCTCCGCCCCAGAAATCGGAGGCAGCCGAACCTGTGGGAATATACACTATCCCTCTTTCCTCATCGAGGGTCAGTCCTGACCAGTTGTTGGCACCGCCGGTGTACATCCACGCTTGTTCGGGCCAGGTTTCGTAGCCAAATTCGCCCGGCTGGGGAATGGTGTGAAAAATCCATTTCTGCTCTCCGGTACGCACATCAAAGGCCCGGATATGCCCGGGCACGGCAGGGAGGCGTTCGCTCGTCAAAAATCCCTGAATCAGCAAATCTCCGTAAATCACCCCGGGTGTGGTTGCTTCAAGCCATACATCATTGACGTCCTGTCCCAGCCCTGTCTTCAAATTGAGTTTTCCATTCTCGCCAAAAGACGAAATCAACTCACCCGTCAGGGCGTTCAGGGAGACAAAGTGGTGTTTAATCCCCAACATCACCCGCTTGTCTTCCCCGTCTTCCCAATAGAGAATGCCGCGACTGAGTCCGCTTTCTTCCATGGGTTTATTGGCCCAGACTTCTTTTCCGGTGGCAGCATCGAGGGCAAAAACTTTGGAGTCAGGCGAAACGCCATACACCAGCCCATTGACCATGATCGGGTTGTACTGGAGCGCCGTTTTTTCATTTGCCCCTCCGCTGTTGTACTCCCAGGCTACCTGAAGCTGGCCGACATTGTCGGGGGTAATCTGGTTGAGAGATGAATAATGTGTACGACCTGGATCACCCAGATAGTGGCTCCAGTTGCGGTAGCTGTCGCTCTCTTTTTCAGGAGCCGTGCAGGCACTCAGAAATAGAATAATGAAAGGGAGTAAAACATTTTTGTGCATAGTAGTAGTCGTAAATTTTATTTCCATTCATACGAGAAGTTGTAGGAACCAGCGCCCACCTGGTGAATTTCATCACCGGAAAGTTTGGGGAGAACTATTGACGCGGTGGTATTCGGAGGAATGACAACAGATAATGAAAACACATTTGCTTCTATTTTCCAGTCGGTAGTTAGTTCACCATACATTGTCAACAGTTTTCCTGAAGCATGAGTAAGTTTTCCTCCCGGACGAGGGCGAATGATGGCTTTTTTGTAACCCGGCACAGATGGATCGAGTTGTATGCCCGCAATATGCTGGTACATCCAGTCGCCGATGGCTCCGTAGGCATAATGATTGAAGGAGTTCATCCCTACATTTTGAAAACTTCCATCAGGACGAATGCCGTCCCATCTTTCCCAGATCGTGGTTGCGCCCATTTTTACAGGGTAGAGCCACGAAGGATACGTTTCCTGAAAAAGCAGATCGTAAGCGACATCTTCATACCCAAACCTGCTCAACACATGACAGAGGTAAGGCGTGCCGAGAAAACCTGTAGTCAGATGGTTTTTGTAGCTGCGGATATTTTCCACCAGGCGCTTTGCCGCTGCGGGACGCTGTGATTCAGGCAAAAGGTCAAAGTTTAGCGCGAGTACGTAAGCAGTCTGCGAATTGGATACAAGCCGTCCCGAAGGGGTGACAAACTCGCGCTGGAAAGTTTCCTTTACACGGCCAAGCAAGCGGCTGTATTTTTCCACATCATCTTTTTTCCCTATTACTGCTGCCGTTTTTATCAGGAGTTCGGTGGAATAGGCAAAAAATGCCTGTTTGATCAGGATCTTATCTGTGATGGCAGATGTGCCGTCGGTGTCATCCTGTAAACTGTAAAACAGCCAGTCGCCAAACGTGAAAACCGTATCCCATAAATAATTTTCGCCCGCTCCGTCCGCCATATAATCCACCCAGGCTTTCATGGAAGGATACTGGTTTTCGAGAATGCGTGTGTCTCCATAAGTCAGATAAACTGTCCAGGGAATAATGACTGCGGCATCGGCCCAACCGGCGGAGCCAACGTCTTTTGCCCGGAGCACCTGAGGAATTACATAAGGCACGGCCCCTTCAGGAGTCTGGTCTGCCGCCACATCGCCCAGCCATTTGGTGTAAAAGGCTGCGACGTCCATATTAAAAGCAGCGGTACGGGCAAATACCTGCGCATCGCCGGTCCAGCCCAGTCTTTCATCTCGCTGCGGACAATCGGTAGGCACGTCCACAAAATTGCCTTTCTGCCCCCACTGAATATTGTGCTGGAGCTGATTGAGGAGCGAATCTGAGCAGGAAAAATTTCCGGTGGGTGCCATGGCAGAATGGATGACTACGCCCGTGAGGTTATCTTTGGTGATGGTTCCCGGAAATCCTTCAACTTTCACGTATCGAAAACCCTGGAAAGTAAAATGCGGCTCAAACGTTTCGGTTCCGCTTCCGTTGAGAATATATTCGTTTTTCTGTTTGGCTGCGCGGAGGTTTTCTGTATAAAAATTGCCCGCTTTATCGAGCACTTCTGCATGATACAGCGTAATACGTGTTCCGGTCTTTCCGCTGGCGGTCAGTTTTACCCAGCCTACCATATTTTGCCCAAAATCAACAACGGTTTCGCCTTTGGGAGTCTGAAATATAGAAACAGGAGAGATCTCTTGAATTTTCCTGACGGGAGGCCCTACCTGCGCGATCAGGTGTTCTTTGGGATAATCCACCACTTTGACCGGTGTCCAGTCGCTGTCATCATATCCGGGTAAAGTCCAGCCCATTTTTTCTTCTCTAGCGTCATAGGTTTCTCCATTGTAAATATCGGAAGCGATTACAGGGCCTGTGGCTGACTTCCAGTTTTGGCCGGTTGTAAACCGCGCGGTTTTCCCATTGGTATAACGCACTTCAATCTGAGCCAGAGCACCCAGTTTTTCGCCATAGGTATTGCGGTGATTTTGCCAAACGAGAAATCCTCTGTACCAGCCATCGCCCAGTACAACGCCGATAGCATTATTTCCCTGGCGAAGCTGATCCGTTATATCGTACACCTGATATTGTAGTCTTTTGTTGTAGCTGGTCCATCCGGGGGTCAGCAGATCTTCTCCCACCCTTTCCCCATTGATCTGGGCTTCATACAAACCATGAGCGGTGATATAAAGTCTTGCATCGCGGATTTTCCCATTTACAGCAAACTCCGAGCGTAACATCGGAGAAGGAGATGATTTTTTCAGATCTTCGGATAGATTAGACTCTATCCACATAGCCGTCCAGTCACTGGGCTTTAGTCCGGTTTCAAACCAGGCAGTTTCGCTCCATGGAATAGGTTTTCCCTCATTGATCCAAACCCTGACCTGCCAGAAGTACCTCGTCGCGGAGTTTAGAGGAGTTTGACCCGCATAAGCGACATTTACGGACTGGTCAGAAAGGATTTTGCCGGAGTCCCAGATCAGATTTCGGCCTTTCTTCAGGTCTGATTCGGAGGTGGATATTCTGATTTGAAAGGAAGATTGTACAATATTCTGCCCGAGCGCCGGAAGCATCCAGCTAAATCGGGGATTTTCAGCCCCGATACACAGCGGATTTTCCTGATATTCGCATTTAAGCCCAGAGATAGACTGCGAAAAGAGCCATACAGGCAGAAGCCCTGTCAGGAATATTGTAAGAAATCGGGCCATTGTGTTCTGATTATTTTTTCAAAGAGCACAATTTAATGAATTGTTATAGGATTTCCATCCCATTCCATCATGCCTGTGAGTCAGAAAACAATTGTGCCGATCTTCCATCAAGCCGAATAAAAAAGAAAAGAGAGATTGTCTCTAATAAAAAAATACCTGCCCGTAAGCCATAGAAACGAGGTTGAGATAATTTAACTTGGAAAAGTGGTCTGAAACTTTTAATATTTCGACAGATTTAATTATTCGATTCCCTAATATGGCTTGCTCTGTTATTCCCGCCATTCAGGTAAATATGCAGAAACGTGCATTTTGGTTATTCCCGAAATGTAATAATCAGGCTTATTCGAAATGCGAAATATATATATCATGTATTAACTAGCATTATGTTTTCACCCTGAATCGTAATTCTTTACTGTATGCGTGCTTTTTCCCAGACTCCTAAAATTTCCCCTGCCCCTCGTCCGACAATGAGTGAGGATACCGCAGGAATTTTCTTTGCAATGGTTTTATATGTGGCTGTTATTTTTGGTATTCGCGCTTACAATCAGTCATCTCACGATACGGTTGCCGCACCGACCACCCAAAATACCGTACAAATCGAAACCCCTCCGTCCTCTACGGCAGAGTATAGCCTATACACAAAAGATTAATTCCCGACCGCTTGATCTGTTAGTTCATTCTGGGATCCACCGGATAGTTGGAGATCACCCGGTATTTGGTTCCCATACTCTGCAATACCTGGCGCCACATATCGCTGTAGTCTGGTTGAAAGACAAAAAATGGAGCCTCTGGTGCGATGATCCATGACTTGCGCTCCAGTTCCTGCTCCAACTGACTGGGTCCCCACCCCGAGTACCCTACAAAAAACAGGACATCCGAAGCATCCACATGCCCCAGGCTGATTTTTCGCTTCAGGTCGTCAAAATCTCCGCCCCAATATACGCCATGACATACGGGCTTTGCCCCCGGTAAATCTTGCAGGCGGTGCACAAAATGAAGTGTACTTTGCTCCACCGGCCCGCCCATAAATACGGGGGATTCAAGTGAGGGCATTCCATCTACCACCTCACTGATCGCGACATTCAGCTGCCGGTTCATGACAAATCCCATGGTGCCATGGGCATTGTGCTCTACGAGCAAAACTACCGATCGCTTAAAGTTGTAATCGTGCATGAATGGCTCCGATATCAGGAACCTGCCGGGTGCGGGTTTGTAAGAACTGGTTAGCATGTCACATATTGTTAGCCAGGTGATAGAGTTACGCAGATACGATGGAGTCCAATATACAACAAGGAAATTAATTTTTAAAATCTGAAGTAAATCATTTCTCTGATAATAAACGCAAAAGCACCCCATTGGTCCAGCCAAACCCGTCCTGATTGGGATATTCGCCGCCTCCGGCTGATAAAGTCAGGTCCATGACATTGTACTTTTCCGTCAGTTTGCCGGTACGCTGAAATACGCGGCTGCCGATATTTACCCACCGGGTCTTTATTTCATTGGCCAGCTCCAGCTGGTTGTAATTGCGTAGTCCCTGGATTGTCATCCACTGCAACGGTGCCCAACCGTTGGGGGCATCCCACTGCTGGCCGGTCTGGTTGAGTGTGGAAGTAACCCCACCGGGCTGCAAAAAGCCCTCTTTCATCCATTTGGCAACTTTTACCGCCTGTTCTTCCGAGGCTATACCGGCAACAAGTGGGTACATCATCGCCAGAGAAGGCACCGATGTATGTGCTTTTTTCTCTATGTCATAGTCAGCAAAACGCCCTTCGGCTTCCGACCAGCAATACTTCATTATTGCATCATTTCTTTTGGCTGCGGCTTTCAGGTATTCCTGCTGACGCTGTACATTCCCCGACAACTCCCATGCGTGGGCGAGGGTCATTTCCAGGGTATAAAGCAGGGCATTCAGATCCACAGGCACGATTTTAGTGGTGCGGATGGTTGTCATTTGCTGGGGATTTTCAAACCAGCGGCTACAGAAATCCCATCCCGACTCAGCAGCTGCACGCAAATCGCCATATACCTCTGCTTTATCTCTGCCACTTTCCTCCGCCAGCAATACGTCCTCTTTATAAGCTTCCGGGCGCGGCTCGGGAAAACGATCATAAAATCGGTTCAATATTTCCCCATCCGGCATTTTCACCACGTGGGCAACGGCAAATTCTCCGCCCTCTGGCAATTTCCCTCCTTCCATCCAAAAATTGTATTCTTTCTCCAAAGCAGGCAGGTAATCAGTCAGCACCGTCTCCCCCTCTACCTCTGCCAGCAGATTTACCATCATCGCAAAAAATGGAGGTTGCGAACGACCAAGATAATAGGTGCGGTTACCGTTGGGGATAAAACCTACTGTATCGATCAGCCAGGCAAAATTGTCCACCATATTGCGGATCATTCCCGAAGCGTTTTCAGAAACCTGCAATCCCAGCATGGTAAAATAGCTGTCCCAATAATAGATTTCCCTAAACCGACCACCCGGCACAATGTAGGGATGGGGAAGCGGAATCAACGTACCCGCAGATTCGTGGTCAGGCTGGCGGGTAAGTACCGGCCACAGCCGCTCAATATGGGCGGAAACCGACTGAGTTGTATCCGCTACAAAATCAGAGCCGACGACCTGAGGTGCAGCGAAGTTTTGCTCGACAAATGTTTCCAGTGAAAAATCAGCAGATGTTTTTTGAGACTGGTATTTCTTCAGGATTTCGCTATCGGGAAAAAGCGGGGTATGGTCGGCAAATGTTTTGGAGTCGGGGAAAATACCGGCCATTTCCACATCAGCATACAATTCACCAAACCGCTTTTCGGGTCCGGCCAGGGTATGGGTGGTGGTGGGCTCGGGTGTAAGCCGGCAACTGGCCAACACCCAGACGAGTAGTAACAGAGCAATCCTTTGCTGATTCATTTTTCCTTATAGTAATAGTATTAGCAGCAAGGTACAAAAAGAAGACCGATAGAATCAATGCTACAAGGGGTTTTGCCCAATTTTCCGGCAATTTTCCCAAGGGTATTCATTCTGCTTCCAGTCAGGTTCATTCCCTATTATCACAGGTTCACTCCGTTTGGTTGGTGAAAGGTCTTTATATGCTTTTGTTTAGCTGGTGCAACTTTTCAGGAATCTCATTGTCATTTTAAACGAACAAACATTGGCAACACTAGCAGAAATACCGAACCTATTGGTCGAGCGCTGCAAGAGAGGCGACCAGATGGCACAATTTGAATTGTACAAAAAGTACACAAAAGCCATGTACAACGTAGCAGTGCGTATCACACGAGACGCCATGGAAGCGGAGGATGTACTTCAGGAAGCATTTGTAAGGGCTTTCCGCAGTCTCCACAGTTTTAAGGGCGACTCTACCTTCGGAGCCTGGTTGAAGCGAATTGTGATCAACACTTCCATCAACCACCTCAAAAAACGGAAAGGTGACTTTGTAGACATTGACGAAGTCAGAATAGACGTAAGTGAGGAAAAACCGGAAAAAGGAGCATTTAGCGCTCAGTGGGATATGAATCAGGTTCGGGAAGCGATCATGAATTTGCCAGAGGGCTACCGGCTCGTGTTTAGTCTCTATCTGATCGAAGGGTATGATCACAAGGAAATTGGCGATATACTCGGAATCTCAGAGGCTACTTCGAAGTCGCAGTTTAGCCGGGCAAAGAAAAAGCTTCGGGAAATGCTGGAAGATGCCGTGGAGCCGGGCTTGCGCCTCGCTCGTTCGGGATGACACCAGAAGACAATTAAACAGAATGAGAGACCACCTAGAGAAGTACATCCTTGCCAACAAACGTGAGCTGGATGTTCACAGACCCAGTCCACAACTTTGGGACCGCATTTACCGCGATTTGGCAACACCTGTAGCCATAGAAACACCTGAAACTGAACCTATACAGCAACGGAGGCCATTTTTCACCTGGAAAATCGCCGCCGCTATTGCTGTTATTGCATTTGTAAGCGGAGGCCTTTTCTGGAAAATGACCATGCAACCCCTTTCCCCGAAACCGGTCACTTCCCATGTTGAGAATGCACAACTCCATCAGATGGAAGCCTATTACCAGACTGCCATCAAAGCAAAACAAAATCAGATCAGACTTTTCGAGCAGGGAGGAGTACAACCCGACAACGCACTGTTTTTCCAACTGCAACGCCTGCAGGATCTGTATCAGGATCTGCGAAAAGAATTACCCGAAAGCCAGGACCCTGATGTAGTGGTCAATGCCATGATGCAAAACCTGACCATGCAAATGGAGATTCTCAACCAGCAATTAATGATTTTAGAACAAATCAAATCCATGACAAATGAAAAGGATAGCCGTCTTTAGTCTGCTCCTGCTGGTCGCTGCTTCTCTGCTTTTCTCCTATCCCAATAATCCTACAGGAGAAGAAGCTACCCAGGTTATCAATAAAACTTATACCATCACCCCTGCTGATATTGTTGAGGTAAAAAATAAATACGGAAAAGTAGCCGTCAGCACCTGGGACAAAAAGCATATGGAGGTCACCATTACCATCATTGCAAAAGCTTCAACAAAACAAAAAGCAGAGGAAAAATTGGCAGAAGTTGCTATTCGGGAACGAGCATTTGGACAGAAAATCCAGTTTGAAACCCGCATAGATGGTACTCAACTGGCCATTGCCGGTACCTCTGCCATCAAAATCAATTACGAAATTCATCTTCCGGCAGGAAACCCGCTGGAAATCGAAAACAAATTTGGTGATATCGAGCTGGAAAAACGCGAAGGTAATGTGGATATTGACCTTTCATATGGAGACTTTTATGCAGGAGAACTGCTTGGTGCAGGGAATACCCTTCATCTTCAGTTTGGAAAAACGGATATCCGCTACTTCCATGGAGGCGACATTGATTTCTCTTTTGGAAGCCTCCATATCGACCAGAGCGAATTCCTATATCTCAAAAGCAATGCCTCACAGGTAGAAATCAACAAGGTCCAAAACATCGAACTATACGCCAATCTTGGAGAAATCAGACTCGACGAGGTGGGAGATATTTCGGGAAATTATACTTCCTCCAAATTTACCATCGGCAAACTCAATCAGTCGCTGGACATGAACGTAAAATACGCACCCCGGTTTGAAGTACGCGAAGTCAGCGCCGAAGTTGAAAAAATTAACATTGATGGCAATTTCAGCTCTTTTCATATTTATCTGGACCCTGACGCACAGATGAACCTCGACGCAACCATGGAAAACGGCGGGGTAGTCATTTCTGACCCCAGCATGCTGGTAGATTCGGTTATGGTAGAATCCAACCAGACACACTATCAGTCGCGAAGCCAGGATGCCACCGCACGGCAGGCCCGTCCGCCGGTCCAGGTCAATGTGCAGAACAAATTTGGCAGCCTTCGCGTCTATCGGAAGGATGATGAGTAGGAAAATCACTCCAACTGATAACACATCGCATACACATAGTCGGAGGTGAAAAGCCGGTCGGTTTTGGGGTCAATGGCCACTACCGGCGCAAAAAATGCGCCTGAGATCGTCTTCGCATGGGGTGAAGGAATGGACCACAATAGTTTTCCATCTTCGAGGTTGATGGCCTTAAGTTCCCGGTCGCCCGTGGCGTAGATCACGCCTTTATGCACCACCAGACGGCTGTACGTTTCGATCACTTCACTTTGCCAGATCCGGCTACCGGTCTCAATGTCAAACAGATGCAGCTTTTGCGCAAAGTTGTCTCCGTCGTTGACCAGCACCTTGTCGCCCGTGATCACTACTCCCGACGAGTTTACTCCGTTGGGGATATCTCGCTGCCAGCGTAAAACCCCCGTCTGACGGTCATAGCAGCGGAGATAAGTACCCCCCGCAAGCAGATAATCCTCATAGATTTCCAAAAAACCAAATGACTCCGGACCTTCGTGTTCAAACAAAATGGTATCTGTCGTGATATTATAACCTTTCAGAAAACCTTTAGCCTGAATGCTATCCGGGCGATACCAGGAGCCGGATAAATACAAAACGGTATCTCCCTTAGGAAGCATATGGCCGGTAAACGCGGAGATTCCAGGACGCCAGATTTCTGTACCCCAAAGGGAAACTGCGATTTTCCAGTCCCCTTTTTCAATATCTGCTATACCTAAATGTATATTTTGTTCTTTCCCTGCTTGAGGTTCTTCAAAGCCATTAATCAATACTCGGTCAAAACCTTTATTCTCCCGTCGCCCGTCTGCGTAGTCGACATTTGTCCATAGAATTTTACCACTCTCTATTTCAATTCCATATACCGGCCCTCGGGTAGAGTATCCCATTACCCCGATATATGAGTATTGAAAATTGGAGGGTCCCACTGCGCGGGAATCAGGATGAAGATCAGTTAATTTCCACTTCACTTCACCTGTACCAATATCCAATCCCATCAGAGGAGATTGAATATCCGAAGTCCGACGGAAGCTAAATACAACTGCCTCATTGCCTACTACAGGAGGCATAGTACTGGCTAATTCTAAGCTCTCATAAAGTGGAGTTTTCCACAGCAATCGGGCAACAAACCTATTATTCGGTGCCAGTTCATCCTCTCTACACCCAACGAAAATTATTAATACAAAAAGAAAAGAAAATCTAAGCGTTTTCATATTTAATAAATTTCAAAAAAAACTGCCACAGCTAACCCACATGCTGTCTCTATTTCTAAAGCTTTATCAAAAATCTGCTCATACCGCTCCGTCGCATTCGGGTGATGGACTTCTTCCTGGTGGTTGGCGTCGGCGATGCCCAGGAAGCAGGGACTGAGTGGGTCGGGGCGGGTGCTTACTCTGGGTGCCAGGCCGTCCAGATAATCCCTTTCTAAAATCAAATTTTTCATGTTAAGTATTGGTTTTTGAATGGTTACCTAATTCCGACACCCCAATGTTACAAAAAGATCATAATTTCGCCCAGCCACATCATTCATTTAATGAGTATCTCGCAATGTCCGCCAAGAAACCCTTTGCGTATTTTGCAGTTCTTTGCGTCTTGGCGTGAACCCTGCGGTCGACGAAAAGTATTTCTCGCAAAGGCGCAAAAAAGTCTTCAGTGCTTTTTCATTGCTTCCCGGAGTTTGAACTACGTAGGGCGCCTGCAAGGGCAGACAGCCACAGAACATGGAGAATCCGAAAAAACCTTTTGCGCGTTTTGCTTCACGCGGAGAATGTGGATGATGAGTAGGAAAAATCACTCCAACTGATAACACATCGCATACACATAGTCGGAGGTGAAAAGCCGGTCGGTTTTGGGGTCAATGGCCACCACCGGCGCAAAAAATGCGCCCGAAATCGTCTTCGCATGGGGTGAGGGAATGGACCACAACAGTTTTCCATCTTCGAGGTTGATGGCTTTGAGTTCCCGGTCGCCCGTGGCGTAGATCACGCCTTTATGCACCACCAGACGACTGTAGGTTTCGATGACTTCGCTTTGCCAGATGCGGCTGCCGGTCTCAATGTCAAACAGATGCAGCTTTTGCGCAAAGTTGTCTCCGTCATTGACCAGCACCTTGTCGCCCGTGATCACGACTCCCGAAGTGCCTACCCCATTGGGGATATTCCGCTGCCAGCGCAATACACCAGTCTGACGGTCGTAGCAGCGGAGAGAAAAACCTCCGTCCAGCAAAAAGTCTTCATGGAGTTGAAGATAGCCCGCCGATTCAATATTTTCAAAATCAAATAACATAGTATCTGCTGTAATATTCCAGCCTTTTAAGAAACCCGTTGCAATAATACTATCTGGACGATACCACGTCCCGGTAAGATATAGTACGGTATCCCCACCAGGTAATACCTGCCCGGTGAAATCAGTAATATCGGGACGCCAGATTTCGGTACCCAAAAGAGAAACTGCAATTTTCCAGTCCCCTTTTTCAATATCAGCTATGCCTAAATGGATTTTATGTTCTTTCCCTGGCTGAGGTTCTTCAAAACCATTAATCAACACATTACTGAAACCTTTATTTTCTCGCCGTCCATCCACATAATCGGTATTCGTCCAAAGAACATTTCCGCTTTCTATTTCGACTCCAAATACCGGCCCTCGGGTAGAGTATCCTAATACCCCATTATATGAATATTGAAAATTTAAAGGCCCGACTGCGCGAGAATCAGGGTGAATATCTGTCCAAAACCATTTCTCCTCTCCTGTATTCTTATCATATCCCTTTAAAGGTGATTGAAAATCCAAACCTTTTGTAACGCTGAAGATGACAATATTTTCTCCCACAACCGGATTCATTGACGAAGTTAACTCACCAGTGGAGGCAAGAAAGGTTTGCCATACAAGTTTTGGTATTTTGGCTTTCGGTATTGTAGTTGGCTCACTACAACCCAATAATAGCCACAGAAGGATATATGTAATAATAGTATGAGATGCTTTCATATTATGGCAATTATTTACGAAGCAGGCTATTGTATCCGGAAAAAGTTGGCTACCGCAAATCCACAGCTTTGAATAACAGGGGTTTCCCTATTAAAAATCTGCCGATACCGCTCCGTCGCATTCGGGTGATGGACTTCTTCCTGGTGGTTGGCGTCGGCGATGCCCAGGAAGCAGGGACTGAGTGGGTCGGGGCGGGTGCTTACTCTGGGTGCCAGGCCGTCGCTGATCTGGTTGTTGGTTATGAGCATCGTATATGTCTGGGAAGCCCAGCAGGCAGGATTCTGGTACGTAGCGTTCAGGTTCTGCCAGTAAGTCGGAAAATCTATGACCCCGTCCAGATAGTCCCTTTCTATATCCTCAATCTGACTCCAGCATATAAACATTGAGTTGGTAGTAATAGTAAAGGGATAGGTATCATTTGCGCCAATGAGCGTGTTCCAGCCCATTTCGCTATTGCTAAGCCAGGCGGCTCCCTGCGCAAACTGAAATGCAACATAAAATGAACTCGCCCCGGTTATGAAATTCCCCTGTAAAGAATTAATTACCCCAATAGTTGCAGCCAGCCCCGCTACAGCCGTTTCAACAGCTTGGATCTGGTTTGCAGCATTTACATATCCCTCGTCTCCGGCGGCATAAGGTGCCGGGGGAGGAGGAATATTTACAGGCATTGAATCTATTAAAGAAGACAAAAATCGCCAATGTACCGGGCTTTGTTCATCACCATACAAAAAAATCCGGGGTTTGGAACTGGTGTAGGGAAGGTTTGCAAGGGTCGGGCTTCCCACTTTCAGATCCACCAGGGTATTGGGAGCCAGATAAAGCGAAAGTTTGTCTTCCAGTTTTTCATAGGCAGCATTACAGACTAACTTGCCACCCAAATATTGGATAAAGAATCCAACAGGAGATATGGGGCTATAAAAGATTGAGTTAAAAATAGATAATACCGGATCCGTAATCACTTCTTTACATCCATCATCAAAGAATTCTTCCAGATTGCCGTTCTGGTACGAATTCACCAGTTTAATTCCCTTATGCGGAGTTCCTACTGTAATGTATCCACCAAAATATGAGTTCATGATTGCTTTTTGCGCCGGATTGGGGTAATGTTCCATCATCCGGATTGCCAGCCCGCCCGTACTATGGCCCATCATAATATTGTTGCTACCCGTAGGTACAGCCAGTGTTTGGAGGTTCTGCAAAACATCATCTGCTGCATTCTGAACACCGTTAAGATTATTATAGTTAAATCGGTGGGAATTTATATTCCACTCCTGTTCAAACATCGTTTCGTACACCTGCCACCCATTATCGCCATTACCAAATCCATGAAGCAAAATGACATTTCTTGCCGGGCTTTGGGAGTAGCCTGCGGTAAATGAGAAAACCAGGCTTAAAACCCCAAAAACGTATCGTATCGTTCTCATGCCAATCATATTATTGGTTTTTTTGAAAGGAAAAACTATGAAAAACTGTGTGTGTTTCTGATACCATAGGTACACCACTGCTGGCCGAATTTTCAAATTCTACCTGATGCATTCCCTTAATCACTGGTGGTTCCTGACCATCGTCATAATCCAATATCACCCGGAATTTTAACTCTCCCGACGAAGTATAAGTGGAAGTTCCATTCAAAACTTTGTCTTCTAGATTCAACAAAAAAACCACATCTTCTCCTGTACCTTGGTCTGTTTTTCGCACGGCCATAAAACTGCCTGGAATTTCGGTTATTACCGTTCCCTCCGTTTGCAGGGTTGAAACGGCCTGCTGCCAGAGTTGCCCCCGGCTTCCCGGCAAAAAGGTGAGCAATTGATTTAAACCCGGAAGGTCAATTTCAACACCTTCCATCAGATTCCTCTCCTGATCATATACTCTAAGCACCTGATTGGAAATATGTGCCATGTGAAATTTGGGGGAATCATCCGGCCTTGGCTCATGATCAAAGGGAATGGAAACCGACGGCGTTTTGTTTTCCATCAGCCATTCTCCTTCACCTGTAAGGTTGCCACAATATTGAAGCTCCATCCGACGAATTACCGGAATGCCCGCAATACTGTCGAGATAGCTCATGGTGCCTTGTACCTGATTCGCCAGTCTGCGAAAATAATACGTCTCCATGTCTAAATGTAAGGAAATTTCGCAGGAACTACTAAGAATTGACATACCGGGAATCGGTCCATTACCTGAAGCCGAGATTTGTGTTTGATCAGAATTACATCCGGCAAAAAATAACCATAAGGCAATCATAGCCCAAAACAGAACTTTCATGGCAGAAAATAATTTTTAAACCTCAGGAAAATTAGTTCGACACCCCAATGTTACAAAAAAAAAAATATTCACAAACCGCAGGAGATATTTTTTACAGAAAATCAGAAAATAGTACTGGCGTCATTCGATATATGACAGCAATGCCATGATTTTCAATCAAACAGCACAGCAGCCTTCGCGTCTACCGCAAGGATGAGGAGTAGGCTTTTCAGCCTTCAAATGGAGCAAAAATATTTTTGATCCGCCGCATCTCTTCGATGAGGTCGATGCCCGCCAGCGGCGGCGCCTGCTCAATGACCAGATAACCTGAGAAGTTTTTTTCGATCATCGCACGTACAATACCCTCTCCATCAGTAATACCTTGCCCGTAGGAAACGGTTTTATAGGTTCCCACTGACTGGCAATCCTTCAGGTCTATGTGGAAAATTTTGGAGTGAAACTTTTCAATGACATCAAAATTACTCACCCCCGCCCCGTCGAAATGTCCCATATCCAGACACATTCCCACATGGGTGGAATCCACTGCCTGAAAAATAGAATCGTAATCGTCGATATTTTCAATATTGTTGTTGGCGTGGTTTTCTACAAGTATCAGCACATCCATTTCCTCAGCTGCGGGTGCCAGTTCTTTTAAGACCTTAAGCACATTTTCCAAACCACCCGCATCTCCGCGTTTTGCTCCGGTAAATTTTACCCGCCGGCAACCCAGTTTTTTTGCCTGCTCCATCAGCCAGAGTTTATGTGTAACATCTTTGAGCTCTGGCGCGCCAAATGCTGTTCCCTGAAGGCAGATGGGACGCAATCCTTTTTCATAACAACGGTCCATGATACTGCGAATACCTGAAGGGGTAATCGTGCGGGAATGCCATACATTAAACTCCACGTTTTTTATCCCAATCTGTGGTATCAGTTCAAAGGCTTTTTTAAAGTATTCGTCCCCAAAACCGTCCAGACAAATGGTGGCTATCGCCAGTTCTACTTTTTTTTCTTTTTCCGGGGAATTCTCTTTAGCAGAAAATGTCGGTAAACCTGCACCTAATCCGGCCAGCAACGCTGATGTGTTTTTTACAAAAGTTCGTCTGTTGAGGGAGTTTTTCATCTTTTCCGTGTTTATTTAAGGGAAGATAACCAGGTGATCAGGTCGCGAAATTCTTCTTCTGTCAACATATTTTCTAATCCCTCCGGCATAAGGGAAGCAGAAGCCATTCCGTATTTTTTAGGGTTTTTGTAGTTGACAAATTCGCCATTGACGTTCAACAGTTCGGCATTATTTAATCCTACGTCTATCTGCCTCCCGTAGAAAGTCTGTCCTTCGGCAGTTGTTACAAACCATCCCTGCCATTCGGGAGAAATCTCTGCTGAAGGATTAAGTACCGCTGTAATCAGTTGTTTTACCGTTTTACTACTACCTACATGGGAAAGATCAGGGCCAAAGTCTCCACCCCAGCCTGCTACTTTGTGACAATTCTGACATTGTGCTTTTTGAGAAAAAAATATCCATTTCCCTTTTTGTGGATTTCCTGGCTGGCTGGCAAATGCGGCCCGGTCAGCATCGGATTTCGGTCGGTTTTCGGGGTTTATTTTCCCTGTACAAAGTTGGTAGATTTCCGATGATCCCGAGTCAGCAATCAACTTGATTAGTTCTTTTTCCCTATCACTGCAACGACAGAGATAACGCACCACTACGTCGGTTAACTGGTTGTTCTTTTCCTGCAAAACAGCTGAAAGCGGCTCACAAAAATCCGCCGGCTGCCAGCTCAATGATACGATAGCCTGGGCTCTGTCTGCGGTTTCCGCCGACTGATCACAAGCTGTTTTCAACAACACCTGTGCAACTTTTTCCTCTGGAATTTTCTGAAACACCTGCAAAAGGGCTGTTTTTAAAGTACCATTTGCCTGGGCGAAAACGTCCAGTAAATCAGGTACATGGGATTCGGGTTTTTCCAGTAATAAAATGGCTGTTGCCCGGATTTCGGCATTCACACGGTTATCCTTTACGATGGAAAGCATAAATCCGGGGGGAAGTGTACGTGGAATCTGTTTGGCGTAATGCTCAGACTGAGCAAGATAGGGAACCGTAAATGCAGGTTGTAAATGCCGAATCGTTGCCAACCAGGTTTCAAAGAGTGCCGGGGTAATTTTCCCTTTGTATAAAATAGCATTGACTTCATTGTACATGTCCATCCGGGAATGTTTTGCCGTATAGATCAGCGCCATTTGCCGAACATCCTCATTTTCGTCTTCCAGCAATCTTAATAACCTGGTCCGGGAGATTAGAACAGGTGATTTTAGTAATGTAAGTAACGCCTGAAGACGAATATCGGCATCTTCATCCTCAATCATTTCCATCATAACAGTTTCATTCCCTGAAACGGCTAGCTGATGGCGGGCAATGGTCTGAAGAAAAACATCATCGGAAAGAAATACATTTTTATAATCCGCTGGTGAATGCAGATTTTGCCCATGGCTAAATCGTGGTGTTTCCGTTTTCTTCAAATTCTCATAAACCTGTTCCTTGTTTTTCATGGGTTTGTGTTTCTGACCCGAAAGACGCCACAATCTCCCCTCCCCATGCACCGGGTAATGCCTGATCTGCCAGTCGGTGATATAGATGTCTCCTTTACTGTTGGAGGCCATTGCTACAGGGTGGAAGGAGCTGTCGCCTTGTATGAGCACTTGTACAGTTCCGGCCACAGAACTTTGGCGCAATTCCATTGGAATTTTCACGATACGCTTTTCCTCCCAGATTGCAGCCAGTACATTGCCGGTGTAGTCTTCAGGGAAATTGGTAAAATCTGCGTTCAACATTCCTGTAGGTGCTTCCCCCAGACCTGCTGCGTAGGGAAGGGTTCCGGGCAGTTCTCCATTCCACGATAAAAACGGATGAATGCCGCTACCTCCATACAACGACTGATAACCGTAATCTCCTCCTGGAACGATTTCTATCAGGCGGTTTGGACCACGGCTGTCAGGGTCATTATCAGTCAGAAGCAGTCGTCCATCGGAAGTAAACTTCAAATCAAATGGATTCCAGAAGCCGGTTGCGATTTCTTCCAGCTGACTTCCGTCAGGCCTGCAGCGAAAAACATTACCCCCATCTCCATATCCTTTAATCGACGTCCCGTCTGTTCCCTGTATCTCCCAGGCCTGGCTGCCGGTATTGCCACGGGATATATATAGCCATCCATCAGGTGAATAGGTTATCCCAAGCAATCCGGCATGATCGTACACATCGTCGGGTTTATCCATTCGCAGCAGAGTAAGAGTCTCATCACTTCGCCCGTCGCCATTCGTATCGCGGAAGGAAAGTACTTTATTTTTTTCCACAAGAAATAACACATCTTCCGGAGAGAATGCAAGATTCATCCCATCGTTTAAGCTGTCGGCAAAAATTACCCACGACTCGGGGATTCCATCTCCGTTTGGGTCTATTCCTTTTTTTATCCGGTCAAACTTTGGCCCTTTATAGTCCTGAGGTGTAGAATGAGTATGAGATTCGAGAAAATAAATATTGTCTTTACTGTCAATGGCCAGACCAATGGGAGTTTTCACTTGCGGAGCAGATGCAATGAGTTCGAGCCGGAGGCGGGAATCTAATAATTGTGGATATTGTGATGGGACAGAAGGGTTACAGGCTAAACAAGTAAAGATAATAACGACCGGTAACAGGAGATGAATATGAAACGAATGTGCAGGAGCAGTCATTTGTATGTAGAGTAAGCAGGATTTAATAAATCTCAATCTACATAAAACAGGCAAACTAACTGATCTGTACTGTGCGGGTGGAGATAGTTCCTCTACTACTGCTCTTTCCCCCAAAACCTGCGCAACAGTATCGGCAATAATACCACATCTGCCAGAAGCGCAAAAAGTATGGTCAGCCCTGTAAAAAGCCCTGTATTAAATGTTCCGCCAAAATTGGAGGTCAATAAAATCATAAATCCCCCCAACAGCACAATCGAGGTCAGAATCATTGCCTTTCCTGTGCCCAAAATGGTATTCCTCACCGCCACATCCACAGGTCTCCCCAGGGAAATCTCCAGCTTGTACCGGGTCAGGAAATGAATCGTATCATCCACCGCAATGCCAAAGGCAATCACAAACACAAGCGCCGTGGAGGTAGTCAGGTGAATGCCAAACAGCCCCATCACACCACCTGTAAGAATCAGCGGAACAATATTAGGTATCATGCTGATGATCAGCATTTTCCATGACCTGAACAACAGTCCCATAATCACTCCGATCACCACAAAGGCAATCCCCAGGCCGCCCATCAGGCTGGTGCGTAAATGCTCCAGATTGTGCTCGGTCAGATAGGCATGCCCCGTCAGCCGATAGGAAAAAATGGTCGTATCGCAGGTGGTGTTTACAAAACTGTCCAGATCGGAATAAAGGGCATAAAACACGTCGCTTCCGAGGTCGGGGCCCCTCGCGCTGATGCGCGCAGAAAGTGTATCGGCACTTACGACCCGGTCAAACAGTTGCCCCCCTCCGTTGATAAAAGTAAACGCCAGCAGATCGTCCGTTTCCTCCTGTGTGTCGGGGACCCGGTTGTAACGTGCACTGCTGTTGTGGTAAAAATAATTGGCTTGCTGTACTATGGTAGCAGGAGAAAAGAAAGGACTGAAATAGCTTTTGGAAGCCAGAAAATCCTGCATTTTTTCCATTTCTACCAGAACCTCGCGGTCCGTAATCTTATGATTCCCCTTTACATGAATTCCTATTTCAAAAGGCCTTAATCCATACAGCTCTTCCTCAAAAAATAACATAGACTTGCGGATCGGATCTTTTTCACCAATATCCTCAATCAAAAAAGTAGTAAGGGGAATACGGAAAATCAAAAATATACATACGCCAAGTAAAATGGCCGTACCCGCCATTACCTGAGGTGAGCGCCGCGAGGTCAATTGGTTTACCCACAAAAGTATGCGTTTCCACATCGGATGATTTTCAAACGAACCGGTTTTCACAAACACTTCCGGCTTCAGCCACATCAGGGCGTTGGGCATGATTACCACAGAGATAAACCACGTAAACATCACCCCAATCGCAGCAAATAATCCAAATTCCCGGATCGGAGGTACATTGGACACCAGCAGGGAGGCAAAGCCAATTGCGGTCGTCAGGCTTGTCAGAAATACTGCAAGCCCGATTTCCTTCATGGTGGCACGAAGTGCCTCTTCTCTCGTTTTTCCGAGTTTTATTTCAAATAAGTACCGTGTCGCCAGATGGATAATATCCGACATTCCCACCACAAACATAATGGGAATCAGCATTTCCGAAATCAGGTTAATCGATTTTCCCAGCCAGCCCATAAGTCCGAGAATCCACACCAGCGAAACATTAATGGCGATAAAGGGCACGAGAATTCCCCATATATGCCGGTAGGTAAAAAATAATACACTGAATATGAGCAGCGTAGCAAGCGAAACAAAAATCGCAAGTTCAGACTGAAGTTTTTTTACATAACCCGTCCGGATATAAGGAATACCCGAAATGATATATTCTGTGCCGGATGCTTCCAGTATCTTATCAATTTCATCTACCAGCACATCTCTGGCGCCGGTATCAAACAATGTCGGATCAATAAAAATATACGTGCATACATATCGTAGATCGCGGGTAACCAGATTGCCAACCAGGGAAGAATCCCTTTCCATCCTTTGGCGGGATTGGCTGACTGCTTCTTTGGAGGAAAAATCGAGATACGGACGCCTTCTGACCCCCAGCCCGGCTCTTCGTATTTGTTCAAAAGAAGTGGCACTAATGGCAGAATCCACGTTGGGAAGTGACGCCATTTTTCTGAAAATACTATCGGAAAAAGCAAGGAAAGCGCTGTCGAATATGTCCTTTTCAGGCGATTTGAGGGCTATATACACGGCGTAGTTTTGCTCCTCCGAAAACAGTTCCTGAAAGTCAGAATAATACAGAAATTCAGGATCGGCTTTGGGATAAAAACTTTCAAAACTGAAATTAATTTTCAACCGGCTCAACCCGGCACCAAGCACCAGCGTCAGCAATAAAATCAGTATAAGAAGCAGTTTTCGGTAACGCAGTAAAATATTCATGAAGTCCACCTGTCAAATCGCCCTGCGAATTAACCTAAATTTTCCCATTTTCGCAGCAGCATTTCTTAAACCGGAAAGCCACCCGCATTGTTGTATCAGGATATAACTGATTTTTATGCAAACCGAAAAAATAGCCATCATCGACCTTGGCACCAACACCTTCCATCTTCTGATCGCAGAAGTGGATGAAAGAGACAATTTTGTAGTGAGAGGACGATTCAAAGAGGCGGTAAAACTGGGCGAAGGAGGAATCAATGCTGCGGTGATTGTCCCCGATGCTTTTGAGCGGGGAATCGAAGCGCTTCGCACGTTTCGCAAGCTGATGGATGGCGCAGGAGTGGTGAAAGTTTTTGCTTTCGCGACCAGTGCGATTCGCAGTGCTTCCAATGGAAAAGACTTTATCGATGCCGCTAAATATTCATGCGACATTGATGTAAGACCGATCAACGGAAATATGGAGGCTTCCTATATCCACGACGGCGTCGTCAACAGTGTTCATCTTCCTTCAGGGCAGAACGTATTGCTCGTTGATATTGGTGGAGGCAGTGTAGAATTTTCGGTCTCCCATGCGCGGCAACCCTTACTTTTGAGAAGCCTGAAAATAGGCGCAGCCCGGCTGTTGGAAACCATTAACCCTTCAGATCCCATTACCCGGGACGAACTCAACAAGCTGTATGAGATACTGGATCAGGAGCTCAGCAGTCTTCTCGCTGAGCTTCGCGAATTTGATCTGAACACAATGGTAGGCTCCTCCGGAACTTTCGAATCACTCGCAACCCTCATAGCGTTTGAAAGAGGCGATCGTCTCTCTGCCGAAAATCTCAATGGCTACCTGTTTGACAAAGGCCATTTTGACTCCATCTTTGCCAAAATCATTGCTTCCACACGTGAAGAAAGGCTGGCTATGGAGGGCATGGATCCGCTAAGGGTGGACATGATCACGCTGGGTGCAGCGACAGTGGATTATTTACTTAAAAAATTGCCGGTAACAGAGATTATGGTTTCTTCGAATGCACTTAAGGAAGGAATTCTGTTTCAATACATCCGGGAGAAAAAACAACGGATAGAAAAATTTATCGGTGCAGTAGATACCAGCCTTCGCGCAAAAACAGTCCAAAATCTCGGGGTAAAATATCACTACGATCAGCAGCACAGCATTAAGGTGAGTGAAATCGCTACCGAAATTTTTGACCAGTTGTATGAACTCCACCGGCTGGGTAGCGCAGAACGTGAACTACTTCAGTATGGGGCAGTATTGCATGATATTGGCCATTTTATTCATCCCAGCGGCCATCATAAACACGGGCAGTATATTATTATGAACAGCAACCTCGCCGGGTTTTCAACCAATGAGCTGGTACTTCTGGCAAATCTGGTTCGATATCACCGCAAAAGTATTCCGGGAAGAGAACATTACCACTTCAGTATTCTTCCTGATTATGAAAAACGTGTGGTGCTGGTCCTTGCAGGAATCATCCGAATAGCCGACAACCTGGATCGTGGGCACAGAGGATTGGTTTTACAAATAAATACAGTGGTTCAGCCCGACAAAATCATCCTGACCATTCATGCTGAAGATGATGTAAGCATTGAAATTGGGCATGCAGATTCGATGAAAGAATTATTGGAATCTGCCCTGGAACGCAGTATTGAGATTCTACAGGAATAAAAGCCTATTTTCTTGAAAATTTTTTACCGGGCATCTGTCTGAGTAAATCCTTAAACTCCATTGATAGCAAAAGTGCATTGAGGCGGTTCATCGGGATACCGGTATGCACGGTAATCTGATCTACCAGCGCGTCTCCTTTTGCGAGAAAATTAATCACTTTGACTTCATCGGCAGTGAGCGGAATTTCAGGCGGGGAGAGCGCCAGCTCCAGTTGTCCCGACTGATCTTCGTGTTGTTGCCATTGGATATCCAGATCGGCCAATACTTCTTCCGGCCTCGAAACAAGTTTGGCGACCTGATCCCGGATCAGTTTGTTGCAGCCTTCTGAAAACCGGTCCCCCACTCTGCCGGGGAGGGCATACACCTCGCGGTTTTGGTCAAATGCATTCTGTGCTGTGATAAGTGCGCCGCCTTTTTCCGCCGCTTCAATGACGATAATTGCTTTGCAAATCCCCGATACGATGCGGTTTCTCGCCGGAAAGTGAGGCGCATCGGGATCAGTTCCTGTGAGATATTCGGTCAGCAACCCTCCGCGTTCGAGCATCTCCCGTGCTTTGGCACCATGACCTACCGGATAGATTTTGTCAAGCCCATGTCCCAATACGCCAGTGGTAATTCCCCCTGTACGCAACACCGTACGGTGTGCGACAATATCAACTCCATAAGCCAGTCCGCTTACGATGTTCATCCCTTTTTGGGCAAAAAAGGTGGCAAATTCTTCGGTTTTTGCTTTGCCATATTCTGTAGCTCTACGCGTGCCTACAATGGCAATATTGGGCTGAGCGTTGAGGTTTACTGCACCTTTTTTAAATAGAATTAAAGGGGCATCGTGAATATATTTGAGGGCGTGGGGATAGTTATCATCGAGATAGCTCATAACCTCTACGCCTTCCTTCTCACAAAACGCAAGTTCCGTTTCTGCCCGCTGAAGGTTTCGCGACTCTCGTACCAGATTTACAGCCTTTTCGCCAATATTGGGTGTTTTCAGGAGTTTACCTTTGGGGGCGTCAAACACGGCCTGCGCAGAACCGCAGTAAGCTATGAGGTTTTTGACAGAAACCGGCCCAAGCCCTTTGGTTAGGGCAAGTGCCAGCAGATAGAGGTTGCGCTCTTTCACGTAACGGGTATTGTGGACATGGTTGTAAGCACAAGTTGCAGTTCCCTATTTTTTTTTCAATGGAAAAAATCATGAAAAGGTAAACTGAAAAATAGCCGGATCTGGGTCTTCAGACACGGCGTCTTACACATTTTTTCTACTCAGCTTTACTCTTTAGATATTTTATGGGCCATGTGATTGGAGGAATAAACAGGCTGCCAGGTAACATTAGGGCCGACCTCTGAGCAAAAAGAATTTCAACTATGTCGCAGATTTTTCTAAGAAATTTCGCCTGGTGTAACCCCAAACTGGTCCTTAAAACATTTGGAAAAATACGCGGGGCTGCCAAATCCGACCAGATAGGAAATTTCTGCAGCGGTTCCGGCTTTTTCTTCCAGTAGCTGCCGGGCTCTTTTGAGTCTTATGGTGCGGAGAAATACAGAGGGAGACTGATCTGTCAGCGCTTTGATTTTCCTGTGCAACTGACTGCGGCTCATTCCCACTTCACTTCCCAGTTCTTCAATGGAAAATTCCTCATTATTCATATAGGTTTCGATCACCTTTATCACCCGGTCGAGAAACTGCTTATCTGCCGAATCCACCATAATATCAGCAGGGCTCAGTCTGATAATGTCTTTGCCAAACTGGGCCCGGATTCGCTCCCGTTGATCGAGAAGATTTTTGATCCTGATACGCAGTTCTTCTTCATCAAAAGGTTTGGCTAAATAGTCATCTGCCCCTGTTCCAAGTCCTTCCAACTTACTCTCTCGTCCGGCTTTGGCAGTTAGCAGCACCACCGGAATATGGCTGGTATGGATATCGGTTTTAATTGCATGGGTAAAGGCCATTCCATCCATTTCCGGCATCATCACATCACTGATAATCAGGTCGGGAATTTCTGACAGTGCGGTCTCCAATCCCTGTTGGCCATTTCCTGCTTCAGCTATCCGATAAGAAGTTTGCAACAGGCCTGCGAGGTAGGTCCTTACGTCCTTATTATCTTCAACAATAAGAATTAGCGGAAGTTCTTTTTTTCCCTTCTGTATGGGTTTTTCTTCTTCGGATGGTGCAGAAAATGAGGATGTAGGCAGTATTATTTCGGTTTCTTCAGTAAGGATATCATCATGTAGGGGAAGTTGGATTACAAATACGCTTCCTTTACCAGGTTCGCTGCTCACGCTGATTTCCCCCTTGTGAAGTTCGATCAACTCTTTAGTGAGGGCTAGTCCGATTCCGGTTCCTTCATACTCATTTGCTTCCACTCTGTAAAATCTGTCAAAAATAAATTCCAGATGGTCTTCAGGGATTCCGATTCCATTGTCCCGAATAGTAATTTCCAATTTATCACCAACTTTTTCGACAGCAAACCATACGTCTTTTTCTTCCGGTGTAAATTTAAATGCATTGGACAGGAGGTTGGTAATAGTTTTTTCCAGTTTATCTTTATCAAACGCCGTAACCAGTTGATGAGGAGGAATAGTAATATGAAACCGGATATTTTTTGATTCAGCCAGAGACTCGAAATTTCCTGCCTGCACCCGCAAGAACGTATAAATATCAGAGCGGCTGAGATTGAGTTGCAATTTTCCCGCTTCCAGTTTGGAAAGATCCAGTAACTGATTGATCAGTTGAAGCAGCCTTTCCGCATTGCGCTTCATCATTGTGTATAAGGTTCCCGGCTCTCCTTGCACGGTTCCGGTGATAAACTGCTGAAGTGGGCCGAGAATGAGCGTAAGCGGTGTTCGGAATTCATGCGAAATATTGGCAAAAAAACGCGACTTCAGCTGATCCATCTCCCGAAGGTTTTCGGCTTCCGCTTCCTTTAGCCGCAGGGTTAATTCTGACTGGCGCTTGCGGGTCTGTTGACGGTTTCGGTAAATGACAAACCCTGCTAAAGCCAGAATAGCGATTCCGATTGCAGCAAACCAAAGGGTACGTTCCCGGGACTGACTGCGTTCCAGTTCTAGTTGCTGCCGGGCAATTTCCGCTTCTTTTTGGGCAGTTTCATATTGAATATTGAGTTCTTCGATCTGTTGAAAGTGATCTTTATTCAGCATGCTGTCTCTGAGCACATTATATTTTTCCAGGAAGTCAAGAGCTTCCTTATATCGGCCCAATTGCTTTTCCGTAGTACTCAAATGAAAATAGCAATTTCGCTCAATCATGATATCTTTTTGCTCAAGTGCAAACGCCAGGCTTGCCCGGAAACAGGAATCTGCCCGGGCTACATTGCCCTGGTCAAGGTAAGCGTTTCCATAAATAGAGTAAATTCGGTCAATATCGCCTATAAGATTTCGTTGTTCCGAAATCTTACGGGCGGCACTCAGGTAATAAAATGTGGAATCATAGGTCTGGAGTTTCCGGAAACTATTGGCAAGATTGACAAACAGGTGGGGAAGTGCGCTGGAGTCGCCGTAGGCGAGATATAGATTTTTGCCTTTACGCAAATAAGGCAACGATTCTTCCCACTTTTCACTTTCAGTAAGCAATGTCCCGATATTCGCTGTTTTGGAAGCCATTCCCCACTTATATCCAAGGGCAGAATCAATGGGTATGCCTGTTTTAAAATACTCCACACTTTTTTCAATATTCCCCAATTTCCAGTACAAAACACCAATATTGGTAAGAATGGAGGAAAGCCCAAAAGAATCATTCACCGTTTGAAACTGATCCAATGCCTGAAATGCATAATCAACAGCAGGGGAAAGCCTTCCGAGGCTGCTTTCCATCAGGCTCAGACCAACATAAGCCTTGCCCAGAACCTTGGGATCTTTCAAATCTTTCCCGATCATTTCCATCTCCTCCATATAGGGCTTCATGCTATCATAAATACCCCTATAGAAAAAGCTGGCTGCAATGGTGTAAAGGCTATGTGCCTGAGGGACAGGCATTTCACCATTTACGAAATGGTGATAGGAAATTTTCGCCCATTCTTCCTGTTGTTCTCTAAGACCTTGATTTTGGGAAGAAACTGCAATTCTGTGAGCCAGATGCCCTTGAAGAGAATCATAATTGGCTGATTCATATAATGTCTTAAGGCTATCAATATTTTCAGGTTGAGCCTGAAGCAACGGAGAAAAAACAACTCCGCAGACACACAAGATGCAAATTTTCAGGGTTTGGTTCATTTTTTCATAATAACCATATATTCTTAAAATAGGATTTTTTTGGGATAACTAGTAAGTTTTAAAAGAAAAACTACCCAATAGGGTAATTTCATATCTGATATTTTCATTGTTATTTAGGTAAAAAAGGTATATGGCTGAATTAAAAAAATATGAATGGCTGATTCGTTTAGGAAAAACGGCATTAGTCATTTTGGTGAGTTTGGGGACTTTGTTTCTTATTGCAAAGATTTTTCCGTTACCCAAAAATCAGGGTTTGGCATATGTCGCACATCCGTTGTATGCCTTGGGCGGGAATTTATTAGCCGGAATTGTTTATTTTATTTTGTCTTCAACCAGGCGGTTTCCTGACAATTGGCTTTTCTGGATTTGCGTAGGGGGGAGTGGATTATTAAGCCTGGTTATATTTACGATGGCATAGGAAAAGAGACAGGCCCAATGACCAATAACCAGGGTTGGGATAAAGATGGCATTAGTCAAAAAAAAAGAGGTCATTCCGGGTGGAATGACCTCACAAAGGGTGGCGTCGACCTACTCTCCCACGTGTTACCGCAGTACCATCGGCGCAGTGGGGCTTAACTACTCTGTTCGGGAAGGGAAGAGGTGGACCCCCACGCTATGGACACCTAAAAGGTGGTTGACACAAGTTGAGTACCGTTCCCGAAAACGGCCCTGTGTCGCTATAAGTTCGACATATTGTAAAGATAAAGCAGCAAATGGAGCACTTTGCAGTAAAGCAAAGCGAAGAAAATCTATCGGGTGATTAGTACGACTCAGCTGAATATGTTACCACACTTACACTTATCGCCTATCTACGTGGTCTTCTTCCACGACCCTCAAGGGAAAACTCATCTTGCGGTGGGCTTCGCACTTAGATGCTTTCAGCGCTTATCCCTTCCCGACATAGCTACCCAGCGATGCAGCTGGCGCCACAACTGGTACACTAGCGGTCGGTCCAACCCGGTCCTCTCGTACTAGGGTCAGCTCCGCGCAATTTTCCTGCGCCCGCTACAGATAGAGACCGAACTGTCTCACGACGTTCTGAACCCAGCTCGCGTGCCACTTTAATGGGCGAACAGCCCAACCCTTGGGACCTTCTCCAGCCCCAGGATGTGACGAGCCGACATCGAGGTGCCAAACCTCCCCGTCGATGTGAGCTCTTGGGGGAGATCAGCCTGTTATCCCCGGAGTACCTTTTATCCTTTGAGCGACGGCCCTTCCATGCGGAACCGCCGGATCACTATACCCGACTTTCGTCCCTGATCGACTTGTGAGTCTCTCAGTCAAGCACCCTTCTGCTATTGCGCTCTACGTACGATTACCAACCGTACTGAGGGTACCTTTGGAAGCCTCCGATACTTTTTTGGAGGCGACCACCCCAGTCAAACTACCCACCTAGCGCTGTCTTCCTTGCGGAATTAGGCAACCATTAAAGAAAGGGTGGTATTTCAAGGACGGCTCCCCGAAGACTGGCGTCCCCGGTTCATAGCCTCCCACCTATCCTACACATTCTTCAACCGTTGGCAACACTAAGCTATAGTAAAGGTTCACGGGGTCTTTTCGTCCCGTAGCGGGTAACCGGCATCTTCACCGGTACTACAATTTCACCGAGCTCGTGGCCGAGACAGTGCCCAGATCGTTACACCATTCGTGCAGGTCGGAACTTACCCGACAAGGAATTTCGCTACCTTAGGACCGTTATAGTTACGGCCGCCGTTTACTGGGGCTTCGATTCAGAGCGTGAACCCCTCCTCTTAACCTTCCAGCACCGGGCAGGTGTCAGGCCTTATACTGCGTCTTTCGACTTTGCAAAGCCCTGTGTTTTTGTTAAACAGTCGCCTGGGCCATTTCTCTGCGATCTGCCGAAGCAGACGTCCCTTCTCCCGAAGTTACAGGACTAATTTGCCGAGTTCCTTAGCCACGATTCACTCGAGCACCTTAGGATTCTCACCCCGACTACCTGTGTCGGTTTACGGTACGGGTCTCTCTGACCTATGCTTAGAGGGTTTTCTTGGCAGTCTTTACCCACACTTTCCGCTCAGCCGTAGCCTCGCGGTACTGTCAGGTTCGACAAGTTCTGCGGATTTGCCTACAAAACTTCTATCTACACCCTTTAACGTGGAATTCCGTCTCCACGCGGTGGTTTCAAGCCTGCGTCGCCCCATCGCAGTCAGAAAAAGTATCGGAATATTAACCGATTTTCCATCGACTTCCCCTTTCGGGTGCGCCTTAGGTCCCGACTAACCCTATTCTGATTAGCATTGAATAGGAAACCTTAGTCTTTCGGTGTGCAGGTTTCTCACCTGCATTATCGTTACTTATGCCTACATTTGCTTTTCTATGCACTCCACCAAACTTCGCAGTTCAGCTTCTCTGTCCATAGAATGCTCCCCTACCTATCTGCCTAAGCAGATACCATAGCTTCGGTAGTATGCTTTATGCCCGATTATTATCCATGCTCAAGCACTCGACTAGTGAGCTGTTACGCACTCTTTAAATGAATGGCTGCTTCCAAGCCAACATCCTAGCTGTCTTCGCACTCAAACCACGTTAGTTCAACTTAGCATACATTTGGGGACCTTAGCTGATGGTCTGGGTTCTTTCCCTCTCGGACCAGGACCTTAGCACCCTAGCCCTCACTCCCGGGGATATCTACCGGCATTCGGAGTTTGTCAGGGTTTGGTAGGATGTGACTCCCCCTAGCCCTATCAGTAGCTCTACCTCCGATAGACTCACCCCGAGGCTGTTCCTAAAAACATTTCGGGGAGTACGAGCTATTTCCCAGTTTGATTGGCCTTTCACCCCTACCCACAAGTCATCCAAACACTTTTCAACGTATACTGGTTCGGTCCTCCATGGCCTGTTACAGCCACTTCAACCTGCCCATGGGTAGATCACTAAGGTTTCGCGTCTGCCCCCACTAACTCTCCGCCCTGTTAAGACTCGCTTTCGCTCCGGCTACGGACCTTAAATCCTTAACCTTGCTAGTGAGGAGCAACTCGTAGGCTCATTATGCAAAAGGCACGCCGTCATCTGCCTAAGCAGACTCCGACTGTTTGTAGGTGTACGGTTTCAGGTACTTTTTCACTCCCTTATGCAGGGTGCTTTTCACCTTTCCCTCACGGTACTTGTGCGCTATCGGTCATCTGGGAGTATTTAGCCTTGGCGGATGGTGCCGCCAGTTTCAGACAGGGTTTCTCCGGCCCCGCCCTACTCAGGATTCCACTAGGTCCAAGTTCGTTACGTCTACGGGACTATCACCCCGTCTCGTGCCGCTTTCCAACGGTCTTCGACTTCCTCCCTCTTTCCATCTCGTGGTCCTACAACCCCGATGCGGCCGTAACCGCACCGGTTTGGGCTGTTCCCCGTTCGCTCGCCACTACTTAGGGAATCACTTTTGTTTTCTCTTCCTACAGGTACTTAGATGTTTCAGTTCCCTGCGTTCGCCTCCCATTGCTGGGATATCTGCCGTAGCAGATGGGTTGCCCCATTCGGATATCTCCGGATCGCAGACTGCTTGCGTCTCCCCGAAGCTTTTCGCAGCTTGCCACGTCCTTCTTCGCCTCCAGATGCCCAGGCATCCCCCGTACACCCTTCTCTTTTTTCTTCTAACTCTTGCATACAGCTAATCGCTTAGCCGCATTTTTTGCTACTCTATCTTTTCTTACAATATGTCAAATAACTTCAGACTTCAGATCCCTTCCGTCTTCGTGGAGAATGTCGGAGTCGAACCGACGACCCCCTGCTTGCAAAGCAGGTGCTCTAGCCAGCTGAGCTAATCCCCCCAGCCACGACTTCTTCGTGGTGGGCTTGCGTGGACTCGAACCACGGACCTCTACATTATCAGTGTAGCGCTCTAACCACCTGAGCTACAAGCCCCTCTAGTTAGTTCCGTAGCCCTTTACCCTTGGCCTTTCGACCAATCTCGCAACCGAACTAAGTGAAAATACGTGATGCAGAACTAATACCTAAATTCAATAGATCCTGTTTTCTCTAGAAAGGAGGTAATCCAGCCGCACCTTCCGGTACGGCTACCTTGTTACGACTTAGCCCCAGTTACCAGTTTCACCCTAGGCGGGCTTTTACCCCCGACTTCAGGTGCCCCCGGCTTCCATGGCTTGACGGGCGGTGTGTACAAGGCCCGGGAACGTATTCACCGCGGCATGGCTGATCCGCGATTACTAGCGATTCCAACTTCATGGAGTCGAGTTGCAGACTCCAATCCGAACTGAGAACGGCTTTTAGAGATTGGCTCACCTTCGCAGGCTCGCTACTCGCTGTACCGTCCATTGTAGCACGTGTGTCGCCCTGGGCGTAAGGGCCATGATGATTTGACGTCATCCCCGCCTTCCTCACTCCTTGCGGAGGCAGTCTCCTTAGAGTCCCCACCATTATGTGCTGGCAACTAAGAATAGGGGTTGCGCTCGTTGCGGGACTTAACCCAACACCTCACGGCACGAGCTGACGACAACCATGCAGCACCTTGCACTCTGTCCCGAAGGAAAACCACCTTTCGGCGGCGGTCAGAGGCATTCTAGCCCAGGTAAGGTTCCTCGCGTATCATCGAATTAAACCACATGCTCCACCGCTTGTGCGGGCCCCCGTCAATTCCTTTGAGTTTCAGTCTTGCGACCGTACTCCCCAGGTGGGTCACTTATCGCTTTCGCTTGGGCACTCAAAACCGAAGTCCCGAGCACCTAGTGACCATCGTTTACAGCGTGGACTACCAGGGTATCTAATCCTGTTCGCTCCCCACGCTTTCGTGCATCAGCGTCAGTTGTGTCCTAGAAGTCTGCCTTCGCAATCGGCGTTCTGCGTGATATCTATGCATTTCACCGCTACACCACGCATTCCAACTTCCTCGAACATACTCAAGCCTGTCAGTATCAATGGCGGGTATCCCGTTGAGCGGGACGTTTTCACCACTAACTTAACAAACCGCCTACGCACCCTTTAAACCCAATAAATCCGGACAACGCTTGCACCCTACGTATTACCGCGGCTGCTGGCACGTAGTTAGCCGGTGCTTATTCTTCAGGTACCTACATCTATGCCTATAGCATATTATTATTCCCTGATAAAAGCAGTTTACGACCCAGAGGGCCTTCTTCCTGCACGCGGCATGGCTGGTTCAGGGTTGCCCCCATTGACCAATATTCCTTACTGCTGCCTCCCGTAGGAGTCGGGCCCGTGTCTCAGTGCCCGTGTGGCTGATCATCCTCTCAGACCAGCTACCCATCATCGCCATGGTGAGCCGTTACCTCGCCATCTAGCTAATGGGACGCATGCTCATCCTCCGACGCCAAAGCTTTCTTTCATAAACCATGCGATTCATGAATCGTACGGGGTATTATTCAGCGTTTCCACTGGCTATTCCCCACCGGAGGGTAGATTGCATACGCGTTACGCACCCGTGCGCCACTCGTAGTCTCCGAAGAGACCTTACCGTTCGACTTGCATGTATTAGGCCTGCCGCTAGCGTTCGTCCTGAGCCAGGATCAAACTCTCCATCGTAGATTTCTCTTACGATATCGTCTACTTTCCTTTAGGCTTCGCTTGTTTCGCAACAAGCAAATCTCAGTTCTGCATCTTAACGTATTTCAATGAACTCTTATTTTTTCCCCGCTTTGCCCGCTCCTCAATCCCCTGTTAAACTCTTTTTTTAACCCGTTTTTCTAAAAGCCTCGCAAAGATCAGGTGATTATTTTTAATCTCCAAATTTTCATGCGAGATTTTTTTAAAAACTTTTAAAAGAAACTTCTTTAGCGCTTTTTCCTAAAGAGAGCATCAAAATTAGGGAATAAATCTAACCTGTGCAAGCCTGGACACAATAAAAAGAGGCGTTTGGTTAAAAAAATTCCCAAACGCCTCCAAAACAATAACTTAGGAAAATCATGTTTTCACTAATGCTGCATTTCAAATTTTGGCTTAGCCTCCGTATGCCCCAAAAGGGTAATTTTTTCTCTGCCCTCTGTGATTGCCGCAGCCATATTTCGTGTGTCCACTACATGTTTTGAGTGTTTGACTACTTCTTCAATATTAAAATCATCGTGGTCTGTCACGAGAATAACACAGTTGTAAGAAGAAATAGTTTCAGGCGTAAGCTCCACAGAATAGAACCGGCGCCCCACTGCATCGTATTCGGGAGCCCATGGATCACTATAATCTATATTATGAATGCCTTCTTCCATCAGGCGGTGAATAATCGCTTCTGAGGGGGAATGCCTCAAATCCTTTACATTCTTCTTAAATGATGCACCCAAAATCAGAATTTTAGCATCACTTAAAGTAATGGGCTGTCTTGCAACTTCGCGGATTACCAGGTTGCATACATGATACGGCATACTTTCATTTACATTGGCTGCGAGGGTGATAAACTTAGTTTCAAAGTCATACTCTCTGGCAAGCCATGAAAGATAGTATGGGTCAATGGGAATACAATGTCCCCCCACACCCGGACCTGGCATAAATTTCAGATAGCCAAAAGGCTTTGTGCTGGCTGCGTCAATGACATCCCATACATTGATCCCGCCCATTCGCTCGCAAAGTAAGGCCAGCTCATTGACAAGGGCGATATTTACACTCCTGAAAATATTTTCCAGTAGTTTTTCCAGCTCGGCCACTTTAGGGTTATTGACCATGTATACCTTTTCAATCACCTGGCTATTGGCAAGAGAAGCAAGTAACGTACTGTTTTCGTCAATCCCACCTACCACGATAGGGGTATTAACGGTATGAAACACCTTGTTTCCAGGGTCAACTCTTTCAGGGCTGAAAGCGATATAAAAATCTTTGCCGGCATGAAATCCACTTTGGTTAAGTACCGGTATAAGATAATTTTCAGTCGTACCCGGAAATGTGGTACTCTTTAATATAATCAACTGTCCGGGTCTGAGGATTTCGCGAATCCCTTCTCCTGCACTAAGAATATAGGCGAGATCGGGGTCCTTATTGGCATTGAAGGGAGTAGGAACTGCAATATATATCACATCTGCATCTGCAAGATCTTCATAACTGGTTGATGCACGGAAAAGGCCCTGCTCAACCACAGCTGCTACCTCTGCATCATTAAGATCTTCTATAAAGTTTTGGCCGCGATTGAGAGATTCGACCTTCCAGGATGATACATCCACACCGATACAGGAAAAGCCTTTTTTACAAAACTCAAGTGCAATAGGCATTCCTACATAGCCGAGACCAACAACACCGATCAAGGCTTCTTTATTTTGCAGGCGATCGGCTAGCATCTGCGCGTTCCCATCTAGTTGTGTGAGAAAGTCAACACTAAATTGCTTCATTGTAATTCAAAGATTTACGTTTTATGGAGAAGGAAATCTTCCGCTAAGTAAGCACTATTAGGAAAATATTATTTTACGAATCTTATAAAAATTTAACACTCAGCATAGTAATATCATCGGTAGCATCTTCCTCCCCGGCAAACCCTGACAGTTCTTCTCCTATGATCTCAACGATCTCTTTTGCGTTTTTCCCCTGTATTTTCTTGAGTTTTTCGACCAATCTTTCGCTACCAAACATTTCACCCTCTGTATTTGACTGCTCCACTACCCCATCTGTAAAAGTAAACAACGTATCGCCAGAGGAAAACGTAAGTTCTGACTCATCTATTTCAACTGACGGAATTATTCCTAAAATTGTACATCCGCTTTCAAGTCGAAGTGTCTCCTGGCCTTTTAGGAAAATCGGGTAATTATGACCTGCATTGATATAGGTAATGACTTTATTGTCTGTATCAATTTTTGCGATAAACAGAGTTACAAATTTTTCACCGGTAGTAATGTCATAGAGGATCGTATTGAGGTCCCGGATAATACTGCGAAGATCATCATATTGAGCCGATAAGGCCCTTAGGTTGGCCTGCAGGTTTGACATCAGCAGTGCGGCACCGATGCCTTTTCCTGCAACATCGGCAATGCACACCAGGGTATTTCCTTTCCCTTTTTTGATTACATCAAAAAAATCGCCCCCTACTCCGTGATGGGCGATATTTACACCAAAAACGTCTATTTCAGCAAACCTGGAGAAATCCGAAATCAATAATTGTTTCTGAATTGTTTCGGCTACCTCCAGCTCTTTGCGAAGAAACTCTTGTTGCACTTTTTCCTGAAACAATTGTTTATTGGTAATACCGACAGACAGGATATTTCCGAGGGTCTCTATAAAGATCAGATCATTCTGTGTTTCCATCTCTGAGTCGGCAAAATCTGCAATACAAAAATATGCCTTCGAGGCCCCGCGATTAACAATAGGCACGACATACTCAACTCCCAGCTTTGCCAGATGGGGCTGTAATTTGTTCTTTATGGGTGTTGTTTTTTTCAGAACCAGCATTTCAAGGACGGCATCCTCCGAAAAGCCATCAAAGCCCAGGCGCATTCCTTCCTTCCAGACTTCACTCGTTTCATAGAAGAAACTCATTTTTTTCACCCCCAACTGTGCCCGGAGTACATTCCTTGCTATCGTGCACAGCTGAATGATATTGAGTTCGTAATGATTAATTGTCCGCAACACATCAAGTAGTGCTGCGGCCTCCAGTCGTTTGAGGTCTAATAGTTTCTTCGGATCGTTGGTATCGTATGCGTTTTTCATTCCTGCGCACGGTTATTTTGAACCGCCATTTTATATTATAGTTTTACATCAAGGGCATCCCTGAGCCCAATACCTATCAGGTTAATGGACACAACCAGCAGAATGAGTGCCATTCCGGGAAAAAAAGCCAGCCATTTTCCATTTTCGAATACAATATACGTATAACCCTCATATATCATTCGCCCCCAGGTAGGAACCGGGACTTCCACGCCAATTCCCAAAAAACTCAATCCTGATTCAATCAACACTGCTGCGCCAAAGTTGGCTACCGCCACCACTATCATCGGGCTAAATACATTGGGAAAAATATGGCGAAACATTATCCGAAAATCGCCAAATCCCAATGCCCGCGCCGCTTCAGTAAATTGCATTTCCCTTACCCCTAATATCTGCCCTCTTACCATTCTGGCGACTTCTACCCAGATAGAGACGCCAATGGCAACAAACAATTGCCAGAAACCTTTTCCCAATACAAAACTAACCGCAAGGGCAAGCAGTAGTGTAGGAATCGCCCACATTACTGAGACAAGCCACATGATCGCTTTATCCAGCCAGCCGCCAAAATAACCGGCAATTGTCCCCAGTGAAATCCCCATGACAAGACTAATCAATACAGCCATTAGGCCTATAGCAAGACTTACCCTACCGCCCAGTATGATCCGGCTGAGCAAATCTCTTCCATAAGTATCTGTGCCTAAAAAATATTGCCTGTGAAAAACATATTGACTGAGGAAGAGCTCTCTGTTAAAATTTTCCGCAGTCAGGCCAAAATCAGCCAGTTGAATCCGGTCTTCTGATCCGGAAATCGTCGTGTACATGATTCGCCCGCCATCCTGCCGCAACGAAGCCGTATCTGCCAACAGTATAGGCTGGTAGCTTTGTGATTTGCCGATAAACCACCACCCGTAGTTTGCCCGATTGCCCTCCGCACTTTTCATCGGGACCGCTAAAATCCAGGCGCGTGTTCCCGGAGGTTTTTTTGCGAGTTCGAGAATCTGAAGATTTGCATTCGAGGTATTGTCTGGCGCAATAACATACCCAAACAATGAGATCAATGTAACCAGTATAAAGTAACTGCTCCCCACCAGGGCAGGAATGTTAGTACGAAATTTTTTCCAGGCTATCTGGCGTGGGGTTGACATAAATAGCTGGAGTTAATGGCCATTGTGTTTAAGAAGGCCTGCTTTCGTGGCCAGGAAATGATAATTTTCCAGATGATCTGTATCGAAAATGGATGTACGGGTAAAATCGCCTTTGGCCTCATCAAACTCCATCACCTGCAACCAGCCGCGATCGATCATGGTTCGCAATTCATCCACCACTACAGGAACCTGTTCGCCGGATTCTTCCAGAATATTCTGAAACGATTCTACAAAATAAACCGAGTCCAGTATCTGGAACTGTACGTCATTCAATTCATCATTCATTGCACTTCTCTTCCTTTCCAGGTATATGTTTTAACGATATTACCCGCCACACCTATCCATAATACATAAGGAATATAGGCAAGCTGCATGGGCAAAACCCAGAGTAACAAGCGCAATTTATGAAAAAATTTTGCGGACTGATACAGAAGGATATAATCTGCAATCAATTTTGCGAGAAACAAACCAATAAGCGGAACCAGCCATTTTTCGTCATACCAACACATCAGCCCCCAAAGAGGAAATGTCAGAAAGCCTAAATAGGAAATGAGTTGGATGGTATTCACCGACCGGTTTTTATATGAACGGGCTTTACTGACCCATCTTAGCCGCTGTGCTTTCAGGTCGCGCCAGGTTGCCAGTGCCTCAGTACGCACGATTGCGTCTTTACAGCGGGCAAACCGCATTTCATATTTTTTATATAAGTGTATTTTCTGTAGGAGTAATTCGTCATCACCGGAAGCTACACCATCAATTCCCTCAAATCCACCGACTTCCATAAATACTGATTTCCGGTAGGCAAGATTTGCCCCGTTGCACATATTCGGCTTTCCCACAGCCATGCTGCCTGCACCTATTGTGACGAGTCCCATCGATTCCATTGCCTGAAAACCTTCCAGTAATTTTGGCCGGTAGGTAAGCATGACCGGACCGGAAACAAGGCCCGTATGGGGATGAAAGCAGGCAACCATAGATGCCAGCCAGGTTTTTCCCATATAACAATCCGCATCAGTCTGAAGAATAATCTCACCTTTGGCCGCAGAAATCCCGGCTGTGAGTGCAGCCTTTTTGTAGGAGTTGATACCCGTTTCCGAAAGATCAAGAATCCTGAGGTTGGAATATTTTCGGGAAATCTCCTGTGCGATTATTTTGGTATCATCTGTTGAATGGTCATTGACAAGAATTACCTCAAAATAATGGGTTGGATAGTCCTGACTTAAAACGGCATGCAGGCAGGCTGCAATATTTTCGGCTTCGTTTCGGGCGGGAATAACGACAGATACAAACGGCTGAAATTCTGGCTGAAGTTTATCCGGGCAGGGAATCCGGGCAAAGGCATAGGCATTCCGCAGAATAAAAAGGATGTAGATCATCAGGCAAAAACCCGTAAGAACACTGGCCAGCAGCATAAGCGTAAGCTAAAATTTTAATCGGTACACATAAAACAACCCCAGGAGTGAAGGCAAAATTATATTGATAATATAGAGAATAAATGTACCGGAAAAAGCGACATGCGCAGGGACTAGAAAAGTGCCCATCACTACCAGTGCCACCGATTCCCGAATACCCAGTTCGGTAAGCGTAATGGAAGGGAGTACGGATTTGATCAAAAAAATCATCCAGACCATAGCAAAAATCAGCATCCACGATCCATCAAATCCGAAGGCACGGATAAGCACCACATATTGGAGGGAAAAAACAATATACCGGGTAAGTCCCAACAGCAATACGGGAAACAGTACGGACATATCGAGACGCCCGAGGGATGACACGATTTTTTGAAAGAATACCAATCGTACCAGGCGGTTTTCAGACCACCTTGCAATCTGAGGTAAAAGCAGTATGGAAACAGGTAAGACAAAAGAAAGGAGAAACAGAGCACGTCGAATCCATAACCACGATTCGGGTAATAGGTTAAAAGCGTGGACAATTACTTCGCGATGATACTTCCAGAAATACTCCATAGACAGAGTCCCCATCCAAAGAGTAATAATCATCTGGCAAATGCGATCAACGAAGAGGAAAACCGCGCCTTGCAGGCGAGAGGGATTAGGAAGAAAAGCTATCCGCCCGGCGTATTCACCAATGCGATTGGGGGTAAAAATACCCGTCGTAAGCCCCGAAAACACCGATTTCCATGCGACGTAAAAACGAATGCTGTTGCCCGCTTTCCTTATCATAAACCACCACTTCATTGTTTCCAGGCCAAGATTCAGGGGCATACCAGCAACAGCAAGGCCCAGACCAAGCAACCCCATGGCATTCAGGCTGGTCATATAAGCAGAAAGAGAGACGCCCTCTCCGATTAATCTGAAAAATACCCATGATAAAACTGCCAGTGTAATTAATGCTTTTATGATCCAGCCAGGTTTGACGCCATGTATTTCGGGTAAGGTAAATTGAGCCAGAGACTGATATATTTTCAGGGCAAATGCGCGCATGTAAAACATTTGGTCAAAGTTAAAGGCTTGTGCAGGGGAATAAAAAACTTTTAATTGATTATCTTTCACGCAAGAAACCAAAGCGAAGTGTCAGACAGAATTATCATAGGAATCGACCCGGGCACAACGATTACCGGCTACGGGATCATTAGTTGCAAGGGAAAAAAAATGAGCCTTCTTGCGTGTGGGGTAATCAAGCTGGGCAGCCAGAAAATTTCGCATCCGGAGAAGTTGAAAAAGATTTTCCAGCGAATCAGCAGCCTGGTGGAAGATTTTGGGGCAAACGAAATGGCACTTGAAGCACCTTTTCACGGCAAAAATGTACAATCCATGCTCAAGCTGGGTCGTGCACAGGGAGTAGCGATGGCTGCGGGGCTGATTCACGACCTCCCCATTTTCGAATACGCGCCGAAAAAGGTAAAAATGGCGGTTACCGGAAGTGGTTCTGCCAGCAAGGAGCAGGTAGCAAAGATGCTGGAAACGCATCTGGGCCGGGAGATTGCGTCTTCGTATATGGATGCAACTGATGGCCTTGCAGTGGCCGTTTGTCACTTTTTTCAGGGAAATTTTTCACAAAAAAATACTAACTACAAAGATTGGGCGTCTTTTATAGAGAATAATCCAAAGAGGATTAAGCAGTAAAACAAGCAGACACCAATGATGAAAAATTCCTTACTTCTGTATGTACGCGCACTTCTACTTGTGTGCGCATCTTCATTGTCTATCGCACAGGTTCGAGCTAATGATTGTTATTCAGCAATTACCCTTACAACAGGAAATACAAGTTCAACCACTTTTGACTCCAATTGTAATTATAATCCATCGTCCCAAAATCTTTGTCCCAATTGCGGAGGGGATGCCTGGTTTGAGTTTATTCCTGGCGGCACCAGTGCTGCCCAGTATGATATGACTTTTCTGGTTACCCTTGGGTTTAGTGGTACGGTAAATTTGTCCATTTTATACTCTGAGTCAATCGATGCCAGTGGTGATCCCTGCGAATGGAGTTCTACCGCTTTCACCACCAAGCCGGGGTATACCCAGTACACGGTATATTGCAGTCAGGCATTAACGGCAGGTGTACCGTTTTCACTTCGCCATCCGGGTATGGACGGATCCGGGCATTTTTTTGTATTGGTTGAAAGAACCAGTGGTTCCGGTGGCAGTGTATCTGTATTGCCACAATTTAATGGTACAAACCCACCGCCATCCAACGACCGTTGCCTTTCCCCAATCACACTCACCAGTGGCAACGGGTTAGATCCAAATGCAGCAACCAACCCATCTACAGGAAACTGGATAGATGCCATGTCGGCAACGACCCGATTTGCGACGAAACAAAGATTACAGAATTTATGCGGGGGAGGCTCACCTTCAACCCCTACAGAAGATCACTACGGCGCAAACCTGGTATTGACCTGCTACTACAATGGAAATGTGGGCGATAATGGGAGTTTTCCAGGTCCAAACCAGTGTCAACCATTTCTCGAAAATACCACCTATTACAATTTTACGGTTCCGCTGGCTTCAAACGACTGGTATATTCATTTTGGAAGCGAAAGCTACTGCGCTCATGGCCCCAATAACATGCTGGCGATGCTCGTACAGAATATAAACTGCAACAATGCAGATGTAGCCACAAGAATTGCATGCGGTACATTTAATGTTTCGAGTAGCATGCCATCTGCAGACGCATCTTTTGGCCCACTAAATTTGAATACAGGTACAGTTTATACCATTATCCTAGATGGAACGAGAGGTTCGCAATGTGATGTAAATATACTGATATCCCGAAGTCCGATCAATCCGATATTACCGGTTGAAATCCTGCGATTTGAGGGATATAATGAGGGGAGTGCCAATATGCTTGTATGGGAAACCTTTAATGAAAGCGATCATAGCTTTTTTGAAATTGAAAAAAGCCTGGATGGTTCCGAGTATTATGCGATCGGAAAAGCACCGGCAAAAGGCACAGGAGATGGCGTTGCCGATTATCAGTTTGTTGATCAGAATGCAGAAACGGGGATCAGTTATTACCGTTTAAAAGCTGTAGATATCAATGGAACCCATTTTTATTCCCGGGTAATAGAAGTCGTGCGCGAACCAGACGGGCTGGAATTGCTGGGCGTAATGCCGATACCATTTACAGAAGCATTGACCGTCAGTTTCCACACGGAATACAGTGGGCGGGCAAGTATTTCACTGATTGATCTTACCGGAAGAACATTTTACCTGAAGCCATTGGAAGTACGGCAGGGTTCACATACCATTACGTTGCCTACCCATGAAATATCCGCGGGAATTTACCTGTTGAGACTTCAGCAGGGCGAAAAAATACTGGTAAAAAGAGTAGTAAAATACTAACCCCTTCAGGCGAGGTTGGCGCGAATATCCAGCGCCAGCTTCGCCATTTCATCGGAAGACATTTCCACTCTGGGGTTTTCAAAATTCAGCTCCCCGATTTCATCAAGCGGAACGAGGTGTATATGTGCATGCGGCACTTCAAGGCCAATCACGGCGACCGCAATACGGGCACACGGGCATGTTTTTTCCACAGCCCGGGCAATCTCACGGGCAAATAGGTGAAGCCCGATATACAGATCATCATTCAGGTCAAAAATATAGTTCACTTCCTGTTTGGGTATGACCAGGGTATGACCTTTTTTTAATGGCCGAATATCCAGGAAAGCAAAAAAATCGTCTGTTTCTGCAATTTTGTGACAGGGGATTTCACCGTTGACGATTTTGGTAAAAATAGTAGACATGGGAAGAAATGGATTATCCCCGGCTAATGCTCAGGAGTTCAAACTGAAGTTTACCTACGGGTGCATCGATTTCAACAATATCACCGACTTCTTTGCCCAGCACAGCTTTTCCTACGGGAGATTTTATAGAAATTCTTCCTTGTTTCAGATTAGCTTCTTCTTCGGATACCAGTGTATACGTTACTTCAGATTTATTTTTCAGATTTTTTAGCTTAACCGTAGAGAGAATATAGGCCTTATTTGCATCGATTCCGGTCTCATCCAAGATACGGGCATTAGCCGCGACTGTCTCCAACTGGGCAATTTTCATTTCCAGCAGCCCTTGTGCATCTTTTGCAGCGTCATATTCGGCATTTTCGCTCAGGTCTCCCATTTCACGTGCCTTTTGGATTTGCTTTGCAATCTCTGAACGCCCCTTACCCTTCAGCTCTGCTAACTCATGCATCAGCTTATCATACCCTTCTTTTGTAAAATACTTTACTTCACTCATAGCGACTCTAATGATTTAAATAAGAAACATCCGGTGAGACCATTCACCGGAAGCATTTAAAATATTAAAATACAAAAAATAACTGGGTTAACTATATGTCAACCCAATTATTTAAAATTTTGTGTGTTGGTTGTTAGATATCTATACGTGCACCAAATACAAAAGTTCCCCCAAAAGGATTGGATGTACGGTAGCTCATATCCAGGGAGAAAGAAGAAAATTCTTCGTTTCCGGCGTTGTCAAACTTTCCGGTTTTGAAAGGAACCTGAAAAGTAGCACCGGTTGAGATTCCGGTATGTGCATTAAACCGTCCGTTGTAGATTTCGTCAAATATTCCATTTTCGTACAAGAATGACCCGCGGAGGATCACATATTCTTTATACTTATAGGAAAGCCCAAGTCCTCCCTGATTGTTATAGAATGAGTTGGAGATAAAGGCAGCCGTAACGGAAACGGTGTTATTGCTTCCCAGGAAAAGATCATAAGATCCGCCCATACTCAGACTGGTAGGCAATTCAAACTCAGCCGTAGGGATATTGATGGTCGAGGTGAATTTATTATTGGTTTTAATCGGCACTCTGCCGGCGAGTCCATCGCCACCAAACCGCATGGTAGGCCCGACATTACGAAGTGCGATTCCAAGCTTAAGGCGTTCTTTTTCTCCTGACCGATATTGAATACCAGCATCGAAAGCTACACCATTGGCGATTACTTCCGGGGTAGATTCATGTATAATGCGGGTGGTAAAACCTACATGAATCCGATCTGTAAACTTTTTGGCATAAGTAAGCCCCAGATTCAGATAGGTGGGGCTAAAAGTACCCAATGTTCCATCAGGTTGATCAACGGTGGTACGTACAAATTCTCCCAGGCTAAAGCTATTCACCTGAAAACCTAAAACGCCACCAGACTCACCCAAATTTTGAGAAAAGCCAAAGGTATTCACCTGAATATCTGTGCCCACAAGCCAGAGAGCATGTGCGAACATAAGTTCAGTACCAGAGGTTTTTGCGACACCTGCAGGATTTACCATTGAACTTTCAATCCCGTCGGAACTGGCGATATCAATACCATTTAACCCCGAGCTTCTGGGCATGGTATTGATCAGTAGTTCCTGAGCGCCCGCCTGTCCAACACGCTCTGGCTGAGCCAAAGCAAACAGAGAACCGGCAACTAAAGCTATTGTGATAAGTATATTTTTTTTCATATCCAGTAATAAAGCCTCTGTTAAAAATATCCATCTGCAAGCGGAAAGCTATCCAATCCGCCCGCAGATGGGAAAACAGTCCCTAGAACGAATCCAGGTCAATCTGACGCATGACAGCAAATAATTTAACCACTTTTTCACCCAGATTCTGCCCATCGATATTGGCATCCACATGAATGATATATACCCCACTGGCCACCGGAACACCACTTTGGTTTTTGAGGTCCCAGTCCTGGTCAGGGTTATCAGAATCTTTGGTGTATTGTCTTACCAGCAAACCATTAATAGTAAAGATGCTCACCCGGCATTTTTGCGGAAGGTTTGTGATTTTCACCCGGTTGTCGAGCTGTCCTGTTTCATAGGAAGAGTACGCATAGTACGGGTTAGGTACTACAAGCACTTTTTCCAGCGCATCTTTTGCGATTTCGGTCTGGTTGGTTTGAACCGCATAGTCAGCCGTATTGAACTCAAAAGTAGGTACATCTGAAGTTCCGGGGCGGGAGCGGAAAGGTTGATTCTGGCGAAGCGATACTCTTGCATCCGTAGGAATATTTTCAGGAGAAGTAATATCAAATCCGCTATTGAGCATCGGAACACTTACCCATGCGACTTTTTCGTAAGCGTTGGACAAGCTATTACCGGTCTGATCAAAGAAGATTGCATCAGAGAAACCACCGGTACCTTTGTAGTCGGCATTCTGAAGGAATTTGCGAATATTTTCGCAGCCATCATACCGCTGATTAGTTACCCATACATAATGCCGCCCTCCTACTCTTTCCAGATTGGTACCAAAAGAGCTGGTGGGGTTCCAGATCATATCATTTCCCCTGTTGAGTTGATCCCACTCACTTTCACCAAAGAAAATATTCAACCGCTCACCTGTATTGACGTTAATTGCATAACCGGGGAACCATCCCATACCATGGTTAGTCAGGGTTTTGGTTCCTTCAGACTGCCCTTCTTTGTTTACATTATCGCGCCATTTTGCAGAGAGCTGCCATGCACCGGAACCAAGTCCGGAGTTGGGGCTGGTTTCAATGACCACACAACGTGACCATTTTGATTTATCTGCGGTAAACACGATATCGACATCTGGCAGGTTGGGCAGATTAATCAATCTTGCAGGACTCATCTGGCGGTTTCCATCAGGAAAACTAATAGGCAAACAAGGCCCAATCGTTCCGCCACCTTGCGGGTCGTTGTTGAAAGTTCTGGCAAGACAGTAAGGCGCCCAGCGTCCACCGAGGATTGTTTGATAGACATCATTACGGTCGTAAATTTCCTGATCTTTGAAAACACGCCCATCGGCACTTCCTTGTACCCAGTTCCAGATACCCCCAAAAAAGTCATCATTGTCTGGCAGACCAGTCAGCCAGTTTTGGGTTGGTTCATCAAAGGTTAGTTCAGCCCCAATGAACCCTGAAGTTGCAGCAGAAACTGTATCACCTGCGGCAGGTACATCTTTTACACTGATAGAAAATCCTTGCTCTTCGATCACCCTTTCTGTGCCGGTAAGAGGCATCGGGCGGGGCGCAGAACCATCGTTACGGATCCGATAGGTAGCCGCATATATTTGTTTGAATGGTCCGTTAGCGTTATCACTTTCTTCTACTATCCATTCCGCTTTTACGGTATCGGCAACTGTCACACCGGTAGTGGTATCCTGAGATACAATTACGGTTTCGACAAATTGATCTTTGACAACACGCACACGGTAATAATGCCCGGTTACTTTTTTAGGATCGGTAATTTTCACTTCAATTGGCGCAGTACCCGGAGCGAATTTGATCTGGGAAGCAACCCCATTATTAAGGATTTCTGTCTCAGTTTCCGGGTCCAGCCGAACGAATACCCCACCGTTTCCAATACCGCTAAGCTGTGTTACCGCAATTCCATCGCCATAGTTAGAATTGATGGAAGTCCCTACACGCTCAAAGTCCACAATATGCGGCAGACCGGAAGATACTTTAAAGAACCGGTTGCCAGGCACAAATTTTCTTCCATCGGAAGTAATATTATTGTAGGCGTAGGCAATTACACCAAAGTAGTAGGTGGTATAATTTTTTAGTCTTGTATCGCCACTAAGCGCAAACAAGTCTCTGTCAACTTTTACAGAGTGGACAATTCCATTGTCTTTTCCCTGAACCATTACCTCATCAGTGATAATCGGTTCGCTGAGACCTTCAACCTGCTGAGTAAGGCGGTTGACGATGGTACCGATTCCATTTTTGATATCACATTGGGTAACGACCCTTGCTCTGTCGGGGTCATTTAGTTCATTGGGTCCTACTGTAGCATCGGCCAATTGATACACGATATAACCCTCAAACTCAAATGTTGGATCGGTTTCATCACGGGCAACGAGTACCGGATCATCCTGGCGATAGCTTTCATTATAATTGTTACGAACGAGACGGAGCGCTTCCGGATAAGTCCAGGAAAGCAGCAATTCTTTATCGTATTCAGAAACCGTTACTTCTGGTGCATCCGGTCCATCGAGCAATTCGAAGTTTGCATCAAACAGCGCCTGAGCAATTTCATCTGCTTTCAGCAATTCACAGACTGAGCCAAACTGGTCATTATAGAATCCTCTGGCCCAGACCACACCGGTGACAATTTCATTCACAGCTCCGGCCTGAAGGGTAAACGGACCTGCACTTTGCAGAAATCTGCGGTCTTCGTTGGTTGGGTTATCGGAGTTGGCTTCAGTCCAGCCTTGCCCCGTACAGGGATCGCCGCTAAACATATAATTGGTTGGATCACCGGGGTCAGACGGACCATACCCATTACCTTCCCCTGTGCCATTTTTATAGTTATCGACGATAGACGTCCCATCTTTCCAGAAGCCGGTGAGGTAACCATAAAAATGCTGTGCTACTTCAGGGTTACCGGTAAGTGAGAAGTCGTTGTTATAGTAAATAAATTTGGACATGATAATGGTTTCCCCATCTTCATCTACGATACCGTCCTTATCATTATCTACGCCATCCCCTCTGTCTGCGAGTGGCCCTTGAAAGAAGTCAACACCACAGGCAGGCGGGTTCAGGCCATAACCGTTTGCACCTGCATCGTTGGCCGTAGCGTTATAGCCATAGCCAAGACCTTTAGTTGTATCACAACCCACATAGTCATTAAAGGCGAAACCGATATCAGAGTCCACCCATTGGCCCATGTAGGTATCAACCAGAGGCTGAGCAGCGCGGTTGATGACAGTCTGGAGGTAGAAAGTCATATCATTGACAGCATTTGCAGTAGTGAAAGCAAATGCGAGCATATGAATTTCTATACCGATGGGTTGACCACCAGTCTCTGTATGGACGTTTCCTTTGTCATTGACAATCCACCAGATAGCCTGATCACCCTGAATATCCGGATAATCACCATTGGCAGGGTTATAAGTAAATGGGTCGCTGTCAACATTCACAAACGGAGCGGCATAAAGGACACTACCATCGGGGCGAAAAGCCTCCAGCGTAAATCCATCTGAGTCGGAACCCAGGTTACTGTTTTCATTCCCGATTGCCGGCCAGTTCTGGACATTGGGAAATGTAGCGAGATTAAAAGGTTCTATATCTCTATTGGCAAAAGCCGCACGGAAAGCGTCGATTTCTGTTTTATTAATCTTAAACATCTCATCGTACTTTTCGCAGGTTTCCTGATTGGTAGAAGCCGTACCACCGGAAGCACCACCAGACAAAGGACCCGGCCAGAAGTCGATTCCTGACTGGCGGTAAGTCTGAGCGGCAACCCGCAGCTGACCAGATTCATCGAGACCACCAATCCAAAGAGAACTGGCAAACATGGAGTGGCGGTTACTACCTTTGGGAACTTCATAACGGGGGTCGCCAACGAGATCCCACCACATATCGCCCCCATTATGTAAAAGGGCACGAACATTATTGACATCAAGCTGTGCAGACGCACTTGGCGGCAAACAATCACTGGAAACACGGAATCCGCTCGCCTGTTTGCGTTTTACGCCAACAGGTGCTTCCGCCCGAAGACTGTTAATGCTCAAAAGTATCAGGGTAAGCACCCCTAAAGACCTGAGGTTATTCATTTTTATAACTGGTTGTATTCCAAACTAGAAATTAAACATCACACCCAACTGAATTCTTCTGGGAAGAGAATAGTTACTCGGATTGGAAACCCGAAGTGAGTACTGGTCAATATAGGCTTGTGGATCAATTTGAGTTACGATCAACTGCTGCCCACTATCACTGGCAAGAAATCCGTCATCATCAGGAAGGCCGGTATAACGATAAACACCTATGATATTTCTTGTATTCAGGGCATTCAGCAATGCCAGATAGATATTAAAGTCATAGGATTTTGTTACGCCACCTTCTTTTTTGGGCTTGCCACCGATAAAGAAGCTTTTATCGAGGCGGAGGTCCATACGGAACTGCCATGGGTTACGGGCACCGTTGGGTGTACCTTGTACGACGTTTACGATATTGATACCGGAGGCTACGGAAGGAACTGCCACTGCATTTTTGGTGTAGGGGGTACCTGACCCTAATGTAAGGTTCATGTTGGCACCAAAATTTTTCAAAGGATAAATTTTATTTTCCCCAAATCCCAAAGATGGCCCCATATTTCTTCCCATAAACCGATAGTCCAAACTACCTGTAATCCGGTGACGCTGGTCAGTATTGATAGGAAGTGGAACCCGAAGAATACCCACACCTTCCAGGAAGTTCACTACATTTCGGGCTGAAGAGAAATCCGAACCGGTAGCATCCGCAAACTGAAGGGTATAAGATGCACGCATCTGAAGGTTGTTCATACGGCGCATATCATAGGAGAAAGAGAATCCCTTTACCGTACCGAAATCGAGGTTGTCGTAGGTATCATAAGAGAATGGATACGCATTGGCAAAGCGACGGAAACGGATCATATTGCGCTGTTCGCGGTAGAAAGCTGACATAGTAAACGCCATCCGCTCACCCACCTTCTGCTTAAATCCAGCTTCATAGTCGATGGTGATTTCTGGCCTCAGGTTGGGGTTGGTAACTGTTGCGGTGGGAGTATTCTCCAAAAAGGCATACTGGGAAATCTGCCCTGCAAGCAGGGAGCTTTGGGTAGCCAGCAATTGCCCCGGACGCTGTGCCAGTACGTCATAGTGCGCAAAAAACAGTGCGACATCCGAGATAGGGAAGGAAAATGAAATCCTCGGCATAAACACCGTCTGTGGCTCGTAGTCCTCAAACGAGTTGATACTCACCTTATTATCCCTGGTTGCAGGCAGTGGTTTTCCACCGGAACGCTGCGCGATAACGGCAGAAGATACTGGCGTTCCGCTTGCATCAAACCATGACTCTCCGTTTCGGTAACCAATCACTTCAGAGAAGTTGGTCGGATCATTGACATAAGGGATGAAGTCAGATCCAATGCCTGAAGGCAGGGTATATCCTGGTACGCCCAATTGGCCGGAAGATACTTCGGCAGCTGTATACACAGGGTACAGAGAGTAATTATCTTTCAATACCGGCTGGTTGGCGTCAAAGCGGTCAACCCGTAGACCTACGTTAAAGATAATATCTTCAAACTCAAACTTGTCCTGGATAAATGCAGAAATATAAGTAGGAGCAAATGCATTCAGCGGGCGGTTGATTGTATCGGTGAAAAACGATCCGGCATCGACAGCTGGTGTACGGTTGCCCAAATAATCATATCCGTAGTAAGTCACGATCTGGTTTACCCCGTCTCCTAAAAGTTCATCTGCATTAAACATATCCAGCGTATAGAAATCTGGACCGTAAGCATCTGTATTAATCAGGTCTGTACCATCAATAGGCAGTCCCAGTTTTTCTCTGAGCTTTTTAGAAAACTCATACTGGTCTGAAGCTGAATAACGAAGCGGTACAATCACTGTATCCTGAAACTGGCCGTCCCGGGTTACAAACTGATAGTTGTCGGTGTTATCTTCGAGGTTGAGCAAATGGAAGTTGGCATACTGACGCATGATTCCCCAAAGGCCTCTGGCTCCGATTGAGTAGGCCCTTTCTGCTCTTTGCTCAAATTCAAATCCAGCTTTCAGGTTATGGCCTTTGATCTCGGCGGTAGCCTGTCCCATAAGGCGGAATTGTTCAAAATCATATTTGGTATACCCTCCCTGATTGGAGCCAATGCCGCTAAGGATAGAGTAAACCCCTCTGGCGCCCTGTCCGTTCAAAATCCCCTGACGGAAAGCCAGGTCATTCAGGTTTCGGATGGAGGGAGAGCCATTCTGATCGATATAATTAAAAATCGCTGTATTATAATTTGCCAGCAGGGGGTTTTTCGAGTCAGACCCGTCAAATGTCAGGTTTTCGAAAGCATAACCAATGGTTTGCCAGTAAGGGCTGGAGGAGATGCTATTCTGCGGGTCATTGATATAGCCATAAACCGGCGTAACATCAAAATCATATTTCCCATTGTAGCCATAGTCAAAAAACCGATCCTGATGAATGCTGTTCTGGAATCTGCGCTGATACAGAGAGTAATCAGCCTGGATTGAGTAAAACAGGTTTCTCACTGCAGAGTTTTTCCCACCGGCAAAGGTTTGCTGGAAACGAAACCATCCCCGATAGTTATTTCCCATAAACTGGTCCTGCGGATCGGGTGCAAAAAGCATGCTTCCGATTCCCCATTGGTCGGTATTGATAAATTCGTAAGTACCACCCAGTTTGATCAGCACATTATCTGCTGGTTGAAAGTCCAGTCGGCCAAGGCCGCGAATCCGGAGGCTTTCATTGTTTTGTTTGGCTTTGATGGGAATAAACTCATTGCCACGAATATAGTTGGCGCGGCTACGGAAAGACTGGCCATCTTCGGAGATTACGACGGGGTTTGTCTGCAGATCGGTCAGCAGTTCGTCGCTAAGCTTATAGATACCGAGCGCCGCAGGGTCCTGATCCCTGTTATAATCAAACTCTCCGTTGATAAAGAAACCCAGCATAGAGGTTTTGAATACATTGCCATCCAGTTCGCGTTTGCGGGTGAGGATCGGTCCACTCAAAGAAAGGCCGACAAGATCCCGACCGAAAGCATCAAGGTATTCGGAAGTGGTAAGCTCCACTCCCCCACTGAAATCTGAGGATGGGTTTGCGGTAGTAATACTGATTACACCACCTGTAAAGTCACCAAACTCTGCAGGAGTACCACCGGTAATTACCTGAAACTGAGCGATAGAGCTTTGAGGAACCGTTGTCTGCCCCCGGATTTTCACCCCATCGATGTAGTAAGCAGTTGCTGTCGGACGAGCACCCCGGATACTTACACTGAAGTCGCCTTCATCAGACTGGTAAACGCCTGCGGTAAGGGCTGCCACGCTCTGTACGTTTCGGGTACCCATATTTACCACATCCTGCCCACTGATCGTAGTGGAAACCTGAGGATCTTTTTCAAATACGGGAGTACCGAAAATCTCAACGGCATCAAGGGTAACCGTTACATCATCCTTAAAGTTAAGGACAATATCCCGGGTCTGCCCTGAAATGACAGTAACATCTTCCAGAGATTTTTTTCCTTGAAGAAAGCGCGCCTCCACACGATAGGTGCCTGGAGAAACCGGCTGAATACTAAATGTGCCGTCTGCAATTGTCTGGGTACCATATTTGACGAGATCGCCATCAAAGACCAAAACTGTTGCATACTCAATGGGTTGCCCTGCCTTATCAAGGACTTTCCCTTTTAATTTTCCGGAATCCTGAGCAAAGGATATTTGCCCAAAAATCGCCAGAAACAATACAAAAAGACTGATTCGATGTAGCATATTACCTATAGGCTGATGTTTTATTACAGTTTGCTGAACGAATGACCGATAAAATAGCCAATGAACTTTTACATTTCCAAATTCCCCCGCATTATTTCCAATATAAGAAACCAATTGGAGCAGACTTTGGGGGTATTCTTCAAAACTATTCAATATAGATCAAGTATTCATTCAGAAAAAATGTAATGGATTACACGATTTTTTCTATTTTTTCCGAAAAATATTGTATCCATTCTCTTATGACACTCATCTACGACATAGTCAGAAAGCTTACAAAGCAGGAAATACGGCAAATTAAGCATATTATTCGTCATTCTCCTTTTGAATATGAGAAGATGGGTAAATTATTTGATTTGGTTACACGGTATGAAGAACGGGAGGAAGAATTTTATTCTGAGAAACTTTATGGGAAGGACCCGGATAATACATTCAGAGTCACAAAGTCTCGGCTGAAAAGAATGCTGGAGAATGTAGTTTTGCACGATAAAAGCCTGACCGGTTACAAGTCTCCCTCCATCAACGCTCATCTTCAGGCACAAAAAAAACTCCTGCAAGGTGAAATACTGCTGGGCAGGGGCGCATATGTTGCCAGCAAAAATCTTTTGCTTCAGGTAATCGCCACCGCCGATAAGTATGCACTGCACAACGAAAATTTTCAGGCAGAACTGCTTTTGTATCGCACGCACAGCATCCGAAGCTCTGTCAAGGAATTTGAGAAGAAAACCGAAAGCCTGTTGGAAGCCAACCGACTCCTCTCCTCCATCAATGAAGCCATGATTTTGTATTATTCGATTTCCAATCTTCTTATCAACCAGGCGATTAAGCCTAAGCAGAGAGAAGATTTGCGAAAAACCATCGACAAAATCCGCGATATTTCTGTTTCTACGGGCCATCCGCTGATTCTGAAAAGATACTATCTCAGCGAGATTTACTATATGCAGATTGCTCATCAGGACGAGGAAGCCTTAAACTTCTGCCAAAAATACCTGAGACTTATTCAGGAAGATCGCGCACAATACTCGGAGCAGGAACTAGCCTCCGCTTACGGCCAGCTGGCACAGGTCAATCTCCGGCTGAAAAACCTTTCTGAAGCCAAAACCTATGCCCATAAGACGCTGGAGATATTTTCCGAGGATGAGATGAATTATCTCACAGGGTTAGAGCTTACATTTCGTGTGGCATTTGATGCGCAGGACCTCAAAGAAGCCAAAAAGTATATCCTCAAAGCATTGGCGCATCCGCAGTTTGAAGCTTCAAAAATGCTGGCGGCCAAGTGGCATTATTTTCACGCGTGTATTCTTTTCAAAGAACAAAACTTCAAGGAAGCCTATCTCAAACTCAATGATACCACGCCCCTGCTTTCAGATAAGTTTGGCATGAATCTTCACCTGAGACTTTTGGAAATCATGATCATGTATGAGATGGGAAATTCGGATCTGATGGAAACCAAAATCCTGAATATGCGGCAGTTTATCAAACGAACGCAGAAAAACCAGGCAGTCATTCGCCCAGTATTCCTGATTAAAATTCTGATGAAATGGTACAAAAACAACTATGCCTTTTCCGAGACTTTATCAGAAATACAGCAAGAGATTGAAGATGAACAATCTCAAAAACAACCAATTACCTACATTAATGACAATTCAGAAATGATCCGGCTTGAAGACTGGATGGCACAAAAAGCAGAATAAAAGCGTCAGTTTCCAATAGTTTTTTCCGGCTAGTTTTTTCCGGGGCGGAAATGTGTGTCTTCAAAAATAATAATGGTATGCTGCAACCCATTCCTCAGGATCGTTCGACGCCGTTCTATCACATCCATTACAGGTTGGGAAGAAGGGGTAGCTGGTTGGGAAACATAATAATTTTGGTTTCCAACGTTTGAATTTAAGGGAACCTGATTTGCCTGAGGATTTGGAGCTGACTGACCAAATAGCCAGAACAAAAGAGATAAAAATAGTTCCATAATTACTTTGGTTAAGTTACTTGTGATACAATTTTCCGTCTAAGTTTTAGCAGTTAGTGAAAGTACGCAATCACTCTTCTACCTACTACTACAATTGAAAACGTATGTTACCGACTTTTCGTAGTTTGACTGAACACAGACTCAATTTAAATACCTGATTATCAGATAAATAAATATTTTCATTGATTACATCAAAAACTTATTCATTTAAAACCGGAATTTCGCAGAGCAATCTGCATACAGTATAGAAATTCAGCCTTTAAGGCAATATTTTTGTGGAATACGTTAATTGTATTGACATTCACAATCCTAAACCTTTTGTATATGAAAAAGATCGTTTTTTTTGCAATTATCTTCATTCTGATTTTAGTAGGTTGTTCTCGGGTACCGTTTACCAATCGCAGGCAGGCCAAACTTCTCCCGGAGGCGACCATGAATTCCATGAGTTTTACGCAGTATGACGCATTTCTCAAGGAAAATAAAATATCCACCAACAAACAGCAGGTGGACATGGTAAAGAGGGTCGGACTTCGCGTTCAGAAAGCTGCCGAGACCTACTACAAAGCCAATGGATTAGAAAAAAAGCTTGAGAATTTCCAGTGGGAATTCAACCTGATACAGAACGACTCAACGGTAAACGCATGGTGTATGCCCGGAGGCAAGGTAGTAGTTTACTCAGGCATTATGCCCATTGCTAAAGATGAAAACGGCCTTGCCGTTGTTATGGGGCATGAAATTGCCCATGCACTAGCCAACCACGGCAACGAGCGGATGACCCAGCAACTGGCCGTTCAGGCCGGAGGCGTAGCTATCGATGTACTGATGCGCGACAAACCTGCGGAAACCCGCAATATTTTCCTTCAGGCATATGGTGCAGGTGCGACGGTCGGTGCGTTGCTTCCCTTTAGCCGCAAACATGAGTCTGAGGCAGACCATATCGGTTTGTATCTGATGGCAATTGCAGGGTATGATGTATATGCGGCGAGTCCTTTCTGGGACAGAATGGCAGCAGGCGGCGGGCAGGCTCCCCCCGAATTTATGAGCACTCACCCTTCACCCGAAACAAGGGCTGCGAATCTCAAAGCATGGGCACCTGAAGCCATTGAACTTGCGAAGAAGTATAAGGGTAAGTAGCGATTCGGGTTAAATCTATAAAAAAAGGGCTGTTTTTCAATCTGTGAAAAGCAGCCCTTTTTTGTATATTAATGCGCTTCCAGCCAGTTCTCCCCTACTCCCACTTCGACATCCATCGGCACGCCGATATCTACTGCGGTAAGCATTTTTTCCCGGACGATCTCTCTTACCACCGATACCTCATCGCGGTGTACATCAAATACCAGTTCGTCATGTACCTGAAGCACCATTTTTGATTTCAGGTTTTCCTTTTTCATAGCCGCAGCTACTCCAATCATCGCCAGTTTGATGATGTCTGCGGCGGTTCCCTGAATCGGGGAGTTGATCGCATTCCGCTCTGCAAATCCTCTTACCGTTGCATTTTTTGAGTTGATATCGGTGAGATATCTTCTTCGGCCAAAATGTGTTTCCACATACCCTTTTTTCTGAGCCGAGGCCACACATTCGTCCATAAACGCCTGTACCCTGCTATATTGGGAGAAATATGCGTCGATAATCTCTTTGGCTTCTGTCCGGCTGATTCCCATTCGCTGGCTCAGGCCAAAAGCAGAAATACCGTAGATAATGCCAAAGTTGACGGTTTTTGCGCGGGATCGCTGTTCGGAGGTAACATGCTCCGGAGATACCCCAAATACTCTTGCAGCAGTAGCCCGGTGAATATCTTCACGGTTGACAAATGCTTCCATCATATTGGGGTCCTGGCTCATCGCTGCCATGATGCGCAGCTCGACCTGCGAGTAGTCAGCAGATAGTAGCAGATAGTCTTCACTGCGGGGAATAAATCCTTTCCGGACTTCCCGGCCATCGGCAGTGCGGATCGGGATATTCTGAAGGTTGGGGTTTACGGAGCTTAATCGCCCGGTTACTGCTACAGATTGGCTGAAAGTCGTATGTACCCTGCCGGTTTTGGGGTTAATCATTTTAGGCAATGCGTCCACATAGGTGGACTTCAGTTTGGTTACGCCCCGGAAAGCGAGAATACGGTCTGGTAATGGATGGGTTCCAGCCAGATAGGACAATTCCTGCTCATTGGTTACATATTGTCCGGTGGCTGTTTTTTTCTGTTTGGCTCCTTTGCCTAACCCCAGTTTATCAAAAAGAATTTCACCCAGTTGTTTGGGAGAATTGACATTAAACGCTTCTCCTGCCAGGTCATAAATTTCCTTTTCGAGGATCACCAGACGTCCTGCCAGTTCTTCCGAATATTCATCGAGCGCCTGCTTATCAATCCGTATACCTTCAAACTCCATTTCGGCCAGAATCGGCATGAGCGGCTGTTCGATTTTTTCAAAGACAAAATCATTTTTCACGTCTTTTTCCAGTGCTTTTTTGAGCTGGAAAGTAATATCCGCATCTTCACATGCATATTCCACCAGCGGTTCCAGGTCGGCTTCACGCATGGTTTTCTGGTTTTTGCCTTTGGGTCCAATCAGCGTTTCGATCGAGACGGGGGTATAATGGAGGTATTCCTCAGACATTGCATCCATATTGTGTTTTCCCTCCGGCTTGATGACGTAGTGCGCCAGCATGGTGTCAAACATTGGCCCGTCAACCTCGATTCCATAGTTGCGGAGCATCAGGATATCATACTTAAGGTTTTGCCCTATTTTGAGAATATGGGGATGGGTAAGCACTTCCTGAAATTCGCTTAAGATCGCCTTCACGTCCTGATCAGATAGGTTCTCCGGGAAATGAATGAAATACGCCTCGTCTTTTTTTACGCTGATGGAAAGCCCCACAATCTCTGCCATCATAGGATCGAGATTGGTGGTTTCTGTATCAAAACAAAATTCTCCTGCGGCTTTGATTTTGTCGATAAGTGCGGCCCGTTCCTCCGCCGTTTTCAACAAGCGATACTCGTGATGGGTATTTTCGAGGGTATTATGACTGGTTTCAAATGACAGCTCCTGTTGTACCCCGACACCATCATTATTATCAGCAACCTGCACAGGATTCAGGGAACTATTGAGCAGGCGGAGCGCGATATTCTTAAACTCCAGTTCCTCCATCAGCGGCGCGAGGGCTTCAAGATCAGCATGGCCGAGGCGAAGGTCTTTTTCGGTCCACTCGATCGGCATATCAACCATAATGGTGGCGAGTTTCTTGGATAAAATACCCTGGGGGCCGAAGTTTCTGAGATTTTCCTGAATACTCTTTTTCGTAACCAGATCTACATTTTCCAGAATCGATTCGACAGAACCAAACTGCTGAATCAATTCAACCGCTGTTTTGGGGCCTACTTTTGGGATACCTGGGATATTGTCCACGGCATCTCCCTGCAGACCGAGCAGGTCGATAATTTTTGAAGGCGGTACACCAAAATTTTCCTCAATCTCTTTGGGCCCGAGTATATCAAACCCTCCGCCTTTTGAGCGGGGTTTGTAGAGAAAGACGTGGTCTTTGACAAGCTGGGCGTAGTCCTTGTCGGGGGTGACCATATACACATCGAATTCCTCGCCGGAAATCTGGTGGCTGACAGTACCGATAATATCATCTGCCTCATAACCGGGTTTAACCAGGGCAGGAATGTCCAAAACTTTCAGCAGTTGATAAATATAGGGGATGGCTTTTGCCAGGTCTTCAGGCATCGCCTCTCTTCCCGCTTTATACTCGGGGTACTCATGGTGGCGGAAGGTAGGTCCGCTGGTATCAAGTGCCACGGCGAGGTGGGTGGGCTTTTCTTTTGAGATGATTTCCAGCAACGTATTGAGAAAACCAAATACCGCACTGGTATTTAATCCTTTGGAGGTGATCCGTGGTGCGCGGATAAAAGCAAAATGGGCGCGAAACAACAACGCCATACCGTCAAGCAGGAAAAGTTTATGTTTGGACATTCTTTTTTGGTTTAACACACAGGCAATCTAACAATAAATTTGCGATTTGGGGTAAATGCCCCATTTTTGCATTCCTATGATTACAGTCTATTTTTTCAGGCATGCCGAGAGTATGGGAAATGTCAACAACCATCTGATCGGCGGCCGCAGCAACCATTATCCGCTCTCCGACCGGGGATATATTCAGGCACAATTGCTCGGAGAACGTCTTGCCAGAGAGCAATTTTCTTTTGACCACGTATTTAGTTCTATTGCGATCAGGGCAATGGAAACGGCCCGGGTTTCCTGTGAAAATATAGGATTTGACTATGGCAGAGTAGTTTATTCGGAAGAACTGGTAGAGCTTTCCCAGGGAGAATGGGAGGGAAAAAACCGGGAGGAGTATTATACCCCTGAAGTTCGGACACTGCTGAAGGCGGATCCACACAATTTCAAGCCTCCGGGAGGCGAATCGCAGAAGGAAGTCGAAGATCGCATGTATCACTGGATGGATCAGACGATCCAAAATCTGGAAAAAGACCGGGATTGTAACGTTGGGGTTTTTTCGCATGGATTTGCGATAAAATCTTTGGTAAGAAAAATCCTGGATGCTTCCCCATCTATGACTTTTCATACAGTGGTCCACAACACCTCGATCACCGCTCTGCAATTTCATAAAGCCCGGTGGATGGTTGAAAGAGTCAATGATTTTGCCCATCTGGCTGGAACGGAAATTATTGGGCACTACTAAGTCCTGATAATATTCCAATAAGAAGATACGGTTTGTGAAGATAATTTTTTATATTGAAATTGTCTGACCCGTAAAAATGTAAATTGTGAAGACTTCACCCTTCGACAAACTTACCCGGTTCTGGAACTCAGCAGGGGAAACCTATTCTTTGTGGAGTGCTGATATGTATCTATTGGATTTAAACCAGCACTATATTGATACGTTTCATCCTGGTCTTACCAAGGACCAAGTCATAGGGAAACATTTGCATGAACTCATGCCTGGGTTAGACCAGACGCCCCGGTACAATCGGTACTTGAAAGTGCTTTCAGAAAAAAAACCAACAAAATGGCAGGAGAAAGTATCCAGAGATGGCTTTGAAGACCGATATATGTATATTAATGTTTTTCCCATTGATGACGATTTTGGTGTAATCACATCCGATGTAACGGAATTGGTCAAAACACAAAAAAATCTTGAACAGATCGACAACCGCTACCGGATATTATATAATCATACGCCCGTGATGATGCACTCGATTGACACTCAAGGCATCATTACTGACGTGAATGAATATTGGCTGGAAGTGCTCCAGTACCAGCGGAAAGAGGTGATCGGTCGAGGGATCGTGGAATTTATGACCCCGGAATCAAGACAAATTGCCGTAAAAGAATCGCTGCCAAATTTTTTTGCCACAGGTATTACCAAGAACCGGGAGTATCGAATCGTGAAAAAAAATGGAGATATCATGGATGTCATGCTTTCCGCTATTGGATTATTTGGCAAAACACAACAAATTGAGAATACACTGGCATTTATGATTGATGTAACTGAAAGAAAAAAATATGAAAGCCAACAGAAAAACCTGATACGTGAGTTACAGACAAAAAATGCCGAGCTGGAAAAGTTTACGTATTCAGTTTCCCATGATCTAAAAAGCCCACTTGTCACCATTCAGGGATTTTTATCATTGCTCAAACAGGAGTTTAGCGAAACAGCCACCAGTCAGATGTTGAGTGATTTCCAGCGGATCAGCAATGCTGCCGAAAAAATGGGGCAATTACTGGATGAATTGTTGGATATTTCGAGAGTGAGCCGAACCACCTCCACTAGTCAGCAAGTGGACATGAATCAGATCGTCGTGGATATACAGGCATTGCTCCATGGGGCGATTGTAGAAAAAAACGCTAAGATCAAAGTACAATCCAACCTGCCGACAGTTGTCGGAGACCCCGTAAGGCTGAGAGAAGTCATACAAAACCTCATTGAAAACGCCATCAAATACAGTATTCCTAAAAAAGAAATTGAAATTGAAGTTGGCTGGCATCCTTCCAACCCCCAAAATCCGGACTTGTCAGAAGATGTGATCTTCTGGGTAAAGGATAATGGAATAGGAATTGAACCACGGTTTCACAAAAAGATCTTTGATCTGTTTGAGAAATTAGACCAGCACAATACTGGCACGGGTATCGGGCTGGCTTTATGTCATAAAATCATAGAAATTCACGGCGGCTCAATCTGGGTAGAATCAGCGGGTATTGGTAAAGGCACTACATTTTTCTTCTCACTTCCCAAAAGTCACATCCATGCAAATTGAACTGACCCCCATGATCAATATTCTTCTTGTAGAAGATAACCATGACCACGCAGAACTAATCCGGCGAAGTCTGAAAAGTATAAAAATACAGAGCCAAATTTTCCATATGGAAAATGGGGAAAAAGCATTGGATTATTTATTGAACAGAAGCCCTTTTGAAGATCATGAGGAGTTTCCGGTTCCTCATCTTATCATTCTCGATATTCGCCTTCCCCTCATGAATGGCATTGAGTTTCTCAACTTTGTCAAACAGAAAGAAAGATTAAAGGAAATTCCTGTCGTCATATTATCGACCTCACGGTCAGAAGAAGATATACGTCAAGCGTACCAATATCACGCCAATAGCTATCTTGTCAAGCCTACCGGTTCTGACAAGTTTTCTACCCTGATACATGACCTTGGATATTACTGGTTTAAGCGAAATAAACTTCCCAAAGACTAGCCCCAATATCCTCCCTGTGAGTAGTCACTTTTTATTCTAACAATACATTCTCCCACATCAGTTGTAAAAATTCAGATATGGAAAATATTAGTTAAAATGACAGATTCTTCAAAAAAAATTCTTCTTGTTGAAGATAATCCGGATCACATTGAATTGATTCGCCGCGCCTTTCAGAAATGGGAACATTCTGTCGAGTTCTATATTGCACATAATATCTCTGAGGTTACTGAAAATATGTATCATCAGAACTCTGATATTGCAATTATCGACTGGCTATTGCCAGATGGGACAGGAAAAGACCTTCTGAATGGATATTTTGCAGAATCATCCATTCCGGTAATTATCCTTACCAGTCAGGGGAATGAACAAATTGCGGTAAGTTCACTGAAGCAAGGGGCCATGGATTATATCGTAAAAAGTGAATCGACGCTCACTAATATGCCAAGGATTGTTGAAAGGGCGCTTCGGGAACACCAGCATATTGTAGAAAAACAACTAGCCGAAAATGCGTTGATTGAAGCCAACCGGTTGCTGGAACAAAAAGTTGCTGAAAGGACCTATGAGCTTCAAAAATCCAACGAATCTCTTGAGAAATTTGCTCATATCACCTCACATGACCTGAAGGAATCCCTCAGAATGGTAAGTAACTACCTTCAGATTCTCAAGGCCAGGCTGGGCGACAGGTTGGATGAAGAAGAAACTGAGTTTATGAAATTTGCTGTTGATGGGACGTTTCGTATGCATAATCTTCTGGACGCAATTTATCGTTATTCCAAAATCAAAACAGTTGAAAATGAAATGGTTCCTGTAGATTGTAATCAGCTTGTTCAGGAAGTAACCATTGGCCTTAGCGCCCGAATCGAAAAACACAATGCATCTGTATCCATCGGCCATTTGCCCACAATTTCAGGAGATCCCAATCAACTTTTTCAACTCTTCCAAAACCTCATAGGAAATGCCATCAAATTTAATGATAAACGGCCACCCGTAGTTGAAGTCGGTGTAGAGGAGACAAACAGTGACTGGACATTTTTTGTAAACGATAATGGCATTGGTATTGACCCCCGATATGTTGATACAATATTTGAAATGTTCAAAAGACTACATTCACAAGACAAATACACGGGAGATGGTGTAGGCCTTGCAATCTGTCAGCAAATCGTTGACCGGCACAAAGGAAAAATATGGGCAGAATCTCAGCCGGGTTTAGGTACAACATTTTTCTTTACGCTCCCAAAAGGTTAAGTTCACAATATATTTTTGATGAAACAACCTATATGAGCGAAGACCAACTTGAACACCTGCGTTATCCTGTCGGACGATTTTCCAGACCCGGCAGACTGACACCAGATCAGAGAAAAACGATGATTCAGACCATAGCTGAAACGCCCGCCCGGGTACGGCAATTGGTTCAACATCTTTCCGATTCTCAGCTTGATACGCCTTACCGTCCCGAAGGATGGACGATCAGACAAGTCGTACATCATATGGCTGACAGTCACCTCAATAGTTATATAAGGTTTAAGTGGACCCTCACCGAAGATGAGCCCCTGATTAAGACCTACAACCAGAAGGCCTGGGCAGAAATGCCGGAGGCGGCTCATGGCCCGGTAAGCTATTCGCTGACATTACTGGAAGGGCTGCATGCGCGCTGGGTAGCGATGCTCAACCAAATGACAGAAAGTGATTTTGAGACCAGACTTACCCACCCCGAACAAGGCAAAATAGACCTTGATCATATGCTGGGGCTCTACGAATGGCACTGCCGCCACCACCTGGCTCATATCGCACTTGTAACATTTTAAGCAACCCCATTGTTACATTATTAGTATCCTCAATCCGGTTATGTCGAAGCGATCTGCATTATCTGAGTTCCCTGCCTATACTTCCGACCTGAAGGAAGTCATCGAATCCGAAAAGTTATATATCCGCCAACGGCGGGAACATTATGGTGAATCCCATCCCGAAGACACAGATACTGATCTGAAAAATATCTGGGGCATGGCGATTTCAGGGGGAGGAATTCGCGCGGCAACTCTTACCCTTGGCGTATTTCAAAAACTCATTGTAGAGGGAATCCTTCGCAAGGTGGACTACATGAGTTCTGTTTCCGGCGGCGGATATATGGCCTCCTGCCTTTCAACATTAATGAATAATCCTTCTGAAAAATTTATTCACCCCGACAACTTTTCAGAAGAAGAAGCCCAAAAGGCGATTCCCGGCCTGGACACAGATACCTCGCCACTGGTGCTGCTGATCGAAACCAAACCAGCAGAATCAACCCCCGCCGAACAACCGCTATCCAACGCATTCCCGGAGTCGCGTCCCCGCTGGATGCCTTCTCAAATGGAGCCCGAAACCCCTGATGCGAAAAAAAATGCTCCGGATGAATTGGTAATTGGCTATACACGACCCGACAAAGTCAAAATAGATGCCCGCCACCAGATTCATCATCTGCGGTCCCATGGAGAATATCTTTCCACTGAGAAAAGTATTTTCAGTTCTTCCATTCAAAGGCTCGTGGGGGCAGTATTTGCGGGTATTATCCACAATATCCTGCTTTTTTCGCTGGCACTGACCGTATTTGTTTCGATCAATTATATTGTTTTTGACTATATCTCAGGAGGAGATTTTTTCACTGAGCTCAAAGAATATCAGGCGCAACTTTACCCCGTACAGGCTGAAGGTGTGGCTGCGATGACACTGCCGGAACAGTTGGGGAGCTTTTGGCATGATTATGTAGTTGTATTCATCGCCAAGATCAATGATAAGCTGGCAGAGCATAGTATCATTCCGGCGATTATGGCCATTCTGGGTGTGGTTACGGGCCTGTACTTTATTTCCCGGGTGGGAAATATTCTCCAAAAACTGGAAAAAGCCCGGGAAGAGTTAAAAAAGGGAAATATGGCGAAACAAACCCGGTCGGGACATACCCTTGAAAATTATTATGAAATGCTGTTTACCCGCCGGTACAACCTGGCAGGAATCCTGGGAGGGCCCATACTCACGGTGGTTCTGTGGTTTCAGGGAATGGCAACCGGTCAAATCACCCAAAACGACTACTGGATTATATTTGGCCTACCGGCAGCATTTGCAGCAGGCCTGTTTCTTGCGATTTATCTTTTCCTTCCATTTACCAATTTCCCTTCTCGTCATACACGTATCGCCCGGTCACTCGATGGCGTATTGCGCGGTGGCGCGCTTTATGCTTTAGTGATTTCCATAGCGATGCCAATAGGTATTTTGCTGTTGTTTTCTTTTAGCTTCTTTTTCAACAAACTGTTCATGACCCTGACTTCCAGTATTTCGTCTCTGGCATCTATTGGGGTTGGGTACCTGGCAGTCTCCGGAAATGTTAAAGGAGAAGGATTTTTGGCGAGCCTTTTACAAAAATTAAAAATTCCGGCCATTACCCTGTCCATGATCCTGTTTGTGGTATTGGCAGCTTCAGCGATTACGAGTATCCTGATAACCAAAAGTAATGACATTTATCTGCCTGGCTGGTTTTTTGGCGGATCACTTTTCCTGTTTATCGGATTGGGTATGTTTGTCAATTCAAACCGGCTTTCGTTACATTATTTTTACAGAGACCGGCTATCCGAAGCCTTTTTGAAGACTGATGGAAGGGTGATCCGGGATAAACCAACACGGCAGGGAATGCCGCTGGTAAACCTCCGCAACGATGAAAATATTGCTATCAAAGATTTGGGATGGCAACAGATTGCGGAGCGAACGGCCGTTCAAAACACAGACCCGGAAAACAGAACCGACCCTGACGGTACCGTATGGAAACCCAATCCCAAAAGCCCCTATCATCTGATCGTAACAGCCGTCAACCTTCAGGGATCCAATGAGCTGACACGCAAAGATCTCAAGTCAGACCATTTTATTTTTTCCAGAAACTACACAGGGTCTTACAGCACCGGGTTTGTTCGATCAGATATTTACCGCGATGGATCTACCAAACTGGCCCGGGCTATGACCATTTCGGCTGCCGCCGTAAGTTCGGGTATGGGCATGTCAAGCTATTTTGCCCAAACCTTCATTACGACGTTGCTCAACCTTCGATTGGGGTACTGGACAGAAAACCCCTGGCGATACAGAAACTATGGAGATCCCAACTGGAAAAACCCTAAATGGAAATATACTTTCTGGCCGTATTATCTGGTTCAGGAACTTTCGGGTTTACTGACGGCTGACCGACGACTGGTAAATGTATCCGACGGAGGCCATACCGGAGATAATCTCGGCCTCCTGCCGCTATTGCAGCGAAGATGTAAATATATCATCATCTGCGATTTTGAAGAAGACCGGGATTTTCTGTTTGAGTCTTTCAGTCATGCCATACGGATGGCCAATATTGAGGAAAATATCGATATAGAAATAGATCTCAGCCCGCTGATTCCATCTCAACCCGAGCCGGGAAAAATCACCCGGAGCCCGCGGTCTGTAGTCATTGGCAAAATCGGTTATCCTGACCGCACATTTGGCACAATTTTCTACATTAAGTCTTCGCTGAATCAGGAAATACTGCCGGTAAGTGCCTCCAACTATCACAGCAAATACCCCGATTTCCCACACCAGACCACGGCAGACCAGTTTTTTGATGATGCACAGTTTGAGGCTTACCGCTCCCTGGGATTTCATATGACAAGGCAGGCAGCAAGAGAAATCAGAAAACAGTTGGAAAAGGATGGAGAGATAATGCCCGAAAAATCTTAGTTTTGCAGTTTTATTCCAAACTACTCGCCCAATGAATTTTGAATTAACAGAAGAGCACCTGATGGTGCAACAAATGGCCCGGGACTTTGCAGAAAATGAACTCAAGCCGGGGGTGATTGATCGCGATGAAAAACAATATTTCCCCAAAGAACTGCTCAACCGCATGGCAGAGCTGGGCCTGATGGGAATGATGGTAAATCCTCAGTATGGCGGAGGAGGTATGGATACAATGTCTTATGTACTTGCCCTTACCGAAATCGCCAAATGGGATGCATCAGCCGCCGTCATTTTATCCGTCACCAACTCCCTCGTTGCCTGGGGAATGGAAAAATTTGCCAATGAAGACCAGAAACAAAAGTATCTGACAAAAATTGCCTCAGGTGAACATATCGGAGCGTTTTGCCTTTCAGAACCAGAGGCAGGAAGCGACGCTACCCAGCAACGTACCACCGCTATAGACAAAGGCGATCATTATGTGCTTACCGGCACCAAAAACTGGATCACCAATGCCTCCATTGCAGATACGTACCTCGTCATGGCCCATACCGACAGAGAAAAAGGCCATAGAGGGATCAATTGCCTGATTGTGGAAAAAGGAATGGAAGGCTTTGAACTGGGGCCCAAAGAAAATAAACTGGGAATCAGAGGATCTGATACCCATTCCCTCAACTTCAACGAAGTAAAAGTACCTAAAGAAAACCGTATCGGGGAAGATGGCTTCGGCTTTGTGTTTGCCATGAAAACCCTGAATGGTGGCCGTATTGGTATTGCATCGCAGGCGCTGGGCATTGCCACAGGTGCTTATGAGCTGGCACTGGCCTATTCCCATATCCGAAAATCATTTGGTACAGAAATCAAAAACCATCAGGCCATACAGTTTAAACTGGCCGAAATGGCAACAGAAATCGAAGCCGCCAAATTTCTGATCTGGAAAGCAGCTACAGAAAAAGATGCCGGAAGGGAATACAAAGTCTCCGCAGCTATGGCCAAGCTCTATGCCTCCAAAACCGCAATGTTTTGTGCCGATGAAGCCATACAGATTCATGGAGGAAACGGCTATGTCAAGGAATATCACGTCGAAAGGATGTTGAGAGACGCCAAGATCACTCAAATCTACGAGGGAACCAGCGAAATCCAGAAAATCGTGATTGCCCGGGGGTTAACCAAATAATTTCCTCTCAAGGCCGGGCCCTGAAAAAAGGAACCCCACCAACCAATGGTCAGCGGGGTCCGGCTAATACTGCTATGTAAAAACCTAATGCAAACTTCTTATGTCCTGCGGGAGTTTTTGACCATTGTTTGCATCGTTTTTGTATAGCGGCTCTAAGAGCAGTTCTTATTTATTGTATTGGGCAGTAGTATTTGCCTTTGTTTATAAGTACAATTTAGGGAAAAATCTTACATGCAAATCCCGGTTGTGTTGAACGGACGGAAATTGCTCATGAACGGCTGATTCTGTCTGGCAAAAAACCAGGGGGAGCAAAAGAGTTCAGGAAAAATTGTAGTTTTACGCCGATTGGAATTCTGTGATTGCCATGAAATCGAAGCTGGAACACTTATTTACCCATGACAGGCCTGTCGCCATGGTGATCAGCCTGAATGCGGTAATTCTTTTTTTGCTCTCATTTGACTTAAAACCTGACCTGATGCTGCTACTTGAAGCATTGGATGCAGTCTTTTTGTTTTATTTTCTGATGGAAGCTGTCACGAAGATCAGTATGAGCGGGTGGCGGCAATATATCAGCTCAGGGTGGAATAAGTTTGATTTGGCGATATTGATCATGAGCATTCCCTCTTTTCTACTCCTTTTTGAATCCAATTTCCCCAACTTTTCGATCCTGTTTGTGTTCCGCGTAATACGAATGGTGAGGTTTTTTAAGTTCATCAAATTTATCCCCAATATTCAGGAACTGATTGCGGGTGTGCGAAGAGCCTTTCACGCTTCCATATTTGTGCTGCTGGCCTTTTTCATTTACAGTTTTGTGATCTCTTTGGTCAGTTGCAGGATGTTTCAGGGTATTGCTCCCGATCAGTTTGGCGATCCACTGATTTCTTTTTACAATATTTTTAAAATATTCACCATTGAAGGATGGTATGAAGTACCGGAGGAACTGATAAAAAACTCCAATATGAGCCCGATCGGTGTGTTTTTTACCAAACTCTACTTCATTACCATTGTCATCTCGGGCGGGTTATTTGGGCTCTCTATTGTGAATGCAATTTTTGTGGAGGAAATGGTCAGGGACAACAACGACAATATGGTGCTTCAAATTGAAGAAATTAACCGCAAACTCAATCTCCTGTTGGACCAAAAAAACGCTACACCAGTATTACCCCAGGAGCCCATATTGCCAGAAATGCCTCCCCTTGCGGAATCCGCAGATAATGGCCAATAATTTTCCAATTTGCTAACCCGGAACAACTAACGAAACGCAGTTTTGACTAACTGCCTGATTATCTGTTGTATACAAAAATGAAAGTGATTTTTACATTAATTAATTGTAATTTTAATCCCCTTTCGGTAAAAAATTTTCATAATTTTTTAAAAATATTTGCAATATCGCAAAAAGGGCTGTAATATTGTATCATACAACAGGGCACAACACACACAATAAAAGTTCTTTCAGCCATGCCATAGTTTGATTTAAGTATTCAATGTAGGGTGATGAAAATCGGTAGCCATACCCTCCTGTCTCGGGGGCGAGGGTTTGGGATAAAGCTCCCCCCCATATTGGTGGGGGAGCCTAACCACCTCATGAAGGTTCGAATCCTTCCCCTACATCTCGCGAGTAGTAGTAGTCCTTTTTAATCGGCCTCCGGGATAACCTCCCGGGGGTTTTTTGTTTTTCCATGGTAACTTTTTTTACATTTCGGGTACATCTTCCACCAACCCTGATCTTACCTGATATGTATCACAAACCTGATTTTTCAGTCATCACATTGTGCCTTCTCACCGCACTTTGTACCCTTCTATCCTGCTCCCCAAAAATCCTCCGCCTCCAGGATACCGTGCCCACCGTGGGATTCCGGGGGATTGATATTCAAAACATTCAGCCTGGCTCTCAGCTCACCGATATCAAACTAAACCTGGGATTGAGGTTCCTTTTTCGCAATCCATTCAACAAAAATCTCACCATTCCCGAACATCAGGTTACGCTCAAACTCAATGGAAAAAAAATTCCCGGGCAAATCGGCAATCACCCGGCTTTCTCCGTGCCCCCAAAAGCCCAGAAAATCGAAACCTACACCTTTACCCTCGACCTTAATCCGGAAGGGATTTTCAAAACCTGGAATGTGCTGGGAAAAGACAATTACTTCGAATTTGAGTCTGTCATTAAACTCGACCTTTCCGATTTTGCTGACGAACTCGCCAACTTTGGTGTTGCCCTTCCACAAAACCAAATCACCGAAGCCCTCAATCTGAAAGACGTACTTAAAGAAAAACTTGGCGAACATACCCTCGAATTTGCCTTTGGAGATACCATTCGCCTCCCTGCCCTACCCTCCGTAAGTCTTTCCTCACGCCCGGCAAAAGTGCATTTTCTTGGAAAAATGGACACACTGAACCTCGGTATTTATCAGGACGCTATCACCCCATTTGTAGATCAGATCATGACGGCACAATTGGAAAAAGATCTGATCTATCCATTTATTTCTGAGCTGAAACAACTCCAATGTCCTCATTTTCCTCAGCCCCGCCCATGCATCGATATGTTTTCCGACGCAGTAGCAAACTTTATCAATGTGAGTTTCCCAGATGGAGGACAAAGAAACCAGATGAACGGCTATTGGAACACCATGAAAGGCGAATTACTTTCACCACCGGAGGAGGGTGACCCGGTATTTGAGCAGATCGTAAGCAAACTGATTCCCAATTCGCAGACCAACCTCAATCTGCTTAAGACACAGTGGACTGCCTTCAAAAATGCAGAGCCGCTGGTTGTTTTTCCCGGCGCCGGTGTTACAGGGCTGAAGGTGGAAATTCCTTTCCGGTTTATCAACCACAATCAGTTTTCCATTGAGGCACCCAGCCTCCTGACAGAAGCACAACTCGTGGCGGGAAATGCTACTTATTCGCCGGTTAGTTTTGAAGTTGCTCCCGGCAACAACAACCCTTCGGTTGGCCCGGGGCAAAGCAAAGAGATGACAGTCATCATGACCCTTTCATGGGCACAAGGTGCAGAAGGTATGCTGGGACTCTTGACAGGGCAAAATATTTCCCCCAATCTGAAAGGCAAAACGGCTGTGGATCTGGGTTATGGCCCGCTCCGAATGGAGTTTAATCTCAACCAAATGCCTATGCAGATGGGGGGAACTCAATAATCGTTATTCGGACTTGATCACCTTCAAGGTTTTGGCGGCATTGTCAACCCAAATTCGCACAAAATAGGCGCCAGCAGGATGATTTTCGAGCGAAAGTGTCAGCGAAACCGGTCCCGCTGTCCATCTTTCTGAGGCGGATTTGCTGACAATTCTACCGGCGAGATCCATGATTTCTGTACGTACGACACCAGGCTGTTTCAGATCAAACTCAAGATTCATGTTACTCACCACAGGGTTTGGGTACAGGCGGATATTTCCATCCACCGGCAGTTCATCTTCAATCGCAATATTGATATTGCGATTACCTTGTGCATACCATACCCCCCATTTCCCATCGCTGATCAGTCCCGTAGCATTACCGGCAGAGCTGATTTTGTTTGCGGCCAGTCCAATCACAGCGACAACTTCGACACCTGTATTCGTCTGTGCATTAAATATCACCTTATCATCTGCCTTCGAATAACTCGGATAGCTGAGACGGTCATTCTGGAAAATGGTACCAATGTCACCTGTTTCGATGTTAGCTCCAAGGAGATAGTTTGTGCCGTCAATGGTATTAAAATAGTCAAAGGCAATGACCGCTGCCGAATTTTTGGAAAATACCGGATTGCCCACACTTTCCCCCTCATCCAGATTGGAAAAAAGTTTGGAGACGGTACCATCTCCATAGTTATTGGTGGCATTGTTCCATGCTCTGATAAATGAGACATCCCAGTATTCGAGGTTTGTGCCGGAAACATTGGTAATCTCGTTGTACGCATCGTACATGATATATTCGCCCGAATAATCCCATTCGATCGCATCGGCATACAAGACATCACCTGTGCTGACGCCCTGGGCAAATGTCGGATTGTAGAGACGGAATTTTACGCCTGTAATTGGATTAGCAGCCAGATTAAATACATAGATCGAAGTATCAATCGAATTGGAAATCGCTGCAAGGCGTGACCCGTCTTTGGAAATGGCAACATTGTCCCATTCTGGTGATGTAGTTAGTTTGGTCTGCTGAGGATTAGCAGCATTCAGGTACAAGCCATAGATATGGTGATCGTCGCCGACAAAATAGCCTTCGCTGCCATCATCCGTAACACTGATTTTACTATAGGGTGTAGTATTGCTGAGTGCCTGAAAATTGGTACCTGTAGTGCTGGAAATATATAATTCTACCGGATCTCCATTATTGACGTCCGTACTCACGATAAAGTCAGGCCCGGGGTTTATGGGCAATTGGTACTGGTAGTTTTGGCCATTGGTACCACCCCCACTACCGCCGCTTCCACCGGGGCCGGGAATTCCTACCTGATCAAATGCATTGGAGATGGCTGTTTTATCTGCTGCCGTTACCCCTGCAACCGTATTGGCGGCGTTGAGCACCCCTACCCGGAGATCCACAAATTTGGAGGATCGCGTCAGCCAGTCTTTCAGTGTTTTATAGTAAATCTGCTCTGCCTTTTCTTTTCCTATAGCCGTTGCAATCAGATAAAAAGCGTGGTTGGGAATACCGCTGTTGATATGTACCCCGCCATTATCCTGTGTACCGGTATAGAGTTCGTTCATATGTTTGGGTTGCCAGCCATTGCTGTTGAGACCAGAACCCCCGTTGTGCGGGTCAGACATACTGCGCAATGCACCGGAGGGAAATACAGCCGTTTTGACAACCGTCTCACCCAGCGTCCAGTCATCGCGGTCGATCAGGACGGCAAATACATCGGCAAAGGATTCATTGAGTGCACCGGACTGTCCCTGATATTCGAGGTTGGCAGTACTTTGAACCACCCCGTGCGTCATTTCATGCCCGCCGACATCAAGCGATTTGGCTAAAGGAGTAAATGCCTGGTTGCCATTGCCATAAAACATCGCTGCCCCATTCCAGAAAGCATTGTCCATCGGGCCATTTTCATCCTGAACATTGATAAATGAAACGATGTCTCCGCTGTCACCATTGATCGAAACCCTGCCGAATGTATTGAGAAAATAATCATACGCTACGCCTGCATTATAATGCGCAGAAACGGCAGTCGCATTCCAGCTGTTTTTATTGCCGGAAGTGATTTCATTGTAGGATGGGTTTTGCGTAGAGGTATTATTGAAGTCAGCGGTAATGATATAACCATCTCCATTTTGTGGGTTGCTGCTAGAGCCGTGGTACATAGATTTTGCCATGTTGAGCAGCACAAAATTGTTGGTGGCATACTCAAAGGCATTGACTGTACGGCTTGTACCGCTGAGGTCATTGGCTTGGCCTGTCACCGGCCCAATCGAGCAGGTATGGTCATAAGCATGGAGCACAGCCCCTGTTTTGGCGTCGACAAAATATTCATACCGCTCAATGAAGTTGGGACGAATGGTCAAATGCCAGGCCAGACGCTGTGACCGGATATAACCCGGTGTGCGGTAGATGACAAGTTCGGTTTCAGGTCCAAAATAGTTTAATAATTTCTCCTGGTCTTCCGTAAGGGTAACAAGATTTGCTTTTGCACTTACATCCTGTAACGCAATGAGCGCTGCAGCTGCGGGGGTAATATCAGGAATGACATCGGTAATGGCAGGTGTTGGCTCATAGCGCCCATTGAGCAGAATTTTATCAGCCGACACAAAATGAACGATAATTTCAGCCCCATAAACCGGAACCCCTTCAAAGATCTGGCTGAGTTTGACGTGGGTAATATTCTGGTCTTTGGATATACTTTTTATTTCGAACTCATCCCGGGCTGATTGAATGGAGAGGACAGACTGAATCTCTTCCAGATAATCTTTTGCAGCCGCTTCAGCCTGAGTATCAGAAGAAAAGCTGGCCCGGGCGCTTTGTGGGTTTGTGCTTTCAATAAACACGGGCATGCCGGTTTCCTGATCTCTGGAGACTTCTATCTGATGCAGGGATTGATTACGGGTGGTAAGTACCGGAGGAATAGCAATATGCCCAAAAGGCGTCAGGTTTGCAGCATTGACATGTGGTGTAGCTCCGGAAAGAATTTGCACATTTTTACTGTCGATAGTTCCCGTTGGATTTGCAGTTTGGGGAATAATTTGCTGAGATTTCTTTTTACTGGAAAAAGGATCCATATTTTGAGCCAGTAAAAACGTAGGGATCAGCAGGAACAGCAAATGTGTGAATGTGCGTAGAAATGGATTGAATTTCATAGTGTATTTGTTTGTTTGTTTACCAAAGAAAAAACATGGCAGATTCCGTTACCTAAAAGTAAATATAACTCATTTATTTTGTCGCGTCCATCAGGGAACGGTAAAGAGAAAGTAAGGTATCGGGAACCTCTGCCGCCTGATCACCCCATACAAGTCGATAAGTCTCGGGGTCAGGACCTTTCATCTCAATAAAATAATACAGATTCCCCGGGGCATCTACGGTAGTTTCAGCCATTTTCATTTCATTCAGCTGCGCAAAAAGAGCTTTGGCCATTTTTTTCTTCCCTTTCTTCAGGAGAGAAAAACTATCACTCGTAGGTGCTTTATCGTAAATACGACCGTCTTCCAGCAATACATAAGTAGATACCATACCAGTAAAACCGCCACCTGATCCAAAAATGATTTGTGCATCGGGATAGGTTTCGGGCTGATAATCCTGGCTTTTACAACCTGAAAGCAGACTCATACAGGTCAGGAAAAAGGAAATAATGCTTAAATACTTCATATGTAGTTTTTTATACAATAATATTCAAATATTTAAGAAAAACTGATTATCATTCGGGTAAGTCCTAAACATAAAGTAGATTCGTTTAACGACCAGCCATCTTATCCGTGAGTAATAATGAAAATGCCGGAAATAAATGACATTGCAGAATTTCTCTTTCGGGAGTTACCGGCACCGGCATCTACTCCCCCTTACTCCATATCCGTTATCGAAAAAATGGTCTCAGAGCGGCAACGGGTATTAGGCATGGGCAATTTGGCCATTTATTACGAATTTATTCTCCAAACGCCTTCAGAGCAAAACCTTTTGCTACGAAATGTTCTCGTCGATGTCAATCAGGCACTCCTGCACAAAGACAGGCTGCTGAAAGGTATCAATCATGCTACCATGAGCCTATTGGTACAAGAGGATTATCAGGCGGCCGTAACCGACGCTTTACGCGCCATCATGGAAGCGACGGAAACAAGCAGAGTGTATCTGTTTGAAAACATATATGAATCTCAAACAAATACCCTGCGTACCAGTCAACGTTTTGAAATTACCGCCAATTTTATTCTTCCACAAATTGACAATCCAGAACTTCAAGACGCAACTTTTACGGAAGAAGGATTTGTCCGTTGGAGGGATTTGTTAAGCAACGGGCATACGGTAAAAGGCCTGGTGAAGGACTTTCCTGATTCAGAAAGAGCCATACTTGAACCTCAGGATATTGTTTCCATTTTGGTTGTACCAATATTTGTCGACAAGTTTTTCTGGGGTTTCATTGGCTTTGATGACTGCCTTACCGAGAGAATATGGACGCAGACCGAAGAAAATTTACTCATGAGCGTAGCCAACTCAATTGGCAATTATATCTCACGGAAAAAAGCCGAAAAAAAACTGGCCGAAAGCTGGGCAAAACTGGAGCAAAGAGTGATCGAGCGAACGGAGCAATTGGAAAGCTCCAATAAAGAGTTGGAAAGTTTTGCATATTCTATCTCCCATGACCTCCGCGCCCCGCTACGTCATCTCAACGGATATTCACAACTCCTTCAAAAAAAAGCCGGGAAGATTCTCGAAGGCGCAAACCTCGAATCGCTGGCCTATATATCTGCTGCTGCTCAAAAAATGAGCCGTCAGATAGACGATTTACTCGCTTATTCCCGCATCAATAAAAAAGAGATCGTCCTGCGCCATGTACAAATGACGCCATTAATTAAAAATATCTTCAGGGTTTTAGTGGAACAGGAACAACACCGGGTCATTCATTTCGATGTGGAAAATCTTCCTGATGCTTATGCAGATGAAATGCTTATCGAACAGGCATTTATGAACCTGATATCCAATGCTATAAAATATACCAGCAAAGAAAAAGAAGCGCAAATTGCTGTAAAAGGTTCTATGCGGGAAAATGATACACTCTTTAGCATCAGCGATAACGGCGTAGGATTTAATATGGAGTATGAGGACAGGATGTATGGCGTTTTTCGGCGTTTACATGGAGAAGATGACTTTGAAGGAACGGGAATTGGTCTGGCAAACGTGAAACGAATCATTACCCGGCACAAGGGAAAAGTATGGGCGACAGGAAAAGTAGGCGAAGGCGCAACTTTTTACGTCAGCCTGCCCAATGCGGAAAACCTTTCCTGATTCAACATTTTGTCTTATTTTTAGTTGGCAAATAAGCTGAGTGCGCAAAACTTCTGAGTAATATCAAAAAACAACTACACAATATAAGCATTTCCATCCTGGTTTGGGTCGGGGCAGCGCTGTTGTTTTCCCTCATACGCCTCTATGGAGTGGAGGAAGAAGCCATATTTGAACTGCATATTTCCAAGCGGGGCATCCCGATGCGAATCCTCCTTCAGGGATTATTTACAGGTGTGGCTTTTGGCTTATCATTTGGCTTACTGGATATCCTTCTCGATAAAAAAATCCTAAAGGAAACAGCCTACTGGCTGGTCATACTGATCCGGACATTCTTCCATATTGTTCTTACCCTGCTGATCATTTTACATTCTATCCTGGTTACCCATCTAATGTTTGATGGTGGCCTCGACACTACATTTATAGGATTGCTGCAGGAGAGTATGCTTTCAAAAACAGCCATTGTTCTGCTGATTTACACTGGTGTTGTGAGTATTATCTTTAACCTGATCAGGCAAATCAATGCAATGTTTGGCCCCGGCATCCTGTACAATATCATCAGTGGAAAATATCACCGCCCCAAAGAGGAGTCCCGTATTTTTATGTTCCTTGATCTGAAATCATCGACTACCTACGCCGAGCGGCTTGGGCATATTTTATACAGTGAGCTGATTCAGGATTGTTTTTATGATCTGACTGACACCATTCACAAACACAATGTCGAAGTCTATCAGTATGTCGGCGATGAAGCAGTACTTACCTGGACAGTGGAAGATGGCCTTAAGAATGCCAACTGTCTGCGAGCTTTTTTCTCCTTTGAAAAAAGCATCCAAAGCCGGGCTGAGTATTATTTCAATAAGTATGACCTTGTGCCTGCGTTTAAGGCTGGTGTAAATATCGGATTGGTCATGGTGGCAGAAGTCGGGGTGATAAAAAAAGAAATTGCCTATCACAGCGATGTGCTCAATACCGCTGCAAGGATTCAGGGATGCTGCAACCTCTACGGCAAATATCTCCTGATTTCAGAGCATCTTTACAATCATATTCACAACCTTTCGCAGTTCCAGTTTGAAGAAATTGGAAAGGTCCAGTTGAAAGGAAAAAAGGAGGAAGTCATCATTTTCAGTGTAGATCAGATAAGCAGTATTGAACATCCATACGAATTCAGTGAATAATCCTTATTTTTGTCCTAAAACAGGTAAATGGCACTAAGTCGTGTCCGGAATTGGTGGAAATGGGTGATCGGAATTTTTCTGTTTTTCCTGATCGCAGCCCAGATTTTTTTTAGCTTTATACTGGGGCCGATAGTAAAAACTGCAGCTTCAAAATCTGTTGCACAAAACACCCGCGGCTTATACTCGCTTGAAGCGCTTTCGGTTCAATGGAGTCTGCTCAACCGTACATTCTCCATGACCGGCGTAGAGATCGCTTATGATTCCACACGCTTTGATTCGCTGGTAACAGCAGGTCAGGCGCGCCCTATTCTTATTACCCTCCATATTCCCTCAATAGAAATAACTTTCCTCGACCTCTATCGCGTCATCCGCTACAACGATGCCCATATCCGATCTGTCAAAATTTACGATTGCGACCTTCAGGTTTTCAGTTTCCCCGAACGGGTCACCGAAAAAAGCCGGTTCCGACCAGAACAATTGTATGAAATCATCTCCGAATTTGTTCAGACTTTGCAGATTTCACAGCTCCAGATGGTAGGAGGAACGCTGACTTACAATCATCCGGGAACACCGCACGAAAATGCCTTCACCGCCCGCGACATTTCCTTTGAAATGACCAACTTCCGGATCGATTCTGCCACCGTTCCGGAATGGGACAGGCCATTTTTCGCAGATAAAATTTCTGCGCAGATGAATATTGAGGATTATTCTTTTGTCCTTCCTGACAGCAGCTATGTCATCCGGGTAGGAAAATTGGGGGTCTCTACCCTGACCAAAGAAATTTTTGCAGAGAATATTCGCATCCAGCCTGGAAGTAAAGTTTGGGGGAAAACCGAACGCCACGAATCGATTGATATCAACATTCCGCAACTTCTGATAGAAGGTGTGCCATTATATCAGGCATGGTTTGAGCGAAAACTTGATCTGGCTCATGTGCGGATTATCGAGCCGGTTATTCTCCGAAAAAACAAACCGGGAAAATCGCCTGAAATTTCGGCCAACTTTGACGCAGCAGGAGTTTTTGAAAAAATTATTCCATGGTTTGACCGCATCACTGCCAAAGAAATGACCGTCGAAGGCGGCCTTTACCGGCAGGTCAGGGACTGGAATGATACAACGGGGACTTTAGTAGTTGAAGGCCTGGATTTGAATCTTTTAGGCGTAAAGCTGGATTCCAGCCTGTTGGTACCAAATGAAAACAGACTGCTATTTTCCGACCAAATCGAGCTTAATTTTACGCACCTCCGCACCCGACTCTCTAAAGGGAACTATACCCTGCGGGCAGGACCGGCGAGGGTTTCGGCGCCAGATGGCGTATTTTTCCTTAAAAATCTCAACCTGAGAGCCACAACAGAAAAATTTGCCCAGGCGTTGACGGAAGGAGGGGATGTGGTCTCACTTAATGTACCGCAGGTGAGTCTGTATGGGCTGGACCTGCCCCGGGTCTGGTATGACCGGGTGTTGTCTGTGGGGTGGGTGGAAATTCGCGAGCCGTTGGCTGAGCTGATCAACCAGCCACAGGTAAAAAGAGAAGTCGTCGATTCGCTGGCACAATCCAATCTGTATAGCCTCGTCGAGGACGAACTCCGCTCTTTTTCCATCCGCAATTTTTTTGTCAAGGGAGGGCGATTCAATTTTAATACCTCCACAACCACCAATGACAACGAATTTGCCGCATCAGACATCAATGTTCATATCAAAAATTTCAGGCTTTCGCCAGATACTACCCTGCGAAGAGAAAATCCCTGGTATGCAGACGATATTTCCATCAAAGGCAATATAGCCAACTATTCATTTCTGCTCCCAGACAGCTCTTATGCCATCCAGGCAACCAGCATAGGCATTTCCACCGGAGACTCTGCGATTTATGCAGAATCTGTAAAAATTATCCCCCGTGATACGCTTGCCGGACAAAATGACTCCGCCAACCATAACCATATCCATGGATTTATTCCCCGGGTGTATTTATCCGGACTGAACCTCCGGCAAATATGGCTCTACAAAACACTGGATATTGACAGTGTGCACCTTTCACAGCCCAGAATCGACTTGCATAGTTCTATCAACTATCCGCATAAAGCAGAACTCCTGTCCCTCGACAGCATCGATCTCTATCCCTATATAGCTTCAAAGCTTAATGCACTGGAAGTCCACAAGCTGGTGGTTGACTCAGCCGCATTTTCCCGTGTCCGGGCAGAAAAGGAAGCCTCCGCGACAATTGATATCCCTTCCATGGATATTAAGATCAGCGATTTCAAACTGACTTCTGACAGCCATATTGGTCCGGAAAATTTCCTTTTTTCCAAAGATATTCAGGTGACGGTTCACGGCATTGAGGAAATACTGAAAGACAGCGTTCACACCATAAGTACAGGAGAAATATACTTTTCAACGGCTCAGAAAAAAATCACCATCAGTGAAATTCACATCAGCCCCGATGAATCTCAGGCAAAGCCCACAGCGGGCAATCTGTACAGGTTTTACTCACCTAACCTTACGATTGAAGGCCTCAACAGCTATGAACTATATCAGGAGAAAATCCTTGACCTTGAAAGGGTTGCCATTTATGATCCGGAACTTTCGCTGGTAAACTATCCTGATTTAGGCAAAAATGAAATAGACTCACTGGCAAAAGGCGACTTATATCTATTGATCTCAGACCAGTTGCATGCCCTGAGAATCCAATCCTTTTTGGTGATGAATGGCGTATTTAAATTTAATGAAGACAACCATTTGTCGGAGAGTACATTCACGGCTAAGGATATCGTGGTATTGATCTCCAATTTCCAGCTGGATTCTGCGGCCAGGAAAAAAACCAACAACCCTTTTTATGCCGATGATATTGATATCGGGATGAGCATCAGAGATTATTCCTTTATGCTGCCCGACAGTTCTTATACCATCACAATCGGAGACATTGGGATTTCCACTTCAGATTCCAGTATTACAGCAGAAGAAATACAAATCACCCCAAAAACCGATCATCCGGCTAATAAAAACACAGACCAGCTATTTGATGTGTTTATTCCTTCGGTGCGACTGGCGGGGTTGAGAGCCAACGAGTTGTATTTTGATCGCGTGCTGAATCTCAGTGCATTTACGATCAACCGGCCCAGGATTTCGATGTTTTCACAAAAAGCCAATGCGCCAAAACGGGGAATGGAAAATATTCGCCTGTATGAAACCATGGAAAAATATTTTCACAGGGTGGCATTGGATAGCTTTTCCATTGAAAATGGAATATTTGAGCAAATTCTCCCTGAAGGGGATACCACTTTACCCCTGCTTCTGCCGGGTTTCACGTTCCGGCTCTACCGGTTTATTCCCGATCCGCTCAACATGGTTCGGCCCGGAAGAATGTTATTTTCCGACGACTTTGAATTTACAGTTGACAGCTACACGCTTCCGCTCAAAGACAGCCTGTATCTGCTCACACTCCACAACCTAAAGGTAAATTCCTCCGATGAATCCGTAACGATCGATTCGCTGACCATGACCTCCAACTACAATGTGTATGACTATATCGTAGAACATGGCTACACCATTGACTATTTTGAGTTAAACACAGGGCAAATACAATTTGACGATGCCGATTTGTACGCATTGCTTCAAAACAGAGATATCATTGCCCGGCAAATCCATATAGAACAGCCCAATCTGCTGATCCGCAAAGACAAACGTTTTTCGCAGGACCCAGACCGCCGACCACCTGTACCACAGGATTTACTTAAGTCACTTTCCTTTCGCATAGATGTGGACAGCATCGTGCTTAGCCAGGGGATCGTCAACTATTTTGAGCGGGTCGATCGCGTAGACCGGCCGGGGTTCATTTACCTCAACAGTATCCATGCTGTGCTGAAAAATGCCACCAATAACCCGGAGAAACTTCTTCCCTCCAAAAAAACCGAAATGTCGATGCGCGCTCAGGCATTGGTAAAAGGAGAAGGAAAACTCGAAATGGTCTTTCATTATCCTTTGGGAGATACCGCCAACCCCTACACATTTGAGGGCACCGCCGGCCCAATGGATCTGACCAGTTTTAACTCCATACTGGAGCCAGCCGCAGGGGTGCGAGTAGCCAGCGGACAGGCAACGGATTTGGCTTTCAGAGTAAGGGGCACGGCGCGGGCAGCCCGGGGAAAAATGTGGTTTGAGTATGAAAACCTGAAAGTATCAGTAGTCGAAGAAAAAATCAAGGAAGACGAAGAAAACCAAATCTCCCAACGAGGATTTGCTACGGCAATGGCCAATGCACTTGTAGTGAGAGCGAGAAATCCCAAAAGGCGAATTTTGCGCGTAGGCAGAATTGAATATGAGGCTGATCCCAGCAAGGTATTTGTTGCCCATTGGCTCAGAGCGCTTCTGAGTGGAGTAAAATCCAGTATCGGCATGGAAGGGAAAGACGAAAATGTAGAAAAGGAAGATTAAAAGGCCATTCCGAACTTTTTTATATCTTGCAATACTGAATTATTCATAAAAACTAATTAACCAAGAGCTTATGGCCAGCAGAACTGGATTTTCCAACAAACTCGGATTCGTAGCCGCAGCTGCGGGGTCCGCCGTTGGATTGGGAAACATTTGGAAATTTCCTTACGAAACTGCCCAAAACGGCGGCGGTGCTTTTTTGTTATTGTATATCATTTTTGTTGCAGCGATCGGCTTTCCTGTAATGGTGGGAGAAATCGCCATTGGCCGGCGTACACAGTCAAATCCTTATGGGGCTTATCTGAACGCAGGGAACAAAAGCTGGGCAAATGTGGGTCTGCTGGGGGTATTGTGCGGGATTATGATTCTCTCATTTTACAATGTGGTGGCAGGTTGGGCTTTTGGTTATTTTCTGGAAATATCATTTGGAAACCTGCTCTCTGAGCCAGATTACGGAGCGTTTTTTGGCCGTTATGTAGCCGACTTCTGGGATAATATGGCATTTTCCATTGTCTTTATGATTCTCACGGCGGTCATCGTATTGCGCGGTATCCAGAAAGGTATTGAGCTTGCTTCCAAGATCATGATGCCGATGTTGTTTTTTATACTTTTCCTGCTGATTGCCTATGCACTGACACTGCCCAATGCTGGTGCAGGTATCAGGTATTATCTGCTGCCAGATTTCAGTAAGCTGAACCTCGGCACCATCAACTCTGCTTTGGGACAAGCATTTTTCTCCCTCTCACTCGGTATGGGCGCACTGATCACTTATGGCTCTTACATAGGTAAAAAAGAAAATATTCCTTCGGCAGCAGCGATCGTTACAGTGGCAGATACTACAGTCGCGTTTCTGGCCGGGTTGCTTATGCTTCCGCTGGTATTTTCGCAGGGGACACCTCCCGAAGCCAGCGGCCCCGGGCTGGTATTTACGATTTTACCAGGCATTTTTGCGCAGTTTGGCCCCATGATTGGGCGCGTGGTTGGAGGATTGTTTTTCCTGCTGCTTTCGGTTGCAGCGCTGACCTCGACGATTTCCCTGCTGGAAGTAGCGGTAGCCTATTTTGTGGATGAAAAAAAATGGACCAGAAAAAAGGCAGTAATTGTCATGGCCAGCCTGATTTTCGTTTTGGGCCTGCCCAGTATGTTGTCGCAGGGCGGGGTAGAATTTTTCTCCAACATCACTTATGGCGGTTCTGCAAAATCCTTCCTCGATCTGGTCAATGACCTCTTTTCGGAAATCGGACTTCCCTTTGGAGGCATGCTCATGTGTATATTTATTTCCCGCAAATGGGGCCTTGCCAATATGAGCGAAGAAATATCCTCCGGATATGAGAAATATCCCGGTTCTGTATTGGAAAAATTTGTCAGGATAATGATCACGTATATCTGCCCTGTATTTCTCGGTGCGATATTTATCTCTAATATCCTGGAGAAATTTTTTGGGATGACAGTGTTTTGATCTACAGCCTATTATAACTTTTATAATTTTTAAAAAGATTTTAATCATTTCTACAACAGGCAAAACTCATTTTTCCCATTTCGATTGATTCCGTTGTTTGTAACAAAAAAATATGCAAACAGAAAATCAATCCTTAATAAGCTGGGTAGAAGAGATCAAAAATCTGATGACCCCTGATGATGTGCGCTGGTGCGACGGTTCGACAGCCGAATACGACGAACTGTGCGCACTCCTTGTAGCCAAAGGCACCTTCATCAAATTAAATGAAACCAAACGGCCCAACTCCTTTGCCTGTTTTTCAGACCCCAGTGACGTAGCGCGGGTCGAAGACAGGACGTTCATCTGTAGCCGCAAAAAAGAAAATGCCGGCCCAACCAATAACTGGATGGATCCAAGGGAAATGAAGGAGGAACTTGACGTAGTTTTACGGGGAGCCATGAAAGGCCGCACCATGTATGTCATTCCCTTCAGTATGGGCCCAGTAGGTTCTCCCATGTCGCAAATCGGTATAGAGATTACAGACTCCGAATATGTGGTCGTCAATATGCATATCATGACCCGCGTGGGTAACCGCGTACTTGATGTGCTGGGACCCAATGGTGATTTCGTAAAGTGTCTGCACACCGTAGGCGCTCCGCTGGAACCCGGCCAGGCCGATGAAAAATGGCCTTGCAATCCAACGCTCAAATATATTGTCCATTATCCCGAAGAAAGATCTATTGTCAGCTACGGGTCGGGATATGGCGGAAATGCCTTGCTCGGTAAAAAATGTTTTGCCCTGCGCATTGCCTCCACCATGGCTCAGGAAGAAGGGTGGCTGGCCGAACACATGCTCATTATGGGAGTCGAAAGCCCTGAAGGTGAAAAAACTTATCTGGCTGCGGCTTTCCCAAGTGCCTGTGGTAAAACCAATTTTGCCATGCTGATTCCGCCCAAAGAATTCAGCGACTGGAAAATCACTACTGTGGGCGATGATATCGCATGGATCAAACCCGGCAAAGACGGACAATTGCACGCCATTAACCCTGAAGCCGGCTATTTTGGTGTTGCACCTGGCACCAATGAAAAAACCAATCCCAACGCAATCAAGTCTATCGCCAGTAATACCATCTTCACCAATGTAGGGGTAACCCCCGATGGAGACGTATGGTGGGAAGGCCTGTCCAAAGAAGTACCGGAAGGCATCATTGACTGGCATGGCAATAAATGGGACCCAAACAGCGGCAAACCCGTTGCACACCCCAACTCTCGCTTTACGGCTCCGGCATCACAAAATCCGAGCATTGACGAAAATGTCGAAAATCCTGACGGTGTACCCATCGAAGCCTTCATATTCGGAGGCAGAAGAAGCACAACTGTACCGCTCGTATATCAGGCGATCAACTGGAGTTATGGCGTGTACACGGCTTCCACTATGGGCTCTGAAACAACCGCCGCCGCTTTTGGCGAACAGGGAAAAGTACGCAGAGACCCCTTTGCGATGCTGCCCTTCTGCGGTTATCACATGGCAGACTACTTCAACCACTGGCTGCAGTTTGGCCGGGACTTGTCTGCACCTCCACGCATCTTCAATGTCAATTGGTTTCGCAAAGATGAAAAAGGCAATTTCCTATGGCCGGGCTTTGGCGATAATGTGAGGATTTTGAAGTGGATCATCCAAAGGGTAAAAGGGAGATCATCCGCAGTTGAAAGCCCTATTGGTTGGATGCCTCACTACGATGATATTGACTGGCGGGGACTCGAAAATTTTTCGAGAGAGGATTTTGAAGAGCTTATGACCGTTGACCGGGAAGCATGGAAGCAGGAGCTTCTCTCTCACGCCGAACTCTTCGAACGCATGTACGACAAACTTCCCAAAGAATATATATTCATGCGGGAATTGTTACTCTCCGGCCTCTGGCGCTCCGCCGCAAAATGGAAGCTGGAACCGGAAAGGATCTGACGATCTGTAAAATAGAATAATGGGTCATCCTCCATTTTGGGGGGACCCATTTTTTTTTGAGGGAAATTGAGTCAGAAAAAACCTTGATAGTGAGAATTTTTCTCAAATTTTGCGATTAAAATATATATTTATATATATATTTGAGAAAATATCTCAGAAAAAGATTTATGCTACTTGAATTTACGGTTGGCAATTTTCTTTCTTTCAAAGCCAAAACTACGCTCAGCCTTGCTGCTTCGTCAATAACTGAATATGGTGATACCAATTTATTCACAAATGAACGTGTATCTTTATTAAAGGGAGCAATTATTTACGGTGCAAATGCAAGTGGTAAAAGTAATTTTATCCGTGCTATATCCACGATGCGGAGATTAGTACTACAATCATTTGAGCACACATCCCTCAACGAGCTTGATATTACCCCCTATTTGCTAAGTACAGAGACAGAAAAGTCACCTTCCTTTTTTGAGGCAGTTTTTATAATTAATGATATCCGTTACCGGTATGGGTTTGAGGTTGATGACAAAAAAATTCAGGCAGAATGGTTATTTGAAGCGAGAAAAAACACAGAAAAGCCCATGTTTGTTCGTTTGGATGGCGGCATTGAAGTGATGAAAGATTTTCCCGAAGGTAAAAATTTGGAAATACGCACCAGGGAAAATGCGCTGTTTCTTGCAGTTGCAGATCAGTTTAATGGTGAGATTGCAAAAAAAATCATGCGGTGGTTTCATAACCTCATCACAATCTCAGGATTGAGCCACGAAGGTTATAAAGCCGTAACCTTTGAAATGCTTGAAAACAAACAAACCCGTTCTGCCCTGCTGGATTTCTACGAGAAACTGGATTTGGGTTTTGACAATATATCCATAAACAAAAAGCCATTTGAGCCAGGAGATCTTCCTAAAGATATGCCGGAAAATCTGATGAAGCATTTGGTAACAGATCTGGAAGGAGCATTCAGAATTGACATTAAAACTGTCCATAAAAAATATAATGATGACTACAAACCCGTCGGTGAAGTCGAATTTGATATGCGAGGCCAGGAATCTTCAGGTACCAATAAGCTTTTCAACATCTCAGGACCCGTATTTGACGTGCTGAATGACGGAGGAGTGCTTGTGGTAGATGAACTGGATGCCAGTTTGCATCCTTTGTTGACACTTGCCATTACAAAATTGTTTAACTCAAATCAGTTTAATCCCCATCATTCACAACTGATTTTTGCTACACACGATACCAACTTATTGCACTACGGGAACTACCGAAGGGATCAGATTTATTTTGTTGAAAAAGATCAGTATGGAGCATCTGATATGTATTCTCTTGTCGAATATAAGGAAGAAGGCAAAACCATTCGCAAGGACCGGTCATTCGAAAAAGATTATATCGAAGGTCGATATGGTGCAATTCCGTTTATTGGGAACCTGTCAAACGTTGTAGCAAAATGGCAAGAAAAGTAAAATTTCCCAATGATCGGTTAAATCGATTTGCAAGAGAAGAGAAGGCACGTAAGGAGAATATACGCAATAAGCGAAAATATTATCTTATTGTATGCGAGGGGGAAGCTACAGAACCTAATTATTTTGAAGGGCTGAAACAAGATTTGCCGAAAGGAGTTCTGACTGCATATCAGATTGATATAGCAGGAACAGGAAGAAACACTCTGTCCCTATTAGATGAGGCATTGCGATTGAAAAATGAATACGGGAAAAACCTAAACAGGGCGGTTGACCATCTATGGGTAGTTTTCGACCGGGATAGTTTTGATCCAGGCGATTTTAACAATGCCATTGTACGTTGCCAAAAGAATAAACCACCAATTGGCTGTGCATGGAGCAATGAAGCATTTGAGTTATGGTATTTATTGCACTTTCAGTACTATGAGAATGCAATGGTTCGTACAGATTTTAAGTCTTTGATCGAAAAAAACCTTAAACCCATTCTGGGTGAAGGATTTCGTTACGAAAAAAATAGTAAACAGATGTATGAGTTGCTAAATAAATATGGCAGCCAGGAAGATGCCATTCGAAACGCAAAACGCCTGAAAAATCAATACGAGGCCCGGCAGGATTTTGCCAATCAAAATCCTTGTACTATGGTGTGGAAGTTGGTGGAAGAATTGATAAAATTAAAATCATAGAAACCTACTCTCAAAAGCAGGTCAATAAGTTATTTCTCCAGGGAAAACCTATGCGTAACCCACATCATCAAGGTATGGCCTGATGAAAACTGCGATACTCCAGTCTGGGCATATATATTCATATAACCAATCTGTACGGAGAGATTCTTCCGCTGCAAACCTGCTGAGGTCTGAAACCAGTTCTGGTCAAAGGTATTAAAAGTGACGTTCTTCCCGAAGTTGATCATTACTTCATTGGTCATAGAAAGAAATGGCGTGTATTGGTCAAAGGCAGCTTTGGGAAAAGTCTTGCGGATACCTGACATAAACCTGATCCGGTTGACAAACATATACCCATCCGACTGTTTTTCATTAATCATAATTTCCTTAAACCGCGCATCATATCTGATACGGTTGATAATAGAGAAAGTGTTGTTCACCGGATGAACGACCTGAATCTGCCCCCAGGGACGGTGTTCTATTCTGCCCAGATTGTGTTCTGGCGTAGGCATAGGAAGTAACGCAAATGTATATCCACCGGTAATGCTGATATTGTCAAAGTGCCGGGTAAGACCTGTACGGGCAATAAAAAAACCGTTGGGTACGTAATGGACGTCATTCCAAAGGGAATAGTTTTTATTGATTTTAGTTGATGTCATATAAGCCAGCCAGATATGCTGCGAATTGACAATCGTTTTGTTTTGCCCCTGTACAAAACCGGGCACAAGCGCAAATACAATCAAGGAAACGATAAAGCAGGGAATTCGATTTTTTTCTGAAGTTTTCATAACATTTATTTTTTTCTGAGGCTGAACGGGTTCAGCTTTCAGGTCATTTTCCTAAGCGATTCAAACAACACTACCTGATCGAGCCAGGGCAAAAAATGCCTATAATCCACGCCTTTTTCCAAGATAAATCCGGTAAGCATGGTTTTTACTCCGGCTATCAATTCTTCTGACTTCCAGGGCTTTTCGAAGTATTTGTCAATCGCGGCCAGGTTGATCGCGCGAATGGTGTCCTGATGCGTGGCAAGACCAGTAAGGAGGATTTTGCGGGTGTGCTGAAAACGCACATCGTTTTTGACTTCAATCAGAAAATCCACACCGCTTTTCCCGGGCATCACATGGTCTGAAATTACCAGCCCCACCATATAGCCCTGTTTGTCCACACGCTCCATTAGCTGAAATGCTTCATCCGCAGACTCACATTCCTCGATCACAAAAGCATCTTCAAAAAATTCAAGATCTTTGGCTACTGCCTGCAGCACTTCGCGCTGGTCTTCGACAAGGATGATATATATTTTTTCCATCATGGTTAAGGTTTAGGAAGTTGAATACAAAACGCTGTCTGACCAGGTTTGCTTTCAATGGTAATTGTTCCCAGATAACTATCGATAATTTTTTTCACAATAGAGAGGCCCAGTCCAAGCCCGAAAGTCAGCCCATTTACTTTGGTGCTGAAGTTGGGCTCAAATATTCTTTTCATTACATCATCTGAAATGCCCGTGCCATTATCTGAAATGGTTGTGGTAAAAAAATGGGCTTCCTCAGCTATCGTGATAGATAGTGTCGGATGTTTGGTTTCGGCCTGTACCATACTTTCACAGGCATTTTTGATGAGATTTACCCATACCTGGACCAGTTCGCCCGGGCTCGCCAACAGCCGGCCTTCGGTTTGTCTGTCGATTTTTACATTTACTTTTTTCGTCAGATTTTTGGTGAGGACAAGTGCCTGTGTAATGGTTTCTTCTATACTCGTTTCGATTGGCAACCGGTAATTCTGGCTTCCCAGATCGCGCACAGATTTTACCACATGGGCTGCATGGGTAGCGGCTACGCGCATATCGTGGAGGACAATGGCTGCTTCAGATACCTGACGTATCAGGTCAAAGTTTTTCATTCCGTTTCGGACGATCGCGGTAAGTTGCTCGTCTGACAAATGGGTGCGGGCAAGCTGTTTGGCTGTTTTGGAAGGAATGTCAAATTCTTTTTCCAGTGATTCCTTCCGCTCTCTGATCTGAGCGGTACTGAGTTGCTGGCCCTTTTCGAGAGGATCAATGAAAAATGAAAGCAGGTCTTTTTTCATCAGAAAACTGCTCAGTTCATCGATCAGCCATTCGGTATTGCGTTCCAGTGAGCCGACTGCGTTGTTGAGTTCGTGGGCAAGGCCCGCAGCCAGTTGCCCGAGCACAATCATTTTTTCAGATTCATAGAGTTTTTTGATCGCAGCCTGCCGCTCTTTATCCATCTCCTGAGAAAGTATCTGCCGGAGGTAGATTTCATGTACTATGACCGGCATAAAATCGCGGGCAAAATCTTCACTTTCCTCCAGCGTTTTGCTTTTCTCCAGATATGCAAGCCGGCTTTCTTCTGCGGCAACTACGGTGAGGTAACTTTTGTGTTCAGCGCTAAAAAAGCTATACACACCCAGAAACATATTATTGGTACTCTGCTGCACCTCATAGTCTTTCCCATCTTCATCTTTGAGGTAACAATCCAGCCGACCATCCAGCACAAGGTAAAGACGGGTATTGGTCTTCTCCCCGGTCAGCAGCGTTTCTCCCTTTTGAATGACGATATGCCGGGATTCATCGGCAAAGTATTTTTTCTTCAGCTCTGCCAGGTTATTGCTTGTATGGAGGAGATGGCTCATGACAAAAAATGACTGGTGTGAAGAATGTACATTGTCAGCCCTACAATTATGATCCCGGTGATCCCTATCAAAATACCTACCCTTGCAAGGTCTTTGGTCTGAATCAGCCCGGTGGCATGCGCCAGTGCGTTGGGAGGCGTACTGATCGGCAGCGACATCGCCAGTGAGGTACTGATGGTCGTACCGATAATGATCAGTTCCGTTCCTCCCACCGAAGCGAGACTCGCAACCGAAGCGCCCAATCCTGCCAGAAGGGGAAGAATCAGGTTGGCCGTGGCGGTGTGAGACATAAAATTTGCCAGCAACATCCCCATCAGACAGGCAGCCATAAAAATAGCCACAGGAGACATGCTATCGAGCGAAATACTATCAATCACAGCCTGCGCCAGCCCTGTTTTTGTCAGCGCCAGCCCAAGGGCAATCCCCCCCGAAACCAGCCACAGCACATCCCAGCTGATGACTTTCAGATCTTCTTTATTGATAATGCCCGTAGCCAGAAAAATACTTACGGGAATCAGTCCGACCACGTAAGCATTCATGCCGTGAAGAAAGTCAGTCAGCCAAAGGAAAACCGTAAGTAAAAAGGTCACATAGACAATAACCGCTTTTGGGGTTTTGACAAAAGATACCGGAATATTGAGTCTGATCTGTTGGGTAGGGGTGCGATAAAAAAGTACCAGCAGTAGCCAGGCAAAGAGCAACATCAGGATGACAATAGGAACACCAAACGCCATCCAGGTGCCGAAGGAAATATGCGAGGAAGCCAGAAACTTCAGCGCAATTGCATTGGCAGGGGTGCCGATAGGGGTGCCGATACCCCCCAGGTTGGCCGCAACAGGAATTCCCAGCACAAAGGCTGTACGAGCCGGATCTTTGGGAGGGAAAATACTCAGCACCGGAATGAGGATGGACAGCATCATGGCCGTAGTGGCCGTATTGCTCATAAACATCGAGAAAACCGCTGTAATGCTCATCAGTCCCAGCAGGACCCAGTGAGGTTTTTCACCAAAATAGCGGAGCAAGACCCCGGCAATATTCTGGTCGAGGCGGTACTTGGTAGCCGCAGCGGCGAGAAAAAATCCGCCCAGAAACAGCAGGATCACCGGCGAGGCGAAGGTGTCCATGATTTCGTGGTAGGACATCGCATTTCCAAACTCTGCGGTCGCTTCCCCACGGAAGGGAAGAAAACTGCTGTCGGAAATCATGACCAGTTCGAGGGTAATCAGGAGAATAGAGGTAGCAAAGATGGGGATGGGTTCCAGCACCCAAAACAATGCCGCCAGCGCAAAAAGCGCAATCACACGTTGCTGAATCACCGTCAGCCCTTCGATGCCGAAGGCAGAAGCGGGAAGGATCAGCAGAATCAGGGGGAGGATTATGGAAAAGAATAATTTCAGATTCTTTTTGTCCCGGAGGACGCGTGCAAATGCCATGGTAGCGATCTTAATGATGCTCCAAAACTACGGCAGATTCACTTCAGGCGGATTATCAGAGAGTCACCGGGGGAGGTGATTATTGTCATTGACATCCATCATCCATAGCGCGGGGTCTAAACCCCGCGCTATGGATACCCCGCGCTATGAATGATGGATATATTTCCACATACTCGCCAAGTCACAAACACGGATATTATCTGCCAGCGGGTAATCTCCTCCAGTTGGGGTAATAATGAGATTGAGTGGCGCACCTACATCGGCAAAAGCTATATGATTTCCTTTACTCAGAGAGGGGGTGTCGGTAAATTTTATTTCCAGGCTGATCCACGGCTGATTTCCTTTTACAAGCACCATATCCAGCTCTGAACCATCTTTGGTGCGGTAGAAAAAGGGCAACACCCTTGATGGCAAATTGGCCAGTACCTGTTGTATCACATATCCTTCCCAGGAAGCACCTGCAATCTTATTACCGAGAAGGTGGGATAAGTCCGAAATCCCGGCAAAATAATGCAAAACGCCACTATCCCGAAAATATACTTTAGGAGATTTTACCAACCGCTTACCGATATTGGCATACCAGGGCAGTAAAAAACGAATGAAGTACGCGCGTTCGATATATTCGAGGTAACGTTTGACCGTAGGCACCGAAAGCCCCAGCGAATTGGCGAGGGTACTTTGGTTGAGAATCCCGCCGTGAAAACCTGTAAGCATAAGCAACAGATTTTGCAGCGTCTGAGAGGGAGCATTCAAACCAAACTGCGGGAGGTCGCGCTCAATAAATGTAATGCTAAAATCTTCCAGCCACTGAAAGGCAGATTTATCGGATGAAGCCAGCAAGGCAGGAGGGAAACCACCACGTAGCCAGTGTGTGCGAAAATCTGGTTGGGGAAGCTCCCGGATATTGAATGGGTGCAATTCCAGATAGGAGATGCGCCCGGCAAGGGTTTCTGAGCTTTGGCGAAGAAGTTCCGGCGAAGCCGATCCCAGTATCAGGAATCGCCCCGGCACTCTTCTTTGATCAACCAAGGCACGTAAAAGGGGAAATAGTTCCGGTTTCCTCTGCACTTCGTCTATGACTACGAGTTTGTCTTCGTGTTCCTGCAAAAAGAGTTCAGCGTTGGTAAGTTTATTCAGATCGGAGGGCAGTTCGAGGTCGAGATAAACCGACGGTTTGCCCATTTCAGCCATCAGGGTGCGGGCCAGGGTGGTTTTGCCCGCCTGGCGTGGACCGGTGATCGCCACAACCGGAAAATCCAGCAGTCGCTGGCGAAGAGCTATTGAAATATGTCTGCTTATTACCTCCATCCCGCCAAATTTAAAAATAAATTTTAAATTTGGCGGGATAAGTTTATAAAATCTATTCACCCAAAGGAAGTTGCTTATTCGGACAACTTTTCTTTTTTTGTATAAAATCTACCTTGCAGACTTCATCAGGGGAATGATATTTTTCGGATTAAAATAGAAAAATATGCAGAAAAAATCGGCTTCGTTAAAAACCCTTGACCAATTTATTGACGAACAATACGGCGAAAAAGGAACTGCCAAACGCGACAAGTTTGAGCAGGGGTATGAAAATTTTAAAATTGGCTTTTTGATTCAACAAGCCCGTCGGGAAAAAGGCCTGACGCAGGAGGAACTTGCCCGACGGTGTGGCACTAACAAAGGGTATATTTCCAAAATCGAAAATAACTTAAAAGAAGTGCGGCTTTCAACCCTTCAGCGAATTGTTGAAGTCGGCCTCGGCGGCCAGCTTGAGTTATTGATCCGACTGTAAGGTCGCAGATCCCCGGGAAGGCCGAAAAGATCCCTTCGGGAGAGAAACCTATTCTCTCGACCCGCCATCGGCGCAACGCAAAGGGGAAAAAATCAAAAGATCCGCTCACTTTCTACAAATCGTAGACTCCATCGGAGACGAAGATGCCATAGGTACATAAGACCTCTCCGAGGTCAGGCTGCGCCTCAACGCAAAGCTTAAGGATTAAATCTGCCACGGGCAGAATCGCTGATTTAAATATCAAAAATTAAAAAACCTTCAAACCCAAATAATCCGCCATTGGATCAAAATCGCGGTCGTTATGTAAGATCTCCTTCCCACTTCAATTTTCCCCTCAGGTTCAGCAATGCTTTTTGGTGCTGCATCTGGACAAATAATTTCAGGGCTTCTTCCACCACAGCTTTTTTAGTAGTCAATCCGCTGATTTTCATGGCTTCCTCCATTAGCTGAGGGTTTATGACAATATTTGTTCTCATGTTTGGATTATTATTTATACACCTAATTTACGAATATACATTTCACCGACCCAACCCCTCCATTCGCAGAAGAAATCCCTGCATCTGTAGAGTAACCGTAATTTTTTTTACCTTGCCGCTACTAATCTGACAAAAGAAGATTCTCCTCATGCAACTCGAAATCAACGGTCTCACCAAAACCTACCCCAACGGCACCCAGGCACTCAAAGGGGTAAGCCTCGAAATATCTACCGGCATGTTTGGCCTGCTTGGTCCCAACGGCGCAGGAAAGTCCACCCTCATGCGTACGCTCGCTACGCTTCAGGAGGCAGACAGCGGCTCGGCTTTCCTCGACGACCTCGATCTCCTCAACGATAAAAAGGAAGTCCGCAAAGTGCTCGGGTATCTCCCTCAGTCTTTTGGTATCTATCCCCGCGTGTCAGCGGAAGAAATGCTCGACCACTTCGCTACCCTCAAAGGCATTCACAATTCCCGCGAACGGAAATCCATCGTCGAAGCCCTCCTCCACCAGACCAACCTCTACAACGACCGCAAAAAGATGCTGGGCAAATTTTCGGGCGGGATGAAACAGCGCTTCGGCATCGCCCAGGCTCTCCTCGGCAACCCCAAACTCATCATCGTGGATGAGCCTACCGCAGGGCTCGACCCCGCCGAACGCCACCGCTTCCACAACCTGCTCAGCGAAATCGGTGAAAATATCATCGTCATCCTATCCACTCACATCGTGGAAGACGTAAGCGACCTCTGCCGCAATATGGCCATTATCTTCAAAGGAGAAGTGGTACTGGCTGGTGTGCCCGCCGACCTCATCGCAAAAATCAAAGGAAAGGTATGGCAGACCGTTGCCGAACCTGAAATGCTAACGGCAATTTCTGAAAAATATAAAGTCATCTCCACCCGCCACGCAGCCGGAAAACTCCGGGTACGGGTTTTCTCCGAATCGAATCCGGGTGCTGATTTTGAAAGTGTTGCTCCAGATCTGGAAGATGTGTATTTCCTCCATATCAAAACCGGAGATGCACTGCCTAACGCGATTGCCGGATAGTCATTTCATCCTCCATTTCAACCTGGAAAAATCCTATGTTTAAATATATATTCCTCTTTGAACTGAAGTACCGGCTCAAAAGACCGGCAACTTATGTCTATTTCGCTATTATGCTGCTCCTGGGCTGGGGCCTGGGAAGCCTCATGGCCGGAGGATTGGAACTTTCTGTCGCCAACTCTCTCACAGGCGGCGGGAAAAATTTTGCCAATTCGCCTTACAACCTGCATCAATATATGATTTCCTTCGGGCAGTTGTTTGGCACGTTTGTGATTGCTGCTTTTATGGGCGTACCCATTTACCGCGACTTTGAATACGATGCGCATCCACTGTTTTTTACCAAACCCATTACCAAACTAGACTACCTCGGTGGCAGATATGCGGGTTCCATGGTTTTTGCCATCGCCGCCATGTTTATGATGGGAATTGGTTTTTACATCTCCACACTTATGCCCTATGTGGAGGCTTCCAAAATCGGACCCTTCAGGTTTATGAATTATTTCAACCCCTACCTGATGTCCATTATTCCCTATACGCTTTTTAGTGGAACGATTTTCTTTGGCTCCGTCGCCCTGACTCGCAATCAGTTGCTGATCTATCTCAATGCTGTGATTATTCTGGTGCTGTTTTCTTTCGCATCCAACCTCTCCAACCAGCTCGACAATGACCTCATGGCTTCTGTTCTCGACCCATCGACGGGCGTAGCTTTCCTCAAAGAAACCGAATACTGGACAGTGGTAGAAAAAAATAGCCTTTTGCTGCCACTTACCGCCAAAACAGGCCTCAACCTCCTGTTATGGATGAGCGTAACAGCCGGACTGGGAGTCATCACCTATCTCAAATTCCCATTTACCCAGGCATTTGACACAGGAAAGAAAAAATCGGCAACGCCTTCTCCAGCACCGCAAATCATTGCCACAGAAACCGAAATCATTGAGCCCATCGAAGCGGTCGAATTGCCACCTGTTACCCAGGAGTTTGGACTAAACCGCTACCTTTCACAACTCTGGCTGCTGGCAAAACGTGAGTTCCGGGGAATACTCATCAGCCCCATATTTATCGCTATCGCAAGTATCGGTGTGCTGATGATGGTGGTCTCCGCGGCGTTTGCAGGAACCGTTTCCGGGCAGGTTTTTGGCACCGCGACATTGCCGGTTACTTATCAGATACTCAATCTGCTCAATTCCAACTTCCACCTGTTTATGGTCGCCATCATTATCTTCTATTCGGGCGAATTGATCTGGAAGGAAAGAGGAGTGAGCATGAATGAATTGTACGATGCCCTGCCGGTACCCAACTGGCTGAGTTTTATATCAAAACTGCTCTCTATGCTCGGAATTGTCCTCCTGCTGCTGACCGTAATTATGGTTGCGGGGGTAATTATTCAGGCCGTACAGCAGTATTTCCGCTTTGAGATCGGGCTATACCTGAAGACGCTATTTGGTTACCGGTTTATTGACTATGTATATATCACCGTTCTCGCATTTTTTATCCAGACCCTGGTCAACAACAAGTATGTGGGATTTTTTGTGGTGGTGCTGGTGTATATGTTTAACTCCCTCGGCCTCGGGTTGCTCAATATCGAGCACAATATGCTGCAAATGTATTCCGACCCCGGGCTTGCCTATTCAGATATGAACGGCTACGGCCATTTTACGTGGCCCTATTTTGCCTTCAAACTCTATTGGGGTGGATTTTTTATCGTGCTGGGATTACTGACGAATCTGCTTTGGCAGCGCGGTACAGAATCCAGTATGAAGGCACGGATAAACCTTCTCCGGCAAAACTTTACCGGAGGTTCATTGGCTACGCTAGCTTTGGGTCTTGCGATATTCATCGGCATGGGAAGCTATATCTACTACAATACCAATGTGCTGAACGAGTTTACCAACTCCGAAGAGCGGGAAAAATCGCTGGCCGATTTTGAGAAAAAGTACAAAAAATACGACGGCATTCCCCAACCCAAAATCACTGCCATCAAACTCAATATTGATCTTTTCCCGAAAAAAAGAGCTTTTAACGCCTCGGGAAGTTATGTGCTGATCAACAAAACAAAAGTAGCGATTGACTCTCTTCACCTCAATATTGACAGTGATCAGGAGTATTCCAAACTAGTTTTCAATCGTCCTTTTGAAGAGGCCTTGATTGATGAGGATTTTGGTTATCGCATCTACAAATTGCAGAATCCGTTGTTGCCCGGAGATTCCCTGATTATGGATTTTGAGCAAAAATACGAAATCAACGGCTTCCCCAATTCTGGTTCCAATACCAGCCTGGTTTACAACGGCACCTTCTTCAACCACGGGTATTTTCCTTCCATCGGGTACAACCGAAACTTTGAGTTGGGAGATACAGAAATTCGTGAAAAATATGGCCTGGGGGAAAGAGCGAGATTCCCTTCGATTGACGATACGGTTGCCATCAATTATACACTCATTGCACAGGATGCTGACTGGATTGACTTTGAGGCGACCGTGAGTACCGATCCTGACCAGATTGCTGTTGTTCCCGGTTATCTTCAAAAGGAATGGGAGGAAAATGGCAGACGCTATTTCCATTACAAAATGGATTCGAAGATGGTCAATTTTTACAGCATCGTTTCAGCCCGCTACGAAGTCAAACGCGATGTATGGCAGGCGCCCGATGGCCGGGAGATCAATCTGGAAATCTATTATCATAAACCCCACGACTATAACCTGGACCGGATGATGGATGCGATGAAAAAATCGCTGGCTTACTATACCGAAAACTTTGGCCCCTACCAGCACCGGCAGGTTCGGATTCTGGAGTTTCCCCGATATGCAGGGTTTGCTCAGTCATTTGCCAATACCATCCCCTACTCTGAGGCGATAGGTTTTATTGCAGATGTGGATGAAGACGATGTGGACTATCCGTTTTATATTACGGCGCATGAGCTGGGGCATCAGTGGTGGGCCCACCAGGTAATCGGAGGTGCCGTGCAGGGATTCCAGTTTTTGTCTGAAACGATGTCTCAATACTCTGCAATCATGGTGATGGAGAAAGAATTTGGCCAGGAGAATATTCAGAAATATCTGAAGTACGAAATGGAAAGTTATCTCCGGAACCGTACCTCCGAGCGAAAAGAAGAGCTACCGGCATTGCTTTCAGAAAACCAGTTGTATATTCATTACAACAAAGGCAGCGTCATCATGTATGCTCTGAAAGATTATATAGGAGAAGATTCACTCAATGCTGCGATGAAACGCTATGTATCTAAAGTGAAGTTCCAGAATCCGCCTTATACGACTACAAAGGAATGGAAACAATATGTGGAGGCCGTTACGCCCGACTCGCTGAAATATGTGCTAACCGATATGTTTGAAACTATTACCTTGTTTGACAACCAGGTAAAAGATGCTACCTACGCTGAAGAAAACGGTCGGTACAAAGTCTCTATAGCCATAGAAGCGAAAAAAATCCGGGACAATGGGAAAGGCGAAGAGACTGAAATTCCCTTAAATGACTATATTGATGTGGGTGTTTTTGCGAGAGAGAAAGTTGACGGGAAATGGGAGGAAAAAACACTCTACTTTGAAAAGCAAAAAATCACTCAGTCAGTGGATACATTGATTGTTTGGGTGGACGAAAAACCTACAAAAGTAGGATTTGACCCCTACAACAAACTCATTGACCGCAAACCTGATGATAATACAAGAAGACTTACTGTGAAAAAAGACAACTAAATTTTTAACTACTATGGAATTTACACCTATCAGACCAACAGCATTAAAATACGGCCCTATCATTGGTATCGCAGCGGCTGCGTACGGCATTGTCCTGCTTGCCACCAATCAATTTGACAATACTGCCCTCAGTCTGCTTTCCTGGGTAATCACTATCGGTGGTTTGGTTCTCACTTTTAGAGAATATAAAAGCCTGAACCAGGGATTTATGACCTTCAACAAAGGGTTTAGCCTGGGTTTTGTTACCAGTTTTCTCGCCAGCACGATTTCGCTCATTATCAATCAGATTTACACTTCTGTGATTGCTCCTGACACCACGGAGAAAGTGCTGGAGTTTACGCGCATGAAAATGGAAGAAAATCCTGCAATGACAGAGGAAGCCATTGATATGGCCATGGGCATTACAGAAAAAATGATGGTGCCTTATATCGCTATTCCGGTCGGGCTGGTGATGGCTGCGGCTGGTGCAGCTATTATCGCGCTCATTCTGGCAGCGATTATGAAAAACGATCCGGCACCCAACACATGATGTTTTTCTGGTACATCTATTTTAAATCCCCGATCTCAGGCTACGTCTCAGATCGGGGATTTGTTTTTTTCAGGAATCACGATTTTCAGCCTCAAAATTTTTATTAAAAACAGTCCGGTTCGCCCCTTTTTTTTGCAAAAGACACAAAAACCTTGCTGCGGGTATTTTTACATTTGCAATTTTTGCAAATGGCGACATTTACATTTAAAGGTTTTGGGAAAAGCCCTGTTTTAATGGAAGTATAAAAGGAAAATTCATTTTTTGGGAGTATGAATGTGTCTAACTTGCCATCAATCAGCACTTCCCCAATACAGGTTCTCTCCTATTATTAGCTTTTCACCTACGATTAACTGAACGATTATGCAAGTAAGAACACTCATTTATCGACTGGGTTTCTGGGTTCTGTTTTTTGCGCAATACGCGTATGGCCAGACCCTGACCCAAACTGTACGAGGAAAAGTCATGGATTCGGAGTCTCAATATCCCCTTGCCGGTGTTACGGCCATCCTGATTCAGGGAGAAGGAAGCGGAGGAATCGGTGCATATACTGACGAGAACGGGGAGTTTCGCCTCACAGGTGTACCGGTAGGGCGTCAGGCGTTTGTTTTTAGCTATATCGGCTACGAGCGGGTAGTTCTCAACAACATTGAGGTTACTTCTGCCAAAGAGGTCATTCTCAACATCAGCATGGAATCCTCCGGCGTAACCTCCGATACGGTCGTATTGGTCGCACGAAGAAATGGAGAAGTCGGCAACGATCTCGCATTCGTAAGTGCCCGTCAATTTTCTGTAGTGGAAACCAACCTCTATGCAGGCAGCCGTGGGGAACCCGCCCGTATGGCCTCCAACTATGCCGGTGTGCAGGGGGCAGACGACAGCCGCAACGATATTGTCATCAGGGGTAATTCCCCCCAGGGTGTACTCTGGCGGCTGGATGGAATCAATATCCCAAACCCCAATCACTTTGCAATCCCCGGCACAGGCGGCGGGCCCGTTACTATTCTCAATAATAAATTTCTCGCCAACTCTGACTTTTTCACCGGGGCGTTTCCCTCCGAATACGGCAACGGAATTGCAGGCGTTTTTGATCTCAAGATGCGAAATGGCAATAACGAAAAACACGAATTTAGCGGGCAACTGGGTTTCCTCGGTACAGAGCTTATGGCTGAAGGACCTATCTCTAAAAAAACTGGCGCATCTTACCTCGCTACCTACCGCTACTCTACATTGGGACTTTTCAGTTTTATGGGTATTAATGTAGGTACCGATGCCATTCCACAGTATCAGGACGGCTCATTTCGTATTAATCTCCCACAAAAAAGTGGCGGCACAATATCCATCTGGGGAATCGGAGGGCTCAGTAATATCGACATTATCTTAAGTGACCAGGTCGCACCAGACTCTTCAACCCTGATATTTGGCTCCAATGACCGGGATCAATACTTTGGGACCAATACAGGTATTATCGCAGCTTCATACACCCACCCTATCAATATTGATACCTATATCAAAACCAGCGTAGCAGTTTCCAAATCGGTAGCTACCTCCCACCACGAACAGATCTTTCGCCATGTGGAGGCCGGAAAGTTTGTGGTTGACTCACTTCCCGAAATTCTCGACTATACCTATGATGAGACTAAATATTCCGCCTATTTTCATTTCAACAAAAGAATCAAACCCGGCCACAACCTGAAGCTCGGTGTAAATGCAGACTGGTATCATATGAACTATATCGACAGTGTCAGGGTTGTCAATCCCGGCGCAAATCCGACACTCGATCCCTGGAGAATCCGATGGGACGCCAATCAGGGGGCAGCATTGATACAACCTTTTGCGCAATACAAAGCGAAAGTCGGTGAAAAATTATCACTCACAGCAGGTATTACCAGTTTGTACTGGAGTCTCAATAAAAACAGCTTCAGTCCGATCGAACCCAGACTTGGGCTTTCCTACGAACTGGCAGAAGGCAAAAGGCTGAGTTTTGGTACAGGTTTACATTCGCAGATTCAGTCGCCCTATCTGTATTTCTTTGGCTATGAAACAAAAGGTCGCGATCCCCAGGAACAAAACCTCGACATGGGCCTGACCAAAAGCATACATGCCGTATTGAGCTATGACTGGACATTAGCCAAAAATATGAGGCTGAAAGCAGAGACCTATTATCAGTATCTGTATCAGGTTCCCGTCGAATTGCGTTCCAGTTCATTTTCACTGGTCAACAGCGGTGCTGGTTTTTCCAGGTTTTTTCCCGACACCCTTGTCAATGAAGGAACAGGCAGAAATTTTGGGGTAGAGCTTACCATTGAGAAGTTTTTCAGCAAGGGATATTATTTCTTACTTACCGGATCTGTGTTTGATGCCAAATATACCGGCAGCGACGGCGTATTGCGCAACACCTCGTTCAACGGACGTTATGCTTTTAACGGACTGGTTGCCAAGGAATTCACTATCAACGAAACCTCTGCTTTTCAGCTTGGAGCAAAAGTTACGACTGTAGGTGGCAGATGGTACGGCCCGGTGGATGAAGTCGCCTCAGCGAGAGAACTGGAGATTATTTATCAGGATGACAAGGTCAACACACAACAGTTCCGACCTTATTTCAGGGTAGATGGAAAAGCATCCTACAGGTGGAACAGACCGAAAGTTACCCATGAATTTTCGATCGATCTGGTGAATGTATTAAATATAAAAAATATCCTTACGCTCACCTATGCACCCGATCATCCAAGCGGGAACCCCATCAGAGAGGAGTATCAACTGGGCTTCCTGCCACTATTTTTCTACAAGATCGACTGGTAAGATTGAGGAAACCATATCACTACCGGCCACTTTGTCATAATAAGCTCAACAAAACAAGCCATACTGTCAGCAACCTCGCTTTACAAACGCCAATTTGCCTCAAAATGGCTCACGGTACAGGAGTTGTTTATTTCCTTATATAAACACAGATAAACAACAAACAAAAAGGAGGATAACATTATGACACTTGTAAAAAGAAACCTGTTTTTCCCAACTACTTTATGGGATGATTTTCTGAGAAATGACTGGCTGGATACAAATACTGGTTTCGCCAGCCCACAACCAGCTGTCAATATCAAAGAAACTGACGAAAACTTCTCGCTGGAACTTGCAGCTCCCGGCATGGCAAAAGAAGACTTTAAAGTAAATCTCGACAACCATGTTCTGACCATTTCGTCTTCCAAAGAGAACAAAAACGAAGAGACTGCTGAAGACGGAACTTATACCCGCAAAGAATTCAGCTACAGTGCTTTCAGCCGTTCTTTCCGCCTGCCTGAAACAGTAAACAGTGAAAAGATCGAAGCAAAATACACAGATGGTGTGCTCCACCTGACACTCCCCAAAAGGGAAGAAGCGAAGGTAAAAGCACCAAAAGAAATCGAAATCGCCTAGGGCGTTTTATGTACGACTAAAGAGTAGTGGGGTTCATAAGTGAGGTCTTATGGAGGGTCAGGTGGAAGAGTTCTTCTCCTGGCCCTTTTTTTCAATAAACACAGTCATGGAATTTAAAGATTATTACAAAATACTCGGCATCGGGAAAACGGCCTCGCAGGATGAGATCAAAAAAGCCTACCGCAAGCTGGCAAAGATCAATCACCCTGATAAAAACCCGGACAATAAAGCAGCTGAAAACCGCTTTAAAGAAATATCCGAGGCGTATGAAGTGTTGAGCGACAAGGAAAAACGCAAGAAATATGACCAGTATGGTGCCAATTGGAAATACGCAGAAGAAGGCAATAGCGGCGCTGGAAATGCAGGTACCGGTGGAGGCACTTATTATACCTATCAGGGTGATCCCAATGAGTTTTTTACGGATGACAGAGGATTTTCTGACTTTTTCTACCAGATGTTTGGAGGCAACAATCCCTTTGGCAGAACGAATCAGGGCGGTCGCAAACCTTTTACCCAAAAAGGAAATGACTACCAGGCCCAACTTCCCATTACCCTGGAAGAGGCATTCAACGGAAGCCATCGCACATTTGAAGTAAATGGCCAAAACCTGAGGATTAAAATAAAACCCGGTACGACAGACGGGAAAACGCTCCGGCTCACAGGTAAAGGAGGCCCAGGCGTCAACGGGGGACCGGCAGGAGATCTCTATATTCAGATAAAAATAGAACCTCACCCCAATTTTCAGATCGAAGGATTTGACCTGAAAACCGAGACAAAGGTTAATATTTATACCCTTATGCTGGGGGGGAAAGTGGAAATTCCCACTCCGGGAGGATTAATCCGGATTCAGGTTCAACCAGAAACAGAGCCTGGAAAAACCATAAAAATTGCGGGAAAAGGTTTACCCGAAAATGAGAAAAAAACAAAGTCAGGCAATCTGTATGTGACACTTCAGGCTAAAATTCCACATCACCTCTCTGAGAAGGAAAAAAATCTGCTGAAAGAACTCGCAGACCTGAGAGCAGCCTAACCCCAAACGATAACTTGTCGCAGCCCCGTGAAATATTTATATTTTCGGGGCTTATTTTATTTATACACGGAAACTCATAATCGCTGGTATCTGATGATGGCTGGTTTGGTTTTAGGAAAATTTCACCCCCTCCACCGGGGACATCTTGGGCTTATTGATTTTGGATTGAATCACTGTGACAGGCTTTATATTCTGATATGTGCTTCTCAGACCGAATCTATCAGCGGGGATATCAGGCTGCAGTGGGTAAAAGCGGCTTACGCCAACAATCCACGGGCAGTCCCCGTGTTGCTTCATTATGATGAACAGGAATTGCCCAATACCTCTGTTTCATCAAAGGAAGTTTCAAAAATCTGGGCAGATAAAATCAGGCAGATTATGCCTGTACCCATAGATATAGTCTTTAGTTCTGAGCCTTATGGCGATTACCTCGCCGGTTTTCTGCAATGTCACCACAGAAGTTATGACTCAGGCAGGGAAAAAGCGCCCATCTCAGCGAGTCAGATTCTCTCCAATCCGCTGTTTTACTGGGATTATCTCAGCAAACCGGCCCAACCCTTTTTTGTCAAAAAAATATGCATCTGCGGGTCCGAATCCACGGGAAAAACCACGATTACGGAACGATTGGCACAACACTATCAGACCGTATTTGTACCCGAAGCAGGCAGAGAGATTATTCCCCGGACAGAAATCTGCACGCCAGAACTGCTGCAAGAAACCGCATTTCGGCATGCGCAGATGATTGAAGAAAAACAGAAACTGGCAAACCGGTTATTGTTTTCCGATACAGATGTGAACACAACCCGGTCGTATTCCAGGTATTTATTCGGTACAGACTTATCCACCACCGATTACATTGAAGAAGCCAACCGGTTTGATTTATGGCTCTATCTAGGACCAGATGCACCATTTGTACAGGACGGAACAAGACTGGATCGCGAGCGAAGAAACGAGCTCGACCTTTTCCACCAAAATACCCTCAATGCCCGGGGTATCGCCTTTGACACCATTACCGGAAGCTGGGAGGAGAGATTTGAAAGAGCAGTAATACTGATTAATCAGCGGTTTCTAACCTTCAGCAAAACAACAGATCATTCCGCCACTACAAAATAGGTGCGTTAGGATACAAATTTGCATAGAATCTACGACCGGAATTTCCTGCGGCATATTGGATTTTAACCTAAAAAATTGATTAAAAAGCCAGAAAAAGCCGATCAATCATTTTAGTCAGCTGGCAAAAATTCTCCTCTAGGCAAAATCTGAAAACCTCAATTTTTCCATCTATATTTAGCATAAATTTTGGAAGACCTGGTTTATGCTGGAATTTTTTCAACGCGCACTGGCTTTTGTATCCAGAAAAAGTACCTGGCTGTCGCTTTTTGCTGTCCTGGCTATCGGGCTCAAAAAGCTCAGAAAGGCATGGCAAAAACTCTGGTTCTATTCGATATTTAACCGAAAAGACTTTAAGGAAGCCAGTTTCGGGAAAAAAATTCTGCGTGTCGGCTATACAGGCGTAATCTGTATTGTGCTTTTTGTAGTGGCCATGGAAATCAATTTCCTCTGGCTGTTTGGTTACCTGCCCAGCATGCGCGATGTGATCAACCCGCGTGTGTCGCTCCCCACAGAAATATATTCTGCCGACAACCAACTCATGGGCAGTTTTTATATCGTGCGGAGAAAACCCGTAACTTTTGAAGAAATCAACCCGCAGACCCTGGACGCACTCATTGCAACAGAAGACATTCGCTTTTATCAACACTCGGGACTCGATATCTACGCCCTGTTTGGTGCGGTATTTTCCACTGTAAGCGGAAGCAAACGCGGAGGCAGTACCATTACGCAGCAACTGGTCAAAAATATTTACAATACCCGCCGAACCAGTTCGGGGGGACTGCTGGGGCTTATTCCTGTCGTCAATACCATCGTAGCCAAACTGAAAGAGTGGAATACTGCGCTAAAAATTGAGTTTTTCCTCGAAAAAGAAGAAATCATTACCCTCTACCTCAACGCAGTGGATTTTGGCAACAATTCCCACGGCCTCCAAATTGCCAGTGAATATTATTTTTCCAAACAACCGGCTGACCTGAAAGTGGAGGAGTCTGCCCTTCTTATCGGAATGCTGAAAGGCCCCAGCCTCTACAATCCACGAAGAAATCCGGAACTGGCGCTCGAAAGGCGAAATGTTGTCCTCTCTCAAATGGAAAAATATGGCTACCTACAGCCTGAAGAAAAAGCCAAAGCCGAAAAAAGACCCATTCGACTGAAAATCAGGGAAATCGCTAAAGAAAAAACCGTCGCGCCCTACTTCCGGGCGGCACTGGTGAGGGAACTTACCGAATGGTGCGAAGAAAATAACTACAACCTCTATACTGACGGGCTAAAAATCTACACGACCATAGACAGTCGCATGCAACGCTACGCAGAAACATCTGTGAAGCAAAATATGACCACTATTCAGCGCAGTTTTGAGTCCGGGTTTGGTGGCTATAAATACTGGTTTGACAGCAAGATAGAACAGGAGAAAAAAGATTATCTGAAAGAAAACCCGCCTCCAAAAGGACAAAAAAAACCGGAACTCCCGCCCATGCCTACGGAGGTTTTTCTACAATCCCTGATCGAGCAGTCTGATACTTATCAACGGCTGGTCGCCAGCGGAAAGACCAAAGAAGAAGCACTGAAAGAGATGAACAAACCTGCGCGGAGAAGCCTTTTTTTTCAGAATAATGAACGGAAAGTCTGGATATCTTCGGTGGACTCGATCAAACATATTGCTCAGATGATGCACTGCGGACTGGTCAGCATAGAGCCAACCACAGGGGCTGTCAAAGCATGGGTTGGGGGCACAAACTGGAACTGGTTTCAGTACGACCATGTGGATCAGGCCAAAAGACAGGCAGGGAGCACGTTTAAGGCGATTTTGTATGCAGCAGCTCTTCAAAATGACCTCGAACCGTGCAGTATGTTTACCGACAAGCAGGTTTCTTTTCTGACCGAAAATGACGGAAAAGAAGAAGTCTGGGACCCCCAAAACTCAGACGAGGTATTCACCAACAAAGAAATGACCATGCGGTCGGCCATGGCAAAAAGCGTCAATACCATTGCCGCCCAGGTGACTGAGCAAATCGGCCCGGATGAAGTCATCAAAATGGCCCGCAAGCTGGGAATTGAAAGCGACCTGGACGAAACGCTTTCTATCGGGCTGGGACCAAGCTCGGTGTCTCTCCTTGAGCTTACCCGTGCTTATACTGCATTTTGCAATGAAGGCCGATTGTGTCAGACCCGTCTGGTAGATCGCATTATTGGATATGACGACGAAGAGATCGCAGTCTTTAAGCCAAAACCCCAAAAAGCCATCAGTAAGCACGACGCATACAGTATGGTCTTTATGCTTCGTGGGTCAGTCGAAGAGCCCGGCGGCACTTCCCGCAGACTGTACAGCTACGGTATTTGCAATAACAATGAGATAGGCGGAAAAACGGGTACCTCGACCAATTATGCCGATGGCTGGTATATTGGTATTACCCCGGCACTTGTTACAGGCGTTTGGGTAGGTGCCGAAAATATGAAAGTACACTTCGAAAACGCCAACGGCCAGGGCGGGCGCACGGCACTCCCCATCTTTGGCCAGTATATGCAAATGGTCTATAATGATTCGAAAACCGGGGTAAAAAGGGGGAAATTTACCGCCCCCGAAGATTACACCCTCAACCTTGACTGTGCAAAAACACAGGCAAAAACCACGGCGACGGTAACCAATGCCAGCTCTGATAAATCAGGTTCTCCGTCTGCCACCACCCAGGATCCCATTCCAAACCCAGACGTCCCACCTGAAAGCCTCGTAAAGGATTCTGCCACGGAATCAACCCAGGATACCATTGTACCGAAGCGGTAAAATCTATACCAATAGTTACCAGTATATTTCCGCGAAAACCATTTCAACAAGTATTTGAATGGCTTTTTCTTATATTCCCGCGCCCTAGTTGGCAGACATCGCGAAATATAGGTAATTTCGGAAACTGACTACGTAACTACGTTTAAACTGACAAACTATGAGATCCATTTTGACTCGACTGATTTTAATTTTTTCGGTCATCACCTTCACCTGGTCCTGTGATTCCGGCGGAGGAAAAGTAAAGCTGCTGGTATTTTCAAAAACCAAAGGGTTTCGACACAGCTCCATCGAAGCTGGGGTAAAGGCTATTGAAAAACTGGGCATTTCCCAGGGATATGAGGTAGTGGCTACCGAAGACGCTTCCATTTTTACAGATGAAAATCTAAAGGATTTTTCCGCGGTAATATTTCTTAATACCACACAAGACGTATTAGACTACTATCAACAAGCTGATTTTGAGCGATATATCCAGGCAGGTGGCGGATTTGTAGGTATCCATGCAGCCACTGACACCGAATATGAATGGCCCTGGTACAATAAACTGGTGGGTGCATATTTTGAGAGTCACCCCAAAATACAAGAAGCAAAACTGGTAGTCGTTGATAAAAACCATGCGTCCACCAAAATGCTGCCCGACGAATGGACAAGAACAGACGAATGGTACAATTTTAAAAACTTTAACGAAGACGTTCATGTCCTGGTGAAGATAGACGAATCCTCCTACGAAGGAGGGAAAATGGGCGAATTTCACCCGATGGCCTGGTACCACGAATTTGACGGAGGGCGCGCTTTTTACACAGAGTTTGGTCATACAGATGAAGCTTATCAGGAAGAAATGTACCTCCAGCATCTCTTGGGTGGCATTCAGTATGCGATTGGAAAAAACAAAAGAAATTATGCCCTGGCTCACTCCGACAGGGTTCCACTGGAAAACAGGTTTTCCCGTACCATACTCGCCCAAAACCTGAATGAACCAATGGAAATAGATGTGCTACCCGATGGAAAAGTCCTGATGGTAGAAAGAAAAGGCGCGCTGAAAATGTTTGACCCTGTAGCCGATTCTATGCGAACTATTATAGAGCTTCCTGTGCACAAACTCCATGAAGATGGCCTGCTGGGGATTGCGGTAGACCCCAAATACAGTGAAAACCATTGGATTTACCTGTTTTATTCTCCGGATGTGGACATCCCCAAACAGCATGTTTCACGATTCGTATTTGATGGGCAGAATCTCGATACCGGCTCAGAGAAAGTGTTGCTGGAAATTACTGTTCAGCGCGATGAATGCTGCCATTCGGCAGGTTCGCTGGAGTTTGGTCCCGATGGCAACCTCTATATTTCGGTGGGTGACAATACCAATCCTTTTGCATCCAATGGTTTTGACCCTATCGACGAACGTGAAGGCCGCAGTGCCTGGGATGCACAAAGATCGGCAGGCAACGCAAACGACCTGAGAGGGAAAATACTTCGCATCACCCCACAAGCAGACGGAACCTATACCATTCCGGAAGGAAATCTTTTTCCTCCGGGAACAGAAGGCACAAGACCTGAAATTTTTGTCATGGGCTGCCGGAACCCCTTCCGTATTTCGCTGGATTCAAAAACCGGTTATCTCTATTGGGGAGATGTTGGGCCCGATGCCGGTAAAGACGATGAAACCCGAGGCCCTAAAGGATTGGATGAGCTTGACCAGGCGAGACATGCTGGCTTCTGGGGATGGCCTTATACCCGTGGCAACAACCAGGCTTATATTGATTATGATTTTGAAACTAATGTTTCGGGCCAGAAGTTTGATCCCGAACACCCGGTCAACAATTCTCCCAACAACACAGGGATTAAAAATCTACCGCCTATCCAGAAATCGATGATCTGGTACTCCTACGATAAATCCAATGAATTTCCATGGGTAGGTATCGGCGGAAAAAACCCTATGGCGGGACCGATCTTCCACGCCAGCAACTTTAAAGGTGCGCCTCACCTCTTTCCCGATTATTTTGAAGGAAAGGTATTTTTCTACGAATGGATTCGCGGATGGATATACATCGTAACGCTTGATGATTCGTCCAATTTTGAAAAAGCAGAACCATTTATGGCCAGCTCTGATTTTTCGAACCCCATGGATATGGTATTCAGCCCGGATGGAAGTTTGTATATTTTGGAATATGGAGAAAAGTGGTTTGCTCAAAACTATGATGCAAGGCTGTCCCGGATAGAATACAAAAGTGGAAATCGTTCGCCACTCGCTAGAATCACCGCCGACAAACAGATTGGTGGTTTGCCATTGACCGTAAATTTTTCCGGAGAAGCATCTGAAGATTTTGACGGTGACGCGCTTACCTACGAATGGTTTTTCAATAGCGCAGTGGTACAATCAAAAGAAGAAAACCCTTCATTTACCTTTGATAAAGAAGGTGTGTATGAGATAACGCTCAGGGTTACCGATCCCTCAGGAGAAAAGGCCAGTACGACAATGGAAATTATGGCTGGTAATGAACCGCCTTCGGTACAAATCGAAATCACCGGCAGCAATGAGTATTACTGGGACGGACGCAAACTCGACTACAAAGTAATAGTCAATGACAAAGAAGATGGGAGTACCGAAAATGGGTCCATTGCTCCGGAGGATGTAACGGTTACACTCACCTATATTCCGGAGGGACAGGATATTACAACCGTTTCTCAGGGGCATCAGGTACAACCTACCCTACCCAAAGGCCGCCAACTGATTGACGCATCTGACTGTAAAGCCTGCCACGCCGTAAATGAGCAGGTAAATGGCCCCAGTTATGAGTCGGTCGCAGAAAAATATTCGCTGAAAGACACCAGCTATCTGGTCAGTAAAGTGATCAATGGTGGTTCTGGCGTATGGGGAGAAAGAATGATGTCTGCACACCCACAGCTCAATAGAAAACAAGTGGGCGAAATGGTTTCCTATATCCTCAGCCTTCACGCAGGCCCGGCCAAATCAGAAGCCGCCAACCTGCCGGTTAAGGGCAATATTCTGTTGTCAGAACATACTAAAAACAAAACACAGGGATCGTACATTCTGATGGCCAGTTATCAGGACAAAGGACAAGGCGCCATCCAGCCGATCATGTCCCGTGCACGTGTGGTGTTGAAATATCCCCGACTGGAAGCTGAAGACAACGACGGTATGAGCAATGGGATCACGACGGGCAATTCCCGCGATGTAAAACTGCTCGGAGACATTACCGATGGACGTTTTATTATGTATAAGGACCAGGACCTTGATGGCTTGAAAAAAGTCAACATCATGGCGCAGTTCCGCGGTAACTATCCTTACGAAGGAGAAGTCGAAATACGCATGGATAGCCGCGACGGGGAAATTTTGGGAAAAACCAAATGGTCCTACAACAAACCCCAGAGCGCGTTTATCACTTACCCGGTCATGATTAAACCCAATACAGGTAAACACGATATCTACCTGATTTTCCACAACGAAAGCGACCGGAGCAAAGTCATTGCGAATATTGACGCGATCGAGCTTATATTCTGATAAAGACAAGTAAATATCCCTGACAGGAATATATAGTCTGTAATTATGACGAAACAAATTTCTTTACCTCTGATAGCCCTGCTTCTGTGGGGCTTATCAGGGTTTTCACAGACTCGCGTCCTGTACAGGCAGATTGATACCACTGCGCTGTATATGGATGTCATTTTCCCACCAGATTTTGATTCCGGGCAAAACCTTACGGCCATGGTTTTTTTCTTCGGTGGTGGATGGAATGGCGGAAGTACAGAGCAATTTGCGCCACATGCAGAATATTTTTCAAAACGGGGAGTTGTCTGTTTTCTGGCTGACTACCGGGTAAAATCCCGTCAGCAAACTACCCCCTTCCAATCGTTGGAGGATGCCAAATCTGCCATCCGCTTTGTCAGAAGTCATGCGGAGAAATATCATATCGATCCGGAAAAGATTATCGCATCGGGTGGTTCGGCGGGCGGCCATCTGGCTGCCGCTACAGCGTTGGTCACCTCTTATAATGACCCGGGCGACGATTTATCCATGAGTTGTGTGCCAAATGCTTTGGTACTTTTTAACCCTGTGATTGACAATGGCCCGGGAGGATATGGATATGAGCGGATCCAGGATCAATACAAGGATTTTTCCCCGCTTCACAACATTGTCGCAGGTGCTCCCCCTACGATTATTTTCCTTGGAACAAAAGATAAACTGATTCCCGTAGAAACCGTTGCCTACTATAAAACTGTCATGGAAAAGGTTGGCAGCAGATGCGATTTGCATTTGTATGAGGGTGAAGGACACGGTTTTTTTAACTTTAAACATCTGCAAAATTACCAGAAAACCGTCCTGGAAGCCGACAAGTTTCTCATCTCCCTGGGAATGATTGTCGGGGAGCCACTGATGAAAATTGATTGATATACTTTTCAGCTACTGATAAACACAAAAACCCATTCAACATGAACCTTTCAAACAACAAGATACTAATTACCGGAGGCGCAACAGGGATTGGATTGGGCCTTACGCAAAGGTTTATTGAAGAAAATAATACGGTCATCATTTGCGGAAGGCGCGCTTCGGCACTACAAGCTGTTGCAGACGCATTCCCGTCTGTCATTACCCGGGTCTGCGATCTGGAATCGGAAAGCGAAAGAGTTTCCCTATTTGACTGGATAGCTGAAAACCATCAAGATGTAAATGTGTTGATTAATAATGCAGGCATACAGCAATGGATGAACCCCACAGAGGACAACTTCTATGAGCGGGCAAAAGCAGAAATTTCAATCAATGTAGAAGCCCCCATTCACCTGTCGACACTATTCATGAAGCTGGACTCACTCCAAACGATAGTAAATGTAACTTCAGGATTGTCATTTGTACCGCTTACCAAAGTACCGGTTTACTCTGCCACAAAAGCATTTTTTCACTCTTTTACCCTTTCACTCCGACATTTACTAAAGGCTCAAAACATCGAAGTCATCGAGTTGATACCGCCCGCCCTCAATACGGATCTGGGAGGAAAAGGCCTTCATGACTCTGCACCCCCGGTGAGCGCTTTTATCGAATCTGTATTTGAGCAGTTGGCACAGGGAAAAACAGAAATAACCTTTGGATTCAGCGAGGTGATGCTAAAGGCTAACCCAGATGAATTGAAAAATACATTTACCCGGATGAATCCATAACCTGAACAAATCCTTTTTTCCATGGCTGATATTACCAGTGACCTTCGTTATACCTTTTCAAGATCCAAAAGCCTGCGCTTTTTTTTACCACTGATTGTGCTGTCGGTTTTTTCTATTTTCCAAACAAATACCTTCGCGCAGGAAAAAAGCCGGCCTGCCAACCAAAGCGTATATGTTGACGGACAAGGTATCATGCGATGGGTAAACAATCATGAAGAAATCCATGGTTTTGGGGGAAACTATACGGTTCCTTTTGCCCACGCATATCGCTCGGCAGTAACCCTGGGTGTTGACCCACTGAAGGCTATTGACGCAGATATATACCATTTTTCCAGACTGGGATTTGACCTGTACCGTGTCCATGTCTGGGATACAGAAATCAGTGATTCGCTGGGCAATCTTATCCCAAACGAACATCTGCATGCGTTTGATTACCTGCTGCAAAAACTGGCAGAAAGAAATATCAACTACGTGCTGACGCCTATCGCTTACTGGGGCAATGGCTGGCCTGAACCCGATGAAAAAACCCCCGGGTTTTCAGCCAAATATGGCAAAGAAAACTGCCTGACCAACCCCGATGCCATCAAAGCGCAGGAAAACTACCTGTACCAGTTTATGAGCCACGTCAATCCTTATACAGGCATAGCCTATAAGGATGATCCCCGCCTGCTGGCAGTTGAAATCAGCAACGAGCCCCACCATAAGGGAACCCCGGAGCAGGTAACTGAATTTGTAAAGCGCATGGTCTCTGCTGTCAGAAAAAGTGGTTATGCTAATCCCGTGTTTTACAATATCAGCCATAGTGTACATCTGGCAGAAGCCTATTTCAAAGGCGGTATTCAGGGGGGAACGTTTCAATGGTATCCGACAGGACTGGGTTATCAGAAGGAATTGCCCGGAAATTTTTTACCGAATGTAGATGACTATCACATTCCCTTTGATGAGACGATTCAAAAATACAAAGGCGCAAAACTGGTATATGAATTTGATGCAGCTGATGTAGGGAAATCCTATATCTACCCCGCGATGGCGCGTTCATTCCGGGAGGCAGGCATTCAGATTGCGGCCCATTTTGCGTATGATCCTACGTTTTTGGCTTACGCCAATACAGAATACAATACACATTATATGAACCTGATTTACGCGCCTGACAAGGCGCTCAGCCTGAAAATCAGTTCTGAGGTTTTTCATACCGTTCCCCTACATAAAGATTACGGGCATTATCCTGACAATTCAACCTTTGATGGGTTTTTGGTAAGTTATGAGCAGAACCTCGCGATGTATAATGCCGGGGGGAAATATTTTTACACGAACAACACTTCCATCGCGCCAAACAATGAGTCAGCGCTCCATCATCTCGCCGGGCACGGGAGTTCGCCCATTGTATCTTATGAGGGTACTGGAGCCTATTTTCTCGATAAACTCGAAGACGGCGTATGGCGACTGGAAGTACTCCCCGATCCTCTGATCATCGATAATCCCTATGGAAGAAACAGCCTGGAAAAAACCGTGGCGGTTGTGCAGTGGAATAAAAACGCCATGGAAATCCATCTGGGAGATTTAGGCAAATCCTTTACCATCCAACCGCTAAACAGCGGAAATCGTCATCACCCGCAGGTTTCGGAAGGAACATTTGCCATTTTACCCGGCACTTATCTGCTCACAAAATCAGGCACAAAAGCAACCCGGCTTGCCTCGGAAAAATGGCAAAACATTTCCCTCGGCGAATTTTATGCACCGGCAACAACCGTCAGCAAAAATCTGCTGGTTCATCATCCCGCAGAAGTGACCCTGGCCCATACGCCCCTGACCATCGAAGCTCAGGTGATCAGTCCGGATACCGGTCTGTCAGTTCAACTTCAGGTTACCAGTGGTCCCGGAGGCTGGAAACTGATCGACATGAAGAAGGAAAGCGGCTTTACCTATACCGCACAGATTCCTGAAGAACAAATCAATCCAGGTTCGCTGACTTATTATATTTATGTGCTAAATGGCCCACGCGCACAAACATTCCCTGCTGGTACAGAAGGGCTTCCCTATCGGTGGAATTTTTACGACCGGGAGCCCTACACCGTACGGGTAATCGAACCCACACAGCCGCTGTATCTGTTCAACGCACAGGAAGATGCCGGAGGGCTTTCGGTGAGCCGCTGGTCCAGAGATTCACGTTTAGTCCCTACCGATTTGCCCAACGAGTCTGAGTATCAGATCAATGTCAGCAGCCTGTTTCAGCGAGATAGCGAGAACCTCAATGGCGAAGTCATTTACGACTATACCGTGCGGTATTATCTCAATCCCCGGATCGACCATTTGAGCGGGCAGCTTAATGCTAAAAAAAACCTCGTCATTAAAGCCCGTTCTCTTCATGAGCAGCCCGAATCCGTGCAGATCGCGCTGGTTACCCGGAAGGGAAATGCCTATGGAAAAGTTATCACGCTCAGTACAGAAATGGCAGAATATGTAATTCCCCTCGAGGAGATGGCTAAGGTCCAAACCGTAACCATGCCCCGCCCCTATCCCGGTTTTTTGCCCTATTACTTCATGGGGGGCAATGAAGAACCATTAAACCTCGCGGACATTGAAGGATTGCAAATATCGATCGGCCCCGGACTTTCAGCGCCTGCCCTGTCAGCCGAACATCATCTGGGGATCGTCAGTGTGAGTCTGGAAAATGAACAACCAAAACCTGAAGAGAAAAAACCAGTGGAAATTGGGGAATCCGCTACAATCAACTCCGCCATTCTCCATGAAAACAGAACGATCAATGTCTATTTGCCAGAAGGATATGATCCAAAAGCTCAGGAAAAATACCCGGTGATTTACCTGCTCGACGGCACATTCAACGAAGATTTTCTACACATTGTCGGATTGGTTCAGTTTTTCCAGTTGCAGATGGGTATGCCACCAGCCATTGTGGTGGGTATCGCCAATATTGACAGAAAGCGGGACTTCACCTTTCCCACAACCGATGCAGAGCTAAAAGCTGAGTTTCCCACTACAGGCGGGTCAGAAAAGTTTATCGGCTTTATTGAAAAAGAGCTACAACCCTACATTCAGGCAAATTACAATGTCAGCGACCGACGGATTTTGATAGGCCAGTCATTGGGCGGATTGCTGGCGTCAGAGATTTTGCTGAAAAAGATGCATTTATTCAGCGACTATCTGATCGTCAGCCCAAGTCTCTGGTGGGATAACGGATCGCTGCTACATCAGGCAGAAACACTTCTGGCAAGCCAGAAGGACGAACCCGTGCAGGTATATATTTCTGTTGGTACTGAGGGGCCCATCATGCAAAAAGACGCAAAAAAACTATATCAGACCATCGGGAAAGCTAACCGCAGCCAAACCACCGTTCACTTTAAATTTCTCAGGAAAGAAGACCACGGCACGATATTACACAACGCGATTTATGAAGCGTTGTTGATATTGTATCCGCCCAAAAAGTGATGTGGGCATTTAGGAAAAATGCGCAATCTGAGGTTGGCTAATATAAAAATGGAATCAGCATTTTTGTCTTTTTTGCGTACTCGTCGTAATCCTGTCCATATTTTTCTTTCAGGTAACTGTCAAGTTTAGGCGCATTAAAAAAGGCAAAGAAGCAGAACAAAAATATCGGAATTGTGGCCGAGTAAATATTTTTTGTCATCATCGCATAAGCGATTACCCACAGGATATCTCCAAAATAGTTGATATGGCGGGAATATCTGAAAAACCCTTCGGTATAGATTTTTCCCTTATTCCCGGGATTCTTTTTCCATTTACCACGTAAGATTTCCCCACCGCTGTTTAGCACACATCCAACGATAAACAGGATAATTGCCAGGTAGTCAAATATATCAACCGATTTTGAAGTGGGTAAAACGAATAAAGAAAAACCGATATAATAAAGCCCAAAAGCCAGTGGAACGCTGATACTTTCCTCCCAGGGTATTTTCCTTTTCAACAGAAAAATCATCATATAAGCCATGCGGAAGAAAGTGATCAGGTTGAAGATGAATATCACCCTTCTTCTATCTAAGTTTTCGGTTGCATGGTGAATATGAAGATGATTTTCGCACCATTCCCCTCCACCTTGAAATAAGATCCAAAAGGACAGCCAAAGCAGCAAAATTTCAAGAAGATGAATTATGATTTTTTGAGGAATGCTTTTACTTTTTTGTGAGTATAAGTCCATTGGTATAACATTTTAAGTGACACCTTTCACTGTCCTTCATCAACAATCTACACAACTATCGGCAAAAATTCCGGAAAATATATCCGCAGATTGTGGCGTACAATTCATACTTCCCCCGGATAAAACTGTATGCAAATGTTGTAAACCCAATATTTAGGAGGTTGTGAGCCAACCACTTCATGAGAGGTATTTCCACAGACTATTATCACTTAAAAAGCTGACACATATCACTCTTTAAAGTGATTATTTTCATACCTAAAGGAAAAGGATAAAGGCAATTTGTATGGCGAAAAACCATACAGAGCATATGCCCATCGACAAAAAAGACCTCACCTCTCCCCCTGACTTACAGAGTCATGGTAAAGGGACAGGACCTAAGCGAGACCAAAAACCCATCTACGTTGATTTTCTCCCCCCATGCAACAACGCATGTCCGGCAGGGGAAAATATTCAGGCCTGGTTATCCTTAGTCAGAGTAGAGCAATACGAAGCGGCCTGGCAAAAACTCATTGAAGACAACCCCATGCCTGCCATTCATGGCAGGGTATGTTATCACCCCTGCGAAAGCAGTTGTAACCGAACCTCTATCGACAGCACGGTTTCGATCCATGCGGTCGAGCGGTTTTTGGGTGATATGGCGATAAAAGAGGGATGGAAAGTTCCGGTGCCAAAGAAAAAAAGCGGGAAAAAAATCCTCATTATCGGTGCAGGGCCGAGCGGCCTTTCTGCCGCCTATCATCTCACCCGGCTGGGACATACCGTCGAAATTCACGAAGCGGGCCCGGTAGCAGGGGGTATGATGCACTTTGGCATTCCGTCATACCGGTTGCCAAGGGAAGAGCTCAATGCCGAAATCAGGCGAATCGAAGAAATGGGGGTAAAAATTGTCCTCAACCACAAAGTCGAAAATGTCCTGGCAGAAAAAGAAGCGGGAAATTTTGATGCAGTTTTTATCGCTGTGGGAGCGCATATTTCGCAGAAAGTGGATATTCCGGCGAGAGATGCCGGACAAATCATTGATGCGCTTACTTTTCTCAAAGGAGTAGAACACGGAAATGCACCCAAACTGGGCCGGAAAGTGGCCATTTACGGCGGTGGTAATACCGCAATGGACGCAGCACGTGTCGCCAAACGTCTGGGCTACGAACCCCTCATTATCTACCGCCGCGACCGCGAGCATATGCCTGCCCACGATTTTGAAGCGGCGGAAGCACTTTCTGAAGGCGTAAAAATCAACTGGCTTCGAACCATCAAGGAAATTGACCATTCCACCTTCAAAGTGGAAATCATGCGAATTGAAAACGGAAGACCGGTAGGTACGGGAGAATATGAAGACCTGGATGCAGATTCACTTATTCTCGCCCTTGGCCAGAACACCGATACAGGTTTCCTGAGAGACATACCCGGTATAGAATTTGACCGCGACGGAACGGTTATCGTCAGCGAAGCCATGATGACAGGATATGAAGGCATATTTGCCGGAGGGGATATGGTCCCCAGTGAGCGAACCGTAACGATTGCTGTTGGCCATGGCAAAAAAGCGGCCCGGCATATTGATGCTTATTTGCGGGAAAAAACCTGGCAGAAAGAAGCCAAACATCCCATTGTAGGTTTTGAAAGGCTCCATATGTGGTATCAAACTGAAGCACCACAAAAAGAGCAAATCCACAAAGAGCCCGAGATAAGAGTCCGCGATTTTACCGAAGTAGTGGCCGGCCTGACAAATACAGAGGCTAAATACGAAGCCATGCGATGCCTGTCATGCGGCAATTGTTTCGAATGCGACGGCTGTTTCAGCGCATGTCCTGAAGATGCCATTATTAAACTCGGGCCAGGCAAGCGGTATGCCTATAACTACAACGCCTGCACCGGATGCGCAGTGTGTTATGAGCAATGCCCATGTCATGCCATTGAGATGATTGACGAGGAGGCCTAACCCAATGATTTACGCCAGAAAAAAAACGACAAATGAGTGACTCGAAAAGATATATCACGATAGATGGAAATGAAGCGGCGGCTTTTGTTGCCTACCGGGTCAATGAAGTATGCGCCATTTATCCGATTACACCTTCATCTGCGATGGCCGAATTTGCAGACGAATGGTCATCAAAAGGCATCTCCAATATTTGGGGGAATATCCCCGAAGTCATTGAGATGCAAAGTGAAGGCGGCGCTGCAGGTGCTGTCCACGGTGCGCTTCAAACCGGTTCGCTGACTACGACATTTACGGCTTCGCAGGGCCTGATGCTGATGTTGCCCAACATGTATAAAATCGCCGGAGAACTTACCCCGACCGTTTTTAATGTTGCAGCAAGATCACTGGCAGCTCAGGGGCTTTCTATTTTTGGCGATCATAGTGACGTAATGGCTGCCCGGACTACAGGTTTTGCCTTACTGTCATCCGCTTCTGTGCAGGAAGCACACGACATGGCATTGATTGCACAGGCCGCCACCCTGAAATCCCGCATACCTTTTATACACTTCTTCGACGGGTTCCGTACTTCTCACGAAGTCAGCAAAATCGTGCTGTTATCAGAGGAACAGATTCGCGCCATGATCTCCGATCAGGATGTAATCGCCCACAGAAAACGCGGGCTTAGTCCCGATCATCCGTTTATCAGAGGTACAGCGCAAAATCCTGATGTATATTTTCAGGGAAGGGAAACCGTCAATCCCTGGTATCTCAATACCCCAGGCATCGTCCAGCAAAAAATGGATGTCTTTGCCCAGCTGACCGGCAGACAATATCGTTTGTTTGACTACTTTGGGCCTAAAGATGCCACCAGGGTGATGGTGATCATGGGTTCCGGAGCTGAGACTGCCATCGAAACTTCCCGGTTTCTCAATGAAACCGGCGAAAAAACAGGGGTCCTTCAGGTCAGACTGTATCGCCCGTTTTTCTCACAGGCTTTCATCGATGCACTGCCTCCCACGGTTCAGAAAGTGGTCGTCATGGACAGAACCAAAGAACCCGGAGCCATCGGCGAGCCTATGTATCAGGATGTACTGAGCACACTGTCGGAAGCATGGCAACAGAAAAAAATCCCAGCATGGATCGATGTCACAGGCGGCAGGTACGGGCTTTCTTCCAAAGAATTTACCCCTGGGATGGTCAAAGGTATATTCGACGAACTGAAAAAAGATTCCCCCAAAAACCACTTCACCATCGGTATCAACGATGATGTAACTTTTTCCAGCCTCGATTATGATGCTGCCCTGGAAATTCCTGATTCGAGCATGACTCAGGCACTATTTTTTGGATTGGGAGCAGACGGTACGGTAGGCGCCAATAAAAACAGTATTAAGATTATCGGAGAAAATACCGATATGTATGCACAGGGGTATTTTGTCTATGACTCCAAAAAATCAGGTGCACAGACTGTTTCCCACCTGCGGTTTGGTAAAAATCCGATCCACGCGCCCTACCTGATCAAACAGGCAGATTTTATTGCCTGCCATAAATACAACTTCATTGACAAAACAGAAATGCTCTCCTATGCCAAAAAAGGTGCAACATTTTTGTTAAACAGTCCTTACTCAGCAGATGAAGTCTGGGATCAGCTTCCACAAAGTGTACAGCAAACGATTCTGGACAAAAAACTTAAATTTTATGTAATAGATGCCTCCGGTGTAGCCCGTGAAACGGGAATGGGAAGCCGGATCAATACCATCATGCAAACCTGTTTTTTCGCGCTTTCAGGTGTTTTACCCAAAGAAGAAGCCATAGAAAGTATTAAAAAGGCTATCAAAAAAACCTACGCGAAAAAAGGTCAGTCTGCCATTGATCAAAACTTCAAAGCAGTAGATGCCACTTTGGCCAATCTATATGAAGTAAATACTGCCCGGATTGCAGACAGTCTGAAAAAACAGCAAAAACTTATCCCTCAACATGCGCCAGCTTTTGTACAGGAAGTCACCGGCATGATGATGAGCGGTCAGGGCGACCAACTGCCCGTAAGTATGCTTCCCGAAGATGGCACTTATCCGAGTGGTACGACGAAATGGGAAAAACGAAATGTTTCCGACTCGGTTCCGGTTTGGGAGCCAGACCTGTGTATCCAATGTGGAAATTGCAGCTTTGTATGTCCGCATAGTGTCATCAGAGCCAAATTTTTCCATGAAGACTATCTGAAAGAAGCACCTCAGGATTTCAAATCTGCGCCGATCAATGCACGGGGATTCCCTGCCACGCAGTATGCGTTGGAGGTTTATCTTGAAGACTGCACGGGTTGCAACCTCTGTGTGGAAGTTTGTCCGGTAACGGATCCACAGGATCGCACTGTCAAAGCCATCAATATGAAAGAAAAAGCGCCTTTGCTGGAAAAAGAGCGGCTAAATATTGATTTCTTTGAAAAAATACCCGTCAATGACCGCTCCAAGCTCGACTTTTCGCTGGTCAGAGGCGCGCAGTTTCTGGAGCCATTGTTTGAGTTCTCCGGCGCATGTGCGGGTTGTGGGGAAACACCCTATGTAAGGTTGCTCTCCCAGTTGTTTGGAGACCGGCTGATTGTTGCAAATGCCACCGGTTGTTCTTCCATTTATGGCGGAAACCTGCCTACCACACCGTGGACAACCAATAAAGACGGAAGAGGACCCGCATGGTCCAACTCACTGTTTGAAGACAATGCAGAGTTTGGCCTAGGCATGCGCGTCACCGCAGACAAACACAGAGACATTGCGATAGGCCTTTTGGAAAAGCTCCGCCCTGTGCTGGACCATACCCTGGTGGACGACATACTGAGTGCGCCAACAAGCCGGGAGTCAGAGATTGAGAAACAGCGGATGAATATCGCCACCCTCAAGGCCCGGCTGCTGATGCTTGACTCACCCGAAGCACAAAATCTTTTGTCGCTGGCAGACAGCCTCTCACCGCGAAGTGTATGGCTGGTAGGAGGTGATGGATGGGCTTATGATATTGGTTCTTCTGGTGTGGATCACGCCATGGCCAGTGGAAAAAACATCAATATTCTGGTGCTGGATACGGAGGTATATTCCAATACCGGCGGACAATCCTCAAAAGCAACGCCGACAGCGGCTACCGCCAAATTTGCAGCGGCAGGAAAACGGGTGGGTAAAAAAGACCTGGCTATGCAGGCCATTTCTTACGGCAACGTATATGTGGCGCAAATCGCGATGGGGGCCAATCCGCAACAGACACTGCTCGCCCTGCGCGAAGCGGAGGCATTCCCCGGCCCTTCATTGATTCTCGCTTACAGCCATTGTATCGCCCATGGCATCAATATGGAAAAAGGCCTCACGCAACAGGATCTGGCAGTAGCTTCCGGATACTGGCCATTGATACGGTACAACCCTTCCTTGCGCAAAGCCGGTAAAAATCCATTTGTGCTTGATTCTCCGAGACCGACCATCAAGCTGAAAGATTACGCGTACAACGAACTGAGGTATAAGATTCTCACCAGAACCAATCCCGAAGAAGCAGAACGACTGATGACGCTGGCTCAGGAAATGGTGGATCTCCGGTGGCAAACCTACGAAGATATGTCAACCTGGAAATCAAGCGACTTCCAACCCGTCATGTAAACCCTTAATTTCTGATTCATGAATCCTAAGCTGAAAACAACCTATATGGGCCTGGAACTGCGGTCTCCGCTCGTGGTGTCGGCATGTCCGCTGTCTGAGAAAGTGGAGAATATTGTCAAAATGGAAGACATGGGCGCAGGCGCCGTCGTGATGTTCTCCCTGTTTGAAGAACAGATCAAAAGAGAAAACGCCTTCAATGACAATATTTTCTCTGCGACCTCCAACATATTTGCCGAAGCCTCAGGCTATTTTCCCGACATAGACGAATACCGTGTAGGCACTGAAAAATATCTGGACATCATCCGCCGCGCCAAAGAAAGAGTCGATATGCCAATTATCGCGAGTCTCAACGGTATTACGGATGAGGGTTGGATAGAATATGCAGGGCAAATGGAGCAGGCTGGAGCGGATGCCCTGGAAGTGAATGTGTTTTATATCCCAGGCGATTTTCGACTCACCGCTTTAGACGTCGAGCAGCGGTATTTAGACATTGTGAAAAAGCTCAAAGCTACTGTAGAGATACCTATCGCTGTCAAACTCAACCCATATTTTTCTTCCATGGGAAATATGGCGATGAAGCTGGAACAGGAAGGTGCCGACGCACTGGTATTGTTTAACCGGTTTTACCAGCCAGATTTTGACATAGACGAACTCAAAGTGTTGTCAAACCTGGAGTACAGTCATCCCAATGAGCTGCGGCTGCCACTACTTTGGATATCGATGTTGTACGGAAAAACCAAAGCCGCCATGGCCGCGACGACCGGCGTCAACAGTGCTACAGAAGTGATCAAATACCTGCTGGCAGGTGCAGATATCGCGATGACAGCCTCCGCACTTTACAAACACGGTATAGGCGTACTTGCAGCGATGAACTACGAAATTGCCAACTGGATGGAAGCCAAAAACTTCAAATCAGTCGAAGACTTCAGAGGTGTCATGAGCCAGCAAAACGTCAGCGATCCGACCGCATTTGAGCGCGCCAATTATATTCGCATTCTCGAAGGAGCGTGATGGGAAAAGCCAGGAAGGTATTCCCACCTCCATAAAAAAATACCAGGCTGATTTTTTTGAGTTTAAAAAAGCGCAAGCTCCTTTTGGGGTTTGCGCTTTGGCTTTTTCATCAAATTTGGGCCATCCATCTATTTTTGCAACATAATCAAAATCAATTGCGACATAGCTGATACCTCCTGCCCTGCCATTTGTCCCACCTTTGTGATCATACGACAAACCAATTTTTCACCCACATTCAAAATTTATCATTATGAAACCGATCACATTTTTTATCCTCATGGCACTTTCTTCTTTTGCTTTTGGACAAAACATTGCAGGCACCTGGTTCTCTTTAGGTACCTATGAAACACCGGGCGGGACTTCCAGCAACCTCGTTTTGCTACCCGATGGTTTCTTCCATGTTCAATGGGACTATAAAGGCGGTTATGTCGATCCACTATACGGCTGGGGCGCCTATTCCTGGGATGGTAAACAACTGATTCTCCAGTATTTTAACGGAGACAAACAAGTATATGAAATCCGGAACTTCAGCCAGAAGGGTTTTGTGATGTATTATGCCCCGGAAGGAACAAGCTGGAATTACACATATAAAGGCGCACCCGTTTTGGAAGAATGGAAAAAAGTCAGACTTCGCTCCGAATCCCTGTTTTACCAGCTCACCGGCCAGTGGGAAACAAATGGCGAAGTATTTAAATTTTTGGGCGATGGGACTGTATTTGTAGGAAAAACAAACCAGACCGGAACGTTGTACAACTATGTGGTCTATGACAATATACTCCAGATCAAAGAAATCACCGAGATGGGAGACAATTTCATATTCGAGACAACCATTTCCGACCTCACCGCCAAAGGGCTGAATATGACCATCAACCAGAATAAATACTACTACACGTTTCAGGGAAATGCAAAACTCAACAGCCAGGAAACCTTTTTATACACCCAGTATCTCAATGTCATCCACCGCACTTCCATGTCCATCATCGACGGAATGGACGGGGTGAGAGACTTTATATGGGAGCGGGTGGATAAGTACGGAAATGTAAAACACTAAGCCGCGCCGTATGTATTGCCGGGGGCGCAGAGACACACAACCCCATGTCTCCGCGCCCCCGGGCATTTTTTAAAGAGGAAAATTATATACCGGGCCCCTCGTGGATCAGGTCTTCCAGCCCGGCACTGCGCTTATTCATAAAAATATCATTGTGGTAGTAGTCCAGTTTTTTTAACAGAAATGCAAGGGTATTTCTTTCATTCTGGTCGAGATTGCCCACCACAACGTCCGACACCTTGCTCATCTCCGGCAAAATGCCAATAATCTCCCGCCGTCCGGCGTCGGTAATTGCGACTCTTACACTCCGCTTGTCCTGCATATCTTCAAATTGCCGGATAAGTTTTTGCTTAAGCAATCGCTTCAAAACTTCCGCCCCGGAAGTTTTTTCCATAATCATCTTATTGACAAGCTCAGTTTTCGTCAGGCTTTCGTGCGTCAGTAAGGTAATGAGAAAGGCAAATTCTTCAGTAGTCTGAATCGGGCTTTCTTTCAGTGCTTTCTTGGTATAGAGCTTGGCGTATTTGGACATCAGCACGATTAAAATAGAAATGTCCTGATTTACGCCCCCATAGGTATCGTTCATCCACGACTCATTTTCCCCTTCCAGCTTCCTTATTTCGGTGCTTTCAGTATGGTATTGGGCATTCAGGTAAGCGATAAAATCCCCCATATTCCATGAGTCCATATTGATATTTTCAGCCTCAAAAGCAAATAGTCTTTCAATCAGTTCGACGAGGATTTCTTTCTTATTCATACCTATTTAGATTTATAACGTCCCAAATATATAAAAAAAAGTACGAAATCATTCAAAAATAAATTGGAAAAAGATTTTTATTGTACTAATATTGCCAAATAATTAACGTCAACGTACCAAATGGATATAGTTGCAAGCGTAAAACAAGCGAGTAAGGAGTACAAAACGGGGGATACGACTATAATAGCTTTACAGCCCACTTCCTTTGACTTTAAAAGAAACGAGCTGACGCTGATCATAGGTCCTTCCGGTTCCGGAAAAACCACATTACTCTCCCTGTTGGGCTGTGTCATTTTCCCCACAAGCGGAGATGTTTATATCAACAACACACGGGTAAACGGTCTGCCGCAGAAAGCATTGGCCCATATCCGCCTCAACAACATCGGATTTGTGTTTCAGAGTTTCAACCTGCTGGCGCCACTCACTGCGCTGGAAAACGTGATGCAGCCGCTGTTGCTGATGGGTGTAAGCCGAAAAGAAGCCCGGCAGCGGGCTGAGACCGCCCTTGAAAAAGTCGCGATGGAAAGCAGGATGAATAATCTTCCCAAAATGCTCAGCGGTGGTCAGCAGCAAAGAGCCGCAATCGCACGCGCATTGGTTACCGATCCGGCAATTATGCTCTGCGATGAACCTACAGCCTCGCTGGATATCAAAAGTGTAGCCACCGTCATGGAAGAGTTAAAGCTGCTGTCCACAACCGGAAAATCTGTCACGGTCGTAACTCACGACTCCCGGCTCATGCAGTTTGCCGACCGGATTATTTATGTCAACAATGGCTTTGCCTCAGAGACACCTTTCGAAGAAAGCCTCATGCATTAAAAATTTATTCAGAATCAAACTTATATACACAATGAAATCATTCGCCTATTCATTCATTGTCCTACTTCTGCTGTCTGGCTGCGGTGCTGATAAGCAGGAGGAAGAAAAAACAACAGGTGCAGTACAGGTTCAGGACGGCACAATCGTGATACCGCCTGCCCCCGAGCAGATTGTCGCCATCGGAAAAGCAGAGCCCCAAAACGGAATTGTCAGTCTATCGGCTACTTCCGGAGGCGTCATCAGTGAGATTTTTAAAGATGACGGAGACATGGTGAAAGAAGGAGAGCCTTTGCTCAGACTCGACGACGATATAGAGCAATTGAAAATCACCCAGTTTAAAACTCAGATAAAAACCCAGCAAACGCAGATCGAACTCGATAAAGCCTCTGTCAATGAAACGGAAATACAGCTGGCAGATAAAAAGAGGCATTTACTTTCCGCCCAAAATCTCGTCCAGAAAGGTGCGGAAACCACTCAGTTTGCTGACGACCTAAAAACGGAAGTTGAAACCCTCGAAGCAAATCTCAAAAAGGGAAAACTCGCCATTCAGCTTTCCCAAAACAAGCTAAGCGAGTTATACGAGCAGCTCAAGATCTACGAGCTGGAAGCCCGAAAAAAGATCCTCCGTTCTCCCTACAACGGGGTAATTCTGGATATGCTGGTAAAAACCGGTGCGGCACTCAATCAATATGAAAATTATGCGGATATCGCACCTGAGGGAAATAAAATCATTCGGGCAGAGGTAGATGAACTCTTCTCAGACAAAGTGAAAACAGGTCAACCAGTTGACATACGTATTGTGGGAAGTGCGCAGACCATTGCCACCGGAAAAATCACTTTTCTTTCGCCTTATCTTAAGAAAAAATCGCTTTTCTCCGAAAGAGCCAACGACCAGGAAGACCGTCGGGTGCGGGAGATACATATTACGCTTGATGGAAACGCAGAACTGATTCTGAATGCAAAAGTAGAATGCGTAATAAAACTTTAACAACCGAAATATGATACGCATCGCATTTAAGTTTATGAAATTTGACAGGGCCAAAAGCATAGGCATCATCACAGGCATTGTCATTAGTATATTTTTGATCGGGCAGCAGCTGGGTATTCTCGGCTTTCTGACCAACCTGATGGGTGGACTGATTGACAATTCCCGGCAGGAGATTGGGCAGATCTGGGTTGTGGACAATATTACCCAAAATGCCAACGAACTCGCCATGCTCGACGAACGACTGGTCAGGGAAATCCGTAGCATTGAAGGTGTCGAAACCACCTACCCGGTCATTGCAGCAGGCGCATCGGTAAAGTTTTCCAACGGAAAAACTGCTCCCATCCTTCTGATTGGCAGCGAGTCCCCCGTATTTGTAGCAGGCCCCAGACCCGACCGGATCAACGAAGGCAATCTCATGTCGCTGAACGAAGAGGGTGCTGTCACGGCAGAATTTTACGATGAATCCATTTTCAACAATCCCGTAGATATTGGCACCCGTGTGGAAATCAACGGAAAAAGTGCCTTTATCAAAGTACAAACCAAAAATGCCCGGGGGTTTGCCGGATCGTTTTTTTACACCACCATTTCCAAAGCCCGGTATTTTGCCAATTATCCCGATTCAAAAATCAACGCCATCGCGGTGAGTGTCAAGCCCGGATATGAAATTGCAACGGTGGTCAGCAATATCAACAATGCCATTTATGGAGTAAAGGCCTGGGATTCGCAGGAATTGAAAAATACAACCATTCGCTTTATTACGATTTCTTCCAATATCGGTACCAGCGTCGGTTCCCTCGTTGTGTTTGCCATCATCAGCGGTTTTTTTATCATCGGCCTCACACTATACTCATCTGCACTTGACAGAATCAAGGACTATGGCACGCTCAAAGCCATAGGAGCAACAGACGGCTATGTGAGGAAGCTGATTCTGACCCAGTCGTTGTTGTTTGCACTGGTAGGTTTTCTGCTGGCCTGGCTCCTGCTGGAAGGTTTCCGAAAGGGAGTTTCCGGCGCCGGACTGGTCATCACCTTCTCTGCCGCAGAACTTGCCGGCCTGTTTTTGATTACTCTTTTTATATCCGTGGGCGGTTCTCTGTTTGCTATTCGGAAAATCAATGGCGTAGAACCCGCATCCGTATTCAGATAAAAACAAAAACCAGAATAATGAAAAAGTTATTATTCATTTTACCGATTCTTTTTTCGGTAAATTCATTTGCCCAAACGCTCAGTCTGACAGATTGTATAGATGCAGCCCTCAATAATAAAGCAGATATACAGGCAATCAGGACAGAAAATACGATTGCCGGTTTGCAAAGCCAGGAGCTGCTCGCAAAGTATCTGCCGCAAGTTTCTCTTTCTTACGAATACAGGTATAACCCCATTATTCCCAGTCAGATTATTCCAGTCGGAGAATTTGCCCCGATCCCCACTGACGAAACCCGTGCGATAAAATTTGGTACCGCCTGGCAGCAAAATGCAGGGATATCTGTATATCAGCCCATCATTGATGCCTCTGTGAAAAGCCGAATCGAAGAAAGCAGAATCAATGAACGAATCAAAAATGCGGACCTTCAAATCGCTTCGGAGGAACTGATCTATGAGGTGATGAAAACATTCTCGGCTGTATATCTCCGCAGTATTCAGCAGCAGAATGCGGTAATCGATACGGCCAGGACTTTCAGGTCGTGGGAACTTATCAAAGCGCGATTTGAAGAAGGGAAAGTGCTGAAAACAGAACTAAATAAAGCACTGTTAAATCATCATAACACCCTGGCCCAACTTCGGCAGGCAGAATCTGAAAAGGTAAAAGAACAGATATACCTTAGTTTTCTCACAGGCCTGCCGCTCACTACGGTTTTTGAATCTGCTTTTGATTTTGGTCCTTTTGAAACACCGGGTCTGTTTGACCTGTCTCCGGAATTGGAGATGGATTCTATTCCTTCGATCAGACAATTGCACTACCAGGGAGGATTGGCTCGGTTACAGATGAAAAACGAAAAGAAAAAATATATACCAACCGTAGGTTTGCAGGGATTTCTGGGCGCCAATCAATTTTCCGATAGCTTCTCCCCTTTTCAGAGCAATAGCTGGTATGGGAATAGTTATGTTGGCCTTTCGGTGAAAATTCCCATTCTCATCAGCGAAAATACCCCCAACCGTATCTCTCAGTTTGCCACTCAGTCTGAAGGAATCAGGTATCGGATAGAGGAGCAGAAAAACCAACTGAACCAGAATATCCTTCAGTTATCTCAGGACATCATGTATCTGAATACGCAAATTGAAATGTCGGGAGAAAATATCGGCCTGATGGAAGAAAATATTCAGATCCTGCAAGATCGGTTTCAGGAAGGCCAGATCAATGCCTATGATCTGAACAGCCAGGAGCTTGACCTTCAAAAAGAAACCGGCAACCTCAACCAGCAAAAAGCAGAATTATTGCAGAAAAAACTGGAAAAAGCAAAATCCTCGGGGCAGTTGAATCTGCTGACAAATAAGATAAAAGGGGAATAAAGCCTGCCTTTTATTTTATTAAACCCTGGTAATATCCGGTCCAGTGGGACCTCTCATTGCAGGAAAAATCAAATGAAATTGTGTAAGTCTCCCCGGATTTGCTAATGTTCATATTTCCAGACTGAAAGTCTTCGAGAAACACGCTGAATAAAGCATTATCGCTGATAAATATTTCCTTTACAGGTTTTTCACCTGCGGATGGTTGCCCGATCCGATAATCACCCGCCAAAACTTTCAAAGAAGAATCGGAAGGAACTGTAATCTCCAATTTGTAGGGAATACCGAACTTTACAGTCTGAGTAGAAGAATCTGCGGAGAGATATAGCATTTCCCCGATGGCACCAAAATTCAGGTTAATCTTCGTGTTGGCGGAGCTATAACAATATGCATTTCCCTGCCCCTGGTCGCACCGCAGCGGATCAAAACCTGAAACAGTGCTAACGGGGCAGCTTTTTCCATTTACTTTTTTACCATAACCAACTGTTCCTTTTCCGGAATAAGTCTCCGTTGAGGAAAAATAAATAGAGTCGGCACATGGATAATGGATAAGCGTATATTGCCTTCCAAAAGTAGAGCCTGGAAAAATATCCAGAAAACTAAAGGTAAATGTATTTTCCGATTCCGATTTAAACGCCAGTGTATAGGTATTTGTCGGGTCCTTAAAAGCAATGGAGGTATCATTTACCTTACTGATTTCTATGGCATAAGGGTCGCTGCAAATAAATCCCTGAGGAAAATCAACCATTTTATCATACAGAAGATAATCCCCTACTACTGACATATCAAAAGCAGGTTCCTCTACAGGAGCAACAGGGGGTACATCCTTACATCCTGCAAGGAAAATCAGAAAAATGAACAGGGCTGAGAGGGTGATTTTCATGTGGCTCCTTTTTTTAAGAATTCGATGGGTTGACATAAATTATTACAGACGGCTGCAATATTACCCTAAAATTTCCCTCACCTCTTCACCAGCTTAAATGCCAGCCCTCTGCCATGGCCCTGCATAATGGCGAGATTGATCCAGCTCAGCGCCAGTTTTTCGAGCAGCTCTACTTTATCATCACCGCCAAAATCATAACAGGTTTCAAAACCAATATCTTTCGCCAGTTTTTCTGCGACTCGTTTTGCATTCGTATTGCTACCGGCGGCAAACATATCTATCCCGACGCCATTATACACCGGGTTTAGCATATTCTCAAAACCCGTTGAGTTGAAACACTTTACGATATTGTCGGTTTTGGCGAGCTCTCTGATCGCATGGAAAGCGGTGGGATAAGGTTCGGGTTTGGTACGGATAGCGTTTGTGGTATCAATGATTACTTTTCCCGAGATATCTCCCAGTTGGGGAATAAGTGCCAGTACTGCTTCGGGAGGCGTAGTAATCACGATTACTTCTGCATCAATGACTGATTCCGCAATCGTCTTAATACTCGCGTCGGAGATAAGCGTCATCGCTTTTTGCGTTTTAGGTGATTCAGGATTTCTCACACCAAAAACAACTGCATGCCCGGCCTTCAGCCATCCTTTACCCAAAGCTGTACCTACATTGCCCGAACCGATGATTGTGATATTCATTTTCGTTTAAAATTATATGCTAAACCAAAGGATAAAATTTTATCTTCCTGTTTTATGTTCTGAGCGACTACATGCTCATGAGTCAATGTATACAAAATACTCATTGAAACGCCCTTCCAAACGGGAAAATCCATTCCTGCATCCGCCTGTGTGCGGTAGTTGTCTGCATTGTCAAAAGACGGTTGCCAATAGGCATCATAGAAGAGGCGAATCTGCCTTTCAAAAAGATAATGCTGACCGGCAAGGTATAACGTACCCCGCCAAAGATTTATATTACTATTACCGTTGTATTCATCATAATTGTAGGTGTCTGCATTAAACTTTGTGGCTTCATACACGGCACTTGCAGAAAACTTCAATACATGATTTTTTGTATTGACCGCCTGCCAGGTAGCACCTGCGCCGGCAAAATAGCGGTTATTGATTTTTCTGCGAAAATTTGAGGAGACATAAGCAATGGCAAAAGGATATATTCTGCCCCGGGGATTGTAGTACAGAAAGTTACGGCTGAAAATATCGTTGTCTGCCTTCTGAGAAAAAAATGCCTGATAGAGGCTGTTATTCTGCGATTTAAGCACCCACTTTTTGTAAGGTGCAAACGTCAGGTCGAGTTTACTCCTTAAGGCAAAATACACTACATTTCCCTGTTGATAATTGCCGGAAAGGCTTGCCCGCAATTGAAAGCGGAGAGTATCACTTTCATTGAGCTGGGCAAAAATTTTACCCAGACTCAACAAAAGCATAATGATCATAATGATTGTTTTTTTCATCCTATTTAATGCTGGTCAAAATGTTTAAAAATTCTCCCGGCATGACAACAAAAGGCAGATGTGAAGTAGGCAATTCATATACTTTTTTAATGGTTCCGTTGTCCTTGATCATTTGCTGCTGAAGGGTATAAGGCACCACTTCATCTTTAGTGGTCGAAATATAGTATTTGGGGACACTGGCAAATGCTTTTGACAAAGTGGCTTTGTCATTTAAGGCTTTTACTGGTTCTGCGCGGTGGTATTTGACCAGCACATCTTTCATATAGTCAGGACAATCGGCGCAGATGTGGTCATGAACCACTTCCTTTTTGATGGTTGCCAGCGAATAGTCGGCATTAAACTCCAGCGCAGGGCCGGTTTTGCTGGTATTGTCTTTTTTGGCAAGCGTAGTAATATCCTCTCCATTTTTAGGCAGATAAGCAGCTACATATATAAGCTTGTCAATTTTTTCGGGCATATTTTCAGCTACCTGAGAAATGATCTGTCCGGCCATGGAATGTCCGACCAGAATTACTTTTCCCGACTGTTGGTTGATCGCGTCGGATACGGTTTTTACGTAGTCGTTTAAGCCAATACCGGCCCCATAAGTATTATCTGCACCGTGGGCAGGAAGGTTCACCACCACGACATTGGCATTTTTAGCCAGATCGTTGCGCACAAAACCCCAGGCACTTTCATCACTCCACGCGCCATGAACGAGGACATAGGTAGGATAGCGTTTTTTGTCTTTCTCCAATTCTTCGATAATCAGCTTGGCAGCTTCTGAGCCGGAGTTTTGCTGCTGCCCGGTGATCAGGTTTCCATCTGCAACTGCATAAGACTCAAACATAGGAGCGACTGAAAACTGGCTATTGGGCATTTTACGCGCCAGGTCTTCAATACGAAAGGGCTGAATTTGAAGGCCGACGTATGCATCTGCATAATTTTCTTCGCTATTGGCGAAACCTGTCCATTTTTTTCCCTCCACCAGATATTTACCATTGGGGAGTTTGGCTTTCAGAAGAATACAGGTTCCGTGACAAATAGCCCCGGTAGGTTTACCGGTCTGATAAAAATCAACGAAAAACTTATGAAGCTCGGCATTGTCAATAAACGTGTACATGGGGCCTTGCCCGCCGCATACCATTATGGCCTTGTAATCATCGGGATTTACCTCCGACAATTTGAGCGTATTTTTCAGCAAAGCAGCTTTTGCAGAATCTTTCAAAAATCCCAGCGAGAGGTAATCCCAGGCCGCGTATTGACTGGCATCTTCCGGATCGCTAAACGCATCGATCTTGACTTCGCCGCCATGAGGACTGGCGATTTCTACGGTATAACCGGCAAGAGAAAACTCCCAGTAAGGATGAATGACTTCTGCTGCCCATACGCCTATCGGCCATCCGGTCTGTTCGCTGACCGCGGGGTTGGAGGCGATTAATAAAACCTTGCCGTTGTTGCCGGCATTATGTTGTGCATAAGATGTGATACTTATGAGTAGAAGAAGAATGGTTGTTAAAAATTTTCTGGTCATGATATAATTTATTTATTTGGTATAGCAAATTTCAACAGGAATACTGCCTGCAACAATATACTTACCAATTTGAGCGATACACACTTTTAAGAAAGTATCCTCATAATCAATACATTAAGACCATGCCCGAATTTTTATACAATAACAAACTATACTACAACCCGGTAGAATTTGCCATGGACAGGATTGGCGGGACGTGGAAAATGCCTATTCTATGGCGATTAAAGGACAGAGTGATGCGGTATGGAGAATTAAAAAAAGATATTCCCCATATCACGCATAAAATGCTTACCACTCAGCTTAGGCAATTGGAGGAGGAAGGATTTATCAACCGGGAAGTATTTCCTGTTGTTCCCCCCAAAGTTGAATATTCTATTACAGACCGAGGCCAAAAAGCCATAAAAGTCGTTGAAGTGATCAGAAACTATGGTCTTGACCTGATGGCGGAGTTTGGCATAGAGCAGAAGAAAATAACCAAACACAAAAATCTGCCCTAGAAGAAGTTATTCCTTCAAATGATTGACCGTATAACAAATCAGCGTATTGGTCAATGTATCTCCGGTTGCCGAAAGGATATTCTTCAGGGTGAGTTCATATATATATCCGGCCTTTACCTCCGGTAAGGTCAGGTTCACCTCCGTTCTCTCGGAAGAAAGGGTGGCCTGCCCGACGCTGACCTCCTGCACATCGTACTGGTCAGAACCGTATTTCAGATGGTAATCGTAGTAATATCGCTTCATTTTGTAATTAGTCGGGTCTTCAGCAACCGAGTCGTTCAAAGCCTGGGTGAAGGTCAGCGAAAACCCCTTCGTCGTTAGGTTCATACTGTAAATATCCATTGGCTGTTTTCCAGTAAATACAATCCGCTGAATGCCTTTGTCTCCCGCAAAATGATAGGCGGCATGCCCCACCCACAGGCTTCCGTCGGGCGCAAATGCGAGTCGGTTATTGCCTTTCAGCAAATTTCTCTCATCGATAAACGGCAGACATGCGCCTTGTAACGCTCCCCCTACTTCCTCCAGCATCACGCGCATTATGCGCGCCTGGTTCATCTCTCCGATAAACATCTGTCCTCCGAATGGACCAAACTTACCGCCGGTGTCATCGACTACGGGTTGTGTCGGGGAGGAACTCATAATGCCGTGGGGAAACAATACGCTGGCTCTGGTTCGCATACTGTCCAGTTCTGCAACAGGGAGTTTGGAAGGATCACCACGGCTCCAGCCTTCTGTCCAGAGCAAACTGGCCGGATGCCCGTAAAATTTCCCTTCTTCCACATGGTACAGGGTGCTGGTTCCCACCCAATCGCCCTGATTATCTGTAACAAACAGCTTACCTGATGGGTCAATTACCAGTCCGCTGGGAGAGCGAAATCCGTAGGCATAGGGAATCAGTTTGCCTTCAGGGGTATATTTCATTACCCATCCGCGGTAAGGTACAGCGGAAAATTTCTGTTTGGGATTGCCGGGGACAAGGGTGGTATCGAGTTTTCCCCTTACTTCCTTCATCACATGCCCGTATTCGGAAGCGGTGTTGAGAGAAATAAACAAATTGCCTTCTGCGTCCTTAACCGGGCCGTAATTCCACTCGTGGTAGTTGCCGGTCATGCCAAAATCATCAGTTACTGTCTCAAACAGGTCGGCGCGACCGTCGCCGTCGGTATCTTTCAGTCTGGTAAGTTCGGGGCGTTGTATCACGAGCATTTCCGACTCACTGAAGAGATATAATCCAAGCGGCTCATGAAGACCAGAGGCAAATAGCTGCCATTTTTCGGTTTTCGGATCGTAAATCATGACCTCTCCGCGCAGAAAACAGGTTACCAGGCGGCCATCAGGCAGAAAGGCCAGTGCCCCGGTTTCCCCTTCAAGACCTTCCGGCAGAACGATATTTTCGACGATATAGGATTCGGCGGGTAAATGATTTTCTGCCGTCTTTGTGCAACTGGCCAGCAGAAAAGGTAAGAAAATCGCCAAAGCGTAACCGATACTTTTCATGGTTTTTGCCCCTCAGCTTTGGTCATGGTAATAACAATTTTTTTTGCATCTGTGGGTGACAGGAGTAGTTTTTCGCCATTCCATTTCCCGACTGAAGATTCGTAGGCAACACCGTCTTCCAAACCATGGACAAACCACACGGACTGCTGCGCAGAGGGAATCCGGAATATTCTCACCAAACCCGATCCGTCGGTTTTCGGCTGAATCAGTTCGTACACATCCATTCCGTCTAATAAATAATGAAATTCCGGATACTGGCGAATCAACTGGTATCCTTTAAATTCCACAACGGGAATATGATCTGGCGTTCCTGTTCGCAAAGGAAAAGTGGTTTTGTCGCGGTAAAAAATCGTCCCGAGGATTCGGGCGCTGAGTTCGCCTTTGATGTTCCAGTAATCATTCATGTCCAGAAAACCACCACTCCAGGCATAACGCAGGCGGCAAGTACCGGCATCCCAGCAATAGGACAATTCCTGCGGAAGGCTGACCGCAATCGCTGCCGGACCGGCATCAGGCATCAACACCCGATAGAAAAAAGGTGGTGAGGGCTGATATGGATGACCGGAGGGAGCCATATGATCATGGCGGGCGGGCTCAGGCGTATCTTTGCGGCGGGCAAGCGGGATATTAGGATCATCAGCAGCAGAGGGAAGATTGCCGTAGGTTACATACATCGCACCGTACATCGCAAACCCATGGCCGGGAAAGGTACATACATACGGATAAATACCCGTTTTCCCCGGCACTTTCATGATGACGGAGTCTGTTTTTCCCGGTTCCAGCAATGGAATAAATGCCAATACTTCAGACGAATTCGGAACATAGTTTTGCGACGGCCCCTGATTGCCCATGGCAATGGCAGCTTCCACAACTTCTATGCGTTTTTCGGGGCGGGTAAACACCAGGTTGTGGTTCATTTCGTCGCGGTTGGTGAGGACAATTTTTACTATCGCTCCGGGTTTGACCGCAAACCGCACCTGGTCGTATTGAAGACCGGCAATGGCATTAAGGGAAATCCGGACCGTATCGGCAGGCTGGGCGGTCAGGCGGAGCGTAAAAAACATCAACAGAAGAAAGCAGTATCTTCTCATGGGATTAATTTTAGCAGCGATTATCCTTTTACCTCGGCATTGGCGGCGTCAATCAGACTTTGGATATAGCCGAAAGCCTGTGCAAATGCCTGGTAACCGCGTGGATCATCAGGATGCGTAGGCACATGGTCAGGGCAAATGGACCATTCATAATCTGCATCGCGAAGAATTCGAACCACTTCAATAAAATCAGCTTCGCCTTCATCGATATATACTTCCTGAAAATCGTGGAGGCCGCCGCGGATATTTCGCATGTGGATCTGGTAGATTTTTTTCTTTTTGGCAAAATACTTCACGATAGGAAGCAGTTCAGTTTTAGGGTTTTCCAACCCCTCCATAATTGTACCCAGACAAAGCTGAAATCCATTGTAGGGGCTGTCCACGATGGATTCGTACTTTTTGAGCGAATCAAAAACGGAAGCAGGCGCTGCGTCCCAGTTATCAACACCCTGATAACCACGGGGAAGACCCGGAGGGTCGTAGGGGTGAATCGCCAGCCTGACATCATATTCCTCACAGACGGGAATAAGCGTCTTGAGGAAATATGTAATCCTTTCCCAATAATCGTCATAGCTTACGATACCATGAGATCCAACCGGAAGGTCTTTCCAGTTATCTTCGAGTTTGAAGGAATGGTAGCTGGAGCCTCCGCGCCCCGGTGTATGGCCGTTTCGCCGGATGGGAATCAGTGTCCAGTGCATGGTGATTACCTTTACTCCGACTTTAGAAGCCTTTTGGATGTTGGCGGCGATTTCTTCGAGTTTTTTGTCACGCTCCGGGCCGGGTTTGAGGTAAATGTACGCAGAGTCCATGCGTATGGCTTCCCAGACTGTTCCGTATTTGTCGCAGTCATCTTTCCAGCGTTTCATTTCGTCGGCGTTCCAAACACCACTCATGATATTGGTAAAATGTCTGACACCGCAGCGGGCATGGTATTCAAAATTGCGGGAGTTGGTCCAGAACCGCTGGCGTTCGTTCCAGTCATGGTCGTCGTCAGACATGACGACGTGGTAGTCCCCCCCGACATGGTGGCGGGTATTTTTGCGGGGTTGGGGAGGCGTTTCCGCAGCATTTGCGGAGTCTGAGGAAAGGAGTCCTGCGCCGAGCAGACTTCCTGTAAGGGTGCGGGTAAATTGCCGCCGGCTGAGGGAGAGGGAAGGCTTTTTTTCTTCTGGTTTCATGAGTCAGTAGTATATAGCTGATCCAATTTAAGGGAAATTTGGATAAAAGTGTATAAATGACCGCAAAGCTGGATTCGGCTTTATCTCACTTTTTTTACCACTTAAAGCCGGATTGAAGGCTGGATTTGGCTTTATCTCACTTTTTTTACCACTTAAAGCCGGATTGAAGGTTGGATTTGGCTTTATCTCACTTTTTTTACCACTTAAAGCCGGATTGAAGGCTGGATTTGGCTTTATCTTATTGAAAAGGTACAAGTGAAGACGATCAACGAACTGACACTGGAAGACTTATTTACTGAATAAGATTGTGCCTCAATCCTCAGCGCCAGACGGGTCTGAGGATCGTGTGTTTTTCGCCGGCAATTCCCTGGCTCCATTCTCCTTTTTCGTTTCTCAGATATTCCTGGCCAAAATTCTCCGTAACCAATTCTCCCGAAACCTGAATTTCCCTTCCGATTTGCTCCTCATCCCAATGGTCGATCCCTTCAAGGTAATATACTTCCTGATTGGCTGAAATAACCACAGCACCGGCTTTGCTGTTTTGTGCGGTGCCCGTTACTGAAAAGGAGTTTTGCTCTTTCATAAAGCTGCGGAAAGGGATAAAATGAAGGATAAAATATATTGTATTTTCCCAAAATACAAATCCGGGTTCAGCTCTGACAATCAGCACTGAACCCGGATTTTCCAATTCACTTTATCTCTATTTCAGCAATTCCTCCACGAGTGCTTTCAGTTCCATCAATTCTTCAACCTGGGCCTTCAGTTCGTCGATCTGTGATTGCTGGGAATCAATGATCTCCTGTTGTTCCTGAATAGCCTTAATGGCAAGTACACTAAAGTTACTATAAGCCAGCGCCAGTTTATCCGACCCGGGTGAATGACTCACCAGTTCAGGGAAAACTTCGCCTACTTCCTGTGCAATAAATCCTTTTGCCTTAAATCCTTCTTTATGATGGTTGTAATAGTATTCCACCGGACGCAACTGCCTTACTCCGGACAGCACATCTTCCATAGGGCTTATTTCGGACTTGTACCTGAAATCTGAAGTCTGGGTATAAGCACCGGTCGCATTGTCAATGTAGCCGACCTGAGTCCCATTATAGGCAAACCGCAATAAGCTCGCTCCAGACCACACCTGCCACAAATTGGTAGTAGTTCCTTCCTCCAGCCGAATACCTGCACCTGAGGGCGAAGTTCCGTCAGAACTTTGTTTGATATGGACATCTGCTAATGGGTTTGAGTTTTCACCTATTTTTACCCGCTCGGGGATCCTCATCTCTCCGGTTCGGGTCAGCACCAATGATGTGTCGCCCAAAGTGGTACATCCCGAAACCACTGAAAGTGTATTTTCTGCACCATTATGGTGAAACTCAAAGCCGCAGGTGCCATTAAAGGCGATGTCTTCCGTAAATACCAGGCGACCGGACTCTATCTCATTAAAATTTCCGGAATGCCCGAAGGCTGCGCGGAAAAGGCCGGTATCTCCAACGGTGAACAGGTTTAAAGGATTAGTAGTACCAACACCTACAAACCCACCGGTATTGCTGTTATAGATATTATTCCCGTTTGCGGTCCAGCCACCACCGCCGCTAGCCGTAGGCAGGAGCACAAAGTTTCCGTTTGTAATGGAGAGGGTGTCTCCATTTAATATCAAGTCCTGCAATTCATTCGTAGAATCCGCATCCGCATCATTCACATCATCCACATTATCGGCAAAACCTGCAGGAATACCTGGCAGCGTAGTCCAATCCTGCAATTCATTGGTGGGGTCTGAGTCGGCATCGTCCACATCATCCACATTATCTGCAAATCCGGCAGGAATACCAGGCAGTGTGCTCCAATCCTGCAACTCATTGGTAGGGTCTGCATCAGCATCATCTGCATTACTTACCGTGGAGGCATGTAAGGCATAGGGCACGGAAAGGAGCTGGCTCACGCCTACAGACTGGAAAGAAGAACCTCCTGTCGGGTCAAGTTCTACCTCCATGAAGAAGGCTGCTGACTCCCAGGTAATAGCGCTAAAATCACCAGAAACAACGGTTCCGGCACCGACACTTACGTTAAAAAGCCCCAGGGGATTGGTGTCGGGAGTGTGCGTTTCCTGATATACAACTGTGCCAGCTGCAGAAGTCTCCCGAATACTGATCCGAAGGCTAATAGTTGTGGAAATATACGGATTCCCCAAATTATCGCGGGCGATACCCTGATAGTTTAGCAGGGCAGGTGATTGTGCAAATGAAAAGACAATACAGAGCAAAAAGAATAAGGAGGTAATTACCTTTTTCATGTTGTTGGTTTTATTTAGGTTGAGAATAGGCCTTACTGAAAAATTCATGTGGTTAATTGACTTTTTGGATTTTGTAGATCGCCTTTTGGCTGCGATTTCCGGAGATCACATGCAGCAAATAAACGCCATCTGAATACGCTTGCATAGAGAGTTCAAACCGGGAAGTCCCTGGTAACATTTTGTCGGTCGCAAGCATTTTACCTTGCATATCATATAATTGTAAATCCAGATTTTCGGTGTGATCGCCGGCTTCTACAATCAGTATATCACGGGTGGGATTAGGATAGATGGAAATCCCCAAATGGTAATCATCCTCTTCAATACCAACAAAATAATCAAAGGGCTGGTGAAACCCCTGCGAAATGATATGGTCGGCAGACAAATAGGTCTCTACCATCATTTCTCCGACGGTAAAACTGAGCTGGGCATTCGCTCCGCTAAGATAAGAACCGGCAGCCCCGATGACTGTAGGTTCAATACTTTGCCCAAAGCCAGTTATTCGAAAAACCAATAATGGCAAAAGGAAATAAATTGTTTTCATGAAATTTTGGTTTATGGGTAATTGCAGGTGTATTTGATTATTCAAGAAGCATTTTTATTTTTTTCACAAAAACACAAACTCTTCTCCTATCTTACACCATATCTGAGTCTATATCTTAAAAGAAAAATGGATTCCGCATATTTTGGATTGTCATGGTATTGATGTTACATTTATTCACTTGCTATCGATAATCTACTACTATTTGCTATGAATCATTTGCCTGCTATTTCCTACCAACGCCTTAGTTCTTTTAAGGTGCTTTTGGGCGTTTCAGTTATTCTGACTATCATATTTTCACTAACAGCCTGCAAAAACACCCCGGGAAAACGGGCCGATGACCGACCCCGAAAAATTGAAATCCTGTTTCTCGGACACAACAGCGAACATCATCCCTCTGCCAAATATGCACCCTTGCTGATAGATGCATTTTCCAACAAAGGAATCAACATTACTTACACCAGCAATCCCGATGATCTCAATGGCGAGAACCTTAGTTGGTATGACGGGCTGGTTATTTACGCCAATCACGACTCGATCACCCCTTCTCAGGAAAAAGCACTTCTCGACTTTGTCAATGGTGGGAAAGGGTTTATTCCTGTTCACTGCGCCTCCTGGTGCTTCCGCAATTCTGCCGAATATGTATCGCTGGTAGGCGGACAGTTTAAGTCCCACGATACGGCCGTTTTTACTGCCGAAATCATCAATCACGAACATCCCGTCTCAAAAAACCTCCAGCCTTTTGAAACGTGGGACGAAACCTATGTCCACGACAAACTCAATCCTGACCGTACAGTACTTATGGAAAGAGTCGAAGGCGATCACCGCGAACCCTGGACATGGGTGCGCAATGCCGGTAAAGGACGGGTTTTTTATACTGCCTATGGCCACGACGAACGCACCTGGAGCAATCCGGGTTTTCATGCGCTTATGGAGCAGGGCATTCTTTGGGCAGTGGGAGAACGCGTAACCAACCTCTGGTCACAACTTAGTTTTCCCGAACACCAATACGAAGAGCGGGCAACGATCGCCAACTACGAAAAAAGACCCTCCCAGCCGCTTTATCAGCTGCCTTTTACCCAGCCCGAATCACAAAAGTTTATTCAGGTTCCGCCTCAGTTTGACCTTGAATTGTTTGCCAGCGAACCTGACGTAATCAATCCAATCGCGATGACATGGGACGAAAGAGGAAGGCTTTGGGTGATTGAAACCGTTGACTATCCCAATGAAGTACGCGACAATGAATCAGGCGATGACCGTATCAAAATCTGCGAAGATACCGACGGAGATGGTAAGGCGGATAAATTTACCGTGTTTGCCGAAGGGTTGAATATTCCCACAGGTATCGTGCTGGTAAATGGCGGAGCGATTATCTCCCAGGCACCGGATTTTCTGTTTTTGAAAGATACCGACGGCGACGACAAGGCCGATATAAAAGAAAAAATCATCACCGGCTGGGGTGTATTTGATACTCACGCAGGCCCGTCCAACCTCAAATACGGCTTTGACAATCAGATTTGGGGAACAGTTGGTTATTCCGGTTTTGAGGGAACCATTGCAGGAAAAGACTACAAATTCCGCCAGGGATTTTACCATTTCACACCAGACGTCACCTCCTTCGAATTTCTGACCTCCACCAGCAATAATACGTGGGGGCTGGGATTTTCGGAGACATTTGATGTGTTTGGTTCGACTGCCAACAATGCACACAGCTGGTATATGGGCATTCCCAACCGTTATTTTGAGGGAGTACCGGGGCTACAGGCAAAAGGAAGTCAGAAAATTGCCGCTTATTATCCCTTCCACCCAATTACAAAAAATATCCGGCAGGTGGACGTTTTTGGCGGATTTACAGCGGCAGCAGGTCACAATCTTTACACCGCCAGAGCCTTTCCCCAGGAGTACTGGAACCGCATCGCCATGGTTTGCGAACCGACCGGAAGGCTGCTTGCCAAAGGCATTTTGGAGAAAGACGGTGCAGGCTTTAAAACGCTCGATGGATGGAACCTGCTTGCAAGTTCGGATGAATGGGTCGCGCCTGTGCACGCCGAAGTCGGCCCTGATGGCGCGGTGTGGGTACTCGACTGGTACAACTTTATCATTCAGCACAACCCGACCCCCAATCCGGAGCGAGGCGGTTATCAGGCCGAAAACGGCAAAGGAAATGCCCATATAAATCCCCTAAGGGACCGGGAACATGGGAGAATCTACCGGATCATGTATAAAAATGCGCCTGCGTACAAACCCGTTACACTGTCGAAAGACAAACCTTCGCAACTGGTAAAAACACTCAAAAGCGATAATCTTTTCTGGCGAATGACTGCCCAGCGGCTGCTGGTTGAGAGAGGCGATCAGGATGTCCTGAGCGAACTCTACAAACTGGTCAACGACCAGTCCGTCGATGAAATCGGTCTGAATGGCGCGGCAGTCCACGCCTTGTGGACGATTCACGGGCTGGGTGCGTTGAGTGGAAACAATGATGCCGCCAATAAAGTAGTGATTGCCGCGCTCCGCCATCCGGCGGCAGGGGTTCGCAAAGCGGCGGCGCAGGTCATACCCAGGACCTGGTGGGCGAGAAATGAATTGATGGCAGCCGGGCTGGTCGCTGACAGCGACCTTCATACGCGGCTGGCCGCTTTCCTCGCCCTGGCAGACATGCCAGCGGCAGAAGAGACAGGCAGAGCCCTCTATGCAGCAACTGCTGACGAGATCAATCTTTCTGATCCATGGCTTTCACAGGCGCTCTATGTCGCAGCACATACCCATCAGGAGGGTTTTATGGAAGCAGCCAAAGACCATGCGGTGCCGCCGCTGGTCGAGACTTTTCGACAAAATCACTCCGGACCACAGACACTCATCAATCCGGAAGGTGATTTTTCAGGAAAAAGGATCGCAATCAAAACCATCGCCAACCAGATGAAATATGACCTGAAAACCTTTAACGTTGTTGCTGGTGAGATGGTGGAGATTTCCTTCGAAAATACAGACCTGCTTCAGCACAATCTGCTGATTCTTGCGCCTGGTTCTATGGAAAAGGTGGGTGCAGAAGCGGACAAGCTCGCGCAAGATCCCAAAGGAATGGAACAGGGGTATATCCCCAAAATGAAGGAGGTTCTCCATGCCAGCGGGCTGGTGGATCCCAAGCAGACAATAAGAATTCGTTTTCAGGCTCCGGCGACGCCCGGTGATTATCCTTTCATCTGTACATTTCCCGGACATTGGCGCATGATGAATGGCACCATGAAAGTGGTGGGAAAGTCTAGTTAGCAAATTGTTTTTTGTCCTGTAAGAGAATCAGATTCTTCCGGATCATGGCTGTGCGGTCTTCCACACAGGCAACAGAGCGCATGCCGTCCGGCGGCGTGTTGATGGTATAATCGACCAGTTTATCTACCGTCGTCGTCGCGACATGAATGCGCGTGTCTGCCGAAGCATAGTAGATATAGACTTCTCCATTATCTTTTTTTACCCATCCGTTGCTGAAAACGACGTTGGAGACATCCCCTACCCTCTCTTTTCCCTGTGGAGCGATAAAATAACCTCCGGGTTCATAGGTAACGACCCAGGGTTTTTCCAGATCCGTCATAAAGGTATAAAGGACGTACCGAAGTCCGGCAGCGGTATTTCGCACACCATGTGCCAGATGGAGCCAGCCGTGTTCCGTTTTGATCGGAGCAGGCCCCTGGCCGTTTTTCATTTCTTTGATTGTATGGTAAGCTTTGTAATTGACGATGATTTCTTCAGAAATCACCGGGTGCGTGATATCTTCCAGCAACCCCCAGCCGATGCCGCCGCCGCTGCCGGGGTTGATAAAGTCGTCCTGCGGACGTGTGTAAAACGCGTATTTTCCCTCCACAAACTCCGGGTGCAGCACACAGTTGCGCTGCTGTGGCGAGGGGGTTTTGAGATCAGGCAGGCGCTCCCAGTCCTGCATATTTCGGGTGCGGATTATGCCGCATTGGGCAACGGCTGCACTCATATCTCCGGGAGGGGCCTGAGGATCTTTTCTTTCGGTACAAAACACCCCGTATATCCAGCCATCTTCGTGGATAGTCATACGCATATCATAGACATTCACATCCGGGTCTTCGACTTCCGGAAGCAGAACGGGCAAATCCCAAAACTGAAATTCGTCAATACCATTTTTACTCTCGGCAATGCCAAAGAATGATTTTCTGTCGGCTCCCTCAACACGTGCGATAAGCAGGATCTTATCTTCCCACAACATCGCACCGGGATTAAATACTGCATTGATTCCCATACGTTCCATTAAATAGGGGTTGGTGTGAAAATCAAGGTCATAACGCCAGGTAACAGGCGTATGTGCAGCCGTTAGCACCGGATATTCGTACCTGTCATAGATTCCGTTTCCGTTGGGGTGTTTGGGGTTTATCCGCCGGATAAGCACCTCATGCTGGTGCAATAGGTGTTGCACCTTCTCTTTAAATTCTGAATACTCCATAAAACGTAGCTCTCCTAATCAGTTTTCTTCCAGTTTGTCATACCAGTTGCGTTTCAGCACCCAGGATGCAAGCACTGTAACCGCCAGACCTGCAAATAAATATACATATTTTCCAAGTATCAGATAAACGGGCAGGGTAATGATGGAAGTTTGCCAGACAATACCGACCAGTACATTTACCATATCCCTGCGGAAAGAGGAATGATTGACAAATCCGGGATCTTCTGCCACTGCCTGATCGTGCACGGGTTTCCAGAATCCCCACGGGCGCACGGTTTTGTAAAATTCTACCAGTTCCGCCATAGGCTGGGGAGCGGTCAGGTAGCTGCCGGCCAGACATCCGATCAGAGAAATAATCAGCATGATAGGAAACTTGGCGAGATCAGGAGTCAGGGGAATGAATGAAACGTCCACATAAGGCAGTAACAGTGAGGCTGCAATACCTGTTGCCATTCCCCAGAAATAACCATAACCATTGAGCCTCCACCAGTACCATTTTAGCACATTGGCGATGGCATAACCGCCAAAGAGCGCGTTGACAATCCACTGTGTAACCTGATTGATCGAATCGGTGGCGTAGCCAAAAGTTACGCCAATAATCACAATGGCAATCGTGGCGAGATAGCTCATTCTGACATAGGTTTTCTCAGTGGCATCGGGGCGAATATATTTTTTATAGATATCATTCACCAGATAAGCAGGGGCAGCATTAACCGTAGCGGCAACAGTGGACATAAACGCAGCCAGAAGTCCGGCCAGCAGCAGGCCCAGCAAACCTACCGGCAGATACGTTTTTATCACATAGGGAAGTACCAGTTCGAAGTCTGTAGCTGATTCTGCTGCATTATATATCGGATCAAATCCCACCTCGTGAAGCCCGACCAGGCCCATGACAGCGATTCCGGCAATGAGCATATAACGGGGAAAAAATAATGCAACAGTAACAAATCCGCTCATCATGGCGGCTTCTTTGGGAGATTTTGTAGCGAGCACCCTTTGCATATCATAGTTGGGGGCAGGCCCTGCCAGACTCACCAGCACCCCCTTAAAGACCATCATCACAAAAAAGAAAGTAAACAATTCGTAGCCATCCGATACGATTTTATCATTGACCGAAGCCATCGTCCCCTGCCAGTCCATGGTAAGTTTCCACCCGAAAAAAATATTGTGCCAGTCATCCGGAACAATCGCCTGTATGGTTTCGGGCGAAACTGAAAAAATAGCAATGACGCCGACCGAAATCGAGGCAATTGTCATAATAGCAAACTGGAGCACCTCCGTAAGCACTACACTATACATCCCACCCTTAATCACATAGATGGCCGTTATCCCAATAAAAATCAGTCCGTACACATTGGGAGTCAATGGTATCGTACCAAAAGCTGAAGATTCGATGGAATGGGGAAGAAATGTATAGGAAAATTTACCAATCCCCTGAAACGCATAAGCCAGAAAACCGATAACGCTCACCAATGCAAATACAATGACGATGATGTTGGCAAATTTGGCATCTTTCCTGTCCCCAAACCGGGTATTGATCCACTCTGCACCTGTCATAACATTTGACCGGCGAAGCCACATCGATAAGAATACCATCAGAAATATCTGATTAAATACCGGCCACAGCCAGGGAATCCATATACTTTTTACCCCATAGACAAATATCAGCGCCACCAGCCACATCGTACCGGTAATGTCAAACATGCCCGAAGCATTGGAAATTCCCAGTATATACCAGGGCATGGAGTTGCCGCCGAGGAAATAGGATTCCATATTGGCGGAAGCTCTTTTGGAAATATAAAATCCTATGATTATTGTCAGAATAAGGTATCCGACAATAATTACGATATCTATGGCCTGTAACTGCATGGATTATTTCTGATAGTGGTATTTTTACAGGAACTTTTAAGAAATATGCGGAAACACTTTTCGCCATCCATCCTGTTGTATCAGGAGTTGTTTCGGTATGGGACAGGACAGGTATATTCGCAAGGAAGCCAATATTTGATTTATGAATACGATTTCACACACATACCTAGAAGAGAAAATCCAATCCCTGCTTCGGGCAATGACATTGGCTGAGAAGATTGGTCAGATGACCCAGATCACACATTCTGTGCTTCTTGAGGAGGTTATCCTCAATGCTGACGGAAGCCCGGGCGATGATTTCTCATTCGCTCCGGAAAAGGCGACAGCCTTTATCAGAGACCATCATATCGGCTCCTTTCTCAATGGAATCGCTGTCTCCGCTCAAACCTGGTACGAATATACACTCGCCCTTCAGCAAATCAATCTCAGCATCGACCGCCATGGCATTCCGGTCATTTATGGGATTGACCATGTCCATGGCGCAAACTATATCGAAAACAGCACCATTTCCCCTCACAACATCAACCTTGCGGCCACATTTGATCCCGGATTTCCGGAAAAACTGGCCCGTATCACGGGCTTAGAGTCGGCAGATCTCGGGCATCACTGGATATTTGCCCCGGTGCTTGACGTGGGCCGGGACCCGCGTTTTCCTCGCTATTATGAGACTTTTGGCGAAGAGCCGCTGGTATGTGCCGTCATGGGCAAAGCCACGATCAGAGGCATCGAAGACAATCAGGAAACAGCACCTTACCGGCAGGCCGCCTGTGCCAAACACTTTCTCGGCTATTCTGTACCCAAATCAGGATGGGATCGCACACCGGCGGAAATTCCCGATCAGGTATTGTACGAATATTTTATTCCACCTTTCCGCGCAGCAGTTGAAGCGGGGGTAAAAACATTTATGATCAACGGATCAGAAATCAATGGCGTGCCTGTACATGCTTCCCGCCGGCTACTTACCCATGTACTACGCGAACAGTTGGGCTTCAAGGGCGTGGTCGTTACAGACTGGGAAGATGTCATCCGGCTGCACACTTTGCACAAAGTGGCTTCAACGCCTAAAGAAGCCGTGCGTATCGCTATTGAAGCCGGAATCGACATGTCTATGACACCTTTTACCACAGACTTTTGTGGGTTATTAAAAGCATTGGTGGAAGAAGGCACCATCTCCGAATCGAGAATCGACGAGTCTGTCGCCCGTATTCTGAAACTCAAATTTGACCTGGGATTATTTGAGCATCCTTATCCCCGCAATGACCGCTTTGACAGAATCAAAACGCCTGCCCATACGGATGTGGCGCTTGAAGCGGCAAGGGAGTCTATCGTGTTGCTCAAAAATGAACAACACCTGCTGCCACTCCAGCCTGAGAAAATCCAAAAGCTGGTGGTATGTGGTCCGCATGCAAATCAGAAAAAAACGCTGGCCGGTGGCTGGACGCTTCGCTGGATTCCCCATACAGATGAAATCTTTCCCGAAGATCTGGACACTGTTTTTACCGGCTTAAAGAAAATCTATCCCGATACAGAGGTGGTACTTTCAACTAAAGAGTCATTGGCATCCGACGCAGTCCACGCAGATGCTATCATTGTGGTTGTGGGAGAAGATCCCTATTCGGAAGGTTCGGGAAATATCTATGATCTGACCCTGGAAGCCGGGCAGCAGCAATGGATCAGAGACGCCCATGCCACCGGAAAACCCGTTGTGGTTGTCATGCTTTCGGGAAGACCCCGGGTAATCCGGGAAGTATATCCGCAATGTCAGGCATTTATCTGGGCGGGGCTGCCGGGTTTTGAAGGCGCACAGGCAATCGCAGAAGTGATCGCAGGGAAAGTAAATCCGAGCGGAAAACTACCCTTCTCGTGGCCGGCATGGCCAGGGCATTTTTATCCCTATGATCACCGGCTGATGGATCTGGACAATTATCGCATGCTTTCCGACAATGAAACACATATGGCGAAATTTGGCGAAGGAAAAAGTTACACCTCCTTTGCTTACAGCGACCTGCAGATCAGCAGCCCAAATGTTTCTGCCGATGGTGTGATTGAGGCTACGGTAAAAATCAAAAATACAGGATCGCGCCCCGGAAAAGAGACCATCTTGTGGTATATCACTGACGAATATGCTTCTATTACCCGCCCAGTAAAACAACTGCGCTTTTTTGAGAAAAAGACACTGGCTCCGGGCGAAGAAACGATCAGCACCTTTATTATTCGTCCCAACCAGCACTTAACTTTTCCTGACAGCGAGGGAAATCAACTGCTGGAAGCAGGAAGTTTTTTGGTAAAAGTGGGAGAAATGAGTCTCAGGTTTGAACTGAATGAATCGTAATATCTGGCCATTGGCATCCATTCCAGATCACTTTCCATCTCTTATCACAAAACGAAAGCCATTCTCTTTATATTTTTTTTCATCAAACCGATACAGACTCGCAGCGCGGTGAGCGACCCCCTTCTGTTTTTCTTCCAGCTTTTCAAGGATGTCAAGCTGAAGCATTTTTTTTCGGAAATTACGGCGGTCCATCTCGATGCCCAGTACTGACTCATAGAGGCTGAGGATTTGGGGAAGGGTAAATTTGCGGGGAAGTAGTTCGAAGCTGATAGGTTCTTCGCGAAAACGTTTATTAAGATGTTCCAGGGCACTTTTCACAATTTCGTTGTGATCAAAAGTAAGGCGGGGAACAGCTTTTGTATCAAACCAACGCACCTCACTGACATCGGGGCCATGGCGGAGTTTATACTTATGCGGGTTGATCAGTGCGGTGTATCCAATGGTAATAATTCGCTCCCCCGGATATCGGTTGACGTCGCCAAAAACGCCCAGTTGCTCCATGTAAATATCACGCACCCCGGTAGCTTCTTCGAGAATACGTTTTGCTGCATCATCTGTATTTTCATGCTTAAAAATCCATCCTCCGGGCAAAGCCCACATTCCTTTAGATGGCTCTATATCGCGCTTGACGAGCAGTATTTTCAGCATAAAATCATCAAAGCCAAAAATCGGGCAGTCAATCGTAACTGAGGATAATGATCCGGGAGGCGGTATAGTAGGCATAGATAACCGGGACTGAAAAATGCAAGTATAAAAAAAGTTTCTTCAGCTTAAAATCTCGAATATAGCCCTTTTTTTGAGGAAAATTGTTTATTCTCAAATGATAAATATTATAATAGCATACCTTATCTTTTCAATCATCCTGTAATATCCTGTTAATTCCCTTTGCTATGAAAAATTCTGACTTAACACCCAAACATCTTACCAACCGTCGCACCTTCATCCGCCAGTCTTCGCTGGGGCTGGGAGCGGCTGCCCTGGCTACCTCTGGTCTCTCCCTTTCTGCCCTTTCGGCCTGTGCGCAGGATGAAAGCGGGAAAAAGCTCGGCATTGCGCTGGTAGGTCTCGGCAATTATGCCAAAAACCAGCTTGCACCTGCCCTCCTCGAAACCAAAGACTGCTACCTGGCGGGCATCGTCACTGGTACACCGGCAAAAGCCGAAGAGTGGAAAGCCAAATACAATATTCCCGATAAAAATATCTATAACTATGAAAATTTTGACTCCATAGCCGACAACCCCGACATCGATATTGTCTATGTAGTCCTGCCCAACTCCATGCATGCCGAATATACCATCCGCGCTGCAAAAGCCGGCAAACATGTCATATGCGAAAAGCCTATGGCCGTAAGTGTTGCAGAGGCCGAACAAATGATTGCTGCCTGTAAAGCCGCAAAAAGAAAACTCTATATTGGATACCGCCTGCACTACGATCCCTTTAGCATGGAAGCCATGCGTATCGCTAAGGAAAAAGTCTATGGGGAAATAAAGATTGTGGAAGCTAGTTTTGGATTTCGCATCGGCGACCCTACGCAATGGCGCCTGCGCAAAAATCTTGCAGGTGGAGGGGCCATGATGGACGTGGGCATTTATGTCATCCAGGGGGCGCGGTATTCTACCAATGAAGAACCGATTGCCGTCACGGCACGGGAATACAAAACCGATCCGGTCAAATTTGCGGAAGTAGATGAAACCATCTTCTGGCAGATGGAATTCCCCTCCGGTGCTGTCGCCAACTGTGGAACCACTTACAACTCCAATATTCAGCGATTATATGCAGCTGCTGAAAATGGCTGGTTTGACATTCGCCCGGTGTATAGCTACAGCGGCCTGAAAGGCGAAACCAGCGACGGGCCTATGCAGATACAGGGAATCAACCAGCAGGCTGCCCATATGGACGGCGTCGCCCGAAGCCTGAAAACCGGCGAAGCTGACCACAACATATCGGGGGAAGAAGGTCTCCGCGATATGAAAATCATTGAGGCGATTTATCAATCTATTGCCCAGGATGGCAAACGCATTACCCTGGGTTGATGATTAACGAGTATCAGGATCTTCATCCCCTTCCGGTGGTTCGCAGAACGCAGCTAGTTCTGTTTCGGCAGAATCACTCTCCGGTACATTTGCTGCATTTGGATGCGTACGCCGGAAGTGGGAAATCATGATATTCTGCATTTCGCCCAGTACGCCCTGGTAGTCAGGTTTACCAGCCAGATTAGTGGTTTCATTTGGATCTGCAGCCAGATCATACAGGCGATGCGTAATGCCTGGTGGTGGGTTTCCGGTTGCATAGCCCTGCCCGAGATCGCGTTTGCCGGTGCTAAAAATATATTTCCACTCCTTGGTCCGCACCATGGCTTTGTTGTCGGACAGAAATTCGGAGAAAATATAATCTTTGTGAAGCGAGCTCTTTTGCATGATCAGTGGCATCATACTCTTTCCCTGAGCGGTTTCCATCGGCGGTTTTCCCAATCCTTCGAGCAAGGTTGGTACGAGATCTACAAATTCTACCAAAGGATCTATGACAATACCCGAAGGGAAGTGGCCGGGAGCGCAAATGATCATTGGCGCATGAACCGCAGGCTCCCACATCATATGTTTTTCAAAACGTTTGTGATGATTGAGCAAATAGCCGTGATCGCCGATATAGACAATCATGGTATTTCGCACCAGACCGAGTGATTCGATTTGGTCGAGAATAATGCCCACATTTTTGTCCAGATATTCTACTGATGTATAATACGCAGCAATAATGCCCTTTTTTTCCTCATCGGTAAGGTCTGCAAACACTTCAGGAATCCACTGATCGTCCTCTTCCGTACCCTGGGGAAGTTTCATATCCTTTCCCTGGAATCTGTTTCTGAATTCTACCGGGAAATTGAAAGGAGAATGCGGTTCGTGAAACCCCACCCACATACAAAAGGGGTTGTCCTTATTGGCCTCCATAAACTTATTGGCTTCATGCGCATAAAAGGTTCCGATATCATCTTTATCAGCATAAGCCGAAGGCAATGCTTCCGAGTTGAGCCAGACGCGGGCATGATCCCGAAACGGATGCCAGGGAGGTCTGACTGCAATAGAATCAGGTACAGGAGCCGGAGGATTTGCCTCAAGGTACTTCTGATAGGCTTTTCGCTCAATCAGCGTATCAAATCCATGGGAAAGCTGATTGTTGAAATGCATTTTGCCAATGGCCGCGGTATGGTAGCCGAAGGTTTTGAGGTGTTCGGCAACGGTTATCTGTGAATCAGGCAGCGGGGTGCGAAGCAGCGTAACGCCGGCTGCGTGTGGATAACGGCCGGTAAGCAAAGACTGGCGCGAAGCACTGCAAACCGGAGCGTTGGCGTAGGCACTGCGAAACATTACTCCGGCATTGGCAAGCCGGTCGAGGTTCGGCGTATGAATATCGCGGTTGCCATATGCCCCAATGGCATAGGCTGCGTGGTCATCGCCAATGATAAACACGATATTGCGTATTTCATCGGGTGCGTTCTCCCGTGAGTTAGCACAAGCCGCCAGTAGCAAAAAAAGGCTCAGACAAAGACGTTCAATACGAAAATTCATAGTAGTAGATCAATCTGTTATAGTCCAAAATTTTGCGTCCCGTATCCCATCGGAATCATTCCTTCCGCCATATCATTTTTCCCTGCTCTGATCGCACAACCCAACGTATGCAACCCCGGGTGAAGAATGTTTGAGCGGTGGCCTTTGGAAGACATCCAGTCATTGACAATCTGAGTAGCAAAACCCAAATAGGTATGTGGCAAGATAGGGCGGTTATCATTATCATAAAAATCGAAACTATCTCCCCGGCTCGCACGGTAAAAATTGGTGCCGGACTTATAGTCATATAAAAACGAACTGGCCACATTTTCCGCAATCACGTCCACCTTAAACCGTTTCCCCCGCTTTTCAGGCGTACTGTATGCTGGGTTTCGCCGGTTGTAGTGATCCACAAATTCGTACTGAGCCATTTGAGATGAATGGTAATCTGCCACATCCCGGAGAGCGGGCGAAAATACGAGCGGTTTCCTGCGGTTTTCTTCACGGGACTTATTGGTAAGGAAAAAAACGGCGGCATTCAACAGGCTGTAGTCCACATTCTCCCAATCCAGCGTATCCTTAAGCTGAGGCATTTTCACAAAGGATTGCCAGGTATATTTTGCGTAAGCGCTATCAGGGAAGACCTCCTGATTCTGGCTCAGGATAGGGGAAATAAAGAGAAAATTAACCAGGGACAACAAGATCAGGTTTCTCATAGAATGGGTTTCTGCAAATTCTTACGAGAATAAATTTACAAGGATTTTTTTGTTAATTTCCTTTATCTGAAATAAGGAATCATGAAATACTCGCGAAGAAAATTTATCCAAAGCTCTGGCGTTGCGCTGACAGGAGTCTCGTTGCTGGGTATGCGCGCATTTCCCCGGAAAATACAAAAAGTTGCGCCTTCTGACATCCTGCGTGTGGGTCTGATTGGTTGTCGGGGAATGGGTGCCTTTGACCTGAAAAACCACCTTAAAATTGACGGAGTGGCGTGCGCCGCCCTTTGTGATGTAGACAGTCAGGTTTTGGCAGACAGGACAAAAGAGATCGGAGAACTGACAGGCAAAACGCCTGCAAACTATTCTGACTACCGCAAATTGCTCGACGATAAAAACATAGATATCGTCATCATCGGCACGCCTGACCACTGGCATTGTCTTCAGATGGTACATGCCTGTGAAGCAGGGAAAGATGTATACGTGGAAAAACCCATGGCCAACTCTATTGAAGAATGCAGGGTCATGGCAGAAGCTGCGGGGAAATACAACCGGATTGTTCAGGTCGGTCAACAGCAGCGCAGCGGAAAACACTGGCAGACAGTCGTTGATTTTGTACAATCAGGAAAATTGGGACATATACGGAGAGTAAAGGTATGGGCCAATTTTAACTATGGGAAAGGACTGCCCAAAGTACCTGATACAACACCACCGGCAGGTTTTGACTGGGATATGTATCTGGGACCAGCAGCAGCGCAGCCATACAATGCGAGCCGTGTTCATGGCGGCTGGCGGCACCAATGGGCTTTTGGCGGCGGACTGATGACCGACTGGGGCGTACATTTGCTGGACATTGTATTATGGGCAATGAAAGTCAAAGGAGCGCCAAAAGCTGTGTCTGCGGCAGGAGGCATTTACAATTACATCAACCAGGCGATTGAGACGCCTGATACATTGGATGTATTGTATGAAATGGACGGATTTACCCTGACATGGGAGCACAATGGCGGGATACAGCGCGAGCAGTATGACAGAGTATATGGGATTGCATTCATGGGCGAGAATGGGACCCTGGTGGTAAACCGGGAAAGCTGGCAGATATATCCGGAAACCCGGGAGGGTAAAGATGTTATAGAAACTAGGCCCCGGCAGCAGGGACAAAACAGTTACCATGCGGAGCATGCGGCCAACTTTATTGATGCTGTCAGGAACCGAACAAGCCCGGCCTGTACCGTGGAAGACGGATATGCAGCAGCGTTTTATGCGCATATGGGAAATATTGCCTATCGCACGGGGTCGCGGCTGGAGTGGGATGAAGAGAAGCGGAGCTTTGGCGGAAATAAAGCGGCCAGCGCGCTGGTGAAACCGAAATACAGGAAGCCCTGGGAATTGCCATAAATCTATCCCCACCTAACAGAACATATCAGCAACTTATATCCATTTGTTGCGAAGAGCTATCTTTTGAAGCAGAAGGGGAAAAGTATTCCATGGAAACTCCGAGAGTATCATCAGTATCAAAACTGCCGGATCAAAAAACCGGGCAGCAAGTACGATCGCCATACCATTATTCATATAAGCACGGGAAATCGTAATGGTAAGGCGGTCTCTGGGAGCCAGTTTCCAGCCCATGAGATAGCCTGCCAGATGAAGAAATCCAAACAGGATATACAGAGCGACAACTTGTCCTACAAGATCCAACGGGTTTTTGAGAATAGCCGCCTGCTGCGAACCCACCGTTGCATACACAAATACCCCAAAAATAACCACATTCACGAAAGAGTACCAGGGTTTGGTTTTGGTGATCAGTGCGGGAGAAATACGTTTGACAACCGCTGCCATAACCAATGGTAAACAGACTAAAAATCCCAGCTTGCGAAACAAATCAAAAGGATTGAGTTCGACTTCAGCACCCAAACAGACCCACATAAGCAGCGGGACCGTAACCGGTGCCAGCAATGAAGTAATAATCGCCACACTCATGGAGAGCCCGACATTGCCTTTCATCAGGTCGGTAAGTGCCGGCGTTGCCGTACCCGAAGGCATTGCAGTCAATAACAGAAAACCTGCTGCCAGCTGAGGATCAAATGGCTTTGCCATGTAAAATACGCCAACAGGCATCACGATTAAAAACATAACCGAAATATAGGCCATCAGCCGAAAGTTGCTGATACCACTGAGGATTTCCAGAAAGTCGGTTTTCAGAAAAACCAGAAACAAAAGGAAAATCAGTACCGGCTCCAATAGTGGCATCAAAGACTGACTATATACAGGCCAAAGGAGCCCTGCCACCAGACCGGCGAGCATCACGACCCAAAAATATTTGACAATAATACTGATGATACGCATACGGTTATCCGAAGTAACCGAATTTCAAGCGATTTACAAGCCTTAGGGGAAACGATTGGACGATCAGACCAATGTATTAAATAGTCAGAAATACTCCGGCAGAATAGGCAGGGCTGGCAAAAATAATCCGACCATACACTGCTCCGCCTGCGGTAGCAGATACCCCCCAGTTTTTACCAAATTTCCAGGCGACTTCCGGAGAAATGGTAATATGCTCGCTATTGTTGGCAAATATACTGGTACTGGTAATGGCATCGGCAAGGGTTCCGTTTTTGAAGGATTTTACCCCATACACCCTCACCAGTGCTATCAGCCGGTTGTCAAACAACTGCACCCCCGTCTCCGCGCCAAAACGAAATTCGTCAGAGTACCCGCCCGTGCGGTTATTGAATCCTGCGTAAATATTGGCGTAGGCATTTTTCCCGAAAAGCTTATAAGATTTTCCGGCATCGATCTGTATCAGTTGGTTAAACTCGCCATCGCCGGTCTGCAGATTGCCCTGAGATCCGCCGCGTGAATTTCCCAAAGGAAGCCCCAGGGTCAGCGTAGCACTTACGGCCACAGATTTTTTAGGCGTTAATCCATATTTGACACTCACATCTGTATCGCCAAATGAGTTGATCGCCTCACCGGGAACGAGGATTTCGCTGGTTGTTCCTGACCGGATATTATTAAATAATGCCCTGCTGAAAAATGGCGCATAGACTATCCCTGTAAGCCGTGGCGTGATGCCATACTCACCGTAAAAACTGGTGTTAAATATTTTATTGGTTACATTGGGATCAATCTGCCCGACATCTGTAAAATGTTGATTGGAGATAAGCCACCACTGAGAAACCTTAAAGTATCCATGGCCCTTTTCCTGTGGCCATCCGCCCCCGGCAAAAACAGCCTGAATGCCGAAGACTGCTGTCATGATGAGAAAAGAAATACGGGTCTTCATGTTATGTTATTTGATTTCACCGTCACCGACTTTGACGCTGAAGGGTTTACAATAATAGAGTACATATTTGTAGCTGGAAAGCTGGGCAGGCTCAGGGATTATATAAGAATGTGCGCCTTTAAATACTTTCACTGCCCCAATTTCCAGCGCACCGACATTTGTGCCGGGGTTATTGGTCAGATAAACATACAACCCCGGAAGTGCAGTGGATGCTTCGTAGTCATCGCCCAATTCCAGCACGAGATTTTGCCCCTGCTGACTTAGCACAAAACTTCCCTGAAGTAAATAGCTGCTGGTTGTTTTGATAGTACCGGTACGGGACGATCCGCCGGAAACTACCGTTTTCCCACCTACCACAACGGAAAAACTGTCAGCAGCAACTATATCATCTCCCTGATATGCCAATACTCTCACCTCAGCGTTTCCTTCCATTACGCCAGTGGCAATTCCGTCTTCTGTAATCGAAAGTATATCAGGCGAGCGGCTGCTCCAACTAAATACTGCGGGTTCTTCATTTCCAACCTCGTTGAAATAAACAGCTTCAAAAGTATGAGTGTCTCCTGTAGCCAGGCTGTCGAGCGGATTGGAAATTCTTACAGACGCCCCGACAAAATCAAAAATAATATCATCCCCGATACATGCAGAAAGCAAAAGCGTGGGAATAAACCAGAGATAAATCAGTTGTTTCATGTATTTCCAGGTTTTAATGGAGGATAAAATTAGAAGCCGGAGTATGATCCGTATGTCTTCCTGCTTACAAAACTGCGAATATGGTTTCACAGGTTTTTCACCAAAAGATCACAAAAGTATCACAGCTTACATTTTTGGATTATATGTGTGTCTGATGCGAAAAAATATTTTTCAGGCTGGATCAATTCCTCTTGAAAATCTCCGAAATCCCGTTACATTTGACGCTTCGTGTTATGTACCAAAATTGTAATATTCATTTAAAAGGTTATTCATCTTTACGATTATGAAAAAAGCCAGCATTTTACTGATTACCCTGTTTTTGTGTTCATTTGCTATTGCTCAGAAAGCAGATCTAACGGTCAACTTCAAATTCCTGAACGTTGAGCCCGGGTATGACCACAATACCAAATGCATTGTATATATCGATGGTGAAATGGCCGGGGAATCACAGGAAGCGCCTCAGACAAAAGGAGGGAATTTTAAGGTTTCTGTTCCGGTGGGAGAACATGATCTGAAAGTCGTCAACATGGCACTGTATGATGGTACATGGGAGGAACATACCATTGAAAACAACTACAGCGTGGATTGTATTTTCGAAGAGAGCCACAAGTTCAAAAAGAGTGAAAAATTATTCCTCGTTTTTGATCTGGACAGTGAGATGTATACCGGGTGGAAAAAAGCACCTAAAGTAAAAAAATAGCCCTTTTCGTGTAAGGCCAAAACCCGCCTGCATAATAAAATTATACGCCAGTAAATCAACAATGACTTACTGGCGTACTTTTTAGAGGAAAATAGCTGTTTTTTAAGCCAGAAAGGAAATCAACACCCCCGCAGCCACAGCAGAACCAATCACACCCGAAATATTGCTTGCCATCGCATACTGCAAAATATGATTGGAAGGATCTTCTTTTAATGCCAGTTCGTTTGCCACTCTTGAAGCCATTGGCACGGCACTCAGCCCGGTAGCGCCAACCAGCGGATTGATCTTTTTTGAGGAAAACAGATTGTAGATTTTCACTGCAAAAATGCCGCCGGCGATGGAAATCGCAAAAGCCAGAAATCCGCCCACCACAATCATAATCGTCTTGTAATTGAGAAATGCCTCGGCAGTCATCGTAGCCCCCACTGACAGCCCGAGAAATATTGTAGCGGCATTCATAATGGGCTCCGAAGCTGCATCGTGAAGTCTTTCTGTGGTAGTACCGATTTCCTTCACCAGATTTCCAAATAGCAACATACCCACCAGTGGCACGGCAGAAGGCACCAGCAAGGAGACGATGGTACCTAATACAACCGGAAATAAAATCTTCACTGCCCGAAGATTTTTGATCGGCCTGGGACTGGGAAATTGCCGGTCCATCTCTTTCATATTGATCTGCAACTCCTTCTTACTCATCGTAAACCGCACGACCAAAGGAATGATTACAGGCACCAACGCCATGTACGAGTACGCAGCAATAGCAATAGGCCCCAGGAGGTGCGGTGCCAGAATAATCGTCGTATAAATGGCTGTAGGCCCGTCTGCACCTCCGATAATGCCCATTGAAGCCGCTTCTTTCAAGCTGAAACCAGCGGCCAGTGCACCAAACAAAACCGTGAATATGCCGATCTGCGCAGCCGCACCAAAAAATGCGAGACGCAGATTTCGCAACATCGGACCAAAGTCTGTCAAGGCTCCCACTCCCATAAAAATAATCGGAGGGAGAAAACCTGTTTTGATCAGGGCATAATAGACAAAATTCATGATGCCATAGTCCTTGGCAATCTCCAGTAGCGTCATGTGCATGATCCCGTTTTCTTCAGTAGAAGGTACTACGCCCATATTGCCGCCGGGAAAGTTGGCAAGTAATAATCCGAAAGCGATGGGTACGAGCAGTAAGGGTTCGTACTGTTTTCCGATTCCCAGATACAATAAACCAAAACCGATGACCAGCATCAGCATTGTTCCCGGAGAAGAAAATAACTCGCCAAAGGCGGTCATCTCCCAGAGTTTGTGTAATAATTCCATGCTTATTGAATCCTGATCAGTACATCGTCTTCGTCCACGGCTGCGGCATTGCTCACACACACCTCCACGACTTTCCCGCTTTTGTCCGCAGATATGGCATTATACACTTTCATTGATTCAATATAACCAATGACATCACCTTTATTTACCTGATCTCCGGGTTTTACCGGTTTGTCTGAAGGTTCTTTGGTAAAGTAGAATTTGCCTTCCAAAGGAGCCAGAATTTCCTTCAGATCTGTATGATTGGCAGAACCATTGGAAACAGTTTTTTCCGGAGAAACGGGATTGCCGGAGGGAACTTCTTTTGCCGGCGGCTGTGGAGTTTCATCATAAGATACGGCGACCACAAAGTTTTCACCGTTCACATTGATGTGCATGGTTTTGGGTTGGTAAAACTGTTGCGGTGGTAAGGGTACAGCAGGAACATTGGGGGTAGATGGGGTTTCAGCTACAGGCGCTTTTCGTTTGGCGAGGTCTGCTTCGAATTCGGCTTTTGCCTTACCTGATTTATAACTCCGGTATTGCTCAGGGTGCATGGCCAGTTCTAAAAGCTCTTCGTCATCCTGTCCGTAGTCCCAGCCGTTTTTATTCATTTCCTCGCGGAAACTATCCAGCGCATCGGGATACAAATCTTGCGGGTGGCCTTTGAAAAACTCCTTTCCCTGCGTTTTGGCAAGGGCGACGATCTCCTCTCCGGGAGGTGAAGGCAACTGGCCGGTACGGCCCAGCAACATATCCCAGACATTGTCGGCAATCATGGACCAGCGCTCTTTTCCCTTGATCATCTGCATGACGTTCATGAGCGCAAGGTTTTTTACATACTGGCTATAGGGTGTAACCAGTGGCGGATAGCCCAGAATCGGCCATATATGCTCCACTTCGTTGAACAGCATAATCAGGAGACCATCTTCTGTAATCGCAGGTTTTCCTTCTTTAGCCAGCCATTTGTTGAGACTGGAAATATTTTGTTCGAGGTCAGCCATAAGACTGCCCATCATCCCGCCGGGAAGACCGGGGCCGATGAGCAGCGAGTTCATCAACCGGTTGGAAGGACTGATATAGTAGCCCAAAAAGTCATCGATAAACTCCTGAGTGAGCGTACGCACCTCCATGTATGCTTCCATATTTACCGGAGGGACCAAAAACCCGGCATCTTCCAGCATGGCATGAATCGTCAGCAAATCTGCGTGCCCCGTACCCCAGGAAAGCGGTTCCATTCCGACATCAATGATATCTGCACCTGCGCGGGCAACTTCCAGAGAGGATGCTACAGAAAAACCCGGACCAGAGTGCGCATGATACTGAACGAGAATATTGGGGTGTTTTTTCTTGATTCCGGCAACAATTTTCCCAAGCGAAGCGGGCCTTCCGACACCTGCCATATCTTTGATAGCGATTTCGTCAGCGCCGGCCTCAATCAGGTCAAACGCAAGGTTGAGGTAATAGTCCACGGTGTGAACTTTGGAGTGAGAAATGGAAAGCGCAGCCTGGGCGATCATTCCGCCTTCTTTTGCGTAACGGATTGAGTCTTTAATATTTTGCGGATCATTCAGTCCGTCGAAGGACCGGGAGATATCCGTACCCTGAAGTTTTTTTACTTTAAACATCAGCTTGCGGACGTCAACAGGGACGGGAGTCATGCGAAGAGCATTAAGCCCACGTTCGAGCATTTGCGTTTGAATGCCCGCGTCATTGAAAGGCTGGGTCCATTCGCGCACGGAGCGGTTGGGATTTTCTCCAAACAGCAGATTTACCTGCTCAAATCCACCACCATTGGTTTCTACACGGCTAAAACAACCCATTTCAATAATGGGGCCTGCTACACGGGTGAGTTGATCTACACGAGGTACGTATTTGCCTGCCGACTGCCACATATCGCGGTACACCAGGCAGAGTTTTATTTCTCTTGACATAATATCTCAGGGAAGGGTTAGGGTATAAAAAAATAGGCGATGATCAGATTTCTTTTTTTACAGCAGAAACTTTTCCTTTACCGCCAGTGACGATATCCACCGCAGCAACGATAGCCGCGAGGGTATTGGGGGGAATGGCAGAACCGGCTGAAGGAAGAGAGGCAGATTGAGGGGGAGGTGCGTGTTCAGGAAAATAGCGATTTACCAGTCTAATCAGTATGTTTCCGGAAAGGACCACCAGGGACAACACCACAAAAATGGTAATCATCCCCACGGTCAGTAGTACGATTGCTGTCTGAATGTTTTCGTTCATGCGTAGTTTTTACGAAAACTCCCAATTTACAGAATGCAGGTTGGAATTCAAATGAGGAATAAAAACTACACATATAATGATGGCCAAGGCTTATATAAATAATTGTTTACATTTTGTATTTTTACTATATAATTAGTGATGGGAAGGTCTTATACTAAACTTCAATAGCATGTACATTAAAAATGTTACACTGGAAAATATCCAATCAATTCATCATTTCTCTTTGGAGTTTCCACAATATGCGGGTTGGCACGTGATTATTGGAGACAATGGGACAGGAAAAACAGGAATACTAAGAGCAATTTCTGTTTGTCTTTGTGGTCCGGGAAGGTTTAAATCTTTCCTTTATAATGAAAAACGCTTCCTTAGACTTGGGCAAACCAAGGGAAGCATACAAATTGATCTCATCCCAAGTACAGAAGAAGCCCAAAAAGCTAACATACCTCCGAAACAACCACAAACGCTGGAATTAACTTTCTCTTCGGAAGCGGGAGAAGTTTTCTTCAGTGGAACTAAAGGAGAGCAAAGTCGATTATGGAGAGGAACCTATGAGTGGTTCTCAGCTTCTTTTGGCCCATTCCGGCGATTGACAGGAGGGAATTCGCAGTACAACAAACTATTTGATGTAGATCACCGGGTAGCAGCACACATATCACTTTTTGAATCAGAAGTTGCTTATGTAATGGTAGATGAGTGGCTTAGTAAGCTTCAATTTCGCAAACTTGAAAAACAAAAAGACGGTGATTTTATTGATAGATTGCAAAATTTTATTAACCAGGATTCTCTTTTACCTAATGGTTTCAAGCTTAGCGAAATATCTTCAGAAGGTGTATTTTTCACTTCTCCTCAGGGCGATAAGGTACCTATAGACTGGTTAAGTGAAGGTTATAGATCTGTATTAAGCCTGATGCTGGAATTAATCAGGCAGATGACCATCTTTTTTCCAGAAAAAAAGACAGAAGATTTTTTCGAAAAAACTTCTGATGGCAACCTAGTTATTTCCTTAGAAGGAGTTGTCCTGATTGATGAAGTCGATGCACATCTTCACCCGACCTGGCAAACAAGAATAGGATATTGGCTAATAAAATATTTCCCAAAAATTCAATTTATAGTTACAACTCATAGTCCGTTGATCTGTCGTGCATCAGAGTTTGGTTCTATATGGAGGATAGCAGCTAGCGAATCCCAAAATATTTCAGGTCAAGTTGAAGGCACAGAATTTCAGCGGCTTGTTTATGGTAATATACTTGATGCCTATGGTACTGAGGTTTTCGGAGAAAATATTACCAGTTCTTTTAAATCAACACAAATGCGGGAAAAGCTTGCGGATTTGAATAAAAAATCTTTTAGAGGCAGTCTCTCCAAACAGGAATTGACAGAGCTTGAGATGTTAAGAAAAATATTGCCAACAGGAGTCTGATATGACCAGGTTATTTCCCCAAAGTTTATCTAAAACTTGTAATCAGGCACTGTCTTCCTACCAGGCTGAAATTGACAGGTTGACCTTATATGAGGATAGAATAGAAAAAGCCAGGCAAATCTGGCCTCATCGCAAGCAAAACAATCCTTTTGAGGAAGTTAAAGAAAAGCTTGCCGCAATGTGTTCCGGAGCCAGACGTTGCCATTATTGTGAGGACTCTTATGCCGATGAAATTGAGCATTTCTTCCCAAAAGTGATCTTCCCTGAGAAGACTTTCGTATGGAATAATTTTTTGCTGGCATGTGGCCCATGTAACTCACCCAAAAGCAATAAATTTGCAATTTTCGAAAAAGAATCAAGAGAACAATTAAACTTAACTTCTCAGTATTCCTTAAAGAAAGTGAGAAAACAGCCTCCCCCAATAGGAGATCCTGTTTTGATAAATCCTCGCAACGAAAACCCATTGGATTTTCTTTTTCTTGATATCAACGATTCTTTTATGTTCACTGAAATAGAGGAGGATGAGGAATCCGAAGCATACCAAAGAGCCTATTATACTATCCAGATTTTAAAACTTAATATTCGGGATGATTTGGTCAGGGCTAGAAAATCTGCATATGGGAATTACAAAGCTCGTCTGAGAGAATATATTATCGAGCGAAATCTGGCCCAATCCAGCAAAACAGCAGAGCTTATTCAAAATATCCAGCAAGAACTTCATCCAACTGTATGGGCAGAAATGAAACGCCAACATAATCATATACCCGAACTAAACGAGCTTTTTTCAACCGCACCAGAAGCACTAAGTTGGTAACCCCCTACACAATCTTCTTCCTGATAGCCTTGCTCACGGCTTCGCCCATGCTTCTGACGTGAAGTTTTTCATAGATTTTGCGGATATGGGCATCGACGGTGTGAAAACTGATTTCCAGTTTACCGGCAATCATTTTGTAACTAAGGCCTTCCACAAGCAGGGCAAGCACTTCTTTTTCACGGGAAGAGAGCTGATAGTCTTCGGTATCGGGGGTTTCGGGTTTGGTCACCCTGAATTTTTCCAACACCCGCGCAGCTACGCTCGGGGTCATGGGTGAACCTCCGGCATGTACGTCGCGAATTGCCTGGATAATCGCATCGTTGCCGGAGTTTTTCAGGATATATCCCGAAGCGCCTGCATAGATCGCTTCAAAGATTCTTTCCTCATCTTCAAAAACTGTTTGCATCAGAATACGCTGAGCCGGAAATTTTGCTTTGATATGCCTGACAGCTTCGATTCCGTCCATAACGGGCATAGATATATCCATGACAATCACATGGGCTGCGGCTTTTTCCACCCGGGCCATCAGTTCGCGGGTATCTGGCCATACGGCAACACATAACATATCCTCTTGCGCATCTATGAGCAATTCCAGCATCTGCCGTACAGCAGGATGATCGTCAAAAGCAGCCACCCGAATTTTGGACATATCGTTTCCCATGAGAGTTTCAATACTAAGCGAAACGCCATTCACAATCAATCCCGAATGTTCGTGAACGTAAGGTTCTTGCTACAATTACATAGGGTTAATTATTCCCATAAGCTTTATCCAGAAACAAATAGCGGGCATCATCTTTGGCTTTTACGGACTGTGATTTTACATCAATCACCATTACATCGGGGTTGGGGTCATTTTTTTGAGCTGCCGGCCAGTCGGGAAGATCTTTTCCGTTGGGATTACCGTGAATGATAAAGTTGGCAAAGTAACTCATCATAGTTTCTGAAACTTGATAGTCATCTTCCGTCCAGGCATATTCATACACCAGGTGCAAATTCCCCATACAATATTCGATTTCGCATGCGTGAGGCGCGCCGACCGGGGCTGGCTCCGAAGGTGTACCGGCATCCTTTTTTACGGTTCCTCCTGCAAGGCCTGAAACAAACCCCTGATCAGCCAGCGGCGGGCGCAACTTACTGTACAAATACCGATACACAGGCTGATCACTGTTTTTCCGATGTAAGTCAAACCACTTCCAGGTGCTGTATGCGATAAACCCGTCCGAAGCAAGTGCCGTGGCAGACAATTCAATTTCTTTTTCAGAACCGTGAGGGTACAATTTTAATACAGTTTCAAACTCTTTAGGATACGCTTCTTTTACCTTTTTTACATAGTTTTCTTCAGTCAATGGAAGTCCCTGGGTGAAAGCGATTCCCGGTATCTCGGCAGAGTTCCATCCCAGCAGCAACGGCACCATGGCCTGTTCTTTAGCTGTAAAAATTGCCGGAATGGTTTTGGGATAAAAATAACCGTCGACCACTGTCGGAAAACCAAACCTCCGGGACTCCTGATAGATTTCAAAAACCTCTTTTGTGCTTAGTGCGCGAAGCTCAGCCAATGTCGGATACCCTGCATTCCGGGCAAATTCCAGCCCGGTTTTTTCGGCTTCGGCCAAAGGTACCGGAGCAAGTGTGGGATGAATCCCCGCACCACTCTCACCAATTGCACCGGCTATCAGATTTCTGGATAACGGCGACGCCATTTGTGCACTCACAGAAATAGAACCTGCCGACTCTCCGGCAATGGTCACTTTTTTAGGATCACCGCCAAATGCTGCAATATTGCGCTGTACCCATTGCAGCGCAGCGTGCTGATCGAGGAGTCCATAGTTTCCGGATGCTTTGTAAGGTGCTTCTGCACTCAGTTCAGGATGTGCAAAAAATCCAAAAATATTGAGCCGGTAATTAACCGTAACAACTACAATACCTTTTTTTGCCATACTTTCTCCATCATAGCGGGGCTCAGAACCGTCACCGGCTACAAAACCTCCACCGAAGAAATACACCAGCACAGGAAGGTTTTTGGTATTTCGATTGGCGGGAGTCCAGATATTGAGGTACAGACAATCTTCACTGAGGCCATCTGACCGGCTTCTCATATCGCCGAAGACGACTCCCTGCACAGGTCTAGGGGCAAATTTTTTGGTAGAAAGTACGCCTTCCCAGTTTTCCAGAGGTTGTGGCGCTTTCCAGCGAAGTGCGCCTACGGGTGGTTTTGCAAAAGGAACGCCACGGTAAAACTGCATACCTGTCTGCACATCGTAATCGCCTTCAATGATTCCGTTTTCTGTTTTTACCTGTACAGGAAAATAGTTGTTATTTCTCTGGGAAAAAACGGAAACAGCAAAGAAAAGGCATAGTGCCATCAAAAGACAAAACTTAATCATAGTAGTATAGATAGTGGAAATGATAAGGGGCTAAGCCAACGGGTCGGTGAGGTCGCGGGTATTGCGGTAAAGATCTGACATCTTCACAATGCCGCCCAAAGTGCGAATCTCAAACTCCCCCTCCAGACCTATAATGGTCTGCATTTCCCATATCGCATCGTCTTTTTTGTAAAAAATATTAACCACCGGATAAAGCTGGGAAATAAGGATATATTCCCGGAAAGATGGAATCTGCTGGTAGTACATAAATTTTGCGCCCCGGTCGTAGGCTTCCGAAGACTCGGAAAGCACTTCTGCGATGAGTACAGGGTTGATTATGGCATTCGGATCGTCTTTGCTGAATTCAACCTCCCCACAGATCACAGATGCCTCAGGATATAGAAAACGATTGGAAGTTTCGATCCGGATCTTCACATCGCCGTTTACGGCTGTACATCCAGCTTTCCTACTCAAAAGACTTAGTTCCATGCCAATATTAAGTCCGATCAGGCCATGATTAAATGTCCCTCCCGCCATGGCAAAAATCTCCCCGTTGTGAAACTCATGCCGAGTTTCGGCTTCTTTTTCAAAACTAAGGTATTCTTTGATGCCGTAGGTTGCCAGTGCTTTTTCGCCCATGATATCCTGCTTTGTCGCAAGATACAAAAATCATCGGTTATTTCCGCCCATGACGACTTTCTTCACGGTACTCCGCCCTCCCTGCTCGATCTTTAACAGATAAACGCCTGCATCCAGAGGAGGCAGATTTAAGGTGATTTTCGTGTCGGAAAATGTCCATTGATGGATCCTTTTTCCCTGGATATCCAAAAGTGTAAAAGTAGCGGATGACGCGAAGGGCAGTTCCACTGTCAGGATATCTTTTGCGGGGTTGGGGTAAAAATTCACTTCCAGCGAAGAAAGTTCATCTACATCCACCCCTGCAAAGCGGGGCAAACGCCATACGCCTCCATTTTCTGTCAAAGCCCAGATATACCAGGGGGAAACCTGAATTTTGCGGATATTGCCTACCGGTAGATTTTCCGAAAGGTTTTCCCATGTGTTATTTCCAGACTTCAGCAAAAATACACCCGCATCGGTAGCCATCACCAGGGAATCTCCCGCTGGTTGAAATGCATTAGGCGTCTCACCTGAAAGTCCGCCATTCAAGTCAGTCCATGAGGCGCCGTCGTCATCCGATACTTTCACGCCTCCGCCGGCCATGCCGAGGTAAAGTTTATCTTTCCAGGAAGAGATGGCGTAAGCACCAAAAAACTGGTTGTCAATCTTTTCCTTTACGGTTTCCCAAAATGTTCCGGATGGGAAATTCCATTTCCTGATTTTAGTAAATGGACTGGAAAAACCTGTAATCACACAATACAAATCGCCCTTGTGTACGGTCATGGAGGGAACCCCATCATCAAATGACCAACCAAAAAGACCGCTGCTGATATCTTGTATCTTTTGGCCTGTATTTCCGGCAATATACGCAGCCGGTGTTCCGCCATACGAACCGTAAATAATCAGACTGTCTCCCCTAACCAAAAATGATGCTGCCGGGGCGATATCATACACATTACTGCTGGCTGTTGTCCAGGTATTTCCCTGGTCTGTGGAGGCATAGGTTTCGAGTACTCCAAATACATCCTTAACGCCCAAAATATAATTACCACCTATTTTTGCGATACTGTAAAAAGGCTGATCATCAATTATATTGACCGGGTTTTTCTGCGTCCATTGTGTACCGGGGTCAGTGGTAGTCAGAAACTGGGGGGCGCTGGTTGCAAGTGCGAGGGAGTTTTCCACGAAAATATCGTTGACGGGGATGGCATTCAGTCCGGTGAGGGGTGCCAAAGTCCAGTTCACGGCAGCCTGACTGGTAGAATACAGCCCCTCCTTTCGGCTAAGGTAGGTTTTTCCTCCATGCGAATAGATGATATGAGTATTCCCCAGTGAATTAAGGCCACTATTAACCGGCTTCCAGCCCGAATCTCCCTGTTTCCAGCGAGCCAGCGTAAGATCTGCGTTGCCGCCGTTTTGCCCCCAGATATAAGTGCCATCATAGGTAAACCATTCCGGACTGAAGGTATTATTGTAAGTGGGGGTTTTAAGGGTATCGGTAGTCATTTGCACCCAATTGGCACCACCATCAACGGACCGCCAAATGTGCTTATTTAAGGCAAACAGGGTATCATTGATGGTCAGCACGGAGGCGATAAAAGTTCCGGGTGGCATTCCGCCAGCGCTTAAGCTCCAGGTTTGCCCCTGATTATCGGAACGGTAAAGACCGGCCTGCGCCCCCAAAGCATTAAAGCTGTAAGCAAACAGGCTGTTTCCCGCGGAATACGTATTGTTAAATAAGCTATTGTCAATTTTCCTTGAAGTCCAGCTTTGTCCGCCGTTGTCGGTAAAATACAGGCTATCCACGTTGTATCCCCGCACAAATACGCTATTGCCCACCTGCTGAATATCGGATCTGCCAAACCCATCCTGCCGCAGGTAGCCGCCTTTAAGCGAAAGTGCCCAGGTTATGCCGCCATCGGTACTGGTGTAAATGCCTTTGTCGCGGATACATGCAAAATAAGTATTTCCGGAAGCAAAAAGTGAAATGATGTCACCGGAAGGTATCCCGCGGGAATGTTCTTTGTATGTAAGCCCGCCATCTGTACTTTTGTAAATGCCTGCACCCGTGCCGACGAGCAAATCGCTGCCTACCTGCCATACACTGCGGATTTCTCCACCAAACGGACTCACCGGTACCCATTGGGGTTGGGCAGAAAGGGTCACAATGAGACAAATACTATAAACGAAAACCAGCCAGAACTTTTTCATGAGAAATCGAGCTTATGATAATCAAACAGATTTCCTCAAAGTTCGGCATTAGAGGAAGGCTGTTCAATTACGAGTATTCGGGAGTAACCATATGATTTTCTATTCGCAGACAGGTCAACGATGATCTGGCTCTTTTGGCGGTGTCATACTTACCATCGCCCTGCTGAATGAAGGGCTGGTTTGGCTGATTTTTTTATAAGTACTATTCTTTGACAAACCTTCCCCTGTAGGTTTCGCCGTATTTGTCAGACACGTAGAGAAAATACGTTCCGGAGGACAGCGCACTGACATCCAACCGGGAGTCTGTCTGCTTACCACTAAATACAGATGCCCCAGTCATATTGAAGATATTGATTTGATCAGGAATCACAGAAGCCGGAAGTTCAAAATGAATATACCCCTGGGATGGATTGGGGTAAATCTGCAGATTTTCTCCACGAAGATTTTTCTCTATCGCCGTTGACGCATTAAACCGCCAGACATCCTTTACGACTGCATAACCCAAAGCATCGTGGGTTTTCAGATCGGTGCTGTCAAAAGGGAAATAATCATTTTCGCCCAGATAAGCCTCGGTAATCTCTGCAAAGTATTCGCGTTCATTGGTTTTGGCATAAGCGGGCTGGTTAAATGGGGCATTGCCGTTGCCGGGATTATAAGGAACCGAATTGTAAATTCCGGCATTCATGGCTGCGTTGTATGCATTGAGAATCGGACTGTACGAAAAACCCAATACCCGGTCGTGATAGGCGTGAGACAGTTCGTGCATAATCATGAGCGGCTGGTTTTGCTTTGACCAGTTGACAAAGTTGGTGATATTGGCGATTTCCACTGCCTTGGCTTTAGCGGGGTTGTAACCATTCTGTATCAGCCAGTTGACATCGGGATGGTACCAGGCAGAGCCGGTGGTCAGTGCCCATTCCATGAATATTGGCACCTTTAGCAAAGAATCCATAATATCCTGCGCCAGCCCGATCTCTGTAATCTGCAACAGCAGGGTATCGAGGTAATCTACGGCACCCTGGGTTGCAGTAGCATGCTGACTGATGGCCTGGTCATTGACCAAAACATTAAAGCCGTGAAGGCTGTAATTGGTAAAGCCGGTTACAGTTAACTGTGCATTAGAAACAGAAAAACAGCTAATGAAAAATAACAGAATGTAAAATCGCTTCATTGGTATAAATTTATACTGAGAGATGGGTTTATAGTGCCTCAATTACGCCTTTATGCGCAAGTTTATACTTACTTTCAGCATCAAAAAGTAGGGGCCACTCAGGATTTCCCCAAAAATTGATCAGCCAGCTTTCATTGTCTTTCAGGCCCCAAACCGTAATGCCAAACTGCTGCGCTTCGGGAATGCCTTTGTACAGGGTAACAATATCTTTGTACCGCTTCTGTAAGTCGGTGGCCCTGTCTGTAGTCAGTTGGGTAAGGTCTCCGTCAGGATTGGCGCGGATGTCGAGTTCGGAGAAATGGATTTTCAACCCTCTGCTTTTCACCTTGTCTACGGCATTCTGAATCTGCGAAAGAGAGGGCCAGTTGTAAGAAATATGCATCTGAAACCCTACCCCATCAATCGGAATTCCCCGGGTCTGAAAATCATCGATCATTGCCAGCATGGCGTCGAGTTTTTTGTTGTCATAAATAGTTCCGTAATCATTGTAAAACAACCATACATCCGGATCAGCTTCTCTCGCGTACTGGAAACAACGAGCTATATAATCATCCCCCATTTTTGTCCGGAAAACCGTATTGCGGAGATTTCCGCTCTGATCCTCAAAGGCTTCATTGACGACATCCCAGCTGGCGACTTTACCTTTGTATCGCCCCACAACTGCATGAATATAATTTTTCATCACCGTATCAAACTCAGCCGAACTACCTGAAAAATTGGTAATCCAGTCGGGGACTGCACTGTGCCATAAGAGAGCATGACCATGTACACGCTGGTTATTGGCCTGAGCAAAATTGACGATCTGATCTGTTGGCGTCCAATTGTAAGTTGCGGGGCCGGTAGCGGTGATATTCTGTTTCATTTCATATTCCGCCGTCAGGCTACTGAATTCTTTAGAAACAAGACTTCCATAAGCAGGGTTGGAAATTCTGCCGGCCTGAATTGCCACGCCAAAAGGGAATGACGCTTTATCTCTAAGCGCAGTTGTCGGGGTATAGGTAAATCCATCTCCTGTGACGGGAACTTCTTCTTTGCAGCTACAAAAAAGAAGGGTAAACAGGGAAGAGATTATCAGAAGAATTGTTTTCATAGGAAGGTAAACTTTGGTTACGACAGGTACTTATGCTGTATTCATCAAACGCGATAACATTTCCCAGCGTTGTTTTAACACTTGCCAAAATCCCCTTCATCTACTGTTTTTGCATCCGCATCCATTCCTGGGTAGAGCCGACATTAGGATTTTCTCCGGGGTCATTAGTACCCCAGGTAGTTCCCTGACGGTTTACCCAATAGTAGCTATGGGTGGTGGGAAGTTCGACAGAACGTGAATCATAAGGGTTGGTGTAGGATTGTACAGCGCCTAGATTCTCGCGAAACTGCTGATTGTTGCGGTCTTGAGACTGATTGCGCTGATCCGTGACTTGTTGCCAGTTTTGCTGAGACCATTCGCGGTACTGTCTTGCAGCTTCGCCGTAGGCGGTGGAGTTTTGCAGGTTTTGCTGCATAATCCCCCGCATACCGAAGGCTGCTCCGTTGTTGGCAGAGAACTGTGCCGCGACCTGAGGCAACCATGAGGCATAAGATTGCCATTGACTGGCCTGAGAAGCTGCACAGGTTACCACCATGGTAGCAGCATCGTAGGAAGGCGCCACGCTGCAAGTAGCCTGTCCGCGACAAGGGACGCCATTTACACTATAGGTATAATCAAATGTATAAGCATACTGACAACCCGTCACAGGCGTACCCTGGCGCGGCTGGCTGAGTTGAAGATTGGTATAACCGCCTGCTATCAGCTTTTCATACAGGTATTGTCCGGGCGGATAGTTGACCGGCATGCCGGAATTTCCTACCATAATGGTCACAGCCGCATTGTCGGGAGCGACAAGCACTACGGCAAACTGGCCGTCTTCGGAGACTCGCCACCCGGGCGGTACTGCATAAGTAAAAAACTGGCCCTGACGGATGGTCAACTGACCGCCGTTGCCATTGCCTGAAGATTGGCGGGAGAAATCAGAAGTATTCATATCGGCAGGTATGTTGGGGCTATCATTTTCAGCATAGGTATTGGAAGAATTCGTTTGGGCACAGCCCGCAATGGCTATGAGGGCAACAATAAGCAGGATATAAGTCTTCATTACGTCCATTTTCAAAGTATAGAAAAATCAATGAGAAAAATAATGCGTTAAGTTATGCCTGTTATTTTCCTGCTTCAATCCCGAATATTCGGGAATGGCCGGATACCTGTTTTTGTAAAAAAATCGTATATTTACCTTATGACCAGGGACATTATCAAAACCATAATGGCTTCGCCTGAAATGCCCCAGCTACTGGAGGCCCTGCAGGCAGAATGGGAGGCGGAACAAACCCTCCGCCATACCTTCTGGGCAGAGGTAGACGAAAACCGTAAGGCCGAATTTATTTTGGGCGAAGTTATTAATCATCCACCTGTCTATGGCATTCACTGGATGGTTTCAACCAATATTTGCTTCGATCCAACGTCATCGACGGATTTGAAATGGCCGTAGAGGATGTCTTCCGCTGGGAAGAATAGATAGCGGGTTGATTAACTATACACTTATTGTTTGAATATCCGGCCGGGCCAACAACCCGAAAGGCTTTCCTATATCTTTTTTTCACTTGATTCTACCCTACCAGAATGAAAATTTACATAACGATCTGCCTCACTTTCCTGATCCCAATGTCTCTTTTTGCTCAAACCTGGAGTGAAATGGGCAGTGGCGCAAATAGCCTGGCCGCAAACAGTGGGATTGGCGCCATCTGTGCGGATAAGTCCGGAAATGTCTATGCTGCCGGACTATTCACCAACGGTTCGGGAAAAAAATATGTGGCCAAATGGAACGGCTCTTCCTGGTCAGAGCTGGGTACCGGTGCCAACGCCCTGAACCCTAGTTCCTATATACTTTCTTTAGCCTGTGACACAGCAGGCAACGTCTATGCCGCCGGAGCATTCACCAATGCTCAGGGAAATAACTATGTCGCCAAATGGAATGGCTCAACCTGGGCAGAACTTGGCCCCGGCAATAATGTACTGGTCTCCAATGTTGGCATCTACTCAATCGCTGCCGATCCTTCGGGAAATATTTACGCTACGGTGGGGTTTGCAGGCACTTCCCCCAAACCCTATATCGCAAAATGGAACGGCACCTCTTGGGCAGAACTGGGTGCCGGGGGAAATGAACTCAACGCCGACGGCTTTCCGACAGTTGTCCATTCTGACAAAAATGGGAACATCTACGCAGGCGGATTTCAGGGAGGCGGCAAAACCCAGGTAGTAAAATGGAATGGTACGACATGGAGTCAACTGGGTACAGGCAGTAATGCGCTCAACGCTGACAATCTCATTTACAGCATAACCTCCGATCCTGCAGGAAATGTATACGCTGCCGGAGACTTCAGGGATGCCAATCAAATCTGGTATGTGGCCAGATGGAACGGCACAAACTGGAGCGCGCTCGGTACCGGTGCCAACGCATTAAACGCTGGTTTTCAAAGCAGTACGATCCTCACCATTGCCAGTGACCCTTCAGGAAATATATATGCTGCCGGAGCATTTAAAAATAATACCCTCCATGCTTATGTAGCCAAATGGACCGGTACAAACTGGACAGAACTGGGTGCAGGAAATGCCGCACTAAATGCAAATAATGAAATCTCGACGCTGACCTCTGACGCATCCGGAAATCTTTACGCGGGGGGGAGTTTCACCAACAGCAATGGCAATCAGTACGTAGCGAAATGGAATGGCGGCGTGACTGCTATTGAGGACTTCGCCATTCCTGCCTTTGAAATGTATCCGAATCCTGCTAACGGGCGATTTTTCATTCACCCGCCAAAAGGAAGCAGGGAAATGGTTATCCTGAATTCTCTTGGGCAGGTTGTTCAAACAAAATATATTCGGGGACAAACTCAAATCGAAGCCGAACTCTCCGAAAGCGGAATTTATTTTGTTCAGGTGAAAACGGAGGACAAAGTGTTCACACAAAAAATAGTCATTCACCAATAGCCAGTCATGATGAAAAAAATTCTACTATTTTCAACAATCCTTTTTTCCGTTTTCACAGGATACACACAAAATCTCCAATGGGTCCACACTTACGGTGGAAAAGCTGATGAAATCGTTGCAGAAATCGCGACAGATCAGGCGGGCAATATCTACATGGCCGGGCAATTTCAGGATACCGTAGATTTTGACCCCGGAGTAAATACAAATAACCTTATCTCACATAGTACAGTTGCCGACGCATTTATTGTAAAATACGATCCACAGGGAAACTTCATCCATGCTTTCAGCTTTGGCGGAACCGGTATTGATGTCGTACATTCCATCGAAGTAGATAAATCCGGCGGACTTTATGTTTCCGGTTATTTTGAATTCACTGCCGATTTTGATCCGGGACCGGGTACTGCAGAACTCTCCGCCACCGGCACACAAAACCTTTACCTCGCCCGGTATGACGCCGATGGCAACTTCGTTTGGGTAAGAAAAATTACAGGTAGTGCATTTCAGGCAGAATCATTTATAGATCTAGATGAATCCGAAAATATTTACCTGCACGGGACATTTACTGGACTGGCTGATTTTGATGCAAACATTACCACAGACAATCTCACGCCTGTGGGTTTGGGCGATGTTTTTGTTGCAAAGTATGATTCTTCCGGAAATTTTATCTGGTCTGCAGGTATCGGGGGAACTGGGGAAGAAAAAGCAGTAGAAATCATTTCTGATCAAAGCAATTCTTTGTATATCACAGGTACATTCAGTGGAAATGCTGATTTTGATCCGGGGAGTGGTACGCTCAGCCTGAACGCCGCCGGTAGTACTGATGCTTATCTGGCAAAACTGGATACAGCAGGAAATCTGGTCTGGGCAAAAGGATTTGGCGGAACTGATCTCGATCGGCCTTCAGGTCTTAGACAAGATGGAAATGGGCATCTGGTGGTTTGTGGCGTATTCCTTGGAACCGCTGATTTTGACGCAGGTGCAGGAACCAGCAGTTTTACTTCACTGGGTAGTCAGGATTTTTTTATTGCCAAATACAGCGACAACGGGGACTTCATCTGGGCAAATGCATCAGGTGGCACGGGTCTCGATTCTCCCCGGGGAATTGAGGTTGACGACCAATCCGCTATCTATATATTTGGCGTATTTACAGGCGCTTCCGATTTTGATCCCGGTGCAGGTACAGCTGTTTTAACTGCCGGTACTGGTATTTATGGATTTGTAGCCAAATACGATATAGGCGGGAATTATGTCTGGGCGGGAATGCTCGGCGGCGGCACTTCCGCATTTTGCAATTCCATGGTAGTAAACCCAAATGGAAGTTTTTATCTCTCTGCTTTTTATGGCGGCGTCTGTGATGTGGATCCCGGCCCCGGAACGGTTACGGTTTCTTCGAATAGTACATTTTATGATATCTTTTTAGCCGAATATACACAACCATTAACCGCAATCGATGAGCAGCCATTTACCGCCAATATTGAAGTTTTTCCCAATCCTTCAGATAGAGCGATAACCATTAAAAGTACAGAAATCATGAGGGAATTCAGTGTCCGTGATATGAAGGGAAAGGAAGTTTTCCATACATATCCTCATATCCCCTTATATGAATATCAAATTCCAACCAGCGATTTTTCCGTGGGAATTTATTTCGTCCAGATTTTATTCGATAACATACAAACAACCCGAAAATTTATCGTGAATCATTAGTGCTGATTGCGGTTTTTGATGCGATGAACGAAATCGCTCCGGAGAACGCCATCATGTGTGTGGACGTCGGCAACAACGCCTATTCATTTGGCCGGTACCTTGAAAGTAAAAATCATACCTTCCTTATGTCGGGTTATCTCGGTTCTATTGGTTTTGCTTTTCAGGCAGCGATGGGTGCATGGGCGGCGGTAGTTGATACGAGGCCTGTCATTGAAGTTGCAGGTGACGGCGGATTTTGTCAATATCTGGCAGAAATCACCACAGCAGTAAAGTACCACATGCCGATCAAAACCATTATCCTCAACAATAGCGAGTTAGGAAAAATATCTAAAGAGCAACGGGCAGGAGAATTTGAAGTTTGGGCTACAGATCTCGTAAATCCCAACTTCGCATAATATGCCACAAGCTGCGGCGCGCCGGGAATCAGAGTAACAACAGGCGAAAATCTGCGGGAGGCTATGAAAAAAATCATGGCACACGACGGCCCGGCACTGCTGGAAGTGATTACGGATGTGGGGTTGATTTAGGCGGTTATCCCAAAAATTCTGTGAAATTATCGCGATTCACTAATTGCCAGGATGCATTTTCGTACGTTTCAAGCCAGGTGGCGGGAGCTTTGGTTTTGCCGGTTTTCCATTTAAACTCATAACCCATAAGCTGACCGTCACGTTCTTCCACGTAATCAACTTCCGCGCCGGAATATGTACGCCAGAAATAAGTATTGGCATATATTCGCTGATACTCCATTTTTTTGCGCCTTTCTGCCAGCAAAAAGTTTTCCCAAAGTGCACCGATATCATTTCTCAGAGAGAGTTCTGAAAAATTTTCTATCAATGCATTTCTCACTCCCATATCGTAAAAATAGATCTTGTCCATTTTTACTATTTCCTTTCGAAGATTTCTGCTAAAACCACCTAAACGAAATATTACAAATGATTTTTCCAGCAAGTCGATATAATGAATAACCGTATCACGATTGATCTGAAGTGTAGTTGCTATCTCATGAATGGAAACCAAACTGCCAACCTGAAAGGCAAGTAGCTTAAGGAGTTGTCTCAGTTTTTCAGGATACTGTATGTTTGTCAACGCCAGAATATCCTTATAAAGATATGCGCTGGTCAGCTCCTGCAAATAGGCCCGCTTATCATCGTGATTTTCAAATGAAAGGGTTTCAGGATATAAGCCAAAACGCATCCATGTCTCCAGTTTCTGGCTGATTTCAAAATCATTTTCACCAGAATATTCCTTCCACTCTCCTACTGAAATCGGGTACAAACGATACGTCCATGTGCGACCAGTTAGCGGCTCCTGAACCCGATTGGCAAGATCAAGAGATGAAGAACCCGTAACAATGATCTTTAAGCCGGGAAGGCTGTCATATAAGATTTTCAGGTTAATACCAATATCCGGAATTCTTTGGGCTTCATCAATAAATAACAAATCGTACCCACTGACCAATCCATTAAGTTTGTCAAAATCCCGGCTGGAAAGTACCTCAGCGTAGGGCTGGCGGTCTGCATTTATTTCTAATACACGCCCATCGTATTCCGTTAGTATTTCACGAATCAGTGTGGTTTTCCCCACCTGTCTGGCGCCATACAGTATCAAAACTTTATCGGATTGCGCCAATCGGGTGGTTATATTTTTTTTCAGTAAGCGGGAAATCATATGCTAATCTTTCTTCTGAAAGATACATAAAATTTCACCAACCATAAAAATTCGCGCGAATTTTTATGGTTGACCATAGGAATTAAGGCTAATTTTTATGGTTGGTGCTGCAAAACCGCTACTCCTGCTCCCACAGCCGATCTACATAGACTCTTGCTTCGGAGGTATATTTATCACCCGACTTTTTCACAATGCCCTGTAAATCTCTGATATGGCCGGCGAGGCGGGTTTCCGGGTATTTTGCAAGGATGGAATTCCACACTTTTTCAAATTCTTCGGAAATCTCTTCAGTCTCATAGTTTGCAACAGGCGTATTGTCAACACCTCCGAGCACAGTCAATCCCATCCATTTGGCATGTTCATGCACAATTCCGCTGAGTAAAAACCGGGGATTCGCGGTTTCAAATTTTTCCCAGGCAATAGCCCGTTCTGCAAAGTCTTCAAGCGGCACCGTAATCCCACCGTCATCCATAGCCGGACGCTCAAAATCAGCGAAATCCAACTCAATATATTGTTTCATGGGAGAGGTTACGCGATTTTTAAAAAAATCAGCCTGTGCTTTTTTGTCAGCAACCGGAAATACAGAACCTTCAGCTATTCCGAGCGCAAAACCATTCCTGGCCAGAGAAGCCGTGATCGGATTTTTAGCCATATTAAATTTCCCCGCGTAGATCTGATTGTAATCTGATTCCTGCCATTCCACCTGTTCTACCAGATTGTAAAACATGCCTTCCATCTCCATTTTCTCCATAAAGTTGCGAAATAATATAAAAGCGGCATCGCTCACAACGGGCGTTTCATTGGGAAAGTTTTTGCGGAGATACTCCCAGGCCTGCGAACCGGAGGTAAGTTCTGAAGCGGGAAGTGATTTGAGAAAAGCGGTCAAGGCGGCAAGTTTTGCGAGATCAGGCGCCCCTTCTGCCGGGCCGATATATACGGGCTGAAGCCCACCACCAAAAATATAGCCGGTTTCCTGTGCAGGACGTGAAGACACTACCTTATAATAAGGTTCACGATAATACATTCCCCTCAACTCCAGCGTATCGACAAAATCGCTGACTTCTCCCATACCTGTAACAAATTCCCCTTCGTCCATATAGGTAACCAGTTCGCCCTTTTGCCCGGCTTCTTTGCGCATGCGAAGTTTATCCACCCTGATAGCAAAAAGCGTCATTTCTGGCTGTCCGTCCATTTCGTTGGTTTCTTCAGCGGCTTCAGCCATTAGCTCATTTTTTTCCGAAGATTCCGTTTCTCCGGAGTTGGAAGAAGATTGGCAGGAAAAATTCAGAAGAATCAAAATAAACGCAGCGAGGAGAGAGAAAGAGAGTCTTGGCATAGAGTTGTTTTGGGCAAATTTACAACATTTTAAGATTTTCAATATGAAGAAATCAGGAGTTTTACTCGCGTATTTTGAGGAGATTGGCTTTTAAAATCACCTCCACACCTTCTCCCGGTTCCGTATGCAAATCGAGCTTCCCGCCTAAAAGTTCAGCCCTTCGCTGCATATTGCCGAGGCCATTGCCAGGATATGAACCGGGAATAAACCCCTTGCCATCATCTTTGATTTTGAGGATCAGGTGTTTCCGGTAGATTAAAAAATCAATTGCGACCGAATTAGCCGATGCGTGTTTGGTGATATTGTGCAATACCTCTTTGTAGATGAGCATAATATTTTTTCGCGCATGCATGGACAGGCGCAGAGGCTCTATTTCCGGGCCAAAAGTATAGGTGACGGCAATTCCCCCTGAACCCAGGAGATCATTTCCTACCTGCCGCATCTTGGCAGTGATTTTTTCGCCCTGATCGTGTTTGGGGTTAATGGCCCAAATAATGTCGGCCATATTTTGCAGGGTTTTTCCGGTTATCGAACGAATATTTTCCAGAACCTGCTTTGATTTGTCGATATCTGATTCCAGAAATTTCCCGGCGAGTTCACTGCCCATCGAAATACTTCCCAGTGCAGAACCCACCTCATCGTGAAGGTCGCTGGCAATGTCCATGCGGATGGCAAGGCGTTTTTGATGCTGAAACAGGCGATACCGGTATAAGGAAAATACGCTACCTGTAAATAGCACGACCATACTCAGAATGAATGGCCAGGAAAGCCAGAATGGCGGACGCACCCGCAATTGCAGTATCGAAGTCTCATGAAAAATTTCGCCATTTTTTGCGACCACACGCACTTCCAGATTGTGTTTTCCGGGGCGAAGGTTCGACATCAGAATACTTCCTTCGGCAGGCAATGCCTGCCAGACCTGATCTATAGCGCCAAACCTGTATTCAAGATCAAAATCAGAAGAATGGTTCAGGCTCAGTGCGCTGATTCTGGCAGAAAAATAATCCCGGTAACCCAGCGTATATTCTTCAGCGCCCATTTGGGGGCGATTATTCACAGAAAACCCAACCAGATACGGGATGGGGGGTTCGGGCAATATGCGCAAATTTTCCACCCGCACTATTTCCCAGTGATTTTGCCCTGCGACGAGTACGGACTGATTGCTTATGGCCCGACCTGCCATCCATGGGGCATCTGCACCCGAAGCATTGCTTTCGGATATATAAGAGAAGTTCTGGGTTTTTTGATCAAAAAGGCCCATTCCTGCGGTAGAGGATACCAGCACATTTCGCCCGCCGGCGGGCACGACGGAGAGTATAACATTACCGCGTGAAACTGGAAATTTATATCGCCGGATGTCTGTTCCCGCGATGGAATTAAGCCCATTGCGGGTAGCTACCCAAAGCGTATTTTCTTCGTCAAGCGCAATATCCAGGATATCATCAGATGACAGAGAGTGCGGATTTTCAGGCAAATGGTAGTAAGGTACAAATAGGCCTCCAACGCTTCTATGATCAAACTCCCAGTAGTACAACCCGCGTGAAGTCGCAACCCAATAATTCCCGTCTGGCGTTTTTAAAACTTTTCGGACAAGATTGATTTTGATGCAGGTATTGCAATCCTTTTGGTCGATCAACAGCGTGATCGTCTTTTTTGCGAGGTTGATGACGATTACCCCATACCCCAGCACACCGGCGACAATCACCGGCTCTTCAGCAATCGTATCTTCATAGAGATTTCTTATCTGAAAGAAATCAAAAACCAGTGTATAACCCTCAACCTGCATAAGCGGAGGAAAAGGGCGAATTTTTCGGTTTGCCGGGTCATAAAAAAACAACCCGTTTTCCGTGCCCATTACCCATCCGAAAGAGGAAGTTTTTACAAGTCCGGTAACCTGAAGCGGCTGGTTTTTCCATGTGAAGGAAAGAAGGGTAAAATCGCCTTTTTCAACTTGCTGTTCGTAGATTCCTTTTGACGAAAAGATCATAGGCCTTCCCTCCGGGGAGATTCCGGTTCCAAATATCAGCTTACTGTCTTCAGAAGGGAGCAGAAGACCGGTCTGGCTGTTTTTTTTGCCAGGAGACAGGCGAATAAGTCCGGCATTGGTTCCCAGCCAGATGCTGCTGTCTTTATCCATGATCATTGCCATAATCCTCTCAGGATTCAATGGCTTACCCTTTTTAAGGAAAAGATCTATTTTTTGAATACTTCGGGTTGTTGTATTTATCTCAAACAGTCCTTTGTTATGGCCCCCGGCAAGGAGTCTGCCCGGAGAAAACATCAGCAAGGTTTCAACCTCGTCGGGGACTTGAATTTTTTCTGTAAAGCCATCTCCCGCTCGTTCCCAATACGTGATCCCATTTTGCCAGCCGCCGGCATAAGCGTATTTTTCATCCCATGCCATGCAGACATACGTTTGGTCTCCCGCGAAATAGTCAGGTTGATTAAAACCCTGAACCTGCTGCCCCGTGTGTGTATCGATTGCCAGAACGCGGCGGTTGTTGAGAAATGACATCAGAATTTCACCCGGTGCAATTTTCTTTAGGAAGTGAAGCCAGCCCTTCCCCAGATCATGACTGGTGATGGCATTGGACGGATGGAGCGGGAGTTCGCCTTTCCATGAGAGAAACTGAAAAGTTTTTTTATTTACAAAAACTACCGGTGCCTGCTCTCCACTAAGCAGCAAATAATCATCATCAAAATCTATCAGACAGCGCAGCCGGTTGACAGGCAGGGAAGTACTATCGTCGGGGAGGAAATAAAATATTCGAGACCTATCTCCCTCAGGCTGACCCATATCCAGTCGTGTAAGCCCGCCATCGAGTGTCGCAATCCATAAGATCCCGGTACGGTCTTCTGTAATCGCAGTGATATAATTGCCGGATATAGGATCCGTACCTTCTCCGGAAAAGTAGTTATTAAACATCCGCCCGTCAAAGCAACTAAGCCCATTTTCCGTACCTATCCACAAAAACCCGCGGCTGTCCTGCAACAGACAACGAACTTTTGAGTCAGGTAATCCATCCTCCGCTGCGTAATGTAAGGCAGGCAGCGTGATGGTTTGCCCCCGGAGAAAGAGAGTTCCTGATAATAATCCAAGAAATAGGAAAGCGTACCGGTGCATGCAGTATGAATCTCCCCCAATTTCAGCAATTTGGGGGAATTAAGGAAGTATGCAGGCCCCGAAGTTTAGGATGGGAATTTGTTTACAACGATCTTCCTTCCAAAGAAAAACCAGTAAGCCAGAAACCATACAGCAGGTGCAGCAATGAGCCAGAACCAGGCGGTACTGAGGGCATTCGGAGCCATTACAAAAAACACAGCCATGCTTACCGCCGCGATTATCCCGCCCCATTTCTCCGACCTAAACCCAATCAGCAAACCGGCAAGCACCCCACCCGGAAAAAAAATCAGGCTGACGATCTCCCGGTTGTTGTTGAAGTTTTGCGGTTCGTCTCCGAAGATATGCCCGCCGATCATAAAGAGTAGAAAGGCGAGGCTCAGGATGCCCCAGACCCTCGCTGTCCAGCGAAGGATCTGAGCAATTTCAAGGTTTTTGATCATATCTGTTAATTTTGATCTTTTTTCAGTTTATATCGCTTCCTTACTTTCAACTTCTTTCACATTATCCTCCGGGTTCCGGTCAATCAGCTTATTGATCGGATCAATACCTGCTTTTACGGGTTTGGCTCCGACTTCGATTTCAAAATGGTTTTCCTTTCCTCTGATTCTGTGTTTTTGAAGGTAAATGAGGGTGTCTTTTCCGGCAGCTGTTTTTCCAAATACACCAATATCCATCAGATCGTTGACAGGAATTTCGGTTTCGTTACCCAGGCTGTCAGCGCGGTATTTGATGGTTTCGATGTCAAGGGAAATCTTGTATTTTCCGTCGGAAAGGGTTTCGTAGGCCGCTGTTTTGGTGCGGTTTTCAAACAGCGTAATCGTCTCAAACAAATCGGTGATAATATACTGAAGACTGTCGGGCGTAACCTGTCTGAAATAGTCGAGCAGAATATCGGACGTTACATAACGGTCTTCCCGCCAGGCCCAATCCTTTACATAGCGGTGAAGCGCGGCATTTACACTGTCCTCCGAAATATAATCCTGCAAGGCATACATGACCAGCGAACCTTTGCGGTAATGGATATATCCCTGGGCTTCTACGAGTTCGAGGGGCATTTCTTTTTTGGTTTCGGCGGCTCGCCCGCGCAGATAGCGGTCGAGTTCGTATTTGAGGAACTTCTGCATCATTTCGGGCGGATATTTTTCCTTCATCACCATCAGCGCCGAATACTGCGACATGGTCTCTGAAAGCATGGCATTGCCTTTTACCTGCGCTTCGGTTACCTGATGTCCCCACCACTGGTGCGCCATTTCGTGGGCCGTTACATAATAGGCCATGTCCACATCGTCTTCTTTTATGTCCATGATAAATCCTATGCCTTCGGAGAAGGGAACGGTATTGGCGTAGGACTGCGCAAATGTGCCATAGCGGGGAAACTCCAGAATGCGCATCTGCCGAAACTGATAAGGGCTAAAATGTGTAGAATAATAAGTGAGCGAATGTTTCATACCCTCCATCATCCGCCCGAGGTTGTACTCATGCCCTTTGTTGTAATAGATCTCCAGATTGACAGGCCCCACGTTGGGAACTTCGTACACTTCCCGCTGCACTTCATACCGCGCAGAAAGCATGGAGTAGTAATTAAACATCGGGGCGTCCATTTTGTAATGGAAATACCTGCGACCGTCTTCCTGCCATTCCTTCTGCAAATACCCCGGGGCAATGGCGATCTGGTCTTCAGAAGTACTCATGGTGATCTCAAAGCGAATATGATCGGCGTCGTCTCCGACGAGATTGATCTTTTGTCCGATGGGGTCATTGCGCTCGCGCATGCGCTCCTTTTTGGGAAGGTCATGTTTTTTCCGGTCGTCGTCATCCGCCAATTCCGCGCCAGGTTCATAACCAATTCCGGGGAAGTAGTTGTTGTTGAAAAACGTACCGTTAAATACTATACTGGTATTGGAACCGCCTTCCACAAAACCCTGGGTGCGAAACTCTCCGGTGAAGTCCATGCGGAGGCTGTCCCCCGGTGCAAGCGGCGGGGTGATTTCATAGACAAAATATTTGTAATCAGGATAATTCTCCGAAATGACGGTTTTCACTGCGGGCATCGTGTCCACGCGGGTGAAGGTCAGCGCTTTAATGTTCATCCCCGGTTCCGGTGAATGCTGGATATGAATATGACTGACAGAAACGTCGTTTTTATTTTTCAGAATATAATACCCTTTCACATCAAAATCGCGGTCATAAGGGAAAATATCCACGTTTAGCCCGGTCTCTACGATTTTAGGCTGTGGAATGTCCTGATATTTTTTGAGTGTTTTTTCATAATCAGCCAGTTGCTTGTCCCGCTCATCAGAATTGTGATATTCATTGAGCACGTTGGTATTGTAAAATATATAACAACCCGACACTGTGAAAGTCAGCAATGCCGCAAGCGTAAACGCAATCACCGGACGGGAAAAGCGCATTCCTGCCAGTTTTACCCGGGTTTTCAAAATCACATCGGTACCCCTTATTGCAAAAACCACACTCAGGGCAAACAGGATCAGCGCAAAACCTATCCAGTACACCGACAACCAGGAAAACGGTGAAACAAAATGCCCGTAGGCGTTCATATCAGAGAATGTACCAAGATCCATCGCACCAAACCTGAACATGATATGCTCAAGCCCCATCTCCGGGAAAACGAAAAATACCAGCATAAAAAACAGGATAATCAGCGCATGTCCCAGATATTTCTGGTTGGCGACCACCTGTATAAAAAACGCCAGCAGGGTAAACAACATAATAAACACGAGTTTATCTGTGTACAAATCGGAGAGATAAACAGGTATCTCAAACTTATAATACCCTTTGGCCGCCTGTATCGCGATACCGGTAAACATCAACACGGTCAGAAGCACCACATTCACATAGATAAAACCCAGGAACTTGGCGGCCAGCCCTACAAAATTGGGAACAGGCAGGGTATCGTAAATCTGATTCATCCGTATATCTCTCTCCCGCCAGATCAGTTCGCCGGTATAGAAGACTATCAGAATCACAAAAAACAGATTAAACTCACTGAGCAGTTCCAGTACCGAATAGGTCGTAGGGTACACATCAGTACCATACATCGAGTTGAACTCAAACGCATTGAGTACCAGCAGGATAATTCCCATCAGCGTAATCGCGATGAAAGGAATCGAATTGACGATCTCCGCAAAATACAGGCGGGAGAGACTGAAAATTCGCTGCATATTGGTAGAAAGTCCTTCTGTGATTGTAGGGTTTACCAGAGAAATATTCCGTGCTACCGGCAATAACTCCAGGGAATCGCGGGTTTCTGAGGTTTTCTTTTTTCCTTTACCCGCAATCTTATAATTAAAAAAGCGGAATGTAATGGCGAATGTCACAACCGCTACGGCCAGCCAGAGGATTCGGTTCCAAAGTACCAGTCCGGTAAGGGAATAGAGCTGTGTATTTTGCTCCATCACGGTCCAATACTGAGAAGTCACGTTCAGGAGATTCAATCCAATGGGATCCAATAGGGCAGCCATTACCCGGTTGTCCAGCTCCTGGCTGATATTCGCCCCCACCATATAAAAAGTCAGCAACCCTACGCCCTGCACAAATACAAACAATAACCTTTTGCTTAGAGCACCGCCCATAAAAAACAAAGTACCTGAAATCAGCAGATTGGGGACAACAAACAAGAAAAACGGCTGAATAAAATGCCAGAGGTTAAAAGGGAGCATTTTTTCCTGATCCAGCCACGGCATGACAGAACCGATCATATACCCCAGCGGAACCGCCAGAAAGACAAAAAATACAGTCAGAAAAGAACCGGCAAAACGCCCTGCCAGATAATCGATTTTTCGGATGGGGCTGGTAAAAATCATGGGGAAAGTGAGGTGGTCAAAATCCCTGAGTACCGGTACCCCCATGATGGCAGAGCAGATAAAAAATCCGGGGACTGCACACAGAATAACCATTCCCATAGACAGAACGGTAGGTGCGTTTTCCTTTACGAGTCCAGTGCCGCCGCCGACGGTCAGGTTTTCCCATGCAATAGCACCAAATGCCAGCAAAAACATGAGACCAAAATATATATAGGTAGCAGGTCTTCGAGACCTGTAGTACAATTCGAAACGAAGTATTTCCGTAAACATAGTGTTGTAGCGATTGAATATGTGAAGACGAATTACCTAAACAGCCTGGCGCTGACCGCCAAATATGTGGGAGAAATACACGTGTTCCAGGTCGGGTTCTACCGCCCGGAATTTCTCACCGGGATCTGTTCCGGCAAATACATCCAGCTGCATCTTTCCGGCAGGCATTAATTGATCGGAGATGACAGTATAGCTATTGCGGAAATCTTCGAGTTCTTCGCGGTCGATGACCACCCGCCAGATTTTTCCGGCAAGGTTTTTTACGGCTTCGGCAGGGTGGCCGGTCATCAGGATTTCGCCTTTATTGATAATGGCCATGTCTGTGCAGAGTTTGGTCACATCTTCGACGATATGGGTGGAGAGAATGACAACAGCATTTTCGCCCAGTTCGCTGAGCAGGTTGTGGAAGCGGTTTCTCTCTGCGGGGTCGAGGCCGGCGGTGGGCTCATCGACGATGATGAGGCGGGGATTGGACAACAAAGCCTGGGCAATGCCAAAACGCTGGCGCATACCGCCGGAGTAGCCACCGAGTTTTTTCTTTCGGTCGTCGTAGAGATTCGTTTTGAGGAGAAGTTGCTCGACGAGATCTTTTCTTTCACCTTTTTGAGTTACCCCTTTGAGCACTGCAAGGTGATCGAGCAGTACTTCTGCGCTCACTTTGGGATAGACACCAAATTCCTGCGGCAGATAACCCAACACCTTTCTCACTTCATCTTTTTGGGTCAGGACATTGATATCGCCAAGCCAGACTTCCCCGGCATCAGGTTCCTGAAGGGTAGCGAGAATCCGCATGAGGGTCGATTTTCCGGCACCATTGGGTCCCAGAAGGCCATACATACCGGTGGGAATATTCAGATTTACCCCTTTCAGCGCCTGCACACCGTTGGGATAGGTTTGGGTAAGATTGGAGATAACCAGATTCATATTTTCGGATTATTTAGCAGCACAATTTAATACATAGATGAAAAATAAACTGTTGCGGTTGTCAGAACCGGCGATGAGACGATAAAAATTGACGATAAATTACGGGTTTAGATTGTTTTCTCTGCGAGGCAGGCCCGTCGTTCTGCAAAACGAGGTGATTATTCGACGATTGAGTGGGGTTATCACCCGCTTTCTTTGCGTCTTTGGGAAATGAAGGCCCCCCATGGCACGATGGTTCATCCCTCACCTTTAATTTGTGAACCCAAAATTTTCACTATCTTTAAGTATCGGATTTATTTTACCAAACCTCCTCAATCCGAAAAACACATATTAAGCAATCCTACCTCTACTGTTATGAATACTACGAAAAGCATTCTACTCCTTTCGCTGCTGTGTATGATGGCATGCAGCACCCCCAAAGAAAACGAATCCAAGATCATCACCGAACAAACCAAAGCGCGAATTGATTCCACCCTCAACAGTCTGGTGGAATCGGGTATTGTAGCTGGTGCCTCAGCGTTGATCTTCGAAAAAAATAATGAGACGTATTTTAATGCCTTTGGCTACGCAGACCGGGAAACCAAAGTGCCTATGGACAGAAATACCATTGCCATCATCTACTCAATGACGAAACCCGTGACGGGTACTGCATTGATGACCCTTTATGAACAAGGGAAATTTCAGCTGGATGACCCACTTTCCAAGTATGCACCCGAATTTGCGGATATGCAGGTGTATGCCGGGATGGACTCGGCCACAGGAGAAATGATTCTCGAACCACTCGACCGTCCTATCACCATCCGAGACATTACCCGCCATACGGCAGGATTTATCAATAACCCCAATATGCCCGTTTTGGGGGACCTGTACAGAGAAGCTGATCCACTGAACAGAGAAAACACACTCGTACAGATGGCCGAAAAAATGGGCAAACTACCTTTAATGTTCCAGCCGGGCACTCAGTGGGCTTATGGCCCTTCGGTTGATGTACAGGCTTTTCTGGTCGAGCGGTTGTCTGGCCAGCCTTATGCCGATTATTTACAGGAAAAAGTGCTCACACCACTGAAGATGAGCGAGACCCGATATTTTGTTCCGGAAAGTGATCGCAGCCGAATGTCTGCTATGTACAGAAACGTCGATGGAGTACTCACACAACTGCCTGATGAAGAGGCACATGCTTTTAACATCAATCATTTAGCGCTGACTCCCGGGGGATGGGGACTCACCTCCACAGTGGACGACTATATGCGGTTTGCCCGTATGCTGGTGAATGAAGGCACATTGGATGGAGCTACTGTGCTGAAACCTGAAACGGTGAAACTTATGGCCACCAATCATTTGGATGACAGCATTTCACAACGCATGTGGCTCCCCAGCAAAGGACAGGTCGGTTTCGGGATCGACTTAGCCGTGAGAATGCGACCACCTGCTTCGGCAGAGGAAAACAATGGCGTAGTGGGTGAATTTTTCTGGGATGGCGCTGCCAGTACACTGTTTTGGGTTGATCCCGTAAATGACTTAACAGCTGTGTTATTTGTCCAGATTATGCCTTTCGCAGGTGTGGTGCACAAAAAATTTCGGGATGCTGTGTATGGGCCATATGCACCAGCGCAGACGAAATAAGGTATATTTACTACTAACAAAACACCAGGTACGTGTCATGCAAAATTTAAAATTTCCGATTACTTTCATTTTCAAAATCTCTACTCTTTCCAATGACTTCACAGCAACTGACGCCAACGGTCGGGTTATCGCTTATGTCAGGCAAAAACTATTTAAGTTAAAGGAAGATATTTCGATCTATTCGGACGAAACCCGGTCAAAAACCAATTATCAGATAAAGGCAGACCGGTGGCTTGACTTTTCTGCTGCCTATAGTTTTTATGACAATACCGGACAAACGTTTGGAAAAGTTGTCAGAAAAGGGTGGCGGTCTATTTGGAAATCAGAGTATGAATTAATCGATCAATTTGAAAAAGTCCAATACCATATCAGAGAAGAAAATGCCTGGGTGAAAGTATGGGATTCTTTGTTGGGTGAGGTACCAATTTTATCAATGTTCACCGGCTACTTTTTCAATCCTTCCTATATCGTCACAGATCAAAGTGGGGAAATCATCGTCCGTCTCAAAAAACAACCTTCCTTCTTTGGTCGAAAATTTGAGGTCGACAAAGTGGGAAATATTGACAATGATGATGATGACAGGATCATGCTGGGACTTATGATGATGATTTTACTGGAAAGAAGAAGAGGGTAATACATTGCCCCAACGGCAGATGCCCTCTTTGTCAGAATAGCTGCCACATAAAAAAAGCACTGGTCTTAATAACCAGTGCCTGAGGGAATGATTTTAATTTTGGATTGTTGTTCTATTTGTTTTCGTTCAAATAATAATCCTGCAAAATAAAAAATGCCTTTTTGCGCACGCCCTGCTCAGATATCAAACCTTTTCGGTTAAAATCATGCTGAATCTTCTGCAAATGCCTTCTCGCAGAGCGAAAATCCATCAATATCCAGGGTGATGCTCCTGCGAGGAAATTAATATTGCGCATCATCTCAATATTATTTTTATAAACTTCCTCCTGATACTCCTCTGTCCATCTTTCATTGGGGTCGCCATGAAATCCCTGTAAGGCTCCGCCACCTACTTCACTCATGATCATGGGTTTGTCGTAATGGTTGGTCCAGACGATATCGGGGCAGGAAGACGGCGCACCTGTGTACCAGCCACAGTAGCTATTGATGCCTATGACATCCACAATTTCACCTAAGGGGTCATCGATTATTTTTTCGCCATCTCTTCCTGATTGGGTATCCAATGCAGCAGTTATGAGCCGGCTGTTGTCCAGGGCCCGTGCTTTTGCAGCCAGATTTTTCAGGAAAAGATTTCGGCTTTCACTGACAGGCGTTTCATTGGCAATCGACCAGAGGACGATCGCCGCTCTGTTTTTGTCTCTTGAAATCATAGCTGTCAGCTGCTGTTCAGCATTGCTGTAGGTTTCGGGGTTGTCGTAAAGAATTGTCCAGTAAACCGGAATCTCTGACCAAATCATCAGTCCCATTTTTTCAGCCTCCCTCACCATTGCCTCATTATGAGGATAGTGTGCAAGCCTGATGAAATTACAGCCCAGTTCTTTGGCCCATTGCAGGAGAATTTTACACTCTTCTGCAGAAGTTACTCTGCCTGTTTTAAAGGGTGCCTCTTCATGAATGCTAATCCCCTTGAGAAATATATTTTCTCCATTGAGGAGAATTTTGCTTCCCAGAGTCTCGATGGTTCTAAAACCGATTTCATCGTGAATCTTATCCTGATCAGTGCTGATATTTACCTGATATAGTTTAGGATTTTTGGGCGACCACAACGCTGGTTTTGCATTTATTTTAAAGGTGGCTTTCCCTTCAACATTCACGTTGACCGTGTGGGTTTGTTTGAGTTCGGGGATGGAAATCGTAACGGCGTCGCCAGCCTTTCCCCCTGCGATTGAAACCCAGCCCTCGATGGTCTTTGTATTTTCTTTTGAGAGCTTGACCACATAATCCGTGATATGCTGTTTGGGTACATTCACGAGATGTACAGACCGGGTGATTCCGCCATAGTTCCACCAGTCTGTGTTGACCGTAGGTACCGCCTCTCTTTTCCGCTTGTTGTCAACTTTGACGATGAGGAAGTTATCCTTTTCTTTCAGTTTATCGGTTACATCAAATTGAAAGGGTGTATATCCGCCGATATGACTGCCCAGATACTCACCATTTAGGTAAACTTTTGCCTCATAATTGACTGCACCAAAATACACATAGGTCAACATACCCTCCTGCTTCGCAAAATCAAAAGATCTTTTATACCAAATGGTTCCTTCATAATAATAGAGTTTTTCCATCTGAGTATTCCAGTCTCCCGGCACAACCAGTTCCTGATCTGTATCAAAATCATATTCTACGAGATCCGATGGGGCGTGCACTTTAGCATTTTGGAAATAACCGTCATTTTTGGGCAAATATCTATGGTTATAGTAACCATTTTCCAGAGGGTCAACGATTATTTGCCATACACCATCGAGGGTTATGTTGTCTCTGCCGCCAATGTTTTGGAGCAAATCGGCGTATTGATTTTGTTGAGCAATGAGCACAGTATTCCAGGCTGACAGGAATATCAGCAGCGTCGTTACAGAATAATTCATGTGTTGATATATTATTTTTTTGTACTAAACAGGCATTAACCGGAAAACATATCCGGGATTTTCAACTGCGATGTAGATATAACCGTCAGGGCCTTGTTTTACATTTCTGAGCCTGCCGATATTTTTCATCAGTTGTTCTTCTCCAATGACCTTATCACCTTCGATGATACAGCGGTTGAGATAGTTGAACCGGAGAGAGCCGACAAGCAAACTTCCTTTCCAACCAGGGTAGAGATCTGATTCGACGAAAGCCATACCACAAGGGGCAATCGAAGGCACCCAATAATGAACCGGCTGCTCCATTCCTTCCTTCTCCAATAGTTTGGTAAAAGAAGTTCCGTCATAGTTGATCCCATATGAAATCACCGGCCATCCATAGTTTGCACCTTTTTTCACAATATTGATCTCATCGCCGCCTCTTGGACCGTGCTCGTGTGCCCACATGACACCTGTGGCTTTATTGAGGGTCAGGCCTTGTGCATTGCGGTGACCATAGGTAAAAATAGACGGTACAGCACCTTGCTGGCCCACAAACGGATTGTCTTCGGGAATACGGCCGTCATCATATATTCTGTGAATTTTTCCTTTGGGGTTTTCCAGCGTTTGAGGATTTTCATTCTGATTGGCACGGTCACTTGCCGTGAAGAACAAGTAGCCGTCATTATCGAATGCCAACCGCGAGCCGTAATGCCATTCTGCCTTGGTATAGGGTCGTCCACGGAATATTTCCAGAGGCTCGGTGAGCTGGTTGTTGAGATAGGTGTACCGATTGATGGCAGTTCCCGAAATGGTATCACCTTTTTCGACCGTAAAGTCCGAATAACTGATATACAGCCAATGATTTTCTTCGAAGTTGGGATGAAGAATGATATCAAGCAAACCTCCCTGGGAGTCATATCTCACTTTGGGAGAACCTTTAATGACAGTCTTGTTGCCTTTTTGATCTACGAGATACAGGATACCCTTTTTTTCTGTGACCAATACTTCTCCTGAAGGAAGAAAAGCCATACCCCAGGGATTGTTCAAACCTTCGGCAATGGTATCCAGGCTGAAGGAAAACTGCTCAGTCTGGAAGGTATCAGAAGTAAGTTTAATTTCCTCGAATCCATATTTCGCGACATGTTCAATTCCCGTTTGAATATAGTCTGCCAGCTCGGCGATCTGGGTTTCAGAAAAGACCTGCCCCCATTGAGGCATACCCGCGTCTGCATATCCATGAGTGATAGACTTGATCAGACTGTCGCGATCCTTACCGTGTTTCCATGTACGGTCTGCAAATGCCAGCATTTGTTCGCCATGGCAGCCGGAACAATTGGTTTGGTACAGAGCGGTAGCCCGGACTATCGCGCTATCCACTACCCCAACTGCCGAATGATCATCATTTCCTTCTTTATTTTCCGGAGCGCAACTCGTCCAAAAACAAATCGATATCATCCAAACAAACAAAATATTAAATCCCTTTTTCATACTTCTCCTTTTGAATTAATTTTTATTGTAAACTTTTCTTATCCATCACTTTGAATCAATAGCAGCCTGTAGTTCTTTGATCATGGCCGGGACTAAGGCAAATGGATCATAGGGAACATCGCGTACGAGCAGTGTTTCTATGGGCAAATACCCTTTATATCCCCCATCCCTGATGATGTTAATTAGTCTTACATAATCTGTTTTTTCCTCTGCTCCAATTCCGCGGGGGCTTTCTTTAATCTGCCAGTTGACCGCGTAAGGGACAACGGCTGCAATATCTTTATAAGGATCTTCCGTCTTAAAATTTCCGGTATCAACAATTATACCTGCCCACTTTGAATCCACCGCTTTTAATACATAGAGGCATTGTTCGGCAGTTTGGAGCATTTCGCCATGATTTTGTATGCCGATTTTCACATTGTATTTTTCTGCATAGGGAATCAGTTCCTTATAACAATCTATCATCCATTGAGCGGGCACATCCCATTTATCTTCATACCCTTTGGGAATAGCGCCGGCAAACACCCGGAGAACAGGTGCGCCGAGTTTTGATGCTACGACAATCCATTTTTTAGCCAGCTCCACCCCTTCGGCCCTTACCGCCGAGTCTGGAGAGGCAAAATTATTCCGTATTCCGGTTCCGGTAATGGTGATACCCAGTTCCGCGGCTTTGTCTTTCAGTTGTTGGATATACGCATCTGAAGGCACCTCCGGATAGGTAGGGAAGAAGTAAGCCGTAGGGTCCAGTGCCTTAATATTTTGAGATGCACACCAGTCCAGCAGATTAAACAGAGTATAGACCGGTTGTTTATCACGGGAGTTTCTGGCTGAGAGAAGGTCGCTGAAAGAATAAGCATTGAGACCGGGGATGAGGTCTGGTGCCGGAGTGGCTTGTGTTTCCTGCTTCATTTCAGGATTGCAGGCAATCCATGAACCTGCAGCGACAAGCAGCAGCATAAAAATCCGGATTTTTTTTCTGAAAAATATTGCCATAATGTGCGGTAGTTAGTCGTAGCGTTTTTGTTATTCACCCTCCTTAATCCGTTGATTGATCCAGATACTGAATCAACTCAAAGGTATGCATATTTAGCATTTTCATATTGTCCAGCAAGGGCGTATAGTGATGAAAATTGCTGTTCACAATACCTTTATTGGAGTCGCGATTGGATTCGTCTGTAGTTAAGTCCAGCGGATCATTATCCTGGTAGGTAAACCAATGCCAGCCCACACAAGATTTGCTTTTCAAAAGTTCAATGGTAAAGTTTTGATAAAAATAGCCTCTATCTAGCTGTGTAGGAACATTCCACCCTGCCCCCGTACGATTTGGCAGTCCGGAGTCTTCCCCTTTTGTATACCATTCTGTAATGAGGAAGGGTTTCCCCGACCATTTTTCCCAGTCTTGCATGAGGGGCTGAACAGGTTCCCATTTCCGGTAATGATTGATAGAGACGATATCCATATACTTCCCTGCGACTTCAAATATTTTCGGATTTTGCAACTCTTCCTTTTCCTGATTAAATCTGCAACCTAAATACAAATGATTGGGATCGTATTTCCTGATTGCATCTGCTACTTTTTTGATGTAGGTTTCAAAATAAAACCCCGAGAACTCAAGCCGGTCTTCTGCTGTAATATCATCAGGCGAAGCATTTTTCCCCTTTCGTTCATCCAACCATTTCTTCGCAGCGATGTAGCCTGCCTCATTTTTTCCCAGGTATTTCAGATGTCTGTCCAATGCATCGTTGACCCATGGCAATTCATTGTCTGTGAAATACCCAAGCAGGTATGTATCATTTTTATACTTAGCTATTTTCGAAATTTCAGATTCAACAAATATATCAAATTCAGGATCAAAAACCATTGCAAGATCGTATCGGTATCCCTGCCATCCGGCCGCTTCATATTTCCCTCCAAATTTTTTCTTATGCTGGGATTTATAAGCGCCCATAGGGTTTACGATGACACTATATACCAATGGCGCTTCATTTTCCCTCATGAGATCGACATTTGACCAGGCTCCGGTTCCATTGAAGCCATGATCCTTTAAAAAACTTGTTTCCTCCCGAACCCAATCCCGGTCTGTGCCATATTCTGATTTCAGTGCGGCTTTCTGATTTTCAGATCTTCCGGGACGAAACACGGCAACGCCTTTATGGATAAACGGGTTTCCTTCGGGATCAATAATCCACCACCGGTCGCCTTGTTTTTCGACACGGAAAAAGCCCGACCCTGTGGACCGGGCGATTTTCCAGCCACCATAATTATCTGTTTCAGGATCATTGGAATAATTGAATCCCGGAAGACGGTCTATAGTCTTTGCCGTATATGATTTCCAGACCGGGTCTCCCGCATTTTTTCTGGCGTTCACCTGATGAAAGGGCAAAACAGAATCTGCAACTACCGTGAGGTTCACTGTTTTTGCATTCTGCGCGTTAAGCGGATTGGCACAAAGAAAACCTATAGCCAATAGCCACATATATAGCTGTTTCATAAAAATCGTCTGATTAGGTTACTGTATAGTTTCTACCATTGAATAGGGGATCACCTTTCCATCAGGTATCACCAATTGGCCACGACAACTATTATTGTTAAGATTTAAATCTTCCGATAAATCGCCATCTATTTTTGCAGTGATCATAAATTCACCCTTAGATGCAATCCAGTTTCGATGATTTACTGCCTGCGCGCAGATCATTTCCATACCGCCAACCGGAATGGCGACAGACTTAGAGTAATAAGTTGCAACCTTTTTGCCGTTTACGTAGAAATGAATGAGGTGATCTTCGCCTTTTTGGGTTGCTCCTGTACCATTATTGATCAATGAAGCGATAAAAACGACCTCGTCTCCTTCTTTGGGGAATGCGGGCATCGTACGGATATTGGCAATAGAGAGATCGGGGGTTGCATCGGCTGCGCCCAGGGTAAACGTTGTCTGAAGGGTAAGTTTGTCTGATGCGCCACCGACTCTGACGATAAACTCCCCTTCCGGAACCTGATAGGATGCCAGTTTTTCATTATACACATACAGCTCTTCCGGACCAATGAGGAGCGTGACCGTTTTTGTTTCGCCGGGTGCTAATAATACCTTTTTAAATCCGCGTAATTGCTTCGAAGGCATATCAATAGCAGGAGAAATTTTCGCCGTTGAAAGGTAAAGTTGGGCAACCTCTTCGCCAGGGAGTTCTCCTGTGTTTTTCAGATCAAAGGCGATTTCTATAGACTCGCCGACCTTTGCATTTTTTTTATTTACCCGAATATTGCTGTATTCAAAAGTGGTGTAGCTTAAACCCGAGCCAAACGCAAATTCAGGAACCAGATTTTGAGAATCAAACCATTTATACCCTGCACCTTTTGTCACCAGGTCGCGAAAATCGGGGCTGATGGGAATAATCTGCGAATCATCTTTCGGCATAGTCGCAGGCAATTTACCTGAAGGGTTATAGTTACCAAATAAGACATCCGCAATTGCCCGACCAGCCTCCTGTCCGGGATAAAATGCATAAACCAGCCCTTTTATATGGTCGATCACCGGTGTAACACTGCATATCCCTCCGGAAATCACGACCAGAATGATATTGGGGTTTACTTTGGCGATCTCTTGTATCAGTTCATTTTGCATCCCAGGCAGCAAAACCGTACCAGAAGGTCTGTCGGGGCGGGTAACGGCACCGCCCCCTTTTTCATCCGCCTCTTTGTCCAAAAAATACCCTTCCCCTTCAACGGTAGGATCTAATCCTCCTACGAATACCACAACCTGGGATTTGCTGGCTGCCGCAATCGCATCCGCAAACTGTGACTGGTCTTGGTCATTGATATTGCAACCCTTTGCGTAATGTACCCGCTCTGGGCCCAGCATTCTCGTCAAAGCCTGTTCTACAGGTATGGTATAAGCAGGTATCACTTTGGAACTGCTGTTGCCATCCAATGGAAGGACGGCTGCATTAGGGCCAATGACTGCAACCGAGGTCAGGTCATTTGTATCGAGAGGTAAGATATGGTTTGTATTCTTCAGCAAAACAAGGCCTTTAAGCCCACTCTCATACACAAGTTCTCTGTGTGCTTTGCTATCAATAATGTCTTTTGAAATAGTAGGCACACCATCAATCATACCAGATAAGATCTTGGTTCGCAAAACGTTTCTTGCGGCCCTTTCTACAAGCGCGCTGTCAAATATACCATTGGCTACGCCTGAAGGCAGTTCTTTGATGTAGAGATTATTCCCTTCACAAAAATCAAGTTCTGCATTCAGGGCTTTTCCGGTTTCACCAAATCCTCCCCAATCCGACATAGTGTAAAAATCAAATCCCCAATGATCTCTCAGCAGGCTTTTAATCAGGTATTTATTTTCAGCACACTTATCGCCATTCACCCAATTATAGGCACACATGATAGACATCGCCCCCCCTTGCTGAATGGTTCTTTTCCAATGGTATCCCCAAAACTCAACGAGACTTCTTTCATCACTCAGGTAATCGTTGGTTCTGCGGTTGATTTCGTATGTATTCAGATTATAGTGTTTGACAGATCCAAACACAGAGGTAGTGTTTTGGCCGAGTACAAAAGCCTCAGAAATTCGCCCTCCTAAAAACGGATCTTCGCCAATCGTCTCTGGCGCTCTTCCTATGCGGGGATCGATTAACAGATCGAGTGTTGGGCCGGCAATACGGTCTTTGCCTCTGGCGGCCTGTTCCAGCGAGATTGCCCTGCCAACTTTTGCGATCAGGCCGGGATCCCAGGTAGCAGCCATTCCGATTGTGACGGGGAAGGAGGAATAACCTTTTGCACCATTGCCTATCCCATGAGGCCCGTCACTTCCTGAAAACTGAGGTATTCCTAATCGCTCATTGCCGTCTGTCAAATAGTAAAGTTGTTCGATTTTTTCCTGCATACTCATTGCAGACAGCAGCGTATCGAGACGCTGTTTGAGTGGGTTTTGGGTTTCGGGCAGCGGGGCACACCTTACAAAAACCAAGAAAAAAAACCACGTGGCGATAAATAATAGAAGAGAGGAATTCCTTTTCATTATACAGATCCATTTTAGGGAAGATAAAAGGATGCGCCCAAGTACCGGGCAGGCAGTCGATCAGTAATAAAGCGATCTGGTGCAAAAGAATCACCAGATCGCTTTATTATACAATATCTCCTTATCAGAGCTAATGGTGAGCGGGTTCTATTCTTTTGTCAGATAGATATCATCTACATAATAGTCCCAATCTTCTCCTGCAGCAGGAGTGGCACTTTGCTCATCACTTCTCAAAACAAATACATTTTGCAAAGTGGAAAGGTCAGGTGATGCTCCACCGTCAGTTTTAAAATCAGCAAGTGGAATTTTGAGCGCATGCCAGTTGCCATCTCTTTCAAAGCCATAGGTTTTTACGGCGTCGTCCAGCATTACCCAGAAATTGCCACCGGAGCCATCTCTGATTCGGATTTTCATTTTACCCACGGAAGTCGTCTTAAGCGCAACATTATAATACCCCCCTAAATAAGCAGAAGCATCAAAAGGACTGGGATCGGGAAGCAGGGTGGCATGTACGCCATACTGGTTTGTTGTGGTGGGGTCAAACTTAATATATAGCGCTTCACTTCCTTCATAGGCATCTGTAGTGGCGCTAATCGCAACCATAGAGTTGTTTTGAGTAGTAACGCCGATAGAACCTGCTGTTGCAGAGCCTTCAGTATAGATCCCATACTTTTCAACCACTACCACACCCGGTGCAGAAATGTTGATCTTATCCACGTTTACGCTTCCACCGGTGAAGTACAATCTGAGGATTTGCTGGCCGGCATCGAGGTTAATGCCCTCCACTTTGACAGGAACATATGTACCCCATCCCCCGGTACCGGGGAAGGCAGGAAGTTCGCCCAAATCTGTAAAGGTTGTTTCATCGACTACCAATTGGATTTTAATTGCACTGCCTCCAGGGCTGGATGCCACAAAAAATTCAAAATCGTAGGCAGCGGACGCCTGAACATTTACGGTGTACTCTACCCATTCATCAGCGGCGGTATAACCAATATTTACTAAGCTGCCATCTGCACTTACTTCCAGATCTATTCCGTCATCCTGTCTATATCTGGCACTACCGGCAGTTACAGCTTTGTTTTCGGCTTCTGTATCGTGATATGCCAACCCCTCTCCTCCGACATCATAATTCTCTACCTCCAAAGTTCCCGGGATGGAAATTGGTGCACTTTTGTAAGGGCCCTGAAGAATTGGCGGGGCTTCTACGTCAATGGTAAACACCTTTTCTGCCGTTGTATTATCAATAAATAGTACCACCAGCTTTGCCTCAAAGGTTCCACCGGATGAATAAGTGACCGTAACATTTTGTGCCGTTGAAGTAGCGGGCGATCCGCCCTGAAACGTCCAGCTTAAAGATTGTACTTTGGTAGAATTATCTTCAAAAGTAACGGTCTCATCTGCCTTAATACTTGTAGTGGATGCAGTAGCATTCAACTGGCCTTTTTCGAAAAGCTCTACTACCCGCACATCTTCTTTACATGATGAGAAACCTATTATAAGAAAAAATAACAGGTATAGTAGTTTGAGTGAGTGTATGTTTTTCAACATGATCATTAAGATAGTTAGTTGTTAATCGTAATTAATAATTCGCTTTTTCCTGTCAACACGATAAAACCCAGGGGAACCCAAAGAGTCTGAAGAACACATCTACCTGCCAGGCAAATATTGCCAATTACGATTAGAATGAAGGTGTCTGAGAATCTTTCTTTAGGGGGTAATATGTACGTTTTGAGAATCCCCCTGAATCTCCATAAGCAGATCACAGCAGGCACATACAAACCCCTACAAACGAATATTTGCATCCCCTGCTATTGATTTTCATGCGTCATATTTGAGTCATCTATGTTACTCGCTTTCCTACCTGTGTACGAGGTGAAAATCAGGGGACTTTCACCCAATATGAGTCAAAATCTGCTGCCTGCTATCCAAGTAAAGTTATTAGAACTAACATTTTTTAAACCGAACTGACTATAAACTTAAACACTTAATGCTATTATGATGAAAAACAAAACTCACAAAGGAAGACGTTTTCGGATTAGCATATGTTTGAGGACAAGCCTCTTATTGCTAATAATGGGATTTGTCTTTACAAATGCTGATGCGCAACAAAACGCTATTACAGGAACTATACTGGATGAATCCGGCGCACCTTTGCCGGGGGTAACTATTGTTATTGAGGGCACTGCCATCGGCACACTTTCGGGCGACAATGGAGCATTCAGTATCAAAGCCACGCCGGAGCAAACCCTTAACTTTTCTTATTATGGAAAGGAAGCCGTTTCTATCCTGGTAGGAACGCAGACCAAAATAAATCTGACCCTAAAGGATGATTCACGCACATTAGAAGAAGTCGTGGTGATTGGGTATGGCGCCAAAAAGAAAAGCGATCTGATTAGCTCAATATCATCTGTAAAACCAGAAGATATGACCAAGGTAGCGACCTCCGATATTGGAGAGATGCTTCGGGGAAAAGCAGCAGGCGTACTGGTTACGCTGAGTGACGGAGGGCCGGGCGCTTCATCCAATATTCTTATTCGTGGTCAAAACTCCATCAACGGGGGCAATTCGCCTATTGTAATTGTCGATGGGGTTCCTGTTGGTAATATCAACGATATCAACCCCAATGACATCGCTTCGCTGGAAATCCTGAAAGATGCAGCTGCCCAATCTATTTACGGCGCCAGAGCATCCAACGGCGTGATTCTGATTACAACTAAGCGTGGGAAGGAAGGACGGTCATCCGTTTCTTATACCGGAGCCTCCGGCATTCAGACGATCAACAGGAATTTTGATATTTATAGCGGGGATGAATTTGCCCAATTGAAAAGAGAAGCCTTTAGAACTTCCAACCTGGGTGTGTACCGCAATGACGCAGATGTGATGTCTCCTCTCGAAATCGCAAGTATAGAATCGGGAGAATATATCAACTGGGAAGAAGAAATATTGCGCACCGGAAGAACAGAGAACCACAATATTAGCATTGCTTCTGGTACAGAAAAAACAAGCGTGTATACAAGTTTCAACCTTTTTGACCAGGAAGGCGTAATTGACAACTCCGATTATACCAGGGTGACTGCAAGGATCAACCTCGATCAACGAGTCAATAAGTGGTTTAAACTGGGAATGAATACCTCGTTTCAGTATTCAACTGAAAACAGTCCCAACGTTGGTGGCATATTGCTTACCGCTATTACGACTTCACCTCTCGGAAAGGTTTATAATGACGATGGTTCGCTCCGCTATCTTCCAGGAGGATTTGAGGAAAACAAGAACCCCTTAATTGATATTTATGAGACCAATACGAAGAACCAAAACAGAAATGATATTATCAATCTTTTTCTGGATATCAGCCCTCTCAAAGGACTGAACTATCGGCTAAATGCAAGCAGAAGGTCGTGGAATGGCAAGGCATTGTCTTATAACAGTTCCGAATCCATCACTGGTATTACGAATGGCGGACTGGGCAGGGGAAGTATTACTTTTCAGGACAATGTGGAATGGCAGGTTGAGAACATTCTGACCTACAAACCTCAGTTGGGTAGCACCAAACACAACCTGAGCCTGACGGCCGTACAAAGTGTTACAGAATCAAAATATAATCGTTTGGCGCTCAATTCAAACGATCTTCCAAACGATATTCTCGGCATCTATGGGTTGGAAGCTGCGGCTACCAATACACCTTTTATTTCAGGTAACAGAAGAGCATTATTATCAGCAGCCGCGAGAGCTGAGTACGATTATAATTCCAAATATTATGTCACCCTCTCAAGCCGGGCAGATGCATCTACTGTATTTGGTGCCAATAACAAATGGGGATTTTTCCCGGCTGTAGGTCTTGGGTGGAATGTGCATCATGAGAAGTTTATGGAAAACATCACCCCTATTTACAACCTGAAGCTGAGAGCCAGCTATGGTAGTGTAGGAAATGAAGCCATCGCACCCTATCAGAGCTTAAGCTCTGCTTTGCAGAGAGATTACGTCATCAATGGGGTAAAAGTGTCGGGCTATGTACCCGGAGATTTTCTTCCAAACCCCAATTTAAGATGGGAAACATCCACTACCTTAAACGCTGCCATAGACCTGGGCCTGTTTAAGAACCGCATTACTTCAACCATTGAGTTTTACAACACCCGTACCACCAACCTGCTGGTCGATCAGGCACTGAATGCCGGGCTAGGTTATACAAGAAAGAAAACCAATCTGGGCGAAGTAGAAAATCAAGGGTTCGAGGTTACTTTTAATAGTGCGCTGGTCAGAAAGAAAGATTTCAATATCAATCTGGGCTTTATTTTCTCTAAAAACGTCAATAAAATTATCAGCCTCTATGGTCTTGATGAGGATGGCGATGGAATTGAAGACAATGACGTAGCCAACAGATGGTTTATTGGTCAGCCCATCAATGTCTATTACCAATATATGGCTGTGGGTATTTTCCAGGAAGGGGAAGATATCGTAAGTTCACATCAGCCCAGTGCAAAACCTGGAGATGTCAAACTATACGACAGATATCCTGATGATGGTCAGCTAAATGCAGCCAATGACCGCGTACTTACCAAAGCAGGTCCGGACTGGTTTGGAAGCCTGAATTTTAGTGTTCAATATAAATCTTTGGATTTTTCTGCCGATGTAAATACCGTACAGGGAGTTACAAGATATAACACGTTCCTGGTTGGCTACAGTGAAGGAGGCTCTTTACGCGGAATTAAAAATGGTATCAAGCAGAATTATTGGACACCTGAAAACCCAACCGGAAATTTCCCCAGACCCAATGAATCCAATGACCCCAACAACCTGTTTGCGCTGGCACTTCAGGATGCTTCTTTCACTCGTTTACAAAATGTCACATTGGGGTACACACTCCCTCAGACTGTACTGGCTTCCAGAGGCCTGAGCAGGCTAAGAATTTACGTAACAGGCAGTAACCTGATTACCATCACAGATTACCAGTCTTATAGCCCGGAAAAAAATCCAAACGAGTATCCGGAAGCGGTGACAGTTGTCGCAGGGTTACAAGTGAATTTTAACTAATAATCATTTAGTCAGAAGTTATAAACTTTCAAATTATGAAAAAGAGCATATATAGTTTTTTGATTTTTGCACTCATCATTTCCCTGGGGCTTACTTCATGTGAGAACTTCCTGGACGAAATCGTGCTGGATCAAATCTCTGTAGATTATATCTACACAACAGAAGATGGGTTGGCAGTGGGCGTGAATGCCCTCTACAACCTGATGAGAACCTACAATGTTCCGGGAGGAGAAAATGATCCTTTACGGGCCAACTTGTTTTTTATGGCTGCCACAGATCTGGGAATGGTCAGGACGTATTTCACCCCATATCAGGCATCTACCCATACGGCAGTAGGCTTTTGGTCTTATAAATGGGTAGAAGGCTATCAGATCATTGACAGATGTAATGCAATCATTACGAGCGCCGAAGACATCGAGATGGATACAAACAAAAAAAATCATCTCGTCGCTCAGGCTAAGGTCATTCGCGCTGAGTTGTACTTTGATCTGATCAGAATGTATGACAATATCCTTTTGGATACCACAGCTACCACACCGGAAAATGCCGGCGACCCGGTAACTTACAAACCCGCTAATCCCGATGATGTATATGCATTGATTGATAGTGACCTGGAATTTGCGATTGCGAATCTCGCTTATGACGAACCTTACGGAAGGTATTCGAAAGGAGTAGCCAGACATATCCGGGGCAAAAGTGCCATGTGGCAAAATGACTGGGCTGAAGCTGCTGCGCAGTTTGATGCCATCATCAATGAGAGCGGTAAAAGCCTGGTTGCTTTGGAGAATGTATTTGGTCAAAACCTGAACCACAGTGAAATGCTATTTGCCATTGTCAGAGATGAGGCACTGGGCTCAACAGGTGCAGGGGACAACCTCGCGGGAGGTGCAGGTACATGGTTTGGCAGCGTTTTCACACAGCGACTTTATGAGCAGTCATCGGGTGATTTTATCCAGCAGGTAGAATACGGCGGTCAGGCACTGGGATGGGCATTTCCCAACGATTATCTTCAATCTTTGTACGACAAAGAAAATGATAAGCGCTATACAACCTATTATTACCCGGAAACCTACGTCGTCAATAATCCGAATTCACCCAGGTTTGGACAGGTAATTCCTGTTACAGCGTATGATGACAATTTCAGAAGGTATCACTTCAGCTTAAAGAAGTTTTACGATGCTGAAAAAGGCGCATTGACCAATGATAGCTGGAAAGACTATCCTATGTACCGGCTGGCGGAAACCTATCTGCTGGGATCAGAAGCACACTGGAGGCTTGGCAATGAGGGGAAAGCCCTGGAATACATCAATGCCATCAGAGAAAGAGCATATGGCAGTAATGCCTATAACTTCACATCTTATACGCTGGATACATATTTGGAAGAATCCGCACGTGAATTGGCGATGGAAAGAAACCGCTGGTTTTTGTTGAAGCGCTTAGGACTTTTGGTTGAAAGACAGAATGCACACTACAGATTTGGTTCATCTTCTACCAATTTGATCCCCTATCCTATGGCACCGCACATGGTAACCTGTCCTATTCCACAAAGTCAAATTGACTTGATGGGTACCTTCCCTCAAAACCCGGGATACTAACAATGTTACGTAGGTAAGTTTTGCATACTAAGGGAGGGGCTGGCGTAATTTCCAGCCCCATTTTTTTTGTCCTGACAGTAAACATTCACCCTGAGCAGCCTGCCTGAGATCACTAAACAGACAGTTTAGCATTTTTATAATCTGTAGGGGATAGTTTGTACACCTTTTTAAACTCCCTGCTGAAGTGTTTCCGATCATTAAAACCCACCATAAATGCGACATCAGAAACCGGATAACTGGTATTGGTAAGTATATCGGCAGCTTTTTTCAGTCTCACATATTTGATCAGGGTAGCCACGGAATGGTTGGTCAGCGTATTTACTTTTTTATAGAGAATCGTTCTGCTCATACCGATTTCCCTGACAAGTTCGCTCACATTAAAATCAGGATTTTCGAGGTTCGATTCGATGACTTCCATTAACTTCTTAATAAACAACTCTTCGGGCGTTGTCAATTTTTTCAAGTCTGAATCAATGATAAAGTTGCCGCTATACTTATGTCTCAGTATTTCTTTGGAAGACAGCAAATTTATAATATTCAGCTTTAGGACTTTCACGCTAAAGGGCTTGGCGATATAGGAGTCCGCACCGGTTGAAAGGCCTTCTATTTTACTTTCTATAGATGATTTGGCCGTTAATAAAATAACCGGAATATGATTGGTGCTCTCATTGGTTTTGATATACTCACATAACTCAAGGCCATCCATTTCAGGCATCATGACGTCGCTGATGATCAGATCAGGGATTTCTTCTTCCAGATACTGGACGGCCTCTTTGCCATTTGGAAACTCCAGAATATTATATTCTTCACTCAAAATGTCTGCGACAAACTTCCGGAACTCATCATTATCCTCTACGATTAATATGGTCTTTTTTTCAACATCATTTCCATTCAGATTTGAGGGTAAATGATCCAATATTTCATTTGAAATCAGTGTTTCTTCAGCATCAGTAAAAAACTCTTCAATCGATAAATCTTTTTCGACTATCTGGCCTTTCATCAGATGATCGGTTCCCAATTGTAATGAGATTTGAAATACAGTAGTTGACCAGGAGTCATTCTCATCTATCAGACTGATTTCGCCTTTATGTAATTCAATGATGCTTTTTGAAAGTGCTAAACCTACCCCTGTTCCAGTATTATTAACCCCGCGATCTTCAATCTGGAAAAATCGCTGAAAAATATTTTTCTTATTATGCTCGGGAATTCCTATTCCGTTGTCTTTAATTTTTATGTTGATCCACCCTTCATTTTTATTGGAGCCTTCAACTGAAAGTACAATTTTGCCGTTCTCCTTTGTAAACTTAAATGCATTGGAAAGCAAATTGTATAAGACCTTCTCCATCTGATACCTATCAAAATAGACAGGTATGGAACTTGAATCTATGGCAAATTTATATTCAATATTTTTTTCGACGGCAACCCCTTTAAACGATTCATACACCTCAAAACAAAAAGAAACAATATCCTGCTTTTCGCAATAAATTTTCAGGCGACCACTTTCCGCTTTTCTAAAATCCAACAACTCATTAACCAATTTTAGTAGTCGGTCTGAATTATTCTTGATGGTTTTAAGCCTTTCTTCAATTTTTGAGTTTTTCTCCACAATCTCCAAAAGATCTTCAATAGGTGCGACCATTAATGACAGGGGCGTTCGAATCTCATGTGAGACATTGGTAAAGAAATCCAGCTTCATTTTGTACATTTCCTGCTGCCTTTCTTTTTCAACGTGTTCGATAAACAAGGCTCGCTTAAGTTGTACCCGCATATTGACAAATCTTATCACAACCAAAGAAATCGTCAGAAAGAATAGAAAATACACAAGATACGCCCACCCGGATTTCCACCAGGGAGGTCGTATGTTGATTTTTAAGGATTTAATCCGGGAGTTCCAGGTATTATCCTCACTGGTCGTTTTTACACTGAATACATATTGTCCGGGAGCCAGATCAGACAAACTAACTCCATTTTGGCTGCCTATCATATGCCAATCATCTTCCCTTCCCGGGCCTTCCAGTTTATAGGCATATCTGTTGTTCTCCGGATTGACAAAATTCATGGCGCTAAATTCAATTTCCAAATAACCCTGATCGTAGTTTAAGTTGATCTCAGAAGTATTGGAAATATCCCTTTTTAAGGGAGAGTCAGGATCAGAAACATTCACCTCCTGATTGTGAATTTTAAGCTTAGTCAGCACAATATCACTGGTATTGGGAGATTTAGTAATAGCAGCCGCATTAAATATCGCCAGCCCTTTGGATGCACCAAACACCAGTTTATTACTATTTAACCGAATACTACTGTTTCGCGAAAATTGCCCCAGCGACAAACCATCATTCGAAGAATAGGAAGTAATCTCTACATCAGATGCATGAAAAGGAAGGGTAAAATTGATGAATTTTATCTTAAACAGTAAATCATCAGAACTCACCCAAATATTTCCATCGTCATCTTCCGCAATACTCTTGATGGAATTGTCTGTCAACCCGATTGATTTATTCAGAACATAAAACTTTTGGGATTTTTCATCAAAAAGATTAAGTCCACCATAGTCTGTCCCAATCCAGAGTCTGTTTTTTGAGTCTATAAATAAAGTAGTCAGATTATTATTGGATAGTGTATTCGCCCCTCCACTCCGATAGATGCTGGTAATCACTTTTAAATTCTTATCAAGAAGATTCAGGCCATCCTGAGTTGCTATCCATATTGTGTTCTCCGCATTTTCGATATCCGTAATAAAGTTATCGCTGAGCGAATGATCGCCATTACCGGTTTTGTAGATCTCAATCGAATTTTGGGGAGTTAACATTTTTAATCCATCCCCTTCAGTCGCAACCCATATTTCCTTATTATCAACCAACAACCCTGTTATTGGAAATTGCCCGGAGGAATCATTTTTTGCTAGCGGTATATTTTTAAACTGTCTGGTATTTTTATTAAACTGATAGAGACCGTTGACAGTCCCGCATAACAGGTTTTCCTGATCCAGATTCGCCAGTACATTAATCATGTTACTGGACTTTATTTTGTCCGTATTGTTGATCTTATAAGAAGAGATCTTTTTATTTTTAAAATCCAGAAAATTTAAGCCGCCCCCATTTGTCCCTACCCAGAGCGACTCTTCACTTTCTTTAACCAGGGCGTTTACAATAGGGTTGATTAATCCAAAATTGGGCGCTATGGTCTCTCCTACTTTTATGAAATTGTAATTGGTATGGTTGAAAAAATTTAAGCCGCCCGCACTTGTACCTATCCATATACTTCCGCTCCGATCTCTGAGGAAAGACTTTATTTCATTATCACTCAGACTGTAATTGTTAAAAGCATTGTGCCGGTAACTGGTGAATGCCCCGATGTCTTTTTTCAACACACTTACCCCGTCAATGGTTGCAAACCAAATCGTATGGTTATCAACAGGCAAAATATCGTAAACCCAATTGGAGGCAATCGCAGTTTCACTTTCAAAATCCTCCACATAGTTTATCAATTGGTTTTGTTTTCTGGCGTAATGAAATACACCATTACTTTTTGTCGCAAACCATAAGTCGCCATCTTCATCCCTGGCAATCTTCCAAACCTTCGCCTGAAGAAACGACTTGTTTTCCTTAAAAATATCCGGAAGTTCCTCATTCATTCCTGTATTGGGGTCAAAGGCCTGTATCCCATTGGAGGTTCCAACCAATACACCCAATTTTTTATCATAATACAGGGAAAGTACCCTTGCGCTATTAAACAATTCTGCATTTGAATCATTAGAAACGCTTAGCAGCAGGTGTTTTTCTTTATCAAGCTGCTTTACGCCCCCAAATGTACCTATCCATATTCGTTTATCGCTATCTTCAATGATAGAACTTATATAATTACGCCCTCCTTTGATCGGAAGTATGTCAATCGGGGAAAATATCTTTTTATCTTTATCGAAATAGTTAACGCCATTGCTCGTACCAATCCACAGATTTGTATCGCTATCCTCGAATATAATATTTATATGGTTATTGCTAATACTCCCGGCGACATTTCGGTCCCTTGTGTATTTGATAAAATTGTATCCATCATATCTCAGCAAACCATTTTCCGTCCCAAGCCAGATAAACCCCTTCCCATCCTGAACAATACTGGAAATCATGCTGGGCGCGAAAATTTTATCATAGTTTATATGTTCAAAATACAAATCTGAACTTTGTCCATAGACGGGAGTCCTCTGAGTTAGGAATGACATCGCTATCGCGAGAAAAAGATATTTGAACACCTTGGCATAGGAAAATGAAGTTCGCGTATTTTCTATGAAATTGATTACGATTGCCTCCATAATTGTTACCATTTCCAATGCAGTCCACATCTCACATTTTCTCTTAAGCAATATAACTGGATGCATGATCATAGGCTACCATTTTTGAGACTTCTTTCTTGCATACCAGATAGCAGGTTTCGTGCGAATATTTGCTATAAAATCGTTCTTAAACGAGCAGAATCAGCAAAAACGTACGTTTACCCCCCCAAAGAAAGATTCTCAGACACCTTCACTCGTATCTCAAAGAGCAATATTTGCTATTTACTATCTATAGCAGAAACGAACTATAGCGAATCATCTAACCGAACAAACAATGATGACGACACGAAAAGCTAACACTCCCCGGTTACTCCGGGATTTTCCCCGATTTGCAGCTATCCTACTGTTGATATCAATGGTCATTTGCGCTTGTTCGCAGGAGCCTTTTGAACCTAAATGGGAACCCCCTGTTCTCGATGGGCCCAGTGCCAGGGAAGTGATTTCTGCAATGGGCGCTGGTTTTAACCTGGGCAATACTTTTGACAATGGTATTAACCCAACCAATCGCGAATCCCTAAAGCAAATTATCGACTTATACCGGAATGCGGGCATGAAGCATGTGCGAATTCCGGTAACCTGGATGGAAAGTGTGGGTGGAAACACACTGGCAGATGCAAATGGAAATGTGAATTTTCAGAATTCGAGATTTATTGAACTAAAAGCTGTCATTGACTATGCCATTAACCTCGATATGTATGTAGTCTTAAACACACATCACGAACATTGGCTGAAAGACCACTACAACGGCTCTGCTGATTATGATACAAAATTTGCCACGCTGTGGAAGGGGATTGCCACCCATTTCAAAGATTATCCGCCCCAGCTTATATTTGAAGTGCTGAATGAGCCGGAGGGAAATTTGGGCGAATGGAACGGCGGCTGGCCCCTGCCCAACTCATCAACCGCACTCTCCTATACCCGTAAGGTAAATGAGGTAGGATATAAGGCCATCCGTGAAACCGGCGGTAGTAACGCCTTCCGCATCATTATGGTTGCCCCCAATGGACAGGGCAACCAGGGTATGATTGACGAAGTGTATCCGACCAAATCAACACTGCCCGGCGGAGGAAATGATCCATACCTCGCGATTCAGGTTCATTCCTATGATCCCTGGTCGTTTTGCGGACAGACGGGCAGCAATTCTGCCTGGCCCGGAACCAGCACGATCGAAGAAGCTATCAGAAAGGTCAGCGCACATGCGAAAATTCTGGATGTCCCTATCAACTATGGCGAATTTGGTGTGGGAAGACAATCCAATAACGGCGAACGCAACACAGACCTTGTCCGGGGGTATTACAAAACCATTAAGGTTACTACCCTGGCTGAAAATATGTCATTTACCCCCTGGGATGACCGGGGATGGTTTGGGCTTATTGCCAAAGACGCTACCGGTAACTATAATTTTACCAACAATATAGTGCCTACGATGATGGCACCCTGATTTTTTTTATCATCAAAATTCCATAGACCCAAAAGAGCACGTTTTCCGGATCAGGGAAACGTGTTTTTTTAGTTTTTCATCTGGGTTGAACTTGCAGTCGGGATTTTCAACAACCCTCCCGGGAGTTTGTAGGGTTATACATTTAGCTTATGCGGGTATAAGTTGCCACAGGATAATTTTTTTCTGAAAAATTCCTCCAAAATTTGTCCCAAACAAAAACCCTTATGTATAACCTACCCTATTACAAGGAAAAAGACCCGCAGGTAATCAAAGCGTTTATTGACCAGCATCCTTTTGCTTTTCTGGCCGGAAGTGATTCTGAAAATAAACCGGTAGCTACTCAGGTTCCCGTTTTTATTGAGGAAAAAGATAACCGGAAAATCCTGCGTGGGCATATCATGAAAAATACAGACCATCATAAAGCCTTTTTGCAGAATGAAAACGTGCTGGTGGTTTTTACGGGCAATCATACCTACGTAAGTGCAACCTGGTACAGCAATCCTCACAAAGCATCTACCTGGAATTATATGAGCGTTCATGCAAGGGGGATTATCCGGTTCCTCGATGATCTGGCGCTGGAAGACGTTCTCCAGAAGACTTCCCTCCATTTTGAGAAGGGCAATTCATCCTCACCTACTGTTTTTGAAAACCTTCCGAAGGAGTTTAAAGATAAAGTGATGAAGGCCATTGTAGCATTTGAAATTGAAGTGCTCGAAATGGACAACGTATTTAAACTAAGCCAGGACAGGGATGAGGAAAGTTATCACAATATCATTCACAGACTGAAATCACAGGACGAAGATGGACAGGTGATTGCCGGTGAAATGGAAAAAAGAAAAAAAGTGGTTTTCCCGGATGAAGGGAAATAAGACAATAAAAAAAGTTATCTTTTCCCAAAATCCTGCTGTCCATGAGTTCTGCGTTGCGAAAATTCTTCGACCATTATGCCCGGCTGCCCGATAATGTAATGGATGAACTGGTTGCAGGTTTTGAACGCAGGACCATCAGAAAGGGGGAATTTTTGCTGAGTCAGGGGCAGGTATGTGATAAGTTGTTTTTCGTTGAAAAAGGCTGTCTGAGGCTGTATTACATCGCAAATGAAGTGGAAATTACGGTGTGGTTTTCATTTGAAAACCATTCGGCGATCGAACTTTCGAGTTTTTTAAGCGGAGCCCCATCCGATTATTTCCTCGAAGCGATTGAAGAAACCGAAATCCTATCCCTCCATAAATCAGAATTGCTGAGTCTCTGCGACCAGATGCCCGTGCTGGAAAAAACCATGCGCAGGTTCTGGGAAGATGTAATACAAAACTTGCTCACAAGATTTACGGCCCTGCAAAAAGATTCGGCAGAAAAACGCTACCTGAGTTTGATGAACCAGCCCGGCTATCTGCAAAGAATTCCTCAAAAATACCTGGCTTCCTATATTGGCGTAACGCCTACCTCTTTAAGCAGAATAAGGAGAAATATCCGGCGGGATCAGTGAAAATGGGCTGGAGTAAAAAACACAAAAAAACATAGGCTCATCCGAAAATAATTCATAAACTAAACCAGCAAATGACACCTCAGGAAACCGAAATGCAGGAAGATTATATCAGCAGGATCAACAAAGTTTTTCAGTTTATTGACCAGAATCCCGATGGTGATCTCTCGCTCGAAGCGGTTTCCCAGGTTGCCTGTTTCTCTCCTTTTCACTTTCACCGGATATTTAAAACAATGACGGGAGAAACCCTGAATGAATACGTAACCCGCCACAGGCTCGAAAAAGCTGCTTCATGGCTTTTTCATAGAAAAAACATACCCGTTACAGAAATTGCGCTTCAAAATGGGTTCAGCAGCAATTCGGCATTTACGCGGGCTTTTAAAAAATTCTATGGCGTAAGTCCCACTGCATTCAGAAACCAGAACCCACACAGGTTTAGCAAGATCAGGCAAATCGAAAGCAAGAATGGACAAGCCTACCCCAGCATTGAACAATATATTTGTGTCATCGAAAACATTAAAATCTGGACAAAGATGAACGCAAAAATTGAAGTCAGGGAAGTCCCTGCCATGAATCTGGCTTATGTTTCCTGTATCGGCCACCTGAATGTGGAAAATGCCTACCATACACTCCTGCGCTGGGCGACGCCCAAAGGATTGCTTGACAAACCCGGAGTCAGGATGGTAACCATTTACCACGACAGTTTCAAAATTACCCACCCTGATAAGGTGAGAATCAGTGCCTGTATGGTTTTGGATCAACCGGAAAAGACAAGTGGCGAAATCGGACTGACGACCATAGAATCAGGAAAATGTATAGCCGGCAGCTATGAAATTACACTGGATGAATTTGAGAAAGCCTGGACAGGGCTGTTTATGTGGATGAATGAAAACGGGTATAAAAAAGCCGACAGAAACCCATTTGAGATTTTTTACAACAATTTCCGGGAGCACCCTGAAGGCAAGTGTATCGTGGATTTCTTTATACCCATTGAATGACAAACTGCGTATATGCCTGTAAAATAAATTTTATTTGATGAAACTGGTAATCATTGCAGGGCCACCGGCAGTAGGAAAAATGACCGTCGGGCAGGAACTGGAGAAATTGACCGGCCTGAAGTTGTTTCACAACCACATGTCGCTGGAACTTGTCAACAAGTTTTTTGACTTTGGAACCCCTCATCTCACAAGACTCGATAAAGAAATCAGGTTTTCCATCTTCCGTGAGATCGCCCGGAGTGATTTGCCCGGATTGATTTTTACCATGGTCTGGGCATTTGATATGAAAGAAGATGAGGAATACATAAACGAGATGATCGCCGTTTTTGCCGACCGTAACCCCGAAGTCTTTATTGTCGAACTGAGCGCTGATCTCGATGTCAGGCTGATAAGAAACCGCCATCCGCACCGGCTGAGTCACAAGGAATCAAAAAATAATCTGGAGATGTCAGAGCGATCACTGCTACATTCAGAGCAGGAATACCGGATGTTTTCACTGGAAGGAGAATTTCCCGATAAAAGGATATTTAAAATTGATAATACCCATATAGCTCCGGAAGAAGTCGCGCAAATGATTCAACGAGAGTTTGGGCTGTAACAACTGTTGCGGATTTTCTATTAATTTGATACGTCTGATAATCAAGATCGTAACCCCACATGAAAATCAAAGCAACTTCATTTTTCAAAAGCCCTGACCAGGACAAACAAACATTTGAAAACTGGGTAAACAGGCTGGAACAGGCCAATAATAGAAAATACGAGCGATATTCCGTTCAGACAAAACTCGGCAATACCCATGTCTGGGGAATCAATACCCGGGATGACTTTAGGGAAACCCTGGTCATTTTTCCCGGCGCCCGTACCTCTGCACTTTTCTGGGATTTTGACCGGAATCTTGACCATCTGGGAAAAGATCTTCGCATTTTCCTCATCGAAACCAATGGCCTCCCCAATTTGAGTGATGGAGCTACACCCGATATTAAGTCGGAGGATTATGGCTTCTGGGCAGATGAGGTAATGACTCAGTTGGCGGCTGGTGAGAGTTATATAGCCGGAGCCTCATTTGGCGGGCTGATTTGTATGAAGCTGGCAATGGTCAGTCCGCAAAGGATAAAAAGCATTTTTCTACTGAATCCGGGTTGCCTTCAGCCCTTTTCCCTTAAATGGAAAAATCTGTATTACAACCTTCTGCCCATCATCAGCCCTACAGATAAGAATGTGCTGAAATTTCTGGATAAAGCAGTATTCTCCAAACCCCATCACCAGCTTTCTCCGGTTGCGGAAAAACTCATTGTGGACTACGAAGTGTTTGCCCTCAAAAGGTATAAAGACCGTACCCAGAAACCCTATTATATGGGAGAAGAATTGTCTTCGGTGAAGGTAGATACCTTTCTTCTTGAGGGAGATAAAGATTTGCTTTTCCCTTTCCAAAAATCTGTGGAAAATGCCCGTACATACATCAAATCACTCAGGGACATACACATTTTTGAAAATGTCGGGCATGGAATAGAAACCTTTGGCCCGGCGCTTAAGTATATCAGGCAGAAAATATATTCAACCTGAAATAATGAAAACAAAAGGTGTGAGCAGGTTTTTGAGTCTTGTGTTGCGGCATAAACCTGAAGTAATTAATCTGAATCTCGATCAGAACGGCTGGGCAGATGTGGATGAACTGCTCGAAAAAATGAAGACCGGCGGAAAAGAAATCACTTTCGAAGAGCTGAAAGAAATCGTGGAAACCAATGATAAGCAGCGGTTTAAACTGGATATAGAACAAAACCGCATCCGGGCAAATCAGGGGCACTCCGTTTCCGTTGACCTGGCGCTGGAGGAACAAATTCCACCCGAAATCCTTTACCACGGAACCGCTACCAGCAATCTGGAAGTAATTCGGAAAGAAGGGCTGAAGAAGATGAGCCGACAGCATGTGCATTTGTCCATTGACAAAGAAACAGCCACAAAAGTGGGTTCCCGCCATGGAAAACCGGTAATTCTTAAAATTAATTGCGGGCAAATGGTCAAAGACGGATTCAGATTTTATCTTTCCGAAAATATGGTCTGGCTCACAGATGAGGTAGATCGGAAGTATATTATTTTTGAATAACCTCATGCAAAGGTGGCTGAATAAAATCACACTATCCGGGAATTTCGTTCGCCTGGAACCACTGGGAACGGAACATATTCCCGGTCTTATTGAAGCAGCGAAAGACGGAAACCTCTGGGAGCTGTGGTACACATCCGTACCAGATGCGGCGGGTACGGAAAAATATGTCCATAAGGCTTTGACTGAGTACGAGCAGGAAAAATCTCTTCCCTTTGCAGTGATCGATATAAAATCGGGAAAAGTAATTGGCTCTACCCGTTATATGAATGCCGACACCGTCAACCACCGACTCGAAATCGGCACCACATGGTATGCAAAGTCCTATCAGAAAACCGGCGTAAACAAAGAGTGCAAATACCTCCTGCTTCAATATGCCTTCGAAAAACTGGGCTGTATTGCCGTTGAATTCAGAACCCACTGGCACAATACGCCCTCACGCAATGCGATTGCCTCCCTGGGCGCAAAACAGGATGGGGTACTGCGAAATCACCTGATTGACAGCAAAGGCAATTACAGAGACACCGTCGTTTTTTCCATATTAAACAGCGAATGGAACGCGGTAAAAACTTCTCTGGAGTATAAGCTGAAGCGATACACAGATTAACATTATTCCTGACAACTTCTCCTCTAATAGAACCCACGTCCTCCGTTTTCCTTCGGAAATACCAGAATATCCCCACATCTGGTGATGTGTCTATGGCTGTTTCCGGCTTAATTTTTCAGCCGGTATTCTAACCATTCAAAATGTATTTTTATGAAAAAGCAATTGATAATCACAGCACTGGTTTATTTGTTTACGCTGCACTTGGCGCATGCCCAAATAGGCGTTCAGGGCGGTATGGTAGGTGTATTTGGAGAATCTTTTCCTACGGCTGATGGGCTGGACAAACTAGGCGGCGCAAAGGGCTTTACGGTTGGCGTGTTTTACAATGTGGAAATAGCGGAAAATCTCTCGGTTCAGCCGGCGATCAACTGGTTAAACAAAACATGGAAAGACGAACTGGACGAAACCGAATTTACCAGAATGGTAGTAAACTATCTGGAGGTTCCCGTTCAGCTCGTCTATACAGCTGGAGAAGATAAAGGTTTTTTTGTAGGTGCAGGCCCTTCATTTTGGGTGGGTATGTCAGGCACACGAACCGTAACCATCGCTGCTGACACACAAAACTCCGGCTATGCGCTCGGCGCGCCCGACCAGGAAGGAAGATTCACACTGGGCGTGAATGCCATGCTGGGATATGCCCTGGAAAAGGTGGTTTTCAGTGTCAACTACGGACAAGGGCTGACCAACCAGCCCGATGAAGCGCAAAACTTCGGCAACAAAAACCACCTCGCATTACGACTGGGGGTTCGGCTTAGTCAATAAAACCCTTTTGTAGTTTCAGCAACGATCCGGAGAGATTTGACCGGGAGAATATCATCTTATACTGCCTTCCAAAATACCTCCATTTCCAGATAGGCAGAAATCAGAGGATATTCTCCCGTTTCTTCTGTAATTTTGAAACAAATCCGGGTCAATGAATAAACCAGAAATTCGAACGGTAAACGTTATCCGCTATGTAACCCCCCTTCGTGAGGGAGGCTCACTGCCTGCAATCGTTGAAGCAGATGACGATTTTCTGTATGTGATGAAGTTCCGCGGTGCAGGGCAAGGCAAAAAAGCGCTGATTGCAGAATTGATTGGCGGCGAACTCGCCCGGGCCATGGGACTGAAAGTACCCGAACTGGTTTTTATGAATCTCGATGCTTCCTTCAGCGCAACAGAACCAGACGAAGAAATCCAGGACCTGCTGAAATTCAGCACGGGGTTGAATCTTGGCCTGCATTACCTTTCCGGAGCCATTACCTATGACCCGATTGTATCCGTTGCGGATGAACTTTCTGCGTCAAAAGTCGTACTTCTCGACAGCATGATTACCAATGTGGACCGCACATGGCGCAACACCAATATGCTCAACTGGAACAAAGAGCTCTGGCTCATCGATCACGGAGCCAGTCTGTATTTCCATCATGCCTGGGAAAAATGGCGGGACTACGCCAACAGTACTTTCCCCTCTATCAAAGATCATGTGCTCATGATCAGGGCGACTAAGCTCGAACAGGCAAAAGAAGAAATTAAAAATTCTGTCACGGAAGAAACGATCCGGGGCATTGTCTCTGTCATTCCCGACGACTGGTTGACAGAAGAGAGCTATTCACCCGAAGAAAGAAAAAATGTTTATACCGAGTTTTTAACCACAAAACTCGCCAATATTGACAGACTAACCGAGGAGGCCGCAAATGCAAGAAAAACAGGTTTTTGAATATGCATTTATCCGCCTCGTACCGAAAGTCGAGCGCGAAGAATTTATCAATGTCGGAGTGATTCTTTTCTGTAAAAGAAAGAAATACCTCCGGGTAAAATACCATATTGACGAAAACAAAATCCGCGCATTTGCGCCTCACCTCGACCTGCAGGAAGTGGCCGACTATCTGAAAACCTGGGAACTTATTTCCGCAGGCAGCAAAGAAGGAGGCCAAATCGCCCAGTTGGACCAGCCCAGTCGCTTTCGCTGGCTTGCGGCTACCCGCAGCACCATCATTCAAAGCTCAAAAATTCACCCCGGACTCTGCGAAAATCCGGATGCAGTAATCGATGATTTATTTGAGAAATATGTAAGTTGAATTCAGGAATAATCTTTACGATATGAAATTCAGGGCTACTATTCTATTACTATCCATCTCATTTTCAGGCGGAATCAGTGCCAACGCACAATCTGACCATATCCTGTGGTACAACCAGCCAGCCGAATACTTTGAAGAAACACTGGTATTGGGAAATGGAAAAACAGGCGCTTCGGTTTTTGGCGGCGTGGAGTCCGACAAAATCTATTTAAACGACGCCACGCTTTGGTCAGGCGAACCGGTAAACCCGAATATGAACCCTGACGCCCATACCTATGTTCCGGCGATCAGAGAAGCACTGCGAAATGAAAATTACCGGCTCGCTGATTCGCTCAACAGGAAACTGCAGGGATCATTTTCGCAGTCCTATGCCCCGCTAGGTACGATGTTTATTCACACCAAACACCATGATGCTCCGCAAAATTATTACAGAGAACTGGATATCCATGAGGCGATTTCGCGTGTCACATATCAGGCTGACGGGATCGGGTTTCAGCGGGAATATTTTGTCTCTTACCCAGACCAGGTGATGGTTATTCACATGAAAAGCAGCAAAAAGGGATCATTAAACTTCTCCCTTGATTTTGAAAGTTTGCTTAAGTACAAGACCACTGCCTCAGGCAAAACATTCGAAGCAACCGGTTATGCGCCCATTCATGCAGAACCCAGCTATCGCGGCAATATGCCCAATGCCATAGTTTTTGATGAAAATAAGGGAACGAGATTTACCGCTTTATTTGCAGTTACACATGCCGATGGCCCGGTAACAACTACCGAGAGCAGCCTTTCCTTTGAAAATGGAAGCGAAGCGACTATACTGGTATCCCTTGCAACCAGTTTCAACGGGTACGACAAAAACCCGGTGACAGAAGGAAAAGACCATCACGCACTCGCTTTACAGCAATTGACAGCAGCCTCCGCCAAAACCTATCAGCAACTGAAAAAAGCGCATCTGAAAGATTACCAATCCTTTTTCAGCCGCGTCCAACTTCAACTGGGAGAGACAGCTGCGCCCAACCTTCCAACCGACGAAAGACTCAGACGGTATGCCAAAGGTGAAGAAGACAAAAATCTTGAGATATTATATTTCCAATATGGACGGTATCTGCTGATTGCCAGTTCGCGCACCCCCGGCGTACCCGCCAATCTGCAGGGAATATGGAATCCACACCTGCGCCCACCGTGGAGCAGCAACTATACCATCAATATCAATGCAGAAGAAAATTACTGGCTGGCCGAAAATGCCAATCTCTCTGAGATGCATCAACCTATGCTGAGCTTCATTGAGCATATCGCAGAAACCGGAAAAATTACCGCCAAAACATTTTATGGCGTCGGTGGCTGGGTTGCCTGTCACAACTCGGATATCTGGGCCATGAGCAATCCGGTAGGTGATTTTGGCAAAGGAGATCCCGTATGGGCAAACTGGAATATGGGCGGGACATGGTTGAGTACCCATATGTGGGAACATTATATGTTTACTCAAAACACAGATTTCCTCCGCTCCAAAGGGTATCCGATCATGAAGGGAGCCGCTCAGTTTTGCCTCGAATGGCTGGTAGAAGATAAAGAAGGAAGATTGATTACGTCGCCCTCCACCTCTCCGGAAAATGTCTATATCACATCCGACGGCTACAAAGGCGCAACATTATATGGTGCTACAGCTGATCTTGCCATGATCAGAGAGTGTTTTCAGCAGACCATCAGGGCATCACAGGTATTGGAAATCGATGAAGACTTTCGGGCCAGCCTGGAAACCGCACTCGAAAAACTCCACCCCTACGCCATTGGCAAAAAAGGCAATCTACAGGAATGGTACTATGACTGGGAAGATGCAGAGCCCCAACACCGTCATCAGTCACATCTTTTTGGACTTTTCCCCGGGCACCAGATAACTCCCCAAAAAACAAAAGAACTGGCTGACGCCTGCCGCACAACACTGGAAATCAAAGGCGATGAGACTACCGGCTGGTCTAAAGGATGGCGGATCAATCTTTGGGCAAGACTTTGGGACGGAAACCGCGCCTATAAAATGTACCGGGAATTGCTGCATTACGTAGAGCCCGACGGAGTAAAAACTGACTATGTACGGGGCGGCGGCACCTATCCCAACTTATTCGACGCACACCCTCCCTTTCAGATTGACGGAAATTTTGGCGGCGCGGCGGCGGTTGTGGAAATGCTGGTACAATCAAACGAAACGGAAATCCGGCTCCTGCCTGCGCTGCCCGATGCCTGGGAGACAGGTTCTGCTAAAGGCCTCTGCGCCCGCGGTGGATATGAGCTTGCCTTCGAATGGGAAAATAAAATGCTGAAAAAACTGAGTGTTTCGGCAAAAAAAGACAGCAAAGTCAGGCTGATTTATGGAACCACTCAGAAAGACCTGACACTCAAAGCTGGACAAACTGTCAAAATCAATTGGTAGAATATTTTTAGTACGGCAAGAAATCACCTTTTAAAAATTTACAAAAGTCAGCGCAACCATTGGATGGTGGTGCTTGTATTTATGTTCTATCACACAGCAGATAGTTGACACGATCTGCTGTACCTCCAACATCAAAATCAGCATCAAAATGAAACCAAACAGAATTGTTATGGTTATCGTTTCCTTATGGATTTTTGTATCCTCTTCCTGCTCAAAGGAAGAGTTTCAGATCAGCCAAAGTGCAAACGATACCTTCCACGTAAAAAATGGAGACTTCCTCATCCCTGTATGGATCAGAGGAAATACCGCCAGCAAAAAAATCATCCTGTATGTACAGGGAGGCCCGGCAGGCAATACGATGGACTTTGCAACTATCGATTACCCCGGCTGGAAAAACACGCTTGAAAAAGACTATGCCATCGCATATTATGAACAAAGAGGGACGGGAAATCAACAGGGGAACTTTTCTCTGGGAGACAGCATCCTGGTCACTTACGTGCAGGATATTCACGTAGTCGCTGCCTTTTTGGAAAAAGCCTATGATGCGGAGATCATTTTAATGGGCCATAGCTTTGGCGGTGGGTTGACCCTGCGATATATGGTTGAGTATGGTAGAACCGGCATTCCGAAAAAGTATATCTCACTAAACGGTCCTGTAACTACAGATATAAATGGCGAACAACTACGCTGGCAATTCAGACGAGAATTCCTTCTTAATAGCGCAAACCTGGAAATTTCCCGGGGTAATAATGTCAGCAGATGGAATGAAGTATTACAATGGCTGGAGGAAACCCCGGTGATTGAAAAACTTCCCGGAGCCAATCCTTATCAGTTGATGAACCAGTGGAATGCTTACGTAGAAGAATTGATTTACTCCTACTATGGCGAAAAGACAATAAAATTCAGCGAATACTTAAAGATTTTCAGTTCGCCTTACAATCCTTTCCCTGCATACCTTCGCCATGATTATAAGGAAGGGGGCCTGGGCACCCGTATCCTCGCTGAAGAGGAAGCGTATCAGCTGATCAACCAGTTGCCGACCATTGACCATCAGGCATTGCTATTGGTTACGGGAAGATTTGATGATATCTGCGTTCCCGAAGAATTAACTTATACATTCAACCAAATCACCTCCCCTCTTAAGCAGATACAGATTATAGACAAAGCCGGCCACGAAATATTTACCCATCAGCCAGAAGAATTATATAACCTCATCAATCAGTTCATCCAATGAAAATATTAATAAAATTATTACTGGCTGTTGGAGTATTCATGACAACAGCGGGCATCCTCCACGCCCAGAATCTCAAACCCGCTACCATCAATATCTCCTACCTTGGAGAACTAGCCACTCATCCAGGGCTTAAAGTTGGCCTTACCTACCCTGTCAAAAGCTGGGAAAAATCGCGGATAAACAACAAAGGCAAGGAAAAATCCATTCTGACAGCATTTGAAATCAGCCCTTCCGCAGGTGTTTTTTATCACAGGGATTATCAGACGGGTATTTTTGTTTTACCAGAGATGGGTTTTTCCCGGCAAAACGGAAAAGGAAACTATAAGGCGGTTGGCATTGGCGTAGGATATATGAGAACACAGGTTCCTCATGTGTACGAAATCCATGCTGACGGAGAAATTGGCAAAATTCATGCGGGATATAATTATTTCGTCACCAATTATTCCCTCACTTTTGGCAAAGACTTAAGTATAAAAAGAAATATTCCTGTGGGGATTTTTATTAAACCGCAGGTTATGTACGCAGTTCCCAATTACAATGGAGGTATTTTGTATTTTGCGCTGGAAGCGGGGTTGAATTATCATCTCTAGCATTTACTCCATTCAAAGCAATCTCCTCTATTATGAAATTCGCCCTCAATCACATCGAAAAAGTATATCGTGTTTGGGGGCGATATCCATTTTTATACAAAATCGTCAGCATTGTCACACTGTTTGGGCGAGATCCTTTCCTGCGGAAACTGGCGGTACAAACCTTACAGCTAAAACCCGGAGATACCGTGATAGACATTGCCTGTGGTTCGGGGTTAAATTTGCCCTTCCTATACAAGGCAGTCGGACCTCTGGGTAAAATCATCGCCGTTGACTATTCCTCCGATATGCTCAACGCTTCCAGAAAAAAAGCCGCAAAAAACCATTGGCACAATATCACTTTTGTTCAGACAGACGCTGCCCGTTTGTCTTTGGATATACAGGCAGACGGCATCCTTTCCACCTTTGGTTTCAGCGCGGTTCCCAACCACAAAGAAGCGCTCAAAAAGGCGCTTAACCTCCTCAAAGAAGGCAAAAAAATATCGCTTTTAGAGGCGAAGCTTCCATCCGGAATATGGCAGGTATTGAACCCGTTGCTCGCCTATGTTTACTCAAACGCTACCGGCTGGGATTACTCGAAGGATATTGCCGGTGATCTTGAGATGCTGATTGGCTGCACAGACATAGAGCAGTTTAACGTGAAGACCGTTTATATAGTCTCGGGACAACGTTAACCTGATTTTCAGCCATCAGTTATTCTCTACTTTTTCTCGTGATTTTTTTTCGCCTGCTCTTCCCAGTAAGCGGGAATTTCGGGTGGCTCAGGTATTCGTCCCTGATCATTGGTTTCGGCAACCCAGGCATCAAGGACAGACCGCAATTCTTCGAGTTTTTGCCGGTAAAGCAGATCCCCAGCGAGGTTGTGAATTTCGTAAGGGTCGGTTTGCAGGTCGTACAATTCCTCAGCCGGGCGGGTAGGGTTAAACAAATAAGCCTGATCCGGTGTGAGCTTACCTTCAGCATACAGACCGCGCATGAGCTTGATTACCGGATACTGATGTTCCTTGTAGCGGTTGAGCTGAAAGAAAGGCCTTTCGGGATAAAAATTTCGTATATAGCGAAACCGGCTGTCCCGCACGGTGCGAATCCGGTCCACCGTTTCGTCGCAGCGGTCGCGTCCCCCAAAGGCAAACTGCCGGGGAGGCGCCGCATTCACCCCAAAGATCACCCGCCCCTGCATGATGAGCGGAGGCGTAATACCGGCAATGTCAAGCGTAGTTGCAGAAATATCGATCGTTTGCACGAGTTGGTCGTTGACAGAGCCCGGTACAAAACCCGCTGGCAGCGGAAAATTGCGGTTTTGTGGCCAGGAAATAATCAGGGGAATAGAAAGCCCACTTTCGTAAGGCCATTGTTTGCCCCGTATCATGGCGCGGCCGTGGTCTCCCATAAAAATAATCACCGTATTATCGGCGAGCCCGTCTTCTTCCAGTTTGCGAAGCACATAACCGATCTTTTTGTCGAGGGCCATGGCGGCATTCAGGTATTGTGCCCAGTCTTTTCTCACTTCCGGATGGTCAGGATAATAGGGCGGGAAAACCACTTTTTCGGGATCAGCCGGCTTGTCAATATGCAGATGCGCTTCGTTCCAGTCGGTGCCGCGGTGAGTTTCGGAGAAGTTGATCTGCGCGTAAAAAGGCTGATTGCCTTTAAGGTCGGCCCATTTATCCGAATCAAAAGGTTTGCCGGTGTAGGAGAAATTCCAGTCGGTTTTGCCTGTTCCCCGAAAAAATTTTTCTGACGGGTCGCCGGAGATATCGCGGATATTAGCGGTAAAATATTGCGCATCCCGAAGTCGGTCCGTTATGACTTTTACGCCTTCGGGCAGGGTATAGCCATCATCGCGGTGTGAGCGGTGGTTGTGCGCGCCAATGCTGGTCTGGTACATGCCTGTCATAAAAGCCGAGCGACTGGGCGAGCAAACCGGCGCGGTGGAAAACGCATGCAAATACCGCACGCCGGAGGCGGCAAGACGATCGAGGTTAGGTGTTTGTACTTCCGGATGACCGTAGCAGCTGAGTTCAGGGCCGAGATCCTCGCCTATGAGCCAAAGAATATTGGGCTGGCCATTTTTACTTTGAGCGTAAGCAGAAATGGGCAGAATCAGGGCCAGCAGAATCGAAAGAAAAATTAACCGCATGATACAGGATAAGGGATGGAAAAAGGGAAAATATAGATTTTTGGAGTAGGGAGGAAAATTTTAAAAACTATTTTTGAAAAAAACCATACTCCATGAAGTCTCCTCTCCGCCCAAATGCCCTCATCCTCGGCTTCCTCTCAATCCTGAGCCTGTTTTCAACGGCTTGCAAAAAACCGCTTGCGGAAAATCAGAACCTGATCCATTCCGCGATGACCATCGATCACCGCGAAAGAACATTTTACCTCTATCTTCCAGAATCTCTGAAGGCAGATGCGCCACTTGTTTTTGTGCTTCACGGCTACACCGACAATGCCCGCAATATGATGGAGAGTACAGGCATGAACACCCTTGCCGATAAGTATGGCTTTGCAGTTTGTTATCCGCAGGGACTTACAGACAGCAGCAAAAATACCTTCTGGCAAGTGGGCTATTCCTTTCACCAAAATATGGAGGTGGATGATGTCAGCTTTCTCTCCACCCTCGCATTACACCTGCAAAGTGAATACCGTTTCAGCAAAACCCGCACCTTCGCCACAGGGATGTCCAATGGCGGAGATATGTGCAATATGCTGGCTTGCCAGGCATCCGATATATTCAAAGCCGTTGCACCGGTTGCAGGATGTATGATGAAAGGCATTTTTGACTCCTGTGCCCAATCATCCCCGATCCCTGTTTTTATGACAAACGGAAACGCCGATCCTATTACCTGGTGGGAAGGAGATATGGCGGACAAACAAGGGTACGGGCCCTATCTTTCTGTGGAAGAGAACCTGCAATTTCATATCGCCCGAAACAATTGTAGCCTCGTCGCAGACTCCGATACCCTGATCCCCGAAAATGATACACCAGTCATCACCCAAAAATATATCCATTCTGCTATCGGGCATCAGGTATGGATGTACACTGTGGAAAATGGCAAACACGATTGGCCTGTAATGGAAGGGGAGTTTGATATAGCCGAAGAAATCTGGAAGTTCTTTAGTGTATTTTAACCCGGAATTTTTCGCTACAGCAGCAAAGTTCTCCCACCAATGTGTATCTTGAAAATCAGGTTATAAAGCCTGGCTGTGTATATATTATCTTGCCATCCATGGGAAAACTAAACCTTCGCTGCTATTTCGCTGTTTTATTTTTAGGCTTATGCTTCCATACGGCGTATTCTCAGGAAATAAAACTTCCCACTATTCCTATAGGTAACGATGCCTATTTGAACTGGGACAAAATTCCGTATCTCCGTCTGGGCATGCGCGCCTATATGCGAAGTACCTACGACCGCAATGGAAACAACCGTACCGCAGATGCCAGCCATTATCTGTATCAGGAAGCCGATACGTTTAATGTTTCCCTCGATGTAAAAAGTCCGGGGGTGTTATATTTTGTACATACCAATCACTTCCACGGCAGTCCAGTCCCTGTCACTGTATATGAATATTAATTATAATAATTATGAAAAGGATCCTCCAGATTTGGGTATTCATAGTTCTTTTATCGCCGACAGTTAAAGGCCAGATGATGACTGCCGATATACTTGACAATCCGACCAGAGATTGGAACACCAAAAGTAAATCGAATGTAGAATCCAACTCATTCGTACCATATAAGCGTTTAGTTTCTGTTTCAGATTCAACTTTTCTTATTACAGGAAGAATTCTGATGAATCTTGAAGCAGACGCTTATAAAATCACTTTCAGTCTTAGTCAACAGGCCGAGTCCCTATTAAAATCTAATGAATTGATTAACAATAGAATTAATTCATTTACGAATGATATCAAACGCCTGGGTATAAATGAAGGGGATATTTATATTGATGTGGTTGCCCAGTATCCCATTTATGGTTATGATCTTGAAAAAAAATCAGCAACCCAGCAAAAAGAAGGATATGAAATTAACAAAAATGTTATTATCCGGTTTGATTCTTTGGCATTAGTAGAACAACTAATAAGCCTCGCGGCTCAAAATGATATTCACGATGCAGTAAAACTGGATTATATACTATATGATATAGAAGGTGTTTATGAAAAGCTGTTTTATGAAGCTATTGCCATTATTGAGAAAAAGAAGAAGCTATACCTGCTTGCTACCAACCTGAAAATATCAGATCAGGCAATGATTTTCAGTGAACAATTTCAATTTGTATTCCCCAGTCAGCGGTACAAAGGATACCAGGCTTTTGAATCCTCTGGCCTGGAGTATTATGGTTCAGGATCGAAAAGATTTGTAGAGGAAGAAAGGAAAAAAACCACCAGATATTATGATGAGATCAATTTTTCTGAATTTGATAAGTGTATTAACCCGGAAAAAATAGAAATAGGTCTCCAGGCTGTTTTTGAAATTCAGGTCAAATATGAACGTCACAAAGACTAGCACTTCTCGCGGTTATAAAAAATGGTAACTACTTACGTTCTCTTGATAGATTGAAAACTGGGTAACAGTCCAAAGGGCGTGCATAGACGCGCCTCCGAAATGATTTGAGGGAGGTATGCCGTTGGCTATAATAATATCACCCCTTCGGGGTTAGGCCTGCGGCCCGAAAAACCGTTCACCGTTGCTCCGGCCCGAAAAACCGTTCAGTTTTGCTCCGGCCTGAGAAACCGTTCAGTTTTGCTGCGGTCTGGGAAACGGCTCGCAGAGCTAACCCCGAAGGGGTGATATTATTATAGCCAACGGCCGCCCCCCTCTTTTTTCGCTCAATCGGCGCGTCCTTGCACGCCTATTCGACGTTTGCCTACGGGCAAATACATGAAAAAATCAACGTGTTATGAGTACCTAAGTAGTTACAAAAAATGAACATAGAAAATAAAGGTATGGATCATTCAGAATCACTATCTGTAGGAATTTCTGACAAAAGAAGATGGTTTGAGATTATCGCCGTCATTGTGTCCGGAACAGGGAAATTTGTTTTTATGGACTGGCTAAACTGGCGATTTTTTTATATCACAATTGTTTGCCTGTTCTGGGGCATTTACGTCTACTTCAGATACAAGCAGAATAAGAAAATTCTAACATATTGGGGATTTACCGGAAGTAATCTATCCAGTACATTTTCTTTAGTGCTTCCTTTTGGGATAATTGCACTGTCAGCATTTTGGGTAATTGGTTTTCTGCAAAATTCATTAATGGTTACATGGCACATCCTTCCTCTTTTAATTCTTTATCCCATATGGGGTACCATTCAACAATTCCTTATTATCGGGTTGGTTGCAGGAAATCTACAGGATATGGAAGGATTGAGATTACATAAAATTGCAATAGTTGGTATTACCGCTCTTGTATTTGCAATGGTTCATTACCCATTTTGGTACCTCATTGGCGGAACAGGCCTTCTCGCTGTTTTCTACTCAATTGTGTATTTGAGAATAAAAAATCTGTATGTGCTGGGGGTATTCCACGGGTGGCTTGGTGCATTTTTTTTCTATACTGTATTGGAACGTGATCCATATATCGAAGTATTTGGAAAATTTTTTGAATAATTATACTTGAGATTGGGGAAAAAGTAGCCTCTGCGTTACTTTGCGTGGCACTCTGCGAAACTCTGCGTGAACCCTATCTCTCATTGTCAAGGACAAACAAATACACGTAAAACGCAGATTTTCCCAGATTTTCCCTCATTTGCGGTTTCTTTGTGATCGATGCCTATTCTATGTCGCAATTACTTTATAATTCCGAAACAAAAAAAACCTCTCCCTTGCGGAAGAGGTTGTGTAGTTTGGTTCTATAAATCGTTCCAGCCTAGAACGGATATCCGTTTTTTTCGATCATATAGCCGGCAATTTCACGGCGGAGGGCTTTTGTATTTACCAGGCGGGCCTGGGTAAAACGTTTGAGTCCCATCAGCAACATGCTCTGGTCATCGTCTTTGGCAAATGCGGCAATCGCTTCTTTTCCGGCTCTGTACACGACATCCGTTGCCTCGTAAATATATACCTTTGCAAGGTTGATTTGATGCTGACTTTCTGCTTCACCCCGCATGGTAACGAGTTTTTCACTGCGCAGAAGGGCAGATTCTGCTGCGTAAATCTCTATCGCCATATCGGCCAGGTTCATCAGAATTTCCTGCTCGTCATTGAGTTTTCCGCCCAAATCTTGTGCAGCTTTTCCGGCGACCATCAATAAACCCTTCTTGAGGTTAGCAATGATTTTTTTCTCAGGGGCAAACAGACGGGTGTCATCTCCACCAAAATCAGGCAATGAAGTCAGTTCTTTAAATACTGCCATTGCCGGGCCCATCAGGTTGAGTTCGCCAGTCATGGCGCGTTTGAGGATCATGCCTACGATCAACATCCGGTTGATTTCGTTGGTTCCCTCATAAATGCGGGTGATACGGGCATCGCGATAGGCGCGCTCCATAGGCGCTTCAGCAGAGAAACCCATTCCTCCATATACCTGTACCCCTTCGTCCACGACAAAATCGAGAATTTCAGAACCGTGTACTTTCAGGATCGCACATTCGATGGCAAACTGTTCCAGGCCTTTGAGAATAGCATTTTCCTTTGAAAGCCCATTGGCTACCAGTTCGTTGATTTTGTCTTCGATATTTTGTCCGGCGCGGTAACAAGCAGCTTCCGATGCATAGGTTTTGATGGCCATTTCAGCCAGTTTGTGCTGAATTGCCCCAAAGTTGGCGATAGGCTGACCAAACTGAATACGCTCATTGGCATAACGAACTGCCAGGGCAGCAACCGCCTTGGCACCACCCACAGCACCAACACCCAGTTTGATACGACCAATATTGAGGATATTAACGGCGATTTTAAAACCGTTTCCACGGTCAGAGAGCATATTTTCTACCGGAACGGGAGTCTCATTAAAAAATACCTGACGGGTGGAAGAGCCTTTGATGCCCATTTTTTTCTCCTCGTCATTCATGGTGATGCCGCCAAAATCTTTTTCAACGATAAAAGCTGTGAGGTTTTTATCATCTTCAATTTTGGCAAATACAATAAACACGTGGGCAAAACCAGCATTGGAAATCCACATTTTCTGGCCGGTAATCAGATAATGGGTGCCTGCTTCGTTGAGTACCGCTTTGGTTTTCCCGCTATTGGCATCCGAACCCGAATCAGGCTCTGTGAGGCAGTACGAGGCTTTCCACTCCCCGGAACCGAGTTTGGGAAGGTAACGGGCCTTCTGCGCTTCTGAACCATAATACTGGATCGGGAGTGTGCCGATACCCGTATGGGCACCATATGCCGTGGAGAATGAACCCGTGGGGCCGAGCGCATCTGCGATCAGCATGGAAGTATTAAAGCTCATGCCCAGACCACCATATTCTTCAGGAACCGTAATCGCCAATAGCCCCAGCTCCCCGGCTTTTTCGAGTAATGAGGACATAAACCCTTCTTCCAGACTGTCCATCCGATCCACATGAGGATAAATTTCAGCTTCAGCAAAATCGCGACAGGCATCGGCCATCATCTGCTGTTCTTCACTAAATGACTCTGGGATAAATACATCCCGGGCTTCTGTTTCCCGCATCAGAAACTCGCCACCTTTGATTGCTTGATTATTGGTTACAGTATCCATAGTAATTAGGTATTTTATATTCTACGAAGGTTTCTCGTCTGTGTTTGTTATGCATGCATACATTTTCAGCAGCTAATATAAAAAAAATATGTTATGCATGCATAACAGTTTTAGATTTTTTATACCTTGTTCTTACGCCGTGATCCATGTATTTTTGGAGAAAAATAAAAACTGCCCCCTGGTGATAGAAATGAATTTCGAAGAAGGACAGACCCTGCTATTTAATAAACCCAAAGGCTGGACATCATTTGACCTGGTCAGTAAGGTCCGCAATACGGTCAAAACCAAAAAAGTAGGCCATGCCGGCACGCTGGATCCACTGGCAACCGGTCTGTTGATTATTTGTACCGGCCGTCATACCAAACAAATCAACCAGGTGCAGGATTTAGAGAAAGAATACGAGGTAATATTTAAGCTGGGGGCCACTACCCCATCTTACGACGCAGAGTACCCCGAAGAAAATATCACCGACGCCAGCCATATCACCCGTGAAGATGTAGAATCCGCACTGTCTGCCTTTCGTGGAGAAATCACACAAATGCCGCCCATATTTTCTGCGGTAAAAGTTGATGGAAAACGCGCATACAAGGCTGCACGGGCAGGTCAGTCAATCGAATTAAAACCCCGGCAGGTAAGTATTTACGAATTTTCCCTGCTGGAGACAGAATCTGCAGCGCCACTGTTTGCGGCCCGGATTCGTTGCAGCAAGGGCACGTACATCCGTTCGCTGATTCATGACCTGGGGCAGGTATTGGGAGTTGGCGGCTATATTCGCGAGCTGAAACGAACGGCCATCGGCCCATATCGCCTGGAAGGCGCGTGGGAAATCGGAGATTTTGCCGCAAAATTCAGTACAAAAAACCGCAATTTATAACTGGACGATGGAAGTTTACAGATCGCTGGAAGCATTTAAAAAAGGGGACCGGAACGTCGCAACCATAGGCACATTTGACGGGGTACATCTTGGCCATAAGGTAATACTCAACCGGCTGATAGCCGCAGCCAAAGAGGAAAACGCCGAATCGGTAGTCATTACCTTTCATCCGCACCCCCGGCTCGTCCTTTTCCCGGAAAATAACCCTCTGCGCATGCTCCAAACGCTCGATGAAAAGATCGGGCTGATGGCAAATATGGGGATAGACAAACTTTTGGTCATCCCTTTTTCCAAAGAATTTTCCAGAATTCCCTCCAAAGCTTTTATCCGCGATATACTTATCGAAACCGTTGGTATCCGGAAAATCATCATTGGCTATGATCACCACTTTGGAAAAAACCGGACCGGCGGCATAGAAGAACTGCTCGAACTAGCAGAGGAAGGAAATTATTCGGTCGAAGAAATTCCCGCCCAAACCATAGACAACGCCAATATCAGCAGTACCAAAATACGCAAAGCGCTGGCTGATGGCGATATCACTTCCGCCAATCAGTATTTGGGTTATCCCTATACTTTTGCAGGAGAAGTGATCCACGGAGAAAAGCAAGGGCGCCTGCTCGGTTTTCCCACTGCCAATATCCAACCCGAAGATTCCCGCAAACTTATCCCCGCCGACGGGATCTATTTTGTAAAGGTTTTGTGTGAAAATGAATCGTTTTGGGGATTGATGAGTATCGGCAAAAAACCCACCATGGGCGAATTTGAACGCTCGCAGGAGGTTTGGATCTACCATTTTGACAGAGATATTTATGGAAAATCGCTCCGCATAGAGTTGCTGGAATGGATGCGCGGGGAGAAAAAATTTGACTCGCTGGATGCGCTTATTTACGCCATGAACGAAGACAAAGCCTACGGTGAAGGGCTAATCAGGAAGTACTCGCAATAACTGCTTCGAACAGGCCAGGTGAGGAATTATTTCCAACTCCTGAAATTCTGCTTTATCTTTAGGTCAAATGATTTGATATGGAACCCCTACTATTCACAAACCAGCCGGTAACTTTAGAGGCTTTGCCATCAGTTGAAGATGCTCCCCAAACCCCGCTTCATCCTGCCTTTCTGAAAGTTCAGTATATCGGCACCCTGACTTTCATGGCGTTTCTGATTATTCCCGGTATTGTAAGCTTTTTTACAGATTTACCGCCGGTTGCGGGTATGATATGGTTTATCCTCTGGTCAACGCTACTGGTGGTTCAAATGATCATTTTACCCATGGCTTTTAAGAAAAAATCATACAGCATGCGGGAAAAAGACATCACTTACCGCACCGGACTTATATGGCAAAGTGTTACCACCATTCCTTACCAGCGGATTCAGCACAGTGAAGTGAGCCGGGGACCATTGGAACAACTGTTTGGGCTGGCAAGCCTCAAAATATATACAGCCGGAGGCGGAAGTACTGACCTCGAAATCTCCGGACTGGATCCGGAAAAGGCTACACAGATGAAGGACTATATCCTAAGTCAAATCGTCCATGATGGAAATGAATAATTTTTCACTGGATACACCGCAACGGCAATCTCCGCTCGCGATTGCGTTTATCCTGATCAAATTCCTCCGGCAGGCTGCCAGGCGGTTCTGGCCACTGGTCATTTTTATCGTTTTTAACCGGGGAGATTCTTATATGGCCTATCTTTTTGGTACGCTGCTGGTAATCTCGGTTATCCAGTTGGTTCTTTCCCTGATTTCCTATTTCAACTATTATTTTCATGTCAAGGGAAACGAGCTCCTCATACAAAAAGGAGTATTGCAAAAAACACGGCTCAACATTCCCTTCGATCGCATACAGACCATCAATTTTAACCAAAATATTCTCCACCAGATTCTCAATGTCGTGAGCGTGGAAGTGGATACCGCAGGCTCGTCCAAATCAGAACTCAATATTGACGCACTGAGCAGAGAACATGCAGAAGCCCTCCGCAATTATATTTTGCAAAGGAAGGAAGCGCTCGTCAAAGAATCTACGGATACGTCAGGGGAATCCGACGGGGAAATGGCTGCCATACCCGTGGTCCGCACGCCAGACAAACTGGTTTTCAGCATGGGGCCGATTGACCTGATGAAGGTAGGCGTCAGCCAGAATCATATTCGTACAGCCCTGGTCTTGCTGGGATCGATCTTCGGTCTGCTTCAGCTTTTTGATGATGTAAAGGAAGATTCGTACAACTATATCGCTGAGGAAATCGTGAATTTCCAGATGCTTTATGGCTGGATGTGGTTTTTTGCCGCAGTTTCTGTATTGTTAATAGCGGCCTTTGTTGTCTCCATGTTTCGCACCGCGCTTCAATATTTTAATCTCAAACTCTGGCAAACGGAAAAAGGGTTTAAGATCATCGCAGGCCTGCTCAATCGCAAAGAACAATCCGCTGCTCATCAGAAAATTCAGATTATACGCTGGTTTACTGATCCGCTAAAACAAATATTCGGGCTTTTTACGGTCAATCTCTACCAGGCCTCCAGCATGGAAGTCAGCATCCGGCGATCGATCAGTATTCCCGGCTGTTATGAGCCGCAGTTGGAAGAAATCATTTCGACCAATTTCCCACGAGCGTTACGGCAAAACTATAATGAACATACGATCAGCCCACGGATTATCAGCCGTCATGTATTGTATTTTGGGATTCTTCCGGCTATTGCGTTTATGATTCCGCGAATGATCGAAGCAGACTGGCAGGGATTATGGTTTTTATTGTGGGTGCCAATTGTATGGCTGTTGAGCCGCAGATTTCAGATGCGCTGGCGGTGGTGGATCAATGAAGGTACGCTGATGACCCGGTCGGGAATTATTGGTACCAAACACACCCTTGTCCATTTGTACAAAACCCAGGCTGTAAAAATCAGCCAAAGTCCTTACCAACGCAGGTACCAACTGGCTTCACTGGCGCTTTACACAGCCGCCGGCCATATTAGCATTCCTTATATCAGCCTTTCGTTTGCCCGCCAGGTCAGAGATTATGTCCTTTACAAGTCAGAATCCGACTCGCGGGACTGGATGTAAGGGGTTTAGTTCCGGACAGGTGGATATAGTTAGTTTTGTTTTAGGGAATAAATATGTGTACATTTGCGCACATAATACGTGTGATGAAAAATATTACCTTATCAATTCCTGAGGATTTGCTGGAGAAAAGCAGAGAATATGCGCTCAGACACGGTACTTCCCTGAATGAATTTATCCGGAACCTGCTCCGCAAACATGTAATTGGGGAATCTGATGATCCAGTTCAAAAGCTGATCAGCCATACATCCAACATCCGCATTCAAACCAAAGATAATAAGTGGAACCGATCAGAAATCTATGACCGAAAAAGTCTTTCTTGATACCAATTTCCTCATCTATTGTTTTAGTTCGGATGAGCCGGATAAACAGAAAAAATGTCTGGATATCCTGATAAAAGAAAAGGCTAAGAAATCCTTCGTTCTATCTACTCAGGTGTTGAACGAATTTGCAGCGGTTATGATCAAAAAATACCAGGTTTCAGCATTGGCTGTAAAAGAAATCATCCAGGATTTCAGCGAATTTGAAACCGTGAAAATTGATATTCCACAGATTTCAGACGCTATTGACATCCACATTTTGAATCAATTATCATTCTGGGATAGCCTGATTATCAGTGCCGCAAAAAGTGCAAACTGCACAACTATTTATACGGAAGATCTTCAGCACAATCAGAAAATTGGAAACGTTCGGATCTCTAATCCATTCATTAGCTAAAGCAGCCTGAGTTCGTAACGGGCATTGCGCCCGGCACCAATTGGAATAAAAATACCTTTCTCCACCAGATCCTGCATATCACGTGTAGCGGTAGCTTTTGAGCATCGGGTGATGGCGATATATTTCCGGGCATTCATACCGCCTTCAAACCCATCCGGACCTGCCTCCAGCATTTTGCGGATAACCTGCGTCTGTCGCTCGCTGAGCTGAGTTTTATACCGGTCAAAAAACCGGGCTTTATGGAGAATAAACATAATTTGTTTTTCAGCGCGCAGTTGTGCATCGAGGATTGCAGAGGCAAAATATCGGATCCAGGGTGTAATTTCGTTGGACCGCTGTGCCTGCATAATTGCCTCATAATAAGCTTTTTTTTCAGCTTCAATTGCTCCGGAGAGGCTGAGCAAAGCAGAGCGACCCATCCCCTGTGATAATGCTTTTTCTGAAATCGCCCGCCCCATTCGGCCATTTCCATCTTCAAAAGGATGAATACTTTCAAAATACACATGGGCAACCGCAGACCGCACAGCGGGTTTGGTAATTTCCCGGCTACCACCGGGCGCGGTATCATTAAACCATTTAATAAATTTTGCCATTTCCTCCGGCACCCGATCTGAAGGTGGGGCTTCGAAATGAATTTTCTCCCTTCCAACCGGCCCCGAGATCACCTGCATGGGTTCGGTATGTGCGCGCCACTGGCCTTTATTTACCCCGCGACTTCCTTTCATGATCATTTCATGCCAGACAAATAAAGTTTCCTCCGACAAAGGCTCCTGATAGGTTTCCGTTATCAGCACCATTAATTCTCCGATTCCTTCTGCGCGCTTATCTTTCACATCGTGGAAGGAATGACTGATGCCCAGCGTATTGCGAATCGATGATATGATATCTTCGCGACCGAGATATTCACCTTCTATTTCGGAGGTTTTCATCGCCTCTGTTACCATCAGGTCTAAGAAGGCTTCATCCTGCATTTCTTCCGGCAATGCGCTAAACAGCCCCCCTACACTTCCGCCTTTTTCAGCGAAAGCATACAATATATCCTCCACAAGGGAAAGATCATACGTGAACTTGGGCCAGTCTTCTTGCTGCCAGTTGTATAACATGAGCCGATTATTTTACCTAATCGGCTCAAATATAATAAAAATTTGAGCCGATTAGTCGTTTATTTTCAGCTCATCATCTCTGATAAGGTATTTTTGATCTCACCCCGGCTGCACATCCACTGCAAGGCCTGTACTCTCAGACACTGCCATCCGGCGCGCTCAAGTACCAGTTGCTGATCTGCGGATCGTTCGCTTCCCTCATGATCTTCTTCTCTGGCTCCGTCCACAAACAGGGCGATTTTCTGCCCGCCATTGAGAATTGCCAGATCGATCTGGTAAGGGCCGATTTTGTACTGTGGATGGAGATATTCTCCCCAGCCGGAATCCTCTGCCCATTGGTACAGTTCTTCCCCACAGATTCCTTTTGAAGGATGCATCGGGCGTTGGATAAATGGCAGTTTTTCGCCGCCATCGGCGCTGTTTTGCTCAAAATAATCGATCAGTCTTTTGCGGAAACACTCCGGATTCATACGTGCGACTGCCTCCGGATGAATGCTGTGCAGCAAAATTGCCTTGTCTCGGGCCCGGCTTACGGCTACGTTGTAAATCCGCATCATTTCTTCTCCCAGCACCGCCCGTGGCGCGCGGATATTTCCCCCTTCAGCAAACTTATGGCTGGCGGTCGTCGTCAGCAGCATGATGTCGCGTTCATCGCCCTGAAATTCGCGGGAAGTGCCGACCAGCAGTTCGATTTCATCGGCTACGGTTTTGATCAGCGGATGACGGCCAACCTCCCGAATCAGCAATTCGCGGTGTGCTTCGTTGGAGGAGTCCAGGCAGAGTATGCCCACAGTCGGCATTTTCGGCAAATGGCCTGCCTGCACATCTTCCACCAATCCGGCGATCAGTTGTACAGCTGCTTTGACAATGGCGGGTTTGCGTTCGTCTTTTGGATCATCTTCGACATAATGCACCTCGGTCGCAGAACCATATACACTGTTGTTGACCGTCCGGAGGGGAATGATGTGTGAATCGTACACATACCGGTTGGAGAAACCGATGAGTTCCGGACGGCAACGGAAATGTTCGCGCAGACTGATGATATTCGGGTAAATAACCCCGCTCAGGGTGTAGATACTCGCGCTGCGGTTGTTGATATTAAACTGCTGCTTAAACGGATGGTGAATCAGGTACCGGTCGAGAAGTTGGTTGGTGCGGTCGATAGGAAACAGCCGTGCCTGCGTGGCTACAGAAGTCTGGTTTTCGTCTCCGACGATGATACATTTTTTGCAGCGGAAAATCAGGTTTAGCATACTGATATCGCACTGGCTGGCTTCGTCCACGATCAGCAGGTCAAACTGGCCCGGCTGAGGATCGGGGAAAAAGGAAATGGCTGTCTCCTGTTGCATAATCCAGATGGGGACCACCTCGCGGGCAAGTTGCATATTGGCGATGGCGGAGGCCATATTGCGTTCGGTATTTTTACCGTGGCCTTTGCCAATATTGATCAGGTCGTTGCGCCAGGCGGAGAGGGAAGCTTTTTGCTGGTCGGTAACGGACGCCTGTTTGTGCTGCCAGGTTTTGAGGGCAACGAGTTCACAGATCAGGCTTTCCTGCTGGCGGCGATTGGCCTGGAGCTGGATAAATATATCATTGGGATTGCCCAGCATTTCGAGGGTTTCGGAAAGAAAGCTTTCGAGCTTTTTGATAAAAATTCCCAGCTCCAGTTCATCCAGCGGCCAATCGAATTCAGTATTTTTTTCTATTTCTGCAACGGTTAATGGCAGGCGATTCCGCAAATTCTCCAGATTCTCCTGAAGAATGGCTGCCTGTTGCACTTTTTGCCGGATCGATTGGATCTCCGCCAGGGTCATCTCCGCACCGGTAAGGTTCCGGTTTTCCCAGTGATCTGCCAGTTTTTGTATAGCCGTATGCTGGTGTACGAATGGCAGCAAAGGTTGGATCATTGTCTTCCATTCTCCGGCCAGTTCCTGATAGCGATAGAAATTTTCCAGCCCGAGAAGAAAAGTCCATTCCGATTCTGCCTGGTCGCTCCGAATGTCCAGCGGAGGCAGATTGCGGTTGCGGAGTTTTTGGTTAAAGGCATACAGCTTTTCCAGATTAACAAGCAGGGTTTCCCATTCATGATACACTTTCAGTACAGTTTGAGCGGAGGTTTTTTGCCCGGTAAAAGCCAGGGCATTGTTTACCACAATCGACAGTTTTTTGAGCCGGGATTGTTGAAGGAGTACTGATTCGATGATTTTCAGGTCTTCCGTTCCTCTGACCTCCCGGCCATTGATGGTAACCAAAAGGAACATACGCTGCGCTTCGGGAAGGAGCTTTTTCTGTAGCAGATTCAGTTTTCCTGCGTCGCCAAATTTCAGCAGCAGCTTTTGGAGCGATTCCAGCATTTCGTCGGGATCGGCCCCAATGACGCCCGATACGTCCCAACCTATCAGGTCGCGGGAGCAAAGTTCCACTTCATCGCGCAGATCCCGGTAGTCGGCAAATACCGCTGCCAGCTCTTCAATGTTTAGTTCAGCATGGCGAAGTGTTGGCTGCCAGGGCGAAACTTCCTGCCACACGGCATACATTTCTTCGATCATCTGAAAAAATTCTCCCTCCAGCAGACGCGTGTCTGTGGAAACATACGCTGTTAAATCCAGGCTGGCCTCGATCTTCTCCAACGCCGTAATGATCTCTTCAGCACGCACAAGGTCGGGAAACAATGTTTCTTCCGGTAAGTTGACCTTCGCCATTTCCGGGTCTGTTTCCCGTATCAGTTCTATCAGTTCGCGGATTCCATCCGCCAGCCCGTCGGTGTCCGCTTCGTAAGGAATTTCGTCGCGAATCAAAACATTTTCCCGGTCAAGTTTTTCCCAGCTTGATGCCCAGCCTGCTGCTGTATCGGTAAGGATTTCTCTCTTCCGGGGATCGTAGAGACTGAGTGTACGCTGATTTTGCCGAATCTTCTGCAAAAGATCGGCCCGCAGTTCTGCATAATTTTTTTCGAGCGCAGTCAGTTCTGCTTCCAGGCGAGCAGTTTCTGCGGGGTCATAGATTTGGTTGAGGTGATTTTTCACCGCATCAATGGCGTGTTTCAGCTCCTCCTGATTCTGGTTGCCTTCCAGCAAAGCCACCGCGAGGTTGCGAATGGCAGGAGGAAGTTTGCCTTTAATGACTTCGAGTGCTTTGGCATTTTTGGAGACGATCAGAATGGATTTCCCCTCCGCCACAAAATGTGAGGCAAGATTGGCGATTGTATGGCTTTTGCCTGTTCCGGGAGGGCCTTGTACAGTTACCGCATCCTGACGCAGAAGTTGTTGTGCAATACTGAGCTGTTCCTGGTTGTAGGGAAGCGGGAACAGGAATCTTTCGGGCAGGGTTTCGGAAACTTTCGGAGAAAACCCGGCAGATTTATTTTCGGTCCGGTAGGCAATACGAAGGGGATTGCCCGGTTTGCGCAGGCTGAAGAGTTTTTTGAAAAAATCGGGAATAGATTCGTTTTCTCCCTGAGTACCGAGTTCATTGATCCGGGAAATGATTTTGTCAGCATCGCGGGCGATCACTACGCCGGTAGCGAGGTTGCGGACATGGATAACGGGAGAAAATGAAAGGGTGATTTCGCCATCTTCGGAGAGGTCGGGGAGAGCAAAATTGAGTTGGTCTTCTGTGAAAAAACGGTCATTTACCCTTGGGAAAACCTCTGCAATCTTTACCGCCGATTCGTAAAACGATCCCCGCAAATAGTCAGGTTCAAAGCTGAACTCCCTGCTCTGGCTGTTGAAGCTGTCCACTTCGCGAAGGATGCGCAGTTTCCGCTCCTGCACCTTTTCTTCCGGTTCCCGGGAAAAATGCTGATCGAGCAGATCGGAGAAAGATTGTTCGCAGGTGATGACATGCGCGAGGGTATCGGCTTCCAGCGAAATGGTTTGGCGTTTGAGGCTGATTTTCAGTGGGATATGAAACAAAAAATTGCGATACCAATTGCCGCCGATTTTCCCTGATATCAGGCCAAAGGAGAGGCAAATCTGCCGGTCGGGTTGCGACTGAAGGGTATAAAAAAGGTCGTGCAGGGCGTCATAGGTCTGGTTAAGAGTGGTAGCAAAACCATTGGCTTCAGCGATTTTTTCCACCAGTACGAGTCCGTCCTGAACGGAGATCGATACCCAGTTGTCGAGTTGTGGGGGGAAAGTCAGGTGTTGGACTTCTTCCAGCGGTTTTCCGTTGACCTGGCTGAGAAGTTCGTCAAAGAGGCAAATTCTTTCAGAACTTTGCTCAAACAATTGGTTTTCAACCCGTTGGATCTTCAGTACAGGTTGATCGTTGTCTTTCCACTGGCAGGAAATCGCGGTAGAAAGCTGAGGATCAGCAGCGAGAGATGCGAGATTGGCGAGGAGCCAGGCGGGGCTATGCGGGTCAGTATCGAAGCGGAGCGAGGGCCGGGTATTGGTAAAAAGGTCGCGAATGTAAGCGAAAAGGTTTACCAGCGGAGTGGCGGATAAGGGAAGAAGTTGGGAAGTGGCTGTTTGCATTTTGTTTCATTCGTTATCTCGGGGGAATGGCGGAGCAAAACCAGAAGAAGGAATCGGAGATTCAGTTCCGGTATCAGGAGCCATTCGGCGAGACAGAGAAACAAAGAGCAGGCTGTAAAAGCTGCGCGGTCATCCGGAGATGACAAAACTGTATTAAAGGGGGGAGATCAGAAGATTGCCGGAGCAATAACAGAAGGATTTACGGAAGAAGCAAACAGCGGGTTACAGAAAGAAACTTTGGGTATGAAACAATCGTAAACAAAAAACTTTTTCTTAAACCAGAAAACCCCTTATATTTGCACTCGATTTCGGCGCGGTAGCTCAGTCGGTTAGAGCGCAGGATTCATAACCCTGAGGTCGGGGGTTCGATTCCCCCCTGCGCCACGAAAGGAAACTCCCTGATAGATATTGGGGAGTTTTTTGTTTTTGGGGGACATATTTACTGACAGATTGCTGGAGGTGGGGAGAAAATCCGGTGGTTGAAGTCATATAACCGGCGGCTGAGGCTCTCGAAGCCACCGGTAGTGGGCTATCATTCCCGGGCCTTCGAGTGCCTCAGCCACCGGATATTTCGAGCCGAAGGCCCCATATAGGGACGACCTCAGGCACCAGATCATCTTCCCCTAAGCTGCATCAGGTCTAAAGTAAAAATCCAGTATGTTTGACTTTATTCTCACTATCAAGAGAGACTATATACCCTCCATATGGAATTAATTTCAACTTCCATTCTTTAAAAAGGGTACTGTGTATATCTGACAAAAAGATTACCGGAAGCTTTTCCCTTCGGCCCAAAAACACGAATCTATTAGTACTCCTGATCAAATTTTTAATTTGATCAGGTTGACTGTATTGCGTATTAATCACAATGTTGGTTTCAATATCACCAAAGATGACAGCAAAAAATTTCAAGTTATTGAAATCATTGCCATAAAGCTTCTCTAATTTATCGGTACCTTCTTTAAGAGCCGCATTAATCTCAGGAGGAAACTCATATCTAATCCTTGTACTTTTAAGTGAAGAACAAGAGCTGGATATAATTAAACATAAAGCTATTAAGGCGAGAACTATATTTTTCTTTTTCATAAAAATCATTTTGAGCCTGATGGGGTTTTCAAAATATTCTTAAGAAAGTGTTTCTAAACAGTATTCCATTGATAATGAAAAAATTAAGTTTCAATACCTGCGTCTATGATAGTCGGTGTAAAAGGCCCTTAAATACGACCTGTTTGGTTGGGGTGTACTGACCTAACAGGTCAATTGCTACCCCATTTCCCAAAATCTGTCCAATGATTGGGGACCACCTCAATCACCATCACCTTCGGTACTGCTCATCCGTAACTTTGTCGAACCAGTCAACCACATTACCGTCCAGCTCTTCATGTATGGCGATATGTGTCATCGCTGTGGTTGGGCTGGCTCCATGCCAGTGTTTTTCACCGGGTGCAAAACGAATCACATCTCCGGGATGGACTTCCTGAACCGGGCTTCCCTCACTCTGCACCCAACCACAACCTGCGGTTACAATCAGTGTCTGACCCAGCGGATGCGTATGCCATGCCGTCCGGGCACCCGGCTCAAAGGTAACACTCAGGCCAGCTACACGAGCCGGAGCTTTTGCCTGAAACAAGGGGTCCATTCGGACTATACCTGTAAACCAGTCCGCTTGTCCCTTACCCGACGGACGTGAACCATTCTTAGATATTTCCATAATACTATATTGTGTGTTTGAGTACCCGTGACCTGGCGGATATCTACTTATACCTTCTTCCGCTTATGAATGAAATTTACCCAGGAAAATCTAAATACAAAAACCCCATCATCCTTTTTGGCATGTCGGGGTCTTCGTAGCACTTGCTATATCAAAAACCTGCTTTCACCCTAAAATATGTGATTCATGTAACATCCTGGTATCTATGTGTAATGCTTTCTAAATGAGAGATTATTACCTTACTGTGTTTGCAGAATGAAAAATAAATCAAATGAAAACATATTCCATTTCTCTGACCTTTGCTATGTCAAGCATTGTATTATCGATTATATTTTTGCAATGCAGTCCCTCAGCGACAACCAACCCGCAAAAGGATACTGAAACGACAATCAGTGAACCGGTATCCAAACCTATAGATCAACCTACCTCTATTGACCAACCGGAATCTTCCGATCAGCCCCAAACCGTTGACCCGCCCAGGCCTGTGGCAGAACCCAAATCTGCGGAGCAGCCAAAGCCTGTTGCCCAATCCCAACCGGTTGAAAAACCCAAGCCTGTCACCCCGTCAAAGCCTGCCGATCAACCTAAAACTGCTGCCGAACCCACGCCTGCGGAGCAGCCCAAAAGTGTTACAGAACCCAAACCTGTCGAGCCACCCAAACCTGTGGAACAGCCCAAACCCATTGATAAGCCCGTAGTTATTGCAGAACCCGTTTCTGCGATGCCTGTAGGATTCACCTTAAAATTGTTGAGTGCAACAGTCAAAGGCACTTCTACCTTGCATGAATGGGAATCGCAGATCACTGAGATAGAGGGAAAAGGCGTTTTCCAGAAAAATGAAAAATCCGTTACTACCATTCAGAATGCAGAAATTAAAATTCCTGTCAAAGGGCTGAAAAGCAAAGAGGGAAAAAAGATGGACGATAAAACTTATGAAACATTTCAATCAGACGCGAATCCTTTCATTACTTACTCCTTTAGCAATGCTGTGGTAAAAATAAGCGACTCCCATATCGTTACCGTTGAAGCGAGCGGTAATCTCAGCATGGCAGGTATGAGCAAGCCTGTGTCTCTTTCTGCAAAAGGAAAAGAGTTGGAAAATGGTGATTTACGACTGTCTGTTTCCAAAAAGATAAAGATGACGGACTATAATATGGAGCCACCCGTCATGTTTCTTGGAAGCATCAAAGTAGGAGACGAGGTAACCGTGAGTTTTGACTTTGAGCTTAAGAAAGTGCAAAAGTAAGGTAAGCCATACAAAAACCCCATCATCCTTTTCAGAATGATGGGGTTCCTTAATGCATGTAAAAATCCAAAAAATCCTTTTAAACCGTAGATTTTCACGTATTCTCTACCTAATTCCATCCACCGCCCAGGGCCTGATATATTCTGACCATGGCATCCATTTGCTGTTTTTTGGTTTCGATCATTTCCATTCTCGCCTCCAGCGCGTCGCGCTGGGTCAGGAGGATCTCCATATAGTCGGCGCGCGCTGACTGAAAAAGCCGGGTGGCAATGTCCACCGACTCCGTAAGCGTATTAACCTGACTCACTTTCAACTGGTAGCTACTTTCCAGGTTGCTGACATTTGAAAGCTGATTGACAACCTCGATATAGGCATTTAACACCGACTGCTCATAACTGTAAACCGCCTGGATCTGTCTTGAATTGGCAGAATAATAATTTGCCTTTATCGCGTTCCGGTTTATGGCGGGCATTACCATATCGCCAGCCAGATTAAACAGAATGGACTCAGGCGTAGTGACCAGCAATTTGGGATTAAATGCCTGAAGCCCCAGACCCGCGGTCAACCGCAACGATGGGTAAAACTCAGCCCGGGCCACCTGCACATCCAGCTTTGACGCTGCCAGTTCCAGCTCTGCCTGTCTGATATCGGGCCGGTTTGCCAGCAACTGTGAGGGAATCCCTTCAAAAATAGCCTCCGGCACCATTTCTGTGAAATTCTGCGAATTTCTTTGAATCGGCTGCGGATACCTACCCAGAAGAAAGTTGATCCTGTTTTCCGTCTCCGTAATCTCCTGCAGGAGGGCGTACTGAAGGCTTTGGTTTTTGAGCACTTCCGCCTCAAACTTTCGCACAGCGAGTTCGGTAACTTTTGCAGCCTGCTTCTGAAGTTTGATGATTTTCAGGACATTCTGCTGAATTTCAATAGTTCGCCGCACATTTTCCAACTGATTATCCAGTGCCATTAGTTCGAAGTAAGAACCAGCAACTTCCGCAACCAGCTGGGTTACCAGAAAGTTTTTTCCTTCGACAGAAGACAAGTACCGGGTCAAAGCCGATTTTTTTGCGTTTCGCAGCTTTTTCCAGATATCCACTTCCCATGAAGCATACCCAGCCAGCATAAAATCAGGAAGCGGGTCAGGGAATTCCCTTCCGGGTCTGATTTCCGTGTTGGCATCATTGGCACCCTGGCTGGTGTATCTACCAACTTTTTCCACCCCCGTAGCTCCCTGCACATTCACAAAAGGCAGATATTCTCCTTTGCGGGCCATGACCTCATTTTGGGAAATATTAATTTCCTGCTGAACGATATTCAGCTCCTGGTTGTTTTTCAGAGCAGTTTCGATCAGGTCATACAGGTATGCATCGGTAAAATAGTCCCGCCAGTCGACCTTTGCCGAATTGGTAGTATCCTGCGAATTTCTATAATTCCCGGGAAGGGCGCGATTTTCAGTTTTCTCTACCAATGCAGGAATCGAACAGGCCTGAAATACAAACAGGATGCAGGCCAAAGCCAGATATTGAATTATTTTACGATTAATCATTGTTCGCGATTACTTCTGTGATTGGACTAAAGTATTCATCTTTTATCATCTTGCGGCCCTCTGCCATTTTGCCGAAAATGTAGTACAAGCCAGGGATGATGATTACCCCAAAGAGGGTACCGAAAAGCATCCCTCCCAGTGCAGAGGAGCCAATGGTCTTGTTACCAATGGCACCAGCGCCAGTCGCTATTACCAGTGGAATCAACCCCGCAATAAAGGCGAATGAAGTCATCAGAATCGGGCGAAAACGCGTTTTTGCACCGGCGATAGCTGCTTCAAAAACGGAGGCTCCATGCCGGTTTTCCTGAACGGCAAACTCCACAATCAGTACGGCATTTTTTCCCAGCAACCCTACCAGCATAATCATTCCTATCTGAGCGTAAATGTCATTATCCAACCCCATCATTTTCAGCAGGAAAAACGATCCAAATATCCCGAGTGGAATCGAAAGAATTACCGCCAGAGGCAACAGGAAACTTTCGTATTGTGCTGCCAACACCAGGTAAACAAACGCCAGTACGATAATGAAAATATAGACCGACTCATTTCCCCTGCTGGATTCGTCATAGGAAAGCCCTTCCCACGCAATGTCATACCCCTTAGGCAAAGTCTCACTCGCCACTTCCCGTATGGCCTGAATCGCATCTGCGGTGGTATATCCTGGTGCAGGAAGCCCCCGTATCGCCGCAGAATTGTACATATTGTAACGGGTAATTTCGTTTGGCCCCTGTTGTTTTTTGAGTGTCATGAATGCCGAATAGGGCACCATCTCTCCGCTTTCATTTTTGATAAACAAATTCAAAATATCGGAGGGCAGCCTTCTGAATTCGGGCGCGGACTGAACATACACCTTGAAAAAACGGTCAAACCGGATAAATCCCTGTTCATAGGTACTACCGATCAGGATGTTCAGGTTTTCCATCGCTTTTCCGATCGATACGCCCTTCTGCATGGCAACTTTATTGTCAAGCACCAATTCGTACTGCGGGTAGTTGGCAGCGAAGAAAGTAAACAGACCCGTCAGCTCTTTTCGCTTGCTGAGGTTGTCCATAAATTCCTTATTTGCCTTATCAAACTCTTGGTAATCGGTACTTGTCGATTTATCCAGCAGACGCAGCGAAAAGCCTCCGGAAGAACCAAAGCCAGGAACTGCCGGTGGTTCAAAAAACTCTACCACCGCGCCCAGGCCTTTCGATTTTTCTTCAAGTTCTTCCATGATTTCCTTCACAGACTTCTCCCGCTCAGACCAGTTTTTCAGGTTGATCAGACAGGTACCGGCATTGGATCCTCGTCCTTCGGTCATAATCTCATAACCAGCCAGTGAAGAAACCGATTCTACCCCCTCTACTTCTTCGCATATTTTCTGAAGCTTCTGCGATACCTGGTTGGTTCTTTCCAACGTAGCACCGGGAGGGGTTTGGATAATCGCATAAATCGTACCCTGGTCTTCTCCGGGGATAAAGCCCGCAGGAAGTACCCGGTTTTCAAAGAATATCCCCACACAAAATCCTATGAGGATGAGAAAAGTGAGTGCGCGCCGGCTGACGATTTTCCGAAGGAGGTTGGTATATCTTCCGGTGACCCTTTCAAACCAGCGGTTAAAGGCATCGAGCAATCGGGTCAATGGGTTCCTTTTCTTTTCCTTACCATGGTTGTTTTTCAGAATCATGGCACACAACACTGGGGTAAGGGTAAGCGCCACAACCCCTGAGAGGATGATGGACGTTGCCATAGTTATCGAAAACTGGCGATAGAATACCCCAACCGGACCAGTCATAAATACCAGGGGCACAAATACCGCTGTCATTACAAGTGTGATAGCAATGATGGCACCGCTGATTTCCTGAAGCACCTCTTTGGTAGCACCGTAGGGGGACATATTTTTCTCCTCCATCTTGGCATGTACCGCCTCGACTACGACAATCGCGTTATCCACCACAATACCGATCGCAAGCACAAGTGCAAACAAGGTGATCAGGTTGATGGAGAGTCCGAAAAACTGCATAAAAAAGAATGCTCCGACGAGCGACACCGGTACAGCCAGGGTAGGAATCAACGTCGAACGCCAATCACCCAGGAACACGAACACAACAATGGCTACAAGAATAAACGCTTCGCCCAGCGTATGAAGCACTTTCTCAATGGAGGCATCCAGAAATTGAGAAACGTCATAGCTGATTTTGTAATCAACTCCCGGAGGAAAACTCCGTTTCATCTCTTCCAGAAGCACTTTTACCTCTTTAATTACATCACTGGCATTACTGCCGTAGTTTTGCTTCAATACGATAGCTGCCGACGGTTCGCCATCCAGGTTGGAGTAGATGTCAAAAAATTCACTCCCCAACTCCACGGTGGCGATATCTTTCAAACGGATACTTTCCCCTTCCGAGTTGGCCCGGATAATAATTCCTTCATACTCTTCCGGTGTATTGTAGCGCCCTTTATAGGTGAGTACGTATTCCAGAGACTGCGCAGCAATACCAGAACTCTGTCCGATCCTGCCCGGCCGGCCAATAATACTTTGTTCACCCATCGCTTCCATCACTTCTTCAATGGAGATATTATAGGCCCGCATGCGGTCCGGGTTCAGCCATACACGCATAGCATATCTGCGGCTACCGAGAATTTGGGCTCTGGCGACCCCTTTGATCCGCTGTATCTCCGGGATCATAGAGACCGTTGCGTAGTTGTACAGAAATTTTTCGTCCAGCTCTTCATCTGTACTATACAGGTTGACATACATCAGCATACTGGGCTGAATAGGAGAAATGATTACCCCTTCCCGCTGAACCAGTTCGGGCAAAAGCGGCATCACCTGGTCCACCCTTGTTTTCACCTGTATAACCGCAAGGTTGGGATCCGTACCAGGGTCAAAGATTACACTGACTGTAGCTTCTCCGGCACTGGTAGCATCCGTTGTCATATATCTCATACCGGGAACACCGTTAATAGCATTTTCCAGTGTGATCAGAGTAGATTTGATCAATACATCCGCGCTTGCGCCAGGGTAAGCGATAAATATACTTACTGTTGTAGGCGCAATCTGCGGAAATTGAGAGATCGGTAGCTGTTTGATCGCCAACGTACCGATGAAAAGGAAGACGACCGAAATTACAATAGCAAAGACGGGTCTGTGAATAATGTTAGCAAACATTTCTTTTGGTTTTCAGGATACGTGAATTATTCTGCATACAACTCCAACTGTGTGATCACAGCCGCAGGCTCCATCAGTTCATATTCTATTTTGTCATTTTCTCTTACCAGACGTAAACCTTCAAGGAGAATCTTATCATTTTCCTCCAGGCCTTCGGTCACCACGTATAAATGAGGAAGCTCTTCCCCAATAGTAATTTGTCTTGATTTTACTACCCCTTCCTGATCCACGACGAATACATACTTCTTGTCAAGAACCTCAAATGTGGATTTCTGTGGAATGAGAAGTGCATCTTTCAGCGCTATCGGCAACTGGATATTGCCCGTTTCCCCATGTCTCAGGAGTCCTTTGGGATTGGGAAAAGTAGCTCTAAAGGCGATATTACCCGTCTCATTGTTAAATTCGCCTTCAATGGTTTCCAATAGTCCGGGGTAATCAAATACCTGACCATTTGCCATCAGCAAATTCACAACCGTCTTTTCCCCCTGACTCGCTTTGACTTTATAATTCAGATATTCGGGTTCAGGTACGTTGAAATACACCCACATTTTGCTGTTGTCGGAAAGGGAAGTAAGCAATTCGCCCTCTTCCACGAGACTCCCCAACCGTACATGCAAGCGGTCCATGATCCCATCAAATGGCGCCCTGATTTCAGTAAATCCCAGATGAACCTGCGCCAGAGACATTTCGGCTTTGGCCTTTTCAAATTTGGCCAGCGACATAGCCAGTTCGTTTTGGGATACGATATTGCTGTCAGCAAGCGATTTGGTATTCAGATATTCAATCTCTGCGACTCTGGCTTCGGCCTGTGCTTTCTGGAGCTCAGCTTCGTAAAGGTTGGGCATGATCTTAAACATCAGCTGACCTTTTTTGACAAACTGACCTTCATCCACATAGATATTCTGCAAATAACCTTTTTCCAGGGCCCTCAATTCAATATGCTGAATAGAATGGATCTGACACACATATTCGTCTGTAACGGTGGTGTCCATTTTCATAGGAGTGGTAACCAGAAATTTGGCTTCTGATTCTTCCTTTTCCTTTTTGGATTCGCAGCTCGTATGCCACAATAAGACACACAAACTCACAGGTAAGAGAAGTCTCTTCATGATAGTGATACTTTTCACAAATAATTATTTTAAAGATTTTATTTTCAAATGGACAAAAAACCCATTATACACAAACATCCTGCTGACCAAATGGTAAGCGGGCTCGGAGGGGAGGGATAAAAAATATGGCTAAGTTTAAGGCAACTTCAGGTTACCCCAATAAGATGTGAATCAAATCCTAAATACGCGAAACAGGATAGAGCGATCGCCAACCAAGGGCTCCCCAGCTGGTTCATGGGGCGGCAAACACTGGGTCAGGTATTGAAAATAATAGGCAGGTATCAGGATGTGGCCTGTAACATCAAAATTATGACCGCTATTCGAATTCTTATGAAGAGAAACAAATTTGTCTTCCTCATCCTCTTCCTTTTCCTCATAGGGAAGAATGGAAATCTTTAGTTCGGGATTTTCCCTTTCCGGAGTAGCTGAAGTAAATTTAAGGATGGAGGTGAGATCAAATTCGCCAATATCAAATCCGGCACGTTTTGACTCTCCTGAAATTTTTATTGAAGACTGTTGAATATTCTCCCGGCCAGCATGGGCCCATAACTGGCTGCTTACAGTCAACAAAAAGACACACAGCGTCAGAATATTTCTTAAACAGTTTTTCATTACTTGGCGGGCAAATTTACACCAACTTGATTATACGGACAAGTGGCGAACGTTAATTTTTTGTTAACGTCGTGATTTACAATTGGGAAATGCATTTCGCAAAACAATGAATAGAAAAACCCCATCTTCCTCTTCAGAAAAATGGGGTCCCCTCATGCGTTTTTGAAGGAAAATGCTGCCGAAAAGAGAATCGTATGCTTCCTATTGACTCATTTTCACTAAACACTTCTGCTTCGTAGGTTCCGGGCGTCAGCCTTGCTGCTTCTTCGGAGCAGCGACTTGATCCTGACCAGTAGTTCGGCAAATATGAAACTGTTCATATAATCTTTTCATTTTTCAGCTTAACTTGAAGTCATTGATTTTTAACCCCTATTGCTCATGGCTTTTTTCAGACTGAATCCGGCGATTTTCCTCTTTGTGGTTTTTTTATTTGCGCTGACAAACTTGTCGGGGCAAAATCAGCAATTGCTGATGAACGAACCCGTCGATCTCAGCCCCGATTTTAAAGATTACCTCAATACCTACTTTTTTACCGATAGCCTCGTTACGTTTAATCCCGCTACGGCGGAAGGGCTGTTGAACTGGCAGCGCATGCGTTATACGCCCGCCCATGCCTTCAACTTCACACAACACGGTTTCCGCCCCATGGCGCAAAATGAGTTTCCCGCCACGGAATACGAGGAAAACCCGGTTATGCCTTTTTCCCTGCAATTTATCGACAGTCGCACAGTGCGGTTACAGATGAAAACCGGAACGGTTATTCAAAAAAATGAACCCTCTCTCATGCTGGTTTCAGAACCGGAAAATCATATTCAGGACTGGGTGTACAACAAAGTCAAAGGCGGTCATCAATACACCAGTCTCCACGGAAAAGTGATTGTATGGGAAAAACCCTGGGCGGTAGAATTTTTTGATGCCAGCGGAAAAGTGCTTACCAAAACACGCCACAGCAGCGACAATGCAGGGTTTTGTGCCAATATGCCTTTTGCTTTTGTAAGAAGGGCGGCGGATTACAGCCGAAGTGTGGGCGCAGTATTTGAGCTTTCGCCTGACGAAAAAATCTTTGGTTGTGGAGAATCCTTCACCAACCTCAACAAATACGGCCAAAAGGTCAACCTCTACACCTGCGACCCCAACGGAGTAGAAACGCCGGGCATGTACAAACCGATTCCGTTTTTCCTGAGCAGCAGGGGTTACGGAATGTTTATGCATACCTCCTCCCCCATCACCTGCGATTTTGGGCAGAGTTACGGCGCTACGAATAAATTATTGATTGGAGACGAATCGCTGGACTTGTTTATCTTTTTGGGACAACCCAAAGACATTCTCGATTCCTATACCAATCTTACCGGAAAAGCGCCCATGCCGCCCTTGTGGTCATTTGGGCTTTGGATGAGCAGAATTACCTATTTTTCAGAGGCAGACGGGCGGAATGTGGCAGCTAAACTCAGGGCGAATAAAATCCCCACCGATGTCTTACACTTTGATACCGGCTGGTTTGAGACTGACTGGCGCTGTGATTACGAATTTGCCAAAAGCCGTTTTGACGACCCCCGGAAAATGATCGCTGACCTGAAGGCCGACGGTTTTCGCACCTGCCTGTGGCAACTGCCCTATTTTGTGCCGCAAAACAAACTTTTTCCCGAAATCATTCAAAAAGGCCTCCACGTCAAAAATGCCAAAGGCAATATTCCTTTTGAAGACGCCGTCCTCGATTTTACCAATCCGGAGACCGTGGCATGGTATCGGCAGAAAATCGGTACCCTCCTGAAGATGGGCGTTGCCGTGATCAAGGTGGACTTTGGCGAAGCCGCGCCCTACAATGGCCTTTACGCCAATGGGAGTACCGGTTTTTACGAACACAATCTCTACCCATTGCGGTACAACAAGACAGTATCAGACCTGACACAGGAGATCAACGGCGAACAGATCATCTGGGCGCGCAGTGCCTGGGCAGGCAGTCAGCGTTATCCGCTACACTGGGGCGGCGATGCAGAAAGTTCGGATATGGGCATGGAGGCGCAATTGCGGGGCGGATTGTCGCTGGGGCTTTCGGGATTTACTTTCTGGAGTCACGACATCGGCGGATTTACGAAACGCACGCCAGAAAACCTTTACCGGAGGTGGCTGCCTTTCGGGGCAATGTCCTCGCATACCCGCTGCCACGGGCAGCCGCCCAAAGAGCCGTGGGACTATGGCGACGACTTCCAGAACTATTTCCGTAAAGTCATCGAAATGAAGTACCAGCTGATGCCTTATGTGTATGCCCAGTCGAAAATCGCTTCGGAGAAGGGATTGCCGATGGTTCGCGCACTGTTGATCGAATACCCCGACGATCCCGGAGCCTGGGAAGTCGATGATGCGTATATGTTTGGCTCAGACATCATGGTTGCGCCGCTGTTTGAGGAGGGGAAAACCTCCCGCGCCGTCTATCTTCCCGGAGGGGAATGGGTTGATTATCAGACAGGAAAAACTTATGGCAGGGGCTGGCACACCATCGAAGCTGGTGAGATTGAGGCCATCATTCTGGTCAGATCGGGCGCGATTTTACCCAAAATCCAGGTAGCGCAGTCCACCGACCAGATGGACTGGAAAAACATCGAACTGGCCGTTTACGGCAGCGACAGCAAAGCCAGCGGATGGCTGTGCCTGCCGGAAGACAACGTATTGCGCGAAATCAGAATGACCCGCCAGGGCAAAAAGTGGCAATTGCAGAAAACGGATTTGCCGAAGGATGTGAGGTTTGGAGGATTTTGAGGCAGGGGGAAGGTTGAAGATTGGATAATCTGTGATATTTTCCTGAGAAAATCGTATATTCAACCTAATGATTGCTGTAATACATCCAAATATTGATCGGATAAAACAACTTTGCAGAAAGTATCATTTCAGCAAATTGTGGGTGTTTGGCTCTGTTTTAACCCCAGAGTTTCGCCCTGATTCTGATATTGATATGTTATATGAGCTTGACCATTCCCAATTGTCTGGTCTGACTTCCATTAATTTCTTTTTTGCATTCAAGGATCAGGTAGAAGAAATCCTCGGACATCCGATAGATTTGGTGTGGTATCCCGGTCTGCGAAACCCGTATTTTAAAGAAGAAGTTGACGAAACGAAGATTTTAATTTATGACGCGGAAGCAGAAAAAGTATCTGTTTGATATTCTTCAGAGTATTGAAGACATACGGCTGGTTCACATGGATGGAATAAGTACAGAAGACGAGTTTTGTAATGACTTGAAAACTATTCGATCCGTAGAAAGAGAATTGGCGATTATCGGTGAAGCTGCATACCAATTAAATAAGCTTCAACTTTATTTTCCCGGACAGGATGAAGCTATTAATAGAAGGAATACATTAGTTCATCAATACGATGCTGCCCGCCCGGCAAACTTGTGGAATTTTGTTCAGTATAAATTATCTGATCTGAGCGAAACAGTCGAGGAACTTCTAAAAGAAGAATAAGCCTTTATGGGCTTAACCATCCCGCAACTTTACCCCCCAACCCGCTTCACTATCGCCTCTTTTACCCGCTGAAAATCATTTTCGGAGAGAAGGGGAAGGGTCATCGCCTGAATGTCCTGCAGCCAGTCGGCCAGGTCGCCAAATCGCTGGTTGATTTCATTTACCATCATATACCGCTCCTGCTGTGCGCGACTGGCATTGCCTTTTTCCATGCGTTTGTTGATAAATTCCTTCCATTTGACAGCTTCCGATTCCCAGTATTTGAAGTAGGGTTCGAGTTCGGTGGGGTCGTCGAGGCGCAGGGTTTCCAGCCGGATAGGAAGTATCCTTTTCGCAAAGGCTTCTTTCTCCCACTTGTTGTTGCGGGCAATTTCATACAGCTCAAACATGCAGTAGGCGGAGCGGATATATTCGTCGGAAAGAAAAACCACAATCAGCTCGCCACGGCTGGTCTCTTCCATAAACCTGCTGATCAGGCCGCCGTATTCGAGGTTCATTTTGTCGCGGATCACAGTAAAATTTTCCTTCTCCAGCGCATGATAGAGGGCATCTGCAATCGCGCCACGGCTCTCACCTGTTTCATTCGTCTCACCGGCATAGGAAAAATAGATTTTCGGCTTCTCCGGAGTAAAAGTGCTGACGACCTGTGTCTGGGGAGAGTTTATGGACTGGGCAGGATAAACTGTTTTTACCCCCTTTTTCCGGAAGACAAACTCGCCGCCCTGATCACCGGCATTTTGCAGTACGCCACCGACAGGCGTCTGGCGGGCGTTGTAGGTGGTGATTTTTTTGACGTGCTGAATGAGATCTGAGGCGGAAAATATATCTGCAGGATTTTTTTCGAGGAAGGTAATCAGACTTTTGGCAAAAGGAGAGTGATCGCCAATCAATCCGTCGGACACCACTTCGATCCTCCCGGCTGCCAGGCCCCAACGCGACGGGAAGGCATCTACCCTTTGGGCGTAGATTTCCCCGCCTTTTTCTTCCGCTGTTTCCGCTTTTCGGAGGATAAGTTCTCCGGAAAAACAGCTATCCACAATCAGAAACAGATGATGTACAGGAATACCCTGGATATAATCGCGAATCTGGGAATTGTAGATCAGAGAAGATATGCTTTCGATTTTGCCGTCAACCGGGACAAGGTATCCTTTTTTGACGTGCTCGCCGTAGTATCCATGCCCGGCGAAGTAGATCAGCAGATTGTCGTTGGCCGAAAGCTGACGGGACAACCTGTCGAGCGTATCCAGGATCGCCACCCGGGTTGCTTCGTAGTCGTACAGCGTAGTTACCTGCGCGGGTTCAAACTGATATTTTTCTGTCAGCACGTTGACCAGCGCCTGCGTATCCATCACACAGTTTCCCAAATGCCCTACATGTTCGTAGGCATTTATCCCAATCGCCAGGAGGTGATTGGTGCGCAAAGGATAGGCGTTTTCTGCGGATGGTTGGTCCCATTTCAGCTTGCGGTCAGCCATGATGTGCTTTTGGTAAATTTATACTGGATTTTCGGATAACGAAAAATACAAAAAATTTTATTGAGTCAACAAATGGCCTTCCCGTTTCCCAAAATGCTATTTTTGAAAAGCAATCTGCAATGCAGATAAGTTTTGAAAAGGTCTCTCCCCCGAAAGGGACCTTCTCAAACCTCAAATCGCAGATTTTTCCGGGCGTCAACTTATTTCTGCCCAGGCAGGGACGCCGGAGGTGTCCAATGTACCGAAGGCATCTTCGATTTGTAGCCCAAACAGTCGCCCCCCAATTTTCTATTTCTGGTTGCGCGCAACGACGCGCTACACTGTGAAAAATTGGGGGTGGCCGGCTTGGCCTATAATAATATCACCTCCGAAAGGAGTCCTTCGGACCCTTCAGGGTTGGTCCCCTTCCGGGACGTTTTGGATAGGGTGTGATTTTGAATGCGGCCCTTGCAAAAGGTAAGTCAAAGATCCCTTCGGGAAAGGTAAAAAAGCCCAAAAGGTAAAACCCTCCCTACAAACCCGTCCTGGAGAGGCGAAAGCCAAAAAAGCTGTAGCGGTCGTCCGGGAGGCCGTTGAGGCGAAAGGCAACGCGGCAGACGGACTCGCCGCCGTCCCAGCTACCCCCGCGGAGCACACGGTAACGGCCTTTTTCCGGGCCTTTTGGATTGCTTACCACAGCTGTCTGATAACATTCCCGGTAATAGTTTTCATCAAACCAATCTTCACACCACTCCCAAACATTGCCACTCATATCGTAAAGTCCCAGTTCGTTGGGGGTAAGCAAACCCACCGGCTGGGTTTCGCCATGACTGTTTTCGCGAAACCAGCCAACATTTTCAAGCCTGGCACTACCTGCATATTCATTCTCAGACCGGTATATACATCCACGTGCGGCATACTCCCACTCTGCCTCTGTCGGAAGGCGGTATCCATTGGCACCTGTTTTTCGGATGACCAGCCATTTGAGATCACCCAAACTACTTTGATTATTGGGATCTTTTACCGTTTTATCAATCTGATAAACAGGTTCCAAACCACACCTCTCACTCAGTCGGTTGCAAAACTCTACACTATCATACCAGTGTACCCTTTCCACAGGGCGATCATAGCCTTTAAAATAAGAAGGATTATCTCCCATCACAGATTCCCACAAAACCTGCGTGACGGGATATTGCCCGATATAAAAACTTCCCAACTCTACTTCATGCGCGGGTTTAGGTTCCCAAATACTTCCGTAGTCCCCCTCATCATCTCCCATAATAAACTTATCGCCTTCCACAAAAACCATATTAAAGGAAACCCCGTTTACGAGCTTTTCCTGATGAATGGTGTAGGTATTGGTGAGTAGTGTCATTGTATCAAGTTTTAGTTTAAAAACCTTGTCTGACCATTTGCCTTCGTAACCCTAAGGTATCAAAAGAATTAAGATATGCCCAATAACTGTTCATACTTTGGAGAAATGTTTCCTCCGTATTATGGCGGGAAAAATCCTGGCGCCTGAAAAACTTAGTCCCATTACTGAGGCCCCACAATTTTTTATTCCTAGTTGCGCGCAACGACGCGCTACATTGTGAAAACTTGGGGGTGGCCGATTTAGCTATAATACTGTCACTCTATTCGGGGTTGGTCCCGTTTCGGGACGTTTTTATTTCTATGCACCTTTTGCAAAGTTATCTGCAAAGCAGATAGGTTTTGAAAAGGTCTCTCCTCCCTTTGGTCGTCGAGATGACGCACCGCGTTAAAAGAAACTTCGCTTCTCCAGCCGGAGAAGCGCAACTCAAACTGCCCAAGCAGTCATCCCGAACGCAGTGAGGGACCTTCTCAAACCCTAAGTCGCAGATTTTTCCTGCACGTCAACTTCCTTCTGCCCAGGCAGGGACGCCGGAGGTGTCCAATGTACCGAAGGCATCTTCGATTTGTAGCCCAAACAGCCGCCCCCCAATTTTCTATTTCTGGTTGCGCGCAACGACGCGCTACTTTGTGGAAAATTTGGGGATGGCCGCTTGGCCTATAAGAATACCACCCCTTCAGGGTTGGTCCCGTTTCGGGACGTTATTATAGCGCGTGATTTTGAATACGCCTTTTGTAAAGTTATCTGCAATGCAGATAACTTTTGAAAAGGTCTCTCCCCTTAATGGGGCCTAAGGGCCTCCCTTCGGTCGTCGAGATGACAGACGGTGTTAGTATAAATGCGCTTCTCCGGTCGGAGAAGCACGTTATTATTGACATAACAGGTCATCCCGACGACCAACGGGAGGAGGGACCTTCTCAAACCCTAAATCGCAGATTTTTCCGGGTGTCAACTTATTTCTGTCCCGTTTCGGGACGTTTTTATTTGAATGCATCTTTTGTAAAGTTATCTGCAATGCAGATAAGTTTTGAAAAGGTCTCTCCTCCCTTCGGTCGTCGAGATGACAGACGGTGTTAGTATAAATGTGCTTCTCCGGCCGGAGAAGCGCAACTCAAACTGCCCAGACAGTCATCCCGAACGAGCGATAGCGAGGAGGGACCTTCTCAAACCCTAAATCGCAGATTTTTCCGGGCGTTAACTTCTTTCTGCCCAGGCAGGGACGCCGGAGGTGTCCAATGTACCGAAGGCATCTTTGATCTGTAGCCAACAGGCCGCCCATAGTTTTTTTATTTCTTTGCGCGCGCAACGACGCGCTACTTTGTGGAAAATTTGGGGATGGCCGCTTGGCCTATAATAATACCACCTCCGAAAGGAGTCCTTCGGACCCTTCAGGGTTGGTCCCGTTTCGGGACGTTATTATAGAGCGTGATTTTGAATACGCCTTTTGCAAAGTTATCTGCAATGCAGATAACTTTTGAAAAGGTCCCTCCCCGAAAGGGGCCTTTGGCTCGCTATCGCTCGTTCGGGTCCGGAGGACTCCATTCGGAGATGACGGGACTTCCGTCCGTAAAAACGCTTCTCCGGCCGGAGAAGCGCGTTTTCTTTTAACGCGGCGCGTCATCTCGACGACCGAAGGGAGGAGAGACCTTCTCAAACCTCAAATCGTAGATTTCTCCTTTTACCCAGCCCATTTTTTGCGCTTTGCAAAAGGTAAAAAGTAAAAAAGCCCAAAAGGTAAAACCCTCCCTACAAGGCCGTCCTGGAGAGGCGAAAGCCAAAATCGCCGATGCGGACGTCCGGGTGGAGGCTGCGGCGATCGGCAACGCGGCAGAAGGACGCGACGTCGTACCAGCTACCCCCGCGGAGCACACGGAAATGGCCCGATTTGGGATCATCACCCGATTTTTCACCAAGCCAGTCAAAACACCACTCCCAAACATTACCGCTCATATCGTAAAGTCCCAGTTCGTTGGGGGCAAACAAACCCACTGGCTGGGTTTCGCGATGGCTGTTCTCGTTGTACCAACCGACTTTATCCAGAGCTGAACTTCCCGAAAATTCCAAACCTGAGCCATAGATTCCCCCATGGGCAGCAAACGCCCACTCCGCCTCGGTCGGAAGACGATAGCCGTTGGCATCTTTTTTCCGAATGACCAGCCATTTGAGATCGTCGAAATTACTTTGATTATTGGGATCTTTGACTGTTTTATCAATCTGATATACAGGTTCCAAACCACACATTTCGCTCAGCCGGTTGCAAAACTCCACTGCGTCATACCAGTGTACACTTTCCACAGGCCGGTCCGGGCCTATAAACGAAGAACGATTTTCTACACCTACAGCCTCCCACAGTGCCTGTGTTACCGGATATTGTCCGATAAAATAATCACGCAAATCCTTACCATTCCCCGTAACCGGGATCATGGCAGAATGCGGGATATGGGGTAATATCAGATAGGGTTTCACAGGCAGAAGGGTTACTGAGCGCCGGATAATCTTTTTTCGATGGCTTCTTTGACGATTTGATAATCATTGTCGGAGAGAAGTTTGTATGTAGAAGCATTCATATCCTGCACCCAGTCAATCAGGTCTCCGAGTTTTTGTTCGATATAGGTACGAATCATCATCCGCCTGTTTAAAGATTCGGACATATTTCCCTTTTCAATTCGTTGTTTTACAAACTCTTTCCATTCTGTACAATCATTCTCCCAATGCGTATAATATTTTTTAAGAACACTTAAATCATCTAGCCTTAAAGATTCAACTCTCACCGGCAACACCCGTTTGCTGAATTTTTCTTTATCAAAACCGCTGTTACGGGCGATTTCATACAACTCATACATACAGTATTCGGAGCGGATATATTTGTCGGAAATAAATACGACGATCAAATCACCCTCTCCCAATGCTTTCATAAAACTACTGATCAGATCTCCGTAGGCTATATTTTTTTTATCTCTCAGTAGCTGGAATTTTTCTTCTGCTTCAAGTGATTCAAACATTGCCGTCACGAGGTCTTCCTTGCTCTGCCCCGCATCATCCGGATCACCCCACGCATAAGAGAAATAGACTTTCGGCAGGCCTTTTTCGGGCATTACAAAAGGCTGTTTTTCGGGGGATTTTTCTTCGGTTTCCCGGACTTCTTCTATTAACATTTCCTCTCGAAAAACATCCTCTTTTTTATGCAGATGCAGGATTTTGGAAAAAAACGGGCGGAAACCATCTATCAGAATAAATTGCCCATTGGTACATTTTATCTCCTGATTATTCCCCCGGGTCAATAGTTCTTCGATGTCTGCAAGCTGCGCAAAATTGTTTCCATCATAACCTGCCAAAACCGAGACCTTATCGCCCTGCACATCTGCCAGTTCTCTTCGTATTTTGGCCAGCAGCTTTTCAGATCCTCTGGTAACTTTCACATTTACCACATCCTTCCCCGCTTCCACCTGAACCATCTGCGCACCTTCCTCCAGAAGAATGCCGGTTTTCCATATTTTTTTAGAAATACCCCACTTTTGAACCCTCACGATAAAACTCTGAATGACGCCATAATGCAGAAATTCGTGCTCCATACATACATAAAGCGGCTCTTTGTCTTTCCAGATCAGTTCGTGGGAATCCTCCTTTGGCGGCAGCAACTGCGGTGCGATAAAGGTTCGCTCGGGAAAAGGGGTGTGATATCGCTCCCTGTCTTCTTTTGTTGTCTCAAAACACAATTCGCAGGAAAGCATAAAACTCACAAACAATTCCCGCTCGGCTTCGGAGTTTTCTTTCCAGCATTTTTCCAGATCCCTGCCGGAAAAAGTACCGTTTTTCCTTTCCAGAAAGGAGTAGTAAATGCTGTCTCTGTCAAACAGCGTATATACTTTCTCTATCGCCCAGCCCTGATCGAGGATAATTTCGTCGTTAAACAATCCCTGCTTGTAAAAAACCACCCCGCTCTGGGTCAGCCAGTGAAGCACATCCATAGGTTCCTCCACTGCTTTCGCTATCTGGTAAAAATCTACCTGTTCCAGGCGTTTTTTACCAGCTTTCTGAAGATTTCGTATCTCCTGGCGGATATTGGACCAGAGGGCGGGAAATTCATGTTTTTCTTTTATTTCCTGAACGGCATCCCTGATTTCTCTGATCAGCCGGTTGTATCCATTGGACTTCCAGTTGTCATCGGCGGATTCTATATGAAGAAACTCCAGCCGGGAAAATGCGGGGGTAAATACGCTTCTCACATTTCCGGGAGGCTCCTGTTTCTGATCTTTTCCAGCCTTGGTCTGCACTACAATGGCTGGGCTGTTTTTGCCAAGAGACTGGGCATAAGACAGCCAGTATTTGAGTTTGAAATTTTCATATTTACGTTCCTCTCCCTGCTCTATCCGGTAGGTAAAGTCTTTGCTCTCCGTTTTTTGATCCCATAGCAGGAGATACACTGCATTTTCCTGCATAAACAACCGGTGAGTGGCGTGGTAGATATCCTGGCCGCCAAAATCCCAGAGGTTGAGCAGATAGGGATTTATGGTCTCCCGCGCTTCCGCCAAAGCTTCCGGATGGGAGACGAGGGTCTGATCTGCCGGAGGAAACTGTTCGAGTGATATGGCATGAGTAGAGTGCCATTCTTTTTCAAACTGATTATAGACCAGTCGTTTGACAAGACAGCTTTTACCCACGTTTCCATTGCCGAGAAGCAGCACCTTACATTCCCTGTCCTTGTCAGATCCTCCTTTCATATCGGTGGTATATCGCCGTATGAAAGCCAGGGTATCAGTCGAATTCTCCCGGATATTGTTTAATATCGATCCGTGGAGCGGATTATTTTCCAGCCGCAGTCTGCCCAGGCCGGGAAAATGCGACAGAAAATCCGCCTTAATTTTGGACAGTTGGTTTCCATCCAGATACAGCGTCCACAGGGCAGGGCACTCACCCCTGGAAGAAAAAGATTGAAGGCGATTGCCTTTCAGGTCGAGGTAACGAAGGCTGACGAGGCCCGAAGGAAGTTCGAGCGTGGAGAGTTGATTTCCCTGAAGCTGAACGACTTCCAGCGAAGTAAAACCATCGCAGAAGGTCAGAGTTTCCAATCCGGAGGCGCTGATATCCAGCCGTTTTAGTTTTGTAAGGGGGGACAAAAAATGCAATTCCCGGAGTGACTGCATATTGCTCAGATCGAGGTATTCGATTTGTGCCAGTTTATCGGGGAAATCAATCTTTAGGAGAGAATTGCCCATAAGATTGAGCGCCCGCAGGTGCGGAAAATCCTGCAGTGAGCGAAAAATATTGTCATCCAGCCCCATTCCGGAGAGATTCAGCGCGACCAGTTCGCCCGCTTCGATATGATATACCGGGCGGCTATCGCGGGCAGGAACCATAAACCGCTGCAAATGCAGATCAATCGGCAGATGCGTTTCTTTGGAAGGTACAGGCACCTGGTTGAGGCAGGTTTTCAATTTTTGGAGGATCTCAGATTCAGACATAAGGCTATATTACGACGAAGCGACAAAAAATAACCATTTCCCGGCATTATTGATAAAAAAAGTTGGGGTTATTTTGTTAGAGAATAAAAACTTATTGGGGAAATAGATGAAAGCATGAAATTGTAAAGGACATCGGCATATAGGCGCAAGGGACAAAAGTCTAGCCGACCTTCGTGGTCTATACCCTTCTGCCTGGCAGATGCCTCAGGTGCATTTGATTGGCGAAGCCGGGAAAAACGGAAAAGGGTGTTTTTGCTAGTTTTCGCCGGGTTTTGCTATCAGCAAAGACCTCGGAGAGGTCAAATGTTTGTAGCCTTCCGGCGCCCCCTATTAATTTCCTTCTCATTATGCGCCGAAGCGCGCAGCCCTGCTTCTCCAGCCGGAGAAGCACATCTCATTATAAATCGCAAAGTCATCCCGAACGAGCGATAGCGAGGAGGGACCTTCTCAAACCTCAAATCGCAGATTTTTCCTGCGCGTCAACTTCTTTCTGTCCCGTTCCGGGACGTTTTTATAAAGCGTGATTTTGAATGCGGCCCTTGCAAAAGGTAAATCCCTTCGGGAAAGGTAAAAAACCAAAAAGGTAAAACCCTCCCTACAAACCCGTCCTGGAGAGGCGAAAGCCAATAATGCTGCTGCGGCTGTCCGGGAGGTAGAAGTCGCGAAAGGCAACGCGGCAGTCGGACTCGTTGCTGCTCCAGCTACCCCCGCGGAGCACACGGACACGGCCATTTTCAGGGCCTTTGGGGTCATTCAAAGGGGGGGTAGTATATTTGCCATACCAATCGGCACACCATTCCCAGATATTTCCACTCATATCAAAAATTCCCAGTTCATTGGGGGCGAGTAAACCGCCGGGCTGGGTTTCACGATGACTATTTTCTCTGTACCAGCCGACACTTTCAAGTCTGGAACTTCCTGCATATTCATTCCCAGATCGGTAGATCCCCCCACCTGCGGCATATTCCCACTCTGCCTCTGTCGGCAAGCGATAGGCGCTGTTGCCCGACAAACCCAGGTGTCGGTTGAGCTTTTTCAAAAATGAATGACAATCAATCCATGACACATATTCTACCGGCAGGTAACGGCCCTTAAAACTTGAAGGATTTTCCCCCATCACAGCCTCCCACAAAACCTGCGTTACAGGGTACTGCCCCATATAAAAAGTACTAATCTGGGTTTCGATTTTGTCATCCAGCAAAAATCTCCCACCTTCAACTTTGACCATATTGAAGGATTGCCCGCCGGGCAAGGTTTCGGTGTGGATGGATAGTGTGGCAGGTTGGGAAACAGACATGATGGGAAGATAGGGAAAATCTCGCATTTCATTTCTATTTAGTATAATAGCTCCCCCTCACTCCAAAGCATGAACCATCTCCCTCATGGTCGTCGTGATCAGGGCTTCGGTGCCGGGCATACAGCGGGTGACCATGACTTCATACCCGCCTTTGGGGTAGGCGGCATCGGTACAGAGATAGCCGCTGCTCCCGTTGCAATGGGTAATGACGATGGTGTTGGCATAGGGTGAATCGGCTTTGACGCGCATGCCTATCTCGGTCATAAGTTCTCCTGAGATGCCGGCAAATACGATCTTGCCGATTTTTAATGTGGAAAAGCGTAGTTCCACGTCAGGGCCTGACTCTGGTTTTTGGTTGGGTGCGCGGGTTTCCAGTGGTTTTTTTCCCTGGGCAAAGGCGGTTTTCTGAATGGCTTCTATTTTTCCATTGGGGAAGGTCTCGATGGATCTCGCGACGCGTTCTACTTCCTCGCCGACCAGCATCCCGATCGCGTCGATGTCGCGAAAATCGTTGCCGGGACCGTAAATCGGATTGATATCGCCAGAAGCACCCGCGGTAACCGGAACGATCACCTTTCCGTCAAAGGCCTTTTCGACAAAACGGGCAGCAGCGCCCGGCCAGTCTCCGGTAATCTGGTAATTGTCCTGTCCGCTGACAGTACCGTGGCAGGGCCAGTTGACAAATATTGCCAATGGGTTGCGGTTCATATCGTCGATGCGGACAACCGATACCGTGTGGTCGCAGGGGCCGTCGGGATTACGGCCCAGCCATATACTGCCGTCTGCCAGTCGTGCCCGGCGGTTGATATTCATTGTGCAACTGCCTGTCCCCGCACCCATCCTTACGGGCTGACGGCGGCTCGCCGCTGTTTGAACGACGGCTACCAGTTTGTCTTTCAGAGCATTGATATAGGCTTCCGTTTCAGGTGCGGCACCATCGCCGTAAGTGCGGTTGGCAGGGCCTCCGTGGTTGTGGGTGGCGACGAGCATGATATATTCGGGGGAGATTCCCGTGGCTTTTTCGATGCGTTTTGCCACCTCCGAACTAAAATCATGGGAAAATCCGATGAGATCCGCAGTGATCATGGCAGCCCGATGTGTACCGTCATCAAATACCATGGCCGTTGCGAAAATAGAATCGTGAACCCCTTTAAATGGTTCTACGCGGTTTCCATACCCGCTCATGAGAATGGGTACAGCAGGGGTAATATTAATTTTTGCTATGCCGGCACGGAGATTACTTTCCTGTTTCGGCTGATCTTTTTGGGAAAAAATGCCCGCAAAAGGGAAAATGCCCAGCAAAAGGAGGAGAAGGAAGTTGGTAGTTTTCATATAGCTTTCTTTTGAGGGAGAAAAGATACACAATTTTGTAAACGGACAGACGCCCATTTTCCCCAAAAGCCATTTCTATATTTTCCTGCTCAAGTTCTCATCTGCGTAAAGCGCCTTTAACCGACTTTCCACAATAAATAACTGAATCTTATCTATTCCCTTGACCATCACTTTCACTGAGTAATGATCGGTTTCATCAGTCAGTTGCTCAAATACGATCTTCTCGTCAGGTAAGACATACGGCATCGCCAGCAAATGGCTACGTATATTCTGTTTTTCCAGTTCAATGTCACAGGGTTTCTGTATTCTGAGATCGATCCCATGCCTGAGCACGCCTGACCGCGGACTGCTGCGTACGATGGTGGCTTCGGCAAACCGTACATAGGGAATATCCAACATCGAACCGTCCTCCAGTTCGAGTTCCAGACTCAGTGTATTAAATGAACGGATTGACCCTGGTTTTGATTCATAGGTGATACGCTGTCCGATGGAATAGGTATTCCCAAACCAGTAAATAAGCCCGAGGATGAAATTGCGGAAGGGATAAAACAAAACTGCAAAGAGGACAATGGAGACAACCGTTCCCGCAAGTGGGCGACTCGCCAACAGGCTCATCAAAACCACCAGGGCAAGCGTTGGCCAGTAGATTCTTTCGGTCAGCGCCAGCCGGTCCAGCCACCGTTTTCCGCTGGTTCCTTTTCCCATCGAGGGCATGACAATCTTCTTCACAAGGGTGTACACAAATGCGATCAGCAACCCTGCTAACAGCGTCCATATCACATTGCCCGTGCCGGAAATCTCTTGGTTTAAAAGTTCATCCATTTCTTTCTGTTTTTACCATTTTTCTGCATCAGTTTCTCTTTCAAATTAATCCAAACTGCTCCGCTTGTTCTATGAAATCGGTTTGCACCAATGGGTTTAGCCGGTAGGTACTTCCCATCACATCTTCCAGCACGCCATCAGCCAGCAATTGGCGAATAAAACGATCAGCCCTTTCTTTTTCCTGATAGCCAAACAATTTTTGGATTCGCTGAGCATCGAGATGTTTGTGAATAATGAACTGCGAAATGACCACCAACCACTCTTTATCAGGGAAATCCGGCAGGCCAGAGATCGCGGGAAGCGCGATTTCTACATATTCCTCGGTACAGGCTTTAATATTGTTGAGCCACTGATGCAAAGCCACGCCAATTACTCCGTGGGAACTTTTGTGATATCGATCTGCAAGCTTCCGCATCTCTTTCTTAGAGAACTCCTTTTCTTCTTTTCCATTGAGCACGAGTTGCAATCCACCGGCCGTATGTCTTTCAAGCAGAATGTCTTTCAACGCGTTCCGGTCAAAGTTGTGCATGGAGACGCGTGGAGCCATCAGGTCAACCAAAAGCCCCTGACCTTCCATAATATGGAAAGCGTAATGGTTGCAGGTCAGAATAAATTTTCCTGTCGCATGCTCATCATTGACCAGGTTAATGATGTGTTTCAGTGCCAGATTATGGGGATCTGCCCTATCCCACCAAAGCTCAATATCTTCGAATAAAAAAACGACGCCTTCTGTTGCTTCATGAATGACAGCACCTTCTCCAAGGGTCATACCCGTCTGCTTTTGGAGGGTTCGTTTCAAATCATCGATTGAAGTACTGCCACCAACCGGAGCCTGAACCCTGATCACTTTTGCAGTACTGACTTCTTTGGCCACTGATTCTGCAAAAAAACTCTTCCCGGACAACGGGGCGCCGAGAACAACCAGACAAGATCTTTCGCCACTGCCCGGCTCCAATATCCGCAAGGCAAGCGCCAACTCACGTTCACGGTGTCGGATGCTGTCAATACTGGGAGCCCTCCGGCCGATAAATAATTGTTTGTAATAGAATGGAATTCGATCGCTGACTTCGCTGGAGATGCGAAGTTCATCCGTGTATTGCCGAAGTTCCTGATGGACATCCGTCAGTTCTTTTTGATGGGCTGATTTTATTCCGGTTAAGGGATGATTCTCCTCTGCACCAGATAGCAGACCTGCATAGCGATCGATGAGTGAACTTGCTTTTTCTGAAGTACTGCTAATCCAGTTTTTTACGCCTTTTTTGGAGCCATTTATTCCGGACATAGGAATCACCCTTACGGCATGGTCAAGCAGGGAAGAAGTATTCATAGCACTGGTTGCCGTGTGGATCAGATCGTCGAGCATTTGCCTTAATTGAATTTCCTGCGATTGATACGATGCGCGCAGTAAAACCAGATTTTCACGGGCCCTGACCGACATGCTTCTGATCTGGGCAGGTTCTGGCGCATCTTTCTGCAGGGTCATTTTCTGGGTGATCTGGTTCACATCATACTGCACCTTGCTGAGCACTTCCATGCTCCGCTGATAAGCGGCAGAAAGGTGTTTTTGCACCGGTCGAGCCAATACATCGGTGAGCAGATGGCCATAGCTGGTGAGCGAATCAATAGTGATCGACTCTACTTCTTCTCCCTGATGGAAGGCAAAGTTGTTTAAACTCTCGGGGTGCATAAGTTCCAGTTGCTCGGGCAACTCCTGTCCCGCTACTTCGGCCCATGACAAAAGCCCCTGAACACGGATATTGTCATGCGTGAGACTATGATCGACTTCGGGCACAGTTGTCGGATCAAAGGAGGTAGTAAGTTCAAGACGCCCAAGCCAGACTTCCACCTCAAGCAATCTTTGCCGGGTCACCGCAAACATCGAAGTGTTCACCTCCTCTTCCAGCTGTTTTCCGATCTGTTCGATAATGAGTTGAATGCGGTGTAGCTTAATATCAGTCGCGAGTTTAGCTGTCAACAGATCGCTATTGCGATGCCAGTGCTGCGGATAATCCACGATCTCATCCAGCAAGATTTTTAGCTCTGCCTTCGAATAGGGCCTGACCGTTTTTGAATTGGATACTTTATCTTCCAGAATCAGCGAAACTTCCGACATCAATTCTCTTCCAATGTTTTTAATTGAGCTTCTCAGTGTATGGCAATTCTGTTGGATCGCCATGGAAAGATCATCAAAGGTTTGCCTTACTAATTCAAAATGTTGGTTTTTGTCCTGAAAATCTCCGGAGAATGCGCGTTCGCTTTCGATCAGTCCATCTTTCAGCTTTTCATTCAGGATAACCGTAGTAAGTCCGATTTGCAATTGAATCTGCTTCACTGCATCCAGATATTGTTGTCTGAAAAACTTACGAACAATCTTTTTAAATGGGCGTTTTCTGCCTTCAACCCTGATTCGCTTATTTATTTGCAGGGGAATTTGCTCTGACAAGTCGAGCAACTTGTCCCGTAAAGAACTCATCCGTTCCTGCAGATAAGGAATATCATCCTGAATAAAGACATCCGAGCGGGCCTCATATTCTTCCAGCAATTTAACCGGCGCCACCGTTTCCCCTTCCTGATTTTCCTTCTTATCGATTTGATAAAAGGCCATTTTCCGACAGTCTTTCACAAATCCGAGGTACACATTTTCAAATGAAGCCAGTTCATCATCCAGTATTTCTGTGGTCATTCGTTCCATCTCATCTGTAAGAGCGGAAAACGTGGATTGTGTTTTCTGGTCGGAAAAAGTTGGAATAGAAATGATGCTGCCGGCGATCAGCTCGTTTGTGAAGTCGATTTCTCCGGTAGTATCTACTTTGTGAAAACCGACATCTTCGCCGAGGGTCGAACTGGTTTTCACGAGGAGCGTGGTGCCGATGGATTTGAACATCTCGGTTGTTTTCTCTACAAAATCGCGCTCCTGCCCTTCGGGTATATCCGGAATTCCTGCAAGAATCAGGTCAGCGTCTTTGCTTTCGACCTTCATTAATTCATAAGAAGGTTTTTGCATCAGGTGATTGTTGATCACCTTTACTGTAGCTTCGATCCGATACGTATCGAGCATCTTATGAATTCTCCGCTCAAAACCTTCTTTACTGGTATCATTGATCAATATTACCCTAATGGCAGCTTTGTACCAGTCGGGAGATCGCGAGATAAATTTCACCAGATTGAGGGTAAGTTCAGCATTATTCTTCAGGTTGTGCCACCAGACATCGATGCGCTGATATTTTCCAAATTTCCGGTTCCTGTCGTAATCAAGATAGAGTACATTGTAATCGAGGGCAATCAGTTTTTTTGTCATCTCTGCAAACCAGACCTGATCGGTGGTGTTTCTGGCCCAGCCGAGCAGCACGGTATTGGGTTCTACCCCTGAAAATCCGTAGGTGCTGGCGATCGTTTCGATTCCTTTGTACACATTCTGGACTTCCTGCTTGCGGCCAAAGATTCCGTACTCATGAAGGATGGGGTCGTGTACCGATTGTTTATGTTTGGGAAAAAGAACTTCAGCTTCGGGGTTCTCCACCAAATCGAAATTGGAGACCATGCCGACTTTGCCTGCAATGGCTTTGGCAATCTGAATCAGGTGAGGCCGGTCATCTGTGCCACCTGAAAAAAGCAGAATATTCGGTTTCCAATTGCGGGAAGTGTCCACCGACTGATCCATTTTCTGCAATCCTTTCATCACCAATGATGACCACACACTTGTCCATACATCCCCGGAGCTCAGTGCCAGGTGTTTTCGCTGCAAGTATGCGTAAATGCCTCCGATCACAATGACTGCCGCAAACATTGCGCCTGGATTCAATTGGAACATCACGCCGAAGGTGGCAACAAAGCCCAGCAGTCCGATCCAGCCTTTTACCTTAAAACCAGGAGAAAAATCGGCACTTGCCCAATTCTCCAGAAAGAAAGAAAGGTTGATAAATCCATATGCAGCCAGATAAAACATGGAGCATACCTCCGCAATCATGTCCAGCTCTCCGATCAGTACCCCACATTCTGCAATTACCAGCGTTACCAGCAGCGCATTGCGGGGTTCGTTGTCTTTGCCTACACCCTTACTGAAAACTTTGGGGGTAATGCGATCAATGGACATGGCCTGAAGGATACGGGGGCCACCAAGTATGCCGCCGAGGGCAGAAGAAAGCGTTGCCCCCCAGATACCAGCCACCACAGCGGGCGCAAAGAATGCCATCTTCATCAAGATATTATAATCACTTCTGAGTATCTCCGGCTCGATGGTGTAAGCCATGAATACGGCGAGTGAAATATAGATAAGAAAGCCTACGGCAATGGCTAATATCGTACCTGTGGGTATTGACTTCTTCGGATCTTTGAGGTCTCCAGACATGGCAATACCCGCGGTAAAGCCTGTTACTGCCGGAAAAAAAATGGCAAAAATCGCCATCATCGATATGCCTTCCGGGGGACCAAAGTTGGGGATATCCACCGGTGCAAACTCCCTGGTTCCGGCAAAAATAGAGGCCAGAGAGATCCCGATGGCCGCCATAATGAAATATTGCGTCTTGATTGCCACAGCGGTACTGATGATCGCAATTGTAGCCAGAATCGCCAGCGCAATACTTCCCGATATCCGAAGCCCGTTGATGGAGGTAGTAAATCCAAAATATGCGTTGATGCTTTCGGCAAAGCCGACCAGATACAGGGCGATACTCAGTGAAGTAGCCATCCAGAGCGTAATGCCAATGGCTCCGCCGATAGGTAAGCCCAGACTGCGGGACAGTACATAGTAAACACCCCCAGCACCCACTTTTCTGTCGGTTGCGATGGAAGAAATACTCAAGCCGGTAGTCACCGAAATGACGTGTGCGACCACGATGATAAGAATGGAACCGATGAGTCCGGCATTACCCACAACCCACCCCATGCGCATATACATGATCACGCCGAGTATGGTGAGGACCGATGGGGTAAATACGCCGCCAAATGTTCCGAATTTCCGAGTTTTGGGCATATTGATGTATTCCGCTTTACTGCAATCCGACTAAAGTATACATTATGAGTTAGCGGGTCAAATTTATCAGTGAGTCATTTACATCACTATATTTATTTATTACATTACTAACTAGCAGTTGTTAGTTATGGAAAATACAACAAAAAAAACTCACATTGCCTTGCACACATGGATGATTTTCTCCCTGCTGTCTGCACCGGGTCTTTCCCTTGCATCACAACTATATGAACCGGATACTGCTTATGTGCTGATCATTGACCATTATAAGGTTATGGTAAATGCTACTACAGAAGAAAAAAATAAAGCATGGATAAAAACCAATGAACCCACCTACATCAAAACAGGTGAAACCGTAAATATGGAATTGGAAAATGGTGATAAATTCCCCAATGCCCGGATTACTAAGATCGAAAAAGAATTTATTGTAGCAGGAGGAGAATCTATTCCCATCGCATCAATTGTAATTATTAAAGTCAAAGACAGTCCACGACGAGTAATCACAAAAATGTTCCGGGGTATAGTTGCTTTATTGGGTATTATCCTGGGAATCGTGTGGGTCGGGTTTTATTTATTTTTCGAGGGAGGCAGTGAACCGGATGCACTATTTGGTGCAGTAATCTTGATTCCCTTAGCCATTTTTCTATTCGGGATATCCCCCTTTTGGAAAACCTCCCGGTTTGATTTCCGGAAACCCCGGTTTACGCTGGGTACTGCCGCGATTTCCGATTTGTCACCTAAGGTTCGGAAAAAGCTGGAGAAAAAGTCTTTTCTGGAATAATGAGTCTGCATCTAATGGTGGCTTCGGGAGCCTCAGTCACCCGTTTTTTATACATAGAAACCCAACCCGACAAAAGTCATTTCCTGCATAGTTTTTCATTTGTACCTTCCTAACTAACACTTGTTAGTTATGGAAAATACAACAAAAAAAACTTACATTGCCTTGCACACATGGGTGATTTTCTCCCTGCTGTCTGCACCGGGCCTTTCCCTTGCATCACAACTATATGAACCAGATACTGCTTATGTGCTGGCGATTAACCATCTCAAGCCGGTTAAAAAAAACAGCTGGCAAACGACAACCAGGTTCAGCTATATATCAGCTGGTGCCAGGGTCAATTTAACGCTGGAAGATGGACAGGAAATCACGAATGCCCAGATTGAGGCGATAGGGAAAGGTTATATCGTTGTAGCGGGAAACCATGTGCCAATTACCTCTATTGCCAAGATCAAGGTAATTGATTCGCCCGAAAGGAATTCACAAAAAATCCTCGGTTCACTGCTAATTCTTGCGGGGATATCCCTTATGGTATATGGGATGTGGCTAGGACTTTTTGTGTCTTTTTATAACGTTATAAGTTTAATTATCTCTGGTGAAGAGGATACATTTTCAATTGGATTACTTATGCTCTTAGGTATAGGTATGACCATTTCCGGAGTTGTGATGGTGTCGGGAAGAGTATCCGAATTTAATCTCGGGAAACACCGGTATACGCTTAGTACTGCCGCGATTTCCGATTTGTCACCTAAGGTTCGAGAAAAGCTGGTGGAAGAATTCTTTTGGTAAAATAATAAATAAAACTGAGCCACCCCTTATTTCGGGATGGCTCAGTTTTATTCTGATATCGGCATTTTATTTAATTAAACCTCTGCCAGTTCGGGGGTTTGTTTTTTCTCCCGGGGCGCAAACCAACGGTTGACCCGGATGCGAAGTTTTTCGATGAGATAATACATAGTCGGAACCAACAGCAAGGTCAACAGCAGCGAACTGGTAAGCCCGCCAATGACTACCCATGCCATACCATTTTTCACTTCCGCGCCCGCACCATTGGCGAGGGCAATGGGCAACATGCCCGCAATCATGGCAAAAGTTGTCATCAGAATCGGGCGCAACCGTTCTTTTCCCGCTTCAACGAGCGCTTCTACCAGGGAAAGTCCCTGCGCTTTCAGGTGATTGGTAAAGTCCACAATCAGGATACCATTTTTCGCCACCAACCCCATCAGCATAATCAGTCCGATAATGGCAAAAATCGTCAGCTCCTGCATCGACAAAGCCAGCGCCAACAAGGCTCCGATCAATGCAACAGGAATGGAAAACATCACGACAAATGGATAAACCATACTTTCATACAACGCGACCATGACCAGATATACCAGCACCAATGCCAATAACAGGGCAAAACCCAGACTGCCAAACGCATCGCTCTGCTGCTGAGCCTGTCCCAGCATTTCGACCCCAACCCCTGCAGGCATGTTGATCTGATCAATTTTAGCCTGTATTTCACTGTTGATATCGCCCATAGGTCTTCCCGTAGCGGAGGCCGTGATTTTGATCGAATTGAGGCGATCGGTTCGCTCCAGCACAGATTGTCCCACGGTTTCATATACATTGGCAATTTCATCCAGCCGAACCACAACCCCCTGCTGATTTCGCAAAACCAGGCTTCTCACGCTGGCAATATCTTGTTTATCGCTGGGATCCAGTTCGATATTGATCGCATATTCCTCCCCTTCTTCCCGAAACTTTGAACGGTCATTGCCCCGGAAAGCCAGCTGTACTGCCGCCCCCACTTCGGGCACACTCAAGCCATGACGGGCGACTTTTTCGCGATCCAGCTGAATTTCAATCTGCGGTCTGGGGCTTTTGGTACTAAACTGAATATAATCTGTACCGGCAGTACTTCTGACAGCTTCAGCTACCTTCTGAGCGATGGGCCAAAGCTGGTCTGTATCCGCGCTTTTCACAGCAATCTGGATCGGAGACTGGCTGGAACCCGTAATACTCGTTGGGATAATGGTCGCCTTCACACCGGGAACTTTCAGGATTTCATCGCGAACTACGACAGAAAAGTCGTCCTGCGAAATTTTCCGGGTCTCCTTATCCACCATTTTTACAGAAATTTCTGCGAGGTTGGCAGAAGAAGAACTTCCGCCCATAACCCCACTCTGCGTACCTACACTTGTAAAAACAGTAGTTACTTCAGGATGTGCAAGCAGTATTTTTTCGATCTGAAGGGTAGCCTGGTTGGTTTCATACAGGCTGCTCTGAGGTGCCACTTCCAGTTGAATGTTAAATTCCCCCCGATCACTGTTGCTTACAAAGGCTGTACCGATAAAACCGGCAGGTAAGAGGGCAAATGTTCCGATAAACAGAAGCGTGATTCCCAACAGGATATACCGTTTATGCCCCAGGCTCCAACGCAGAATTTTGCCATACTCTTCTTTGATCGTATCCAGCAATCTTTCGAATCCCAGACTAATTTTCCCCCAGAGAGAATCTTGCCGAAGATGTTCTACCCGTCCCCAGCGAGAGGCAAGCATCGGGGTAAGCGTAAATGCAACCAACAAACTCATCAGGGTGGAAAAAACTACGACAAGTGCAAACTCCCGAAGAATATTTCCAATAAGACCGGTGCTCAACGCCAAAGGAACAAAAACCACAACGTCAACCAGGGTAATCGCTACGGCGGTAAAGCCAATTTCGTTTCGCCCTTCCAATGCAGCCGTTTGTTTATCTTTGCCCATTTCCAGATGGCGGTAGATATTTTCCAATACCACAATACTGTCATCCACAAGAATCCCCACAACCAGCGAAAGCGCCATAAGGGTCATCAGGTTGAGCGAAAATCCAAAGACATTCATCAGAATAAATGTCGGGATCATCGCTGATGGCAATGCGACAAGAACAAAAGTGGAGCTTCGCAGACTATGCAAAAACATGAGCATGACCGCTGCCACAATAAACACCGCAAGCGTCAGATCCTCCAGTACGCCATTGGCAGACTGAAGGGTATAGGTGGACTGGTCCATGGCAATCTCATAGTTCAGCCCCTGAGCGGCAAACTGCGTTTTCAGATCGGCCAGCGTCGCTTTTACTTTCTGGCTGACCTCCACCGCATTGGCATCCGCCTGTTTCACAATCTCTACCCCAACCCCGGCTTTTCCATTGATCCGGTTAAGGGCCGTGATTTCCTGCTGGCCGTCTGAAATGGAAGCCACATCGCGGAGAAATACCTTACTCCCGTCTGCATTCTCCCGGAGAATGAGGTTTCGCAACTCCTCCACCCGGGAAAGCCTCGCGTCAAACTGAATCGAAAGTCGTGTACCACTGGTCTGAACATTTCCGGCGGGATAAGAACTGTTTGCCTGACCGATGAGCTGACTGACCTGTGCAGGGGAAAAATTATAGGCGTGGAGCTTATCATTGTCAAGACTGACCTGAATTTCGCGTTCCGTTCCTCCGATCAACCGTACCGTGCCCACGCCTTTTACATTGGAAAGAATCGGTTTGATCTGGTTGTCGAGCAGGTTATAGAGTTCTGTCGGGGACAGATTAGCTGTAGCACTGATTCGCAATACCGGAAGCTCCTCTGTGTTAAAGCGATTGACCACCGGGTCGTCGATGTCTTGAGGCAAAAGCGAAGTGATTTGCCCGATTTTTCTTTCAGCATCGCGCTGAGCCGTAATTGTACTGATTCCGGGTTTTAGGGTAATCAGTACAAGCGAAAAGCCCTCCTGAGAAGTAGAGGTAATTTTATCTATACCTTCGATGGCGGAGACGGCATCTTCTACCGGCTTGGTAATATTGGTCTCGACCTCGCGGGGAGACGCGCCCGGATAAATGGTACTGATTGAAAGCACATTAGCTTCAAACTTTGGGAGCAGGTTGTAGTTCAGATTGCTGTAACTGATAAAACCAAACAAAACCAGCACCACAAATACCACTGTGATCAGCAACGGGCGTTTAATGGATATTTCTGTAAGAGACATGTGTCGATTGAAATTCTTGGGTAAAAATTACTTACTCGATTACTTCCACGGGTGAGCCGTCGATAAGATTGATCTGACCGGAAACCACGATTTCTTCTCCCAGGCTAAGACCTGAGACCACTTCTATTTTCTCTCCGCTTTCACGTCCCAGAACAATCTTGCGATAATGTGTGGTGCCGTCTTTAACGACAAATACACCCGGATTTTTAACCCCTTCTACCAACGCGGCTTTGGGAATCATCAGGGCTTTGCTATCCTGATTGAGTTTAAAATCAACCATGACAAAACTACCAGCCTTCAGCGTTACCCCCTGGTTGTTGGCAATGGTTACCTCTACCCGGTAATTGTGGTTAATATCTGCTTTAGGATTGATAAAGGTGATGGTTCCTGCAAATATTTTCCCGGGGAAAAGCTCGGTTTGAATTTCGGCCTTCTGCCCTTCACTGAGCTGGTAAACGACCTGCTCATCGACCATGACAATCGCTTTCAACCGTGAGATGTCCACGACAGTCGCCAAAACGGCGCCCGGATTGGCGTATTCACCGGGTTCCAGGTTTTTGACAGTTACGATTCCACTGATTGGCGCGATAATTTTCCCATCTTCAATCTGCTTTTGCGCCTGCTCTGCCTGAAGACGGGAGTTTTCATAATTATACTTTACATCCAGATAATTCACTTCTGAGATGGCCTTGCCTTCATAAAGGTCTTTGTACCGTTGTGTATCCTGCTCCAGCTTGTCAATCGCAAGCTGGGCAGTTTTAAGGCTGAGCTCACGCAGGCGGGTATCAACATGGCCTACGACCTGACCTTTGGAAACGCGGGTTCCGGGTTCTAGCTGTAAAGATTCAATACGGCCCTGTGTATAAGCGGTGATGTTGGCATCTTTGTTTGGCTCCAGGTTTGCAGGGAGAAGCAGTACACCGGAGATTTCTTTCTGTTCTACATGAACGGTGGAAACGCCGATTGCGAATCCGGAGCGGTCAACTACTTGTTTTTTTGCGTCGATGACTTTCTTGTTGGAAACCAGGGTAACAGCCATAGCTAATAACAAAAGAATTACGACGGATATGACAATAATTCGATTTCTCATTTTTGGAAATACTAAAGTGGAGGATAGAAACTAAAGTTGTTGGATATATTCAGACAGTGAACCGCTGGCCCGCTCGTAATCGAGTCGCGCGGTCAAATAATCTAGTACTGAATTGATATAGTTGTTTTGTGCTTCCTTGTAAGCAAAATCTGCATTGACAAAATCTGAAAAAGGTGCAACGCCTTTCTCATATTGAAGGGTACTGTTGTCAAATACATCTTTTGCGAGTGCGAGATTTTCGCGATTATTTGCCACATTGATTCGCGCACTGTTTAAGATGGTAGATACATTTTGAAGCTGCATGTCCAGGTTTTCCGCGGCAAGTTTATAGTTGATTTTTGCATTTTCCAGGTTCAGGCTGGATTGTGTAATCTGGCTGTAGCGGCGCAGGCCTCCGAATATGGGGACATTCACCTTAAGGCCAATAGAAGAAAAATCAAACCAATTGTTGTAAGATGCCCCGAGTTCATTGCCCAGCGCCTGGGCGCCATAACGCCCATAGGCAGAAACCGTAGGAAGGCGGGAGGCAGATTTCCGCTTCAGATCAATTTCCTGCAACGCAATACTCTGGCTCTGCAACTGAAGATCGATATTATGCTGGGGGTCAAATTCTCCGGAAACAGGCACTTCAATGTCCATATCCAAAAGAGAAATCTCAGCGAGATTCAGTTCTGCCTCCTGAGGCAGCCCCATTGCCAGCCGGAGGCGGTTGAGCGCGAGTTCCTCGTTGGTCTGTAATACCTGTTTTTGGGAGCGCACATTGTTGAGACTGACTCTCATCCGGTCATAGTCAATTTTTTTTGCTACGCCTTTTTCGTATTGTAGTTTTACTACCTCCAGTTGCTCCTGAAACTTCTGTTCATTTTCTGCAAGCAGTGCCAGTTTTTGCCGTGTCGCCAGTACCTGATAAAAAGCTTTTGCCGTCTGTATAATCAGCTCTTCGTCATTTTTTTCTTTCTTCAGCCGGGCAATTTCCATATTGGGAACGTTGGCGCGAAGGCCGTATATCAATGACTGGTCATATATCGTCTGATCGAGTTGAACCGTCGCCGTAGTCGAATACTGATTGCCAAACTGAACCCTGATGTCTTCTGAGCCAAATACTCCAGCGGGAATAATCGTTGTCTGACGCTTTAGATTGTCATCGAGCGCTGCGACACCATTAATCTGCGGTAAATAACCAGCCAGGGCTTCCTTTGCCTGCTGTTGTGAAATGGCCGCCTGGTTTTGATACACACGGTTGCTTTCATGATGGGTAAGGGTATAATCTACACAGGCATGGAGATCCAGCGATGGCTGGGCCAAGGTGCTTCCGATCATCAGTACCCCAAAGCATGCCTGCACAAATCCTTGTTTTACTTTTAGAGGTGATAACATTTTGGTGGTGAAATAAATCATTGTTTAAATCAAAAGTAGATGAGATATATAATTGATGGGATCAATTAATTATGTAAAAAAATATTAGCAGAGATCGTTCCCCTGTAAATGAATCAGCACTTCGCGAAATTTTTCCACATCTTCTTTGGGGACTCCGGTCAGCATTTCATCGAGGGTTTCGTGAATCAGGCGACGGGTATGCTCCAAAAGCTGCTGGCCTTTGGGTGTAAGCACCAGATGTTTTTTGCGCCTGTCAATGGTATTGGGTTCGCGTGTAATCAATTGCATTTGCTCCAGTTGGTCAATATGCCGCAACACCGCTGATTTATCGCGCTCCATCAGACTGGCCAATTCAGACTGAATCATCTCTTCGCGAGACGAAAGGACATTCATCAGATAATGATGATGGATGGTAATGGGTACTTCTTCACGCTCAAACCGATCTGAAGTTCGGCGAACGAGAGCTTTGACAGCATTTGCCAGAAGATAGCCGATAGAAAGTTGTGATACAATCATAATAGTTGACCTTATCAACGATTGTTGATGTATAAGGTTGCAAGTTGAGAAGAAAAAATTATGATATCACTACGTGGAAATAATTTTTTTTACTCCACGACAATCTCTGCGATTTTCTCAAAGCCAAGATAACCATAGGAAAACTTAATCTTCGTGCCGGCAGACTGGTTGACAACCCATTGGGCAGTGAATAAGCCGGTGTGATTGCCGGTTTCTGTCACGGTCATTTTTTGGGGTTCGGCACTGTTCACCTGAAAGATTACCCATCCGGTATCGGGTTTTTCCCAGTCATGATCGAGGGCTGCATGAAGGGAAATGGTAAGGGTTTCTCCGGGTTTGGCTGTCGCAACTTCCTCCGAACCGGCGTTCAGAATGCGGAGGCTGTGCGAACCTAATGTGGAAAATATCACACTGCTCATCCATGCGCGGTTGGTAACGGCCCATCCTTCGGTGGCATAATAGGAAAGTACGCCTTCTTTATTGGGCGTAGGATTGTAGGGAAACATATTGTCGAGGGGTGTGCCATCCAGTGTCCCCCTGACTTTACCGAGTTTTCCAGCTCCATTGGGGTGCGCATCGGGCCAGCCGGTTTCGATCCCCGGCCAATATCCGTTGATGTCGAGCCGGTCCTGACTTTTATTGCTGTAGTGCGCCTGAGCGGGATTGAGTCCAAATACCTGATTGACCTGTGACCAGCCGATATTTCGGAGGGCAGGGTCGCCCAGGACATAAGCGACGGCAAACATAGAGCCGCCCAATCCGGTATTGCCCAATTCTTTGGTTTTGGGGTGTGCCCATTCGGTGTCGGAGTGTTTGCGGTAGTGCCAGAAGTTATCGGTTTTCTGCTTCATATGAGCGGTCCATTGGGCAAGTTTTTCGGCGGTGCCATAAGGTGCAGATTCGGGGGCAACCATCAGGAAAAATGCCAGCGCCTGCGGCGTAATATGTTCGCCATTTCTGATCCACCACATATGCCGGGGATTGTCAAAGTCCCAATGCGCGATCATATCCATAGCAGCGGCACGGGCGTAGGCGAGAAATTTTTCCGGCTGTCCGTCTTTTTCATTTTTTTCAGCCAGATACATAAACAGATTCCGGAAAACGGCCTGCCCATATACATTACCCATTTCATTAAATTCCTGCCAGCCGACATCAATCCACTTATCGCTTTTTACAAAGTACCGCACCACCCGATCCCGCTCATAGGCTTCCCAATTGTCGAGGCATGTGGCGCGATAACGGCGGTAAACGGCTTCGTCCATATAGGGCTTTAAAAAGCTATGATAGCCTGCGCAAACCGCTGCCAACTGGTCGAGGGTATTCTGGTAGTCATAGGTTTGTAATAGATCTCCGGGATGACCGAGCATATAGGGCCTGTGTGCCGTAGGGCCGTTATAGTCGCGATGATGCCAGGCAAATTCTCCGTGCCAGAGGATAAGTTTAATCAGGTCAGGCACTTGTTCATCGCCAAAATCTTCGTGAAAGTGATCAAATAAAGCCGGGTTGGAGGCATACAGCAAGGTCTCAAAAACTGCCTCCAGCGTATATGCCCCACCATCGCGGGAAGGGCCTCCACCTGCTACCTTGATTTCATCGGAAAATATAGGATTTTCACTACCTCTTACATCGATAAAAAACTGGTAGGCAAGCTGGCTGGATATATTTTCCATCAGGTGGTCTGCGATCCAGAAAGGATGAGAATGGCCATGACCCGCTACACGTATGGCATATTCCCCTGCGGATTGCTGTGGGTTGAAAGCAGTAAAATCTCCCGAAAAGTTCCGGATTGTACCGCTAAATAAAACCTTTGCTTTTTTATCAGCCGTATCTTTTGCCCCGACAATCTGAAAAGCGGTTCCGTCTTTGGCACCATAACAAACAAAACGTTTGGCTTCATTCAGATTGTACCCTGCCTGATTGACAATGGGACGGCTCTTAACAGGATTTTCTGGCTGCTGCGCATAAATGTTATAGCCAAACATCAGCAACAGACCACACAGACTGGTAAAAATTATACGGAAGGATTTTTTCATAGTAGTAGCGATTTTGAGGTAATATTATTGCTATAATAGCAATAATATTTTTAAATTGGCAATTGCTCAGTCAAAATATTTGTCAATCATGAGAAAAAAGACATACTACTTTCAAACAGGTAAAGGTACTTTGCTAATAGGCATGCTGGGTTTAATGTTTGCTTTTTCGTGTGCAAAAAAACAATCACAGCCTGTCTCACGCCCCAATCTGATCTTTATCTACACCGACGACCAACGGCAGGATGCTCTCGGTGCATGTGGAAATGAAGTAATCCAAACACCCTATCTTGACAAAATCGCAAAACAGGCGGTGCGATTTCCCAATGCACATGTAGTTTTTTCGCTTTGCAGCCCAAGCCGGGCGGCAGCGCTCACAGGCCGTTATGGCAGTGCAAATGGCGTCCTTCACCTTGGCAGTGGCCTGAATACAGGGGAAAAGACCGTAGCCCAATACCTTCAGGAGTCGGGGTATTACACGGCCATGATGGGCAAATGGCATCTAAAACAAAAACCACAGGAACTGGGGTTTGACGAATCGGCATATTTCCTTTCCAATGGGACCTATTACGGCAGAAAAATCTTCGATGGTGATTCGGTCATAACGCCAGAAAAGCATTGTGATGGCTATTGCGTAGAAAAGTCAATAGAATTTTTAGAAAAAGCAGCTAATAGCGATCAGCCTTTTTTTCTTTTCCATTGTACCCAACTTCCACACATGAACGGAAAGTTGGTCTGGGATGCAAAAACAGAGACCAAAGCCCGCTATTCAGTCGCCGATATGCCGGTCGCCACCAGTCGTCTGGATGATCTAAGCGACAAACCCGAATATCTAAAAACCGTGCGCAATCGCATACAATCTGCAGAATACGGTTATCCCGATTCCCTCGCAATTAAGCAGCATACACTGGAATACTATGCGGTGATCACGGAAATGGATGACTATCTTGGCAGGCTCTTTCAAAAAATCGAAGACCTGAGGCTCCGCGAAAACACATACATCATCTTTATGAGTGACAATGGCTGGATGCTCGGCGAGCATGGGTTTACAAGTAAGGTACTGCCCTACGCACCTTCGGCGCGTGTGCCGATGTTTGTACTCGGCCCGGGGCTAAAAAGCGGTGACGATACACAAATCGTCCTGAATATTGACCTCGCCCCCACCCTGCTCGAATGGGCAGGCGTACCGGTACCAGCAAACATACATGGCAAAAGCCTGAAACCTTTACTTGAAAATCCTAAAGCGCCCTGGCGCGAATCATTTGTCTATGAAGGTTTGGGAAATTACGGCGGTGCACTGCCCAATTTATCCGTTTTTGACGGAACATACCGGTATATCAGAACCTATTCCGACTCCACACTCACTCAGGTTGAATATGAAGAACTATACGACCAGGTTGCCGACAAAGCTGAAATGAAAAACCTGGCTAAAGAAGAAGAATTTTCAACAATCATCCGCAATCTTGAGCAGCATATTCAGACTCACAGACAAAATATTTTAGGACTGAAATAGACAAGGAATAAAAAGAAGTATCTGGATTTTGCGTAATTAGACAAGTGAAATCTTTCTTTTAAAAATGCTTTTGTAAAAAAACACAAATGAGTAAAGAAAAATGGACAACAGATAATATTCCCAACCTGACCGGGAAAGTGATAATTGTAACAGGAGGGAATAGCGGAATCGGGTACGAATCGGTAAAAGCTTTTGCGGAAAAAGGCGCTCAGGTTGTCATGGCCAGCCGTTCTGCAGAGAAAGCGCAAGTAGCAAAAACGGAAATCAGAAAAAGTACGCCAAATGGCGACATTGTGGTGATGGCACTTGATCTGATGGACTTTGCCTCTATCCGTAAATTTGCCTCCGACTTTAAAGCGAAGTTTGACCGCCTGGATGTGTTGCTCAACAATGCAGGTATTATGAATACGCCTTACTCGCTCACAAAAGATGGGCTTGAATCGCAAATGGGCACCAATCATTTTGGCCATTTTCTCCTTACGGGGTTACTTTTTGACCGGATTACGGGCACGCCAAATGCCAGAGTTGTCAATGTCAGCAGTGGCCTGCACAAGTCCGGGAAAATGGATTTTGATAATCTGCTGTTTGAAAAAGGCCAAGACTACTCACCGCTTAGTGCGTACAGCCGTTCCAAATTGGCCAATCTGCTGTTTACCTACGAATTACAGCGAAAGTTTGAAGCCAGCAAGTCTGACAATATCGCAGTTGCGGCCCACCCAGGCGTTTCCAAAACCAATCTGGTCAACCATCTGGAAAAAAACTGGGGGTATAAATTGCTACTTTCGGTTTTTCAATTGGTTATGCAAAGTCAGGAACAGGGTGCTTTACCCCAAATCCGCGCTTCTGTTGACCCGAATGTAAAGGGAGGAGAATATTATGGGCCGGGCGGATTTAATGAAATGCGCGGATTGCCGGTGATTGTCCCCTCCAACGAAGCTTCCCACAACCAGGCAGACGCAGCAAAGCTATGGGCCGTTTCGGAGAAATTAACAGGGGTGGAGTATAAGTTTTCCTGAATACGGACGACCAGGCTAATGGTCTTGTAAAAAGGCCTTTATCAGATACCCGTAGGCATAATTTGGATCCGCTGCAACGCTTACCAATGCAGTCTTGAGGGTCGGGGTTATGCTTTCGGGGTTTTCTCCCAAATATTGAAGATATGCTTTTAGCTGATTTTGGGTCATAACACGCCCCTGTGTCGCCAGTACAGGCACAACTCCGGGATCAGCATCGGGCAGCCGATTGACTAGCATCGTCTGCGAACTGATGTCCACATTGGAAAAAGACTGATAAAGTTGCTCGCCAACCCAGGGGCGTTTCCACATTTCCCTGGATAGCTTTTTAAGAATAAACGTACGGGTAAGCGGCTTGCTTAGCTGATATATTTCCAGGACTCTTGGTAACGATTGTTCCAGCGCCAGACTGTCCATATGTTTGATGGCGTAAAATTGATATTCTTCATAGTCTGAATGGAGAAAATACCGGGCTATATCCGGATTGTAAACCGAATCAATATACCGGGACATTTCCTCACGCACAACTCCATGCACCAGATGCCAGATGGTAAAACAAGAATAGAGCGCACCTTCCACCACCGATTCTTTGATCTCTCTTTTGGTAGCGCCCGAAACTGCATCCACTTTTACTCCCTGAATCGTAATCTTTTCGCCAGGGCTGGCATTGGGATCAAACAGGTCTGACAATTGTTTTCGCTTGAGAATGGAGTTTTTGTCCTGCAGCAAATGATGCAATCGCACATAGTCAGCTTCTGCAAATAATTCGTGATCAAACTTGGTCAGCGGCTCCTGCTCAATTGTGCCATAGCCAACATAAGAACCAATTAAATTCCAGTAGATCTCTATATACATCGGCTTGCAGGCGCCATCGACGCAAACAGGTGTATAGATATTTGAATAAAACAATAATGGCTCACCTTTTTCATTGGAAAGCAGTTCGAGCCGATGTTCCAGCAGGCTGTCTGCGCCAGGCCAGGTAAAAATCTCCTGACTATGGACAGCCTGCCGGTACTCTTCGCGCATATCAAAAAACATAGGGGGATTTTCGCCGCTGTATCGGATTCCTAATATCCCCATTCCCAATAGCAAAATAATCATCAGATAATTGGGCATGTCGAAATGATTAGGGTCTCTGTGCCTGTTGTGTCTGGATTAATTGCATGTATTCCTCCAGATAATTTTCGTAAATCGCCCGCGGGCCCACATTATATTTCTTACATAGAGAAGCGGCAAATCCCACTGCTGCCCCCATTTGCCCGGTTGTGCGCATGACGCGGGGTCCTCCCAGTCCGACGTGCGAACAACTAAAACAGCGCCCAGCCATAAACAGGTTGCTGATGTTACGGGAATACAAGCTGCGGTAGGGGATATAATACTTCTCCGTTCTGTAAAATAAAGCTTCCGACAGAAAATCGGGTTTGGTCTCGTCCTGAAGATTTTGCTGATAATGCACATCAATGGCTCTTTCTTCGACTACTACGGAATCGGGAAAAGGGGTATGGTTGATCACATCTTTGAAGGTGAAGATATGATCGCCCACCAATCGCCTCGACTCGCGTTTTCCCAGCAGATACGACACCCATTGCAGGCGGTAATTTTCATTTTCATCTTTTCGTTTGGCATTATAAAATGAGCCAAAAATCGCCCGCAACATATGATCTCTGATTTCTTCGCCATCTTCGATCTGGTGAAGGTCATTTCTCGAAAACTCCCAATACCACTCTCCTGCAGTCGCTTCATGCTCAGCGGCAACCTCCAAAGCCCAGGGCACTTCAGGAAACTGCTGCGGTACCATGGCCATGTCTGTTTGCCACAAAATGGAAGACCCCATCACAAAATTGTCAGGTTCTTCGGGGCTCCACAATTCGCCCCACTCATCCCAGGCTTCTCCATAGGTATGTACACTTTCCCGGCCATAGGAATATTCGGCCCCGGCCCAGTACCCGATCCATCCATCACCAGAGGAGTCGATAAAAAGCGGCGCTTTAAAGCGAATGCGTTCGCCGGTAAAAACCTGCCGGGCATCTACATGGAGGATCGTATGATCTTTGGCCAAGGCATCATACGCACGCCAATTGTAGTGAATATCGATATTGTCGTATTGCTGCACGTTGCGGTCTCGTTTTTCCTGATCCACGAGCGCTTCGGGCGAACCGTTGGGGTAATGTTCGGTATCGATCAATCGCAGAATTCTTTCAAATTTGCCATAAATGCCCAGGGTATGTACGCGAATTTCACTACTTGCATTTCCGCCGAGCAGAGGTCGGTCGTGAATCAGGGCCACCTGAAGTCCCTGTTCAGCGGCTGCAATGGCCGCAGCACAGCCCGCAATCCCACCGCCAATGACAACGAGGTCATAGGTTTTGGTGTGTTCAGGAGCCAGCGGTTCCATCAGTTTTTCTTTCCGCCAGGCGGAAAGCGCCTCCGTAGCCGAAGGCGGGGGTTGGTTGACCTGGCTCAGGTAAATCGCATCACACCGCCCGTTAAAACCGGTAAGGTCAACCAACTCCAGATGTACTTTCCGGGAAAGAATTTTTATTTCTCCGGCATACTCCCAGTTCCATCCGGGTGTCAGGCCGAGGGTATTTTTTAGTGGTTCTCCGTTGATTTTTATGCGAAACTGACCGGGCGCAGTCCATGGGCCGGGAACCCAGTTTTTTGTTCTTGCCCATACATGCCAGGTACCTTTTGCAGCCAGTTTGATATCTGTCGCTGCATTTGCCACTGGCACGCCCATCCCGTGAGCCATAAGGTAACTGGAGCCGATTTGCTCGACAAACTGGGGGTCAACCACCCATCCGCCCTTGTCGGGAAATTGCTCTGCTTCAAGGAGTGCATCGTGTTGGGCAAAGGTGAATTTGAAAATGGTCAGAAATAGAATTGAGAGGAGGAGGATTTGTTTATTCATGATCTTATCGTTCAGTTAGTTAGTATTATCAGGTAAAGGGTCAATAACTTGCCAAAAATTCCGAAAAACTATTTTTCTTCCCAAAACTCCCAGGACAAATGGGGTAAAGTAGTTGTGATTTCGATTCCTTTTTGTTTGTGGCCCTTCACGCCCATCGTATTTTCGCCTCTTTCCCATGGCGTATAGCGGTATGACTGCCAGGTACTGTTGACACCTGTTTTCAGCTGGAATGTATAATCTTTTCCGCTGCGGTTTGAGACGACAATCGTGCGTTTTCCATTGGGTTTTTCAAATGCAAATACACGGGCATCTTTGTTATACGATTCTTCCGTAATCTCCAGCACCTTACAATCCCAGGGCATATGGCGCACAAAACTCCCTACAGCATTCCAGTTGTAGTCATTAAAAAACCAATGTCCGGGCGCTACTTCTTCCGCCAGTTTTTCCAGCTTCACTGATTCTGACAGAATTTTAATCGGACTGTTGACGCCTACCTGGATTTTCAATGATGCAGGGTTACTTCCAGCGATAAAACAGGCATGCGGGGCACCGTATTCGCCCTCCGACTGTCCCGTATGCGAGGGGAAATTGTGCGTACCGGCAGGAAACTCTTTTTTATACACGACATCTGTTCCCATTTCCCTCTTGATGACTAACTCTGTTTTTTCCCATCCTTCCGGCACATAGTTTCCTTTTTCCTCCACAACCAGGTATACCGTGGCTGACTGATTCAGTTCAAAGCTAAAACTCCTTCCCGGCTCAGAATGCGAAGGCCGAAGTGCCGTTATGAACTCCATTGCAGAGAAAGCTTCAGGCATCAGGGTGATTTCCGGTCCGCTGACCCATCGCTCGTAAAACACAGAAGGATGAAAAGATGCCGTATCTTCGAGGGATTTCCAGAAACCGAGAGAATATCCGCTGGCTTCTGCATTTTTAAATGGTTTCAAGGCATGAATCCAGTACCAGGCAGGATTTTCACCCAGTTGGAAAGAGTTCATAATATGCTGCGCTGTATTGAGACAACGTTCAGGCGTAGCACCACCTTTCAGATATTCGTATTCATTTTGAAACCAGGGCCGTTTGGGGAGTTTTTCTGTGATGTCTTTATGAACTTTATTCACACTTTCGGAGTCCCAGCCGATTGTGTGAACGACATAAGCATCTACCAATGCCGCTACTTCCGGCCGATGGATTCCCTTTGCGATTTTGTGAGGAAATCCGGCTTCAGTATCGCTGATCAGAAGAATTGAAGGGTCAGTTTTGCGAACAGCTTCCGCGGCAAAAGTGTAAGCAGAGACATAGTCCTCTTCGCTAAAAAATTTACAGGTGGAATAGCTGGCATTGCTGACAAACGGCTCATTGCTCATTCCCCATTGAACGGTTTTGATACCCGCCTGCTGTAAAGTCCTGATGTCTCTGGCACAGGCTTCCGCGTAGTCTTCTAAAAAACGGGTAGTATCCCCGTGGTACACCGGGTCATTGGTAAAATCAGGGCCAAAACAACGGAGCGTATTGTAGAGATCATCACGGCCTTTTCCGATATAGTTGTTATTTGCTTTCCAGTAAGGCGGAGGAGACCAGTATTCGAGCGAAACCCCTTCAACACCCGCCCATTCTATCATTTGGCGAATTTCTTCCAGTTGCTCCGGCCATCGGGGTTTGAGATATTTTCCCTCTGGATCGGTGCCGCGCCAGTACAATCCTCCTGCCAGGCGGCAATAGCGAAATCCTTTCAACATCTCTTTGGAGAGTCGTTTCCTTTCTGCGGGGGTCAGGTCATGCGGCACAGAATGTTTGTTTTCCGGAAGCCCTGTATTTCCAGATCCAATGGCATCGCTTTGGATCTCAAAGCCGATCCCCCACATGGTTTGCTTATATTTGTCAGGATGGATTGTAACGATACCATCTGTGCCCGTTTGCGATTGTACATTCTGTCTGCCTGCCACGATGAGTACAAACAAAAACCATATGTATTTCAGATGAATTTTCTCCATAACAGCTAATTTTGGGAGTAAATAGTCGAATTTTTTATTTTACAATCAACTGTACCGCACTTTGATTTTTGGCAAAAACCCATGCGTGTTTCCCTGCGCCCAAAGAAACACATGCCCCTTGTTTGATATCTCCACCGAGAAATAAGCCGGTTTGGGCATTGGGAATGAATGACCAGTTTCCCTGACCATCTCCTTTTAAAAAGACCCCATATCCTGCGTCTCCGCGCGGCGTTTCAACTTCTGCCTGATAGAGATTGCCCGCGAGCAGAATATCGGTAACACCATCGCCATCTATATCTTGTATGAGGGAAACATTGACAGGTGCAAGCTGCGCAACGGCGGGAAGCAGATGAAGGGCAAAGCCGGCTCCACCTTTATTTTCGAGGTAACACGAGGCGAAGGTCGCCGCTTTCAGGTGGAGTGCCGAATCGAGCCCCATGGGCCCATACACTTCGGCAAGTGTTGCCCGGGCAAAAGCATCATAAGTTGGAAACCGCGATTTTACCTCCGGAATCTGCTGAGAGGAACACTGACGGCCGCGAAGCGGAAAAAGCTGTGCTTGCTGATGATAGCCAAGCACAATATCTGATTGACCATTTTGGTCAAGGTCGGCGCTGTAAACCTCAAAGGGCGCTTCAGGCGTGGCTTTGTATTTATAATTGAGGCCCAGATTACCGGCAACAATATCCTGATCTCCATCGCCATCCATATCGGCGGTGCTCAGACTATACCACCAGCCGGTAGTCTGGGAAAGGCTTGTGAGAGCAGGAAGATCGGAGGAAGTAACCGGCAGGTCAACAAGTGCCAGTTTTCCGCCTTTATTTTCCAACAGGGATAAGGCCATCCATTCTCCCGCAACCAGGAGATCTTTATCGCCATCACCATCATAGTCGAGGTCAACCGCAGCACTGACCATGCCTATATGGCTAAGTTGGGGAGCAATGGTTTCGGTGGCATCTGTAAAAATCCCTTCCTGATTTTCGAGAAAAAAACTTTGCGGCGCATGTGGATAACGACCGGGAATCACCTTTCCGCCAACCAATAAGTCTTCATCGCCATCGTTGTCAAAATCCCACGGGTGAATCGCACCGGTACTCGTGCGCAAAACCGGCAATGAACCGGGTCTTTGGGTAAAGTTTCCTTTTCCATCATTAAAATAAAGTCTGTCCTGATACAGGCTGTGCCCAGGCATTTCTTCATTGCCACCGCTACCGACGTACAAATCTATATCTCCGTCATTGTCGGCATCAAATGCAACAGCTACAACATCTTCATATTCCCGGTCCTGATACCAGGGTTGTTTTGTCCCCTGAATAAAATGTTCGTTTTCCAATTGAAAAAAAATTGTACCCGGGTACCCTTTGGCTCCTCCGACAAACACATCGTCAAGTCCGTCGCCGTTCCAGTCTGCGACGGCAAGCGCCGGACCACTCTGGCTGTACCGATGGGGAAGAAGCGGTTCTCGGACATAGTCGTCAAAGGTATTTTCATGGTGAAGAAAATCGAGGCCTGATTCAGCCGCAATATCCCGAAACAGTGGTTTCTCTTTCGCCTGGGCAGACCGATCGGGCATTGCGTCCTCATAACTCAGGGTTAGTTGCTGGTCTGCGCGAACATTGGCCAGTACCTGTATTCTGCCATCAGGCCATATGATTTTCATCGAATCGACTTGCGCGTTTTGCCCCAGCCCGAAATGCAAAACCGACTCTACCGAAGATTGAAAGCCACGGGCAGGATAGAGTTCTCTTATTTGTCGGGATTCGCTACATATGATCGTTACTTTTGTTCCGATTCCCTGAGTATTGTGGGCCCCGCCTTTCAGCTTTATTTGAAGATAGTGGTTTTGGGATTGTTGGGAAGCATGGTTTTCATAAAGAAAAGCTTCAGCGTTGGTATTATTAACTACCAGGTCGAGGTCTCCATCCCTATCCAAATCGGCATAGACCGCGCCCTGAGAGGCGGAAGCGGGTTGATCAGGAATCCATTTAGCATTCATTTTTTCAAACTGGAGATCACCACGATTGTGAAAAAAATAATTCTCCTTCTTATGATCGGGCATTTTGGACAACAGATCGCCTACATAAGCCATCAGTTCCATTTCATTGCTCAGCTTTTTTCCTGTGGCAAATAATTTCTCCTGAACTTTTTTCACCTCATTGACATAATCATTGTTGCGGTAGTTTTTCTCAATCCCGTTGCTGACAAAAAGGTCCTGCCAGCCATCATTGTCCATATCGAAAAAAAGCGGTGCCCAGCTCCAGTCTGTGCTGGCTATTCCGGCAAACTGTGCAACTTCAGAGAACATAGGCAAACCAGCCTGTATATCAATCCCCCGGTTAATTTGAAGGGTATTGTACATATACTGATGATGCAGGCCTGCATCCACATGTCTTTGAAAACGATCGGGATTCATTCCGCTCATACTCGCTTTGATGTTATAATTGTCCTCCGCGGTCATATCAAGCACCACAATATCTGCCCAGGCATCGTTGTTGTAATCTGCGATATCACATCCCATAGCAAAATTGGAGGTGTGATTGGTGGTCTGGAGGCCGGCTTCCCGAAAGCTTCCATTCTGCTGATTGAAATACAGATGGTCTCTGCCGGAAAAATCATTGGCTACATACACATCCGGCCAGCCATCGCGGTTGAGATCACTTACGGCTACGCCCAGCCCAAAACCAAGAAAAGTATTGATCAGCCCGGCTTCTTCTGATACATCATGAAATTTTCCATCGTCGTTTCGGTACAGCCTTTCGGCCCATTCGGAGACTTTCTGTTCTTTCAGTTCGCCGACCAGCTCGTCGCTATAGGATTCTGGGCCATAATTCACCAGAAAACAATCAAGGTCGCCGTCACGATCATAATCAAAAAAGGCTGCCTGCGTGGAAAACAGAGAGAGGTTCAGTCCGTATTTTTCAGCCTGATTCTCAAATCGAGGTACACCGGATGCGTCTGTTCCAAGGTTGATAAAGAGTTCATTTTGTCTTTGTTCCGGAGGAAGGTTCTTCATTCCCGCCTTACATACATAGATATCCAGCAGCCCGTCGTGGTTGATATCGACCATCGTAACACCGGTAGAAAACCCGGGAGTTCCGGCCACACCTGCAGTATTTGTAACATCTTCAAAAGAGAGTTTTCCTCTGTTGAGGTACAAGTGATTTGCCTGCTGATTGGCGACGAGGTATATATCGGGTAAATTGTCGCCATTCACATCTCCGGCTGCAACTCCGCCCCCGTTGTAGAAGTAGTCAAAAAACAAGGCATTTTCATACAGCCCATCTTTCAGGTCATTTCGAAAAGTAAGCCCAGAAACAGCCGAAGAAACCAGGGTAAATAAAGGTTTCTCCGGTGCCATATTCTGATCGCCCGGACCGGAACATGCGATCAGGCAACAAAAACAACATAGAGCAAAAGCCAGGCGCACAGGCATACAAAAGGGATTAAAAAAAGAGTGTGATAAGCTCTGACTGTTGCCAAAACATTATCACACTTCTTATATACTACTATTAGAAATTCGTCATTGCGAGATAATCAGATCGAACATTAATATCCAGTATTCTGAGAGAGATTGGGATTCACGTCAATCTCACTTTGGGGAATAGGCCACAGATAATTGCGGTCAGGCCTATGCGTGCGGATTTCCATAATATCATATTTGGCACTGATATTTATCGCCGAATAATCAGGAAACCCTTCGTCATCGATCTGTGGATATTCGCGCTCATTCCACCAGGCCAGTTTGGGTCGGGCCAGCATGGTACGGTTAAAAGCTTTGTTGCCAATGTCCCATCGTTTGATATCAAACATGCGGAAACCTTCGCCAAACAGTTCAATGCGCCTTTCATAACGGACCAGCTTGCGAAGCGCGGTCTGATCTGTAGAAGATACTGCCGGCATACCAGCTCTTCCACGCACCGCGTTAATGGCATCCAGTACAGTCTGGTCGGTTTGCCCCAACTCTATTTTGGCTTCGGCATAAGTAAGCAAAACTTCCGCATAACGAATGAGCATAAAATCCAGTTCGACCTGTTGTGGGTTGGCTGCGTCTGCCTGATCTACATATTTGATCATCACGTGGCCGGTATTGGAGGCAGGTGAACCAGCGCCTGTATAAAGCGAGTTCTCAAGGTTTTGCCTTTTTACGCCTGTTGTCGGATTGGTAATTTGGGCGGAATCAGGATGCACATAATAAGGCCAGCCAAAGTGAACATCACCATTTGAGACGATACTTTGTTTCATCCTTGGGTCGCGATTTTCATAAGGATTGGCAGGATCAAATAGCGGAGATTCGTCGATAGGGAGTCCATCTTCGCAGTAGAAAGCATCTACCAGTTCGCGGGCGGGAACAACACATGACCACCCACTGCCGAGGCGCGTACTATTGTGCTGAACAGATCCATGTGTAGCGGCAACAGATTTAGCGTACCCCACAGCGAGAATCGTCTCTTTACTGCCCTCCCCTGCGTAGGTAAACAGGTCTCGAAAGTTGGGGTACAGCTCATAAACCCCCATATCCATGACCTCTTTTGCAGCGGCAGCAGCTTCTGCAAACTGACCGTTGTACAGTGCGATACGGGCTTTGTAAGCAAGTGCAGCACCTTTGGTGGCTCTTCCTCTGTCATTTCCACTGTATGCTTCGGGAAGCATTACAGCGGCGGCATCCAGTTCTTCCAATACAAAACTGAGAACTTCTGCTTTGGGGTTTCTGGTGACAAATGATTCTTCCCGGGAAAGCGTTTGTGTGAGTAAAGGCACATCGCCATACAGCTCAATCAGGAGTCCGTAGAAATAAGCGCGAAGAAAACGCGCTTCGCCCTCCACCCGCTTAAAAACATCAGGGTTGGTTTTGGCCTCAGCGTTGGGCATATTTTCCAGGAGCGTATTACATTTGGCGATTCCCCGGTAATATACCCGCCAGTTGTTTAACGCTTCGCTGTTGGAAGGGTCAGCTGTACCATTTGCAAATGGACGCAAAGAGCCTTCACAACGGCTCCAGACATTATCAGAAGCAATTTCATACTGCATAAAAATATTGGTACCCCCACCTGTGCCCAAATCACGGTTGAGCTCCCGGTAGGCAGAATTGACGGCCAGTATGAGATCTGCTTCTGAAGAATAAAAGGTGGATGAACTTGGCGAATCGAGTGGATTTCTGTCCAGAAACTCATCACTACACCCCCATATAAACAGGAGGGCAAACATAGAGAGTATTAATCTGTTTTTCATTTTTTGGTTAACTAGAAAGTGAGATTTACACCTACCGCATACACAGCAACTTGTGGGTAAAAATTAGCGTCTCCCAGCGGAGACTCAGGATCAAAGCCCTCCATTTTATCGAAACTAAACACATTCTGTCCGCTCATATAGATTCTGGCGCGATTGATGGGAGTGTTTTCCAGCATGGCCTGCGGGAAGTTGTATCCCAATACAACGTTTTTGACTTTCAGGTAAGAAGCATCCGTCATCCAGAAGCTGGAAGTGTTATAATTGTTGGTGGTGGTGTTGAGATACCAGTTTGGGTAACGGGCATCTGGATTGTCGGGGCTCCAGGTATCGGTATGGCGAACCTGCGCTTTGGCACTTCCTGAGTTTTGAAATGGCCAGGCAGCGTGGCTGTTTTGGTACCCATTGTATTTACCGATTCCCTGAAGGAAAATAGAAAGATCAAACCCCTTGTAACCCAGTTCAATCGTACTGCTGTAAGTATATCGGGGAATACGGCTTCCGATGATGACACGGTCTGCGGCATTGATAATACCGTCGGAATTCTGATCCACATACTTTATATCACCCGGGACAAGCGCGCCAAACTGGGTAGCGTGATTGGTAATTTCTTCAGCGGTCTGGAAAAATCCTGCGGCTTCATACCCAAAGATGGAATTCATCTCTTCCCCTTCCTGTATGATCTGTAATCCGTTGATATAAGGGCCGGTGTTAAAAAGGTCAAGCACGCGGTTTCTCACGTCTGAAATATTACCCCCGATCGAATAGCGGAAGTCTCCGATCTTATTGTTGTATATGATACCAAAGTCCCAGCCTTTATTCTCAACCCTTGCAGCGTTTTCGACGACCGAGCTAAAGCCTGAAGTTTCGGGTACGGGGAGGTCAATCAGAATGTCTCTCGTATCGCGGATATAATAGTCAAATACGATATCCAGTTTTGAGTTAAACAGCCCGATGTCAATGCCAATATCTGTTTGAGTAGTGGTTTCCCAACGAAGATTTGGGTTGGATAATGCAGCAATTGAAGCTGCCCCGAAGAAAGCATTATTGGCCAGGACGACATTCTGGTTGAGGTTAATCGAAGAAACAGTCGGGTAACGGCTGCTGGTATTCTGGTTGCCCAATTGTCCCCAGGAAGCTCTGAGTTTCAGGTTATTTACCCAGGTTACTGATTTCAGGAAACTTTCTTCTGATATGCGCCAGCCGGCAGACAGTGAGGGGAAAAAGCCCCATTGGTTTTCACCTATAAACCGGGAGGTACCGTCATAGCGGAAGTTGGCCTCCAGGAGGTAACGTTCTTTCAGGTTGAAGTTGACACGACCAAAGTATGAGCGGAGAGCCAATTCGCCGGCAGAACCGCCATTGTCGCGAAGTTCTTCACTACCTGCATTGAGTTCCTGAAAATCGGGAAAATCAAACCCGTCTCTGGAAGCAAAGAAATTATCGGTGCGGAGCAAGGTTTGGTCATACCCCAGCATGGCCTGATAATTGAGCCCGCCAATATGATTTTCATAAGAAACGAGTCCTTTGAGGTAAATGTCTAAAGCGCGGTTATAGGCTTCGTACATATAAGAAGTTGCCGGAGCAGCGGTGATCAGATCTTTGGAATCCACATCCAGAAAAGCGATTCTTTGACGGAAGTTTTTCTGAAAGTCAGTCTGCATACGCGGAGCAAACGAACCGGTAAATACCAACCCTTTGACAGGTTCAATATTCACCCCAAGGTTGATAATGGCCAGGTTGGTTTTGGTATTATTCACCCCGCCGTCTCTGGCACGGGCAACAGGATTATCGCCATTCCACCCCTGTCCCCAGCTTCCATCAGAGTAGATCGAGGGAGCGGTAGGATAGATACGGGCAATTGATTGAAACAGCGACCCTTCTCCGCCGTTGGGTTCATAATCATCGGAAAACTTCAGGTTGAGATCTGCAAAAAAGCTGATTTGATCAGTAGCTTTCACATCTGAATTCAGGCGAAATCCATAGCGCTGAAACTCTGAATTTTCCAGCAATCCTTGCTGATTCATATACAGCAGTGTTCCCAGGATTTTGGAGCGGTCAGAACCAGCATTAAAGCTTACACTATGTTGCTGCTGAAGAGGGTTTTCCCGCATGGCGAGCTTCTGCCAGTCAGTAATGGGAAAATGATCAGGGTCAGCAGCATTATTGGCGAGGTAGCTATTGATAAAGGCGTCTTCGTATGCGGGTGCACCTGTGGAATTGATACTTGCTTTGTTGAACAGACGCAAAAATTCTACCGGCCCCAGATATTCAGGCTGATCTACTGGCACCTGAATGCCGGCGTAGCCATTGTAGGTTACGCTAAAACCGTCAGAACCGCGTTTGGTGGTGATCAGCACTACCCCGCCCGAGGCGCGGGAGCCATAAATAGCTGCGGAGGCGGCGTCTTTCAAAATAGAAATCGATTCGATATTGGAAGGATCAACATCTGTAAAACTACCCACTACCCCATCGATCAATACCAGCGGATCATTGTTGTTGAGCGTACCCAAACCACGAATCCTTACTTCACCACCATCATCGCCCGGGCCGCCGCCAAAGGTACGCACCGTAACACCGGGAGACATGCCCTGGAGTGCATTGGAGGTTTGAAGCACCGGCCGCTTCGAAATTTCGCCGCCATTTACGACGGATACTGCGCCAGTCAGATTTACCTTCTTTTGGGTTGCATAACCAACCACAACGACCTCGTCAAGGGTAGACTGGTCTGATACCATGGAAATGGTAATATTGGACTGGCCATTGAGTACAATTTCCTGCCTTGCATATCCCAGATAGCTGACAATCAGTGTAGAATTAGCATCTGGTACGGCGATAGAAAATGCGCCTGCGTTGTCCGTAAGTACACCATTTTGTGTACCCTGGACCAGTACGGTTGCGCCCACTAATGGCTCCCCTGTTTCACTGGCATTCACAACCCCCTTTACGGTCTGCTGTGCCCACATCCACAAAGGCGTCATAGCGACTAACAACACAAATACATGTCGTACTAATTGATTCATAAATTGTAAGTTTTAGTTAGTAGTTTAAAAAATTGACAATCAAGCATTTATGCAAAAAAGTGGTAAAACCAGATGAAATAGAATCCCTATCTCCGGCTGAGGTATATCAGGGAGACTATAAGTAAAAGCGTAAACTTTATGTAAGCGTCAGTTTGTGGTTATGAAATTATCTCTGATAGAAATAGTAGTTTGCTTTTAGGGTTAAGAATGAGTAGTTAATTGCGTTTGGAATTTTTCAATTTGCTGAGCCGTTTCCCGTAAATACATAACATACGGCTCATCTGGTGCATTTTTATCGATCCAGGCCAGAGCAATCGCAGCATAGGAAGGGCTACCCAGCCTGACTGCAATACTTTTCCGGCCATCATAAATGGCTGTTACGTAGTTTTGCTGGCGAAACAGAGCCAAATCCTCAAATAGCTTTTCCCGTGACGAATACCCGGGGATATCTTTCTCCGGAATTATCTGATTCACCTCTTCTTCGGTTTTCTGAGACAATAAGGCCAAACCGATACTCGACTGAGTTGCAGGAAACAGATCGATTCGCCCTAACCCGTCGGTAGGTGGAAGTCCCGGTTCCCAATGGTAGAGATAAGATACTTTATCCCGCCACAATACCCCCAAAGCAACTACCAGATCGAGCTCTGTCAACTTTATCAGATGTTTCAGTGAATGATTGATCAAACCTGACCCATACATCATCTGTGCAGAAAGAACATGGATGCCCGGGCCCAAAATATACTTTCGCCTCGGCGTCTGATAAACCAGTCCCAAAAATGCCAGCGTTTTCAGAATACGGTTTATCCGCGTCTTTTCCATTCCCAATTCCCGGGAGATATCAATACTCGCCTTCTCGCCATGTGAGGAAGCGAGATGCTGCAAAACAGCCAGGCCATCAATTAGTCCACTCAGTGGTTGCGAGGGTAGTCCCATATTAACTAATTTAACGAAAGATAATTAATGATTGCTATAATAGCAACATTTGGTAAATATTTTTCAAAGCTCTGATGAATATATCTCTATATATCTCTATATATCTCTGTAACACCTTACTTCATATATGCCTGCACAAGGGTCACCATGTGTTGAATCAATCACGATACGAATCGCATTCGTCTCAACGGGCATTTTTAGCCGGTGAATTCTGTGCCGCTGGTAATTGTCTCTGATTGCCATTACTTCTTCCCATCTGCCATCTGTGGATATCTCTATGCGATAGTCTTTGGCACATTGCTGGTCGCGATAAAAAGGGGCATAAGCATGATACTCCCGAAGTAAATGCCCGGGAAAGGTGATCTCAACCTGTCCGATTGAATGTACCTGATCCCAGGAGAGTTGTATCCACGATGCATTCACTTCCGCTTCATCTGAGCGCCACAGGTTGGTATACCGGTGAGGGCGTGTAACCCCATTGATTACATTTTCAGGAGGAAAACAGTATTGTGCCGGTTCTATTCGAAAGCTTAGGGTAGCGCCATTGGAAAACCGCCGCATTTTATCCTTACCGATTTGATATACGGCCAATTGCCCGGGCAAAACACATCCCGCTACTTTCCAGGCAATCGAAGCATTTGCCTCAAGGTCAATTCTTACATAAGAATAGGGCTTTAGCTCCCCTCCCGGCTCAAAATTCACCGGCCACTCAACCCAGCCCTCGTAGTTGGCAGGTACCCGAAGGCTGGCAGTTTTCAGGGGCGTACCCGGGTTCGTACGGTAATCCCATATATCTGAAACAGAAAAAAGCGCAGCGGAGACGTTTTGGTCATCTGCTGTGAGGTTTTTCAAGAAAACAGAAAGCGTTGTTATTCCCTCGTTTCCCAGCGCGATCATCTGGCCTTTTTTTACATCCAGCCGCTCCTGATCATATTGGGGCTGGTCGCGCCAGATACTCAGTCCTTCATGAAAACCCTCGGTATCTGGTCCGGCTCCAGTAAGACCAGACTCACTACTGGCTGTAACAGAAGCAAAGCGGGCAAGGTCAGCCGGGTCTTCATTTCGGTTGTTGATCAGAAAACAGCCATCACGCAGGAGTTTTTGTTTGATAAGATGTACTACTTTCTCCGGTGTCTCCTTGATGGCAAGCTGATTATTTTGAGCAATAGCCGCTGCTGTACCGGCAGCCTGCCCCATCAGTGCGGTTGTTGCCATAACTCTAAGCGTACCCAAAGCCGCATGAGTTGTACTGATATTCCTGCCGGCCATCATGAGATTGTCCACATCACGGGCAATCAACGAACGGAGAGGTACGCCATAAGGCCCGCAGTACGATTTTACCGAGTACTCATTGAAGGTATTGTAATTGTCTGCATTGGTGGGTTCGCTCATAGCAGCAAGCAGGCCTCCGGGGGTATGCAAATCAATAAACCATCCGCCAAAGGCGATTTCATCTTCGAATACAGTTTTGTTCTGGATATCATGCTCTGTGATAAAATACTCGCCCATGATCCGCCGGCTTTCTCTTTTTCCCGGCACCTGTCCAATCCAATCAAGTGCATAGTTGCGGGTTCTTTCTTTCATTACCGGATCCTGGTTTTTCATCCAGTGCCATACCCCTAAGGCATGACGGGTAAGTTCGTGGCGAATGGTTTCATTGTCGTGAATGGTGTGATAGGGAACGCCGATTTCGAGCCACCAGAATCCCCCTCTTTCCTCTTTAGGCAAACGCCCCTGATCGTAAAAATAGCTTGCGTCATCATAACGAATGGCCCATTCAGGTGCGGAGAAGGGCACCGGACGCCCCATATCCTGGGCTTTAAAATGAATAGAACTCCCCATTACATCGCCACTGGCGACCTCTGGGGCATGCGGCTCATTAAATTCACTTCTGGACTCAGAACCCATGCGCCATTCGCAGCCGGCCTCATGAGCGACCAGGCCATCGCCGGTACAGTCGATAAATAATTCTGCTTCAAGGGTGAGCTCCAGTTCGGCATTTTGCACATGCGCGACAATGGCCTGAATATGCCGATTGTCTTTCATCCTTACCGCTTTGAAATCTGTATTCAAATAGAAATTCAGGTTTTCTGTGCGAACAGCCATATCGTACAAAACCATATCCCAGACGCTGTTGGTCCAGCCATTTTCGTAAATTTCGGCATGGTTGGCGGCACGCTCTTCAATCAGTAATTCGGAGAGAATCCCTGTTTCCCGCGCATACGCGTGAAAAGCCGCCGCACCGTGCGGGGTAACGCCAATCTCCGAAGAGGAGTTTCCACCAAAAACCGGACGGTTTTGGATAATACACGTTTTCCTTCCCTGGCGGGCAGCCGCAACCGCTGCGCAAAAGCCAGCCAGTCCGCCCCCGCAAACCACAATGTCATATTGCTCACTTACTTGCTTCATGATCCTTATTTTTCTCAACCAACGTTTTTTCAGAAACAACGCCGAAAGCTGCTTTTCGCTCTGCCATCCTGATAAAGTAAAATATTAAACCAGCCATTCCACCCAAAACAACACTATAGGCTGTCAACAGTACCTGGTGGGAGTCACCGCTAAATGCCAGAAAACAAAACAAGGTAGCCAGCGCAGCCAACACGATAGCCACAACCTTACCCGGAAACAGTGATGCTGCTGGCGGGACTATATTTTCAGAATTCTCATCCGTATTGTAGAGAGTACGGTTCCATCCGGCGGTGTGTCTTTGGGTATTTTCAATCAAAAAAAGAACAAAAAATGGAACAAGGGTTCCCAAAACCGTTTCCAGTGTTCTGGCGTGCTGCTGTAGCCAAAGCTCCCAGCCAGCGGGGGAATCCGACACAAACCAGCCCGACTGATTCAACCAGCCAAATTTAAGTACCAACGCGGCAAATCCACTGACAAAAATTGTGATAAATACACTTTGCTCATTTATCTTTTCAGAATACAAACCCCAGATCACCGGCAACACCATAGGACCTGCAAGCAGTGCGGTGATAGATAGAATAATCTCCTGCGCCCCTCCCATGAGCGGAACGAGTATGGCAAGGATAATTACCAACACCCCAAGGGCAAGTGTTAACAGCTGGCCGACCAGAATCTGGCGTTTTTCTGTGCTGTCAGGAAATATACGTTTGTAAAAATCGCGGGTAAGAACGCCTGAAAATACATTCAATTCTGAATCGATCATACTACCGGTTGCGGCAAACATAGACGCGATGAGCAGTCCCATTAATCCTTCGGGCAATGCGTACTGACAGGTGAGAATATAGGCCTGCTCCGGATTGGCGGAAGGATCAATTACCCGATACATCATAGGTGGCAACATCCAGATGATCGGGCTGATGAGATACATCAGCCCAAAAAGCCATGCGGCTTTTCTTGCATCCGAAGCTTTAGGCACACAGATATACCGCTGAACAAACGCCCACTCACCGCCAATTTTGAAATAATGAATTACTACCCATCCTACCAAAAAAAGCCAGCTAAACTCGCCGGAAACCGGACGAAAAAAACCCTCCGGGGTTTCAGAAATAAAAACCTCAACACCTCCCATTTTGCCAAGTGCAAGAGGAATAACGATGCTCACAGCCACCAGCAGGACGATAAACTGGAGAACATCCGTAAGCAAAACGGCCCACAACCCTCCGATCAACGTGTAAACGACGACGACGACCCCGCAAAAAATAATTATCTCGCTGATGCTGATTCCACGCAGGCCCTGAGGCAAAAGCGCAGCCAGCATAATTGCCAGTGAGTACAATGCGACGGCCATTCCCAGCAGGCGGTAAACGATATTAAACCAGGTGTAAAACTTCAAAGCCTTCAGACCAAACCGCAGGTGGATAAATTCGGCGGCCGTTGACACACCACTTCGTCGCCATAAGCCGGCCAGTTGGTAGCCCACCAGCAGTGCACTGATTCCCAGACACATGGCAATACTTACGGCTACCATTCCCCACTTAAAAGCAATTCCTCCCCAGACCACAAAAGTACCCGCAGAAAACATGGTCATAAATCCCGAAAGGCCGGAAAGCCACCAGTTGGATTGACGTCCTGCCGCAAAATAATCATCAGCATTTTTTATCGTTCGCGACAATACCACACTGATCGCAAGTGTACCTGCCACATAGAGTCCAAATATCCAGAAATCCAGTAAGCTCATAACGTGATTTTGTGAAGCGTCATTCAGGCTATCAGTCATCCCATCCTTGTCCATCCAAAGGCAACACATGATGTTCCCTGGCCCATGTATCCCACAATTGGGTCAGTTCACGTACGCGATCCGGATTCTGGCTGGCAAGGTCGCGGGTTTCGGTAGGGTCGTCGGTCAGGGAGTAGAGTTCCCACGCTTTCTTCAGACCAGGCGAAACCAGTTTCCAGCCGCCCTGCCGCACGGCACGTTTTCCTTCGTGTTCCCAGAATAAGGGGCGGGATTCCATTTCCATCTCCGGATCGAGCAGCAGATTGCGAAAACTGCGGCCTTCGGGCTTTAGTGCGGCCAGGCCCTGTCGTACCGGAGGCACTTCTACCCCTGCGAGGCTGGCAAGGGTGGGCATCAAATCCATGATGTGAATGGGTTGCCGGCAAAATTCGCCACGTGCGGCTACCGGTTTCAACCATTGTATAATGAGCGGCGCAATGATCCCGCCTTCATGATTAAAACCCTTATACAGGCGATAAGGCGTATTGGACACATGACTCCAGGCGGCACCATAGTCTGTATATGGTCCGGAGGCGTTGAGTTGTTCGCGGTTGCCCCGCCCCAAAGGCTGCGTAGCCAAAGCACCATTGTCTGAAAGAAAAACAATGATCGCATTATCCAGTCGTCCCCTGGCTTTCAAAGCTGCAATGACCTTGCCTACCCCTCGGTCCATCTCCTCCACCTGTGCGGCGTAAATCGCCATTCTTAAGTCCATTTCATCGCGTTTTTCCATGCCAAGATCAGTCCAGCCGGGAATGTCTGCCTCCGGGTCGGAGAGTCTGACTCCCACAGGAATGAGCCCCAACTGGTGCTGCCGCTCAAATCGATTGGCCCTGATATTTTTCCAACCCGAGCGATAACTATTGCGGTATCTGGCAACAGTGGAATCAGGGGCATGCAGCGGAAAATGTGGCGCATAAAAAGCGAGGTAAAGAAACATCGGCGATTCTGAGGGGTTTCTCCCGATAAAGGCCACTGCTGTATCGGTGATTGCATCTGTATAAAAATAATGCGGATCATCTACGGTCACAGGCGCTTTATTGCGAAACAGCCAGGTGGGCTTAAAGTAATCTTTAGCCCCTTCCATCGTACCATAGAATTCGTCAAATCCGCGATCAGTAGGCCAGCTTGTACCGCGCTGTGCCTTGATAGAATCGGTAGGAGTAAGGTGCCATTTGCCGACCATATAGGTGCGGTATCCTCCCGTTTTCAGGGCTTCGGGAAGGGTTACCGCGGCATCGCTCAGCCGCCCGAGGTAACCGGCACGCCCCAGATTCGCGCTATTCATCCACCCCATATCCACCGTGTGAGGATACATGCCTGTCATCAGGCTGGCACGGGAAGGACAGCAACGGCCTGTGTTATAAAATTGTGTGAACGAAAGGCCGTTTCGGGCCAGGTTATCAATATTCGGCGTATGAATTTCACCTCCAAAACAGCCCAAATCAGAAAACCCCATATCATCAGCCATAATCAGGATAATATCCGGACGGGTAGGTTTTGCCCGGGAAGGCTCCCGGTTACAGGATGTCAGCCAGGGCAACCATATTATGCCGGTAAATAGTGACAGGGCCAGTAGTAGTTTTCGCATATAACCATCCGATTATTCGTAAGTAAATATCGCCGAAGCCCTACAGTTATGGTCTGACCTCACCCTTACCCAGTATGCGTGGAATCCTTCCGGAAAGGTATAATTCAGCGCAGAACCAGCCGGCACATCCAGTACTTTATACACCTGCCATGTTTCAGGGGTAATCGCTACTTCCAGTGTCATATGAACGGTCTGATCCAAATTGTGCGAAAGTGATACGCGCTTCCTGTCAAATCCCGTCATCAGATACGGATCTGAAGCTTTGCCTTTTACTACCTCAGTGTCTTTCCACGGCCCTCCCACGCCTGTAGGTTTTCCCAATTTCCACAGGTCGTCCACTGCCCCAAACCACAATCCCGTTCCGGCACCGGTAAATGTATGCCCGTCTTTCGGGGCATCGGATTTTACCCCCGCAAGCACCAGCAACCCCCGCCACGAGCAGTAGTCCGGAATCATTTTGTCGTGCCGGCTTACGGGTTTTATCTTTTGGTAATCGGGCGTATGATTGCCCGCACCTTCGGCACGCGGTACTTCATAAAACATACCGTGAATATTGGCCAGGTAACGCTCTGACTGCACTTCGCGGATAGCCCGCAAATAGCCCGTCGCCCCAAGAAGGTCAAACACTTCCGGCCCTTTGGGAAGGCGGTATTTATTTCCGCTATCATCGGTGACAATCACAGATGCGGCATCTGTTGCGAAAGCGGTTTTCGTTTTTGCAGCCAGTCGTAATACTTCAGCAGAACGGTTTTCTGCCGGCTCCTCAAATACGAGATCCGTTCCGCTTTCATTCAAAGCCAATTCAATATATTTTCCAGCTTCGCCGCCCGTCAGCACCTGCAAACTGCGGTTATGCCCTGCCGGGCGAATCAAAATTGATGGTCCAGGTTCTCCGACATCTGCCAAACCAGCGAATATTTGTTTCTCCTCATTGGTGAAAATCCGGGGGGTAAAGTAGTGAAAGTAGGCTGTTGCCTCACAATCCGCCTCCGCAGTAATGCGCAGCCAGGCAGCAGAAAGTTCTTCGGGTAGCGATTCGAAAACATACCCCATTGCAGGGACTTCGATGGTGCGATATAACTTCCAGTTTCCATCGCCTTTTTCGTCTGTTTCTAGGAGAAAACTGACTGCTTTTGAAGCATTGTGCGTAAGGTGAAGCGCTCGTTGCGTATAACCACCTGCCAGATAAGGGTCTGAAGGCACCCCGGCTTTTACCTGATCCTTTACCCATATTCCCCCCCAGCCAGATTTAGGTCCAAATGTATTCAATTCATCGACAGTTCCCCACCAAAGATTCGACTGCGCCTGTCCCACAATGGGATTTTGCATGCTTGAAGCGTCATCTGCAGAGAGGATCACCTTTCCGTTCCAGTGACAGAAATCGGGAATATACCGCAAATGTGTGGTGATGGGAAAGATACCGCTACTGTTTGCCCGGGAAAAGGTCTTCGGAAAATGAAACATGGTACCGTGCATAACCATCATCAACTGGTCGGGGGCAATTTCGCGGATACGTGGCCACTCCGTAAACCAGCCGTGGCGCGGGTCAAACGTATGGCTGGCCTTGGGCAGACGGTAGGTGTACCATTCGCCATTGTCCAGCAATTTGAGAATCACCGATCTTTTGTCCCAGCCCATACTCCAGACTGGGTCGGTATCAGCATTATTGCCGTATATTCCTCCCGGGCCTGTTACATCCGTAAACTGCTTCCGCTCGATGATCCGCCATTCTTTTCCATCCCACTCTGCCAGTACACCGGCTTCTTCCTGTGTTTGGGCTTCTCCCCCCACCAGCAATTTTGAATAAGCCATCGAGTGCCCCTGATGTTCGCCATTGTTTGCCACGATCAGACGCCCCTGCCCTACGTATGCACCTTTTCCGTGCCAGCCGGGTACAGGTTTTTCAAACAGTCGATTGACAGCGAGCGTATGGACGTCCATTTCATAGACCATTCCCTCCATATCGTAGTAATAGACTTTGTTTGCAGGATCGGTCAGGTGACGGGTGGTTGCGGTCATTCGCCCTTCGAGCTGGTGAGGATCAATGGTACGCACATTTCCCTCATAATCAATGGCATAATAACCCATCAACAGTTGGTTACTTTCCCGGTGAATGAGACGATTGGCATGCGTACCGCCATTGCTTTCAGGCCGGATGGTGAGGTTCATCTCTTCATCGACCATATACAATTTGTCGTTGGAGCCGGTACGCTGATGCGGCGGATACGTGAGATACCAAAGTTTGCCCGCCCAGGGTACGACTACCCCAATACCGCCTTCGACGTGATTTTTGCGCAGGGCGGTATCCTCCGGCTGATTAAAAGCAGCCAGATGAGGATAGATACCACTGATGTTCAGATAGCTTATGCCCGGAGAATGATGGTCTTCGGAGGAGATTTTACATCCCGAAACGAGCAGAAGCACGATAATTGAAACGAGTAGTGTCTGTAGTTTTTGCATAGCTCAATAAATAATGTTGCTATAATAGCAATATTATCTTAGATTTGGAATGATCCTGAAATAATTTCGGCATCAAGTGCAAATATTCTTCTCATCCATCCACCATTAAGTAGCTAAATTGCCCACACAAAGTTTTTCCGGTAATTATCTTTAAAAAAAATCCACGATGTTAAAAGCATCCGCAGCGCACTTGCGCGCCCCCAAAACAGAAATTATCCAGTCCGATCTTGTCATCGTTGGCGGTGGTCTGGCAGGAACTTGTTGTGCGATTACGGCAGCCCGGGCAGGTATCAGGGTGGTACTTGCACAGGACCGCCCGGTACTGGGGGGCAATTCTTCCAGTGAAGTGCGCCTTTGGGTATTGGGCGCAACCTCTCATATGGGCAACAACAACCGCTGGGCCAGAGAAGGCGGAGTGGTGGATGAAATTCTGGTAGAAAACACCTACCGCAATCCGGAAGGAAACGGAATTATCTACGACACCATACTGCTGGAAAAAGTACTCGCAGAGCCTAATATCAGGCTTTTGCTCAACACGGCTGTATATGAAGCCGAAAAATCTTCTGATAACCTGATCAGCAAAGCGATCGGGTTTTGCAGTCAGAACTCTACCCGTTACGAATTGACGGCACCACTGTTTTGTGACGCATCGGGTGACGGCATTCTGGGATTTTTGTCAGGGGCTGCCTTCCGGATGGGCGCGGAGTCTGCCGACGAGTTTGACGAGCCGTTTGCCCCTTCGGAAGAATATGGCAATCTCCTTGGCCATTCTATTTACTTTATGACCAAAGACGTGGGTAAACCCGTCAAATACGTTGCACCTGACTATGCACTGAAAGACATCACGAAAATTCCCCGCTACCGTAAATTCAGCATCAAAGACCAGGGCGCGCATTTTTGGTGGATTGAATATGGCGGCAGGCTGGACACCGTACACGACACAGAGCTGATCAAATGGGAATTGTGGAAAGTGGTTTATGGCGTATGGGACTATATGAAAAACTCCGGCACTTTCCCCGAGGCCGAAACCATGACCCTCGAATGGGTAGGGCATATCCCTGGAAAACGCGAAAGCCGCCGGTTTGAAGGACCCTATATCCTGAAACAATCCGACTTTGTGCAACAGCAACCCTTTGAAGATGCCGTGTCATTTGGCGGATGGGCGGTTGACCTTCACCCCGCCGACGGCGTATTCTCCGAAAAACCCGGCTGCAATCAGTACCACAGCAAAGGGGTTTATTCGATCCCCTACCGCACCATGTACAGCCGAAATATTGACAATCTTTTCCTTGCCGGCAGAATTATCAGCGCCAGCCATGTGGCGATGGGTTCGTCGCGTGTGATGGCCACCTGCGCACACAATGCACAGGCTGTGGGAATGGCGGCGGCGCTTGCTACCCAAAACAATTGGCTTCCCGCAGACCTGCTTGAGACCCAGAGAATGCAACAACTGCAACAGGCACTGCTAAAATCCGGGCAACATATTCCGTTCCTCTCCCTCAAAGACGAAAAGGATCTGGCATCCAAAGCTCAGCTCCGGACAAAACACAGCCTGCACGAAAATCCAGGAAGTACACTTACTCTCCATGAAATTCCCTTCAACGGAGAGTGGCATACGCTGATTTACGGCTCCGCACAAATGCTCCCGTTGACACAAGGAGCAGCCCCCCGTTTTGAAACAGAAGTGCAATCAGAAAGCTCAACAACACTTACCGTATCGCTGCGAATCAGCAGCAAAGCGGGCAATTTCACCCCCGATATTGTGCTGGCAACCCGTGATTTTGATCTTTCCCCCGGCAGGCACGAACTTATCATAGACTTTGAAGCCGAATTTCCCCGAAATGATTACGGCTTTGTCTGTTTCCACGAAAATAAAGATGTATCCATTCGCACGAGCCAGGCGCGGATCACGGGTATTCTCAGCGTATTCAACAAACACAACCGGGCAGTGTCAAACTTTGGAAAGCAGGAACCAGATCCTGCCATTGGCTTCGAATCATTCGAATTCTGGGTTCCGGGCCGCAGACCCGATGGCGCCAATTTTGCCATGAAAATTACCCCCGGCCTGTCTGGTTTTGGTGCAGAAAATATCACCAATGGTGTAAACCGTCCATTCCTTGGGCCCAACGCCTGGGTCGCCTCCCCTGATGATCCGGAACCGGAACTTACCCTCTCCTGGCCAGAAACCCAGACCATACAACAGGTAGATTTCGCTTTTGACACAGACTTTGACCATCCGATGGAATCGGCAATATGGGGACACCCGGAGCGAATTATGCCCTTTACCGTTCAGGAATACCGCATTTTTGATGAAAATCATCAGTTGTTGTACACCTGCGAGTCAAACCATCAAACACTGAATCGCATCCGGTTTGACCAGCCGGTCAAAACCCGCACGCTAAACATCCGGTTTAAAAGACCTGGCCCAGATGTACCGGTAGCGGTATTTGGGCTGCGTTGTTACGGGCCGGAATAAATTTTTGATATGTCAACTACGGACTACCTCGTCATCCTCGTGTTTTCGCTGATGATTCTGATTGCAGGGTTATCATTTTCCCGCTCAGGAAACAATATGAAGTCCTTCTTTGCAGCGGGCGGCAATGTGCCCTGGTGGCTGAGCGGACTGAGTTTGTTTATGAGCTTTTTTTCTGCGGGAACTTTTGTAGTCTGGGGTTCGATTGCCTATAAATATGGATGGGTAGCCGTAACCATTCAGTGGATGATGAGTCTGGGCGGATTTGTGATTGCTTTTTTTATCGCGCCCCGATGGCGAAAAACAGGAGTGCTTACGGTAGGGCAATATATTGGAGATCGTTATGGGCCTTCGCTAAAAAACTTTTACAGCTACATATTTTTGGTTCTGAGTTTTGTGACTACCGGAGCGTTTTTATACCCGGTAGCCAAGCTGTTTAATGTCTCAACCGGCTTTTCCATAGAGATTTCCGTGATTGTATTGGGAATCATTATTCTGCTTTATACAGCGGCAGGAGGATTATGGGCAGTCATCATAACAGACGTTTTGCAGTTTGTCATACTGTTTGCAGCCATCATTATTGTCGTTCCGCTTGCTTTTGGGCAGGCAGGGGGAATAGAAAACTGGGTGAACCGGACGCCCGAAGGTTTTTTTGATCTTTTTAATGAAGAATATTCTATCGGCTTTCTTTTCGCATTCACCCTTTACAATGCTGTGTATATCGGAGGCAACTGGGCTTACGTGCAGCGGTTTACCAGCGTAAAAGACCCACGCGCTGCAAAAAAAGCGGGGCTTCTATTTGCCGGTTTATACATTTTCAGCCCCATCTTGTGGATGATTCCGCCGATGATCTACCGCACCCTCCATCCCGATCTGTCAGGTCTTGAAAATGAAGGCGCATATCTCCTCATGTGTAAAGAAGTACTACCTGTCGGGATGCTCGGCATGATGCTGGGCGGGATGATTTTCGCTACTGCAAGTTCTGTGAATACGACACTCAATATGGCCGCAGCGGTTTTCACCAACGATATTTACAAAAACCTCCGAAAAGGCATCACCAACCGTCAATTGATGCAAATGGCGAGAATCTCTACGGTTGTATTTGGGCTGATTACCATTGGCATTGCCTTACTCGTTCCTGCCGCAGGCGGAATTGTCGAAGTTGTCATCAGTTTCGGGGCAATCACCGGAGTTCCACTTTACGGCCCGGCCATCTGGGCTTTATTTTCGCAAAGGCAAACGATGTTTTCCATTGCTGCTACCACACTTATCAGTATTGCCGTCGGTTTATTTTTCAAATTCCTCTCCCCTGCCTTTTGGGGATTTTCGCTCAACCGCGCAGAAGAAATGCTTGTGGGGACGATCACCCCCCTTGTGTTACTCGCAGGATTTGAAATCTATCAGAGAATAAAAAACCAGACTGGCGTTCCATTTGTTCAGCCCAGGTTGGAAGAAGAAAGCCAATCAGAAGAAACATCAGGCGAACAAAACCAATTTGCCCTGCGGGTGATGGGTATTACCCTGATCCTTACCGGGCTTATGATCGGTATATTGGGAATGGTAGCAGAGTCGGGAAAATGGATAGTTGTACCGGTAGGAGCAATTGTTCTGGTGGCGGGGTTATTGATTTACCGGAAATAACTGTATTTTTTACAAAATTCTTTCCAGACATTTTTCTACTACTAACTCAACATCCCTGAACATGACTGTCAACGAAAACTCTGCACGCTCACGCCGCAACTTTTTCAAAAAAGCCTTTGCCTCTGCGGCTGCTACCACCGCCGGACTTTACGGCCTTCGCGCCGCGGATACCGACCCATCCGAAACCTGGGCCTGGCACGACCAGAAAAAGGTGGAAATCAAAATCACCAAACTCGAAACCTTTAAGGTAAAACCCCGCTTCCTCTTCCTGAAAATCCATACCGACCAGGGTATCACCGGGCTTGGCGAGCCCATTACCGAAGGCCGTGCGGATACCTGCGCTGCGGCTGTTCAGGAAATTGCGCCCTATCTTGTAGGCAAAGATCCCCGCATGGTCATGCACCACTGGCAGGCCATTTACCGCCATGCTTTCTACCGCGGCGGGCCGATTCTCACCAGTGCACTGAGCGGGGTCGAACAGGCGCTCTGGGATATCAAAGGCAAAGCGCTCGGTGTACCCATCTACGAACTTCTGGGTGGCCCCACGCGACAGCGTATTCGCGTATATGCCCATGCCCGCACACCTGAAACCATCAAAGAAGCCAAAGCCAAAGGATTTACCGCCTTCAAAACCGGTGTCAAAAATGCTACACAGTCGGGGATTATCGCCTCGCAGAAGTTTGTCGAAGAAGCAACCCAGGCTTTTGCAGAATTGCGCGAAGCGGCGGGCAAAGACGGCGATATCGGCATCGATTTTCACGGTGCCATCAGCCAGCAAAATGCGGCCCTCCTCATCCATGCGCTGGAGCCTTACCAGCCGTTTTTTATTGAAGAACCCGTCAACTGCCAGAACGTCGATGTCATGGCTGCGCTGGCAAAAGAGACTCATATCCCCATCGCCACAGGAGAGCGCATTTTCACCAAATGGGGATTTCGCGAAATCCTCGAAAAAGGCGCGGCGAGTATCCTTCAGCCCGATCTTTGCCATGCAGGCGGTATTTTTGAAGGACGCCTGATAGCCGGAATGGCGGAGGCCTATTACGCCGCGGTTGCGCCACACAATCCGCTGGGACCGATATCATTGGCTGCCGGACTCCAACTGGCGGCGAGTATTCCCAACTTCTTATGCCAGGAGCAGGTTACGCTGGGCGAAGGGTATATCAAAAAACCTTTCCAGGTGGAAAATGGCCACATTCCGCTACCCACAGGCCCCGGACTGGGAATCGAACTCGACGAGGAAGCCATGGCCGACAAGCTCGGCCATGAGTGGAAAAACCAGGAGACCTATCTCGAGTCCGACGGCTCTGTGGCCGACTGGTAAGCCGAATCCACCGGATAGTGAACCTGCACTTTTTCGTGCATGGTGTAAAGCAGGTACTGCGTACCGTCGTGAACCAGAATGCCGCTGGACTTATTGTCCTCAGCAATCGGGTTGCCGGGGTATTTCTGCCAGTGGATCAGGTCTTCGGACATAGCCACATTGGTGGACCAAAGGCTCCAGTCTTCTTTGGAAGTGCCGTGAAAATAAGCGTAATAGCGCCCTTTGTACGCAATCACCTGGTTGACGGCAAGGCCGTATTTGTCGTAGGGTTCGGGCCCCATTTCGATGACGGGCTCGTCCTGGACATTGGTCCATTCGACGAGGTCCGGGGAGGTTGCCAGCCAGATGCCGAGATCGCCGCGCTCGTAGAGGAGATACCAGAGGCTGTCCACCCGTAAAGCCGTAGGCGTGCCATAAGGGCCGGGGCTGATGGGTTCGCCGTTGGTCTGACGTACATCCAGCGAACCGTGGTCTTCCCAGTGGATTTTATCTGCGGAAGTGAGGAGGTGAGCGATGTCATTCTGGCCTTCGGCAAACATATAGTAAGTATCCTCCCATTTGACAATCATCATATCTTCGGTCCAGTTGGTATCAAAAATGGGCGAATCGGAAAACCGCGTCCAGTTGAGCCCGTCGGAAGATGTCGCATAACCGAGCGCCATTTTTTCATCGGGGCCATTGCGGTAACCGGTGTACCACATATGCCAGCCGTCGTCTTCGCGCATGATCCAGCCACGTTCGCGGATATTTTCGTCCCAGGTATCTGTGCCTGTTCCGGAAAATACCGGATTGCCGGCATACGGCGTGAAGTTTACCAGTTCGGCGGGGAAGGGTTCGTTGGTTTCCGGTGTATCTGTAGTGGCGGAAGGTTGGGGTGTGCAGTTTGCCAGCAACAGCCCCAACACAAAAAGGGGGGGTAAGTAAGAATGATTGTCCATAAAACCTGTTGTTATTATCTTCTTCCTGTAGGCTGCCACAGATTAAAAGTAGAAATTATCCTTGATAATTTTAAAATCTCTCAGAAAATTCAACCATCCTAAAACACAGGAAAACCAAGCCTATCATAACATTGGAGACCGATACTAGTCGTAATGACCTTTCGCAGAAAGAATATAAACGGTATCTTCGTCCACCTAATAAATCAGCCGGTGTTCCTTATTTATTCTTCGGGACCACATTCCAGACAGGCGATACTTCAGGGCCTCAGGCTTTCCTGTCCCCGTAAACGGATGCTCCGCCAACTCTTCCAGAAGTGTTAGCAGTTTATTGAGAGTGGTTTTGTTACCAGATTTTTTATGTGCGGCAATATCTTCCTTCGCGCGATCGGTAAAATCCAAATGGTAGCTCATCTTACAAGCCCAGAAACTCTTTCAAGTTTTCTTTTTTTACCCGGGTAACTTTACCATTCCGGGCTTGCTGTCTGCTTTCCACCACTTTCTGTACAAAATCGGGGTTGTAGTTTTCTGCCGTAGAAACCTCAAATTTGATTGCAAGCGCTTGCATAAAAGCTTTTAATGCATTTATTTCTTCAGCAGTTTGGGGGTAAGCAATGAGTATATTCTGCGTTTTCATAAAGTGGCTATATTTTAATAGAAAATCTCTCTGGCTTCTTACGGGTAACCATTGGGATTATAATATTGAAAACACCTTCCTGCTATTCGGGATTTTCCGATTATTCTAATGCAAAATAGCAATAAAGCAGATAATAAGCAATGATTAGCGGAAATGGAAAGTGTCCCACCCAATCACCCAGTAAGGCCTCTCAAATATCACCTGGAATCATTCGAATAAAATTCGTACAATTACTTTTGATCCCTCAGCGGGCAAACCCGACCTCGCATTCCGGTACGACCCGATGGGCAACCGGATGGTGAAAATTGTCAAATCCGGTAAAAAAAAAGAAGATAAGTGTTTCAGAATTTAGGAAATTCTCCTGAATAATCATTTTAAACTCACCAAAAGTGGTCTAAAAAATTGGGAGTACTTAACCCGCCGCCAACGGACAGGAACTCTTCCGGGGAATCGATCGCTGGATCAAACGCTATCATCACCGCGCCCATCAGGGAATTGACCGAATTAAACCCATTCTCAGATACCAGATGAGCGCATAAGTCACATTAAGAAATCACACTTTGTGGTTTAAAAAACCCGAGGTAGTTTACCCTGCACGGAAGTACGCATTTCCCCCAACACTAAAAGGACGTGTGCGTAAGAAGGATTGTTCATAAAAATGCATGACACCAGATTTTTCCCAATGACACTTTCCCTCTTTCCCAAAATCGACCATTTACTCACAGACCTTCTTCGTTCCCTCACACCCGAAGACTGGGAAAAACAAACCCTCGCACCCCAATGGAAGGTAAAAGATGTGGCCGCACACCTGCTTGACGGGAATATCCGGGGAATTTCCACCTCACGCGACGGCTATTTTGGTGAATCGCCCGGGGAAATGGGCTCCTATGCAGAACTGGTATCCTTTCTCAACCGCCTGAATGCAGACTGGGTGCAGGCGACACGCCGTATCAGCCCGCAGGTGCTGACCGATTTGCTGGAGATTACCGGAAAAATGTATTATGAGCACCTGAAAATCCTTGACATGGAAGCAGATGCCATTTTCTCCGTAGCCTGGGCAGGGGAAGAAATTTCCACAAACAGGTTTCATATCGCCCGTGAATACACCGAAAAATGGCATCACCAGCAGCAGATCAGGCTGGCTGTGGGAAAAGAAAAGCTATTGCTTGAGCCGGAATATTACCTGCCTTTTCTGGAAACCTCTTTCCAGGCACTTCCCCACCATTACCGCGAAATACAGGCCGACAATCATACAGTGATCCGTTTTGTCGTGCCGGGAGTAAGCTTTCGTTGCGATCTGGTGCGGATAAGCGGAAAATGGTCGCTGACCGATACATCAGAAATCAAACCCGACTGTGAAGTTATCATTCCCGATGAAATCGCCTGGCGGATCATGACGAAAGGTATTTCGAAAGATTCGGCACGGGCACAACTTAGGATTAGCGGAGAAACCGCATTGGGAGAACACTTCACGGGCATGTTGGCGGTGATGGCGTGAGATCGGTTTAACCACGAATCACACGAATAAACACAAATCGGAATGCCAAAAATCACTCACTCCTCACTCCCTCCACAGCCAGCAAACACACCACTTCAGCAACCAATATCCGCATATGGGTACTTTCGAGATTGCCGACTTCAAAGGCGACAAAAAACTCATCGGCCAAAATAAATGCGCACCACAAGGCAATACTGAAAGTAAAAGCAGTGATACTGCCTGATCTCGCCCGGGTGGGATCTTTTAACCAGTGCCAGGCACGAAAAAACAGTAGTCCGGCCAGCAATTCCCATAAGAGTAAGCCTACAAACATAAGTGCCACCATCCAGGCAGGGGTGCTGTAAATAGCTGTTACCCGCGCCACAAGGTCATAGTTGCCGGAGGCAAAAGAAATGGACTTTTCGAGAAAACCGGTCGCCCGAAGGCCATCGGTAAGGTTACTGGCAAAAACCAGAATAAAATACAATCCCCAGAACCCGAGGATCAGCTTTTTGAATTGAAGAGAGGTAAACGTCGTTTTCATACGGGGAAATATACAAACTTCCCCAATTAAATAGATTTTATGGAAATTTTGTATATTTAGGTATGGATCAGTTGAAAACCTATATTCAATCACTTCCCATTTTAGAGCAAATTGCTTTGTCAGCATGGTTGGCGAAGTTGATACAGGACGAAGTTGAAAACAGGCAGAAGGAGGTATTTTATTTCTGGATACTGACGATAGTGAAACCCCTAAAAGCAGCGAATATCATCCCCCATTTTCCAGCATACGAATTTCCGTCAGAAGTTGGCGGCGCTTCTCATACTCTTGTACAGTTTTGAGCTGTATGTTGAGTGCTATAAATTTTGAACTCAATTGCTGAAATCTTTCTGACCGGATAAAAACGGCAAGCCATTCTGAAAACCCGGCCAGTTCAGGCTGAGTGGAAGATAAATGAAAATATTCTGTGTACGACGGTTGATCCAGATTGGAATACTCATATTTGTCAATAGGGACAATGGGGTTGCCAAAAAACTTATCAAACACATAGGTATTGCCAAAATACGTTTTAATCGCTTTTTTCTCAGCATCCTTTATTTTACCTGTTTTAAAAAGAATGATTGTCCAGATAAATAAAAATTCAGGATAGCAGACATCATCGGGGAAATTTTTATGAAACCACCTGAAATAAGTCAACGCACCGGAATAATCACCGATTTTCAGATACAATTCCGGAGGTGCATATCGAAGTCCCCGGCTGTCGTCATAGCCACCATACATCCTTTTTTCAGCGGCAAGTGCCGCCCGGATTTTTTTGATTTTTTCCCTAACACGGGCGATTTGTTTTTCTGTCATGATGAGTTGATTGAATGAAACTTAAATATCCCCCTACTCCACCACCAAAAACACCGGCAGGTGATCTGAAATGCCGCGGGCGGTTTCGAGGTTGTCACAGGTGGTGACGAAGTCTTCTCTTCCGGCACGGATGAGGCGAAATACTGCTGCCGGATAATAGATATTGTCGATCGAATGGCTTAGATAGTTGCCATCGCCCGGGCAGGACTGTTTGAGGGTCGTAGGACTTCCTGACAGGGCAGACTGGTATCCCTGATCGTAGAGGGGTTTCCACACTGCGTGTTTTTCATCGAGGTTGAAATCTCCGGTGATGATGACGGCGGAAGTTTTGAGGCGCGAAGGGTACTGGGAGAAATACTGAATTTCTTCCTCCGGCTTCTGATCGAAGCGGCGGGCGTGGACATTGACAAGAAAAAAGTGTTTTGTGGACTTTGCGATCTGAAATTTGGCGATATACGGCTCGCGGTAGCAATAGTCCTCCAGTGCCTTGTCGAGAAAGGGATCGTTGAGGAGCGTTACTTTGGAGGTTTTCCAGAGGAAAGCATACCGCTCGCTCATCTGAGGCGAAGGGCTGCGGGTGGGATCACTGATTTTATAGTCCCATTTGGCTCCGGTGCGGTTGAGGAGATCGGCAATTTTGGCTACAGCCTGCGCACCGGCGGGATCTTTGGCCACCACTTCCTGAATGGCTACCAGGTCGTGATTGCGGAGAATAGAGACGATGGCGGAGATTTCTGTGTCGTCCTTGGTGCGGCCCAGGTCGCGGATGTTCCAGGTAAGGAGAGAGACTTGCTGGGAAAAAAGCAGACAGTGAAGCAGGAAAAAGTACGTAACGAGGATACTCTTTTTCATAAACATTATCACCAAAACTCAGAAAAATAATCATACAGCTCCATCATCGCATCCCAAAACTGGTTTTTGAGGGGAATGGAATACTTAATATCGGGCAAACCTGTAAATGTACCACCGGCCAGATCCAACAGGTCATTTTCCCATTGAGCAGTCCGGGGAGGGGTATCCAGCAGAATAATATCAGCATCCACCTTATTTTTAATTTCAGGAAAGGGGGTTCCCACAACTGTGATTTTGGAAATTCCTTTTCCTTCCCCTTCGTTTGCGGCCTGAGAGACCAGACGAAGTTTTTGGTTGAAAGATCCTCCCTCAAATCGTATTCCTTCGGCAAACTTAATCTTGGGACCATTCCATTCATCTTCAGCAGTAAAGTTTCGTATGACGACATTTTGTACACCGTGACCGATATTAATAGGGCCTTCACCGTTATGGCGGGAACTACAGTTCACCAGTAAAATTTCACTACCTGAGGTGATATCAAATCCCTGCTCTCCACGGGAATATACAGACCGGCAGTTGATAAAGGCAATATTGCTTCCTGCAGGGCCGAATACGGAATTGTGACAGGTAATATTATCGATTCCTGAGGCAGAGACATCCGTATTTTTGACAACAATATCGTGAGCAAACCCTGTAATTTTAATTCCATTGTTATCAGCACTATCTACCCGCATACCATCTATGATTATGTGGTGGGCATAGTTATAAATCTGAAGGCCGTTGGAATTGGAGTTGCGAAGCGTGAACCCGATGATTTTCAGATAACTGCCTCCACTGATTTCCATGCCGGGCAATTCCACATCCTCTCCGACGACGGTGATCCATTTTTCGGGTGTGCCCTGATAATTGAGTTCGAGTTTTTTGTCATACTTACCGGGGCGAATGATGACGGCCTCCCCCGGTTGTGGTTCTTTCTCAGGAACCTGCCCAAATAGACCAAGACTCCAAAAACAAATAAAACATATTAAAAAACTTCGCATCAGCCTGTAAATTTCCGACTCTGTATGGTAGTGCCAGAACCGTCCCGTAAATATGCAAAAAAATTGCACAGGATAATCAGGCTATTGCCAATAGTTGTTATGAATAGCGTTTCAAACCCAAATACTGAAAAAAGCGCTTATTTCCCCGTGTTGCCTGCATCATTTGCATACATAAACTCCAGTACATCTCGTGCTTCTTCCATTGTAATATTTTGGTTGGGCATGGGTACCAGCGCTTCCTTAAACAAAGCGCGGGCGGTGGAATCTTTTTCGAGCATAACTTCGACGTTTGTCGTCATGTTCATGATCCATTCGGGTTTGCGGCGTTGGGTTACACCTGCCCATCCTGGCCCGACTACCCGTTGGTTGGTGAGTTTATGGCAGGCAGAACATTTCATCTCATAGATAGCCGCACCGCGTTTGACCATGGCTTCATCAAGCGGATTATTGAGGTCAACATGTTTGACTTCACCTATTCCCAGGCCGTCATCGACAGGTACTTCTGTTTTTTTGAGTAGGTCGGGTTTTTGTTCTTCAGAAGAAGATTGGCTGCTTCCGCCACAGCTGACGGCCATTATTGCTACGATACATAATCCTATTAGCTTTTCCATACATTTAATATTTAAAGGGGAATGAGTTCCCTGACAAAAGTTTATAGTTTGATATTTTCCCGATTAATTCTTAACGCAAGTTCACGGATAGTCTGGTGCGCCAATTGATAACGAAGTCCCTCCCGGTAAGCAAAAGCCTGTACGTGGAGTGGACACGGGTTCGAAGCAGAACAGGTAGGAAATCCCAGCACACAACCATTCATTACATCCGCCCCATCGACACATTCAATAATCTGTTCGAGAGTCACATTTTGGTTCTCCTCACTGAGAAAAAAGCCACCACCCGGGCCTTTTATAGAAGAAATAAGCCCTTTTCTCGACAAATCTTGTAAAATCTTGGCTAAAAATGGCGTAGGAACTTTTAGCGTATCCCCCAATTGTTTGGCCCCAATCCGCTCTCCCTCTCCCAACTTGGTTGCAAGATAGAGCACGGCACGAATCGCATATTTACAGGATTTGGAAAACATATTTTCTATTTGACCGGCAATAAAAAAAACAATCTATAAAAAGACAAAAAAATCTTTTATGTAAAGAGCATTTTGTAAAAAATTCTTTAAAAATACAAGGAAGCTTTTCGTAAAACAGTGGATAAAATCACCCAAAAGGCTTAAAAATACAAAATATCTACCAGAATGATTTTTGTCATTTCCCTTTTAAATATATACTATTTGTTTTGAATAAAAGATAAAAAGGTTTTTTATTCTTTATAACACGGGTAAACAAATTCACAAAACGATCCAATCAACAATCCCTACTATGAAAGTTAAATCTGATTATTCACATTTTGCAGCTCTGCTACTGGCATTTGTCAGTATATCATTGATCATGGGCTGCGGAAACCAGGGCGGTTCGAGCCCTTCCGGCGTTTTGGCCGGTGATGTCGCATCAGCGGTTTATGTACCACCCGGCCAGTATGACGAGTTTTACGCATTTATGTCGGGGGGATTCAGCGGGCAGATATCTGTTCACGGTCTGCCATCCGGCAGGCTTTTGAAAGTCATTCCGGTATTTTCGGTTGACGCGGAAAAGGCCTATGGCTTTAACGAAGAAACGAAGCCCATGCTCAATACTTCGCATGGTTTTATCCCATGGGATGACAGTCACCACCCCGAACTTTCCCAAACCAACGGAGAGACAGACGGCCGGTGGATTTTCATCAATGGCAACAATACCCCAAGAGTTGCCCGGGTAGATCTCAGCGTATTTGAAACTGCCGAGATCATCGAAATTCCCAACAGTGGTGGTAACCACAGTTCGCCTTTCACGACGGAAAACACCGAATACGTAGTCGCAGGTACCCGGTTCAGTGTCCCTTACCCCCAAAAAGACGTAGCGATCAACAGTTATGCCGAAAATTTCAAAGGCACCCTCACTTTTATCAAGGTGGCGGAAGACGGGAGAATGAACATTGCCTTCCAGGTACTGCTTCCCGCATTTGACTACGACCTTGCCCATTCCGGTAAAGGAAAATCTCATGGCTGGACATTCTTTACCTCCTACAATACAGAGCAGAAAAACACCCTGCTGGAAGTTGCTGCTTCTCAAAATGACAAAGACTTCATTGCCGCCATCAACTGGAAAAAAGCAGAGGAATATGTAGCCCAGGGCAAAGCGCACGAAATTCCGGCCAACTACGCCCACAACACCTATGACGAAAATACCCACATGGCAACCTCCGTCATGGAAAAATCGGTCAAAGTGCTGATTCCATCCGAATGCCCGGGTCTCGTCTATTTTCTCCCGACCCCCAAATCACCGCATGGGGTGGACGTTGACCCCACCGGTGAATATATCGTAGGAAATGGAAAACTCTCCGCCGACCTGACGGTACACTCTTTTACCAAAATGCAGGCAGCTATCGAAAATAAATCTTTCGAAAAAGAAATCGATGGAATTCCCGTATTGAAGTTTGAGGATGTCGTAGGGGGAATCGTAAAAGAACCCGGACTCGGCCCGCTTCACACAGAGTTTGACAACAATGGCAATGCCTATACGACTTTCTTTATTTCGTCAGAAATTGTCAAATGGAAAGTCGGTACATGGGAAGTGCTCGACCGCGCACCCTGCTACTATTCAGTTGGCCACCTGATGATTCCCGGGGGCGATTCACGCAAGCCACAGGGAAAATATATGGTAGCGCTCAATAAAATTACCAAAGATCGTTACCTGCCTACCGGCCCCGAACTTTGCCAGGCGGCACAGCTTTATGATATTTCCGGAGACAAAATCAAGCTGCTGCTCGACTTCCCCACCATGGGAGAGCCGCATTACGCGCAGGGAATATCAGCGGACAGAATTGTCCCAAAATCAAGGAAAATCTACCGGCTGGAAGAGAATCAGCATCCTTTCCGGGCCACGAGTGAAAAACAAACCAAAGTCGTACGGGAAGGAAACAACGTGCACGTCTATATGACAACGATCCGGTCGCACTTTGCTCCTGACAATATTGAAGGCGTAAAAGTGGGAGATAAAGTTTTTTTCCATGTGACCAACCTCGAACAGGATTTTGATGTACCGCACGGGTTTGCAGTAATGGGAGCCAATAATGCCGAATTGCTGATTATGCCCGGACAAACCGAAACCCTGCTTTGGGAACCCAAACAGGAAGGGGTATATCCATTCTATTGTTCCGACTTTTGCTCTGCCCTCCATCAGGAAATGCAGGGATACATTCGAATTTCACCAGCAGGTTCCAGCCCGGAGCTCAAATGGGGACTGGGAGAAGACGCTGAGATTTAAGATTCAATGAAAAATTTACCGAGAATACTCATGATCCTGGCGGCACTCAGTCTTTTGACACTGTTTGCCTTCCCTATGTGGCGGATCACACTTATTGCCCCGCAATATCCCGATGGTATTACCATGTATATATGGATCAACAAACTGGGGGGAGACAGCCCCGGAACGTTGCAGAATGTCAACATTTTGAACCACTATGTGGGGATGAAAAAAATCGAGCCTGACTCCATCCCGGAACTAAAATATTTTCCATGGGTGGTTGCCGGACTGATCACGCTGGCACTGGCTGCTGCTGCGGTGAACCGCAGATGGGCATTTTTGACATGGGCGGTTTTGTTTATCCTTCTTGCCATCGCCGGTATCTATGATTTTTATCTGTGGGAATTCGACTACGGTCATAGCCTGAGTACCACCGCTCCGATCAAAATTCCCGGTGCATCATTTCAGCCGCCACTGTTTGGTACTAAAAAGATCATCAATTTCACTGCCTTGTCTTATCCCCATACCAGCGGCTGGATTGCAGGCTTATCGGTGATTTTTGCAGGCCTCGCATGGTGGCTGAAACCTCAAAAACCTAAACAATGAAATACTTCCTGACTATATCGGTGATTGTCATTTTCTGTGCCTGCCAGCCAAAGGCACAGGAGATCAATTATGGCTCTGACGCCTGTCATTTTTGTAAAATGACCATCGTTGACAAACAACATGCCTCACAGTTGGTGACCAGTAAAGGGAAAGCCTATGTGTTTGATTCGGTGGAATGTATGATCCACTATCGGCAAATCAGCTCTCCCGAAACCTTTTTATTTACCCTCGTCTCCGACTACACACAGCCCGGTATCCTGATTCCAGCCGAAATCAGTACATTCCTTATTACACCGGATATACCAAGTCCTATGGGAGCAAACCTTTCTGCATTTGAAAGCAGATCAGCTGCCATGAAGCTGGTGGATGAACGCAGCGGAGAATTATTCACCTGGACCGAAATTCAAAAAAAACTCGCCAACCAGTGATTTTCCATATGTACCGGATACTTCTGAATATCGTATTTTTTCTCAACGGCTGCGCGACTTTTGGAGCAACCCTGAGCGTTTGTTCTGATTGTCAATACAAAACCATCAAAGCGGCTGTTCATGCATCCCAATCAGGAGATGTCCTGCTGATTCTTTCAGGAACATACATCGAAGGAAATATTATCATAGACAAACCGCTGACAATCAGAGGAGAAAATTTGCCTGTATTGGATGGTAACAACGAAACAGAAATTCTCACCATCACAGCCAATGATGTCACGATTGATGGGCTTATTCTGAGAAATGTAGGGACCAGTTATGTGGAAGACCGGGCAGGAATACGGGTTCAAAAGGCCAGAAACTTCCATATTATGAACAACCAGCTGGAGAATACTTTTTTTGGCATCTACCTGGAACATGCCGGGGATGGCGAAATTGGCCATAACATTATTACCGGAAATGCAAAGGAGGAAATGTCATCCGGAAATGGTATTCACCTCTGGTATTGTAAGCGGGTGGACGTTTTTCACAATCAGGTAAGCGGGCACCGGGATGGCATTTATCTTGAGTTTGTCGACCAAAGTACAATAGGCGCCAATATCAGTGAAGGAAATCTCCGATATGGCCTTCATTTTATGTTTTCCAATGATGATGTATATGAGGGGAACGAATTTGCCCAAAATGGGGCAGGCGTGGCTGTCATGTATTCCCGGAGAATCGTCATGCGCGAGAATATCTTTCGAAACAATTGGGGGGCAGCCTCTTATGGCCTTTTACTGAAGGAAATATACGATGCGGAGATCGCCTGCAATACTTTTCAGGAAAACACACTGGGCATTTATGTTGAAGGCTCCAGCCGTCTTGATTATCATGAAAATAATTTCCTCTACAATGGCTGGGCAATGAAGGTCAGTGGTGGCTGTCTGGATAACAACATCACCGCCAACAATTTTCAGGGTAATACTTTTGACCTTTCGATTCAGACATCTATGAGGGACAACCATTTTGACGGCAATTACTGGAGTGAATACAATGGCTACGATCTTGATCGCGACGGCATAGGAGATGTCCCTTTTCGGCCTGTGAAACTATTCAGTTTTATTATTCACCAAACCCCGGAGTCCATTGTTTTGCTCAGAAGCCTGTTTGTGGACCTTCTCAATTTTGCAGAAAAAATCAGTCCCGTGTTTACGCCTACTGATGTAATGGATCATCGCCCGCTCATGGCACCTGTCATTTTATCCTGAACCGCTTTTACCCCAACATTATGATTTCAGTACAGAACCTGCATAAATCTTTTGGCAAAATCAAAGTCCTGAAAGGCATAAGCCTGGACATCAGCAAGCCAGGAATTTTTGCCATATTGGGTCCCAACGGTTCCGGCAAAACCACCCTGATCAAAAGTATTTTGGGAATGGTGATTCCCGACAAAGGCAAAATTTTATTCGGCAACACCGACATTCACCGGCAGTGGGAATATCGCGACCAGATTGACTATTTGCCTCAGATAGCGAGGTTCCCGGAAAACCTCACAGTGCAGGAAGTTCTCCGGATGGTAAAGGATCTTCGGCCCCGCAGGGCTAATGACGAAGAGCTGATAGAAAAATTTGAACTGCAGGCATTTGTGCAGCAACGTCTGGGGAATCTCTCCGGAGGTACCCGGCAAAAGGTTAACCTGGTGCTTGCATTTATGTATGACAGTCCCATCATGATTTTAGACGAACCGACCTCAGGGCTTGACCCTGTGGCCATGATACGGCTAAAGGAGTTGATCGCACGGGAAAAAGCCAAAGGGAAAACCATTCTCATCACCTCACATATCATGGGTTTTGTCGAAGAAATTGCAGACGAAATTGTTTTTCTACTGGAGGGAGATATGTATTTCAGGGGAAGTCCCGCCAAACTGCTCCAAACATATGGCGCGGAGACCATCGAACAGGCCATTGCAAACCTGCTATTACAAGAACATTCGAAGCAAGCACTTACCGCAAATTTCCAAAAGGCTAACTATTAACCTACAAAGCCATGTACAAAATCCTGAAATATAGCTTTTTTGACCTGATCCGCAGCCGCTGGACCTATGTGTACTGCGGGTTTTACCTGGTGCTGGCGACAGGGCTTTTTGTGCTGAGCAATGATGTTTCCAAGGTCATCATCAGCCTGATGAATGTAGTGTTGATGCTGGTACCGCTGATTGCTACGATGTTTGGGGTTACTTATTTTTACAATTCCCGGGAATTCACCGAATTGCTGCTGGCACAGCCCGTTCGCAGAACACATATTTTTCTGGGGCAGTACCTGGGGATCGCCTTGTCGCTTTCTCTGAGTCTGATTGTCGGGTTGGGTATTCCTTTTCTGATATACGGGCTTATCGGGTCAGGTGAAACAGGCAATTATCTCACGCTTTTGTTTGCAGGTGTATTCCTTTCGTTTATCTTTTCGGCAATTTCATTTTTTATCGCCCTTCAATTTGAAAACCGGATCAAAGGTTTTGGCATCACGATCCTGATCTGGTTGTTTTTTGCAGTTATTTACGATGGAGTTTTACTTGTCGTGATGTCCGTTTTCAGCGATTACCCTTTGGAAAAATTTGCCCTTGGTGCATCCGTGTGTAACCCTATTGACCTTTCGCGTATCCTGATTTTGATGAAGTTGGACATATCTGCGCTGATGGGCTTTACGGGCGCAGTTTTTAAGAAATTTTTAGGATCAGGTCCCGGATTTGTCATAGCATGGATTAGCCTGACACTCTGGATCGTCTTACCGGCGCAGGGTATCAGGCTAAAGTCATTAAACAAAGATTTTTAACTAATTCTGTGGATTTTCCAGGAAAGGAGGAAACGCTATTCTTTAATTCCCCTGATAAAATCCACACTGATCATCGAATCAGCTTTATTGCCCCAACTGTTCATGATATAGTTCATCACATCGGCGATTTCCTGATCTTCGAGCCCCAGTTCTGCCATGTAATTATTGTATTTGACGCCGTTGACTACGATTTCGCCACTTTGGCCAAACTTGATGGCCCGTGCTGCCCTTGCGGGATCGGCCATCAGGTAATCAGACTTAGCCAGCGGAGGAAAAGCACCGATGATGCCCTGGCCAGTGCCCTGATGACAGGCAACGCAGTAGTTTTCAAAGACTTCTTTTCCCCTGTTTTTGCTTTTTTCCCATTCGCCATCCGGAAAACCTGCACCAAGAATGGTGATAAAAACAGCGATTGTCAAACTGATCTTCATTGTTGTTTTTATTGACGTTTTTACTCTGGAATCAGCCGCAATATCATTCCAGGCCCTTCAATTCCCAGATACAAATATCCATCGGGAGCCTGTCGAACTACGCGAACCCTGCCAATGTTTTCCAGCAATTTTTCCTGGTGTACAACTTCATTGCCCTCCAGTTCTACCCGCTCCAGATACCGGAAACTCATAGAACCTACGAGGATATTTCCTTTCCATGGCGCGTATTTATCACTGGTTACAAAATCTATTCCGCAGGGAGCGATAGATGGCCGCCAAAAAATCACAGGCTGCTCCATACCTTCTTTTACCGTATCTTTTGTGATGATGGTTCCGTCATAGTTGATACCATAAGTAATGGTCGGCCAGCCATAATTATTGCCTTTGCGGATAATATTCAACTCGTCGCCCCCTCTTGGGCCGTGTTCGGTTTCCCAGATTTCTCCGGTTGTGGGATTGAGGGTCAATCCTTGTGGATTGCGATGTCCCCAGCTGAAAGTTTCGGGCATTGCGCCAGGTACGCCGACAAAGGGGTTATCCGGAGGAACCGTTCCGTCATCATTGAGGCGAAAGACTTTCCCCCGGTGATTGGTCAGATCCTGCACAAAATCGGTTCCGCCACGGTCGCCCACTGTGAGGTAAAGATATCCGTCATTGTCAAATTCCATACGCGCACCATAGTGGTGGTTGGTTTGATAATTGGGGCTTGCCTTAAAGATTACCTGCTGGTCAACCAGCGTATGATCTTTGAGACGGGCACGCATAAAAGCCGTATTGGATCCACCGCCTTCTTCATTTTTTTCATCGGGAGAGGCATAGGAAAGATAAATCCAGCCATTTTCCTCATATTTGGGATGAAGCTCGAGGTCAAATAATCCGCCCTGGCCTTTAGCTTTCACTTTGGGCACACCGCCGATGGGTTCGGGATTGAGTTTGCCGTCATGGATCAGATAAAGTTCCCCTTTTCTTTCGGTAAAAAGGATATCACCATTGGGCAGGAATGCCAGGCCCCATGGCACTTTCAGACCGGAGAGCACGGTATCCACCCGGAAATTGAGTTTTTCGGAGGAGATCACCTGCGAAACCTGAACGGGTTCGGAAGGCTTACAGTCAGAAAACAACCCGGCCATAAGCGCAAGCACAGCGGAAATGAAAGATAACTTCAGCATTTGCAGTATAATTTTCTGCAAATTAATAAAGGATTTGAAGGATTTTTGAAGTTGGAGGAAAAAATCAGGCAACAACCAGCCGGAAAGGATTGGCGATGGAGTATTGACCAAACCTTTTCAAAAGCTCGGCTTCATTTGTTTTGTCTATATTTTCTACTTCGATTGCAACTTTAACTTTAGGCTGATTAAGCCCCGGTATCCTTTGTATAAAGAAAGGATACAGATCTTCGCTTTGATAGACTTTTTCAATGTCAGGGAAATCCGTCAATGGCTTAATTTTATTTTGGTTTCGAAACTCAATAGAATAAGAAAACGTCCAGATACCTTCTTTAAGTTGCAAAATACCTATAACAAGAGATTCATAACGAAGCTCAAACTTTGCTTGTTGGTTAATAGGAGTTAGGATATCTTCCTGACCTTCTGCCTTCCAAATGATATTTATCAATTTTTTTAGCATATAAATTCATTAACAGCCACAGACACCTTGAAGTCTTTTAAATCGTTGGCTCAGGCACTCAACTACTAATATATAACGTTCCTTCGAAAGAAAGTATTTAAATTCTTGCTCTATCATTCTGATGCAGACCTTTAGGTTATCATCATGAAGAATTTTCTGACAAATCAGCGAATATTTTGGGTAAGACTCATAAATCAATCTAACTAGTTCAAAATGGTTTACGGTTGAAAGCCCATCCCATCCCGTTTTGGGTCGTGAATTATCAATATATTTTTGAAATTGAACTTCGTCTATACGGTTTACCCCTTTAAATAGTTTTTTGATTTTGTCTTCACTATAATTCCAAAATAGTCCCCTTGCAGTATCAAAAATGGGAGAAAAAGCAGGTTTTTCTTTTCCTTCGATATCTGTAACTATTCCCCAATTATAAAAATGCCTGTCATTATTTCCAGTAATTGCATCAAATATTAATAGTTTAACAAATTCTATACATATACTTTCCGATTCTTTGGGAAAACTATGCCCGATAGATTTGATAGCAAACTGAAAGGTAAATAATTCCCGGGAAAGTCCGCTTTGTTCTATTTCATGGACAAAGCTATCATCATTATCTTCAAGAAAACCTGAAAAAATCTGGGCACCATGAACAAGAATTTCTCCTTTTTTCAAGAAGTATTTGCTTAAAAACCTCAATTGGTCATCCACTATTCTTAACTCAGACTTTGCCATATTCAAACCAAGGTTTTCGCCAATTCGGTTTAAGAGGTACTCCACAAGACTCTCATTGGGGTACCATTTCTTCCCAACTTTTGCGATATATTTAGGCCAAGTACTTATTTGATCTTTTCGCCCCTCTCCGAATGAATATAGCTGAATAAAATCTTTAGGAGCATCTCCTGAAACAGGAATATCAAGAATACGGTAGAATCCTTTTCTTACAGGCTTGATTTTCCCTAGTATCTTTAGAGTCCTATCCCCGGAAAAGTTCTCTATTTCTTTTACTTTTCTTAGTCTGTTTGTATTCATACCCAAAGCTAACATTTCCCCATCAAAAAAGCCGTCCCGGGGGACGGCTCTTCTAAGATCTATGGCAAAGGTAAAGGTTAACGATAAATCTGTTGGGTTTCATCGAGACCAAACATAGCGGCGGTCTCATTGTAGTCCGAATAATCCAGCGCAGTTTTCCCAACCGGTACACCAGAGGCAATGACGATGCGGAATGTTCCATTCCAGGCACTGGCATTGCGGTCCGTGGCTTTGCTCTGCATACCGACATATGCCACATCGTAAATGAAGTCGAGTTTTTCCATATAACTCGGGCTGTGGGAAATAACTGTATAAGGCAACGCAAACCAGGGAGACTGATTGTCGGGTCGGTAATAGACCAGCACGAGGCCTGAGTTTACAATATCGGCTGTGATTTCTGGTACATCAAGGTCAAGGGCAAGGAAATAATCATCTGCACCGGGCGTTCCGACATCATACCAGTTGTTGTCAAATACTTCATAGTTGATACTAATGACATTGGCGTTGCCGTTTTGTCCCGGAGGGCCCTGAGGTCCGGCAGGACCGTCAACCACTCTTACACAGGAGGTCGTGACAATGGCAGCTGTAAATAAAAGCGCGGCAGCTTTAAGGGTTGTATAAAAGGACAATTTTTTCATGACTTTGAGGTTTATGGTTGATCAGTCGTTTCTTCCTGATACGCCTCAGCAACCGGGGAGTTAGGCTGCAATTATCAGGCGTGTCGCAAATGCGGTTCTTTGGGAGGAATTAATGAATAACTGCGTATCAGGTGCTTTTTTTCGCCTTGCGGAAATCGGGCCGCCAAAACAACCCCGTCTGAATCCGGCGGGAAATGTCGCCATTCCCTACGCTATGCTGATAGGAAATCTGAAGTGAAGTTGTAGGATTCAGTTGGTAACCCAGACCGCCGGAGATACGATTTAACCCCAGATTCAGATCGGGCATATTGATAAATATCTCATCAAATATGGCAAGCGATACTGTACCTGGTTTAATCTCCTTATGGTTGATCGGGATGGTAAAGGATAGATGATATCGTGTCCGATAAGAAAATTTTGTATCAGCACCATTTGTTACCCATCGCTCTTCAAATCGATAGCGATGTCCCACTTTCAACCGTCCCAAGGTATTTTTCAACCTTACATCCTGCCACAAACGCAACTCATCAGAGGCCGAGTCTAACGTTGATTCATCAAATGGTACCGAACGAACATAACCAATACCCGAAGTCAATATACTTCCTCCCTTTAAATGATAATTTGCCCCCACGCGGATGATAACCTGGCTGAAATGGTTCAATGCTTCATAATTCACCTCCTGAACATCGGTATGAATACTCCATGAATCTGAGATCCGCAACTGCCCCAGGTACAGATAAGAGAAATTCATTTGATTTTCACTGCTTTGTGCGATCAAGTACCGGTAAACAACCACCAGCAGTACAAATAAAGCCAGCCTTTTATACATGGGCAATCTTCATGAGAAATCGTTTGAGGTAATTACGGGGAGAAAAATAGTGAATAATTCGTATATTACACTATGCCTGTACAATCCTTATCGCTGCTATATTTATCTATACTTCTCCTGATAAGCTGCCATTCTCCCTCACTTCGGCATCCGTTTATACTAGTCGGGGAAAATGAATATTCCGTATTGCGCGAAAAGGCTGAAAAATGGCCATGGTCTTCCATGAAAACTAAGGCTGACAGCCTGTTTTATGCGACAAATTTTACGGGAAACGAGGACTTCTTTGAACTCTGTAACTCAACAATTCCCACCATTGCCAGCACAGCCAGCCTGCTCTATATACTCAACCCGGCGCATAGGAAAACCTATGTATCCAAAATGGAACAGGACCTCTCACGGGCCTGGGCCATTGTTCATACTACCAGAGATACCATGACCGATGGGCACGGTTCCAGTGTACCTCCTGCCCATGCTGCCTTTTACACCCTGCTGGCCATGGACATTATGTATGACGACCTAGCCCCTTCGGTCAGAAAAGAGATCGAATCCCACTGTGCGTTTATTGCTGACCGCCATCTTCCCAAGTGGAATGCGTCTGAATATTCCATTAAAGCGATGATGGAACTGTATTTACACGGAAAAACATCAGAATTTGTCCGGCTTAAAAACTTATACCGGGCACATATTCTAAGCCTTACTTCTCCGGATGGCGTTTACACTACCGGTCCTGGTTATGCTTTCAGCAGGTTATATATGGATCAGCGCATTCAAAAGAAGATTTTTATGGATGTATGTGAATACCAGGGCTATCATGAGTTTTATAGTGATTCAGTCTTTCAAAATTTGTACGAATGGACATTCGGCTACATTCACACGCCCTTCAACCGCTCTTATACCTTTGGAGATACACCGCCGCGTAAGACTTTTCAGGAATGGTCGGTCGCAGCATTACGTGTGGGCAGATTTTCACAGGAAGCACAAACATCCATTGCCTGGTTTCTGGGCGATTATTCTGAAAAATCTGTTAAAGGCGATCTGCTCCATTTTCTGCTTTGCGACAGCCTGCCTGCTGCTGCCAAAGCCCCTGAAAGCCGCATTTTTCCCAATGGTGGTGCATGGCTGATTCAACATTCTCCTTCGCCCCATGCACTCGCAGGGGCAATGTGGAATATTACCACAACAAAGGAAAGTCATAATCACAAAGACATAAATGCTATACACATAGCAGCATACGGTGAGCACATACTCCGAAACTCGGGTTATAATGAATGGCAGGGCCCTGATCCTGAACGATGGAAATATCTTCACGAAACCAGTGAATCCTCCAATACTATTTCTATTGACGACATCAACCATGTAAGCACTCAGGGGGCAGGCATCACCGCTTCGTGGTTGGGTCAAAATTTGGCATGGGCCAGCGGTAGTTCAGGAAATGCCCTTCCCAACGGGCACCACAACCGAAACTTTTTCCTGGTTCAGCCCGATCCCGAAACCAATGGTTATTTTGCTCTTATCGATGAAGTAAAAACCAATGAACCTCACCGGGAGGTAAATATTGCCCTCCATCCCAATTCTGCCGCCGACCCTGTCATTCATCCTTCCCAAAATGCGTTTACATGGCCGGTTGAAGGCTGTAATTATAGCGGCAGGCCCGTGAAGGTCACCCTTTCGCTGGGTACAAAACCATTACGAGCAGAGATCAGAACAGGGTATATGGGTTCTGTAAGTGCCTATCAGTTTCCCTACACAGAAGCCAATACAAAAGCATGTGGAGAATACGAAGGTAAATACCTGTACGCTACTTATCCTTCCAATGAGCAGGGAAATGCGGCCATTATTTCCATCATTTTCCCCTATGATTCTGCACATGCACCGGCCCAGGTCGAAAATTGCAATATTAGCAGCGGAAGCATGATCAAAGTTGCACATACAAATCAGTGGGCGGATTATTTTATTGCGGCGCCAGACGGAGAGAAAATAATCTGGAAATCATATATTTTTCAGGGAAACTGGGCAGTGTTCAGGCAATCTGCGCAGTATATCCCTTTTTGGATGGCAAATGAGGCAAAGCTATTTCAAGCCGGGGAATACGGATTTGAATCTTCCCAACCAATCAGCATTTTTCTTGAAAATGACAGACTGAAGATTACTTCACCCGGAACAGAAGTTCGGCTGTTTTACCCTGGCAAATTTCAAATTTTCACTTCGAATGGAGCGCTATTGGCAACGACTCCCGAAGGCGGGGGGATAAAATTCTATGTGGAGAAAGGAGAAAATATGTTTAGAATTGCGACAACAGAACCCTGATTTTTTATGAAACCTGTATTCCCCTTCTTGTTGATATTTATACTTTTCTGCTTTTCCTGTCATTCACCTAAAGAAATACCCAACGTTTTGTTGATTGTAGTGGATGATCAGGGCTACGCAGACATGAGCTGCACCCAACTTGCCGACGATGTACAAACACCCAATATTGACCGGCTGGCCGCATCAGGAGTGCGTTTTACACAGGCATATGCTACTTCTCCTATATGCAGCCCTTCACGGGCAGGCATAGCCACCGGATGTTATCAGGAGCGATGGGGCACATTTTGGTACGGAGGGCCGGGCATTCACCGGCAGGAATTTCCGACCATTGCCGAACTGCTGGCGGGTAAAGGTTATAGAACCGGATATATCGGCAAAGTTCATTACGGCAATGCAGATGCAGACACTAGCAACCGAAGTTTTCCGCTCAACCATGGTTTTGAGTATTTTTTTGGCCATACCTCTGCGCGAAAACATTATTTCAATCACCATGACCAACTCGAAGCGGCATTCCAACTGGTCAAAAAAACTTATGAAAAAGACGGACAAAGCCTGAATCAGCAGGCCATGTGGGAAAATTTCAGGAAAGTGGATACGGTAGCATTTTCGACCGAATTGTTGGGAAAAAAAGCAGTCGAATATTTACAAAAACACAAATCCGAAAAGTTTTTTCTTCAGCTTTCCTTTAATGCTGTCCACAATTTTACCCATCAGTTGCCCCATGAATATTTGACAGAAAAAGGTCTTCGCGGTTATCATGACTGGGATCCGTCAACAGAAGATTACTACGAATGGTATCAAGCAGGGCGCAAACCCAATAATCCAGAAGGCAGAGCCCAATACCTCGGGCAACTGTATTATCTCGACAGGGAAGTGGGCAGAGTAATGGATTATCTGAAAGAATCGGGGCTGGATAAAAACACGCTGGTGATCTATATTTCAGATAATGGTGGTTCTACTCCGATTTATGCCAACAATACCCCCCTTCGCGGCTCAAAATATGTGCTTTATGAAGGAGGAATAAGGGTTCCGATGATTATCAGTTGGCCGGGAAATTTTCTTAGAGGAGCGGTCAACGATCAGGTTGTCAGCAGTATGGATATACTTCCGACAATTTGCAAAGCAGTAGAAATCCCGGTTCCACAGGTTGTTGACGGAAGGGATATGACGGCTTTGCTTTCCGGGTTCAGTACCCAAAACACACACGACACCTTATTTTGGGACACAGGCGTGGAAACAGCAGTGAGGGCGGGAAAATGGAAACTTCGCTCTGCGACAAAAGACAATCACGCCAAATACGAGATGGTAGAGCTTGAACTGGGAGAGTTTCTCTACAATCTGGAGAAAGATCCGGGTGAAACTGAAAACCTGATTGCCATTTACCCGGAGGTGTATCAAAAGTTGAAGGCCGCCCATATCCGGTGGAGAGAAAACATTCTTTCCTTGCATCCTGCCCTGCATTAACTTAACTTTGAAAATCCGGCAAATCAAAGAAATTGCTCATACTATCGTACAAAATATGCAAGTAAGAAACCTCGACCCACAACCTTTATGGAACTATTTTGCAGATCTGAATGCAGTTCCACGTCCTTCAAAGAAGGAAGAAAAAGTTATTCAGTTTATCAAAAAATTTGGTGAAGGACTTGGGCTTCCGACCCACGTCGATGAAGCGGGAAATGTCATTATTAAAAAGCCCGCAAGTGCGGGCATGGAAAACCGGCAGACCGTTGTGCTTCAGAGTCATCTGGATATGGTTCACCAAAAGAATTCAGGTACAAACTTTGATTTTGCCACTGAAGGCATACGAATGTATGTAGAAGGAGACTGGGTCAAGGCTGAGGGAACGACATTGGGTGCAGACAATGGGATTGGCGTAGCGTCAATTATGACCATTTTAGCTTCTAAGAATATTGCCCACCCGCCCATTGAGGCTTTGTTTACCATTGACGAAGAAACCGGGATGACCGGCGCTCTCGAGCTGAAAGGCGGTCTTTTGGATGGCAGTATCATGCTCAATCTAGATACCGAGGATGACCGTGAGCTTACCATCGGATGTGCCGGTGGTGTGGATGTTACCGCTAGCGGATCATATACAGAAGAAGCGACCCCATCTCGGGCCACCTCATTTCGGCTCAGCATTCAGGGGCTTACGGGGGGCCATTCCGGCATGGAAATCCACCTTGGCAGGGGAAACGCCAATAAGCTGATGAACAGGCTATTGTTTCTTGCTACAGAGTCTTTTGGGATACGAATCCATAGTATAAACGGAGGGGGACTTCGGAATGCCATTCCAAGGGAATCATTTGCGGATATTGCCATTTTGAGAGACAGCATTTCAGCTTTTGAAGATTTTCTTGAAGATCAGACGGCCATTTTGAAACAAGAGTATCACACCACTGATCCTGGGTTAAGTATTCAATTGGCACCATCGGAACCCCATCCATACGTACTGAGCGAACAATTTCAGCAACTCTTGCTCCGCAGCATTTATGCCTGTCCAAATGGAATCTACCGAATGAGTCCTGAAATAGAGGGGTTGGTACAGACCTCTAATAATTTGGCGCGGGTACTGATACAGGGAGGCAGTTATACCCTTATGTGTCTGACCCGAAGTTCGGTAAATAGCGAAAAGATGGATCTGGCGGAAGCCATTCGAAGTGCTTTCGAACTTTCAGGTGCATCCGTTGTATTTGAAGGTTCGTACCCCGGGTGGGCACCTGACCCCCATGCAGCGATTGTAAAAATCATGAGTGATCTGTACCGGGAAATGTACCAGGCGGAGCCACATGTAAATGCCTGTCATGCAGGGTTGGAGTGTGGTATTCTTGGTCAAAATTACCCCGGAATGGAGATGATTTCCTTTGGACCGAATATACGCGGCGCACACAGTCCGGATGAAAAAGTTCAGATCAGCAGTGTGCAGAAGTACTGGGGATTTTTGTTGGAAACACTGAAGCGGACGCCAGTGAGGGCGTAATCAAAAGTTATCAGGAAGCAGGCCTGGAAAGGCGTATTTGATGGAAAGGGATTTTATCCCCTGGAGACTTTTGAGTCGAAAAAACCATTCGGAGGCATATGCCAAACCAATAATTACACAAAAGACTCTCCAAAAAATCCGTTTCTAACGGTTGGAATCGTTTGAAACCGTTTGAACGGTTGGGGGCTGAGACAACTCCTTCAATCAATTGACAATCAGCTACTTATTAAAATACATTCCTCAAAAATCCGTTGCAAACCGTTTGAAACGGTTGGAGCGGTTGAGGCAGAGACAACCCCTTCAATCAATTGACAATCAACTACTTAGCAGAGATACTCCTGGATAAATCCGTTTCAAACCGTTTGAATCGTTTGAAACCGTTTGAACGGTTGGAGGCAAAAGCCAATTTCACAAACAACTGAAAATCAAATACTTACGCAGTATAATTCCTGAGAAAATCCGTTTCAAACGGTTTGAAACGGTTGGAGGCTGAGACAACTCCTTCAATCAATTGACAATCAGCTACTTAGCAGAGATATCCCTGGAAAAATCCGTTTAAAACCGTTTGAAACGGTTGGAACTGTTGTAGACAAAGACAGCCTCTTCAATCAATTGACAATCAACTACTTATTAAAATACATTCCTCAAAAAATCCGTTGCAAACCGTTTGAGACGGTTGGAACGGTCGAGGCAGAGACCACTTCTTCAATTGATTGACAATCAGCTACTTAGTATAGATATTCTTGGAAAAATCCGTTTGAAACCGTTTGAACGGTTGGAGGCAGAAGCCAATTTCGCAAACAACTGTAAATCAAATACTTACGAAGCACAATTCCTGAAAAAATCCGTTGCAAACCGTTTTAAACCGTTTGAACTGTTGTAGACAAAGACAGCCTCTTCAATTAATTGACAATCAGCCACTTATTAAAAATATTCCTTAAAAAATCCGTTTAAAACTCCTGGATATTGAGAATTATCACACAATTAATTGATATTCAACAAATTGCATCTCCATATATTTTCCTAAAACCGCTACAAACAGGTCCTTATTGGACTCTGCGACTGGTATCCGTTTAAAGCCGTTGAAAACGTTTAAGTCTGGTTGAAACGGATTAAACCGCTTAATCGGTTTAATCCGGTCTAAACCTTTAAAAGTCCTTTGTGATGCCAACCCTCCGGGGGCCTCAAACGGCTCTATACCTCAACCTTACTGTTCTCCCTTAAACCTCCCGATCGCATGCTTACTGTACTCCGAAAGAATGAGCTTGCCGCTCATCTCCGCCCGCTGTTCCAGCAATTCGCCCCAATGCTCCGTGCCCTCCCAAAAGGCTTTCTTCAGCATCCGCAATGCATCCGGATTGGAGGCCGCCAGCTTTTCGGCAAGCGTGGTTATAGCATTATCCATAACCTCAGCTGAGTCATATACTTCGGCAAATAATCCTCGCTGCATCGCCCATCCGGCAGTCTGCCATTCCGTGGCGTTAAGCGCAAGCTGCGACATAGCCGAAACCCCGATCTTTCGCTCTACCGCCGGCCCCACAACAAACGGACCGATACCTACTGCAAGCTCGCTGAGCCTTATCTGGGCAAATTTTGTAGCCAAACAGTAATCTGTAGCCGCTGCTAACCCCACTCCGCCGCCTACGGCTTTCCCCTGTACCCGGCCTATGATTATCTTCCCGCAAGTGCGACAGGCGTTGATGACCTTTGCAAAGCCCATAAAAAACTTCTTCCCTGTCTCAAAATCTCCAATCTGTATAAGCTCGTCAAAACTCGCCCCTGCACAAAAGGTGCGATCACCACCACTGCTCAATATAATCACTTTCACGGCTTCGTTTTTCCCGGCATCCTCAATGGCAACCGCAAGGTCGTTAAGAATTTTTCCCGGCAAAGAATTTTGCGCGGGATGAAAAAAAGTTATGGTGGTAATTCCGTCGGGTTTGGCTTTTACCCTGACATATCCCTGATTCTGATTTTCTTCCATAAATAAAATGCTGCAATTTACGGGAAAAACCGAAAACAATTACTTCTCCCTCAGCATGAATATTTACCGTCACGTACAGCGTTTTGCCCTTCCGGTAAGTCTGTTTTAATAATCCTAAATGGTATGCGGTATATTTTACTCTTCTCTCTTTTTTTCACATGGTCGCTTCGCCTCTGGTCTCAAATCGATTCTGTGGCAAAAACGAGTAATGTAAGTACCCGCATTTCCGGAGAGGAAATCATGCTTTCCGGAGCGAGGGATCTGATGGATGTCCTGCGTCTTGTACCTGGATTTTCTTTTGCCGCAGGGGAGGAAGGAAGAGTGGGTGCGGGTTTTCGGGGAATGTGGTCCGAAGGAAGAATGCGGGTGGAAATTGACGGACAATTGGTCAATGACCTCTTTACCGGTGGTCTTTCTTTTGGAAATCATTTCCCAGTAGATTTTATCAGGGAAGTTGAAATTGTTAAAGGGCCGTCATCTGTTGCAGAAGGGCTGTTTGCCCAACAGGGCGTGATTCGTATCCATACCAGCAATGGGGCGGAGCAGTCGGGGTTCTCCGCGGGTTATTCCGGCGGGCGAATGGACGGCGGTGCCAACCGGAGCAACCAACGCGTGTATCTGGGTAAAAACTGGAAAAATGCCAGCCTCAATTTTTCGATCTTCCGCGGACGCGGCCAAAGAAGTGCCGGCAATAGTTTTGCCTGGTCGCCCCCCGGCAACCTCACTGGTCGGGTGATCAATCTCGCAGGTAATTCAGACCTCGACCCGGCTTTCACCCAACTTCACCTCCGGCTTGGAAAATTGCGTTTGCGTTATGCGCGCGATTACTACGACTTCACCGACGTAACCCGCCTCGACAGCTCCGGTATCCCCAAAATCCACCCCAGCATCCAAAATAACCTCCTCCTCCTTTCCCACGACTGGATTCTTTCACCCAACATCACCATCTCCCCCCAACTCGCCGGAATTATCCAGTTTTCGCGCTTCCGGGGCCTCCCTGATTCGACCATTCGCATGGTTAGAAATCAATACAGCAACCAGCTCAGCTTTAGGCTCGCAGCGCGTCATCTGACACCTTCGGGAGAACTAAACTATGGTCTGGAAATATTTGGGCAGGGCAGCAACCGTGTCCAGGAAAGACCTAATGTCTTGAACGACACCCGCACATTTGCTGCGCTTCAAAGTGATCTCTTTTTTGAAAGTATAATCAGAAAATCTCAAATTGATTTCTCTCCGGGTATTCGCCTCGGTATCAACAGCGCCTTTGGCAAACTCATTACTGCCCGGCTGGGTTTTCACCGCGCCTGGAACCGGTGGGATTTTAGACTACTGGCTGGCACTTACCTCCGCATTCCCACTGCAGGCAATTTTGCGATGTCGTATTTCAATGGTTATTCCTTCAACAAAGACAGCACAATGATCAATATCCAGTCCAAATACCTCCGCCCGGAAGATGCTTTTCTGGGGGAATTTGCAGTAGAATGGAAACCCACACCCGCATGGTCTTTTACCCTCAACCTGTTCCGAAATGCTCGTCAGAATGCCATAGAGTATGACTTTTACCAGGACAGCCTGATACGCCGCACGCTGGGTCCACAAGCTGGATTTGAAGTGTACCGAAACGGCCCGGGAATCGGCACTCAGGGACTTGAAGCCGAAGGGAGGTATAAATCCGCATTCGGGTGGCTTACAGCTGGTTATAGTTTTTACAGCCCGGCTGGCAGCACTTTCTCGCGCCCAAATTCGGTCAGGGAATTCAGCCTTCTGCCAGCGGGAAGGGAATTGGTCTCCGAAAAAGAATATCTCGCATTTGCCCGGCACCGGCTGAATTTCCATGCCTGCTACTTCCTCCGAAAAGATCTCAGCGCCAACCTTTCAGGTAGTTATATCGGTCGCAGATTTGGGTACGATTTTTCTCTGCCCGCCGACCAGCCCGGCATACCGGAAGGCGCTCTTGTCCGGGTATCCCCTACCCTGCTCCTGAATGTTTTTTTCCGCTACAAAGGCTGGATATATCGCGGACTTGACCTGGGGCTTGGTTTCTACAACATCCTGGGGCAGGAATACCGGTATTATCAGCCCTATTTCGGCAATGGAGGTTCGCTCCCCGGACAGTCGCGGGAGATTTTGCTCACCTTGTCGCTGGATATAGGTTTTCGGGAGAAATGGCGGGAGAAACTCACCCGGTAAGGAATTAAAATTTCAATACCTACATCTACGATGGTTGGAGGAAAAGGTCCCTCCCTTTGGTCGGGATGACTGCCCTGGCAGTTTGAGTTTCGCTTCTCCGGCTGGAGAAGCGACTTGGTAACGGGGCGGATCGTAACCTCCTGATGGAGTCCTTCGGACCTGACGAGCGATAGCGAGGAAGGGTCTTTTCGCACATACCATCGCAGGTGTAGTGGAAAGAAGTGTAATATGCTCATTTTCAGGGGAGAACGAGATGATTTGTTGAGGGACTAAAATTCGGTATCAGGCCATTAGCGTTATCTTCTAACATACTGAAATATAATTGTGTCTTGAATCAGGGATTTTCCCTCACAGTTTAATAAACCTTTGGCATAAAGAGAAAAGGCCAGACCTTCCCGAATATCCCGATTTACTTTTACGGACAACATGGTTTCTTCCTGATTTTGATCAAGAAGATATGTCTGCTTAGGTAATGACCTGCCTTTGCGGGAGTCAACAAAATGTTTTTCAATCACTTGGAAAGCCGCAACCTGCGGAAGAAACATTTCCACCGAGTCAATGTTTATTGTAAAGGGGTTTTCTATGTTCTCACCTTTCAGATACACATGAAATTCATTCCCTCCCCACACGGAGGTATGGATGAAAAGATTACCACAATCAGACTTCACGACGAAGGAATCCTGCTCGTTTATTTTAATCGGATAACTGAAATCACATGAGACGAGGGCGAGAGAGAGGAAGAAATAGAATAGCTTTTTCATCTCTTTTTATATTTTCCTATATCAGAAAGGGAAATATTCTGCCCCCAATCTTCCAAAGATCGGGGGCAGTTCCCACAGGGAACGGGGTGAGTTCAACCTCAACGCTCCAATTCGGTCTTTTTCGCTTCCTGCAACATGACCTCAATGGCTTTTTCAAGCTGCTGGTCTCGTCCCTTTTGCGCCGGACCCGGCATATTTTTCACCTGAAAGTCAGGAACTAGTTGCTGGTTTTCCAGATACTTGCCATCCATTCCCTTGACTCCTACCTGTGGAATGCCAAACGTAAGTGTTGGATCGATCTGTCTTTCCCACCACACAGCCGTAGCTGTACCGGGAACCGGCATTCCTATGAGTTTTCCGATCCCGAGTGCCTTGTACACATAGGGGAAAAAGTGGGCATCCGAATAGTTGCCTTCTCCCACAAGTACCGTAGAGGGTTTTGTCCATTTATCCTGTGGTTCGCTGCCAACTTTCTGCCCGCGGGGTTCAAGGGTAACGTACATTTTGCCACTGAGGAAAGTCGCCAGATCGTCATGCAACCAGCCGCCACCATTAAACCGGGTATCCACAATCAAAGCATCTTTGTCTGCATATCGACCCAAAACTTCCGAAAACACTTCGCGGAAACTCCCGTCGTCCATCCCTCTTACATGCACATATCCAACCCGGCCGTTAGATTCTTTTTCGGTCTCTTCCCGACGGGTCTTTACCCACCGCTGATACAGCAACTCTGACTCTGCACGCATGGATATGGGTTTTACCGTCACTTCCCAGCGTTTCTGGTTTTGAGGATCGTACATGGAAAGCAGGGTATGCTCGCCTGCTTTTCGGTTGAGCAGGGTAAAGAAATTCATCCCTGAAGGGATTTCATTTCCATCAATTTTTTCGATCACCTGCCCGGCTTTGATACCGGCCTCAGCTAGTTCGAGGGGACCTTTTTCCAGCACTTCGGCAATTTTTATTCCGGCACCGGCATAGGCAGGGTCGTAAAAAATCCCAAGCGAAGTGGTCTGATTTCCGGCAGGATTTGCATTTCGGTAAAAACACCCGGTGTGTGAACCATTGAGTTCGCCCAACAACTCACTCATCATTTCGGAGAAGTCGTTGTTGTTGTTGATATAAGGGAGAAAACGGGCGTACTCCGCCTTCAGATCAGTCCATTTTACTCCGTGGAGATCGGTTACATAAAACTTTTTGAGCACCTGACGCCACATATGTTCAAACATATAAGCTCTTTCTTCGGGCAGATTGAGGGTCATTTCTGCTTTAAAGCTCACAGGGGTTTTATCTTTTTTGTCAGTGTCGATTTTGTAAATTTTGCCGCTATTGAGCACAAACAGGGTTTTCCCTTTGGCATCCATCAATAAAGAGCCACCACGTTCTTCGAGCTTGGTGATGATTTTGGTTTCATCCTCCTTAAGGTCGTGCATCCAGAGGTCATGCCCTTTTTCAAAACTGCTCAGGTAATAAAGTTTGGTTCCATCAGGTGAAAGTACGGCGTCTGACAAACTGGAAGAATGAATGGTCAAACGTGCAATGCGGTCTTCAATATTGGTCAGGTCAGGTTTGAGCGGATCTGCGAGTTCGGGTGTAATGATCCAGGGTTTCGTTTTGTCTTTTTCCCCTTCTTTTTTCTTGTCCTTGGGTTCATTTGCATCCTCCTTCATTTTCTCGATCTCATAATCTTCTTTGCTGAGGCGAAATTTATCCCACGCATCCTTGGTAAAAAACATCCCAAAAACATCATCCTGCGAACCCCAGCTTGCATGGGAGCGCATCCCCCGGCTATCGTTAAACCAGATCATCATTTCTCCATTCATCATCCATTTGGGTGCAGCGTCGGTATAGCCACTGTTGGTGAGATTGACTACCGGTAAACCACCTTCAGCACTGACGAGTCCGACTTCGTTTACCCACCTGCCCCGGTCGATAAAGGTTACGAGAAACCATTTCCCATCCGGAGACCAGTCATACCACTGATCGCCATCGGAGTATGAGTAGTTTTTGTCTGCGGGAAGAATCACCCTTGATTTTTTTGTTTCCAGGTTGATCACTTTTAACGTAGTGCGCTCTTCGAGATAGGCTACTTCTTTTCCGTCAGGGGAATAGGAAGGTTGGAAGGTTTCGGCAGGGGAAACGAGGATTTCATTTTCCTTCAAAATCGTCGAAACATAAAAATACGGCTCTTCATCCCTGGTCAATTGTGTTTCATATAGATTCCAGCTGCCATTTCGCTCGCCTGCGTAGAGAATTTTCCTTCCGTCAGGACTAAAGCTGACTGACCGTTCCTGCTCAGGAGTATTCGTAATTTGTTTGGTCAACCCACTTTCCACAGCAGTTACAAATACTTCTCCCCGCACAACAAAAGCCACTTCCTTTCCATTGGGAGAAAGATCCATTTCTGTAGCGCCATTCGTGATCACTTCTACTTTTGTGTCATTGTATTTTTCATCAATCGCGATGGCAACCGATACTTTTTGGGGCTGTTGACCGGGAGTAAGGGTAAATATTTCGCCCCGGTAACCGTAACACAAAACTCCGGCATCTGATATAGACAAAAAGCGCACAGGATGGTCGGTATAACTGGTGATCTGTACCGGCTGGGATGGATTGCTGAGAGCCAGTTTCCAGACATTAAAAGTTCCGCTTTTTTCACTGAGATAATAGACTTCTGATTCGTCTGTACTCCAGACCGGGTTGCGATCTTCGCCTTCAAATGTCGTAAGCTGGGTGTGGGTATCTTTGGCCTTGTCGTAAAGCCAGATATCGCGGGTAACCGAAGACACATGGTGTTTGCGCCAGTCATCTTCCAATCCTTTCACATCGTGATAAAGGATACGGTTACCCTTTTTGTCAGGGCGCGCTGCTTCCAAAAAATTGCCGAGCTCCATCCGGGGCATTCCGCCATTTAGCGAAACAGAATGCAACTGGGGAAACCCGCGTGAAGGAAAATCTGTACTGGTCTGTGGCACCATCCGCGCAGAGGAAAACAGAACACGACTGCCATCGGGAGTAAAAGCCGAGGGGTAATCCTGTGCAGAATGAAAAGTCAGGCGTGTAGCAACACCACCTGCGGAGGGAATCGAAAAAACATCAAAATTTCCGTGGCGGTCTGAAGCAAACGCAATTTTACTTCCGTCAGCAGACCATACTGGCATAAAATCATGTGCATCATGGAGTGTAAGCGGCGTTGCCATTCCACCGGATGTATTTACCCGGTAAAGGTCTCCTTTGTAAGAAAAAACGATCGCACTTCCATCGGGAGAGATCGCCGGATACCGCATCCATAGGGGAGAATCATCAACGGCAAATGCGCCCGATAACGAAGAAAAATACATCGTAAAAAACAAGGCAATCAATCTCATGTTAATTTTATTTTTGAGCATGGGTAGTAGAAAGGATTCGGTTTCGATATTACTTAATTCTCAGAGAGAATTCCAGTAAAAAATGTACTGACCTGCTGGTCAAAATTGCCGATTCAAAAATGATCGCTTTATACTTTAACCAATATTGTGCGCGTTTGGTTAATAATGTCGGTTTAACTGAACGAATAGTTCTTCAGTAAAGCGTAATTTTATTCCCGTCGACCCATTTACATTCCAGGCTATGATTACTCTCGTACGGAACCCTTTCTTAACCGTTGAACTTCAGGACAATATTGCCATTATCTGGCTGGATCAGCAGGATTCTCCTTTGAACAAAATCTCACCGGAGCTTGTCCTCTCATTTGCAAAAGTTGTAGATGAAATTGAGCATAATGCGGAGATCAAGGGTGCCGTACTTATCAGCAGAAAAAAAGACTTCATTGCAGGCGCCGATATCGAGCAATTTTTAAGAATGGGGCCGGGGGAAGCCGCCGAGTCAGGCATGATTGGTCATGGTATTCTGAACCGGCTCGCTGCTTCGAAGAAAAATTATATCGCCGCTATCCATGGTGCCTGCATGGGGGCAGGACTGGAAATCGCGCTCGCATGCCACGGTCGGATTGCTGTAGAAGAAAAATCCACTGTTTTTTCGCTTCCCGAAGTCAAGTTAGGTCTTTTGCCCGGTGGCGGAGGTACCCAGCGTCTTCCCCGGCTGATCGGCATCCGCCAGGCACTGGAAATCATGCTTACAGGCAAAAATGTGTATGTTTACGAAGCAGAAACCCTCGGCATCATTGACCGTACCTGCACATCAGATCAGCTGTTGGACCAGGCCAAAAAAATCGCAAATGCGCCGCGAATCCGAAGGAAAAGTAAACTTTCCTTTTCGCAAAAGCTGACAGAAATGCTTCCGGCAACCCGGGCGCTGATATTCCAGAAAGCACGCGAAAAGGTAATGGAGAAAACCCAGGGCAACTACCCCGCACCGCTCCATATTATTGACTGTGTAGAAGCGGGCTTTCGCAGCGGGGTGCGCAGGGGATCGCATATGGAGATTCAATTTTTTGACGAGCTGGTACAATCAAACGTCTCCAGACAGTTGATCGGCGTATTTTTCTCCATGACAGAGATGAAGAAAAATCCTTACCAGACCGCTTTCACACCCATTGGACAAATCGGCATAATCGGTGCAGGGCGTATCGGCGCAGGGATTTCTGTTACAAGCGCCATCAATGGGTTTGATCTCAGGGTGAAAGATCTCTCTAAAGCCCCACTGGATAAAGTACTCACTCAGTTGCAAGCCGATCTTCAGCGAAGATTGCAGAAAAAGGCGCTGACAATCACCGAGTCTAATCGTATTGCAGAAAACGTATATACAGACACCAGCTATTCCGTATTTTCTGGCGCAGACATCATCATTGAAACCGCAGAGGAAAACCTCGCCCTTAAGCAACAAATTCTCAGAGAAACAGAAGCTGTCACTCCTTCCCACTGCCTTTTTGCTACCGGAACTGCCTCGCTTTCCGTTTCAGAAATCGCAAGCGTATCTCAAAGGCCTTCTCAGGTTGTGGGGGTAAACTATTTCTATCCTGTCAGTGATACACTTTTGCTGGAAATCGTTACCACCGAAAAAACCAGCGAACAAACCATTGCCAGTGTATTTGATATGGGTGTGCGCCAGGGAAAAACGTGTATCGTGGTGAAAGATGGCCCGGGGTTTTATACCAACCGTATTCTGGCAGCTATGCTAAATGAGGCCATGATCCTGCTGGAAGAAGGCGGAGAAATTGCAAAAACTGACTTCGTCATGCAAAAATTCGGGTTTCCCATGGGCCCTCATGCACTCATGGATTTACTGGGACTCGATATTTTGCATAAAGGGACATCTGGTGCTCTCCAGAACCTGTTTGAATCCAGAGGTGGGAAATTTGGTGTCAATCTTGGGAAAATGGTAGAAGAGGGTTATTTCGGAAGAAAAAATAACCGCGGTTTTTACCAGTACACCACAGGTGAAGATGGTAAAAAAGTGAAAGGGGAAATCAACCGTGAGGTTTATAAGCTTTTGGGCGGCACAAAACGCCGTACCTTCTCCAGCATCCGTATTCAGCACCGGCTGGCTTTGCGACTGGTCAATGAAGCGGCTTATTGCCTGGGGGAAGGGATTATCCGATCGCCCCGCGATGGAGATATCGGCGCGATCTTCGGACCAGGGTTTCCCGCATTTCTGGGGGGGCCATTTCGATATGCCGATAGCATGGGGATTCCCAAAATCCTCCACATGCTGCGCGAACTGGAAGATGACTTTGGAAGCCGTTTTAAGCCTGCGCCTATTTTTTCAGACCTGGCAGAACAAGGCATGCGGTTTTATTAAAAGGAATATGAATCCGACATGGAAATTCCATGAGATTGCGTAATTTTGGGCATGGAAGTGACACCCAATAGCCCCTATATAATTGCAGCCATCGGTGCTATACTTATGTTATTGAGCTATAGGGGGATCCTTCGTAAACAGGTTCGCACAATCTCCGGTATCCGTACCTCCGCTGAATTTATTTACTACCTCGTCATTGCGGCCTATATCGCCGGGGCATTGGTCGCTACGGCATTTGCTACCATACAATTTCATATCACGCGCGGTTGGTGGGGGGCAATACTGTACCTGCTTTCTGTGGTTTTTGCGTCTGTATTTATCCATAAATTTCGCAGTATCGTCAGAGGAATTTTGCTGGGAATAAAACGAATGCTCACTCCCAGGGCTAAACCGCCCGGGCCTTCCCCCAAAACCTGGGCTCTGGCAACTGTAGCCATTATGTCAAATGTCAAAGGATTAAGTCATCATCTGCTTGGGGGTGCAGAGCCCTCCGAAAGGAGAAAAGCTCTCGCCCAAAAACAACTCAGCAAAGAATGGGAAATTGACGACGCCGAAGAGTTTGAGGAAGTCCAGGAATGGCTGTTTGAAAAAGGACATCGGGCAGAATTTAGTGAGATGATTACAAAAATCACCGCCATGACGCCCATGCAAATTGACGAATATGTAAGACAGTTTATTCCGACGATCAAAGATGCGCAGGAAAGAGAAGAAGAAATTCACCGGGTGGAGATGATCAGGAATAATCAGGGTGATGTGCAAAATACAAGTTTCCTCGCCTGGGACGTTCTACGGTTTATTGACAATTGTCGTACAGGTTATCTGGCAGAATATATAGATGAAGAAGACGCCTGGAACAGAATCATTTCAGCTGCCCAGGTATTGCAGTCGCGTTTTGATTCATGGCAGGAACTGGCTGACAGCTTCCTGCTCGGAAGAGAATTCTGGTCAGGAGTGGAAACCAGTCGCGACGGAAGTGTGTATCAAAAGGCTTACGAAAGACTCATTCAGGAAGAAAAAAGTCCCTGGAATAAAATAATCTGGGATTTGCCGTTATATAACAGAGGATGATTTGGGTGGATTTAAATTAGCGCACATGCAGTTTGGATATATAAGTATAGCAGCAGGGCTTATTCTGATATCAAATACATTATTTTCTCAATCAGAAAAGCTCCAGATCGCAGATATGAATAAAGACGGCGTATCTGATACCCTGCGGTGGGAATCAGATTTCGGGACGAGTTTTGGGTACACACATTATACGCTCTCCGATGGGAAAACCGGGCTTCGATTTGAAGTAGATAAAGGGGGGTGTTTTTGTGAATTTCTCGATATCATTCCCATTACAGATCAGATGGCCGCAAAACAAAACCAGTGGGTGTTAAAGGTACTGGAACAACAATGGAATGGTGAAAAACGGTTTTCCACCCCCGACCTGTCTTTGCATTGGCTGATTTCGGGATACCTCAACAACCGCAAACCGGTCAGAAATGCTTATTACTCCCAGATCATTTCGCCTGCCGTCAAATGGGAGACGATTCCGATGAATATTCCCCCACCCTATTCCATTCAAATCAAAGGCGACACGCTTCAGAAGCTGGCTGCTTACTTCAGAGAAAATTATCTCGCAGACTGGGAAGACAATAACCGGTCAGCACAAGAACCACTAAAACAAGCCTGGCTGGTGTATTACGCACAAAATCTTTCGCCTCAAAATACACGAAATCCTCGCCCCGACTTTATTCTGGCTGATTCGAGCAGTAAATACCAGGTCTATGTAACTGCCCATGGTGTTACGGTTAAATCCGGAAACCGGTATCGCTGGGTGTTTATTTCCGATGCCATGTTGACCAATGGCCCCGAAAAATTGCGCTGGTATTCGATCAAAAGTGCGCGGCTGGTCGGTGATATGATCATCATCCATCACTTCGGTGGAATGAGCGGAGGTGAACATATTTTTATCGCCGACATTGTCTCCGGGAAGGTTGGCAGACTGATCCTAGACCCCTCTGACCCGGAATACGGAACAGAAGAACTTACCTATTTACTCAAAGGAGATCAAATTACGATTACCATTCCACTCATGGAAGATTCTCCCAGAAAATATACTATCACCGAACTTCAGCAAGCACTTAAGGAATGAAAAATCTGCTTTTTTTACTGCTGCTTATCCTTTCTTGTTCCTCCGCCTTTGCCGGAGAATGGGACACAAACCCTCAGCTCTGGGGAATTGGGGTAATCACAACAGGCGATTCTTCGGGTTTTATAGCTGAAAATGTACCGATGATTCTGCCCTTTGGTGTTGATTTCCCTATCTATGAAAGCCCCAATGGTCCGGTAATCGGAACCATCCAATCCCCAGGCGGGGAAAATTACCAGTTTGCTCGCCCCGTGTTTATTCTGGCCGGAAAGACCCAAAAACAATTCATCGATGAACGGGACAGCAGAGAAATTAATTACGATGCTTCAGGGCTGATATTTTTTGAAGAGAAAGATGGGTTTCTTCGGATTTTGTCCCACACCCTTCAAAAACCTGCCTGGATCAAAATCGCCAACCTCCGCGCCTGCCATCTCAAACCCGTTCGGTGGATGGATCACATACTTCAAATAGGTTCATCTCTGTTTCATCCGCATGATACGATTGCCCTGAATCTGCGCAAATCACCGTCTCCTTCAGGCGAAAAAATCACCAGCATGAAAGGGGATACCTATCTGATCGCTTTTACGGGCAACAGACAAGGCTTGTGGGCAGAAGTAGAAGTAACGCTCTATGATATTCACCCTTGCGAAGGAGACGCAAAAATTCAAAATACATGGAAAGGCTGGGTCAAATTGATGGACGATGCAGGTTTTCCCAATATCTGGTATTATACCGGAGGCTGTTAATTGACAACCTCGCTCTTTTTCACCGTTTTCTTCAGCGCTAATTCCCGCTTCATCAGCTTTGCCCAATACCCTGAAAGCGGTACGCCCACAGCTGCCGGCAAAATCCAGATTATCCAGTTGAAGCCAAAATCAGGGATAAAATTGCCCATATTATTGACCAGAAAAGCCGTAAACACCGCAATAAAAGCGCCGATCATGGCGCGCATATGGTGATATTTCCACCACAGGCGATCCTGCATCTCTGTCTGGCGAAAAACAATAAGGTCAGTGCGTGAAGTCATAAAAATAAAAAATGCAAAGACCATACACAGAATGGCCAATACCATCCCCCGACTGCCATTAATCATTAGTATCCAGCCCCCATAACCCGCCAGTCCGATACCGGTAAGCATCGTTGCCACGGCTACCCAATAGTCGAGATGTGTATGGCTGCCGGGCGTCTTACGCCGGAGTACCCGGTATCCCGAAAAAGTCAGATAACCACTGAATATTGATACAACAAGAAGAAAAATATTAAACCTGAAAAAGCCAATCATGATAAAAGCGGTTGCCACGATTGTAGCCATACACCAGGTAAACAGACGCCCCAGTTGTTTATGCCGGGCATTTCCTTTTCCGGGAGCAATGATTAGATAAGCACCACCCAGCAGGCAAAAAGCACCCGCCAGAATGTGGATGACCATAAGTACTGTGTGAAAGATTTCCATTTTTTCGCAGATTTTATTTTCCTGAATCTACGATTGAAAAATGCCGGCAGACAAAGCATAAAGCCGTTTTGGGACTAATAACGGGTATTTGGGGTGAGGCGTGATTTTGTTTTTTGATTCTAAAGAAAATCGTTTAAATTCACAACCGTACAACCATGGTTACACAAATGTCGTATGAAAGAATATATTGCATATAAAGGGCAAGCCTTTCAAATTGAATGGTACTATTCCGAAAATGGAAAAAGCCAGCCGCTTGATTATGCGGAAAGGCTTTCCGTAAAAGATAAAGCAAAGCTTGCAAACCTTCTGCGTTTGATGGGAGATATAGGAAAGATTCGGGGAGAAGATAGGTTTCGTAACGAAGGGGATCAAGTATATGTGTTCAAACCCCAACCGCATAGATTTTTATGTTTCTTTGTCTCTGGACAGAAGATTATTATTACAAATGCCTTTCAAAAAAAGCAGCAAAAACTTCCTAAAGGAGAAAAAGACCGTGCATTAAGAGCAATGAATGACTATCAGCAAAGAATACAGGAGGGTAATTATTATAAGCTCTAATTTAAACAATATGAATACAATTGAACGCTGGCAGCAAAATCCAGAATTCGGCAAATTGGAAAGTGAAGGATACCGTGAATTAGTCTTATCAGAGCTTTTGTTGGCGATCATGGATGAGGATGCGAAATCCGTGCGTGAACTAGCAAAAGCTGCTGGTTTATCTGGAACAGCTATCCAAAAAATAAGATCCGGCAAATCTAAAGATATGGGTCTTAAAAACTTTCTACATGTTATTGAAGCCTGTGGTTATAATCTTGTTCTGGAAAAAAATGGAAAACAAATTCCGCTCCATTCATTGGGTAAAGCATTATAAACCACAATAGAAATAAATAAAAATTTAAGCCCCCAATACTTTCCGGATGGCGGGTAAATATTTCCGGGAAACGGGGATGAGAATTTCTACATGTTTGAGGCGGAGCATCAATCCATTCGAAGAAGGCTCCCATGTCAGTACCTGCGAAAGGTTTACAATAAATGACCGGTGAGACCTGACCAGATTCTGCCCCTCCAACTGAGGCTCCATCATAGAGAGCGTGCCCCGCAACAAATATTTTTTCACCTGCTCATTTTCAATCCAAAATACTTCCACATAGTTGTCTGCTGACTGGAGGTATAACAACTGTTCGGGAGAAATCTGCAATACATCACTTTTGCCTTCTCCTTTCAGCCAGAGGTTTGATGTATTTTTCGCCAACTGTACCGGGTGCGAAGTGAATTCCCCCGCAATTTTCTCATAGGTTTTCACCTTTTGATACAGATACAGCATATACACAGACAAAAAAGGAACAACCGCAACCACAGCCGTTCGCTCTACCACCATCCAAAGGGTACGCAGACTAAAATCACCAAAGTGGTTGATTGCATTGTGATAGAGAAAATTGGCAACCGAAATAAAAAGAATCATCCAGACAATTGAAAACAGTTGATCGCCAATTCGCTGAACCTGACCTGCAAACCGAGGCATTAGCCGATCAAAAAATAATTGGTTGATCAGTACAGAAATCATCGTAACCCCGCCATAACCAATCACTACCCAAAATTCCCACCAACTCCTGAGTGTCACATGAAACGGGCGAAAAAGCAATAAAACCATACATACAGCGACTCCACTGAGCAGAGAAATAAGTAATTGTTGCCACAGCGATGCGGACGGCGTATAGATCGGTATGCGGAAAAAATTTTTGATAATCCCAATTTTATAAAAAGACTGATAGAATTTAAAAAAAAAGCCCCTTCACGGGAAGGGGCAAATATAATCAGCTTTTCTTTTCGGTTAGCTCTTCGATGATTTCATCTTCGAGACGGCAACTTTCGTTGATGATCAGGGAATAGATATTATAGACCAGATCGGGGTTTAGACGATATTGTTTGCCCATCTCCACCGCTTTGTTTTTCACATGCTCTACGCGGTGAGGCTGCATCATAGGAATGTCGTTTTCGCTTTTGTATTTGGCGACATCCCGGCAAATATCATACCTGCGCCCAAGCGCTTCAATGATCGTTCTGTCTAACTGATCTATCTCATTTCTAAATTCTTCCAGACTAGGCATCGTTTTTAATTTTTATCATTTGCGGGCCGCTGAGTTCGCCCATCTCAAAGTATGTGGGGTCAAAATCTCCCCTCACGGCTTTTACAATGGCTTTTACCAGCGGATAAACTTTAATCATAATCTCCTTAAATTCATTGTGCGGATCGGAAAGCGCAACAATCGCCCCCCCACTTCCTATGGTAATTTCTTCACCAGCCATGACAGCAGTACGGATGGCGATATTTAATTCGGAAGTGCCATTCAACCCCAAAAATCCTATCGAGCCGGTATATACGCCTCTTGCCAGTCCTTCTACTCTGTCGATAATCTCCATCGTCCTTATTTTGGGGGCGCCTGTGATAGAACCTCCGGGAAAGGTTGCCTTAATACAATCGACTGCACTCAGATCGGACCGAAGGCGTCCTTTCACGGTACTTACCATCTGGTGTACGGTGGCATAACTTTCAATGGCCATCAGATGAGGCACACTGACTGTACCGACTTCACATACACGGCCCAGGTCATTGCGCAGCAAATCCACAATCATAAGGTTTTCTGACTGATCTTTTTCACTGCTTTTCAGCCTTTCTTTGATTTCTTCATCAATGACAGGATCAGCGGAACGCTCCAATGTGCCTTTGATTGGTTTGGTATAAACCCATCCGTCAGGGCGAATATCGAGAAACTGCTCAGGAGAAGAAGAGATTACCGATACATCCCTAAACCGCATATACGTGGAATATGGCGCAGGATTCGTCTCGCGAAGTACACGGTACAAATAGTATGGATCGATATCCAGCTCTGTAGAAACGGAGTTGGTCAGGCAAACCTCATACGTTTCCCCATCAACAATATTCCGCTGGCATTCTTTGATTGCTTCAATATACTGATCGTAGCCTTTGTGCAGTTTAAAGCTGACCTTTTCATCTGAAGATTGCAGAACCAACGGTGTCATCGGAGATAGATGCTGAAGTTTTTCACGGGTCCCTGTAATCCATGCTTCCGCTGCTGTACGATCATTTTTTGAGGTAAGTGCCAACAGATACGTGCAGTTCTCTTCATGGTCAAAGACAATGAGTCGCGAAGCAAATACAAACACCGCATCGGGAATTTTGGCGTCCAGCGCACCTACCGGGGCACAGTCCTGCTTGAGTTCATAACCGAGATATCCCACAAATCCGCAGTTGAACTTAAAAGGAAGTCCCTCAGTCATTGTGGCGAATTCTTTGATCTTTTCATCGAGAAAATCAAATATGGTTGAACCTTCGCGGTAATTGACCATTCCGTGCTGTTCCACTTTCAGTAGTTTTTCGCTGGATTTGTAGGTAACCAGAATATCTTCTTCACTCTCCCCATATTTTCCCATATAAGAGAATCTGGAAAGTCCTCTCTCCAATTTACTGCTATCCAGCCAGAATACATTTTCGTCGTCTCCATACAGGTTGTCAAATACCTGATGTGAATCTGGATTTATCTCCAGCTTTTCATATATCACCTCATACTTTTCACCCTGATTGCGGAAAGCAAAATTGTGGTCCATGCTAATCCCCCCGGCATCAAGTTTCCGGTCAGCCATTCCATTTTCCTGATAAAACTTCTCCGTGATCTGGAAAAAGTTGCGAATCAGGTCATGGCCAAACGAAGTTTTAATCGACTCCGGATGAAACTGCATGCCCCATAATGGAAACTCTTTATGCCGGATGCCCATCAAAATATCGTCTTCTGTCCAGGCCAGTTTTTCAAAACAGTCAGGAAGATCATTGTTTACCACCAGAGAATGATAGCGCACGACAGGAAATCCCTGCGGAATTCCTTTGAAAAGCGCATTGTCGTTGTGCCACACATTGCGGATGCGGCCATGCATTGCATAAGGCGCGTGTTCGACTTTTCCGCCAAAATAATGCCCCAGCCCCTGATGTCCCAGACATACTCCCAATACTGGAATATCCCTGATGGTCTTTAACACATCACCACAAACACCAAAATCGGCAGGAACCGAAGGATTGCCCGGTCCGGGGGAAATGATAATGTTGTAGGGATTCAGTTCGCGGATTTGCTCAATTGTAATCTCATTGTTGTAGAATACGATCGGCTCGTGGTTGCTCACTTCAGCAATTTGCTGAAACAGATTGTAAGTGAAGGAATCGTAATTGTCGATAATCAGTGTTCTCATTGATACGAATAGGTTAACAGATGATATGAATTTCCCTACCTGAATTGATACAGGAAAAAAATTTGGTGGGTAACCTGGGCCTGGTTGGCTATATGCTGATCTGATATCAAATATACAAAAACATAAATACCATACTTATTCAGCCTGATATAAAAGGAAGATAATCTGCTTCAACTGTCAGTTTTATCCCTTAAACCGATGAGCAAAGATCTCCCGACATTCTTCCGCCAGTTTTTGGGCATGGTTCTTTTCGCTGGATAATGAATGATTCATTAGTTGCTCAAATCCTTCTTTATCAGCATTTTTAATCATATCGTTAAAGGAGGATAGGCTCCCCAACAAGGCTTCTCTGGCCATTTCGCCGTATGGATTATCCGTTTGAATTTTCCAGTAAACTTCGGGGTTTGCCGTTTTTATTCTTGAAAACAATGCCAGCAGATTGAGATGAGGCGGAGGAGAAACCGGAATATTGCGATCTGCGTCGTAATTCATTTTTTCGAGCATAAACCCAAAGCTGATAATCGCTGCATGTGTGGCTACCTGCGTCATCGCCGTGAGCATGTCATGCTCTTCAGTAGTCATCCAGGTAATGCGACAACCTTGTTTTTCCACAAAAGAAGAAAACCATGCTGTAGCAGAATTCGGGTTAAATCTCACAGCCACCATACTGCTACCTTTCATTCCAAGGTCTGGCGCAAACATCGGATTGATGCTCAACACTTCCCGCTGAATAGCGCGCTCATTGATGATCGAAGCAATGGTGCTTTTTACGGAAGTCGTTTCTACGATCAATGTTTCTTTTCGGGCATGCTGGAGAATCGTTGGCAGCAATGGATAGACTACTTTTTCAGGTAGACAGACCAGGATTACATCTGCAACGGATATTTCCTTTAGTGTAGATTCGTTGGGGGAAAAGAGATTGCAGCTGATATAGTTTTCGGGCGCAATTTCGCCTTCCGCTTCTGGCTGGAGATCTACGCCGGATATTTTCAGATTTTCCTTTGACAACAGGGTATGAAAAAGTTTTCCAAAACCTCCATTCACACCCAAAATAAGTATTTTCATCTGTCAGAAATTGCGGGTTATTACTACCACAGATTTTTCATGGTTTCTGCGACCTTTTCTTCCGCGCCGGCAAAACGAATCAGTTCCTTCAGCTTCGCTGAAGCCCTGCCGGAAACCAGTATCTCGCGGGCCATGTCGGTCCCCTCCCGATAACTCCCGGCTTTCCCCGATACATAAAACGCCGCACCGCAGTTCATCATCACCAAATCGCGCAGCGGACCGGTTTCCTCTCCATTCAGGATCTCAAAAAATGCCCGTATATTCCTTTTTTTGCCCATTTCCCGTAGTTCGTCCCGCTCTGCCTGAAGTGTCATAGGGTGATCCAGCCTGGCTTTTTCTTCTTTGGTGAGTGTCAGAATGGATGCCACCGGGCTTTGTTTCAAACCAAAATCTTCGGGCGTAACCATATACTCCCTGATCTTTCCGTCCTTCAATTCTGAGACAAATGTTTCTCCTACGTTGGAAAATTCGTCAAGCCCGTCCATTCCATGTATAACCAGTACATTCCGGTAATCCATCTTCTGAAATAAACGGGTCAGCGTTTCGGCATATCTGGGGTCAAATACTCCATAAATTCGGTTCTCCATAGTGAAGGGAGAATATACCCAGGAAATCAAATGCCAGGGGGTAGGATATGATAAACCGATGGTTTTCAGCTTGACCAGAAAATCCATCCGGTTTTTAAACTTATCCGTCAGTCCGGGGGTATAAAAAGCAGATAAACCCAATTCTTCCAGACTTCTGACCGCATGACCGGAATCCACGCTATAAGGATTTATCCCGATCTGCGTGTACAAATCGGCACTTCCGGTATAACCGGTATAACCACGGGTAGCCTGTTTTGCCACGGACAAACCTCCGGCAGCAAGTACAAAGCTGGAAATTGTGCCGACATTGATCGTTTTGATCAGGTCTCCTCCCGTACCAGATATATCGATGATATTGGAAGCCGGCACAGTGGTTTCCAGTTTGACAGACCGGTCGCGGATACTTTCGACAAAACCCAATAGTTCTTCGGCTGTGGGGCCTTTGGCCATTAACCCAAAAGTAAGGGCGAGGAAATAGAACCCGTTGCTGTTCTCTTTGTCAGGCACGGTATCTTCATCGCTGATGATATCCAGCGCCTGTTTAATTTCGTCGGCAGAGAGCGTGTGTCCGTAAGCCAGTTTCTGGAGGATAGGTGTCGTGTTTTCCAGCATGGTTATACAATTTTTATTTGATTACCCCCAGCTCTTTGCCGGTTTGGGTAAATGCTTCAATGGCTTTATCCAGGTGATGCAAATCGTGTCCGGCAGAAAGTTGTACCCTGATACGCGCTTGTCCTTTGGGCACGACCGGGTAGAAAAATCCGATCACATAGATACCATTTTCGAGCAGTTTGGCAGCAAAATTTTGAGCCAATACGGCATCATACAGCATGATTGGTACAATCGGGTGGGTACCCGGTTTCAGATCAAACCCTGCTGCCGTCATTTTTTCACGAAAATATCGGGTATTAAACTCCAGCTTGTCCCGAAGTTCTGTCGTTTGGGAAATCATATCCAATACGGCAATACTTGCTCCCGCAATGGATGGTGCCAGCGTATTTGAAAAAAGGTAGGGCCGTGATCGCTGGCGCAACATTTCGACAATTTCTTTTCTGCCGGAAGTAAAACCACCTGAAGCTCCGCCCAATGCTTTTCCCAATGTACCAGTGATGATATCCACTCTTCCGATTACGCCGCAATGTTCGATGGTACCACGACCTGTTTTGCCCATAAATCCTGTGGCATGGCATTCGTCCACCATCACCATTGCGTTATAGCGATCTGCCAGGTCACAGATTTTGTCCAATTGGGCAATGGTACCATCCATGGAGAACACGCCGTCTGTTACAATCAGCCTTGTACGGCAATGGCTGCTATTTTGCAGACATTCTTCCAGACTGACCATGTCGTTGTTTTTGTAGCGAAACCGCTCCGCTTTACACAATCTCACACCATCGATAATACTGGCATGGTTGAGTTCGTCAGAAATAATCGCATCTTCCGCACCGAGAATCGGCTCAAATACACCGCCGTTGGCGTCAAAGGCAGCAGCATACAGAATGGTGTCTTCCGTTCCCAAAAATTGGGAGATTTTATTTTCCAGAATCTTGTGGATGTCCTGGGTACCACAAATAAACCTTACCGAAGACAGGCCATATCCATGGGTATCAATGGCCGTTTTGGCAGCCTCAACTACAGCAGGGTGCGAAGAAAGCCCCAGATAATTGTTGGCACAAAAATTTAACACCCGCTGACCACCCGAAACGGTAATCTCAGCTGATTGTGGGCTGGTAATCACCCGTTCGTTTTTGTATAGTCCTGAAGACTGAATATCAGCGATCTCTCTCTGTAAATGTTGGATAAAATCTGCGTGCATATGTTTTAATATTTCTGTTTCGGGGGCAAATACGAAAGATACGATTGGTTCGTATATTTTGTAAAGTTAGGTGAAACTTTGTAGATTTCGATATAATTCCACTCCATTATGAATATGAGGGGTTACTTTTTAGGAGGATTGTTCGCCCTCTTCATTGTTTTGATTTCAGGAACACCCGCAAAAGCCCAAAGCACTTCTGCAAGGTTGTCTATTATCAACCTTGAAGCTTTTCCAGGTGTTATCAACGATACCAGTCAATATTCTTTTGATATTCCGGTCATTAATGAAGACCCGATCTTTGCGATTAATGTTCCGGTTTCGCTTTTTATGTCGGTAGATGGCGGGCCTGCTCTCCCATTACTCAGCAATTATTCACTTCCCTCGCCTACACTCCCCGGCGATACTGTTTTGCTTCCGGTACAAAGCTATCTGTTTGATGCCACGCGTTTTACCGGTGGTGGTATTACGCATGATATTATCGTATGGCCCATGGCTTATGGGGTGATTTCCAATGACTCCGCTGCCAAAAGTGTCATTTTCAACCATACCATGGCCAACCTAAGCCATAAGCTGGCTGTTGCAGAACCCATGCCTGTTCCCGGTATCATTATAGAGGGCACTTCTTATAGCTTTGATCTCACGGTTGTCAACCAGGACCCATCTCGCGATTTTATTCATCCGGTTACCCTGATGCTGTCCGTAGATGGAGATGCGCCTACCCAACTTGTCGAAAATTTCAGCCCGGGCCTGGCGGTTGCACCTGGAGATAGCTTTACAATTCCTGTATCCAATTATGTATTTGATGCCGCCCGGTTTGGCGGTGGAAGTGTTACACATGATATCATTGTCTGGCCTATGGCTTTTGCCGTTTTAGAGCCAGATACTGCCGTCGCGCTGGCATCCTTTGTCTGGGAACTTTCTGTAGGGGCTGCGAATGAATCAGAAACTGCCGGTACCGGCAATGACTATGGTTTTGTCGCCGAGCCGGTTCCTTCAGGTATTGCTCTGTCATGGGAAACCGGATACGAAAAACCCGGCGTTATTTTCGAAATAGAAAAAGCGGACTTACCGGCACAGCTGTTCTCCGGCTTGTTTGATATACCTGGTACCGGCAATTATGAAATGGGCAGTTATTATACCGTCCTTGATGAAGCGCCTCACAACGGAACCAATCACTACCAACTGATCGCCTATACGCCTACCGGTGGTAAATTTACCCTGGCTTCAGCAACCGCCACCTGGACACAAACAACTGATCATCAAAATGTTGATCAGCCATTTGTCCACAATAATCCCTTCGATCAAAACCTCACGTTTACCGTTCCCATGGGACAAAGAGGTCCGGTAAGATTATTTATTTTTGACCAGACAGGCCGAAAAATATGGACAGGCCAGTTTGATGGAATCCGTGGAGAAAACACAATCAATGCTGATCTTTCGGGAAAATCATCGGGCGTTTACTTCTATATGCTGGAGTATGGGGGAAAAGAGGTAAAAGGAAAAATCCTAAAGAGATAAACCTCTGATATTTCTGATCGATTCAATGAATAGCTGATAGTAGGTGCTATTCTCCTCCACCTTGGAGGCAAGATAAATTTCGTACGGAATAATCTGATTGTTGCCAATCTCGGAAGCGGGAAACTGGGCAATATAATGTTTGTAAGCAGATTTGATAAATACAGTTTTGCCATCCAGTGCGGCTGTATTGAGTCGCATGATTACTGTCAAAAATTTTGACACATGCCCATAAAACTCATCTTTAAGTAAGGATTTGAAATTTTTCCTCAATGCACGCCATGCTGATTCTGCATGTTTATATTCTTTCGCTTCAAAAAAATTGACGATTTCAAATACGTGCACATAAAGTCGCAATTCCTCATCAACCATAGAAAAGCCTTTGTGCGATTTTATTTTTTTGACAGCATCTACGGCTTTATCGTACATCTCCTGACTGAAAAACTGGTCCGCGCGACTGATCAACAGGTACAGTTCGTGCACCTCGTTGCGGATGATCTCCTTTTGGGAGAATGCCTCTTCCAATATCCGGGAGGCACCTTTGAGATCACCGGTCAGCTTCTGATTGTAGATTTTGGCCGAGTAATAGTAAAATGCAAACTCCTTGTAGTTCTGCTTACTATGGAGCAACAAATCATCGTACAAGAGTTCAATCTGGGTTTCGGCTTCTTCAAGTTTCAGCAATTTTTGCAGAGAGTTCACCCGCCAGATCCGCATCATTACCCGAGTCGAGTGATTGTCTTTGTTGAACAGTTTGTTTACTTCAAAATCTTCAAATGCATTTTTCACATATTCATTCAGCTCGCTATAGGCCGATTTTTGAATCAAAATTGTTACAACCGCCTTGAGGATCATGATTTTTCCGGAGGGAGAATGAAAAATATCCTTATGCTCTTCGAGCCGGTTTCTGATATTCTCCATCGTTTTGATCACCGTTGTCGTTTTGCTGTTGCGCGAATAATTGCGGCGGGTAAGCTGCTGGGTGATCATCCCGAGAATTTCACTGTTTGCGCGAAGGATTTCAATTTTCCGGAGGTTGTCTTTTCGGCGGCTAATGACAGCTTCAATTTCAACATCTACATGAACGGAAAGTTGAAGCATCTCATCATAGATAATTTCAAGTACATTAAACTGGTCGTAATCGGTAGCTACTTTTTCGGCTTTCCGGAGGCTGTAAAAAGCTTCACGATAGAGGCCCCGTTCCTTATAGAGCACCGACAATTGAATATTGCTATATGACTCTATCGAGTTTTTATAGTTGAAATGATAAAAAAGAAGGCTTTTTTCAAGATTGCTCAGGAGCTTGTTGCGGAGACGGTAGTAGCTATTTTTGGATTTGGCATCCGTACCGCCGTAAAACTGCACGATCACATCGTTTTCGGAGTCTTTAAAATTACCGGACCGGATCGCGTCAAAAAGAACCAGCAGCTTTTTCTCCTCATCGGCCTTAAACCGGTTGGACAGGATTTTGAAACGCCTGACTTCGTCGCTGGTAAGATTTTCTATGATTCGTTCCAGAATATCCACAACAGTAAAAGGCTTGGATTAAATAAAGGTACAGAAACATAAGAAAAATTTAATTAAATCGCAGAAAAATAGGGCATTTATTCGAAAAAAAACGCCAAAACTCTTTCGGTTTATGGAATTTATTCCATAAAAATTGAATAATTAAAGGTAAGAAATTCAATTATCCCCTGGTTTATTCGTCATGGGGAATATTACCTGCGGCGATTTCGATAAGGCGGTTTGCCCGCTCTTTGCCCAAATAGGCATCGATCACTTCGTGAAACAGATAAATCAGGGGGGTGAGTACCACTGCCATAAAAAACTTATAGATGTAACTCATTGATCCAATGGTAAGCACCATGATCAGCGTCCATTTTCTTTCGGGCGGAGGTCCTATATAAAAAGCTACAAAAAGTACGACGAAGCTATCGATCAATTGAGAAACCAGCGTAGAACCTGTCGCTCGCAGCCAGATTTTGGAAGAGCCGGTCACCTTTCGAAGTAGATGAAAGACCCGCACATCGGCCAGCTGGCCGATGAGAAAAGCACATAAGGAACCAATGATAATCCAAAGCCCCTGGCCAAAGATGCGGCCAAAAGCCACATTAATATCTGGTGTGATATCGGCATTCAGCTCGAGCCAAAATCCTGCAGGTTTTACTTTCATGGCCAGCAGTACCATCAGATAGGCATAGGATATCAGCCCCACAGCCATAAATGACAAAAGCCTTACGCCCCGTTTTCCGTAATATTCATTGATCACGTCGGTCATGATAAATACGACCGGCCAAAGCAAAACACCTACGGTAAGGTTGAAAGCAAGCCCGCTTTCGCCAAAAAGCGTCATATTCACAGGAGCAAGACCAAAGGTTTCTTCCAGTGAAAAAATCTTAACGGCGATAAACTCAGCTATCAGGGCATTGGTGATAAAAAATCCGCCCAAAAATATAAACAGGAGGTTTTCTTTTTTGTACATCGGGTAGAATCAATACTCAAATCGTTGTTGCAACGTAAATTAAGCAAAATCTTTTACATTAAACACATACCCTTCTTTTGCGAGAAGTGTGTTTGGGAAAACGGATCTTGCTTCATCCAGAAACGGCTTCAGATCTTTATATCGTGCGGAAAAATGTCCCAGCAAAAGCTGGTTGACTTCCGCCGCACTTGCTATTCGCCCGGCATCCAATGCGGTACTATGGGAAGTTTCCTGTGCCCTTGCCTGCATATCATTCAGGAAAGTGGACTCATGGTATAGCAGTCTTGTATGTCGAATATGGTCAATCAATTCTTCGTTGTACCGGGTATCCGAACAATAAGCAAATGAAAGGGGATTTTCTGGAGGAAGGAGTACATCATCCGGGGTAATAGTTCTCCCGTCTTCCAACTCCACCTGGTTGCCCTGCTTCAGCAAACCAAAGTATTGATTGGGCACTTCAAGGGCCTTGGCTTTATAGAAGTCAAAACGGGGGCGTTTGTTGATTTCGACAAACTTGAATCCCCGGCAAAAAATCCGGTGTTCGAGCGGAAGCGCATACACCTGATAACGATCGGTTTCATATAACACAGATCCAGGCGCGAAGTCTTCTGTCGGAATAAATTCCAGCTCAAAATTGAGATAACTGTGGGTCTGCTCAAATACCAGATCCAGTATATCTTTCAAACCGGAAGGCGCAAAAAGTTTAAGCGGAAAGTTTCGCTCATACAAACTCAATGAGTTGAGCAAACCCGGTACCCCTAAAATATGATCTCCATGGAGATGAGAAATAAAAATAGCATCCAACCGGGAATATTTCACCTTTGCCCGAAGAAGTTGAATCTGGGTACCTTCACCGCAATCCACCAGATGATGACGGTCATTGATCGTTACAACCTGAGCAGAGGGCAATCTTGAATTGGTAGGAATGGCAGCGCTTGTTCCCAGAATTTGAACTTCAAACACGCGTATTTTTTTTATAGTGATCTATTATGGCCGGTTTACTACAGGGTTTCAGCATCTTCGCTGATTTCATTTTCTACTTCAGCCATAAAGACTTCCTGAATAGCTTCATCCTGCGTGGGAAGGATATTCAATACCGATTCAAGGTGAGAAATTTTGATAAGCTTTTCTACATGACTGTTGATATGGCAGATAACCAGCAGCCCGCCTGAAGTACCACACAGACGGTTGGCTGTCAGAATCGCGCTTAATCCGGAGCTGTCCACATATTTGACATCTCCAAGGTTGAGAATAATATTCTTACTTCCCTGAGCATTCAGGTTGATAAATTCACCCTTTAGTTCGGGAGAAATACGAGAATCCAGTTTCTCATCCAGAAGTTTTATAATGGTGTATTTATCTTCTACACTTTTTTCTAATCTCATATTTCCGATGTTTACGTGTGCAATTGTCAAAGATACACAATCTTGGGAAATACCCACAAGTACAAAGGCTTCATTTTCCGCTAATCATGTCCGGAAGGTCAAATAGGTGGAGTGATACGTTTTTTAAGGGGAAAATAGTTGTTATTTTTACACCATAAACTTCTGACTTGATTTGTGACGCCACCGGCTTATGACCCTGGAAATCCTTAGCGAAAAAATCCCCTGTCTCGTAGAGAAAAACCGAAGCAGAAATATCAGCATTCAGTTTGCCGGCCCTGACCCCAAACTGATTATCCGCACGCCCGGCGGTGTGCTGACTGATGATGCCAGGGCTTTTATCGAAAAGAAAAAAACATGGATTTTGCGCAACTATATCAATATGAAGGCGCTGCAGGAAAACCGGGCAGAGTTTTATAAAGAAATCGCAGACTCCAAAATTCTCTACCAGGGGCAGTATATTCCTTTTGTCATGACTACTGCGGCAAAACGGTCTGTAAAAATGACTGCTGATGGGCAAATACATATTTCCCTGCCGCTCAAAGACCAGAAAACTCCGTTACACCTCATCCTTTTTGCAGCATTAAAAGCGCTGGCAAAAAAATATCTCATTCAACGTACTCAGCACCTGGCCCAGATGACTGGCTCCTCTGTGAATGTTATCTCCGTCAAAAATGTCAAAAGTAAATGGGGAAGCTGCAGCGGGAAAAAAAATATCAACCTCAACTGGTACCTGATCTTTCTGCCCATACCCCTGATTGACTATGTGATTATTCATGAACTCATGCATCTGAGGGAAATGAATCACAGCCAAAACTTCTGGAACTGGGTGAATAAATTCTATCCCGGCTATAAAGCCGCTGATGCAAAAATTAAAAATATGTCCTGGGTAATCGGAATCCTTGATGCCCCCGGAAAATAAAAGATTATGGAAGTACAGAAAAAACGCCCCTTCATTCGCTTTGAAGATATCATCATTCATGAAGATGAACATATCCTGGTCGTCAACAAACCCCTTTATATCTCAAGTCTCGATGATAAAAATAATCAAAACCTGAGTCAGCTGTCTCAGGCTTATTTACCCGAACTTCAACTCTGCCACCGGTTGGACAAAAACACCTCGGGCATCCTGCTTATGGCCAAAGGACCCGAAAACTACCGTAATATCGCCCTTCAGTTTCAACACAGACAAGTAAAGAAAGTCTATCAAACGATCATCCACGGCGTTCATCACTTTGAAAACAGGGAAATCGATCTCTCACTGCTTATTTCAACTAATAAGAAAGTAACCATTAATAAGCACTCAGGGAAAAAAGCACTCACTATCGTCAACTCTGAACACAATTTTAAGAGTTTTACCCTCCTCCGCTGCGAACCGGTTACCGGACGTATGCACCAGATCAGGGCTCATCTCTCTGCGATTGGCTGTCCTATCGTAGGCGATACACTTTATGGAGGAAAAGACATTCTCCTCTCCGACATCAAACGCAAATATGTAGCCAGCGGGCGAAAAGATGAACAACCCATCAACCATGGCTATCTCCTTCACGCCCGCTCACTGAAGTTTACGCATCCAGGCACCGGTGAAGAAGTGGAGTTTTCAGTTCCCTATCCCAAAAACTTTGAGGTCTGCCTGAATATTCTCGAAAAATACAATAGCTAAACCCAGTCGTTATTCCTCAGACCATTCCGTACCTTTGATCACACCGACAATAACCAGTTTGCTATTGTAATTCCATGCGTGGATATTAAAACCTTCACGGCTGTCGTAGAGCCATTCGGTATTGTCTTCATAGTTGGGCTTACCCAAATATTTTGCAGCCACCGCATCCCTTTCTTCCGCATTATCATACTCGATGATAAACTCATACAATGACCCTTCCGCATTATCATCAAAATAATAGGTGATATTGGAAAGGCCATCGCTATCGAATGTCTCAATATAGGACTTGCGGAAATCATCGTCGGAATCAAACTTCATTCCGGGGTGAGCTGCGATTGCGGCTTTCATCGGCATACCCAAATAGAGATCCGCAACAACCGCAGGCAGATAGCGGGTCTGGTATTTGGTGGAAGCCAGGGATTTTGTCCCTTTACAGCCTGATAATGTCATCAAAAACAGGGCAAGACTAAGAATCAAAATCAACCGGACAGGTTTCATATCATGTTGTAATTAGTGGTGGTATCAACAAATATAGCTACAGAAATTCCACAAATTTACTGCTGATCTAATTTTTTGACCATTGTCAAAATTGTGGCGATAGCAACGGTTTCGCCTGTTTCGTCATATACATCCACTAAAAATTTCACAATCCCTTTGGCGACATCTTCCGGGGTCTTTTTTTCCTGATCTACTTTTTCTTTTACCGTACATTTTACCCCGATGGTCATACCCGGATAAACAGGTTTGGTAAACCGACATTCCTCCAGTCCATAGTTCAGCAAAACCGGCCCTTTCTTCGGATCGACAAATAAACCTGCGGCTTTGGACAACACAAAATATCCGTGCGCTACTCTACCCGTAAAAATCGTTCCGTCCAGGGAAGTTACATCCATATGCGCGTAAAAATTATCTCCCGAAAGGTTGGCAAAGTTTACAATATCAGCCTCGGTAACTGTATGTTTATGGGTAATGACCGTTTCCCCTACCGCCAACTCTTCAAAATGTTTGCGAAAAGGATGAACAGGCGTTTCTATATATTTTGCTCCCTGTTGAAAAACATTCGTAACTGCGGTAATCGTTGTGGGCGTACCCTGAATCGCACACCGCTGAAGGTAATGTTTGACTCCGCGCATTCCGCCCATTTCTTCTCCTCCCCCTGCCCTTCCCGGCCCGCCGTGTACAAGCATTGGCATGGGCGAACCATGCCCCGTACTTTCTTTTGCGCTTTCCCGGTTTAGTACCAAAATACGACCGTGATGGGAAGCCGCACCCATCACATACTCACGGGCCAGTTTGTCATCAAAAGTAGCAATAGTGCTCACAAGCGAACCTTTCCCCAGATGGGTAAGTTCGATCGCTTCATCCAGATTTTTATAAGGCATAATCGTGCTTACCGGTCCAAATGCTTCAATTTCATGCGAACCCAGATTATCAAACGGACGGTCATTGCGGAGCAACACAGGGGCAAAAAAAGCACCTTTCTCCCGATCCGCTCCCATCACTTCGAATGGCTGATCCAACCCACCAAAGACAATTTCACTTTGAAGGGCAAGTTCATTTACCCTCCGGGCTACTTCTTCTGACTGAACCCGGCTTACCAAAGCTCCCATGCGTACAGATTCGTCCGCAGGATTGCCGATGGTGGTTTTTGCCAGTTCTTTTGAAATGGCAATCTGCACGTCTTCTATCAGGTTTTCTGGAACAAGAATGCGGCGAATGGCCGTACAGCGCTGCCCGCATTTCAGGGTCATTTCCCGGCGAACTTCTTTCACAAAGAGGTCAAACTCTTCCGTTCCGGGCACAGCATCTTCACCCAATACTGCGGCATTGAGGGAATCAGCTTCCATGGTAAAGGGCACCGCATGTTCGATGATATTGGGATGGGCTTTGAGCAAACGCCCGGTGGAAGCAGAACCCGTGAAAGTTACTACATCCTGCGAGGTAACCGGCTCCAGAATTCCTTCTCCCGGGCCGCAAACCAGTTGCAGCGCGCCTTCAGGCAGAATGCCGGAGGCGATCATATCGCGCACAAAAGCATGAGTAACAAAAGAGCTGGGCTCTGCGGCTTTGACAATTGCGGGCATTCCGGCCAGCCAGTTGACCGCACATTTTTCCAGCATTCCCCATATCGGGAAGTTGAATGCATTGATATGAACCGCCACGCCGCGACGCGGAACCATGATATGATGCCCGATAAAAGTGCCGCCCTTTGAAAGCCCTACCGTTTCGCCATCCACATGATAGGTTTCATTGGGAAATTTCCGGCGGAGGCTCGCGTAAGCAAACAGCGTACCGATTCCCCCATCAATGTCCACCCAGCTATCGCCTTTGGTTGCACCGGTCTGATAGCTGACCGGGTAATATTGCTTTCGCCTTTCATGCATATAAAGAGCAAGCGCCTTCAGCATAAGCCCACGCTGCTGAAAGGTCATTTTGCGGAGGTTGGGATTGCCCGTGCGGCGCGCGTAGCGCATCATTTCGGCAAAATCCAGCCCTTCACTTCCGCAGGTTGCGATGAGCTCACCAGTTACGGCATTGTATTGGGGAATGCCCGCACCTTCGTGGGGTATCCATTTTCCTAAAGCGAGGTTCGTAAGTTTTGTAGTCATTTCCAGATAAATCAGGTCCTTTCAATAATCGTCGCATACCCCTGTCCTACCCCGATGCACATGGTAACGAGGGCGTATCGCTTGTTTTGTTTTTGAAGTTCGAGCGCGGCAGTCAACACAATACGTGTACCGCTCATTCCTAAGGGATGGCCCAGGGCAATGGCGCCGCCATTGGGATTGATCCTTGGATCATCATCGGCAAGTGCCAATGCCCGGGTGCAGGCAAGTACCTGCACGGCAAACGCTTCATTGATTTCGATAATGTCCATATCTGTCATCGCCAGACCGGCTTTTTTCAGTGCGCGTTCAGATGCCTCGACCGGGCCGATTCCCATGATACGGGGTTCTGTACCTACTACCGCAGAAGCGACAATTCTTGCCAGGGGCCGGATGCCAAAGCGCTTCAGCGCATCATCTGACGCCACGACTACGGCTGCGGCGCCATCATTCAGGCCGGAGGCATTGCCTGCCGTAACCGTACCACCTTCGGCTTCATTTTTGAAGGCGGGACGCAACCGGGCCAACACCTCCGGTGTTGTGTCGGGTTTGATAAACTCATCCTCGCTCACAATCAGCGGTGATTGTTTCCGCCGGATAATTTCTACCGGCACAATCTCTTCGGCAAACCGTCCCGCCTTTTGTGCGCGCGATGCTTTCATCTGTGAGTGCCAGGCAAAACGGTCCTGATCCTCACGGCTGATCCTATATTTTTCGGCGAGGTTTTCCGCAGTTTGCCCCATACCTTCGGTCCCATACATTTCCTCCATCCGGGGATTGACAAACCGCCAGCCAAAACTGGAATCAAACATTTGCGCATCCTGACCGAAAGGCGCAGAGGCTTTCGAAATCACCCACGGCCCGCGGGTCATATTTTCCACCCCGCCACACAAAAACAAGTCGCCGTCCCCGGCTTTAATGGCGCGGTTGGCATGGATAATTGCCGACATACCTGAAGCACAAAGCCGGTTTACCGTTTCGCCGGGAACACTTACCGGCAACCCCGCCAAAAGAAGGCTCATCCGGGCGACATTGCGGTTGTCCTCGCCAGCCTGGTTGGCACAACCCATGATTACCTCGTCCCAGGCATCGGCGGGAATTTGCGGATTTCTGCGCACCAGTTCCCGGAGGGGAATCGCCGCCAGATCATCGGTACGAACGACGGACAGACTTCCCCGAAAATTTCCTATCGGGGTTCTGACCCCATCTGTGATATAGGCCTCTTTCATCATTCCTTTTTAGTAAAATGTCTCCCCCGTTTCTGCCATACGACGCAGCAAGGGACTGCAACGGTAGCGGGGGTCGCGATATTCGTCAGATAGTTTGTCCATTTGCTCCACACAGATTTGTATGCCTATGTCATCCGCCCATTGCAGCAGTCCTTTGGGGTAATTTACGCCTAAAGTCATGGCTTTATCCAGATCATCCCGACTGGCTATTCCGAGAAAAAGTGCATCGGCTGCTTCATTGATGAGCATAACGACGATCCTGTCCACGATCATTCTCCCTGTATTTTCTGACTTTACCGGTTCGGGAGGAATCGCCGCTTCTGTATAATGGTAAAAACCTCTTCCTGCTTTTTTACCCAGATACCCTGCCTCTACCATTCTTTTTTGTGAGAAGGAGGGACGGTAACGGTTGTCAAAATAAAAGGCTGTAAACACAGACTCTGTTACCGCATAATTCACATCATGCCCGATATAGTCCATCAGGGCAAATGGCCCCATCCGAAATCCCCCTATCTCAGTCATGGCCCAGTCTATCGTTGCGAAAGAGGCAGTACCTTCTTCATATATCTTCAGGGCTTCGCCATAAAAGGGGCGTGCCACACGGTTGACGATAAAACCTGGCGTATCCCTGGCGATTACAGTAGTTTTTCCCCAGGAATCTATGATATTTCGTGCCTGTTGAACAATCGCAGGAGCAGTCTGCACCGCAGGAATAATTTCAACCAGTCGCATGAGTGGTGCGGGGTTAAAAAAATGGATGCCCACTACCCTTTCAGGATTTTGGCAGGCGGCAGCGATCGATGTGACGGAGAGAGAGGAAGTATTAGTTGCGAGGATACAATGCCCGCTGACTACGCTTTCCAGTTCGTAGAATATCGTTTTTTTTACGCTCAGATCTTCGACAATGGCCTCTATCACCAGGTCGCAGCCTGCTAGTTCGTCCAATTCGGCGGCGTAGTCGATGCGTCCAAGGATTTCATTGGCGGCGTGAGCAGAAAGTTTCCCTTTCTGGATGAGGTTGTTCATGATTTTCCGGATGCCCGAATCGCAGGCAACCAGTGCCTGGTCGTATTTGTCGTACACTTTTACTCCCGCGCCGGCAGCGGCGGCGACCTGTGCAATCCCCCCCCCCATAGCTCCTGCGCCGATAATTCCGATTGTCATGTTTCGTTTATTTTCCCGTAAAATGTGGATGGCGTTTTTCCAGAAAAGCGGCTACCCCTTCCCGGTAGTCGTCGGTTTCCCCCGCCTTGATCTGAAGTTTTTCTTCAAAATCCAGTTGTTCATTGAGCGAATTGCTCATTGACTTATTAAATGCTCTTTTGGTAAACCACAGTCCTTTGGTAGGCATGGCCGCCAGCGTATGGGCAATATGCCAGATAAAAGCCTCAAACTCATGTGCAGGAACAGACCGGTAGATCATTCCCATACGTTCGGCATCATTGGCGTAGATTTTATCCCCCAGCATAGCAATTGCCAGGGCTTTCTGAAAGCCGATCAGCCTTGGTAAAAAAAATGTACCCCCACTATCCGGGATCAGCCCGATCTTGCTGAATGCCTGCACAAAATAGGCGGTATCCGCAGCAATGACCACATCACAGGCCAGAGCTATATTCGCTCCCGCCCCCGCAGCTACGCCATTAACAGCGGCAACAACAGGAATTTTCAATTCGCGCAAACGGCGGATAATCGGGTTGAAATGTTCGTGAAGAATGACCTGAAACCCCGGGTTTTCATCAGGGTCAGTAACTTCCTTCAGGTCTTGCCCGGCAGAAAAAGCATTCCCGCTTCCGGTAATCATCACCGCCCGGATATTGTCATCCACCGCACATTCGTCCAGTCTGTCCTGTAAGTCAAGGGCCATTTCGCGATTGAAGCTATTATAAACCTCCGGACGGTTGAGGGTGATTTTTCCTATTCCTTCTATTTTATCAAAAAGGATTGAACTCATACAGGTAGGTGTTTGATTGACTATGCAAGTTAATCATACAGGTGGTCAAAATGAAGCAGAAGGCGGAGAAAATATACCGCTTTATGATATGGGCGAATTATTGCCACAGAATGCCTATTTTCGTAGTAATTGACGATTTCAATATCCGGCACCATGTCACATACCCCGCAATCAGACTCAACTTATCACCTCCGCTATCAGCAGCAGCAGATTTTTTTTGAAAGCGGAAAAACCCGCGAATATGCATTCAGGGCAGCTCAGCTAAAACAACTGAGAACGGTCATCAAAGACCATGAGCAGGAAATTATTGCGGCCCTGCAAGCCGACCTCCGAAAACCAGTGTTTGAAGCTTTTACCAGTGAAATCGGGCTGGTATATGACGAAATTGCTTTTGCCCTCAGCCATTTAAAAGCCTGGATGGCTCCGGAAAAAGTCAAAACTCCTGCTGTACTTTTTCCTACCACCAGCCGTATTCTCCCCGAACCCAAAGGAACCGTTCTGATCATCGCACCATGGAACTATCCCTTTATGCTGCTGTTTTCGCCGCTCGTTGGTGCCATTGCCGCAGGCAATACGGTATTTCTCAAACCCTCAGAACTTGCGCCCCGGACTTCTGCCCTGATGGAAAAAATGGTTTCAGAAAATTTTGATCCGGCCTATATTCATATTGTCACAGGCGATGGAGCAACGGTGGTCGGCAGGTTAATGGAAACCATTCGCTTTGATCATATTTTTTTCACAGGCAGTACTCCCGTAGGAAAAATCATCGCACAGGCCGCTGCAAAAACGCTCACCCCCGTAACACTGGAACTTGGAGGAAAAAGCCCCGCCATCGTTGACAGTGAAGTCGATATTGACACCGCAGCAAAACACATCGCCTGGGCCAAATATTTCAACGCGGGCCAAAGTTGTGTTTCGCCTGATTACGTACTCGTCCATGAAAGCCAGAAAACCCGGCTCGTAGAGCGAATGCGGCATTATATCCATGCATTTTTTGGCGATAATCCGCAGCAAAGCGAAAGTTATGCCCGAATCATCAACCACCGGAGGTTTGATGTTCTTGAAAAATACCTGCACGAAGGAAATATTGTCGCAGGAGGGCAGACCGACCGGGAAGACCTGTACATTGCGCCCACAGTAATAGAAAACACAGGACCGGAAAACAAGCTCATGCAGGAAGAAATATTTGGCCCGATACTGCCTGTGCTCACCTGGAAAACCCAGGCAGAGGCCCTTTCGATCGTGAAAAAAAATCCGCAGCCACTGGCATTTTACATTTTTACCCAAAATGATAAAACTTCAGACGAGTTTATCCAACGCATACCCTTCGGCGGCGGCTGTATCAACAATGCCATGGTTCATCTGGCCAACCCGCATCTGCCTTTTGGCGGTGTAGGCAGCAGTGGAATGGGAAGCTACCACGGGGAAGAAAGTTTTCGTACATTTTCCCACTTTAAAAGCGTGATGAAAACTAAAAATTTCTACGACAACCCGCTTCGTTATCCGCCCTACAACAACCGAAAAGTTGACCTCGCCCAGTGGGTATTTGACTGAAAATTTAAGCTCCGGGAATCCATTCACTGACTAACAATGCATTTAACGAAACTTCCGCAGTACAAAAAACCAATAATATTTTTTGCGGTTTGTACAATCTTCATGGTGATCAGCGGCATGATTTTCCCGCCCAAAATCCTTGATTACGGGCTTGATACGCCATCAGCTACCGGAACCTTTCTCGGTCATATCTTCCCCGAAGAAACGCCATCAAGTTCATCTTCATGGACAGCCGCAGAGGCCTATCCCAACCTCACCTTTACCGATCCCGTGCAAATGCTGGAAATGCCCCATTCCACAAAATTTATGATTGTGGGCAAACAAGGCAGGCTGTGGACATTTGATAAAAAAGACACCGCCACCACCAGCAAAACCACTATCCTCAATATTGAAAATCAGGTCATCACCGAAGATGATGCGGGGCTGCTCGGCGCTGCTTTTCACCCGCAGTTTGGGCAGACCGGCAATCCCAATCAGGCTTATATCTATACCTTCTACCGTGCCCATGGCCCGACCTTACAGGGACAACTCGCCTACCTGGTTCTCTCCCGATGGAATTTCAACTTCACCACACAGGTCATTGATCCCACATCTGAATATATCCTCATCAAACAATTTGACCGAAACGAATGGCACAATGGCGGGGGAATGTTTTTTGACAATGAAGGATATCTCTACCTATCCATCGGCGATGAAGGCGGCGCTTATGACCAGTATGATGATGGGCAAAAAATCGACAAAGGGCTGTTTAGCGGGGTTATCCGTATTGATGTGGACATGAACCCCAGCCGAAGCCACCCGATTCGAAGGCAGCCGGTCAATCCAGGCCCTCCTCCGGCTGGCTGGCCCGGCAGTTTCACACAGGGGTATTATATCCCCGACGACAATCCCTGGCAGTCGCCAGACGGCACAATTCTCGAAGAATTTTTTGCCATCGGTCTTCGCAGTCCCCACCGAATGGCAATAGATACCACCACCGGTGAAATCTGGGTCGGAGATGTAGGACAGGATACCAGAGAAGAAGTGAGCATTGTGCCTAAAGGCGGAAACCTTCAGTGGCCCTACCGCGAAGGAAGTTTAGGACAAAACCTGATCGGCAACCTTAAGCCCAAACCCAATCCCCTGATCGGAACAGAAAAAACGCCCGTTTTTGACTACCCACGCAGTGAGGGAAATTGTGTAATCGGCGGGTTTGTGTACCGGGGAGAAAAATGGAATACCGTCCTTGGCGGAAAATATATTTTCGGCGACCACGGGCAACGCACGGTGTGGACCCTCGATTATGACGAGACTTCAGGGATTTCAGAGGTCAATTACCTTACCACCGTGCCCTACTTCGGAGAAGGAAATAAAAGCGGAATCTCTGCCTTTGCCACCGATTCGGTGGGGGAAGTGTATGTGCTGAAACTATTTGGCACAAACCTCGACGGTGGGAAAATATTCAAACTTGTGCCCCAGGCCATTTCCCCCGAACCCCCCGCTTTGCTGTCAGAAACAGGCGCTTTTACAGACCTCGCCAATCTCACCACAAAAGATGGGCTGATTCCCTATACCGTCAATTCGCCACTATGGTCTGATGGCGCCCATAAAAAAAGATGGGTGGCAATTCCCAATGACGGGGCGTTTGATTCGCAGGCAGAACAGGTAACCTTCTCAGAAAACGGCAACTGGTTATTCCCCGACGGAACCGTTTTTGTCAAACATTTCGAAATTCCCCTCGACGAAAACAACCCTTCTGTTGTGCGCAGACTGGAAACTCGTTTTCTGATCCGGCAGCAGGGAGGCGGCGTGTATGGCATTACTTACAAATGGAATAAAGAAGGAACAGAAGCCACTTTACTCTCTGATAAAGACACCATTCAATACACCATTACGCACAGCAATGGCGATGTCAGTCACCGGGTTTGGACCATTCCCAGCCGGGCAAACTGTATGTCGTGCCACAACGACAACGCCGGTAATGTACTCGGGCTCCGCACCCATCAGCTCAACGGAGAACTTACCTACCCATCTTCAGGTGTTTCAGACAATCAGCTGCGCACATGGAACCATCTGGACATTTTTTCCAACCCCATAACCGAAGCCCAGATCGCCGGATATGCGAAGTCTGTACCCATCACAGACACCAGTGCCACACCCGAACACCGGGTGCGCTCCTATCTCGACGCCAATTGTTCCCACTGCCATCAGCCCAATGGCGCAGGAGCAAATTTTGATGCGCGTTTTACCACCCCGCTGAATCAGCAGCGGCTGGTCAATGGTTCGCTCCAGGGCAATTATGAAATCACTGGCCAGGCAGTGATCAAACCCAAAGACCCGACACGCTCCATCCTATATATCCGCGATAAAAGCACAGGCTTTAATGCTATGCCACCCTTGGCAAAAAGCGTGGTGGACACACAGTATATTTCGGTACTGAAAGAATGGATACTCAGCCTTGACCCCGGCTGCGAGCCGGCACCCGTTCCTGATTCGCAGATCAGGCTCCACTTCGCTGACAGCGAAGCAGCAGGTTCAGGCCATACTGCCGACAAAGCCTTTGACGGAGATTACGACACCTTCTGGCAAACGGAGTTTGCAACCGGTAGCCCAGCGCATCCGCATGAACTGCAACTCGACCTCAGCGAACCCAAACAAATCACCGGATTTCGCTATTACCCGAGACAGGATGGCGCTCCGGATGGAACGATTGCGAATTATGAATTTTATCTCAGCGAAAACGGAACCGATTGGGGAGCCCCCGCGGCGGTAGGAGAATTTGTCATCACCGGAACAGAAGCAGAAGTCAGTTTTAACCCCAAAACTGCGCGATATGTGCGTCTGGTTGCACTTTCTGAAGTTGATGGCAACCCATGGACATCCGTCGCAGAACTCGATATTCTGGCTAAAACCGGCGAATGCAGCAGCCCGGGTGCCACCTCAGCCGACCTTCAGCTTTGGCTGAAAGGAAGTTCGGGAATCTCAGCAGCGAATACCTGGGATGACCAGAGCGGAAAAGGCTATCATTTTAATATTATCAGAGGGAATCCGCAATATTTGCCCGGAAAGATCAATTTCAACGGAGCAATTGCCTTTGACAAAACCGATGGAGAAGACGCGCTGGGAATGTATGGCGGGCCTGACATCCGGAGTTTTTTCATCGTTTATAATCATACCAGCAAAAACGAATGGGAAACCCCTTTTACCAACAATCATGTTGACGGCATTTTTCACGGCGATGATACCAATACCCCCGATGTTTTCAACAATATCTGGACACCGGCGATATCCAAAAACGGAGAAAACTACGTCGACGGAACCCGGACAGACCTGCTCAATCACGCCCGCCCCTCCACAATGGAAATTCATTCCCGCATCCTTCAGGCAAACGAGTCCGGCGCTTTTAACTATTTTGCAGGTATTGACCGCAACTTCGATGGAAGAGGAATGACAGGCAATATTGCAGAAGTAATTGCATTTAATGCTCCACTCAGTCTGCCCGAACGCCAGCGGGTGGAGACTTATCTGGCCATTCAATATGGCATCAGCCTTTCGCACAACTATTACGCCTCAGACTGGGACGGAAGTAGCGGAACAACCGTATGGAATGTGGGAGAAGGGTATGACTACCGCATAACGGGTATCGGAAAAGACTTTTATTCTGCCCTCGACCAGCGGCAGTCAAAAGGGCAAGGGCCGGTGGAAATCTATCACGGCAATGTCGGAGGCATATTTCCCGCCAGCAACCAGGAAAACCCCCATAGTTTTCCCGAAGATCGCAGTTTCCTGATTTGGGGAGACGATAACGGCAGCATCAATACACTGGGGAAAACCATTTACGGAGGAGAGAACAAAACCTTAAACCGCGTGTGGAAAGTGCAAAATACAGGCAATACCGGTTTGGTTACTGTGCGAATCGCAAAAAATGCCCTTCCCGCAAACGTTTCTGCCATCTATATCAATAACCAGCAAGAGACCACTTTTCCGGCTGGCCCCAATACAAAAGTTTATACATTGACCAGTGGCAGTGATTATCTCTCAACGCCGGTCATATTCAGCGATGGCGATATATTCACGTTTGGCGATGGAGAAGGCGAACTTTTTCCTGTCGAATGGCTAGACTTGCAAGTGATTCAGGACGGAGAAAATGCCTTGCTGCAATGGGTAACAGCGAGAGAGACCGAAAGTGAATACTTTTCTGTGGAAAGATCAACCGGAAGCGCAAATTTTACTGAAATTGGCCGAGTGGAAGCATCGGGAACAACTTCGGCGCTCAGCACTTACTGGTATTCCGACGAAGAAATTTTCAGGCTGCACGCCGAAGTCTTATATTATAGAATCAGGCAGATCAACCGCGATGGCACCTACGCCCTTAGCAATACGAAGGCACTTTATCCCCTTCAGACTGAACAGCCGCTCACCTTGCGTATTATTCCCAATCCGGCAGAAGATCACGCCATCCTAAATATTCAGACAATAAAAACCCAGTTGCTGCAAGCCGAAGTATTCACCGCGGGCGGGCAGCTGCTTTATCACTACCGAAAACCCGATCCCAAAAGTGAAGAAATTCTATCGCTGCCCGTACACCAGTGGGCTTCAGGCGTCTATCTTGTCAGAATTGACAATGGGTGGGATATTGTAACACAAAAATTACTAATCAGACCCCAAAAATAACCATTCATTAAACAATCATTCAATTTTTGTAAAGGAATCGGCTATTTGCAGCGAACCAAAGAAACCATCCCAAATGAAACACCCTGCGTCAACAGGCAATGATTTTATTTGAATAAGTTTCCATGAAAATTCCCCCATTTTTTCAGAAAAAACCAGCCGCTTTTTTCGCTGCGCTTACTGTTTTTCTGGTAATCACCGGCATGGTCGTTCCTCCGCGTATTTTCGACTATGGGCTGGATACGCCCCAGGCAGTCGGAACATACCTCAACAACCTGTTTCCATCCCAGACGCCTTCGAGTTCGTCTTCATGGACAGCAGTAGAGGCCTATCCCAACCTCACCTTTATGGATCCGGTGCAATTGCTGGAAATGCCTTTTTCCACAAAGTTTATGATGGTAGGCAAAAAAGGCAGGCTATGGACATTCGAAAAAAACGATACCACCACCAGCAGCAAAACCTCGATCCTCAATATTGAGAGCAAGGTCATCACCTCCGGTGATGCGGGGTTTCTCGGCGCTGCCTTTCACCCTGAGTTTGGCCTGCCCGGCAGCCCCAACCGCGAATATATCTACACCTATTACCGCGCCTACGGCCCTACGGTGCAGGGTCAACTCGCCTACCTGATCCTCTCGCGCTGGAATTACAATTTTGCCACCCAGGTCATTGATCCTTTATCAGAATATATCCTCATCAGACAATACGACCGCCACGAGTGGCACAACGGAGGCGGCATGTTTTTTGGCCCCGACGGATTTCTTTACCTTTCGATAGGCGATGAAGGAGGATCCTATGATCAGTACAACAACGGCCAGAAAATCAACGAAGGCCTTCTGGCGGGTGCGCTTCGCATCGATGTGGACATGGATCCTACTCGCAGCCACCCGATACGCCGGCAGCCCCTAAACCCCGCTACGCCGCCGACAGGCTGGCCCAACAGCTTTTCACAGGGATATTTTATCCCCAATGACAACCCCTGGCAGGCGCCGGCGGATAGCTCTGTGCTGGAAGAATTTTATGCCATCGGCCTTCGAAGCCCGCACCGCATGACCATGGATACGGTCACCGGCGATATTTGGGTAGGCGATATCGGCCAGGGCACGCGCGAAGAAGTGAGTCTTGTACCCAAAGGCGGCAACCTTCAGTGGCCTTACCGCGAAGGAAATCTCGACCAAAGCTCCGTGGGCAGCCTTAAAGCAAAACCCAATCCACTGATTGGTACAGAAAAATTTCCCGTGTATGACTATCCGCGCAGTGAAGGAAATTGTGTCATCGGAGGTTTTGTTTATCGCGGCAGCAAATGGGCTTCGGTACTGGGGGGGAAATACATTTTTGGAGACCACGGACAGCGCAAAGTATGGACCCTCGACTACGACCCGTTTACAGGCACTTCTCAGGTCAATTACCTCACTACCCTTCCCGCTTTTGGCACCGGAGACAAAAACGGAATCTCTGCTTTTGCCACAGACTCTACCGGAGAAGTGTATGTGCTCAAACTCTATGGAACCAACCTCGACGGCGGGAAAATTTATAAACTCGTGCCGCAGGCAGTTTCGCCGGAGCCGCCGGCTTTGCTTTCCGCTACCGGAGCATTTACCGACCTCATCAACCTTACCCCTTCCGGAGGATTGCTCCCCTACAATGTCAATTCGCCCCTTTGGTCTGACGCCGCACACAAACAACGCTGGGTAGCTATTCCCAATGACGGTACGCACAATACGGCAGGCGAACAGGTTACTTTTTCAGAAAACGGAAACTGGCGATTTCCCGAAGGAACCGTTTTTGTCAAACATTTTGAAATTCCCCTCGATGAAAACAACCCCTCGCTGGTGCGAAGACTGGAAACGAGATTCCTCATCAGACAACAGGGAGGAGGCGTTTATGGTGTGACTTACAAATGGAACAAAGCAGGAACCGAAGCGACACTGCTGACCGGAGCAGATACGATCCAGTACGCCATTACCCACAGCAACGGATCAGTCAGCAACCGCGTATGGAGCATACCCAGCAGGGCAAACTGCCTTTCCTGCCACAACGACAACGCCGAAAATGTGCTGGGCCTTCGCACGCACCAGCTCAATGGAGACCTCACCTATGGCTCGGGCGTCACCGACAATCAGCTCCGCACATGGAACCATCTGGGCATTTTTTCCAATCCGGTCAGCGAACCGAATATTCCCACCTACCCCAAATCCGTTCCGATCAGCGACAACACCGCTACGCCTGAATATCGTGTGCGCTCCTATCTCGACGCCAATTGTGCCCATTGCCACCAGCCCAACGGAGTGGGCGCCAATTTCGATGCGCGGTTTTCCACCCCGCTCAATCAGCAAAACCTGGTAAATGGTTCGCTTCAGGGCAGCTATGGGTTTACAGACGATGCGGTGATCAAACCCAAAGACCTCGCCCGTTCTATCATGTATATAAGGGACAACAGCGTGGACGCAGACGCCATGCCCCCGCTTGCCAAAAGCGTGGTCGATACCGCCTATATCTCAGTTTTAAAAGACTGGATCCTCAGCCTCGATCCCGGCTGTGAATCAGCACCCGTACCCGACGACCAGATCAGCCTGCATTTTGTCAGCAGTGAAGAACCCGGCGCGGCCAATGCTGCACAAAACGCCTTTGACGGCAACTTCAGCACATTCTGGCATACGCAATATACCGGAGGCAGTCCCGCCCATCCGCACGAGTTGCAGCTCGATCTCGGCGAAACACTGGAAATCACCGGATTCCGGTATTATCCACGCCAGGACGGATCGCAAAATGGCAACATCGAAGACTACGAATTTTTTCTCAGCAATGACGGAACCAACTGGGGTTCAGCCGTTGCCACAGGCACATTCCCTTCCACCAGCGATGAACATGCCGTGGACTTCAGCCCCCAGTATGCCCGATATGTGCGGCTGGTAGCACTTTCAGAAGTAAACAGCAATCCGTGGACTTCGGTTGCAGAACTCGACATCATGGCCCGTATGGGCGATTGCAGCAGTCCGGGTGGCATTTCGTCAGACCTCCAACTCTGGCTCAAAGGAAGTACTGGTATTTCAGGCACCAACACCTGGGAAGATCAGAGCGGAAAAGGGTTTGACTTTTCGCTGGGAGGAGGAGCACCCCAGCATTCGCCCGCCGCACTGAATTACAACGACGTGCTGAGTTTCGACAAATCAGGCGGAGATGACTATTTTACCCTCACCGGAAACCCCGATATACGAAGTTTCTTTATCGTCTATAACCACACCTCCACCGCGGCCTGGGAAACCCCTTTCACCAACAATAACGGCAACGGCCTTTTTCACGGAGACGATACCGGTACTCCCGACGTATTCAACAATACCTATACCCCAACCAAATCCAAAAACGGAGAAAACTACGTCAACGGAACCCTGACCAATTTGCTTACCCATCCGCGTCCGGCTTCGGTACAAATCCACTCGCGTATTCTCCAGAGCAATGAAACAGGAAACTACACCTGGTATCTGGGGCGGGACCGAGCCTTCAACGGCAGAGGAATTACCGGCAGTATTGCAGAAATTGTCGCCTTCAGTTCGGCCCTCACCACCCCTGAACGCCAGCGTGTGGAAACCTACCTGGCCATCCAATACGGCATTCCGCTCTCCCACGACTATTACGCATCTGACTGGGACGGCAGTACAGGTACGATTGCATGGAACACCGGAAGCGGATACGACAACCGGATCACAGGCATAGGCAGAGATACGCGAAGCGCCATTGACCAGCGACAGGCAAAAGGAACCAGCAGTGTAGAAATATTTCATGGAAGCAACGGAGGTGTATTTCCCGCAAGCAACGCAGCCAACACAGCCACTTTTCCCGACGACCGCAGTTTCCTCATTTGGGGAGATGACAACGGGAGCGTAGCCGCATTGGGTAAAACTTTGTACAGCGGCGCCGACAACGGCGTAAACAGAATATGGAAAGTACAGAACACCGGCAACGTCGGCGTCGTTACCCTTCGTATAGCCAAAGCTTCCCTGCCCGCCAACGTTACGGCCATTTACCGCAACAGCAGTGGAGAGACCAATTTTCCCGCCAATCCCAACACAAATGTATATAGCCTCATTGACGGGGGAACGTACCTTTACACGCCCATCATTTTCCATGACGGAGATATTTTTACCTTCGGTGACGGTACAGGTGTTTCCTTTCCGGTCGAATGGCTGGACTTTACGGTAACCCAGGACGGTGAAAATGCCCTGCTCGAATGGGCGACTGCCAGAGAGTTGAACAATGACTATTTTTCCGTAGAAAGAACCACGGACGGAATGAGTTTTACAGAAATTGGAACCATCAAAGGCGCCGGCACAACCGATCTGATACAGACTTACTGGCACCTTGATACCGACATTTACAGCCACCAGTCCGAAAAAATTTATTACCGGATCAGACAGGTAGATTACGACGGGAAATACGCCTACAGCAATACGGTTGAACTCAATCTTTCGGCACCGGTAAAACCATTAGCTATCAATGTTTTTCCCAACCCGGCCACTACTGAAGCCAATCTGGAAATTCACACCATCCGCACCCGCCAGCTTCAGGTTCATGTCTATAACCAAAGTGGGCAGCTTCTGTATCACCTCCGCAAACCAGAGCCCTCCACATTTGAAAAAGCGAATTTACCTATACACCGCTGGACGTCAGGCATTTACTACGTAACCGTAAACAACGGAAGTGAAACCATTACCGAAAAACTGATTCTGCGGTAACGCGCTGTATTTGCCGGAATTTTTATTATCTTACAACGATAAACTAAAAATTCCGGCAAATACTACTACTCATGAACAAGCTTACCTTCCTCCTCATAAGCCTTTTTTTCACTGTAATGGCAACACTGGTTGGCTGCAAACCCTCCAGTTCAACCCAACAATCCGACACCCTTACCGTCGAACACGCTACCATGCATGCAATGACCCATGCGGCAGAGGATTTTTTGGCGTCCCTGTCAGAAGAACAGAAAGCCCAGGCGACTTTCTCCTTTGATCATGAAGAAAAATACAATGTTAATTTTGTTCCGATTGAAAGAAAAGGCCTTCCGCTCCGGGATATGAGCGAAGATCAGCGCAAAAAAGCCATGGATCTGCTCAATACCGTGGTCAGCGATGAAGGTTACCGCAAAGCTACCAGCATCATCCAACTTGAAGAAGTGCTCCGCGTCATCGAAGGACTGGAGCCCGGAGGACCGCGCCGCAATACAGAATTGTACTTTGTGTCAATTTTCGGCACCCCTTCTCACGACGAACCCTGGGCCTGGAGATTTGAAGGACATCACCTGTCGCTCAGTTTTTCGAGCGTAACACGGCAGGTATCCGCCACACCCGCCTTTATGGCTACCAATCCGGCGATTGTGCTGGATGGCCCCAAAAAGGGAACCGAAGTACTGAAAAAAGAGCAGGATCTCGCCCGCGCCCTGATCAAAAGTTTGGACGCAGGCCAGCAGGCAAAAGCCATTATCGCACCAGAAGCACCTGCCGACATTATCACCGGCACCAAACGCAAAGCCAGTCTCGAAGCCTTTGAGGGCATCACCTGGGGCGAGATGAATGAAGGACAGCAGGCTGCACTGTGGGAATTGATGAATGTATTCCTCGACAATATGGAAACAGACATTGCTGATACGCAGCGGGCAAAAATAGAAAAAGCCGGAAAAGAAAACCTCTACTTCGCGTGGATGGGCGGAATCGAACCCGGCGATGCACACTATTACCGCATCCACGGCCCTGTTACCCTGATCGAATACGACAATATCCAAAACAACGCCAACCACATCCACACGACCGTCCGCGACCTGGAAAACGACTTCGGAGAAGATTTACTGCGGAGGCATTACGAGCAAAGTCCGCATCCGCATGAGTGAAATACATTCACATTCCTAACAAAACGGAGCATTCAAAGCGATTGGTTAGAATCAAGTAGATCTTTGAGTGAGCTATTTAACCATGCCGATGTATTGAGATCCTGTTTCGTGTCAAAAGAAGATTGAGGGAGTTCGTAATCGCCGCCGGAAACTACCTGAATAGTAATTTTATCTCCTTCCCGGAGAGTTTGCTCCACCCAGTTGACTAATTTGAGAGTCGATCCCTCTGTACCTCCAACAATCATCTCGATCTGGTCAGAAGCTTGCTCGGCATGTTTGATTATCTGTAGCATACAGGTCAGGTGATACCGATCCGCTTTGAATCCTGCCCGGCAGAGGGGCTGACCGTTAAGTGAAATTTCTAACCCATTGGTTTTCATATTTGTAAAGGTTAAAGTCAGAAGAACGAGTAACAAGCCAAAACTAGTTGTCAAAAAGATCTCTCCCACGATCCAGTATATCTTCGATTGAATCGTTTTCGAAATCAATGGCTGTAGTGTTTGGAAAAGTGTACTGATACAAAGGTGGATCGAAATTTCCAGTAATTACTTCAATGGAAATTTGATCGCCTTTCAGCAAAGCCTTTTGTAATAACCAAATGATTTGTTTGGTGGTATTTTCTTCAGTACCAATTACATTAATCTCCATCCTATCTGAAGATTCCCCTGTTTCTCTTTTTAAATCCAGCGCACAAGCCAAAACATATTGACCAGTATCAAACCCTGCCCTACAAAGGCGTTCACCATTGATTTTTATTTCAAAACCATGAGTGTTCATAATTGAATAATTATTCTTCACAAAAACCTTCGGGTAGAATCTTCCGCTTTTAATAATTGGGATTATAGTTAGGATTGGGTGGACCTATTTGATTGCATATTTCGTAAAGTAGCATACAAAGTTTTCCCGAACCTCCCGACGCCAAACAAGTTACATATAATGCGAGGCATGTAAGAGTAGTCTGCTCCGGTTCTCCCTCATCAATATATTCCTGATACTGTTCTTCAAAAAGGTTATACGCCTCTTGCTCACTCAGGGTATCCAAATTGTAAGTTTCATTTATATTATTTTCGATGAGAGCCTGTTGAGATTTTAATTGAGCGTATTCATCACTCTCAACATAAAGAGAATCCTCTTGGATTTTAGTAGCTAAGTATGTTAGTAAGTTAAAATACTTTTCAAATAGTGAGTCTGGAGCAAATGGAAAAGTGTTGAACGGGTTATGGGCAAATTCAATGAAACCACTGCTTTTGGATTTCGCTTTTACAACATTTCCTGCCGTTACATCGCACAAGGAAAAGGTCAGCCCAAAACAAATGATTGTAAGGATTCGAATAAAACTCACCAGCTTTTCAGATCCTGAAATACCGGGTTTCGCGTGGAGTCTATCTCTAAGAGAGAGAGAGAGAGAGAGCTTTTCTTTACCAAGATTGAATAATTCATCGGATTGTGATTTTTTATGGTTTACAATACCTGTAATATGATAAATAAAATAAAAAAATACAAGCCATTTGATTAATAAATATCAAATCAATGCGAGTACTATCCAACGGAGCCCGCATCCGCATGAGTGAAATATACCCAACCGCAGGTTTCACGCAAAGTCCGCCAAGAACCGCAAAATACGCAAAGGAGTTCTTAGCGTTCTTTGCGAGACCTTTGCGATTCCTCTGCGAAACTTTGCGTAAACTTTAGGGATATTGATCGGAGATCGGCTCCCAGGTTTTGAACACAGAGTAACGCAAAGTGCCACGCAGAGTTCCGCGGAGTTTGCCCTTTTCTCTTTGCGAAACTTTGCGATTCCTTTGCAAAACTTTGCGTAAAACCCAAGATTCCCAACCGTAGGTGATTCTATTTCTTCACTACAATTTTCCCCTGTGCCAGCAATTCCTGTGCCTCCGTGCGCAACTCATAGAGATAGATGCCATCCGGCACCTCCCGCGTATCCCATAGCCACTGGCCTTCTTGCGTGGAGACGGTTTGTCGGGCGAAAAGCATATGTTTTTGCATGTATATTGGGTTTTAGTGATGGCTGGGTGTGGTGTCGAACATGTTTTTAGAAGATAGGGAAAATATTCGAAAACGGGAGATATTCTTATCCAAATAACCGGGACTCTTCAGTTGTGCAGCGTTTCACAGAGTTCCAGAAAATTTCCGTATCTTTGCCTCATGTCATCTGTCAGCCAGATTCTTCGCAGCCATTCACTCCGCGTCACAGACAGCAGGAATGCCATTCTGGAAGTTTTTTTCCAGCGGGAAGTCGCACTTAGTGAGTCAGAAATCGAATCTGCCCTCCTCCACAACTGCGACAGGGTAACCATTTACCGCACGCTTTCCACTTTTCTCGAAAAAGGCATTGTACACAAAGTCCTCGACGATGCCGGTGCGATGAAATATGCGCTCTGCCCGACAGACTGCCTGGAAGGTCACGACCACCATCACGACCATATTCACTTCAAATGTGAAGTGTGTGGCAAAACTTCATGTGTGGATCAGGTGCGTATTCCCGCCATTCAAATGCCTTCCGGCTACAAACTTACGGAGGTAAATGTGCTGCTTCAGGGTACATGCCCGCTTTGCAGTTAATATCTTATTCCCACTGGAAAGTTTCCAGCATATGCCCTATTTCGCCTTTCATATAATTGATGACAGGCTGAAGGGAATCATTTTTTAAAGCTGTCTGGAAATAAAAAGACATCATAACAATCTGCGTTTCCGTACTGTCGTAAAGAAATACCTGCGCAGGGGTTCCGACATTCCCATATATTTCAAACAAAACGCCTTGTCCTGCCGGTACAGAAAGCGGAGTCTCTTTAATTTGAGTAGCTTTTTTGCTATGCTGATAGATCAGATGGCGATAATCCTCATAGTGGGAATTGCGATCTTTCAGTTTTTTATCAGCGGTGCGGTAGGTGATATGCCATTTGCAGTCGTAAGAAGGGAAATGAATATCTACCCAGCAGGAATCTGACGAACTGCGGGAAATTTCTCCATAAGCGGGATATTCGAAAGTCATCGGGCACACCTGAGTGGAAAACTGTGTATGCTCAGTCTGCGCAGGAATATCAATCCGATAAAAACCAAATGGGCGGGGATAAGGCACGTATTCCTCACAACCGGATAAAAGAAACAGCAGTACACCTGCGAGAAAAAATATTTGCTTTTGCATACACCCGAATTAAGCAGATTTTAACTGTTCATCTTCTTTTTTTATGACAAATTTGACCATATTGATCCGGTTTTTGCTGACCGACTCGACATGCAACTCGTAGTTTCTGTATAAAATCATATCCCCTGCAGAAGGAATTTTGCCGTGAAGTTCCAAAATCAGCCCGCCAATACTGTCGCTATCGCCACGGGCATCTTCAAAAACATCGTCTTCAAGACCCACTATTTTCTTTACATCTATCAACGAAATGCGCCCTTCGAAAATATATTCCTCCTCCGACATCTTGGTATAAACCCAGTCTTCGCTGTCAAACTCATCGTTGATTTCTCCAAAAATCTCCTCAATCACATCTTCGAGGGTAACGATTCCCGCTGTACCGCCAAACTCATCCACGACAACGGCAATATGAATACGCTGGCTTTTGAACTCTTCCAGCAGGGAATCGATTTTTTTACTTTCCGGGATAAAATGCACATCCCGCAGCAGAGACTGAATATCCAGATCAGGGCTATCAGTTTTGAGATAAGGTAATAGGTCTTTGATATGCAGGATGCCTTTTACATTATCCAGACTTTCTTCATATACCGGCAGACGGGAAAAATTATGTTCGTTGATAAAACTCATTAGTTCTTCGAAGGACATATGCAAATCGATGGCAGTTACATCCACCCTTGCCCGCATGACGCTTTTTACGGTAATATTGCTGAAGTTGACAATACCTTTGAGAATCTCCTTTTCCTCCTTGCTAGCCTCATCCGTGGCGGTAATATTAATCGCGTGTCGGAGGTCATCGAGTGAGGCGTTGGTTTCTTTTACTTTAAATTTATTGTCGATAAAACGGGTTCCTTCGATCAAAATATAAGCAAGCGGCTTAAAAAGTGTGCGTAAAATCTCCAGCGGCACAGCCACACGTTTCACAATCACATGCCGGTTTTTGGCAGCATATACCTTAGGAATAATTTCACCGAAAAAAAGAATAATGCTGGTAATGAGCACCAGATTCAGCAAAAACTCCAGGGTAAGGGAAAATTCGGAGCCCCCCATAAAAAAGTTGAGATTATAGGCAGACCAGTCATAAGCTTTTGCATAGGCCTGGATAATCGTAGAGCCGACGAGAATCGCAAATACATTGACAAAGTTATTGGAAATCAGAATGGTAGCGAGCAGGCGTTTGGGCAGGCTGATCAACTGCCAGATTCGCTGGGAATCACGGGCGGAGTTTTGTTTGTATTCCTCGATATCCGATTTGGAGAGAGAAAAAAAGGCAACCTCTGTCGCAGAAACGATAAAGGAGATGGAAATAAGCAGGAAAAAAAGAAGGTAGTGCCCGATAAGTTCAGGCCATAACGACAATTGGTCCAGCAGAATGATCGTATGGGTTAAAAAATTCCCAGGGTCCGGGTCCACGACTTTCGAATTAAGTGAAACAAAACGATTATGTCAGAAGGGTAAGTCATCGAGTCCTTCCCCGGGTGTATTTGAAAATTGATTAGTTCCTGAATCAGAGCCGGGAAAATGGCCGGATGTTTCAGATACGGGAACAGAGGTAGGATTTTGATCTCCACCACCGGGGCGACCGTCGAGTAGAATGATTCGGCGCCCTTCCACTTCGGTTTTTGACCGTTTTTCACCCTGCGGGGTATCCCAGGTCCGGGTAGTCAGGCGGCCTTCCACACATACGGTAGAGCCTTTCCGACAGTATTTCGCTGCAATTTCAGCCTGAGAGCGCCACAGGTTTACACTGATCCACTCCGTCCGATCCACGTTATTTCCGTTTTTATCACGGTATGATTCGGTACAGGCCATCCAAAGATTGGTGAAGGCGACCCCCTGGTCCAGGTATTTGATTTCTGGATCTCTGCCGAGATTTCCTATAAGCGTCACCTGATTCAGTCCGTATTTTGCCATGTATCAAAAATCTTCAACACTGCTTTAGAAAAAGCAAATATAGAAATTTTATCTGTAGAAATAAATTGGGCCTCCGGCCATTCCTCCGAAAAATCACCGGAGAGCAAAAATACATGGATAAACATATCAAAATGGGTGAAAACATGTTTCATGGAAAAAAGGAACTGGCCGCCGTGTTTACCTGATTTTTTCTCCCATTCCACAAAATCCACTTCTTCATTGGGCACTTCCCAAAGTCCTCCCCAAAGACCGTCTTCGGGGCGCTGGCGGATCAGAAAGTCACCGTTGGCCCGGGTGGAGAGATAAAAGTTGTAGTACTTGATTTTTCTGTCAGCGGATTTTTCTTTTACAGGAAGCAGGTGCGTCATTCCATCCTGATAAGCTTTACACGATGATTGTAGCGGGCAGATCAGGCATCCCGGACGGGTAGGCGTACAAATGACCGACCCGATATCCATGATACCATTGTTAAAGAGACGGGAATCCACATTTTTCACCCAACCATCGATGATTGTCTGAAACCGGTTGCGCGTGCTGGCCTTATTGATTGGAGAAGGATCACCCAATACGCGACTCATTACCCGAAGGACATTACCATCGATGACCCCGGTATCATTACCAAAAGCAAATGAACCAATTGCCCGTGCAGTATAAGGCCCAATTCCTTTGAGTTTCTGGAGCACAGCGTAGTGATCGGGAAAAACGCCTTGATAATCATTTACGATCTGCTTTGCTGCGGCATGCAGATTTCGGGCACGGCTGTAGTAGCCAAGTCCTTCCCAATATTTGAGCACTTCGTCGAGGGAAGCCTCTGCCAAAGTAGTTACATCAGGAAAACGACGGATAAAACGCTGATAATACCCCATACCCTGAATAATGCGGGTCTGTTGAAGAATTACCTCAGAAATCCAGATTTTATAAGGGTCACGCGTTTCTCTCCAGGGAAGATTTCTGCCGTTAGATTCATACCAGTCAACAACATACAGGCCAAAATTCATAGGGCACAGATAAGAAAATGATCACCGAATGCGCAAAATACTATTTTCAGTTTTTAAAGCATATTAGAAAGACTGAAAGCTTTTGTCAGAAAAAGTTTTGTGATTTAAACGATTGTGCTAAATTTGCGATTCAATTGTCGGGAGGCGATTGTCCGTAATTGTTTCTTAACTAGTAAATTAGACCTACAGTGACTAAGGCAGAAGTAATCGTAGAGATTGCCCAAAAGACGGGTATTGACAAAGCAGACGTATCTGCTTCCCTTGAAGGATTTTTCACGGTTGTCAAAAATTCCCTTGCGAACGGTGAGAATGTATATGTCCGCGGCTTTGGTAGTTTTGTCGTAAAGGCAAGAAAGAAAAAAGTAGGCCGGATTATTTCACAAAACAAATCCATCGAGATCCCGGCGCATTTCGTGCCGAGCTTCAAACCAGCAAAAGTATTTGTTGAAAAAGTAAAAAGCTCTGATATCAAACCCGCTTCGTAAGGTATCAGGGAAAAAATATGTCTGTTTCTTCATCCATATTCACCGGAGGTCGTTCTCTTAGATTTATTGTAGTTGCCGTAGGGTTGCTGGTTTGTCTGATGTTGTTTTTTGCCGATAAATCGAACCTTCACAACAAGACAGAAACGGCATTAGGAACTACCAGCGTGGCCTTACCGCAGACCAGTGCAGCTTCTGCCAATATCCCGCCTCTGGCTAAGGATGAAAAATATGACCGATGGGTCGGACAGCTATCGCAAGCTGAAGGCCGGGAGAAAACAGTAATACTGGATTCCATTGTTCAGTTGCTGGCTTCGAGAAATCGGTTTGAGTATGCAGCAGATTATGCTGACCAACTGGCTCAGACAGAAAGTTCTTTAAAAAACAGAATACAGGCCGGAATTTTGAGCCAAAAAGCCTCTCAATTGGACTATGTCCAGTCAGATTCGTTGCTTTTTCGCCAATACTCCGCAAAATCTATTGCTTATCTCTCGAAAGTTGTGGAAGAAAATCCCAACGAAGAGGAAGCATTGATGTACCTTGGTTTGGGTTATATTCAGTCAGGATTGCCGGAAAACAGCATGAAAGGCATTATGACCCTCAGGTCCGTAGTTGAAAAAAATCCGAATCATATTGAAGCAGGCTATTATCTGGGGGTATTTTCCCTTCAGACCAATCAGTTGGACAAAGCCCGTGAGCGATTTGAAAAAGTGCTGGAAAACGCACCGGATTACGGCCCGGCCAAATTGCAATTGGCGGTTACTTTCATCAGAATGGAACAACCAGCACTTGCAAAACCACTATTGGAAGAACTCATTCGCAGTAAGGAAGCCGATGATGAAATCAAGCTTTCTGCCCGCGAGTTAATTAATACTTTACCATAAATAAAATCAGGAGGATACGTTATGCCCTGCGGAAAGAAAAGAAAAAGACATAAGATCTCAACCCACAAGCGGAAAAAGAGACTCAGAAAAAACCGTCATAAGAAGAAAAAATAACGGGTTGAGTAGCGATGCCTAGCCCGAATTGACGCACCGGTCAGTTCATTTTTCTTTTTTTGACCTGCTTACTATCTCCTTAGCACCAGTCATCTCAGCTTCAGCTTTATCCTCACGGAGAGGAATTAGGCTTAATACTTTAGCTAGTGAATGAATTAGTTGTAAGCAAAACTGAAGAAGGACTCAGAATAGGCATTCTGCAAGACAAAAAAATTGTAGAACTCCATCATGAAAAACTTTCAGAGGAGTTCTCTGTCGGTGATTTGTTCTTAGGAAAAGTCCGAAAGATCGTTCCCGGTTTAAATGCAGCATTTGTGGATGTCGGACATCCGAGAGATGCATTCCTTCATTATTTTGATCTTGGACCTCAGGTTAGGTCTCTGCTCAAATATATGAAAGCAACCAGGGTCGAAAAAATCGGACGCGCTGACATTTTGGAAACCATTAATCCATTGCCTGATATCAACAAGCATGGTAAAATGGAGGAAGTACTTAAACCCAATCAGGATATCCTGGTTCAGGTAGTAAAAGAGCCGATTTCGACTAAAGGCCCGCGCCTCTCCAGTGAAATCTCTCTCCCGGGACAATATATCGTCCTGGTGCCTTTCTCCAATGTGGTTTCGGTTTCCAAAAAAATCCGCTCCGCCGATGAACGTCGCAGGCTCAAGATTCTTGCCGAAAGCCTATGTCCTAAAAATTTCGGAATGATCGTCCGTACCGCTGCAAGTGGAAAAGACGCTGCTACTCTTAGCAAAGACATTTCCGACATCGTTGAAAAGTGGCATGCCATGACTTTGGACATGCCTAGCTCCCGCGCACCCGTGAAGGTCCTAAGTGAACACAACCGCGCTACAAGCATTCTTAGGGATATGCTTAGTCATGGCTTCGACGCCATCTACACCGATGATCCTCAGGCCTTCAAAGACATCGAAGAATATCTGAAAGAACGCCAGCCTGATTACCTGAAAGGGCTTAAGCTTTACAAAGGTAAAATCCCTTTATTTCAATATATGGGGCTTGAAAAACAAATCAAGGCTTCTTTCGGGAAAGTGGCATCTATGGCCAATGGGGCATACCTCGTCATTGAACATACCGAGGCGATGCACGTCATTGATGTGAATAGTGGAAGCAAAAATCTCAGCAATCAGACTCTCGAAGAGACTGCGCTCAAAGTCAATATGGAAGCTGCTACAGAAATTGCCCGCCAACTTCGCCTCCGCGATATGGGTGGTATTATCGTAGTGGACTTTATTGATCTGAAAAAGTCTGAAAACCGGCGAATCCTCAATGACCATCTCAAAAAGGAGATGAAAACCGATCGCGCCAAACACTCTATCCTCCCGATGAGTAAGTTCGGTCTGATACAGATTACCCGGCAACGGGTGCGGCCTCAGATTGATATTCAGACTTCGGAAGTATGCCCGAGCTGTAATGGATCCGGCAAAATTCAGCCTTCTATTCTTATTGCTGATGAGATCGCCAATAATATTGACTTCCTTATCAAGCAAAACAAGGAGAAAAAGCTGACCATCAATGTCAATCCGTTTGTTGCTTCTTACCTTAGAAAAGGATTCCTCAATAGTTACCAGGCCAAATGGTTTAAAAACTACTGGGTTTGGGTGAAAATCAAGGACGATGTCTCCATGCCTTTCACCTCTGCTAAGTATTTTAATGCTTTAGGGGAAGAAATAAAATTCTAACCTATTAAGATCGCCACGCAAACATCCGGCACAAGGATTTCAGATCCCTTCATGTCAGATGTTTGAGTGGCGATTTCTTTTTATTTCACCTCAAACGTCCCCTGCCCGATCAGCCGACCGTCGCAATAAACCGACACATATTGGGTGCCTTTCTGATATTTATTCTCCTCTGCCGGTGAATAGTCCATACACACTTCTGTCGCATCATTTTCATAATTGATGGACTTCATGACGGTATATACCTTTTCTTCATCGTTGTGAATAAATTTTCCGCTAAAACCTGAGGTGAAATTGGTATTGGCCGTTCCATCCGGATTTTCATAAACCAGATATACCTCTTTTTCACCGGAGGGTGTGATCGGATTTTCGAGAATCGTAAAACAGATTCTGATATCTTTCAACGTGCGGCGGGAAAACTCCTCTTCTTCCTTTTCCTTTTTACCCGGCTTCTTAATATTGATAAACCGAAAATCCTTGGTTTTAAGTGCGGAAGCGATTTTCCGTGTTTGCTCCAGCTCGCGGGAAGTCGCCTCATTGCGGGCTGTAAGTGTCTTGTTTTGTACAGTCAGCTCCCCTTCGATTACTACGAGGCTGTCAACCTGCCCGGTAAGCTGGCGATTTTGTTCTTTGAGGTATTCGATCTGCTTACTGTATTGGTCAACCAGACCTTTCAGCTCAGAAACCCGGCTTTCCAATTGCTTGATTTTCGCAATATTTGCCTTATTATCCTTTTTTGCCTCGGCAACCCGTCCCACCATGGCTTCAAGTTCTTCATATTTCTCTTCGAGGAGTTTATCCTTCTCTGCCAACTCCATATTCTGATCCTCAATCGCAACTTCCAGGTTAAGGATCTTTTCTTCCAATTGAAGAATTTCGTTATTCAGATTTTCTATAGTGGCAACATTCTCTTCATTGGCTCCTTTTTCGGAAAAATATTTTACCGAAAAATATGCCAGTGCTGATAATACAAGGATGCCTACAATTACAAGAATGGCTCTGCTCGTTGTCTTCGAACTATCTAAAGTGCTTGCCATAGTGTGGTTAAATTCTGTTTTTATTTCGCTAATGTATGGGTTTCGGATGAATTAACCAATAAACAACCTACGAACAAGACAACGGGTTGCATATTATAAAACTTCCTTTTTTATAAATCTTTGTACCTGTTCTGCCGCGAGTGGTATCTGCCATTTGCTCCGGTCGCGCAACTCTACATAATTAGAAATACCCCGGAAGGCAAAAAACGGAATCTCAGAATGAATCATCGCATGAAAAAATGCGCCTCCTTCCATCGTCTCAATTTCCGGGCTCCATCTTTTGCGCACCACTTCGATCGCTGCGGGGTCACCATGTACGGTATTTACGGTGATTCCTTTCACCTGTACAATGTCTAACGCCGACGGGGCAGGGTTTTCAAGCCGGTTGAACCACAATTTCCCCGCATGTTCCATCAAAGGAAAACCCATTGCCTGGAGATCCAGAAACTTTTCAGGAGTTGCGGCCCCCAATTCCGAAAAAGTATCACTTACCACCTCCACCACACTGCCAAGGCGCCGTGCATAGTCAAAACTGCCTGCTATTCCAAAATTTACAGCCATGTCAGGTTGATGAACTGCCAGATATTTTCCCAGATGAAAGGCCGTATTGACCATTCCAATACCCGTATGCAGCAATTCTATCCTACGTCCCCTAAAATCGGAAACATATAAATGACCTTCCTTGCGGAACCCCATAGCCTCACGCAGCCAGGCCGATTCTAATTCTGTCGCAGCTACCAGTAAGATTAACATTGAAGATACCGCTGAAAATGACACGGATGAAATGGGAAGGGAAGTGGGACGTACTGGATTCGAACCAGTGACCTCTGCTCTGTCAAAGCAGCGCTCTAAACCAACTGAGCTAACGTCCCATTCAGGCTGCAAATATGGTTTGAATATCCGACAAATGCAATACAACTCCACACAAGGCTGTGAAAATAGAATTCATTACCTTTGGGCAATGATCAGCCCCTCAGATAGTAATATTGCCGTTATCGGTGCCGGAAATCTGGCATGGAGCCTCATACCTGCGCTCAATCAGGCCGGTTTTTTTGTTTCTACCCTTATTTCCAGATCTTCCGAAAAAGTAAATTTTTATACAAAATCTCTCAAAATCCCTGTGGGTCATACTGACCTTACGGCCATTCCGCCGGAAGTAAATATCGTTTTCCTTACCACAGGTGACCAGGCTTTGCCTCAGATTGCACATCAACTTGCCGCGATAATCTCTACGGATGTAATCGTTATCCATACTTCAGGAAGCACGCCCTTAGAGGTTTTATCGCCCCTGGGCGAAAATATTGGGGTACTCTATCCGCTGCAATCTTTTAAAGCGCAGATCACAAAATCATTTTTGCAGATTCCGGTTTTCGCAGAAGGGTCTGAAACTGTGCTCACAACGATTCTCCCTTTGGCCCAATCGCTGTCTGAAACAGTACAGGTTATGGATAGCCAGTCTCGCCTCCGGCTCCATCTGGGTGCGGTGCTCGTCAATAATTTTACAAATTGTCTGTACCGCCTCTCCCAGGAAATCAATCCAACCGTTGATTTTTCTGTTTATCAGGCTTTAATTATGGGACATCTTGAAAATGTATTTTCTTTAGGCCCTGCACAAAGTCAGACCGGTCCCGCGATCAGAAGTGATATGATCACCATTGAAAAACATTTGCAGTTACTACACGATCAGCCGGAAATTGCCAACCTTTACCGCCAGTTTTCAACAATCATCCAACCCGGGCTGCGTTCCCGTTTATAAGATTTTTTATTTACGTTCAACGCCAAAACTTTATGCCGATTCGCCCCCATATCCGTGATTTTAGCCTTCTCGCCTTGATCTGCGCCGTGGGGTTTGCGCTTTTCCTCGGTGCACCGCCACTTTTTGACTGGGATGAAATCAATTTTGCGGAAGCCGCAAGGGAAATGATCACAACCGGTAATTATCTCCAGGTGCAAATCAACTATCAGCCGTTTTTTGAAAAACCTCCACTTTTTTTCTGGCTGCAAACGCTTTCTATGCACATTTTTGGCGTAAATGAATTCGCAGCGCGGTTTCCCAATGTGCTGGCAGGAATTTTCACCCTGGCTGCCATTTACTGGAATGGTTTGTTTTTTAAAGGTGAAGCGTTTGCGCGGCTGCTGGCTGGATTTTATCTGGCGACCTTATTGCCTGTCATTTATTTTAAATCGGGAATCATTGACCCTGTATTTAATTTTTTTATTTTCCTGGGACTCATGCAGATTCTCAGGCATGATTTTCTGATCAAAGAAGATAATTCCCGCGCATCAGCAGATAGCGGGCCGTGGGCAGCGGGATTCTGGATAGGACTTGCCACGCTTACCAAAGGGCCTGTTGCACTGCTGGTAACCTTGCTCATTTACGGAATCTATAAACTCGTCACTGACCGTTTCCGGATTCCGGTATTAGCCACACTGAAGTTTCTTGCGGCATGGGTAATCGTGATAATGGGCTGGTACGGGCTCGAAACCGTCGCTCACGGTACAGAATTTATCAATAATTTTTTGCGATACCAATTGGGGTTATTTCAGCAGGATGTAGCCGGGCATGCGCAGCCATTTTATTACCATTTCCTGGTGTTTTTGCCGGGTTGTTTTCCCTTAAGTGCTTTTGTTTTCAGAGCAATGGCTTTAAAACCTGAATCCCAAAATGAACGGCTGCTTCACCGGTTTATGCTGATATGGTTTTGGGTAATCATGGTATTGTTTTCCATCGTGAAGACCAAAATTGTTCATTATGCTTCCCTGTTATATTTTCCCGGAGCTTTTCTTGCAGCTTTTTTCTTTGCAGAACTACTGGCCGGGAGAAAACGCATGACCTGGGATATATGGCTGATTTTGGCGATAGGGCTATTGATTTGGGGAATTGCACCTGTAATGGTCAACCTTGCAGCAGCACATACCAATGAAATTTCAGCGTTGATCGCAGATCCATTTGCCCGGGCCAATCTCACGATGAAAGTAGCGTGGAGTGGCTTCGAATGGATGATTGGGGCCGTATTTCTTATCGGACTGATTGTCAATTTTTATCTGCTCTTCAAACAGCGGTGGCAGCAGTTTTTGTACTTACAGGTATTTTTGACGCTTTTTTTTGTCAACGGGCAATTTGGTTTTGTTGTACCCAGGGTTGCCCGCTATACACAGGGTGCGCCACAGGATTTTTTCGCCGGGCTTGCAGGTCAGGATGTATATGTAATGACAGCCTGGTACAAAAGTTATTTGCCCTATTTTTACGGTAAAGTCAGCCCTCCGGCACAAAAAGAAGCCCCCACTATCGCCTGGCTGACAGAAGGAGAAATCGATAAAGACGTATATTTAGCCGTAAAAGTACACAGGGAAAACGAAGCCTTCAGGCAAAGATTTCGTAATTTCGAGCGACTGTATGAATCTGCGGGATTTGTATTTTATAGAAGAAAAAGCAGGGAAATATTGCGTGCAGAAAATTCCCCTTAAACAATTCTATCTGTCAGCTGGTTCGGAAAAAATAGCATAAGAAGAACTTTTGGTAGGAAAATTGATCTGATAAGCAGAATTTGTAGAAAAAGGGATAAACCGTAAAAAGTATGAACCGTACCATTTTCTAATGGCAATAGGAAAACAGGATATTCTGGATCAAATTCGCCCCAGCCGAATTATATGGCCGGTGCTGATTGGTATTGCCGTTATTGGTTTTGCCATATACAAGGTCATGGATAATGGCCTGAATCCCATCACGGATATAGACTGGACGGTAGATGTGTTGATCTGGGTAGTACTGGGATTTCTGGTGATGATTATCAGGGACGTTGGTTATGTATGGCGAATGCGTATTCTGACGGATGGGAAACTTCGGTGGAAACGAGCCATTCAGGTAACACTGCTTTGGGAATTTGCATCTGCGCTCACACCCTCCGTGGTGGGAGGTTCGGCGATTGCGATTTTTATGTTTATCAAGGAGAAGATTACCGCCGGCAGAAGCACGGCGATTGTTTTTATTACCATTTTCCTTGACGAAATATTTTACCTGGTCATGTTGCCCATCGCCGTTGTACTTGTGGGGCAGGATGCCGTTTTTTCACGGGTAAACTCAGAAGTTGGTGCTTTTGGAATGGGGGTGATTGTCACCTTCTGGGTAGCATACGGGATCATATTTTTATACGTATTACTCCTAGCATTTGCCCTTTTTATCAGACCTCAGGGAACCAGCCATGCGATCAAGCGCCTTTTTTCCACCAAACTTTTCCGGCGTTGGCGCAAATCGGGAACCCAAATGGCCGATGACCTGCTTATCTCCTCAGAAGAATTTCGGACCAAGTCTTTTCTGTTCTGGGCAAAAGCATGGTCAGCAACCTTCATTGCCTGGATGGGTCGTTACCTGGTGCTGAATTTTGTCCTTGCGGCATTTAAAAGCCTGAGTATGTTTGAGCATACTGTCGCTTTTGCCCGGCAGGCGATTATGTTTGTCGTAATGATTATCTCTCCTACCCCCGGCAGCTCGGGGGTAGCCGAGGGGTTATTTTCCCGGCTCTTTGCAGAATTTTCCCCCACCGGATACGTATTGATCCTGGCCACCCTCTGGAGGTTGATTAGTTACTACCCGTATTTATTTATCGGCCCTATTATTCTTCCTGGCTGGGTCCGCCGTGTATTCAGAAAAACAAAAAATGTTTCTCAGGAGGAACATATTTCCGGAGGTGATGAAAAAAGTACTTCTGATCCGGAACCCGCTGAAAATTTGAAATAGACTTATTAACACCGCCTCAACGTGAAACCAAAGACGACCTATTCAAATAGCGACATGAACTTTAATCTGAATGAAGACCATAACCGGGAGCTTCTCAGAAAACTTCATTACAAATTAAAAGATATATACAAGGGCGGCGGAGACAAAGCGATTGAAAAACACAAAGAAAGGGGCAAGATGACAGCCCGTGAGCGGATTCACATGCTGCTCGATCATAAGGATGATTTTGTGGAGATTGGCGCTCTGGCTGCGGATGGCATGTATGAGGAATACGGAGGATGTCCTTCTGCTGGTGTAGTCACAGGCATCGGGCATGTCTCAGGAAAGTTATGCATGATTGTCGCCAACGATGCAACCGTAAAAGCCGGTGCATGGTTTCCAATGACCGGCAAAAAAAATCTGCGTGCGCAGGAAATTTCTATAGAAAATCACTTGCCCATTATTTATCTCGTAGACAGTGCCGGGGTATTTTTACCTATGCAGGACGAGATTTTTCCCGATAAAGAACATTTTGGGAGAATATTCCGCAACAATGCGGTTATGAGCAGTATGGGTATCACCCAGATAGCGGCGATTATGGGGCCATGTGTGGCTGGCGGCGCTTATTTGCCCATCATGTCTGATGAGGCACTGATTGTAGATGGTACAGGCTCGGTGTTTCTGGCCGGCCCTTATCTGGTCAAATCTGCTATTGGCGAAGACGTAGATATAGAAACCCTCGGTGGGGCATCCACCCATTGTGAAATCTCAGGTGTGACAGACTATAAGATGCCGGATGATAAAACCTGTATTCAAACCATACGTTCTATCATCGGAAAAATCGGTGAAAAAGAAAAAGCAGGATTCAGCCGCATTCAAGCGAGAGTTCCGGCTCTTCACCCCAAAGAAATTGCGGGCATTCTCCCAAAGGAAAGAACAAAAACTTATGACATGCGGGAGATTATTAACCGAATCGTAGATGCAGAAAGTATTGATGAATACAAAGCGGGTTTTGGTAAAACCATTTATACAGCCTATGCAAGGGTAGATGGCTGGGCAGTAGGCATTGTAGCCAATCAAAGGGAGATCTCGCGGTCTGCCAAAGGAGAAATGCAGCTCGGCGGGGTGATTTACAGTGATTCCGCAGATAAAGCCACCAGATTTATACTTAATTGTAACCAAAAGCGCATTCCGTTAGTTTTCTTCCAGGACGTAACGGGTTTTATGGTAGGATCCCGGTCAGAGCAGGGGGGAATCATCAAAGACGGAGCAAAAATGGTAAACGCGGTGGCAAATTCGGTGGTACCCAAGTTTACTTTTATCATCGGGAACTCCTATGGTGCAGGAAATTATGCCATGTGTGGCAAAGCCTATGACCCAAGACTGATTTTTGCCTGGCCTTCGGCACAGATTGCGGTGATGGGCGGCGAACAGGCAGCCAACACGCTGCTACAAATACAGGTGTCTTCTCTCAGGAAAAAAGGAGAAACTATTGACCCGGAAGTTGAACAGCAGCTACTTAATGAAATTACAGAACGTTATAATAAACAAACCTCGCCTTATTATGCAGCGGCACGACTGTGGATAGACGGAATTATTGATCCACAGGATACGAGAAAAATTATTTCTACCGGAATTGAAGCGGCGAATCTCAACCCCCATTTTCGCACCTTCAACCCCGGTGTCATTCAGACTTAAGCATACCAACCGATGAAGGAAACTGAATTAAAAGCCCTGATCCGTTTGCTGGATGATGACGACCCCGAAATTGGGACGCATATCGTGCAAACGCTTATTTCTCTGGGGGGCCAGGTAATCCCGCAGTTAGAACAAGCCTGGGAAACTGAAAAAAACGAACTGGCGCAAAGCCGGATTGAAGACATTATCCATATCATTCAAAGTAAGAACACGATTGATGCGCTTCGCCAATGGTACAAGTCCGGCAATGATTCTCTTCTCGAAGGATGGTTTCTCCTGACTCAGTATCACTTTCCCGAAATACGTCTTGAAGATTATAAAAACTTCATCAACCGTCTCGTCAACAAAACCTGGTTGGAACTGAGATCCGGTATGAATACAGTTGATAAACTCCGTATCGTCAACCGGATGATGTTTGACAGAGAAAAGTATAAGGCGGATCGAAAAAACCCCTACGACCCCGAAAACTATTTGATAAACCGTGTCCTCATGGACAAAAATGGCGGACCTATCTCGCTCTGTCTTCTGTATATGATCATCTGCAATGAACTGGATTTGCCGGTTCAGGGTGTTATCCTTCCGGGATATTTTGTACTGACAGTCCCTGGCCACGAAGATGAATTGTATATCGATGTATTCAACCGGGGCACATTTTTCACTTATAAAGATCTTACCCGGTACCTCAAGGATCTGAATGTCACCAATCATGAACAATATTACCGGGCAAGTTCTCCCGTACAGATATTAAATGAAATGATTCAGACGCTGATTGTCTGTTTTCAGAAGAAAAAAAATCAGGAAAAAGTCGAAAGCCTGGAAAGATTGATGAAAGAAATCAATGCCGAATAAGGAATTTCCCGGTTACCATTGCGACTTTTGTGCGAATTATGTAATTATGGGCGGAGGTAAACAGCATTGCCTCCGCCAAATTTTTGCTTACATGCATAGGAAAATTCTCGTCATTTTTGTGGCATTGATACCGCTTTTATGGGGTTGCAAATCCACCCGGTTAACCCAAAATACTTCAGGCACAACCACAGAAGTGTCAATTCTTCATATCAATGATGTATATGAAATCGCGCCGCTCGAAGGAGGAAAATCCGGCGGAATGGCCAGAGTAGCCACGCTACGAAATCAACTGGTCGCCCAAAATCCAAACACATATACCGTCCTGGCTGGTGATTTTTTGAATCCATCTGTCATCGGCACAGTAAAACTCGACGGGAAAAGGGTTCGTGGCGCGCATATGGTCGATATCATGAACCAGACCGGCGTAGATCTTGCCACTTTTGGAAACCACGAATTTGATATTCCAGAAGGAGATCTCATCGACCGGATCAATGAAGCAAATTTTGAATGGATCAGCGGAAATATTCGCCATAAATCCGGAAATACGGTTACTGCTTTTACCCATAAAACCGCTTCCGGAGATGTGCCACTTCCCGAATACAGCATCTGGCAGGTGAAAAGTGCCACGGGGAAAATGATCAGGATTGGCGTTATGGCAGTTTGCCTGAATGTCAACCCTGTAGATTTTGTCCTGTATGAAGAAGAATTTGCCTACGCCGAAAAAGTTTATCAACACTTGCAAAGTCAAACAGATTTTGTGATCGCACTTACCCATCTTTCGCTTGAACAGGATCAGGAACTTGCCCGGCGACTGCCTGATCTTAAGCTGATCATGGGAGGGCATGAGCACGAAAACCATTTTGAAAAAATAGGAGAAGTACCCATCGCCAAAGCTGATGCAAACGCAAAAAGTGCTTATGTACACCGGATCAGCTTTCAGGAACCTACCGGAACGGTTGCGGTAAAATCAGAACTTATTCAGCTAAACGAATCCATTGCACTGGATCCGGTTGTTGATGCCAAGGTAAAGGCATGGGAAACACGCGCCTATGCAGCTTTCTCCGAACTGGGTTTTGAGATGACAAAAATCGTAACTACAGTTACCGAACCACTCGATGGATTTGAAAAAACCATTCGTACACGTCCCACCAACCTCGGGGTGATTATTGCGAAATCTATGTTTGCCGCAGGCAATAACCCGGATTGTTCGTTATTTAATGGAGGTTCTGTCAGAATTGACGACCAGCTCTCTGGTAATATTACCGAATTTGATATTGTCAGAGCGCTGCCTTTTGGCGGGGGGATCGTTACGGTGGAAATGCGCGGCAAGCTACTCAAACAACTGCTCGAAGCCGGCGAAAAAAACCGGGGAACCGGCGGCTACCTCCAAACCTATAAAATCTCTACCGAAGGGGACTATTGGTATGTGGATGGAAAAATTATTGATGATCAAAGCAACTATCGGGTAGCGACTACCGACTTTCTATTAACCGGCCTGGAGGCAAATATGTCTTTTTTCACAAAAACCAATCCCGACATCATCTCCATTGAATACCCTGGGCCCGGAGACCTGAGCCGCGATATTCGACTTGCATTAGTGGATTATCTGAAAAAACGGTAAATTGGATATCAGATTTAAGAACTAGTTTAACTGATTATGATAAAAGCCTTAATTGTTGAGGATGAAAAAAATAGCCAGGAGCTTTTAAAGGAACTGGTTACCGAGTATTGCGATGGTGTGGAAGTGGTAGCTATCGCTGGTAATGTAGCAGACGCTCTGCAAGCCCTGAAAACACATCAGCCAGATCTCGTCTTTCTTGATATCGAATTGCCTGACGGAGATGGCTTTCAGGTACTGGAAAAAGCCGAAGTGCTCAATTTTGATGTGATTTTCACTACGGCTTACGATCAGTACGCCATGCGTGCGTTCAAGTTTGCAGCAACCGACTATCTCCTGAAACCTGTCGATATTGAAGAGCTCCAGCACGCGACGGAAAGAGTAGTCGAAAAACACAAATCCGGAACCCAGGGGAATCAGTCCGAACAAATTGATGCGCTGATCCGCAACATCCGTAACATAGGACAAAATTTCAAGCGGATTGTCCTGCCGACCACTAATGGATTTACGGTCGTAAACCCTGACGAAATCATTCGCTGTGAGTCTGACAGGAATTATACTTTCATTTTTCTTAAGGATGGGCGTCGTATCCTTGTCTCACGTACGATCAAAGAGTACGATGAGATGTTGGCCGAATACAATTTTTTCCGTATTCACCAGTCTCACCTCATCAATCTCAACTATCTCAAAAACTACACCCGTGGCCGGGGAGGTTATGTAGAACTTACCGACGGAACAAATATTGACGTCTCTGCCCGCAGAAAGTCCGAATTTTTAAAGCGAATGTCTATCGAAGGATAATTTTACTTAGCATACCTTTCTGGTTTCAACAACGCCATCGGTATCTGTGATTTTTTCCCGGCAAGAATATCCGCAACCAGTCTTCCCGTTACAGGTGCAAGACTAATACCCATCATCGCGTGGCCTGTTGCAAATATAAGGTTTGCATATTTCTCCGACCTGCCAATATAGGGTAACCCATCGGGCGAACAAGGCCTCAGGCCACGCCAGACTTCTTCCGGCTGGGAAGGCATCTCAGGTTTGATTTCAGGAAAATATTTCGGGATAGCCCGCACAATGCCCCGCACCCGGCGCAGATTCACCGATCGGTCTTCGCCTGCAATTTCCAGTGTACCGCCAAACCGCAACTGTCCGTTCATCGGGGTAACCGTTACCCTGGCTTCTGTCATGATTGCAGGAATTTGCGGGTGATTTTTTTCCTCCCCAATCATAAAACTATAACCTTTTCCGCCCTGCATAGGAAGTTTTATGCCCAGCAGCCCCGCCAGTTTTCCAGACCAGGAACCCGCGGCAATGATTACCTCATCAGGATGAAAATCGCCGGAGGACGTACATACCTGACTGATTGTATTTCCCGATACCCCGATCCCCCTCACTTCTGTGTAGTCAAAGATTTCCACCCCTCGCCGAATGAGTTGTTGCCGGAGCGAAGCCAGCAAAGAATTGGGATGAAGATGTGCGTCGCCGGGATAGTATGCAGCTCCATGGATATCCATTTTCACCCCAGGTTCCAGCGCTTGTACTTCCGCAGGAGAAAGCATCTGTGCTTTCAGGCCGATTTCATTGGCTTTTTCGGCAGTTCTTGCTTCTTCTTCTCCCGATTTCTCCGTCCTGAACAACATCAAAATCCCCTTTTCCCCCCAGCCAAAACTAAATCCTTCTTTTTGGCTTAAAGACGCATAGAGCCGTTTGCTTTCCAGATTGAGATCGCGGAGTAGGGGAATAGACCGTTTGACATGCGCCGCATTTGAAGCCTTGATAAAACGCCAGCCCCAGGATAGCAGATCCATATTCGCCCGCGGACGAATATAGAACGGACTTTCGGGGTTCATCATCCAGCGAAAACCCTGGCGGACAACCCCCGGTGCGGCAAGCGGAATAAAATGGCTGGGAACGATCATTCCGGCATTCCCCGTTGAACAGCCTGCGTCCGACTCCATTGGTTCCCGCTCAATAATCGTCACCTCAAAACCCTCTTCAACCAAAAACCAGGCGCAGAAAAGCCCCACTACGCCACCACCGACAATCAGTATTTTTCTATTTTGTTTCATTGTCAAATCACCTGAAAGCCATGTGCATAAGGGTCATCGTCATCAATCACAATGGTATTATACCCCGTAACCATTGCCCAGCCTTCCACACTCGGCACAATACCCTCATAATCCCCTACCCTTGCGGTTGATTCCACCCTTCCGGTAAACTTACTACCAATAAAACTTTCATGCACAAAAGAATCTCCCACACCAAGTTTGCCTTTGGCAGCCCACTGCGCCATACGCGCAGAAGTCCCGGTGCCACACGGAGACCGGTCAATGGCTTTGTCGCCATAAAACACCGCGTTGCGGGCGTCGGCTTCCGGGCTCAATGTATCGCCTGTCCAAAGGATATGGCTAAGTCCATTGATGGTGGGATTTTGGGGGTGAACAAACCGATGGGTTTCATTGATACGGCGGCGGAGTACCGGACTCCAGCGGATCAGGTCTCCGGCTGTAAAATTCTGGATGCCGGAGAAGTTATCCTGCGGATCGACGATTGCGTAATAATTGCCCCCGTATGCGACATCCACGGTAAGCATACCCAGGTCAGGGCATTCGACGTTGATACCTGTAGCGGCGAGAAAAGCAGGCACATTCGTGAGGCGCACGGAGCGCACTTTTTTGCCTTCCTGAACGAAGGAAACCTCCACAAGCCCGGCGGGTGTTTCGAGGCGGAGTTTTCCGGGAATGCGGGGAGTTACCAGCCCCTCTTCAATGGCAATAGTCACCGTGCCAATCGTGCCATGCCCACACATAGGGAGACAGCCGCTGGTTTCGATAAACAGCACCGCCACATCATTAGCAGGGTCATTGGGAGGATAAAGAATACTGCCCGACATCATATCGTGGCCACGCGGCTCAAACATCAGCCCACGGCGAATCCAGTCATATTCGCGGAGAAAATGCTGGCGGCGTTCACTCATGGAAGCCCCTTCGAGGTGAGGCCCGCCACCTGCTACAAGGCGTACAGGATTTCCACAGGTGTGAGCGTCTATACAAAAGAAGGTTTTGCGCATAGGTTAGGAGAATTTTCAAATTCAATAAATCATTCAATGGTTTTTTGTAGAGACGGGTGATTATTTGTAGAGACGGATAATTATCCGTCTCTACAAATTATCCGTCTCTACAAATTACCCGTCTCTACATCCACATTGGATTTCACATTGGATTCCACATTGGATTTCATATTCAATAAATCATTGTTCCAATTTGCAGGGTTATCAATGATGTATCGTCTGACGGCGTTCAATCCTCTTTCATCGCGAATGATTCTGTCGTGATATCGCGGTTGCCATTCAAATTCAATATTATTTTGGTTCGCAAATCTTTTTAAAGACGCTTTATACCCTCTTATTACGGAACCTAAATTTTGCGATTGAACCCCAAATTGATTGGGTGTCCAATCGGTTTTATCAGGTTTATTAAACACCAAAATACCATGAATGTGATTGGGCATTATGATAAATTCATCTAATTCGACAAATGGGAAATGTTCAGGAATTTCCTGCCAAAATTTTATTGCGATTTTTCCGATTTCGGTCGGTTGTAGAGACGGATAATTATCCGTCTCTACAACGTCCGCATCATCCGTCTCTACAACGCCTACATTATCCGTCTCTACAACGCCCAAATTATCCGCCGCCACGTTTGGCGTAGAGACGATTTCACCAAAATAATGCAAGCGATTTTTGGTACAAATGGTTACATAATACATTCCATTCGCCCCATAATCATACCCCTTTAATCGAGCAGAAGGTATTCTATATTTATTTTGAAATTTATCCATGCATTCTTTCTGTTCTCCTTAAACCTAGTTTAATGAGTGTAATGTGTCCAACGCCATTGCGAACGCATACTGACCCGTGAAAAAAGGTATCCAAATATAGAAAAACCTTTTTATCCATCGGAAAGAAAGAATGATGATAATTTTTCCCACATTTTACCTCAGACGAGTGGTGTATTTACTTCGTTTTTACACTATGAAAGCTACACGATTTCATTTACTCGCTCTTTTCAGCCTTGCAGTCTTGCTAGGCGGCTGTTTTACCTGGAAGGATTATCCGATTCCCGAACCGGAACCCCGACTAGTGGTCAACGGACTGTTTCATCCCGATAGCACCTGGGAAATATTTGTTACTTCCAATCTGGGTACCACCGAAACCACGATCTCCCGGGCGAGTATCAGGGAGTACAGTGTATTATTGTGGATTCCGTACGTGAGTATAATGGGGGAGTTTTAGGATTTGATGTCAAAAGGGAGGACTGAAATCTGTGAGAAAAAATCTACAATCTCTCCCAATCCAAACCTCTTTCCCGCCCTCACTTCACCTCCATTCGTTTTATTCCGAGCGGATTTCCATCCTTCAGCTCCTCCGGAAGCAGGGTCTGCGGCCAGCTCTGATAGGCCACTGGCCGCGCAAACCGACGGATCGCGTTTGATCCTACGGAAGTAAAACGGCTGTCTGTCGTAGCGGGAAATGGTCCCCCGTGAAACATCGAATGGCATACCTCCACACCCGTAGGCACTCCGTTGAATATGAGCCTGCCTACTTTCTCCCGCAATCCACCTAACAGGTTGGCATGAGCAACCATTTCCTCCGGTTCGCCCATCACAGTTGCCGTAAGTTGCCCCCGGAGCTGGCTGACCACCGTTTGCATCTCTGCATCGTCAGCACATTTTACTACCAGGGTAAACGGGCCAAACACTTCTTCCTGTAAATGTACATTCGCCAGAAAATCAGCCCCATTCACTGAAGCGACGGTGCCACATCCCCGCCATTCATCGCCCGCTTTTTCGGCCTGCCCTTCGAGGTTTACACCGTTCTGACTGAGCATTTCGCCCCGCCCGGACTCGTACCCGCGATAGATTTTTTCATTGAGCATGGTCGCGGGAGAAATCGCCTGAATGGCCGCCCCCAGATGCTGAATGAATGTATCGAGATGAGCCCCTCCTTTTCCGATCAGCAGTCCGGGATTGGTGCAAAACTGTCCGGCGCCCATTGTCACCGAACCTGCATACATTTCGGCTACAGCTTTTCCGCGTATTTCCAGTGTTTTTTCCAGTAAAATCACTGGGTTGATACTACCCATTTCAGCAAATACGGGTATCGGCTCAGGTCTTGCCGCTGCGGCATCGTACAGAGCTTTTCCCCCACGAAAAGAACCGGTAAACGCCACCGATTTTACCAGCGGATGTTTTACCAATGTCTGTCCTTCGGGTATCTGTCCATATACCGAAGCAAATACGCCTGCGGGCATACCGGTTTTTTCAGCGGCAGTTTGTATCGCCTTCGCTACCAGCGCGTGTGTGCCGGGATGCGACTCATGGGCTTTGACAATCACCGGATTTCCGGCGGCAAGGGCAGAGGCGGTATCTCCTCCCGCGGTGGAAAATGCCAGCGGGAAGTTACTGGCAGTAAACACTACCACCACTCCCACCGGAACCAGCATCTGCCGGATATCGGGTTTGGGCAGCGGCTGCCTTTCAGGTTGGGCAAAGTCTATCCGCGCGTCCACCCACGAACCTTCTGCCACATAGTCGGCAAACATCCGCAACTGCCCCACGGTACGTCCGCGTTCGCCCGTGATACGGCCTTCGGGTAAACCGGACTCAGCGACCGCTCTTTGAATCAGTTCGTCGCCCAGAGCGAGAATTTCGTCTGCAATCGCATGGAGAAAAGTTGCCTTTTCCTTTCCGCTTTTCTGGCGGTAAATGGCAAAAGCCTCATGCGCTTGTTCTGCCAGGCGGTTGATTTCGGTAGCCGGTGTGGCGGGAAACTCTCCGGGAAGCGGTTGTTGGGTTGCGGGATTAATAGCGTACATATAAAATTGAGTCTAAGGATTAAGCGTGAATAGTTTTCAGATAAGCTTCGACATCCGGGCGGGAGGCGAGGCTATCCTGAATGATTTTCCAGATCTGTTCTCTTTCCTCACCTGCGAGTGGCAGCCGGGGTTCGCGGACATACTCTGTACCGAGACCCGTGGCGACTTCTGCGAGTTTGATGTTTTGCACCAGTTTGGTGGACACATCGAGGTGAAGGAGCGGGAAAAACCAGCGGTAAATTTCGCGGGCTTCGGCGATTTTTCCAGCCTGTACCAGCCGGTAAATAGCTACTGTTTCGCGTGGAAAAGCGTTGACCAGTCCGGCTACCCAGCCCGTTGCACCGAGGATGATGCTTTCCATGGCGAGATCATCCACCCCTGAGAGGATTTTGTAGCGTTTGCCAAAGCGGTTGATCAGGTCGGTGAGGTAACGGACATTGCCGGAGGATTCTTTGATAGCCTGCACATTGGGGTGTTGGGCGAGGTCGGCAAACATATCGGGCGTGATCATGATATTGTAAGCCAGCGGATTGTTGTAAATGATGATTGGGAGGTCAACCGATTCTGCCACGCGGTGAAGGTATTGGAGTGTTTCGCGGCTATCGGCGGGGTAACGCATGGGCGGGAGTACCATGAGGCCATCGGCCCCGTTTTCCTGCGAAGTGTGGGCAAAAGCGACAGCGTCGCGGGTGGTGCATTCAGCCACACATATCAGAACCGGTACGCGCCCGGCACTGGTTTTTTGTGCAGTATGGAGGAGCAGTTGTTTTTCCTCCGGCGTAAGGACGCTGTTTTCGCCAAGAGAACCAGCGACGATAATGCCATCTATTCCGGCCTCAATCTGGGCGTTTAGGTTGAAGGCAAAACCCTCATGGTCAAGGGATTCGTCGGCGAGGAATTTGGTAGTTACTGCGGGGTAAATTCCGGTCCAGTTTACATTCATAGCAAAAGAATTGTCGGTAAAATTTCGGTAAATTTAACGACAATGCCTTGCGGTTGCTAGAAATATATTGGCAGAAGGTGGTAGGATTTTAGCAAACTAAAGGTCCACCCGCCGGTGAAAAACGGCGAAGGTTCCCCATACACCATAACCGCCCGAAATATTCGAAAAAAGAGAACCGGGGTCAGAGAAAGCCAGTTCCAGCCCTTCGGGAGTACGCTGGCTTTGGAGGAAGCTGTAATATGAAGCAGAAATGCTGTATATAAATACTTCCAGATGATGATATTTACGAAAACCATCGGAGGAATCGTAGCTGGTTTCAATCGCAACTCTCACAGTATCTCCGCCTACGGAATTAAGGCAAACATCCGAAATTACCGTCCCAATTCCACTCGAAAGAACACCGCAAAGTTCTTGTGAAGTTTCGTCATATCCCAATAGCCAATCGAGCGAACCCGAAGGTTCATCTTCTGTCTCAAAGGGAATAATCTGAACCCCGTAATAGTTATTGTTCAGCGGATCGTCATTAAAAATCAGGGTAAGCACACCCGCCGCGCGTCCTTCATTGATTGCAGAAATAGCAGAGTCCTGAAAAACAAAGGAAGTGAGTTTTAATTTTTCCGGAACTTTTTCGTCAGGGGATTCGATTTTTGCAAAACCAGCAGCCTCCACGGATACACGATAGGTTTTTCCAACAACTGGCACGATTCCACTCGGCGACTGATAGATGCCATCCTGAACATGAACGAGATTTTCGCGAAAAATACCGTTTTCATAAAGAGCGGGAAGAGCTATTTTCACGCTCAGGTTCTTGGGGTGATTTTCAAAAACGGGTGCAGTCTGGCTGATCGTAACCGAAATTTCTTCATCCGGATTCAAAAATCCCCAGACGACCAGGCGAGATTCCTGTACTGGCACGGGTATCGAAATGATTTTCTGGCATCCGGTTATCGTCAAACTAACCACCAAAATGAATAGTATATGTTTCATAATGAACCATTTACAATTTAGAATCTCCATGAGTAAGAAATCGAAGGGAGGAAAGGGAATAAGGATCGCTGAACCAGATTGTACTTTATCGTATCGGGAGGAGACGAGTTATCTTTTTTTATTTCGAGAAAAAAAGGATTCTGTCGGTTATACACATTATAAATGCTAAAATTCCACGTCGGAGAATTGGACAAAGAAGGGATGATGGTTAGCTCCGCACCCAAATCCAGACGATGATAGGCGGGCATCCGGCTGTTATTTCGATCTCCGTAAATCAAAACTTCCTGTCCCTCGTTGTCCTGCTGAACCGATACAGGCAGTGTCACCGGAGAGCCGGAACTATAAACCCAAGTTCCGGATAACCGCCATCTCTTGTTTAGCGTGTAAGACCCGGTGACCGAAAAGTCATTCCTGCGGTCAAACCTTCCGGCAAACCATTCTCCCCGGTTAATATTCTCAAATTTTCGTTGGTTGACCGACCATGTATAAGATATCCAGCCCGATATTCTGCCCTCCTTTTTATGAATAAGAGCCTCAATTCCGTATGCTTTTCCTTCGCCCTGAGTTTCGACCAAATTTTCCCAGTTTTGCCGATAATTGGTGATCAGACTGTAACCGGTCTGGTAGTCAATCAGTCCGGCAAATTGTTTGTAGTAAGATTCCAAGGTTATTGTTAAGGGTATATCGGGAATGGAAGCGGAAAGACCCACGCTATATTGTTCGGCAGTTTCAGCACCCGTAAGTTTTGTAGCCGGTACCCAGATATCATTGGGCAAACCCGCGCCATTCGAAGAAAGAAGGTGGAGATTTTGCCGCATTTTGCTGTATGCAACCTGAAAAGCCCAGTCTTTTGATAGCAATAGATTAAACGAAAGACGGGGTTCCCAGGCATAAAAAGAAGTATCTTTCGGTTGAAAAACAGAACCCCTCACCCCCATATTCAAAATAATCCGTGAAAAAAAACGCGCTTCATACTCCGCAAATCCGGCCAACGTGCGGGTAAAAAACTTGGGATTGGGGTTTTCATCCGGAGTAGTAAAAATATTATTTTCATTGGTAACTACTCCGGGGTGAAATTTTTGGGAAAGAACTTCGACACCCGTGCGCAAGGTATGGAAGGAAAATGGAAAAAAATCCAGGCTCAATTTACCCCCGATATCTTGAACCGTCGAGGATATGCGGGTACTTTGTTTGAGTATAAAAGTAGAATCTCCTTCCGTCAGTGTGCTTTTTTCTCCGGCATGAATCCGGTAGCCATAATTTGAAAACAGTACCATTCCTTTTAAAAACAGTTTGGGGTGTAAAATGCGGTTATAACGAAGCGTATTTGTGGTATTTCCCCAGTTCAGCCCAAACTTACTTTCATTGCCTTTGGAACTTTGGTCCCGCCCCAACCAGTTATCATACCCATTGTAAAAACTAACAAAAATTTGGCTTTTGTCCTTGAAGGTATGATTTACTTTAGCATTGACATCGTAGAGCCAGTAATTAAAATAGGAATCTGCTGCGCCCGCCTGATAGGCCAGATAAATCGGAAGCCCGATCAAACCCAGATAAGATGCCCTTCCGGACAGAATAAACGAAGTATTATGCCATTTAAGCGGGCCTTCATAAGTTACACGGGAAGACAAAAGCCCGATACTCGCCAAACCTTTTTTTCCCTGTAGGTTTCCTTCTTTCATTTTTATATCCAAGACGGATGATAAACGCCCACCATACCGAGCCGGAAAAGCACCTTTGTACAATTCCACCTTTTTTATGGCATCGGTATTAAACACCGATACAAAACCAAAAAGATGAGAAGAATTATAAACTGTTGCATCATCCAGTAAAATCAGGTTCTGATCGGGACTTCCCCCTCGTACCAATAATCCGCTGCTTCCCTCGGTACCGACACTCACGCCCGGAGTGAGTGCCAGTGATTTCAACAAATCTTTTTCCCCCAGTAGAGCAGGTACCGCTTCGAGTTCCTGCAAAGAAATCTGCAGCCGGTTGATTGGTACAGGAGAGTAATCTTCGCCTTTCCCGATAATTTGAACGGCTGCTAAAGTTTTACTGGAAAGATTAAGATTAATCACCGTATCGCCCAAAACCCAAATATCGTTTTTATAAGGAATATAGGTAACAAACGACGCCCGGAGTTTGACAATACCCGCCGGAACCGTCAGACTATAAAACCCATAATCATTTCCCTGAACCCCTTTTTTACTGATAGAATCCCAGACAACCACTCCTACCAAGGCTTCACCACTTTCCGCTTCTCTGACATATCCGCTAATCGTAACGTTTTGAGCATGAAGAAAACGACCCAAAATCAGAAGCGGGAGAAGTATTAGTGTTCGCATAAGGTATGTTTTAAAAAGTTCGTTAAGATGGCTCTGTGTAAAGAGGTTTAATGACTTCTTTACACAGAGCCTTTTAGAATCTTTCTCTTACTCAACCAAATTAGTAAAACATTCTGGTTCCTCATTATTATCGCATAAACAACTATGAGCCCCATCAAGATCCGCAGAACTCAGTACGCAAGGGTTTAGGCATTCTATCACAGATACCTCTATTTTATTATCATTATTTTCTTCTCCGGAATAATTTACAGAGATGGGAGAACTGTAACCCCAAGTAACCGTTCCTGTAACATTCAAAGTAACTTTCTCTACGTTATCCGACCACCAAATAAGTGATACTCTCCTTTGGTGTTTGGTCAGACCTATAATGTACTGATAATTTGAAGAACCTGAATAAACTTCACCACAAATTCTTCGTTGCGGGTTGGTTATATATACATTATTACAATTATCGGAGGCCCTACTAGTAACCGTCCGGGAAATATTTTTCCGCTCGATACCTGTAAGTTTTCCAAAAGAAGGGAGTTTTCCGTCGTGAGCGTTTCTTAGGATTACTACTTGATCATCTGTAGGATTTTCAACTTCAATAATAAAGCTGTAGGTAAACTTAACTAGTTTTGATCCAATCCAAAGAAGCCCATTTTTATTTACCATGGTAGCCGTCACGGGATCACTAACTACCCTCACTGCATCCAGCGCCCCATCTTCCTCTCTGACAAGATGAATATAACTCTCATACCCCGCCAGAGACATATTAAGACTTATTGCTTCTTGCTCATCTGTTGTAATCTGATCAAATACTGTTCTCATACTCTTAAACTTATCAAACGAGCTTTCCCAGCTTGACAAAAAAGCCTGATGGTTGAATAAGTACGTATGAATCGAGTCATAACTTTTCTGATCCTTAAAAGTAAGGTAATCGTTCGTGACTTCAATAATCTTTTCTTTTTCAGGAAAGGATATCTGTTCTAACATCTGATCATCTGAAGTAGCACATGATGTGATGAACAAAGATAAAATAATGGCGAAATACAAATTCGCAAACAAATAAATTTGTCTTTTTGTTAATATTTTCATAAAAAAATATTTAATTAATTAAAATAAAACCCCACTACCCTTTTATGCAGGTAGTATTTATTGTTGAATTATAAATAATTCAATACCAGAGTATTATCACCTAATTATTGATGACTTCCCATGATCCAGTCATTTATGGATGGATGTGCAATTATTTAATTGGTGTTCGATAAGTAAATCTATTAAAAAAAAAAAAAAATGAAATGCCAAAATATTTTATTTCCAATTTTAAATTTTATATAAATTCAAGTTTTGGAGTCTTGAAACAGGTAAAAAACCGTAAACTATCTACAAACGAAAGGGGATGCGAAAATAGGGGATCGCAAAACCGAAGACGCTTTACTCGCCCAGTGCCCCCAAAAAATTTCTAATTGTAGTAACCTTAGCTACAAACGCAGACCAAGGTAAGTTGAGTGAAAAAATATATCACGAGTTGAACCTGATAGAAGAGGGACAGGAACGGGAAAAAATCAAACCCGTTATAGAAAAAGTAAAAAGATTTATCTATGAACGCGAAGCCGTCTGAAAGGGAGCGACTCATCCACATTGTCAAAGCAATTGACCGGATTTTCAGGTTTTGTGATACACTCACCTACGAAACCTTTTCACAAGATGAAATGGCGCAGTTTGCTATTATCAAAAATTTTGAGATCATTGGCGAAGCTGCCCATCAGCTGTCAGTAGAACTTCGGGAAAAGAATAACCACATGGAATGGCGGAAAATTATAGCCTTTCACCATATTCTGGTTCATGATTATTACAAAATAAATACTGTGATCATCTGGAATGCCATTGAAAACAAACTGAGGGATTTAAAACGGAATATTGAAAAGATGCTTGAGGAAAATAGCTAAATCCATTATTCCTCCTCATTCACTCCAAAACCCGCATCACCTCGATACGGCTTGCCGACAAATAACCTCGCGTCAGGGGCTTTTCCAGCAAGATTCGATTTCCATTCACCGCAGAAACCTTCACCCATTCGTAGTCCGGACATTGAAAAAAGAGCAAGATATCGCCTTCAATCAGATTTTCCGTTGCTGAATTTTTATCGGCATCTTCAATAAAAACTTCTATAGCTCCGGAATCCACATCCCTGCTTAGTGTCAAGTCGCTACTACTGGCCTCCCGGATATTTGTCGTATTCGCCAAAAAAAATATACTCAAAATCAAACTGGCAAATGCAATTTGAAACAGGCGGTTTTTGATCTGAAGTCTCTCTGAAGCAAGTAATCGATGGGTTGTACCTGTACCTTCCGGCATGATTATTTCGGCTGAATATTTGATCTTTTTACAAAATTATTCCCGATTCGAATATTTTCCAAACCAAAATAAAGCATACTGTTACAGGTAAAATGAAAGCTTAAATATATCCTTTAGAGAAATTAGGCTTCATCCCGCAATATTTAGTAATTTTGTTATCCATTGAATAGTGAATCAATTACATGAAAGATAGTCTGACACCCGCACGAATCGTACAGGAACTCGATAAATATATCATCGGACAGGGAGACGCAAAAAAATCGGTCGCCATTGCCCTTCGCAACCGGTGGCGCAGGATGAACGCAAGAGAGGATATCCGCAGGGAAATCATTCCCAATAATATCATGATGATCGGGCCAACCGGCGTGGGGAAAACAGAAATTGCCCGCAGGCTGGCGCAATTGGCGCAAGCGCCTTTCATTAAAGTGGAAGCCTCCAAATTTACCGAAGTGGGCTACGTAGGCCGCGATGTCGAAAGCATGGTGCGCGATCTCGTGGAGCAGGCTGTCAATATGGTAAGGGCCGAACAAAAAGAACAGATCCGTGAAGTGGCCCGCGAAAACGCCAATGAACAGATTCTGGATATTCTCATCCCTCCTGTAAAGAAAAAGGGGAAAACCACCAGCGGCGAATGGGAATCTCAGGAAGTGGGGTTTCAGTCGCCGGTCAATTTCTCCGACGAAGAACTCAACGAACGGACGCGCGAAAAATTCAGGGGAAAACTCCATCGCGGCGAACTCGAAGACCGGAAAATAGAAGTCGAAATGGTCGTTCCCACCCACAATGTGCAGGTGGTCGGCCCTATGGGAATGGAAGGTTTTGACGGATTGCAGGATATGCTCAGTGGCATGGTTCCCAAAAAGAAAAAAAAGCGCAAAATGACTGTCGCTGAAGCGCGTGAATACCTGATAGACGAAGAAGCTTCCCGCCTGATTGATATGGATTCTGTAACAAAAGATGCCATAGAAAGAGCCGGAAACAGTGGGATTATCTTCATTGACGAAATTGATAAAGTAGCTGTGAGTGGTGGCCACGGCGGGGGGCCTGATGTTTCCCGGCAAGGTGTGCAGCGCGACCTCCTGCCAATCGTTGAAGGGTCGGTTGTCAATACCAAACACGGCAGCATCAAAACGGATCATATTCTCTTTATCGCTGCGGGTGCTTTTCACGTGGCAAAACCTTCCGATCTGATCCCCGAACTTCAGGGTCGATTTCCCATTCGGGTGGAACTGTCATCTCTGACAAGAGAAGATTTTGTAAAAATCCTTACCCAGCCACAAAATGCACTTACCCGCCAATACCAGGCATTGCTGGAAAGTGAAGATGTGCAGTTGGAGTTTGACGCAGAATCTATCGAACTGATTGCAGAAATGGCCTTCAATGTCAATCAGGAAGTAGAAAATATCGGCGCCAGGCGGCTTCATACGATCATGAGCAATTTGCTCAACGATATCCTGTTTGAAGTTCCAGACCTAAATGTCGAAAATAAGTTTTTGGTTACCCGTAGTTTTGTCGAACAAAGGCTGGGAGAAATGGTGAAGAAAAAAGATCTGAGTCAGTATATTTTGTAGAAACTAGTCCGTTGGAAAAGAAAAAACTGGAGATTACCTATTCCCAACACCTGAAGGCTTCAGAACTGCCTTCGGACGAAGCTGCCCTCCTCGAAGCGGCACTGGAAGCGACTGACCTTGCCTATGCTCCTTTTTCGGGATTCCGGGTAGGGTGTGCCGTCCTGCTGGAAGATGGGTCAATCATTACCGGAAATAATCAGGAAAATCGCGCCTATCCTTCCGGCATCTGTGCAGAACGCACGGCACTTTTTCATATTGGAAGCTTAGGCAAAGGTGCACAAATCCGGAAAATCGCCGTCCGGGCACGCAGTGATAAAAAAGAAATCACCGTACCGGCCATGCCCTGCGGCGGCTGCCGTCAGGTAATGGTAGAATACGAACGAATGGCTAAAAAACCCTTTATCATTCTCACTCAGGGGGAAAGCGGAGATATTCTCAGGATGGAAGGTGTACAGAATTCCCTGATGCCTTTTTCTTTTGATATCGAATTCTAGTTCATCACTGAATTGTACTGGGCGATATTGGACGGATCGACATCCTGCATGATCTCGACAAATTCTTTTTTATCGTTTACAAATGCATTGGTAAATACTTTTACCAATTCGTCGTCTTTGGCGTCGAGAAAAGTTTTGGTCAATACCAGCAGCGAATTCTGCTTTGTAAGGCGCTGAAGTTCCTTCAGCGAGTCCATAATCGCCCTCCGGGCATTGGCGGGGTTGGACTCCATCATATCGAGTCCCTGACGGTGATATTTATACAAGATTGTATGAAACGCCCGGTAGCTGTTGTTCATCAGATTTTCTGTGAGCCAATACCGGTTGCGGGTATCTTCATTAGAACGCCAGCCTGACTCCTGCGAAGCACTGGAAGCAAGATTGACGATTTCCTGCGCCTTCCGAAACCATGCAGCCCCTCCGTTGAGGGAATAGGTGTCGTAGTCAAAGGCCAGAATCAGAAAAATATAATAATTCAGCAACGCGGTGAGGTTGTCGTTGAATGAGTTATCGACAAAAGCCAACTGCTGAAAAGGCACATACCGGAAATTAAATTTCGTATCGCTGATATTGAGCAGCAGCGTCTCATAGGTTGTATTATAGGCTGTGCGATAGACCTGGAGGTTGGCTGAGCAGACAAAATAATCAGGGGAAGGGCGCTGCGTCACAATGATCTGAAGGTTGCACCGGATTCGTTCCTGGGCCACAAACTCATCATTGGTCCATTTTTGAAAATTGATATATCTGGAGATGGTCTGCTGCATATCTTCAAACACCGTCCGGTCGCTTTGGATGCGGCTGGCATCGACATTTACATTACAAAGCAGTTCCTGAGCATAACTCTGAGCTGTAATTGCGAAAAACAGCCCTAATAGAAACAATTTAGTCAGTGATTTCATGTTTTGAGGCATCTTTCTTTAGTAACGAAATAACCTTGGCTAGGATGTCCCGCGCGACCAGAAGTTTGGATTTAAGTGAAAATTCCTCTGTTTGTCCAAATCTGTCCAGCAGGGTGATTTTATTGGTATCGTGCGAAAACCCCGCGCCTTTATCCTGCAAAGTGTTTAAAACTACGAAATCGAGGTTTTTCCCTGTTAGTTTTTTTCTTGCATTCTCTAACGCATCATTTGTTTCGAGGGCAAAACCCACAAGCAGTTGGTTGCTCGTTTTGACGGAGCCCAGATATTTGAGGATATCGGTAGTTTTTCGAAGTTTAAGCACCATATCCTCCCCTATTTTTTTGATTTTCTGGTCGGCGATGGTTTCGGGAGAATAGTCAGCGACAGCGGCAGACATAATCAAAACATCCTGATTGCCTGCAATATTTTTTACTGCGGCAAACATGTCATCGGCAGATTCTACGCGGGTTACGGTAATTCCCTGCGGAGGATTTATGGAAGTAGGGCCTGAGATGAGGGTTACTTCCGCGCCCATATCGCGGGCAACTTCGGCTATTGCATAGCCCATTTTTCCGGAAGAGTGATTGGAGATATATCGAACCGGGTCAATGGCTTCGCGGGTGGGGCCAGCGGTTACCATCAGTTTTTTGCCTTTGAGCGGTTTATCGGAAAAGAAGGTCAGTATGTGTTCAAATATTTCATCCGGCTCCAGCAGTCTGCCTGGACCTTCGAGCCCGCTGGCGAGAAAACCCGTACCTGTGGGGAGAACACGGCAGCCGTCGGCTTCCAGGGTTTTGATATTGTGTGTGGTGCGGGGATGGATCATCATATCGGCATCCATGGCGGGAGCGACCAATACCGGGCAGCGGGCAGCGAGGTAAACAGCAGTAAGCGCGTTGTCGCAGAGACCATGAGCAAATTTGCCCAGCGTATTGGCGGTAGCCGGCGCGACGACCATAAGATCAGCCCAGGTACCGAGGGAGACATGTTCTGACCAGTTGGCTTCCCACAATCCGCTGAAAACCTTTTCCCCGGAAAGCGAACCGAAGGTCAGTTCACCTACAAACTCTGAAACGGCCGGAGTAGTCACCACTTTCACTGATGCGCCCGCTTTTTTCAGCAAGCGAAGCAGATACACCGCTTTGTAGGCAGCAATACTACCGGAAACACCCAGGATAATTTTTTTATCTTCCAGCATAATGGACAAATAGCGAGTCGTTGGACTCGCTATTATAAGGATTTTTATATTTTGTCTTTACACTTAGAGTGCATTATCATGCGGATCGCGGAAGAAAACTTCACCTTCCTGAAATTGCTCCAATGCCACCTGGGTAGCTTTAGGCTTTCTTTCGTAATGGCGGCTGATCTCGATCTGCTCTTTATTTTCCATCACTTCTTCCAGATTATCGTATGCAGGTGCAAACTCTGCCAGCTTGGAAGTAAGTTCGTCTTTAATATCCATTGTTATCTGATTGGACCGTTTTCCAACGATAATCAGAGATTTATATACATTTCCCCCGGACAGATCGCCCAGTCTCCTTACATCAATCGGCAAAAAAGATTTCATAGTCTGGTATAATTTTAATTGCTGTGCAAAAATAACGCAAAAAATCGGTTTTGTATATATTTTTTATGACTCGTTTTCTGACGCGAGTATTTTCCCCAGATTTTTTTTGGCCCTGACATAAAGGTTTTCGGCCTCTTTGAGATAAGCGCTATTAGGAAATTTGTCAACAAACCGCTCATACCATTCAATCGCATCGAGGTAGCGGTTTTTCTTTTTGGTATATATACTTACATCGGCGAGAAGGACAGATGCCTTCACCAGCATAAGTTGTGCTTCTTCACGGTAGCGGGAATCAGGATATTCCTGTACAAAAACCTCAAATGCCGTAACTGCCGCTTTATAGTTTTCAACGTTGAAATATAATTCGGCCGTATCAAATTCTTTTTTGGCAAGTCTTTCCCTCAACGAAGTCATCAGTTCATTACTTTGCGCGACTTTATCGGAGAATGGGTAGGAATTGATAAATAGCTGGAATTGCGTAATCGCTTTTGTCGTATAGCCCTGATCGAGAAAAGAAGGGTCGGATTCGAGATAATAACAATAGGCGATCATAAAGTTGCATTCCTCGGCAAGTGCATCGCCCGGGTACAATTGCACATACTGTTCAAAATAATGTGCAGCAATGATGTAATAGGAACCATTGTATTTGGCGTAGGCATAGTGATAAAGAACGGTTTTGGCCCGTTCTGATCCACGATACGTACCGCGAAGATCTTCCAAAAGGAAGGCCGCCTTTTCATAGTCCCCTTTTTTGTAAAAGTAAAAAGCCGCAGAATCCTTCTGGGAAACGGTACCTTTACGGGACCATTGGCTATACTTCTTGAACTCCTTGGAACATGAAGTAAATGTAGCCAGACAGACAAAGCTGCCAATAATTATAAGAAATGTCCATTTCATGAGTGGCAAAGTTATACATTCAGCGGCAGAAATCACAAACCCCCGATCAGTTATGATAAATAATCACACAAGGAGTTTGAACAAGATTTTATAATTTTACCTTTGGGTACAACTGACAGACGAAATTCATGCACATTGGGTTGCATGTAACACCCCAGACCACGCTGCCTTGAAGAAAATTGATTCATATATAGTCCGCCAATATCTTACGACTTTCGCCTTTATACTGGGAATGGTGCTTGCCATTTGCCTGCTGGTGGATTTTGTGGAAAAACTGGATGAGTTTATTGAAAAAAAGCCGCCAATGTCTGAGGTGCTTTTTGAATACTACCTCAACTTCATTCCGTTTTGGGGAAACCTGCTTACCCCCATTTGTATCTTCCTTGCTGTCATTTTTTTCACATCGAGAATGGCCGCTCGTACGGAAATCATCCCCATGCTGAGTGTCGGCGTGAGTTTTTACAGGATCATGGCTCCTTACCTGATCGCTTCGATATTTCTTGCAGGGGTATCTTTTTACCTGAAGGCTTATACAGTCCCAAAATCTACGGCGGTCAGGATTGAGTTTGAATATAAATACCTCAAAAAAAGGAAGATATCGAGCAATAAGAACATTCATAAAAAGGTCGCACAGGATACTTATATCTATATCAGTTATTACAATGAACGGAAAGCAGAAGGATTGACATTTTCCCTGGAAAGATTTAAGGATGGCGATATTGTGACCAAAATCCAGGCTCGCCGGATTTATTGGGTCGATTCTACCCAAAGCTGGATTTTGCGCGACGCGAGGGTCAGAGACATCAACGGAAGTAAAGAATCGCTCCGCTTTTACTCTGAGATAGACACAACTTTTCTCCTGACGCCTGATGATATTTTTATCAAAGAACAAAAGGCTGAGAGTATGCCCTTAGGTGATCTGACCCATTATATTAAGCTGGAGGAAATGCGCGGTTCCGATATTCTGGAGGAATTGTATATCGAAAAAAACCGGAGGTTTTCTGATCCCGTGGCCATCATCATTCTCACCCTGATAGGCTTTGCCATGTCTTCCCGCAAGTCGCGGGGCGGAATTGCCCTTCAGATTGGACTGGGGTTGTTGATATGCTTTATCTATGTGGCATTATTGTTTGCCGGGCAGGCATTTGTAGGCAACAGCTTTCCTCCATGGCTGGCTGTCTGGATGCCCAATTTCGTTTTCCTCCCGATTTCGGTATTTTTGCTTAGGATTGCACCCAAATGATGGGCCTAAACCTGTATGAACACAAATCCTTCACGTCCGGATCGAATGTTGCTGACTTGCCTGTTGCTACCGGTAGCAGCTTTTCTGGCATTTGGTCTGTATGGATTTTGCGACACAGACCAGGGCTTCATCCAGGCGCTTTCCTGGCGAATTGTCAATGGAGAGATTCCTTATCGCGATTTTATTTACGTGCGCCCGCCGGTCAGTATTTATCTCCATGCCATTCCGATGCTGATTTTTCCTTCAGAATGGGTCATTACCTTCGAAAGGTTTTTATTCTATTTTTTTATCAGCCTCAGTAGTTACTGGATAACAAGAAGCCTGGAGTCATATTTTGATTTTAAGGAAATCGGGCTTTCTCCGGGAACTTTTGCATTCATCGCCTTCATCTGCTCCGTACACAACTTTCCGCCGATGCCCTGGCATACTGTCGATGGGATATTTTTTGCATCACTGGGAATCAACCGGATTTGCCGGGGTAAAAATACTTTCCAGCTTTTCCTTGGTATCATTTTTATATTCTTATCCGGCTTATGCAAACAGGGGTTTTATCCCATGATTCCGGCAGGTTTTTTTCTGTTGGGATTTTTGAAAGGAAAAAAGGTACTCCTGCAGGTATCCGCTCTTACTGCGATTTTTCTGTCTGTAAGTATCGGTTTGATTTTGCTGGCCGAACCGGGCTGGTTATTGCTGTTTTGGCAGCAGACAACAGGCGCCACCACGCTGGAAGACCTATTGTCCGTTGGATTGATTCGTTATGTCAAGCCGTTTCTCCTGATTGTGGTTCCGCTTCTCATCGTCTGGCGGGCACAGGGACTGTATGACCGAAGATATCTTCCAGCCATTATCTTTGGACTTGTATTCTTCAGTTTATTGGGGTTACATATTTACCGCACGCTGAGATTTCATATTTATACAGGCCCGTCATACGGATTCAGTCAAGCGTTTTTTCTCATTGCGGCGGGGGTTGCGGTCAAAGGTTTCTGGGTAAACCGACGGGCTTTTGCGTTACTGATTGTATTTCTCCTGCTTTCATGGTGCACAGGTATCAGTTGGGGATATGCCAACAATATGCTCTGTTTTACACCGATATTATTTGGCGTGATCTATGGTTTGTATGAAGAATTTGGCTTTACTGTACCGCGGTATTTTTATAGCATTATCCTGGTTGTGCTTATATGGATATTTGCCATTCTTTATCAATATCCTTACCGGGATGCTCCCCGCGATCAGATGAATTACCTGCTGGCAGAGGTTTTTCCGCACTTTGGATGGATTTATACCGGAGATGATTTTTATTTAAAAACCTCGGAGTTGCAACAACTCAGTCAAAAATATGGCGGACAGTTTTCGGTTTTACCGGCATATCCATTGGCAAATTTCCTGACAAATAGCCAGAATCCACTTCCGACGGATTGGGCGCACAACAATGAAATGAACAGTGGGCGAAACGAACAATGGATGGAAGCAGATTTGGGAAAAAAGGCTGACTTTATTTTTATCGAAAAAGATAAAATGAAAGAGGCCCGGGATACCGGGCCTTTCGGGTCTTCTATTACCGGATTCGTGCTTGACCACTGGGAAAAGATAGAAACCGGGGTTTATTTTGATGTATATCGTTCGCCTAGGCGTTCAGCTCAGTGATCAGTTCTTCGAGTCTTTCCTTATCCAGTTTTCTAAACTTTACGGTAATTTTGATCGAAGGCAAGGCTTTGCGTTTTCTTTTACGGTCTTTTTTGGTTTCCTGAATAAGCTGCCCGGGTTCAAATTTCCTTTTAGCAATCCAGGGATTGCCCCGGTCATCATACTGGATAGCCACGAGAATAAGTTTTGTCTTGTCATCAACCCATTTTACCTTCCGGGCTTCGTAGTTGCGGGTATCTTTTTTCTTTGCCGGGATATAGGTTTTTGTAACTTCACCAACGATCATCACGCTGGTAGTTTTTTCATATCTGCGGCCTTTGAGTTTGATGAAGATGTCCAATCCGTTGTCTTCAATATCTGTATTCTGGGAATAGTACAACGGACGCCCGATGGCATATCTGCCTGGCTCAGGCACCTCAAAGGTATAGGCTTTTTCTCTTCCTTTATACTGGACTTCGTCCTGGCTTATTTTAGTCCAGGTATTGACCGGGGTAAAGCCGACTGCGCCACCATCTTCAGTTTTTACGAATTTGGGTTTCTTAATCGCGGAGCGATTGCCACCGGAACCTTCATACACAGCCATATTTGCATCGCGGCGGGTAGCGGGAAGTTCTGCTTCAAACTTCACCCCAGGTTTGAGTTTTACAGCCCGGCGGTTGGCCTTTACATCAAAGTAAAACATACCGGCAGCTTCAATGGGGCCATCTTTGGATATGGTTCCCATATCATTGAGGATCATATCACTGCGATAGTAAAGCTCGTTGACTTCCACAGTCAGTTCCTCTTCTTCCGTATCAAAAGCATTAGGCGGAATAACCACTTTGGTACCTTCAGGTGCGATGATCACCGTTTTGTGGTCTGGATTTACGAGAAATGGGTTATAGTCGCAATAAATGGTATCTACGATTACTACGGGAGCCATTTCTACCGGCCCTGCCGTTTGCATAGAGTCATTATCTTTCGGCCCGGTGGCTACAGGCGCCACGACTTCATTTGAAACGACGACTGCAACATCCGCCCGACGGTTTTTCACCCTGCCATCGAAGGTAAGGTTGCTTGCGGCAGGTTTGGCAGTTCCCAGCCCTTCGTATTCAACCCTTTTGAGGTCAACGCCTTGATCAATAAAGTATAAAGCGACTGCGCGGGCCCTTTCGCGGGAAAGTTCCAGATTATAGGTTTCGTTTCCGACGCTATCTGTATGTCCAAAGATTTGGATAAAATAAGATGGGTATGCAGTAAAATAGCCCATCAGAGAGTCAAGTCTGGTTTTGTATTCCGGCTTAATTGAGGATTGATCAAACTCAAAAAAGACTGTATCGATCACAAAATCCTGAGCGACCCCCAGAGATAAAGAACATGAAAGAAATACTGATAGTAATAGCTTTTTCATAGCCAGGGATTTTCAGTTTGGGGTGTTTTGATTCGCCACCGAATATATGGAAAATTATTATACCATAAAACCATTTGGAGAAGTCGAAATAGTTCCGGAAAAACTGGAACATGATTCGTACTTCCGAAAAGTTTGTTTGCGGATTGAATATAAAACTAAGGGGAGAGGGAAACGGGTCACAGGTATCGGTCAGAGATGACTTTAAATTTTTCACCATCAAAGGGTTTGATAATATAATCATCAAGGCCTGCCCCTTTAAATTCTTCTATCTTTTCAGGCATGGAGTGAGCGGTAAGCGCCACAATGGGAATACTACGGCCATTTTCAAGATTTCGGATAATAGGCGTGGCCTCCAGTCCGTCCATAATTGGCATTTCGATATCCATCAGGATCAGGTCAAACGATTCACGCCCAACTATTTCAATGGCTTCTTCGCCATTATTTACGGTAGAAACACTATAACCGGCCTTTCCCAGGATATGTTCTGCGATCATAAGGTTTACCTCATCATCTTCTACCACCAGGATTCGCTTACCACTATATTCATGCATACAAACTAGCCCGTTTAGCTATGATTACCATATCACTTTCGAATATGCCCGCATAAATTAAGGCCTTTTACAGGATATTCAAAAACAATCTTACAAGGAGCATGGCTCAGCGGGTTGCGGCGCATTGTTTAGCCTCAATAAATATTCAGCGCAGGCGCTCAGGCGCACATTTCCACTGGCAGAGTTGACCGAACCAAACAGGCCAATGACCTCTGCATCAGAGGGACCTGTGATATTGGAGTATTCGGGGCGGACACTGTTGAGATCAACAAATCGCGGATCATTTGCGCGGCGGTAGTTTGCAAGAAAGCGATCCATTGCGGTAACCTCCAGGCGAAAATCATCCGGAAGATTAGCCGCATTATCATTACAGCGTGTCTGGTCATTCACGCCATAAGTAAAAACTTTGCCGGGATCAGGTTTGAGTTCATTGTACAGATACACCAGGATTTCCTTTTCCCGAAACTGGTAACACATCGAACTTCCGCCAGAACTGGTGCATCGGTAGTTTTCATCAAACATTTGGGTAGGGCCATAAACCGCCATTTTCTCGACCTGATCTACCTGGTATCGCAGAAATGCTCTCATTTCAAAGGCGGAGCCTGTACCTTTGCTAAATTCGACCTTATATTCAGCCTCCAGTGGTGCGCGGCGCAGACAACGCTGGCTGCCACCTGGGCCCCCGGGAACCGGATTGATATTCTGAAAAGTCATATTCGCCGGAATCTCAGTATAAGACGAAAGCTCAAAGCCCGCCTTATCGGGTTTGGTAATTTTCAGGTCGTATCTTTTTCCGGGAGTAAGTGCGCCAGTACCCGTGGTTTGGATTTTATACAGGGTAGTAAAGGGATAGAAGATTCCATCTTCCGGCTCTTTCAGGACACTATCTGTTTCGACAGCCTCATATACTTTCCCATCTCCGGAGAGGACCACTTTCAGGCCCTTGACGCTAAGGTCATTGATCCGGGCATAATCCAGCGCATTTTCTGTAGGCAGATAGCCAGAGGAAACCCTGATAAATTGAACGCTGTCCAGCGGGTTAAGAACCCCGTACACCACCCATATATCCTTGGGAGGCGCATTTAAATCAACTTCCGTGGAGCATCCATTGAGAGAGATAAACAAATAAAGGATGCCGGCTGTTACTAAGAGTATTCTGTTCATGACTGCAAAAATACAAGCAAATTTCTGTGATTTCCGCGAATATGGAATTAATATTCTAATTTAGCACGATATAAATTGCTAATTGGATTACACATTGTAACGAAAGGACTACCGCGAATGTCAGCTTCCAAGAAAGAAATAAAACGAGTCACCACTCATGTACTCCGGGCGATGAAAGAAAATGGAGAGAAAATCAGTATGCTTACTGCCTATGATTTTTCTTTTGCCAGAGTAGTAGATGATGCCGGAATAGATATTGTTCTGGTGGGAGATTCTGCGTCAAACGTGATCCATGGTCATGAGACTACCCTTCCCATCACGCTGGAACAGATGATTGATCATGCCAGCGCAGTCGTAAGAGCGGTGAAGAGAGCACTGATTGTCGTTGATTTACCTTTTGGTTATTATCAGGGGGACTCTAAAAATGCCTTAAAAAGTGCCATACGGATTATGAAAGAGTCTGGGGCGCACGCCATCAAAATGGAAGGTGGCGCTTTTATTGCACATTCAATTAGAAGAATTGTAAGCGCAGGCATTCCCGTCATGGGCCATTTGGGTCTTACCCCACAGTCTATCTACAAATTTGGCACCTATACCGTACGCGCCAGGGAAGCGGAAGAGGCAAAAAATCTGATCAGTGATGCAAAAAATCTGGAAGAATCCGGCTCATTTGCCATTGTGCTTGAAAAAATCCCTCAGGCACTCGCAGCAGATGTCAGCAGCAAGTTGTTGATCCCAACTATCGGTATCGGAGCAGGCCCCGGATGTGACGGACAAGTTTTGGTAACGCATGATATGTTGGGGATAAATAATGAATTTAGTCCTCGTTTTCTCAGGCGTTATGCCAATCTTTACGACGTGATGAAAGATGCTGTGGGCAACTATATAGCCGATGTCAAATCCGGAAGTTTCCCCACAGAAGATGAAGCTTACTGATTTTGCCATAAATGATCGAAGCATCCGTGGAAATTATTTTCGAAGACAATCATCTCATTGCCGTAAACAAACCATTCGGCATGCCTTCTCAGGAAGATGAAACGAAAGATGAAAGTGTGTTTGACTGGGTGAAAGCCTATATAAGAGATACGTACAATAAGCCGGGGAATGTCTATGCTGCCCTGCTTCACCGTCTCGACCGCCCTACCGGTGGCATTTTGCTTTTAGCCAAAACCTCCAAAGCCGCTGCCAGAATTTCCAAAGATTTTCAACAGCGTAGTATTCGGAAAACCTACTACGCCATTACGGAAAGTATTCCGGAAATACCGGCCGGGACGCTCAAACATTATCTCAAAAAACTGGAAGACAAAAACATCATGCGGGCCTATATCAAACCCGTACACGATGCAAAGGATGCAGAGTTGCATTACAGGGTTTTGAAAACGGTTGGAGAAAGAGCCTTAATCGAAATCAACCCGCTCACCGGCAGGCGACACCAGATCAGGGTACAATTGGCAAGTATTGGCTGTACCATTGTTGGAGATGTAAAGTACGGAAAAACGACCTTCAATTCGGACAAATCCATTGCGCTCCTCGCAGGTAAACTATCCCTTACACATCCTGTGACCAAACAGCCACTTGACCTTCAGGTTCCCCTTCCCGACAATGATTTGTGGCGGGATTTTCACTAATTGAGCCCTTATAACTATATTGCAGGGCTTTCGTTTCAGGAAATAAAAAGCGGCTAAACGTACTTATTTATGGTGCCTAAACTCAAAGAATATATTTCTCAGGGCAAAGCATCCTTTGAAGCAAGAGACTTTGAAATTGCTTATCAGCAATTGAGTCTCGCCATTGGGATGTATGAGGAGAATGGAAGTGAATTTTTCCTGAATGAGGAAGAAGTTGCCGAAGTCTATTTGCTCAGAGGTTCGGCTTTGTATTCACAAAGCGAACGCGATGCCCTCCACACGCCCGATACATTTGGCCAGATCATCGACGATTTTGATCAGGCGGTTGATATTCAGCCACACAATCCTATTTACAGGAATATCAGAGGAAAACTTTATCTCAATTGTCAGTTTGCATCTTTTTCAAAAGAGGCCCAGGATGATTTTCTGGAAGTGTTGAAAACAGATCCCAAAAACGGTTTTGCCCTGAAGAGTCTGGGGGAAATATTCTCCAGAGAAGAATCTTACGACCAGGCGATTCATTACTTTACCAAAGCGTTGGATTCGGGGGAAGACAAAGAAATATTTATGCTGCGCGGTGTATGTTATTTCAGAAAAAATAACCCCGACTTTCAGGCTGCGGCAGAGGATTTTGGAAAAGCACAGGTTTACCTTCCCCGGCTTGAAGAGCTGTATGTATGGCGTGCCCAGTGTTTTATGGAATTGGGCGATACGCCGGGAGCGATTTCAGAATATGACAAATTGCTGGAGATGACCCCCAATAAGGCGGGTTATTATGTGGACAGAGGCGCACTCCGAATTGCCATAGATGCGGAGGCGGCGCTCGACGACTTTAACCATGCGCTGGAAATTGCCCCACATCCGCTGGCATACAACAACCGCGCATATTACCATTTGCTCAACGGAAATTATGAAGCGGCAGTTATCGATGCAAAAAATGCACTGGCTGTAGATGGTGAACGGTCGATTGCCTATGCAACCCTGGCAGAAATATATGCGGCGATGGAAGATGATGATCAGTTTTTCCATTACCTCGAGCTGGCAATGAAATATTACTACGATGACATTGTAGATGTATTGCTCGAACCCGCCTACGAACCATATACATCAGATCCAAGATTTTTGAGACTGGTGGGTAAAAACCAGTAAGCCCGGCAGAAATTACTTTCTGTCGGGACTATATTGTTTTGCCAAAAAATGGATCAGACTTTAGCCTTTTTAGGCGTCATGATCATGATCATTCTCCGCCCTTCCATTTTTGGTTCCATTTCAACTTTAGCAACCTCGTCAAGCGCTTCCGAAAATCTATCCAATACGTCTTTTCCACGCTCTTTATAGATAATGTTCCGGCCACGAAACTGAACGTATGCTTTCAGTTTATTTCCTTCGCTGAGAAATTTTTCAGCGTGCCGAACCTTAAAATTAAAGTCATGGTCATCCGTATTGGGGCCAAAGCGGATTTCCTTCATCACCACGGTATGCTGTTTGGCCTTATTGGCCTTTTCCCGCTTTTTCTGCTCATACCGAAATTTGGAATACTCCACAATCCGGCATACTGGCGGCTCTGCATTAGGGGCAACTTCTACAAGATCAAGCCCAAGTTCCTGGGCAATACGAATAGCTTCAGAAGTTCTGTAAAGGCCATCTTCCTTTCCTCCCAGTTCTTCTGAGAAAGGATCCAGACCTACCACACGTACTTCAGGCACGCGAATTTCCATGTTGATTCGGTGGGGTCTTTCGTTGCGCTTTCTTACAGGATTAGCACTTTGTTCTCTTTTCGCCAAATTAGTTTCGTTTTGAATTAGTTTTACGGATAAAAAAATCTAAAATTGAATATAATTAAAAAAGATAAATTAGCCAAAATCAGACTAACGGTTCGGGTATGTTTTCCAAAATTTGGGAAAATCAGGTAAGCATTTCTGTTATTTCTGCTTTCAGATGTTCTTCAAATCCTTTGTTTGTCATGGATCCCAGGTCGCCCGATTTACGTTTTCTTACGGAAACAGTTCCTTCGGCAATCTCTTTTTCTCCCAAAATAAGCATATAGGGGAATTTGCCGACTTCGGCATCGCGAATCTTTCTGCCTACTTTTTCATTGCGGCCATCCACTTCGACACGAAACCCTGCATCGCGTAGTTCTAACCGCAATTTTTCTGCCGCATCATTAAACTTTTCGGCAATAGGCAAAATAATTGCCTGCACCGGTGCCAGCCATAAGGGAAAGTCTCCCGCTGTGTGTTCGATCAGTACCGCAGTGAATCTTTCGAGCGAACCAAAGGGTGCGCGGTGAATCATCACCGGCCGGTGCTTTTCGTTGTCGGCGCCGATATATTCCAGTCCAAATCGTTCCGGCAAATTGTAGTCCACCTGAATGGTTCCCAACTGCCACTCACGCATGAGCGCGTCGCGGATCATGAAGTCGAGTTTAGGTCCGTAAAATGCGGCTTCTCCTTCTACTTCCACGGTTTCCAGCCCTCTTTCTGCGGCAGCTTCGCGGATATCATTTTCAGCCTGATCCCATAGCTCGGTTGGACCAATATATTTTGCCGGATTGTTAGGGTCCCGAAGCGAAACCTGTGCTTTGAAGTCAAACCCCAGTATCCTGAAAATATATAAAACGATATCGATCACGGCGATAAACTCTTCCTTCACCTGATCTGGCCGGCAGAAGATATGGGCATCGTCCTGTGTAAAGCCGCGTACGCGGGTAAGTCCGTGCAGTTCTCCATGCTGTTCGTAGCGGTACACCGTACCGAATTCAGCCAATCGCAAGGGTAAATCGCGGTAAGAGCGTGGACGTGTCGCGTAAATCTCACAATGGTGAGGGCAGTTCATGGGTTTAAGCATAAACTGTTCTCCCTCCTGTGGGGTATCTATGGGACGGAAGCTGTCGGCACCGTATTTTTCCCAGTGGCCGGAAGTTACGTACAATTCTTTTTTTCCGATATGGGGCGTGGTAACGGGTTCGTAACCCGCTTTTTCCTGTACTCTTTTCAGAAAGTCGATGAGGGTCTCGCGCAGCCGGGTACCTTTGGGCAACCAGAGTGGCAGCCCAAGCCCTACCCTTTCGGAGAAGGCAAACAGCCCCATTTCTTTGCCAATTTTGCGATGGTCGCGTTTTTTGGCCTCTTCGAGCAATTCGAGGTATTCGTCAAGTTCTGCCTTTTTGGGGAAGGAAATGGCATACAGACGGGTGAGCTGAGGATTTTTCTCGTTTCCGCGCCAGTAGGCGCCGGCGGTATTGAGGATTTTTACCGCTTTGATCACCTTCGAATTGGGAATATGGGGTCCCCGGCAGAGGTCCACAAAATTGCCCGAATAGTAAAAGGTGATATTGCCATCTTCCAGATTGTCGATCAGTTCGACTTTATACTCATTGCCGATACCTGCATAATGAGCCCTGGCTTCCGCCTGGGAAACATTTTTGCGCACAAACGTTTCGCCGGTACGGGCGAGTTCCAAAAATTTATTTTCTATTTTTTCAAAGTCGCTGGCACCAAACTCATAATCGCCAAAATCGATATCATAATAAAAACCACGCTCAATCGCGGGACCAATGCCCAGTTTTACGCCGGGGTAAAGTGATTCGATGGCTTCGGCAAGAATATGAGCGGAGGAATGCCACAGGGTTTCTTTGCCGTCCTGGTCATGCCACGTAAGGATTTGAACCTTTGCATCTTCGGTTATGGGTCTGTTGAGCTCCACAACCTTTCCATTGACCTTAATAGCCAGTGCTACGCGGGCGAGTCCCTCGCTGATTTCCTGTGCAATCACCTCGCCGGTTACGCCGCTTGCATAAGTTTTAGCGGAACCATCGGGCAGGTGAATCTGAATATTTTCCTGCATTTTCTTCTCAGTTCTTAAAATCGAGCGCTAAGATACACAGGAATAAGAAAAATCAGAAAATTAGTTGTGGGGGGAATTTTGAAATAGCTTATCCTTGAAAATGCGGAGTATCATTCCGAGATTTCCAGGATATAACGATGGTTGCAACTCCCGCTGATACTTATAAACAACCTTTGAACCTCGGGACAAATTTTATTAGCTTTGTCTTATGGGAAATTATATCGTATCTGCCAGAAAATACAGGCCGGGCACATTTGCCTCTGTTGTGGGTCAGGCGCACGTTACGAACACACTCAAAAGTGCGATTCTGCTGGACCAACTGGCTCATGCTTTTCTGTTTTCAGGTCCAAGGGGAGTTGGGAAAACCACTTGTGCCCGTATTCTCGCCAAAGCCATTAACTGCGAAAACCTGGGCAAAGACGGAGAACCCTGCAATGGCTGCGATTCCTGCAACTCCTACAACGAGGGGAAGTCCATCAATATCCACGAACTGGATGCGGCCTCCAACAATAGTGTGGATGACATCAGAAACCTGATCGAGCAGACCCGCTATGTGCCACCCAATGGCAAACGAAGCGTATATATCATAGATGAGGTTCATATGCTCTCTCAGGCAGCGTTTAACGCTTTTCTTAAAACCCTGGAAGAGCCCCCGGCACACGTGCTGTTTATTCTCGCCACTACTGAAAAACACAAAATCCTTCCGACCATTCTCTCCCGCTGTCAGAAGTTTGATTTCCGGAGAATACGGGTGGACGATATTGCCCAGCATTTGGAGTATATATCCAAAGAGGAGGAGGTAGACTACGAATATGCAGCCTTACAGCAGATCGCACTTAAAGCTGATGGCGCACTTCGCGATGCATTGAGTTTGTATGACCAGTTGGTCAGCTATACTACCAGCAAACTCACATTTGCATCCGTACTCGAAAACCTGAATATTCTCGACTACGAATATTACTTCCGCACGATTTCTCTCATATCAGAATCAGACCACGGCGCATTGCTCCTGCTGTTGAATGAAATTGTAGAGAAAGGATTTGAGGCAAAAGATTATATGGTCGGGCTGACCGAACATTTGCGCAACCTGCTGATTTGTCAGGATCCCCGTACCCTTACGTTGCTGGAGACTTCCGAGAATGTTCGGGAGCGCTACAAAGAGCAGTGCCAGTCCGTATCGCCGACGTTTCTGCTGAATGCTTTCCATCTATGTTCGCAGTCGGAGCAGGCAACCAAAACAGCCAGCCATCCCCGACTGGTTGCAGAACTGGCGCTGATCAAACTGGCACATTTGGAAACGGCTATTCGGATAGCGTCCAATGGACATGTTTCTGCCCCACCTGAAAAAAAAAAACTGAGCCCGCAGTCTTAAAAAGAGAAACCGAAAAAGAAGAAAACTCAGCGGCAAAAGTTGTTGAAAACCAGCCCGAAACAGTAGTCAACTCCCCCACTCCACCAGTGGTCAAAACCCGTGTACAAGGAATTTCACCTGCCCTGAAAATTTCTGACAATTTCTCTGCGATGAAAATGAATGCACTGGAAAAACTCCAGGCAGAGAAAGAAAAAAAGTCGGGACAGGAAGAAAATTTTAGTTATTCGATCAATCCGAATATAGATATTGATGGGAAGAAATTTGAACAGGTACTGAAAAACTACATTGAGATTCTGAAGAAGGGAAACCGGATGAATCTGGCATCCGCATTACAAAATGGGAAGGCAGTACTTACGCACAACAAACTATCTTTTTCCCTTGAGAATGAGCTACTTAAGCAAATGGTTGAAAAGGAAACCGACCTTTTACCCTATCTAAGAACCAACCTGTCTGTGAATGAAATCTTCTGGGAGCTATCAGTAGATGAAAGCCTGTCTCCTGCACGTAAAGAGATCCCCTATACCAATGAAGAAAAACTGTCAGAAATGGCCAGGAAAAATCCAAGTCTAAGGAAACTACAGGAAATATTCAGAACAAGAATTATCTACGATTAAAAGATTCTGAAAAAAATAACTTTCACATCTTGCCTTTTCGTAAAAAAAGTGTTTTTTTTGTGAATAGTCTTTCGACAGGTTATTTCAGCATTCGGCATAACACGAATCAGTAAAAAAGCCGGTTGGTAAGATTTTGGTTTTTTAACGTATTTTCCCTTGAGCAACTTATTAAAACTTTACCTGTGGTCTCGGTTTTCATTTGCTAATAGGTGGTTCGATTAGAAAATATACTGTGTATTTATTCCCGGATATTGTATATTACTGTCCAATAGCTAATTCAACCCAATTTTAATTCCCATCATTATGCATGATAATCAAGATGCAAAGGTTGACAAACTTGATCGCCTGGAGCAAAGTTTGTTTCAATTGAGCGAAGTCATCAACAAACATCAGGAGATTGTGCAAAAGCGGTTTAAGGTTTCTGCTGTCGAAATTGATATTCTGAAGCTTCTGGAATCTGACGGAGACAAAAAGATGAAGGATATCGGAGAAACGGTTAAGGTTAAATTGAGTAACCTCACCAATATCATCGACCGAATGGAAACACAAAAACTGGTGAAACGGGTCAATTCAAAAACTGACCGCCGTTCCATTTATGTACACATCTCGACGAAGGGCAAAAAATTGCTTACTGATTATGCTGACTTTTTAAGAGAACTTTCAACCCGCATGAAGCAGGTAATGAAAGATGATCAGTTTGGGATTTTGGTGGATGGGCTTGAGAAAATATCCAAGGTTAGTTTACCCGGATATTAATATGCCTTCTACGCCTTACCAGCCCGATCATGGGCACAAACAAAAACATTTGCACAGCTTTTTAGCTGTGCTTTTTTTGGTATCTGTTTTTTGGGGCTGCTCCCGCCAGAATGCTGACTACCGGCCTCCGGCAAATATTACGGAGGTTCAACAAGCGCTTGCCAACCGTATCATTTCCGGCGACACGGTTCCGGTTTCCAAAGAGGTACTTCTTCGCATTTTACCGGAGCGCCCGGAAGGTTTTTTTCCGCTCACGACTACAGGCAGTGTATTTCTCACCCGTAATTTTTCTTCCCTTCAACGGCTCTACCGGCATCCGGATGGTTATACCTTAAAAGTCACCCTTGCCGATTATGCTGCGGATTCGGCAGGCTTTCTGTTTCTTTTTCGCCGGTATGAACGACAGCGCGATTCTCTGATGATTTCTCCGCCGGAAGGCTTACCCAATGGTTCATTTGTATGGATGCCCGAGGATTCAACCAGCCAAACCACACAGTTGGAGGCAGGATTATATAACCGTTACCATATTTCATGTAGCGGGAAAATACCTCAGTCAAAACCGGTATTTGAAAAAATAGTATCAGACATAAGCAGGAATCTGCCCGGAGAATCTACCTACGGAAAAAAATAGTTTCACCCTCGCGGTGGACAATGGCAAAGCCAGTACCCGTATGGGCAGCGACGCTTTCTTTTCGCCAGACTTCGGTGTCTGAACCCAGCACCCGACAGCGTCGGCGGGAAGCCCATTCGGCAGCTGCTTCCATCAGTTTCCGGCCTCCACCTTTGCGGCGAAATGCCTCCGCGACATACCATCCTTCGACAAAACCTACCGGTTTTTCGGGATAATATGGCAACGTTGCATACATCGATACCTCAATGAACCCAACCAGTTCTCCCCCCGGACCTTCCAACATAAATGCGCCTGTTTCCTCTTCATCTTCAATGGGGTAACCGGAAAATATCCGGTGGGCCTCTTCCTGATTATCGGAGGGGGTGGTATGAGGCCATAAAATCTTTCGCATGGCGGTCCATGCGGGCATATCTTCTATATAGGGTTTTCTTACTTGCATACACTGGCTAATAACTGACAATGGCTTTATATCATTTCTTCCGGATCATTTTTTGCCAGCTCAGCAAGAAATTCACCGATATTACGGGCACAGTCTGCGAGGTATTTCTCTCCCTTTGCTGCACTTGCTGCCTTCGGGTTGCCCACGCCTGTATCCTTCGTTGTTTTGGTCCATGGACGCTGCGCACTCACCCAACCTTCCCGTATCGCTTTGATCTTAAAGTTTCGGGCGGCGCCATCCCCCGCTTCTGACAGTGGGAGTACAAATTGCGGCGCAATATGCATAATGGCGCTGGTTTCCATTTCACCTGCATGATCGCCCGGCTCATCAAAATAATCATTCCAGTTGACCGCCTGAAACCAGTTGAGCCAGCAACTGAATACCCGCGGGTGGTAAAAGCTCAATTCACGCACCATCTGTTTAAAATGGTTGCCCCCATGGCCATTGAGTATGACAAACTTCCGGATATTGTGCCGGTCGAGGACGTCCACAACATCCCGAAGAATCGCCATTTGAGTTGTGGGATTCATATTCATACAAAGGGTGATATCCAGCTGGCCGGTATTCACGCCAAAGGGAATACAGGGCAGTACCACCACTTTAGCACCAGACTCCCAGGCTATACGGGCTGCCTCTGCGGCCACATAATCTGCCTGAAAATTATCTGTAGCATAGGGAAGATGGTAGTTGTGCGCTTCTGTCGCACCCCATGGAAGTACGGCCACATCATACTGAATTTCCTTTACAGATTTCCAGTTCGTTTCTGCGAGAATATAGGGTCGGGGGGAATTCATCTCTCCTGATATTGAATAAAATCTGTTATGGGAATGAATTTAAGGGAAACTTCTACAAGCTCCAACTCATTCCTTCATTTATCCAACATTTCCAGCGGTCAATATCTTGCGGTAATGCCCAGACTTGGTATTACCGGCAACTGATACACAGGTTCAAAGGCAATCCGGTCGAAATAGAATATATTCTTCCGGTTGTAGGTATTGATCATACTGAAATTGACCTCCAGGAGCGTATGATTTCCCAAAATCCAGCGACGGCGGGCAGAAAGGTCCAGTCTGTGGTAATAAGGCAGACGGCCTCCGTTGAGATCATCGCTCAAGATCAGTCCCAGGGAACCATTTTGGGTGGAAAGATCAGTAAGTGCGCCATCATCTCTGAAGTTGAGTTTTTCGAAATAACCCTGCGTCTGGGTAAAAGGAAAACCAGAGCCCATGGTCCAGCGAAAACTAAACTCCCATTTGGGATCCGTAAATTTGGGCCGGGTGCGGAAACCATCCTGATCCCTGAAGGCAAAGTCTCCTACTTTATAGGCAGCAACAGCATTTACGGTATGCCGCCGGTCAAACACGGTAGGATATGTACGGGGGGTAGTCTGAAGGCGATCGGTACGGGTAACTTTTGCCCAGCCATAGTTGGAATAGAAATACATCCGCTTTGTCTGGTATTTCAGCACGACATCAAAGCCGTAGGCATTTCCCACTTCGGTAATATAGTCTGGATCTTCGGGGAATATTTTATCCCGGTTGATATTAGTCAGCTGGGTAAAGTCTTTGTACCATGCCTCCACAGTGGTGGAGAGGTTTTCGAAAAGTTCCAGTTCTATCCCGCCAAGTGCATGCCAGCTATTTTGGAGGGTAGTTTTTTTGATCCGGTCATCGAGCCTCGAAGGCGCTGAGAGAAAACCCTGAAAGAGGTTTACCACATCCCGGTCGGAGACTGCGGCCAGAAGATTCTGAGAATACATGCCACCGGCAGCACTCAGACTGACACGGGGGAGGTTAAGTTTCATTCTGATTCGCGGTTCAACCTGTGGCTGAGACTGGTTGTTGTAGTAGTGAACCCTGACACTAGGCTCAATGACTGCCCGGTCAAATACTTCTCCGGCTGCATTTTTGGTTTGGATGACCTTTTTATAAAGCATATATGCCGCAGCTTCTGTATTGCTGGCTACCTGCTCGGTCTGAAGACCAAATGAATTGGTGAAAAGGTAGTCGGTTCGGAATCCCAGGAAAGTCATGCCGAAGGCAAATTCATCTACGGAATTGAAGATATAACCAACCTTCAGGGTTCCGTTAAATCCTTTGATGCCGCTGCGGCGGGGAAAATTTTCAGATTGGCTTTTGAGCGAGGTATTGTATTGCGAATAAGCAAATGAGCCGCTGACAATCGCACCTGCATCGGCAGGCAAAAGCTGGAAATTGGCACCGCCACCTGAAGCATCCCATCCGATATCTGCCGGAAATTCAAAGTTTACATTATCGGTCTGATGGAAACCAAAGAGGTTTGTATAATTGACCCCATCGGTCAGTGTGAGTTTTCCATACAAGTCGAGAAAATTGTAAGGAAGCCCCGTAGTGTCATTGACATATGGGTATAATGTTTTGGCGGTTTTATCGATAAAATTATTTCTCGCCGAAAGCATATAACTCAATCCCCCACCCTGCGAATTGGTTTTTCCCAGCGGCCCTTCAATCAGCGCAGAGGTCATAAATGGATTTACATCGAGTTTCCCGCTGAAATTCTTAAAGTTGCCATTGCGGGTATTGATGTCAATCACAGACGAAACCCGACCGCCATATTGCGCAGGGAATGCGGCAGAATACACATCTACGTTTCGGATATAATCAGGATCAAACACACTAAAAAGCCCGATGGAGTGAAAAGGGCTGTACATGATCATTCCATCCATCAGTACCATATTCTGAATCGGCGTTCCGCCTCTGATATACAGACGCCCGCCCTGGTCTCCGGTAAAAACCACCCCTGGCAAAACCTGCAAAAACTGCGCAAGGTCAGCAGAGCCTACCGAAGGAATCAGCTTGATTTCCTGCGGAGAAATCGTTGTTACCCCTGCATCTACCTCCGTTTTCACAATTTCGCCCGTCTTTTTTCCAATAATCTCCACTTCATTGGCGTACACCATCCTTTCCTGAAGCGTAATACCCAGCGTCTGGATATCATTATTGGCGAGGGTAACCACCTGGCGGGTTGTGTCATATCCATAATAGAAAGATATCACTTCCAGATCTTCAGACTGGGCAGAGAGGTTTACCTTAAAGCTATAAATCCCCTGGTCATTGGTATAGGCGCCAACTTTTTTGGCAGGGATAAATACCGTGGCACCCACCAGCGGCTCGCGTGTACTTGCATCAACGACACGTCCGCGAATCTGGCCGGACTGGCCTAAAACCTCGGTGATGGCGACAACCAGAAATAATATTACTGTACAAACTGAACGATAGGACAAATTCGGCATTCCTTTGATTTTGGGCTGTAAAGTTACAATGGATTTACAGATATGACAATGGACAAAAAAAGGAATGAATTACTGGATTATTTCAGGATTACCCCTCCGCTTTTTGTAATGATCACAATGCTTTTGGGTTTGTTTTTGATCTGTACATTTTCCGGATAACGGATTGTCTTAAGGCTTTCCAATCCTTTTACTCCCTGGAGCCGCAGGGAGGGAAACGGCGCCATGTTTTTTTTGCTGATGATCACCAGATCATCCGGCAGATTAAACTCCGTGAGATCGGAATCGATTTCCAGTGAAAAAGTTGCGGTCGTATCGAGTTTCACATCAAAATCGGATAGTTCCCCGGTTAGGTTCAGGTATTTGAAATCGGGAGCTACCCAGTCGAGTTTCAAATCTCCGTAGTTGAAGCGAAAATCTCCTTCATTAAAAAGATGAAATACATTCACATCCGAGTAGTTTTCATCCATTTTGAGATAACCTACATTTTTGATTTCAAACTCATTGTGTTTGTGGGAGGAAATCAGGCTGTCGGCCTGGTCAATCTCAAACTCGGAGTATGCGCTGTGAATATCGAGCCTGCCTGCTCCGATGATATGGAGCTGACATTTTTGAGCTTCAATGGTTGCTTTTCCCAATTCCTTTAATGTACCGTCTGTATAAGAAAGCGAAAGTTTATTATTGCCTTTCATCACCTCTCCTTTGAGTGTGCCATGTCTCAGCGTCAGATCGACATTCGCATCTGTATTTCCGACAAAAACATCTCCATACTGGTGATCAATATGCAGCTTCATGTTGCGGGGAACGGTAATATGAAAATCTGTTTTTTCGCTGCTCACACCTGAGAATGTCTGAATATTGAAGAAATAGGGAGAATTCCGGGGTTGGGTCCCCCAAATTACCTGATTGCCCGAAGACGCCTGATTTTCGATTCGGATTTCCTTTTCATCGGAAGAAATTTTTATCACCATCGATTCCAGTTTTTTTTCGAGGAGATCAGTATTGCTCCCTTTCAGCAAAATCGTACCGGTAAACCGAATCTCCGGTTTGTTCCACGTATCAATATGTATATCACCTTGTTTGTTGGTGAGATAGAGGGTCATATCAGGCTTTGTTGCAATTGTACGCTGAATCTCGCGTGTAACTTCCTGCGTGTATCCGGCTATGGATATCAGTGCGCAGAGAATGATTGCAAAGGTTGATTTAAGAAGGAGACTGGTGGGTTTCATGCGTTTTTTCAGTTTTTTCGATCAGTTTTTTCAGCTTCCGAAGTATTTTGAGTTTCATCTGATAGTTTTCAATCATCGCATCGATCAGGTATTCATTTTTACCTTGCTCGCGAATCATTTTCCTGAAATTTTCATTGGATATTTCGATCTGGTCGAGGTCTTCTTTTAGCTGGCGGGCAAATGCATATTCTTCCAGATTGTAGGTATCGAGACGGGAAAATTCTTCATGAAATCGGGTTGTATAGTACACCTCCAGTTCGTCAAGTTCGGTTTCTATCGATGAAACAGGTTCTGGTTTTTGTTGCCTGACCAGCCATATCGTTCCGGCCAGAGATATAAGCATGGCAAAAGCTGCGGCATATTTCCACCAGATGATGGAAGTTTTTTGTCGTTTTCTATTCCTGAGTTTTTGGGCAAACCGGGCCTCATGCCCTTTTACAGGAAGATTGACGTCAAGCTTGTCCCGTATGGAAATAATTTTTTCGTCGAGTGTATGATTTTCCATGTTACATTTTCATTTCAAATTGCTGAATGAGGATTTTCCGAAGTTTTTCACGTCCTCTCACAAATTGCGAACGGGAAGTAGAAGGCTGTATATTCAGAATCTGGGCAATTTCCTGATGGTCATATCCTTCAATCAGATACAGACTCAGTATTATCCGAAATCCATCAGCCAGTTGGGCGATCGCCTGAGAAACAGTTTCAGGAGAGATTTGCACATTGTGTTCCTCTACATTTCTCTCCGGAATTTTTTCCCATGTTTCTTCGTCGGCATAGGCAAAATCGATTTTCCGCTTTTTCAAATGATTGAGGCAGCGGTTAATCACAATTCGCTTTAGCCAGCTTCCGAAGGATGCGCGACCTTCAAAAGCGTCCATATTTTCAAATGCATCCAGAAAAGCTTCCTGCATAAGATCTTCAGCCTCGAAGGGATCATTTACCATTCGGAGGGCCGTGTTGTACATAGCAGGAAAATATCGCCTGTACATCTCCTTTTGTGCCTTCGGATCGCCTTTCCGGCAGGCACTCAGTAGAAATTCCGGTGTATGTCCATTCTTTTTCAACAATGTTGAGGGATGTATATATACAGACAACCATCTATTGATAATGCTGCAATTCAAGTAACAATTTTCTATAAATTTTCACTTGTCCATACTTTGTCCATAGGCATTTTTAGCAATCTGAGGCGGTTTTGCAGTATTTGGAGGTAAATCAATCAACCACAGTAAAATCTCTGTTATGAAAAATTTGCCTTCATTTCCGCGCTATGTTACCCCATCCCTCGCAACCATTCTCCTGCTCTTTACCCTCGCCTGCAACAAGGGAGAACCACCGGTAGGCGAACTGACATTTGACTCCGTCGTCAGTCTGGGAGGGGTAGTTGAAAATCCCGCCGCATATGAGGTCGTCGATACCGTTCCTGCAGCAGCACCACAACAGATCATCGATGAGGAGATATGGGCTTGTAAAGACTTCAAAGTGGACATTTCCCAAAATGCCGAAGACTTTATCATGTACTCGTCCAACAATGCCGAAATCGTCTATCCAGGAAATTTCCTTCAGGGTAAATCGGTGTCAGAAGGTGCGCCGAAAATCATTCCCCTGAAACGCGGCCCGGGTACAATTACGATCAATACCCTCAATGGCTCTTCTGTTGTTACGAAAACTGTACCCGAGGTGAGTTATTCCTCCATCGCCCAGGCAACCAATGACCTGATCGGCAGCAACAACGGAAACCTCACGGCCAATATCTCTTATACCCGCGAGGAAGTGCGTTCGCTCGAAGAACTGGGCGTAAAGATGAACGTCAAATTTTCGAGCCTGACCACCAAGGTAAAAGGTTCATTTAACTACAACAGCTCCCAGTCATTCAACAGTGTATTTGTCAAAGTAACCCAGTCTCTTTACTCTATCGTATATGATATCCCCGATCCGGAAGCCTCATTTGACCCCAGCGTTACCCCCGAAGATTTGCAGAAATACGTTTACAAAAACAACCCTGCGACGTATATCTCCTCGGTCAATTACGGGCGAATCTTTTACCTGCTGATTCAGTCCACCCAGAGTGCTGAAGAGATTAAGGCTGCGGTTGAAGGCTCCTTTAAAGGCGGCCTGGTAAGCGGCGGGGGCGGAATCAAGGTCGAAAGTGTGGAAGAACTCGACCAGGTGAGTGTGTCGGGTTATGCTTATGGTGGTGATGCCGGCCTTGCAGCAGGCGCACTGATCGGGGATATGAATGATGTAAAGACATTTATCGAACTGGGCGGTTCAATCAACAATGGCGCGCCGATCTCTTATGTAGTCAGGAGCCTGGAAGATCCGTCGATTGTGGTTGCAGCGAATCTGGCGACAGAATATACGGTTACGGAGTGTGAAAATATTACGGGCGGATTGCCGACATTCACCGATGCGAGACAGAGCGTAGGGGCTGCGTGTTATGTGGTGGGGAATGTCTCAAACAAAATGACACTGTTTGACGGCATTTCCAACGAATATGTGAATGTAAACTCCAAGGGCGTAATTTCCGGCCCTTACGGTATCTGGCAGTGGGGAACAGACAATACCCATCCTTTCCGAAATACAGGTGTAGGCGCAGCCCTCAATATCCGCTCGGACAATGACCCCAAAAAGACGTATTTTTTCAGCAAAGACGGCACAAAGTTTTGCGTTTATACTCCGGCAAATCTCTCATTTTCGCCCGCGTATGAACTTTGGCAATGGGGTACGGATTATACCTGTCCGTTTACCGCTGTGGGCGCTGCGATGGATGTATCGGTAGGAACGAGAGAAATCGCCTGCCTGTTTAATTTTGAAGGCACACAATACACACTTTTCGAGTCGGGCCAGTTCAGCACCCCGCGTTCCATCAAAGATTTGCAGGTGCGGGATCGCGACGAGCCGCTCGAAATCCCCTTTGCCAGCGTCGGTGCTGCCTTACGGCTCCATGTTACCAACGCCGACGGATCGGAGAGCGGTCGGGTGGTAATGGCGATATTTGACGGGCCGGGCAAAAAATACGTCTATTACGACATGGACAAAAACGTGGTAGTCGGGCCGCTGGATATATAGGAGATATAGGAGAAATAGCAGACTGGTCAGAGGACATACAGGTTATAGATTCCCATATGCTCAACCTCGGGGAATTTGATTTTGGGTATGGTGGATTTTTCGGGATAAACAAAGTTGAGTCTGCAAGACCTCGAACTGAGCGCAGAGAGATCCGGGTAAACCAGGGCAAGGGGAAGTCAGGAAACCATCTGCATAGGCAGATACACAAAGGTGTCACGAAGGGCACAAAGATGGCATTTCCATTGTGCCCCTTGTGCCTTCCTCGTGCCCTTCGTGTTTACTTTATTTTGCTGCGAACACCGCTGGATAATCTGGACCTATCTCTGCCAGATACTTGTAAATCTGAGGGAAAGGGGGGATATTGGGGAGAGGCAATAAGGAAATAAACGCTATGAGTGGCGTATATACGGATGTTGTGTGCAATATAAATGAAGACCATACTGATATACATATTAGCCGTTTTACCATTAATCACATTTGGACAGAGAAGTAATACGATTTTCTCGACAGGAGGAAATAGTCTTATGTCTTGGACATATCAGGACTTTATTGATAATAACGTTGAAAGGATTCAGGCATTCTCATTCGAATTGAAAAAGAACGGTAAAGTAAAAAAAGACAGCATCAAACTTTTTGATCAGAAGCTGAATAGAGATAGCAATTTAGTAACAGGGATCAATTGCAATTTGAACATACAATCTCACGGCCCTACTTTTCTGACTTGGTACAAATTCAAGGACTATTATGACTCAAAAGGACACTTGATAAAACATACTGACCAACCTATTGAAGTAGAAAAAACAAAGGAGTTTGGTTCAATAAATTGGGATATCAATATCAATGAAACAATTTATGAATATGATGAAAAAGAACTGTTGACTCAAGAAGTCTATAACAGAATTGAGCATTCATATTCAGTTTCTAAGTACACAAAAGACACCTTTCATTTGCATAGTGTACAAGCAAAAATATATGAGTACGAGTACAATGACCAAGGATTGAAAATAAGAAATTACTACACAGACGATAGTACTCGATATTTAGCAACTGAAAGCTATACGCCCGACACAGCTTCTGTTAAATGTTTCTATTGCGACCCTCGATACTTGAATGGAGAGAAAGAATATGATAGTAATGGAAACTTGACTAAGTGGATTTGGTACACAAGAAAAAATGAAATTCATTCAAAGAAGTACTATTTCTACGATGCGAATGATAATCTAATCAAGCAAATTGACTCTACAGGTTGGTATCTTCAACAATACTCAGAAGATGAACCCTCATTACAATCTATTAAAACATTCGACTACAGAAATGACAGGCTCTTTAAAACCATTGAAGTCAAAGGAGATTGGACATATATATCTGAGTTCGATGAAAAAGGAAACTTGGTGGATAATTGCCTGCAAATTGCAGATTCGAAAGACGATTGCACCAAGTACAACTATGTTTATCAGAATGGATTAATCAAAGAAATCCAAACTCTTCCAAATCAGAAAACAATTTTTGAATACAATAATGACGGACTTCTAATTGAGAAGAGAGATTATTTAAATGAAAAGTTGACGTCATTGATTAGATATTATTTCGAACAAAAAAATACTGCACAGAACAACTAAGTTTTCGTGCGGCGGGCAGCGCCCAGCATGAAAACGCTGTTGTTGCCTTCGACAGAAGCTTAGGCCAGGCTCCACCTTCGGTAGTTTAAAGCGCTATGGGGATTGGGGATGTCGGGGAGGAAGCTCTCAGGTGTGGCAGTTGGTCCGTTTTCGGGTCTGGGAGTAAAGGTTTGGAGCCGATTGAAGGCTTTGCAGAGCGCGTAGATACCTCATTTGATCGGGAATCATTGTGGCTTGCGTCTGGGAGAAGTAATTGGATTGAGCCTGAAAGATCTTGATTTGCAACGCAGGGTGATTCGTGTAAATCGGGGCAAGGGGAAAAAGGATCGGGAGGTGCCGCTGCCCGAAATGCTGGTTCCGGTTTTAGATGCTTATATGGCACAGTATCAGCCACTGACCTTTTTGTTTGAAGGCGAAACCGTGGGCGAGCGGTACAGCGACCGCAGCCTGCAACAGGTGGTGAAACAAGCCGCCGCCCGGGCAGGCATCCATCGGACGGTTACGGCACATATGATGCGGCACAGCTACGCAACGCATCTTTTGGAGGCAGGAACCGACATCCGCTATATCCAGGAAGTACTTGGTCACAGCAGCATCAAAACTACGCAGGTATATACCCATGTAGCTCGCCAGCACAAGCCCGTATCTCCGCTGGATAGCCTGGATATATCTCTGCCAGATACTTGTAAATCTGGGGAAAAGGGGGGATATTCGTAAGAGTCAATAAGGAAATAAACGCTACGCGTAGCGTATATACGGATGTTGGGGGCAATTAAAAAAGAAGACAAAGGAATAAATTTGACAAATGGATTATACAGGATTAAATATCAAGAAACCGCAAGAAAGTAAAGACTACCCAGAGTCAAGCGAAATTGCAATCAAATCAATTGAGCAGATTATTAAGAACGCAATTGACAAAGGCGAAAACAAAATAATCATCAATACAAATTTGAAACTTGGCTTGCCGATGGAAAACATCAACAAAATTGCAGGACCTTTTGTGGAAGCGTGGGCACAAGAAACTTTTGAAATTATAAGAGAAGACAAAAACAATCAATGGAACTTAATAAATGTAGAAGCCTTAGAGAGATTGCATCGTGCGGACGTCATTTTACAGTTCAAAAGAAACAGAGAATTTGACCCTGTTGTAACTGCTGAAGTTGATGTTAAGGCAACAGCAGAAGATTTTGACAATTCAGGTAAATCACCGAACATAACTTCGTTTGCAAGGATTCGTTCTGCTTACGTTGATGACCCTGACTATTTATTTGTAATACTTTCATTAAAGCACAAGGTCTATTCAGTAAAAAATGACGAAACGGGTTTAATGGATGGGATTATGGAAGTCGTAAAATACAATGCTTACGATATTAAATATCTTTCAGACCCTGACATTAGCTATAATCCCGCACTTGGCACGGGTCAAATTCAAATTAGAGACATTCACTATGTAACCATTCAAAAAAGAACAGCTTGGGAGTTCATTGAATTACTTGACAAAAAGTATATCGCATCCTCTAAACGGTCAGTTGATGATTGGATGGCACTTGCCACAAAATACAATTGGATAAAATGAAAACTGAACAACAAATAATACTCGGTGATGCAATCGAAAAAATGAAGGCAATGGATTCAAATTCTATTGACTTGATTGTTGCTGACCCCCCGTATAACTTGAATAAGGACTACGGCAACAAGTCTGATTCACGAAATTTTGATGATTACATTCAATTCACAAAAGATTGGACTTCAGAAGCAAGAAGAATATTAAAACCGACCGGGACTATTTATGTCTTTATGGGTTTTCGTTTCATTTCTTATTTATACCAAATTCTTGAGAAAGACAATAAAATGCTATTCAACAATTGGATTTGTTGGTACTACACCCAAGGTATAGGAAAAAAGAAAGGCTTTTCGCCCAGACACGATGATATTTTAATGTTTAATAAAACTTCAAAATACACTTTCAATCTCGATGATATTAGAGTTCCACAAAAGTTCTATCGTTCTGTAAATAATATGCGTGGAGCAAACCCAGGCGATGTATGGGAGTTTTCTCATATACATTATTGCCAAGGCAATAGACAAAATCATCCAACTCAAAAACCAGAAGGATTAATCGAAAGAATGGTCCTTGCTTCTTCAAATGAAGGCGATTTAGTTCTTGACCCTTTCTCAGGGAGTGGTACAACACTTCGAGTCTGTCAACAACTAAAGAGAAATGCTATCGGCATCGAACTAAATGAAGAGTATGTAGAGAATACCAAAGACCGTTTAAATGAAGATTTTACTGCTTTTGATAGTATCGACCCGAGAATGAAACGAATTCCAAATGACTTAAATGACACTCAAATACGAAATGAATATATCGAAAATCATATTCAGTGGTTTTTAAATCATCACGAAGACGCTTTAAAAGATTTTTGGAAAGAAATTGAGTCCAAATATGGTCACAAAATGAATGGTAAGTCTAAAAAGCTTAGTGCTGAACAAAAAAGTCTTTTCTAAACTATGCAACGCATATTCTTTGCACCTGTAGCTGATGTCAGTAAAAACGGAAAGTTCTTTGAAACTGCTATTAGCGGTATTACCACTGCTAATGGTATAAAACAACTGTGGGGTGTAATCAGTCCAGACATTACTTGGAACAGAATATCAAAAGGCGATTTTTTATTTATATATAATAAGGGCTACCTTGTTTATTACGCTACTATTAAAGCAAAATTTGAAGACACGAATTTGTCTAAATCACTTTGGTCTCCTAAATATAAAATTGACGGCACAATTCTTTACTATGATAAAATATTAGAGTTTGATAAAATTTATTCCTGTAACATCTCATTTGATGTGTTTAAAGATTTGGCAGGATATAAAGAAAAAGCAAGTGTCAGGAAATTTATGGAATTGTCGGAAATAGGTTATTCAAACCTTACAAAGAAATATGACACAATTGAAAAAATTATAAAAATAACTGCCCCCAACAATGGGTATAAAACATAGGGCGGACAGTGGTTTCCGCAAGTTTTCGGCACTAAGCAAGCTCGGTTTCGGGCGGACAGTTAAGTGCTTCGAAATGCCCTACGTTTCATACCCGAGACCGTTATGCCTCACCCTAAAAGACGACATCGAAACATAAAAACGACATAGAAAAATGGAAAACTTTGACCGCAAAAAACATTGGGAAAATATCTATCAGACAAAAGAACTGAAAGAAGTTAGTTGGTTTCAACCGACACCAGAAACCTCTTTGGACTTCTTTAAACAATTCAACGTGCCGACAACTGCAAAAGTGATTGACATTGGCGGTGGCGACAGTTTTTTGGTTGACCATTTACTCGACTTGGGTTATCAAGACATTTCAGTTCTCGACATTTCAGCGGCTGCCATTGACAGAGCTAAACAACGACTTGGGGACAAAGCAAAAAATGTAAAATGGATAGTTGCAGACGCAGCGACTTTTAAACCAACAGAGAAATATGACTTTTGGCACGACCGAGCGGCATTTCATTTTTTGACAGACGAACAAGAAATTTCTAACTACTTGGAAACTGCTGAACAAAATATAAACTCGACAGGTGTTTTGGTAATCGGGACATTTTCGGAACAAGGACCAAAAAAATGTAGTGGAATAGAAATCAAACAATATTCAGAAACGACAATGACTGACCGACTGAAAAAGTTTTTTGAGAAAATCAAATGTATTACGGTTGACCACAAGACACCGTTCGACACTATTCAGAACTTTGTTTTTTGCAGTTTCAGAAAATTACAAACGGCTTGACACGACACGAGAAAATAGAAGGGCGAAGGCATAACAGCACCTACACGCAAGCAGGGGTTTCGTGCTTCGTAGGACAGGAAAGTGCTGAATTTAAAGTTTGGTTCTTCATAGGAAGTTCAGTGGTTAAAATCCCTGCCTGCGTGTAGCTGCAAACCGTTATAGCCAATGGTAGGACGACCGTGTAACCTTGACAATGACCGTGCAATTTTTAACAGGACAGACCAAATTACCATTGTTGGTAGACAGAAAAACGGGCGACACACAGACCGACCCAAGAAAGATTTAATTTTTACTCCACCGCACTTTAAAAAGAGAAAAAAGGAAAAAAAGCCGACCCTCAATTTTTTGTCACGGTTTTTGCCCCACGCTTCGTTTAGCACATTTGCAGGTTAGTTTTTAAAATGCGTAGAAAAATTACGCATTTTAAAAACTTGCTTCGCACCACCTGCAAAAGAGCTAAACCCAACCCACAAGGCAAAAACACGTGCCCAAAAATTTGCCTCGCTCAATTCACCCCGTAAGCAACAATCTGCTGTTTTTGGACATTGTTTGTTTTTAACCTAAAATCCTTACATTTGTCCTGTGAAAATTTTTACCCTCATATTCAGTTTTTACCTTTTTGCTCTGGCAGTTATGCCATGCAGCGACAAGGACGACTGTAAATATCAGGGTGCCGACCAATCTACTTTTGCCTCTACCGACCATTCAGACCACGACACTGATACCGAGAATTGTTCTCCCTTTTGTATGTGTGCCTGCTGCGGACAGTCTATAACCAATATTTTTTACCCAACCACTTTACGCAACCTGACACCTATTGCGACAAAGTACTTCCCTGTTTACAATGCCTCTTTTGTTTCGGAGGTGTATTTGTCTATCTGGCAACCGCCAAAAATCAGTTAATGAATTTATGATGTTCCGCTGAAAGCGGAACAAAACAACCTTACTTACGGTGCTAACGCACCGCAAGTAATCCTGTATTCATTCATTAAACTGATTAAAAAAATGTTAGACAAAATAATTGCGTTCAGCATAAATAACAAATTCATCATTGCATTGATGACACTTGCACTCATTGTTTGGGGAGTGTGGAGTGCAACCAAACTGTCTATTGATGCAGTTCCAGACATCACCAACAATCAGGTGCAAATTATTACCGTTTGCCCAACCCTTGCAGGACAAGAGGTGGAACAGTTGGTAACTTACCCTATTGAACAAAGTATAGCCAATCTTCCTGACTTGGAGGAATTGCGGAGCATTTCCCGTTTCGGACTTTCAGTAATTACCGTTGTGTTTGACGACAAAGTAGACATCTACTTTGCAAGACAACTGATAAACGAACGGCTGAAAGAAGCCGAAAGTAAAATCCCCATCGGTGTAGGAACTCCCGAATTAGCACCAGTCAGCACAGGATTGGGCGAAGTATATCAATATATCATTCACCCGAAAAAAGGCAGTGAAAGCAAATACACCGCTATGGACTTGCGGACAATGCAAGACTGGATTGTTGCCCGACAACTTTACGGCACACCCGGAATTGCGGAAGTAAATAGCTTTGGCGGACAACTGAAACAGTATGAAGTAGCAGTAAACCCCGACCGTCTTATTGCAATGGGCATAACCATTCCTGAAATTTTTACGGCTTTAGAAAAGAACAACGAAAACACAGGCGGTGCTTACATTGACAAAAAACCAAACGCCTATTTCATTCGTGGAGTTGGTTTGATTGGTTCGTTTGACGACATCAAAAACATTGTAGTGAAAACAAATCCAAACGGTATTCCCATTTTGATTAAGGATGTTGCTGAAGTTCGCTTGGGCAGTGCGGTTCGTTACGGTGCTATGACTTACAACGGTGAGGTAGATGCAGTTGGCGGAGTGGTAATGATGCTGAAAGGTGCGAACAGTGCCGATGTGGTTAGCCGCATTAAAGACAAAATGCAAACCATTCAAAAATCATTGCCCAAAGATGTAGTTATAGAACCATACTTAGACAGGACAGATTTAGTAAACCGAGCCATCAGCACGGTAGAGAAAAACCTGATTGAAGGAGCTTTAATAGTAATCTTCGTATTGGTTTTATTCCTTGGAAACCTTCGTGCAGGACTTATTGTAGCTTCTGCCATTCCTTTATCAATGCTATTTGCATTGGGCTTAATGAATGTATTTGGCGTAAGTGCAAACCTGATGAGTTTAGGAGCAATTGACTTTGGGTTAATTGTGGACGGTGCAGTAATTATCGTAGAAGCCACTTTGCATCATTTGGGTTTGCGAAAAACAATTGGCAGACTTTCACAAAAAGAAATGGATAATGAAGTTTTTCAATCTGCTTCTAAAATCCGAAGCAGTGCAGCGTTTGGAGAAATCATTATCCTGATAGTTTACATTCCAATTCTTACGCTTATAGGTATTGAAGGTAAAATGTTTCGCCCAATGGCTCAAACCGTTGGTTTCGCCATTTTTGGGGCATTGATTTTATCGCTTACTTATATTCCAATGATGTGTGCTGTGTTCCTTCCAAAAAACATTTCACACAAGCAAACTATTAGCGATAGAATGATGAACTTATTCCAACGCATTTATGCACCATTATTGGATAAAGCCATCCGTTTCAAAAAAGTAATTGTAAGTGCAACCGTTGCCGTCTTTGTATTTTCTGTTTTTCTGTTTTCAAAGATGGGCGGTGAATTTATCCCAACCTTACAGGAAGGCGATTTTGCTTTTCACTGCATTTTGCCGCAAGGCACATCACTTTCACAAAGTTTGGAAACTTCTATGCAGGCATCACGCCTAATCAAAGAATTTGATGAAGTAAAAATGGTTGTAGGAAAAACAGGAGCAGCAGAAGTGCCCACCGACCCCATGCCACCCGAAGCAACGGACATGATGATAATTTTAAAACCTCAAAGTGACTGGAAACGGGATATTTCCTATGACGAGCTTGCCGAGGAATTTGAAGAAAAACTAAACACAATTCCGGGCGTTTTCTTTGAAAAAAATCAACCCATCCAAATGCGGTTCAACGAACTTATGACAGGTATTCGCCAAGATGTTGCAGTCAAAATTTTTGGTGAAAATATGGACACACTCCTATCTTATGCCAATAAAATTGCCCCTATTGTGCAATCGGTGCAGGGAGCTACTCAACCAAATGTAGAACGAGTGTCAGGTCTTCCGCAAATAGTAATCAAATACAATCGAAGTCAAATTGCCAATTATGGTTTGAACATTGAGGACATCAACCACATTGTAAGCACCGCCTTTGCAGGTGGTGGGGCAGGTGTTGTTTTTGAAAACGAACGCAAATTTGACTTAGTAGTTCGCCTTGACAGCACCCATCGTAATAATATTGACGATGTAAGCCATTTGTATATTCCTACTGCCAACGGAACACAAATTCCCCTTTCACAAGTTGCGGAAATAAAAATGGAATTAGGTCCTGCACAAATCAGCCGTGAAGATGGTAAACGCAGAATTGTAGTTGGCTTTAATGTCAAAGGCAGAGATGTGGAAAGTGTAGTAGAAGATATTCAGAAGCAACTGAATGAAAAAATAAAATTACCCGAAGGTTATTATTACACCTACGGAGGCACTTTTGAAAATCTGCAAGCAGCAAGCAAAAGACTAATGATTGCCTTGCCTGTGGCATTGGCACTCATTTTTATGTTACTCTATTTCACCTTTGGTTCAGTAAAACAAGCAACGCTAATTTATACCGCAATTCCAATGAGTGCAATAGGCGGTGTGTTCGCTTTGCTCATTCGTGATATGCCTTTCAGCATTTCCGCAGGTATAGGTTTTATTGCCTTGTTTGGTGTAGCAGTTTTAAATGGCATTGTGCTTATTGGAACATTTAACCAATTGGAAAAAGATGGAATGACTGACATTTTAGAACGGATAAAAGAAGGAACAAAAATCCGTTTGCGACCAGTGTTAATGACTGCCACCGTTGCATCATTGGGCTTTTTACCAATGGCACTTTCACACGGTGCAGGAGCAGAAGTGCAAAAACCTTTGGCAACCGTTGTAATTGGTGGTTTGCTCACAGCTACTTTCTTAACGCTATTTGTTTTGCCTTTGCTATATCTGATATTTTCTAAAATTAAAAAAGAAAAAAGAAAAATTTCAGCCGCGACCATTTTAGTTTTTGCATTGCTTTCATTCAATGCTGCAAACGCCCAAATACCATCAACTAAAACCATTTCGGTTGAAGATGCAATAAGCACGGCATTGAAAAATAATTTGGAAATTCAATCGCAACAATTCAATGTGCAATCTTCTACCACATTGAAAAAGTCGTTTTTTGAATTGCCCAAAACAAATGTCAATTTTCAGTTTGGGCAATACAATAGCATCAATCAGGACAAAGCATTTCAGGTTTCGCAAAGTATTCCGTTCCCAACTTATTTCACTGCAAAATCAGGTTTGTATAAAGCCGAATTGCAAAGTAGCGAATTGCAACAGCAAGCCACCGCCAGCGAAATAAAAGCACAGGTGCAATACTGGTTTTATCAGTTGCAGTATTTGCAAACCACTAAAAAACAACTGCAATCTTTAGATAGTTTGTATAACGATTTTGTGAGTGCAGCAGCTTTGCGATACAAAACAGGTGAAACCAATTTGTTGGAAAAAACCACAGCCGAAACCAAGCGGGGACAACTTTCGCTTTTGCTCAAACAAAATGAAACAGACTTTGCAACGGCTTACAATTCGCTAAAAACGCTAATGAACACAAGCGAAGAATTTACGATTGACAATAACGAAAACTTTCAACCGCTTGTATTAAGTAGTTCGTTCGACACCACACTTATTGCAAATAATCCATCACTGAAAGTGTTGTATCAGCAAGCCGTAATTGCAGAACAAACCAAAAAGGTAGAAACCGCATCTACCTTGCCTGATTTCAGTGTTGGTTACTTCAATCAATCCTTAATTGGGACACAAACGGTTAACGGTTCAGATGTTTTTTTTGACGGCAACCAAAGATTTCAGGGTTTCAATGTAGGTATTAGTATTCCGCTTACTTTTTTCAGCAACGCTTCAAAAATCAAATCGCTTGATTTCAAACAACAGGCAATGCAAAAAGAAGCCGATAACGGAAAACTGATTTTACAAAACCAACTGCAAAATGCTTTTCAGCAATACAATCAGCACTTGGAACAATACAATTACTACAAATCAACCGCTTTGCCCAATGCCGATATAATTATTAGCACCGCAAAAGTTGGTTTCAATAGTGGCGACATTGGCTACATTGAATACTTGCAAGCCCTGCAAACTGCTACCGATGTGCAGTTAAATTATCTGCAATCCATCAATCAAATTAATCAATCCATCATCAACATCAATTTTTTAATCAACAAATAAATTTCACAGAAATGAAAAATGTAATCTTCATAGCAGCCCTTGCAATATCCATAGTATTTGCATCCTGCAATAGCAATAAAACCGAAACACACGGAGAAGAAACCGAGCATCACGATGAACACGAAAACTCCAACACGGCAATGCTTACATCCGAGCAAATGAAATCTATAAAAATAGAGTTGGGAGGCATTGAGAAAAAACAGCTTACCGCTTCACTCAAAGCAAACGGCTTATTGCGTGTGCCAAACAACAATAAGGCAAATACGACAGCCCTGTTTGGTGGAGTTATCAAATCTATTTTGGTGCAAACAGGAAATACAGTTACCAAAGGACAAGTAATTGCCACCATTACCAACAATTCTTTCATTACCATGCAGGAAGAATTTTTAAGTGTTTCCTCTAAAGCAGAATTGGCACAATTGGAATTTGCCCGACAAAAAGAATTGCAACAAGGCAATGCCACCGCATTAAAAAATTTGCAGGTAGCCGAAGCAGAATTAAAATCTTTAAAAGCAAAAAAGGCAAGTCTGCAAAAACAGTTGGAGTTAATCGGCATCAATTCCGAAACTCTTACAAGTGAGAATATTCAATCGGTAATCAATATTACAAGCCCCATAAGCGGAGCAATCAGTAATGTATTGGTTAATATCGGAACCTATGTAGATGCCAACAACCCCATTGCCGAAATAGTCGACAACAGCCAACTGCATTTGGATTTGTATGTGTATGAAAAAGATTTGCAGAAACTAAAAGTTGGGCAAACCATTCATTTCACACTCACCAACAATCCGGGCAAAGAATACGATGCCGATGTTTACGCCATCAGCAACACGTTTGAACAAAACACCAAAGCCATTGCGGTTCATGCAACAGTTAAAGGCAACAAACAAGGATTAATTGACGGCATGAGCATAACCGCCTTAGTAAGTTTAGAAAACGCTACCGTTGATGCAGTGCCTACAAATGCCATTGTTAACCATGAAGGACAAGACTATATCTTTATTGTTACCGATGCCCACAAAGAAGAAGAACATCATTCGGAAAAAGAAACTGCCGAACACCAACACGATGAACACGGACACGAACACGGTGAGAAAGAAGAACCTGAACACACCGAAGAAGGAACAACCTTTGAAAAAATCCCCATCCGAAAAGGAACGACTGATATAGGTTACAGCGAAATTACTTTGCTCAAAGAAATTCCTGCCAACAGCAAAGTTGTAGTGAATGGTGCATTTTTTATTTTGGCTAAAATGAATAATAAAGGTGAGGCACACGAACATTAAAAATTCAAAAACAATGAAACTACCATTTAACGATAAAAAATTCCTCTTTCTTCTTTTCGCGATTGCCATTGTAATTGCCTTAGAAGTTTTATCCATCATCGGCATTCATATACCAATGCCTTATGCACCTTTTGTTTTTGCTGCATTCATTTTTGGCATTGGCTACAAAGTAGTTTGGAGCGGTGTAAAAGCACTTTTTAAACTCCAATTCAGCAATATCAATTTGCTGATGCTGATAGCGGTAATCGGTGCATTTTATCTAAAGGAGTTTCCCGAAGCAGCCGTTTTGGTTGTGTTATATGTATTGGGCGAACGATTGGAAGATATTGGGATAGAAAATTCAAAATCAGCATTAGATGAATTAGTGAGTAAAGCACCCAAGACAGCTTTTGTAAAATCACAGAACCAAAATGTTCCCATTGATAAAATTGCGGTTGGCACAATCATTCAGGTAAAACCTGGTGAAATGATACCGTTGGACGGAAAAATTATTTCAGGCGAAACTACCGTTGACGAAGCCGCCATCACAGGCGAACCCATCCCTAAAGACAAACACACAGGCGATAACTTGTTTGCAGGAACTTTAAACAAAAATGGTTTCATAGAAATAGAAACAACAAAACTTTCTATTGATACCACTTTTTCAAAAATTGTTCGCCTCACTTTTGAAGCGGCATCTAACAAAAGCGAAACGCAAAAATTCATTCAGCAATTTGCAAAGTATTATACCCCTGTAATGCTTGCACTTTCTGTTTTGTTGTTTATCATTCCTGTTTTCGTTTTGCACTTAGACTTTAATCATTGGCTGCAACAGGCAATAACACTTTTAGTAATCGCTTGCCCTTGTGCATTGGTTATATCTACGCCAGTTGCAATCTATGCAGCAATCGGAAACGCATCTGCAAAAGGTGCATTGGTAAAAGGTGGAAAATATTTGGAAACATTGGCAAACATTAAAGCAATTGCATTGGACAAAACGCGGACAATCACTTTTGGTAATCCAATTGTTAGTGATGTAATTCCATTAAACGGAACAAGCCGTGAAGAACTTTTGGCTTGCACCGCAGGAGCAGAAATATTTTCAGAACACCCATTGGCACAAGCCATAGTTGATGCAAGTCGTAAAGAAGGCTTTGAACCACATAAAGCCGAAGCATTCAAAAGCATTATGGGAAAAGGTGCAACCGCAAAATGTTTGGTATGTGAAGACGAAACAATTTATGTAGGCAAATTAGATTTCATCAAAGAACATCAACACACCAACAGCGAAGCGGAAAAAATTGTTGCGGAACTTTTAGCACAAGGCAAAACAAGTGTAGTAGTAAGTTTTGGAAACGGAGTTGCAGGAATAATAGGATTGATGGATGAAATAAAACCCGACAGTGCAGCAGCTTTAAAGGATATAGAAACACTCAATATTGAACCCGTAATGCTTACAGGCGACAGTGAAAAAGCAGCAAACTATGTAGCAAAGCAAGTAGGCATCAAAAAAATATTTGGAAATATGTTACCCGAAAATAAAGCTGAAAAAATCAAAGAACTTTTGCAACAATACGGAAAAGTGGCAATGGTTGGTGACGGCATAAACGATGCCCCAGCGTTAGCACAATCCACCGTAGGTATCGCAATGGGAGCGGCAGGTAGCGACACCGCCATAGAAACAGCAAACATTGCCTTAATGAACGATAAACTTTCACTCATTCCTTTTTTAATTCGGTTAAGCCAAAAAACATTACGCAGAATCAAATTCAACACCATCGGAGCAATAGTAGTAAAATTAATATTCATAACGCTTGCGTTCATCGGTTACAGCAATTTAGTTTTTGCAATTGCTGCTGATGTTGGTGTAACACTCATTGTAATTTTGACAAGTTTGAGATTAATGAATTTTAAAGAATAGAACAAATAAAGCCCACGCTTCTTTTTGTCATACTTTTTGTACCTACCCTCTTTTAGCACATTGCCGTCCTCGTTCCTGCGGGCGGCAAAGAGCTAAAGCCAACACTCAAACAAAAAGATATGCCAAAATCAACTGCACGGTAAGACAGTAAAAATTCCCTCGCTTCGCAAAAATTAAATCTTTCCCGACAGCTCATTCCCGACTGACAATAAATCGTTTTTCGGGACAGGTAAAATGACAACAAAAAACTCTGAAAGCACGGTAGACACTGACACGAAAGACAGAACCACTGGCTATAACAGCACCTACCCAAAAGTGGCGGTGTAGTGCTTCGTAGGACAGTTTTGAGTATATTTGAACGGTAGTTCTCCGAATGAAAGTTGGTGCGTAAAATCGCCACCTTCGGGTAGCTGCAAACCGTTAGTGGCAAGGCTATGACGACACAACCCGACAGACAAAATCGGGTTCTTTTTGACCTTTTGTATTTTAGCAGTTGCTTAAATAAACAAATTGACTATCTTTGCACTATGGACAACATTTCTTGTATAAGACAACAGGCGGACGTTAAACAAATTAACCGATGTAAAGACCGTGTTTCAGAACTGAACGGTTCGTTTGACTATTTATCGAGCGGACTTGAATTGGCGGGCAACAATGTTAGACTAAAAATCCTGTTCCTGCTTTACGAAGAGAAACAACTCTGCGTTTGCGACTTGAGTGATATTCTTGGTATGACCATTTCGGCAATTTCACAACATCTGCGAAAACTCAAAGACCGAAAACTTATTGAAACGGAAAGACAAGCACAAACCATTTTCTATTCATTGACAAAAGAGTATGAAAAAATGCTCAAACCGTTTTTCAAAATACTTCACGAAAACAAAATTTTGGAAACAATATGAAAACAGACAAAAAATTAATCGGTGCAGGACTTTTGACAGCAATTGCTGCTTCACTTTGTTGCATCACACCAGTATTGGCTCTTGTTGCAGGAACAAGTGGACTTGCTTCTACTTTTTCGTGGCTCGAACCGGCAAGACCGTATTTTATCGGTTTGACAATTTTAGTTCTTGGTTTTGCGTGGTATCAAAAGTTGAAACCCAAAAAACAAATTGACTGCAATTGCGAGACAGAAGAAAAACCAAAATTCATTCAATCCAAAATGTTTTTAGGTATCGTAACAGCATTTGCAATAGTAATGCTTGCCTTTCCTTTTTATGCTCACATTTTTTATCCCAAGACAGAAAAACAAATCATTGTGGTTGACAAATCAAATGTTCAGACAGTTGAGTTTTCCATTAGCGGAATGACTTGTGCAAGTTGTGAAGAACACGTAAACCACGAAGTGAATAAACTTTCGGGGATAATTAAATCTACTGCTTCATACGAAAACGGAAACGCAATTGTAGAATTTGACAACTCAAAAACGAACATTGCCGAAATTGAAAAAGCAATCAACGGAACAGGATATTCAGTAACAGACAAAAAGGAAAAATAAAATGGAAATCATATTACAGTCAACAATCACTTGCCCCAACTGCGGACACAAAAAGGAAGAAACAATGCCGACAGATGCTTGCCAATATTTTTACGAATGTGAAAAGTGTAAGACAGTTTTAAAACCACAGCAAGGCGACTGTTGTGTTTATTGCAGTTACGGAAGTGTAAAATGTCCGCCAATTCAACAAGACAAGAAATGTTGCTGACAAACCGAAAACAAAGAAGCCCAGCCACTAACAGCACCTACAAGAAATTGGCGGTTCAGTGCTCCGCAGACACATTTGTGGTTAATCAAAATTGGTTCTCCGCATCAACATTTGTGGTGAAAATCGCCAACTTCTTGTAGCTGCAAAACGTTAGGTTGCATTAAAAAAACGAAAGATAATGGAATACAAAGTCATTGACCATTTTGAAAACAAAGAGACGATTGTTTCTGCTATTTACAAAAGATTGATTTTAGAATGTGAAAAGTTTGGGACTGTTGTGCAATCACCAAAAAAGACAAGTATCCATTTAGACGCTAAATCCGGGTTTGCAGGAGTCTATACAAGAAAAGATTGCCTTTTACTTCACATTCATACCAATTTTGAAATTGACAACCCACGAATCGAAAAAACTGAAAAAATATCAGCCAATAGATTTAAAAATACCGTGCGGATTAAAAATCCTGATGAAATCGACAAACAGATAATTGATTGGCTTGAATCTGCTTATAAATTAAAAAGTTAAAATGGACAATATCATAAAAGGTTTAATAGCAGGATTGGTATTAGGAATTGCTTCAATAATTCCAATGTTTTTTATGGAATTTGAAGACAAGAAAAAGGCAATTATTGCTTCTTTCATTAATCGCTTTTCCATTGGTTTTATAATATTCAATATTGACTTGCCTATGGCAGGCTGGTTAAAAGGTTTGCTAGTTGGTTCAATTTTAAGTTTGCCGGACGCATTAATTACAAAAGCATTTAAACCTATAATGGGGTTAGGCATAGTAGGTGGAATTAGTTGTGGATTACTTGCCTGATTAAAGAAAAAATGCAACCTAACAATGTATATAAAAAATAGGCGAAAGAGTGCTGAAATCAAGGCTTTTGACTTGTGCCAAACTTGGTGCTTAACCGAAAATTTAGTGCTTCGAAACCGCCTACTTTTTATATACTAACCGTTATCGCTCAGTGTAAAAAGCCAACCGCACAAATGGCACATTTGGTTTTTCCCGACACAAAAGCCAACGCTCAAAAAACCAAAAGAGCCATTTTTTGCCAACGCACAGACAGGACAACTAGACAATTATTCAAACATTTTTTATCTTGAAAAACGAGATATTGAAAAATAAAAACTAAATTTGTGACTTGACATCTTTAGACAACAATGAACAGAATTAAAGAAGTACTTGAAGAAAAAGGAATTAAGCAAACTTGGTTAGCCGAACAGCTAGGCAAAAGCTACAATATGGTAAATGGTTATGTACAAAATCGACAACAACCAAGACTTGAAGTGCTGTATGAAATAGCGAATATTCTAAATATTGATGTAAAAGAGCTTTTAAAAACTAACGAAGAGGTTTACAAGTGCAAGTAGTTATCGACATATTAGAAAATGAGTTAATCGAGAAGTATCCTGACATTCTCGACATACTACTTCGTGACCAAACAACTCAAAAGAACATATTTTGGGCAACAGACAACTACGAACATTTAGGAGATTCCTACAAGTTCGATTCGGAGATTTTACCTGATTTAATAACAGGTGAAAAAGGAAATGTAATAATGCCTAGAGTTCACAAAGACAAAGTTTTGCAGTTATCACGCTCTAAAGAAATGGCAGAGGTTTTCACGCCATCTTGGATTTGTAATGCACAAAACAACCTTGTTGACAATTCTTGGTTTGGAAGAGAAGGCGTTTTCAATAAAGAAATTGTATTGAAAAACAAAACTAAATCTTGGGAAACCACTAAAGACAAAATATCATTCCCAGCAGATAAAACGTGGCTTGACTATGTTCAAGATACACGGTTAGAAATTTCTTGTGGCGAAGCTCCTTATTTGGTTAGCAGATATGACACGACAACTGGTAAATCCATCAAGATTACAGACAGAATTGGCTTATTAGATAGGAAATTAAGAGTTGTGAATGAAAATTTGGATTCAAAATCTGAATGGTTAGAAGCTGTTGAGATAGCATACAAAAGTACTTATGGTTTTGAATGGCAAGGGGACAGTTTGCTTTTAGCCCGAGAAGCATTACTTGTAACATTCATTGAAAACTTTAATCAAAAATTTGATACAGAACCGTCAATTGAAGAAATCCAAAATATAGCAGAAATCATTTCTTGGAATATTTGGCAAATGGATGGACTGAAAGGTGTTATTCCCAATAGTTGCAAAACTTACTCAATAGAAATAGCCGATATTTTTGAAACAAAAACTGATATTGTAAAATGTAAAGGTTGTGAATCACAAAACATAAAATTACACAATGGTATCTATTGCAACATTATGGATTGGCAGGTAAACGATAAAGAAACAAGTAAAGAAGGTAAAGTAATTAGGTTTATTGACCTGTTAAAGAAATAAGTATGGCAGAAGCAAACAATATAAATGTAGATGTGCTCAATGATATTATCATTGGAAGAGTTGAACCTCAAATCTATGCTTTTACCACAGAGACAATTCCAAATTATTTGAAAGTTGGTGATACTTATCGACCAATTGAAATGAGATTGAATGAGTGGCGTAAACACTTCCCTAACCTTGAAAAAAAGTTTGAAGATGTTGCAAAAGTTGATGATGAAACTTTTTTCAGAGATTATGCAGTTCACTTTTTCCTTGAAAACGAATTAAAAAGAAGTCGATTAAAGCCTAACGCTTTAAAAGGAATCCCATACTACTCAAATGAGTTTTTTGAAAACGCAACAGAAGAAGACCTGCAAGAAGCAATAGAAGACATAAAAAGCGGACATCAAAACAACGAATCAAAATATCAATATTATCGCTTTGACGAAAGTCATATTCCAATTACACATACGTACACAAGAATAGAAGAATATCCACTAAGACCCAATCAACAAAAAACGGTAGATAATTTTCGAGAAGCTTTAAATAAAGGCAGAACCAATTTGTTGATGTATGCGGTAATGCGTTTTGGTAAATCATTTACCTCAATGTGTTGTGCAGTTGAAATGAATGCAAAATTGGTGGTTGTAGTTTCTGCAAAAGCTGATGTAAAAGAAGAATGGAAAAAAACGGTTGAAAGCCATATTAAATTTGATGGATATTGTTTTTTAGATAGTACTTCTCTCCTGACAAGCGAAACGATTATTGCCGAGAAACAAGAGGCAAATGAGAAAATTGTTTTGTTTCTAACATTACAAGACTTGCAAGGTGATGAAATAAAAACCAAACACAAAGAAGTATTTGAAAATCAAATTGACTTATTATTAATCGATGAAACACATTTTGGAGCGAGAGCAACCGAGTACGGAAAAGTCCTAAAAGAGGAAAATTTAAGTACCAAAGAAATAAAAAGTGAGCTAAAACTAAATGACAATACTTTAGACGATTTAGAATTTGCCAATAAAGTTTTTAATGCGAAAATTCGCATACATCTTTCTGGTACACCTTATCGTATTTTGATGAATAGTGAGTTCACAAATGATGATATTATTGCATTCTATCAATTCACAAATATTGCAGAAGACCAAGCACAATGGGATTTAGAAAATATTAATAAAGACGAAGTTAAAGAATGGGACAACCCTTATTATGGTTTTCCTCAAATGATTCGTTTTGCTTTTAATCCAAATGAATCTTCCCGAAAAAAAATGGAAGAAATGAAAAAGAAAGGTGTAACCTATGCTTTTTCAGAACTTTTCAGACCACAATCAATAACCTTAGACAAGGAAAATAAACTCCACAAAAAATTTAAGTATGAACAAGAAATTATTGACTTACTTAAAGTAATTGATGGCTCAGAAGAGGATGAAAATTTACTAAGTTTCCTAGATTACGATAAATTAAAAGAGGGCAAAATGTGTCGTCATATCGTTTGTGTTTTGCCTTACAGAGCATCTTGTGACGCATTGGAGGAATTAATCAAGAATAACAAGTTCAAACATCTTAGTAATTACGTAATCATCAATATCTCTGGGGTTGAGAATGAAAAAAACTTCAAAGACACACAATCAGTACAAACCAAAATAAAAAAGTGTGAAAGTGAGAATGTAAAAACTATCACTTTGACAGTAAACAGAATGCTCACTGGTAGCACGGTACACGAATGGGATACTATGCTTTACTTAAAGGACACATCTTCTCCACAAGAATACGACCAAGCAATTTTTCGTTTACAAAATCAATACATCAAGGTTTTCAAAGAGCCAAGTGGTGATGTGGTTAAGTTCAATATGAAACCACAAACTTTGTTGGTTGACTTTAACCCTAATAGAATGTTCCAAATGCAGGAACATAAATCACAGATTTACAATGTAAATACTGAATCTAACGGAAACAGCAAATTAGAGGAACGAATCCGAAAAGAACTTGAAATATCTCCAATTGTAGTGTTAAACAATAACAAAATTGTTCAAATACAGCCAGCTGATATTTTGGATGCTGTTCGCAAATATTCGAGTAGTAGAAGTGTATTTGATGAAGCTACAACTATTTCAATTGATTATTCTTTATTGGATATTGAAGCAATCAAATCTGAAATTGAAAGACAAGGAAAAATTGGTTCTCGTCAAGGATTAGAAATTCCACCAGCAAAAGGCGAAGGAGACGAAATTGATATAGATGATACTTCCGATAATGATGAGGACGAAAATGAAGAAAATACAAAATCCAAGTCAAAAGATGATGAAGCAGTAAATGATTACAAAGGTCAATTTGCTATGTATTATGCAAGGATTTTATTCTTTGCATTTTTGACAGATTCAAGAGTTAAATCTTTACAAGAAATCATTAACCACATCAAGGATAACGCAGATAATTTGCGAATAGCTTCAAATTTGAGTCCATACTACTATACATTTTTAATCAGGAGGGGTTTTAGGGGTTTTGGAGATGGATTCAAGATAGGTAAGGAATCGTTGTAGTTGCTGGGATTTTTCGATCAGATAGGCGAGACCCGTCCGGAAGAGGGAGCAGGCTGGCCATCGGGTTCCGTCGGCGTATTTTTTGAGCGGTATTTTCTTTTTCTTCGCCATCCTTCTCGGAGTGCGAGCAGGTAGGCGGTGGCTACGAGGGCCATCATGAGCCGGGTTTTGCCCGCGTCTTTGAGGTTGAGGTCTTCGAGGTGATAGCCGTTGGTCTTGAGGTGCTTGAACATGCACTCGATCTTCCATCGGAGCTTGTAAGCGGCGGCGGCGTATCGGCTACTACGAAGGGTAGTGAGGAAAACCATGACGGGTTCGTCTGCGCCGACTTTAGGGTTGGGCATCATGACGAGGGTATAGGAAGTATGGTTGAGGGTGATCCGTTTGCTGACGACTTTCTTTTTTGCTGGCAGCGGCGGTACATGGCCCGATAGCTCCGCCCGCAGACGGCATTAGTATCTTGCTCGTAGTCGCCGCGCTTCATCCGGATCACAAAGTGTAGGCCCTTGTCGCTGAGGTACTTAAACCATTCTTTGCCGATGTATTCCCGGTCTGCGAGCAGGGTCATCCCACGCAGATCGAAGATACCGAGGGCCTCGTCCATCATCTCTTTTCGTTCTTCCTGATTAGAGGTACCGATCTTACCGAGCTGCTTCCAGTACAGGGGATGGCTACGCCGCCTACCTGGACAGCCAGTACGAGGTAGTGGATTTCGGTCTGGCCAAACTGCCAACTCGTGCCGTCAAGGATCAGCGTCTGATGCCCCCCTGACGCAGCAGCCCCAGATTGTGGCGCAGGATGTCGTGCAGAAATTCTTCCGACTTACCCCAGTCTTTAAAAATCGGATCAGCCGCTGGTAGTGGCTCTGCACATCGGTGTGTGTCTTGCCCAGTACGCTGCTGACGTGGTCCTTGAGTTTGTACAGGTTGACCGTTTGGCCCAAACTGATCAGCGATACGAGCAGGTAAAAATTCTTTGCTGCACCCAGACCATAGTCTTGGTAGATTTTACTAAATTTGAGTAGTTGCGAAAAAGGCATAGGTATCGTTGTCTTGGTAAACACAATACTCTTGCTTTTTTCGCCTTTTTTCAAAATTGTCTAGTAGGCTGATTTGAGTCTTGAAATCACCATACTTGATTTGTTTCAAAAGCACATCAACCCATTTATTTTAAGTGAACTAGATTATAAAATTCACAATATTAATTCATTAGCCAACGATACAGCAATTTCTCCAATAGAAAGAGCGAGTAATGCAATGAAGAAATTTAGTCGCTTGTCAGATTCAGAAATTGTAACCCCCGAATTTGTTACCGACAAAATCATAAACGGTTTGCCAGCCAAAGCCATTGACAAGAATACAATGCTTTTAGATATTGCTTCCAAACAAGGCGAGTTTGTATATGCCGTATATAAAAAGTTTGGCAAAGAAGTAGCCAACAAATTCTACTCAATACCAACATCAAAAATTGCGTATGAGTTTACTAGAAAAGTTTACAATTTGCTCGAATTAGATGTAAAACTAATTGAAACGAACTACACCTCTTACGAGTTAATCAGTGAAAACAAATTCATTGAAAAAGAAACCATTAAAATAAACAACAAGAAAATGAAATTCAATGTAATTGTAGGCAATCCGCCATATCAGCAAAGTGACGGTGGTGCTCAAGCAAGTGCCAAACCAATTTACAATCTTTTTGTAGAGTCAGCAAAAGAATTAAATCCTAGCTACATTTCTATGATTATGCCGACACGTTGGTATGCTGGTGGTAAAGGATTAGATGAATTCAGAGAAATTATGCTTAACGACAAGCACATTTCTGAATTACACGATTTTCTGAAACCAGATATTTTATTTCAAAACACCAATAATCGTGGAGGTATTTGTTATTTCATAAGAGACAAATCATATGATAATTCTAAAAATTTAACCAAGTTATATACCTACAAGAATAATTTAACACCTGTTTTGAATATACGAAGTTTGAAAACACCTGACTCTGATATTCTTATACGCCATAGTATTGCATTAGAAATCATATCAAAAGTAAAATCTCATAAAGATTTTAAAACTTTTGAAAATCACATTTCATCAAGAAAGCCATTTGACCTTGAAGGCAATGTTGTTAATGATGCGAAAAAATTCAGACTTGATAAAAAGGGATTAAAAAAACCGATAATGTGTTATGGCAAGAGTAAGAAAATTGGTTTTGTAGAAAGAGATGAAATTACTAAAAATGCAAATTGGATAGACAATTATAAAGTCTTTGCTCCATATGCTAATAACATTGGGACTGAATTAAATGATGACAATCTAAATGCTTTCGTTGGTGAACCTAAAACTATATGTACTGAAACTTACATTGTGATGGGGGCTACATTGAACTTAGATTTAATAACTTCAACGAATCTTGTGAAATACTTTTCTACCAAGTTTGCTAGGTTTATGCATAGTTTACCAAAAGTAAGTCAACACGGTACTTCAAAGACATACAAGTTTGTTCCTTTGCAAAACTTTACTGCAAAATCAGATATAGACTGGAGTAAATCGACAGTTGAAATTGACAAACAATTGTATGCAAAGTATAAACTGACACAAGAGGAAATTGATTTTATAGAAAGTATGATAAAATCAATGGCTTAGTAAATTAAGGGATAATGAATAATAATTTATAAAGCGTTTTAGATATGGCAGAAGAAATAATAGAAAACTGGACACACATTTTAATTAATGGGAAATCTAAAACAATTGAGGTTAAAGATGCTGAATTTGACAAGGGAAAACTTGTAAATATTTCAGAAATAAAGAATTATCCAAAATTAGATGCGGACAATAAAGAGATAAAACACACGGCTGAACTTGCCAATAATGAAAAACGCAAAGTTTACACTTCATTTTTTCAAAAACCATTTAAAAACCTGATAATTCTTACTGGTGCTGGTTCTTCTATGGATGTAAAAGGTCTTTCAATGGCTCAATTATGGGATGAAGCGGTAAAAGAATTTAAAACAGATAAAGTTGATGGTTTAAACAATATCATTGATGCAGTAAAATTCCCTAAAGAAAAAACCGACAAAAAGGATATTGAAGCCTTATTAAGTCAAGTTGAAGGCTTTATTAAATTTTCAGAGGATAAAGATATTGTCTTCAAAGATGGAAAGAAAAAACTATCGGAATTAAAGGATTTACTTTTTAAACTCATACAAGACAGATGCACAATTCCAACACCATCAAATGAAGCATTCCCACACAAAGTATTGCTTGAAAAAGTGTTGCAACGGAAGCAAACAAGTCCAAGAGTTAAAATATTTACATTAAATTATGACTTGCTTTTTGAAGATGCAGCAACTGTTGCAAACGCAATTGTAATTGATGGTTTTTCCTATACTTTTCCAAGGACATTTAGCGGTAGATATTTTGATTATGATATAGTACAAAGAGAAGGAAGCAAACTAAAAGAAGAAGATAATTTCGTACAACGTGTTTTTCATTTACACAAATTGCACGGCTCTATCAATTGGGAAAGAAATAAAGAAACTGGTGATGTTATAGTCAACAATAAGACAGAAGAGGCTTTAATGGTTTATCCACGAGAAGCCAAATATGAAGATTCTTATGAACAGCCATTCTTTGAAATGATGGCACGGTTTCAAAGAAATCTTAGATTGAATGATGACACTTTATTAGTCTGCATAGGTTACAGTTTTAATGACAAGCATATTAATGCAGCCATTGAAGAAGCATTAAATCAAAACCCTGGTTTTAGATTAGCGATTATTGACCCTGGCTTTGACAATCCTAACGCTTCAAAATCACTAAAAACTATAAAAGAGAATGCTTTGAAAACCGAAAGGATTTTGATGGTTTCAGAAACTTTTACAGATTTTGCCAATTATTTCCCAGAAATTAAAACATATGAAAACCCTCAACAAGTAACAATAAGTCTGAAAAATGAGTAACCAAAAGATAAATCCTTTCAAGCACGAATATTTTCTTGGTTATATCAATCAGGTGCTACCGCAATATGTGAAAGTTCATTTTCCATCTTCGGTTTTATTGAATGGGTTTACGCATTTTGGCAAAGAGTTTAACGGTGGCTTGGTGGGTAGTTTTGTCGTGATTGAAGGCGATAAGTATGGTTTTTTAGGAAGAATTACAGAATTATCATTACCAGAATCAGAACGACTTTCTTTGAATGAGAAAGCATTTCAAACCAGTGATTTTCATCCTACAGGAAAAATTGAAATCCTTTTGTCTTTTGATTTATACAACCCTTTTGATGTCAAAAAAGGACTAACAGCCTATCCAAACATTGGGGCAAAAGTATTTGTAAGTTCAGGAGAATTGGTGCAACAATATATGTCAAGGTTTGGTGTAAGAAGTGGCGAAATCGCAAACACAATTGCAATAGGAAGTTTAGTTTCAAGTCCTAATACCCAAGTCAAAATAAATTTGCAATCTATTTTTGGACGCCATTGTGCTATTGTTGGAACTACAGGAGGTGGGAAAAGTTATACTGTAAGCAAATTGGTAGAATCATTAATAGCAACTGGTAATAAAGCTATATTGATTGATGCGACTGGGGAGTATCGTGGCAGTTATGACAAAATAAAATCTATTGATATTGGTAATGGCGAAAACATATTTCATTACTCTCAACTTACAATAGATGATATGTTTTTCTTGTTGAAGCCATCACCAAGAACACAAACGCCTAAGCTGATGGAAGCTATAAGGTCTCTAAAAATGGTGAAAATTGCAGGAGAAGCAATACAAATTGAACATAACGGAGAAGCTATTCCGATTGAAGAAGGTTTATTGAAAAAAAACGGAAAGCCTAAGAAACCATATGATGTTTTTTACTACCGAAACATATCAGCTATTGAAAACGGAATGGCAGATTTTGATTTTATGAAATTATCCCATCAATTAAGTGCTGAATGTGTCTATGACAATGGAACTACTTGGGGAGGCGTGGCTCCAAATGATGTTTCATATTGTGTGAGTTTGATATCAAGAGTTACCAATCTTGCCAATACACCTGAATTGAACCAAATATTTGGTTTCCAACAAGAGAAAACAGAAAATGACTTAACTGATATTCTCAATCAATTTATTTCTATCGAAAACACCGATAACAAATTATTGCGCTTAAACTTAGAAAATGTAAAATATGATTTTCAAGTTAGAGAAACATTAGTAAATGCAATTGGCAAATTTCTTTTAGCAAAAGCAAGAAGTGGTTCATTCAAAGATTCACCCGTTGTGGTTTTTATTGATGAAGCCCATCAGTTTCTAAATAAGTCTATTAAAGATGAGTATTTTGACAGTAAACCTTTAGACGCTTTCGATTCCATAGCCAAAGAATGTAGAAAGCACGGTTTGTTCCTTTGTATAGCGACCCAAATGCCAAGAGACATTCCACAAGGCACACTAAGTCAAATGGGAACATTTATAGCACATCGACTAATTAATCATTTTGACAAAGAAGCAGTAAGTAATGCTTGTAGTACAGCGAATAAAAACACATTGGATTTTTTACCAATTCTTGGAGAGGGCGAAGCAATTTTGACAGGTGTAGATTTTCCAATGCCAATTATAATGAAGTTTGATGAACCTATTATAAAACCAGATTCAAGTACACCGAAATTAAACTAATAACGAATGACAGAAACTATGCCCACACTAAAAGCCATACACATTTGCAATTCGCACCAGCCATCACACCGCCAAAAATTGCAAAAGAGTATGTCTTTGCCAACGCTGACCGACAAACAGGACGAAAAAGAACACCGAAGCGATAACATCACCTATACGCAAGCAGGGGTTTCGTGCTTCGTAGGACAGGAAAGTGGTAAATTTAAAGTTCAGTTCTTCGTAGGAAATTCAGTGGTTAAAATCCCTGCCTGCGTATAGCTGAGAACCGTTAGTGGTAGCCGTATGAAGACAACAACGAACATATTAACATTAGTAATTTTGACAATAATTTTTGGTTGTGGACAGACTGCAAACCAAGAAGTAAATTCTATTACTCAAAATGACAGTATTCCAAAAACACCTTCTAAAAATGAACTAACGAAAGAAGAAAGGCAAAAACAATTTGAGGAAGAGAATAGAATTGACAGCATACGTCTTGACATAGCATTAAAAGACGCTTTCAAAGTTGCACAGACAGAGTTCAAAACTGATAATTTCAAAAAGGAATACGAAATTCAACCTGACGACAGTTCCTACATAATCAAAATTGAAATCGAAATCGGCAGACTTTTCAAAGACAATCAAAAGTATTTTCTATTACGCAGACACGTTCCTTGGGCAACTTACCTTGACTTATACAAAGTACAAGACAACGACGCTAAAAAACTTATTTACAGAGAACAAGATGGAATGACTTATATCCGAGATACGATATTTGATGTAAACGGAGACGGACATAAAGACTTTCTTGTTCATTGGTATCCTTCTTCAGGTTGTTGCAGACGTGACGTTTATAATGTTTATTTAAACCAACCCGACAAAGGAAATTTCACTAATGATTATGAATTTATCAATCCGACATTTTCAGCAAAGGAGAAAATAATTCGTGGAGTTGGATATGGACACCCCGGAGAAGTAGGACTTTATAAGTACAAATGGAACGGGCTTCAAGTAGACACAATTGAATTCATTTATCCAGACTCAAAAAATCAGGGACAATTTATCAAAACAAAAAAGAGAGCTTACAGCCCGACAGAAAAGGAAGGCGTAGTTTTAAAAACGGTTCCGAAAGAGTATCAAAAAATTGAAAGCTATGAATGGTTTGCAGAATTTTGACGAGTGGACGGCAAGAACGGCTACCACTAACAGCACCTACCCAAAAGTGGCGGTTCAGTGGTTAAATCAAGCTTTGTGCTTCTATCAAAGCTCCTGCTTGATTGACAGTGACGTGCTTCGAAATCGCCACCTTCGGGTAGCTGCAAAACGTTAGTGGCAACCTTTGGACACAACCTTCGCAATAGGAAATGAACAAACTAATAGACATACTAAACCAAGCGAATCTAGCTGACAAAGACATAGAGTTATTGCAGAAAATCATTGTTCCAATTAATGTGAAGACTAACAAAACATTAATAAATTATGGGGACAACTGCACATCTATTTATTTCATATTGAAAGGTGGATTTGCTATGCAACTACTCAAAGATGATGGAACAGAAAAAACAATCAATTTCTTCTTAGACAGTTTTCAGCCATTTATGACAGTGCCACAAAGCTACTTTCAAGAAACTAAAAGCACTTTTAAATTATTGGCAATTAAAAATTCCGACATTTTTGCATTTTCCAAAATAGATTTACTACAAGCAATAGAGAAAAGTGCTACAATTAAGAATTTTTATCAATCCCAAATCATTTTGGCTTTACTGAATGAATTGGATTTTAGGACGAAACTCTTAACCTACTCACCAAAGAGAATGTATGAATTGCTTATTTCCGACTATCAGGAAGTAATTAAAAATGTTTCTTCAAGGCATATCGCAAATTTTATAGGCATTTCCCCTGAATGGTTGAGTAATCTTAAGCGAACACTTTAAGTCTTAAAGTTCTTCAAGGGTCTATGCAATATTTTCATTTCATCTTTGCACAATTATTTCACTTAAAATTTTGCAAATATGAATTGGGTAGAATTAACCGTATTGCTTAGCGGTATTGCTTGGACAATTACCTATGTAGCACTCGTGTATCGTGGCATCAAAGACAAATCGTATGGAATGCCACTTGTTCCCTTAGCTCTAAACATTGCTTGGGAAGTTACGTTTTCACTAATTTATCCGCCTCACGCCAGCGGTGGCTTGGCAACAGCCATCAATACGGTTTGGATGATTTGTGATGTGGGAATCGTAATTACTTTCTTTTTATATGGTTACAAATACTTTCATAGTAGCTACAAAATTTCAAAATCCGAATGGATACTGCTTGCGGTTGTTGCATTTGCTTCTTCGTTTGGAATTATGATAGCAGGTGGTCCATTTTTCGGACAGTTTGAGCCATATTTCCACAAAGAAATTTTTGAAGGTGCTAAATTCATTGCATTTATTCAGAATCTCGTTATTTCTGTTTGTTTTGTGCTGATGTACTGGCAACGTCAAAGTTCGGAGGGACAATCATTTACAATTGCTTGGTCTAAATGGATTGGGACTTCTATGACGGTTGGGCTTTCTTATCTTTTTGCTGACCATAAAGGAGAAGATGCTACACTAATTTTCATAGTTATCTTGACAACATTTGTTTTTGATACTTATTATATGCGTTTAATTTATAATCAACTTAAAAAAGAAGGTATTAATCCTTGGACACGATTATGATAACGACTATTTGGATTTTAAAAGGACTAATTGCGGCATTATTTGCTTTTGTTGGAGCAAACAAAATGCTTATTCCCAAAACAAGTCTTCTTAAAAAAGGAATGAAAGGGCTTGTAAACCTTGATGAAAAACAAATCAAAATAGCGGGGATTTTAGAAGTTTTAGGTGCAATAGGTTTATTTTTACCTTCAGTACTGAATTACTATCCTATTTTGTCTGCAGTTTCGGCCTTATGCTTGGGTTTGACGATGATTGTAGCAGGATTGATAAACTACAAACTAAAACTTTCTATTATACCTAATATTGTAATATTTGCTATCTGCATTTTTATTGCATATTGGGAGGTTAAATAGGCAGCCACTAACATTGTGTATGCGATAATGGCTCGTAACCTCGCCACTACGCATACACTAACCGTTAGTGGGCATAGCTGCGACGGACAAAACATCAAGACAATGACGACAAAATTAATACTGACTTTCCTTATCATTGTTCTGTTGTCAAACTGCTCGACGACGACAAAAAAGCCATACAATTCAAAATTTTCTATTCAGTACGACATCGGTAAATTAACGGACATCAACCTTGACACGACAATGTTTACGGTTCTGGTTGACTCAGTTCATAATACTGAAGGAGCGTTTGACCTTGACTACATTTGGTATGTTAACATTCGGTTCGACGACAACTATTTTGAAAATTTAGAACAAATCATTCGAACATCAGAAAGCTACAATTGCGTGACGCACGAGTTTGACAAAAATTGGAGCTCGGTCGACACCTCTAAAGTAAAAGGGGTCTGGCACACTGACTCTACTCTTTTTAAATTTGTTCAAAAGCCAAAACAGTTTAATCCTGAGCCTATTTATCTCTCCATCGACACATCGACAAAGACGCTTGACTTGATGTTAATTCACTTGTAGACGGACAAGCTGTGTGGCAGCTACGACCCACTAACAGCGCCTAAGCTCAATTTTTTGCGGGTTGGCGCTCAAACACTATATTTGGACAAGCAAAAACTGAGCCTAGGCACAAAACGTTACCTCCTAAAATTAATCTCATGCGACTGTTCTCTTTATGAGAACTTTTTTGTATTATTGCCGTTGAATCAATCAATCAATGTTGAGAATAATTGCGAAAAGGACATTAAGAGAATACTGGGAAATCCATCCTTACAGTGAGCAACATCTGAAGACGTGGTATGAAACTGCAAAAAAGTCAAATTGGAATAACTTCAATGAGATAAAAAAGACGTACCGAAGCGCAAGTATTGTCAGCAATGATCGGGTTGTGTTCAATATCAAAGGGAACAATTATCGTCTGATTGTCAAATTTAATTTTGAGCGAAATTGGGCCTTCATACGATTTATTGGCACTCACAAAGAGTACGATAAAATAGACGGTTCACTCATTTAAATGGAATAAAAATGAATATTCGACCGATAAAAACTGATGAAGATTATTATCTGGCCTTAGCCAGATTAGAAGAAATTTTCGACTCGCCGGTAAACAGCGCGGAAGGAGATGAGGCTGAAGTATTGTCATTGCTAATTGAAAATTTTGAGGACAAATATTATCCCATAGAATCTCCGGACCCCATTGAGGCGATAAAAATCCGAATGGAGGAAATGAATTATAAACAGAAGGACTTAGTCGGTATCATCGGCGGGAAAAGCCGTGTTTCTGAAATTCTCAACCGGAAAAAGAAGTTGACAGTAGAAATGATTCGAAAACTTACCGAAATCCTAAAACTTCCCTCAGAAATATTGATTCAAGATTATCAACTGGCTAAATAACTTAAAAGAAGCAGATAATACAGGGTTGGCCCTGATCTCTACCGATTTCAACCAGAGACTACCATATCGCCTGACGCCCTCCGTAAACTTTGATCCATAAGGCTTCAGTTTTCGTTGCTTCAGGTTAAGAGCATGTTAGGAAATATAAGTATTTGATCATCAGGCAATTCGGTTTAAAACAATCGAAATATTGGCCCAAATGAGCCAATATTTGGCCGATCGGAGGGTATGTTCATAGTCTTTGACGATCCTTCGTAAGAAATTTGTCCAGGCAATGGTGCGTTCCACTACCCATCGTTTGGCGATCGGCACAAAGCCCTTAGCACTTTCGGGTTTGGACGCATACTCAAAAATCAACCCTAATTTTTCGGTTTCCGCTGCAAAACTTCCCTGGTAGGATTGATCACCCAGGATTTTTTCTAACCGCTCCGAATAGGCCGAAATCTGTCCCAGGAGCCGCTTCCCTTCTGTGCCACCATGGAGATGCGCTGCATGGACTTCCACATCAAAAATCCGTACGACCTTCCCGTACCCGATACAAAATCGCATTCACTACACAACGGATCGGCATCGTTCGTTTGCGTTTCCAATCAAAAAATTCCGATATTGACTCCCATTGGGCATCAGTGAGTTCGCTATTCTGAGTGGTCATTTTGGTTTTTGTTTGCAAACTCAACCTAATGACCTTTGCCCAATTTTTAAAATCCTAACATGCTCTTATACTAACCGTTATAGCCAATGTTAAAATGACGACAACGAAACAAACAATCATATTGACTTTGACGATTTTTGTTGCCGCTTGCGGTTCAATGACTAACAAGAAAGACTTTGAGCATAGCTATGAAAAGTATTGGGACAAATACTCAGACCAACAACTCATTGACACTTTGTTTTCGGACACATTAAATGTTGGGCCTGACACAGATGGTGGATGGACGACAAGAGAATTTTATATAAACACTACCAAACAACTAATTGCTGACCTTCAAGACGACAAAAACAAAATTGACAGTTTATATCCAATGACGCCCTTTGATGAGCTGACAATTAAAAAATTACCGTTTGGTTTTAAAAAGGCTTTTTCTGATGAACAGACAACAAAATTTTTAGAAATAATCAATGACCCTGTTTCATTTGACTGGGCAGAGACGACTTACGAACCAGAATTTCAACTTGACTTTTTTAAAGACAATACAGTTGTTGCTTCCTTGACTATTGGTGCTGACAAGTCAATAGTTAAGTCAAATCCCGATTGGCCTGAATTCAAAAAATTTAGATTGGGACGATTAAAATCAGAAGCGTATAACGAAATGACCAAACTACTAAATAACCTGACAAATTAAATGGCGACAGTATTCCTCATATTACTTTTGGTTTCGCCTTTTCTGTTATTGGCGACCTACCTAATGACAGTAAAAAGCAAATCTTTTTGGAAAATATTTACCGGTCATACCATAGCCTTCATGGTTTATATGACTTTTGTAATCAACTATTCAACGCTGTTGACAGGACACGATGAATATGGACTTGGACAACTTGGACTTTGAATTTTATTTATTATCGGACACATAATCATTGGCTTTGCCCACGGGATTTTTATAACGCTTAAAAGCCTACAAACACCATAAATCCCAAACTCTCCCAAACTCTCCAAAAACCCCTCACAACGCCAGAATAAACTGCTGGAGGTTCTGGTCGGTGTCGAGGTTGAGTTTTTTGCGCAGGCGATAGCGGGCTTTGTTGACACTCTCCGGAGTAATGTTGAGGATGGCAGCAATTTCTTTGGTGGAAAGATTCATTTTCATCAGCGTAATCATCCGGATTTCATTTCCTGTGAGTTCAGAGAAGGCCCGGTTGATTTTTTCGTCAAAATCGGAATACACCTGGCGGAAATATTTCTCAAAATTTTCCCAATCCGCATCCCCCCGCAAATCCTGGTCAATGGAACCAATCAGACTGGCAAAAGGCGCTTTTTCTTCCGCTTCGGTTTTGATTTTTTCGATGGCGTCTTTGAGGCTGGTGAGCAATTTGTTTTTGGATACGAGGTGAAGAGCATGGGTGGTGAGCTCCCGGCGGCGAAATTCGAGTTCCTGCTCTAATGCCTTTCGCTCTTCTTCCTGAATGATTTGCCGGCGGATCACCCGCTGGCGGTAGATAATAAAAAGCAGGGCTGCGATTCCGACAATTAGAACCGTTCCCACAATCAGCATCTGGATCTGAAAGGATCGAAGGCGAGCATCCTGTCTGAGAATTTCGTTTTCGTTTTCCTGAATAAGGAGGGCTTTTTCCTTTTTCTCCGTCTCGTAAATCGTGCGCATTTCCTCAATCTGCCGGGAGCGGGTTTTGTTGTAGAGCGAATCGCTGATCGAATCGTACAGTTGATAATCCTTTAATGCTTTTTTGAAATCGCCCATCAGTTCGAAAGATTTTGCCCGGTTGAAGTACGCCTGCCGGAGGTTATCTTTTGCGGAAATGCTATCTGTCAGTGCAATGGCCCGCGACAGCAGGGGAATCGCTTTTTCCGGCTGGTTCATATCGTTGCGGGTCATTGCCATATCGATGAGCGCCTCTGCTTTTTTGTTGAGGTTGGGGCCGGTAGAAAGGAGATTAAGACTTTGACCCAGGATTTCCAGCGATTGCGCGTATTTTTTTTCAACGCGGTAGAGTTTGCCCAGATTTGCCATTGCCGTAGCTTCCAGGTCGCGGGAACCGATTTCCCGGGCGAGAGATTTGCTTTTGAGCAGATAGGATTGCGCCTCTGAATAGTTCTTCTGGTAAAAAAAGACGTTACCGATATCATTATTAGCCTGCGCCTGATAATATTTGTCGTCATAGGCTTCGTATATTTTCAGTGCTTCGAGGTTATAATCGATGGATTGCTGAAGGTGCTGAAACTGCATTTCGAGGCCTGCGAGATGGTTGAGCACATCTGCTTTGCGCAGCGGCTCGTCGATCTGATTTTGAAGATTCAGGGCGGTGAGCGAATTTTCCAGCGCAATGGTATGATAGCCGAGATACAGGTTGATCATTCCCCGGAGGTCATAACACATAGACAGATCAGAAACTTTTTCAGGGAAAGCTTCCAGCGATTGAATATTCTGATCAATCATCGCCAGCGCTTCAGGATAATTTCCCTCCTCATAAGCCAGAATGGCGAGCGCATGTTTTACCTCCAACTGGCGCGAGGTGTTGCCGGTTTGCTGAAAAATATCATTCGCCAGCAGGTAATAAGCCCTGGCCGAATCGGCCTTATCGGCATTGTTGTAAAGCACACCGAGGTGATAATGGGCCATGGCAATATGTGTAGTATCACGGAGTTTTTGAGCAAGCTGAAGTTCCAGTTGTGCATAGTGAAAAGACTGCTTCCAGTCGCTATACAAAAAGGCATTATAGAGGTGAGCAAGAAGAAAAAGCTTTTGGTTTTCGTCGACTTCGAGGTTATACAAATTGAGCAGACTGTCGGGGTCGTGTTTTTGCTGCGCCTGGCCCAAAACAGGGAAAAACAATAAACAGGCAAGGATTACTTGCGGAATATCCTTCATCATCATAGACTATTTCATTGTAACGGATAAAAGTGCAAAGATCTGTCTAAGAGCGAGGGTTTTATTAGAAAAAAAAGTTCAATGAAAATGAAAAGATTTTGGGGGAATTGGTTATATTTGGGGTATAAGTTACAATATTTTTTTGTAACGTACCCCGTTAACGGGGTACGGGGCTCCCGCCAGACTAAACCATACCCCTAACAACCGCCCTCCCATTAAACACACAATTTCCCAAAAACGTGCCTTCCAGCGCTCTCAGTCCGTGAATTCCTCCGCCACCAAAACCCGCGGCTTCTCCGATTGCATACAACCCCTCCACTACTTGATCATCGGGTGTCAGCACCCGGCACTGCAGGTCCGTTTTGATGCCGCCAATGGTTTTCCGGGCGAGGATAAACTCCCTGACGGCAATCAACGGTAAAGCGCCGCTGTCCATGATTTTTTGGAACTTACACGTACGAAGCCGCTCCCCGCTATACTGACGGAGATGAACGATTCGTCGAAGTTGTTCGTCGTTGAAGTATTTTTCTCCGCGGTCAATCGTAGCATCATAGGCTTCAATGGTTTTCCGAAGGATTTCTGGGTGAATGTCTTTTTCCCCGGTAAGGGCATTCATTTTTCCGGCGAGTTCTTCGACCGTGTTTGCAACAACAAAATCCTTGCATCGGGCAATCATCGTGTCTACGAGTTCGCGGTTGCCGAATAGAATATTTTTGGCAAATGCCCATTTTTTCTGCTGCGTAAGCGCATCGTTGTACATGGAGCCGGAAACTGCCAGTTCTTTGTCCGCGATTTTGCGGTTCATCACCTGCCAGGAGTATTTTTTGGGTTCCTGACAGATGCGTTCTACCAGGTAGCGGGAGTCATAACCAGAAACCAGCGGCATGGGCCCCATACGCTCTCCGTGGTAATTAAGCCATAGGGCAGATTTGGGGGGAATGATGCTCAGGCCATGATCCGGGTGATCTGCATCCGGGTGGTGTACTCCGGCGGCATAATTCCACTGCCGGTCGAGGTGGGTGACATGGGCGCCAGCTTCTTGGACGTGGCGGTGGATGTCGCCGTTGGCGACAAGATGCGATCCCGAAAGCATTTTTTCGGGTGGTGCGCCCCAGGGCTTATACCAGTGTTGTCTGACTACATTCACATCGCCGGTAATACCTCCCGCAGCGGCGATCACATGGCTGGCTTCTATTTCGAAGGGCTGACCGTTATCGAGATTTTTCCCCACTACCCCACTTACTTTTCCATTATGGGTAAGCAGTTTTGTTACGTCGCTGCGAAACATCAGAGTCAGATTTTTCCGGTTGGGGTGTTGCGACAGATGACTCGTCAGATGATTGACCAGCCCGCGTCCGGAGCCCCAGACAAGGTGAAACCGGGGCACTGAGTTGCCGGGCCGGAAAAGCCCCCGCTCTACCCACTGCACGGAGGGCACATATTTTACCCCTTTGGGTTTGAGCCATTCATAGACTTCCTGCGTACAGTTGCTGACGTAGTGTTCGGCCCACCGTCGGGGCCAGATGTCGTCATCATCAAATTCTGAAGCAGAAAGCCAGTCACTGAGGGCGAGTTCGGTGCTATCCTTGATCCCCGCTTTTCGATGGAAGGGAGAATCTACATAAAACAGCCCGCCGAGCGACCATACGGCCAGGCCACCCAAACGATCCTCGCCGTTGCGGTCAAGTAAGATTACCCGCAAGTTGCGGTCGAGGAGTTCGATAGCAGCGGTAATTCCTGCGAGGCCGCCGCCAATAATGATTACGTCAGAGGTCATGGGGTTAAAAATAAATATGCACCTGTAAAATAGTAAAAAAATACTTTCGCAACTCTCACCGTTAACCTCGTAAATTTGGTATCGTAGAGTCTTTATTTCCCCAAAAATGAATAGATACCTGCTACTATCTCTGCCGCTCTTGCTTGCGCTCACGAATGTTCGGGGCCAGGCTAATGATCTGTTTGCTTCTGACTCCCTCCTTCATCTCCGTCTCGTGGCACCGATGGTGGAGTTTCTCGCCGACAGGTCCGATGATGCGCCTGATCACCCGGCAACGGTGTTTTATCAAATGGCCGGCTCCAACATCCGCCTAGACTGCGAAATCCTCGTCAAAGGGCATTTCCGACGCCAAAAGCAAAACTGCGAGTTTCCGCCCATGCGGATCAAATTTGAGAAAAAAGATATACCTGAAACGCTGTTTGAAAATCACCGCAAACTCAAGCTGGTCAGCCATTGTACCGACGAAGCGTATGTCCTGCGTGAATATCTCGCCTACCGTATGCTGCATTTGCTTACGCCCTACAGCTTCCAGGTGCGTCTGGTGAAAGTCACCTATGAAGATGTCCTCGGCAGAATGGAGCCAATGGAAAAATTTGCCTTTCTCATTGAAGATGAAGATATGCTTGCCGAGCGTTTGGGCGGCGAACTTATTGAAGCGCAAAATCTTCCTCCTGACAGTACTGAAAGGGAACAAACCCTGCTGGTATTTTTGTTTCAATATATGATCGGCAATACGGACTGGGATATTAAAATTGAGAAAAACATCAAACTGGTTCAGCACAACCCGCAAGAACCGCCCTTCATTATCCCTTTCGACTTTGACTGGTCGGGTTGGGTAAATGCGCCTTATACCGCGCCTTTTATGGAAAATTTTGAGCGAAGACGCTTCTATTCTATTTGCCGAAGTCAGGCAGAATTTGAATCCGCATTCGAAAAATTTCAGAAAATACGCCCTCAACTCGAAGCCTTAATCAACGATTTCCCCTGGCTGAATAAAAAAATGACGAAAGAAAATCAAAAATACCTGGCGCTATTTTACCAGGATATCAGCAACGAAAAAACCGTAAAGGAGAAATTTATTGGCGCCTGTCCGGTGAATAAATAATTTTTTTTCCGATACTCGCATATCATGAAAACTTGCTACATCTTCCTCTTCCTCAATATTGGATTCCTCTACGGACAACCTTCCGGTTTTGTCCTGAACTCAGAGAAAATTCTCCGCATCTCCCACTCCTTTCGCGAGCGATCGGTCTGCGCCCACGAATATGGCGGAAAAATCTTCATGCTGGGCTATAGTCTCGCATGCGCAGGTACCAGTTGTACACATGCTTCCGCCATGGTCGTTGTGGACAGCGAAGGAAAATACCTCTGGTCCAGACGTATCGGTAACCCTCAGACGGTTTCTCCCAAAAGCAGTATCGCAGATGCGGCAGGAAATAGTTATGTGACCGGTCAGCTGAGCCCTGCACCTTTTACAGATTCCAAGTCCTTTATCTACAAAATTGATTCTACCGGTCAGTTGATATGGGCCAGGCTCTATGGCAATTATGCCCGCCATACTCCAACCAAAATCCTTGTCCACCGCGATACCCTTTACGTGGCGGGGTTTACAGATTCCTTTGACAATAATGACAATGGTTTTCTCCTGAAAGTGAGTCCGGATGGCGAACAACAATGGCTAAAGTATTTTTTCCACTCAGACTACGATATTAAATTTAATGATATGCTCCTCGGCCAGTCGGGCAACTTGCAGGTGGCCGTCTCCTTTCGCGACTGGTTTGGCCAATCCTTTGCCTCGGGTATATATTCTTTTGATGAGAATGGCAACAATTCGGGCAGATTTGCTTTTGCCGGGTTTGATGACCTTGTCTCCATCACCGAAAATTCCGACGGATCATTTTCCGGCGTCATCAATAAGTCCTCTTTAAGCAATGGGATTCTGGGAATGGCCATATTCAAAACCAATCCGCAAATATCTGGGCTGGAATGGATCAGAGGCCACAATATCAATGTCTCTGTTGCCGATGCCGTGCGTGGAGCCGACGATGAAATTATCATCACCGGAAAATACGGCCTCAGCGCTTTGACAGGCCAGGCTTATATTCTCTCCGTGGATAAATTGGGAAATCACCTGTGGAACAAAACTTACGGAGCCAGCGCTGAGGGCACGATCAGCGATCTCCTTGCGCTTGACAACTGTCAGTTATTTGCCTGTGGTTATGCCAATGATGTTACAGGCATTAACCCCAATTGGTATTACCTCAGGATGAATCAGCAGGGAGAAACTGGTGGCATTGCTGATACGATGCCGGGATTTTCACTCGATACGCTGACCGCTTCCCTTACCGATATTCCTTTGCTGGTTTTAAACAGCACCGACACGGCAACAAATGTGAATGCGCTCTTCGAAATAGGCGTGCTCGTAGATAGCACTACCTATTCCAGCTTCGCTGAAGCGGAAAATCTCTGCCAGTCTGTTGGTATAACAGACTTACTGCAAACAGAATCCTTCCAAATATTTCCCAACCCCACCTCGGATTTTGTGCAGATTAAGACATTCTTACCCGCTTCGGCAAAGCCTGTTCTGGATATAACCGACCTCCGGGGCAACCGGGTCTTTCAGGGCTCTGTTGTCAATGCTTTTACAGAAATTTCCCTGAAAGATATTTCTCCCGGAATCTACTTCATCAGAATTAAATGGAAAGATGGAGCTATGGTAAAGAAACTGGTGGTTCAATGATATCTTCCTCAGGGGTGATTTTTTCAAATAATTTCCCCCAATCCTTCCAGTCGTATTTTCGCATCATGATGATAATAAAAATCGCCGAAGCGATAAGGCTAACCACAACCATTAGCCCCACGTGATATTCACCAATTGTAAACAAAGTGGGCGTCTGAAGGGCTGAGCCGGAAAAAGTCACTACAGTCGCGCCGTAAATATTGTTCCCGGCATGTACGCCCAAAGCGATTTCCATTCGTTCATCCATCACAGTAATCACGGCCATGATTACCCCAAACCCGATATAATACAACAAGATCCCATACCCAAACTCACCGATCTCGGGATTGGCAATATGCATCAGGCCAAACAATACCGAAGACAGCAAAACCGTAGCCCATGGGCGTTTAAACCACAAACCAAATCCCTGCAACAAATACCCCCTGAATACAAGTTCCTCCAGCGAGGTCTGCAAAGGAATCAATAACAATACAACCAGAAGGGAAGGAAAAAATGTCGCGGCGTTAAATGTCCACGTATAATTTTCAGGCTCTGTCAGATAAGCCACTACTTCAAACCCTACCATCAGTAAAAACCAGAAGCCCATTGCCACAAACAACCGCTTCCAGTCGATCTGGTCTAGCGGAGAAATCAGCGACAAAAATGGGCGGTTGTGAATATATTTCAACCCAAACCACAAGATTGGAATCGAAATCACAAAAGGTAAAATCAGGATTGCCAGCCCTAACGCCGGGTGTACCCCCAAATCTTCAGGGTTGATCGAGTCAAGGTTCTGCAAATCGGCAGGATTTACCCCCAGATACAACAAAAGAAAACTGATAGGAATAGAAATAATCACATTTCCCACTACCAGTAAAACGATCACCGCCAGGTACAATGGCCATTTGTTGTTGCCACTGGAAGCCCGGTTGATAAAGCTGTGTTTTTCCATATAGGCCAAATAACGAAAGACGCGTGAGAATTGGCAATTTCCTGAAGATTTTTCGTCCTTTGCCCCGGCATTTTCGTATAGAGAAGGAACCATTGGCAAATGAAATACCTGTATATTCTTACCATCAGTCTGATTTTGGGTTTTTCATCATACCGTTTGTGTATGAAACCTGAGCCTTTTTCCTCCAAAACCTGTGCAGAAATGCCTGCCACAGATTCTCTCCGTACAATGTTTTCCTACCAACCCCTGAAGGAGCAGGAAGAACCGGAAGAAAGTTATGATTACGAATCTGTCGATCTTTCTGTGGTGGCACTTTATGCGGTTATCAATTTTTTCCTTGATCTGTATCAATGAGTGAGATTTTCTTTTCCCACGCCAATGGTTTTCCAGCGAGAACATACGAAGTATTCTTCCACCACCTCCAGCCACATACCGTTTCCTATGTCGATGTTTTTGGATTAGGTGAATATCAGCCTGGCAAAACCTGGCGGCCCATGGTTCAGGAGTTGATTGAAAATGTAGAAACGCGAAGTCAACAACGGGTCTGGGGCCTGGGGCATTCTTTCGGTGGTGTACTTACTTTATGGGCGGCGATCGAAAGACCCGATCTGTTTAAAGGAATCATCATGCTCGATCCGCCGATTTTCCCCTGGTGGTTTCGGCTGGGAATGGGCATTGTGCATTCTCTGGGGATCTCTGAAAAGGTAATCCCCATTGCCAAAAAGGCCAGCCGCCGGAGGGAAAAATTTGACAGCCGGAATGAAGCCTATCATTACTGGAAGAATAAATCGCTGTTTAAAGCTTTTGATCCGGAAGCCTTCGATGCCTATATCAACTACGGGCTGAAGCCTTCTCCCTCCGGAGGATTTGAACTCACCATTCCCCGATCGCTGGAGAGCAAACTGTTTGCTACCACACCCGCCAAAATCGGCAATACAAAACCCACCGTGCCCAGCTACTATATGTATGCCACACAGGGAGTCGTTCCGGTAAAAAATATTCACCAGCAACAGCGCATCTTCTCAAAGACAACCTTCATTCCCTTCGAAGGACAACACATGTTTCCGCTCGAACAACCGGAAAAAACAGCTGCCTTTATCAAAAATATTATCTCCGGGCACGTAAACTAAATCAGCAGATTTACCCTTTCGGACAAACCTGCTGATCTAATCGGTAATAAGGAATACAAATGAAAGGTTAAATGCGAATGCTTAGAACAAGGACTAGATTCTCACAATCACTTTATTTTCTGCCGTAAGCTGCTTACATTCATGTAGTCAAATCTGTTGCAGAAAATTATATTACAATTATAGGTATAATATAATTATATACAATTACGAATATTCGTATTTTATAACAATCGAATGAAATCATTTCTCCCGAAGACGAAAGTCACATCCCTCCTGCTGCTAATCTCTCTACTGGGTTGTAACCCCTCAAAAAAAATAACCCAAACCCCTGAACCACAATCGGTTGCTGCCGAAACACCAACTCCTGCCGGCCCGCCACCTGCTCTTCTTGTCAAATCGGATGATGATACCGCTTCTCACCCTCTTTCCATTTCAGAAATCCATCTGAATGTACAGGTCACGGGCAACATGGCGACGACTACCCTTGACATTACTTTTTTTAATCCTATGGACCGGTTGCTGGAAGGACAATGGTATTTCCCGCTGGCAGACGGCCAGACAGTTACCAGATTTGCCATGGATGTCAATGGCAAATTGCGCGAAGGCGTACCCGTAGAAAAGACTAAAGCACGGGTAGCCTACGAACAAACCGTCAGGCAGCAGATCGACCCGGGCCTTGCAGAATGGAGTCAGGGAAACAACTTCAAAGCCCGTGTTTACCCCATACCGGCGGAGGGTTACAAACGCATTGTCATAGCTTATCAGCAGGAATTGCCGACGTCAGCGGAGGGCTGGCTGTATCAGTTGCCCATGAATTTTCCGGATAAAGTCAAAGTGTTTTCTGTAGATGTTTCCGTCTTTAAGCAGGAAATTGAACCTAAAACAGACAAAAACGAACTTGCAAACTTGTTTTTTAGCCGATGGGAAGAAGCCTACCGGGCATCCCAGACATTTAATGACTATCTCCCCGACCAGCGGCTGGCTTTTGTAGTTCCCAAAGGTCAGAAAGACCATCGGGCATGGGTAGAGGGCATATCCCGGGACTCCGCCTGGTTTTACCTTACCGCAGAAGTTCCGCCCATTCCGGTGATAAAAAAATCATCCCCGGCCAAAGTATGCGTACTATGGGATCAATCTCACTCTGCCAGCGGTAGAGACAGAGAAAAAGAACTCGCGGTGCTCAACCAGTATTTCGAATCTGTCAACAACCCTGACATTATTCTCGTTCCCTTTCACATTCTTCCTCAACCTGCACAATCATTTTCCGGACAGGAAAAAGCTGCTTTTACCGAAGTGGTCAAAAATCTGCCCAACGACGGTGCAACGCGACTGGAGGCACTGGATCTGAAAAAATATGAAGCAGATGAATTTCTGCTCGTAACTGACGGAATATCAACCTTCGGAGAAAACGAATTTGACTTCACCGGCAAACCTGTCCACACCCTCACATCGGGCAATGCTGCCGATTTTTCGCTCCTTCGCCATATCGCCCGGGCTACCGGAGGGAAATTTGTCAACCTCAATCAACTCTCCACAACAGAGGCTGTTACAACCCTAAATTCCTCTTCCCTTCAGTTTATTTCTGCCAGCTTTAATCCCACCGAAGTATCTGCCCTTACGCCTTCTCTTCCGCAGGAGGTAAACCAGACTTTCTCCATGGCGGGAATCTTGCTGCGGGACGAGGCGACCATCACCCTCAATTATGGATTCAACGGAAATGTCGTGCGCAGTCAGGTTATTTACCTCGACCGGCTAAAAGATGCCGTAAGCGCTGTACCCGTAAGCACCATCTGGGCGGGAAAAACACTCCGTGAGCTTGATCTCCAGCACGAAAAAAACAAGTCCCGGATTTTGGCTATCGGCAAACGGTTTTCGCTCCTGACCCGTGAAACTTCGCTCCTCGTACTTGACCGGGTAGAAGACTATGTAACCCACGAAATCACCCCGCCGGAAGAGCTCCGCGAAACGTATGCAGATCTCCTCGCCCGGAAAAAAGAAGCGGAAACCTTCGAATTACTCAGCCATCTTGATCTGGTTGCTGAAGGTTTTTACAGCCGGATCGAATGGTGGAAAAGAGAATTTGCCATTCCCGACAAACCCTACGAACAACAGTCCAAACGGGAAGATGAAGGCAGACTATTGGAAAGCAATTCGGTGCACAGTGACTTAGCTGACGATGGAGCCTGGAGTGATTTTGGGGGCGATGATGATTTTGGAAGTTTTGATGATATCGGAGAATCTGAAGAAGTCGCAGATGAAACAACGGACGAAGAAACCGTAACCAGCGATATTATCCTGAGGGAATGGAATCCGGACATGCCCTACCTTACCGAACTGAAAGCCGCAACCAAATCAGGCCAGTTTGAGACCTATCTTGAACTCAAATCCACCTATGCCGTTTCCCCCGCCTTTTTTCTGGATGTCGCTAACTTTTTCCAGAATGAAGGAAAGGACGATATTGCCTTGCAGGTTTTGTCCAATATCGCAGAGATGGAACTCGAAAACCACGAGCTGTTGCGTGTAGTTGCGCGCCGCTTGCAGCAATTGGGCCTATATGATGAAGCCATCTTTATATTCAAAAAAATCACAGAAATACGCCCCGAAGAACCCCAATCCTGGCGCGACCTCGGGTTGACGCTTGCTGACAAAGGTCAATATCAGGAAGCGGTGGACCAGTTGTACAAGGTAGTAAGTACTCCATGGGATACCCGTTTTCCCGAAATCGGTATTCTCACTGCACAGGAAATGAACGCCGTCATCGCAAGAAGTACGCAGCCGCTGAATCTTCAGGAAATAGACGAACGGCTGCTGGCAGATCTTCCCACAGACATTCGCGTGGTGCTGGATTGGGATGCAGATGCCGTGGATATGGATCTTTGGGTAACTGATCCCCGGGGAGAAAAATGTTATTACCAGCACACATCTACGGAAATTGGCGGAATGATTTCTTCAGATTTTACCGGAGGATATGGACCCGAAGAATTTTTGCTCAAAAAAGCCATGAAAGGAAAATACAAAGTGCAGGTAAACTATTATGGAACCCGCCAGCAGCGGATTGCAGGGCCGACCAATATCCAGCTTAAACTGATCACGGGTTACGGTCGGAAAAATCAACAGACAAAACAAATCACCCTCCGGCTTGAAGCAGAAAGTGAAGTCATAGAAGTCGGAGAATTGAGTTTTGAATAATTCTGCCTGACTGTCCGATGAAAATATTTTTTGCATGCACGCGCCCTTCTTGCTAATTTCCCATTGAATATGCCGGAAATCCTCACAGAAGCGCAAATTGTAGCCCTGCTTTTGGCAGGTGATACAAAGGCGATTGATCAGATTTATCACCAGTATGGCACCAACCTGCTGGGGATCATATTCCGCATTGTCGGAGATCAGGAAATTGCAGAGGATGTTTTGCAGGATGCGTTTGTAAAAGTTTGGAAAAATGCCGCCAGTTATGATACCTCCAAAGGGCGACTATTTACCTGGCTGCTCAATATTTGCCGCAATACCGCTATCGACAGGATTCGCTCGGCAGAATTTAAATTCAAACAAAAAATCCAAAATCCTTCCAATCCCGTATCTATCGAGTCTGAACAGCAAACCTACTCCTTCAACCCCGACAATATCGGTGTGAGGGAATGGGTAAACAAACTCAGGCCAGAGCATTCGGAAGTGATTGAGATGGTTTATCTGACTGGTTATACCCACGAAGAGGCCGCCGAAAACCTCGGACTCCCATTGGGTACACTAAAGACGCGACTTCGATCTGCTTTGAAAATATTGAGAGAGAATTTAAACCCATAAGAAAGTGACCATTCGGGAATACATAGAATCCGGTAACCTGGAACTGTATGTGGCAGGAAAACTCCCTCCTGAGGAGGCGCGCGAGGTAGAAGCTTACGCCGAAACCTTCCCCGAAATCAGGGAAGAAATATCGGCTATCCGCGAATCACTCGAAGCTTTCGCCGGGTTGTACGAGCGCCAACCTTCCCATGATCTGCTCTCTAAAATCAAACTGAAAATCGCAGAAGAAGACAAGTCAGATATTAGTGATGTTACTGACAATATTGTACCTCCACTTACAGAAGAAAAACCGGATAACATTCAGCCACTTTCTTCTCCCCGCCGCATCAATTGGCGATTTATCGCTATTGCCGCAGCGGTTGCATTCCTTCTCAGTGTAGGCATAAACCTCTTCCAATACCTCCAACTCGAAGAAACCGGCAAACAATTGGCGCTGCTCACAGAGCAACAGCAGGTACTTGCTGAAAATTATAACCGCACTTCCCAACAACTCAAAAGTTTAGGTTCATCAGAAACCCAGATAGTAACCTTGAACGGCCTCGAAAATGCACCCGAATATACCGCACGCGTTTATTGGGATAAAACCTCCAACGAATTGTATCTTTCCGTCGGGAACCTTTTCAGCCCGGCAACTGATAAACAATTTCAACTCTGGGCCATCATCGACGATAAACCCGTTGACCTCGGTGTGTTTGACAATACCACCGACCTCCTCCACATGAAGTCAATCTCCTCCACTGGCAATGTAGCTGCATTTGCCGTTACCCTTGAGCCCCGCGGAGGCAGTGAGAACCCTACACTCGATCAAATGTTTCTCCTTGGAAAATTGGGGTGATTGTTGGGTGTTGGGTGTTGGGTGTTGGGTGTTGGGTGTTGGGTGTTGGGTGTTGGCTGTTGGGTGTTGGGTGTTGGGTTTTGGCTGTTGGCTGTTGGGTGTTGGGTGTTGGCTGTTGGGTGTTGGGTACATACCGAAGATACTGAACACAATAAAACAAAAAATCCTGCAAAAAAGCCCCAACCACCACGCAGCATAACTCAGACCCCTTTGCGAAACTCTGCGATTCCTTTGCGTACTCTGCGTGAACCCCATCACCTCAGATCGAAGATCATCCCCTGCCTTTGAACGCATCAACAAATGCAGACAGGAAGTTTCATAGAAATTCCCAATTACTTTACAATTCCGAAACCCTATCTTTGCAAAAATTTTCAAATGAAATTTTTACAGAAAACACAGTTTTTACTCCTTCTAACCTTCTTTACCTGCCTTACTTCTTTTGGCCAGGTAACCATCATCGTCAACGCGATCCCCGCCAATACACCTCCCGGCGACCCCATCTATATTGCCGGCTCCTTTAACGGATGGGATCCCGGAAATGCAGGTTATCAACTGACCAAAGACACCGTCAACAACACGCTGGGCATTGTCATCGCGGCAGGAACCGGTACGATTTCCTTCAAATTTACCCGCGGGAGCTGGCCAAAAGTAGAAGCCAATGCCAACGGCGGATTTATCCCCGACCGCACTTTTACTTATGGCAATGGCGACACCATCAATCTACAGATTCTCGGTTGGGAAGACCTGAGTGGCGGCGGCGGCGGACAGACCAGTGCAGCGCCAAACGTATCCATTCTTTCCGACAACGTATATATGCCGCAGCTCAACCGCTACCGGCGGGTGTGGGTATATGTTCCGCCCGACTATGCGCTCAACAGCCGTACATATCCCGTACTTTATATGCACGACGGACAAAATGTATTTGACAGCTATACCTCTTTTTCCGGTGAATGGAAGGTCGATGAAACCCTCAACGACCTGTACGCCTCAGGTGACAGTGGCATCATAGTAGTAGCCGTGGACAATGGAGGAGGTGCCCGTCTGGATGAATATTCCCCCTGGGTAAATCCCAGCTACGGCGGCGGGCAGGGCGATTTGTATGTAGATTTTCTCATCAACACCCTGAAGCCTCATATCGACAGTCTGTACCGTACACGCCCCGGCAGAGAATCGACCGGCATCATGGGCAGCTCGATGGGCGGATTGATCTCCACCTATGCGGGGATAAAATTTCAGCAGACATTCAGTAAGGTTGGCGCATTTTCATCGGCGTACTGGTTTGCCGGAGCCAAAGCCTATCAACATATAACCAGTACCGGCAAACAGGCAGATATGCGCATTTACCAACTGATCGGCAACCAGGAAGGCGCCAGTTATGTAGCCGATATGCACCGGATGGAAGATTCCCTCCACGCCGCAGGATTTGGTGTGGATGAAGTCCTTTCGGTCGAAAAGTCCGACGGACAGCACAGCGAATGGTTTTGGGCCAGAGAATTTGAAGCCGCGTACATCTGGCTGTACCGCACCCCGGCAGCTTCCACCGCGATAGACCCCAAACTTACGCCACCGGCGGTAAGACTATATCCCAACCCCGTGCGGGAGCAATTGTACCTGAAAATCGATTTACAGAAAACCCAAAAAGTAACCATCGAAATCACCGACCTGAGTGGCCGCAGCGCGGGGATCATATTTTCCGACACCGTGCAAGCCGGCCATCAGAAACTCACCATCAACCTGAAAAACCAGGGACTGACAGCGGGAATTTACCTATGCCACGTTAAAGCAGGAAATACCGAAGCTGTGAAAAAATTCAGTTATCGGGGAGAGTAGGATTATGATGAACCCCTTCCGCCGGGTCGTCCCTATTTGAGAAGAGACTGGCGGGATTATGTTTGCCGGAGGCATAAAATCCGGTGGCTGGGCCGTTTTGCCGGTGGGTGAGGCTCTCGAACCCACCGGATTTGCGCCGCAGGCGCCCTTTGTTGGCCGGGGCTTCGAGTGACCTCAGCCGCCGGTATTTATCGCGCCGCAGCGCGCAGCGTGTCGAACCCCTTCCGCCGGGTCGTCCCTATTTGAAAAGGGACTGGCGGGATTATGTTTGCCGGAGGCATAAGGCCCGGAGGGTGAGGCTCTCCTGTATGGGACCTTCGGCTCGAACCCACCGGATTTGCGCCTCTTTCTTCAATTGGCGAGGCAAATTCCCATCAAATTGCGCAGTAACCGTTGAAATACTATTTCACCATTGAGGTATATTGTAAGGATGATGATTTTTGGGGGAATGTTTGAAGCAACGGAAACGGCGTTGAGCACCCCTCCCCCATTAACCATTGACAATTAACAATTAACCATTAGCCAACGCTTTCACCAGCTTCCCGATATACACGCCCAGCCCCACTTCCAGCGTTGCGAGTAATGCGTTCATCTGCTCGTGGGTAATAATGCCCGGGCCTTTGAGGTTGAGAATGCTGAAAAATATCAGCCCATACCCCGCCAGCACCACATATACGGTCATCTGAAATTTGCGGCTCACATAGGGCGAATCGTCTTCTTCAAGATTGCGTTTGCCGAGCCAGTCGTCAAACATCACGCCCAGCCACGCGGCAAACAACGGGACAATCATCGCGATCGTGCCGATAAACTGCTCCGTGGAGAAATTGCTGCCCGAATCCCACAAGATGTATAAAAATACAATCAGCCCCAATTTGATCGCCAACAGCAACACCATCACATGCCCCCTCAATTTTGCCTCACGTATGCCCTTGATGCGATAGGAAGTGGGTTTGGGAGAATCGCCTGTTTCGGCTGGGACGGGCGCTGGCTCTGGCAGCGGCGGAACTTCCACATCGGGAAAATTGTCCTCCATTTCGTCGGTGAGTTCGAGCAAGGCCTGGCGAATCTGGTTGCGCCGCTGGCGAAGTACTTCGTCTGCGGTGGTACCCTGCCTTTTTTCACGCTGGTATTCTTCCCACTGGGCGGAAAGCTGAATCACCGTGTTTTTGTAGCTTTCGAGCGCGGGTAACCGGGTAACTTCCAGCAGCCAGGCGAGTATGGATGCCTGTTCGCCTGCAGCGATCCGCGCCTGAATCGCAGGTATAAGTGCTCGCAGTTTCATTCCGTAAGGATCTTTTTCAGTTCAGTTTTAAATTGGTCTGCATAACGCTCGAGGTAAGATTTAAATTCCTCCTCCATATCCATATAACCGCGAAGACCGGAAAGGTTACTGTAAAAACCAGAGCCGTATTTCCCTTCGATATCGACGGTGATTTTCACGCCGGAGACGGTTTCTTCGTGGGTAATGGTAAATGTCAGCATTTCACGCTTTACCCAGTTGCAGTCAGAAATACTCAGGCTGCGGAAAAGTTCGCACAGTGCATTTTGGGATTCGTCCACCAGCACTTCTTTGCAAAGGTCAATCACCTCAAACCGCAGGACATCATCATCTTCCAGGGGAGGTTTTACCTGAGGAAACCGCTGATCGCACCGGGTCTGTTCATAGCGGTTTTTTGCGTAGGCGTAGATTTTATCAAAGACAACCTTTTTGCTCCATTGTTTCCGGATTTCTGCTTCTGAGATTTTTTTGTCGCTGAATGTGGGGGGCGTGATTTCAATTTTCCGCACCATGGATTTGGGGTTATATTCTTCCACCATTACCTTTCCCGAATCAGCATCAAAATAAATCTGCCGGCCAAAGAGTTTGGGAAGGCCGGGCTCATAGGTATTATAGACATACACCCCGACGTTGGCGTCCTGAGAGATTCCGGAAAGACTGATCCATTTGTAAAACAGTGCCTGTTCGAGGCGAATGGGATGTTCTGCTTCGAATGAAAACTTCAGCGTTTCCCACGCATTGATCATATAATCGGTGCCGGCAGGGCGGGTAAACCCGAGGAACAATACCACATCCCTTTCTTCAACCGTCAGATCATATACCCGCAGGATGTCTCCGATCCCGCTGTATTCGAGCCAGTGCTGGTAGCGGTCTTTTTGTTCGTGGAGATAGGGTTTCTCCGTGCGAAAATCGGCTACCTGAGCAAAAGCACAAAAACCCGGAAAAAGGAAAATGGCTACAGCTGCAAGCAGAGGGCGAATGGTTTTCGGCATGACTGGATTGCGTTATTTTAGAAGCAGATCAGCAAAAAGTAAAGATAAACGCTGTGGGGGAGATTTGCAATTGGCTGTTGGGGGTTGGCTGTTGGGTGTTGGGGGTTGGGGTGTTGGCTGTTGGGTTTTGGCTGTTGGGGGTTGGGGGTTGGCTGTTGGGTGTTGGCTGGGGATACTTTTCGGCATTGCTGCCCTCAAGGGGCTGATATCAATGTGTGCTGAAGGCACAAGGTTTGGGGCTCCACACTGAACAATCCGGATGCAAGAAGTCTATCGAAGCGCAAAGCTGTAAAATGCCCTGCTGCTGAGGGATATATTTTTAGCCGAAGGCGATAGTCCTTAAAGAATAATCCCGAAGGGATGGCATTTTTATAGCAACCGACGCCACCTCCTTGATTTTTCACCCTGCGGCGCGCCGTTGCGTGCATCCAACGGCGGATATATCCCCCTCTTTTCCACATATATGCTACGCATTATTGAAGTAATCTGCAATCGTTTTTCCGTGTGGAACTACCAAAATAAAAACTAATTATGACAGCATCTGTTTTGCTAAAAATTTTATAAAAATTGGGGCTACCGCCCCCCTGTCTAAGGCTTCTCCTATGGGATCTCAGATTCCTTGCGAGAATCTTCGACCCCAAACCCCGATCTTTTTGGATCAGTCAGCCCGGCAGGCGGACGGCGCTTCCCGCGCCTGCCAGCCGGGCAGACCGATCCAAAAAGATATTTCCCCCCTTTTTTTTATTCTTTCTCTTTTTCCTTCAGCTCATAACAACGCCGAACAGGCAGCTAGAACTGGCGGGCAACCCGGAACCCATCGTTGCCGTGGCGAGACCCCGGCGTGCTGTTGATGCGATTAGCCACGCGGCAATTCACCGAAGAGGTGGCCCAACCACCGCCGCGCAAAACACGGTACGAGCCACTCAACGGGCCTGTCGGGTCTTGCTGCGCCGATTCCGGATAAGACCCATACCAATCCCCACACCACTCCCACACATTGCCGCTCATGTCGTACAGGCCCAGCCGGTTGGGCTTTTTCTGTCCCACCGGGCGTGTGCCCGTATTGTTTGTGTTGCTCGTAAACCAGGCGTAGTCGCCCAGGCTGGCTTCACTGTCTGTAACTGCATATATCGTGCGACCGGTGCTGCCGCCCCCCGCTGCGTATTCCCACTCCGCCTCCGTCGGTAACCGCCAGTTTTGCCCCGTTCGCTCGCTCAGCCAGTCGCAGTAAGCCTTTGCCCCAAACCAACTCACATAATTGACCGGGTGATCTTCTCTCCCTGATTTTACCACCCAGCTATTGCCCTGTTTCTGGATCGCAGCTTCCGCATAACCATTATACCCCGATCCCGAAGCATCGTACCATTCCACACCACCCTCACTTTGATTGCCTTTGGCATTCAAAAACTCCGCATACTGCCCATTGGTCACCTCCGTCTTCCCCAGCCAGAAGTCGCTTACAGTTACGTTATAGTTTTCCCGCTTAAACGTCCCGCCTGTGATCTTTACCATCTCCGGGACGGGGATTTGGTCAATCGTGGGTTTGACAACGGGGGGTACGGGTCTTGTAACCACCGACACAGCCCCCGCCACAAATACAAACCCGCCGCTGGCGTCCTGAGGCAGCGCACCTATATGGGGAGTTGGGATCACTTTTTCCATTTCCGCCAGCAGGCCCCGCCACGTCAGCAGGCCATCCCCATACGTGTAGCTGCTCCGCAGTGCTTTCAGAAATCCGTTGGTAAACGGGGAATGATCCGTGCCGTCGGGCGTCCGTTCCTTACCTCCGGAGGTCAGTAAAAGGCGCGATTTGTTCCGGAGTTGTAGGGCGATTACAGCCTGGCGATCCGCTTCAGTGGTTGTTTCGGAACCGTGTATTGTGGGTTTTGCCTTGTCATTAAAGGCGATCTCGCGGTCTATCGTGCCCGAATAACAGGCGTCTATCGCCAGCAGAATATGCTTGCAGGGAATGTTCGTAACAATATTCCCGATCTTATTCAGATCGAGATGCGAATCATTGTAAGGATCGTCGTATTTCCCTTCCCGCGATACAAAAAATCCGGTGGTAAGAAAGGTATTAAAATCTCCGTGTCCGGAAAAAAAGATCAGCAACTGGCCATCGGCGGGAAAAGATTTGTTGCTCCACTGCGCCAGGATCGCAAAAATCTCGTTGCGGGTTTTGTTTTTATGCACCGCTGTCTGAAAGCCGAATACATCGCGAAGTTCCGCCGCCAGGGCATCGGCATCACGCCCCGGGTTTTTGAGGTCTTTCCAGCCCGGATCGTCATACGTATCCACCGCAAAAAACAGGGCAAAGTCCTTACCCGCGCGCAGCGGGGCAGGTTTTTCGGCGGATTCAGGCGCCATTCCCGCCAAAGGCAGCAGGATCAACAAAAGCAGAGGTATGTGCGAAGTCATTGCGAAGGAAATGTTGAAATACTATTTCACGATTGAGGCATATCGTAAAGATAATGATTTTGGGGGGAATGTTTGAAGCAACGGAAACGGCGTTGAGCACCCCTCCCCCATTAACCATTAACAATTGACAATTAAAAATTTTCGCATTCACCTAAATCCAAATCTTTCCCGCTCCCGTAGGTATGCTGAATTTTTGAAAATAACCTTCTTATCATTTCAAAATTAGTGAACTTATGATGCGAAAAACTACCGCCCTCGTCAAAGGCCTCCTCGTTGGAGTTTCCCTGATGATTCTGGGCACGACGCAGGCCCTCCTGATGGCTTCCAGCCACAGAGAAGCGCCTCTGATCGCCAACGACCCGCTGGCAGACAATACGGACCTGTATGCCTTCCGGTCGCCCGACGATCCCAACTCCGTGACACTGATCGCCTGTTACGTTCCTGCGGAGGATGCGTTTGGCGGTCCCAATTATCATTCATTCGGAGAAAACATCCGCTATGAGATTCACATCGACAACGATGTGACTACCACTGGCGACGACATTATCTACCGTGCGACTTTCTCCAAAGTGAATGAGGATCCCACCACTTTCTTCAACATTCGCCTCGGACAACAAAATCTCAAAACCACCTATACGCTCGAAAGAAGCGTGGACGGCGGACAGACTTTTGTAACCATCGTTTCAAACGGTATCGTTCCTCCCGCCAATATCGGTCCCCGCTCAATTGAAGGTCCTGTCGGCCTCGGCGCAAACAGCTATGAAGACCTGATCACCGCAGCGATTACAACGGCAGCTACCGGCGAAAAAGTTTACTGCGGTCCCGCTGATGATCCGTTTTTTGTCGATCTGGGCGGAATCTTTGATCTGGGCGATTCTCCCCGCCAGGGTACAACCACCATGCGCGACGGACTGGCCGGTTTCAACACACATGCGATTGTCATTCAGGTGCCGATTGCTACCTTACAGAAAGACAACAAGAGTGTAAATATGGCAGCCAATATCCTCGACGGAGACTTTGTCATCGGTGTATGGGCTTCTGCCAGCCGCCAGCAAATGCGCACCCTGAATACTGACGGTTCGTTCACCGAATCTGGTCCATGGGTACAGGTTTCACGCCTGGGTATGCCTCTGACCAACGAAGCGGTTATTCCGATCGGCCAGAAAGATGACTGGAACTCACGCACCCCTTACAATGAAAACCCTGCCCATGCCTTGTATTTTTACAATCCAGAATTAGCGCTTTATATGGATGATGCTCTTTTTGGTGGTGCAGTTCCTGCTTTTTCTGCTCTTCGGATTCAGCGCAAATCGCTTGGCGCGTTTGACTTCGGCAACGGTAATGATGGTTTGTATGGCCTGAAAGGCAATCCTGCCCTCGACGGTACGGCTTTGGACGACGCAGTATTTGGAACCCTTCTGCTTCCCGGTCCGGGGCAACCCAGATCTGTAGATTTGTGGCCTGCTTTCCATACCGGTGTGCCGAATGTGATCCCTTACCAACTGGCTACCGGAAAAGGTGGAAATCCATTAGCAGCAGGCAAACCATTTGTCAACAACTTCCTGCCCAATGGTGGTGATATGCTTCGCCTCAATATGGCCGTGCCGGTAACTGACCGTACCGATCCTGCTTTCTCTTCACTCGGGCTGATCAATGCCGCAGTAGTGGGGCTTACCGATCCGACCTACGCCAACACCAATATTGAATTTATCCCCAATATGGATGGTTTCCCCAACGGGAGAAGGCTGGAAGATGACGTAACACGGATCGAACTCCAGGCCGTGGCCGGTGTAGTACTCGCAGCCGTCGGGCTTTGGTACGATGACTATTCACCCGCAAATCCGGAAGCATCACCTGTAACGAATCAGTTGCTGAATGTGCTCCAGTATTCTACCGGTGTGGAGTCCAACGACGCAGCATTCAAACCCATGTTCCCTTATCTGGCATCTCCCTGGCGCGGCACTGAAGCCGGTCAATAGGTCCAAACCTTAAACCCTCTCACATACAGGATATACACTCGTGTAATTACATGAGGTGGGATCGCTGTAACCAAATTTTTCTAATCAGACTAATCCTATGAATTCCATCATAAACAAAATTTGTGCACTGACGGTCTTCCTGTTGCTGGGCGCAGCGCTCTTTGCCTCCAGCCACCGCGAAGCGCCACTGATCGCCAATGATCCCCTTGCGGACAATACAGATCTGTATGCCTTCCGCAGCCCCGATGACCCCAACACGGTCACCATTATCGCCAACTACGTTCCGCTGCAACTCGCACAGGGTGGACCCAACTACTACCAGTTTGGAGAAAACATCCGCTACGAGATTCATATTGACAATGACGCGACAACTGCCGGCGATGATATTATCTACCGATTTACTTTCACCAAAACCAATTCTGATCCTTCCACTTTCTTCAATATCAGGCTGGGAATGGAAAACCTCCAGACTACCTATACCATGGAAAGAAGTACGGATGGTGGTGCGACTTTTTCGACACTCGCTACCAACGGATATGTACCGCCTTACAACATCGGTGCACGTTCGATTCTTTCCCCTGTAGGCCTCGGAGCAACAGATTATGAGTCGCTGTTTAACATGGCCATTACTACCCTCCCCAGCGGCGAAAAAGTATTCTGCGGTCCGGTGGACGATCCTTTCTTTGTAGATCTGGGCGGAATATTTGACCTCGGTGATGCACCACGCCAGAGCGGCATGCCCGTGGACGGTGTAGCCTGCAAAAACGTAAGCACAATCGCCATTCAGGTACCGATTTCCCTTCTCCAAAAAGACGGAAAAGATGTGAGTTTGGCAGCCAATATCCTCGACGGCGACTTTGTCATCGGCGTATGGGCTTCAGCCAGCCGCCAGCAAATGCGTACCCTCAATGCAGGAACCAACGCTTCTTACACAGGTCCATGGGTACAGGTTTCCCGCCTGGGCATGCCACTGACCAACGAAGCGGTTATTCCGATTGGCAATAAAGACGAGTGGAATGCGCGCACACCTTACAACGAAAATCCCGCTTTCTTCGAATCTTTTTTTAATCCTGAACTGGGATTGTACATGGATGATGCGCTCTTTGGGGGGGCGGTTCCAGCGCTTAGTTCACTGCGTATTCAGCGCAATTCTCTTGGCGCGTTTGACTTCGGTAATGGAAATGACGGACTGTTTGGTCTGAAAGGCAGTGCAGCCGTAGCCGGTACAGCACTTGACGACGCTATATTTGGCACATTGCTTCTGCCCGGACCGGGAAAACCACGCTCGGTGGACCTCTGGCCGGCATTCCATACCGGAGTTCCCAATTTCCCACCCTACCAGCTCGCTACCGGCAAAGGCGGCAACCCGCTCGCAGCAGGCAAACCGTTTGTCAACAACTTCCTTCCTTCCGGTGGTGATATGCTCCGTCTGAATATGGCCGTACCGGTAACAGACCGCAATGACCCTGCTTTTTCCTCTCTCGGACTGGTCAATGCCGCAGTATTAGGCCTTACGGATCCAACCTATGCATCAAGCGCTGCCTTGCAGTTTATCCCCAACATGGACGGATTTCCAAACGGAAGAAGACTCGAGGATGATGTAACCCGTATCGAACTACAGGCAGTTTCAGGTGTGGTACTCGCTGCTATCGGATTGTGGTATGACGATTTTGATCCTACCGATCCCAATGCTTCACCCGTAACACAGGATCTGCTTGACGTGCTTACTTACAGCACAGGTGTTGAAGCCAACGATGCAGCCTTCCGCACAGGATTTCCCTACGTACAGCTTCCCTGGCAGGGCACAGGGGTATGCGGTGGAAAAGCAGTTACTTACCAGCAGCCTACGGTTCTCCCCGCTACGCAGTCCGTTGGAAGTTTTACGCTGATCGACGCATTCAATGATGTGGATGTAATGGTGGTAAATGATGGAGATACCATTGATCTGGCCAGCCTTCCTACCAACAAAGTCAACTTCCGGGCAAATGTAAACCCCGGTGTCGTAGGCAGTGTGGTATTCGGTCTGAACTGGGATCCAACCTTCCGGACGGAAAACAATCCTCCTTATGCACTGGCTGGTTCCAGCAAATCAGGTAGCCCGGTCAATTACTACCAGTACGAAATCACCCCTGGCCAGTACTCACTCCGCGCTACCCCATATAGTGGCACCAGCGGAAACGGTCTTCCAGGCATCGCCCGCACGGTCAACTTTACCGTAATCAATTCTGCACTCAACCTTTCCGTTACAGATTTCACCCTCTACAATGCAGTCAGCGATCAGCCGGTAGGCCCGCTCAGCGATGGCGATGTAGTAGATCTTGACCAGATTGGCACCAACAAACTCAATATCGTAGCAGCGACAACTCCCGGTACGGTAGGAAGCGTAGTCTTCGCCCTGAATGGCAACCTCAACTTCAGCAAAGACAATACATTCCCCTACTCCATGCCTGGCGACAACGGCAACGGCGGATTTTTCCAGCTGGTATTTTCACCCGGAACCTACACCGTAACGGCGACACCTTATACCGGAAAATCAGGCCAGGGAGTACAGGGAATGCCCAAAACGATCACCTTTACGGTGATTAGCAATAACTTCTTTGCCCGCACCGCCAATCCTGGCAATACACCCGTCAGCCTCCTTTACCCAAACCCAGCCACAGATGTGCTCAATATCAATATGGAAGAAGGACAGGCAGGGGAAGTCAGCATGACCATATTCAGTGCGCTTGGACAAATCATACAGACTGACAAGTTTTTTGTCCCCGGAGGAAAATGGCAAAACGCTGTTGACGTATCAAATCTCGCACCCGGTATTTATACCATGCAGATTGTCAATGGCTCAGTCATTCAGTCCGAAAGATTTATCAAACAAAATTAAAGATTCATGCAGGAATGCGGCAGTGCCATCTGGCTCAATGGGTGGTACGCCGCACTCTTTTTCACAATTCTATTTATCACCTCATTTTTCCATTCAACTCATAAAAAATTACGTCATGAACCGTTTACCTCAACCCTCCATCATCGTTATTATCGCGATCCTGCTTACGATCTCCTTTGCGACATCCATGATCAGCAGTTGCATTCAGACAACTGCAAGAACCCAACAGGCAAAAATAGAATTGCCTACCCTGCTGGAAAGAGACGCCCGCCTCGGAAGTCCGGAAGAACGCCAGACTGTATTGGACCAATATTCTACCCTTTCCAATGCCATCTGGGTAAATGAAAAAGACCTCAAATCCAGGCTGAAACTCGTACAGCTATTCCTTCAGGAGGCAAGAGTTACCGGCGAACACGGATATTACTACCCCGAAGCACTGGGGCTGCTCGAAGGGATTCTGGCAGCAAACCCCAACCAGGACGAACAGTTTTTTGCCCTGCTGATGAAAGCTTCGGTTCAACTATCTCTGCACCAGTTTGCAGCAGCCAAACAAACCGCCGAAAAAGCTGTCAGCATCAATCCTCACAATGCACTGGTTTACGGCGCGCTGGTAGATGCAAATGTCGAACTTGGCAACTATGAAGAAGCGGTGAAAATGGCCGACAAAATGGTGTCCATTCGCCCCGATCTTCGCTCCTATTCCAGAATTTCCTACCTCCGCGAAATCCACGGTCAGGTAGAAGGTGCCATTGAAGCGATGCAAATGGCCGTATCAGCCGGATACCCCGGATTTGAAGAAACCACCTGGTGCCTGCTCAATCTTGGCCATTTGTATGAAACCTACGGCGACACCATGCAGGCCAGAATACAGTACGAAACCGCGCTCGCCCAACGGGCAAACTATCCATTTGCGATTGCAGCACTGGCCAGACTTTCAAAGAAGCAGGGAGATTTTGAAAAAGCAGAAAAACTATTGATTCAAGCCACCCAAATCATTCCTGAAGTGAGCTTTTACGAAGATCTGGCATTGCTTTATAAAGAAACAGGCAGGGAGGCTGAAGCAACACAACTCAGCGAAGAAATCATAGATATGATGGCAGATGATGAAAAAAGCGGCCATGAAATGGGGCTGGAATATGCCACAGTTTCACTCAAACTCTTTAACGATCCGGAAACTGCGCTGGAAAAAACAATGAAAGAGTATGCCCGCCGCCCGATGAATATTCAGGTAAACCAGCGACTGGCAGAAATTTATACCTACCTGGGTGATCAGGAAAATGTACAAAAACACCTTAAAATCGCGAATCGCACAGGCTCACGCGACCCCGAACTCGCCGCGCTTAACAACTAGGTTATTTCGGTTTCTGAATTTCATTTTCCAAAACAATTGTCGTCATGCGAACCATCACCCTTATCCTCTGTATGATTTTTTCCACTGCTGTTTTTGCGGGAAATATCAGGGGAATTATCCTCGATGCAGAAACAAATCAGCCGTTGGAAGGCGCACAGATCTACCTCAATGATACCCGGCAGGGAGCCGTATCCAGTCCATTGGGCAAGTTTTCTTTTGACAATCTCCCGGAAGGAGAGGTAAGCTTCACCATCCGCTATATCTCGTACGAAACCAAAACCCTGGAGGTGACCATTCCCGCCTCCGGAACAGTAGAAGTCAACACCCGGCTCACACCGGGAGAAGTTTTGCTGAATGAGATCGTAATCGCTGCTTCTACAGGCCCGGCACAAACCATTCGCAATATCCCGGCACTGGACATTCGCCTTCGCCCTGTACGTTCTTCCCAGGATATCCTTCAAATGGTGCCAGGCCTGTTTATTGCACAACATGCAGGCGGAGGCAAAGCAGAACAAATCTTCTTGCGGGGTTTTGACATCGACCATGGCACAGACATCAGCCTTTCGGTGGACGGGATGCCGGTAAACATGGTCTCTCACGCGCATGGACAAGGATATGCAGACTTACATTTTCTGATACCGGAAGTGGTCGAAGATGTCCATTTTCAGAAAGGAGTCTATGATGCTGCAACCGGAAACTTTGCTACAGCCGGGCAGGTAGGCTTTTATACAGAAGATTTTCTGCGGGAAAGTCAGGTAAAACTGGAAGCCGGCCAATACGGACTGACCCGGCTGATGAGTAAAGTAAAACTACTGAGTCAGGACAATCGCCAGGTGTATGCAGCGGGAGAATGGATGGCGCAGGACGGCTATTTTGAAAGTTCGCAGAATTTTCTCCGAAACAATATCATGCTCAAGTACAATGAAAAAATCGCAGACAATCAGTCTCTGACCGTTTCTGTTGCACATTTTCGCAGCAGATGGGACGCCAGCGGGCAGGTTCCCACAAGGGCTGTCGAATCAGGAGCCATTACTCGTTGGGGTGCGATTGACAATACGGAAGGCGGAGAGACTTCCCGATCTCATATCAATGTGCAATTTGTTTCAGAAACGCCTTCGGGTGCCCATTTCCGGCAGCAACTATACTGGATCAAATACGATTTTGAGCTGTACAGCAACTTTACATTTTTTCTGGAAGACTCTGTCCATGGAGACCAGATACGCCAGAAAGAAAACCGCGAGATACTGGGCTACCAGACCACTTACGATCAGGTAATGACCCTGGGGAATTTACCATTCAGGATAGAAAGCGGAGCGGGCGTTCGCGCGGATAAAATCAGAAACAACGAACTTTCGCATACCCTCAACCGGCGTGAAGTACTCGATTCGCTGGCTTTTGGAGATATCGACGAAATAAATATGTTTGGATTTGCCCGGGCAAATCTCGAATTACACCCCAGGCTCAACCTGGAGGCAGGGATCAGATACGACCAGTTTCGGTTTATATATGCCAACAAACTGACGCCCACTTACGACAGACGCGGACAGGAAAAAGGCATCCTTAGCGGAAAACTGAATCTCACCTGGTCTCCGAAAGAAAACCTTCAGGTTTACCTCAATACAGGCACCGGATTTCACAGCAATGATACCCGGGTGATAATGAGTGCCGACCCACGTCAGATATTACCCCGGGCGATAGGTTCTGACCTCGGATTTTTTGTGAAACCAATTCCCAGAATGATCATTCAGGCTGCGGTTTGGGGACTGTATCTGGAACAGGAATTTGTATATGTAGGTGACGCCGGAATTGTAGAGCCTTCGGGAAAAACCATTCGGACCGGGGTAGATCTCACGATGCGATATCAGCTGAGTAAACACCTGTATGGAGATATTGACATTAACTTTACCCATCCGAGGTCGCTGGAAGCAGCCGAAGCAGAAGCATATATTCCGCTGGCACCGATGTTGAGCAGCACGGGCGGATTGTCGTGGCAGAGCCAGCGAGGATTTAGCGCCAGTCTGCGTTACAGGTGGTTGGGAGACCGCCCTGCGAATGAAGATTACAGCCTCACGGCTTCCGGGTATTGCCTGCTCGATGCGCAGGTTGGGTACAGGCTGGGCCCGTGGGAGCTCAGCGTAAAAGCTGAGAACCTCCTCGACGCCGAATGGCGCGAAGCACAATTTGAAACAGAATCGAGATTGCGTGGAGAAAGTTCGCCCGTAACTGAAATTCACTTTACCCCGGGTAGCCCGAGATTTTTACGAACCAGTCTTAGTTTTTTCTTTTGATGAGTTGATGATGCTAAGCGCCGGATTTAATATCCGGCGTTTTTTTATGCAGGTTTCTTCCGCATCCAGCCAGTCATCCAGCGGAAAATCCGCTTCTCTTTTTCATAGAAGTAGTTAAATTTCCCAAACAGAAAGGCATAAATCAGAAGAAGCACCTGGTAAATGGGGGTAATAACCACGATATAGGTAAATACATACCAGAAATTGCAACATTCCAAACCCAGTAGAGGCATCAGATAACGCGGTATAATGGCTGCGGTGGAACCAGTTACAGCAAAAACAACCAGAATAATTGTATAATCCCAGGCTTTTTTCAGCTTTTCTTTATCCATAGGGGTTTGTAATCGATGGCAATATCGGAATTCGGCATCGATTTAAAAACCCGGAAACCGGCAGAAGGTTTAAATTATTTACTTAAAATTCGTCAGGAAGACGATCAGAAATAAGGAATTTTTTCAACTTGCCGGATACAACCGTACTTTGTGGTGAATGGGTAAGTACACTGCCCGGGGAGAGGATAATGTTGCCACGAACGTCGAGATTTGCATATCTTATCTGATAAAAGAAAGCGTGGTTTCGGAAATCATTGCCTGCTTTACAGATTCCATAATTGTCAAATCTGCCCTGGTTTTCAAGATCGAGCAGGGTGACAAAAGTGGCCGAAGCGGAATTATGGGTAATGGCGCCCTCAAAGGCGTGAAAGTTAAATAGATGGATGCGGGCTGCGATCTGGTTGGCGATTCGCCCGGAGCTTTCAATATATTTCACCAGAATTTCCCCGGAGTTGTCAACTGTACCAGTGTTGGAGACAAGCAGGCCATTTTCACCGGAGATCAGCGATACCCCCATACCGATTTCCAGATAGCCATTTACCACGATATCATAACCGACAAAACTTACATTTTCCATTAAAACCACCCTGTCTCCGGTGCGCACTTCAGCCCCGGGGTAGGTTGGGAGCCAGTTTGCAGGATTTTCATACAAGTGATCTTCTACGGCCTGGAAAAAATAGTCCGCGCCTATGCTATAACCATAGAAAATACATACAAAACCAATCAGTGTAAGGCTTCTTCTCATAGACAGTTGGGGATTCCTGTAGTTAACGCAAAATTATGAATTATATTTTACCTTAAAACAACATGTGTAATATTTCAATATAAAAATATTTTCACCACTGAACAACATACAAAAAAAGCAGATCTTTCATTGGTCCTGGCGTTAAGATTTCTGCGAATTGTGTAGATTTGTGTCTTATGCGAATTATTTTCATGGGAACCCCGGAATTTGCCGTACCGTCGCTCGACCGGCTGGTCAGTGCTGAGTATGAAATTCCTTTTGTAGTTACGGTTCCTGACAAACCCGCCGGGCGAGGGCAACAGCTTCGTCCTTCTCCTGTAAAAGTGTATGCACAGGAAAAACAAATCCCTGTACTTCAACCGGAAAAGCTGCGCGACCCGGAATTTATCGCTGCGCTTGAGGCTGCACAACCTGACCTGATCGTAGTTGTTGCCTTCCGTATGCTGCCAGAGGTTGTGTGGAAAATCCCCCGTTTGGGCACATTTAACCTGCACTCTTCCTTATTGCCTGAATACCGCGGCGCCGCTCCGATCAACTGGGCAGTCATCAATGGAGAAAGAACCTCAGGGGTAACCACTTTCCTGATAGACGAAAAAATAGATACCGGCAATATCTTGCTCCAGCACAAAATGGATATTCCCGAAGAATGGACTGCCGGCGACCTTCACGATCAACTTATGGAAACCGGCGCCGACCTGGTACTGGAAACCGTTTTTGGCCTGGAAAATGGTTCTCTGCACGCTGTACCGCAAATCCACTCTCTGGCTGTACACCACGCACCTAAAATATTTAAGGAAGATTGCCATATCCATTGGGATCAACCCGCCGTAAAAGTAAGAAATCTTATCCGGGGACTTTCGCCATACCCTGCTGCATGGACTCTGCTGGAGGGCAAAATCCTTAAAATATTTTATGCCACACTTACGGGCGAAACAACAGATCAGCCTTCTGGCAGCTTTGTTTCCGATGGAAAAACCCTGAGATTTGCCTGCGAAGATCAGTGGCTGGAGATTACAGATCTTCAGATGGAAGGAAAAAAAAGAATGAAGACCGAAGATTTTCTCCGAGGATTTAAACTGTGACCCTGTGTATGACTAGTTTTCAAAGCCATCAATACCCCCGATCACGAAACGGAATCGTTATTCTTCAGGAATACGCCATGCAGTATTATGGTGCGATCAATGCTATCCTGATGTTAGCGATCATGGTCAGAGTGGCCGCCGGAAGTAGTGGCCAATCTATCCTGTGGATCGCCATTGCAGGGGAAGTCATTGCGTTGGTAATCGGCAACTTGCTTGCCTACGGCAAACTACGCCGCACAATTGCAGAAATCTTTTTTGTCAACGACCATTTTTCGATGATTTCTGTGTATGAGATTCTTTTTAAGGGAGAAAACAACGCCTTCCCACTGGTATATGCAAATCCAGACATGCTAAATGAAGATACGGTTTCTGTTCATTTCAATGACCAGATCATCACCCTTCACCGCAAAGACTGGGAGGAATTTGACCTGATACGCGACTATCTTTTTTCGCGGCAATATTGAGGACATTGTAATACTGGCAGCTAAATCAAGATTGTTTCCCTAAGACTATACCTCTATTGTCAGCTTAAGTTGCCCTCCTAACCCACGTTGAATAATTTTCATTAAAGTAGAAAGTCGGATATCACTGGCATCATTCTCGATCCTTGATATATAAGACTTGTTGGTCCCACACTTTTGCGCAAGCTCTTCCTGAGTCATCCCCAGTTTTATACGAGCTTCTTCAAGAAGAACCCCCAACCGAAATGCTTCAAACTCCTGTTCCCATTTTTCTCGTTTTTCACTTCCCCTTTTCCCGTATTTATCATCAAGGATTTCGCTAAGGGTTGTAATATTTTTATTAGGTGTTTTTTTCATCGAAATATTCCTCCATTATATTAATTGCCTTCTCTATTTCATTTTTAGGGGTTTTTTGAGCTTTTTTTTGAAAAGCATTTCCCAGAACAATAAGTTTACCTTTGTCAAAGAATGCAAATATCCGGAAGATATTGCTGCCATATTCTACACGTACTTCATATAACCCTTTTGTACCTTCAATATGCTTAAAATATTTTTCAGAAACCCTCTGAGACACTCGTAACAAATTTAATGTCCACTCAATCTTAGCCTGAACCTTATCCGTTTGTTGATTATAAAAATCAAGGAAATAACGCTTATAGGCCACAACTTCTCTTACGTATTTCATTTAGTAAAGTTAACTCATCAGGCAACTAAAATCAAGGGGTTCACACCCATCTTTTCATATTTCTATTCACCCTATTGGGTGTACTTCAATCCGGAAAAAAATATCCGACATAGCAATTCGAAAATGTTGACTCTGGAAGAACTAAAAGTTCGCCTTTATGGGGAGACTTTATGAGTTAATCATTTATGAAGAAGCTACTGAAGAAATGGATTTTCCTAATGATTTATTCACCAAATCCCCTTCAACCCGGTGATTTTGCCTCCTGTGAAAGTTACATTTCCGCCTTCTGAAAACAGATTCATCCGGACAAATGGTTCATTAGGGAAAAATATATCTGTCATCACTACCTGACCGTCCTGGGCAAATAACTCAACTGACGCGACATCGACCAATAGGTGCATGGAAATCGCCGAACTCCCGGGTACGTTGGGGGCGTAGTGTACGCCTGGAAACTCATCTGCAAAGTCAATCTTGCCTGACTGAGTCCTGTCTATAAAAAATCTGTCTCCGGCTTTTTCATAACCAATCCGCACTTTTTCGCCTTTATCATTGGTAAGTTCGAGGCCAAATTCTGTGGCAGATGAACCCGCCATATCAAAGGACAAGACCAATTCTGCGAGTGTTCCCGAATCTTTGATAACAGGCATAATACCGGAAACCGTAGCACCATCTATGCTTTTTTCTTCTCCTCTGATCAGTTGAAGTTCAGCTACAGGTTCTGTTTTTAAGCGAATACCCGCTGAGGTTGAGATAAGTTCAAGCGTGCGGGGAATGGTCATGGCACTGCGCCAGGGGTCTGTGGGTACACGCATTGCGTAAAGCCAGTTGCCCATCCAGCCGAGAAACAGCCGACGGCCATCAGAATCGGGAATATCTGACCAGGTAACGCCTGCGTAGTTGTCTGCGCCATAATCCAGCCAGAGGGTCTGTTCGGAAGGATTGTCGCTGGTAAATGTTTTTCCGTCAAAATCTCCCACAAAGTATTGAGTAGCAGAACCCTGATTGGGGCCTCCGGGGTTGATACTGAGCAGCATTACCCATTTTTTACGATTAGGATCGCCGTTTACAGGCAGTTCAAACAGATCCGGGCATTCCCAGACACCCCCGTGGCTTCCGTAGGTTTCCCCAAATTCGCTGCTCATCGTCCATTCTTTCAGGTTGGGAGAATGATACAATCTCACCTGATTGCCACGCGCAAAAATCATCACCCACTGCTGGCTTTTTTCATGCCAGAACACCTTCGGATCGCGGAAGTCTTTGAGTCCGGGATTGGGTACAACAGGGTTTCCTTCGTACTTGGTCCAGGTCCGCCCTTTGTCGAGGCTGTAGGCGATTCCCTGATACTGGTAATCGTTTCGCCCGGCCTTTTCACCTTCCGGGTCATGATAAGTAAAAATAGCGACCAACGGGACCTGTCCATCAGGAGCCAGTCCGCTGGTGTTTTGGTGATCGACAACCGCGCTGCCGGAAAATATGTACCCCATGCTGTCGGGATACAGAGCTATCGGTAAATGTTCCCAATGAATGAGATCAGGACTTACCGCATGTCCCCAATGCATAGGCCCCCAGACAACATCGTCAGGATAATATTGGTAAAACAGATGGTATTCCCCTTCATAGAAAAACATCCCGTTGGGATCATTCATCCACTTTGAAGGGGGCGAGAAGTGGAACTGCGGGCGATGTGCCTCCTGATAATATCCTTCCGTAATCGTTTGCGATTTGCTTTTTTCCATTGTTGCGGTATCGTTTCGGCAACTGAGGAAAGTCAGAAGCGATAAAATTATAAAAATCCGGTTAATGGGCGACATTCGGCTCATAAAATTTTAATCTTTCTTATTTATTTTCGATTGTTTAATGCCCTCTCTGGAGAAAAAGGTGCAGATATACATTCCTTGCGGCTGGTTTTCTGCATTCCACAAAACGGAGTACAGGCCTGGTTGTTTTTCGGGTTCTTCCCAGGTTGCCACCAGGCGGCCCAGGTGATCAGAAACCGTGATTTTCACCGATTGGGGAGAACTGAGGTGGTAATACAGATTTATCTCTGAAGAAAATGGATTGGGTACACAGAGAAGTCCTTTCTCCAACGGAATCTCCTCATTGATCGTCTTACCTTCTGTCAGGATATGAAGCCTGTTGACAGCCAGATTTTTATACACTTGCCGTTCTTTTCCTGGCCAAAAAACAACGACCGAATCAATAGAAGAAGCAGAGCCGGTTCCAAAATGGAGAATATGGCTATTTTGACTGACATAACCTGAGCCGGAGTTAAGCTCATCCACCCAGCGTTTTTCTCCTGCAAAAACTTCTACCCGGGCACCGATTGCAGCGGCATTTGACTTTGTGCCTTCCAGTCGGAATTTTACCCAGTTGTTTGGGTTTACATTTTCGTTGTGAAACAGTTGGTTACCTGCAGCCCCATTGCCATTGGTAATAAATATGTCCACCCTCCCGTCATTGTCATAGTCCAGCGGTACCGCGCCATAACTACTGGCATTGCTGGCCAATACCGTTTCCTTACCCACATTCAGAAAGGTATTATCCTGCTGATTGTGGTAAAATACGTTGGGGAATGAGGGAGTATTTGCCACATAAATATCCTGCCAGCCGTCATTATCTGCATCAAAAAAGAAGGTACCCCACCCCATTCCGTAGTCGCCTGTACCGGCAGTGCGGGTTATGTCCTGGAAGGTTCCATCTCCCTTGTTGAGCAGAAGAACATTATTGTAAAGATTGGTAATATAAAGGTCGGGCCACCCATCATTATTTACATCACCCACATCAACGCCCATTCCAAAAGCCTTTACATCGACCTTTGCGGTTTGCGCGACATTGGTAAAGGTAAGGTCTCCGTTGTTGCGATAAAGGATATTAGCCTGATAATTATCATGCACGAGGTAAAGATCCTGATCGTGATCGTTGTCATAGTCAAAAAAAATCCCGCCCATGGCGAGCTGCGTATCCGTCGCTCCGGAGGAAATTGTAATATTCTCCAGGGTCAGATCTCCCCGGTTGCGATACAGCGTATTTTGGTCATTCATCCGGGCCACATAAATATCGAGGAAGCTGTCGCCGTCGATATCTGCGAGCAAAACGGCCATGGCATTGCCGGTAGCAGAGAGGAGTGTGCGTGCAGATGCCGATATGTCCAGAAATGTTCCGTCTTTCTGGTTGATGTACATTTTATCACGGGTACCTTTATTATTCCCCACAAAAAGATCCAGCCAGCCGTCATTGTCAAAATCACCCCAGGCAGCCACACGACTTTCACCGGCAAAATTTAATCCTGCTTCCCTTGCGACTTCCACAAAGGTTCCATCGCCCATATTGCGGTAAAGCAGGTTTTCGTCATAAGTACGGACTACAAAAATGTCTTCAAAGCCATCTTTATCATAATCAGCTATAGCAACCCCATAGCTGGAGCCTTTTCCATCTAAACCTGCAGCAGCAGATACATCAGAAAACTGATTCTGCGCACTGAGGATGACAACAGGAAATAAACCTGATAGTAGCAGCTTTTTCATTTTTGAAAGAAGTCTTTTCCGGCAAATTCAGTTCCCAGCTCTTCCAGAGAAACCCCTTTGGTTTCAGGCATCATTTTCCAGACAAACAATAATTGCAACACCATCATAAAGGCAAAAATACCAAATACCGGAGCCTCTCCTATTTTGGAAAACAACACCGGAATGAGTGATGGAATCGCAGCAGCCAGTACCCAGTGAACAGAACTACCAAAAGACTGCCCACTCGCCCGGAGGTGGTTGGGGAATATTTCAGAGATAAACACCCAGATCACGGTACCCTGACCAATTGCATGCGCAGCAATAAACAAAAACATAAAGCCCGGAACGGCCATTCCCTGCCAACCCCATAGAAAGGCGAGGGATACCATAGAAAGGGAAACGATATAACCAAATGAACAAATATACATCAGTTGTTTGCGGCCCAGACGATCGATCAGGCTAAGACCCAGCAAAGTAAAAACCATATTTACCAGCCCAATACCTGCGCTGCTCAAAAATGCCGTACTGGATTCGAGCCCTGCTGCCTGAAAAATTCTCGGAGCGTAGTAGAGGAAGGCATTGATTCCGGAAAACTGATTAAAAAAAGCAATCAAAAACGCCAGAATCAGCGGGTAACGGTACTTTTTGATGAATATCGTTTCACTCTGGTCAGCATCGTGGTGATCTGTCATAATTACCGCCATCTCGGCATCGACATCTGCTTTGGGGTCAATTTGTCTGAGGATATTTGCAGCGGCATCCCGGTCCTCTCTCATCACAAGCAACCAGCGGGGGCTTTCCGGAACGGTAAATACCATCAGCGTATAGGCAAATGCCGGGATTGCTTCGACCCCCACCATCCAGCGCCAGGCATTTTCACCGATATCTTTCAAAAGGTAGTTGGAAATGAAAGCGATAAGAATACCAAAGACGATATTGAACTGATACAAAGCCACCAGTTTGCCTCTGTTTTTGGCGGGGGCAATTTCAGAAATATAGGCAGGGCCGGCAATGGTGGAAGCCCCTACTCCTAATCCACCGATAAAACGAAAAAATGAAAATACCCAGGGATCACCTGCGAGGGAAGACCCTACGGCTGAGACAAAGTACAGCACCCCAATCCAGATCAGGGTATTTTTTCGACCCAGTTTATCTGTAGGAATACCGCCAAATATGGCGCCAATTACCGTACCCCAAAGTGCGGAAGCCATGACAATAAATCCGTGAAAAAGTTCGCCTTTGGGCCATAACTCCTGAAGGGACATATCTGCACCGGAAATAACCACGGTGTCAAACCCAAATAAAAATCCCGCGAGTGCGACGGTAATTGACCAGAAAATTACTTTGTTTCGGTTCATAGTAGTTATTTGCAAATATTAGTAGTAGTGGCGGAATTTACGCAAGAATACCTACGATGCAAAAATAAGATTGGCGGTGGAAATCCATCATAACAGCTTTTTCAGCGCATCCAGCTTTTCCACAAAACGTTTTACTTTTTCGGGGTCAACTGCACCAGCCCAGTAGCCATCTTTTTTAAAATATGAGCCCACGATCATTCCATCACATACGGGAGCATAAACAGGAAGATTGTCGATAGTAACCCCCGATCCTACCCAGACCGGTATTTTTACTGCCGCTTTTACCGATTGAATTTCCGAAATATCGGCCTCTGCGCCAGTGGCGGTTCCGGTGACGATGACGCCATCGCTCAGAAAAAATTCAGCTGCTTGAGCCGTTTCCGGGAGAGAAACATCTTCAGTAATAGCATGTGCGCTATGTTTTTTTTTGATGTCGGAGAGAATGCGAATATGATCTGCCCCGATTTGCCGGCGGTATCGGAGGAGGTCGCCGCCGTCGGCGTTCATGAGGCCCTCGTCTGCGATATGGGAAAAGACAAAGCCTTCGGCTCTGACAAAATCGAGGCCTGCAGCCAGCGCGACGGCAAGCGCCTGGCGATTGGCCCCTGCCAATATTTGTATGCCGCAGGGCAGTCCGGAGGTATGTTTTACCTCCCGCCCCAGCACGGCCATCATGGCCGTGATTTCGGGGCCGGCACTGCGGTTGAGGTAGGGCACGTCGTGCATATTTTCGATCGCGATGGCATCTACTCCCGCTTGCCGGTACACTGCTGCTTCCGCCGCAGCGCGATCCACAATCTGCTGTGGGGAGTATTGATGTTTGGGTGTGCCTGGAAGCGCATCCACGTGGATCATCGCCACTAAGGGACATTTTACGGAGAATAGGTTCATGGGGGTGAAAGTAAATTTGACGATAGATTCTGCTGCCTGTCTTACAGAGTAGTAGCCAAAGGGTTATTCTTCTGCCAAAGGTAAAGGAGTCAACGATATAGGATCAAGAAGCAACACAGACTGTAGGCTCAAGTAGGTTTCCCAGGCTTCTCTGAGCAAAGCAAAGTACTCTTGTTCAGAATGCTTCCACTGTTGGGTGGCTTCATAAAATTCCTGAACTGAGGATTGGCCGAGTGTCCATTTCTTGAGAGTAAGCTGATATTGAACTTCACGGATTTTTTCCAGCTTAAGTAGGATGTCTAACTTCGGCCTCACTCTGTTATATGCATTGATCAATTGATTGATTCGCTGAGCCTCCGCCTGCTGAGTTTGCTCAAAGGCCATCTGGCGCGCCATGACAGACCATGAACTTTGTTGTACCTGTAATTGGTTGATTCCCCAGGACCATATAGGGATACTCAGCTCAATGTTCAGATATTGCTGTGGGATGAAGGGGTTCGTTGCAGTCCACCATGGATCGCTGGAAAATCGATTGGTTCCGATTCCTCCAAAGACGGATAGCTGAGGCAATGCTTTCAGTTTTCTGGTTCGTACTTCTCTTACCAGGGAAAAAAGATCAACCCTTGCCTGCGCTCCGGCTACAGAGTTCCGAGCCACAAATGTATCTATGCGTGGCAGGGCAACGAACCCCGATCCAGGCAGATCAGGCTGATCCAGTCGCCAGTTTTCACTGGAAACTGGCTTTATCCCGCGCTGAAACAACAGATAGCAGGCATCATCAAATTGAGCTAACTGATCCATCAATAAAAGTGAGTCTTCGAGGATTAACTGCTCCAGCAGGAGTCGCTGGCTCAGGTCAGAAAACCCTTGTTCTAACTGCCTGTCCTGAATATTCAGCAAGGTATCGCGCTGCTGAAGTCGTATTGTTGTGGACGCTATCCCATCTTGCAGACTCCATGCCTCAAGGTAAGCAAGCGAAATTTCCTTGACCTGATCTGCAGCTTCCTGGAAAAATTCCTTCTGGGCGAGGTCCAATGAAAGGGCCAATTCCCGCTGCTCTCTCGCAGCTTCACCGAGGGTTCCAAAATCCTGAGTCCATCTGAGCTGAACCGGGGTGACGCCGTAGTTGAGAATCGTGTTTGGTCCCGTGGTGGACAGGAGGCGGCTCAAACCCGATTGTATCGACAACACTCCCCCCAATGCGTCCACCCGTTGATCAATTCTCAGATCAAGGCTATTTCTGATAAGCTGCTGGTTGCGGTATTCGTCAGCATCAATGACAGCGTTATACCGAAGGACATTTTGCCTGTTGAGGTTAAGTGGCTCACTCACTAGGGTCACTTGTGGGAGGGCGCGTAATTGTGTCAGGCGGCTTTCCGCCCGTGCAGCCTGGAGGGAATAATAGGATGGCATCCTGGTTGCCTGCTCCCAGACCAACTGCTGAAACTGTTGGAGCGTGAAGGTCTGGGCAATGCCTTCCACTCCCATTGCAAGCCAGCAAATCATCAGGCAAAGAATCCTATGCTTTAATCTCATAGTGGGTTGGGGTTGATTGGGTGGGATTTTTTCTGGAAAACGCGAATGTCCAGACAGGAACAAGGAACAGGGTAACCAAAAGGCCTATCCCGATTCCACCTCCGAGTACCAAGGCAAATGGGCGCTGCAATTGTGAGCCTAAGTCGTCAGACCACAAAAAAGGGAAAGTGGAAGCCATCGTAGTCAGGGAGGTAAGTACCACCGAAGAAACTTTCTCCGTGCTTCCTTGAAGGACTGCATCCTTCGCCGAAAAGCCCTCCCTTCGTCTTTTTTGGATAACATCGAGCTTTAGAATGGAATCATTGATAATGATCCCCATCATTACAATCAACCCGATCAACGACATCAGGTTCAGCGTTTGCCCACAGAAAAACAGCATGGCTGCAGTTCCTGCCATCACGACCGGAATCTCAAGGAGGATGACCAAAGGTATCCCAAATGATTCAAACTGGGCAGCAAGGATGAGAAATAACATCACCACCGACAATAGAATTGCAGAGACAAGATCACGCAATTGGGCATCAGATTTTTCATCGGGTGGGGAAAAAGACAAAAACAGTTCAGGCTTTTGGTGATTGATGACGGCTATTTTTTCTTTGAGTTGGGGGAGGAGTGGATGAGATGCCGGATAGTAAAATGGAATGAACACCCCATGTTCATCTGCATGAACGCGGGCAAATTTGGTGGCAGGCAAAACCTTGGCCAAAGTATGCAGCGGGATGGTTGAGCGGTTGGGTAGCACAATGGGAATTGCGGCCACTGCTTGAGGCGTTAACTTGCCGAATGAACTGCTTTGGGAGATCGTTCGGGTGGTTCCCGCCAGCTTGATTTGAAACGATTCGCCTAAACTCCACTTCAATTGGCGAAGAAGTTCTTCTACGGAGAGACCCGCCCGGGAAAGATTACCAGGATCTGGCAAGATGATCAGCCCCTCAAGCGGTTCTTCGGTCACAAGGGGGATATCCAATTCCAGAGACAATGACTGGCGCAGGAGTTCTATCGCTGCTGGATCATAGTCTGTGTTGTTAGGTAAATAACCCCGCAAATCAGAGAGATCAGAACGATGAGTGAAGAGGTACTCAAAAGGGGTTGGCATGGGAGCTATGCGCCACCGGGCCATTCCTTCGTGCCGGGAAAGAAAAGACTGAATTTTTTCTGCCTCGACATGAGCGGTGTTACCGTCGGTAAATTCCAGTAACAACTCAGATTCATTGGGCTTTAGGGGGTCTGGGTCGCGCAAAAAGGGCTGTTGTCTCATGTGCATAGATGAATGCAAGACCGAAGTGCCGCAATGTTCGACACAGGCCTCCATTTCCTGCTTCATACGATCAATAGATGTATCCTCCGGCCAAAAAAAGCGAACAAGGAGTTGCTTTCGCTCCATAGTGGGAAACAACTGGTGTGGCAACCTCCACATCAAAATCAGGCCCAGGGCAAGTACCCCGATAGTGGCAGCAAAAGCTATACCTGGCCGATGAAGTAAAATGGACAGCGTGTTCTTGTAAGCCTTCTGGGTGTTGATCCAAAACCGGGCCGGGGCTGTTTTAGTCATGCGGGGAAACCGTTTCGCCAAAAGAAAATAGACCGGTGGGATCAGAACCAAAGTGACGAGAAAAGAAGTTGAGAGGCTAATTGACATGCTGATTGCCTGTTCCGAAAACAGCGCATTGACCGTATCTCCGCCCGCGCGCAAAGGAATAAATACCACAATGGTGGTGGCAGTAGAGGTGGCCAGGGGCAAAGCCAAATCGGAAACACTTTTTCCGATTGCCTCCGCGAGAGGAAACCCATCTTCCAACAAAAGTCGGATCTGGTTCAACAGTATAATTGCGTTGTCAACCATCAGGCCGATACCGATCACAAGCCCTGCGAGGGAGAGGCTGTTGATGCCAATATCCAACCCCCAGAAGGTGCCTAAGGTCCAGCAAAGGGCCACGCCTACAGACAGACCAATGAGTAGAGCGGCAAGGCCTTGTCGCATAAACAGGAAAAACAGGATACCCGCCATAAAAATACTCAGCAATAAGCCCTGCCACATATTTTGGATGGCGAGTTCCAGGATTTCGGTCTGGTCTCTTGTCGTTACAAACCGAACACGAGCCTGGCTGGCGGAAAGTTCCTCACAGACAGCCGCTACCTGCCTGCTCATGTTGGACAGGTTGGCACCACTGCGTTGCAGCAAAGCAAAGCACAAGGCGGGCGATCCGTCCAGAAAAACCTGATGCTCCTGCGGTTCGGTTTTCTGCTGGATACTCGCCACCTCCCCCAGAAAAAAGGAAGCATTTTGAGTGCGAATCAGGATAGAATCTGGCTCAAGGAACTGAGACGAAAATATCTGGACAGGCCGGGAACGGTACCCTTCCCGGAGTTCAATCTGCACCGGGTCGGGCGTGGCTGCCTGAATCAAGCCGGGCAACGCACTGGGGTGAATCCCCCGCATCAGCAAAGCCTGGTCATCGGGAATAATTTCCCAATGTTTCACCCACAATCCCGCTATCTCTACAGTACCAATATCAGGCTGCTGCTCTAATCTTTGTGAAACCCGTTCCTTAGCCCACTGGCTCAGCGCCATCATCGCGTCCTCAAACCCCACAGAGCCTGGGTCTTGTTCTACCTGAAGATAGAGATACATCACGGGGAGGTCTGTAAGGGTTGGAAGCCGAATTTCAGGCCGGTTCAGAATGGCGATTCCAGATTCTATGGCCTGATCCACCCGGTCGCTGGCTTCCTGACGGGCTGTTTCCATGTCTGCATCCCTTGAAAAATGAAGCGTTAGCAAACAGTCCCCCGATTCACAGGTGCTTTCCATAGAGACAAGCCCGGACATCGGTGCAAGTGCCGCCCTGAGAGGGTTGGAGAGTTGCGTTTCCATATAAACCGCGTCAAAGCCTGGCTGGTGAATCCTAACCTCGAGGAGGGGAGCCGCCCGCTCGGGAAGCAAGGATGTATTGAGAAAATTGACCGCCACCGCCCCTGCACATGCCAGCGCAAGGGAGAGAGTGATTAAGCCCAATGGCCGGGAAATGAATATCCAGTCTTTCATGGTGTTGAAATATCCTTCTGCCTGACAGACACGGGAACAGCATTGGCAAGCGCGAAACCGCCCTCACTGATCACGATTTCTCCAGGTTGGATCCCATCCCGGATGATAGCCCATTCGGCATTCTGCGGGCCAGGGGTTACGTATCGCCAGAAGGCACTGTCATTTTTCCAGACAAAAACCAATTCTCGCCCCTGCCGGTGCAGCAAAGCCGTTGTAGGCACAACCACTTGCCCGGGTACCGCCCGAAACAAAACAACCTCTGCTGCCATACCTGGCAGCAGTTTTTCTCCCGCCGGGGCAAATCTCGCCCGCACATAAACCAGACCACCGGCAGATACCTCTGGGTTGATCTCTTCTACCTTCGCCTGAAATACCCTGTTTACCCCCGCGACGTTTACCCTTATCGCAGTTCCTGGCTTCAGGAAGGTGATTTCACCCGGCAGTATCTGAAAGGTAACCAACAAGGAGCTTAGGTCTGCCAGGGACAGGGCGAATGCGGGATCTTGTTCCTTTTCCGGAAGATTAATGCCCGAAATAACCCCGGGAAACGGCGCGATGATGGCGGCCTGCTTCAGCGCGAGCTTCGCTTCCTGATGTGTAACCTTAGCCTTCAGCCACCCACTACTCATCGCTGCCTGATTGCGAACGGCCACTGGAATGGACAAAGAATCTTCCGTCGAATATCCTAACCCAAGCAGCCTTTCGAGGTAGGCAGCACGCCGCTCCGCCAGCTCCAGAGTTGCTTTTTCGAGCGCCAGCCACAGCCCGGGTTGCGGCTGAATGGCCAGGGTATCGCCTGCTTTCACCACCTGCCCGTTGTGCACCCTAAATTCAACCGGGGCCAGGGGATCAGCAAGCCGGAATACCACTTTTCTCGATGGCTCCAGGGTTCCTACAGCCACCCGACGATCTTCAAAAGTGCTGATTTTGATTTGGAAGGTGTCCACATCCGGAAGCAGGGCCACCTGCGCTTCGGGTTTTTGCTCCGTTACCTGCTGTCTGGGTCCGGTACCAGGCGCAGAGCAACCTAAAAGCGTGATCAACATCAATACCCATTTGAGCATTTGCGTTTCCATGAGCGATCTATTCATTTGGATGGATAATGAGTCCGGGTAACAAGGTAAAAGTAGCAAACAGAGACATCACCAGCCCTCCCAGAATTCCTCCGGCCAGACTAGTCCAGAAGGGAATGGTGGGCATAAACAGAAAAGGGGTCACTCCGGCGATGGTGGTGAGGGTCGTGCTGATCATGGATGGCCTTACTTCCCGCCATGCCATCTCCCAGGCCTGGAGAGGAGAAATTGCTGTGCCGGAGTTGGCCCGTATGCGACTCCATCCCGCGAGTTGATACAACGCAAGGTTGACAGAAGAACCGGCTACCAGAGCTACAGAAACAAGCCCGCCTTCGTCCCAGGGCAAATCGCTGAGGCCAAAAACCAGCATTACCCCGATCAAAGAGGCTGGAATCATGAGCCACACCTTCCATGCTTCGCGCCATGACTCCAGGCAGGCACCCAGCACAATCCAGATCAGGATCCCGCCTATGGCCCATATCCATGCATCGGAGGAAGAATCTGTGCCAGAGCCGAGCATCTCAGGCTCTGCAAAATGATAGCCAATGGGGAGCTGCTCCCCAACCCTGCGCTTTACTTCCTCTGCCAACGCCGATTCTGCCCTGGCATTTCCCTGAAAGGTATAGGTCGTCCGGATCATGTATTTTCGATTAAACCTGTCAATCTGATTATCCCGCAGAACGGCTTCGCGCCATCCCCTCGGATCAAAGTAGAATGGCCCATGAACATCCCAAAGCGGATATTGTTTCACACTCGTGAACTGCTGCCACTTGTTATGCGGAGTTAAAGCGATGGGGAAGGCGAATCCCTGAGCCTGAACAGTAAATGAACTCAAAAAGCTTTGCGCAACCTCGTGCCCCCCGGAAACAGGATTCAGGCTCGACGGAGGAGCCCAGCGATAGGTTTGAATGGGAATAGTACGACCAGTGGTGACTCCGGCGCTGAGAACACGGGGGGAACGCTTCAACTCCGCGGCCACCTTATTGCCTAGCCGCTCTGTTTCCGGGTAGTCGGTACCAACCAGGAAAATGCTGCCGTTTCCCTCATCATAACTGTTACCTTTCCTGTATGGGTGGCCATCCTGAAACTTGCCGGTACCCCTGATAAACCAGTTCAGATCATCTGTTTCCGCGGCAATTCTTTCCAACCTGGATTTCAATAAAAATGGGAAGCCTGTGTCTTCAAATGGCCGCTTCACGGTAATGCTAATGTTGGTTTGGGTGTTTCCTACTTCCCTTGAAAGCACAAAGTCCACCTCTTCCACCGATCCGATCCAGGCTTCCAACTGCTCCCTTACGCGGATAAACTCTTCATTGCTCGCATCAGGATCCACAGAAAGGTTTACCAGTATGGCAGGCCGGTCAGTCTCCACGAGCGCCGACTGAAAAGCCGACTTTTCATCAAACAGCCTCCAGACTCCACCGAGGGCAGGCTCAGCCCAGGGCTGGATGTATTGCCGGTACCATGACGACTGTCTCCATGTATTCACATTCTCCTCGCCGATGATGATCTCCTGACGGCCAGCCTGTGACAGGGGGATCCCCAGCGCAAGAACAAACCCGATGCGAATCAGCCTCCGGTGCTTCACCGCCCATGACCACCACCTATGCGGGGTTGAAGCGGACATTTTTGGGTCCACCAGCCTGCGGGGCAAGGGCCATATGGAAAGAAGGGCAGGCAGCACCAGCGCGGCAACGAAGATGGAGATCAGCAGATTGACTGATAAGACCTCAAAGAAACCCAGGCTGAAGGCAACTTTCCCTTCGCTACCCGCGAAGGCCAGCACTGCCAGCGGCAGCAGGGTAGTCAGCACTGCCGACCAAAGCTCCAGTACCGCATTCACCTGATTCCCTTGCCTGGCCCGCTCCATCACAATGAGATAATTGTCCACCACCAGGCCTAATGAAACGGAAGACGCTGCGAGGGTATAGAAGTGAACGGGAATGTGAAAGATGCGGTAGAGGAGCGCGCACAATGCCAGATTGACCACCATACAAAAAAGAAGGGTGAGCCAGTATCTCACCGACCTGGCGATGAGGAAAAGAGCCAGGATGATTCCAAGCAATGAAAATACGGCAAGCCGAAGGCTGCTGCTGAGATTGGCCTGGAGTAGATCTGCGCTGTTGTCAACGATGTCAAAAAAATACCCTTCAGGAAGAACTGCCTGCACCTCGGCTACTGCATCCCTAAGCCTGGCAGAACTGCGGAGGATGCTCGCATCTTCCCGATAGAAGACCGAAAATAACAAAGCTGGCAGTTGATTGGCCCGAACGGACTCTTGCTGCGGATCGGGGCCCAGTTCTACCTTCAGGATGGAGGGCAGGGGTAAGAGATTTCCCTGTTGCGCAGGCAGGTATATATCTTCCCAGGGAGGGTTTTGCGGGTCTGGGTGCATTTGAACGGCCACAAATCCGGCTTCGTTTGTTGCCACAACCTGCTGCATCCCTGCTTTTTCCAGGGCATTGGCGATCTCCTCAAGGGGAAGTGGGGCATCATGAAGAGGGGTCATGCTCCATTGAAAGTGTTTTCTTCCCTGTACATTCACCTCCTCCATGCCGGGGATTCTGGAAAGGAGCGGCCCGGTGTGTTTGGCATATATCTGCTCCAGTTCGTAGGGATCAGGCCCCCAGAGCAAGAGGGTGGCACCATCTCGCTTTCCCGATTGCGAGAGCCTGATCTGGGGGAGCGATACCCCGACGGGAAGTTGTGGCTGCAGGCGCCGAAGCAGGGCACGCGCTTCTCTTCGTACCTTCTCCGGGTTCATGTTTGGGGTGATCTTAAAGCGAACGAAGGCACGGCCACGGGTGGAAGTGGAGTGGATGTCCTCAATGCCAGAGATGGAACTGAGCAGCGATTCGACCTTCAGGGTAAGCTGAAGCTCCATCTGCCGGGCTTCTTGCCCGGGATAGGTGTAAGAAACCTCCAGCACAGAACCCGGCCTGGAAGGGAGCCATTGAATGGCCAGATACTGGATGCTCCACAGCCCCATCACACTCAGCAGCACCGTGACTGTGAGGATTCTGAAAGGGGTGAGAACAAGAGGTTGGCCTGGGCTCATACTACACAACTAATGGCGGCTCAAATGGTAAGGTACGAATTTCTTTGTGAATCAAATACGTGAAATCCGATCCTATCGTATTTCAGCACTTTGACTATTGGGTATAGAATGATCTGACGTTTTTATTCCGGGAGTTGGTAGCGGTAGAAAAGCCCTTCACCGTCAATCGCAAACACTTTCCCTTGTTCCACAGCAAATCCGATGAACAGAGGCAAAGGCCCTCCTTCCAAACCCAGAAGATGGTAGGTTTTTCTAAGCTCCAAAGTTCCCTGATCAAACTGGAACTCATATATGATGTCGGCGCTCGACTCGGCCTGATTGTGGTAGTGAGAAACCAGGGTATAAAGGCGATTAGTTTGCTTGTCGAAAGTTGATTCTGGAATCGCCCTGGTGAAAAGCAGGTTAGGGTCGTCATCTGCTTTCTGCATTTCCCTTTTCTGTTTAATTACTTCATAATCCGATAAATCCAAATCTAAAATCAGTTGTTTTGCCTGGTTATAGACGAGGATTCGGGGCATCGTTACCGTTACAAGGATCGCGATCAGATACCCATCTGGAGTTAAGTGTAAATCCGCAGGGATTCTTTCTTTCTCTGGTTTGATGCCGGTGCCAAAGTAGGACTCAATTTCTTTGGTATTTAGATTGAATGTCAGCCCAACCGAAGGCTGGTAGCCTGTGCTGAAGAAGCAGTTTCCCTGTTGATCCATCGCAAATCGCGACCACCGTTCATATTCCGCAGGCACTCTGATTTCATGGAGGAAAGAACCTGCCTTGTCGAAAGCCTGAATGCTTTTTTTTGAAAAATCGAACAGGTGAAATTCATCATTGTGCCATACCCCCTTATGGAGGCTCTGGAACTCTCCGGGGCCTAAGCCCTTTTCTCCGAAAACCAGACCCGCCTGTAAATTCATATCCGTGCAAACGATCCTGCCTTCGTCACGAGAGCCTGCACAGACACCTCCGGGAATCGCAAACATACAAGTGGGAGAAAAGAACAGCGTATCATGCAATTGATCGGTGACAATATCCGCTTTCAGGGGAATCATCAACTCCGGATGGGAGGATTCGGTAAGTACTCCGCAGGAAAAAAACAAAACAGTCCACGCGATTAAGGTTGTTTTCATCAGAAATCGTTTAATAGAAGAAGATAACCTGCTCAAATTTAACAATTTTTTAACACTAGAAGATCCCGTACCTAGCCGGGCAATGGATAGCGGTAGAAAAGCTCGGTTATCAGGTCGTAGGTAAATATTTGCTTATCCACAACCGCAAAACTCAAAAAGGCTGGCTTCGATTCTTCTGGCCCTGTAAGCCGGTAGGTACTTCGGTGAGATAATGATCCATCTTGGTACTGAAACTCGTAGATTGTACGTGCCGCAGTGTTGTCGTCCCCCGGCTCATACCCAAACACCAGTACATACAGCCGGTTGGTCCCGGTATCAAGCTGGGCTCCTCCAAAAACCGAAAACATAAATGCGTGGGGGTCTCCCTTAACCTTTCGGAATTCGGCACCGCCTTTTACCAACTCATCATCAGAGAGGTCGTACGTTGATCTGGCCTTAAGGTCGGGGCCATATACTACGATACGGGGAAGCGTTTCTAAGATGGAGATCAAATGGCCATCTTTCAGCCTGAGTAAATTCGCGGGTGCTTTTTTCTCGTCTTCCGCTTTGTCCCCCACACCAAAAAAAGACACTGTTTTCTGCGAGTCGAGATCAAACCTAAGCCCTACCGAAGACACAAATCCGGTACCGAGGTAGCAGTCGCCATCTTCGCCGATGGCAAATGTTGAATAATTATCATATTCTGCCGGCAGGCGCACTTCTTTGATGAACACACCCTCTTCCCCAAAAACCTGTATTGATTTTTTACCTGCATCGTAGATAAAGAACTGTCCCTCGTAATAAACACCATGTCCGGGATACATGATTTCTCCCGGGCCAAGTCCTTTGCGGCCCAATATGGTCTGAGCCTGAAAGTCAACGTCTGTGCAGATGATCCTACCTCCGTCATAATCACCTATACAGACGCGACCGTTTGCAGAAAACATGCCGTTGCATCTGACAAAAAGCGTATCATGAAGCTGTTCTGTGACGAGGTCGGGGGTGAGAAAAATAAGGGACTGAGGATCCCGGGTCGTTTGAGAGGTAGTACAGCCCATGAAGGCGCACCAGACAAAAAAACAGAAATATCGCATAGGGTTTATTAATTTTCTCTTAATGAGGTAAGTGAAAGTGCCGTTGTACCATTTAATCCGACAGGGTATATTTGTAGAAAAGCCCTTCACCGTCAATCGCAAACACTTTCCTTTGTTCCACAGCAAAACCGATAAACACAGGCAGAGGCCCTCCTTCCAAACCCAGAAGATGGTAGGTTTTTCTAAGCTCCAAAGTTCCCTGAGCAAACTGGAACTCATACATGATGTCGGCACTCCCTAAAATTTCTCCTTTTGTATCTTTTCCATAGTGGTGGAGTGCCCACACATAAAGACGTTGGGTTGCCTTATCGAAGGTTGATTCTGCAATCGCCCTGGTGAAAAGCAGGTTAGGATCGTCATCTGCTTTCTGCATTTCCCTTTTCTGTTTAATTACTTCATAATCCGATAAATCCAAATCTAAAATCAGTTGTTTCGCCTGGTTATAGACGAGGATTCGGGGCATCGTTACCGTTACAAGGATCGCGATCAGGTATCCATCCAGAGTTAAGTGTAAATCCGCAGGGATTCTTTCTTTCTCCGGTTTGATGCCGGTGCCAAAGTAGGAGTCAATTTCTTTGGTATTTAGATTGAATAACAGCCCAACCGAAGGCTGGTAGCCTGTGCTAAAAAAGCAGTTTCCCTGTTGATCCATCGCAAATCGCGACGATCGGTCATATTCCGCAGGCACTCTGATTTCATGGAGGAAAGAACCTGACTTGTCGAAAGCCTGAATGCTTTTTTTTGAAAAATCGAACAGGTGAAATTCATCATTGTGCCATACCCCCTTATGGAGGCTCTGGAACTCTCCGGGGCCTAAGCCCTTTTCTCCGAAAACCAGACCCGCCTGTAAATTCATATCCGTGCAAACGATCCTGCCTTCGTCACGAGAGCCTGCACAGACACCTCCGGGAATCGCAAACATACAAGTGGGAGAAAAGAACAGCGTATCATGCAATTGATCGGTGACAATATCCGCTTTCAGGGGAATCATCAACTCCGGATGGGAGGATTCGGTAAGTACTCCGCAGGAAAAAAGCAAAGCAGCCCACGCGATTAAAGTTGTTTTCATTAGGAAGGATTTAAGGGAAGAAGATAGCCTGTTATCCGATACTCTGCAACAGAGAACCTGATAACAGGCGAACACAGGTTATTGATCCATTTCGCCGCACCCGTACTCGTTACCACTTGCAGGACAGAAGATGCGGTCTGGTGCTACCTGCTGGCAGTTATTGCAGGAGTAAGTAGTCCCACCACACACAATGAAACATGCTTTTGCAGAAGGAACTGCCGCTCCGGCCAGAAGCAGCAAAAGGGTGAAAATTTTGACTTTTTTTGACATAGTTAAGTGTTTTAATAGTGAGCAGACAAAATACCCCCCCCCTCGAATATTCCGATACCCGAATTAAAATTTAACAATTTCTTAACATTAGAAGGTCGCATCCCGTATCTAGCCGGACGCAGCCTGGAAACTCTCTGCACGCCGCAGTGCGAAACCGCGAAGCGTCGAAGATCCCATTAAGGGAGTGAAAGGATTATAGCCACATGCGCCCATCCCCCCAAATTTCCCTGCAAACGGCGCGTCGTCTGATGCGCGAGGTTGAAACCACCGCGCTATTGATAAAACCTTTGCTCAGGCGTAGCCGGGACTCCGGAGGAGTCATATGTTTGTAGCCGCAGGCGCCCACCCCCCCAAATTTCCCTGCAAATGGTGCGTCGCAGCACGCCCTTTGTTGCGCGGGGTTAAAACCACCGCGCTATTGATGTTCTGCCCAGAACAAGCTCCGTAGGAGCGCAATGACGGTAGCCGCAGGCCCATCCCCCCAAAATTTCCCTGCAAACAATGTGTCGCAGCACACCACCTCGTTAACCATTAACAATTGACCATTCTTTCGGGTCGCAGTCCTATCTGTTAGTGAATAGCTCTCCTATCCGGATGAAGTCCGATTTACGATATAAGATTTACGAAGAAAGAAATAAGCCCCCTGCGCTTCCCTTCTGACTTCTGACTTCAAAAAAAAGAGCGGAGGGGGGACCTCCGCCATTAGGTTTGATCCGGTCGGCGTAGGAGTGCGACACTAACCGCCTGGACCAATTTTAGTATTATTGAAAATAAGTTACTACTTTTTTTTAATAATGCAAAACACTACCAACCCAATACCCATGCAAAAATCAATGGTGCGACAATGGTAGCATCTGATTCGACGATAAATTTGGGGGTATCTATGCCCAGTTTCCCCCAGGTGATTTTCTCATTGGGTACGGCACCGGAATAAGAACCATAGCTTGTGGTAGAATCAGATATCTGACAGAAATAGCCCCAGAAAGGCGTTTCTTCCAACTCCATATCCTGATACAGCATCGGAACTACACAAATCGGAAAATCTCCGGCAATGCCTCCTCCAATCTGGAAAAAGCCGATATTTCCTTCGTCTGCTTTTTTGGGATACCAGGCTGCCAGCTCGGTCATATACTCGATACCTGAGCGCATGGTGGTGGGTTTTATCTCACCTTTGATGCAGTAAGAAGCAAATATGTTACCCATCGTGGAGTCTTCCCAACCAGGCACGACGATAGGCAGGTTCTTCTCAGCTGCGGCCAACATCCAGCTGTTTTTGGGATCTATTTCGTAATAGGGCTCGAGGTCTCCGCCGAGAAGCATTTCGTACATAAACTGATGGGGAAGTTTACGCTCACCGGCAGTGTCTGCATCCTTCCAGCGTTTGAAAATATGTGCCTGGATCCGGCGGAAGGCTTCTTCCTCTGGGATACAGGTATCCGTTACGCGATTAAATCCATTCTCTAGCAGATCCCACTCTTCCTGCGGGCCGAGATCCCGGTAGTTGGGCACACGTTTATAATGATTATGGGCCACAAGATTCATGATATCTTCCTCCAGATTTGCGCCTGTACAGGAGATGATCTGCACTTTGTCCTGCCGGATCATTTCGGCGAGGGATATACCCAATTCGGCTGTACTCATCGCACCTGCCAGCGTAATCATCATTTTCCCTCCGGCATCGAGGTGCGCTTCATATCCTTTGGCTGCATCGACAAGAGAGGCAGCGTTGAAGTGGAGATAATTTTTTTCAATAAACTGACTGATCGGTCCTTTTGTGGTCATTGCAATTGATTATTTTTTAATACCCGAGAATTTTCATTACCTGCTTGCTATTCTGCTCTTCCCTGAGCACCCGGAAGGATTTTGAGCCATCTTCATTCATGGTCATAATCACATGTTTGGGATCCGGCATCAGACAATGATGAATACCGCCCAAACCACTCAATACTTCCTGATAAGCACCCGTATGGAAAAAGCCCAAATACTGCTGTTTTCGGGTTTTGGGCATAAATACCGCGTTGACGTTGGCTTCGTAGTTGTAGTAATCATCGCTGTCACACGTCATTCCACCAATATACACACGTTCATATTCAGCGTCCCAATTGTTGATAGGCAGAAGAATAAAGCTGCGGTTCAGTGCCCATACATCGGGGAGCATACTAATGATACTGCCGTCAATCATAAACCACTTTTCGCGGTCATTCTGCATTTTCCTGCCCAGAACCTTGAAGAGTGTACAACTGCTTTCGGCAACGGTATAGCTGCCAAATTCTGTGAGAATGTCTGGTTCTTCCACTTCGTGTTCGCGGCAGATTTCCTTGATGGTATTGACGATCTCCTCGATGACGTATTCGTAATCATATTCAAACTCCAGAGAGTTGTAAAAAGGCAAACCACCACCGATGTCGAGGTATTTGAGTTCCGGATTAATTTTCCTGAACCGACAGTAGAGATCTACAAATTTGCGAAGCTCACTCCAGAAGAAGGGAGAATCCTGAATCCCGGTATGAACAAAAAAGTGCAGGAGTTTTACTTTAAACTGAGGCGCTTCAGCCAGGCGGGTCTTGTAATAATCGATTACTTCATCTGCCCGAATACCGAGTCTGCTGGTGTAGAAGCTGGAATCTGGCGGTTCCTCCGTGGCGATCCGCATTCCGAGCGAGCAGGGTTCAAGCAGTTCACTCTGGTAAAAATTGAATTCCTCCTTATTGTCGAGTACGGGAATGATGTTTTTAAATCCATCGTGGATCATATCCACAATGTTTTGTTTGTATTCAAGATCTTTAAATCCATTACAAACAACCAGAATATCTTTTTCAAGATTTCCACTCTTATGCAGAGAGGCGATAATCGGGAGATCGAAAGCCGAAGAAGTTTCAAGCTGAACGTTATTTTTCAATACCTCCACCAAAACATGCTGAAAATGGGAACTTTTGGTACAGTAACAGTATTTATAATCTCCTTTATAATCCTTCTTTTTGATTGCCTGGTAAAATAATTTTCGGGCTTTCTGGATTTTACTTGAAATCACGGGCAAATACGTAAACCGCAGCGGCGTTTTGTAGGTTTCTATAAGTTCCATGAGGTTAACCCCCTGAAAATACAGCTCATCATCCAGCACTTTAATCCCTTCCTGGGGGAAAACGTAGCTTTGATTAATAAAATCTAAATAACTCTGCATGTTTTGTCTTTTCATTAAAAAAAGCAGGAAGTACCGGGATACCTCTGCTTTTGTTTGTTAATCGTTATCTTTTTTTCTTGCCTTTTATGCCGCCTGTAGGGTTATCACTGGATGCTGGTGGCTTGCGGCGGCGGATTTTCTCCCAAACTTTACCACCTGAGATATCATCCTCATCTTCTTCTTCGCCATCATCATCATAAGAACTATTAGCACTACCCTGTTGCGGAGAAGGCTTGCCTTTTACCACACGGAGGTTTCTGCCATCAATATTTTCTCCGTTGAGCTCCAAAATGGCTTCTCTCGCCTCAATTGCTGATGGCATGATTACCGTTGCAGAAAAAGTTTCTCTACCTGGGTCAGGATCATCATTTAATTCTACAGAAGTCACTTCTCCAAATTCTTCGAATATTTCGAACAATTCATCTTCGGAAGTAGAACGATCAATGTTTGAAACATGGATTTTCATTGTCAGTCTAGTTCAAAATTCGGCGTAAACAAATGTTTTTTTGGTAATTTTAGCGATAATTTTTTGAATTTGTATAGCATTAGTGAATACAAATTTGCCCCAAAAATAATAAAAAACAGACATCAAAAACTGATGTCTGCAATTGATGTCGATAGATCGTCAAATTTATTGCTTTTTACGGGTTTATTTGCGCAAAAATTCGTCTACTTTTTCTGCACAATCACGCCCTTCTGCAATCGCCCATACCACCAGTGATTGTCCTCTTCGCATATCTCCGGCGGCAAATACTCCTTCGACAGATGTTGCGTATTCATTTGTCTTCACATTTCCTCTCTCATCGAGGTCCAAATCGAGATCTGCCAGCATGCCTTCTGCCTGTGGATGCATAAATCCTATGGCCAGCAAGGCCAGATCACAGGGGATCAACTGCTCGGTATTGGGGATAATGTCAAACCCGTTGCCGTAAGCGCGCCAGGCGATTTCACATATCTTTATGGCTTTGATATGGCCATTCTCATCGGCAACAAATTCTTTGGTCAATACAGACCACTGCCGCTCACATCCTTCTTCATGTGAAGAAGAGCTCCGCAAAACCATCGGCCATTCGGGCCATGGATTAGAATAGCTTCTTTGGACCGGAGGTTTTTCCAGAAGCTCCAGCTGAGTTACCGAAAGCGCCCCCTGACGATTGGAAGTGCCCACACAATCTGCGCCGGTGTCTCCGCCGCCGATCACTACCACATGTTTCCCGGCAGCGCTGATATCCCCCGCTTTGGGTGTCCACTCTCCCGCGATCTTTTTATTCTGGCGGGTAAGGAAGTCCATGGCAAAATGAACCCCCTCCAGGTTTCTTCCTGGCGTAGTATTCAGGTCACGGGGAACCGTTGATCCACCGGTAACCACTACGCTATCGTATTTTTTTAACTCTTCTGTTGGCATATCTACACCTATATGAGCATTACAGACAAAATGAATACCTTCAGCTTCCATCAAAGCTATCTGCCTTTCTACAACCCATTTTTCAAGTTTAAAATCCGGAATCCCATAACGCAGCAATCCTCCGGGATTTGCGTCTCTCTCATAAACCGTTACGTTGTGTCCGGCCCGATTGAGATATACAGCTGCGGAAAGACCTGCGGGGCCGGAACCTACCACCGCAACTGATTTACCAGTCCGGAAGGACGGAGCCTGCGGTTTGATATAGCCCAGTTCGAATGCTTTTTCGATGATGGTTTTCTCAATATGTTCGATGCTTACCGGTGGGCGGTTGATCCCCAGTACACAAGATCCTTCGCAGGGCGCCGGGCAAATCCTTCCCGTAAACTCAGGGAAAGGATTGGTGGATAGGAGAATCTCAATGGCAGCCTCCCAGTCTTCGCGGTAAACGGCATCATTAAAATCAGGAATATGATTGCCCAGCGGGCAGCCCTGATGACAGAAAGGCACCCCGCAGTCCATGCACCTGGCGGCTTGTTCGCGGGTTTTTTCTTCACTAAAGGGAAGATACAATTCCTTAAAGTCAAGGATTCTTTCTTCAGCATCCCTTGTACCGGGAAGCTCACGCTTATACTCTAAAAATCCTGTTGGTTTTCCCATAATAATTTTGCGTAATATTTTTTTAGCCTACCAGTTTTTCTGTTTCTTTCTCTTTCCATGCGTTGACATGGTTTGCCAGAAGGACATTCTTATAATCGGTAGGAATAACTTTCACAAAGTGATCAAAAGCCGCCGACCATTCGGTCATCAGTTTTAGGGCAATACGGCTTCCTGTATATGTATAATGTCTGCTGATGAGGTTTTTCAGTACTTCGATATCATCGTATTCCAGCGGGTCAAACTCGACCAGTTCCGGATTGCATTTTACCTTAAATTCATTTTCAGGGTCATATACATACGCGATTCCGCCACTCATACCTGCGGCAAAATTTCGCCCGGTTTTGCCGAGCACAACGACTGTTCCCCCGGTCATATATTCGCAGCCATGATCTCCTACACCTTCCACGACGGCCTTTACACCGGAGTTTCGCACGCAGAACCTTTCGCCAGCCACTCCACGGATAAATGCTTCACCGGAAGTTGCACCGTAAAAGGCTACATTGCCGATGACGATATTTTTTCCGGGTTCGATCGGTGCCGATTTGTGGGGATATACGATGATTTGTGCACCGGAAAGTCCCTTGCCGACGTAGTCATTGGCTTCCCCTTCGAGTTCGAAGCGGATACCTTTGACGCCGAAGGCTGCAAAACTTTGCCCGGCTGATCCGGTAAATTTGTAATGAAGGGTGCCCGCCGCCAGTCCTTTGCCTTTATGGATTTTGGATATTTCATGAGATACGATGGTGCCAATTGCCCGGTCAACATTTCGCACTTCTGCTGAGTGAAAAACAGGCACACCATGTGAAATGCCATTTTTAGATGCGGCCAGCAATTGCCAGTCAAGTACTTTTTCCAGCCCATGCTCCTGTTCGACCTGCTGATAAAGGCCCACATTCTCTGCGTGAGGCGCTTTGTACAGGACAGGCGAAAGATCTATAGTTTTGAGCTTCCAGTGGTCAATATCGTCGCGCACTTTCAGTTTCTGGCTTTGACCAACCATTTCGTTTACTGTGCGAAAGCCCAGTTCAGCCATATGCTCCCGGAAGTCATTTGCCAGGAAGGTAAAGAAGTTGACAAGATCATCTGCACTGCCGGTAAACATCGCCCGAAGCTCGGGGTTTTGGGTAGCGACTCCTACCGGGCAGGTATTGAGATGACATTTGCGCATCATAATACACCCCTCAACCACCAGTGCTGCGGTGGCTATCCCCCACTCTTCTGCCCCGAGCAAGGTGGCAATAGCCATATCGCGACCCGTCCTGACCTGTCCGTCAACCTGAAGCGTAACGCGACTGCGAAGATTGTTTTTTACCAATGTCTGATGTGCCTCGGCAAGTCCCAACTCCCAGGGGAGTCCCGCATGGCGGGTCGAACTCAGCGGAGAAGCACCTGTACCGCCATCATGCCCTGAGATCAGAATATGATCTGCATGGGCTTTGGCTACGCCGGCGGCAATGGTTCCGACGCCTGCTTCTGATACCAGTTTGACGCTGATTCGGGCATGCCGGTTGGCATTTTTCAGGTCAAATATCAGCTGCGCAAGGTCTTCAATAGAATAGATATCATGGTGTGGCGGCGGCGAAATCAGGCCCACACCGGGCGTACTGTGCCGCACTCGTCCGATCCATTTATCTACTTTGTGGCCGGGGAGCTGGCCGCCTTCACCAGGCTTGGCACCCTGTGCCATTTTGATTTGCAATTCGTCTGCCTGGCTGAGGTAATAACTTGTAACGCCAAACCGTCCGGAAGCAACCTGCTTGATGGCAGAACGGGTAGAATCGCCGTTGGGCAACCTATTATAACGCTCTTCATCTTCCCCGCCTTCACCACAATTGCTTTTCCCGCCAATGCGGTTCATGGCAATCGCAAGCGTGGAATGCGCTTCATGAGAAATAGAACCAAACGACATCGCCCCGGTAGCAAAACGTTTCAGAATATTTTCGACAGGCTCTACTTCTTCCAGCGGAATCGGCTGGCGATCTGTAAAGTCAAGCAGACTCCGCAGCGTGATGGGCTTTTTCATCTGCTCATTGATCTTCGCTGCGTATTTTTTATAGAGGCCGTAATCGTTGCTTTTGCTCGATTTCTGGAGAAGATGGATCGTCTCAGGGTTAAACATGTGAACCTCTCCATCTTTTTTCCACTGGTAAAGTCCACCTGTTTCCAATCGCAGTTTTGCATTTGGGTTTTCGGGAAATGCCTGCAAATAGCGGATCAGTACTTCTCTGCTGATTTCCTCAAAAGAAAGACCGCCGATTCGGGAGATACTTCCCTTGAAACAGAAATCGACCACTTCCTTGCTTATCCCCAGTATCTCGAAAATCTGTGCCCCGTGATACGATTCAAGGGTGGATATGCCCATCTTTGAAAAGATTTTCAGCAACCCGTAATTAATCCCCTTGATAAAGTTGTAGTGAAGTTTTTCTTCAGCGTATTCCTGAAAATCGGGATGCGACTGGTTAAGTTCGGTAAGACTTTCAAAGGCGAGGTAGGGATTGATAGCAATCGCACCATAGCCGATCAGTGTGGCAAAATGGTGGGTCTCGCGGGCGTCGCCGGTCTCTGCAATCAAATCTGCAAACGACCGGAGGCGGCGCTCCATCAGCCAGTGGTGCACCGCACCTACAGCCATCAGAGCGGGGATAGGTGCCAGGTCTTTGCCCGCGATTCTGTCGCTGATGATAATTACCAGATTATATGCTTTGCCATTTTTGGCAGAATCAGCAGCTTCAGATGCCGCTTTTTCCGCCTTTTTACACAATACCGTAAGGGCTTCCTTCAATGACTGCCCAGGGGTAAAAACCGCATCAATGGTAACCGCCCGGTAATCTTCGTGCGCTATCTGGCGAATTTTTTCCAGTTCCTGATTGGTAAGTACCGGATGTTTGATGGTAATATGTTTACAAGCCTCCTCCGACTCGATCAATATATTTTTAGACCCCCCGATCCATGTTCTCAGCGACATTACCAGGCGTTCGCGGATAGGATCTATCGGAGGGTTACTGACCTGGGCAAACAGTTGTTTGAAGTAATGAGAGATATGCTGAGACTGAGAAGAAAGAATGGCCAGCGGGGTGTCTGTTCCCATCGAGCCCAAGGGTTCCTGTGCCGTTTCGGCAAATTTACCAATGACAACTTTCAGGTCTTCACTGGTCACGCCAAATAATTTCTGTGTGCGCAGCAGCGCCTCTCCGGAAAGAGACGGATACACAGGTTTTCTTTGAGGAAAACTTTCAAGATTCAGCTTATATTTTTTCAGCCAATCGCCGTAAGGTTGTTGGGACGAAATGCTCTGCTTCAGTTCTTCATCACTGATAATTCTTCCCTGAGAGAGATCGGCTACAAAGATTTTTCCAGGCTGAAGGCGACCTTTCTGTCTTACATTATAAGGCTCTACAGGCAAAGCACCCGTTTCAGATGCCATAATCAGCCGGTCGTCGCGGGTAATGGTATAACGGGAAGGACGCAGGCCATTACGGTCAAGCGTAGCACCCACAATATTACCGTCAGTAAAGCAAATAGACGCCGGCCCGTCCCAGGGCTCAGAAAGTGTAGAATGAAATTCGTAGAATGCTTTTCTTTCCGCATCCATCAACTTGTTGTCCTGCCAGGCTTCTGGTATGACCATCATCATGGCATGAGGAAGAGATCTTCCGCTCATGACCAGCAATTCGACCATACTGTCGAGGTTGCGCGAATCAGAATGAGAGGGATCGCAGATAGGAAATAACATTTCCAGCTCTTCCTGCTTAAAGTAAGAGGAGGTCATCACCCCTTCTTTGGCCCGCATCCAGTTGATATTTCCTCTGATCGTATTGATTTCGCCATTGTGGGCGATGTAGCGGAAAGGTTGAGCCAGTCGCCAGCGGGGAAAAGTATTGGTCGAAAAACGGGAATGCACAAGCGCCAGGGCAGAAACTACCCGAGGATCGTGCAAGTCTGGAAAATAAGGTCTCAATTGGTCGGTACGAAACTGACCTTTATAGACAATCGTCTTAAAAGAAAGAGAGGTGAAGTAAAATTCATCATTGATATTGGGCACCTGCTTGTTGATCGCATGGCCCACAAAACGGCGCAGGATAAATAGCTGCCTTTCAAATGCATCGGGAGACAATTTTTCCTTAGGAGCAACAAACATCTGCTCGATTTCAGGAGATGCGTCGAAGGCAATTTTCCCAATCCACTGTTTTTCAGCAGGCACTTTACGGAATCCCAGCAGGTGAAACCCACGGTTTTCCACATATTGTTTCAGGATATCCCGGCAATGTTCGCGTTTGATTTCATCGGAAGGAAAAAAAATCATCCCCACCCCGTATTGGCCAAAATCAGGAATGGTAAACCCCGATTTCTGGCATTCTTCAGAGAGAAAACGGTGAGGAACCTGAATGAGAATCCCGGCACCGTCGCCTGTACGGGGATCGCTACCCGTAGCACCTCTATGCTCCATATTGGTAAGCATGGTAAGGGCGTCTTCTACGATGTTATGCGATTTTTTTCCTTTGAGGTGGGCGACAAATCCAATGCCGCAGGCATCATGCTCTAATTCGGGAACGTAAAGCGAACGTTGGTCAGAATCTTTCATTGCTGGGATGATATTTCGGGCAGATGACCAAAATTTTCCGGCGCAAGACCCCCTTGCCGATTTTTCTACTATAGAAAAATAAGCCCGCAAAAATATCACCAATCGCCTGCCTGAAGGCAAACAAAATGGCCGGTTAAATAAATGTAGTTATCTGACTCCTTGTGTAAACTCAGTGACAATAATAATAATAAAAATCGACATTATTTAATATTTCAATAAAATTTTTGTAAAATTTTTACTTATCTGAAGTTTTACCCATATGCTATTAAAAAAATCGCACCTAAAAGCCCGATTTTTACAACATAAATAATCTCATGCGAGTGTTTTTTTTTCGGCAATGACCGAAAAATTTCTTAGATTCAGAGTTACCTTAAGGCTGCTACGGTATGGAAGTTGGCTCAATAAGAAAGTTTAACTCTTGATCCTGAAAGACATGATTCTGCTGAATTTGCTTCTTTGTATCATTTGTGCCCTTGCCATTTTATTATTTATGATGCAGGTAGGGGTTCTTGTGAATCTCTATATTTTCAAAAACAATCCGGATTCGATGTCAGAGAATACGCTTCTGATGGAACCCGACGGAGTGGAGGAATTCATTCCCACAGCCGATGGCGGATTGATACGGTCGCTGCACAAAGCGTCTGGCCCTGCGATGATCCTGATTCCGGATTTGGGATTGTCATTGGTAACGATGAATCTTCTCTGGCGCCAGTTGGCCGCCAAAGGTTACCAGGTGATCACATTTGATCATCGTGGACATGGTGAATCAAAACCGGGATCAGATGGTTTTAGCCCTGAAATCCTCTCCAGAGATCTGAAACAGGTGCTGGAATTTTACAATCTTAAAGACTGTATTTTGGTTGGGCATTCTGCGGGGGCATTTCTGGCGATGAAATATTTGCTGGATCATCCGGAAGAAAGCAGATACAGGGTAAAAGGCCTGGTTTCACTTGCGGGTTTTGGGGCGCTTTCAAAAGGAGAAAAAACGCAGCGTCGGTTCCCTTTTTCGATGATTGGTTCGGGTTTACTCCGACGCATACTGAAGACGGAGCTCTATGGCTGGAGTTTTTCGGCAGTAGCCTTTGGCGACAGTCCTGCACCGTCGATGTTGCGGGCGTTTATGAAAGTAGCTTTGAGAGATGAGCATCAAATCATTCAAAGTGTCTGGGATCAGATAGGTAGACAAAACCTCCACGACCGACTCTCTGACCTCTCGCTTCCGGTTACCCTGATTTCCAGTTATTCAGACCGGCGAATAGACCCCAGGGCTTCTCAGTTGCTGGCGCAGCATATTCCTTCTGCTACGGCCAACTGCCTCGAAGAGCCCTTTGGAAATATGATGGTATGGGAAGCTCCCGGAAAACTCGCCGAAATTATCCGGAAATTTGAGCGAATGACGCAGGGAGAAATTGTATAAAAAAAAGGAAGGAACGACCGAAGCCGCTCCTTCACAAAAACACTCAAGTGATCTGCAAGACATCTTTGACTTATGCAGTTACTCCTTTTACTGTTTTGATGATTCTTGCGGCAGCTTTGTACGGATCTGCATTGGAGGCGGGGCGTCTGTCTTCCAGCCATCCTTTGTAGCCGTTTTCTACCGTTCCGATCGGAATACGGATAGAAGCACCACGGTCAGAAACACCAAAGCTAAATTTGTCAATCGACTGGGTTTCGTGTCTACCTGTCAGTCGCTGATCGTTATAAGCACCATAAACAGCAATATGTTCTTTAATTACAGGGCGGAAAGCCTCGCATACTTTGTCGTAAGCTTCTTTGCTACCGGCAGTGCGGAGCAAAGTATTACTGAAATTGATATGCATCCCACTTCCGTTCCAGTCTCCTTTGATTGGTTTGGGGTGCCAGTTGACGCCCAGACCATATTTTTCGCCCAGACGTTCCAGAAGATAACGGGCAACCCAGATCTGATCACCAGCGTCAGCAGCACCTTTTGCGAAAATCTGAAATTCCCACTGACCAGTAGCCACTTCTGCATTAATACCTTCCACGTTTAAGCCTGCCTCCAGACACTGATCGAGATGCTCTTCCACGATCTCCCGTCCAAATGCATTTTTTACCCCAACTGAACAATAGTATGGTCCTTGCGGTGCAGGGTATCCACCTTCCGGAAATCCGGGAGGCATATTTGTCACCGGATCCCACAGGAAGTACTCCTGCTCAAAACCAAACCAGAAATCGTTATCGTCGTCATCAATCTGTGCACGTCCATTGGTTACATGCGGTGTACGATCCGGATTCAGGACTTCGGTCATTACGAGATAACCATTGATACGTCCCGGATCAGGATAAATAGCGACCGGTTTCAGCAGACAGTCTGACGAACGGCCCTCTGCCTGCTCGGTAGAAGAACCGTCAAAAGACCACATCGGGCAGTCTTCCAGTTTGCCGCTAAAATTCGATACAATTTTTGTCTTACTTCTCAGGCCTTGGGTAGGTGAAGATCCATCCAGCCAGATGTACTCGAGTTTTGCTTTTGCCATTTTTAGAATAGTTGAAAATTAGGTATCTGAGATAAACTCCTAAAAGATGCCGCAGATTTATGAATAAATTTCAAAAAAGAAAAGTATTTTTTTAAAAAAACCCTGATTTGCACGATAATAATAATGAAATTGAAAAAAATATACTATTTCGTTTGATATTCTTCAAAAAATCACCATTATTGCAATCACAAATTAAAAATAGTTCTTTTTTTATTACCAATTCCAGTATTTAAGCAGAAAATCATGAGATATTTTTGATTTATGGCTTATAAGAAGTAGCAAATTTCAAAAATACCCCAAATTTTTTACACAAAATACACCTAAGATTCATTTTTGTTGACTTTTGGTCATTAAAAATAAGGCGGGATAAAGAAAACTGGTCATAATTTCTACCCTTCTCTGCCTTTTTCAGACAAATGACATATTTAGTTTACACAATTTCGGAAATTCATCTCACCACTAACACTCTTTCCTATGGACGAACAGCTCCTTGATTCATTATCCACCGCCGTACCTGGCGCGTTAACGGATTCTCTGGCAGCTCTTGGTGCCGGTCTTGCACAGACAAACATACAGGCTGCAGACACTCTTCTGACGACCAACAATGTCTGGATGATGATCTGTACCGCGCTGGTATTTATTATGCACCTGGGTTTTGCCTCTGTCGAATCTGGTTTCACACAGGCCAAAAACACGGTTAATATCTTGTTTAAAAATACCCTTACCCCTGCGATTGGGCTTATCACCTACGCACTCTTTGGGTTTGCGCTCATGTATCCCAAAGAATTGGGTGATGCATTCAACGGATTCCTGGGGTTTGCTGGTTTTGGGCTAAGTTTACCTGAAGCTGGTACCACAACCGAATATAACGGTGGTTATACCTATTGGACCAACTTCCTGTTCCAGGGTATGTTTGCCGCTACTGCTGCTACCATCGTTTCCGGTGCAGTTGCAGAGCGTATAAAAATCTCCAGCTACCTGATCTTCACGACTTTATTTGTAGGCCTGGCCTATCCGATTATCGGCTCCTGGAAATGGGGCGGCGGTTTCCTCGACGGACTGGGCTTTTATGATTTTGCAGGCTCTACCCTGGTACATTCCATCGGTGGATGGGGCGCTTTGGCTGGTATCATGCTCGTAGGTGCCCGAATCGGCAAATATAAAGACGGAAAAGTCAACGATTTTCCTGGCTCCAGCGTCCCGCTCGCAGTCATTGGTGTATTTTTGCTTTGGCTGGGCTGGTTTGGATTTAACGGAGGAAGCGTACTTTCTGCGGCTCCCGGTGCCACTTCCCTGGTATTGGTAAATACCTGCCTGGCGGCGGCGGCAGGTGGTATTGGTGGCGTGATTACCGCAAGGTTCATGTTCAACCGCCTCGACCTTGGTATGGCACTTAATGGTATCCTTGCCGGTCTGGTAGGTATTACTGCCGGTGCTGACCTGATGTCTCCTTACGAGTCTATGCTCATCGGTGTTCTCGCAGGTGGCCTGGTAGTACTGTCAGCAGTAGGTCTTGACAAATTGAAACTTGACGACTGTGTAGGCGCCGTTTCTGTTCACCTCACTTGTGGTATCTTTGGTACACTTGTAGTAGGTATTTTCGGTGCAAAAGCAGGTATTGATCAATTTATCAACCAGCTCATAGGTGTAGCAGTATGCGGTGCAGCTGCGTTTTCTTTCGCTTTTCTGGTATTCTTTGTACTCAAAAAAGTATGGGGAATCAGGGTTTCTCCCGAGCACGAAGCTTCCGGTCTGGACAGCCACGAGCACGGTATCAGAGGGTACACGATCATTTACGAAGAATAGATTTCTTAGACAGAGTTGCCGGTTGAACAACCAGCCGGTAACTCTTTTTCTCTTTCGCATTTATTCCTGACTGTATGGTTTCGGTCAGTGACTATCAAAAGCTTTATTTTTTTTCTGCAAAACACTCTTTCCTGATCTGCAAGTTTACGGTAGTATGATAAGCTTCTCTACCCCTGAGGCTATGATCATCTTTATTCAATCCAACAAACTTTAACTCAAATGAAAAAGTCAGGACTTACCCTTATTGTATCTCTTTTTGCAGGAATTTCCCTGCTCTTTGGGCAGGAAGAAGAAGAAAAACTCCAGATTTCCGGCTCAGTGGATACCTATTATAAATATGATTTCTCAGGAACAGGCAATATTCCGACCAGCTTTGGCGACGAGCAAAACTCCGTTTCTATCGGTATGATCGACCTAAAACTGGAAAAAACAACTGGAAAAGCTTCTTTTACCGGAGAAATTTCCTTTGGTCCTCGCAATGCTGGTTCCGTAGGCCCAGGGCCGCTCCGCACCACTGTCGGTGATGGAGAAAATGCCGTCGATATTCCGGCTTATGCACCCAATATTCAGAACCTCTATGTGTCCTATGCCTTCACCGACAAATTTTCTGTTACCGGTGGGTATATGGGAACATTCGTAGGCTACGAAGTCATTGCTCCCACAGGCAACTTCAACTATTCCACTTCTTATCTTTTTACCAACGGCCCTTTCCAGAATGCAGGCGTAAAACTCAACTATAACTTCAGCGACAAGTTTGGCGTTATGGTTGGCGCATTTAACCCGTGGAACGTCTACACCGCTGACCCTGAAATCGGCCCTACCAGCATCGGTGCCCAGGTATTTGTTGCTCCTGTTGAAGGATGGAATGTTTATGCCAATTTCCTCGACGGCTCAAACGGTACCATTGCAGACCTTACCACGACCTTTGAAGTATCAGATGCCCTCATGCTCGGCTTAAATGCCGCCACCTACTCCGCCGGTGGTGATACTGCTGCAACTTTTGCAGGGGCTGCCGCTTATATCAACTATGCCGTAAAAAATAATGTTTCGCTCGGCCTGAGATATGAGCATTTCCGCTCCAACGCTACCGCTGGTATCCTCAGTGAAACAGAAGACGCCAACGTAAATGCAATCACGTTTTCCGCTAATATCTCAGGTGGCTCGCTCACCCTTATTCCTGAAGTTCGCTACGATATGGCCAGCCAGTCCATTTTTGTGGATGGCAACGGCGCAGCAACAAAGTCAGCAGCACAGGTACTCATTGCTGCTGTATATGCTTTCTGATTTCTAAACTCAGTTCCTAAGTGGGAGGCTGTCATTTATTGGCAGCCTCTTTTTTATTCTGCCGGCCGTATCCGCCCGTTTCGCCCCTGCCGCACCCGCTGATAGGCCTCCTGTTCTGACTGGGTCTTCCTTTTTCTCCGCGGCGAATATTGAGCCCACTTGTTGGGATGTTTTTTCAATTTGGGGCTTGCCGGTGTATAATGTGGCACTTCAGTTGGTTTCGCTGAAGGTTCTTCGGCTTCCCTTGCTGCCCACTGTTTGTAATTGTTTAGCTGCCGGAGTTTCGCCGACTTTGCCTGGCTTCCTGTTTCCTGCCCCAAATGGACCTGTACAGAGAGCAAGGCTACCAGTAACGTTGCCAGTAGTCTCATCATGTCCTTTTTAATCAGTCTTCAAATATTTTGCTAACTTTAAAGTCAGCTGGATATACAATTTATGAATTTGATCCGAAGATTTATCATACTTATTACGCTGATTGTCTGCTTCGATATAATTTTTGGCCAGAGCAGGCTGAACGACATCGCTTTGTATGACATCCGAGAGCAACCTGTTTCGCTTCAGCTCATAAACAAATACAAAGCCACAGTGTTTTTCTTTCTTTCACCCGATTGCCCGCTTTGTGAAAATTACTCCCTTACCATCAGCAATCTGAGACGCGAATTTTCAGAAAATGCAGTAAGTTTTATCGGAATATTTCCCGGCAAATACTACGAAAAAATAGAAATACAGTCCTTTATGGGCAAATACCATCCGCCGGTAAAGGTGCTGCTTGACCCCGATCTTTCCCTGACCTGCTTCCTCGGGGCAAACGTTACCCCTGAAGCCTTTGTCGTAAATGATCAGGGCAAAATCTTATACCAGGGAAAAATTGATAACTGGATCGCTGCGCTGGGCAAACACCGCACGGTCACGACCCGATTTTTTCTCCGGGATGCTCTGATCGCTATTCTTGCGGGAAAACCTGTTACCGTATCCCAAACTGAAGCTATCGGCTGTCTGATCGAATAATATGCAGATGCGATTACTGATATTTTCCGGCTTTTGCGCTGTTTTCTCCCTGTGGTTTATATCAGGATGTGATTCCGGTGAAAATAGAAATCCGGCTGAAAACCGCGATTTACGCCTTCCCGATACTGTTACCTTCAGCGAACACATTGCACCGCTGATTCACCAAAATTGTACTCCCTGCCATCGCCCGGGCAGTGCAGGGCCTTTCCCCCTTATCACCTACCGCGACGTCGCAAGAAAAGCAAAAATGATCGCACAGGTTACCCGAACCCGGTTTATGCCTCCCTGGCCCGCTGATCCTGATTACCGCCATTTTCAGGGGGAAAAACGCTTATCTCAATACGAAATCGATCTGCTGGATAAATGGCTGAATCAGGGCCGTCTTTTGGGCGAATCTTCCCTCATTCCTCCCCTGCCCCATTATCCAGATGGCTCTCAACTCGGCGAACCTGATCTCGTCATCGAAATGGAAAAACCATTTGCCATCGCAGGCGACAATCTGGACCGGTTTCTTTTCATGAAAATTCCCTACGAGATTCCGACAGACACCTTCATCCGGCTCATAGAGTTTGTGCCGGGAAATGCAGAAGTCGTCCACCATATGAACGGGCACCTGATCAGCTATGAATATGGGGCCAAACGCGATGTTTTTGAAGGAGATCGATATGTTGACAGGGAAAAAGTACCGGTGGAAATTGCCTATCCTCAACTCGGCCTGCTCAATGACGATAAGACCTACCCCACGCTGACTCCACTGGTGTGCAGTTATCTGCCCGGAGTTACGCCGCCCGTATATCCTGAAGATATCGGTGGTTACCAAATGAAGCGAAAAGGGGCAATGTTGCTCAATGATATGCATTACGGGCCTTCGGCAACGGATACTTTTGACCGCTCGCGTTTTAATGTGTTTTTTGCCAAAAAGCCCCCCAAACGCCCTACAATGGAAATTCAGCTGGGCACCCTGGGTATTTCGGACATCGTGCCGCCACTGGTGATTCCTCCCGATACGGTGATGACTTTTACCACCCGCGCGGTCATTCAACACGATATCTCCCTGCTTACCCTCAATCCCCATATGCATTTACTGGGAAAATCATTCCTTGCGTATGCGATCACGCTTGAAGGAGATACCATTCCACTGATTCGCATTCCGGAGTGGGATTTTCGCTGGCAGTTTTATTATACGTTTGAAAAAATGTTGAAAATTCCCCGGGGGGCAGTGATCTGTGTCGAAGCGACATTTGACAACACGTCCGAAAATCCCTACAACCCTTTTGACCCGCCGCAAACGGTAGCCGAAAGAGACGGAAGCATGCGCACGACAGACGAAATGCTGCAGTTTATTATTACGTATGTCCCCTATCAGGCAGGCGACGAAAATATCAGCCTGAGCGGCGGGGTGCTAGATTAAATGTTGGGTGTTGGTTGTTGGCTGTTGGTTGTTGGGTGTTGGCGGTTGGGTGTTGGTTGTTGGCTGTTGGCGGTTGGGTGTTGGCGGTTGGGTGTTGGCGGTTGGGGGTTGGGTGTTGGGTGTTGGCTTTTGAGAGTCTGTTTGCTAAACGGTGTCATGAAAATTGATTTCTCACAACATCTGATGCCTGTAGCCACCTTAATGAAATTCTTGGCTTTAAGAACACCATGCGTATGTCAGCTGCAGGTTTCGGGCGGTGTGTTGATGGGTTTTTGAAAGCGAAAACTGGCTGCCAGCACCAATGTTTATTAATTGCTTTCGGCCCGGCGGATTTCTACTCGCGCCATCCGCCCCCTAACGCAAAACCCGCATTAGCAAATGTTTTTATTCTATTCCTTCAACTTTCCATTCAGGGCTGTCAGCATTTTTAACAACATAAATTGTAATATCCTTAAATGCTTTGTCTCCCCTTACAGTCAGATTAATTGTCGCACTGCCATACTCACCGCTTGAGTCTGTTGCCTTTTGAATACTACCCGTTGGAATTAGTCCAAATCCTGTGATATTGCCTATTTCAGTTTTAAGATTATCGTCATTTATGAGATGTGTAGTTGCAACCAAATATGCGTCGGTGAATGGGATTACTGCAACCAAAATTGTCTGAACAAGCAAAACAAAAATGATGATTCCAATTCCGACTTTTTCAAGATTCGTTTTTTTCTTCTCTGTCGTTTTAATTTTAATTCTGTTGGATAGGAAGCCAATTACCCCAATGAACAAAAGTATCCAGCCAATTGATTTGCATTCCCAGAAGAAATAGATTCCAATTAGTCTGCACAAGTATCCGTACAGCATGAATGTCAGTCCTGTGATTAGAACTGTCTTTGTGAATTTGTTAAGTTGTTTGAATATCTCCATAAAATGTTTGATAACGTTTTGGCCGCCTGGCTTTCGAGCGGGATTCAGAAGCGCTTCATCCGAAACGAGGGATACACAATTTGATCGAAACACAAAGCTTGACTTAACCAATGAACCGCCACTTTTGGGCAGGTGTTGTTATCAGAGGTTTTCTATTCATAGTTTGTAATATTTTCTCTCTGCAAAAGTGTAACTTCCTTCTGTATTATCTGGTATTTGGTCTTGCGTTTTTTTTATGTTTGAGATTGTTATTCTTCCATGTTCATCGATTGAAAAATCATAACTCCACAATGAATGTGTATTTATTGTTTTCTCGTTTATCCCGTGATAGGTAGTGTATTTTTCAACGGAGTACAAAGAAACTGCACTAAAAAGTCGTTCCCTGGCATCTAAATTCCATATTTCGTGATTAACGAATTCTCGTTGTTCGCCCCAACTTGTTTGTCCGCCAATATAGTCTCCTAATCCAAAAGGTTTCGTGTATGTCCACGTAATATGTATTTCTTTCATTCCTTTTCCGTCAATTTGTATTTGATCAATTTGACAAGTGTTAGAGTGGAATTTATTGTCAGTCCAGGATAAAAAAAGTGTGTCTATGGAATTTTTATTCTCAAATATTATGTATCGCTTCATTATAATATCGACTTGTTCGAAAATTACTTGAATAGTACTGTCAGTAGTTGAACCTACATGATGCACCAGCTTATGTCCTGATAACTGTCCAAAAGTCAGCGAAAGATTTAGTGTGAATACTATTGATAATACAACTCGTATCATTTATTCTGTCATTTTATAATACTGCCCTACGGCAATGAAAGAAGTGTAGCTTTGGATCAATGGATATAATTTCTTGCATTTTGTTATGCACATTTATTTTAGCTGAATGATTCGTTCTTCAATGTTTGCAGAGCCTTCAGATTTCACTTCTTTAGTTTCTATACTGTATGTTGTCCAGCCAGTTCCACCATGAATTCTTGATGCAGTCCAAACTTCGTTAGTTAATTCTGGTAATGTGCTAATGTCCGGCATTTGATCTCCGAAAGTTCCGATCTTATCCAGGTATTGATAGGTTGCATTTTTCAATTGTTCAGCGTTGACAACTTGATGCATTCTGATGACGCAATTATCATCTTCTTCATTAAGCTCGTCAAGACTGAGAGTAACGTCTACATCAAAAGGATCCCCACCAAAGTTATTTGCAAATTGCATTTGACCGGTAACCTTTTCGTTCAAAGTATATGCCCCTCCATGAAAAGTATAAAATTGTAGTGCGTCCTTAATTGCATTTGCTTCAATTGCTGCTTTGCTGTTATAAATTGCCATGGATTGATCGATGATTTTATCAGCTCCTGGCACTTTTTTAAGTTCCTTTCTCAAAGATTTCATAGCCTTATCCATGTAATCTCTTACTTCTTCCCAGTTGAGAACTTCTTGCACAGCTCCGAATTCATCTGTTCTGATAATTACAGAAATATCCTCAGCGGCTTTTGAAATCTTTTTTACTAGCTCATTATCGGTATGTATGTCATAATTTTTATAGAACCATTCAATCGTGTAGCTACTTTCGGTCGAATCTTTAACAGTCACATCAATCTCATACTTTATCATCATTCTAAATGTTGTGTCTTGATCTTTGATTTTATACGTTTCATAAGACACATCATAAGATTGTTTATCGCCCACACGCCAATAACCTACGATTTGAGCAGATGAATCTGACATGTTGATTTGGCAATAAGAAAGTTGAATGGTTATTGCCGTTATGAGTACAGTTAGGGTGATTTTCATTCTTATCATTTTGTGGATAACGCCCAAGCTACCCGCCGTGCTGACCAAAGGGAAGCATGGCGTGGTGTAGCTGATGTTATGGGACTTTTTCTTTTTTCATTACTCAATTTCCAATTCAATTAATTTGTATTTCTGTGGTCCATTAAATTCTCTCAGTTCATACAATATGATTCGTCTTTTTCCTATTTTTTCCAAAAAATATTTGGGAATGGAAACAATATTTTTATAATAATTTCCTTCCAGGGAATTTTGAAACAAACCTATTTCATTTCCTTCTTTATCTACCATTTTGACATAATGCGGAATTCCACCGAAACATCCTCCAAAATAGATTTTTATTTCTTTATCTATTGCGCTTAATCGAACTTTTATTCCTTCATTGTTTAACCCCAAATTATTAGCTACTTCATTACTTTTATGTAGTAGTTGATTATCAATATAAACTTGCCAATTATCAATTGTATCAGGGTTTTGAGCTACTTTAATTATTTCGGAACCATGAACATTTCCGATTTGAATGATCAAAAATATTATCGTTAAATGTCTCATTTTGGAGTTGTTTTTTTTTCATGTCCTATAACATCCCAATATCCGTATCCACCTCTTGCGTTTATTCCCCTATCACCCCAACCCAATATCCTCTCTTTTACTCAGATTTACAAGTATCGGACGGAGGCGCTGTTGGGTGTTGGCTGTTGGGTGTTGGGTGTTGGGTGTTGGTGCGCACGAAAACTTAGTTGTTTTACATGCAGCACTTTCAGCTCTCATAACGTTTTCAGGAAAAACAATTGAAATTGATATGAAGCGCAGCGTTTGGGAAATCATTACCCTGGTTTTGGTTCTGTTTGCCAGCGGGTGCTCGCAAGATGGAGGGGAGCCGCTACAACCATACGCTAAGGTTGCGAAACCCATTCTTCAGGGAGAGCAGACCTCTCAGGGCATACGACTCCATTGGGGTTGGGTGAAATTTGATCTTCCGGAAAATAAGCAGGTAGATCCGGAAGCTTTTTATGTGCTGTTTTCATCAGAAAGCAGCCAGCCCAAAGAGGTAATCGCAACTTTGGGAACAAGTGAAAACACCTTTTTATTTGAAAATCCCGAACCGGGCAAAACTTACTATTTTGCTATCCGGGCAATCAACGGTACTTCGGAGGCTGCGGTTTCGCAGACGATCATGATCCAGCAAAACAGTACCCCGGCCATCACTCCGCTGGTAGAAAACCAGGATATCTCCCGTTCGTGGGGAAGCTGGTCTCCGCAAGGAGATAAAGTAGCCTTTCAGGCAGACCTCCCGGGCCCCATTACAAGCGCTGACGCCTTACAGGGCATTTATATTTACGACCTGAATCAAAAAACAGAAACTCTTGTTTCTATAGGTAAAGCGCCACACTGGTCTCCGGCTGGTGATAAAATTGTGTTTTACGGGCCGTCTGCCAGTCCGGGATCGCTCTCCAACGGGCCAGGCCACATTCATATCTTCGATCGTACTTCACAAACTGTTGCAACAATTACCCAGGGCGATTCATCCGACCTTCTCCCGGTCTGGTCGCCTGACAACCAATGGATTGCCTTTTTGTCCAACCGCCTCGGAAGTGCTGTCTATCAGATATGGAAAATACCCGCAGGGTACAATTCCGCCTACAACCCTACAAAAATCGTCAATCACGAGGTGTTGGGAAGTTTTTTCGCAGAAATCGAAGACCAGTATCCCGGACGACCTGCATGGGGACCGGGAGCCGATGAACTTACCTACAGCAGACCCGAAGGTTATCTCCGGCAGTTATTCCGCATTTCATCATCAGGCGGGGCGGAAGTCCTTGTACTACCATCTCAATGGAATGATTACAGCCCGGCTTATTCCCCCGACAGACAAAAACTCGCATTCATCAGTGACCGCACCGGCAGCCCGACCATCTGGATCATGAACATGACCGACGGCAGCCTTCGCCAACTCACTGACCGTTCACTGACAAAGCCGGAACCCTTCGGGCTTGAGTGGGCACCAGATGGCTCCAAAATTCTATATTCTGCGAAATATCCTTCCGGAAAAGCCGGGCTATTTGTCGTTGAAACAAACTAAACCATTTCCAATATTTTCCGAAGAGTATTGAGGCCCATTTTCCTGCCACAAAGAATTAATACAACGGTTTTGCCCTTATAGCGGTCAGGCTGCTGAAGCAAAGAGGCAACAGAAAGTGCGGCGGCTCCCTCTACCATCATATAATGTTTTTCGAGAAGCAACCGCAAACCATGGGCTATTTCCTCCTCCGAAACCAACTGGTAATCGTCAACATATTGCCGGCACAAATCAAAAGTAATGCTGCCCGCCTCCAATCCGCCTGCCGTACCGTCTGATAAGGTGGGCAGAGAAGGTATATCCAAAATTTCTCCGGCTTTAACGGATTCATACATCACGGCGGAGTTTTCAGGCTGACAGCCGATGATTTCTGTATTGGGCGAAACCGTTTTCAAATATCCGGCAATTCCCGCAATCAGTCCTCCCCCACCGACCGGCACAAGCACCGCATCCATATCGGGAACCTGTTGAAATAATTCCAGCCCAATCGTGCCCTGCCCCCCGATGATCTGCGGATCGTTGTACGGCGAAACAAAAGGTACATCAATCGCCGCAGCCATAGCTCTGGCGTGGTTTTCGGTTTCCACAGAGTCTTCCCCCCAAAACGCCAGTTCGGCATGGTAGAGTTTCATCATTTCGACTTTGGTGGGCGCGGCATTTTCGGGAAGATAAATCGTCGCTTTACAACCCGTCTTTGCAGCTATATAAGCGAGGGCAGAACCATGGTTGCCGGTCGAAGCCGTAATTACGCCCCGTTCTTTTTCCTCCGGGGACAGAGACAAAATTTTATTTGCAGCGCCCCGAAGTTTGAAGGAACCGGTAATCTGCATATGCTCCGTTTTCAGCCAGACATTGGCTCCGGTCATTTGACTCAGCCATGGAGAAAACTCCACATGCGTATTGAGTATCCAGGGACGGATACGATTTTCTGCGGCGATAACTTCCTCATAAACTTTCATAGAGTGAAAATAATTCTTTTTTTCAGATGTATATTTTCAAATAAATTTGTGATATGAATAACCGCGTGCTGAAAGTCCATCCCGCCGACAACGTTATCGTTGCACTGGCAGATTTATCCGAAGGGGAAAAAGTAACCTATATGGCAGAAAGTTTTGTCATACGGGAAAAAATTCAGGTAAAACACAAATTTGCTGCAAAGGATTTTAATGTCGGAGACCCGATCTATATGTATGGGGTTCTTGTAGGAAAGGCTGTGATGCCGATTCCTGCGGGAGGCCTGCTTTCCACAGAAAATGTCAAACATTCCTCCAGTGAATACAAACTCGGCAAACGGCGCACCGAATGGCACGTACCCGACGTAACCCGTTGGCAGAATGCGACATTTATGGGCTACCACCGGAGCGACGGAAAAGTAGGCACTGCCAACTATTGGCTCGTGATTCCAATGGTCTTTTGTGAAAACCGCAATGTGCAGGTGCTCAAAGAAATGTTGGTGGACGAACTCGGTTATGGTGCAAAAAAAGATTACAACCTCGATGTAAAATCGCTCAAACGTATGTATGAGAGCGGAGCTTCAGCTGAAGCAATGCTGGAGGCCAATATTCATCTTTCCCCCGAGCAGTCACGGGCGAATCGTTTTTTCCCGAATGTAGACGGAATCAAATTCCTCACCCACGAAGGCGGATGTGGCGGAACACGTCAGGACTCTCAGGCACTGTGCGCACTGCTCGCAGGATATATCACCCATCCCAACGTCGCAGGGGCAACCATACTCAGTCTTGGCTGTCAGAATGCACAGGTCAAAGACCTTGAAGCAGCGATTGCCAAAATTTCTCCCGCATTTGACAAACCCCTTTATATCTACGAACAGCAGAAAAGCCGCTCCGAAGAAAGCCTGATCAGCCAGGCACTGAAACAAACCTTCGTAGGACTAACAAAGGCAAATGAACTCCGTCGCGCACCTGCACCGCTGAGCAAACTCGTCATTGGCCTGGAATGCGGAGGTTCCGATGGTTTTTCCGGTATTTCTGCAAATCCGGCCATCGGCCATACGGCAGATCTGATTGTAGCTTTGGGAGGAACGGCGGTTTTGTCAGAGTTTCCCGAACTTTGTGGAGTAGAGCAGGAACTTTCCGATCGCTGTGTGGATGAAGCAACCGCAGAAAAATTTATTCACCTGATGCGGAGATATAATGCTGCAGCAGAAGCCGTAGGTTCGGGTTTTGACATGAACCCCTCTCCCGGCAATATCCGAGATGGGTTGATTACAGACGCGATCAAATCAGCGGGAGCGGCAAAAAAGGGAGGAACTTCACCCGTTACAGATGTACTCGATTATACAGAGCAGGTAACAAAACCAGGCTTAAATCTACTTTGCACTCCAGGCAATGATGTAGAATCGACCACTGCCCTGACAGGTTCAGGCGCGAATATTACCCTGTTTACCACAGGTCTTGGCACGCCGACCGGCAACCCGATTGCACCCGTCATAAAAGTAGCATCCAATACCATGTTGTACAACCGGATGCCCGATATCATCGATATCAATACAGGGACGATTATATCCGGAGAGGATACCATTGAAACCAAGGGAGCAGAGATTCTGGATTATATCATCAAGGTCGCCAGCGGCGAAGCACTTCCTCAGGCGGTACGCCTGGGTCAGGATGATTTTATCCCCTGGAAAAGAGGGATCTCTTTATAGATTCGGAAGCTACAAATTCCATTACCGCAGGAAATAAAAAGACACCTGCCACACTGAAAATTAAAATCAGCATGCCCGCTTTTTGCGTTCCGGATTTCTGTGCAGGGGCAGTTTTTTCCTTTTCACTATGAGCAATTACTTTATCTGAAGTAATCATTTCGGCAGCAGAGTGATTGCTGATATCCGTGAGGCTGGATTTCGCCGAAGTTTGCTGTGCATCAATGGCGGGAGATTTTGCTACAGGGCCAGCAAACATATAGGTAGCCGTAAGAATGAGCAAAACAACAGAAGCAATAGATTTAAGCGCTGTCATAATGGTGGTGGATTAGAGCAAGTGATAAATCTAAGCTAAGAAACAATTTTGATTTGACCAATTGCGAATGAATATACGTGTGTATATCCTGAACAACCGTGTACACGGCACGACGCTTTTGATGTAAAATCCACCGAAAAACCCCTAGCTTTACGGTGAGTTTCACAACGTATGGATAAATCAATACCTCAGTTGAAAGATTACTCCGGCAAAGATTTGGTTCGGGATGTATGGCTGTACATCCGAAAGTACCGGAGTGCATTTACAATAGGTACGATACTGGCGATTATAGCCAGTGCGCTCTGGCTGATTATCCCCTGGGCGATCGGAGAGATTATTTCCTTTGCTTCAACTTATAATCCTGGGGAAAAAACTACTCCTGCATGGAATCTGATGGGCATCATTGCGCTCTCCGCTCTGGGCTATTACAGCGGCCTGGAGATTGCCCGTTACCTGATCTATAATGTTGCTGAAAAAGCTGCCGTTGCACTCCAGCTCAGAACGATCGAACATGTAGTAAACCTCGATCTTCACTGGCATGAAGGGCAGTCCAGCGGTCGCAAACTCAAACGAATCAGCAGGGGCGGCACCAGTCTCAATAGTCTGATACGAATGTTTGTCGATCACGCGATCGATAGTACGGTGGGATTAATCGGCATTACTTTCGTGTTTTTTGCCTTGAGCTGGGAGCTCAACCTAATCCTGATTCTGTTTTTTGTCACCCATTACTGGCTTTCGACCCGGCTTACCCAACTCGCCAAAGACCAATCAAAAGTCGTCAACGGGATGGAAGATACTTTTTACAGTATGCAGTTTGAAGTGCTGAATAGTATCGTAACCATCAAAACTATCGGTCTGGGAAAATCGATGATCGCGCATCTTGCCGTTCATTCCCAAAATCTGCTTGAAGCGCTCAGGCACCGCATTTTTTTGTTCCGCACCCGATTGGCTGCACTTGGGCTTCATCAGCAATTTTTCCGCCTGGCAATCATCGGGTTTTCTGTCTGGGAAGTATTACAGGGTAGATTTGCTGTTGGGATTATTGCACAGGTATTTTTTTATTTCAGCAAAATAGAATCCGCTGCATCCAGGTTTTCAGACATGTACCACCAGTATATGATGGCGCAGATAGACCTGATGGGCGTCAACGAAATTCTGAAGGAAGAACCTGTCGTTGAAACAACCGGAACGCAAGATTTCCCCATAAACTGGCAGTCACTTCACATTCGCGACCTGAATTTTTGCTATGAACAAAAGCAGGTACTGGAAAATATTCACCTCACGATCCGGCGGGGCGAAAAGATCGGAATTGTGGGTGCTTCGGGTGAAGGGAAAACCACACTTTTCAAAATCATGCAGGGGCTGTACGAAGATTATGAAGGATTTATCGGATTTGACGATATGTCCATTAAAGATATTCGCCGCGCATCATACACCCGGCATATAGGCGTAGTTTTACAGGAGACCGAGCTTTTCAATTTCTCCATCAGAGATAATATCACATTGGGTATTACGCCAGATAAAGAAGGCGAAATGCGTTTTGCGGAAGCCATTCGCATTGCCAGGGTGGATGAATTTGCCAACCGGCATGCGTTGGGACTTGATACCCTGATCGGAGAAAAAGGTATCCGCTTGTCAGGTGGAGAAAAACAGCGATTGGGCATTGCCAGAGCCATTTACCGGCATCCCGATATACTTTTTCTGGATGAAGCGACTTCCCATCTCGACAATGAATCAGAAGGTAAAATCCAGGTAGCCCTTCACCAACTATTTCAGGGAATTACAGCTATTGTCATCGCACACCGGCTTTCGACCCTGAAAGATATGGATCGGATCCTTGTAATCCAGGGGGGACAAATCGTTGAAGCAGGTGATTATGAAAGCCTTAGCAGAAAAAATGGTATATTCTCGGAAATGCTACAACAAAATGAAGTTTAATATCCATCGGAAACACGGATTTTTTCGTTGATATAAGTACGCAACTAAAACGATCGTTACCTATTTCCATTAGCATGAACAGACGATTTACACTTCTATTGATCCTTGGACTTGTGCCCTTCTTCACTCCTGCGCAATCCATTGACAATCAGCAAATAGCCAGGCAGATACAGGCATACAAAACCGATATCCGGGGGCCATACCGCGACATTCGCTGGTTTTGCAACGATGGGGAAATCCGCATGCCGAAAGACCCTTGTCCCGACAATCCCGGAGGCGTTCAGCGCGCCAGGTATAAGGAAGAGGTAATCGCATTGGGTAATAAAAACCATGTTTTCCTCGGCCAGATTCTTTCCAATACCGACTACACCGAATTTCTGGATGAGGCCCATAACCATTCCCGGCTCAAACAATACCAGCTCGAAAAATACCTGCGTGCCGCAGACAATGGCTGGATTCTACGCAAAGGACAGTTTTACCGCGGTGCGATTCAGGTGGAAGATGAGGAAGCCTGGGGAATAGATTTTTTTGATAAAAGTCTGGCGGAGAATGACTTCATCAATAAAAAATTCTTCCTTTTCAGGCAAGCAGTAAGGGATATTCCTCACGGAAAAGACGACAACCGCAAACAAAATATCCGGGCCGTTTCCAAAATCATTGCAGACGAATACACGGACTTTATGGACATCCGGGTCAAAATTCACAGTCAACCGGAGCCTTCGGACCTGGCGAAGGTACGTGCCTTCAGGGATGCCCACCGCAGCAAGCTTACACCGGAGCTGCTCAAACAATTTGATCAGCTCATTTCCGACATGAACAAGGCCTATCAGCCCATTAACCTGCGCACACTCAACCGCTACCTGCCAGCTATACCGGCAGGATCAGAAGCGCGGATTTCCCTGATCAACTTCATCAATGCCTATGCAGAAAAGCCCACAGGCCCTGAAAAAACTACCGCTATTGCCAAAGCTATTCTGGATATCCGGAAGTATATTCTTGAAATCGCTGATCCCAAAGCCCGTCTTGCCCTGTTTGATATGTCTGTTTTGCTCGAAGATGTGCTTTTTTCAGAAGTAAGCCGATGGGAGGCAAAAAACCTCGGAGAATCACTGGGCAGAATTGAGGCATTGAGCATGGCAGCAACAGGCTGTGGATTTTTGGAAATGTGGGAATGGGAAAAAATTTCCGAAGCATTTACGCCTGCCGAAGGCCGCCAGTCTATGGATATTCACGAGCTGATTGCCATTCTGGAATCTTCCCGCCGTGTGGTCGAATGGGGCGCAGGAATGACACGCGCCAATTTCCAGGACGTAGTATCACTTTACAGTGGTTTTGAGCCGCTGGCTCTTGGTTTCCAGGATGACCGCATTCGCTCATCCGTACTGCTTCCGCTGGGCCGCGAAGTAGGCAAACTCGGCGACCTGATTGCCGTTCAGGCCAATCTCTCCAATCAGGTGATGGGCATTTCCAATCAGGGACAGATTCGGGGCCTGAACCCGGGATTTGCTTTTGGCGAACTGGTGGTAGTAGGCGAAACAGCAGGAGAAATAGAAGTCTCCGCTGATAAAATCTACATTTTTCAGCGCCCGCCCGGGGATCTCAAGCCCGTTGCCGGAATTGCCACTGTCAGTGAGGGGAATATGGTTTCCCATGTGCAACTGCTCGCCCGTAACCTGGGCATCCCCAATGCAGTTGTATCGGATCAAAACCTCGCAGAACTTCGCAAGTTTTCGGGCAAAAAGGTTTTTTACGCGGTCTCCAACAAAGGGACCGTTATCCTCAAACTGGCCGATCAAATGACGGCGGAAGAGCGTAAGCTATTCGAAGTCAAACAGCGCAGTGAAGAAAAAATCAGGGTTCCGGTCGAGCGGATGGTACTTTCCCAAACCCAGATTCTCAACCTGAGAGCCGTTCGTTCCAATGATTCGGGCAAACTTTGCGGCCCAAAAGCTGCAAACCTCGGGCAACTCAAAGCCCTTTTCCCCGAAAATGTAGTAGAAGGCCTGGTGATTCCCTTTGGCATATTTCGCCAGCACATGGACCAGCTTATGCCAGACAACAAAATTTCCTACTGGAATTATGTATATGACCTTTTCTGGGAAGCCAATGAAATGCAGGGAATGGATTGCAGCGACAAAGACATTGAGACTTTTACCCTTCAGGGACTGGAAAAACTGCGCGAAGCGATCAAACAGATTCCCCTTAAACCTGAATTTGTGGAAGAAATGAAGCAAGGGTTCACATCGGTACTTGGCCAGCCGTTGGGAAAAATTCCGGTATTTCTCCGCAGCGATACCAATATGGAAGACCTTAAAGACTTTAGCGGTGCGGGCTTAAACCTGACCATTTTTAATGCGGTGGATGAGCAAAAAATTCTACAGGGTATAAGGGATGTCTGGGCATCGCCATATACCGAACGCAGCTACAAATGGCGGCAAAAATACCTGCTGAATCCCGAAAATGTCTATCCATCCATTCTGATTATTCCCAGCGTGGATGTGGATTACTCAGGGGTAATGATCACCAAAGGTATTGTGTCTGATAACATGGAAGACATCACAATAGCCTTCAGCAGAGGTGCAGGTGGCGCCGTTGATGGTCAGGCGGCAGAATCATACCTGATGGTGGCCAACGGCAAAAATATGCTCCTCTCCCCGGCACGTGAACCCGTATACAACCGACTGCCGGTCACAGGGGGAACAAAAAAGAATATTGCCACTTTTGAACAGCCTATTCTGAATGCCAGAAACCTCGGCGATATTCGCACCCTTTCTTCAGAAGTAAGAGAAAAACTACCCAAAACTCCCGGAATCGAAACCAACGGCCCGTTTGATGTAGAATTTGGATTCCTCAACAATAAACTATGGCTGTTTCAGGTACGGCCTTTTGTCGAAAACAAACGCGCCGCTGCCTCAGAGTATTTGTTGTCCATTACCCCAAAACTTCCTGAAAATCAAGCTGTTTCACTCAACACAACTCTTTAGTCATGAAAAATATTATCCTCTGGCTGGTACTATGTACGATATATATCCTTCCTGAAAACCTTTTGGCAACCGGTTACCCGATTGACGGATACGAAACCTCCGGTATTCGAAGGCTCAAACGCCTGGAACTGGTCATTATGGGAGAAATAAAGGATGCTTATCCGGTACCGGGCGCACAAAAATCTATATGCGACATTCAGCTCAATCTCATGGGCGAAAGAGGGGACAGTCTGGAAACACTGCCAGAAGTTGATCCTCAGCTTCAGAAAGCACTTTCGGCCATGTTTCCTTATTTGAATGAAAGCTATTCTGTTACCCTGCTCGACATCACGCCAGGCAAACCCATCCGTTATGCTCAAAAGCAGCAAAACAGAGGTTTCCAACCCGGAAGTGTAGGCAAACTTGCTGTAGCGACCGGTTTTTTCACCGAACTGGCCAAAATATACCCAGACTCATTTCATACCCGGCAGGCACTTTTAAGAACAAAGTTTGTAAGAGCCGGGAAATGGGCCATTCCCAATGAACATACGGTCCCTTTTTTTAATCCCGATACCAAAAAGTTTTTCAAAAGAACGCTGGTAGAAGCCGATACCTTTTCCCTCTACGAGTGGCTGGACCATATGCTTTCAGTCAGTAGCAACGGGGCGGCGAGTGTTGTATGGAGAGAAGCCATGCTCATGCGGATATTTGGTGATCATTACCCCGAGCTCACAGAGCAAGAAGCCAATGACTATTTCAAAAATACACCCAAAGACAGTCTGGCGAGGTTGTCGATAGCGGTGGTGAATGAGCCGCTGCGCAAGTTGGGAATTACCGAAGATGAATGGAGGTTGGGCCGCTTGTTTACCAATGGAGGGGAAAGTTTTGTTCCGCCGATGGGTGGCAGTATCGGCACACCCTATGGGCTGATGAAGTTTCTGGTGGCCATGGAAAGGGGCAAAGTTGTGGATGACTCCACCAGCCTGGAAATCAAGCGTTTGATGTATATGACTGACCGGAGGATCAGATACGCTTCTTCAGCGGCGCTCAAAAATGCGGCGGTTTATTTTAAATCGGGAAGCTTGTACAAATGCAAGGAAGAGGAGGGATTTAAATGCGGGAAATATATGGGCAATGTTGATAACTTTATGAATTCTGTAGCGATCGTCGAACATCCCGACGGCACGACCTATATGGTTACCCTGATGTCCAATGTCTTGCGAAAAAACTCCAGCAACGACCATTATGCCCTTGCGTCGCGGATTGATAAGCTGATACGTACAGAGGCTAAACCTTGAGGAAAGTACCTCCCGTTAGGCTGGGGTACCGCCAGGCATTACAAATGTCCCTCTCCCCTCAGTCTTTCCAGTGTTTTTGCCGCAAAATTTTTGATTTTGGGGTTGGTGTTGTCAACCATAGTTTCCACCATGGGGATATATGCGGCATCTTTCAACAAGCCAATCAAATGCAGAACCGCCAGCTTCAGCCTGGTATCCTTTCCTTCCAGCAATAGTTGGAAACACTGGTACTCATTGGGGATGGAAAGATTCAGATGTTCAATTGCCTTATCAGAAATAGTATCCAGCATAGCTGTTTCCACAATCGGAATGAGGAGTTTTTTTAATGGAGCAGCAAGCAGATTATCCAAAAACTCGACAGCATTTATCCGGAAATCTTCCTGTTTGCTTTGAAGTCCACGATAAATATTCAACATATCATCGGGAGGGTATTTGAGTCCCAACAATCGAAAAATCCTTTCCAGACTTCCATCCTGCCTTCTTTCCAACAGGGAGATCAAACTCTTGCGGGCTTCGGTGATTTCTATTTCTGCGTCCGGAGCCGAAGAATGATCAATTGCATTTTTCTGGCTTTGGGCATACAAGACAGCCAATGTATCTTGAAAAACATGGACTTCTTCATTGATCTTATGAAGAATCAGTTTTTCATGAAACTTCAGATGCGGGAAATTTATTTTCAGAGTATTCAGCGCCTTCAGAGATTCAATCCTGACCATGAGGTCTTCATAGTCTATCAGGTGAAATAAAAAATTCACCGATTTCTGGTTTCCGATCTGTGACACAACCACCGGCATAGCCCGTATCATTTCCACATGGGTTTCGGGTTGTTTTGCCAGTGCCATCAACACATCCACAACGCCTGGTCCAAACCTGACGAGCGCTGCTTTAGCAGCATTGGCAAATGGTTCCAAACCGATAAACGGCACAATCAGAGGCAAAAACCGGGGATGGTTAGTATCCGCAGCAGAAGTAATTGCCTGTTTGACCACAACCGGATCGGGGTCGTACAAAAACTTTTCTATCCGGTCATAATATGAGGGGATATTACCCTGACCAATAGCCCGGAGAATTTCTATTTTCCGGAAAGCCATTTCCTCCGGATCCACTACAGTGGAGAGGGAATTTAACCGAGCCTGGATACGCCCCTCAAGGTCAAAAGACTCCCTGAGCGATGCATTATCGCGGGTTTCGTTGGCAAGACTTACCAGTGCCGCTGCACGCACCCGATAATCTTTGTCAGAAAGATATGCCTGCATCAGCACCTCAATATCTTCAGGACGATGTTCGATCAAATATTCAAAGGCAGCAATTTTTACCCCCTGATCTGAGTCATGGATAAAAGGCATCACCTCATCCGCGACCTGATGATTTTTCATATAATACAGGTTCCGGATAACCTCTGTACGGATCTCTGGGGAAGGATGAGAAAGCAATGCCCGGACACTCTCCAGCAGCCGTTCGTCGCTGATTTCACGAATCTTGCGAAGCACAAAAAGAATTTGTGAATCATTTCCATTTTCCAAAACCCGCTTTAACCCACCGATTACTGATTCCTGTGAAAAATCGGGTTCCTTCTTTTCTGAGCCAGTTTTCGACTGGTTGATTTTCAGTTTGAATGATCGAAGATATTCCTGTCTGATTTTTACCGCCAGGTAAACCCAAAACAAAATCAGCAGTACCGTCATCAGGCTGATATAGCGCGAGGGCAATTCCATTCCATTCACCAGAAAAATCAAAATCAGTCCGCCTACACCTGTAGCGATACTATCTACAAAGACATCGATAAAGGTTTTAGCCTGGTTTTTGATTTCGGTGGGAATAGGCAGTGCCAATAATTCGGTAGCAGCTTTATTAATGGACTGTTTAAGGCTTCCATCGCTGACTTTAATGATTACTGCTGCCCAAAGTACCGGCATAAAAAGCAGAATCATAGATCCCAGCAAAATACCTCCGGGAAGGAAAAACAGGGAAGTTCCCACCCCAAAAGTACCCACAACACGTCGGGTGAGAAAAAGCTGAACCAGGAGAGAGATTACATTCAGGTTGGAAAACCAGAATCCGAAGAATGCTGCCAGTTCATCAGGATCTGCGATATAGGTAGCAGCAATATCGCTAAACTGGTAGTCCACCAGTTTAGCTACAATGACACTTACGCCGGTAATTCCGGCCAGATAGGTCAAATGTCGGGATTTGAGAATGAGTTGAAACGGATGGTCGGCAATTCCCTGATTTTTCCGCTCACGGGTAAAGGTTGTTTTTGTATTGAGGACAAATTTTTTCCAGACGTACCGCGTGATGGGAATGCAGATAAATAAAAGCAGCGCACAGACAAATACCAGGTTTTCACTGCCCAGCACCGGGGCCAGAATGCTGGTCAGATACCCCCCAAATATCCCGCCTGCAATGGCACCCGCGCCAATGAAGCCAAACAAGCGCTTTGCTTCCCGGGCATTAAATACGAGGTTGGCAAAAATCCAGAACTGAGAGGCAGAAAGTACGGCAAATATCGAGACCCAGATATAAAAAATGTAGAGCACCCACCCTACCGTTACGTTCAGGCGAAGGAGAATCCCGAAGAGGATCAGCACACTGATCGAAAAGATCAGGGTTCCCGAGATGATTTTATCAAGCGAATGTTTCCTTAATACACGGGAATACAGCGTAGAAATGACTGCGGCAACAATTGCAACGAGGATAAAAGCACCGGGAAGATTTTCTGCACCAAAACGCGAGAGAAAAAGGGCATTTACGGTAGGTTTGACAATCAGGAGAGTCGAAATCAGGAGGAAAATATTAGCCTGCATAAAAAAAGCACGCCGTAGTTCACCTTCTCTGATATCAAAGGTTTTACGCAGTAAATATTTTATTGCCTCTCTGGCCTGAGTCATCGTCTGCCTGCATTATCTTTTGGCAGGGTCAATTTAGCACATCCTCCACAGATAATACCAAATTGCGGAGAATTGTTTCACCATCTGATGCTTCAGTAAGCCCAACGAGAATGTATTTCCGGTCTTTGTCCCAAACCAATATGGAGTCAGAATGGTAATTCTGCCAGGAGCCTGATTTGCGAAACAACATCGCCTGAGGGGCTATGGCATCCAAAGTATTCACAAATTTGTGGTGCAGCTCGGGGCGTCCCATAATATTCAGCATCTGCCGTGATCTCTCATAACTGACCAGTTTTCCAAAAATCATCATATAATAAAAGCGGCAAACCTGCGAAACCGTAGCCGCATGGCTCAGTCCTTTTATTGGATCGGGATGTCTTTCTCCAGCTGCTGCGTATCTTTTACCTACCCACAGTCCGCCACCAAAATTGGGATCATATAAAGCATACTGAGGATCGGTGAGTACCTGCTCGATTTTTGCATATCCCAGACGATCGATCATTCGGGTAGAGGCATAATTGTCGGATTTGCTGATCATCAGCCGGAGATCCTGCCTGATTTCCGGTGTTTCAGCCAGTTCATTTTTCTCTATAGCATCCATTGCGGAGAGCAGAATCGCAATTTTAGGCAGACTGGCCGCATACATCATCGTGTTGGAATTAATGGCAGCAAATCTGGGATTATTCATATCGCGAAGGTCAACGAGCCCTACCGCCATTTTATCATTTGCAATCAGGCCTTTCCACTCTGCATTTTCATTGAGCTTCTGTCGGAGACGAGCCTCCAACCGGGTATCTTCCAGATCGCGGAGAGGAATAAAAGATTCGTCAGATACTCTAACAGGGATTTCCGGATCGACAGGGGGAACTACCTCATAGGTAGGTCTTGCAGGCCCACTCATTAGAAAGACCGGAAGCAGGATTAAAACCAGAATTTTTTTCACAATATGATAGGTGAATAATGATGTTTTTCGGCTTTATTGCTCATCATTTTTGTTACCAGTGAAGATCGGCCGAATTCTTCTCTTAAAATGATGAATGAGCCCGAAAGATACATCTTTGTAATAATTTACAAATACAATACCAGAAATTTTTTTGTATTGTATCTTATGGACGCGTTTCTTTGAAAATCACGCATAATTGTAATGAATATCAAGGATTTAATTCTCCTACTAAAGAAACAGTCGCGCACAGCCCCGAGGTCTCTCGCAGTCAAAACCTCTATCCGGCTGGGTGTAATTCTTATTTTGGGAATTATTTTCTTTATTCTGATATCATGGGTGTTTCCGCCCCCCATTCCAAAGACTTGTTCGCAGACCATTCTTGCTGCTGACAGCTCATTACTTTGTACTTATCTGACGCCCGACGACAAGTGGAGAATGTACACTTCGCTGGATCATATAAGCCCCGAACTGATAGAAGCCCTGATTGAAAAAGAGGACCAGTGGTTTTATTATCACCCGGGCATCAACCCTTTTTCAATGCTACGGGCAATGGTACACAATATCTCTTCGGGTAAGCGGGTTTCCGGCGCATCGACCATCACCATGCAACTGGCGAGAATGGCTTCCCCCGCCCCCAGAACCTATACCAGCAAAATCCGGGAGATGTTCCGAGCCTTTCAGTACGAATGGAAATACAGCAAACGGGAGATTCTCGAAATGTATCTGAGCTACCTTCCTTATGGCGGGAATATTGAAGGAGTAACCGCAGCGTCCTATATCTTTTTCCAACGCCCCCCTGAAAAGATCAGCCTTTCTCAGGCGATTCTGCTAACGGTTATTCCCAACCGGCCCAATTCCTTACGCCTGGATCGATACCCGGAAGAAGCACGAAAAGCCCGGGATAAATGGATCGCCTATTTCCGGGGGAAAAAAATATTTACCGAGACATCTCTTACAGCGGCAGAACTGGAACCCATAAACGCCTCCAGAGAAAGCCTTATCCCCGAAACACCTCATATTTGCTACGAACTAAAGCGAAAGTACCCCCATCAACAGGAGATTCACAGCACAATCAAGCCCAACGTACAGCATACTGTTCAGCGGCTTTTATACAACCATGTGCAAAGAGTTAAGCGACTGAATGTGTCCAACGGCGCGGTTTTGGTGGTGAATAATCATACCCGGCAAGTTGTCGCCTACTGCGGATCGGCTGATTTTTCGGATAACCAGGCGCTGGGGCAGGTAAATGGAGTACAGGCTATCCGATCACCCGGCTCTACGCTCAAACCGGCCGCTTATGGTTTGGGATTTGACAGAGGCCTGGTTACCCCAGCTTCCAAACTGATGGATATTCCCGGCAATTTCCAGTCTTTTATTCCCGAAAATTACGATATGATGTTCCGGGGGGAAGTTACCGTATTTGAAGCACTCACACATTCCCTTAATATTCCCCCTGTGCGATTGGTCAGAGATCTCGACAATGACCAGTTTCTTGACCTGCTTGAAACTGCCGGGTTTGAGACCATTAAAAACCGCAGGCAGGACTTAGGCCTTTCGACCGTATTGGGAGGATGCGGTGTAACGCTGGAAGAATTGACCCGGTTTTATGCGAGTTTTACAAATGGAGGTAATATGTTTCCTCTCCGGTATCTTCAATCACAAAGTGTTGATACGACGAAGGAAGTTCGGCTTTTTTCTGCAGGCGCATCGTGGCTGATTGCCGATATCCTGTCTGAACTCGAAAGGCCAGACATACCGCAAACCTTGGTAGATGATTCCAAAAGGCCGAAAATCGCCTGGAAAACAGGTACTTCCTACGGAAAACGCGATGCATGGGCCATAGGATTTTCCCCTCAGTTTACCGTAGGCGTGTGGATGGGGAATTTTGACGGAACCGGGGCGCCGGAGCTGTCAGGATCTTATATGGCTGTACCACTGTTGATGGACATTTTTAACGCCATAGATTACAATCCGGAGAAAAAATGGTTTCCTCAGCCTCCCTCAGTCAATACACGCAAGGTATGCGCAGAAACCGGGAAAATACCCGGGCAATATTGCAGTCATTTTATGACAGACTACTATCTCGAAAAGTCTTCTTCACTTCAGGAGTGCAACCTGCATCAGGAGTTGTATGTCAGCAATGATGAAAAAGTACAATATTGTCCGGTATGTCTGCCAGATACAGGATATAAGAAACAAGTTTTCCCGATGTATGATCCTGAGCTGGTATTGTGGTTTGCTTCCAACAACCGGGCGATCCTCACCCCACCACCGCATTTTGAGGGATGTGAAGCCAGATTTTCAGGAGAAGGCCCAAAAATCCTGTCTCCATCTGAGGATTTTGAGTATTTGGTAGAGCGCGCAGCCGGACAGGAAATCTTGTTGCAGGCAGCTAGTGCCCCGACGGTGAGAAAACACTACTGGTATGTAAATGACCGGTTTATCGTAGCGGCGGCACCGGAGGAAAAAGTGTTTTTCAAACCCGAGAACCGAAAACTAAAGGTTACCTGTATGGATGACCGGGGCAGAAAAAGCCAGGTAGAAGTTGAGGTGAGGTATTATTGAATTATCTACATAGTCGGGGATATTGCCATAGAAACCAAATCCAAAATCCAGGTTTTGAACCGCGGGCATTTTTCCATTATTTTCTCTATTCCGGCTATTTCTGCAAAGTCAACCGCGTCAGCACCTTTTACATATTTCTTTTTGTGCTTTGCGAAAATAGTTTCCAACCGCCTGGCCGGATGCCCATCGAAAGTAGTGTTTATATCCTCTGGATTGGGGTTATCTATAAGTATGGCGGCAATATCACTTACAATGTTTGGGTCTTCAATGTTGAAAACATCGGGATCAGAAAACAGCAATGCTTCAAACTCATGTTTTTGGATGTATGGAAGAAACTCTGGATATGGTTTAATTTTATCTACTACTGCAGACAGTACTTTTTCCAGACCAGCAAGCTTTTCATTTATATTTGAGACCTTGTCATAATGTTTTAAAAGTCTTTCCTCATGAGGATTACCAGATTGTACAGGGAACTTATACAAGTCAATCATAGTGGTAATTACAGGCTGATCTGATTCAAATAATAAGGGGGTAACATTATTTTTAAAATGATCCAAATTAGAAAAGCCTGACCCTCCGCCACTTTTTTTCATAGGAATACCAGAAATTATAATTCTTTTTGCTGTAAAGTAAGGCTCCATTACCCTTTTCACAAATTCCATCTCAGAAAGCCCCTCCACAATTACATATATCCTTTTCATGGTTGCCCACCGATAATATTTTTTTGCCAGATATCACCAAGTGAAAAGGTCTCCAACCAATGTTCCAGCGAGTCCTTTTCCAATCTGCGAAACACAGATTGGCCATTTGACCGATCAACGGTAATTATATCTTCAGGAAGAAAGTTGTTGACTAACTCTATGGACTGGGTAGATACAATTACCTGACATGTGGCGGACGCTTTTTGTATGAGGGACCCTAATTTGTGTACAGCTACAGGATGCAGGCCCAGTTCAGGTTCGTCTATCAAAATTGTTTTTGGAGGGTCAGGCTGCATCAGCAACGTAGCTAATGCAATAAACCGCAATGTCCCATCAGAAAAATTATGTGCGTCAAGATACATATCAGAATCACGTTCTTTCCATTCCAGCTTGATCTGATCCGGATTGATTCGACGAGGTTTTAGGTCAAATCGTTCGAAAAAAGGTGCTATTGATCTTACAGCCATTTCAATTCTTTTGAAAATAGCTTGATGCTTTTGCTGTAGATAATATAGGAATGATGCGAGGTTGCCACCATTTTCTCTTAAAAAATCATTGTCATCTATCTGGCTACTTACCTTCATAGGTGAAGTATCACTTGTATCATGAAAATGGTAAACGCGAAAACTTTTCAGGTAATTTTTTACATACCATGCTCTGTTTTCAGAATCATACCGGTATGGAGGCTCTGCGAGATGCCAATGCCAATTGCTGTTATAGTTTTTAGAATCGTCCTCATCCTTATTAAAAAAATCGCCCTCTTCAGAAATATACAAAACATCGTCGTTGCCAGGCTTTACAATAAACTTATATGCATTTGTATTGTCAAAATCAAGTAAACCCATGATATAGCTGGAATGCTTTATTCCCCGATATAATAAGTTATTAGCTCCTTTTTGTTCAGAATAGAGCTTTAGCTTCCCTTCATAAATCTTATTGACCAATTGAAAAAAATCTATAAAATTGCTTTTACCTGCGCCATTGGCACCAATCAGAATATTGACCGGATTCAGGCGTAAATCCAGCTTTTGTATAGATTTAAAATTTCTAATCTCGATTCGCTCTATCATAGGTACTCAACCTTATGGTCTTAATTTCAATACTTTTTTCCTCCCACACAAATTATTTGAATATGTGTTTTACGGCAAATCCCCCCAAACCATGACAGACACGGATGTAAATCTTGTCATGGGTAAATACCTTGTAGAAAGATTACACATTCTTACCCTAAAGCTATGAAAAAACATTATACGCGCCTGATTTATACTGCAATTATATTTTCCCTCCAACCGGCATTTATGTTTGCTTTGCCCTCTATCAATGGTGTTACGCCCGCTGCTACGGTTGTCGGACAATACGAAAAATTTGAGGTATCGGTAAGCCTGACCGCCAATTATACCAACCCCTACGACTACGATCAGATCAGGGTGTTTGCCACCTTTACTTCTCCCTCTGGTGACCAACAGATTGTGGATGGTTTTTTTATGAAAGATTATACCCTTACAGGTGCCGGCACGCTCAACGACAATGGAACCGAAGGTTTCCGCGTCAGATTCTCCCCCCATGAGACGGGTATCTGGACGTATGTGGTCTCCGTTACCGACAACTCTGGTACAGGCGCGTTTACCGCACAAAATTTTACCTGTGATATCGCTTCAAATCCGAAGAATAAGGGTTTTGTCAAAACTGGTGCTACGCGATATCTTCAATTTGACAATGGTGATCAATACATCCCTGTCGGGGAAAATATCGCCTGGCAGGTCTCCAATCCTTTTGTCGATTATACCAACTGGGTGGGTGGACTGATTACCAACAACGCCAACTTCTTCCGGCTCTGGCACGCACACTGGGGGCTGGGTATCGAGTGGAGAAATGGCAGCGACAGTTTTCTCGGCCTGCGCAAATACAAGGAATTCAATTCCCGCTATCAGGATTGGCTATTTGACTACTGCGCGCAAAACGGTGTATATGTCATGCTCTGCCTCCAGCATCACGGACAGGTTTCTGCCCAGACCAACCCCAACTGGTCAGACAATCCCTACAATGCCAACCTCGGTGGTCCCTGTCAAAATACCTGGGACTTCTTTTCCAATCCGACAGCGAAAGCCCATACCAAAAACCGGTTCCGGTATGTTGTTGCACGATGGGGGTATGCCCGCAGTATTATGGCCTGGGAACTGTTTAACGAAGTAGATCTCACCGACAACTTTGATCTGCACAAAGGAGACGTTTCCGACTGGCACGACGAAATGGCTGCATACATAAAATCCATTGATCCTTACGGCCATATCGTTACCACCAGCTTTTCCAATGACAAAAATGATCCTGCTATCTGGACCGCTCCGGATATGGATATTACGCAAACTCATTTCTACCTCAACACCCCGCATATCGAAAGAGTGGTTGTAAAAGGCATCACTTCGTATCTCGACCAGTACGACAAACCCACGCTTTCCGGCGAATTTGGTCTGGGAGGCTCCAGTTCCATCAGCAATCAGGACCCTGACGGGGTACATATCCACAACTCCCTTTGGGCTGCTATTTTTGGTGGCGGACTGGGTACGGCCATGACCTGGTGGTGGGATAGTTATATTCATCCCAAAAACCTCTATTATCACTTTAAACCAGTAGTTGCAGTTTCAGAAGAAATACCTTTTGTCGCTCAAAATATGGCCCCTGCGGATGCCTTCGTTGCAGGTGCTCCGGGAGATCTTGTTCTCACGCCAAGTCTGAACTGGGGAGAAATAGCAACGGCCAATATCACCATCAACCAGGGAGGAACCCTTTCTCCCGCCGATGCAAGCCTCGCTCAATACATGTATGGTTCTCAGTGGAATACTGAATTCCGATCCCCTCCAACCTTTCAGATTACCTATGGTGATCCGGGTCAGTTTACCGTCAGAACAGGAGGTGCCGCAGGTACAGATCCCAAAATCGCCATTTGGCTGGATGGGACAAAACAGCTTGAACAAGCGGCCCAAATCAACCAGAGCTATTCGATCAATGTTCCGGCAGGTGCGCATTCAATCAAAGTGGATAATACCGGTACGGACTGGATCACTATTTCATCCTATACCTTTACCAATGCAGGTTCAGCCGTGGATGTGTATGCACTGGTATCGGCAGACAGCATCCATGCCGGCGGGTGGGTGTACAGCAACAACTACAACCACCAATATATTGCTGCCAATGGAAAACCTGGTTCTGTTTTCAATGCGCAGGTAACTGTCAATGGCTTTAAAGACGGAGCCTATTACGTCAAATGGTATAATTGCCTTACAGGGGCGATTGTTCTCGGTGCACCTGCATTTGCCACCAACAACCAGTTGCAAATCAATGTGCCCAAACTCGACTGGGATCTCGCCTTCCGGGTGGATGAAGAATACAGCAATGTTGCCATTGACAGGGATATGGGAGGAGAGACATTCAGCCTGTATCCCAACCCGGCAATCGCAGGCGAAATGATTCATGTACGCTTCAAATCTTCGAAAGAAAGGCCACAGTTCACGCTTCTGGATGTGGCAGGAAGACCTGTTGCAGCTCTTTCTGCACAGGAAACATACGCGGAAATCATCGATATTTCTCTGCCGGGTAATCTGACAGCAGGCGTTTACTGGCTCAGGATCGACATGGACAATATGTCCGGCGTGCAACCACTGGTGATTCGATGAAGGAATTATGCAGTTAATTACCCATAAGGCACACAAATAAGGCACAAAGAACTCAAGGGTGTCCTTAGTGAACCTCGTGACTTCTTTGTGCTCTTGTGTTTAAAACTCCTTCGGAAATATTACCCTTTGGTTTTTAGCTTAATGCGCATCAAAAACATGTCAGCCGTCATATACAGGCTGCTCCCATCATCGCCGAAGGCGCAGTTGGAAGTAGCTTGTCCTGTCATGATCGTACCAAGATGTTTGCCATCAGGCCTAAATACCAGCACACCACCGGGGCCGGTAGCGAAAATATTCCCTTTTTCATCCACCTTCATTCCATCGGGAAGACCGGCGGCAGTGGGAACCAGCGAAGTTACATCAGCAAACACATGGCCATTGGCGATGGAGCCATCGTCAAGTACGTCATAAGCCATCCAGATCGCCCGCCCGGGGTCGGAGTTGGCGACATAGAGGATTTTTTCGTCAGGCGAAAAAGCAATTCCATTGGGGCGGCTGAGTTCGTCGGTCAGAAGAGTAACTGTGCCGTCAGGAGCACGGCGATATACACCCTGAAAAGGAATTTCTTTGAGTGAATCATTTACCCCATTTTCAAGCCCGTATGGCGGATCAGTGAAATAGAGTGCGCCACTACTGTGGAAAACACCGTCATTGGGGCTGTTGAGGCGTTTACCTTCGTAATTGTCTGCAAGCGTTTCAAATTCGGGTTTGGGCGCATCAAGTGAGGCTGTCATGACCGCCATGCGGCGGTCGCCGTGCTGGCACAATACAAGCCTGCCCTGTGGGTCGAGCATAAGTCCGTTGGAACCTTGCTCGCCCAGGCGGGGATCATCGCCCGTATATCCGGCAGGTTTTAAAAATACACTTTTCCCTTCGCCTTCTTTCCACATAAAGATTGTGTTTGGCGGAATATCAGAAAAAATGAGTGCCTGCCGGGTAGGAAGCCAAAGCGGGCCTTCACACCAGTCAAAACTGTCGGCGAGAATTTCGATGGCAGCATCGGCCCCAACAATATCGTCAAATGTGGGGTCTAGTCGTTCAATTTTACCCGTATGCGGGTAAGTCGTGGTTGATTTTTCATCTGTGGTTTTAGGCTCTGTGCCAGAGTTGCAACTGAAAGCCACACACAGCATAAAGAGTAAAGGCGTGATAATCTTTTGCATAGGAGTAGAAGTATTTACCCTAATATAAGGTCTGTTTGTGATAAGTAGCAAGATTTAATAAATTCCCAAAGAAGATATCATCCACAATGAACACACAGGCTTCGCGAGAGCTACCAAGGTCTTACCTTCCTTCCAAAAGCCATTTCACCGACGATTTGCTCAGCCGTTATTCATATCGAGGTATTCAACAATTTTTCGGTTGATTTGCCGGCGGATTTCTCTTTCCAAAGCCAGTGCATCGCCATTGCTATGACCAAGGATAAACTGAAATTTCATCAGCGCCAGATCTTTCCTGATTTCTCTGGTACGAAGGCTGAAACTGTCCTCCACAATCTGCGATTTATAATTTTCCAGACTACCTGCGAGATAATTTTCCAGGTCTTCAATATTCTTGAGATGAGTGAATGCCATCTCAAATTCTATACTCACCCGGTTGATGGCGCGTTTGGTGTAGTTGACGACCGTAGTGGTGAGGACAATGCTGTTGGGAATAAAAATCAAGTCATCATCGTCATTCAAAATATGTAGATTGATCAGGTTCATATCGATGACATTGCCTTTGTTGTCGCCGATCTGGACATAATCGTTGATCGAAATCTGATTGGAAAACATCATAATCAACCCATTGATCATATTGGAAATGTAGTCTTTGGACAAAATCGCAATGGCCGCGGCAAAGATACTGATGGCTGTAAGTGCCTGAACGATTTCGATATTAAACAACACCAGTCCGGAAAATATGAAAGTCACAATATCGACGATCATCGCCAGTTGTCGGGTACCGATAGTAAAATTGTCGCGTGTGTAACGCGGCAGATTGTGTTTCCGGAAATAAAATGTCGTAAGAATAATTCGCACAAAGTCAAAGACCAGATGAGTAATAAAGAAGAAAAATATTGCCTGAGGCAGATTAATGGGCAAATGCAGTTTTTCATTGAGGTTAGGATATACGGTCTGGACATAAATCATCCCCGTCAACAATAACAGCTTTACCAAAAAAACAAATATAGATTTAGGTTTCATTCGTATAGGTTATTCTCCAAGCCACCACTGACGCCGTGGTCGTCCTGTTTTTTTTACTATTCCAAAGTCTGAATTGAGTGCTTTTTTTACGTGTTCAACTGCTGTTTCGATATCATCTGTGAGTAAAAAAAGGTCTTTATCACCCGGGGAAATCGTGCCTTCCTCCTCCATTCTTTCCATCAATTCTACAAGGTTTTTCCAGTAATCGGTGCCAAAAAGTACGATCGGAAAGTTTTTGATTTTTCCGGTTTGCACAAGCGTGAGTGTTTCAAACAATTCATCAAGTGTACCAGCGCCGCCAGGCATTACCACAAATGCATATGAATACTTCAGCAATAACACTTTCCGCACAAAAAAATAGCGGAAATCTATGCTGATATCCAGATAAGGATTGGGATGCTGCTCATGGGGTAAAATAATATTACACCCAATAGATGTGCCCCCCGCCTCTTTGGCGCCCCTGTTTGCGGCCTCCATGATCCCAGGCCCGCCGCCGGTCATAATGGAAAATCCCAGTTTGGAGATTCTCCCGCTGATCTCTCTTGCGTAGCCATAGTAGGGATTGTCCTCTTTAAACCTGGCAGAACCAAAAACGGTGACACATGGGCCGGCAAAATGCAGTTTACGGAAACCTCTTATAAACTCTCCTGCAATTCTGATCACACGAAAAAACTCATCCGTACGACTTCTGGGGCCTTCCAGAAAATATTGTTCAGAAGTCCTGTCCAAATCTTTAGTAGTCATTTCTTAATCTTATCACACATGAAAATTAATCTGCTTTGTCAAATTTTCCGCAGGAATCTTTGACGTCAAATTTAAGCGATAATAACCCGCCAAATGCCCTCAGTCAATATTGAAAAGACAAAAATTATTCAGCCGGGAGAGTTTGAGCCTTCCAACCACTGGTATGCAAAAGCGTTAAATGCCCAAATTCATCCCATGGTAGCTTATTTCATGAACCTAAGTACCGCAAAAATCATCAAAAGGTTTGGCCATCTCAACCCCAGCGTCAATAAAAAACATCTCGCAGAACTTTTAGATTACAAACCCCGCTATCTTTTACATTCAGGCGCGGACTTATTTCATGTTACCAATGCCAAAGGTGAGCGGAAGATGGTGGTAATCGAAACCAATTCCTGCCCATCCGGCCACAAATCTATGCCTCTGCTCGATGAAAATCAGGAGCAGGGGGGATATCATATTTATATAAGGGGTACCTGGGCAAACTTTTCCATGTAGGAACCATGCCCAATAACAGCAACCATACCTATGTAGCGGATATCCGGATGATGCTGGGGAGTCTTGAGAAAGGCATTCGCCCGTTGGCCGTCTATGCCAGGCGTGCGAGAAGTCCGCTGGTTGATAAACTGGATAGCAGCCATTCTTCGTGGTGCGACCCTGATCAATCAAAAAGGAAAACTCCGCAACCGGCTCTTTCGCTCGCTCAACAATGATGAAGCATTGATCAACGAAATTTACGCAGAATCATAATTCGCGTCCAGGATGAAAGACAAATAGAGGTATGTATCAGACACAACCCGCCGAGAGACGGTACCCTGCGTGGTGCGGCGGCAGATCATTCCATTCCGGCGATAACCCTGGAAGTGGGAAACCCCCATAAATTCCAAAAAGGTATGATACGCTCCAGCCTTTCGGGTATCCACAATCTGCTCGTATTTCTCAACATGGCGGAAGGAGAGATCGAACAACCCGAAACCCCTACGGTCATCTGTGAAAGTTCTTATTGGCTTTATACCGATCATGGAGGAATTTTGGAAGTATTCCCTTCAGTAACACAAATTGTAGAAAAAGATCAGCGGATAGCGATTGTCAGAAATGTTTTTGGTGATGTGATGAGTGAATACTTTGCCCCGGAAAGAGGTATTGTCATTGGAAAAAGTGTAAATCCGGTAAATCAGACCGGATCAAGAATTCTCCATCTCGGTATTATCCGGAAATAGATCTCAATCTGCCTGAATCAGCACTTCTTCAATCAAGGTGTCTTCCGGCGTGCGAAGAACCGCCAGATAACGCCCCGGCGGTGTGTCGCCCAGAGAAATTGCCCGTTCCTGGATACCTGCGGGAATAGCACCTGCTCTCCGGATCAGGATTTCATCGGCCCCGGACTTAAGCACAAACGCCATGGTTGTTTTTTGATTGATGACAAAATCTACATACAGAGGGTCGCCTTCCTTCAGCGTAGTTTTGCGAAATCTCACCTTCCGTATAAATACCGAAATCGTATCCGTATAAGCCAGTTTTCCATAAATATCGGCAAGGGTAAGCCGATAAAAATTATTTCCCTCATTGGGCAGGGTATCCATCCAGGAATAATATTGCGGTGTATAGCTATCACCACGGGAATCAACCCGGTCAAGAATTTCGAACACCTTTCCATCTGCCGACCGGTCTATCGTAAAATCAGCATTCATATACTCCTGAACCATTCGCCACCGCACTTCAATCGAATCACCCCGCCGGTAAGCATACCATTGGTCCAGCCAGGTGATAGGCGGAATCACCGAATCTTCAGCGATAAAAATTTCAGAAACCGAATCATCCGGTGCAACTTCCGGCTCCGGGAGACAGTCACCGGTATAAAAGGTCAAGCGGTAAGGCATAAATCCAAACCCCCTTTCATCGACAAGATTTTCGGTAACCTCAAAAACATACGCCATGCGAGATTCGAGCAATTCCATGGGCGTGAGGGTAAGGGTGCGAAATTCAGGATTATATTGTAGCCGGGCAGCGATTGCAGCGGAAGGTTCGTTTTTGGGAAATAACCTTACAGAAAATGGCGTAAGCGTTACGGGATCCAGAATTTTACCTTCAGAGGGAAATTGGACAGAAACTGAGATAAAAGAATTGCATTCGATATTGGTAGCACCATTTCGGGGAAAAGAAGCAGAGATATAAGGACGCTGTGCGAACAGGGAGGCGGGAAAAAATATAAAAAAAATCACCCGTAATCCCCGAAATTTCGGTAAATATATTCCAGAAGAGACCGATGATACCATGGACTTAGAATTCTGATGCAGAAATTTAAAACTAACCCATCACAAATATACGGATTCGCGCCCGGTTATCGTTGATGGTTTATGTCTTATTGTTAGGGTACGCTGTGATTTGGTACATTTATTGATAAAGTAGAAAAACCAAAGCCCGCCTTCAACTTGAAGAAATGAAATATCTGCCTATGTAAGTTGTTTACAGATTTAAATTTCGACATTTAGTTTTTTTTAACTTTTTTTCATTTCGGTTTCCGGTAAATTATCATTTATGGAATTCTGATCAAAATCCAGCTAATGGCGATGATTACTTTGGAAAATCCATGTACATATAATTAACTTTGGACGCCCGGCATAAAAAAAGTTACTGTTGTTATCACCATTCACCGGATAAATCAAAACTTCGCATGAAGGATCTGAAGTTAATTTTTGTTACCTCACTGGCGCTCTTTATTGCCACCAACCTGTCCGCTCAGTTTCGGTACGGGTACTTTCGTGTAGGCGTAGCTGCCGGCGCAACCAACTATCTCGGCGATCTCGACGATGACCTGACTTTCAAATTTACGAAGGTTGGAGTAGGAATTGACGGGTCTTACAGGTTTAACCCCTTTATGAGTGCCCGGCTGGGTTTTTACAGAGGTTATGCCAATGCTACCGATGCTTCCTCCAATAATCTCCAGCGTAACCGGAGAAACCTGAGCTTCCGTACGCCAATTACCGAAGCCAGCTTCCAGGTTGTATTTGATTTTGTGCCGACAGACCGAAACTATGCCTACCGGCCGATCTATACGCCCTATGTTTTTGGCGGTGCATCTGTTTTTACGTTTAATCCACAGGCTCAACTCAATGGACGGTGGTATGACCTCCAGCCTATGGGTACAGAAGGCCAGTTTCTCCCTAATCCCGATGGTCGGTACCCGACCCCCTATGCGCTCACACAGTTTGCTGTGCCTCTGGGTGCCGGCGTGCGTTTTGCCATCTCCAAAAATCTGGATCTGGAACTTGAGACCGGCTTCAGAAAAACATTTACAGATTATCTTGACGACGTAAGCGGATTGTACCCGGATCTGGAGGAACTAAGGGCTCAAAACCCAACCGCTGCCTTGCTTTCTGACAGAATAGATCTCGCTACCTATCCTGACGGAGCAGCAAACGTCAACGGAATCAGAGGTGATCGCACCCAGACCGACTGGTATATCTTTACCATTGTCAGAGTCAACTATATCCTCGACTGGGTGAAATGCCCTCAATTCTAAGCTATTGGGCCATTTCCCCCCAAAAAAACACAGAGGTTTATCTGGTTTCAGATAAACCTCTTTTTTTGTTTCATGCAACCTTTCATGCGCCAATTTCCTCTTATTGTCGAAGAGAAGAAATATTCCTTTTTCTGCCGGAGGCAATTTATTAGCTTTGTAGCGCTTGAATTCGGGCAACTGCCTGAAAATTATCTCGTTATTCAACTACATTAAGCCGATACATTCTTTCATGAGCTTTAAGGAACAGATCGATCCGAATAATCTTCCCAAACATATTGCAATTATTATGGATGGGAATGGAAGATGGGCAAGGACCAAAGGAAATGCCCGGGTTTTCGGACATAAATCGGCCATTAAAGCTGTGCGGGATACAACCGAAGCAGCAGCAGAGCTGGGAATTGAGTTTCTTACGTTATTTGCATTTTCTACTGAAAACTGGAATCGCCCGAAAACTGAAGTGACTGCGCTGATGCAATTGCTGATGAAAACCATCCAGGCAGAAACCCCGACGCTGATTGACAATAATGTCAGGCTCAACGCCATCGGCCATATTCACCGGCTTCCCGGAAACTGCCAGCAAATGCTTTCAGAAGCGATGAAAATCACAGCCGCCAACCAGCGGATGACGCTCACGCTGGCACTGAGTTACGGATCGAGGACAGATATCACGGATGCTGTAAAAAAGATTGCGGAAGCAGTCAAAAAAGGAGAGCTACAGCCTGAGGATATCAACGACCTGGTTATCCATCAATCGCTGAGTACGGCCGGTATTCCCGATCCTGAATTACTCATCCGCACTTCCGGAGAATACCGGATCAGCAATTTTCTTTTATGGGAAATCGCCTATTCGGAGATATTTTTTACCGAAAAACTCTGGCCAGACTTCCGAAGGGAAGACCTCTATGAAGCGATTGCAGACTTTCAGGGAAGAGAAAGAAGATTCGGCAAGATTAGTGAACAAATTCAAAGTAACTGATGAAAAAACTGTTTGTTCTGGGCTTTATAGCCTTTTTGTTTCTTCCATTGGCGAAGGCACAATTTGACTACGACAATCCGCAAACCTATATCCTCGCCGGACTAGAGGTTGAAGGTGCAGAGTATAGCGACAAAAATGCCATTGTCAGCCTTAGCGGCCTGAAAATCGGGGAAGCCATTACCGTTCCCGGACTTCAGGTCTCTGATGTCATCAAACGACTCTGGAAAGAGAATATATTCTCCGATGTCCGAATACGGGTAGATAACATCACCGGGAATACCATCTTCCTTGTGATTGAAGTAAAAGAACGACCACGAATCTCTCAGTTTTCTTTCGAAGGTATTTCCAAAGCTCAGGCCGATGACCTTCGTGAAAAAATCAACTTCATCCGTGGGACCATCCTCACCGAATCCAAAGAGAAATCGGCAGAAAGGGTCATCCGCAATTTTTATGTGGAAAAAGGTTTCTACAATATCGCTGTTGACATTCAGGCCGAACCAGATAAAATTCTCAAAAATGGTGTTACGGTAAATATTAAAGTAGATAAAGGATCCCGCGTCAAAATTGAAGAACTTATCGTCAATGGCAATACTGCTTTCACTGACAAAAAAGTTAAAGCCAAACTCAAAAAAGTCAATGAAAAAGCCTGGTGGAGAATCTGGGCAAGATCCAAATATGTGCCCAAACAGTTTGAAGAAGCGCACGATGGCCTGATCAAAGCCTACAACGATGCGGGTTATCGCGATGCACTGGTAGAATCAGATACCGCGTACTTCAACAAAGAAGGAAAACTGATTGTGGAAATAAATGTTTACGAAGGTATTAAGTACTATCACCGCAATATTGAGTGGTCTGGTAACTATAAATACAATTCGGAATTCCTCGCTTCAGCACTCGGCATCAAAAAGGGCGATGTTTACAGCAGCTCCAAAATTCAATCCAAACTTTTTGGTGATCCCAATGGCGCTGACCTCAGTTCGCTTTACCTCGACGACGGATACCTGTTTTTTAACCTTGTCCCGGTCGAAGTACTCGTAGAAGGCGATTCCATTGACCTCGAAATGCGCATGTCGGAAGGGCCCCAGGCGACAATCCGCAAGATTATCATTGAAGGCAATACCAAAACCAGTGATTTTGTTATTCGCCGTGAGCTTCGCACCTCGCCCGGTGCCAAATTTAGCAGATCGGATATCATCCGCAGCCAGCGGGAAATCCTTGCACTCAACTATTTTGATCAGGAAAAACTCGGCGTAGTCCCCATTCCCAACCAGAATACCGGCACAGTTGATATAAAATATACGGTAGAAGAACGACCTTCTGACCAGCTTCAGCTTCAGGGTGGCTGGGGTGGACGTATCCGCAACTCCAGAGGTGATGTTATTGCCGGTGGTTTTGTAGGCACGGTTCAGCTGGCATTTAACAACTTCTCCTCTCGCCGCATTTTTGAGCCGGGCGCCTGGCGGCCAGTGCCATCTGGTGATGGACAGCGTCTCAGCCTCGCCTTCCAGATGAATGGGGTTGGGTATAAAAACTTCTCGGTTTCCTTTATTGAGCCGTGGCTCGGTGGTAAAAAACCCAATTCCCTCGGTATCAATGGTTCGTATCTGGTATATCAGAATATCAATTCACTTGACCCTTACCGGAACAGTATTTTTAATACTTCCATTGATTACGGCCGCAGGCTGAAGTTCCCCGATGACTTTTTCACCTCCCGCACATCCATTGGCTACAAATATTACGACATCCTGCAACCAGCCCAGGTATTCCCGGGATTTGAAGGGGAAAACACGGCGTTTATCAATATTATTACCCTGCGTCAGTCATTTGACCGAAGCAGCGTGGACGCGCCGATCTACCCGCGAAGCGGTTCTATTATGTCTTTCTCTATAGAAGCTACCCCACCCTGGTCACGCTTTGGCAAAGAGAAAGATTATTCGGAAATGACCGACGGACAGAAATACAACCTGCTTGAATATCATAAATGGCGCTTCAACAGCAACTGGTTTTTCCGAATATTCGGAGATATGGTACTCAGCACCAAAATTGAAGCCGCATACCTTGGGTCTTACAATAAAAAACTGGGCATCTCTCCGTTTGAAAGATACTTCCTGGGAGGATCAGGTATGATTGGTACTGGTTTCTGGGGATTGGATGGTCGTGAGATTATCGCCCTGCGCGGTTATCCCAACAACTCCATCACCAACAATGGAAACGGGTATCCGATCTACAACCGCTTCATTATGGAGCTTCGATACCCGATTACGCTCAACCAGTCTGCGCCGGTTTGGGTACTCGCATTCCTTGAAGCAGGAAATGGATTTGACAACTTCAGAGCGTACAATCCTTTTAACCTGAAACGAGCCGCAGGTGCAGGGGTAAGGGTAATGCTGCCGATGGTCGGGCTGTTGGGACTTGACTGGGGGTATGGATTTGACCAGACCAATAAAGACGAGCGAAGCCAGTTCCACTTTATTATCGGACAGCAGTTCTGATCAACTGAGATAAATTTTGCCGGATTCAACTGTTAAAGTAGGATCCGGCAAACTGTTACCAAAACGTTAATGATGCCCCGGAATTTGCAGAGAGCCGCAATCTTAGCTATTTTGCGCTGTAAAATGTTAAGACCGTGTTTATTTTGTTATCAACTGTGAAGGGTTGATTATCAATGAACCAGTGAATTGTACATAAATTGCGTTAAAATAACCGGGAACGTTTAAACAGCCATCCCCTTATGTACAATCAAACAAAAAGAATTATGAAAAAAGTCTTATCGCTCGTTTTGATACTCATTGCAGCTACTTCAATGAGTCTGGCACAAAAAGTAGCCTACGTAGATTCAGAATTTATCATGGGCAAAATACCCGAATATAAGTCTGCGCAGGATGAAATAGAGCGTGTATCTCAGAAATGGCAACAGGAACTGGAAACCAAATACCAGGAGATTGAGCGGATGTATGCCGACTATCAGGCTCAGGAAGTGCTTTTGCCGGAAGATGTAAAACAGGAAAAACAAGACGAAATATTCCAGGCAGAAAGAGAAGCCAAAGAATATCGCGAAAAAAAATTTGGCTATAGCGGGGAATTGTTTACCCTTCAGGAAAGCAAAGTGAAGCCGATTCAGGACAAGGTTTTCCGTGCGGTCGAAAATATAGCCAAACAAAAACGTTTTGATCTGGTATTCGACAAAGCAGGAGAAGTTACCTGGCTTTATACCAATTCTACCTACGACCTGAGCAATGATGTACTTGCCGAGCTGGGTTTTGTCCAGGGTGGCAATAACTAAATGGATAAGGAAAAGCCGAAGGCCAATTGAACTTTCGGCTTTTGCTTCAAAAATCAATCTATAAACGAAACAATGAATCAGCGACTATTTATTATTACCGGACTTTTTCTTCTTTACTGTGGGACTGTCGCAGGACAACATACCATTGGATATGTAAACCTGGAAGCTGTACTCTCTGTGATGCCTGAGACAAAATCCATGAATCAACAGCTTCAGAGCTATCAGCAAAAGCTGGGACAATCCCTCAAAACAAAGGACGACTATTTCCAACTCAAGCTACAGGAGTATCAGGAAAAAGGAGCGGCAGGTGCTTCTGAGGAAGAATTAAAACCTGATGAAGATGAACTCAGAAGACTTCAGACTGAACTTCAGAAACTCCAGGCCGATTCTGAACAGAAACTTATTCAGAAACAACAGGACCTTATGGCTCCGATTCTCGAAAAAATCGAAAAGTTCATTAAAGAAATTGCTGAAGCTAAAAAGCTGGATTATATCCTCAATTCTGCCACTAATGGCAACTCAGTCCTGCTTCAGGCTCCGGATAAAGACAATATCACCAAAGATTTGCTCGATAAACTGGGAATCAAACTTCCAGAAGTTACAGACGGAAATAAATAATTCCCGCTCCTTGCCGTTCTTCATCAGGCAGATACATTTTGCCTGATAAAAACCTGATTAAAAACTGATATTTCTTTGTACCTTTGCGGCCATCAAAGAATATCTTCGACTACTTTTAACTTGAAAACTATGAGGCTGAAGACATTAGCAATTATTCTTCTGGTTGGGTTTGGGCTGACGGGAACCACTTTCGCCCAGAAAATCGGGTATGCAAATATTGAGATGATTCTCGTATATATGCCAGAAACCAAAACCATGAACCAAACGCTCCAGACATACGAGAAAAAACTGGGAGAGCAGTTACAGGTAAAACAGCAATACGCCCAACAAAAATATACGGAATATCTTCAACTGGAGCAGGAAGGAAAACTTACTCAAGCTGATAAAGAAAGCCGTGAAGCAGAATTGCTCAAACTGGATGAAGAAATTCAAAAGCAATCTGCAACTGCTCAGGAAAACCTGATGAAAAAACGTCAGGATCTTCTGGACCCGATTGTAACGAAGATGCAAACTCAGTTGAAGGCTCTTGCCACCGCTGAAGGTTATGATTACATCCTCAACACTGTCGATGGTTCGGGTGTATCTATCGTCCTTCATGGACCAGAAGAGCATGATCTTACACAGAAGCTGATGACACGTCTTGGAATTAAAATTCCGGAAGGACAATAATCTTCTGTTAGTCAGTTTTTACTGCAAAATTTACATTCTTGAAGCCGCTGAATTTCAGCGGCTTTTTTTTATGGTAGCGTCGGAGCTTCCTCAGATGTTGTATGGGTAATCGGCGAAGGTCGTGTATTCGGTTTCATGGCCGGGGTTTTCCTGGGGTTTATACCTGCCTCATCTCCAAAATTCAGGATAAATCATGTGTTTTCTTTTATTTCAATTACTTCTCAATTTTATCAAAACCTGTGTACATTTACACAGAAGACCAAAATATTCGAATATGCGATTATACGCCACGATATACACAACCATTTTTTTTCTGGCATCCACGCTCCCACTCCACGCCCAATACTATGGGGTAAAAGAACCTCGTCAGGGAAACTGGTCTCTGGGCATAAATCTGGGCGTAGCAGTTGTGAATGGCGATGTGAAAACAGATCTTCCTGCTTTCGAAGGCGGATTATTTGTACAAAAATCTGTATCCCGGGCACTTGACTTCAGAGTAGGCTACCGCACAGGGTCTGCCTCCGGACTGGACGTCTCACCTACCGGAGGGTTTCGCTTCAATTCTGCCCTTAACGGGGAATCCGATTCCACCTATTTTTACGATAGCACCAGCCAGGTATTTCTCAATTATAAAATGAAATACCACGAGATGGACTTTCTCTTCAAAATCAATCTCAACCGGATTTTCAGCCAGGAAGGAGCCGAAGGCTGGGACTTATACGCACTGGCTGGTATGGGCTTTCAATTTTACCAGACTTCTACCAATGTCTGGAATGAATCTACAAATGCGATCTACACATATGAAAATATAGATATTTCCGATCCTGCCACCACACGGCTGGATCTTAAAGAAATGCTGGATAATTCCTATGAAACCCTCGCACAACGCGATCAGATCAATAGTAGCCAGTTTGGCAATTATATAATCAATACGGGTTTTGTTGTAGGCGGAGGGGTTAGATTTAGCCTTTCGGATATGATTTCGCTGGGCTTCGAAGGGAAATATTTATTCGTAGGAGATGATCTCCTTGACGGACAGCAATGGCTGCCTGACAACCAGCAAAGCCCTGACAATGACCGGCTGGTTTCTGCCGCTATAATATTAGATTTTTCCTTTTAACCTGCTTCCCGCTGTGCGTTCCTTCCCAAAATTTGGAATTTTTCTCAGGGTTTATTTAATTATAATATTATAATATTTCAATTAAACACTATTACTACCCGTATGAAACATTTCCAAATCCTGATTATCGGTGGGGGTACCGCCGGAATCATGACAGCCGCCAAGTTGAAAAAAATGGATTCCAGCCTAAAGATAGGCATAGTAGAACCCGCAGAAACGCATTATTATCAACCTGCATGGACCCTGGTAGGTGCCAATACATTTAAATTTGAGGACACAGCCCGCCCGATGAAAACACTGATTCCCGAAGGTGTTGATTGGATTCAAGACAAAGCGACTGGTTTTTTGCCTGAACAAAATCAGATTTCTACTCAGGCCAACGGAAATATTTCCTATGATTATCTGGTTGTTGCTCCCGGTCTGGTCATGGATACATCCCTTATTGAAGGTTTAACGGAATCACTGGGAGAAGGTGTAGTCTGTAGCAACTATACGAATCCTCAGCATACCTGGGAAGTGCTAAAAAATTTTAAAGGGGGGAATGCTGTTTTCACTCAGCCCGTTACCCCCATCAAATGTGGTGGGGCGCCGCAGAAAATCGCTTACCTGGCAGCAGATTATTTTCAAAAAAATGGACTAAAAAGCAAAACGAATGTGATTTTTGCTACACCCGGTTCAGTAATCTTTGGTGTAAAGGAAATTAGAGAAACCCTCATGCATGTCATAGATCGTTATGGCATTCACTTTAAACCTTTTTATGCACCATCAAAAATTGACCCTGTCAACAAAATTATCACCTTCAAAAGTGTACACACGGATGAAAACCAATGTGTCGTAAATGAAGGCAATCCGCTGGGAGAAGTTATGACCGGAGATTCAATTATCACGATCCCCTATGATATGCTCCACATAGCACCACCACAAACTGCACCTCTATTTGTCCAAAAATCTGTACTTGCCAATAGCGCCGGTTGGCTCGATGTAGACATTCATACGCTGCAACACAAAAATTATCCCAATATTTTTGGGTTAGGCGATGTAGCGGCTCTCCCTACAGCCAAAACCGGAGCCGCCATCAGAAAGCAGGTTCCCATAGTAACCAACAATCTTTTGCAAATGATGAAACATAATCAGATAGGGGAAAAACAATACAACGGATATTCGTCTTGCCCTCTAGTTACTGGATATGGAAAAATGGTATTGGCTGAATTTGACTACAACAGCAACTTCATTCCAGATCCCAAACTCAAACAAATGCTGGTTTTTGATTCGAGCAAAGAGCATTGGCGCCTTTGGATGCTGAAAAAATATGGGCTTCCCTATCTCTACTGGAACAAAATGATGAAAGGTGTAGATGTATAATTTTATGGAGGAGTTGACTGATCAACTCCTCTTTTTTTACCGGTACTCGATCTCCACATCTGCTGTCAGCGGATGTGCCTGGCAGGTCAGAATAAATCCTTCGTTGATTTCCTCCTCACTCAACCCTTCGGTTTCATCCATAGAAACTACGCCTGAATACAACATCGCGCGGCAAGTCGTGCAGATTCCCGACTGGCAGGCATAAGGCGGATCCAAGTCCGCTTTTACCGCAGCGCGAAGAATGACCTGATCGGGTTCGACCGTGATTTCATGGGTTTCGCCATCCATGATTACCCTCACCTTTTGAGTCGTCAAAACATAAGTCTCCTCTCCATCGCTCAGGGAGGTTTCTGTGGGCTCTTCCACTTCGGTCTCATCCTGTTCGTCGGGAGCGGGAGCCAGATAATGTTCGCGGTGAATATCTGCCGGGTTCACCGCGTGTTTTTCCAGGGCTGAAAGCGCAGCCTCGATCATTCCCTCCGGGCCACAGATATAATACACTTTGCGGAGCTCGGAAGTCATAAATACCTCCGAAATCAGGTCGTATATACGGTTTTTGTCAAGACGCCCGGAAAATCCCTTCCAGTTTTCATCGGGCTGCGAAAGTGTCAGATGAAGAAAAAACCGGTCGGAATATTTTTTTTGCCAGGCTAAAATTTCCTCCCGAAAAATGATATCAGACTCGCTACGGTTGCCATACCACAAGGAGATTTCACTTTCAGGCTCTGCCGTAAGCACAGATTTTACCATAGACATCAACGGCGTAATACCACTGCCTCCTCCTATGAGAATATAATGCCGGGGCTCCACAGGGTTCATTTCTGCGGCAAAATTGCCCATCGGCGGCATGATGTCGAGGAGGTCTCCCGCCTTTAAATTGTCCCGCAAATAATTGGTTACAACTCCACCGGGGATTCGCTTCAAAGTAATACAAAGCCGGTCATCGCAAAACGGAGAACTGGACAATGAAAAACACCGCCGAAAATCTTCGCCTCCCAGCTGAATTCTTACCGTCAGATACTGTCCGGGAAAATAGGTAAAAACCTCAGGGTCAGGATTAATAAAATATAAAGAATACACACCCGGCACTTCGTCCCGGATTTCATCTATGGCAACTGAATAAAATTTTCTTCTCATAACTAGACGTGAACTTTCACTAAACAACAAAAGTAATGATTCACTCCAACAAAAACCGAAAAAGCTAACGAATGTTCGTATATTTTATTCATCTCCAGACAATCAAAATTCGCGGGATTTCATCAACAAGCATTCCCAAAATTCGTAAAATCTGTTAACCATTTTTTAGACAACAACTTAATATACATTCAATGAAAGCAGTAGTCCCGATGACCAACAAACCCCGCGTGCTGATCGTTGGCGGAGGTTTTGGAGGAATTACGCTCGCAAAAACCCTGCGCAATAGTCCCTTCCAGATCGTCATGATCGACAAACATAATTATCATACCTTCCAACCCTTACTGTATCAGGTCGCTACGGGTGGTCTGGAGCCCGATTCCATTGCCTTTCCGCTACGCAAGATTTTCAAAAATCAGGAAAACTTTATCTTCCGGATGGCAACCGTTGAAAATATAGATACAACTAAAAATATCGTCAACACCAGCATCGGTGAAATCCGCTACGACTATCTGGTTCTGGCCACCGGTAGTGCCACCAATTTTTTCGGAATGAATGACCTGGAAAAAGAGGCCGTCGGTATGAAATCCATTCCGGAAGCGCTGGATCTTCGCAGTCTGATTCTCCAAAACTTTGAAACGGCCCTCCAGCAGGCAAATGGGGAAATTAAAGATGTGCTGCTCAAATTTGTCGTAGTAGGCGGCGGCCCAACAGGAGTCGAAACCTCAGGAGCGCTGGCAGAACTCAAACGCCACGTGCTGCCCAGCGATTATCCCGAACTAGACCTCAGGCAAATGGAAATTCACCTGCTGGAAGCGGGTGACCAACTACTGGCAGGTATGTCTGAAAAATCTTCGGCAGATGCAAAAGTTGCATTGGAAGAACTTGGCGTCCACGTCTGGCTAAATACTATGGTAACCGGCTATGACGGCACGCATGTTTCGACCAACCTCAACAAAGAACTCGAAGCTTCTACCGTGATCTGGGCAGCCGGTGTAAAGGGAAACCTCGTCGAAGGACTGGGCAAAGAAGTAGTTGAGCGGGGAAACCGGCTGGCAGTGGATGAGTTTAACAAAGTAAAAGGCTATAGCAACGTATTTGCTATCGGAGACCTTGCGCTTATGCGAACAGAAGACTATCCCAACGGCCATCCACAAGTAGCTCCGGGTGCTATTCAACAGGGAGAAAGATTAGGCAAAAACCTGATCCGGACCTATAAAAAGCAGGAACTGGTTCCGTTTAGCTATTTTGATAAAGGCTCAATGGCAACCATAGGCCGAAACAAAGCGGTGATGGATTTCCGCAAGTTGCACCTCAAAGGATTTGTCGCATGGCTGGGATGGATGTTTGTTCACATCTTATACCTGATTGGTTTCCGCAACCGGCTGGTAGTATTTGTCAACTGGGTATGGAGTTATTTCACCTACGACAAAGGCACAAGGCTGATTATCCGGCCATTCAGAAAAAAAGAGAACACTGAGGTAATCAAAATTTAATATTGGGGCAGAAAAAGTATGCTTAAACTTGCAACGTACCATACATAATTTTTCTATGAAACCTCCGGTTTGCGAAGTGTGCGGCGATGACTTCCGCATGGATGCCAGTAATGGCAGATTGGTCTATTTTGTAAGAACTCCAGGTGATGTTGAATGGTATGCCCGTTCCAGAAAAGAAGGTTTTGTCGGCCATCCACCCAATGCTGCCTGGTTTTGTGAAAAACATTACAAAATAGCCATTACGCTTACGCATCTAACCCTTGAAGATGCACTGAGACGGTTTAGCTTATCGCCAGTTCCAGATAAAAGTTCCCAGAAAAAATACAGCAAAAATGGCATGGATAATTAATACCGGCACGGGGACCAGGCCATTGATGACGTTGAGCAATTGAGTAATGCTAAGTCCCAGGTGAAAAATCGCTAATGCACCCAGCCCCGAAAATTTCACCTCGGGCGTAAGCGGACGTATTACCATGAACCCACTCAACCCGGCCATGGCCAATGCCGCAAAGGCAAAACCACGCACTAAAGCCTGGGACAAGGCAAGCTGGTCTCCTGTATGGGCGAGGTCAGGAAAAAAAACAGTAGGAACCGCCAGCATAAGAATTCCTACCAGGAGTTCAAATACCGTATTGGCTAGCAATAGTATTTTCATCAGAGACTATTTTTGAGAAAGAACCGGCTTTTTAGCTTTCGCCAATGCACCCGCAAACCAGAGAAACTCGGAGACAAATTTATCCACACTCTTTTCAAACTGCTCGTCCAATGGCATGTCATCCGAGGCGAATATCTTATTGACATTGGGTACCAGCAATTTGTAAGGCATGGGAAACGCACCTAAAGACAAAATCAACAATTGCATTTCGGTGCTGGCATTGATTCCCCCAAATTTACCCGCACCGGTAGCCACAACGCCAATGGGCTTGCGGCTGAATTCTGTCCAGAAATGGTCAACCGCGTTTTTCAAAACACCGGTATAACTGCCGTGGTACTCCGGAGAAACAAAAATCAGGGCATCCGACGATTTTAGCCGGGCGCTAAATTCTGCCAAAACAGGGTTTACAGGTACCTGCTCTTCCCAGCGATCTTTGAGCAACGGCAGATCATAGGACTCCAGATCCATCAGCAGGGTTTCGACTCCAGGTTGTGCATCCAGTAGTTTCACCAGATGATGAGCAACTCTGTGCGTTTTACGCCCTTCCCGTACACTTCCCAGTATGATGGATACCTTCATGAGAGTAATTTAACAAACCTTTCCCAAAAACTCATACAACCATCAAAAGATGGCAATTGTTTATTTTGCCTTTCGAATAGGTCGTCCGGGTAAAACACCGGTGTAATTTCCCTCTACAATGGCAGGCGTACCGTTTACCAATAGGTACTGTATCCCTTCGGCCAACTGTCGCGGGTGGGAAAAATCAGCTTTATCTGTGAATGTTTCCGGATCAAATATGACGATATCTGCGAAATAGCCCATTCGAAGAAACCCTCTTTTCTCTATTCCCAGGGTTTCGGCTACCTGTCCGCTGCTTTTACAGATAAATTCTGCCGGTGTCAACAACCCTTTTTCTCTGACAAATTCTCTATACTTCAGGGGAAATGTGCCATATTTTCGAGGATGCCCGCCAGAACCATCTGATCCAGTCATCACCCAGGGTTGTTTCATAAAATAAGTCAGGTCATCGGGATTCATATTAAATGAGGCGACCCCTGCCCCACCCTTCCGGGCAATGTCGAGGGCTACTTCCACAGGATCGGCATTCCTTTCAGCAGCAATTTCCGCCAGGTTTTTTCCCAATAGTGCAGAATCCTTTGTTTCGGTGATCAGAATCGTTGCGGCTCCCCCGCGCCTTCGCAGGTTTTCGCGGGTTTCTTCTTTGATACGGGGCAAAAGTGACGGATCGCTTAGCCGCTGGAGATATGCCTTTCTCGAATCAGTCATTACCCACCGGGGCAAAAGCGCAGCCTCCACACTCGTGCCGGAAGCCAGATAGGGGTATTGGTCTGCCGTGATGTCCAGGCCTTCCTTTCGTGCATTTTCAACCATTTCTACTACTTCACGGCTTTTCCCCCATACATCTGTTCCCAATGCCTTGATATGCGCAATATGTGCGGAAATTTTTGCCTCCCTGGCGATTTGCACCACTTCCCCTATCGCACCTAACAGTCCGATATTATAGGAACTTTCGTCGCGGATATGCGAATCATAAATCCCCCCGTGAGCGGCTGCTACTTTTGACAATTCGATTACCTCCTCTGTTTTTGAAAAACTCCCCGGCGCATAATACAATCCTGTCGAAAGTCCCAAAGCACCTGCCTCCATCCCTGCCCTTACCATTTCCTTCATTTTAGATAGCTCTTCTTCTGTAGGAATTCGATCTGCCGCGCCCATAACGAGACTGCGAATGGTTCCATGGCCGATATAGAGTGCGGCATTTGTACCTATTCCCCCGGCTTCAAACCGGGAAAAAGTACCTGCAATATCGCGGGGCCCACCGCCGTCATTTCCCGTCACAACAGTAGTAACGCCTTGCATGAGAAAAGGCAGGTTGGCGCGGTCGGCGGTATCCAGCAAATCTTCCAGAGTATGTGTGTGCGGATCAATGAACCCCGGCGCCACAATCAGTCCGGAGGCATCAATACGCAGAGTTGCCGTTACATTTTTATGGTTTCCGATCCAGGCAATCGTATCTCCGCGAATGCCGATGGAAACAGACCGTGCGGCGGTCGAATCGCCCAAAAATACCTGCCCATTTTCAATGAGGATATCAAAAGATTCGACCGATGGTTGTCTGCAGGAGAAAAAAACCACGAGGCCGCTCAGAAGTATGATATAAATCAGTCGCATAAATGGTCAACAATAAAAACAAATGTCTGATCCGGGTGTTTATTAGAAGAATTCTTTGCCGGTAAAATAAAGATACGGAAATTCGACTGACCGGCGTATAAAACAAAACGATCCATGCAGAAAGATAAAAAGGTAATTGTCATAGGTTCAGGATTTGCAGGGCTTACTGCCGCATCTGTACTGGCGAAGGAAGGATATACGGTTACGATTCTGGAAAAAAACGACCAGGCTGGCGGCAGGGCGAGCATCTGGGAAAAAGACGGTTTTACCTTTGATATGGGTCCCAGTTGGTATTGGATGCCGGAAGTATTCGAGGCGTATTTTAATCTTTTCGGGAAATCAGTTTCCGACTATTATCAACTCGTGCGGCTCGATCCGGGTTACAGGGTATATTTTGGGAAAGATGATTTTGTAGATGTGCCGGCTGATATGGGCAAGCTGGAAGCACTTTTTGAAAAAGAGGAAGCCGGTGCAGCGGCGAAACTCCGCGAATTTTTGAAACAGGCCGCATACAAGTACGAGGTCGGGATGAAAGACTACGTTTTCCGCCCGTCTCATTCTATCACCGAATTTATCGACTATCGCCTGATCAGGGAGAGTTTCCGCATACAGATGTTTAGCTCCATGCGCACACATGTGCGAAAATATTTCACCAACCCCCGCCTCCGAAAAATCCTCGAATTTCCGGTGCTGTTTCTCGGCGCCACCCCAGCCAATACGCCCGCACTTTACAGCATGATGAACCATGCCGACCTTACCCTCGGTACCTGGTACCCGATGGGCGGAATGTACGAAATCGTAAAGGCAATGGTCTCTCTGGCTGAATCTGTCGGCGTAGAGATCAAACTCAACCATGAGGTACAAAAGATTGTGGTTGACAATGGGAAGGCATCGAAAGTCATCACCGCTCAGGGCGAATTTACCGCTGACGTGGTCATCGCCAATGCCGACTACCAACACGCCGACCAGGCCCTGCTTGACAAACCCTGGCGCAACTACAATTCCCGATACTGGGAAAACCGCACAATGTCACCTTCGAGCCTGTTGTTCTACATGGGCCTCAACCGTAAAGTTGCTGATATCCAGCACCATAACCTGTTTTTTGACGAAGACTTTGACCTCCACGCAGAGGAAATTTATACGCACCCGAAGTGGCCGACACGTCCGCTGTTTTATGTATCAAGTACTACAAAAACAGACCCGGGCGTAGCACCCGAAGGGCTCGAAAATATGTTTATTCTTATTCCGCTTGCACCGGGGCTGGAAGACAGCGATGCGCAACGCGAGGCTATTTACCAGAAAGTCATGGACCGGTATGCAGCTATTACAGGCGACGATATACGTGATTCGGTGATTTTGAGGAGAAGTTATGCGATGCGCGATTTTGAGAAGGATTATCACTCCTTCAAGGGAAATGCCTATGGGCTGGCAAATACGCTGTTACAGACGGCCTTTTTCAAACCCAAACTCAAGTCTCGCAAGGTTAGCAACCTGTACTATACCGGCCATCTGACGGTACCCGGACCGGGCGTTCCCCCTTCATTGATTTCCGGACAGGTTGTGGCGAAAGAGGTAATGCGAAACTTTTGAGTAGGAGCAAACCACTTTAGATTTACAATAAAGCATGTATCTGTAAACCTCTACTCCTCCCCTCCAATCGTCTCCCGTAAAAACGCCTCCGGAATCCCAAAGGCATCTACTAACCCTACCGCCTCCGGCTTCAACTCGCGGCACAGAGCATTGACCTGGCTCCGGATGGCGCGGCTCTTCACGCCGGCGAGGTAGTCGTTTTCCAGATACCACGCAAAATGTGTTTCCATCCGGGTCAAGGCATACAGCTCACTGAGTTTTTTCAGCACCGGTTTCAACGCAGGGTCTTCGCATGCTTCCACAGCCTGTACAAACTGCTCCAGCACCACGCGATCTACATAGGCTTCTGCCATACCCATCAGGTGATATTGCACTTCGATAAACGCCTGATAGGAGTCCATTCCGCTTTCAATCCGCTGCTTCAGGCGCCGCGCTGATGACATGACCATATCCTCTTCACGATAACGAAACATCGACAGGTGAAACTCGCTGTCGCGCAAATGGTCCTCTCCTGTCGTGCGAATCACAAAAGGATTTTGCTCCAGCAGGGACTTCGCTGCTTGCCGTGCGGCATAATTGACAATTCCGAAAAAATTCATCGAACTAAATTCCTGCCTAAAGTCAGTCAGCCTGCCTTTGGCAACTAATTGCATCAGCACGGTATTATCCCCTTCAAAAGTGGTAAATATCTCCGTATCTGCCTTTAGATCGGCGAAGCGGTTTACAGCGAGATAACCATTTCCGCCACAGGCTTCGCGACATTCCTGCAAGGTGCGGGTAGTATTCCATGTGCTCATTGCTTTCAACCCGGCAGCAAGTGCTTCCAGTTCGCGGGCATCGGCTTCACTCTGGCTTAGAAATCGCTGCGCCATATAGCGATGCGCAAAGTGGTAAGCATAGGCATTGGCTAGCAGGGGCAATAACCGCCGCTGATGGGTCTGGTAATCGAGAATCACGGTTTCGGGTTGTCCCGCCGGGCCAAATTGCCTGCGTTTTGCGCCATAGCGAATAGCGATGGTCAGCCCGGTTTTGGCGGCGCTCAGTCCTGCTATAGGTACACAGACTCTTCCTCCCACGAGCGTGCCTAGCATGGTGAAAAACCGCCGGGAGTCGCTGGTAATGGGACTGGAATATTCCCCTTCAGGACTTACATCGGCAAAGCGGTTGAGTAGATTTTCGCGGGGTACACGCACCTGGTCAAACCAGATCCGCCCGTTGTCCACACCATTTAACCCGAGTTTACGGCCACTGTCTTCAATTCTTACCCCAGGCAAAGGCTGTCCGTTTTCGTCGCGGATCGGCACCACGATGGCATGAACGCCATAACATTCGCCGCCAGTGTAGAGCTGCGCAAAAACTGTCGCCATTTTCCCGTGTACGGCTGCATTACCGATATATTCTTTGTGCGCGTGATAGTGAGGGGTATGAATAATAAATTCCTGACTGTGAATATCATAGGTAGCCGTTGTTTCAATGTCTTTGACATTGGAGCCGTGGTTGGCTTCGGTCATGGCAAAGCAGCCGGGTAATTTGAGGGCGCCTGCATCGGGTAAATATTTTTTATGATGTATTTCTGTACCCAGTCCCAATATACTCCCGCCAAACAAACCAAATTGCACCCCAAATTTTATCGCCAGGCTGAGGTCGTGATAACCCAGCGTCTCAAACACAGCGATATATTTGGCCATATTATTTTCGCCCCCGGTTTCGATAGGGTAAGAAAGGGCGCCCAACCCCTGATCTGCCAGCATTTGACACCATGAGAGAATCGTTTCCCGATAGATTTCCTTTACCGGGCTTACCTTTTCCAGAGAAAATACCGGGTCGGCCAGCAACCGGCGCACCTTATCGAGCGTAGGTTTTTCCGGGCCGTCAAGGAGGTTTTGAAGAACAACCGTGTCAAAAGAAGGAGTAGGTATTTTCGGTAGTTCCACAGGCGTTTCAGCATGCCGCTCTTGCAATAATTCGCTGACAGCTTCTTTGGTGATCAGCCCCAGGGCATCTTCTACCTCCTGAAGGGCAATCATCGCAGCGGCTTCCATTTTGCCGGAGGAACTAATCCCTGCGATTTCCCGGCTGAGTTTGAGCAGATCGTTTCGGGAGGAAACCGGGAGATTTTCAGCAGCCTGAAGGATGGTTTGTTTCCAGTCAGTGAGCTCCATCCGGGAAGGCGCATTTTTAGGATTGAGATAAGAAATGATGATGTTTTTTTCATCCGGCTCCAGCCATTCCTGCTTTTTTACGATTGCTTCCAGCGACGCTATTTCCGTGGGCGTTAATACTTCATCAGACCAGGCAATATAGATCAGTGGAAGGAAATACGACACACCCGTACTCATTTGGCCGGGTGAAAGTGGGGTTACAGAAGAGGGATTTTTCATGTAGTATGTCCTGAAATTGTGTTTGCATCAAGATAACCATTTCTTACGAAGGAGGGAAATATCGAAGTTGAATGTAAAAAGAATAATTGTCTATCTTTGCAATTCCCCTTTTACCTTAGTTGGCATTTATGGTTGATACTTTTACTACTTTCATTAAGGCAATATTGTTTGCGGTATCTGTAGTTTTTTTCCCTACTTTTCTGCTCGCACAGGAAGGGAATGCAGGCAGTATCAGCGGCAGTTTTCAATCAGATGTGCAGTATCTGTTTCCTGATTCGATTATCGGTGCATCTGCGGTAGATGAGCATGTGCTTTCCAACAGCTTTTTACAGCTTACGTATCAGAAAAACCAGTTTAGCGCCGGCGTGCGATATGAAGCTTACCTCAATCCGCTGCTGGGCTTTGATCAGCGGTATAAAGGCCAGGGATTGCCATACCGGTTTGCCTCCTATAACTCAGACAAACTGGATATTACCGTCGGCAATTTTTACGATCAGTTTGGAAATGGAATTATATTCCGCGCTTATCAGGAGTGGGCATTGGGAATTGATAATTCCATCGACGGCATTCGCGCCAAATTTTCGCCTATACCCGGCTTTTATGTCAAGGGATTCATTGGAAAGCAGCGCAAGTTTTGGGAAAGAACTTCTTCGTTGATCCGGGGAGCAGATACAGAACTCAACCTCAATCAGGCAACCGCATTTTTGAGAGAGTCAAAGTTGGGCATTACGATTGGAGCGAGTGTTGTGAATAAATTTCAGGAAGACGACGACCTGATTTTAAAGCTTCCGGAGAATGTTTCCGCATTTTCTGCAAGAACCCGCCTCAATTATGGAAATTTTGCCATGGATGCAGAATATGCCTACAAAATCAACGATCCTTTTCAACTCAACCGATATGTCTATAATCCCGGAAATGCGCTTTATGTGAATGCAACCTATTCGCAAAAAGGATTGGGGATAAATGTCAGTGCCAAACGAATCGATAATATGGATTTTCGTTCGGAGCGAACGGTTTCTCTTCAGGAGTTATCGCTGAGTTTTCTCCCGGCAATCTCCAAACTCCACACCTACCGGCTGCCTACCCTCTATCCCTATGCGACACAACTCAACGGAGAAGTGGGGATTCAGGCGAGTATTCTTTACACGATTCAGAAGGGGACAAAACTGGGCGGAAAATACGGCACCCAACTCACGGTGAACTATTCACGGATCAGCGGACTGGATACGGTATTTACAGAGCCCAAATTCCGCTACGAATCATCGTTTATGGGCGATCTTCACAACCTGTATTTTGAAGATATCAATTTTGAATTCAACAAAAGGTGGACAAAAAACCTTCGCACGATCCTCACCTATATCCACCTCAAATACAACCAGAATGTCATCACACTGGGTACAAATAATGGAGGGCACGAACTGGTAGACACCCATATCGGGGTGATTGAGGCGCAATATAAAATCGCCCGGAAAGTATCTGTAAGAGGCGAATTGCAACATATGTACACCAAACAGGATATGGGCAGTTGGGCGATGGTTTTGGGAGAATTATCGATTTCCCCCAACTGGTATATTACCGTTTTTGATGAATATAACTATGGAAATCCCGATCCCGACTTACGGGTACATTATTATAATTTTTCATTCGCTTACGCTTTTGAAGCCAACCGCATTTCGTTGGGTTACAGCCGCCAGCGCAGAGGATTACTATGTGTGGGTGGAATCTGCCGGGAAGTACCGGCCTCCAACGGTTTTGGCCTTGCACTTAGCAGTTCGTTTTGATGATGTTTAATTTATGTCGGGAAGACGATAGATTTTTTTGACAAATTTTGTTTTTTTACGAAAAAAAGTTCCTACAATGAAAGCTATCAGGATATTCGCACTACTGTCATTGGTTTTAATATTCGCGGGAGCCTGCGACATTATAGAATCACCCTATCTGGATGAAGTAACTTCTCTTTCAGCAGATGAACAGTGCCTGGCAGATGCAGGGCAGACCGAAGCTTTTGGAGCGGGAACCACCATTGAAAAAAAGGTGTTGCTGGAAGAAATGACCGGGCACAAATGCGGAAACTGCCCCGAAGCATCGGCAAAAGTACATCAGCTGATTGAAGCGAAAGAGGGGAAAGTAATTCTTGTCACCATTCATGCAGGATCATTGTCTACCTACACGGCGGGTGCCAGTCAATATGGAACCAACTTTACCACACCTGCGGGTATTGAGATTTATAGTGCCCTTAACAATACCAGTGCGGTTCCTTTTGGGATGGTTGACCGCGTGAATATGAACAATAATTTCAATTCATGGCCTACCTATGTCGATCAGAGATTGCAGGAGGCACCGGAAGCCGGTCTCCGAATTTTCAACTGTTACGACCCTGACAGTCTGAAGCTCACAACTGTAGTCGATATCAAATACCTGACAACTGCGCCTGCTGATGATCATCTTTCTGTATTCCTGATTGAAGATGGAATTGTTGACTGGCAAAAAGACTATAAAGCTACCGGCAGTAGCCCTGACATTCCGGATTATGTTCATCACAATGTACTTCGTGCCGCCATCAACGGGACATGGGGGCAGCCTGTAAGTACTTCAGCGATCAGCAAAGATGCGCGATTTACATTGAGCTATTCCTATAAGCTCAATCCAGAATTTGATCCTTCCCGGTGCAGTATCGTTGCCTTTATACACAACCGCACGACCCAGGAAGTGCGTCAGGTAGAAATGCTTCCGCTTGTCCAGTAATTATTGCTGATAGTCAATCGTTCGGGTAATTGTTGCAACGCCATCCGTCAGCTGAATATGGTAAATACCGGTATCAAAGCCAGTCAGGTCCAACTGCTGGCGGTATTCACCGGAGTTGATTCGCAGAGAGCCCGAGAGTAACTGGAAACCCGCATCGTCGAGCAGACGCATACGCAGGTACATTTTCCGGGGGCTGTTCATCACCATATCTACCCGACCGTTGACTGGCTTAGAGGTAATATTGATTTCCCCGAGATCTGTAATATCTTCCAGGCTGCTGGAGTTTTTTACCCGTATTTCCTTCTGCACAATATCTTCACATACACCGTCAGAAACACGAAGCGTAACAATATAGGTTCCAGCCTCTGTATAAACGTGGCTGGGGTTTGGCTGCCGTGAAGTGCTGCCAATACCGAAGTCCCATATCCAGGCTTGTGCGCCGGCAGTTTTATCGGTAAACCGAACCAGTCCGGTGGATTCTGCCAGGTCGATATCCATGGCAGAAAGCTCAAAATCTGCATCGATCCGGCTAACGCCAATATTTACAGAAGCGGTATCCACACACCCAAGTACATCTTTGCCTACGACCGTGTACCTAACAGAAGTATCTGGCCTTGCATATGTGCGCGCAGTCGGGCGAGCCAGTACTCCCCGCGCCGGCAACCATTCGTAAGTATCTGCCCCATCTGCCGAAAGGGTAATTTCTTCTCCGGCACATACACTCGAAGCAGAAGTGGTTGCAGAAAGAAATCCTCCGGCATTGACCCTTACCGTCACAGCTCCAGAGGTCTCACAGCCCGCAGTGTCTACAGACATTACCGTGTAGCTTGCTGTTTTCTTTGGTGAAACGGATACCACTGATCCTGCGGCAGAACTCAATCCCTCATCACCATTCCAGATATAAGTCGTGCCCCCAAAAACCTCCAGCTTTACGACTCCTCCCATGCAAATTTGAGGCGTTTCGGGCTCAATTTTCAGTGGCTTTGGCTCTGCGACTTCGACAGTTACTGTCTGTGTTTGAGGGCAGTTGGCTGATCCTCCGGTAACTGTATAGGTAGTAGTTACTTTAGGCGCCGCAGAAATAATCGCACCGGAGGTTTTATCCAACCCGGTAGCAGGACTCCATACATAGCTCCCGCCACCTTTGGCAGTCAGCAACGTTGCCTGACCTTTACAGATCCCATTATCCTGCGCATATACACTTATCGGCTGGATTTTTTCAACGGAAACTGTTACCTGTCCCGTGCTCGTACAACCCTGAGCATCTACCCCATTTACCGTATAAGTGGTTGTCTGAGTAGGAAAAGCATCAATTTCATTACCGGTGACAGCACCAAGCCCATACCCTGGCGACCAATTATATACCCCTTCTCCATTTACACGCAATTTTATAGACGAGCCTTCACATATCATGGGAGAAGCCGGTTCTACAGTAATTACTTTTCGCGGCCTTACTTCCACCCGTACCGTATCAGTAAACACACATCCGTCCAGGTCAGAAGCGGTAACTGTATAAGTAGTGGTCTTTGTGGGTGTTGCGACCACCGAAGCAGCAGAAAAAGTATTTAACCCTGTGCGTGGACTCCATTCGTAGTTGACTGCACCTACCGCAGAAAGTGTAACAGATTCCCCGGCACAAATAACAGGTGCAAATGGCGCAACTTTTAGCTTATTGCCCAGACCACTGACAAACAGCGTCACGGTCCGTGATGCCTGACAGCCCTGAGCGTCAGAAGCAGTGACCGTATAAGTAGTGGTTTGTTCAGGGTTTGCGACAACCGATTTTCCTTCTGTTTTATCAAGCCCCACAGCCGGAGACCATGTAAAATTTCCAGCGCCATTGCCCGAAGCCTCCAACCGGAAAGGCGAATCACGGCAAACCGTAACATCACCCGTATTAAGCCGAAGGGAGAATGGCGCAGTAATCACAATTTCACCCAGCGCAGTTTTTCTGTCCGATTGTCCATTGCACCCCCTTACGGTCAATACAACATCATGAACGCCTTCTTCGATAAATTTTATTCGGGGATTGGGCAAGGTGGAAGTGGACGGAATACCTTTGGGGATTTCCCAGAGAAAATCGACAGCGCCTTGTGATGTGCTGGTAAATTGTATTTCCTGGCCAGAGCAGGAAAAAGACTGATCCATCTTAAAATCTGCCACGGGGCGAAGGCCATCTGCAACCTGAATGGTGACCTCACCACGGGCCAGACAGCCATTCGGATCGACATTGGTAACGGCGTAGATTTGATCAGTAGTTGGCGAAACAATCGCTTCCTGATTAAAAGCTGACCTCAGACCAGGGGCTGGATCCCAGGTAAAACTTCCACTTCCCACGGCACTTAACTTCACATTACTGCCCCGGCAAATCACTTTTGCAGAAGCATCAATGACGACAGGTGGAGCTTTAAATACCTCGATATAGATTTTTGCTGTATCTAGGCAGCCAAAGGAGTTGCTTCCGACGACAGAAAATGTTGTATTTACTTCCGGGAATGCCTCTGCTACCGGGCCACTGATGCGATCTACATACGCAGACGGAGACCATAGGAAAGCATCGGCACCTGAAGCGCTCAATCGCACGCGCTGCCCCTGACATACCGCCGTAATTCCCGATTGAATATTTACATCCGGACGGGGCGCTACCTGTATCGTAATTTTTTTCTGAAAAGTACAGCCATTCTGTGTGGTAGCAGTAACGGTATAAGTCGTGGTTTGTGCAGGCGAGGCCAGCACCTGTTCACCGGAGGTTGTATTGAGTCCGGTGGCCGGAGCCCACACATACCCGGCAGCGCCGGAGGCGGTGAGGGTTGCGGTTTCCCCCGGGCAGAGCAGTTGCCGGGATGCTGAAAGCAGAAAGTTTTGAGGAATCTCCTCCACTTCAACCCTTACGGTAGATTTCAGTTCACATCCTGTATCGCTGATCCCTGTAACGGTGTAGTCTGTCGTACGCTCAGGAGATGCGTTTACAAATCCGCTGGAAGTATTGCTTAGTCCTGCTGCCGGAAACCATAAATAACTGCGTGCACCCGTCGCATTCAGTCCGATTTCTCCTCCCTTGCATATCGTTGCTACAGGGGGGGTAACTGTCAGTGGCCTAATTTGCTGAACCCTGATCGTTACGGAAGCTGTCCCAACACAAGCAGCATCACCTTCACCCGTGATTGAATAGACAACATCATTTTTGGGTTGCAGGGTAATGGCATTACCAGCCGGAGCGGGGGCATCGCCTTTCAGATCCCATATATACTTGTCCATACCGAAAGCGGTAAGGGTGATTTCTTCGCCCAGGCAAATATCAGTTTTGGTAGAAGTGAGTTTCAGCGCAGGACGAGGTTTTACGACGATATATCCCTCACGGTTGATGGTATGGCTGCCACCGGGACCAGAGACGGTCAGCATGACATCGTAAATACCCGGCGAGGGGAAAGTTACGACGGGATTGGCTGTAGTATCACTGGCCGGGCTTGCCCCGGGAAATGACCAAACCCACGACGTCGGGGTATTGGAAGATTTATCGCTGAATGAAATCGATCCACCGGCACAAACTGTTGTGGAAGTCACGACAAAGTCGGCAACCGGAGCCGGGACCGGGCGGGACTGGACATTCAGGTTGTCAATAAACAAATCATTTCCATGTCCGGAAAAACCCACAAAAGCAATCTGGACAAAAGGTAAACCGTCAAACTGACTGAGATCAATAATTTCTGTTCGCCATTCTCCGGCAAGGGGGGAAAAAACCCGGGATTGAGCGGATCCGGTGGTAAGGTCTTTTCCGCCTTTATAATAAATATTCTGAAAAGAAGCTTCACAACCGGTAGAGATAAAAATACCTAAAGTATCACTGTACTTTTCGTCAAACATCGCATAAGCCAGATCAAAACTCAGGCGGGTATTTACCCCCGTAGAGAAATCCATAACGGGAGTCATAAACCAGTCAGCACCACCTGTCAGATTATTATCGTAGTTATTTAACCAGAGCGCGCCATTACTTTTCCCCATTCCACCTACCTTCCCGGATTGAGCCCATGTATCATCATTATCGGGATTAAGGATCACAAATCCTTGGGGAGGAAAAGTGTTTCCTGTTTCAAATTTAGCTTCCAATGGCAGTTGCCTGCCCGTTTCATACACCTGGATATACTGATCCATGGTAATGGAGCGCGTACCACCGGAATTGGTGACCCGCAGACTGACGGGATATACCCCCGCCTGACGATAAACTACTTTTTGTTCCGGTTTATTTGAGGTAGCAGGTTTTCCTCCGGGGAATGACCATTCAAACGTTTCGGGGTCGTTGGTTGAGTTATTGGTAAAGTTTACTGTCAGTGGCCCGCATCCTGTACGGAGATCGACAGTAAAGGCAGGTTCGGGAGGAGTTTTAGCGGCGATACAGGTAGTAGAATTAATCAGATTGTTGCGTCTGGGACTATTTTCCAATACCGCGCGCATACGCATACGCTGTTCAGCCGTAAACATATTCATGCAGGCATCATCCGTATAGTCCATATAATTTTGAACCATTGCATTGGTACCGGCACAACCGGTTACTCCCGGAGGGCATGAAAAGTTTGCCTGGCTGGTTTCGGGTGTATCTTTACAGAAATCATCTACGCCACAGGGACCGTCTCCCCAGATATGACGCAGGCCCAGCCAATGTCCGATTTCATGGGTGGCGGTACGGCCCTTATCAAACGGAGCCACTACAGTACCACTTGTACCAAATGTATTGTAACTGATTACTACGCCATCGGCATCAGCCCTTCCCGTGGAGCCGGGAAGCCCTGTGAGCCCGGAAGATACGGGAAACTGCGCGTAACCAAGGATGCCACCGGCGATATTACACACCCAAATATTCAAATACCGATCGGTATCCCATATCGTTGCAGGTTTTATAGTCTCATTTATATATCGTTCGGCAAACGGGCTCCCACTCATAGATACCCGGTCAATGCCGGTGGTAGGATTTCCGGAAGGATCAACGGTGGCGAGGCAAAACTCAATACCCGTATCAACAGCCACCTTTTTAAACTCTTTAGGAGTGCGGTCCTGGTCAGCATTGGTGCGGCGGTAATCCTGGTTCAGCACTTCTATTTGAGAAAGCACCTGTTCATCGCTGATATTTTCAGCTGGGTAGGAATAAATCACATGAATAACCACAGGCAAAGTGATTACCTCATCGGGACCGGCTTTTCGGCTAAGAGAACGCGTAGTCTGATCGCGTTTGATCGCACCATCAAGCCATTCTTCAAATTCATCTTTGCTTTCAGATTCATCGGCATGTTGAATCTGCATATCCGCTTCAACTTCCAGTGTACTACATTTTCTTTCTTTTGGCAAAAAGCTGCGGAAGCGCGGATTTTGCCGGGAAAAGTCCTCTTCTGTAATCTTGACCAGGGTACTTGCAGCAGGATTTTTCAGGTCGAGTATCTTAGTCGGATTTCCCCCGTGCGATTCCGGCGAAAGCGGTGTTTGGGCAGAAATAAAAAAACAACTAAATACAAAAATAACGGTAACGACAGCGGTTCTCAACATTACGGTATGAGATTGAAAGTTAGGTGTGTTTCGGACGAAAGCCGAAGGCTCAGATATAAGACTCGAGCAAGGTTAACATTTTTTCGTGTCTGATAAGGCGGGTTTCTTTAAACCTTTTCAACGCCAGATCAACCGGGTGCCGGCCTTCATCATCTTTTTGAAGCGGGTCAGCATCATATTCAAGCAAAAGCCTGGCCATTTCGGGTCTGTCGCAGGAAACAGCATAGTGAAGTGGCGTGCGGTTTTGATAAATCCCTCCTGCACAAATATTCACCTCTGCTTTTTGGCAAAGCAGAAACTTCAACAGACGGGAATGATTGTTGTAGACAGCCCAATGCAAAGCACTGAGACCACCACCTTCCGGCGTAAGATTGATGTCTTGTCCCTGCCCAAGCAATTCTTTTACAATATCAACTTCACCATAATAGCTCGCCAGATGAATTGCAGATCTTCCCCGCACATCGCCCCCCGTGAGTTTTGCATCAATTTTCACCCCTCGTTTGATCAGACGGATGCTCATATCCTTCAGTCCCTGTTCACAAGCAACCAATAGTGGCGTCCATCCATCATTGCATTCCACATAATTAAGGTTGGCCCCCTGCCTGATAAGCCATTCAGCCATATCCGTATAACTTTCATTGATAGCCAGCATAAGGGGCGTCCAGGTGCGCATTTCTGAAGTAGAATCGATTTCTGCACCAAAACAAACCAGTTCTTCCGCCACTTTCCTGTGACCAAATATACAAGCCACATGCATAGGCGTATTGCCATATCCATCGAGGTTGTTTACAGAAGCACCATGAGCAAGTAAATGTCTTACGATTTCCAGATCCCCCTCCTGTACAGCTTCATGAAGCAGGGTACTGCCAATCTCATTTTTGAGATTGGGGTTGCCTCCCAGTTCAAGATAACGCCTGAGAAACTGCAAATCGTGATTGAAAACTGCTTCAAATACCGGCATTTCCAGCAAATAAGTTTTTCAGATAAATCACACGGAGTAATAATAACAGGCACAAATAGTTTGTGCAACACAGGCACATTCTTTTTTGCAGGAAAAATAACATTCAGTGTTAAAATGTCGATTTTTCAGCGTGATCATGAACACGTTAGGGCAGAATACCTTCCAATTTAGGAAAATTGGTGAAAAAACCAAGACTTGTATGGGGCCTTAAGCAGGCTCCGCAAAAAGTAAAATGAAGATTATTAAAAATTTTAATAAGTAATCTGAACACAACGCTTGCCTTTTGGATTCCTATTTGTATATTTGCCCACCAATTGAGAAATATAGGAAACTTAGATATATGGCACATCACAAGTCAGCAAAAAAGAGGATCAGACAAAATGCAAAGCGCAGATTGAGAAATCGTTACAAAAAAACAACGATGCGTACCGTGATTAAGCGCCTGCGTACAACAACTGATAAAGCAGAAGCCCTGGGAATGCTGCCAAAAGTTATCAGTACGATTGATAAAGTTGCTAAATCCAACATTATCCATAAAAATACTGCTGCTAACATGAAAAGTAAGCTCACCCGCCACGTGAATGCGCTTGCTTAACAGTAAGTTAGTCTAAAACTACCAGAATAAGATTATATGGAAATCCCGCCTCCGGCGGGATTTCTTATTTACTTTTGCGCGTTTTTTTCCATCGCAATCTTTTGCACTTTCACGAGATTGCCGGAATGAAAACCTATACGCACACATCCATTAAAGATTGGGCACTGGAGGACCGCCCAAGAGAAAAGCTCCTTCAAAGAGGCATAGAAGCACTGACCGACACTGAGTTGCTTGCTATTCTGCTCGCTTCCGGCACCCGGGACCGATCGGCACTTGATATGGCCCGCGAAATGCTCGAATCACTGGGCGGACTACCTCAACTGGCGCAGGCCAGCGTAGCCGAGCTTACCGGTTTTAAGGGAATCGGCAAAACCAAAGCCATCACGATCATTACCGCCTTTGAGCTGGGACGCAGAAAACTGATGAAAATTTCTGAAGCGCCCCGGCTTACACATTCAGAGTCGGTCGCACACTACCTCGCCCCACGGCTCGCAGACCTGAAGCAGGAAGTTTTTTACGTATTGTTTCTCAACCGAAATAACGAAATCATTGCGGAAAAACAGATTTTCAGGGGTGGGGTCTCTGCTACCATCATTGACCCGCGAATCATATTCAGGGAAGCGATTCATCACCTGGCCAGTGCCATCATCCTTTCTCACAACCACCCATCGGGGAATCTTACCCCCAGCCAGGCAGATATTGAGATCACCCGGAAGTTGGTAAGTGGAGGAAAAGTATTTGATATTCAGGTACTTGATCACATCATAGTATCGTCCAGAGGGTACTATTCCTTCGCAGATCAGGGATTATTGAGCTGAAAATCAATTTCGGCACGGTTTTTTGTATAATATAAAAACAGCAGAATCAACGGAAAAATGTAAAAAATCGTTAGTTTTACCACGGAATGGAGTATTTTTTCATCCTTAGGACACTAAGGATTACCGGTCTATGAAAACGGATCTTCCTAAACCCGTCATACTTCTTGCTTCGGCAAACAGCTACCGCGACGGTAGAAAGTCCCGGCTGCTTGCACAGGAGCGCAAGATGATTACCGAAATTTTTGCACAGGAAAGTGCACAGACCATCTATGAGGTAATTTTTGAGGAGCCGGAAAAGGGTAAATTCATTTTTGACATCTTCCGCCAATATACTTACAGTCCACAGGTAAACATTTTGCACCTGGCTGGTTTTTCTTCCGGAGAATACCTTCACTTTGAAGGTGGATTTGGAGAAGAGGCCCTGGATCCAAAAGGTTTCACTCAACTTATTTCCCGCCTTCCCGGACTTTCTCTCGTTTTTCTCAACGGCTGTGCCACGCCCGCTTTGCTGGAAGCCTTATTGCTCAAAGATATCCCGGCAGTAATGGTAACCCAGGTTGACAACAATCGCCGAAATGCGCAGGACATTGCCCATGCATTTTATACCGGTATTGCCCGTGGACTCAGTATACGTCAGGCCGTAGAAAGAATCCGGGACAGCTATGCGCATAAATTTTCCTTCAAAGAAGTAAGCTATGACCTGGACCAGGATCGGTTGGTCTGGGAAGGAAAACAAACAGACGAAGCGAGAAAACAGGTCACCTGGGGGCTTTATGTACTTCAGGAAAATCAATCCCGGCTGGAATGGAAACTGCCCGTGCTGCTACCTGAAATAGAGCCGGCGATGAAAGACGAGAAAAAACGATCGCGCAGAATCAGGCGGATCGGCTCCGTCTTACTGGCCTCCTCGTTACTCATTGTACTCACATTTTTGTTACAGATTCCTGAGCAAATACAAAATTTGCTTCACCAGCCCGAAGACTGTCTGTTTGAAACCTCAGGCTCATACAATGTTCTTCAGCTGCCCTTTTATGAAGATGAAAATTGCGAAAATTCAGATACCTATTATACTGAAGCCATCTGGCGACGGATCCAGCGACTGGAAGAGGATGGCAATAACTTCAGCACCCAAAAAATCGATTTCAGAGATTGCCCGCCGGGAATAGAAAAGGCAGAAAGTATTATCCGAAGCTGTAATGCCAACCTTGTCCTTTGGGGCGATTATACCATCAACACACGCGACGCCGTTTTGATCAACTTCCATTATCTCTATACAGGCAAACCCAACACGATTAATCAGGGACAGATCAGTATGGAAATGCCGCAATTTCTCTTTGACCAGGAAAGCGACTTTATTGTTTCCGCAGTGGAAGATATGGTTTATTGGGCAAGAGGAAGTGAAAGTTATGAAAGAGAAGAATGGGAAACTGCCGCGAAGTTTTTTGAACTCATGCGCGTCAGAGATGACCAGGCCTACAAAGTAGTCGATCTTCGCCTGGCTGAGTGTTATGAAAAACTGGAAGATTTCCATATGGCACGTGAACATTTCAACCATATTCTTTCGATTGATCCGGAAAATTATGTTGCTTATAATGAGCGCGGAAATCTTTCATTCAGGCTAAAAGATTATGAAAATGCACTGATTGACTACAATGACGCCACCCGAATCAATCATGAGTACGCAGATGTGTATTTTAACCGGGGGCTCCTCTATCTCAATATCGGGGAATACGCCAAAGCTATCGAGGATGTAGAGACAGGCATAAGGCTACAACCTGAGGCCGCCAAACCATATGGCGTGCTGGCAGCTATCTATGCAGCCCAGGAAGAAGAAGCCCTTGTCTACTCAAATATCGAGATCGCACTCAAAAAAGGCGCCGAAGTAGCCAGCATTATGGACTTCACGGCTGCCTTCAATGCATATAAGGATAAGCCCGAATTCAAGAAGATTGTAGAACGTTATCAATAATGTCACCAAATCTTTGGCCTTATCACTATAATTGCTAAATTTGCACTCCTGAAAATTAAGAACTATGAAACGGACATATCAACCAAGTAACAGGAAGCGTAGAAACAAGCATGGCTTCCGGGAAAGAATGGCTTCTGCCGGCGGCAGAAAAGTTCTGGCTACCCGTAGAGCTAAAGGACGCCACAAGCTTACTGTTAGCGACGAAGGCAGACATAAAGGCAAATAACGTGTCGCAGTTAGATTCGTTGGAAAACCGGCGTTTCTTTCTTCGCAAAAACGAACGGCTGCGCAGTAAAATCGCATTCGAATATTTGTTTGAGCACGGCTCCCGTTTTTCGGTTGGCGTGCTCAGATTTTTTTACGCATTTGACGTACCTCCCGGGCTCTCCCAGGCGGCATTGTCTGTTGCCGTTACAGCGCCAAAAAGAAGTTTCAAACATGCTGTTGACCGAAACCTCCTCAAAAGAAGGATGCGTGAAGCTTTTCGGCTCAATAAACATATTCTATTGCCTGCTCTTACTCAAAAAGGCAAAAATCTTATCATACTTGTTAAATATAACAATGCCCGCATAGCCCCTTATGACGGGATTGCCTATGCCATGAGTACGGCACTCCGACGCATTGAGAAAGAGTTAAATAATTCATAATTTTTTTCTCTTCTTTTCAGATTTCAAGGCAAATCATTATCTTAAGCCTCAATCCCCCGGATTATTTTGGAGGAAAGCCGAAAACCTTTTTTTTACAATTCAGGTAATAGTATTACATGAATCATATTCATGGGTATTTTTTGCCTTTTCCAAAACACTTATTGGCTAAATTGAACTAACTTTAGTCTGAAACAACCAATCCGTATGATAAAGCAAAGAAAATTCCTGGCCGTTTTATTACTTATAACCGTTTCATTTAGTGTCGGATTTGTTACCAATATCACGGATAACTACTTCGAAATCTCCAAAAATCTGGATATTTTCGGCAAGCTTTACAGGGAAATTAATTCCTTCTATGTAGATGATACGGATCCTTCCCGTCTGATGCGCACAGGCATTGATGCGATGCTCAATTCGCTCGATCCTTATACCAACTACATCAGTGAAGAAGATGTGGAAGATTTTAAATTTATGAGCACCGGGCAATACGGCGGCGTAGGTGCACTAATTGGGAAAATGCACGATCAAATCATCGTAATTGAGCCCTATGAGGGCTACCCCGCCGATAAGGCCGGGCTAAAAGCCGGCGACCGTATTTTAAAGATAAACGAAGAAGTCATCACACCCGAAAAAGATGTCTCTGATGTCCGCAATATCCTCCGCGGAGAAAAAGGAACGGAAGTAATCCTCACTATACAGCGGCCCGGAGAAGAAAGTACCTCAGAAGTAACGCTCTCCCGGGATCGGATTAAAGTCGATAATGTCCCCTATTTTGGTATGGTCAATGATAAAATAGGTTATATATCTCTGACTGGTTTTACTCAGGATGCAGGGCTGGAAGTGCAGGAAGCAACCAAAACCTTAAAAAAGGAAAATCCCCAGCTTTCCGGTATTATCCTCGATCTTAGAGGAAACCCCGGAGGCAGGTTGGACGAAGCGGTAAATGTTGCGAATGTATTTGTTCCGGAAAAAGAATTGATCGTAGAAACCCGGGGCAGGATTGATGGCACTCGCCATGTACATAACGCTCAGCGCCATGCTGTAGATACCGAAATTCCTCTTGCTGTATTGGTCAACAGCCGAAGCGCCAGCGCATCCGAAATTGTCGCCGGATCTATTCAGGATCTTGACCGCGGCGTCATTGTAGGCCAAAAAAGTTTTGGGAAAGGGCTTGTGCAAAATATCCGGCCCCTGAGTTATAATACCCAACTGAAAGTCACGACTGCCAAATATTACACGCCCAGCGGGCGCTGTATTCAAGCAATCAATTATGCGGAACGCAATGAAGATGGCAGCGTAGCGAGAATTCCTGACAGCCTCAAAAATTCCTTTACAACCCGAAATGGAAGAACGGTCTATGATGGTGGTGGAATCGAACCAGACGTAGCCGTAGAAGTAACAAAAAACAATATCGTTACCAACGAACTCAGCAGCCAAAACCTTATTTTTGATTTTGCTACTCAATTTGTCAAAAACCACCCGACCATCCCTTCCCCCAGAGAGTTTGTAATCTCTGATGAAACCTACCGGGAGTTTGTCGATTTTGTACGAGCCCAAAAGTTTGATTACGAAACCAATGCGGAAAAACAAATGGACAAACTGGTTGAAACCGTAGAAAAAGAATCCTATTCAGATCAGCTAAAATCAGCGCTCTCTGAACTCGATCGCAAACTGGCACTGGTAAAAGACAAAGACCTTCAGAAACACAAAAAAGAAATTGTCATGCTCCTCCGTCAGGAAATCGCCCGGCGATATTATTACAAACCCGGTGAAATCCAGGTGACATTTGGCGAAGATTCTGATATTAATTCTGCTATCCAGGTTCTGGAAAATCCAGATACCTACCGCAAACTGCTTTCTAAAGGATCAAACTAAAAGAAATACATAGATTCTTCCGGCGTCTGTTTACAGCCGCCGGATTTTTTTTAGCTTTACTGCTATGAAAAAACTCCTTTTCGCGGTTCTGTTTTCTCTGTGCCTCCTTACAGGTCAGGCTTTGGCTCAACCGTGCTCCTGTGAACCAGATACCGATATCACTCAATCTTTTGCCGATGCAGACCTTGTTTTTGAAGGTAAAGTGGTATTTGTCAATACCAACTGGATGTCCGGAGGGCTTAAGTATTCTTTTGAAGTAAACCGTACATGGAAACGCCCTGCGGCAAAATACCTTATCGTCAATGCTCCCTGGGAAAAAGACTGTGGTTACCCCTTTAAAGCGGATAGCACATATCTCGTTTTTGTAAAGAAAAAATTTGGGCTCAAAACCGATGGCTGTATGGGCAATACCCTTATCAGCCATATATCTGGTGAAGTGCCATTCGCACAAGATGCTTTCCCGCCCCAAAATAGTACAGCAGATACATCCTTTCTTGCCTATACGCTGGGTTTTGCAGTACTTTTATCTTTTCTATTCATTGCGATGGTTGTATTTCGCAAAAAATGGTATAAGCCCCCTCAACCATAGCAACAACTCCTGATACCCATGACACATCCCGCAGAATCCGTTCAAATTGAAGCAGGCTGGAAAAAGGTTCTTTATGAGGAATTTGCTCAGCCCTATTTTCAACAGCTGAAAACCTTCCTTCTGGCTGAAAAAAACGCCGGACAGCTCATCTTCCCCCCGGGAAAGGATATTTTCAATGCGTTTAATAAAACGCCTTTTGAAAAAGTCAAAGTCGTGATTTTGGGACAAGACCCCTACCATGGACCCGGACAAGCCCATGGATTAAGTTTCTCCGTACCGCCAGGTATTGCCCCTCCCCCTTCTCTCAAAAACATTTACAAAGAACTGCAAAGCGATGTAGGTATTTCCATTCCCTCTCATGGCAATCTGGAGCCCTGGGCCGAACAAGGTGTGTTGCTGTTAAATTCTATTCTGACTGTAAGGGCACATCAGGCAGGTTCTCATCAGGGCAAAGGCTGGGAGAAATTCACAACTGCCTCCATCAAAGCGCTCAACGATCACAGAGATGGATTGATTTTCTTACTTTGGGGCCGATATGCACAGGAAAAAGGTTCCACCATTGACCTTACCAGGCATTATGTGCTGAAATCTGTTCACCCCTCACCACTATCTGCACATAATGGATTTTTGGGTTGTAAACATTTCTCCCAAACCAATGCCATTTTGGAAAAAAAAGGCCTTACACCGATTAACTGGCAGGTGTAAAAAGACAGGCACCCGTACTACATTTCTGCGTTCGGGGCCTTCTTCAAACCCAGTAACACTCAAGAAGCCTTTTGCATGGTAGGCGTATCCATATATAGCCTGCACAATCGCAATGTGCCATAATCTACCCCCAGCACTTCAAATGCCTGCTTTAACCCTCTGGATTGAACCTGCCTGAAGTATTGCGTCACCTTATGCAAAACTTTGCCATCGATCGTATCTTCTATCCATGGACGAAGGTCTATCTCTCCGGCAAGGTGAAGGTTTTCCAGATAATTGGTAACTGTGCTCTGGCTCAAGTCTCTTTCGCTGGCAATCTCCGATACTTTCTTACCGTCGAGAAACAATGCTTTAATTTTCTGATGGCTGGGAGAATACGCTTTGCGAAAAACACCGGTCTCATCGTCAATTTCCTTTTTCTCCACAATTCGCGTAATCTCCGCCAAAACCATCAACCGGGTCGCCCCATCCATTTTCTCGACACCGGGTATTGCCTTTAAGGCTTCTTCTGTTTGCGGAAGCTTATCCGCCAAAACATCCATGGTATAGTTGGTAAACAGTTCAAATGGCTGTTTATCTTTCTGTTCAGCTGTTTCTTTTCGCAGCGTCTTCAAAGCAGAAATCAGCTCTACCTGATACCAGCTCTTTCGAAGTTCCCCTTTGGTAGTCATCAATGAGTCGGGGTTTTCCATCCATTTTCGCCCTTCATCGGTCAGGGCAATAGAGCCATAAGCAGGATTGGATATTTTCAAAAAGCCATGCTTAATCAGGTAATTGATCAGATCATCCACATAAGCAAAATGATGTTCCCCCAATTCACTAAAAGTCTCCAGGCGCTTATGCTGTTGTTTCTTCCAACCGAAAGAATCATTCCCGGTCAGAATGCGCTGGATATAGCTACCTGAATAATCCTTTTCCAAAAGGAGTACAGTCTTCAGCACGGCCATCGCCTCCATGCCAATGTCAATGGGTTGTTGATTATAAGCTTGTGATTCCATGATAATGGTTGTTGAAAATTGAATAGTAATCTTTGATCCTGTCAGGAAGCCATCGGCAAATCATCCTGACGAGTTGAAACATCTGCCACATATAGTTTACACATTTGCAAAATGTCATAGTCGAGTCCAAGATTTTCGTAAGCTTCCTTCAACCGTGAATCGGGTGTCTTGCGAAAATACTCTGCCCCCTTCTCCAAAACCTCACTTGCAACATGTTCCTCAATCCAGGTTCGCATGTCTATTTCTCCCGCCCGATGTAGTCTTTGCAAAATCTGCCTTACAGTTTCAGTTTTCACCGACCGTTTTGCTGCAATAGCTTCGATCGTTTCGCCTGCCTGAAAGAGATCTTTTACCTGCCGGTACCCGGGTGAATTGAGTTGTTTCATCAATTGAAAACGATCCTCATCCTCTTTTTTTTCCGATACCCGGGTAATGGACTGAAAAATAGCCGGACCGTAGCGATTGGCTTTATAATCGCCAAAACCTGGTACCCGCTTCAGATCGTCCACATTCTCAGGCTTCACAGCTACCAGTTTTTCAAGACTGTAATCCGTAAATATCCTGAAGGGAGGGAGATTTTCTGTCTGGGCCAGATCCCGGCGAATTTCCCGCAACTCCTTCATTAGCATACGATCCAGGATACTCATATTAATCACTTTTTTCTGCACCCAGATTTCAGAAGGATTGGAAAGATATAATTCACCTTTTTCAGTAATACCCAGACTGCCAAACCGCGCATTAATTACCTGAAGATATTCTTCCTTCAATAAGTAATTGAGAATGCCTCTGACCGTCTCAGCATTGTATTCCGCTAATACTCCAAACTGCGGAAGATCTGCATCTTCGTCCTTGCGAAGGCTCAATGACTTCTGCCCTCGCAACATTCTGATTATAAAGGACGCTCCATAATTTCCGCTAAGCGCGCGGATTGCCTGTAGAATGATTTCGGTGTCACGGCCAATATTAAGCTGGCTCTTTGCCCGCGAAAATGTTTCCATGGTTGATTATGTTGATTGATTGTAGATGAATGACAGAATAAATATCGCGGGTATCTCTCCCTGTTCCATGGAAAAAAACCTATACAAGGTAAAAATCACCATGCCTGCCAATATTACACCCATAATTGCAAGAGGTTATTTTTCAGCCACTTACCATATCGTTCTATGAGAAAAAAAGTAAAATAATGAGTAAATATGGATAGCATTTTTTTTCGTATTTTGTTCCGGACAATCATTTTCTGGAAAGAAAACTTCTGCAAGACTACATACTATGCCACATTCTACCTTCACACTGGTCTCCGGCACTCATCGATTAGCCGGAGAAATATGGGAACCTGTCCCAACGGTAAAAGCAGTTGTATGCCTCGTTCATGGCCACGGCGAATACACCGGAAGGTATCATTATGTTGCAAAGCTGATGAATGAAGCTGGTATTGCAGTCATTGCCTTTGACAATTTTGGCCACGGCAAAACGGAAGGTAAAAGAGGGGTAATTCCATCTTATGAGGCTGTAATGGCTGCCATAGGTTCATTGCTCGCTGAAGCAGAAATACGTTGGCCGGGAAGCCCCAGATTCCTCTATGGGCATAGCATGGGCGGAAATTTTGTCATTAATTATGCGCTTCAGTTTCAACCTCCGGTTGCAGGGGTGATTGCCACTTCTTCATGGCTGAAACTTGCGGTAAAACCTCCGGCAATGCAATTATTTCTGGGAAAAATCATGATGAAAATTGCACCGGCATTTGCTCAATCAACAAAACTGGATGCAGGATTTATCTCCCGCGACCCGGTAGAAGCCGATCGCTACCGAAATGATCCGATGATTCATGATAAAATGAGTTCGATTCTCTTTTTTAGTGTATATGAGGCAGGGCTTTGGGCACTGGATCACGCCAATCTGTTCCCCTGTCCACTCCTGATTCATCACGGTACAGGCGATAAAATCACTTCCTGGCAAGCCAGTGAAGCGTTTGCGAAGTCAGCCGGAGGAGGAAATGTCACCCTCAAACTATGGGAAGGGCTTTATCATGAAACGCAGTATGAACCGGAAAAAGACACCGTTATTGGCTTTTCAAGAGATTGGATAGTGAATATGATATCCTGACGTTTCCATTTACAGATCACATTTTCCGCAAAATATCGTATATTTAAAATAAAAACCTTCTGATGTTGCAGACCATTCGCTTAAAATCCAGATATCTTGATCAAATGAATGAAGACGAGTTTTTTGACTTTTGTCAAAAAAATCAGGATTTGCGGATTGAACGTTCCAAAAATCTGGAAATTATCATTATGTCCCCCACAGGTTCTCTCTCTGGAAAATATAGCGGTGAAGTATTTGGCCAGCTTTACAGTTGGAATCTCATCCATAGAAAAGGTGAAGTATTCGATTCCTCATCCGGATTTACCTTACCCGACCAGTCTGTCAAATCCCCTGATGCATGCTGGATTGCCGCAGACCGATGGAATGCAGTTTCACCTGAGGATCAGACAAAATTTGCCTCTATTTGTCCTGATTTTATTATTGAGATTCGCTCTCAATCCGACAGTTTATCTGAGCTTCAGCACAAAATGACCGAGTGGATGGACAACGGTTGTCAACTCGCCTGGCTGATTGATCCGCAGCAGGAAACTGTTTCTATTTACCGCATCAATGGGAGCAAACAAGTAATTACCGGATTTGGAGAAAAAATATCCGGCGAACAAGTATTGCCAGGATTCGAACTGGACCTGAGCCGTTTGAAAAAATAGACAAGATTACATCGAGAGTTCCCTGATAGCCAGCCAGGCCATAAGCCCGGTAGAGATTTTCAATGCATGCTCATCAATATTAAATCGTGGTGTATGTACACCATGGACAATTCCTTTGGCTTCATTGCGGGTGCCTAAACGATAAAAACAGCCGGGGACTTCATGGGTGTACCAGGCAAAATCTTCTGCCGCCATCCACAGATCGATTTCTTCGACATTTTCTGCGCCCATGTATTCGACAATATGGCTTTTGGCCTTAGCCGTGAGCGCCTCGTCGTTGACGAGGAAAGGATACCCCCGGCGAATGTCCAGTTCAACCCTTCCGCCCAGCCCTTTCGCTACAGAATGAACAATATCTGCGATTTTCTCCAGGGCTTTTTCCCGCCATACTTCATCCATAGTGCGAAGGGTTCCCTCCACATACACTTCATTGGGGATAATATTGGTAGCGCCTTCGCCTATGATTTTTCCGAAAGAAAGAATGGTCGGAATCCGGGGGTCGGAGCGGCTCACCACCTGCTGTAACGTTACAAGAATCTGGGCTGTCATCATCACCGGATCAATAAAGTGTGAAGGATGCGCAGCGTGCCCGCCTTTTCCGATGACACGCATATAGATCTCATCGGCAGAAGCCATATACATACCCGAGCGAATACCGATTTTCCCTACTTCCAGATGCGGTTGTACGTGTTGGCCAAGGATCGCATTTACATTGGGGTTGGCAAGTACCCCTTCTTTTATCATCAATGAAGCGCCGCCGGGCACCTTCTCTTCAGCCGGCTGGAAAATCAGCTTGATCGTACCCGAAAACTGATCAGTAACCTGGGAAAGAATGTGGGCCGTGCCAAGGAGAGAGGCAGTATGTACATCATGACCACAGGCATGCATGACACCCGGATGCTGAGATTTGTATGGAACATCATTTTCTTCTTTGATGGGAAGCGCGTCCATATCAGCCCGGAGAGCAATCACGCGATCAGAAGGGTTTTTTCCGTGAATTAGCCCTACGACCCCATGCCCGGCAATGTCAGCTTTGTATTCAATCCCCATACTGCCGAGTTGTTGCTGTACAAAAGCAGCAGTATTTTTTTCTTCAAAAGAAAGCTCAGGATGTGCGTGAATATGCTGACGAAGGGAAATTACCTCATCAAAAATTTCCGCCGCAAGTTTTTGAATATGTGTTTTTAGTTCCATGCCCCGAAAATATGTAATAATCAGTTGAATTTTCTACATTTGTGCAAAGCAGATTTTTTATGAAAAAAACACTTATTTTCTTTTATATCACTGCCTTCGTGGCGGGAAGTTTGCTCCTCGCGGGCTGTACAGGGTATGCTGACGGCCCGGCACTAAGCCTGAAATCGGCTAAGAGCAAAATTTCTACCACATGGCGTGTACAGGATGCCTCTCTTTTTGGTGCAGAAGTTACACAGAACTATGCCCAGGACTTTTTTAAGTTTGATGAAAACGGGGATTTTTCCTATTTTGATGCTAACCGGCTGATTGCAGTTCCGCCATTTACTCAGGACACCATTATGCCACTCGAAGGGATTGGTGAATGGCAGTTTCTCGACGGGAGCAAACAACTGGAAGTATTGTATACTTTTACATTCAAAGATCCTTATAACCCGGACATTACCTATAGCGAAGACGTAAACCAGCGATGGGAAGTAACACGTCTGGCAGATGGAGAATTGTGGCTGAGAGATGACAGCACGATTCTGAAGCTTGAGTTCTTTTGACGGTAAGAGATATAATACAACTACTGCTGTACCGTTAATTCAGAACTACCCAACAAACCTATGAATCAGACATTTGGTTACATTTTTGTATTCCTGGCTTTTGTATTGCTGGCTTTTACCGGCTGTGATGTTACGACTACTTTTGATGAAGGGCCTTACGTGAGTCTTCACACAGTAGAGGATCGGGTGACCAATACCTGGGAATGGGCTTACGCCATTCAGGACGGATTTAACCGGACCGGAGAGTTGTCCGATTCGACCATTACATTTTCAGAAGACGGCACCTTGAGTATATGCAGCAAAGAAGGCCCATGCCGGGAGGGGAGCTGGTATCTGATATCAAAAAAAACCAAAATCAATATGATATTTGGGGATCAGGCAACCGCCTATGATATCATTATGCTGAAGCAGAATGAAATGTGGTTGCGCTCGGAAGCAGATGCACTGGAGGAAATTTCATGGGAGTTGGTACCTGTTGTAAAATAAAATGATACCTGAAAGTTCCATAATCCACCATTCGGAAAAAGCGCCGGAACCTGTCGGTCTGTACCCTCACGCGCGCCGGGCAGGGAATCTGATGTTTTTGTCAGGGGTAGGTCCGCGCGAACGGGGATCCAAACAAATCCCTGGAGTAGAGCTGGATGACAAAGGAAACATCGTGGCATATGACATTGAGCGACAGTGTCATTCTGTATTTCGCAATGTGAGATATATTCTGGAAGAAATCGGGCTATCGTGGAATGATATTGTTGACGTAACGGTATTCCTGACCAATATGAAGGATGATTTTCCGGTTTATAACCGCATATACGCCGAGTATTTTGCAGAAAATCAACCTTGCCGCACCACATTGGGAATTACCAGCCTCCCTACACCTATTGCGATTGAATTAAAAGTAATCGCGGCGATTCCGGAGGGCAAATAAACCACTTGAGCGTTTTTTTACGTTATACTTAAAAAAGATCAACTTTAGACACTATGAAATACTTCCTGATCGCGATCCTATTTCTGAGTTTCTCTTTCCCCATGATGTCAGGCTATGCCACACATAAGCCGGAGCCCCGCCCAATTAAAGACATATGCGAATTGTACGGCGCTGTTTATGTAGAAGAAGTGGCTGCCTTCGCCAACTATAAAGTTTTTGTAGAGGAAATTGAATCATTTGCAGATTTTGTGGTCTTCAGGGAAGATACAGAAGCATTTGCCAATGAACCCGGGCACTGGTTTTTTACGGATGTGAAAGGATTTGCCAACTTTACCATCTTCGTAGAACCCGTAAAGGGATTTGCTGACTTCTCTGTCGCCTATACAGATTTTCGTACGGCAGTAGGTTGTAGATGAATTGTGCAAAAATTGCTTCATTCAGAATTTAATTATATCTTCGTAGTAACCATCTGGTAAATTATTCACACGAATAACGCTTTCGATTCCAAACCCCACAAACCTGCATTTTAACTTCAAACAGCAGCGTATCGAAGCATCTTTACTGACAGGATCAATAACTTTACCGACTTGCAGGGAAATTGAAAACAGACTTTATATCCGTTTCAGTATCTGCGCCCGAAGCTTTGAGAGAGCCTGTGCTAGCCTTACTGGCTGAGATAGGTTATTCTGCTTTTGAGGACACCGATACGGGCCTGGTTGCTTATGTGGAGTCACATTTGTTTGATCAGGACCAACTTTACGCCACGCTTGATATCTTTCCACAAGAAGGTATCGGCGTGAACATTGATCATATTCCATCGAAAAACTGGAATGAAGTCTGGGAATCCAATTATCCATCGGTTGCTATCGACCAATTTTGCCAGATAGTCCCATCTTTTCGAACACCAGAGCCGGGTTTTGAGCATACGATTATCCTGGATCCCAAAATGTCTTTTGGTACAGGACATCATGAGACAACCCGACTTGTCCTTCGATTAATGAAATCGATATCTTTTGAGGGGAAACGGGTGCTGGATATGGGCTGTGGCACGGGCGTACTGGGTATCCTTGCAGCAAAATTGGGCGCAAACCCGATACTCGGAATTGATATTGATGCCTGGAGTTTCGAAAATGCAACGGAAAATGCCCGTGTCAACGGAATATCGCGGATGACCATTGAGCAGGGAGATGTAACGGCCATTCAGGGCCAGACATTTGATATCATTCTTGCAAATATCAACCGCAACGTACTCCTGGCGGATATTCCGCTGTACCAACAAGCGCTTGCACCGGGAGGCTTCCTCCTGATCAGTGGTTTTTATCAACGGGATGAAGCACAGATTCGCCAGCTGTACGAATCCTGCAATTTTTATTTGGCTAATCGTGAAGAAGATAATGATTGGCTTGCACTGTCGTTAGTCAATCATCAAAATTAACAATCCATGCACATGATTTCTCGGATTCTGCTTTTCCTTTGCTTGCTTTTACCGGGAGCCTCGGCAATTGCCCAGGGGGTGAGTTTTTTTGCAACCGAGCCCGACGCATTTTTACAGGAATTCACAGCCAACCTCAACCAGTCAAAAGACGAATTGGGAAACAGGGCGGCAGCGGCGTTGACCGAAGTCTGGAACAGCGGCCAGATTTCTCCTGAAGAGAAGGAGTTATTTATTACGCAGATAAATATCATGGTAAGCAAACGGTACAAGACAACCCCGGGGCTTGCCAATTATTCTCTCATTTTTGCATCCCTCAAAAGAGGCGATTCTTATGTAAAAATCAGGCCTTCAGAATTTCAGGAGGTAACCATGCTTGTGATCACCAACCTGGATGCTATAAGAGGACAAAAATACCTTAAGGTTCTCTCCGAGTATATCCCGGAGGGTTATCTCATTAAACGCAAGCGCTTTTCCTGGTATGCTTCTCAAAATACCCCTACCCTCCTATTCTTACAATTGGGCAGCGGTGAGAATGCTTACGAAGCACCCGTTGTGCGTTTTGATAATACCGAGGTGGTCTATATGTCAGATGTGGACAGCTCCCGGATTTCCGGTACGATCGGAGACTTTAACCCGCTTACCATGACCTTTACCGGTACAAATGGCCGGGTCAGCTGGAGCAAAATGGGATTGGACAAAGACGATGTGTTTTGTGATTTTCGCGATTACAAACTCAACCTCAACTATGGGCTGATCAAGGTTGACACCGTGGATTTCCAGTACAAAAGCCTGATCGGTGAATCCCTTGTGGGAAGATTTGAGGACAGAAACACGGGTTCAACCGATATCAATAAAGCCAATTATCCATTTTTCAAAAGCTATCAGGGGGGCGTTGTTATTCAGAATTTTATCCCAAACGTGCGTTATGAAGGGGGTTTTTCTCTTCAGGGGATCAGGAAAATTGGCTCCGCTTACGATATATGGGTAGAAGATACGAACCCTCCTGCACCAGCCGGCAGCTATGATGAAAGCTGGTACACCGGCTATAATTCCAGTGAGATGCTGGCCGATGAAAAAAAGAATGACACCATGGACGAGAATGAGTGGGATCTCGAAGCAGCGACCACTTCTTCCTTTGAGCCGGAATATTCGGGCAGTGATACGGAGTTTTTTTATGCATCGGATTCCGACGCCTCATCTGAAACGGCCTATGAAGATGGAAATATAGACGAAGCCTCGCTGTATCCCTCTCAGATTCAAAAGCATATCAAGGCAAAAATAGAAATCCAGCGCAGTGCCAAAACAGTGATGAAAATTCAGGGAGAGGCGTTTATCCTCGACCTTGAAAAGATGGTGGGAAAAGACATGGAGGCAATTGTCTATACCAGCGATGAAGATAGCATTTATCATCCGGCGATGGACGTGGTATATACCGCAGAGGACTCTACCGTAACCCTGAAAAAGCCCAAACGCGGAAACTTTAAGAGCATCCCATTTACGAGTTCTTACCATGAGTACTTCCTCTATTTTGAAACAATCAGATGGGATCTCCGCACCAATCAGTTGGAGTTTACGGCCTTCATTGACCAGGAGAATAAAATTTCGGCGATTGAGTCTTTTGACTATTTTACCAAAACCCGCTTTGATCAGTTCAAAAATATTCTTCCGTTCAACCCGATAGGTGCGATATACCGGTATGCAACCATCAACCCCAACCGACCGATATTTACAGAAGATATTCTGGCCGAGAATGGACAACTAACTGCAAAAACAGCTTTTGAGCGTGCATTGCCAAGTCTGGAAGGCTCAGGGTTTATTACTTATAACAAACAGTCAAAGGAGATCAAACCCCTGCCCAAGCTTATTGACTGGGCGAAAGCGGCCAGGAAGAAAAAAGATTTTGATGCTATTCAGGTTATTTCAAAAGTCGATACGGGCAGCCATGCCGTAATGAATCTTGAGACAATGGACATCCAGATGCGGGGGGTGAACTATTTCTCGCTGAGCGACTCTGTGTACGTCAGAGTAGTGCCAATGGAAGGCCTGGTAACGGTTCAGCAAAACCGAAATCTGAAGTTTGGCGGGGCAGTTGCCAGTGGTAAAATCAATTTTTACTCCAATGATGAGGAGCGGCCAAGCTTTACTTTTGACTATGAAAGCTACAAAATCATGTGCGACTCCATCGATTCGCTGCGATTTGTGTTAGTACGAAATCCACCGCCAGGCTATGAGCCTACTCCGTTGGAAAGAGCGTTGAGCCATACGGTATTTGAAGGGATCACAGGTGCTATACATATTGATGATCCCAACAATAAAAGCGGTGAAAAAGATTATCCTTATTTCCCCGTATTTGACAGCTATTCCAATTCCTATCTGTACTGGGAACGTCCGGAAATCGAGAGTGGCGTTTACAAGAAAAATAAAATGTATTTCTCTGTAGATCCTTTTGTGCTTGACAGTCTGGAAACATTTGATGGAACCAATCTCCGGTTTGAAGGGAGCTTCTTTTCATCAGAGATTTTCCCTGAATTCCGGCAGGAACTACAGGTAATGGATGACTATACCCTCGGCTTTAAGGCAATCGCACCGCCTGAAGGTTACCGCATTTACGATGGCAATGGACGATTCTTCAACGAAATCAGTCTCGACAACAAAGGGCTTCGCGGCAATGGCCGGATAGAATACCTGGGAACTGTCGCTAAAAGCGATTCTTTTGTATTCCATTTTGACTCCGTAATGGCCCATGTTTCTTATTTCAATATGCAACGGGGATACCGCGGAGGCGTTTATTTCCCGGAAGTAAATGCAGAAACAGCGCTCTATACCTGGTACACCAAAGATAGTGCCCTGGCGGTAAGTTCGACCTATGAGGCTCTTTCCATCTTTGGAGGTGAAGCGCAGTTCTCCGGCACGTTGAGTATCACCGAAAAAGGAATGACCGGTAATGGAGAAATCATTCTGGGACAGATCAAAATCAGCGGAGACAGTATTGTTTTCAATGAAATGGATTTCAAAGCCGATGGATGTGACTTTACCGTGGTGGATAAAGACGATCCCGAAATCGTCCATTTCATCGCAAAAAATGTTTCAGTAACCTACGACGTATGGCGTCATTCCTCCAAATTTGAGACTAAGGAAGTGGGTAAAGAACTCGCCTCCTTCCCGCTCCATAAATACGCTACCACAATGGCAAAAGGCGTGTACCAGCGTTCAACGGATGACCTGAAGCTTGAAGGAATTAGCTCTTATATTAAAGACAACTATTTTGTCTCCTCCGATCCCAAGCAGGACAGTCTCCGGTTTAATGCCAAAGATTCCTACTACAAACTGGACACAAGGGAAGTGGTGGTCTCCGGAGTGCCTTATATCTATGTAGCAGATGCGATCATCACGCCCAAAGATCAGGAAGTGATCATCCAGGACAACGGGCTGATCAAGTCTCTCGAAAATGCCGTCATTGAAGCAGACAGGGAATCCAAAATGCACAAGATCTATGATGCAACGGTCAGCATTTTTGGGCGAAACGAATACGAAGGCGGGGGTAAGTACGACTACATAGAAGTAAATGGCAAACCTCAGTATATTGAGTTTAATAACATTAAAGTAAACTCCGATACATCAACCATTGCTTCCGGTGGTATTTCTGAAGAAGATGGATTTTACCTGACTGAGCGGATTTTCTTCCGGGGTAAGGCAGAACTTGACGCATCCCGCAAATTCCTCAGCTTTGGCGGTGAAGTAAAAATCGAATCTGAAAACCCTGTATTTAAAGGCGCATGGTTTAATTTTGAAAATACAATCGTAAACCCTGACTCGGTCTTTATACCGATCGCTGCGAACCTCACCAACGAAGCAGGGGAAGTACTTACCGTAGGCTTGAATTTTGTTCCCGAAAACCGGGTATTCTACTCCAACTTCCTCCAGGCGAAAGACGCTGACGACGATATAGAAATACTTTCTGCTTCGGGAGGTCTTACATTCGACCGTCGCAAAAAAGAGTTTAAAATCGGTTCGGAAGAGAAGCTGAAAAATCAGGTCTTTAAAGGAACAACCGTCAGCTTTAATGACGCAGAAAATACGATTACGACCCAGGGATTCCTGAACTTCCCTTACGACTTCCTGGACAAAACCATCACGATGAAGATGGCTGGCTCCTGGAAAGAGGATATGCGCAAACGGCAGCTTTCTACCAACCTGGTGATGGGCGTCAACTTCCCGGTCATTCCGGAGGAACAGTTAGGCAAACTTGCCGACAACCTGCTATTCCTGACTACCTCCAGTAAGAATATTGACTTCAACCAGCGGGCATTCCTGGAGAATATCTCAGAGCTCCTTGATGAAGGAAGTAAAGGTGAACGTGAAACCGGTAAATTCCTCGAAAATGTGAAAAACTCGCTGGTCTATACTGACATCAAACTTTCTCAGCAGTTGCCATTTACGCTGCTTCTTTCCAATGTCAACTTCAACTTTAGCCGGGATGAAAAGTCCCTCTACAGTGATTCAGAAGTAGGATTGATCGGAATTGCAGGGAAAACCATCAATAAAATGGTCAATGCGAAGATCGTCTATAAGTTTGGGGCAATTTCAGGTTTGGGCGAAAAACAGCCCGATAAGGTGACTATTTATCTTGAAGTAGACGAATTTAACTGGGTCTATTTCCACTTTGAAGATGACGTAGTCAGGACCTGGTCAACCTACTACGACGAGTACAACTATCCGCTCCAGGCCGAAGTTGACAAACGCAAGAGCGAATCAGGCTTCCGCTTTGAAATGGCGAATGATGACGAAGTCGCCAAATTCAGACAGGAGTACATCGAGAAATTTATCAAGAAATAAGATATAACTCAAACAAACAGTCCCGGCCATGTGCCGGGATTTTTTTTTGTATGATTGTCAAGTATTCTAAAACTCGCTGGTATAGTGAAATTTCACTTCGGGAAATAACTCCTGCGTAGAATTGAGATCCCAGGCGGAAGCCGCCAGAAAAACATCCCGGCCGTGTTTGTCTTTGGCCATGGATTTTTTCTTCCGCTCTTTAAACTCTTTGAGTTTGGCGGGCTTGTCGCAGGTTACCCAGCAAGCTTTGTAAAGCGATGCAGACTCGTAGCGGCAGGTAGCATTGTACTCGTGTTTGAGACGATACTGTATAACCTCAAATTGGAGTGCGCCTACCGTTCCAATGATTTTTCTACCTGTAAACTCATTGGTAAATAATTGGGCCACCCCTTCATCCATTAGCTGTTCCAGCCCTTTGGCCAGCTGTTTTGCTTTCATGGGGTCAGCATTTTCCACATACTGAAAGAGCTCGGGAGAAAAGCTGGGAATGCCTTTAAAATGAATTTTTTCACCTTCTGTAAGGGTATCACCGATCACAAAATTGCCCGAGTCATAAAGGCCAACAATATCACCTGGATAGGCAACATCGATTACGGATTGTTTGGACGCCATAAAAGAGGTCGGGTTGGCAAATTTGAGATTTTTTCCAATTCTGACGTGATGGTAGTTTTTATTGCGCTCAAATTGTCCGGAACAAACACGCACAAAGGCAATGCGGTTTCGGTGGTTGGGGTCCATATTTGCGTGAATTTTGAATACGAACCCGGTAAATTTATCTTCGAATGGCTCAATATCGCGTTCCTCTGTATGGCAAACCTGTGGATAAGGAGCGATTTGCACAAAACAGTCCAGCAATTCTTTTACACCAAAATTATTGACCGCACTGCCAAAAAACACAGGAGAAAGTAAACCTTCCCGGTAAAGCTCCTGATCAAATTCGGGATAGACACCTTCCAGCAATTCTACTTCATCGCGAAGGGTTTTGGCCTGACTCCCGAGATAAGTTTCCAGTTCGGGGCTGGCGAGATCAGAAAATGCAATGGAGTCTGCTTCTGCCTGTTTTCCATGGGCGGAGAAGAGCACCAGTTTCTCTTCAAACATATTGTACACCCCGCGGAAGGATTTCCCCATACCAATCGGCCAGCTAAGTGGGCGAACATTCAGCCCAAGTTTGGCTTCTATTTCATCGAGGAGTACAAACGGGTCCTGACCTTCACGGTCAAGTTTATTGATAAAAACAATAATAGGTGTATCCCGCATCCGGCAGACTTCGACGAGTTTTTCCGTCTGGGTTTCCACGCCTTTAGCGACGTCTATGACAACAATGACACTGTCTACAGCGGTGAGGGTCCGGTAGGTATCTTCTGCAAAATCCTGGTGTCCGGGAGTATCCAGGATATTGACCTTAATATCTTCATAATCAAACCCCATGACAGAGGTAGCGACAGAAATACCCCTTTGCCGCTCGATTTCCATGAAGTCGGAAGTCGCAGATTTTTTAATTTTATTGGATTTAACAGCTCCGGCAACCTGGATTGCACCACCAAAAAGCAGCAATTTTTCGGTGAGGGTTGTTTTCCCTGCATCCGGGTGGCTGATGATGGCAAATGTCCTCCGGCGTTTAATTTCTTCCTTGAATCCCATAATATGTAGAAAATCAGATCGCAAAGGTAGCTTTTTTTAGACAAAAAAAATCCCGCTCTTTTGAGCGGGATACAGTTTCATTTAAAAAGAGTAAAGATTAGTTGGAAGAACCGCTTCCACCAAAACCACTCTTATACATTTTGTAGAGACCATCTACTTTAGGAGTTACCACGAACTCAGTACGACGGTTTTTCTCTTTTCCTTCATCAGAATCATTGGAAGCGATGGGCTGAGTATCACCTTTACCGGTAGCGGTAAGGCGATCGGAAGAAACACCATTTTTTTCCAGCTCTCTTACAACAGAGATTGAACGAGCTACGCTGAGGCTCCAGTTGTCTTTGAACTTAGCTTTGTTGACCACAACAGGGTCATTGTCTGTATGACCTTCTACAGCCACATACATACCTTGATTTTTCTTCAAAGTCTCAGACATTGTTGCGATAAGATCCTGAGAATCTTTCAGGAGGCGATCACGACCAGCTTCGAAGAGGATTTTGTTCTGCATAGAAATGTAGAGTTTACCATTTCTTTCTTCGATGCTGAAATCATTGGGATCGTAAGTTTCAAAAGCAGCAGAGATAGCACTTTTCATCTCAGCAAGTCTTGCATTGTTTTCTGCAACTGTTTTGCTGAGCGCAGAGATTTCTTCTTTGCTCATGTTGAGGTTTTTCTGAAGCTCCTCTGCGTCTGCTTTCAGTTTTGCATTTTCATCCTGAGCAGAAGCGAGAGAACTTTCCAGCGCGCTTTTTTCAGCTGCCGCACGGGTCATAGCTTCTTCGTATTTTTTCTTAGATACGCAGGAGCCTAATAACGTGGTCGCAGCCACGAATACCATAATTCTGATAACCATTACTGATAGTTTCATGACAATTTTGCGTTGTGTAATCGATTAGAGATTAATGTCAGATGTATCGTTATTCACTTAATATATTTCCGTTCTGCATAGTTATTCATACTTATTCAAATAAGCAAATTCTTAACATAGTAATTGGCCACTCAAGGCCCGATAATGAGCAATTTACGGCCATTTTTAATATGTCAAGTAAGCAGAATACTGCAAGTCCGGCATTAAGTCAACGGCGTAAATTTACTACAAATTTTCGTCATATACGAATATGACACTTACTAATTCCTTTTCTTTTGCATTAAACTTCTAATTTCTTACATCCTGAAGCCCCCTTTATACAAGGAAATTCTTACATTCTTTTGAGGCAATCGTTGCACCCGGTTTCAGTTTACAAAAACTTTTCTTTAGTTGGAGAAAGAATCTATTTACCTATGTCAAAAAAACTACGCTCCTCCGAATGGTTTGGAAAAACCGATAAAATGGGCTTCATCTATCGAAGCTGGATGAAAAATCAGGGTATCCCCAATGATGAATTCGAAGGAAAACCTGTTATTGGTATTTGCAATACCTGGTCAGAGCTTACTCCCTGTAATGCGCATTTCAGAGAGTTGGCTGAATCTGTGAAAAGAGGTGTGTCTGAAGCGGGCGGCTTTCCGCTGGAGTTTCCGGTTACCTCGCTGGGCGAAACCATGATGCGGCCTACTGCCATGCTTTTCCGCAATCTGGCAAGTATGGATACCGAAGAAACCATTCGTGCCAACCCGCTTGATGGCGTAGTATTGCTCTGTGGTTGTGATAAAACCACGCCTTCCACGGTCATGGGAGCGGCGAGTGTCGATCTTCCCACGATCGTTGTTTCGGGTGGGCCGATGCTCAATGGGAAGTACCGCGGCGAAGACATTGGTTCCGGTACTCACGTCTGGAAATTTAGTGAAGACCTTCGTGCAGGCAAGATGTCTCCCAAAGAATTTTTATTTGCAGAATCCTGCATGTCACGCAGCCGGGGGCATTGTATGACTATGGGTACAGCCTCCACCATGGCTTGTATGGTAGAATCGCTAGGATTGACTCTGCCGGGAGGCGCAGCCGTACCTGCCGCTGACTCCCGGAGAAAAGTAGTGGCACAGCTGGCTGGCCGCAGGATTGTGGAAATGGTCAATGAAAACCTGAAAATCTCCGATATACTCACCCGCAAAGCGTTTGAAAACGCGATTAAAGTAAATGCCGCCATTGGCGGGTCTACCAATTTTATCATTCACCTGCTTGCCATTGCCGGAAGGGTGGGCGTCGAGCTTAACCTCGACGATTTTGACCGCCTCGGTAGCCGTATCCCTTTCCTCGTCAACCTTATGCCCTCCGGCAAATACCTGATGGAGGATTTCTTCTATGCCGGTGGACTGCCTGTAGTTATGAAAGAACTCAGTGAGCATCTCCATTTGGATGCGCTTACAGTCAACGGGCTGCCGATTGGAGAAAACATCGCGGATGCTGAGTGTTTCAACCGGGAGGTAATTGCCTCTATTGATGCCCCTATACTCAAAGAAGGGGGGATTGCTGTAGTGAAAGGAAATCTTTGCGAAAATGGTGCAGTAATCAAGCCTTCTGCTGCCACTCCCGAACTAATGGTACACAGGGGAAGAGCGGTTGTATTTGAAAATAACGAAGACTACCATGCACGGGTAGATGATCCTGATCTCGATATTGACGAAACCTGCATCATGGTGCTCAAAAATGTAGGGCCCAAAGGTTATCCCGGCATGCCGGAAGTAGGTAATATGGGATTGCCTAAAAAACTACTCAAAAAAGGCGTGAAAGATATGGTGCGGATCTCAGACGGCAGGATGAGCGGTACAGCTTTTGGAACTGTATTTCTGCATGTATCTCCGGAATCAGCCATTGGTGGTACCCTCGCGCTGGTGAAAGATGGCGATATGATTGAGGTAAATGTTCCGGAACGGAGGCTACATCTCGACGTTTCTGATGAAGAGCTTGCCCGCCGCAAAGCCGAATGGACTCCTCCGGAGCGGCCTATGCCCAGAGGGTATGTCAAGATATATGTTGACCATGTGACACAGGCCGACGAAGGGGCCGACCTGGATTTCCTCATCGGAAAATCAGGTTCAGCTGTACCTAAAGACAACCACTAATTTATGCGTAAACCTATTTTTGACCTTCAGGGGAAAACTGCCCTGGTAACAGGCGCAGCATCAGGGATTGGACTGGCCATTGCCACTTTATTTGCCCGACAGGGGGCTTTTGTATATCTCACAGACATTAATCCTGACAATGGGGAGCAGGCCGCAGAAGAAATCCGGAAAGAAGGTTTTCAGGCCAAATTTTTCCAATTGAATGTAGCAGACGAAAAGGCCGTTCAGGTTTTGGCTGAGAATCTCAAGAGCGAACACCATTTGCCTGATATTCTTGTCAACAATGCCGGAATTGGCTTTGTCGGTACGATGCTGGAGACTACCGTAGAGGATCTGGACAGGCTATATCAGGTGAATGTACGGGGCGTTTTTAATCTTTGTAAAGCGTTTCTCCCTGAAATGGTAGCGCGAAAAGCGGGCAATATCATCAATATTGCTTCAATTGGAGGTATTCAGGCTGTACTCGAACGCATGGCTTACTGTACTACGAAGTTTGCCGTGGTGGGCATCACCAAATCCCTTGCGATAGACCACGCGAAACAGGGCATAAGGGTCAACGCGATTTGTCCCGGGCGGGTAGAGACGCCATTTGTAAAAATGCGCCTGAAGGAATACCCTGATCCGGAAAAAGCTTATCAGGAAATGTCTGCAACCCAGCCTTTGGGCCGGATGGCCATGCCGGAAGAAGTAGCAAGCGTCGCGCTTTTTCTTGCAAGCGAAGCTTCATCATTTGTTACGGGTTCCTGCCAAATGGTTGATGGCGGATGGAGCGCAGGGTAAGTCAGGATTTGGTGTTGAATGTATTCATGGTGCGATCCAGACCGCTACTGATAAAGGACAGGATTCCGTCCACACATTTATCAAGCAGGGGAGGAATCAGCCCATATTCTTCTTCCGAAAATCGGGATAGGACATAGTCAACCTGTGTTCCTTTGGGAAAATCGCTGCCAACACCAAAGCGAATACGGGCGTATTGCTGGGTACCCATTACCTCCTGGATATCCTTGAGTCCGTTATGGCCGCCATCAGAGCCTTTTCCCCGCATACGAAGGGTACCAAATGGAATTGCGATATCATCAGTAATGACGATCAGGTTTTCCAATGGAATTTTCTGGTCGTTGAGATGGTAGCGGATAGACTTTCCACTAAGGTTCATGTAGGTGGTAGGCTGAATAATGACCAATTGCCGGCCCCGATATTTACCTACAGCCTTATTTGCCAGCCTGTCAGGTTCAAAAGAAACACTGAGTTTGTCGGCCAGCCTTTGTGCAACCATAAAACCTATATTATGGCGGGTTTCATGATATTCTGCTCCGATATTTCCGAGTCCGGCAATGAGGTATTTCATAAGTCTTCTAAACAAAAAGAACCAACCCCGGAAGGACCGGGGTCGGTAAAAAATGTATCGTATAAATAAGGCCAGGGGATGCCTTATATTTAGGCTTTTGTAGTTGCACTTCTGAGTGCACGTGGGATTTCAACGCTCGCAAGAGCAGCAGATGGAGAAGTCAGGATTTCAACACCGTCAACTTTAGCGTGCCCAACTTTAATAGTCTGGCCGAGGTCAAGGTGAGAAACTTCCACTTCGATCAGGTCTGGGAGTTTGGATGGAATCCCTTTTACCATAAGCTTTCTCACTTTAGGGGTAAGTTTACCACCTTTGGTCACCCCAACTGGAACACCTTTCAGTCTTACGGGGAGTGTGAGTTTCACTTTTTTATTGTCAGAAATCTTCAGGAACTCCACATGCAGAATTTTTTCCGTTACCGGATGATATTCAGCATCGCGGACAATAGCCTCAGTAACTGCACCGTCAACCTCCAGTTTTACGATATAGGTTTCAGGGGTGTAGAGGACCTTTGCTGCATCTTTGGCGCTGATGTAGATATGTGTAGCATTTTGCTCATCATACACTACGCCAGGGATATTTCCAGCGGCTCTGAGGTCTTTAGCCGTTCTTTTCCCCACATTTTCCCTTTTATGGGCTTTCAGTTCCGTCGTTTTCATTCCTTAATTAGCTTAGAAACAGTGAACTAATTGATTCAAAGTTATGTATTTTCCTGAAGGCCTTCGCAAATACAGGTGCGATACTGATGACTTTCAGGTTATGTACTTGTTGTTTGACGGGAATGGTATCTGTAACTGCCACCTCCTTTAATTTGGAGTTTGCGATTCTTTCGTAAGCATTACCAGAAAGAATCGGGTGGGTAGCTACTGCTCTGACTGAGAGCGCACCACTTTCCATCAATAGATCCGCTGCCTTACAGAGTGTACCTGCTGTATCAATGAGGTCATCAATGAGTACAACATTTCGCTCTTTAGGGTCTCCGATCACCTGCATGGATTCGACTTCGTTGGGCCTTACCCTGTGTTTATCCACAATAATAAGCTCTGCTTCGAGAAGCTGCGCATACTTCCTGGCCCGGGCAGAACCGCCAATGTCAGGGGATGCGATGCAAAGATTCTCCAGATTCAGGCTTTTGAGGAAAGGCACAAAAACCGCCGAAGCGTCAAGATGATCGAGCGGAATGTCAAAGAATCCCTGGATTTGACCTGCGTGAAGATCCATTGTCACAATCCGGTCTGCACCTGCTGCGGTCAATATATTGGCTACCAGTTTCGCCCCTACAGAAACTCTGGACTTGAATTTCCGATCCTGACGTGCGTAACCAAAATAGGGAATCACTACTACTACCTGATTGGCGGATGCTCTTCTTGCCGCATCAATCATCAGGAGAAGCTCCATGATATTATCCCCAGGCGCGAATGTTGACTGTACCAGAAAAATATCAGAACCTCTGATTGACTCTTCGTAGTACACCTGCATTTCCCCGTCGCTAAATTTTAGCAATTCTATTTTACCTAAAGGTGAACCGAAAAAATCCGAAATCTTTTCGGCCAGGTATCGGGATGCAGAACCCGAGAATATTTTTATTGGCGATGACATAGAGCTGTTGTTGTCCCGGGAGGGCTCGAACCCCCAATAACAGAACCAAAATCTGCTGTGTTACCAATTACACCACAGGACAAAGACCATTTGATTTTTAAACGGGGGCAAAGTACGTGTTTTTCTCGCTTCGAATCAACCCCAAAATCAAAAAAAATTTAATTTTCTTAACCTTTATTTATCACATCCCGGCTATCCCTTTACGGCTTCCTTCAGCCCGATTCTGCAATTTCCTCAAAATGAGCCTTTTCTGCAAACTTTACTTCGTCGCCTGGTCAATTTAGATCCTAAACCATTTTCAAAAAAATCGGAAAAATACGCCTCACATATTGTTTCCCTGCATGGGGTGTTGTATAATTGATTATCATTATTCTCTACTCGTTTCTTATTTTTTCTATTACACTACTACTTACGCGTTCCTATGTCTCCATTTATCGCTGAAATTATTGGCACCATGCTCCTGATCTTATTGGGAAATGGCGTGGTCGCAAATGTGCTCCTCAACAAAACCAAAGGCAACAACAGCGGCTTAATTGTCATTGCACTCGCGTGGGGCATGGCTGTCTTTACGGGTGTCTGGGTAGCCGGGCCTTACAGTGGGGCCCATCTCAATCCTGCTGTTACCCTCGGCCTTGCTGTAGCAGGAAAGTTTGAGTGGGCGCAGGTAGCTCCTTACATCGTCGCTCAGTTTATCGGGGCGGGCCTGGGACAAACACTCGTCTGGCTGGCTTACAAAGATCATTATGCAGCTACAGATGACCGTGATGCCAAACTTGCCACTTTCTGCACAGGACCAGCAATCCGAAATACTGTCAGTAATCTCCTTACCGAACTTATCGGAACCTTCGTGCTTGTGTTTGCGGTTTTGTATGCGGTCAGTCCTTCATTTGCTGCTGATGGCGTCTCAAACGCGACCATTGGGCTGGGCACACTGGGCGCTCTTCCCGTGGCTTTGCTGGTCGTTGCTATTGGTCTTTCGCTGGGCGGACCGACCGGCTACGCCATTAACCCTGCCCGGGACCTGGGACCAAGAATTATGCATGTAGTTTTGCCGGTACCCGACAAAAGAGATAGCGACTGGAGCTATGCCTGGATTCCGGTAGCCGGGCCGGTTTTGGGCGCGTTAGCCGCTGCCGGATTATACATGGCCTTAGGGTGAGGATTGTTTCCGCAATAACCAATCTTTCGGCTTCTTTCTTCGTTTAATCTGTAATGAGTTTTCCTCATTCAGGCAGGTTTTCTATGAAAAGATTAATCCATACGATTTTGCTTACCGCATGGCTGGTTCCAGGAATGTTATTCTGCCAGCAAAAAACCGAACCCGATTTTTACCGGATGCTGGATAAAATGTATAAAAAAACCGTTCCGCTGGTTCATGCCGATCAAGTGAAGCAAAAAGGGCTCCATCAGTATGTTATTCTGGATACCCGCGAACCCGAAGAATACAAGGTCTCCCACCTTCCGGGAGCCGTTGACGCAGGCTATGATCATTTTGACCCGAAGGTGGTCTCAGGAATCGCTAAAGACAAGCCGATCTTAGTCTATTGCTCCGTGGGCTACCGAAGCGAACGAATCGGAGAAAAACTTAAATCTATGGGCTACACCCAGGTCTATAATCTCTATGGGGGTATATTTGACTGGAAAAACCACGGAAATACAGTCGTCGACCTGTCTGGCAGCAATACGGAAAAAGTTCATACCTACAACTTTCAGTGGAGTCAATGGCTGCTGAAAGGGGAGAAAGTATATTAATACCTCCCGCCGGTTAATCTATAAATTTCTCCAGCTTTTCAAGAAAAACAGGGCCGGGCGGAATGGGCAGCACCGTGCCTTTCATCGCAACTTTTTTAATTTGTTTGGTATCTCCCTTTTTTTCGAGCAGACTCAGCAAACGTAGTCTGGATTCGAAATGGTAAGGATTGGCCTCTACCGACTGGGTATACGCCTCAATGGCTGCCTCATATTTTAATTCGTGCTCTGCCAGGATTCCCAGCGTAAAGTAGTATTCTGCCTTAGGGTATGGAAGACGGGGAATACCCAGTTGCGCAAGTTCCTTGTGTGCATTTACGACATTGCCCAGGGCTGCATCGATGCGAATCCACATCTGCTTATCGCCCCTGGGCTTCATAAGCCCATCAGAAATGGGCAAAAGTGAAGCGCGAGCTTTGCTGGTATCTCCGGCACAAAGATAAGCCCAGGCGATCAGGCCGGTAAATACCGGGTTAGGATTTCCTGCGGCTTCGAGGATGGTCTGAGATTCGCTCAAAACTGCTACAGCCCGATCATAAAAGCCATTGGCAATCAGCACCTGCGCAAATTGTATCCGGTGAAGATAATTTTGCGGCTTTTGGCTCACCAGCCTTTCAAAAAATGCAACCGATTCCTCCATATCGCCCATTTTCCCGCGAATCTCCCATGCAAAAGCCAGCGACTCATCTTTCCTGTCACGCAGATAAGTAGAAATGACGGGGGCGTTCATGGCATAATTTTCTGCCGTTTCCACAGCCTCAGACAGCAATGCGTAATCGCGATAAAATTCACGCTGGCTTTCGCTCAGTTCGGCCCGTACCGAAAGATCATCTTCAACGGTAGATGCCTGGTGGTATAAATGCGCTTGTTCTTTTACCGTTGTGGCCAGGGTCGATTTTCCTTGCAGAAAACGTTTATTTTCAATCGCCGCAGCTTTTTGATAGGTGGGCCCATAACCCGGATCAATGATTGTGGCTTTGCGCAGCCACTCATCCGCCAGCTCAAACCGGTTTTCGTTTGCATGAATTTCGGCATAACTCAGATATACCGGCAGATATACACTGTCCCAGACCATGGCAGAATCCAGATAACGTAAAGCCAGCGAATAATCATTATCATACTGCGCTGATTCGGAGAGAGAAAGATAGACCTGTGCCCAGTTGCCTGCCATTACATGCGTATTACCCGAAAGATATTCCCGGTGTCGGTTCACAAGGCTATCGATAAATGCATACGTACGGGGGTCTTTCCGGATAAGGTCGCCGGTAGTATTGATTGATTTATGATTGAGCGGGTGGACTTTTACCGGAATAAAATAAGCGGTGAAAGTCTGGGCTAAAAATTCAAACTCATTATTGGCACTGTAATAGTCGAGGATACGCCCGTTGGCCATCGCATCATAATAACAATCCCTGACTTTACGCATTTCGTCATCTGTAAAAATGGTTCCATGAAAAAGATGCACATATTCATGAAGCGTAACATTTCTCTCCTGATGTGCGCCGCGCTCTACATATTCTATTCCGGTAGCCCCGCTTCCTACACCGCGAATATCCATCCATTGCCGATTGTCAAATGTCGTTGCTCCCCGGAAATACGTACTGTGCATCGCCCGGGAGAGGTCAATATGCAGGGGGGGAATGACAAATTGCCGGTTGAGTTTGACCAGAAAAGGAAAATAAACCACACTGGTATAAAGTTGGTTCCATACCATTTTTTGCACTCTGTCTCCGGGATAATACTTTGTGTCAGGAAAAACCTGTTCAAAAGACTCCGGATCGTTAATCTTTGTGTCAGTGATGACTTTCTCCAGAGAATCGAAGGCAGCGAGATATTGAAATCTTTTATACTTGATCACGGCAGCCAGTCCGTTGTGTGCAGGACCGTAATGGGCTTTTTGCTTTAATATCTTCTGGAAAATCTGTTGGGCAGAATCGAGTCTTAGCCGGGCAGGTTTGTCATAATCCATATAAAAGGCTGATCCCAGCATCATGTCAGGAATAACCGAAGCAAAGTAGGTGTCCCCTACCCCCCGGATGATCGTTTTTGCAGCATCTATTTTGTTTTGGGAAATCAGCGTTTCTGCGGGTTCGAGCTCCTTCAGGATTTCCTCCTCATCGGGATCTACATAGTCAGAATAGGTGAGATGCGTATGTCCATTGCCCCAATGCCAGTGGGTAAGGTAATGGAGCGGATTTACTTCCAGAGCGATTTCCCATTGCGCAGCCATGTCTTTAAGTTGGGTAGCATCAACGCGACGCCATATAGCATAGCCATAGTTGAAGCGCGCATCTGCATTCAACGGGTCCAACTCGAGGCAGTGGCGAAGTGCCGGCTCGGCCTTTCCGGGTTCCTGATTCCAGAAATGAATATCGCCTTCGAGGAGCCAGGCTTCAGCATTGGCAGGATTCCACTGAATCACCTGCTGAGCCAAAGCGAGCGCTTTCGGATAATTTTTTTTGAGCATAAACGTACGGCCAAGCAGCAGGACAGCATCCTCGTCCCGCTCGTTGATCCGGAGAAGTTCTGAACAGATTTTTTCTGCATCATCCAGCAGCCACGCCTCGATCTTCAGCCTGGCGAGAAGAAGTTTGCCTTTATGGTTTGTGGGTTCTGTTGCAAGAACAGCATTTACCAGTGTTTCAGCTTTTGAAAAATCATTGTTGAGGATCAGAAACTCTGCCTCAAGCAGTTTTATTTCGTCAGAAGAAGAGGTATTTGCCGCTATGAATGTTGCAGCGTCATCCCAAAGGCCGAGGCGAATCAATGCCGACAGTTTTTCCCCGGAAAGAGTATTCTCCATTTCAAGGGCGATTTTTCTTTCGAGAGCGAGCTTTTCACGAGCGGCGGCTGTATGATCGGCATCCATAGGTTGTCCGGCGAGGCGAAAACCTGTCAGGAGGAATACAACTGGAAGAAAAAACTTCATGATGATTGCTTTGTGGTTACTGAAGGTAACACAAAGTTAGGATTTTCACGAACTCACAGGCATGCACCGGATCAGTTTTCAGAAATTTGATAAAAATTGCAATTGCTCCAGACTTTCAAAATAGAGCTTTGCACCAAAGGCGAGCAGGGCTAAGGTGATTACAGCGGCAGTAAAAGAAAGCGCTTTTACTCTTCTTGCGATACGCTTTGTTTCGACATATTCTTTCCCCATAGGCAGAGGCATCAGACTGATCTGGCGAGGGCGCTGACAAAGCCTTTGCAGGTTGTCTTCCATATAGTACAACCCCCAGTCCATCAGGCCTCTTTTCTCATAAGTGCGTTTCCCCCGCCAGGTGAATACATTCGTTTCGACGTCATACTCCACTTTATGAATTTTCATCCGAACAAATTTTGCTTTCACCTGATCAAAGGCCCGCTGAACACTGTGTCCAAAAGCCAGCGCTTTGTAGAAAGTTGTTGCGATTTCTGCTGTCTGAACATCTTTCTCAGTAGATTCTGTTACAATGACTGCCGGAATATCGCGTTTGATAAGCATTTCCAGCAAACCAGGCGTAGCACAGCCACTCAGGAAGACCACTTTCAGATTGGGAAACATTCCAACTGTTTTGGATAATTCATCGAGATGAATAGGCACCTCAAAATTGTCTGATTCCAGCCGAAGGTGATCTTCGTCTGCCAGCCCTACGAGGTGAAGAATTTCCACACGGTCCTGATACTGGTTTTTGTTGAGCATATCAAAGAAATATTCGTTTGAAATATTTCCCTTTTGTACAGGCAGGTAAAGCGGAGGGCCGGGAGGATGGTCTATAATCCGGGCGACTTCTTTTCGCTCATCTACGAGGAAACGGAGTCTTTTTCCAGATTGATAACTATTGACACAGGCAAGAAAGATGACAGGTAGCTGAGACGTAGCAACCATGGCGATAATGGATTAGGTGCAAGAACCAGGATAAAAGAGCGATTTGACTATTTACGAAATAGTTTCATTGCTTTTTTTGATGAAAGAACGAATGGGGGAAACAGCAACCTGAATCCGGCGTTTCGCCGTGTGATTTGTTTGTTTCCTTCATTGGACGAAAAGCGAAAAAAAACCTGACCAGATTCATAGCTTCTATGGTCAAACTTGCTAAAACAGAAATTTTGCAATTTATATTAGCATATTACCAATATTATTAGCTATATTTAGTCACTAAACCAAATCACCTAATAATCATGGCAAGAGTAAATCATTTCGAAATCCCTGTTGATGATGCCACGCGTGCATCCAAATTTTTCAGTGATGTTTTTGGCTGGCAAATTTCCCAATGGGGAGATCAACCGTACTGGATGGCTATCACTGGAGATAAGACCGAAGAAGGCATAAGTGGTGCATTGGTCCAGCGCACAAATCCGCCACAGCCCGTGGTCAATACCATAGGTGTGGTCAATCTGGACGAGACCATTGCCAATATCCGGGCAGCAGGTGGTACGATTGTGGCAGATAAGATGGTTATTCCTACTGTTGGTTTTATGGTATATTTTCTTGATACTGAAGGTAATATGCACGGCGCGATTGAAATGGACGAATCGGCCGCCTAACTACTAATACTATTTACTATGAGAAATCTGAAAATCAACCACCTCGCAGCTGTAGCTGCCATTCCTGTTCATATGATTATTCCCGCCGTTTGGTATGGTATTTTTCAGGAACAATGGCTGACACAAAACAAACTCACACTGGCTGACGCGGAAGGTGCGAGCCCGGGTATTTACATTATAGCTATTATCACCGGAGCCATTACTGTGTATGGTATGGCATTTTTATTTAAACAACTAAATATTGACTCTGTAGTCAAGGGATTACAAACTGCGGCACTATTTTGGTTTGTGTTTCTCTTCGCACAGGTTTTGACACAGGATGTATTTGCTTTCCGGCCGTTGCTGGCATTTATCGATCAGGGCAATACTTTCCTGACATTCCTGGCCACCGGCGCTATTTTGGGCGGCTGGCGGAAATATGAATGACACGGTCATTAAGACTTTCCTAATATCATCGTATTTTGAGACTAAAGGCCATTCCGGAAGGAAAGGTCTTTTTTTTTGTGCGAAAGCCGGGCTGAATAAAGCGCGTAAAAATCACCCGTTGGGGTGAAGGACGGGGATTCCGACGGAATGAAATTGCAGGTAACAAATTATACCTGCTATGAATGTACGATATTTTATTTTCTCATTTTCCCTTCTCATCCTGCTGCATGACCTGTCTTTTGCTCAGCCGGGCACACTTGACAACAGTTTTGACAGCGATGGCATTCAATTATATATTGATCCGGGTTATACCACAACGGCCAATGCCATTCTTGTACTTCCTGACAGTTCGATCCTCACTGTTGGAGAGCGCTATGGCGGATTTGGCGGGCAGTTGCTGATGCTGGGGTACCAGGCTGATGGCAGCGTAAATACAAATTTTGGCAGAAACAATACGCTGGGGAACCCGGTGTGGGGGTATCCGGGAATCGTTCATACTGATGTGCCCGGCAGCAACCGGGAGTATGGATACGCAGCGATACGCCAGCCAGACGGCAAAATCATCGTTGGCGGTGCAGCCAATACTATAGCCGACTGGCTGCTGGTCCGATACCATCCCAATGGTGATATTGACTCTACCTTTGGCGGAACCGGAATTGTGCAAAAAGACTGGGGGGGCTTCGATCAGCTTTTGTCGCTGTATCTGCAATCCGACGGGAAAATTGTCGCTACAGGCACTACCAATCAGGATCTTGGGGCATGTCGTTTTGAATCTGACGGAACCCTTGATACCGGGTTTGGTACCAATGGAGAAACGACACTTGGTCTCAGCGGTTGGGGCGGCGGCGGAAATATGGCAGTAGATGCTTCGGGGCAAATGTATATTTGCGGCATCACCGGCAACGGAAACTATATCCTCGGACGACTGAACGCAAATGGGACCAAAGACACCGGCTTTGGGAACAACGGCATCGCTACGATTACCTCCAACGACTTTCCTACGCAGATTTATGTCGGCATCAGTTCCGGGGGGCTTCCCGTCATTGCAGCTGATGAGCCCTCCAATTTTGGCACAAACTCAGGCCTCTTGCTGGCGAGATTTCTGACCAATGGCAGCCCAGACCCCGCCTTCGGCGGCGGGGATGGAAAAGTCTCTTCCGCCCTGGGTTCTTTTGTCTCACCCCGAAGTATGTGCATTCAGCCCGATGGAAAAATCCTCGTTACCGGGCAGCTTACCATCAACGGGGCACGGGATATGTTTGTCGCGAAATATAACACTGACGGCAGTCCGGACGCTGGTTTTGGCAGCAACGGACTGGCGCTTTCGGGGCTGGGGGTTGACCTTGCCAGCACATATGCCAACGGACAGAGTCTGGCATTGCAGCCTGATGGCAAAATTATTCTGGGCGGAATTTATACCAGCACTGGCCTGAACCATCTGGCACTGGCGCGATTTCACAACGACGTGGACGCTTCCACATCTATCGGCGATCTCCTGCCCGGCATTAAACTCGGCCTGTACCCCAACCCGACCCATGACCGGTTTTTTGTCCCGGTTCCCGAAGGCAAATGGAACTGGCTCACAGTGCGCGACATCGCAGGGCGGCAGGTGTATGCTCAAACCATAAATGCCGAAAAGCAGCTGGAAATCGATTTATCCGAACTCCCGGCCTCTCTGTACATAATCGAACTTTCGGGAGGGTCAGGTTTTATTTCAGGTAAAATCAGGAAACAATAGGAATTCACCTCAAAATGATCTCATTCATTCTGACAATAGTCTCAGCCCGGTTTCTGACATTCAGTTTGAGGTAGAGATTTTTCAGGTGGGTTTTAATGGTATTTACAGACACATGTAGCCGGGTCGCCAGTTCGCGGTTGCTCTGCCCCTCACAAAGCAAGGCCAGCAGTTCAAGTTCGCGCGAAGTAAGTGGTTCGGCTACATGTTCATTGATATCCTCAATTTTCTGCCAGTGGGGTCTGATGACGGCGTAATAGGTGTGATGGGCGATTTCGATGGCGGCTTTAAGTCGTTGTTCGTGAAAGGGTTTTAAGACAAAGCCGGCAGGCAAGGTCTCCTTGACTCCCGAAAGCGTACGATCGTCAGAATAAGCCGTAAGGAAAATAAATGGAATCCGGTATTCTTCATTGATACTACGTGCGAGGGAAATGCCGTCTTCCCCTGTCCCCAGATGAATATCGAGTACAACCAGATCGGGCAAATCACTTTCCATCATTTCCCGGGCGCGAATAGCATCTCCCGCCTCAGAAACAAAGGCGTACCCCAGAGAAAATAAGGCATCCGTAAGGTCAGCCCGTACGACAGGGTCATCTTCAACAACCAGAATATGCAAAAGCGTAGGGTGATTCATGGGGCAGATACAGTAAAGGGAAAAGCCAAATTTACCATCATACCCTGATCTGAGGAAATGGTCAGCTTCGCTTTTAGTTTTTCTGCCAATAGCTGAATAAGGCGGTAGCCAAAACCTGTGCGGTCATTTTCCTCCACTAATTCTGTTCCTCCTACCCCATCATCCGCAACATTTAGCACAAGCTCATGCTCCGTTTGTTTCAGCAAGACACTCACCGTTCCAGTTTTCCTTCCAATAAAAGCATATTTCATGGCATTGATGACCAGTTCGTTTACAATCAGCCCCAAAGGTACAGCCTGATCAATATCCAAAGATATGGGTTCGATTTCCACCTGAAAAGAAACTTTACAATTCTCATTTATGTGCATGGCTGCCAGTTCGTCAATCAGCCGTCCCAGGTATTCATTTACAGGCACGGTTGTCAGTTGATCCTCCAAATACAGATGCCTATGCACCATTGCCATAGCGAGCACCCGACTACGGCTGGTCATAAGCACATCTCTGGCATGATCATCTTCCAGGTGGCGGGTTTGGAGGCGCAGTAGACTGGAGATAAACTGTAGATTATTTTTTACCCGATGGTGGATTTCCTTCAGGAGAAATTCTTTTTCACTCAATGCACGGGCAATGACATCATTTTTGGCTTTGAGAATATGGTTGACACGGTTTTTTTGATAAAGAAAAAATAGCACGGAGATAATAACGATCCCGGCAAAAGCGAATAATATACGGGTTATCCGTTGATGCTGGAGGAAAGTAAGTTGCTGCATTTTTTGCTGGTAGATTGCGTCTTCAACTTCAAATCTTGCCTGCATCTCCTCGGTCAGGGAAAGTTTGAGTGCGTCATTAATTTCGGCATCCAGCAATCTGGCCGTATCGGAATGAGAATAAGCAGTCTGATATTTCCCCTGTTCATAGAGTGCCCTGCTAAGATAGAGATGAATGTCTGCCTCTTCCTCCTTACGGCCCTGGCTTCGGGCTTTTGAAAGTGCTTTCAGGAAAAAAGCTTCAGCATTCTGCCATTGTTGTCGTACAGCGGCAAGTCGTCCGTTATCAGCAAGGTTTTCCATTGCATAATCGGCATCAGGATTTTGGGAGAAATAAACACTTGCCCGGCTCAACGCTTTCGCGGCACTGTCGGGCTGATTTATATCAATAAAAATACCACCGATGACGGTATAGGCGGCGGCTGCACCGGCTGCATCTTCTTTTGACTGATAGTGCTGCAGTGCCTGTCTTGCGTAACCCAGAGCCTGATCCGGATTTCCCTGCTGGTGCCAGAGCGTTGCCAGGTTAAACCATGTGTTTGCCATTCCGGTAGAGTCCCCTTCTTCCTGTTTGAGTACCAGGGATCGCCGGTAATACTCTTCGGCTCTGAGATATTTTCCCTGCTTCCGGTATATCATAGCGATGTTGTGAAACAAGCGGGCATCCGCCTGGCCACTTTTGCGAAGATAGTCTGCCGCTTGTTCATACTGCACCAGCGCCTGGCCGGTGTTGCCCAGGTAATAATAGGCAAGTCCCATATTGATCAACACTTTCCCTGCCTGAAGGGTATCGCCGGTTTCTATCTGTCCCGAGAGAGATTGTTCAAAAAATGCCAGTGCTACATTAAAGTCTCCCTGGTAGGCATTTGCCAGCCCCTGATACAATTGCATAAACGCGAGCCCCTGCCTGTCGTTGAGCGTTTGAGCGAGTGCTGCCCCTTCAGATGCAAAAGAGAACAGCGAATCGGGAGGTAAAAAACGATCTTCCCGAAGCATGTGGTGAAGCCATCGGACAGCGTGCGTGTCAGCAGGCATCCGGGACCAAAGAAGCCGCAGGCTATCGTTCTGAGCCGTACCGGAAATATACCCCAGAAGGCCCGGAACCAGGAAAAGAAAGCAGCCATATTTTTGTATGAACTTCATAAACTAACAGGCTCGGTTGATGCCAGGGGCAAAAAGAATTTCCGTCAGCCTCAATATCCCAGCACCGGGCTCAACCACCGCTCCATACGCGAAACCTCCATGCCTTTGCGCGCTGCATAAGAGGCTACCTGCTCACGGGTGATTTTGCCAACGGCAAAATACCGGGATTCAGGATGACTGAAGTACAATCCACTGACGGAGGAAGTCGGAAACATTGCCAGACTTTCTGTGAGCTGGATACCTGTATTTTCTTCTACCTTCAGCAGGTCAAACAGGGTAACTTTCTCTGTGTGGTCAGGGTTGGCCGGATATCCCGGCGCGGGGCGAATGCCTTTGTAAATCTCTTTGATCAAATCTGTATTTGAGAGATTTTCATCCGCGGCATACCCCCAAAACTCGCGGCGCACCCGCTTGTGCATTAGTTCGGCGAAAGCCTCTGCCAGCCGGTCAGCCAGCGCTTTGAGCATGATGCTGCTGTAATCGTCGTGATCGGCTTCAAACTCTGCGAGTTTTTTCTCTATACCAATGCCTGCGGTAACAGCAAATGCCCCGATATGGTCGGCAAGCCCTGTTTCTTTGGGTGCGATAAAATCTGACAGACAAGTATTGGGCACGTCGGCCTTTTCGCCCTGCTGGCGGAGATTATAGAAATGTGTCAGCAATGTCGTACGGGACTCATCTGCATAAACTTCTACATCATCGTCATTGACGGTATTAGCTGGAAAAAGACCGATAACCGCATGAGCTTCGAGCCATTTCTCTTCAATGATACGGCTGAGCATTGCCTGTGCATCTTCATACAGTTTGCGTGCTTCTGTACCTTTTTCTGCATCGTCGAGGATTTTGGGAAATTGTCCATTCATCTCCCAGGTATAGAAGAAAGGTGTCCAGTCAATATAGGTACTGATTTCAGCGAGATCGTAATGATTAAACACCTGCACCCCCGTCTTTGCCGGAGCTGGCGCCACCCCTTTACGCCAATCAATGGAGAACTTGTTTTTTCGCGCATCCGAAAGGCTGCGGTAAGTTTTGGCTTTGGATCTGGCCAAATGACCTTCGCGCATCAGTTCGTATTCGGCTTTGATTTCCTGAGCGTACACTTCCCGTTGAGAAACTTCCTCGCTGAGGAGTTTATTCGCTACGGGTACACATTTGGAAGCATCCAGTACATGAACGACCGGACCGGAGTACTGAGGGTTGATTTTAACGGCTGTATGAATCCGTGAAGTTGTGGCTCCGCCAATGAGAAGCGGGAGTTTCATTCCACGTTTTTCCATTTCCTGAGCTACAAAAACCATCTCGTCAAGGGAAGGCGTGATCAGTCCGCTTAAACCTACAATGTCCACTTTTTCGGCTTCGGCTGTATCGAGAATCTTTTCCAGCGGAACCATTACTCCCAGATCGATCACTTCATAATTGTTACAGCCCAATACTACTCCAACGATATTTTTACCAATATCATGGACATCGCCTTTAACCGTAGCAAGCAGAACTTTCCCGGCGGAAGAGCTTTCCGTACCCTCTTTTTCAGCTTCCATATAAGGCAGTAAATACGCAACGGCTTTTTTCATCACCCGCGCACTTTTCACTACCTGCGGCAGAAACATTTTCCCGGCACCAAACAAATCCCCGACTACATTCATCCCATCCATGAGCGGGCCTTCGATCACATGAAGCGGCCGTACATACTGCTGACGGGCCTCGTCTGTATCAATCTCTATAAACTCGGTGATTCCATTTACCAATGCATAGGTCAATCGTTCGTTGACCGGTTTTTCCCGCCATTCGAGGTTGACTTTGCGGGTGGCACCGCTCTGCTTGACACTTTCTGCAAAATCTACCAGTCGCTCTGTGGCATCGTCACGGCGATTGAGTATCACATCTTCGACTTTTTCCAGCAGGTCTTTGGGCACATCTTCATAGATCTGAAGCATACCTGCATTCACAATGCCCATATCCATGCCGGCCCGGATCGCATGGTAAAGGAATACAGCGTGAATGGCCTCGCGTACTGCATCATTTCCCCGGAAGGAAAAAGAGACATTGCTCACCCCGCCGCTGACCATTGCATACGGCAGATTTTGTTTGATCCAGCGGGTAGCTTCAATGAAGTCCACCGCATAATTGTTGTGCTCCTCAATGCCGGTAGCAACTGCGAAAATATTGGGGTCAAAAATGATATCCCAGGGTTTGATACCAACTTCCTCGGTAAGAATTTTATAGGCGCGGGCGCAGATTTCCGTTTTCCGCTCAAAGGTATCTGCCTGCCCTACTTCGTCGAAGGCCATCACCACTACCGCTGCGCCGTATTTTTTGACTGTTTTTGCCTGTTCGATAAACTTGTCGACGCCTTCTTTCATGGAGATTGAGTTGACAATTCCCTTGCCCTGGATACACTTCAGGCCTGCCTCAATGACCTCCCATTTGGAGGAGTCGATCATCACAGGCACACGGCTGATATCTGGTTCGGCAGCCAGCAGGTTCAAAAATTTGACCATCGCTGCTTTGGAATCGAGCATCCCCTCGTCCATATTGATATCGATCACCTGCGCGCCACCCTCGACCTGCTGACGGGCGACAGAAAGGGCTTCTTCGTATTTCCCTTCTTTTATCAGGCGGGCAAATGCACGGGAGCCGGTAACATTGGTTCTTTCTCCAACATTGACAAAGTTGGTCTCAGCTGTGATGGTCAGCGGTTCGAGGCCACTGAGCATAGGCAAGGTGCGCTGTGCGGGAATAACCCTTGGAGCAAAACCCATTGCCGCTTCGCCAATCGCCCGAATATGGTCAGGTGTACTGCCGCAACATCCACCCACAATATTAATAATACCATCTTCCATGAATGTGCGGATCAGCCCGGCCATTGCCTCGGGAGACTGGTCGTATTGGCCAAATTCATTGGGTAGTCCGGCGTTGGGATAGGCACTGACCGGCAGGGGGGCGATACGGGAAAGGTCTTTTACATATTGGCGAAGCTGTTTGGCTCCAAGGGCACAATTCAGTCCCACACTAAACAAATCGGCATGTGCGATAGAGATAAAAAATGCTTCTACGACCTGCCCCGAAAGCGTACGCCCGGAGGCGTCGGTAATCGTTCCGGAAACCATCACGGGCAAGTCTTTAAGACCGCGTTCTTCCTTAAGTGTATCTATTGCAAATAGCGCAGCTTTACAATTCAGCGTATCAAATACGGTTTCCACCAGCAGGATATCAGCCCCGCCGTCAAGCAAGCCGCGCGCCTGTTCGTAGTAAGCGTCAACCAGTCCGTCAAAAGTTACAGACCGATACCCCGGATCATTGACGTCGGGGGAAAGCGAAGCCGCACTGGTAGTAGGGCCAAGGGCACCAGCCACAAACCGCGGTTTGTCGGGATCCATGCGGGTAAACTCTTCAGCTACTTCTTTTGCGATTTTTGCAGAGGCAAAATTCAGTTCATACACCAGATCTTCCATATGGTAGTCAGCCATAGAGACTGAAGTAGAACTGAAAGTATTGGTTTCAATGATATCAGAACCAGCCCGAAGGTACTGGCGATGGATTTCTTTTATGATTTCAGGTTGGGTAATAGACAGAAGGTCATTATTCCCTTTCAGTTGCCCGGGGTGGTGCTGGAATCTTTCACCGCGAAAATCAGCCTCCTCCAGTTTATAGCGCTGGATCATTGTACCCATTGCTCCATCGAGCAGGAGAATACGGGTTTTGAGGATGTTTTCAAGCTGCTTCCGGGTATTCAGTTGGGTCTTTGTTGTATCCATATCCATGATTTTGCGATTACCGCTGCAAAGGTACGCAAATTGAATATGGAATGAAGATAAAGGCGGCGAAAATGTTACAATTCGCCGCCGAAGTTCTATCGATTTGTCAGGGCAATTTTTTCGTTCAAATGTTCCCGGTTTTGAATCGCTTCCTCAAAACGCGGATCCAGTTCAATTACCCGGTCATAGATACGAATAGCCTCGCTATAGCGGGACAATTCGGTGAGCACGATGGCTCGGTTAAACCACCCGAAGGCATAATCTGGCGTCAGGGAAACGGCTTTTTCAAAATCGGGAAGTGCTTCTTTTGTTTTTCCTGACCGAAATTTTGCCAGGCCCCGATTGTTGAGTGCCATGGTATGATCTGCTTCCAGGTCGATGGCGCGGCTAAAATCGGCAATTGCCTGATCATACTCCTCCAGGTCATAATGTATATTCCCCCGAAAAAACCAGGCCTCCGAAAGACCCGGATTTAAGGCGATGGCCTGATCAAAATCTTTGCGTGCAGCAGCGTATTGCGCCAGATCATAGCTATTGCTGCCGCGGTTGATATAGGCCTCGGCAAATGTCGAATCAAGTGCAATGGCCTGGTTAAAATCTGCATGTGCCTCATCATACAGGTTGAGATATCTTTTGGTGAGCCCGCGCTCATTCCATGCCGGAGCAAAAGATGCATTTAAAACGATCGATTGATTAAAATCTGCCAGCGCCTGATCGTAGCGAAAAAGGATTCGTTTGGCCACACCGCGATAATACCAGGCAGGGCTGAAACCCGAATCAACCTGAATGGCCACAGTGCAATACTGAATTTGTTTGTGGAGGTTTTCGTAAGAAAGGGCCTTATCCACCCACTGTTGTGCTGTTTGAGCAAAGGAAAAAACGGAAAAGAGCAAAAGCAAGGAGAAGATTGCGGTCATTTTCAAGCGCATGTACAGAAGTTATTTGGGGGTTATTTCAAAAAATCCCCATACCTACGAAACACAGGAAAGTTTGGATTTATACCTGCATGATTATATACATCTGAAAAAGCACTTGTTTGCATTTTCAGCCTTCCCGCAAATACAGGGGCAATCCAAACGAAAACTGGCTGCCCTGATTGTGGTTGCTTCGAATGGAAATCGTCGTATTGTGCAGTTCAAGGATTTTTTTGACGATGGCCAAACCAAGCCCTGAGCCATTTTTATTGACAATGTGATGCGCTTTGTGGTATCGCTCAAAAATAAAGGGGATTTCCGACTCCGGAATGCCCGGCCCTGTATCATTGACAAATACGCGCACGTCTTCCCCTTCCTTACCCATTTGCACTTCAATTTTGCCCATGCCGGGCGTAAATTTTAAGGCATTGTCGATGAGATTCTGCAATACCCGCTCGATCAGCGCGATATCTCCCAGCACAATCGAATGTCCGGTAGGCACATTCATCCGGAGGTCTATCCCTTTTTTCTGGGCGAGCAACTGGTATTTAAAGACAACATCCTGCACCAGTTCGGAAAGAGAAAATGGTTCTTTGCGGAGTTGCACCTGCTCTGCCTCCAGTTTGGAGAGTTCGAAGAGATCGTTGACCAGTTTTTCGAGTTTGTCGATACTGTCAAGAGAAACAGAAACATACCTTTCCCGCTCCGCAGGCAGAAGCGTCGGGCCTTTGATCGAAAGGGTCTCAATATAGCCGCGGATCACGGCAAGCGGAGTCCTGAGATCATGCGACACATTGGCAATCAGCTCCTTGCGCAGATTCTCGATCGCTTCTTTCCGTTTTTTGTCCTCTACAATGGTATCGGCCATTTCGTTGAACGTACGCGAAAGCTGGGCCAGCTCGCCCTCCGCCTTCACCGGAATACGGGCAAATAACTCTCCCGCAGCAAACCGCCTTACGGTCTCAATAATGGTTCTGAGATTTCGGGTAAGCAACCATATCGCAAACAGCCCAACCAGCAGGGAAGCCACCAGGGTAAAGAGAATATTCCGGCCGCTGAGGTTCAGCATAAAATCACCAAACAAATATTTCCCTACCGAAACATATTCCTCACTCGCCAAAACGATATAAACATACCCCATAACCTGGTCATTTTCCACCACGGGAGCCGCCGAAAAAACTTTCTGTGTGCCAGGATTGCGGGGGTCATCGCCGGTAATCATCAGTTCTCCCCGGTTTTGGATAAATTCATCGATAGGATCAAGACTGACGGCAGTGAGTTTGACTTTTTTGTAGGGCGCAACATAGGTGAGAATATTGCCTTTGGGATCGAGAATATACACCTCGATGGCAGGATTGATTGCCATCATCGAATGCATAATTTTGTCCATCGCATCCTTGCTGACTTCGCCATTGAGAAAAGGGGGCACTTCTTTTACCGTATGCTCAGCAATAGATGCATTGAGCCGCTGGTGTTTGTGCAAAAAATATTGCTCCGCAGTCTCAACCGTAATCCAGGTATATGCCGCACCGATTATGATTAGCAGCAGCATAAAAACCGCAGAAATTCGCCAGTACAGGCTGTTGATTATCTTTTTCATGATCCTATCTCATCGTTAAACCTGTAGCCGACGCCCCAGGTGGTGAGTATGTATGTAGGCTGACTGAGGTCGGGTTCTATTTTGGTGCGTAGCCGGTTGATATGGGAATTGACTGTATGTTCGTAGCCGTTAAATTCATATCCCCATACCAGACTCAGCAGCCGGTCGCGGGAATAACTTCTCCCCGGGTGGGAGGCGAGCAGGTATAACAGATCAAATTCTTTAGGTGTGAGTTCGACTCTTTGTCCGGCGACTCTTACCTTGCGGTTTTCGAAGTCAATTTCGAGTTTGCCAAAAGCCAGCGGTTTTTGCGCCTCCGCGGAGGTTTCTTTCCGGATCACCTGCATGCGGCGGAAAATGGCTTTGACTCTGGCGATAAATTCGCGGATGCTGAAGGGTTTGGTGAGGTAGTCATCTGCCCCTGACTCAAGTCCCATTACCTTGTCGATTTCTTCTGAGCGTGCGGTGAGCATGAGGATCGGTGTATGGATTTTTTCCGCGCGGACATTACGGCAAATGTCCATCCCGTCCATACCCGGGAGCATAAGATCGAGTATGATGAGGTCGAAAGTATTTTCGAGCGCATAGGTCAGTCCTTCAGGACCGTGATAGGCTTTCGTGAGTTGGCAGTCCAGGTCGCGGAGGTGAATTTCCAGCAAGTTGACGATGTCCCGGTCGTCTTCGACGAGCAATACTTTTTTCATACCCCCAAATAAGAAAAGTAAGTATCACAAAAGTGTAACGGAAATGACATAAGAGAATAAATGGTTTTTTATCTCATTCGATAAGGAGATAAGCAATATGGCAACGTATATTCGGATGTTGGGCGTCAGCTAAAAAAATGCAAATGGTATACAGAAATCATGAATTTGTGTTAACAGAAACAACCGGCTTACATTGAAATTTGATGATAGAAATTGTCCTATACCTATATGAAACCACTTATTCACCTGAACAGCATTACCGATATCAATGATTTTGCACAATGCACGACCAATCATCCCCTGTTGGCTGTTTTTGATTTTAGTAAGGCCAATCAGTACGGGGAAGAGGAAATTAGTTTAAGTGCTGATTTCTACGCAATAATTTTCAAAAACCATTGCGTAAGTACGATAAAATACGGCCGGCAATCTATCGATTTTCGGGAAGGTAGTTTGGTATGTGTTGGGCCTAAGCAAATCATTACCCTGGGCGGGGAACTGGAGAAAGAAAAAGACGAGGAACATGGTTGGGGATTATTTTTCCATCCCGACTTGTTATATGGCACTTCTTTAGGAAATCATATCCATAATTACACTTTTTTCTCTTACGAAAGATCTGAAGCACTGCACCTTTCCGCCAAAGAAAAGCTAATACTTGAAGGCATCATACAAAAAATAGAAATGGAGTTGCAGGAAAATATTGACCAACACAGTCAAACGCTGCTTGTTTCCAACATCGAGTTGCTTCTGAATTATTGTTCCCGCTATTACGACCGGCAATTCATTACCAGAAAAAGTAGTAATTCCCGGATCGTATCAGAGCTGGAACGATTACTGAAAAACTATTTCAAAAAAGAGAAAAATACTGAATTATCTATACCATCTGTTAAATATTTGGCTGATCACGTGCATCTTTCTCCGAGCTATTTGAGCGATTTGCTCAAAAGAGAAACAGGGATGAACGCCCAGGAACACATTCATTATCATCTCATCGAAACAGCCAAAAACCTGTTGTTAAGTTCTGATGATTCTGTTGGTCAGATAGCTTATTCATTAGGTTTTGAATATCCTCAATATTTCAGCAGGCTCTTCAAGCAAAAAACAGGACTTACTCCTGTTGAATTTAGAAATCATAATTAAAAGCAAAAAAATGGAAGACAACATGAATATCCCCTCTCAGGACAACCGTATTATGATTGTTACGGGAGCCAACGCGGGTCTGGGTTATGAAACCGCTTTATCATTAGCCAAAAAGGGCGCAAAAGTTGTTATGGCTTGCCGTAGCATCACTAAAGCAGAAGCCGCGAAAAACAAAATTGAAAAAGCGCATCCAAATGCTGATCTGGAAATCATGCAAATTGATTTGAGCAGCTTAAAGTCTGTTAGAAATTTCGCCTCTGAATACCAGAAAAAATATGACAAATTAGATGTTTTGATTAATAATGCAGGTGTAATGGCTCCCCCCTATTCCAAAACCGAAGATGGTTTTGAATTACAATTAGGCGCAAATTATCTGGGGCATTTTTTACTCACGGGTTTGTTGTTGGATACCCTCATTAAAACCCCTCATTCAAGAATCGTTACCTTGAGCTCGTTGGTTCATAAAAACGGACAAATCAATTTTGACGATTTACAAAGTGAACAAACATACTCTCCGGCGAAAGCCTATGCACAATCAAAACTCGCATGTTTAATGTTTGCATTTGAATTGCAACGAAGGTTACAAAAAGCGGGTATTCAACATACCATTTCGACGGCATCACATCCGGGAATTGCCGATACAGAATTGAGCAGACATTATCCTAAATGGCTATATCTTTTAGTGAAATATACAATTGCGCCATTTCTAACACATTCTGCCTATGAAGGCGCGAAGCCAACCATTCTGGCTGCCTTAGGAGAGGCAAAGGGTGGAGAGTATTTTGGGCCAACAGGCTATAAGGAGTACAAGGGGAAGGCAGGAAAAGCAACTTTTACGGACTTATCCCAAGATGAAGCCATAGCAAAACAACTCTGGAATGTTTCTGAAGAATTAGTTGGATTCAGCTATTTGTAAGACCGATAAAGTCCAGGAATAAGACTCCGGCAACATACCCGCCGGGGATTTTCATCTGGAGATATTTTACCGGCAAAGGCAATGCAATCCTGATTTATAAGGGGAGTAAAGCGTACCGATAAGGGAGAGAATGTATCCAGACAGCCCCCGCCCGACCTGATAAAAATGAAAATTTCAATTTTCATTTCCCAGCTTTTTCCTAGATTCATCATTTACAATGCCTTATTCCTCAACTAATGCTAAGTAAATATGAAAAAAATAAGCAGGGAAACGTTTATCAAAACAAGCTCGCTGGCTGTTATAGCTGCATTTAACCCACCTAATCTCTTTGGAGAATCATTTACAATCACAGATTCTATTGATGAAGCGATGTTAAGCCGCCTGGTGAAAGCCAACGACACATCGGTCGAACAATTTCTGAAAACCCTGTCATCGACCCGGCAAAGGCAATACTACCGCAACCTCAGCGAATCATTTTCAGTCCTGACAGCCGCTTTTTCTCATCCAAAGTCCTTGTATTATGGCTCAGATGAGGTTCTGAATGCTATGAGTAGTACCATAGACAAATTACGGGCGTTTCAGTATCCGGATGGTACGCTTGATTCCGGAGGAAACCGAAAATCGCCTCCTGATACTGCATTTGTATTGGATTCATTATATCCCGCAGCGCTGATTCTGAAGGAAAATAAGACCAAAGAAATAGACACTGTAAAAAACAAACTTGACAAATTCCTGCTGGCAGCAGGTGAAGGAATCAGGACAGGTGGCGTTCATACCCCCAATCACCGGTGGGAAATATCTGCCACTCTAGCCAAACTTTACAAATTATACGGAGATAAAAAGTATGTCGAGCGGATAGAAGAATGGCTGGCTGATGGCATTTATCAAAATTCAGATGGTAACTATCCCGAAAGAAGCAGAAACTATGCGGTGGTTGAAAATCAGGCCTTTATCACATTGGGTGAAATATTAAACCGTCCGGAACTATTTGAGATCGTTTCCAGAAATCTAACTGCCACTTATTATTATATGGAACCAGATGGCGAACTGGTGAGCCTGGATTCAAGAAGACAGGATCAGTTCAGGCCGATATCCGTTTATCTGAATTATATGGCCTACAGATATATGGCTATCCATGAAAAAAGCGATTTTTTTGCATCAGTTGCACGCGAGGTTGAGCGCCTTGGTGATTTCGACAGATATATTATCAGCAGAGCTTTGCCTTTTTTTATGAGCAGTAAAATTTTGCAAAAAGAAATGCCTAAGGGGAAACCGTTACCCGAGACCTACACACAACATTTTACCGAATCGGATCTGGTCAGAATCAAACGAGGAGCCATCACGGTTTCCATTTTTGGCGGCAATGATCTGCCCCTTACGGTGGCATCCGGGAGATCATGCAACCCCACATTCTTTACATACAGAAAGGGAGCTGCCATTATGGAATATGCACGCCTTTCCACTTCTTTTTTTAACACTGGCTACGTCAGAAGTGCCGGACTAAAAAAGGATGGGAACAGATATACCCTATATGAAAAAAAAGAGGCATACTATTATCATCCCATGCCTGCCGAAAAAAGAAATGAAAAAGGGGATTATCTGCTAAGTCCATCACTTGACGGAAGATTTTGGAGCAAAATGGATTTTGAATCCAGACCCAAAACGACCCTGTCGCTGGAATCAACAATTGTAATCGAGGAAGCTGAAAACGCCTTCAGGATGGAGATTGAGGTTAATGGGGCTGAAAATGTGGAGATTACTTTGGATCTTTGTTTTAAAGACGGTGGAATATTTGAGGGTGCCATGCAGGGAGATAATGAGAAAGACTTCTTCCTGGACGATGGATTTGCGAAATATACCGTCGGAAGTGATACCATTGAAATCGGCCCGGGAAAACACGAACATGCGCGTACCAATGGTTTGGATGGAGAGGTGTATTCCACCCATTTCGGATCCATTAAAGGCGAGGGACAGCATCTTTACATTACCGGTATAGTGCCGTTTAAGCATACCATCACAATCCGGTAGACATAAAAAACATGATTTTCAAAACCAGTGTTTCAACCGTTTACCATTGCTCTTTGGAAAGGGCATTCAAAGCACCCATGTTGTGCGATGTAACGAAGGTTCATACAGGAATGGGGCTCATGCCGCGAATTACCGGAACCTCTGACGAACATAACTGGGGAAAACCCGGCGGTACGAAAAAGGCTTACGCGACAAAATCGTTTATTCAAAAAGGAGGATTTGTTTCCATGGACAAAGTCATTGAGCGAATTGAAAACAAATATTGGAAAATTGAGGTGTACGATTTTCAATCGTGGTTTTTGGGCTTTTCCAAATTTGTCGGTGAGTGGAGTACCCTCGAAATTGAAAAAAATAAAATCCAGATTGATTACGCTTATAGCCTTCATGCAAACAATGTGTTATTATATCCTTTAAACTGGTTGTTTGCGAAGCTTTTTTGGACGACATACATGAAACAAGTTCTGGAAAATGTAAGGAAGCTCGCAGAGGGAAACGAACCCTATCAATACGAATGATGGTAAAATCAGCGATTAGCCGGGAATGAGCTTGTGAGCGTGTTGTGTGGATGCCAATTTTCTCTAAATTAGGAAACACAAACAATAACCATTAGCTACGCCAGCCTATGAAGTACTCTTATCTCCTTCTGCTGATAAGCGCCCTGTGGTGCTGTACGCCCAAAGAAAAGGCAAAAATTCCGGTCATTTTTGATACTGATGCCAACAACGAACTCGACGACCAGCATGCCCTCGCCTATCTGCTCAGCAATGCAGACGTTTTTAACATTCTGGGGGTCTCTGTGAATGCGACCAGAAATGGCGGAGATATCCATCAACAATACCAGGAAGCGCAACGGATTTTGGCGCTATACAATCTGGATGCAAAAATCCCCCTTTTAAAAGGCGCCAATGCCTCTTATCCGCAGATCGATAGCCTTCCTGAAGATGGCATGGAAGCGGTGGAGTTTATGCTTCAAAAGACGAGGGAAAACCCCGGTACGGTAATTATCGCTGTAGGTAAACTTACCACTGTGGCCCGTGCACTCAAAAAGGATCCCGATCTGGCAAACCGCACCCGAATCGTATGGCTGGGCAGCAATTATCCCGAACCCGGTGAATATAACCAGGAAAATGATACCGCAGCCATGAACTACGTGCTCAGTACGCCGGTTCCTTTTGAGATGGTAACCGTAAGATATGGAAAACCCAGCGGCACTGATGCAGTTCGGGCAACACCCCAGGAAATTGCCGACAAAATGCCCGGTGCAGGCCCATTAGCCGAAAAACCAGTGGAGGGCAGAAATGGAGGTAGTTTCACCCATTTCGGGGATTATTCTCTGGACCTGTTCAGCCACATAGACCTGCACGGCAACCCTCCCTCCCGGGCACTTTTTGATATGGTGGCGGTGGCAGTTGTAAAAAATCCGGAATGGGCCGAGAAAACAACCATTCCCGCTCCCATACTCATCAACGATGCCTGGACAGAGCGCCCCGACAATCCAAGAAAAATAGAGGTTTGGGAAAATTTTGAGAAAGAAGCCATTTTGCACGACTTCTATTCCCGAATGAAAAACTATCAGCTCCCATGAAAAAGCTAGTAGTGGTCGGAAGTTCTAATACCGATATGGTTGTAAAAACTGACCGGTTTCCGGTGCCGGGAGAGACCATTCTGGGGGGAGATTTTTTTATGTTTCCCGGAGGGAAAGGCGCAAATCAGGCAGTATCGGCAGCCCGGCTCGGAGGCAATGTAGCGTTTATGTGCGCCTTGGGCGATGATCTGTTTGGCAGACAGGCGCTTAAAAATTATGAAAACGAGGGAATAGATACCGCGCTTGTCCAAACTACTCCTGGTGCAGCATCTGGGGTAGCCTTAATTACCGTAAATGCAGAAGGAGAAAATCAGATCGTGGTTGCTCCCGGCACAAACGCACTCCTGGAAGTGTCATGGCTGGAAAAACACTTTGAAGCGCTGCAGGCAGCAGATTTACTCCTCACCCAACTAGAAACACCCCTTCCTTCGGTAAGTTTCCTGGCACAGCATTTTGGTGAAAAATTAATTCTCAACCCGGCTCCGGCGGCTTTACTTCCTTCAGCCGTTTACCAAAATCTGTATCTCATCACCCCCAACCAGACGGAAGCCTCTTTGTTGACCGGAATACCGGTTAAAGATCTCCCGTCTGCAGCGGATGCGTGCCAGATCCTTTTGAAAAAAGGCTGCCAGGCGGTGATTTTGACGATGGGTGCAGCGGGGGCCTATTATGCCGATTCTCAACAAACCTTTCATATACCCGCACCCCAGGTACATGCAGTGGACAGCACAGCCGCAGGTGATGTTTTTAATGGCGCACTTGCCGTAGCACTTTTGGAGAACCAGGACATAAAAGAAGCGATCCGTTTTGCCTGCCAGGCCGCAGCATTTTCCGTTCAAAAAATGGGGGCACAAGCCTCTGCGCCCTATAGACATCAACTCTAATATCTTCATGGTATGTTTATTCTGGAATCTTATCCTCTGGCTGTAGGTTTCTGTGTCATCACGATGCTGGCATGGGGATCATGGGCCAATACTCAAAAATTAGCCGGATCGAACTGGCGTTTTGAGCTGTTTTACTGGGATTATGTATTGGGTATTATCCTTTTTGCGCTGCTCATGGGTATCAGTGCAGGTTCGGTTGGCACACAGGGGCGACCTTTTTTTGACGACCTGGCACAAGCAGATTCGTCCAGTGTGTTTTCAGCCATAGCGGGCGGAGTTCTCTTTAATCTTGCCAATATCTTATTGGTAGCGGCGATTGCCATAGCGGGTATGTCGGTAGCTTTTCCCGTTGGAATTGGACTGGCACTGGTCATTGGGGTGATCGTCAATTATTTGGATGCGCCTGTGGGAAATGCCGTGTTGTTATTTGGCGGAGTAGGACTTATCACGATCGCAATCCTCCTCAACGCCTACGCCTATCGCAAACTGGCCAGTACCCAAAATCGCGTACCCTCCCGGGGTTTGATTCTATCTTTGGTAGCAGGTGCGCTCATGGGTCTTTTTTATAAATATGTCGCCAATTCCATGTTTCCCGATTTTTCGCAACCAATACCCGGAAAATTAAGCCCATATTCTGCAGTTTTTGTTTTCTCCGCAGGCATTTTGTTAAGCAATTTTATTTTCAATACCTGGCTGATGAAAAAGCCCATATCCGGAGCGCCTTTGTCCTTTCAAAATTATTTTGAGGGCAGCAGAAAAGATCATTTGATGGGCATTTTGGGTGGTATTATCTGGTGCATCGGGATGTCTTTCAGTATTTTGGCATCTGACAAAGCCGGCCCGGCTATTTCCTACGGACTGGGACAGGGAGCTACCATTGTTGCAGCGTGCTGGGGTATTTTTATCTGGAAAGAATTTAAAGAAGCGCCGGCAGGAACAGGAAAAGTACTCAATGTCATGCTGCTTCTATATGTTTTGGGGCTGGCATTGATCATAGTTGCCAGATAAGGAGTACAATTCAGGCGTATAGTGCCGAAGTTTTACTAAATTGTACACCTACATACAAGGCCCCAATGGAAGAGATAAAACTTGCGGTATTAATTGATGGGGATAATATTCCCTCGGCTTATATAAAAGAAATGATGGAGGAAATCGCCAAATACGGAAATCCGACCATCAAACGCATATACGGAGACTGGACCAAACCCAATCTCGGCAAATGGAAAAACCTGCTCCTGGAGAATGCGATTACGCCCATTCAGCAGTATTCCTACACCACAGGCAAAAATGCCACCGACTCGGCGATGATTATCGACGCAATGGATATCCTCTATTCGGAGAAAGTCAACGGATTTTGTCTGGTATCGAGCGACAGCGACTTTACCCGGCTGGCGACCCGATTGCGGGAAGCAGGCATGAAAGTATATGGAATCGGGGAGAAAAAAACGCCTGATCCGTTTATCGTAGCCTGCGACAAATTTATCTACCTCGAAATCCTCGAAAACCAATCTCCTAAAACCGAGTCAGCCGTTTCGAAGGAAAAAACCGGCGGAAAAAGCGGTGTGGACAAAATCACACCCAAGGTGATCAAACTGATCGCCGCGACGATTTCCGACCTCGCCGACGACGAGGGCTGGGCATTTCTGGGAGACGTGGGCAACCTTTTGCAGAAAAAACAACCCAACTTCGACTCCCGAAATTATGGCTACCAGAAACTAACGCCGCTCATTAAGTCTGTCAACAAATTTGAAATTGACCAGCGCGAAAACCAGAAGGGAAATGTGAAACTGATTTATGTGAGGAATAAGGAGTAAACGTTATTTCAATTGATCTATTTCCAGCCAAAATAGCCCTGCATAAGTAGAGACATACAATTTTCCCTGAAAATGTTCAATTGCTGTGATGTAGTTATCTTCCAGTCCCGGATTTTGGAAGGGAATGAGTTCCATTGTATTACCGCTATTCCATTGAAGTTTTCCTATAAATTGGTTTCCATAAAAGTAGATTTCGCCCAAAACCTCCTGATAAGAAAGTTGGCTCACAACTGCATCTGAGAATGTCTGTTTTTTTACCCATCCCATACCATCCGGAGACGCTTCATACAGGTATGTCTGACGCGTACCATACATTTGCCCGTTGTAGCTAAACAGCTCATTAAAGCCCAAATCAGCCACTTTAAGATAGCCATGATCAGGGTGCAGACGATATGTCCATTCGTATCCAGGCATGCTGCGATCATAAAACGAAACCCAGAAATAACCATTCAGGTATTCGATATTTACTAGTTCCATATTCTGTACTACAACATCTGTAAAGACAACCGGGGTAACTTTTCCAGAAGTAATCCGGAAGCTTCCACCCGAATATTGAGTTGTGTCTATGGTCACCCAATAGAATAAAGGATGATTTAGGTCGCTGCTTTTTGCTGGTACCAGAAAGGTAAACTTGCCGTCAAATCCGACCGAACTGGCGCGTCCCTGAAAATACCGGGTCAGAAGAATCTGAGAAGGAATAGTATCGGTCGCAAAATCATAGAAAAACAAAGACGGTTGACTTCCACACCAGGTCTCGATAACCATTGACGAGCTATTATCACTACTCAAAAATCTCAAAATACCAGATGCCGGAAACTTATATTGGACTCCCGTTGTTGAAGAAAAATAGTGAGCTGCCTCATTATTGGGGCTAATAACAGAACATGCATTTTCGCCATAAACCATAAGTTCATCTTCAATTGCAATCAGATTCAATGATCTTTGTACAAAAGAAATGAAGTCTGGATGTTTTTTCCACTCAGCAATTTCGGGGACAACATCCGTTGGCTCATTTTTTTTGCCACAACCAGCAATAAGTGTTAGGGCCAATGCGGTAAATAATAATCTGTGGCAATAGGCGTGTAAAGTATTCATGGAGTTTGCTTTTTTAGGTCTAAAAAACAGATCAGTGAATATTGCAAAAAAATATGAAATTTCTCCCCAATATTGCCAAGAGCGAATCATGAAAAGCCATAAGACAACATGACAAACGAAACCCTCGCCAACGAATTCACCACGATCCGCGGTCAACTCCGTGCCTATATCCTACGGATTACGGCTAGTGTGGAAGATACTGACGATATTGTTCAGGATACTTTTTTAAAAGCATCAGAAAAACTCGGCAGCTTCCGGGGAGATTCTACCCTCAAAACGTGGATTTTTGCCATTGCTTCCAACCTCGCCAAGGACAATCTCCGCGCAAAAAAACGCTGGCCGGAAAATGTAACAGACATTTGCAAAGAAGCGGCCATGGCCAACCGGGAGTTTTTCCAGGAGGCGATGAATATCCGGATGACTTCGCCGCAGGGCGCATTCGAAATCAAAGAGCATATCACTTTTTGTTTTACCTGTATATCCAAATCATTACCGCTAGAACAACAAATCTGCCTGTATCTCAAAGAGGTATATGAATTTAAGGTGAGTGAAATTGCCCGGATTGTGGATATTTCGGAAGCAATGGTGAAATACTACCTGCATACGGGAAGGACGAAAATGATCGGGATATTTGATGGGCGATGTGCGCTGATCAACAAGGAAGGCGTTTGCCATCAATGTTCGGAGTTGAATGGAATATTTAACCCCAAACAAAAAACACAGGAAGAACTCGTCAAAATTGATATGGCCAGAGAAGCTGACAACACAGACAAGGAGCATCTTTTTGATCTGCGAATGAAAATCATTCAGGGTATCGACCCTTTTGAATCGGGTGCTGCGGAGCTACAACTTCATCATCTGGCTCACAACCGGCAGGTGATGGAAAAATTTTTAGAAAAAAGTGAAATTTAGCCTATCGTTTTGTTGGGCTGTTGCGTCAAAGATTCAGAAATAAAAAAATCTGATACTAATTCTAAAAACTATGTCAACATCCAACACTACAAAACACACTGCTAAGGCTGTAACCATAAAAAAAACTTTTAGTCGGGAAACCACTATCAGCATCAACATCAAAGCCGATCCGGCGATTATTTGGTCATTGCTGACAAATGCCAGTGATTTCCCGAGGTGGAATTCTACTGTGATTTCGATAGAAGGCAATATCAAAAAAGGAGAGAAAATAAAGCTGAAGTCAACGCTCGATCCTAAACGCACTTTTAAGCTGAAGATTAAAGAACTGGAGCCAGAAAAACGACTGGTTTGGGGAGATGGTCAGGGAAACCGCATTTACACCCTGGCTACCCAGGCAAATGGAATGGTTACATTCTCCATGGTCGAAAAGATCGGCAGCCCGATGTTTCCCTTGTATGCCAAATATATTCCGTCTTTTGACCAGTCATTTGAGCAATTTGCCGCTGATCTGAAAAAAGAGACTGAAACGATTGCCGCTACAAAATAAAACATTTCTACCTGTACAAGAATCTAAAAATCACTACAATGAAACATAAAATCGGAACCAAAACACAGCCAATTCAGCTCAAAACGCCGCCATTAACCTCCGACTACACGATGCATGTGGAGGAAAAAGACGGCCAGGAAATCCTGGTCTGTACCGTAGGCAAAACCGTTTTGTTTTACAATATCAACTGCCTGGAAGACCTCCACGCCATGCTCAAAGCCCATGGAGACTGGATGGAGCTCGGCAGCGCTGATGAGCAAAAACACGCTAAGGAAGGAACTGTTGAGGCCTGGGGCCGCTCGGAAGCTAACCCTGTCGGCGGCTGGTACGGGATGAAAAAAGGCCTTCGAGGACGATTTGGCATGTACATTCCCCCGCTGATGGAAGCACTCGGTCTTGCTGAAGTAACCCATGACGCCAGAGGCAATAAGATGCGGGCGAAGTAGCCGCGAAGTTTTTTTATTGGGGGAAAGAAGATATTTTGGCGGAACAGAAACCGAATCCATGAAAGTATTTCTATTTCCCCTTTTGGCCTCTTTTCTCTTCATTGGATGTGCTGAAAAAAGCGTACAGACCAACCTGCCTGTCCCTTCTGCCGGAAAGATCGAGCGGCTGGAGAACTTCCCCTCCCAATATATTCCCGCCCGGAATGTAGATATATGGCTGCCTGAAGGCTATAACCCGGCAGAAAAGTATGCGGTTCTCTATATGCACGATGGGCAAATGTTGTACGACGCAGGCACCACCTGGAACCAACAGGAATGGGGAGTGGACGAAACCATCAGCCGGTTGATTGCGGAACAAAAAATCATGCCGTGCATTGTGGTGGGTGTCTGGAATGGCGGCAGTCTGAGACATTCCGAATATTTCCCGCAAAAGCCATTTGAAAGCCTTCCGGTTGCATTTCGCGATTCATTGCTTCATGAGGCAAAACGAAATGGAGAAACGCCTTTGTTTGCTGCGGAGGTGTATTCAGACCTGTATCTAAAATTTCTGACGACAGAGTTAAAGCCTCATATCGACAGTACGTACGCCACTTATGCAGACAGAGCAAACACCTTTATCGCAGGGTCGAGCATGGGCGGACTGATCTCCATGTATGCAATCTGCGAATATCCCGACATATTTGGCGGGGCGGCGTGTTTGTCAACCCATTGGCCGGGTTTTTTTGTAGCGGAAAACAACCCCGTTCCCCAGGCATTTGCCGATTACATGCGTGCGCATTTACCAGATCCTGCCACACATAAAATCTATTTTGACTACGGGACAGAAACCCTTGACGCTATGTACGAGCCCTTCCAGCTGCGGATAGACACTTTGATGCAGCACCACGGGTATGACACACTCAACTGGCAAACCCTGAAATTTCAGGGAGATGACCACTCCGAAAATGCCTGGAGAAAAAGGTTTGAATTACCGGTTACGTTTTTGTTGGGGAAATGAAACTGGGATGATTTTCGTTTATCCTATCGCTTCTTTTGCCACCTCCACAGCATTAGAATAGATACCACCTATCCGTTCGTTAACTTTTTTTACCGTCAGTTTTGCGGAATCATAATCATTATATACAGCCATTAAGGTGTCTGATATTTGTTTCCCTTCTGTCTCGTCAATTTCAAAAACCCAGTCAGATAGGTTTAGGTCATAGTACATTTGCCCCTTGATCGTATCAGTGGGTTGCCGGAGGTAAAAGGCAGGCGTACCGTTGGCGATAGCCATAATCGGAGAATGACACTCACAACTCAGCACTGTATGGGCATGTAAATAGACAGAAGCCGCTTCATCAGGCATCCAATACCCTCTTTTTACTACAAACGGTTTTACATCTTCAGGCAGCGGATCTAACAGCAATTCATCCATAATATCAACCTGATAGGTCATTTCCGGGCAGATAAGCACTTTGTTACCCGTTTCCCTTACCCATGTGATCATCGCCTCTCTAAGTTTAGCGTGGTCTTTTTCTTTGGTCTCTGCATTGACGCTTTCTACCATTTGGATACGCTCCTCCGTCCAATCGACTTTTCTGATCTTGTGATAGGGTGTATATCTCAGCCGGGGAATCGCGCAGATGATTTTTTTTTCTTCCAGCCCATGTTCCTGGAGAAACTGTTGTGCTTTTGCCTCATCATGCAGGTTTAAAAAGAAGGTCGCATCGGGGGCAAATGAGATATGTTCACCTGTAATTCCGGCTTCTTCCAATGCTTTTATAGAGGCGGTTTCCCGGGTATAGATAAATGATGCCTTTTGCAGCAAAACCTTCAGGTTATCATTAATTGTCTGGATTGTAGTACCAAATATGCCGAAGGGTTTATTACTATGTTTTACCCATGCTTCAAGGTTTACCTGGCCCACCACAGACGGACCGGAACCATGGATCATCAGGTCAGCGGAATCGAAGGCGGCAAGTACCTCAGGGCTATCGACATTTTTTTCCTGATCTACCTCTCCGAAGATAATTTTCACCTTGGGAAAACTTTCATTCAGCAATTTTTTCACCTCTTCACCTGCACTTTTTTTCCACAGGATAATATTTGCTTCTGGCAGGAAGGTTTCAAGGATATGTAGAAGACCCGGTGTATGGGCAATGTCGCCAATGTTCACATCCTGCCACCCGGAGATGACTAAAAGCGTAGGATCAGGCTTTGAGCAACCTTGCATCACAAAAGGAATCAGCAGCGATCCCATGGAATAAAGCCCTGTATCTTTTATAAAATTTCTGCGGTTCATAACAATGGTTGGTTTTGTGATAAGAAGTTATTGGGGGTAGCCGGGGTTTTGCTGAATGGCAGCACCGGTATTTGAATCAATAAACTTTTGCGGTATCGGCCACAGCTCATTGTGGGGTTGAATAGTATTTCCTGAAGGCGGATTGTATTTTTTCACCCTTTCATACAATAAACCCATTCTTTGCAATGTCCTTCTCCGGGGTTCTTCGACGATTAATTCCCGGGCACGCTCGTCCAGTAAGAAGTCGATATCTATCTCTCCGGAAGAAACAGGAATCGCTGCGGCACGGTTTCTTAGGATATTGATATCATCTGCGGCGCTTTGCAAATCTCCTTTACGGAGAAAGGCTTCAGCACGCAGCAAATAAGTTTCGGCCAGGCGAATCCTGATAATATCATTTCCTGATCTTCCGCTTACAGGGTCATCGTTAAAAGGAATACCATCAATTTTCCTGATCCATGGATAGTACATCCGCAAAGTATCCAGAATCTGGGTTGTGAGAGTACCATCTTCCAGTGCCACCACCAGTTTCCCATTGCTGTCCCGCCCTGTCAGTATTTTTTTACCAAAATACTCCGGATCTTCCGGGTTGTTGTAATAAAACTCCCGGCGGATATTGTATTTGGAATTTCTCATGTCATTGGGATCCAGTTTCCAGACATCGTATTTAAAATAGTTGGTCGGTGAATTTACACCAATTCCTCTCTGCAAACTGTCTGACCGAAGATTGATCACACCATTTGGTGTGCGAATACGATCCTGCTCAGGCGCCCACCATCGCGGGTTGATGTTACCCTCTCCGTTGCCAATACCACCACCCAGCGTAAAACTTTCAAATTGCCAGGCGAAAATGACTTCAAGGTTGCCGGAAGAACGATTTTGTTGATTGCCCCAAAATAAATCGGAGAATACATCACCGGGCCGACTGAGGTCACCAAAACGCTCTGTCATCAACTGGTATTGGCCGGCTTCGCCATTAATGACCTTGTTGGCAGCAGCAATGGATTTATCATAAAAAGAAACATCACCTGTTTCCATTGCCAGACTAATATAAACTTCTGCCAGTAGATGATAGGCAGCAGCTTTATAAATACGGCCATCTGATACGTTTTCAACTACCGGCAAATCAGCTGCGGCAGCTTCCAGATCATTTATAGCAAAGCGTAACACTTCTTCTTTCGTTGCCCGCTGATAGTCAAACTTGGGTTCGGTTATCTGAAAATCAACAATGGGCACACCGCCATACAAAACGGCTAAAACATTGTAGGTGTAACCTCTGAAAAATTTTGCCTGAGCGGCAATATATGCGCGTTGAGATTCTTCAATTTTGACTTCAGGCTTATTGATATTGTCAAGGATAAAATTACACTGCCGGACCATACTTTTGTAAGCCCAATCCCAATATCCGACCACGGGGTCAAACTGAGAATTCAGCAAAGTGTAATCTTTGAAACCTCTTCCATCCGGACGCCCCCACTCGACGATATCTGTGCCGAGATTCATATAGTCAAAGTTGACACCTCCAATGGCATGCTCTTCCCTGGCAGCCTGGTAGAGGGCGACTACTGCTGTATTAAATCCGGCCTCATCTACAAGAAGATTTTCAGGACTAAAACGGTCCAGCGGAACCTCATCGAGAAAAGACTCATTACAACTGATAAATAACTGGGAGAAACAAACCATCCCGATAAGAAAGAATACTTTTTCCGTGTATGACTTAAAAATTATATATTTTTCCATAAGATGATGCTGTTAAAGTTGAATATTCAAACCTGCGGTAACCGACTTCATCAAAGGCCCATTGTTTCCGGGGTCTCTTCCGCCTACACCAAATTCGGGATCCCAACCATTCCATTCCGTCCAGGTCATGAGGTTTTTACCACTTATATAAATCCTCACACTTTTCATTTTTAGCGGGTTGAGGAACGCATCTGGCAGATCATAAGAAAGGGAAACATCCTGCAAACGGATGAAGCTTGTGCTTTGATAAAACCTGTACCCAAGGGGATTGCGATAGTTGATCGCAGCATTTGTATTGATTGGGTTTTCGGGTGTCCAGTAGGGAACATCAAGTACATTGGCAAGATCATAGAAGTTGGTACCCGGATTAATACTTGAATTTGGGCTAAAACCTCCCTGGCGCATATTAAACAAAATCATCAGCGAGAAACCTCTGTAAGAGAAGCTATTTGTAATGCCTGCAAGAAAATTTGCCTGGCTGGTATTTACGATGGTTCTGTCTGCCGGTGTGATAAGTCCATCTTCATTCAGGTCTTTAAATTTTACATGACCGGGTTTTGCACCGGGTATTAAGGATAAATCATCTCCATCCTGAAAAATACCATCAAATACATAATCAAAATTGGAACCCAAAGGATAACCGATAAACCAGTTACTGGCAATATCATCATCTTCCACGCCATCTTCATTCAGGTCATTGCCGGTCAGCTTTACGATCTTATTCCTATTGAGGGAAAAGGCAACACTTGTGCTCCACCGGAAATCATTCTTTTGAATATTGACAGTGGTAAGGGAGAGCTCAAGTCCCCTGTTTTCGGTTTCTCCGATATTTCTCAGAAAAGTTTCAAACCCGGAGGTGTTAGGAATCCGTTGTGTCAGCAGCAGATCTTTGGTATGACTCTGATAATATTCAACAGATGCCATGATGCGGCTTGAAAAAACTGCGATATCTGCGCCAATATTTGCACTGGTAGTTGTTTCCCATCCCAGATTAGGATTGCCGAGTGAAGAACTATAAAGACCGACAGAAGGTGCATTATTGTCTCCGAATACATAATAGGTCTGACTGACATTACTCAAAGAAGAGTATCGGCTCACACCCTGATTTCCATTTTTACCCCACGAAGCGCGGATCTTCAGGTTATTGATTTGCTCTATATCGGCCAGAAAATCTTCCTCTGAAATATTCCAGCTCAGACCCACAGCTGGAAATACCCCATACTTTCTGCCAGGCCCAAAAGCAGAATAACCATCACGGCGCACGGTGAAGTCCACTATATATTTTCCTTTGTAACGATAACCCAGTCGTCCCATAGTCGACACCTGCTGGCTTTCTCCAGCACCTGTTGAGATGGCAAAATTTTCGCCGATTTCCAGGGCATTGTAACCCAATGCATCATTGAAAATATTGTTACTGCTTAAAGAAGAGCTTTCATCCTTAAAGATATAGGAACCATACAGGAATGTGGCATTAAAAGCATGATGCAGGCCAAACACCTTGTCATACCGCACAATGTTTTCCAGTGTTACGTTTTGCGATTCATAATTATACTTACTTCCACTTCCCAGGTTAAAAAATTGTTCGCGGTTAAATGAAGGTCTGTAATTGTACAGTTTTTCATTCCTTTGGGTATAACCCAGATTTAACCGATAAGACAACCCCGATATAGGCAATTGAATCTCAGTATAAGTATTGGTAAAAAGGGTTTTGGAAATGTTTAAGTTTTCGTTGAGCAAAGTACTGGAAAGCGGATTATTTACCAGCCCGATATCCATTGGCAAAGGGCGGGGCACCCCATCGTCGTAGTACAAATTACCGTATGGGCTCAGATAAGTTGCATGTAACAAACTAGCTCTGTTTCCAGATAAATCATTTACATTATAGCCGCTATTGGTTCCGATTTTCAGCCAGTCTGTAATGTTCATTTCCAGATTGATCCGCCCTGCAACACGACTAAAATTGTCGCCTTGAACCGGAGATTTTGCTGTGGTATAGGAACCGGAATAGTAGTAGGTAACTTTTTCGGTACGTCCGGATACGCTTAACTCATTGCTCGAAATAGGTGCTCTCCTTTTGATTGCCTCAAATGGGTCAATACTGATACCTGCAGCAATATTGGCTTCCTCCAATGCCTGAAAAGGCAAAGGTCCGTTGTCTGCCAGCTCCGCATCTTTCCTCACGGCCAGGTATTGTTCGGCATCCAGATAATCGGGTGTATGGGCGTAATCCGACAACCCATAATAGCTGTTAAGGGAAATGGTAGGTTTGGTTGTTGTACCTTTTTTGGTAGTGATAAGGATAACGCCATTTGCAGCCTGAGAACCAAAAATGGCAGAAGAGCTCGCATCTTTCAGAATATCAATCGACTCAATATCATTGGGATTGATATCCGACAAACGACCACCGGCATAAATAATTCCATCCAACACAATCAGTGGATTGTTGTTGGCTGAGATAGAGTTTCTGCCTCTGATCAGAATGGAAGCATCTGACCCCGGACGACCGTTGTCAATCACGGTTACTCCTGCTACTGTACCCCGGAGACTTTGTACAGGATTTGCATTGGGTTGCAAACGGGTTTTCTCCAGATCTACCCGGGCCACTGCTCCTGTAAGATCTTTTTTTCTTGCCGAACCATATCCAACCAAGACCACTTCATCCAATGAACTGCCTGATTCCGCCATGACAACATCTATGGTATTTCGCCCGGCAATTTGTACCTCCTGAGTTGTATAACCAATATAGGAAATCACCAGCGTGGTAACAGTTTCGGGAACTGTCAGTTGGAAACGGCCCGCATCGTCAGTAAGTGTTCCCTGCCGGGTGTCTTTTGCAATCACAGTTGCACCGGCCAATGGTTCTCCTGCCTCATTGGTAATCGTACCATTTACAGAAATCTCTATTCGAAGTTTAATTGCAGATGATGCAACAGATTTCAGTTGATTTACTGCGCTCACTTTTTGGGGTTGAAGGCTGAGATTCCCACCTTGTTCGAGCTTTTGGATCTTGTCGATGTACTTGCTGATTTTTTTGAAGGATTTTTTCCCGGATTCACTTTTCTCGTAAATCACATAGTACTTGTCGCCAAATGACTCATAGCCAAAATTGATCGGACTTAGCAAACGTTTAATGGCCGACTCAAGATTTTCAGTGGCAGAAAATTCGAAGTCAACCCTGATCGTTTCAAGAGATTTGGAGTCGTAGGAAAAGAGAACCTCATATCTTTCCGAAAAATCTTTCAGAATTTCGACAAGCGGTCGCTCCTGAAAAGGTGTTTCGTCATTGGCTGAAGCCGGAAGGATTATGCTCCCCCACAACAACAAGACCAACACACTACACCTAAAAAGTTGGTAGTAACTAGTTAAGTTCATAGATTCGCATTTTATATTTGAACAACTTTAGCCGGAGCAATTTCGCAGATTGATCCGGTTTTCTTTATCTGACCATTAGCTGGTCATCTTCCAATCGTATCTCAACTCCCAATAGCTTTTCGAGTATCGGGATGGCGAGTTCTATTCTATCCATAGGTATGGCGATTGTTTTCCGAACGTTGAGCAATGCAGGATTGTTGACATTTACCTCATAGCCATAAATCTCTTCCATCTTGGCAAATATTTCCGCTACGGTTTTGTCCTTTAGGATTAATGCCCCATCCTTCCAGGCTATGTGCAATTCCGAAGAAGATTTTTTGAATTCTGTAATCGCCTTTTTAGGGGAAGAATAGGAAATAAATTCGCCCGGGGCCAGCAGTTGTTCTTCAGATCCCATTTCCAGCCTTACTTTTCCTTCCTGCAAAAAAACTTCTGTCTGGTCTCCCCTGCTCAAAACATTAAAAGAAGTGCCTAACACCTCAACCGCAAGGTCATCTGTAAAAACCGTAAATTTTGCCCTCCTGGAGTCCTTGACCACTGAAAAAAATGCTTCGCCTTTCAGCCATACTTTACGATCTGATCCCGGGGTCCATTCGCTGGCAAAACTGATCTCTGAATGTGCGTTAAGGTTTACTTCCGATCCATCCGGCAAGGAAAATTTCTTCCACTCTCCATAGCCGGTTGCGATTTTTTCCATGCCCTGCCCCCAGTTCCCCAACCACATCCATGAGAAAAAACCCAGCAACAACACAACAGATGCGGCAAGTGTCAATCGCTTCAGGAAAATACGACGCTGCATCTTTACAATTACGGCATCCTGCTGATGGCTTACCTCAAGTTTCAGGCTTTCTATAAATATTTGATTCAGTGGCTTGTTCGCCATGTCATCAGGCTGAAAATATTGTTTCATTTCCAACAATAACAACCTGGCCTGGTCAGCGATAACTTTCTGATCCGGATAATGACTAAAAACAGCCTGCCACCGCTCATTTTCTTCAAGTTCTGCTAAAGCAACCCAGTGTCGAAAATCCTGATCTTCGAGATAATCTTCCACTGAATAGGAGGCATATTTTTCGACATCCATGGGTGAAGTTTAAGGGTGTTTATTAGGTAGATGAGAAAATCAGCGAATTTCTAACCCTCTGGAAGAGAAAAAATATTAAAAAATGTTTCGGATATGAGGCCGGGCAGGTTTATTTCCGTAAATAAAGCCGCTTTTCAGGGAAAGGGCCGGAAGAAGCCAAACGGGAAAAGCAAAAGAATGGAAAGGTTTGCCAGGTGTTTTTTCAGGTTTTTCATGGCACGTGAAACATAATTGTAAACAACCTGATCGCTCACGGAAAGAATATCAGCAATTTCCTGATAGGACTTATCTTCAAAATAGCGCAGATATAATACTTCCCTTTGATATGGCGGCAGTTTTTCCAGTTCTTGTCTGATAAGATCACTCCGGGAAGCCACCTCTTCTTTTTGAATAAGATCCTGTTCAGGAGAATGCCCCACATTCTCGCGCAGGGGAGTTGTGAGATTGTTGTATCGCTCAAATGAAGCTTGTGCGTTTTTGTCTGCACTCAGTCTGGCCTGAATATTTCGGCGAATGGACTGAAACATATAAGACTCCAGGTTTTGGATTTTACCAGCTTTGTTATGGTTTTGCGCCAGCCAGATGAAAAATTCCTGAATCACATCCTCTGTTTCATGCTGATACTGCGACCCTGCCACCTGAATACCGTAGTAGAGAAGCCTGTGAAAATAATTGCGATAAATCAGCTCAATCGCCTCCGGGTCACCCGCAGCCAACCTTGTAGCGAGTTGATCGATATCGGTTTTCTCACCTTGATATGTTATTTTTCGCTTCAACTTTGTATGTAGTCCCGGATATAAGTATAATCCTTTGCGAGTATCCTGTGCGTTTTACGAAAGTATAATTTTTTTTTCGGAATTATATCTAATGTCGATCCTGAGCCCCTTAACCTACACCCCTATGAAAAAAATATCCGCTGTTCTGATTTTATTATTTTATTTTTTGGCTGGTTTCTCCCAAATCCTGCCACCGCCCACAGACCTTACCTGCGAACTCCTCAGAGCCCCTGAAGCAGCGGTAGTTACTGATCCTTCACCAGAATTTGGGTGGGTGTTTCCTCAAACTGGTGGAAAACAATCGGCTTACCACATCCTTGTGGCTTCTTCGCCATTTTTACTTCAGGAAGGCAAAGCAGACCTGTGGGACAGCGGGAAAAAGGAGGATTCGCGCTCGGTCAATATTTCCTATGGAGGCAAACCACTGACTTCCTTCAGCAACTACTGGTGGCAGGTAAAAGTATGGGCTTCCGACGGACAGGAAAGTGTTTACAGCATGCCTCAGGCATTCCACACAGGAAACTTCGACCGCTCCGGACTCGACTACCCGGGGCAAAGCAACTGGGTCGAACTGGGAACCGGCAATTGGGTATCTGAAGACCGGCAATGTGCCTCCTTCTACCGGTTTGACCCGGTATATATACAAACTCCCACCCCGGGAACTTATCTCGCAGGGTTCGAAAAATCTGCCATCGGCATCCTCGAATTTACCGCTACGACATCGGAAGACCATACTCCCATCACTGTCCATCTGGGCGAAAGAAAATATGAAAACTTTTCCGTACATAAAGACCCGGGAAAATCCAATATCGGCTATGAAAAGGTGGAAATGACGCTCAAAAAAGGGACCCACCACTATGTACTCCGGCTTGCACAAAGACCTCCCTCACGGTATCTACACACCCAAAAACTCGCGCCTCATTACCCCGAAGTATTGCCTTTCCGGTATGTCGAAATAACGGGTAAGGCCCATACTTATCAGATCAGCCACATGCAGCAGGCTGCACTGTTTTATTATTTTGACGACCAGGCTGCCAGTTTTTCCTGTTCAGACACGAACCTCAATGAAGTCTGGAACCTGTGTAAATACACCCTGAAAGCTACGCCATTCCTGGGAGTATATGCCGATGGCAACCGGGAACGTATGCCCTATGAAGCCGACGCATACATTCAGCAATTGGGACACTATACAGTGGATCGCGAATATTCTATCGGAAAATATACCGTCAACTTCCTGCTCGACCATGCCTCCTGGCCGACAGAGTGGCAAATGCATACGATATTGATGGCGTGGGAAGACTATATGCAAACCGGCGACGCCGATCTCCTCCACAACCGCTACGAAGACCTGAAAAGAAAATCGCTGATTGACCTGGCAGAACCCAACGGACTAATCAGCACCCTAAAAGGAAAAAAGACGCAGGCATTTCTCACCAGCCTCAGGTTTCCCGGCCCGGTGGAGCAGTTCAGGGATATTGTCGACTGGCCGCAAGGCCCTAAACCCGGGCAGGCGCCGCCCCCCAATGCGAGTCCGAAACCCGGAGGAGAAACAGACGGCTATGTTTATAACGATTTTAATACCGTCGTAAATGCCTTTCATTACCGCTCGCTGGTATTGATGGAGCGGATTGCAACAGTAACAGGCCATGCGGCAGATCAGAAATTTTTTTCAGATAGGGCGGCACTGCATCAGGAGAGCTTTATGAAGACCTTTTTCGACAAAAAAAGAGGCATATTCAAAGACGGAGAATCTACTGACCACGCCAGCCTCCACGCCAATATGTTTGCGCTGGCTTTTGGGCTGGTTCCGGAAAAGCACCTGCCCAGCGTAGCCACATTTGTCAAAAGCCGCGGAATGGCATGCAGTGTCTATGGCGCACAACACCTGCTTGATGCACTTTATCAGGCAGGCGAAGCTGACTATGCGCTGTCGCTCATGACAGCAGACAGCCTGCGGAGCTGGCGCAATATGATCCGGGTAGGGTCCTCCATGACCACAGAGGCCTGGGACGAATATTTTAAACCCAACCTCACCTGGAATCATGCATGGGGTGCTGCTCCCGCCAACATCACCGCCCGCAAACTGATGGGTATCGAGCCATTGGAACCTGCATTCCGCAGGTTTCGCATCAGTCCGCAGCCCGGAAGTCTTGAACACGCAGCGATCAAGATGCCCTGCATCCGAGGGAGTATTGGTTGCGAGATCAGCCAGAGCAGAGATGGATGGAGAATGAATGTTTCCATCCCGGGCAATGCAGAAGCGGAAATCTGGCTGCCGGCAGAATTTACCTCAGTCCACATTGACGGACAGCCCGCTTCGCTACTCCGCACCGAAAATTTTGCTGGCGGAAAACGACAGGTATTCGAATTGGGCAGTGGAGTTTTTGAGATTGTGGCGAAGCGGTGAGCCTGAAAAAAAAGGCCACGAATGTCTCGAATGATCACAAATCGGGAGGCTTATGTTTGGGCGACTTTTTGAAAGGCCACGAATGTCTCGAATGAACACAAATCTGGATGCTTAAAATTATTCGTCTTCCATTCGTGCATTCGTGGTAATACCTACTTTGCCCTTTGTTGAAAGGCCACGAATTTCCGATACGGATCTTCGACTCGAATTTCCACAAATCAGGATGCCTACAATTATTCGTCTTCCATTCGTGCATTCGTGGTAATACCTACTTTGCCATTTGGTGAAAGGCCACGAATTTCCGATACAGATCTTCGACGCGAATGGACACAAATCTGGATGCTTATGTTTAGGCGACTTTTTGAAAGGCCACGAATGTCTCGAATGAACACAAATCTGGATGCTTAAAATTATTCGTCTTTCATTCGTGCATTCGTGGTAATACCTACTTTGCCCTTTGTTGAAAAGCCACGAATGTCCGATACGGATCTTCGACGCGAATGGCCGCAAATCTGGATGCCTAAAATTATTCGTCTTTTATTCGTGCATTCGTGGTTTTTTATTATTTTCGATGGCAACGCAACCTTAAAGCACAATATCATGGAAAATATCCTTTTCAAACAGGAGAGTTTTGAAATTATTGGTAAGTGTATGGAAGTACACAATTACCTCGGCTCTGGTTTTCTGGAAATAGTCTACAAAGACGCATTGGAATATGAATTCCGAAAAGCAGGAATTCCCTTTGAACGGGAAAAACAGTATTGTATCAATTACAAAGGAATTGTTCTTCACCATAAATTTTTTGCGGACTTTGTCGTTTTCGACAAAATCATCCTCGAAGTTAAAGCGGTCTCTTACATCGCAGATGTATTTACAGCGCAGGCAATAAACTACCTGAAAGCTTCAGCAAATACATTGGCACTAATTGTAAACTTCGGCGAACAAAAACTGAATTATAGGCGGATAATAAGAGGCCACGAATAACGCGAATGAACACAAATCGGGAGGCTTATATTTAGGCGACTTTTTGAAAGGCCACGAATTTCCGATACGGATCTTCGACGCGAATTTCCACAAATCAGGATGCCTACAATTATTCGTCTTCCATTCGTGCATTCGTGGTTATACCTACTTTGCCCTTTGTTGAAAGGCCAAGAATTTCCGATACGGATCTTCGACGCGAATTTCCACAAATCAGGATGCCTAAGTTTATTGGTCTTTTATTCGGGTGCCTGGCTGCCGGGCTGATGGTTTTTCTTAGCCTATTTTGAAAAGCTGAGGCCTGGGATTGTGGCAAGAAGGAAACAAAAACTGCCATAAGTTAGTAGTCAGAATGGGTGTCTTTTATAAATAATTATCCCCTCATGACAAAAAGCTGGGTAAAAATTTCTGAAGGAAAATATACGCTGACCTCTCAGGATAAAGAGATTGGAAAACTGGAAATAAAAGGCAACGCTGCCACAGTTACCATTGGTCGCAAACAATACTTCATCTCCCGTACTGGTTTCTGGAAAAATCGTCTGGAAATACGCGACGAAAACCGCCAGATTATCATCAAAACCTACCCAAAAAGGTGGTATTCCAATGCCTCTGTCCTCGAATACAACAATCTTAAGTACACGCTGGTAATCCGAAACAACCCTTTGGCGGAATACGCCATTACCTATCAGGGCAAAGACATTCTTGCCTACGGCCTCGAAACACGCAAAGGTTATACTTCCACCAAAATCACAAATACAGACCCGCAGAGTGAGTGGTTGTTTGACTTTCTGCTTTGGTACTTATTTGTATCTATCGCTGAGGATATCACAGGAGAAGATGTAACGCTGGTGCTATAGGTGTTTTATTGGTTCATCCACCCTTTGGCTGAGACTTTGTAAATCCTGCTCATGCCGTTTTCGTACTTGTTGAGTTCCTTGCCGAGTTGGTCGATCGTTTCAAACTGGGCTGCTGCTGCCGGAGTACTTCTTCTGCTGGTGAAATACAGTAGTTGGTTTTTGTGATCGAGATAGGGACAATAGTCCATGTATTTTGAATTGACACCTTCGCCCAGGTTACGGGCTTTTGTCCATTGGTGGTCTTTGCCGCGATAACTGATATATAGATCTCCGCTGCCCAGTCCGCCGGGCCGGTTGTAGCCGCTGAAAATCAGGTACGACTCATCGGGCGCGACGTAGGCATTAAACTCATACCCGGCAGAGTTGATAGAATCAGACAAAGATAAAGGCTGTGTATAGCCACCGTTTTTCCATTCGCTGAAAAAAATATCGTCCTCCCCTTTGGTTCCCGCCCTGTTGCTGGTAAAATAGAGATTGTTGCTGAGGGTAATGGCGGGATAAAACTCATCAGAAGTAGTATTGATCGCTGATCCCAGATTGGTCGGGCTGCTCCATGCAGAAGTGAGGGTTTTGCGGGAAACGAACCAGATATCGTAATCTTTAGGTTTGTCTGCGCTATCGGGCAACGGGCGGTTGGAAGCAAAATAAAGCCGCAATCCATCGGGCGAGAGGAAAGGTTCCAGGTCGTGGTATTTGCCCGAAAAGGAGGCGATTTCCGGCTTTTGCCATTTGCCTTTTTTAGTTTTGAGGCAGGCGATGACCGATATATCTCCCGCCAGGCTTTGCAGCGAGACATACGCCTCATTTCCACTGGCCGAAAGATTAAAGTCGCGCACATTGGGCCAGGATGAGAGCACCTCAAGGGCGGGGGTTACAGCGGGCTGGGAAAAAACCTGAAAAAAAATAAGACAAAAAAATGATAATGTGAAGGTAGATTTGATCATAGGATAAACTTTCCGGCTGTCTTTTATAAATACTAGCTAATTATTCGCCTGATCTCATTCTGAGTTAATCCTGTCAGTTTTGATAGTATATCAACCGACAACCCCTCACGATGACCGCGCTTAATTGTTTCTATTTTCTCTTCAACTTTTCCTTCCTCTTTTGCCAGATCCAATGAGTTTTTAAGATCTCTGTAATATTTTAAACTGTCTTCATAGGATAATAACTCTTCGCGGGTGAATTTCGCAATCTCGGCTACTTCAAATAGCCGTTCAAATATTTTTTCTCTTAACTTTTCCGGTATCCGATCTAAACGATTAAGGTTTTTCAATACATACAGCCACTTCTCAAACCTTGTCTCCAACTCCTCCACCTCTTTCCGGAATTTGGGCATTTCGAGGTAAATGAATGTGAGTTTATCGTAAAAAACTTTACAGGTCTCGATGTCTGTTAATTTTACATCGTAGCGATATTTTTCTTTGTCAGTTTTGTCTTCCTCAAATACAAAATCCAGAATGGCAATAGTATAAATTGCCTTTAATTCATAATTCCAGTCTGCCTGGCGGGCTTGCTCTCGGATGGGGAAAGTAGAATAGTAAAGCGTTCGGTCCTTAAAAAAATTCTGCTTAGATTTTTGTAATTCGACGATAAATTTTTCGCCATGTTCATTCTCACAATACAGGTCAAATATAGCCTTCCGGTCAGAGTCTCCGGTTCCAAGTTGTTCAGTTTTCAAATAAGTTAAATCCTTGATTTCCCCTTCTCGCTCTCTCAGCAATTCATTCAGGAAATCTAATAACAAGTCTTTGTTTGGTTCTTCTCCAAACAGTTTCTTGAATCCAAAGTCCGTAAATGGATTGAGGTATTTTTCTCTGATTTCGCTCATTTCTAAAACTTCTCCCTACAAATATAAGCGATTTTAGCCTTCATTTCTTGCTTTTTTATTTGGGAATGGTTGTAAAATATGCACGTCCAATCACTTTTTTGCAGCTTCCACCAATTGCTGGAAAGGCCCGACATGCTGCGTGATAGTGAGCGGGTCGATATCCCAATTTATTTTTATGAATTTTTAAATAGCTTTTGCCAACTTGTACGCATCTCATTAAGACTCTATGAATGGCAGTGTTATCACAACCAAATCCTTGTATCAAATCTATATGTTTATCATTATGGATTGGGAAAAGAAAAATCTTCTTACCAGTTTTAACGCTTCTTTATGACTCAGCCCCTCATACAAAAAATCAACGCGCAGATACCGGTTCACAGCTTGTGGGATGGGTTCTGGATCAGGGATTTTGATAAGGGCACACTTACGCTCAGCGCGAGTTTTGACCGTACCTCTTACCGCAATTTTGATATTGTCTTTGAAGAGGTGGAGTTTTTTAATCTGCCCGAATCTTTTCTCGATACGGATATCTACGGAGATGATCTCCTGCACATGGCCTCTATGGACGAAATCCGCGCCATAGACCCGGGCTTCACCTTCAATGCCTGGCATGTTTTTGCCATCGAACTGACCTATCATAGGCACCCTTCAGGAGAGCGCAACACTTACCGCTTCCACATAGCAGCCGAACACGCCTACGTCCAAAAATGTGAAGGAACACACTGTACACCGGATTCTTATTATACCGACCCGCTGAAAGACCAGCCTTTTCCGTGTTTTGCGAACAGAGTGCCGCTGCTGAAATGAAAATCGGAATTGAATCCTGTCGGGATAAACACAAAGCGCATATGCGCAGACAGTAAGGCAGGGCGCAGACCCAGATTCCGGAGGAATCGAATGTTAATGTAATATGCGAAAAATTCCCACATCATCCCGGCAGATGATTCCAACTTCGCACCTGACCATTGATACAATCATTCACAAAAATCCCTGCAGATTGAAAATCCGATTTTCAATCTGCGGGAAATTTTCCCATTAAACGCAAACCAGCCTCCCTGCGGAGGCTGGCGTCACGGCGCGAAATGGCGGGTAATTACACGCGGCCATCGTCGCTTACTTCCCGCCGGTACTTTTCTGGATATAGGTTCCTACGGCGGTCGAAAGGCCGGTCAGTATATGGTCTATTCCTTCATCAGACATGGCCTGTGTTTCGGGTTTTTTCTTATTGTAGTCGCGGAAAGGCAAGCCGTCCATTCCCAGATAATACCGCGCACCTGCATAAAAAACGCCTTTGGAATAGAGTGCAGCGTCTTCTTTTCCATCCGGAAGGGCAATCGGATTGGGACCAAAAATCGCCAGGTTGAAGTTGTGCAGCATATTTTTTTCGGCGTTGGGACGGGTATGGGTAAAATACACCACAGCGACTGCGTCCACACCAAGTGCCTTGCACAGGTCATATCCGAGCGATTCGGTCATTTTGGGATCTTTGCGAAACTGCTGTACTTTGACGTCCACTACTTTGCCTTTTTTTCCGACCAGACCGGTTTTGGTATAATTGGCGTAAGGCTCGTTTTCAATATCGCAAACGGTATAACCTTCGGGATAACCGTAATACACTGACAGCGACTGGTTGCCTATATTGGTAGCAAATTCGGAGAGTTTGCTGTGCTGCACACGAAACGCCTGGTAAGCGGTGCGTTTTTCCTCTGTATCGAGAAATTCGTCGGGAGTCAACAGTTGCATTCCGTATTGTGAGAAGGTAGAACGCATACCACTGAGTCCTTTGTCGTAAAACATTGCGGCAATCTCTCCGCCGTTTCCGGCACTGCGGGTACGGGTAGTCGTGGTGGTAGTCGTGGTAAAAGCGGTAGAATAGGAGGAAGCTGTAACGCGGGTGATCCCGGGGTCAAATCCGTAAAAGGAGACTAAAGCTATGCGTTTGGGAGATTGAGTTAAGGCAGAAAGATTGGCGGAATAACCGCGTCCGTTTTTGGCTTTCCGCCCTTCTACGGGAAAATCGAGTGCGGCTTTGCCCGCTGCTGCTTTGGCATTGGGTGCAGCTTTGGGAATCTGGGTTTGGGAAAATACGAGGTTTGCGGCGCAGAGTGTCAGCACCAGCATTAGCGAGGTGATAAATGATAATTTACGCATGGGAAGTGTGAACTTTAAGGTTTAAGATTTTTCAAATGCGTGCCGGCAACTCATTTGAATAAACCAAAGTTCGGGTTTTACCTCTTCCGCGAAAATCGGGCGATCGCTGTATTTTTCTCAGGTGAATACCTTAGATTTTCACCTGTATTTCGGTTTTTGTCCCGTCTCCTACCTTTGAATGAATGTACAGCCTTGCGCCGATATGTTCGGCGCGGGTATGCATATTCACCCGCCCGAGGCTTGCAATGGTGTTTTGGGCTGGGTCAAAGCCGTTGCCATTGTCGCTCAGGGTCATGTGCAACTCATCGCCTTCGAGACTGAGCCTTGCGGCAAAAGCGGTCGCGTCTGCGTGTTTGAGGGTATTGTTGACGGTTTCCTGCGCAATGCGGAAAAAGGTAAGTTCTGTTTTTTCATCGAATCGCCTTTCGGCGAGTTCGGGGGGATGAATTTCCCACGCCAGTGTTATGCCTGCGGGTTGCAACATAGCCGACAGCATGTCTTTCAGCGCCGGAGCAAGTCCGACCTCTGCAAGTGCCCGGGGCAATAGTTGATGAGAAATGTCGCGTACTTCTGCACCTGCATCCTGCAGGGAATCACTGATACGCTGTACCAGCGTGGAAAGTGCCGCGGGCGCCTGCCCCAGGTCTGCCTGAAGGCGTTGTACCGCCAGACGCAAAGCGCCCAGTTGTTGGGCAAGGCCGTCGTGAAGTTCGGCCGCCAGTCGGCGGCGCTCGGACTCTGTTCCTTCGATCAGGGCTTCAATTCCGCGCTGCTGGGTTTCCAGCCGTGCGGCATTCAGCCGTTGGCGATGCCTTATGCGCAGGAGGAAAATACCTGCCGCAGCAATGAGTGCCAGGAACAAAACGCCTATGAGAGTTACCTGCATCTGCAATGCCTGGTTGCGGTTTTCGGCAGAAAGCAGGGTTATCTGTTGCTCTTTTCGTTCGGTCTCAAAGGTTACCTGCAACCGGGCGATTTCTTCCTGATGGGCCTGGTTCAGGATAGAATCCTGCAATTGGACGTAAGTGTTTAATGCCTGATAGGCTTTGTCGTAAGTGCCTTCCTGCTGATAGGCCTCTCCCAGCCAGCGCGAAGCATCGGCCATCTCCTTGCGGCGGCGGGAGATTCGGGCAAAATATAAGCCTTGCTCAAGGGCCGTTTTGGCTGCGGCGGTTTTGCCCTCTGCGACCAATAGACGCCCCAGGAGTACATGACTATAGGCCATTCGACCGGTGTCCTGGGTGGCTGTGCTGATTTCTACGGCTTGTCTTATGTACAGGATCGCGCTGTCTGTTGCGCCTATATTTGCATAACAATTGCCCAGCGAACCGTAAAGCGAGGCGGCTTCGGTTTTGATGCCTTCGGCTTCATACACTTCCAGGCACCGGAGCAGAAGCCGGATCATGTCGCGGTAGCGTTTTTCGGGTTCGTAGGACTTGGCTATGGAAAATAGTGTCGCCGCTTTCATCTGGGCAATATTCAGGCTGTCGGCAATGAGGTAGGCTTTTTCAGCATAAATGCGGGAGGTTTTCCAGTCCAGAATTTCGCTGTAATAGTTGGCCAGGTTGCCGTAACTTTGGCACAGGGGAATGGCTTGATTTTTCGCCTCAAACACCCGTATCGCCTGCAGTTGCAGGTCAATGGCTTCCTGTATTTCTCCCCTGCGAAACCGTATGGTGGCGATATTGGTGCGGGTGGCGGCGGCTTTTTCCAATAATCCCAGTTGTATGCGGATGTCAAGTGTTTTCTGATAGTCAGTCAATGCCTGCTCATTATTTCCAAAAACCATATACATCGCGCCCCGGTCGCTGTATGCCTGTGCCAGCCATCTCCGGTCGGCCACCCGCTCTGCGATGACAACCGCTTCATCTGCATATTTTAAGGCTTGTTCACGGTCACTGCCATAAAAGCTCCAGGTTATATCACCGAGTAGCCGCAACTGGCTGGTATCGTCTTTGGCCGTCCGGAGGGCGGCAATCAGGCTGTCGGGCTGCGCCTGCAAAGACGTGATAGAAAGACTCAGCAGAAAAACAAAACAGCGTATCATATTGGTCAGTGTTATCCTCAGATTAATCCGGCTTTAATAGCAAAACTGGTCAACAAGGCGACCTGATGAATGCCTAGTTTACGCATCAGGTTGGTGCGATGGGTATCAACGGTTTTGACGCTCAGGAATAATTCATCTGCCATTTCCTGATTGGTTTTGCCCCGGGCGATCAGTATGAGAATTTCTCTTTCACGGGCGGTAAGGGTGGAAAGTAGTGCAAAGGCGGAGTTGTCTGAAGGAGGAGATTGGGTTATGTCCTGATCAAAATATCGTTTACCCGCCGCTACGCGTCGTATGGCGTAAAGCAGGTCGTCCTGATCGGCGGTTTTGAGCAGATACCCCGCCGCCCCTGCCTGCATACAGCGCTGTACTAGTGCGGGTTCTGCGTGCATGGTGAGGATAAGCACTCCCACTTCGGGGTGGCGGCGGCTCAGTTCGGCGGTGGTTTCCAGCCCATTCATGATGGGCATGTCGAGATCCATAAGCACGACTTGAATGGAGAGCGGTATAATTTTTTCCAACACCTCCCGGCCATTGCAGGCTTCCCCGGCGACTGCGATTCCTTCGGCACCGGAAAGCAGAGCAGCCAGCCCCTGCCGGATCATCTGGTGGTCATCGGCAAGCAGGAGGCGAATACCTTTGTCAGATAAGGGTAAAATCATTTGACAAAATAGAAAAATCCATTTGTCAAATAAGGAAAAATCTTTGTCACCTCCGCGCGGGCGGCAGTGGGGGTTCTATATTTTCGTAAATAAAATAACCACGGCAGGACGTAGCAAAGAAGGAAAGGATCTCTATCTCGTGATGGTTGGACTTTGTCAGTAGTATATCACCTTCACCGCACAATCACAAGCTTAAACGTCTGGCTCTCCGCACCGGTAAAAATCCGTACGAGATACACCCCGGCGGGGAGATGGGCGGTGGAAACTTCCCATTCGTTATTTCCGGCGAATACGCCTTGTGAGGGCAGAATTTCCCCTTCTTCTCCGCCCTGCAAGTCGTGTAGCGTGGCGCGAAGGCTGGCGTGATCGTCGGGAATTCCCACCGGGGTGTAACTGATATACAGCCGGTCCGTGGCGGGATTGGGATAAAGAATGATCTCCGGCTCCGCTGGTGCTGAAAGGCGAAGCGCCGTGCCCGAGGCTACCGGCGAAACTGCCGAAGGCAAAGGACAGGTCTGAATCAGGCTGTCCCACTGCAACGGGGTAAGAAGCCCTTGCCGGTATTGTTGTTTCGCCCGGAGATGGCAAATCCAATGATCAAGGTATTCCTGCTCTTCGGGTGTCCGGTTGGGAGATTGCAGATTTTCGAGTTGTTGCAGGGCTTTGCCAGTACGTCCGGCCCATTCGTAGAGCAGGGCGCGATCAGTGGCGAGGTAAAACGCCCGAACAGAATCTCCCGCTGCCTGATGCTGAAGTCTGCGCCGGTTGACCGCCGCCCGCAGCAGGGCCAGCCGCCCGGTGAGTAACGGGGTGTGAAGGCTGGAATCTACCGGAAGGGTATCTGCCGCCATTTCGCGGGCGGTGTAATCGCGGAGTTCGAGCCAGCCGAGGTCGAGCAGGCGGCGCAGCCGGGGGTGATTGACGCCGTAGGGAAAGGCATGATCGAGGATTTCGCTCAACTGCGTCACACCCATCGCCCGGACAGCGGGCAGACTATCTGCCAGATTTGCCAGGGCCTGATTGAGGGCCAAATCGAGCCGCAGACCGGGAACATGAGGCGTCTGCATCGTTGGACAATTGGTGCAGGGTTCGGTCTCCACCATCAGCCCGGAGGGATTGCCGCCGCCACAAGGCGCAAAAACAAAGGGCTGATTGTCGGTCAGGGTAACTGCCGCTCCGCTGCCGTTGGTCAGGGTGTAGTCCAGCCCCGATACGGGCGACTGGCCGGGATTAGGGATCGGATTGCCCGGCGGGATGCGGGTGTTCCACTGGTTGCGGGTGGCGGTGATCAAAGTGATACTCCCGCTGAGAGTTCCATTTACGGCCTTGCTGCCACTGGCGGGAATCAGGTTGTTTCTTCCGTTGCTGAGATACAGGTTGCTGGCTTGAGACAACGAAATCGAAGGGGCATTGCCGGAGAGGTTCATTTTCTTTTGGGAGGAAAAATTGACCGACCCGTTGTTGACGGCGAGAATGCCGTAGCTGAAATTGTCGCGGACTTCGCCACAGGAACCCGTGACACTTCCCGTCCCGGAATAATATACCCCGCTGCCGTTGTTGTTGACCTGCGAGGTGGTGAGGGTGAGGTTGCTATTGCCGGTGAAAAAGATTCCGGCTCCGTTTGTATTCGCCTGGCTGTTGACAAAGTTCCCGCCAAAGGTATGTCCGACGCCCTGCCAGCCGGTGGTATTGTTGTACAACGCAACGTTGTTGAGGGTAAGTCCTTTGCCTTCAGAGTACAGCCCGGTGGTGCAGTCGTGAAACTGGCTGTCCCAGATCGTGGGAGAGGCTCCGTTGCTGAGGTTGTTGCGGGCACTCAGGCCGCGGATTCCCCAGGAGAATTCCAGATTTTCGAGAAACTGATTGGACTGCCCATTGGTATAGATGGTATGGTAGCGGTGGGCGGCATCGGGGGTGATGGCCGTAAAATGTGTATTAGCAAAAATCACCTGTCCGTTGCCGGTATCGAGCCAGGCACCTGCACCGAGTTCAACCTTGCCGTCGGTGATGATGGTCATGTCAATGTCATAATCAGGGTACCAGGCGGTGAAGTCCATGATTTCGAGGACTTTGTCGGTCGGCCCGGAGCCGTGGAGTTCGAGTCGCTGGCCGGTGCCGATAAGCTGGACATTGGTCGTGCCCTGCACGGCCATACCCAGGCGGATAAATCCACTGCCGGTAAAACTCAGCGAGGCATACGCCCCCAGTTCGAGGTTGCCGCGGATTTCCAGCACAGCGTTATCGCCCAGAAGTTCGATATGTGCATCGTTTTCAATGCGGAGGGTTGCCCCCGGTTCGATCACCAGCCGGGAGTTGTCGTGGATGCGGAGGGTGCTATTCACGATTAAGGTGCTGGTGTTTCCGCCCTGACTGGCGAAGCGCAGCACCCCTTGGCGGTTGCCACTGGCCGATCCGATCTCCAGCAGGCCGTTTTCGATGCTAACGGTAGCATTGGCGTCCTGGCTGCATTCGCTACTGCCCAACACCGTTACTTCAAACCTTTCATCGCTGGAAGCTTGCCCAAGCCCGGAACCCGTAACGCCTAGTTCGACCGCACGCTGTATTCCCAGCGTTCGCCCGGAGACAATACGCACATCTGAAGAAATGTAGGTGCTGGTATAGGCGATGTCACTTCGGCCAAAGTTGAAAGAAGCCAGTAATTCATCGGAACTACCGGTCACGACCGGGTCTGAGAGGGTAGCCCCGACCATTTCCCGGATAAAAAAAGGCTCATTGGACAAGGTAAACTGCGTATGTAGTTCGTTCACCTCGGGCAGCGAGGCTGTGGCATGTACGGACGTCGGTGCCGTGTAGTTTTTGAAGGGAGTCAGGGGATTGGCCGGGTTGAGAATGTTGTTGGGATTCACCGGGTAAAATAAGTCTTCATTCTCCGGGCTGTCGAGATCTAGCGCGCTGGACACTGAAACGAAATGCCAGCGATCCTGATATACCGTTCCCAGACCCTCGGTATTATCGCCCAGGTCTGCCGGGTCAAAGATACTGCCCGGTGCGGTTTCGTAGGGATCGGTGTTTGCAACCCGGATGCGTGTACTAGAGCAGTTGTGCCACAAAAGTAGGGGGAACGGCAAAAAATTATAAAATATCAGAAAATTCCCTCGGTATATCTGACTCAAAGCCGATGTTCGATCCGGAAGGCCAGAAGCCCTCGTATTAACATAGGCAGTTCCCCCAAACAAGTAGGGCCCGGCCCCAAAATTTTCACTTATGGAAATCCAGTTAATGGGATCGTTAGGTCCAAAACCAGGATCTTGCTCTTGCCCCTCTCCGGAGCCATTGGCAATCGCTACTACACGGCATTGCTGGGGGTGGCCCAGGCTGTCCAGCCATTGCAGGAAAGGGGTAGATTTTAACCATGTACTATCGGGGTAAGTAATGTCCAGTTCCCAGTTGGGATTATCCGGCCATAAGTTGGATATAGGCGTTTGCTGTAAGGGAAATTGCACCAGCATCTGCCGGGTCGCTGGGGCATAAATCGCTCCGTAAGCCTGGCTGATCTCGGGCTTATCATCCCGCAGGTAGGCACCGCCAAAGGGGCGTCGCATGTGGTATAAATGTGTGAAGGTATATAACAACCCCAACGGAATATAGCACCCCTGATGCGGCGAGTCCTGGGTGATGAAGAGCCGGGTGTCGTGATCTTCGTTGTTGTTTTCCATCGTGCGCAGGGCCACGCGAGCTACCAACCCGCCCATGCTGCGGCCCATGACTACGTTTTCCTCGGCATTGGGCTGGCTGGCTTTCTGGGCATTGACCCAGTCAATCACATCCTCCACCAGCTTGGCATTGCGCTCAATGAAATCCCCGCCATTTTCGTAGTCCACATAAACCAGGTCGTAGCCTTCTTCTTCGAGGAGGGGCTGCAAAATTACACCTGCTTGAGCATTGACATTGTTTAGAAAAGTTCTATAAGTAGCCACATTCCGCCCAATCTCCCGGTTCGGATTCAACCCTTCCACGACGATGAAGGGTTTAGTCAGGGAGCTGTGCCCGCAGCCGTAGCTGATAGACAGGGTTGCACCATCATGCTCGGTGGTAGCAGCAATGGCGACAGTTGCATCGGCTGTGTTGGCATAACGATAGGTCGCACCGGTCATTATTTCTATTTCTCCCCGACTTTCAAAGATACTGTCGTTGCTGTAATGGTAACGAAACTGAAGCAGGTAACTCCCGCTGTCGGGATAAATGGCGGAGTACGATTCCCCCGGACTTAAATGCCGAAACCCCACGCCATTCCCCGGATCAAACTCAATATCGGTCAGTGTCAGTCCGCTATTGCTGTAATACAGGCTGGCGGGAAACTGAAAAGTCAACCCGGCCTGTTCAAAACGGGTTCGCAAAGGGGCAACGGCAAAAATCCGTCCCTCCAGGTATGGGCTTTCCGGGCGACCCGGCACATCCTGAAGCTGGATACCATTGAGCGCAAGGAGTTCATCAGCCAGTGCCGTAGGTTTGATCCGGTGGTAATGCATCAAAATCGCGCCCACTGGTACGACGCCACTTGAGGCCACATCTTCTGCAGTAGCTTTATAAGCAGGCAGGTCGGGTAGCGGGCGGGCGCTGGTATCCAGCGGTGCACTGTAAAGTGAAGCATAGAGCGACAAAAAGGTGCGGTAATCCACCTGATTGCTATCTGAAAGTGTACCGTCATACCGGGTATAATCCACAAAGTGAATCGTGCGATCCATGAGCAGCCCTGTGCTGACGTCGCTGAAGTCCAGACTGCCAAACACCGAGTCAATCATGACTTCGATGGGCGGCTTACTGCTGTCCACGAGGGTGAGGATCGTTCCGTCGGGGAGGGTGTCATGGTAGGTGGTGATCTGAGCACGTAGTTGTCCCGACGCCAGCACAAAAAGTGCGGCGAGAATCATGAGATTTCGCATGGTGATAAGTTATATTAGAGGAAGAAATTCAATAGTTAGAAGGAAACGTCAAAGCGGCCGTGGGTGATGGATAGGGTGTCGGTACAGTCTTCACTGATTGCCTTAAAATGAAAGGTACCAGACATAACTCGATTAATTGTGTCCATCTTTGAAAGAGATAATTCGCCAGGGTCTTCTAAGAAGGACCAATAAGTACATCCAGTTAGAAAATCCACTACAGCGGATAGATTACCTCGATCAGTAATTTTATATGTGCCTTCTTGATAAACTTGAACACTTATAGAGCCAATAGAGAAACTACTCCCAGATGGATTTCCATTTCCGTCAAACTGAACATTTCGAGTGTAGATATTAAACCTCCCATCACTCTTGCGATAATCTCCCTGAAAAATCCGGTTAGGCATCCAGGGTTCGCCATCAAGGAGGAAGCCGAGGGTATTTTCGCCGGTTTGTGTGGCGGGGGGCAGCAGATCCAGCGGATCAGGGGGCTGTGGGGCCTCGCGCTCACAGGCGGCAAGAAGGAGCAGGAAAAGAAAAGCCAGGGTTTTCATAGGCGATGAGCTTGGTATGACAGACACAATATACACAGGGGGGGGGGTAAATTGTCAAGGGGATTTAAAAAAATAAATAAATTTAACAGAATATCTTCTTTGAATGGTTGTTTAAGAAAATCGCGCACCCGATTACCTAACCACACTCCCGCGCCGTGCCGTCGGTAAAACTCAACCGCAGGCGCAGGATTTTTTCCCCGCCCGTAGAGTATTGGACATTTAAGGCATCATTCAGACTGACCGAATGGAAACCCTGTCCATCCCCGGCGTCGAGCCGGATTTGAGAGAGGGTTTTGTCGCTATTGTCGTAGTAGAGGTTATCCCGTATCGTAAAACTGGGCGTTAGGGTGTAAACGACTTCGCGCACGGGTGCGGCGATAAACAAAGTCCCGGCCAGAAAGGGGCTGCGGGGGCGGTTGGGTACGTCAAAAAGTTGAATCCCTTGTACGGTCAGAAGATTGTCCTCCAAAGCGAGGCTATCGAGGAAGTGATAGTTGTAGTGCAAAACCGCCAGCGGAATCGGGTCTTGGGAGGAGAGATTTTCCACAAGGGGCACATACCCGTTTTCCGGTGTCGGTAGTTGGGCAGCGGGAGTGAGGGCAGCCAAATGTAAGGTCGCATAGAGCGATTGCCACTGCCAAAAAACGGCGGTATCGGCACCGGCTCCCCCGTGAAACCGGTCTATCGGCACGATCACCGGCGCACGGGAGATCAGGTGTTGAGAAGTCACGGCAGTCAGGCTGACATGTTCAAACACAGAGTCCATCATCTGATCCAAAGGCACAAAGGCACTGTCGGTAATCGTAACACTTTGGCTGTAAAGCCCGGAAAAGGCACAACAAACCAGTACCGCCCAAAAGCGGAGAAAAATAGTTTTCATAGGAGTAGAATAAAGGTAGATTTAGAAGAAAAAGGGAAGGTTAAAACCGTACGTCGAAACGACCGTCGGTAATGCGCACCGTATCCGTCGAATCTATTTCACTAATCGCTTCAAATTCAAAGGTGCCGGAGACAAATCCGATGTCGAGGGTATCCAACTTCGTAATGACAAGTGTACCGTAGTTATCGGCGTTAGGGAAGTAGCGGATGTCCTCTTTTTCATACTTCACATAAAATAAGGGAGTCTTACTTTTGGCAAGGAGATAGGTACCTTCACTATAGACAGTATCTTGTAAATAAAATTCGATTTCAGAGTTAATATCCCGATTTACAGCTCCTAGTATAAGAGAACCGCTCCCATACGAGGCCGCCAGAGCAAGCGGGAAAACCTGTCCCCCATTATTCGGTCGCCAGACGACCCCATCCACGAGTGCGCCAAACGTACCGGCACCCTCTTGGGTTTCGGGGGGGAGAGAGGGCGTTACCGGCAAGACATCACAACCGATCAGGAACAAAAGGGGAAGAAAAAAGTACATTACTTTCATGGCAGGTATTGGTTAAAGGGTCATACAAAGGACAATATACACAGGGGGGGGGGGTAATTTGTCAAGGGAATTTAAAAAAATAAAGAGATTTAACAGAAAATTTTCTTTGAATGATTGTTTAAGAAAATCGCGCACCCCATTACCTAACCACACTCCCGCACCGTGCCGTCGGTAAAACTCAACCGCAGACGCAGGATTTTTTCCCCACCGGTAGGGTATTGGGCATTCAGGCTTTCATTCAGACTGATCGTTCGAAAGCCGAGGCCGTCCCCGGCGTCGAGTCGGATTTGGGAGAGGGTTTTGTCGCTGTTGTCATAGTAGAGGTTATCTCTTACCGGGTAGGGAAGACTCGCAGTAAAATGAGCGGAATCGTCAGGTACGGGCACAGGTGCTTGCGCCAATATACCCTGCATTCCCAGTAGATATGGGAGTGCAAACAGAACAAATCGCATAGACATGATAAGCAGTATTTAAAAGTGTTCGGACGTAGTAAATAACAAATCAGAAAACGTACACATCAATTTTATTGAAATAGCCTTTAGTTACGAATACCGTATCGCTGTTTGCTTCATTTATTGCAGTAAAACTAAAAGTACCCGAGACCCTATAAGGAAGTTTCTCTACTTGGTTGGTCATCGAATCAATCTGCTCAATGGTGATTTCTCCCGTATGGGTAGCATCAGTATAATATTTATTATGCCCCCAATACAAAGCATAATTACTGCTGGTATCACCTAAAAAGTAAGTTCCTTCTCCCTGTAAATTGATAATCTTAAAATAAATTTCAGTATTGCTGCAAAGTCCGGCCCCTACCATATCAAAATATTCTGCAACAAATAATTGAGCAAATGTTTTAGGTGCCGTTACAGGCCCGCAAGTACGCCATTCCTGGCCATTTACAAGTGCATACATCTGGCCGGCTCGGACAATTACAGACTCCGCAGGCTTAACCGGATCAGGGGTAGGGGTATGACAGCCACATAATAAAATAAGAATTATCAGTAAATAACAAACTTTCATGGCAGGTATCGGTATAAAGGGTTATACGAAGGACAATATACACAGGGGGGTAATTTGTCAAGGGGATTTAACGAAATAATGTGAGATATTAGGGTGAAAATGAAAAATCTCCGCTGTTTAAATGATGTCTAATGCCCAATCTCCCAATCCCGCCAACCGTAAACATGGCCCTGGCTGCGCAATTGTTGCAAATCTCCACCATAGACAATCCGGCCCTGATCCTCTGCGTTTTCGGCGATCTTATTGAAATACTGTATATTTTTGAAAAATTCCTGATGAATGGTTCTTCCCGACTTGATTTCCACGGGAAACAGTTTGCCGCCCGATTCTATTAACAAGTCCACTTCATTCCCGTTATTGTCCCGCCAGAAATAACAAGGAGGGCGTTGTCCCCGGTTGTAGAATTGTTTGTAGGTCTCTGCAATCACAAAATTTTCAAAAAAAGCACCTTTACGATAACTGGCCTGCAATTCTTCAACAGAACGTATCCCCAAAAGCGAACAGGCAAGCCCGGTGTCGTAAAAATACAACTTAGGAGTTTTGACCAGGCGTTTATTGTAATTGCGGTAATAAGGTTGAAGTAGAAAAATGATAAAACTGCTTTCCAGCAGATGAAGCCAGCGTTTGGCTGTACTTGCATCTGTACCGACTTCGTTTGCCAGGGAAGAATAATTGATAAGTTGCCCGCTCAAGGCTGCGCACAAACGTATAAAAAGCTGAAACTTGCCTAAATCCATTATATTGATCATTTGGCGGGCATCGCGTTCTACATAGTTTTCGATATAGGAAGGATAAAAATCTGTTGCTTCAAGTTCCTGATCGTATATGCGTGGATAATACCCCTTTACAATCAACTGCTCATAATCTTCCGGCAACCAGCCTGCAGTATGTAACTCACTGTGGGAGAAGGGCAACAGGTAAAAATTTATTGCTCGTCCGGCAAGGCTCTGACTGACACGTTCCGTTAGCTGAAAATGTTGAGATCCTGTAAGTACATACCTACCGTTTTGGCGAGTTTCATCCACCCTTACCTGTATATATGAAAATAGGTCCGGCGCATACTGTGCTTCGTCAATCACAGCCCCTTCTGCATAACTGCGGATAAACCCTGCCGGATCATTTAATGCGAAGGCTCGCTGCTCAAGGTTTTCAAGATTTACGTAAGGTAGTTCGGAAAATAACTCACGGGCCAGTACGGTCTTTCCTGACTGCCTGGGGCCGGTAATGCTGATGACCGGCATTTTAGCCGCCATCTGGCGTATTTTATCTGACAGCATACGGTGAATCATACTGCTAAAATAACAAAATGGGAAATCTTATACAAATCTGGGATACTATCCCGGATTTGTATAAAAGATTAGCATTTTTTCCAAAATCCGCCTGCGGACATTCTCTAATCCCTCACTTTTCAGGTTAATACACTTGATTTGCTTATTTGGGGAGAGGGATCTTCTAAAAAAATTTCAATGTTTTTTTCCTTAACCTTGTACCAAACGCCCTGGTTTATGATTATGGAATCAGGAAAAAGTAATGATGTCTTTTGGCAGGTTTTGGGGTAGCCCCAAAAGGCGCGAAGGTCACGCAGCCTTGATTCCGGAGGAATCGAATGTTAATGAAATAAATCAAATATGAAAATAATATCTGGGATCATCATTGCAGGCGTTTGCTTTTTATCTTGTTGCAAAAGCACCCCTACCCCACCCCCTTCTTCTGATCTTATGGGAGCTGAGTTGCGCAACGCACTTACAGAATATGCAGCGGTTTTAAACCAGAATGGTCAGGCAAATTACTTCCTGAATTATCTGGTCAGCGATAAGCTATGCCTGGAAGATATTAGAAATGATATTGAATATGAACGAGAAACATCCGAAGGCAAAAAACAGTTTTTAGCCTTACTGAATGAACCGGATTATGGGCGAGAAACCGAAGGAGATGCAATTGTGAGGTTTCTTTATAGTTCTGATATTATCGGAACATATGCTGCCGTAACTTTAGTGAGAAAAGGTGACAGCAGCTATGTGAGAGTAAAAAAAATTAATATAATTGCAACAAAGCTTATCGCTCAAACCATACCTGAGTATCAAATTCTATGCGACAGTTCCTCCTATCCATTTACAGGTGATTGGAGTGAAATATCTCAAAAATTAGATCGTTTTTCTTTTTGGGATATCCGGGGGAATATAAGTGAGCGTTCGGGATTTGATGGCTCCACATGGACAATTGAAGCTGCTGTTTTTGACAGTGAAATATACCTGTATCAGAAAGTATCGAAGTGGTCACCCGAACAAAATTCCTTTCGCGAGGCTTGTTTGTATTTGTGTGACCTTGTTGATTCTGGTTTTGGTTTAAAAACAGTTATTCGTTAGCTCCCGGCAGGCCTTTCAAACTTCGCACCTGTGTAATTACTCATAGAATCATACTCGAATCTTTAAAAATCCCCGCAGATTGAAAATCGGATTTTCAATCTGCGGGAAATATTTTTTGGTTATACTTCAATTTTCCAGTCGCGCCAGCTGTACACATGGCCCTGACGACGCAGTTATTTTATACAAGTCTGCTTTTAAAACCGGCCGCTTACTGCCTCACTTTTCCCGTCAAAACGCTGGCTTTGCTGTTGAATGGGTTGCCCGAAGACCGTCGAAAAGTGATTACCTGGCCGACATGCCAAAGCGCGTCGGATATCGGGCCGTTGAGCATATTCCAGAAGGGAAATTCGGTTTTTGAATCACCATTCATAAAAACGATATTGTAGTCTTCCAGTTTGGCACCTGAGGTTTTGAGGCGGTCGCTGGCTTCTTTCAGGTTCTCCAGCGTAGTTTTTCTTTTTACTTCAAATGACAACGTGGAAGTTTCTTCTCCGCTTCGCACGTTGGGCTGTTGTTTGATTCCATTCAGAATGACAGCGGATAATCCCATGATATGGTCAATCGTCTCTTCGCTCGTTCTGGCTTCTGGTGAAGGTCTGAAAGCCAGGTCTTCAGCACGCAACCCTTCGGTCGCCCAGTAATAGCGAAAGCCCAGCCCGTCAATCATGCGGGCGACCACATTTTCGGCGGAAAAACTATCGGGATAAGCGGGAATTTCGTAATAAGGCAGAGCGTCAGCATTTGCGGCAGGCGCTGTTTGCGCGGAGAGCCGCAGGAACACAAAAACAAAAACCAGCAGGAGGAGGAGGTTACGTTTGGGCATTAGCATATAGAATTAATTCCCTCCAAAATACCACTTTCCACGAAATTATCTGCGGCAAAATAGCTCTATCGGTGATGCCTTAAGTACATTTTATCCCTATTGGGACTATATCAACGACTCATTCATACCAAAAGCGGTGAGACGATATAGTATGGGGGCGTTTAGACAGGTGTCATCCGCAATTATTTCACAGGATAACCAATTAAATAGATGATCTTTCCCCCTCTTCCGTTATCCATTTTACCGGATCTCCAGTAATAGTTTTTTGCGTCAATGGATGCGGTCAATTCATCGAGATCCTGTGGAGCGTAAAGCTTGAATAAAGCAATGAACCCGTCTAAAAAAGTAACGAAAGGTAACACAGGTATCAAATAGGTAAAAACCAGTCTTTCCACACGGAAAGGTTTGACAAACGGTGCTGTCAGAATCACGGTCAATGGAACGATAACGGCCATCCCGAATACTTGCCAAAGGCTATCGTTATTACCCTCCACCACCACGATCGGCTGCCTGTTTTTTGAAACCTTCGTCAGTATAGCCTTTGCTTCATCCGCAGTGAACTGATGAAAAGAATTGACGCTCAGATACAGACCCTCTTCCTTCGCTGTAAAATTCTGCGCATCCACTATCCCTCTACCAATCTTTTCGTCGATTAAAGGATTGACAGTTTCAAATCCGGCCCCGCACTTCTTATTGATCACCACTATTCGGTTTGCATGTGCTAAACCTTCTTCAATTACTGGTAAAAAGGGTTTTGCCGCATTGACTTTCATAACAAACCATGTCATAAACTCATAGATACAACGAGTTAAAAAGGACGGAAACCATGAGGTATTTGTAATCTGCAGAATTTGTTTTCTTTTCATAACAAGGAATTGATTAATTTTAGACCAAATGTACTAAAAAATTTAGACCAATTGGACTAAATGAATAAAACAAAAGAAAAAATAATAAACACTGCACAGGAACTGTACAATTCACAGGGAGTGAATAATGTTTCTATCCGTCAATTGGCGAAGGAATCAGGTATCAGTCACAGCAATCTGATCTACCATTTTCCAGATCATGAAAGCATCATTCTGTACCTACATGATCAGATGTTGCAGAGAGCCATCAAGCTCAATAAAGAAATCGATCATCCTACCGTTAACTTGCAAGATTTCTTCAATGGAACTAAAGTGGGTTTCTCGGTTGTGTATGAATTTAGATTTTTGTTCAATGATCTGAAGTATATCTGTTCCTCATTTCCGAGAGTGAAAGAAGTGTTGGTTTCGGTTGAACAAGTAAGATCCAGGATGTATCAAACCGTGATCGAACAGATGATCAATAATGGCCTGATGCGGGCAGAGGAATTTGAAAATGAGTTCAAAAACCTGATCACATTGATCAAAATATTGAGTGACCACTGGTTGACTTCATCATCCATTTACGATATCCTTAGCAAGGAAGAAAAGATCGAAAAATATGCTTTCCTTTTAATTTCCTTCTTCTATCCGTATCTAACTGAAAAAGGTAAGGGGGAATTTTTACAAATAACCGCACCTAAGCCACATTAAAACCATGGCTTAGCTGCCAAACCGTTGTAGCGCTTGAATATAGGGAAATCAATAAAAATTTGTTTATCTTGCTTAACAGGACTACGATCTGTTTAGCATGAAACTCTCCAAACGAAAGGTTACTCCCCTGGCGCCGCAACTCACGCCCGACGGTTCTCTCAAAACGCTGGTCGAAAACCGCACCATCTATAATCTCGAAAGCTGCGAACTCAATCTGTTTGAAACCTATAAACAGTCTGAACTTGTACCCCTGAAGTTTGACGATCTGGTTGTCACCAGTATGCTCCGCGGAAAAAAAGTCATGCACCTGTTTGACGACCCGGAATTTGACTACCTGCCGGGTGAGTCTGTCATCGTTCCTGCACGTGCACTGATGGAAATAGATTTCCCCGAAGCCACGCTCTCCAATCCTACCCAATGTCTGGCACTGGCCATTGACCACCACAAAATCAATCAGGTGCTGGCATATCTCAACGAAAAATACCCTAAAGAGGGAAATGATAATTACTGGCAACTGGACGACCGCAATTATTTTTTCTACAACAACGAAGAACTGGCCATTACCATCAACAAGCTGGTTCAGATTTGCCAGAGTTCTTCCGTTACCAAAGATATATTTGCCGACCTGACCCTGCAGGAACTGCTGGTCAGAATCATTCAGTCGCAGTCGCTCAAAGCCGTGGATACCGAAGACCTTACCGGCAAAAGCCAGCAACTGATCCAGGTGATTGACTATATCAAACAACACCTGACCGAAAAGATTGAGGTAAAACACCTGGCCAATGCCGCTTATATGAGTACCGCTTCCCTTTACAGGCTGATCAAAAGAGAACTGGGCATCAGCCCGATGGAACTGGTGCTTTCAGAAAAAATCAAACTGGCCAAACACCTCCTGAAAGACCGGAATCTGTTTGTCAAAAATGTATCCTTCGAAGCGGGATTTGAGGACTGCAATTATTTTATCCGCGTATTTAAACACTTCGAAGGCATCACCCCCAAACAATATCAGCAGCTCAACAACAAAAATAATCCACTCCTCCTATAATCAATCCTCAACAAAACGCAATGGCGCAAGATTGGCCATTTCTTCATCTGTAAACAATCGCGACTGGGTAATAAACCGCAACCCCATCGGTATTTCCAGTGAAAAGCTCGACCCCCGGCCTGGGGTAATGTGGATATTCAACTGCGTATATTGCCAGTATTCAAACTGATCTTTACTCATCCAGAATTCGCAGCCCTCAATACTGCCCAGACAAACATCACTGCTTCCCACACGAAAATCACCTACCTCAAAACACATGGGCTGAGACCCATCACAACATCCTCCACTCTGGTGAAACATCAGTTCGCCAAACCGGGCTTTCAGTTGGCTGACGACGGCTTTTGCTTCCTCGCTAATGGTTATTCGTGGTGTCATTGTTTTAGATTTTGTATAAAAAAAGTTCCTGCAGTCCTCTCCCTCAGGAGTGATGCAGGAACCCTGATGGAAATTAAAAAAAATTAGAAAAAGCCCAACTTGTTCTTGTTATAAGAGATCAACATATTTTTTGTCTGACGGTAATGGCCCAGCATCATTTTGTGATTTTCCCGCCCGAAGCCTGACTTTTTGTAGCCGCCAAAAGGTGCATGCGCCGGGTACGCATGATAGCAGTTGACCCACACACGCCCTGCCTGAATCGCGCGGGGCACCTGGTAGAGTTCGTGTGCATCGCGGGTCCATACGCCTGCGCCCAGGCCATAGAGGGTATCGTTGGCGATTTCAATGGCTTCTTCGGTGGTTTTGAAGGTCGTAACACATACTACCGGTCCGAAGATTTCTTCCTGGAAAATGCGCATTTTGTTGTGCCCTTTGAAAAGCGTAGGCTGAATGTAATATCCGCCGCTGAGTTCGCCGTCAAGTTTTTTCACATCGCCACCGCAAAGGAGTTCGGCACCTTCTTCCCTTCCCAGCTTCAGATAGGACTGGATTTTTTCATACTGGTCATTGGAAGCCTGCGCGCCCATCATGGTTGTGTTGTCAAGTGGGCTGCCCATTTTGATGGCATTGGTACGGGCAATTACCCTTTCCATAAACCGGTCGTAAATGCTTTCGTGAACCAGAATCCGCGACGGGCAGGTACATACTTCGCCCTGGTTTACCGCAAACAGAACCGCGCCTTCAATGGCTTTGTCCAGATATTCGTCGTCGGCATCCATCACTGAGGGGAAAAATATATTGGGGGATTTTCCGCCCAGTTCCATAGTAACAGGGATGAGGTTATCAGAAGCGTATTGCATGATGAGGCGTCCGGTAGTGGTTTCTCCGGTGAATGCTACTTTAGCAACGCGAGGAGACTGAGCCAGCGGTTTGCCCGCTTCAGGGCCAAAACCCGAAACAACATTTAACACACCTGCGGGAACCACATCTTTGATCAGTTCCATCAGACACATGATCGAAGTCGGTGTCTGCTCGGCGGGTTTTACAACCGTACAACAACCAGCAGCAAGGGCAGGGGCAATTTTCCAGGTAGCCATGAGGAGAGGGAAATTCCAGGGGATAATCTGGGCTACCACTCCCAATGGCTCAGGCAGGCAAATACTGACGGTGTGCTCGTCATGTTCAGAAATTCCGCCTTCTTCAGCGCGGATCACGCCAGCAAAATAACGGAAGTGGTCAATACAAAGCGGAAGGTCAACATTGATGGTTTCCCGGATGGGCTTTCCATTGTCAATGGTTTCGATAATCGCCAGTTCAGTCAGATTTGCCTCCATGACATCGGCGATTTTGTTGAGGATATTGGCGCGGGAGGCAGCAGAGGATTTGCTCCATGCAGGAAAAGCTTTATGCGCAGCGTCGAGCGCAGCTTCAATGTCTTCTTTGCCAGAGCGGGCAGCCTGAGTGAACACTTTCCCGTCGATGGGGCTGATGTTGTCAAAGTATTCGCCCTTTACCGGGGGAACAAACTGCCCACCTATGAAGTTTTCATAACGAGCCTTGAAAGTTGGTCTTTGATAAGTCATAATGCTGAGTATTAGTAGTAATATTTCAAATTTACACTATACACTATGCAGGTAGATAGAACGATTCATTCAGATGATAGCATTATCCTATCAAAGTTGAGCGATCTCAGACATTATCGTATATGACGTACCCAAAATGTAGTGTTTGGGCGAGGTGGTGTATAGGAGGTGTGAGAGAAAATTAGGTATCGGCCATATTTGATGGCAATTTTATAAATGAGCAAATCGCATTCGGACTTCCCGCGCACGGCTGCTCTTACCCACGAATTAACCCATCTATTATGTCAAAATTTTGTACATTTTTTATGCTCCTTTTAGGAGCAAACTTCTCTTTTGCCCAGGGACTTTCCCTTCCTGTCGACTTTGAATCCACAACCCAGGTTTATAGCTTCACCGACTTCAGCGGAGGTGTAGCCACAGTCATCGCCAATCCGCAATCCAATGGCATCAACACCAGCGCAAACGTAGGTCAGATGGTCAAAGGTGTCGGAGATCCCTGGGGGGGCACCTTTTTGACAATGGAAAATCCCATCGATTTTTCGGTCAACCGGACATTTAAAATAAAAGTGTTTTCCCCACGCGCTGGCGCCCGCGTAGTGCTAAAGGCAGAAAACCTGACAGATGGTGCCATCTTTTTTGAAGTAGAAGACACCGTTACAGTTGCCAATACATGGGAAGAACTGACCTTTGATTATAACTATATAGATACCTTGCTATCTTATTCTAAGCTTGTTTTTATTTTTGACAATGGAACCGTAGGCGATGGCTCTGCAAATTTTACGTTTTTGTTTGACGATGTACAGCTCATTTTCGATGGCCCATATCTGTCCCGGATTGATCTGCCTATTACTTTCAACGATACGACCGTAGATTATAGGATGAGTGATTTTGGCGGAAACTCTTCTACTTTGTCTGCTGATCCGACGGGAGGAAGCAATATAGTTGCAAAAACCGTCAAGACTTTGGGAGCTGCAACCTGGGCAGGAACGACAATGGGCGTACCAAGATTCGCAACGTCCATTCCCGTATCACCAACTGAAACCAAAATGAACGTTCGTGTCTATTCCCCAAAAGTCGGAATCCCTGTCCGCCTGAAAATAGAAGACGCCAAAGATCCTACACGTAGCGTCGAAACACAAACCAATACCACCCTCGCCAATGCATGGGAAACTATGGAATTTGACTTTAGCAACGAAGCCACAGGAACTGCGGCCATCAACTTTAGTTATAACTTCAACATGGCTTCCATTTTCTTTTACTTTGGTTCAGACGGTGTAGCGATTGGCGCTGATTCGGTTTATTATTGGGATGATGTAAAATTTGGCGCAGCAGCTTCCGTAGGAATTGAAAAAGAATTAAAAGCCAACCTCACCTATTACCCAAACCCTGTCCATGATCAGTTTTTTATTCAGGCTGAAGCCCGCATTGATGGACTGGAGCTATACAATCAAATGGGACAAATGGTGCTGAAAACCCGCAGCGAAAACAATGAGATAACGCTTGATATGGCGACTTTTTCCCCCGGCGTTTACATTGCAAAAGTACGTGTAGGCGAAACAGTGGGAGCCATTCGGGTTTTAAAATACTAAATCTGCATAGCATAGAATCAGGCTATGGACTTGGGAAATCCCCTGGTATATACCGGAAAACCAGTATATACCAGGGGATTTCCCTGTATTTTTCCCTCCCTGTGAAATGGGCAATTTTGTATTGTCAGCAGGTAGAAAGAAGCTAATGATTCAATAGCGAATCCTTTTAAAACAAAAATTTGATTTTTCCAATAAAAAATTATTCCTAAAACATTGATTTTTCATGATTTTATCTTACATTTAAGAAACAAGTGTTTTTCCCTTCTCATGCTATTTGGTCATAAGTAGCGCAACCTCCTGCAAATCTTGGCTTTTTAATGCGTTCAATTACTGATCGCAACTTTTCTGTATCCCCAATATTTCATGACTATAATTTTCCAAATTATGAGAAAAGCAATTATTTCCCTCCTTTTGGCAATTTTCATTTGCCAGTTTGTTACCGGTTCTGCCCAAAACACCAGCCCCACGGTTTTCCATGTTGTGAACTACATGAAAGCTACACCTGGAATGGAAGAAGACTATATCAAAGTCGAAAAACTCTGGAAAAGAATCCACGAGGCCAAAAAGAAAGCCGGTATGATTGACTCCTGGGAATTTTTCAGAGTGGTTTCTCCAGCAGGTGCAAACTCTGAATTTAATTTTATCACTCGCAACACCTATGTCGGTGAAGAAAAGCTGGCCGATTTTTATGAAAAGTCATTTTACCCGGACAATGTAGAGTCACTTTTTAATGCCGAGGAAATGGCATTAATCAACCGCACAGGAGAGCTGAGAACCATCGTCAAGGAAGAGGTCTGGGCAGTAACTGATGCGATTTTCGCCAAAGAGATGTCTGACGCCACTGTGACCGTGCTCAACTATTTTGATTTTCCCGAAGGAAAAACCAGTGCAGATCATGTCAAAGTGGAAACGGATATATGGAAGCCCGTACACCAGGCCCGTATCAACGACGGAAAACTCAAAGGATGGGTGCTGATGCAGCAATGGTTTCCCTTTGGGGCTGATATGCCTTATCAGGATGCAACCGTTGACCTTTACAAGGATATGAGGCAGTATTTTAAACCTTTCTTTCAGGAATACATGGCGAAAGTGCATCCGGGTAAAAACGTCAACGATTTGATGAAGGCTACCACTGCCGCCGCAACCCTCAAAAAAGGGATCGTGATGATGCGGTTGGAGATTATGAATTAAGAAATATAGTTTTCATATAAAGCCAAAACAAAGCGCACATTTCGCTGAGATTGATTCAGCGCTAATGTGCGCTTCATATTTTTATCCCCGATCAACCTAAATATGGATATGAGAAACGTCTATCCTTGATTCAGAATGTCATTACAAATATTCCCCAGCGCAAACACAGCGTAAAGTGGTAGGTTGATGAATTCCCCATCATACGAAAAAGGTCGGGGGGAAATCTGTAAAACATGTTTTGGGGTATATTTTTCAGCATAGCTACGCAGGCTTTTCAGATTTCGGCTGGAACCACTTTTTACCTCAACAGGAATGATTTCGTTTCATAATTTATCTCCCAAAAAGTGTAACCACCACGGGTTTTGCCTGTTCCGTATCCGAAGGATATGGAAGATTTACCTAATAACCCTCTATTAACGAGACAAAGATCGACCCAAAAGTACTTCCCTATACATAAAATTTCATGTATGAAATATCCATGTTTAGATATTTACTATTTCCCCCAATGATTTGATATTTACCCGACATTCATTCTAATCCCCAAAACCGCAATATATAATGAAAAAAGGGTTGCGCATCCACTCTGCTCAAGTAATTTCAAGACCCAAACAGGCATTACCCTCTCCTCTCACACAGCCCATTCATGAAAGTATGATATCAAAAAGAAGGGGAATTGCTCTTTACTCTTCCAAAACAGCGTTGCTCGTCTTTCTGCTTTTCACAGGTTTATCTTTCGCTTTTTCACAGGAAATAAATTGTGGTGATGGCATTGACAATGACGGTGACGGACTCATCGACTGCTTTGATACTGACTGCGGCGGTACGCCTGCCTGTGCAGATTTTTACTATGGGGTCCCAATTCCCGACTGCCAGTTTATCCCACCGGCAAATGCAGATACCTTTGAGATCGAACTCGTGTGGCAAACCGATGACGTGTCTTATCCTATCGACCAACGCCATACACCACTGGTAGGAGATGTTGATAATGACGGCGATCCGGAAGTATTGGGAAAATTTGCGGGTACGCCTGGGTATATTCGGATTTTTAGCGGCATAGACGGTTCGCATGAGATCAGCATTACCATTACCGACGGAATACATTCCTACTCTAATATGGCAATGGCAGATATTGATGAAGACGGAACCGCAGAGATATTTGTAGTTAACAATGCAAAAAATCTAGTCAGAGCCGAACATAACGGGGCAATTACCTGGACCAGCGCGAGCACCGTACCTGCCAGCCACAATTCACCCAACATCGCCAATTTCGATGGTTCAGGTGAGCCGGAGATCTATATAGGCAACCAGATATTCCGGGCTTCAGACGGAGTACTTCTGGTAAATGGTGTCGATGGACTGGGTGGAGGCAGTGAAGGCGGATATGTAAATACAGAATCATTTCCAGTACCGGTGGATATATTCAGTTCCACAGATATTATCCCTGCTACAGGCAGCCCTTGCGGTAGCCCCTGCGATGGACTGGAACTGGTTGCCGGTGATACCTGCTATGCCGTGGATCTGACAAGTATCAGTGGACTTACTGCGGTAAGCTGGGCTTCAGGGCTGGGAGATGGTGTTACGAGCGTGGCAGACATGGACAACGATGGTGACCCCGATGCGGTAATCATGGTTAGTGGAAAGATTTCCATGTGGGATATTCGCAGTGGTTCTCAATTGTTTACGACATATACAATGACCGGGAGTACCACTTCCGGCGGCCGTATCAACCTGGCTGATTTTGACAACGATGGGTATATGGAAATCGGTGCAGCAGGTAAAAATGTGTACGCAGTCCTCGACACTAATATTTCCGGAACGCTGGTTGCCAAATGGACATATGTGACAGATGATGGTTCCGAGCGAACGGGAAGTACGGTCTATGATTTTGAAGGCGATGGCGCCAATGAAGTTGTGTATAGCGATGAAGAATATCTTTATGTCTATGATGGTGCAACCGGAGACGAACTGGTCAAAATCGTTTCCCAATCCGGCACCCGTTTTGACTATCCACTGGTCGTGGATGTCAATGACGATGGGCAATCAGAAATAGTCCTGACTTCTCAGATTGGAAACGGCCCGGGGTTCTCTGGTAACAACTTCATCCGCGCTTACCGGTCCAAATTTCAGCCATGGGTGCCTGCCCGTCCCGTTTGGAATCAACATACTTTCCTCTGTACCAATATCAATGATGACCTCACGGTACCGGTACACCAGCAAAACCACTGGATAGTACCCAAATTAAACGGCTTTCTCGTGCAGTCCCCTACCCGACTCGTAAATGGAGAACCCGCCTTCCAGGCTCCGGATGTGCAGCCGCATATTCTCGGCTCCGACAACTCAAAATGTGGCAACGACTCCCTGGGCATCATCGTCCGTATCGGCAATACCGGCGATGGAAAATTTCCGGCGGGTGCTACAGTAGCCTTTTATCTGGGCAATCCCAGGGTGTCGGGCAGTATATTTCTCGATACTGCCATGACTACCGTGACCGTAGATGAAGGGAATTATGAAAATATGACTTTTTACATCCCCTTCACTTCGGGTGATTTTCCCGGAGATCTGTTTGTTGTACTCAATGACACAGGGTTCGCAACGGCTCAATTGCCTTTGGATCTCAGTTTGGATTTCCCGGTAACTTATATCGGGGAATGTGATTATACCAACAATATCACCAACGCCTATATCAATGCGGGTTGCGCCATTGAACCCGACAGAGATCAGGACGGTGTAGTCGATTTTCTGGATCTCGACTCTGACAATGACGGCATTCCCGATACACAGGAAGATGGTGATACGGGGTTTGATGCTACCGGCGATGAAGATGCCGATGGTATTCCCAACTATATGGACAACGATGATATTACAGCCAGTTTTCCAGCGTGGAACGACAATAATGGGGACGGGGTAAACGATGTCTATGACCGCGACAGCGACGGTATTCCCGATGCCTTTGACCTCGACTCCGACAATGACGGTATCCCTGACCTGATTGAAGCCGGAGGCTCCGATGCAGAGGGAAATGGACTCGTAGATTGTTTTGCGATTACAACCGACCCGGCCTCACTGACCGATACCGATACAGATGGATGGTGTGATACCTATGACAATGCCGGGGGCGCATTCACCAGTGGCACACCGATGCCTTATCCGGATACAGACAATGATGGACTGGAAGATTATGCAGATCTCGATTCTGACGATGATGGTATTCCCGACCTCATTGAGGCAGGAGGTTTTGACGCTGATGGAGATGGCCAGCCTGACAATGACCTTGACCAGGACAGAGACGGCCTCGCAGATGTATTTGACTCTGACGATGACGGTGTTTTTGGTACTGATGCAGGTGGAGGAACTGATCCTTTAATACTGGCTATTGACAGCGGATCTGACGGGCTGGCGGACTCCTATACCGATGGTGAAGGTAATGACGCAGATGCAGACAACGATGGTATCATCAACCATCTGGATCTCGACGCAGATAATGATGGTATGCCTGATATCATTGAAGCCGGAGGTGTGGATAGCGATGGCGACGGCAGAGTCGATGCGGCAGTATCTACCGATACAGATGGCGACGGCCTTGCCGACGTCTATGACAGCGATGCAAGCGACGGCCCTTCTGGCAGCGGTACAGACGGTTCTGCCCTGGCCCAGACAACTGGTTTTGACACAGACGCAAACGGTAAAGCAGACGATGCCGGCATTGGCTATTCTCACGGCAATGGCAGAGATACTGATCCTGACGGAGATGGTATCCCCGGATTCCTTGATCTCGACACAGATGGCGATGGCATTACCGATATCATCGAAGCCGGAGGTATAGACAACAATGGCGACGGACATCTGGATACCCCCACAGACGTGGATGCAGATGGACTTGCCGACATCTATGACACAGATGCAAACGACGGCCCCGGAGGAACCGGTAGTAACGGAACCGCGCTCGTACAAACCAACGGAACTGACACGGATACCGACGGATTGGCGGACCAGGACGCAAGCGTAGGGTATCAGCACGGTGGCGCAATCACAGATATTGATACCGATGGAGACAATATCCCAAACTGGATTGATTTGGATTCAGACAATGACGGTGTGCCTGATGTGATTGAAGTCGGAGCAGTAGATGCTACCGGAGACGGCCTTGCCGACATCACCACCGACGCCGACGGCGACGGGCTGGCAGATGCCTGGGACAGCAACGCCAGCGATGGCCCGGCCGGTACGGGCACAAATGGTGTAGCACTCATCAAAACCACAGGTACGGACACAGGAAACGATGGTCTTGCCGACGGCGATGGCGCCATAGCATACGCAAGAGGCGACAACGGCATGTGGCCAGACTGGGACAGCGATGGTATTCCCAACTATATCGACCTCGACACAGACAACGACGGCATTGCAGACATTACAGAATCAGGCGGAACAGACGCAAATCATGACGGCATCGTGGATGGTGCATTTGCAGATACTGATGGTGACGGCTATTCCGATACCTTCGATGCCGATGACGGCGGAACAGCCATCACGACAACCGGGGCAGACATCAACGCGGACAATTTCCCCGACTCCTACAGCGATGACGCGGACAGTGACGTTCACCCCAGTTTTGCCGATGTGGATGCAGACGATGACGGCATCCTCGACAATATGGAAGCACAAACCACCTCCGGCTACACAGTTTCAGGTATCACTGATACAGACGGAGATGGCATACTCGACGAATACGACGGTGGCAACTTCCTCATTCCGGAAAATACAGACGGTTCGGGTTATGCCGATTACCTCGATACAGACTCCGATGGCGATGGCATTCCCGATGCCGATGAGGCATGGGATGGGTATGACGACGGAGATGTTTCCAGCGACCTGAGTTGCAGTGCCGATGCAGATGATGACGGTCTCCTCGATTGTTATGACAACAACAGTGTGGAAAGCACAGATCAGACCGTTGGGACAACACCTCCCACAGACAATGGATTTGATGGCACGGGTTATACAGACAGTAAAACCAGTACGGGCTCAACACCTGAAGATATTTTTCCAAACAACGGTGGCGCTGCCAACCAGCCTGACTGGCGCGACGGCGATGGATGCAGCCTGAGTCCTGTACTCGTTTACCCGGTTACAGGTACCCATTATCTATTCAGCGCAGGTGAGCACGTATTTAGCGGAGCAACTACCGGCACGATTCGCAGCACCAACTTTTGTGTAGATGCTGTGTCAGCAGGTTATACCTACTATTATCCCGCCATTGAGCCGGATAAGGTATTGTTTTCCATCGCTCACGGCAGCAATACGACCAGAGTTGACTATGTAGAATTGCGTCGCGAAGAAGCATTAAACCGGATTGTTACCTCCGGCTCACAGGGGCATTTTGTCATGGGGCGAGACTGGTTTGTGCGCACACTGGATGATGCCGGTCTGACTGCAAATGTGAATGTACGGTTCTATTTCGACCCTGCGGACTCAGTTGCAATGGCAGATTCTGCTTCGAGTTTTGCCACAGCATCAGGTGGCACGATTCAACCGGCAAAATGGTTTAAGGTTGATGACACCTGGAACAACGGTGACATTACCGCTGCCGATGGATTATCTGCCCGGCCGGGTTATACAGAACTTTCCCCTGCTGCCTACGGTACTGAGGGAGGATTGCATTATGTTCAATTCAACAGTATCAGCGGTTTTTCCGGCGGTGGTTTGCAGGTTGAAGTAAGTGGAACGCTGCCCGTAGAAATGCTTGACTTCCATGCCGTCAGGCAAGACAATGATGCTTATATCGGCTGGATGACCGCTTCAGAGGAAAATACTGACAAATTTATTGTCGAACGCTCTGTGGATTCCAGAAATTTTATTGCAGTCGGGGAAGTTCCCGCTTCTGGCAAGAGCAGTACCCGCCAATTTTACAGCTTCCTCGATAAGAACGTACCGGCAAACCATTCCCGAAAGGTCTATTACAGACTCCGAATCGTTGACCTCGGGGGGGCATATACGTTCAGCAACATCAGGGAGATTCAGTGGGTATCCCATTCGGATGCTTTTTTACAGGTATATCCCAACCCGGGCAGTAAAGATATTCAAATCCGTTTTCTTACAAACGATTCACGCTATTTGAGTCTCTTTGTCTTTGACCTGCAAGGAAGAGAGATCTGGCAAAAAGATTTTGAGAATACATATGGTGAAAAACTGATTTCTCTGGATGTGACCCACTGGCCGTCAGGTATGTACCAATTTATTCTTAGAAGTGATGAAATCGAACTGCAACAGCGGTTTATGAAAGAATAATCCTTCCGACACTTTATATACATTCAAACCGGGGTCAGACCTGCAAAGGCGGCTCCGGTTTGCTTATATAAAAAAAGGCCATCCCGTATAGGGACAGCCACTGAAAAATATCCGGAAGGAGATATCAGAAAAATTTCGTAAAAATCAGGGGGTGATCACCATTCTTTGGCTAAATGACTCACTACCCTGAGAAACAGAAAGCAGGTACATACCGCCGGAAAGTCCGTTTACATCCATCTTCACCACTCGGCGACCATTGACTCCAGGCAGCATCTGCCTACGCACCACCTGACCATTAATGCTGATCAGTTGAATGACTACCGGAGCATCGGAAATACTTCCGATTTCCACCTTAATCACATCGTCTGCCACTGGATTAGGATAGGCTTTCACTTCCAAACCCGCCTCGCCGCTTACACTTATTTCCACCACTTTTCCTGCAGACGACCGCCCATCCATATCTACCTGCCGCAGACGATAATACACACGGGCTGCGCCCAACGTCTGTACCTGCATATCTGTATATTCATATTCCGTACGATCGGTGGCAAACCCGGCACCTCTCACCTCCCCTACTTTCTCAAACCGTACAAGATCCACCGAACGCTCAATCTCAAATCGCTGGCTATTTACTTCCTCCACTGTAGCCCACGTAAGTTTTGCACCCGAATACACCAACTGTGCTTTGAAATCTTCTATGGTTGCAGGAAGGATATTGTCCACGCTCACGGTTACCATAGCTTCTGTACAACAACCAGACGGGTGGCAAATTTCATACTTAAACACGGCATCTCCGGTGAATCCGGCAGCAGGTGCAAAATCAATCTGACCGGAGGGCATGATCGATACATTTCCTGCTGTAGAAGGAGGCACGCTGCTCAATGAAATATCTGAAGCGCCGGGCGTAAATCCGGGATTATTTCCCAGATCATTTGCCAGTACGTTGATCGGGTAACTGCCTGTATTGGCGAGAATAATCACCTGGTCATCATTTGCAATGGGTGGGTTATAACCGGTACGAACCTCGCGAAATTCCACATCATCCATGGCCAGGTCATTTCCGCCTCCACCCCACTTTCCGTTTTTAACAGATATATTGAGGGTGCTGACTCCGGCTGGTACTGTATAATTGTATCCGAAATAATGCCATTGTCCGTCGTCGGGAAGATTGGGAGAAAATCCAATCAGCGTACCATTTACCATGTATCGGAAGCGAGGGCGGGAAACGCCGGCAGCCGTATTCAGGTTTTTGTACCAGGCACCAAAACAATACGTTTGTCCGGGGGTAACCGTAACCGTCGTAGCCCAGATATCCATAAAGTTATTGCTGCCATCAGGATTTTGTGCCGGAAAATCTACCACCAGCATATGGCCGTCGCCATTGTCGTAGGTATGGTCATTTCCATTCCACGCGAAATAACAAATATTAGGGTCATTAAGTATGGTGATGCGCCCCCACAAATCCAGCGTGCTGGGCGGAGGACATACAATATAGGAAAGATCGGAAGTGAAATTTACCAATGGATTGTTGGGATCCGTGATTTCTGCTTCGAAGTTTCCGTTGGAAATCAGGTTTGGACCCTTACATCCACCTGGAGGACAGGTGCCCTGTGCATGAATTTGCACAAGGCCCCCCAGACCAAATGCACACATTAACGTCAATCCTTTTTTTACTATTCGTGGTAATTTTAAAGCAACAGGCAAGTCATTTGTAAACAATATCCTTCTCATTCGCCAAGTCAATCTCGCGTTATACTCTATTTTTCTGTCTCTCTACAAAGTCTGCTATTGGGTATGTTCTGATGTAAGGTTTAAGGCAAATGTTGTACCACCTGCCTTCTTGCCATACCTTAACGTGGGTATATTTTCGTCAATAATAAAAATTAGCGCGTTTGATCTTTTCGGATTGCGGAATAGTTCAAAAATAATAATGGCTGATACCTGCCGGAGCAAATATCAGCCATGTAATAAAAATCATCAAAGTGAATTAAAAGTCAAACTGGAGGGTTCCTTCATCTCCCGCGTTAAATCCATACTTCTTTAATATTCGGCGGTATTTGCGTTCCTGATCTTCTGTGAGCTTCTGCCCGTTGATTTTAAAGGAATCTTCGCTGATTTTGATTTTCACTTTTCCATTATCTGAAGAAACCAGTCCATCGCGGCGCAGTTCTGATTGAAGCTCTTTTTTCATAGAATCATGCCTTTCATGCATCGCTTTCATCTTCACTTCCATCTCATGCATCCGCGCTTCCTGATCACGCCTTACCTTTTCCTCCACCTCCCGCATGCGTTCGCGGTTTTGCTCCATGATCTCTTGCTGGCGAAGCTGTATTTCTCTCTGGCGCTCCTGCATCTCACGGGCACGTTCCAATGCTGCCAGTTCCCGCTCTTTGGCTTCCTCATGCCGGCGGATAATGTCTTCTTCTCTTCGCTGAAGATCGCGCTCAATCTGCATTTCTGAACGGCCTTCTCTGTCTTCCGCTAGCCTTTCCCGGACTTCCGCCAGCCGCTCCTGTGCTTCCGCCAATTCTCTGATCTGGTCTTCGTTTGCGTAGATTTCTGCCTGAGCCAGTTTTTCCAAAGCATGCTCCAGTCTTCTGCTCGATTCCGCATGAGCATACACATTACTTTGTGCGCTGAGTTGCTGGGCATATTCTCTCCAGTATTCTCCTACCTGACGGCCCCATTCTTTCTGCTCTTCCTGAAACTGCTGCATCGACATCTTGAATTCCGCCATAGCTGCGCTGTCTGGCAGTGCTGAGCTGTAAAAATTGTCGGGAAACTCCGGAAACTCGGGCATCTCGGGCATCTCCGGCATTTCTCCCCAACCGCCTACAGGCTCATCCAGGGGTTCTGTTCCTGGTGGTGGTGTGTCGATCGCTGCATAAAATTCCGGATAGCCAATCATGCCCGGTACTGAAGGGATGGAAGCCAGGATGGGAAAATCATAATCCATTTCCTCTGCATAGTTTGTCCCAAAGGTTCTTCCGGTCTGTGGAGAAAGCCAGGCAATGGCAGTCATGGTGATGACCAGCACCAGGCCAAAGACAGATTTACCCTGAATTTGTGGCTCACTGGCTTCGGGAACTACAATGCGGCGAATTCTTCTGAGCAGATATTTCTTCCGGCCAACCAATTGCATAGCCAAACGCATATTTTCCAAACGGTTTTCTTCCAGATCAGCCAATACTTTGGCGTAGGAAAGTGGGTCGCCACAGTATTTTACGGCAAGATCATCACAGCAATGTTCCCGCTCGGCCTGAATGTGCGAAGATATCCACCAATACGCCGGATGGTAAAACAACATGGATTCTACCAGCGAAATCAGCAGGTTCACCGCAAAATCATTGCGCCTGACATGGGCAAGTTCATGGACAATCACGGCTTCAAGCTGGGCAGGAGAAATCCCATTCAACATCCCTACTGGCAACAATATCACCGGCTTCAGATGACCAATCACGATGGGCACTGATACCCGAAAAGACTCGTAAAGCGTAATGGTTCGCGTAAGGCCCAGCCGTTCAGACAGTTTATTGACCTTGAGCTGCCAGTCGTAGGCGACCGGTCTTATACCATTGGACCGCAACTGATGGATATGGTACAGGCCACCAGCCCACCGGACAGTAAAAAACATAAACCCGGCTGCCCATATTACCGAAATCCAGGGCATAAAGGGACGAATCTTTTCGGAAAATGACCATAGCGAAAAGCTAATTTCCGGACTCACTCCATCTGCTGCGTAAAAATCTTCTGAAAAATCGCCCGACCATTCTGCTGCATACCCGGCAAGAAAGTATTGGTCGGAAATGGTATTGTACTGCGCAAAAAAGGTAGCCACAATCCAGGCAAACATTGCTCCCAAAGCAAGGAGAGACACATAATACCGTGATTCGGGCGAACGGCCTTTCATCAGGGTCAGGAGAATTCCCAGGGCGGTCATGACAACCAGACCCTGCCAGAGCGAGTGCAGAAGCGTCCATCCCAGAGCTTCTGTCAGAATATTTGTCAGCATATTATTTGGGAAAATCATGATTATACTCCTTTCTTTTGATTGTTTTCCAGGTCATCGAGAAACCTGCGGATTTCATCCAGTTCTTCAGAAGTTGTGCTGTGGTTGCCCAGGGCCTGCATCACGAGTTTCATGGCCGAACCTTGAAAAGCCGTGTCGAGAAACCGGTCAAGTAACTGACGCTGTGTATCTTCTTCGGAGACCAAAGCGTGATAAATATGCGTCTTCCCGTCCCTGCTGCGTTCCAGCAGGCCTTTTTCAAACATGATCTGCATGAGTTTGAGCGTGGTGGTATAGCCAACCTCTTTGTCTGTACTCAACTGATCATTGATAAAACGAACAGTCGAAGGTCCGTGGTCCCAGAGGATGCGGAGGATTTCGAGTTCGCCATTAGTGGGTTTTGTCATTGGTTTATTTTTTGGTTGCGGGTGTGGCCACCACCCAAACTACGAATAAATTCGTAATACAAGTATATACGAAAAGATTCGTAAATGCAAGTTGGGGGGAAGAAAAAAATTTGCGGGAAAGAAAAAAGAGGCAGTATCATTTCTGAAACAGCCTCTTTATTTTGTCATTTACAGCTTTTCACCGCACAATCACCAGCTTAAATGTACGCATCTGCTCACCGGTAAAAACCCGTACGAGATACATCCCGGCGGGGAGGGTGTCATGGTAGGTGGTGATTTGAGAACGTAGTTGTCCCGGCGCCAGCACAAAAAGTACGGCGAGAATCATGAGATTTCGCATGGTGATGAGTTATGTTAAAGGAAGAAATTCAAGAATCAGAAAGAAACGTCGAAACGTCCGTGGGTAATATTTAAAGTATCGGTACAATCTTCGCTAATAACTTTACAGTGAAAAGTACCCGATATAATTCGTACAAAAGTATCCAGTCGAGTAATATCAAGCAGTCCCGGCTCATCAGAAAAGGAAACATAATAGCACCCCACTAAAAAATAAATTCCCGCAGAAAGATTACCGTACTCAGTTATTTGATAATCACCTTCGTTCAATAATGAAGTATTAATTGAGCCAATAGAGAATGTGCTTCCAATAGGATTTCCATTCTCATCGTATTTTTCGTTTCGTGTTTGAATATTAAACCTTCCATCACTCTTCCGATAATCCCCCTGAAAAATCCGGTTAGGCAGCCAAGGCTCTCCATCGAGCAGGAAGCCAAGGGTATTTTCACCCGTCTGTGTGGCAGGAGGCAGCAGATCCAGCGGATCAGGGGGCTGCGGGGCCTCACGCTCGCAGGCGGTGAGGAACAAAAACGGAAAAAAAAGAAAAATCACTTTCATGGCGGGTATTGGTTATACGAAGGACAATATACACAGGGGAGTAAATTGTCAAGGGGATTTAATAAAATATTTGGATATAACAGAAAATGATTATTGAACGATTATTTTTAAAAAACCCCTTCGTGCCCTTTGTGAGACCTTTGTGGCTAAGCCTCGTATTGAAACACAAAGTACACGAAGAAGGCACAAAGGACACTAAGTAATCTCTTTGTGGTTAAGCCCTGTACGTTAAAAAAACCGGACAGGGTCAAACCCGCACGTCAAAACGACCGTCGGTAATACGAATAATGTCGGTGGAATCATTTTTGTTCACAACAAAAATTTCGTTTTTTATGCTTTAGGGTTGAGATTTGCGTATATTTAGGGAAAAGAGTGGATATGTCAGATACCGTTATCACCTTACGTGTAAAACCCGATCAGAAGGATTTTTTTCTGAAACTTATTTCTATGCTGGGAATTGCGGAGGTTTTAAGCCCCAAGCAGATAATCCGCGAATATCAAAACAATGCCCCCCTGGATGTCCCGGTTACTGAGGACGAAGTTATGGCTGAAATAAAGGCATACCGTCAGGGAAATGAATAAAGCCCGGGCAATCCTTGATACTAATATCTGGGTTTCATTTGCTATTGGAAAAAATCTCAATCAGTTGGAGAATATTTTGCTCAACCCGGAGATTGAGATTATAACCTGCACAGATACTGTTAAGGAGTTTCTCAATGTTGTTGAGCGTCCTAAGCTTCAAAAGTATCTGAAAAGTGAGCGAGTAGAAGCTACGAAAGACCTGATTTTTCAGTTTACGACCCTTTATCGTCCCCAAACAAAGGTATCCGACGCTCGCGATCCCAACGATAATTATCTCCTTGCAGCAAGTACGGAATTGAAAGCGCAGTTTCTCGTCACCGGTGATGAAGATTTACTAGTTCTGAACCCTTATCATGGAACAAAAGTTCTTAGGTTTGCCGATTTTGTCGAAACAATAAAAGGGAAATAATCCTGAGATAAATAAACATGAAGATCGTATAGTGCGATTTTGCACTTACCCTTGGGCTAAGTGAAGGCTTTATAAGAAAACCAAAAAGGGAACGCTAAACCCGCACGTCAAAACGACCGTCGGAAATCGTGTATAATGCCAACCTGCCTCCTCCCAAACATTTCTGCCTGTAGTTATGTTATTTTGTAAACCAGTGATAATTCCCTATTTTGATCCCTATTAACTTACAAATGACTACTATGGCGACGCTCACAAAAACTAATCTCAAAACTCCGCTTGAATTGTTATATGGCTGGGAAAAATCTCAGCCCGACAAAGTCTATTTGACCCAGCCGCTTGGCTCTGAATACGTTACCTGGACCTGGGGGCAAGTGGCAACGGAAGTTCGAAAAATGGCTGCCGCCATTGAAGCCCGTGGCCTTGAACCTGGCAGCCGCATTGCCATCCTGTCCAAAAACTGCGCGCACTGGATCATGGCTGATCTCGCCATCATGATGAGCGGGCATATCTCGGTGCCCATTTACCCCAATGTCAATGCAGGCACGGTCTCTTATATCCTTAAACATAGTGAAGCGCAACTCCTTTTTGTAGGCAAACTCGACGCTCACGACTGGAAAGAAATGAAAAAGGGCATCATCGATGGCGTGGAGTGTATCAGCTTTGGCATCTATGACACCCTCCCGGGAATGGAAAACTATCCAACCTGGGCAGATTATACCAGCAATCATGCACCAATGGCCGCCAACCCTACCCGCGACCTCAATGAAATGATGACCATCATCTATACTTCCGGTACCACCGGTACGCCCAAAGGGGTGGTCCTCAACTTTATCTCGCCTGTATTTGCCATCGAGGCTTTTAATGATATTTTCAGCCTTACCAAAGCAGATAAATTTTTCTCCTATCTGCCTATGTCCCATATTGCCGAACGAATGCTCATCACCATGGGAACGCTTCGCTGCGGTGGTTCAGTCAATTTTGCCCATTCGCTCGAAACCTTCAAAGACGATCTGGTCAAAGGTAGCCCGACAGTTTTCCTCGGTGTACCGCGTATCTGGGCCAAATTCCAAAGCGGGGTACTGGCCAAATTTTCCCAGTCAAAACTCAACCTGCTGCTTGCTATACCTATTATCAATAACGTCATCCGCAAAAAAATACGCGAAGCACTCGGCCTTAGCAACGCCCGCGTGTGTCTGACCGGTGCAGCTCCTATGCCGCGGGCCCATCTTGAATGGTATCAAAACCTGGGGATCACCATATTTGAAGTGTATGGAATGACCGAAAATGCAGCCTACTCTCATGCAAACCTCCCCGGTCAATACCGCTTTGGAACGGTAGGAAAACCTATGCCCAACCTCGAAATGAAAATCACGGAAGAGGGCGAAATCTGCGTGAAAAGCCTTGCAAACATGACTGAGTATTATCTGGAACCCGAAAAAACAGCCGAAACGATTCGCGATGGATTTCTCCACACCGGTGATAAAGGCGTAGTTGATCCCGACGGGTATGTGCGCATTACCGGAAGGGTGAAAGATATATTTAAAACTTCCAAAGCAAAATACGTAGCACCCAACCCGATTGAAATGCTGCTTTCCAAAAACGAATATATCGAGCAGGTTTGTGTCGTCGGTTCCAATATCCCGCAGCCGATTGCCCTGGTCGTCTTGTCTGAAAAAGGAAGGGCAAAAGACCGGGAAGAAATTGCTGCCAGCATAAAAGAAACGCTCGCTGAGGTGAATCCCCAACTCGAACACCACGAAAAACTCCAAAACGCGGTGGTGGTTCAGGGCGAATGGACAACCGACAACGGTATCCTTACCCCATCATTGAAAATCAAACGTGGCGCAGTAGATGATAAATACGAAGCCCACTACGAAAAATGGTATGAAGGCGGAAGAGGAGTACATTGGAAATAATCCTCAATGAGTCAATCCATAGGAATATGTCTGTCAGGGGGCGGTACCAGAGGTATCGCCCACATTGGCGTCCTTCAGGCACTCGAAGAAAACAATATCTCGCCTGATTATCTTTCCGGTGCCAGCGCCGGAGCATTGGTCGGTACGCTGTATGCCGCTGGTTATTCCCCGCAGGAAATACTGGATATTTTTAAAAACTCCTCCCTCACACGGCTCTTTAAGCCTACCCTGCCCTCTATGGGGCTGATCGATAATTCCTATGTAGACGAGTTGCTGGGGGAATATATCGAAACCGATGATTTTGCCGCGCTGAAAAAGCGCATGTTTGTGTCTATTACGAATCTCACCACTGGCAAATCAGAAATAGTTGGCGAAGGCCCGCTATTCAATGTGGTGGTTACTTCGACTTCTATTCCGATTCTGTTTAAAAGCAGAAAAATCGGAGAACATCTCTACGCAGACGGAGGGGTACTCAACAACCTCCCCGTAGAGCCGCTCGAAAAATTTTGCGATAAAATCATTGGGGTGAATGTATGCCCGGTCGGCCCAGCGGAAAGTCTGGAAAGCCTCATTGATATAGGCTATCGCACCCTCGATCTGGTCATGTGGAACAATGTCAGGCCCCGGCTGCTGTTGTGCGACGCAGTGATCGAACCACCAGTCGGCAATTATGGTTTTTTTGACCTCAAAAAAGCAGACCAGATATTCGAAGAAGGCTACCAGTCTGCCATGAAAAAAATGCCGGAAATCACCCGACTTGTTGAAGGAAGATTTTCGCCCACCAATCCTTATCGCAACCGATTCCGCAAGGCAGGTGTTGACACGCTGGAAATGTCCGGTTCGCTTTCTTTCTGGCAAAAAATCAAGGCATTTTTCCAACAAATTTTCCATCGATTATTTGAGTAAGATAGGGAAATTCATCTTTCAGCACATATAGTACAGCAGTATTCATTCCCCAAAATTTTATTACATGTCTCGTAACGCTACGCTACTTTTCCTTTTTTTGATCTTTGGGTTTTCCTTTCTCTTCGGTCAAAAATCAACACCCGAGGTCCTTTTTAAATCAGGAACCGTGGTTTTCCCCGAAAATCTGGAAAAATTCATTTCCAACCCCGATGACCAAAATCATAAGCTGAATGGCTTCTATTACCGCTATATTCAGTTTTATGAAATCCCGGGAAATGAGGCGAAAAAACGAATGGAAAATACCGGCATCCGCCTCTATGACTATCTCCCCCACAATACCTGGCTGGCAGCTATTCCCGCAGGCCTAAACCGATCCTCTCTCCGAACGATGGGCATACGCAGCATCGTAGCGCCTGCTTCTATCGAAAAAATCGATCCCCGCCTTTTTAATGAAAGTCTGCCCTGGTGGGCGGTTCGCGGCGACCGGATCGAACTGTATCTTCAGTATTATCCCGGCATTCCGGCAAGTCAGGTAGAAGCTGCTGTTCGCGGCTTGCAGGCGACCATTCTGAGAAGTCTGGAAGATGAGCCGGTTTTATTTATACAACTGCCCATTGACAGAATGTACGATCTGCCCAACCTGCCACAGGTGGCTTACGTGGAGCCGACAAGTCCTCCGGGAGAACCGGAAGATGACGGCGGACGCTCACTCCACCGGGCGGCGAACCTCGACTCAGATCACCCACTGGGCAGGCATTACAATGGCGAAGGCATCAATGTCCTTGTCAGAGACGACGGAGAAATCGGGCCGCATATAGACTTCCAAAACCGTACGACTCAAATCAATGCAGCAGCACCGCTTGCAGGCACACATGGTGATATGGTTGCCGGTGTATTTGCCGGAGCGGGAAATATCGATCCCACTACACGTGGCGCAGCCCCGGGTGCGCATATTTATGTGCTAGACTACGATGCTTCCTTCACTGACAATACCCTGCCGCTCCATCAGAATGACAGTGTCATGATCACCAATTCTTCCTATTCCGATGGCTGCAATACCGGCTACACCACCGTTACCCAGCGGGTGGACAAACAGATTTACGACAACCCCAATCTCCTTCATGTTTTTTCGGCAGGAAATAGCAACAATAACAACTGTGGCTATGGCGCAGGTAGCCAATGGGGAAATATCACCGGCGGCCACAAACAGGGGAAAAATGTCATAGCCGTCGCCAATCTGTATGCTGACGCTGCGCTTGAAAACAGCAGCAGCCGCGGACCGGCTTATGATGGCCGGATCAAACCCGACATCGCTGCCCACGGCCAGGGTCAGATTTCTACTGATCCCAACAATGGTTATTCACCCGGAGGCGGAACTTCTGCCGCATCTCCCAGCACGGCAGGTGTAGTCGCACAATTGTATCAGGCCTATCGAGCACTCAATGGAAACGCCTATCCGGAGTCTCCGCTCATCAAAGCCATTATGCTCAATACTGCCAACGAAATCGGCGTTCCCGGTCCCGACTTCCAGTATGGATGGGGAATCGTCAACGGACTCCGGGCAGTCAAAACATTAGAAGAAAACCGATACTTCAGCGATGTAATCTCTCAGGGCGATTCCAATACGCATACCATCAATATTCCCGCCGGAACCAAAGAAGCGAGGATCATGGTGTATTGGCTTGACAAAGAATCCTCCCCCAGTGTGGCTGTCGCGCTTGTCAACAATCTCGATATGAAAGTGAAAGATCAGGCGAATACGACCTTTCTCCCGCTTGTGCTCAACGCTGCACCGAATGTAAATACGCTCAACCAGCCGGCTGTCCCCGGTATCGACAATCTCAACAACGTTGAGCAGGTGAGACTCACAGACCCGGCGGCAGGCGCTTATACCTTGCAGGTCAACGGCACGGCTGTTCCCGTAGGACCTCAAAAATATTATGTGGTATATGAATTTACCCCTGAAGAAATTACAGTAGTGTATCCCGCTGGTGGCGAAGGTTTCGTGCCGGGAGAAACCCGGCGGATTCACTGGGACGCCTACGGCGATGCTGGTACTTTTGCTATCAGCTACTCCACCAATGGTGGTATTACCTGGACAAACATTGCCGGCAATATTCCGGGCAACAGCCGGATGTACAGCTGGAATGTGCCCAATACAGTAACAGGACAGGCACTTGTAAAGATCAACAGAGGTACGGTCTCCGGGCAAAGCGAATATCCTTTCACAATCTCCGGTGTTCCTCAAAATATTCAGGTAAGCGCCGCCTGTCCCGATTCATTTTTCATCACATGGGCGCCCGTAACAGGGGCGACGGGATATGATGTATTTCTGCTCGGAGATAAATACATGGACTCCGTAGCTTCTACCGCCACTAATAGCATCACCCTCACGGGAAATTTTGTTCAGGCTGACAACTGGATATCGGTAAGAGCGACCGGCCCACAAGGGCTGAAAGGCCGAAGGGCAAATGCCGTACAGTACGCCATACCTGCTCCATGTCCCAAAGATGATGATCTCGCACTCGTCAACTTTGCCTATCCTGGCCTGCCTGTTCTTTCTGAGTGTTTTGGCGATACAACTTATATATCAGTCAACATTCAGAATGCCGGAACCAATCCTCAAACAGGTTTCAGTGTCTCTTATCAGGTGGGAAATAGCCCTGTCGTTACGGAAACCTTTACAGGAACTATTTTACCGGGAGCCGCAGGCATCTATACTTTTACCCAGCCAGAACTGTTTGGCACCAACTTGTCTTATTCAATCTCTGCATGGATTACACTGGCGGGAGACCAGGACCCGGGAAATAACCAGGCAAATACCTCGTTTTCCGTTGTTCCTTCGGCAGTCTTATCAGTTCCCTTTATTGAAAATTTTGAATCACAGCCCAATTGCGGTACTGGCAACGACTGCGGCCTTACGGTCTGTACTCTTTCCAACAACTGGCTCAACATCACCAATGGTGCAGGAGACGATATTGACTGGCGGGTGGATAATGGAGGAACGCCTTCCAACGGAACCGGCCCCACGATTGACCACAACCCGGGGAATGCTTCCGGAAAATATCTCTATACCGAAGCGTCGGCATGCAGCAACAACACCGCCGGGCTTGTCAGCCCATGTATTGACCTTACAGGTACCCCCAATCCGGTGCTTCGGTTCTGGTATCATATGCTGGGAGCAGATATGGGCGAACTTCATGTAGATATTTTTGATGGAAATAATCTTTACACAGATGTCATTCCCCCGGTTACCGGAGATCAGGGAAATAGCTGGAAAGAAGGCCAGGTGAGCCTTGCCGGTTTTGGGCCATTGGTGCAGGTGAGGTTTAGAGGAATTACCGGAGACGGTTTTACCAGCGACATTGCCATCGACGATATTAGCGTAACCAATATTGCCCTTCCGCCAGTAGCAGAGTTCACCTCTGACAAACAAAGCGTATGCCCAGGCAATATAGTTACCTTCACAGATCTGACGACACTGGGTGCCACCAGTTGGCAGTGGAGTTTTTCCCCGGCTACAATAACTTTTGTCAACAATACAGACAGCAGCTCCAAAGATCCCCAGGTGATTTTTGCGCAACCCGGCACCTATCAGGTAAGTCTTACCGCTACCAATTTTTATGGTTCTGATACACTTATCAAAACCGCCTACATCGTTGCAAGCTCAGGAGCATTGCTTTCTGTCACTGAAAACTTTCAATCAGGCGTTTTTCCGCCGGTAGGATGGGATCTTAACAACCCTGACAACAGCACCACATGGACGCTTATTTCTGTTCCGGGAAGCACAGGTGCGACCACTCAGGCGGCATTTATAGACAACTACAATTATAATGCAGCGGGTTCAGAAGACGACCTTACTTCTTTCCCGGTTGACCTGACGGCAGCAGGAAGTCCCATGCTCACGTTTGATGTGGCTTATGCACAATTCAGCAACAGTTTTGCCGATGAATTGAAAATAATAGTGTCTACAGATTGCGGGGAGTCGTTTAATTCTGTCGCTTACAGCAAAGCCGGCCTGGTCCTCGCTACCGCAGGAAGCCAGACAAGTTCCTGGGCACCGGCCAATGCCTCTTCCTGGCGCAAAGATTCGGTAGATCTCTCTGCTTATGTGGGCAATTCGGTGGTTGTGCGTTTTACCAACCGCACCGGCTACGGCAACAATTTGTATATCGACAATATCAATATCGAAGAACTGGGAGGTGTATCGCCGCAGGCTTCTTTTACCGTTCCTGCCGGGCCTTTTTGTGTAGGAGTGCCGGTATCTTTCAGCCAAAACTCTGTCGGCACCAGCTTACAGTACAACTGGCAGTTTCCGGTTGACGCATCGCTTCAGAGTTCGACAGCTCCCGGACCGGTATCCACCACTTTTTCCACGCCCGGACTAAAAACGATTACCCTGATTGTCAGCAATTCACTGGGAACGGATACACTCTCGCAGGTAATCCAGGTAATTGACCAGCCAGTCGCTGCTTTTGTCTATTCTGTCACGGGTGTCAACGCTGTCAGCTTTACCAGCGGCGCCACCAGCTGGGATAATCTTTTCTGGGATTTGGGAGATGGAACTACTCAAACCGATACCACAATTACCCATGAATATCTGGCAAATGGAAACTACCTCGTTACGCTCGTTGCATCGGGTGTTTGCGGCACAGATACCTTTACCCAAACGGTATCTATTACGGGTATCACACCACCTGATGCAGCATTTACGGCTTCGCAGACTGAGATTTGCCAGGGGGATACAGTAATCTTTACAGACAATAGTACAGGTATTGGCCTATCGGGCTATAGCTGGGATTTTGGTACAGATGCTTTCCCGGCAAGTGCCACCACCTCAGGACCCCATCAGGTGATTTACGCTACTGGCGGGCAGAAAGACATTTCGCTGACCGTTTCCAATGCTGAAGGGAATGACATGGAAATTTTTCAGATCCAGGTCGATTCTCTGCCGGTTGCAGCCTTCTCCTACAATTATTTTGGCGGCTTTCAGACTTTTGCGTTTACCAATCAATCACTGGCAGGCAACAGCTATGTTTGGGATTTTGGCGATGGTACGATCTCACAGGATATTCACCCTTTCCACACTTATATAACCAACGGCGTATATGATATACAGCTGATTACAGAAAATGAATGTGGAAGCGATACACTGACTCAGACCATTGACATCAACAATGTAAGTATCGGAGACCTGACCGGAGAAGCAGGTATTTCCGTTTATCCCAACCCCGGAAATGGAATTTTCGATATAAGATTTGAAGATAACTGGACTCAAAAAGTAGAGATCAGTCTTTGGGACGTCAAAGGAAAAGAAATTTTCCGCGCAGATTACCATATGGAAAGTCCCGTTTACAGAGTGGACGTGATCGGTATAAGCAAAGGTACTTACCTGCTCAAAATCCAGTCAGAAGACCGTTTTGTTGTGAAAAAAGTGGTGATTGATGAATAAACGACAATAATTAATTAACTTCGCATCGTCAGACAAAACCTGAATTTTAGAATAATGAAACAAATAATTTTTCCAATGATTGCATCCCTGATCATGGGTGCGTGCAATAATACAGGCAAGATTGGGGTCGGGAAAATGGAAACCAAGATGGACAGCATTTCCTACGCGCTGGGCAGAGACCTGGGCAATAACCTCAAGGCTCAAGATATTGAAATCAACAGTGAAATGGTCTACCACGGCTATACCTCTACCGCGGAAGGTCAGGAACCGGCGTTGACGGAAGAACAGGCGCAAAACCTGCTGATGTCCCTTCAGAATGAAATTCGTCAAAAACAACGTGATGCCATGATGCAGCAGCAGCAGCAACAACCTTCGGCTTCTGCTACCAAATTCCAGGCGGGCCAATCCGTACCGGAAATCTCCCTCCCTACGCCATCCGGAGAAACGATGAATCTCAGTGATTTAAAAGGGAAAATTGTGCTGATAGACTTTTGGGCAAGCTGGTGCCGCCCATGTCGCGCCGAAAACCCCAATGTTGTGCGCATGTACAACAAATACAAAAACAAAGGATTTGAGATTTTTGGGGTAAGTCTTGACCGCACCAAAGATGCATGGGTACAAGCTATCGAACAGGATAAACTCACCTGGCATCATGTCAGTGATCTTCAGTTTTGGGGAAGTGAAGCCGCTCAGGCTTACGGCGTAAATGCGATTCCCTATACCGTATTGCTCGACAAACAAGGCAAAGTGATCGCAGAGAATCTCCGCGGCCCTTCGCTGGAAAGCAAACTGGAAGAATTACTGGGAAGTAACTAATCCGAAATTACTAGTTCTGATTGTTCTGATTCAGATTTTCTTTAACCTGTTTCAGTTTCTCTCTATCCCCGCCGGCGTCTTCGATATCTTCAATCAGAGAATTAATCTCGATCGTGGAGGCGACAGCGGGGATAGTCAATTTTTCACTATCCACTTTACCGACGCGAACCGTATTCTTAATGGTAAATGGCTGTCCGGAGCGATCATCCGTTCCATTGATCTCTAAAGGGAAACCCGTTACGCCTTCTACATGAAGAAAACGGCCTTCCCTGCGCAGCGAACGTGGAATCATAAATGAGGCGATATCCAGATTTGCAAGGGAAGCAGCAACCCATAATTCGGCAGATCTCCCCCCCTGATTTACCAGGACTTTTTCACACTGATACCCGTCAATGGTTTTAAACTCGCCGGTATTCGTTACTTCTGCTGTTGCATTTTGGCCGGGAAGCGCAGCAAACTGCGGATCAGACAGGTTATACTTCACAACCTGCATCTGAGAGATTACATGATAGTCTCCTGTAACACGGTCAATGACTGTCCGGCTTCCGGGCTCTATCTCTTTACTATGAGAAACCATCGCGGCACGATCACCTTGAATATAAAAAGAAGTGGTCATTCCCCCGTAGAGAGAATTATTCATGGTTACGGTGCCTTCAAATTTCTGTGCAGACAGATGGGAAACGAATGCCAGAAGAACAATAAGAACAGAAGTAAGAGTTTTCATATCAGGAGAAGTATTTTTCTTGGATTTGTAACAGTTTTTCTTTGTTTAAAGGCTTGATAATGTAGTCAGTAACTACATCATATTGGGATGCGCGTTCAATATCTTTCCGGTATACAGAAGAAGAAAGTATAAACAAATACACTTTTCCCGGGAAAGAAGCCTGGATGGTCTTATATTCTTCCAGAAACTCCCATGCACTCATCAGTGGCATATTGATATCGAGGAAGATCACATCAGGAAATTCTTCAGGTTTATTTTTCAAAGTATCTGCCAACAGGTCAAGGCCTTCCCTCCCCCGTGTGCAGTAGCTGGCAAGTTGTGCGAAGTTTAAGTCACGTAAATTTTTGATACAGATAAAGTTATTGACTTCATCGTCATCAATAATCAGTGCTCGTTTAATCAACGTCATATACCGATAGACTATAATAGATATAACAAATGTGGTCTGTGAAAATAAGAAAAAAAAATGATGTTAGATAATTACTTTCTCAATACGTGATTTCACTTCTTTCGGCACGGTTTTTCGTTATAGTTCAAACAGGATTTTACCCCGAATCCACCCTATTTCTTTTAACCTGCAAGCGTTTCATTTACCCCCAATCGCTCATACTTTATTTGAAAAAACGCTTTACTCCATGTACATGACTATCCATGATGAAACGACAGCTGGCAGTATTCTCAATCAGGTGAAACTCAAGCTAAACAGTGAAAATATCAGTGCATCAGAACTGATACGCGCCCGTATATTTCAGGAAGTGAATGAATATAATCATAAACGGCCGGAATACTACCGGGGACTGGTACAGCCGGCTCACGCAGAAGTTGTCCTGAACGGCTATAAGCTAAACCGAAAACATCGACTGGATCCGGAAATCCTGTTTGGTATCGCAATGGCAGCTTTTCAGCGCAATGAGTTTGTGATCGTTGTCAATGAAAAACAGATCAATGATCCTGACTATTCTATCCCGGTATGCCCCCAGACCAAAGTTAGTTTCCTCAAATTGACCTCTATGGTGGGCTGGTAAGTATTGGGCCAAACTTACCCGAATCTTTTCGTTGCAGCTTATTACTTTTAAGGACAAAACAAACGATCCAACATGACCGCGAATGTCCCTTCAATCCTGCTCGTAGAAGATAATCTCATCAACCAGAAAGTTGCCACTAAGTTACTTGAGAAAATTGGTTACTCTGTAGTACTCGCAGAAAACGGCCTCAAAGCCATAGAAGCGCTGGAAAAAGCTTCCTATGACCTTATTCTTATGGACATTCAGATGCCTGTAATGAATGGGCTGGAAGCAACCCGAATCATTCGGAAAAAATATGAGCAATATGGCAAACGCGGCCCGGTTATTATTGCACTCACCGCCAATACCATGCCCGAAGACCAGTCTGATTGCAAGGAAGCCGGTATGGATGATTTTATTCCCAAACCGGTCAGGCAGGATGTACTGGCCTTGACAATCGGCCGTTGGCTGTCAGGTACAACCAGTTTATAACAAAGATATCTTTACCCTCGTTTATGTTTCATGCGGCTTTTCCTGTTATTGTTATGGGGTCTTTTTTCTTGTTTTAGTTTGTTTGCCCAAAAACGGCATACACCTCGCGCTGCGCTCACTCCCGCCCAAATGCAGGAAGATATCGATTCCTTGCGGTCTGTCCTCTATACCACGCCGACCGATCCTTTTGCTTTCATCCAAAAAGAAGAGCTGGAATCTCTTTTCCGGGCTGTTGAAGATAGTATCGCTCAGCCGAGATCCGTGATCTGGTTCTATCAGCAGCTTAATCCCATCATTATAAGTGTAAAGGATATCCATACACGTATATGGCTCTCCTGGGCGGCCAATCCCTATGCCCACGCCGGTGGGTTTTATCTGCCGCTGAAAATCCGATACTTCAACCAACGAATATATATAGCCGGGGATCCGGGCAACCGGGTTTCTACGGGCACAGAACTCATCGCCATTAATGGTGTACCTGCCATCTGGATTGCCCGAAAACTGCTTGCAGAACATTATACAGACGGCGATATTTCTCCTACCCGTATCGGATTGATGGAAGAAAATTTTGCCAATAGCCTGCCGCTGTTTTTTCCGATTGACAGCATCAATGCCCTTCAGGTCAGAACTCCAGGTAGCAGCCGAGATTCGCTGATTCAATATCCCGGTATCAAAAAAACAGAAAAGCCGCCCAAAGTCAGAAAAAAATTTGAGGAGTCTTTTCAACTCAATCTTCTCCCTGAAGATCAGGCTGCCGTGCTCCGAATTGGCTCTTTCGCACAGGGAAATGAGCTGAAATACAGGCAATTTCTCAAACAATCATTCCGCACCATCCGAAAGTCTGAGGTCTCATACCTGATCATTGATGTAAGGGGAAATAAAGGCGGCTATATCATTCGCGGCCCCGAACTGCTTTCTTTTCTTTCAGACAAACCTTTTTTCTACGCCTATACCAGTATCGTGAGAGCAAGCCCGCTTTTTAAAGAAAGAATTAAATACGATATGGTTTTCCCGGGACTTGCGATTTCAGTTTTTAAAAAATTTGTGGGAAAAGAACTCGCCAGTGGGTGGCAAAATCCGGTAAATACTTATGATACACTCATCTGGGAACCCATCTCTCCCAAGCCTGAGAAGCTGCGTTTTACCGGGGAAACCTACCTCCTGACCAATGGCCTTTCCATTTCCAATTCCTGCCTCCTGCATCATGCTTTTACGTATAATGAAATGGGCAAGACTGTAGGCACTTCCTGTGGATGTATCGAAACCGGGACTTTTGGCAATTCTGTGGAATTTATTCTCCCCAACAGCCGGATAACCGGAAGAGTTTCCACCATTCGGCTTACCACCCGCAAAGATGATTACAGAATTGTAAACCAGGGATTGCCGCCTGACCTGAATGTAGAAGATTCCCTTACAGACTTTCTCCTGGGAAAAGATACGCAACTGGAATTTGTCCTTTCCCTGATACGCGGTAAAAATTGATTACTTTACTACAAGGTTCCGGGTATATACCTGCTGGCCATTCACATATCGGATAATATAAATTCCCTTAGCCCATTCGCTCACATCCAATATTTCTGCATCTTCTCCAACCGCAATCACCTCTTCTCTGATTTTGCGGCCACTGATTCCCGTCACAAACAGCCGGCCGGCTTCATTGCCCGATCCTGCGGGAAATTGAATGGTAACCTTTTCGGATGCGGGATTCGGGAAAATACTGATCTGCTGTTTTTCCAGATTAGAAGACAGCTCCATTTGAGGGGAATAGGTTGAGCTCCCATCCATATCCACCTGTCTGATCCGGTAAAACAGGGTCTTCCCTTTGACCATCCTCGCAATGCCCATATCCAAAAATTCATAACTCTGCTTATGGTCGCTGGCTCCTGCTGCCTGCATTTTATGTATGACCTCAAATTTTTCCGTTTCAGTGTTTTTTCTTTCCACCTCAAAGAAATCAGAATTCAATTCCCGCGCAGTCTGCCAGAATATACGGGCATCTTCTCCCTCCCATGCTGCGGCGGATCCCAGCCATTCCACCGGAAGCAGGGCACTGCCGGTGTCAAGTGTCCAGATAAACTCGATGCCATCACCTCCCGTTCCCTCCACACCTACTCCCGTGTAGGAAAAACTCACGCTGGAAAATGTACCTTTTACAACCATGGTCCCGGCAGCAGTGCCGATATTGGCACTTTGATTTGCCTCACCCACGGCAGTAGTAGTGATATCAGGTGTCCGGAAAAAAGTAGTTCCCGTAACTTGAAAATCATCCGTGCCAGTCATTCTTACCAGTGTAACGCCTGGCGTAGTTACAGTAAATTTTGCACTGCTGGAAATCGAGCCTCCCCATCCTCCGATACGGTCAATGTGTAATACCGGATTTTTGACTGTTTCGCTAAATGCGAATGTCATCACCCCCCTACCCTTATCATCGGAGGCTCTGTCAATATCGGTTGTTCCTGACTCAGGGTTTTTATCCCAATACACAACCGTTTCAAATGAGGGTTTCCCCTGAATACCCCGCTGCCAAAAAGCGCCTGTACCCATTACTCCTACAGGCGTCGCCTGAAAATTTGCATTTCCACTGACTGTAACATTTGCCGTTACCACAACCTCTCCGCCTGGAGTAGATGCGGCAAAAGGGCCAAAGCCACTCCCCGTCCAGTTTCCAGTCTCTGCCAGATCGCCAATCGGTATGACCAGACAATCCCAACTGTTTGTACAATCCGGATCTTCACAATCTATCAGGGCATCCCCATCATCGTCAATCCCGTTGCCGCAGATTTCCGTAGCATTCGTCCCCATGGTACCGAAAATCCCGGCAAGCAAAATGGTAACAATGCCAACCGCAGTGGCAGATAGTTTCCAGCGAACATTGAGCGAGGGGGTAATGGTATTTCGGTTTTGAGGTCTCAATTTGAGTGGTATTCTGCTATCTATGGCAATGGAAATATATTATCAATAACCTTTGCAATATCACACCCGAACACCTGCTTACAAATCGAATTTCATGGGGATTCTTTCCTGTATATCTTCCTGAAAAACTTGCCTCTGTAAAGAACAACCACCTGATAGTCAAGAAAATCATATTCCCCTCCCGCGGGATTCCAGCAATAGACTTTCAGTACCTTATCCTTCAGGTTTTCGGGTAGTTTAATGGTTTGGGACAATAATTCCCACCCGCCTTCTTTTTTTTCCTTTACAGCCTCCACGCTTTGCCAAAACTCTCCTGCCGACACCACCAACATAGCCTGGCGCTCAGCTTTGTGGATAGTTTTGCGCATCACAGACACCGAAACCTGATCACGCCCGGATACTCCCTCAAGAATCATTTCCATCGCAAACTCTTGCTGAGGTAAAATGTGAAATGTATTTCCACTATTCTCAAATATTGCTTCCAATGGCCTGGCCCACAGATAGAGTAAACCGGCGGCAAAAGACAATAGCCCAAGCACCAGGAGTACCCGGTAAAACTCCCGCTTAATTGCATGAAATTGAGCGCCTTTATCAATACCTTCCTCCAAAATCTGACCTGATGACATAGCGGTTGTTCGTTAATTGCTGATCGCCTATTTTTGTCCTTTCGCCAAAGCCCAACTTATGGTTTTCAGCAGCATTATTTTCCTTTTATATTTTTTTCCGGTTTTTCTGGTTTTGTACTTTGTTTCTCCGGACAAATGGAAAAACCATGTTGCACTTGCCGGAAGTTCTGTTTTCTATTTGTGGGGAGCTCCTGTATTTTTCTTTTTATTAATGGCCGGGCTGGTAATTGATTTTTACCTCAACCGGCTGATCTGGTATTCCGAAGGAAAAGTAAAAAACCGACTGCTGCTTCTGGTCATTCTACTCAATACTGGCACACTGTTGATTTGCAAATATCTCGATTTTTTTACGGAAAATCTCAATATCGCGCTTTCTGTTTTTTCATTTGCCCAGATTCCCCTGCCGCATATTCTGCTTCCGGTGGGGATTTCTTTCATTACCTTTCAAAAACTGAGTTATACCCTCGATATATTCAGGGAAAAAGCTCCGGTTCAGGAAAATTTTGTCAATTACGCTTTGTATATTTTGCTCTTCCCGCAGCTGATCGCCGGGCCCATAGTGCGCTACAATGAAGTGGCCACACAGCTATCAGACCGTACACTCACCGAGCATATCGACTACAAACTTGCAGGGTTTTTCAGGTTTGTCACCGGGCTGGGAAAAAAAGTATTGATTGCCAATGCACTGGGTGAATTTGCCGATCCGCTGTTTGCCCTTCCTCCCGAACAAATCAGTGCAGGGATGGCCTGGCTGGGAATCGTCTCCTATTCTTTTCAGATCTATTTTGACTTTGCCGGCTACTCCGATATGGCCATTGGGCTTGCCCTGATGATGGGCTTCCGGTTTGCAGAGAATTTTCATTTCCCTTATATCTCCCAAAGTATCACTGAGTTTTGGCGGAGGTGGCATATTTCACTGGGCAACTGGATGCGCGACTATCTGTATATCCCGTTGGGAGGAAACCGTAAAAGCGAGTTGCGCACTTTCTTCAATCTATGGATTGTTTTCCTGATCTCCGGATTCTGGCACGGTGCTTCGTGGAATTTTGTGGTTTGGGGCGCTTTCCATGGTTTATTTCTCATTGCCGACCGCCTGTTTTTCCGGAAATGGCTTCAATTTCTCGGGCGAATACCTTCTGTTTTCATTACCTATATCATCGTTCTGGTGGGATGGGTATTTTTCCGGGCTGATACGCTCACCTATGCCTTCGGCTTTTTAGGAAGAATGTTTTCCTTCGAAAACTTTCATATGGATATATTCGCCGATTCCCGCACCATGACGATCCTGATTTTTGCCGGTATCTTTTCATTTATGGGGCTTTTGCCCAAAATCGAACAAATGCCTGAGAAACTCTATTCAGGAACCGTCGCCATGCCTGTGATCATTTTCCGGGCAGTTTCGGCATCCTGCATCGGCATCATTTGCCTGACCGAACTTTTTGCCCGCGACTTTAACCCATTCATATATTTCCGTTTCTAATGAATCACAAACTGAAATATATAATCCTGGGGTTGCAGTTGGTGATTCTGCTCGTTCCGGCTGCCTATATCGCCCTCCTCCCTTCCCAAATTGGAGAAATTACCATTGTCCAGCTTTCCGGAAGTTTTTACCCGACAAAAAAGCTGCCGCTGAAACTCGACACATGGTTTTCCGGACAGTATGTGTCACGGATGAACGAATATGCAAAAGAGAATTACCCCGTCAGACCCTGGTTTGTAAGAGCGAATAATCAGCTGGATTACTCCCTTTTCAACCATTCGGCCAACCAAAGAATTGTCGTGGGGAAAAACGGCGAACTATACGACAAAACCTATATCGATGCCTGGCTGGGAAAAGATCTGATCGCCAATGATTCCGCTGAGTCTCTGGTCCGGAAAATCGCCAATCTTCAGGATTATCTTCAGCCTTTCAACACACGTGTGCTTGTGATCACCCCGCCTGGCAAACCGACATTTATGCCCGAAATGATCCCCGGCCATTACCTGAAAAACCCTCAGATCACAACTAACCGGGAACAATTTACCCGCCTGCTCGACCAGTATCATGTGCCAAATATCGATTATTCCCAATTCCCGGAAGTCCAAAAAGAAACCGACATACGCCTGTATCCCCGCACAGGCCTTCACTGGAGCCATTGGGGCGCGGCGATTGCAGCTGACTCCATGCGCAGTAAGGCACTTTCGCTTACAGGATTGTACCTTCCGGAAATGACCTATTCCCCCCAAACCTATTACCAGCGAAATGATACCGATTGGGAAGTCGAGCGGGCCATGAACCTGCTATTTGCCATACCCGGCAATCAGGCAACAAAACCCGTTTACAATTTTTCAGCCACAGACACTACCCAGCAGAAGCCGAAAGTCATTGTTATCGGAGACAGCTACTATAAGATTTGGTATGACCAAGGTTTGCATGAAAAATTGTTTCACCCACAATCTCAGTTCTGGTATTATGGTCTGGAACTACTACCTCATAGAGAAATCAACGGAGAAAGGGCTTCTGTCATGTCTCTGGATGTAATAGAGGAAATGAAACAGGCAGACCTGATCATCCTGCTCAATGCCGAAATCAATCTGCCGAGACTGGGTTTTGAGGTTTGGGAAAAAATTATTTTCTAACGGCTTGTGGAATCGGGAAGATGTATTTGTCTTTCATGTACAGTTAAGGTTGCACGCAGACAAATTGTTTCACTCTAATAATTTCACAAAATGAAAACTTTTGTAAGCGTATCACTTGCGTACTTCCTTATGCTGTTTTTTGCGGCAACCCCACCTGAACCCACTCAAGTTAAGAATGTTGATCCCGACGGAACGGAAGCGGTCATTCATAAAGGAATTGAATGGCTGGTAAAGGCTCAGTTTGAAAACGGTGGCTGGGGGGCAGGCACCCATGCCAATCAGGGAATCCTTGATCCCAAAGCCGTACAGGTAGATCCTGCCACCACAGCTTTTGCGGCTATGGCTTTGCTTCGGGCTGGCAATACCCTTCATGAAGGTGAATATAAAACCAACCTCCGCAAGGCACTGAATTTTCTTCTCGAAGAGGTTGAAAAATCGCCGGCAGAATCTGTCAATATCACTTCTCTGACAGGAACACAACCACAGGTAAAACTGGGACAAAACATCGATGTATCTATGACCTCCCGGTTTTTCACCCGAATTCTACCTTTTGCCACTGATGATCCTGCACTTACCAAACGCATCAATCAGGCACAGGATAAATGTCTGAGTAAAATACAGCGTTCGCAAAATGCAGATGGCAGCATTCAGGGAGGCACATGGGCAGGAGTGCTTCAGTCTGCTGTAGCGAATATTGCTCTGGAAGAGGCCGCTGAGGCTGGGTATGCCGTTGACTCCGTTACCATGATCAGAAGCAAAGATTATCAGAAAATGAATATCGATGCTACCAGCGGTGCCGTTGTTACCGACAAATCTGCGGGTGTACAACTCTACTCGCTTTCCAGTACTACACGCGCTACGGCCAAGTCCTACAAAAAAGCAAAAGAACAGCTCGAAACGGCCCGCGACGAAGGGGTATTTGACGATATGCAAATGAGTTCCCCTTCCCAGGCAATTCCGATGACAGAGGAAAACCTCCGAAAAACCGGAATGGGAGAAAGCGAAGTAAAAGCCATCATGCAAGATGTGCGCACCAATGAAATTGCCAGAAAACAAGTTCAGACGGATCAGGTAATGGCAGGTTTTGGCAACAATGGTGGAGAAGAATTTTTGTCGCATATGATGACAAGCGAATCCATGGTTCTTTCCGGAGGAGAAGAGTGGACCAACTGGAACAATCGCATGAAAACCATGATGACCCGCATTCAAAACCCTGACGGAAGCTGGTCTGGCCACCATTGTATCACCAGCCCGGTTTTCTGTACAGCTGCAGCCTTGCTGACAATTACCGTCGATCAGGACAAAAGTTTTACTGCTGAGCGCCAATAGAACACCATGTATCGCTGGTTTTTATTCTTATTTGTCATGCTATTTTTTTCCTGCCGGGAAACAGCAGAGGTGAATACACCGCTTCAACAAGCAGTTCATTACCTCTGGTCCCGGCAGGGCCCCGACGGGGGATGGCATAGTCCTGCTCATGGCATAATGAAAGGCGGAGAAGCACATACCCCATTTGTGCTGTTTGCACTCCTTCAGATACCGGAGTCAATCTATCCGGTTCCCCATCGCAAAAAGCAAAAAGCACTGGATTTTATCCGCAGCCACATGAACGCTGAAGGTGTCATCGGTCTCAGTGATCCGGAGATACCCGAATATCCCAACTATGCAACGGCTTATGCCTTGCGAGTCCTTGTCCTTAACAGCGATGCGGAGGATGCGGGCATAATAAAAAAAATGCAGACCTATCTCGCCGGGCAACAATTTTCAGAACCCAGGGGGATAGAAAAAAATCACCCAGCTTATGGCGCATGGGGTTTTGGAGAACCCGATATCAGGCCCGGTACAACCGGGCATCTGGATATTTCTCATACGAGAAAAGTTCTTCAGGCCCTACGGGCCTCAGGCTATGCAGAATCTTCTGCCTATAAAAAAGCCCTTCGCTTTTTGGGTGTGTTGCAGAAAGATTCTCTTCCGCAGCCCAATCCTCTGCGGTACAACTCCGTACTACCGCCAGAAGAAAAACCTGTGGTCTCCGATGGCGGATTTTATATTTCACCGGTGGTTTACAGCGCAAATAAAGGCGGCATTATCGCCGAAACAGAAAGCAGCCCGGCCTGCTTCCGGTCTTATGCCACAGCGACCTGTGACGGTTTACTTGCGTTATTGGCCTGCGACCCCGATTTGGAAAATCCGGCCATACAGAAGGCTCGCATATGGCTGGAAGCGCATCCTGCTCTGGCGTACGATAGCGGGATTCCCGCCGACAACCCTGAGCAATGGCAAACAGTTTTGATTATATACCACCTTTGGGTGCGGTCTGAAGTTTATAAAGCCCTGAATTGGCAAGGCACCTGGCAACAGGAAATCTGGCAGATACTTTCCTCTTACCAGCGCTCCGATGGAAGCTTTGCAAATCCAGATGGTGCAAGAAACAAAGAAGACGATCCGCTGCTGGCTACTGCCATGGCCGTAATGGTGTGGGAAAACGCCGGTTCAGAATAAACCGGATCTTCCTCAATCAGATTTGGGGAGAAATTTAGTTTTTGAGACAAACAGTTTTTTTACAATATCACCCGTAGCATCTGCAAAATTTGCACCGGGGTTTTGAGAAGAAGTCAGGATAAACTGGTTATTCTCATCTTCAAAAGCTTTTACCTCTACTAAACCAGAGGTAGTTTGCACCGTGACCTGATACAATGGAGCGGTAATTACCGGTGGTTTTTCGGAGAAGGTTGTTCCATTCGTATTAGCTGCGGCGCTCAGCCAACTATTTACCTCTGAGGTATTTAAGGCACCCGAATCGCTCAACATCCAGGTATTGTCAGCAGCTTTTATTATCTGGAAAGAACTATCACCCGGATATGTAAAGGTTATGCTCATCCATTCGCTTTGGGGACCTTTGAGCAGGGTTTTATTCCGCCAGTCATCTGCTTTCCGATTGAAAGAAGACTCCAGAAATCCATTCACCAAATAGGTTTCATCTGATCCATTTTCCCTGACATAAGACATCATCCCCGTTTGTTTGTATTCAAAACGGCCAAGTACCAGATCCAGAGACTTTTTCTCTCCGGTTAACACTTCAACACGGGTACCGGCTGTATCGACTTTATATTCGCCCCATTTATCTTCATTTCGGCTTACGAGTTGTTTGGCTTCAAGAAAAGCAATGGATGCCAATGCACTTTTTACCGCACCTGGTGAAGTGGGAGCCTGGACACCTCCGTCAATTTGCACGGTCCATTCATTCCCGGCCCGGCTCAGTAAAACAGGGGAAACGTTGGGGGGAGTGATACGTATCAGGTTAACTTTTGCAGTATCAATTGCAGAGATCGTCTTTTTAAATGTTCGTTCTGATTTCCCTCCCAGCACCAGTGAAAGAAGGTACAAAACGGTGAGAGATCCCAAGACGATAATAAGCTGTTTATTACTGAATCTTTTGAACATAATCTTCAGGTTTTCACTAACTATAATCTTCTGCCATCCATTTCAGGCGTTTGGCCCGCTGCCGTTGAAAACGAACAATACCAAATACAATTACAATCAGAATTGGAATAAAGAAGTTGCCATATTTCACCAGATTGCGCATAACGATGGTTTCATCGTCATCCTGGATGAGTTTTTCGAGGGGACGGGAATCGACGCTGCTGGTTCGGAGCGCAATCAGCCCGGTATCATCCGTAAGCCAGTCCACAGCATTCACCAGAAAGTTTACATTGTTGGGAGAAATTTGCTGCTGGGGAGGATTCACAGGGAAATCTCCATCACCGATAACTACCATTTTTGAAGCGACGTTGCCATTCAGTTTTCCTTCCAGCGTAACGGCAATATTCTGAACGCCATAACCAAAATCCTGAGTAGTCCACTGTTTATCCGGATCAAAGTAGGTAGGCGGGGCAATTTTTCCACTCTGATTGGTTGTCATCGCAAGTGGTTTTATGTGAATGGCCGTATCTTTTCCAATAATGGTGACAGGGCTACCAAACTGAATCAGCACCTCTTCCAGTCCTTGCGTAATCGGATGCTCGGCAAAATTACTGATAGTAGGAAAGTAAGGAAATGGAACCGGCTGAGAAACCACAAAAAACCCCTGCCTGCGCTGCATCGTAATTGTTGCGCTTTTTACATCGGTTAGAAAAGCCTGTTCGACAAGCACGCCTTTTTGGCTAAGCCAGGTATCAAGGCCTGTATTGATTCTATCCCATGGGCGCTGTGCCTGAAGATCTCCCCCTACGGTGTTTATCCCGACAAGAAGTCTGCCGCCACTGGCCAGAAACTGATCCATGGCATCCAGATGCTCCTGAGGGATCATTTGATCGGGGCCAAGGATAATGACCGTTTTGAATGCAGACCAGGCTTCAGAATTTGTCGCCAGAGAAAATGTATCTACCTCATATAGATTACTTAGTTCTGCAATGGCCTGTTGCAATTGGTCTGAGCCAACTTCGCCGTGTCCCTGCAGAATACCAACCTTCGGTTTTTCGGTTACGGAAAGCTTTTTGATGTTGGAAGACAACGAATATTCCATACCAGAAGCAGATTGCAAAAGGGGAATCACCTCCTGCCTGTTGCCCATTTTGATCAGCACGCCCATATATCCGCGCACTACTTTGATCTCATCCCTTTCACGGGCAGAAATATCGAGCGGAAAAATTCCCGCCTGCATGGCTTCCTGCTGGGTTTCCTCGTTGTCGCCCGGATCGATAAATTCATATTCTATATTAGGGGAATAGCTCTTATACTCTGCCAGTAAATCTTTTAGATCCGTGCTGGTTTTGCTCAGTTCTGGCGGTAGGTTTTGGGAAAAATAAGCTGTGATGGTAATTAATTCGTCCACCCCTTTCAGAATATCCTTGGTACTTTGACTCAGGGTATAACGATGATCTGCCGTAAAGTCAAGTCTGAAAAACAGCCTGCCAGCGACCAGATTCAGCATGATAAAAATCCCCACATACAGGATTAATCGTATTGTAACTGTTGATTTTGTCAGTTTCATAGTTTTCCCTTTAAATCTCAATCGACAACATTCCTCCCCGCCAGCTGGATCTCTGCCAGAATTAATCCCAGCGCTGAGATCGAGACAAAGTAAATCACATCCCGGGAATCGATAACGCCCCGTGATACAGAAGCAAAATGTGTGGATGTACTTAAATAGTTTAACAATGATGCCAGGCTACCCGAAGCTACACTACTCACCAAACCAAATATCCAGTGAAAAAATACACCGATCACCAGTGCGAGAAGAAAAGCAACGATCTGGTTACTGGTAATACTTGAAGTAAAAATACCGATGCTGATATAGGCAGAACTCAGAAGGAGTAGTCCCAGATAACCACACCAGACGGCCCCGTGATCGATAGGCCCCAGCCAGGCGATTGTGAGGTAATAGGGTATGGTAAATAATAAGGCGATGGCAATCAAAAGCATACAGGCCAGGTATTTTCCTGCGACAATCTGCCAGTCTGTAATAGCACGTGTAAGCAGAGATTCCATAGTGCCTACTCTTTTTTCTTCAGCAATCATACGCATGGTCAGTGCGGGGATGAAAAAAAATAAGGTCCAGTAGGCGATCTGGAAAAATGGCTGCATGGTCGCCTGCTTGATGTAAAATACATCTGTGCCAAACAGCCAGGTAAACAATCCGCTGAGTCCAAGAAATACGACCAGCAGGATATACGCGACCAGAGAGTCCAGAAAAGTCCGGAATTCTCTGTTTGCGATGATCCATATATTTTTCATAGGAAATTATTTCAGGGTTAATTCTCTGAATATATCTTCTAGGCGTTCTTCAACAGGCGTCATCTCAGTGAGTATCCACCCGTTTTTTACACAAAGCTGAAATACAGCTTCTCTCGTTTCCACACCGGTAGTACTGGTAATCTGAAACCAATCGGGTTTTGATGGATTGATTTCGACCGTAGAAACATCCTTCATTATGCGCAGTTGCCGGACCGCATCTTCCTGATCTGCTTTAATTCTGACGTTGACCACATGCCTTCCCTGGGCCTGTTTACTCAGGGTATCGGGGGTTCCGTCTGCAACGATTTTTCCATTGCTGATAATCAGGATTCTGTCGCAGCTAGCCTCTACTTCAGGCAAAATATGTGTGCTCAGGATGACCGTTTTCTCTTTTCCTATTTCACGGATCAGATTCCGGATTTCGACTATCTGGTTGGGGTCAAGTCCTGTCGTTGGTTCATCAAGGATCAATATTTCGGGATCGTGGATCAATGCCTGAGCCAGACCTACCCGCTGACGGTATCCTTTAGAGAGTTCACCGATTTTTTTGTGCTTTTCTTTGTTCAGGCCGCACTTACTGACAATTGAACGTATTCGGGCCGGGAACTCCGCCTTGCTCACCCCCTGTATTTCCGCAACAAAAGCGAGATACTCCAGCACCGGCATCTCGAGGTAAAGAGGATTATTTTCTGGCAGATAGCCGATATGCTTTTTGATTTCTTCAGGGTTATCAAAAATATCCAGATCTCCGATTTTCACTGTTCCTCCGGAAGGTGCCATATAGCAGGTTAAGACCTTCATCGTTGTGGTTTTACCGGCACCATTGGGACCAAGGAAACCCAGAATTTCCCCTGTTTTCACCTGAAAGGAAATATTATCCACCGCTCTTTGATCTCCGTAGGTCTTGGTAAGATTACGAACAGTAATATCCATGACTATTCATCAAAATATTAAGCAATTATGGAGAACAAAAATATAGGCTTCGACAGGGATTGTCAAGCCGCAAATGTTAAAGCAATGTTAAAGTCTGATGCCGAAGAGGGGTGATGCGCTACACTTTAGAACCTAAAACAGAAATTCTGTAAGAATACAGATTTACCATTATAAAAATCAGCGCTGTAAACGCCAGCAAGGAAGAGCCCCCATAGCTGAAAAACGGCAAAGGAATACCAATAACCGGCATGAGCCCGATCGTCATCCCAATATTTACCATCACGTGAAAAAAGATGATCGACAATATGCTGTAGCCATATATCCGGGCAAACCTCGTTTTGGAGTTTTCGGCAAGAAATCGTATTCGCCAGATCAACAGAAAAAACAAAACAATAACGCCACTCGTGCCAATCCAGCCATATTCCTCCCCAATGGTACAGTAAATAAAATCGGTCACCTGTTTGGGTACAAATTTATATTTGGTATAATTTCCCTGCAGATATCCTTTACCGGAAATGCCTCCCGAACCAATGGCAATTTTTGATTGGATAACGTTGTATCCGGCCCCCTGAGGGTCGAGGTTGGGATCAAACAGTACTTTAATACGGATCTGTTGATGGTCGGCGAGTTTTGTTACCAAAGTATCCACACTCACAGATATACCAATCAGGAATACTACCGCTATTAGGTGAACCATCAGGATACGAACCCACTGCCGTTGATTGTAGAAGTAGAGAAATGAGACCACACCGACACCTGCAATACAAGCTGCAATGACCAGCAACTTCCCGACACCTAACGTAACGATTGCCACCACACCGGTTAAGATCAGAAAAACCAAAACGAGGGGGTTCAGGCCCTCACGGAAGAATACCAGCAGAAAACTACCAAAAACCAATGCCGATCCGGTGTCGTTTTGGAGAATAACGATGATCGCAGGAGCAATTACCATCAGGCTGGCTACAGATAGCTGCCGCAAATTATTCATCGAAAAATTTAACCTCGACATATACTTGGACAAAGCCAAAGCTGTAGCCAGTTTTGCAAACTCTGAAGGTTGAAATTGAATACCGCCAATCACAATCCAGCTCCTTGCACCGTTGATCTCACGTCCGACGACCAAAACGACGATCAACAACGCAATACTGATCCCGTACGCGAGGTAACTGGTAGCCTCTATAAACCGGTAATCAAGGGACAGTATCAACATGGCAAACACCAGGGCAATCCCAATCCACATAGCCTGTTTACCATGTGTTGCCGCCATATCCAGAATAGCTGTATGGCCACCCGCAGAGGAAACTGCATAAATGGTCATCCAACCCAGGAGTGTGAGTCCGAGGAACAGCAACAGCGTAATCAGGTCAAAATCAAAATTCTTCCGGTTCAAAACAATTATCTTAAAAAGTTGGCATCCAGAATTCGTTTATACTCAAAAGTTTTGTCCTTTATTTCCCTTCGGATATATTTTTCGATCATAATACTGGCGGTAGGCGCAGCCCAGCTCCCTCCGCCTCCGGCATTTTCCAACACTACTGCAATGGCTATTACAGGGTTTTCTTTAGGCGCAAACCCTACGAATACCGCGTGATTTTCGCCATGGGGGTTCTGCACGGTGCCAGTTTTTCCACAGACTGCTATACCGGGAATAAAAGCACGCCCGGCTGTACCCCCGTCCACCACTTTTTCCATAGCATCTACGACAACGGCAAAATGTTCGTATCTAATCCCGGTACGGATTGTATCATAAGGCACTCTGTTCCAGTGAAGATCACTAACCCCTTTGGTAGCTTTTACAAAATGTGGAGGGAAGTATTTGCCACGTCCGGCGATCATAGCGACCATATTCGCCATTTGCAATGGTGTCATCAGGATTTCCCCTTGTCCGATAGCATTACTGATAACATGCGTCGCACTCCAACGGTTTTTCCCGTAAAAAACCCGCTCATTGTCGTAAAGGTCGGTAGAGGGAAGATTGCCGTCTTTCTCATAAGGCAAATCCACATTTAGTTTTCGCCCTATTCCCATCAAATCCATGTAGCGGTACCAGGTATTATAGGCTTCATATATGTCTTTATACTTGGTTGTATTGTTCAGGAAATCCATATACGTCGCGGCGAAATAGGAATTACACGAATATTTGATGGCATTTTCCAGTTTCAACGGGGTAATATGGTGGCGACATCCGGGCTTACCATGATTGCGCTTAAACCCTCCGCCACAGCTATAATAAGTATCAGGTGTTATGATTCCTTCATTTAATGCTGCCAGCGCAACAGGGAGCTTAAAAATGGACCCCGGAGGATACTCCGCCATCAATGGCCGGTTAAACAACGGGTTGAGGGTGTCAAGTTGAAGCATTCGCCAGTTTTTTTGCAGCTCACTACCGGTAAGGGCAGAAGGGTTATAGGAAGGGGCGCTGATAAAAGCCAGAATTTCTCCCGTAGCAGGCTCTATTGCCACAATACTCCCTTTCTTATTTCTCATCAACTCTTCCCCCAAAGCCTGCAATTCCGTATCAATCCCCAACATGACTTCCCGGCCTTTGATCGCCGGCTTGTCCTGTTTTCCATGAGCAAAACTACCCACTTCACGATTATGTACATCTTTGAGAATCTTCTGTTTTCCCTGAATCCCCCGAAGGGTGGAATCATGCGCTCTTTCGATACCCGATTTTCCAATCAGGTCTCCACTGATATATTTCCCGTCAGAATTCTCAATTTCCCGGGCATTCACTTCGCTGATGTAACCCAGAATATTGCCTCCGACAGGGTAACGATAATATCGGGTAGTGCTGGCAGAAAAAGAAAATCCACCAAAATTCCATAATCTTTCCTGCAATTTGCCGTAAGTTTCCGGATCTACGTATCGGGCAAAAACCGATTCTTTGAGCATAGAGTGTTTGCTCGCCTTATCAATAATATCGTCAATCTCCGCTTGTGTCATCCCCAGCAATTCGATCAGTACAGACGTATCCGGAATAACCAGTTCGTTGGGAGTAATCATCAGGTTAAAGGTGGGCCTGTTGCTTACATAGATTTCGCTGTATCGGTTGTATATATTTCCTCTGGGGGGAATAATAGACTTGGTTTTTACTACGTAGTTTAAGGCCTTCTGGGCGTATTCATTATTTAATACCTGTATAGAAAATAGCCGCCAGATAAATATCAGGAATATCAGCCCAATGCCTGCTATAATTATACCGCCCCTGATCCTGAGATTGTCCATTTATTTTTGATAAAACAGATAACACAAAATATACGAAATAAAAAACGTATAAAGTGTACTCGAAATCGATTTTAACAGCGTCAGAAGAAAAAACTGAAAGGAAAACGCCTCCAGTAAAAAATATGTGAAATGATGCAGGAAAATTAAAGGGAGAAGATACCACACAAACCATACCGGGGTCTGATTTCGAAAAGAAATTTCATCTATGCTCCGGTAATTGGTGGTACTGACAAAAGTGGCTATCCGGCCTCTTGCGGCAACAGCCATAAGCGATGCAAATATGTGAAGCCCTGTGGCCGCATGATCTGAAAATGCGTCTATCGCAAATCCTGTGATAAATGCAATGATATACAGGACCGGAACCGGAAGATTAAAAGGGAGCGTAAGTAAAAAAAGCAGATAGACAAATGGTGTAGCTACGTGAAACAGTGTCAGGTCGTTGAGCATAGCGACCTGGAAGAACACATAAATAAAGAAAGCCACAATATATCTGAGTGATCCATACATGCTATCGAAGGTTTTTTTCCAGTGAATCCAAAACAGCTTTATTGCTGGAGGAGATCAGGTACACATTCGTAAGCGAGTTAAAATTGGCAGAAAGTTCCATTTGCGCGTTATAAAATCCGTCCTGCGTTTGTTTTCCCAGTCGTGAGATTTTCCCTACCACATATCCCGGGGGAAAAATCTGACTGTTCACAGAGGTTACTACTGTATAACCGGTATCAAGTTTTGCGGTCTCGGGGATATATGTTAAGAATGCATGTCTGGGATCGCCGCCCCGCCATTCGTAAAAGCCCACATTCATATCCTCTTCTTTCCGATCCGGGCTGAGTGTGTTGAGGATTAGTTTAAAATCCACATTCAGCGCGCTCAGTGCAAGACTATACCGGTCGCTAACCCGAATCACTCTTCCTACAATTCCTTCAGGCGAAACTACTCCCATATCAGGCTCAACACCATCAGCGGCGCCTTTATCCATGACCAGATAATTATACGTCTTATTCGTAGAGTTTTTGATTACCCGGGCCGAAATAAAAGAAAACGAACTTCGATCTGCCGTACTATCCTTCAGGAGCAATTGTACAAGAGAATCTTTCCCCATACGAGCTTCCATCTGAGCAATATGATTTTTTGCATTCAGAAGTTGTTCGCGCAGATAGATATTTTCATCTTTCAGGTGTTCGTTATCCCGAATGAGATGAAAATAGTAATTGACAGATGCCCTTTTTTCGTAAAAAGCCGAGGTAGATTCCAGCAGGAAGTCGCCCATCTGATGCCGCTGGTGGTCATTATAATTGACGACCATATAGAGTGCGACTCCTTCCAGTATCAGAAAAAGAATCGTGTTTCTATACGCCGAAAAAAATGCCAGCAGACGAAGCATAGTTGAAGGAAATCTAGCTCATCAGATATTTAAACTCATCAATATTTTTCAGGGCAATACCCGTACCTCTTACCACTGCTTTCAAGGGGTCTTCCGCCACGTGTATGGGAAGTTTAGTTTTTTCTGCCAAACGAATATCCAGTCCACGAAGTGAAGCACCGCCTCCGGTGAGGTGAATGCCCCGCTCGTAAATATCAGCAGAAAGCTCTGGCGGCGTATTTTCAAGCGCTTTGAGAATCGCATCCTCAATCTTGGTTATAGATTTGTTGAGCGCATGAGAAACTTCACGGTAAGAAACAGAAATCGTTTTGGGGATTCCTGTCATCAGGTCTTTTCCTCTGATTTCGATATCTACCGGGGGTGATTCGAGTTCGGGCAGTGCGGCACCTACATCGATTTTTATTCTTTCTGCGCTTCTTTCGCCAATCAGCATATTGTGCTGTTTGCGCATATAGTCGAGGATATCATCGTTAAATTCATCTCCCGCGATACGGATGCTCTGATCTGTAACAATACCGGAAAGTGCAATTACCGCAATTTCTGTAGTCCCCCCACCGATATCGACGATCATATGCCCGGTAGGCTCTTTTACATTCAGGCCTATCCCGATAGCCGCAGCCATTGGCTCAGCAATCAGATAAACCTCTTTGGCACCTGCCTGTTCGGCAGAATCTTTTACTGCCCGTTTTTCCACTTCTGTAATTCCACTGGGAATACAGATCACCATGCGATAGCTGGTGGAAAACATCTTTTTCCGGTTGCTGATCAGTTTGATCATACCCCGGATCATATGTTCAGCAACGGTAAAATCCGCAATCACTCCATCCCGGAGCGGGCGAATGGTTTTATATTTTTCGTGGGTTTTTTCATGCATTTGCTGCGCCTCATTACCGATGGCAATTACCTTCCCGGTCATGCGGTCCACAGCAACGATAGACGGCTGGTCAACGACGACTTCATCGTTATACATGATCAGCGTATTCGCTGTCCCAAGATCAATAGCAATGTCTGTAGTAAAAAAATCAAAAAAGCCCATGTATTCTATTCCTCACAATAATTATTAATGCTTAAAATGCCGTACTCCGGTGAAAATTAAGCACATATCGTTATTTTCACAAAAATTAATCGTCTCTTCATCCCTTACGGATCCTCCTGGCTCGACAATCACCCGGATGCCATGTTCATTAGCGATTTCAACGGAATCTTTAAAGGGAAAAAATGCATCTGAAGCCAGTACGGAGCCGCTAAGTTCAAATCCCATATCCAATGCTTTCCGAATTGCCTGCCGGATCGCATCCACACGGGAAGTCTGCCCTACCCCACTGCCAATCAACTGCCCGTTTCTGACTATTGCAATAGCATTGGATTTTAGATGTTTACAGACCGTATCGCCAAATATCGCGTCTGTAATTTCCTGACGGACTGGTTTACGGGTAGTTTTTACAGCAATATCAGTTTCATTTAACTTCACCGTATCTCTGTCCTGTACCAAAAGCCCGTTTACCGCCCCCTTAATCATTTGGGCGGGTTGCTTTGGCTGAATGCGTTTTAGCAAAATCCGGTTCTTTTTCTGCCGAAGTATCGCAAGCGCATCTTCCGAATAGTCCGGAGCGATCAGCACTTCAAAAAACAATTTATCGATCGATGCAGCAACCTGACTGTCAACTGCTCTGTTACAAGCAAGAATACCGCCAAAAGCAGATACCGGATCACCTGCAAGTGCTTTTTCCCATGCATCAGAGAGATCTGTTCCGATCGCACATCCACAGGGATTGGTATGTTTAATGATAGCAAAAAATGGTTCAGAGAACTCATCGGTAAGCTGCAGTGCACCATCGATGTCCACCAGGTTGTTGTAGCTCAGGGCTTTGCCGTTGAGTTGTTCAAACTGGCTGCTCAAATCTCCATAATAATAACCCTTCTGATGAGGATTTTCTCCATAACGCAATACCATTGGCTCCTGATGAGAAATCTTCAGGCTGGGAGATTCCGGACTCAGGTAGCGGAAAATTTGCGCGTCATAATGTGAAGAAGTGTCAAATGCTGCCCCGGCAAACATTTTCCTTTGGGCGGGAGAAATAAAGCCATCCTGCGCTGAAAGAATTTCGGTCAGGGCAGAGTAGTATTTTTGGGAGGGGATGCAGGTTACATCCTCAAAATTTTTGGCAGCCGCACGGATAAGCGCAATGCCCCCAATATCTATTTTCTCAATTATAGCAACTTCATCAGCCCCGCTTTTTACGGTAGCTTCGAATGGGTACAGATCTACAATTACCAAATCAATTACGGGTATATCATACGTATCCAGTTCTGCTACATCTGTCTGATTTCCCCGGCGTGCAAGGATACCGCCATGCACTTTGGGGTGAAGCGTCTTTACTCTGCCGCCAAGAATAGAAGGGTAACCGGTAAGATCCGCAACTTCGACAACATCAGCACCCAGTGTACGCAAATACTCTGCAGTACCTCCGGTTGAGTACAGCACAACCTCCCGGGTAATCAATTCCCGGATCAATGGCTCCAATCCCTCTTTATGGTAAACAGAAATTAATGCCGACCGAATGCGAATATCTCCTCCCATAACTAATTTAGACCGTGAAATTACAAATTATTATTTTGCCTGAGTAAGTTTTCACACACTTTTTTGATTACCTCCGAAAAATACTGATGCTCAAGTTTTTGCACTTCTTTCTGGAGGTCTTCAGGTGACCAGTTTTTATCTACCGCTATAGCCTCCTGAAAGACGATTTCTCCCTGGTCATATACTTCATTCACAAAATGTATGGTGATGCCTGAATGAGAAGCACCATCTTTTATAACGTTTTTATGAATATTCATACCATACATTCCCCTTCCTCCATAAGCGGGCAATAAGGCCGGATGGATATTAAGAATTCTTTGGGGGAATTGTGAAACGGTTTGCGCCGGGATAAGTTTAAGATAACCAGCCAGCACAATCAGATCTATATGATAACGCTGCATAAGTGCATTGAGATATGTTCCATCGGAAAATTTTTCTCTGGTGAGAATCTCGACCGGCACAGAAAACTCTTCACCAAAATGCACAACTCCAGACTCCGGATTATTAGTTACCAGCAATACTACTTCGCCTTCCGGATACTCCTGAAAACGGGTAAGAATAGTCTTCGCATTTGAGCCACCACCTGAGGCAAATATTGCGATACGAATGGGTGAAGATGCAGCCAAACTTTATGATTTTCCGCAAAGGTAAGCATATCTCCATAAACAAAAAGCCGTCCTCCAAAGAGAACGGCTGATTTATTTACATTATGGAGTCATTATCATAAAAGCTTGAAATTAAAGGGGATATTCACCCAAAACTGGATGGGTTTTTTACCTTGAATGGCAGGTGTAAACTGAAGTTTATCAATATGATCTGTTACAGCTTTTTCAAGGATCGGGTGTACCTGATTGATCACTTTGTGTTTGGTATAATTCCCTTTTTTATCGACCAATACCCTTACAATTACACTCCCTTGTATCCCGGCATCCCGAGCAATTTGCGGATAACCAATCAACTTTTGAACTTCACTCATGTTGACGGGTTGAGGTTCTTCGTCTGCAACAATAAAGACATCAATAGGCACTTCGCGCTCAACAATAACTTCGGGAATACTCCCTGTTCCGTCTAGCTCTCCCGGGAAAAATGCGATTTCATCCGCACCCGCTTTGTCGATCAGCCCAATATTCGGGACGTCCTTCAGGGAATCTATCAAAACAATCGACGCTTCGTCATCATCTAAATCCTCTTCCGGTGTTGGTTCCGGAATCAGATAGGCTAAGGTTCGCAAATCTTTTTCGATGCGGGGCGGTGGGGGAAGTTCTGGGGTTTCTTCGTCGATTGCAGGCGGCTGGGGGATTTCAAACGGGTTAATAACAATGGCTATTTTTTCTTTTTCATATGGTACTACCTGATAAAACCCCATACTTTTGGCAATGAGAGGCCCAAACGTAAGGAGAAAGGCTGTGATACCAATGACGGTTGTTCCGGCTAATAGGTGATGGGGATAGCTTTTACGAAGCGAAAAGGCTCCATAGTCTTTCTCCCGGCCTTCGAAGACCATTTCGTCCAGAGATGCGGTGATTACTTGTGTCATAGTCTTAATTGTTTTTTGATGTACATAGATCGGCCTGTCCCCTGGAAAATGACTCCGGGAATTCAATACAACATTGATATTCAGGCTTATCAGTAAGACTGGACTTCTACTCTTTTTCCATAAAGAAGGCAGAAAAAAAGAGAATATTTTTCAATAGGACAATCATTGAGCTATCCACAAATGGCGCAAAAAAAAGAAGGGACTTTAAAAGCCCCTTCTCCTGTAACATATCTAATGGATAACCTAGTCGGAAATCACGGTAGAAGTATTTCTGGCACTTGTCTCCCGTCCATCCATCCGGTCTTTGTATTCTTCCATATCTCCCACGAGAATGTCGTGGTACTTACGAAGTCCTGTTCCGGCTGGTACGAGGTGCCCAACGATTACGTTCTCCTTCAGACCTCCGAGGTCATCTGTTTTTGCTGTAATTGCAGCTTCGCTCAGTACTTTGGTAGTTTCCTGGAAGGACGCAGCTGAGAGCCACGACTTGGTACCCAGGGATGCCCGGGTAATACCCATCAGTACGGGCTGACAAACTGCCGATCTGGCTTCTCTGGCTTTTACCAGTTTCAGATCCTGACGGCGAAGCCCGGAGTTTTCGTCCCGCAATCTGCGCTGAGAGACTATTTGTCCCGGCTTCAGACTTGTAGAATCTCCTGGTTCTTCAATTACCAATTTGTCAAAAATCCAGTCATTCTCTTCCTGGAAATCCAGACGGTTTACAACTTCTTTTTCAAGGAAAATTGTATCACCAGCATCCACGATTTCTACTTTTTGCATCATCTGGCGCACGATCACTTCGATATGTTTATCGTTGATAGGTACACCTTGCATACGGTAAACTTCCTGGATTTCATTCACAATATATGACTGAACAGCGCTTGGGCCTTTGATCGAGAGGATGTCCTTAGGTGCGATCGCTCCATCAGAAAGCATCTCTCCGGACATTACATAATCCCCGTCATGAACAAGAATATGTTTGTTGAGGGAAACCAGATAACGTCTTTCGTCAGAGCCATCAGGGGAGATAATAAATACTTCCCTGTTACCACGCTTAATTCCACCCAGTTTAACCACACCTTCAATAGCTGTTACAACGGCTGGGTTAGAGGGGTTACGTGCTTCGAAAAGCTCGGTTACCCTTGGCAGACCACCCGTGATATCCGCAGTACCACCACCAGATCTTGGAATTTTCACCATAATCTGACCGGCAGTAACAGATTCACCGTTTCCAGCTACGAGGTGCGCGCCTACGGGAAGGTTATAACTTCTAAGCTCTTCACCTTTTTTATTCAGAATGATAATTGTCGGGTTGATAGCTTTATCGCGGCTATCGATAATGACCTTCTCTTTGTGTCCGGTCTGTTCGTCGATATCCTCCAGATAAGTTACCCCTTCTTTTACATCATCCAGCTGTATTTTACCCTCAAACTCAGAGATAATAACGGAGTTATATGGATCCCATTTACACAGCATCATTCCTTTTTCTACATGCTCACCATCATTTACATAAAGGTAAGACCCGTAAGGTACTTTGTTGGAGAAGAGAATTCTGGACTGCTCATCGACAATTTTGAGTTTACCGGTACGGCTAATGATGATCCGCACTGGCTCGTCGTCATCCTCTACTTCACGCTCAACAAACCTTACGTTTTCAAGTTCCACACGACCGGGGAATTTGGCGATCAACTGGCTTGCCGAGGTAACCCTTTGTGCAGTACCACCCACGTGGAAAGTACGAAGGGTAAGCTGTGTACCTGGTTCTCCGATAGATTGAGCAGCGACAACGCCAACAGCTTCCCCTGCTTCAACCATTTGGTTGTTAGCCAGGTTACGACCGTAGCATTTGGCACAAACACCCATTTTGGATTCACAGGTAAGTACGGAACGAATTTCCACTTCTTCGATAGCCGTTTCATCGATCGCGTTCATAACCGCTTCCGTAATTTCTTCACCGGCACCGACGATGATTACATCGGGATTCAATGGATCAATTACATCATTCAGAGATACACGACCGAGAATACGCTCACCTAATGGCTGAATCACGTCCTCGTTTTCTTTAAGAGCCGTAGTTGTAATACCACGAAGCGTTCCACAATCTTCCTCTGTAATGATCACGTCCTGCGCTACGTCTACGAGACGGCGGGTAAGATACCCGGCATCAGCCGTTTTAAGCGCTGTATCCGCGAGACCTTTACGTGCACCGTGGGTAGAGATGAAGTATTCCAATACAGAAAGTCCTTCCTTGAAATTTGCGAGAATCGGGTTCTCAATAATTTCACCGGCAGAGCCTTTAAGCGTTTTCTGTGGTTTAGCCATCAGACCACGCATACCGCCAAGCTGACGAATCTGTTCCTTGGAACCCCTGGCTCCGGAATGGAACATCATATAGATGTTGTTAAACCCATCCTTATCCTCGCTCAACTGCTTCATCAGCGTCTCTGTCAGGCGGGAGTTGGTATGAGTCCAGATGTCAATTACCTGGTTATATCTCTCATTTTCCGTAATAAGACCCATGGCATAGCTGGCAGCCACATCTTCAATCTTATTTTCGGCTTCTTTGATAAGTATGTCTTTCTCGACAGGGATAATAACCTCACCCAATGAGAAAGAGAGCCCACCTTTAAAAGCTTCCTGGAAACCAAGATCTTTAAGGTCATCGAGGAATTTAACCGTATCAACAAGCCCCACCCGGAGGAAAATATCCATGATAACCGTACGCATGGACTTCTTCGAAAGAAGAATATTTACATAGCCGGCACCTTTGGGAACGATTTTATTAAACATTACCCGTCCGACGGTGGTCTCGATGATTTCTTTTAAAGGGTTACCATCTTCGCCCATTTGAATTTCACCATTATCATCGTATTTGAAATGGCGAAGTTTGATATAGGCGTGTTTGGCAACTACTCCTTCATTATAAGCAATTTCGACTTCTTCAGGGCTTCCAAAAAGCAAGCCTTCTCCTTTCTGCTTTGGACGACCTTTGGTAAGGTAGTACACCCCTAATACCATGTCCTGAGTAGGAAGAGTAATAGGTGTTCCGTTGGCAGGGTGAAGAATATTGTGTCCGGCAAGCATCAGTACGATAGCCTCAAGACAAGCCTCATTGCTCAGCGGTACGTGCACCGCCATTTGGTCACCGTCAAAGTCAGCGTTAAAGCCCGTACAAACCAACGGGTGAAGCTGGATCGCCTTACCTTCAACCAGACGAGGCATAAAAGCCTGAATACCTAAACGGTGAAGCGTTGGCGCACGGTTGAGGAGAACCGGGTGGCCTTTCAGCGTATTTTCGAGGATATCCCAAATCACAGGGTCGCGACGGTCAACAAGTTTTTTCGCGCTCTTGACTGTTTTTACGATCCCCCGTTCGATGAGCTTCCGGATAACGAAAGGCTTAAATAATTCAGCCGCCATGGATTTAGGAAGACCACACTCATAGAGTTTCAAGTTAGGTCCAACCACAATTACAGAACGACCAGAGTAGTCAACCCTTTTACCCAGAAGGTTTTGACGGAAACGCCCCTGCTTTCCTTTGAGCATATCAGAAAGAGACTTCAGCGCTCTGTTGGAATCAGATCTTACGGCATTTACTTTACGGGTATTATCAAACAGCGAGTCAACGGCTTCCTGAAGCATCCGCTTTTCATTGCGGAGAATTACTTCAGGCGCTTTAATTTCGATCAGGCGCTTGAGACGGTTGTTACGAATGATTACCCGGCGGTAGAGATCGTTAAGGTCAGAAGTTGCAAAGCGGCCACCTTCCAAAGGCACCAGAGGGCGAAGTTCCGGAGGAATTACCGGTACAATTCGCACCACCATCCATTCGGGTTTATTTTCCATTCTGCGGTTTGCCGAGCGGAAAGCTTCGACAACCTTCAAACGCTTCAGCGCATCATTTTTTCTCTGCTGAGAAGACTCATTCGCTGCACGTTGACGAAGTGTGTAGGAAAGATCATCGAGATCAATCGTACTAAGCAACATTTCAAGTGCTTCGGCCCCCATTTTAGCGATAAACTTCTGCGGATCTTCATCCGGCAGCATCATATTATCTTTGGGCAGCGTTTCCATGTGGGTCAGATACTCTTCTTCCGTTAGGAAGTCCATTTTCTGAATACCCTCATTTTCCAATACCCCTGGATTGATGACCACATACCTTTCATAGTAAATGACCTGGTCCAGTTTTTTGGAAGTAAGGCCCAGCAGATAACCAATTTTACTTGGCAGAGTACGGAAATACCAGATATGCGCTACAGGCACAACCAACTGGATATGCCCCATCCGCTCACGGCGGACTTTCTTTTCGGTAACTTCCACGCCACAACGGTCGCAGATAATTCCCTTATAACGGATTCTTTTGTACTTCCCGCAGTGACATTCATAGTCTTTCACAGGGCCAAAGATCCGTTCACAAAACAGCCCGTCCTTCTCCGGCTTATATGTCCGGTAGTTGATGGTTTCAGGCTTTAGCACCTCACCATTCGAACGGTTCAGAATCGCTTCAGGAGAAGCAAGGCTTACGGTGATTCGACTGAAATCACTGGTGATTTTGGTGTTTTTAGCTATGGGCATGCGTTACCTCCGCTATGTTTAATAAATGATATATTATTCCCAAAGGAAAACTATAATTTTTACTCCAGGGTCACCTCAAGGGCCAGACCTCTGAGTTCGTGAATCAATACGTTAAAGGATTCTGGTACCCCCGGGATCGGAAGCACATCACCTTTTACAATTGACTCATAGACTTTTGCTCTACCTACGACATCGTCAGACTTAACTGTAAGCATTTCCCTGAGGATATGCGCTGCGCCGAAAGCTTCCAATGCCCACACTTCCATCTCTCCAAAACGTTGTCCACCAAACTGAGCTTTACCACCCAGCGGCTGTTGTGTAATCAACGAGTATGGACCGATCGAACGTGAGTGCATCTTATCGTCTACCAGGTGGATCAGCTTAAGCATATAAATCACACCGACAGTAGTAGCTTCACTGAAGCGTTCGCCAGACTGACCATTGAGCAGGCGGGTAACTCCATATTCAGGAAGTTTTGCCTTCTTCAGATAATCATTTACATCATCAACGGTAGCACCGTCAAAGATCGGCGTAGCGAACTTCAGACCGAGTTTTTTACCTGCCCATGCGAGGATACTCTCATATACCTGTCCCAGGTTCATACGAGAAGGTACCCCCAGTGGGTTAAGTACAATGTCGACAGGTGTTCCATCATCAAGGAATGGCATGTCTTCTACCGGAACAATCTTGGCTACAACCCCTTTGTTTCCGTGGCGACCCGCCATTTTATCCCCGACTTTCAGTTTCCGTTTTTTGGCAACATACACTTTTGCCAGTTTCAGAATACCGGACGGCAACTCATCTCCCACTCTTATCTGATATTCTTCTCTGCGGAATTTTCCTTCGATCAGATCGTATTTGCGCTTGTAATTCCGGAAAAGCACTTCAACACTACGGTTAAGGCTATCATCCGAAGTCCAGTCCGCAGGAATCACATCAAGGAAGTTGAGTGCCTGGAGAGATTTTTCGCTAAATCTCTTACCTGAAGCAATTACTTCTTCATTGAATTTATTCTTAACCCCCTTGGATTTTTCTTCACCGAGCAATGCCATCAGCTTGGAAACCATCAGTTGATGGATTTCAGCAAGTTCTGATGTATATCGCTCTTCCAAAGTGGTAAGCATCTTTTTATCTCTGGCTTTGGCCTTGGTTTCTTTCTTTTCTTTAGAGAAAAGCATTTTGTCAATGACCACACCCTGAATGGATGGCGGCACCCGAAGAGAGGCATCTTTTACATCACCCGCCTTATCGCCAAAGATCGCTCTGAGCAATTTTTCTTCCGGGGTTGGATCAGACTCTCCTTTAGGTGTAATTTTTCCGATCAGGATATCACCGGGATTTACTTCTGCACCTACGCGGATCAGCCCGTTTTCGTCCAGATGTTTGATCGCATCTTCACTGACGTTTGGAATCTCCCGGGTGAGTTCTTCCTCTCCACGTTTGGTATCTCTAACCTGAAGTTCAAACTCTTCAATATGGATAGAGGTATAAACGTCTTCGGCAACCACCCTTTCAGAAATTACAATCGCATCCTCAAAATTATATCCCTGCCATGGCATAAATGCCACCAGAAGATTTTTCCCAAGGGCCAATTCACCATCTTCTGTGGAATATCCATCGGCGATTACCGTACCCAGTTCCACCTTTTGCCCTGTTTTTACAGTAGGACGAAGGTTCACGCAGGTATTTTGGTTGGTCCGCTGGAATTTAGGCATCGGATAGGTGACAAGACTGGAGTCGAAGCTGATCAGGTCATCAGTTGGGGTACGGTCATACCGGATCACAACTTTACTACCATCCACAAAATCAACAACACCAGATCCTTCAGCCTTCATCATAGAGCGGGAATCTTCTGCAACTTTGCGTTCAATACCCGTTCCTACGATAGGTGCTTCAGGTTTCAGCAGCGGTACAGCCTGACGTTGCATGTTGGAACCCATGAGTGCACGGTTGGCATCATCATTTTCCAGGAAAGGAATAAGTGAAGCAGCAACAGAGACAATCTGATTGGGTGCAACATCCATGAAAGCAACGACATCCGGTTCAACAACCGGGAAGTCGCCCATTCTACGGGCTTTTACTTTATTATTGACAAATGCTCCTTCATCAGTAATAGGTGCATTGGACTGCGCGATGATGGTATCGTCTTCTTCTTCCGCACTCAGGTAGGTAGCCTTTTCGGAGACAAGTCCTTCTTCAACTTTACGGTACGGCGTTTCAATGAATCCCATAGGATTGATTTTAGCATACGTACACAAAGAAGAAATAAGACCAATGTTTGGACCTTCAGGGGTCTCAATCGGGCAAAGTCTTCCGTAGTGAGTATAGTGAACGTCCCTTACCTCAAATCCCGCTCTTTCACGGGAAAGACCGCCTGGGCCAAGAGCAGAAACCCTGCGCTTGTGAGTCAACTCAGAGAGAGGATTCGTCTGATCGAGAAACTGGCTCAGCTGGTTGGTACCGAAGAAAGAGTTAATAACACTGGAGAGGGTACGTGCGTTGATAAGGTCTGAAGGTGTAAATACCTCATTGTCCCGAATATTCATTCTCTCACGAATGGTACGGGCCATACGGGCGAGACCTACACTAAACTGAGAGTACAGTTGCTCTCCGACAGTTCTTACACGACGATTGCTCAGGTGGTCAATATCGTCAACATGCGTTTTGCTGTTTTGGAGTTCGACCAGATATTCAACAATCTTGATAATATCACTTTTGGTGAGCACCTGGCTGGTTTCATCAAAAGTGTTATGAAGTTTTTTATTTAGCCGGTAACGCCCAACTTCACCGAGGTCATAGCGTTTGTCGCTAAAGAAGAGTTTATCGATTACCCCGCGAGCGGTTTCTTCATCTGGTGGTTCTGCATTACGCAACTGGCGGTAGATCAGATCGACGGCTTCACTCTGTGAGTTGGCATTGTCTTTCTGAAGAGTATTATATATAATAGAATATTCAGCTGCATTGGTAGATTCGGCAACAAGGATCATAGAAGCCACCCCTGAGTCCAGAATCTGATCGATATCATCTTTTTCAATGATATGGTCTCTTTCAAAGAGGACCTCATTTCTGGTAATGGAGACCACTTCTCCTGTATCTTCATCGACGAAGTCTTCTGTCCAAGTGCGAAGGATCCGGGCTGCCAGTTTACGACCTTCACATTTTTTCAGGTTAGCCTTATTGATCTTTACCTCCTCAGCGAGTCCGAAAATTTCAAGGATATCCTTGTCCGAACTATAACCAATCGCCCGCATAAGGGTTGTGACCGGGAATTTCTTCTTCCGGTCAATGTAGGAGTACATGACGTTATTTACGTCAGTAGAAAATTCAATCCAGGAACCTTTGAAAGGGATAATACGTGCCGAATAGAGTTTAGAGCCATTGGCATGGTAGGATTGGCCAAAGAATACACCGGGTGAGCGGTGAAGCTGGCTTACAACGACTCTTTCGGCACCATTAATGATAAAGGTACCGTTATCGGTCATGTAGGGAATATTTCCCAAATACACTTCCTGAGTTACCGGCTCGAAGTCTTCATTTTCCGGGTCCGTACAGTAGAGGAAAAGTTTAGCTTTGAGGGCGACAGAATAAGTCAGCCCCCGGCCTTTACACTCCTCAATTGAATAGCGGGGCGGGTCAATGTAGTAATCCAGGAACTCAAGAACGAAGTTTTCCCTTGCATCGGTTATTGGGAAATTTTCCTTAAAAACTTTAAATAACCCTTCTTCTTTCCTTTTATCAGGCGGAGTGTCCACCTGCATAAATTCTCTGAAAGACCAAAGTTGAACCTCCAGGAAATCCGGATATTCAATTACCTTCTTGATCTTGGAGAATGAAATCCGGTTGGAATCTTTTGTATTAGCCAATACGATAGAATTTTGTGGGTGAAATTAAGGAAATGCTCGCGATGTAAAAAAACGAAATCAAATCTTAGGCCATAATATAGGGGAATAGACCTGATTACACCGAATCAGGTCTATCTTAAGGGTAGAAGTTTGAATCCCTTTACGGGACATACTACTTCACCTCTACCTCAGCACCAGCTTCTACGAGTTGAGCCTTGATAGATTCAGCCTCTTCTTTGCTCACTTTTTCTTTTATAGCAACGGGAGCTTTGTCAACGAGTTCTTTAGCCTCTTTCAGGCCAAGACCAGTGACTGTTTTTACAACTTTCACTACGTTGAGTTTGCCACCACCTGCACTTTTAAGCATAACATCGAACTCGCTTTGCTCAACAACTGCGGAAGCACCACCAGCGTCTGCGGAAGGAGCAGCAGCAACAGCAACAGCAGCTGCTGCGGGTTCAATGCCGTACTCTTGTTTCAATATGTCTGCCAACTCGTTTACCTCTTTTACTGTCAGGTTCACCAGTTGTTCTGCGAATGCTTTAAGATCTGCCATTTTCTTAATGCTATTAAATAAATCTTATAAGTAAATAAACTATCAAATTGAATGCGGGCTTTCAAAGTTTGACCTTCGAAGGAAGCAACCCACAGGATTATGCGTCCCTTTCAGAAAGGGTTTTAAGGATTCCTGCCAGTTTGCCACCACCCGATTGAAGAGCGGAAACAACATTTTTGGCCGGACTCTGTAGCAATCCAATGATTTCCCCAATGAGTTGATCTTTGGATTTCAGTTCGGTCAGGATTTTCAGTTGATCATCCCCAATGAAAACAGCGGTATCAATAACAGCCGCTTTCAGCTTGGGTTTTTCACTTGTTTGTCTGAACTTTCTGAGCAATTTAGCTGGTACGCTGGGGTTTTCTGCCGTAGCAAAGAATACCGAAGATGGCTGTTTGAGAGAGCCATACAAATCCGACATATCAGCGCCAAGATTTTCCACTGCTTTTTTAATCAGGGAGTTCTTGATCACCTGCATAGGGATATTAGACTCAAAACAAAGCTTTCTCAGGTCGTTTACCTGGGCTACGGTCATTCCTCCGGCATCAGCAATGTAGAAGTTGGGATATTCCTTCAACTTCTCCGTCAATTCTTTGACAAATTGGATTTTCTCGTCTTTCGTCATAACTTAAAGTCCTTGAACGCTGGATTTTTCAATCTTGATACCGGGGCCCATCGTAGAAGCCATAAAGATTGATTTGAAGTAGATACCTTTGGATGTCGCGGGTTTCATTTTGTTGAGCGTTTGCAGCATTTCTGTTGCATTATCCATCAATTGATCCGCAGAGAAAGAAACTTTCCCGATTGCGACATGAATAATCCCGGTCTTATCTACTTTGAAGTCAATCTTACCTGCTTTTACTTCTTTTACTGCATTTGCTACATCAGGAGTAACCGTACCACTTTTAGGGTTAGGCATCAGGCCACGGGGTCCCAGCACACGGCCGAGTTTACCGACTTTAGGCATTACATCAGGGGAGCAGATGATTACGTCAATATCTGTCCAACCCTCTGTGATTTTCTGGATATAATCATCCAGTCCCACATGATCGGCACCCGCTTCTTTTGCAGCGGCTTCTTTATCTGGTGTAGTGAGCACAAGTACGCGTACAGCTTTACCCGTTCCATGGGGTAATGTAGTTACACCACGCACCATCTGATTTGCCTGACGGGGATCCACACCCAAGCGGACGTGAAGTTCGACGGACTCGTCAAATTTGGCGTATGCAACTTTTTTCAGAAGTGCACAGGCATCGCTCAGGTCGTAGTATTTTTCACTATCGACTGCGCCGGTTGCCTGCTTATGCTTTTTCGTAATTGTCGCCATGATCTAAATTAGTTTTCTTCTCCCCAGGGAGGTGTACCTTCAACAACCAAACCCATACTCCTTGCTGTTCCAGCGACCATTTTCATAGCGGATTCCAGTGTAAAAGCGTTGAGATCAGGCATCTTGGTTTCTGCAATTTTCTTGCAGTCATCCCATGATACTTTCCCGACTTTCTTACGGTTAGGTTCCGGAGAACCGCTTTTAATGTTCGCTATCTGCATCAGCATTACGGCTGCCGGTGGGGTTTTGACGACAAAATCAAATGTTTTGTCAGCGTAAACCGTAATCAAAACCGGCAGAACCTGACCTTGTTTATCCTGTGTTTGGGCGTTAAACCTTTTACAGAATTCCATGATATTCAGCCCTTTAGAGCCGAGTGCAGGTCCGATTGGAGGAGCAGGATTGGCCATGCCGCCCTTCACCTGAAGTTTCACATAGGTAGAAATCTGCTTAGCCATCTATTATTAGCAATTAGACATTGATGGTTAGCGGTCATCAGAGAGAAGCAAAAGTTGTAACAGCACTCACAATACTAAAACAACTTTCAACCAACAACCAGTAACAAACTCTTTAATATTCTTTTTCAACCTGGAAGTAGTTTAGCTCAATCGGGGTATTTCTACCAAAAATTTTCACTACTACTTTCAGTTTTTTCTTATCCTCATAAATTTCATCGATCACACCAGTAAAGCCATTGAAAGGACCTGCCATTACTTTTACAGGTTCACCTTTGATAAACGGTTCTTCGGGCATTTCGCCTTTTTCGTTCATCTCATCTACTTTACCAAGGATCTTATTGACCTCTGATAAGCGAAGGGGTACAGGATCGCTCCCACGTTTTCCGCCGAGAAACCCGATCACGTTAGGAACTTCCTTAATGATCGGAATCAACTCTCCAGCCATTTCACATTCCACGAGAATGTAGCCGGGGAGAAAATTTCTCTCACGCAGTTTTTTCTTTCCATTGCGCATCTCAAATACCTTTTCGGTTGGGATGAGGACCTGACTGATCTGATCACCCAATTTGAGGCGTTCAATTTCACTTTCAAGGTATTGTTTTACCTTTTTTTCTTTACCGCTAACTGCACGGATTACATACCACTCTTTCGCCATCTCACTCCTGCTAACTAGTTAAACAAGGAATACAGACCACTCATACCGGAATTGAACAGAAAGTCCATTGCGGCAATTACAAGTGCGATCATAATTGAGGCAATCAGAACTGTCACCGTACTGCTCTGTAACTCATCCAGTGATGGCCACTGTACTTTATATAAAAGTTCGTCTGAGTATTCCTTAAAAAGAGCTCTGATTTTTTCCATTACACTTTTATTTGCACGGGCGGAAGGACTTGAACCCTCAGCCTACGGTTTTGGAGACCGTCGCTCTACCAATTGAGCTACGCCCGTATCCGAGATGACCTTAACACAAGGCCTTCCAAAAAAAATAATTAACGGACACCATTTTCAGGTGTCCGTTAACCCGTATTTTAATTATTCAATAATTTCTGTTACCTGACCAGCACCAATGGTACGACCACCTTCACGAATAGCGAAACGAAGACCTTTTTCCATAGCAATCGGGTAGATCAAATCCACGTTAATCGTGATGTTATCACCAGGCATTACCATGTCAACACCTTCAGGGAGGGTCATTACACCGGTAACGTCAGTGGTACGGAAGTAGAACTGTGGGCGGTAGTTGGAGAAAAATGGTGTGTGACGACCACCTTCTTCTTTGCTCAGTACGTAAATCTCACCTTTGAATTTGGTGTGAGGTTTTACAGATCCTGGCTTGATAATAACCATACCACGGCGGATAGATTCCTTATCGATACCACGGAGAAGAAGACCTACGTTATCACCAGCTTCACCTTTATCCAAAATTTTACGGAACATTTCAACACCGGTAACTGTAGAAGTCATTTTTTCGGCACCAAGACCGATGATATCTACCTGATCACCTGAGTTGATCACACCCCTTTCAATTCTACCAGTAGCAACTGTACCACGACCTGTGATAGAGAACACGTCCTCTACCGGCATCAGGAAGGGCTTATCTTTGTCGCGCTCTGGAGTTGGGATGTAACTATCCACACTATCCATCAACTCTTCGATTTTTGCTACCCACTGAGGCTGGCCGTCAAGACCACCCAGTGCAGAACCCTGAATAACAGGAATGTCATCACCAGGGAATTCATAAATGCTCAGAAGGTCGCGGATTTCAAGTTCGACAAGCTCAAGAAGCTCTTCGTCATCCACGAGGTCAACTTTATTCATGAATACAACCAGAGAAGGTACACCTACCTGGCGGGCAAGCAGGATGTGCTCACGTGTCTGAGGCATAGGACCATCTGTAGCTGCAACTACCAGAATCGCACCGTCCATCTGCGCAGCACCAGTAACCATGTTTTTCACATAGTCAGCGTGGCCGGGGCAATCAACGTGTGCATAGTGGCGGTTGAGCGTTTCGTATTCAACGTGGGCTGTATTGATAGTGATACCTCTTTCTTTTTCTTCCGGAGCGTTGTCAATCTCGTCGAAGTTTTTCACTTTCGAAAGGCCCTTAGAAGCAAGTACCTTCGTGATTGCAGCAGTCAGGGTAGTTTTACCATGGTCAACGTGCCCGATCGTACCGATGTTCACGTGAGGTTTGGTGCGTTGAAATTGTTCCTTTGCCATCTTTATAAAGCTTGATTCAAAATATATGCTTAAAAAAAATTCTGATTTACAGGATTTTGAGCCAATGACCGGACTCGAACCGGTGACCCCCACCTTACCATGGTGGTGCTCTACCAACTGAGCTACATTGGCACCTTTACAAAATTGAGCGGGAGACGAGACTCGAACCCGCGACCCTCAGCTTGGAAGGCTGATGCTCTACCAACTGAGCTACTCCCGCTTCTTGTTTTCTCGAAAGAACTTTCAGAAATGAAGAAGAGGTTGGTAACTCTTCTTCTATTTCAGCTGTCAACATTGTGGGGAGAGCAGGATTCGAACCTACGAAGGCTAAGCCAACAGATTTACAGTCTGCCCCGTTTGACCGCTTCGGTATCTCCCCTTTATTTAACGAGCCGGTGGACGGATTCGAACCGCCGACCAGCTGATTACAAATCAGCTGCTCTGGCCAACTGAGCTACACCGGCATTTGATCGACTCTCCAATTTGCCCCCTTCCTCAAAAGCTCTGCAAAAGTAGAAAAGTAAATCAGAGAAATCAATACATCAATAAAAAAACTACTAATTCTTTAATTCTTTAATCCGAGCTTTCTTACCAATCTTATCGCGAAGGTAGAAAAGACGTGCACGACGAACTTTTCCTCTACGGATTACTTCTATCTTTTCAACTGAAGGGGAATGAATCGGAAATATCCGCTCAACACCTATTCCGCTGGATATTTTTCTCACAGTGAAAGTCTCCGTACCTCCTTCGCCTCTACGCTGGATACAGACACCTTTGAACTGCTGAACGCGTTCTTTATTTCCTTCCACAATTTTAACGTGTACGTTCACAGTGTCACCTGCTTTAAAGCTAGGAACTTCATCACGTACATAAGTTGCCTGAACCAGTTTTATCAAGTCTTCCATTACTAGATTTCATTAGACGGAGGGCAAAATTAAGACTTTTCAACCATTCTGCAAAACCAAATCAAAAAAAGGCGTGATTTTTTTATTCCAATAAGTCGGGCCTTCGTGTTCGGGTTTTGTCAAGTGCCTGTTGCTCACGCCATTCCTCAATTTTTCGCGCATGTCCTGACAAAAGTACTTCTGGTACATCATGCCCTTCAAAGTTAGCCGGACGTGTATATTGTGGCGCATCCAGCAGATTATCCTGAAAAGAATCGAACAAAGCCGAGCTTTCGTCGCCCAAAACTCCGGGGATTAATCGGCCGATTGCATCAGTCAGTACCAACGCGGGTAATTCTCCACCCGAAAGCACATAGTCTCCAATCGATATTTCTTTCGTAACAAATAAATCCCGGGCACGCTGATCCAAACCTTTATAATGCCCCGCAATCAGCAGCAGGTTTTCATACATTGATAGCTGGTTGGCCATCCTTTGATCTAATCGCTCTCCATCCGGAGAGAGATAGATTACCTCGTCGTATACTCGCTGAGACTGCAATGCCCTGACTACCCTGGCGACTGGTTCGACCATCAATACCATACCCGCACCTCCTCCATAAGGATAGTCGTCCACTTGCTTGTATTTGTTATCTGCATAATCCCGAAGATCGTGCACATATACCTCAAGCAGGCCTTTATCCTTCGCCCGCTTCAAAATGCTATGATCCAGTGGGCTATATAGCAACTGGGGTACACAGGAAATGATGTCAATCCGCATCGAAACTGATTATTCCAGATTTAAGGCAAATGTATCTGCAGCATTCATTACCTGGATCGGACGCTTCAGGCTCTCCTCCAATGAAATAAATGTCTCCGTACGTTGTATTCCCGTGATTTTCTGCACTTTATCATTGAGAATCGTCCGTAGCTCCCGGGTATTCTTACTCACAATCTTCAGAAAAATAGAGTAACGACCCGTCGTGTAATGGATCTCGGTAATCTCTGGAATTGCCTCCAATTGTTTGGCAATATGATTGTACATAGAAGCATCTTCCAAAAACATGCCTACAAATGCACATATATCAAATCCGAGCTTACCGGCGTCTACCTCCAGGTGAGACCCCTTTACAATCTCCAAGCCAACCAATTTTTTCATCCTTACATGCACTGTACCACCTGAAACATCCAATTGTTTGGCAATTTCTGTGTAAGGAGTTTGTGCATCTGTCATCAACATGGACAGAATCTGCAAATCAAGTTTGTCAATTTCTAAATTTGTGGCCATATTTTTTATGCAATTTTTTAATATTTTAAACGAAAAGCCTATTCTATTTGATTTTTTTCAACTTTTGTATTTTTTTTTAAATTATTTTGAAAATATTAGATATTCTATTAACTTTGTCTTAATCAAATGAAAAAAAAGTTCTTCTGATAAATCTTGTAGGGTGATGAAACTGGCAGCCATGCCCTCTGGTCTCGGGGGTGAGGAGATGGGGAAAAAGCCCAATGGGACTAACCCCCTCGTGAAGGTTCGAATCCTTCCCCTACAGCATTCTAAAGCCTTATTCACAAAAATCCTTCTCTTTACCGGGAAGGATTTTTTTTTATTCCGTAAGTCAAGGCTGCTGACTATCTTCACTCGAAATATTTGAGGAGTCAATCCAATGCTATTCGCGGTTCAATTTAAAAAAATTATTGTATTTCCACTATAACTTTAAAAAAGTGGAAAAAAAATATAGGGAAAATACAATTAAAGGAATTGCTTATATTTTGCTGATTATCAGTTTTGTGTAGTGCTTTTTGTTTTATTTCCGGCTGTATTGATCTAGACCCTTCATCTCTGCACTTTCACTACATTGTCACTTTTTCAAAATATTGGGGATTGAACTACGCAGAAATCCATTCCTCCTATACTTTCATGGATTCATATATCTTATCCATGATGAGCGTCCTCACATTCTCCCTCATCAGTAAATGGTTGTTGGGATAAGGAAATGTGCGATTGGAAAGAAATATATATATCAGATCGTAGGTGGGATCCACCCAGACACATGTACCCGTAAAACCTGTATGACCATAGGTTGCGGAAGAGGCGGCAGCAGAAACGGGTGTTGAATGTTGGGCTAATATTTCGGGTTTATCCCATCCTAGTCCCTTGCGGCTATAGTCCAGCTGTCTTCGGGTAAAATAATCAATTGTTCCCTGCCGAAAAAAACGCTCGCCTCCGTAGTTGCCTCCTGATTTGATCATCAGCATGAGTTTGGCCAGGTCGTATACATTGGAAAAAAGTCCGGCATGACCGGCAACCCCTCCCATAATAGCAGACGCCGGGTCATGCACATATCCTTTTACAATCGTATTTCTCCATGTCGTATCCGCTTCTGTAGGCGGACAGTCGGCGGCAAACCCTTTTTTGCCGGGGTTAAACATTGTACGGCTCATACCCAACGGCCGGTAAACCCATTGATCGGCATACTCATCCAACGTACTTCCCGTCACCGATTCAATTATTTTCCCCATTAGGACCATCCCAATGTCGCTGTATTTTACCCGATTTGTATTGCGGACCTCCACGGTTCTTATTTTTTCCCAGACAAAATTTTCCAACGTATCTTTTGCATACAGTGAGGGGGCAATCTGAATTTCGGAGGCGCGGGTCGGGATATAAGAGTAATAAACCGGATTCAGATCATGCCGGCCCGGGTCCTTATATGTTTGCAGATAAAAAGGAATCCACGCCGGTAAACCTGCATTATGTTGAAGCAGGCGCCGGATGGTGAGGTTTGCTTTATTGCTTCCCTGAAGATCGGGCAGATACCGGCTGATCGGTGCGTCAAGTTCCAGCCGCCCCTGCTCCACCAGGTGCATAGTACAGATGGTGGTCGCAGCTATTTTGGTGACAGAAGCCAGATCGTACATCGTTTCCCAGGTATCTATCGGCTGACTTTGGCGGGTATAATCCATTTTCCCAAATGCCTTATCATATACGATATGATTCCCTTTCATCACCAAAATCGCACATCCCGGAAATGCCTGACGCTGTACATAGTGACTGGCGATGGAATCAATTTTACCGAGTACGCGGCTATCCATCCATTCGGCTTCCGGCATTGCAAATCCAAAACGGATCGGCGCATCAATTACTACTCCCATTCCCTGACGAAATTGTTCGGAAGCCGTAACCGGCAAAGTGCCGTCCACACGAATACCGCCAAAAATCGCCATGGCTACTGCACGTTGTGCGGCAGCGACAGATTCGTAACCGACAAGCACCGCATCTTCTTCGCCGAAGTTTTTTAATGCGTAAGGATTGCCAAACAGCGCAACTACTGTATCAGGAATCTTATCTGCGATTGCTTTCGACAAACCGGAGGTAGAAGCAGTGATCCCAAAATTATCAGAAGCCTGATTATTCATTCCCACCACAGCGAGAATTACAGTATTAAAACCTTCCAGCTGGGCGATCAGGCGGTTTTTATCTTCTTCGGAGAAATTCTTATTCAGGTAAAAAAACCTGACATCACCATATTTCTTTACCGTCTGCTCAAATGTTCCGCCACTACCGCTGCCGATTTGCACACAGGCAATTTTCCTTCGGTCGAGGTTGCGCAATGGTACCAGATCGCCGCGATTTTGCGCCAGGGTAACAGCAGACTCATACAGGCGGGTACGGAGTGCGGCAGATTCCACCGAATTCATTTTCCCGGAAACCTTACTGAGATCCAGGGGCTGCCATTTACCTAAACCCAACTTATATTTTGCCACCAGAATCCGTCTCAGGCGTTGTTCCAGTTCTTTTTCGGAGACTTCCCCCTTTTCAATTGCTTCGCGGATCAGTGCAGACGACCGGGGGATATCGGAGGGAAATAACAGAATATCATTCCCTGCCTGAAATGCGCGAAGGGCAACTTCTCCAGACGGGTAATATTTAGCAACACCATGCATATTCAGGGCATCGGTGAATATCAGCCCATTATAACCCATACTATCTCTCAGCAGATCCTGTACAACTTTTCGGGATAAGGTAGTTGCCTGATTGGGCGTGGGATCAAGAGCAGGGATGTATAAATGCGCAACCATCACAGCCCCCACTCCTGATTCGATCAGGCGACTGAAAGGATACAGCTCCAGGGTGTCGAGGCGGGTAAGGCCATGAGAGATAACCGGCAGATCAAAATGAGAATCCGCATCTGTATCGCCATGTCCGGGAAAATGTTTGGCACAGGCAATCACCCCATGATCCTGCATTCCGGAAGAAACCATAATTCCTTTTCTCGCCACATTGTATTTATTTTCCCCAAAGGAGCGATAATTGATCACCGGGTTTGCCGGATTATTATTGACATCCACGTCGGGGGCAAAATTGACCGTAACCCCCACGGCACGCAGTTCTGTTGCCATACTGGTTCCCATACGATATAAAAGCGAATCATCGCGAATCGCTCCGAGGGTCATATTTTTGGGATAGTTATCAACCCCTTTGAGGCGCATACCCAGCCCCCATTCTGCGTCCTGCGCAATCATCAAAGGTACACCCGAAAGTTTCTGATATCGGTTTACCAGTTTCGCCTGACTTTCCGGATCTCCCTGCATAAAAATCAGTCCTCCCAGGTGTTGAGAAGAAATCATTTTTTCAATTGACTGATAATGCGCCTCGTCCTTGTTAGAAAAAGTAGCAACCATAAACAGCTGCCCTACTTTTTCCTCTATTGTCATCTTTCGGATCAGGCTGTCAGCCCATTGAGTAGCTTTGGCATCATCTGTCTGCTGGGCAAAAGAAGACGAGAAAATGGTAAGGAAAAAAAAGGCAACAAGAAAACCGTGCACACATTTCATATGGTCGCTCAAAAGTTGGTGAAAGGAAAAATATGATCAGGATACCCCTTATCGAACGAAAATAGCAGAATTCGTCTAAAAAGAAAAGCGCTTTAAGGGATAATTAGTGTTGGGGGAAAAACCTCTATGGCGGATCCCACGGCAAGCAGTGCACAAAGCGGTTTGGTATTCGCCAGAAAGTCCCACTCTTTTCCGTAAACCAAACCGAAATCTATATCAAGGTGGTAATCTTTCAGTTGAAAGACCTCCCACTCCGGATGTCTGACCTCATACTGAAGCGGTTTTCCACGATGAGAGACGCCTACGCCAAGGTCATGCTCCTTGAAATAGTAATCCATACTATCTGCCGGTGGCAGGCTTTTTTCAGTTGAAAACCGGGCAGTTATCCGGTGCGTTTTTCCGCCGTAGGAGAAAATATGATCTAAAACATGAAGGCCATTTTCAGTAGAAATAGAGGAATCCATTTGTACCGACTCATAAGGCTCATTGTAAAGACGACGGGCAACCATTGCAATGCAGAATTTGGGGACAAGCTCTTTCCAGAACATCACCCCACGTTTTCCATTGAGTTTGATATAATAGCGAAGATTGATTTCGGGGAAGTTGATATGAAAAGGAATTTTCAGCCCTTTTACCCTTGTATCCAGAAAATCAAAAGCTACAACACTGGCGAAGGCATTTCCGTTTTGGACGTCCAGTTCTACCCCTTCGGGAACATGAGGCAGCAGCACTTCCGGCGGCACGGGGAACGTAACGTTGAGCAGATGAGACCATTGTGCGGTGAGGAATGCCATGAGGAAAAGAATTAGGAGTCAAAAGCGAAAAGTTGGGCAACAACGATTGCCTAAACGCGGAGCAGAAGTTCGCCTATAGCAAAACAGGCAAATACAACAGAAGCGATACCGTTGGTAGTAAAAAAAGCCAGATTGACCTTGGACAGATCATGGGGTTTGACCAGAAAATGCTGGTACACCAGCAGGGAAAGAAAAATTACAGAACCAAGCCAGAATATCCATCCACCAGCAATACTAACCCCAAAGATCACGATCATCGAGGCTGTCAAAAAATGTAAAGCCGTAGATACCATAAGCGCTTTCTTTTTTCCAAGAAAGGCAGGGATGCTATTGAGCGCATGTTCGCGGTCAAACTCTTCATCCTGAAGCGCATAAATAATATCAAACCCACTGACCCATGTGAGGACGGCTATCCCGAGAATGATCGGTTCCCATTGAAATACCCCCGTAACGGCAATAAACGCCCCTACCGGAGCCAGAGAAAGCCCCAGCCCCAGCACCAGATGGCATAAAGCCGTGAATCTTTTTGTAAGAGAGTAACCCAGTATAACCAATAGTGCCACAGGCGAAAGGAAAAAGCAGAGCAGATTGATAAACCAGGTTGTTGCCACAAAAAGCAGGGAACTAACGACCACAAAGGTCAGTGCACGGGAGGGGGAAATTGCACCGGCAGGAATCTCACGCATGCGCGTGCGATCATTTTCTGCATCTATATCGCGGTCAATATACCGGTTGAAACCCATCGCAGCGCTCCGCGCAAAGACCATACAAAGCACAACCAGAATGAGAGAAACCCACCACGGTTTGTCAGGTTCCGCCCCCTGCGCATTCAGCACCCAAAAGCCCAGAAACAGCCCCAGCAAAGCAAATGGCAAAGCAAAGATGGTGTGGGCAAACTTAACCAGAGAGAAATATTTCTGCATATCTGTCAATACTATATCGAAATTTACGTTTGTCGGCAACAATAACAAACTATTCCTTTGTTTATTGGTTTAGTAACCATGCGAAAAAAAATGTGGTATATCCTGGTGTGCAATAGTGTTAACCCCAAACTCAAGGGGGTAGGTTGTTGCTCCGAACGCGGGTCAGAGGAACTGATCCAGGCATTCAGGGATTTTGTCGCTCAAGAAAAGCAGGATGCACATTTTACCATCAAACCCACTCCCTGTCTCAGCAACTGCGGCAAAGGTATATCTGTGCGAATGCTGGACGATATGGTTTTATATGGCCAAGTTGCGCCTTCTGATGTACCGGAGATCGTTACCCGGCACTGCTATAATGGAGAACCGGTAAAACGACTCATAATTGAAACGGGAGGGAAATCGTTGCTGGAATGAATTGGCGGATTAAGCCGAAACCCACTATATTAGCGGTTTCATCATCCTTTATTTTACTACCATGCCCCTGTTATCTGAAAGAGCAAAAACTATTCCCGCGTCCCCTATCAGGAAACTTGTTCCTTTTGCTGAAAATGCGAAAAAGCGGGGTAATCATGTATACTACCTGAATATCGGCCAGCCGGATATTGAAACTCCTCCCGCATACTTTGAAGCCATCGCCAAAGCAGATATCAAGGTGCTGGCTTATTCTCATTCTGCGGGTAATGAATCTCTCAGACGAAAAATCATGGGTTACTACCAACGGCTGGGACATTCTATTGACCTCAATCAGGTCATTGTTACAACGGGTGCTTCGGAAGCGCTGAGTTTTGTATTTGCCAGCTGTATGAATCCGGGGGATGAGATTATTATTCCCGAACCCTTTTACGCCAACTATAACAGCTTTTCTATATTCTCCAATATCAAAGTGGTGCCGATTACCACAAAGATTGAGGATGGTTTTGCCTTACCACCGATCGAAGCGTTTGAGGAGCTGATCACACCACGAACCAAAGCCATACTGATCTGCAATCCGGGCAATCCTACCGGTATCATGTATCCCAAAGAGTCCTTGCAAAAGCTGCGTGATATTGTACTCAAACACGACCTTTATCTCATCGCCGATGAGGTTTACCGCGAGTTTGCATATGACGGACTGGAACATCATTCGGTGCTGGAGCTGGAAGGGGCAGAAGAAAATGTAATTATCACCGACTCTATTTCCAAACGATTTTCTGCTTGTGGTGCGCGGATTGGCTGTGTCATTTCCCGTAACAACGGGATCATGGATGCGGTATTGCGGCTTGCACAGGCGCGACTTTCTCCGCCCACATTCGGTCAGATAGGCGCTGAAGCTGTCTATGATCTTCCCCAAAGTTTTTATGATACCATTGTAGAAGAATATGTTGCCCGCCGCGACCTGCTGCTCTCGCGCCTCAGCCGTATGGAGGGGGTTTTGTGCCCCCGGGTAACGGGTGCTTTTTATGCAATGGTCAAACTTCCGGTAGATGATTCGGAGGCCTTTTGTCAATGGATGCTTGAAGCATTCAGCCACAACGGAGCAACAGTCATGATGGCGCCGGGTGCAGGATTTTACGCAACCAAAGGCCTTGGCAAAGATGAGGTTCGGATCGCGTACGTGCTCAACCAGCATGACCTCGATGCCGCTATGGATTGTCTGGAGGCAGGACTGAAAGTTTACCCGGGGAGAAAGGTCACCGCCGCAAAGGTCTGACCCCAATGCCTACTTTATATATCCACATCCCTTTTTGCAGAAAAGCCTGTACCTACTGTGATTTCCATTTTGTCACTTCCCTCAAACAAAAGAAGGAAATGGTGGGGGCAATCTGCCGGGAACTGGAACTGAGGAAAGATTTTTTTCAGGAAAACCAATCGCTCCAGAGCATATATTTTGGCGGAGGCACTCCCAGCGTGCTCGAAGGAGAAGAAATTGCCGGCATACTGGAAGCTGCAGGTAACTATTTCTCCATAGAATCAGACGCCGAAATCACGCTTGAGGCCAATCCGGATGACCTTACTCTGGAAAAGCTTCGGGAACTCCGGCATGTGGGTATAAACCGCCTGAGCATTGGTATCCAGTCATTTGCAGAACGCGATCTTGTACTGATGAACCGCAGCCATTCGGCAGCGCAGGCAATCGCCTGCCTCAAAAACGCGCAGGCCGAAGGTTTTGACAATCTTTCTGCTGACCTCATTTTCGGGATCCCGGGACAGTCTTCAGAAGAATGGTATCAGCATATGCAGCAGCTGGCGATATTAAAAATCCCGCACATTTCGCTTTATGCCCTCACTGTTGAAGAAAAAACGGCACTCGCTTTCCAGGTAAAAAAAAGACTGACAATTCTCCCGGAGGATGAGATATACGAGGATCAGTTTCTCACGGCCCATAACTACTTTTCGGAGATGGGATACGACCACTACGAGTTGTCCAACTACGCCCTCCCGGGCTTCAGGTCGCGGCACAACAGTGCCTACTGGCAGCAGGTTCCCTATCTGGGGCTTGGTCCTTCCGCTCATTCCTTTGACGGCATCCGCCGAATGTGGAATGTCTCACACAACCAGCAATATCTCTCCGCTATCCAGTCCGATCAGGTCGCCATTTCTGAAACCGAAACACTCACCCTCCGCGACCGCTACCACGAGTATATGATGACCCATCTGCGAAAACGGGAAGGCATAGACCTCACCTATATCCGGGAACAGTTTTTCCCCGACTGGGAAGAAAGATTTTCCGCTGAAATACACGCTCTTTTGGAAGCTGGGAAAATGGTAAAAGCGGGTAACAGCTACTCTCTCACGCCCGAAAGCTGGCTTCTTTCCGACCAGATTATCCGGGATTTTTTTCTGGATTAAGGATAAACAAAATGAATTCCTAAATTTGGCAACAAATTTCAGGGTATGTCCAAAGAAAATCAGGAAAATGTATTTAATCTGCTATACCTGTTTAAGGTTGTGCAGAAGTATATGTGGTATATAACAGGGGTGGTAGGCGCTGCCGCTCTATTGGCATTTATTTTTACGATGCCTTTTATTTATCCCCCCGAATTTAAATCCAGCACCGTCATTTACCCTACCAGCCCGGAGCGGTACGACGTGATCAATCTTTTCCATGATGAGCCGATTTTGTTTCTCTACGGTGAGTCCAAGGAAGTGGAGAAACTGGACAATATTGTCAACTCCGAGGAGGTAAAAATGTTTGTCATAGACTCGCTCAATTTGTGGAAACCCTATGGCATTAACAAAGAAACCGACGCTTCGCCAAAGTTCTATGTCATGCGGAACTATGATGGTATGGTGGCAACTGTACGAATCAGTGGAAACGGTTTGCTCATCGAAGCGCATGATGTGGAACCTCAGCGTGCAGCGGATATTGTCAATCTCATTATCAAAAAGACTGACGAAGTCAACAAACGGATGCTGACCCAGAATAAATCCTCTATTCTGAAGATGTATCAGGAAGGATATAACCATCTTGAGCGACAGTTGAAGCTATATACAGACAGCCTTCGCAATGTGCGGAAGCGCTATAATGTGTTTAATACCGAATACCAGACGGAAGCATTGGTAAATCATGTTATGTCTGCCGAAGCCGAGCTGGCAGGAGCACGTACCAGAGCGCGCATTATCAGCAGCAGTTTTGGGAAAAGCAGTGCAGAAACCCGAAAAGCCAATGAGGAAGCAGAAGTGCTCCAAAGTAAGGTTTATGCCCTCACCAGTCAGCGCAGCGGAACCAACATCAATCTGGAAACCTTTCGCGAAGGAGTAGATCAGGTACTGGCTTTGGAAGAAGTCTGCGAATACCTTGCCCGCGATCTCAAAGACGCCCGCGAAAAAGTCGAATACCTTGACATGATGGATCAGTCGGACTACACAACCCTGCTGATTCCGGAATATGCAAAACCGGCTGACAAAAAAGCCCGCCCAGTGCGTTGGGTGATTCTGGCTGCGACCATCTTATTGGCGGGTCTTGTCTCGATCATGGGAGCGGTACTCGTCGATAAAATCACGGAGTCCTTCGGTAGCAAAGAAGCCGACCTGTCATGACCCAGCTGTTATCTCAAATACCTATTAAAGTTTGGCGAATACTTTCATTGGCAGGGATCGCTATTTTGACTTTAATGTCATTTGGGATGGCTTTGAGGTTACATATATGGCCATTGTATGCGGTACCGGTAATGGTGGTTGTAGCACTTCAGGTAATCTACAATTACCGCCCGCTGTTTTTTCTTATGGTATTTTGTATTCCCATCTCGATGCAATATTCGATTGGGACGGCGTTTGCGATTGATATGTTTTCGGAACCGTTGATGATCGTTTTCCTGCTGATATTTGTGTTAAATATCCTGGCTGGCAGACAGTTTTCACGGAAAGGAAAAGTCTATGGATTTCACATACTCTTATTTCTGATCATATTCTGGACCTGCTTTACCACGCTTACCTCAGAGTTTCCCCTGCGTTCCTTGAAATTTTTGCTGGCAAAACTGTGGTACCTGGCCGCATTTGTTTATATAGCGGAAAAAGTCATTGAAGATCCCAAAACGATAAGGCAAATATTCTGGGCATTTTTTATGCCTATGGTGGTCGTAGCTACAGGTGTTACGATCCGTCATGCATCATTAGGATTCTCATTTGAGGAGGCGAATGGTGTTGCTTTTCCAATTTTTGCCAATGGGGTAATTTATGCAGCGACATTGGTATTGTTTATTCCGTGGTGCTGGTATGCGCGTAGCTGGTATTCTCCGCGAAGCCTGGAGTGGTATATCATCAATGCAGGAATTGTTATTCTCGCCATAGCAACCATTCTTACCTACAAAAGAGGGGCATGGCTGGCCCTGATGATTTTGCCTGTAGTGGATTTTGCCGTCAGGCGAATGGTTTTTGATAAAATGATCTACGCCACGCTGCTGATAGTCACACTGGTATTGGCATATCTGATCAATGACAACAAGTTCTATGAATTTGCCCCCAACTACCAGAAAACGATCTGGCATGAAGGGGATATTCAGGGCCATTTGCAGGCTACGATCAGCGGAACCGAAATTTCCAGTATGGAGCGATTTTACCGCTGGGTAGCAGCAAAAAATATGATCGCCGACATGCCATTGACGGGCTCAGGTCCCAGTACATTCAACCAGGTTTACAAGCGATATACTGACGATGCGTTTCGGACATATGTGAGTGATAACCCCGAACAATCCACTACGCACAACTATTTCCTCCTTACTTTTTCAGAGCAGGGACTGATCGGCGGATTTTTATTTCTCGGGCTGTGCATCTATATGGTATTAAAAGCCTCCTGGCTGTATCCGCGAATGCAAAATTCAGAATACCGCAGTATATTGATGATGGCATTGCTGAGTCTGATCACCATCCTCTTTCACAGTTTGCTCAACGAGTTGATAGAAGTGGACAAGATCGGGCCCATGTTCTGGCTGTGTTTGGTCATTATTCATAAACTGGAAGTATGGCATGAAGAAAAACCGCTCAATAGCTGATAAAGACAATTTTTATGAAAATGTCTTTGACGTGGTAAAGCTGATTCCTGCGGGAAGGGTAACTTCTTACGGAGCCATTGCCCGTTACCTGGGTACCGGAAGAAGTGCACGAATGGTTGGATATGCCTTAAACCAAAGCTTCCAGATGGATATTCCTGCTCACCGCGTAGTCAACCGCAACGGTATGCTTACCGGAAAAATCCATTTCCCTCCCGAAAGACCAATGGAAGACTCCCTCCGGGCAGAAGGAATTGAAGTATCAGAAGACCAGATTGTCGATTTTGAAAAATATTTTTGGGATCCATCCAAAGAACTGATGCTTTAGGGTGAATATCCGTGTATGCTTTCTTTTCACCTGCCTTTGCACAGGCCTGATGTTTGCAAAAACTTAAAAAAGTAAGTAATCCATGCAATCTGTCTGCATGAATTGTCTGTCTTTGTATAAGTTATTCCCCAAACCTGAGCAAATGCGAAACTCATTCTTTTCACAAAACCTTGCCCTTCCCCTGCTTGCTGCCGGAATCCTTTCTGCCTGTACGCCGGCAAAGAAAGTTCAGCGGTATGACTATCTGACCAACAAAAAAGATCATCCGTCATCCACCACGACTCCTACGCCTGAGGCCAGGCCGTCAACGACAAAACCTGAACCCAAAAAGGAAGTCGTGTATGAACATTCTCCCAAAAAAGAAGAAACAACAGACGTAAGTAATCAGACCGGAAAAGTCATAAAAACTGCCCTTTCTTATGTAGGAACGCCCTACAAATATGGTGGTACGAGTCGAAATGGCATGGACTGCTCCGGACTGGTATGTACTTCCTATAAGGCGGTGAATATCTCACTTCCCCGCACATCCTCGGAGATGGCATCATCGGGGAGATCTATTCCGCTCAAAAAGGTGGAGCCGGGTAATCTTCTGTTTTTCTCCTCCAACAATGGGAGCAGAATCAATCACGTAGGGCTTGTCACAAAAGTCAGGGGTAATGTGATCGAATTTGTTCATTCGACGACCAGCCGTGGCGTAAGGGTGGATAATATGGACGATCCCTATTGGAGTGTCCGTTTCAGGAAGGCTGTTTCGCCTTAATAGGATTCGTCGCCATCGTCGCTTTCCCCTTTACGCTCCTTCAGCATACGATAGATGGTAGAAACACCAATATCAAGTTTTTCAGCCACGAGTTTGATATTGTCGTCGTGTTTTCTGAGATAAATATCGATAATGCGGTTGGTGTATTCTTTCAGCGTCATTTCTTCCGACAAGGCATCGGGAAGGGGGTCATAGGTGCTGAAAGTAATGATATCTTCGTCAATTTCCTGGCTGTTGGACATGACAGCTGCGAGTTCGACGATAGATTTTAATTCGCGGATATTACCGGGATAGTTGTAAGAAAGCAGTTTTCGCTGGGCAGCGGATGAAAGGGTAAAAGTGTCGAGCTCATTTTCCTTGCTAAAATTGGTCAGGAAATATTTGGCCAGCAGAAGAATATCTTTGTCTCTGTCCCGAAGTGGAGGAAGTTCGATCGGAAGGCCGAAAAGGCGGTAATAAAGATCCTCGCGAAACTTTCCGTTTTTCACCTCTTCCAGCAGATTCCGGTTGGTAGCCACGATGATACGCGTATCAAGTTTTACCGGTTTGTTGCTACCAATTCTTACCACTTCCCTTTCCTGAAGCGCGCGCAGGAGTTTTGCCTGGAAAGTAATATCCATTTCGCCGATTTCGTCGAGGAAAAGGGTTCCTTTATGCGCTTCTTCAAACTTACCGATGCGTCGATTGTTGGCACCGGTAAATGCCCCTTTCTCGTGGCCAAACAATTCACTCTCAATCAGTTCGGAAGGAATCGCAGCCATATTCACGGCGACAAACGGAAAATCCTTTCTTTTTGAGCTGAAGTGAATGGCTTTGGCTACCAACTCTTTACCTGTTCCTGTTTCACCGGTAACGGTAACCGTGATATTGGTTTTGATCGCCTTCTCAATGAGCTCAAATACCCGCTTGATCGCCGTACTTTGGCCGATGATGCTGGTTTCAAAATCATATTTCTGGCTGACTTCTTTCTGAAGTGTATTAAGGCGCACTTTCAGCGAAGCATTTTTCCTGATATTGTTGACGACATTGAGAAGGCGGTCGCGAATATCGTTGGTTTTGGTAATATAATCGTAAGCCCCCAGTTTGAGCAGGTTCACAGCCGTTTCGATGCTATTTTGCTCGGAGATAACAATTACCTCGATATCGGGGTTGTATTCTTTAATTTTTCGCAGCACTTCTGCACCTTCCATATCGGGAAGGCGATAGTCAAGGGTAATGACATCGGGTTGTTGATCGAGCTGGCGCAGAAGGGCGCCTGCGGTATCAAATTTAGTAATTTCGTAGTCAGGGTTTAATTCCAGATTAAAACCCAGCAGTTCACGATACCACTCATCATCTTCAACAACAAAAATCCGAAATTTTCCGGAGTCATCCATAGGGGAAACAGATTTGTAGGGCCAATATAATAATTCCCCGTCAATCCCCGTGCCTGAATCCCCAACAAAAATCAATTGAGGACAACCGGAATCTCCTCCACAATATGAGTGCCTGATTCCAGTTCGTCAAATGTGATTTTGAAAAGATCCGAATCGTTGGTGATATGGGTATTGCCTTTTGTAGCCTGAATGCGGAAATAGAGCGGGTTAGGCCGGTTGAAATAGGTGGTGCCTGAAGCATAGGAATTACCTTCCAGTGTAAAGTTGGTAAAAGTTGCCTGTCCTGTACCATCTGAGACGGATACATTTTCAGAAGGAAGAGAAGGGGTAATCAGATCATTTCCGTCGGGATTGGAAGCGATATAGTTGTCATACCCAGATTTAAATGGGAAAATATAGACGATAGCTCCTTCTACCGGTTGGCCCTGGCTATCGGTAAGAAGGAAAATCAGATCTGCGGTGGGAGTAGAATTGCCTACGGTTTCTACTTCGCAGGAGATAACAGCAAATGTCAGAAGTGCAGTCAGGAAAAGGCCTGCAATCCGGTTGAGTTTCATTGACTTCATTGTTTGTGTTTTATTTTTGTAAAGGGTTTAGCGGTACGAAAATTGATATATTCCGGACATGAAATCTATCAATCAATCGAACCAGAGAGAAATTATCGGGTTGATTCCTGCCGGAGGAACTGCCTCCCGGCTGGGCACATTACCCTGTAGTAAAGAACTATTGCCTATTGGCTTCAAAACAGACACTGATGGCATCCTCCGCCCGAGGCCTGTTTCACATTATTTGCTCGAAAAATACAACAAAGGAGGCGCAGAAAAAACGATTTTTATCCTTCGTGCGGGGAAATGGGACATTCCTGCCTATTACGGTGACGGGCGTGCTACGGGGATGGATATGGGTTACCTGATCATGGATCTGCCTTATGGTGTTCCCTACACATTGGACCAGGCTTACCCATTTGCCAAACAAGCGACAGTATTTTTAGGGTTCCCCGATATATTATTTCAGCCTGATGACGCATTTGCGCAGCTCAACCAACGACTGGAAGAAAGCGGATCCGATCTGGTTGTCGGACTTTTTGAAGTGAGAGATCAGGAGCAGGTGCACAAAAGCGATATGGTAGATGTAGCTGAGGATGGGACACTTTTGGAAATCAATATAAAGCCCAAAGGGGCATGCAGCCTGAAATACAGCTGGATTATCGCAGCCTGGACGCCGGTTTTTTCGGAATTTATGCATAACTTTTTGAGACTGGATCAGGAAGAAAGAGGGAAAGCCATTAATCCCGCAGAAATTTATCTCGGCCATGTGATGCAGGCTGCCATGCGGGAAGGGCTAAAAGTAAACAGCGTTATTTTTCCGGATCAGTCTTTTCTGGATGTAGGGACACCGGCAAATCTGCAGGAAGCAATAGGAAATCCTCCTGCATGAAATTTTCCTTTCCCGGTAATACATGATTTCCGGCAGTTTTTAAGTGAATTGTGAGAATTCAGGAAAGTTTGATTTTGTTTCTTTTTAGGAGAATGTATACTTGGAGGGAAATCTAATTTCTATCGTCTTTTTGTTTAGTATTTAACAACAATATCATCAGGAATGAAAGTATTAATTTTGGCAGGTGGATTTGGAACCCGCCTTGCAGAAGAAACTGATATCCGGCCAAAACCAATGGCTGAGATTGGCGGTCGCCCGATCCTATGGCATATCATGAAAACGTATTCATACTACGGGTTTAATGAATTTGTGATTTTGCTGGGTTATAAGGGGCATTATATCAAAGATTATTTTGCCAACTATTATTTACAGCAATGTGACGTCACCTTTGATCTGGCCAATAACGCCATGGAAGTACACGACAATTTTGTCGATCCATGGAAAGTAACTTTGCTGGATACCGGTCTTCACACTATGACAGCGGGAAGGATCAAGCGCGCCGCAAAATATATTGGCAATGAGCCTTTTATGCTTACTTATGGTGATGGTGTTGCAAATGTAAACATTCACGATCTGCTCAGTTTTCACGAATCTCACAAAGGGGCTTTGACGATGACCTCTGTAAAGGTATCCGGTCGTTTTGGCTCCGTATATGCCAGCGAAGATCATAAGGTTGCCAACTTCAAGGAGAAGCCAAAAGGCGATGAGAACTGGATCAATGGCGGATTTTTTGTCTGCAACCCTGAGGTTCTGGACTATATTCCGGAAGGAGTCGATGGAGACAAACTCATGTTTGAGCACAACCCACTGGAGAATATGACAGCTGACGGACAGGTTTATACCTACCGCCACACAGGATTCTGGCAGTGCATGGATACGCTGGCAGACAAAAACAAGCTGAATAAGCTCTGGAATGAAGGACAGGCGGAATGGTTTTTACAGGACCGCCCGGTGTACAATCAGAGCACCTAAACAGATTTATTCAATATTGGTATATACAGCCTGGACATCGTCGTCTTCTTCGATTTTATCGAGGAGGACTTCCAGTTCGGTGATCTGTTCTTCCGTAAGGGAAATGGGTGAAGTAGGAATCCGCTCAAGGCTAGCTTTTTGGACTTCTATTCCATTTTCCCTTATGGCTTTATCCAGCGAACCAAAATTGGTATAATCTCCATATATATAGCCCACATCTCCTTCGATTTCAATAGACTCCAGGCCGGCATCAATGAGGTTAAACTCCAGTTCTTCCATATCCAGATCGGGATTGATGGCAAATTCGAATACCGCTTTACGGGAGAACATAAACTCCAGAGAGCCTGTAGGTACCATTCCCTGCCCAAACTTATTGAAGTAATATTTGACGTTGGCTACTGTACGGGTTGTATTGTCAGTTGCACATTCTACAAAGATGAGTACACCGTGCGGGCCTTTGCCCTCGTAGTTCACTTCGGTAAAGGAACCCTCATCTTTGTTGGTTGCTCGTTTGATTGCCGCATCGATATTATCTTTGGGCATATTTTGCGCTTTGGCGTTTTGGATAGCCGTGCGCAGTTTGGCATTCATTTCAGGATCGCCTCCCCCTTCCTTCGCTGCAAGCGTAATTGCTTTTGACAGTTTGGGGAATATCTTGGACATTTTGTCCCAACGTTTTTCTTTCGCCGCCCGGCGGTATTCAAATGCTCTTCCCATATGATATTATTTTCTTTCGGAGACAAAAGTAAGGCTTCGTCCGCAAAGACAAAAATACAAAATGGTAGTTATTCTTGTTCTGCCTGCTGCAATTTTTCCATGCGCCATTCACGTGGTGTTTTGATTTTCATGAAGCGCAGTAGCCTTCCTCCAATAATACGGGGTTTGATCAGGATATAATAGTGGAATAATATACCCAGGGAGGAAAAAATGCCTGCCATAATCCTAACTGGAAGAGAGATAGTGCTGTATATCTTTTCGCCATAAATGACAAGCCGGAAAGCATCAATTGCCATTTTTATAAAAGGGAATATCCCCCATACCGGTTTTTCGCCAAACACCCGGGCATAGTTCTTAAAATTGCGGGAAACGCCACCTGCGTATTTGTTGTAGCCAACAAAGTCAAAGTTTTTGATTTTTCCCTGAAAAGCCAGACCTGCGACAAAATGCCAGTCGCTGCCCAATATGGGAAGAAAACGCACTTTTTGCCCCATTTCTCTTCTCATCATCCCATAAAGCAGTGCACCTTCCTTGACCTTCCGGTAATATTTTATTGTTCGAATCAGCCCCCGGTCTTCCTCAAAACTCAGACTACCTTCCTGGTATCTTAGCCGGCCATTCTGCCAATAGTTGATTTTTCCGCTTGCCAGACAGTACGCCGGATGATTTTCCAAAAAATTTACATAATAACTGATAATGTCAGGGACAAGATGATCATCATCTGCCATCCACATAAAATATTTTCCGGTGGCCTGATGAAGCACAAATTCAAAATTGGCAGCCAGACCGAGATTTTTTTCCTGATAAAAATATTTGATTCGGGAATCTTTTTCAGCCCATTTACGACAGACTTCATCGGTATGATCCGTTGAAGCATCATTTGAAATTATCAATTCGATATTGGGGTATTGTTGCCGTGCGATTGAATTCAATGCCGTTTCTATCCTGTCTCCGCTATTATAAGCAGGAATGCCTATAGAGACCAGGGGAGATTGACTGGCCAGGTAAGGGTTATTCATCGAAATTAATATTTCCAGATAGGAAAAATTAACACTAAAAATTGGTATTCCAAGACTAGACTGCTCAGATAAACCAATATTTTATGAGAATAATACAGAGGATGACGCTTTCCCTGAATCAGAAATATTTCCCCTAAAGGGTATTTAATTTTCGCTCAGTAGGCGTTTTAATCTTCATCGAGCGAAGCAACATACCACCAAAAGTACGTGGTTTAATCCACAGGTAGTAGTGCACCAAAATCCCAATTGCAGATGCTAATGCTGCGATCAATCGTACAGGTGCAAAGACGGTACGGTAGATTTTTTCACTATAAACAACCAGTCGAAATGCGTCAAGTGCCATTTTTACATAGGGCAAAATCCCCCAAATAGGTTTCTCCCCAAATACCCGCGCATAGTTTCTGAAGTCTCTGGAAACCCCGCCTGCGTGTTTATTGTAACCCACAAAGTCAAGGTTTTTAATTTTTCCCTGGAGTGCCATTCCTGCCACAAAATGCCAATCGCTGCCCAATACGGGCAAAAATCTGACCTTTTGCCCCCACTCCCTTCGCATCATCCCATAGATCAAAGCGCCTTCCTTGACTTTCCAGTAGTATTTGATGGCGCGCAAAATTCCACTGCGCCCTTCAAAGCTGAGGTTGGTTTCGCGATAGCGCATTTTCCCATCTTTCCAGTAATTGATCTGCCCGCTGACAAGCCCATAGTCAGGGTGGTCTTCAAGAAAATCCACATAGCGATGAAGAATGTCGGAAACCACTTCATCGTCATCTGCCATCCACATAAAGTATTTGCCGGTAGCCTGCTGCAGGGCGAACTCAAAATTGGGAGAAACGCCGCGGTTTTCGTTGTGGCGAAAATATTTCACACGAGAATCCCTTGCAGCCCATTCCCTGCATACGCGCTCCGTATGATCCTGAGAGCCATTGTCGGAGATAATTACTTCCACATGCTCATAGTCTTGCGAAAGGATGGAGTTAAGGGCTGTTTCAATACGATTACCGCCATTATAGGTCGGGATACCAATGGAAACAAGAGGAGCAGGGTTTTTATGAGTAATACCACTCATCAGGAAGTACAGTTAGCAGAAGGTGGAAGGCACAAAAAATAAATGTCAGAAATTCAAATAAGGAAAGAACCAGGTTTCTTTAGAAACCCGGTTCTGCTAATTATATTGTAAACTTACCCTTGAAATTGCGGGACGTTGACAAAAAATCTTTCGTCCTGTTCTTTCCGCAACTGGTCGATCAGCCGGCCTTCAGGGATAATCACATCATCATAAGTGAGTGCACGATCTTTGGGCACATCATTTTTCAGCACGCAGCCTTCGGCCAATCCCATAGGAAGCAGTCGTTCTTTGTAAACGACGTCGGCATTTTCAGCTTCGCCATAGGTCATATACCAGCCGATTCCGTCGAGCGTCTGTCCTGCTTTCAGGTCAATTTTGGCGGTAGTGATGACATCGACATAGGGCTTATCTTTAGGGACCAGCGTAGCATCACCAAAAAGCACAGCTCTGGCGATACTGTTGGGTACTTCAAAGTGGCACAGGTGGTATGGGCGGAAAAAGGAATAAATTGGCCCTTCACCCAGTTTGTACAGATTCAGATAATGTCTCTGACGTGGGTGGTCGGTTGTCGCATAGACAAATACACCCGGTCCAGGCGCAGCGCCCACGCAATAGTCCACAATACCCGGACCTTCGAGGAGTTCTTCCTGCGGCCAAAGGCCCGTCATGGTATCCACATGTCTGCCTCTTTCCACCTCAAAGCCGTACATGCCTCTTTTTGCTACCCGCATGCCAGTGCCATTCGCGATAATCGCCTGTTCGAAAGAAATTTTGCTACCATCGGCAAAAGACGTCACCATGTGAGCTTTTTGTCCCCATTGGCGGGCAAACCCTTCCTGCGTGGTTGGGTTGCGGTATGGATCCTGGAGACCTTTGATATTCCCACAGAGGACCGGGCGGAGACCAATACCTACTACCATCCGGTAGAGGTTCATGGTTACCCCTGGCTGGTCGCCATCGGCGTTGGTAATGATAATCCCCGCTTTATCGGCTTTTTCTTTCAGAATCGGCCCAATCGTACCATCGACCTCAGCATTCATCGAGATAAGGTGTTTGCCGTTGTCGATACAAGTCATAGCGACATGTGCGCCAAACTCGACGGCACCGGTTACGTCCAGTACGACGTCAATATTCCCTGCCGTGCAGATAAGCATGGCATCTTCCGTTACGGCAGGTTTGCCGGATGCGATGGCATTTTCGAGTGCGGTCAGCGATGACACTTCGGTTACGTCTTCAATACCGGCTTCATTCCATGCCTGATAAGCGGCGGGAAGCGTACGGTTGGAAATGGCGACGATATCAATTCCTTCAAAACCGTGAACCAGTTGAAGTACCACGCCACGGCCCATAAAACCAGCGCCAACCATTCCTACACGAATTCTTTTGCCTTCAGCGGCAAATTTGGCAAGAGCCTGATCTACGATAATCATATATTTTCTTCTTTTACTAAAAATGCTTCTTCTGTAAAATCGGGCCAGTTTGCATCCTTATCGGAGATAACGGTAGGTGCCATCGGCCATTCAATGCCAAAGGCGGGATCGTTGTATTTTACCCCACCCTCAAACTTGGGCGCGTAAAACTGAGATACCTGATAGGTGGCTTCTGTATCGTCAACCAATGTCATAAATCCATGGGCAAAACCTTCAGGCACAAACAGCATTTTATAATTTTCGGCGGTGAGCTCTACACCGATCCACTCCTTGAAAGTAGGAGAATCGGGTCTGAGGTCGATGATCACGTCCAGCAATGCCCCGCGGGTACAACGAACCAGTTTGCATTCGGCCCAGGGTGCGCGCTGAAAATGCATACCTCTGAGCGTACCCTTGTAGCGGCTTCTGGATACATTAGTATTGACTACTGCCGGATTCAGCCCGTGTTCTTCAAACTCGCGCTGGCAGTAAAAACGGGCAAACATCCCCCGGTCATCCTGAAAGGGGGTTGGTTCTACGATAAAAGCTCCTTTTAATTTGGTTTCAGTGAATTTCATACTACCAGGCTTAATTTATTATCAACTTGTCCTTTTTCCAGAAGGTCGCGTATTACATTTAGACGCATGAGCATAGAATTTCTGAAGTCAGCATTGCCAAATCCTATGCTACGAAGGCCGTCAACCAGTCCTCTGACGGAAGTATTCAGATCATATTGTGGCTGGTGATCCGGAGCGATCGCCGCAAATTTATCAAAGTTGACGCGGTAGGAACGTTTGTCAGGCGCGGCATTTTCATTCACAGACACTTTCACTTCTGGCAAAATCTCCTGAACGGCGAGAGCCAGTTCTTTTACCTGATAGTTCCACACATTGCTGCCTGTATTGACTACGAGATAGTCCCCTTCGGAAGCATCGCGGTTGTGAGACCAGCGGATCGCACGGGCCATATCCAGCACGTTGATCAGCGGACGCCAGGGTGTGCCATCGCTGAGGATGGAAATTTCGCCGGAAGTAAGAGCACCTGCAACAAAGTCGTTGAGTACCAGATCGAGACGCAGTCTTTCGCTCATGCCACAAGCAGTAGCAAAGCGGTGGCAGGTGACCTGGAAATTGCTGTCAGCTAAAGGTGCCAGATCCGTCTCAGAATAGATTTTGGATTTGGCGTAAGCTGTCAAGGGGTTGAGGTCAGAAGATTCCGTACGGGCATCTTCTCCGGCGGCACCGTAAACGCTGCAGCTGGACGCAAAAATAAATTTTTTCACCCCATGCTTTTTGGCGAGTTTAGCGATATTCACATTCGCCCGGTAGTTGATGTCCATGGTAACCTCTTCAAACTGGTTTCCGATGGGATCATTTGAAATAGCAGCAAGGCTTACCACAGTGTCAACCCCCTCAAGAATCTCTTCAGGGAATTTTCTTACATCACCATAGTACTGCATGTCCAGGTAAGACTCCGGACTGATCGTATTGCTGGTAAGATGTTTGGCAAAGTACCCGATATCAAAGCCAATCAGGGTGGTTTCAGGATGGAACTTTCTAAATTCCTTGACCAGGCCAGGGCCGACATAACCTAAATTTCCGGTGATTAATACTTTCATGTGTGAAATACTAAAATCAGATGTTGATAATCATTAGTTTATAGAACAAAATCATAGATTGCTTCCGGTGTGCAGATAGTTCAAATTTAGTACCGGATCGATTGGCTTCCAGATGACAATTTGAATATTCTTACATTTCAGGAGGAAAAGTTTGCGCAAAATGTCAATACTACTCAGGAGGTCATATGGGTTGACAAATTTTTCCGATACAAAAATTAAAAAATTCCCGATTGGGAAAACCTCTTTCAGCGTAAACGGGAACTAATGGAGGGTAAAGCCAACATTCTTACGGATAAAAAGCTTTGTTCATAAGATCATTGGTTTTCTGCCCGTTCTATCTGAGAGAATCATAAAATATCCCTGCTTTCTGGTATTTTTGTACAAATGAAATCTGCAATAAAGGAAATAGACAACCATCCCAAAGTAAGGCTCACGATCCTGTTGGGGTTTATTCTTGCACTTACTGCTGTGGCGAGCATGAGTTTTTTTGCCTATAACAATGTAAAAGACCTTGCATTCAGCCTTCAAATCGCCATTAACCCGGATACTTTCTACAATGAACTGGGCCGCCTGGAAAAATCGCTGATTAAAAGCAACGAGAGTGTTAAAAACTACGCATTCACCCGCGAACCGGCAACTCTGAGCAGCTATGAACTGGAAAATGATGCCATTCTATTAAAACTCAAAAATCTGGATAGATTCACTGTTGGGAATACGAATCAGTCAGAAGCGATTCATGTTATCAATGACCTGATTCTGGGACTTATGAACATCAATGACTCCATCATTTACCTTGGCGACGAAAAGGGAGAGGTTATCAAGATGTTTACTGATTTTACTCAAGATCAGATTCAGGAACTTTCCAAAAAAGATTTTAAGGAAGAGTCTTTGATTTCTGCTGTGCCTGAAATCAAACCCAGACCTCAGGTTCAAACAAAAGAAGAGGAAGTTACTGAAACCGAGGATACATCTGAAGAAACCAAAAAGACAAAACGAAACTGGATTTCTTTCCGGACCAAAAGCCGGAAGAAAAAAATTATAACGGAGGAGCCGCCCGTCAAACTGCCAGAGCCAGATACGATCATTATCTATGACTCCATTACCTACAAGCCCAAATTTAATACAGAGGTTATCCCCGCCAAAGAGATTGAAAAACTCAAGGCAACTACAGATGATAAGATCAGTGAAGTAGCTTTCAGGCAGAGTATTTTAACGGACAGCATTATTGAACTTACGGAAAGGGGGAACTTACAAATGACCCGTATCAGGGTTGAGTTTGAGAAACTCAACAAAGCAAAGGAAATAGAAAAAGGAAATATCGTGGTTGATGCTGGTGTATTAGTTGACAAAACACTTTTCCAACTGAAAGTTTTTGGATCTGTCCTGATTTTTGTTTTTGCGCTTTTGCTGGGGGTCATTTATGCAGACATGAACCACAATCACCGGCTTCAGGCAGGACTGGTAAAGGAAAAAGCACGCGCAGAAAAACTGGGAAAGGCCAAAGAAGAGTTTCTCGCCAATATGAGCCATGAAATTCGCACGCCCATGAATGCAGTCATTGGTTTTGCAGAACAGATGGCGGAGACGCCACTTACCTATGACCAAAGGAAATTTTTAAATCCTATCCGCAATTCTGCCAAATACCTGCTGGGCCTGATCAACGATATCCTCGACTACTCCAAAATTGAGTCAGGAAATTTTCGACTTGAAACCATTGGATTTCGCCCCACGCAGGTAATCGAATCTGTAAAAGATACATTTTCTCATAGCGCAGCGTCAAAAGGCATATCGCTGATTTGCGAAACTCAAGGAGATCTTCCTGAAGTAGTGAAGGGTGATCCTCTTCGCGTAAAGCAAATGCTGTTTAATCTTGTCAGCAATGCGATCAAATTTACCCTCGAAGGCGAAGTGCGGCTTACTGTTTCTGCCGGAGATATAACCAGTGGTCAGAAAATATTAAAATTTGAGGTTGCAGACACCGGTGTGGGTATTCCGCAGAAAAGTATGGATAAAATTTTTATGGATTTTGAACAGGCTGACAATACAACCACCCGCAAATATGGCGGCACAGGCCTGGGACTTTCCATCACCAAAAAGCTGGCGGAAATGATGAATGGGGAAATAGCTGTTACCAGTGAAGAAGGCATTGGTACAAAAGTCTTGTTGAGCATTCCATTTACCCAGGGTACGGAAGCAGATCTCGTGGAAACTATCACAGCCAAAGCCCGGCAAACGGGTCTCTTAACCGGTAAAAAGGCGCTGATTGCGGACGATGAGCCCTACAACCGGCTGCTGATCAAAACCATTATGGACAAATGGGGCGTACTGGCAGATGTCGTCGAAAATGGCAAAGAGGTAATGTTTCATCTCGACAGAAGTCCAGCCTATGACTTTATCCTGATGGACCTTCAAATGCCTGAAATGGATGGATTTGAGACTTCCTCAAACATTAGAAACCAGCTGAGGTTACAACTCCCTATTCTGGCGCTTACCGCTACCGCAACTCCTTCCGAAATTCAAACCATTGAGAGCAATGGAATGAATGGCTACCTTCTCAAACCTTTTGATCAAAGTGAACTTTATGGCCGGCTTGTTAGTTTATTGGGTCTTAACGGAAACGATATGTCTGTAGAGAGCAATAAAAACCAACCCGAAGAGCCGTCTTTTTCCCCAACAGGGCAAAACACCTACAACCTCGACCAACTGTTTCACCTCGCCAACCAGGACAAAACTTTTGTGGTGAGCATGCTCAATATTTTTATTTCCAATGCGACCAGCAATCTGGAAAAGCTGACTAAGGGTGCGTCAGCCGCAGACTGGGACACCGTAAGTATGTCTGCTCATAAAATGATCCCACCAAGCCGTCACCTGGGGCTGGATGGGATCGTGGAGAAGTTAAAAGCCATCGAACTCGATACCCAGAGTCGCAGCAATCTGGAAAAAATCCCCGGCGACGTGGAATCAGTTTCGAAAGAGATCGAAGAGGTACTCGTTGAGATCCGAAAGGATGTGGAGCGGTTGAGTAGTTAAACTATCGCCCTACCCTCACCACACCTGCTCCGTGATACGATTTGTACGCCGGGTCATACATCGCTTCTGCGCCTATTGCCGGTAGCTGGAATGTTCCGGTATTTACCACGCGGAGCATATAGTAATATTTCTGCACCTTTTTGGCGGGGAGGTCGGTAAATAATATCAGCCTGTCGTCCCGCACGTCCATATAGGCGGGAGTAAACTGATCTTTCGCCTCGTTGACCCATACGAGGTCAGCAGATGTGCTGATCCGTGGGTTTTCTATCTCAAATCCCGCCGGTACAAGGTCTGAGATGACGATATTCTCCACACTCTGTTCTCCGCCTGTCAGGCTGATTTCGGCTACGATCAGGTCGCCCTGACTGAATGTGGTAGTTTCGTTGCCAAACCGGCTGAAGTAGGTTCTGCGCACCGACATTCCGTCGTCCACTTCTTTCACTCCGTTGAGCGGTACTCCTTCTGTTGACCAGAAGGCATAGGTCTCCCCGCTTCCGGTGGCTTTGAGAGTGATTTCCTTTCCGTTCAGGAGTTCGGCGGGAATATTTTCGCTGCGCGAAGTGATCTTGCGGACGGACTTTCCGTCCACCAGCACCTCGACATCGACGTCGGAGCCTGACTGCTTGCCCGCCGCCTTGCCGAGGGCAAGGAAGGTCCATGACCTGTCCTGGGTAGACCAGATCTTATCGCCCATTCCACTCAGGTATTTCACCATTTGGGGAATGCGTTTGTTGGAAGGATCTACATCCAAAAGCACATTCAGCATAATGGCATTGGCCCTGACCTCGGAGTCAAAACTTCCGCCTGAAGTCCTGCGACAAGCTTCTGGTTCGAAGGTTTTGGGCAGAATTTCGTTGTAAACGTTGTAGTTATTGTTGAGGGCAAAAGCTCCCGCCAACAGGTATTTGGCGTCGCCGGAAAGCAGCTCGGGACGGGCGCGATAGTAGTTCATCGTCGAAACGTCGGCACGCCCGGCAAGAGAAAGTACATAGAGCGAATAGACTATTTCTTTGTCTGCAATCTGGTAAGTTGCCCGCACATCGCCGTTGTAGCTCACGTACTGAAATGTGCTTTTCGTCACAGCCTTTTTCGACAGAAAATCCAGGGCTTTGTTTAGCACATTTTTATCCACTTCATACCCGGCTTTTTCCGCCTCCACAAGAAAATGTGTAGCATACACCGAACCCCACCAGTTGTAATAAGTGCCGTTTGACCAATAGCTAAACGAGCCGTCGTACCGCTGCATGCCTTCCAGTTTTTTGATACCTTCCTTCACATAATAGACAGGATTGCCTCTTTTGTAAAGGTCAGCCGCAACCAGGGAAGCCAGTTCGTTGAAATACAACTGAGGAAACAACTGCGAGGTCGTCTGCTCCAGGCATCCGTGCGGATAACCCACAAGGTAGCGGAGGTGCTGGCTGAATTTTACCGCAGGGAATGAACTGATCGTCAGGTGTGTGGTGCGTGTACCTGCCAGGAATTTTTCATTGATTTTTACGGTTTTGGTTTCGCCTGCTTTTAATGTATTCCATTCGCTTTCCACCACAAACGGAGCGCTGGGGCGAATACCAATTTCAATTTCTTCTTTTACATTATCCAGTCCTGATGACTCAAAGGTGAGTTTACCTGTACCGGTTTCTTTTCCGGTAAGCAGCACAAACTGAGCCGTAGCGGAGCCATTTGCCGGAACATTTACGCTTTGGGAAGAGTTGGAAGATATCTTCATCGTTCCCGCCACATTCATCTTCACACTCACATTACCCGCTTTGGCAGTTGTATTCATCACGGTTACCGGAATCACGAGCGAGTCATTGACCGTAAGAAAACGAGGCACCGAAGGCTGGAGGATGACATCATCGCTGACTTTCATCGCCTTTTCTGCCGAACCAAACCTTTTGCCCTGATATGCTACTGCCATCAGCCTGATCTCTCCATTGTACTGAGGTATTTCGACAGGAATGCGAACTTCTCCACTGCTGTTTGTTCGTTTGATTCCCGACCATTGCGATACCAGTTGGAACCGTTTGGATTTGATGGGGTTCAGTCTTTTTGCGCTTTCATTTTCATCGCCGCCTGCCGGAGAAGACCTGACAGAAGCAATTTCAGGGAGAAGATATTGGTACAGATCAAAACTCTCTACAGAGAGTCTGCGGCGCGCATACATATATTCGTAAGGATCGGGCGTCTTAAAATTTTTAACCTGAAGAATCCCTTCATCCACCGCTGCAAGGGTAACAAATATATCCTGCCCGGCGCCTGCTTTTACGGTTACATACTGCGTAGTACGGGGTTTGACTTTTCCTTCCGGGGCTGAGATAGATACTTCCAGCTTATTTGAAGGTTGCGTTACCTCTACTGTCGCATAGCCATGGCCGACAAGGAAAGGCACATTATCATCGGCACTGTGCGGGCGGAAAAGCGTAGCTGTAATATAGACGTTGGGCACATACTGATCATTGAGGGGAATGGGAATCTCCAGAGAATTTTTATCCATGTCCACATAAAAATGCTCCATGACTTTTTCCCGCTCAATCGTTACAAGCATTTTCCCTGTAAATGGTGCCACAAATAAGGCCTTTGCCTGTTCGCCGGGTTTGTAGGTCTTCTTATCCAGAATAATTTCCACCTGCCCTTCTTTGTTGATTTCAAAGGAAGAGGCAGTCGCATCACCCCATCGGTAGGCATAGAAATTTTTCTTCACATAATCGCTGCTGCCTCGTTTGGAAATGCGCAACTCATGTTCACCGGATTCATTTGTCCGGAAGGTATAGGCCTGGGAAGTACTGGAAAGTTTCAGTGGCTTTTTCCATTCTGAAACTTCTTTTTTCACCGAGCGGTACTGATACTGCCCGCTGTAATTGCTTTTTTCAAGAACAGTTCGCCATTCCATCCGCACCAGTTCGACTTCCACATCCAGGCTGCTGATCTGCTTATCGTCAGGCCCTACCGCTACCAGATCAAACGAGAGGTCTTTATTTGTACCAAAGTAATAACCGGCAGAACGTATGCCGATAAATGATTTGGAGGGGTATGCATTAAAATCAACAGAACGACTGACCGTACGCCCGGTAACATCAAACACGCTTACAGAAGCGGTTCCTTTGACAAATCCGCCACTCTGAATCTGCGCGGGGAAATTATAAGTGATGGTCGCCTTACCTTCATCATTGAGTTTTCCTTCAAAAAAATCATTATCCATATAGGAATCCTGATTGCTGTAGGAGGCAAAATCGTAATTGGGAAATTTACTACTCCTGAATGGCTGATGGCGAAGGCGAACGTCCATTTCGTATTTATGCCCTGCTGCGGGTGTGCCAAACAGATATTCAGAGGAAACCTCTATTTTTAACGGCGTGCCTGGTTCAAGTGTTTGTTTGTCTGCAGCGAGGTTTACACGAATTTTATCCGGGACAAATTCCTCCACACTAAACCGGTAGGAAGACAAAAATTTATCACTTCCGGTATAAAGTTCTGCCACATACTGTCCGGTCTGCGCAAAAGACGGAATATCCACTGCCAGCTCAAAAGAGCCTTGTTCGTTGAGTTTTTTCTGATAGGATTCGAGGGTTTTTCCTGTCGGGGAAATGACTTTGATGTTAACAGGTACATCTGTTACCGTTTCGAGGCTGGCAGTACGCAATACAGCAGAAAGGTGTGCGGTTTCACCAGGTCTGAAAATATTCCGGTCAGAATAGATAAAAGCATCATAATTGTCATCTGCGACAAATTTGCCCCCCACATCGTAGCGGGAAGTTTCGACCTGGGTTGCCATCAGATCGACAAAGTTAAAATCTTCGCCCAGCTCTGCCGTGACCATTCTCGGCTCAAAACCTTCGGCATCTTTGCGCAGGTTGGGAAAACGCACAATACCTTCGGCATCGGTGGTTCCGCTGACGAGGGTCTGGTTATTGGCAGATATCAGGCTGATATTCACACCGGCAACAGGCTCCGCTGTTTTCAGGGAATTGACAAAAACCAGCAGTTCATTCGCACTGTGGCGGGCAATCAGCCCAAGGTCGGAGACAGAGACAATTTTGGCGTCCTGCATCCAGTAGTCATCTTCGGACCTTACTTCGACGATATAAATACCCTTAAACCGGTTGTTGAGTGCGCTTTCCAGGTTAATAGTATGGGATTGTCTTTTGTTGCGCGCATCTTCAAAATCTATGTCTGCCTCATAGAGCGATTTGCCATAATAATCCACGTCGTAATAAGAGGCATCGTCGTAATCATTTTCCCGGTAATAGGAGTAAAACCGGTTGCTGTAGCTGTAGTTGTTGTAGAAGAAAAACAGGAGATTATTTTTGAAAACCTGGTACACGCGCATTTTTGCGTTGGAGACATTGGTACCTTCTACATTGATATTTTTCAGGCCGCTTCGAAGGAGATAGGTTCCATATTTATCTGCAAATCGCAAGCGCGGCTCAAGGTCAGCGAGGACAATATTTTGAGTAAAATCATTTTCGAGCGTGCCTCCATACAGACCGGGAAGTCCCGATTTTATTTTAAAGTCCATCATACTGCCGGCCACCATTTTGCCCTCTATCCGGAACCGGTCTTCACTTACGGTAAAATTGAGTTTGGAAGGTTTGGGGTTGAGAGTAATGTATTTTGCCAACTGATCTTTGTCCACTTCCTGAGTGGTAGTAACCTCAATCCATCCACCGTCGTTGTCAAATCCCGAGCTCACTCCTGTGATGGCGAGCCGGGTGATCCCGGGCAATTCTTTCTCAACCACCCGGTCTTCGGAAAGCGCAGTCTTGTCGAGTACCGAGTTGAGGCCTTTTTTCAGGGTAATCCGGAAAGCCTGGCTCTCTTTATTTTGCTGCATTTCACCAAAATTGACAGCAATCACATCGGTGGACTGTTCGCTGACCACCTCAAAATCGGTATAGGGTTTGCCCCCGATAGAGACCTCGAGATATTTGGAAACTTCTGCCGGCTCTACAGGGTAGGGAAACATCAGGTTTGCCTGTACTGTGAGGCGATGATCAGAGCGAGGAATCTTTTTCCAAAAAAATTCTACACCTGAGAGGTCAAAATAGGGAGTATGAAAATTAAAATTCTCAAACTTGCCACTCAGTTTCGAATCTCCCAATACGAGCTTTTTGTCAATTGAAGCTTTATAATCCTGACTGGGAAGCAAGGGCTGGTCGGGAGAAAATAACAGAGTTTGAGGTGAAACCCATTTAAATTTACCTACAATCGGAGGCTCAAATACGACAAAAGCATCACTCAGCCATTCATCTGACTGCGTTGCAGGTGCCAGTGCGTGTGAAAACTCAATGGTAAACGACTGCAATGGCTGCACTTCTCCCTGAGGAGAAAAGTCAACAACTTTTACGGTGTCCCGGTTACAAGCTGTGAGTACAATCAATAGGGAAAGCAACGCGGGCGTAATAGCTTTTAGGAGATTCATGGTCTGGTTTTTAGATTTTTGGGGAGTTGCTGAAAATTACAAAGGAATTGCCGTTTTTCCGATTGCGAAAGGATAAAAAATAATTTGTGCGAATTTTTACAATTCCTTACATCCGGAAAATGTCAGCATCATTTTTGTCAATTCTTCATGTATTCCAATTTATGTACTAATTGAATCGTGAAATATTTTTTTATAGTTCTCACCTTTCTCACTTTGTCTGCCTGCACATTATCGAAAACATACTACAGAAGCGGAAACGCGGTAATTCCTACGGTTGCTGAACCTCAGCAAACCAATTCGTCCGCTTCTGGTGTCGTGGTAAGATTAACGGTATTTGATCTTCATGGCGAAATTGTGGCCATTTATTCCGACACCAGTACTTCTGTCCGAAGTTTTTGCTCCAATGAAACACCTGAAGGGCTTCCTTCGGGTATATATTTTTCACAAATAGCGATCGGAGACCGGGCATTTACGACAAAAAAACTCCGCATCCGGTAGGATATTGTAAACCGCATACTTTTGTAAATTGCGGCATGAAACAACTATTTGATCGCTACATTGCCCATACTTCGGAAGAGCCTATCGGTATGGAAATAGAAAGAGGCGAGGGCGTTTATCTCTATGGCCCTCACGGCCGGAAGTGGCTGGATTTTATCAGCGGCATATGTGTAACCAATGTAGGACATAGTGCGCCCGAAGTGGTGAGGGCGATCCAGACACAAGCGGCTTTGTATCTTCACCCCATGGTATATGGGGAAGCAGTCATGGGACCGCAGGTGCAGTACGGCGCAAAAATCATCGAATTGCTGAACAACAATCTTAAAAAAATTTACTTTACCAACAGCGGCGCGGAAGCAACTGAAGGTGCGCTGAAAATTGCCAAAAAATATACAGGAAGGGGAGAACTTGTTTCCTGCTACAACGCCTACCATGGCAGTACCCATGGTGCGCTGAGTGTAGGCGGAAATCCTAAAAAAAAGGTGGGATATGGCCCACTGCTGCCGGGTGTCAGTCATATTCGTTTTAATCAGGAGGAGGATCTTGACCAGATCACGGACCAAACCGCAGCAGTTATCATTGAAGTGATCCAGGGTACGGCAGGAATCATTTTACCCAAAGACAACTATCTGCAGAAAGTGCGTCAGCGCTGCGATGAAACCGGAGCGCTGATGATTTTGGATGAAATCCAAACGGGTTTTGGCCGCACCGGAACCATGTTTGCCCTTCAGGGATTTGAGGTTGAGCCTGATATTTTGCTCCTGGCAAAAAGTCTGGGAGGCGGTTTACCATTAGGTGCATTTGTGGCCAAGGAAGAGATCATGGCGGTGATTCAGAAAAATCCCATGTTTGGTCATATTACCACCTTTGGAGGAAATCCGGTCAGCTGCGCCGCAGGACTTGCAGCGGTAACCAAAATACTAGACGAAGATCTTATGGCCCAAATGCCTGCAAAAGAAGCTATTTTGCGCCAGCGACTCAGGCACCCCGCCATTCAGGAATTGAGAGGTAAAGGGTTGCTTTTCGGCTTAATCTTTGAAACCTTCGAATTTGCAGAAGCCGTGCGAAAGGTCGCTTATGACAAAGGGTTGCTTACCCTGGGCTTTATCAATATTGACAACGGACTCAGAATTTCGCCACCGCTGACGATTACCGAAGCCGAACTTCACACTGCCTGCGACCTGATGCTGTCGTCTGTCGGGGAAGTATGGAACAGCAGATAGCCTATTCCTCTTCCCTTTCAATATACCGTAGGAGGCGGGCTTCAGCTTTTATCGCTTCGTTGTGGTAGGTATGTTTTTCGTTGGCTGCAATGGCATTAAAAATATCATTTGCCCTGGGAAAATCGCCTTTCAGGACATAGGCGAGGCCGAGATAGATCTCTGCCTTTTCGGAAATAAAGCCCGATCTTTTGAACGAAAGGGATTTTTCAAGCCAGAAAACCGCTGTGTCTGAATGTTTTAACTCCAGATGGGTAATGCCCATATAACAGGCAAGTGTATCATTTTCAGGACCGGTTTTAATCAGGTCTGTAAAGCCTGCCAGCGCTTTTTCGTAATTTCCTTCACGGAAAAAGGCCATTGCAGAAGCAAATTGGGCGGAATGACCCGGCGTATTTTTCAGCAATACCCCTTTGTCGGAGGGAATATCTTCGCCATGTATTTCAGCAAACAGCTTTTGGGGAGACCCAGACGTTGAGGTTGAGACATAATAGCCCAAAGGCAGCAGTATTGCTACGACCAGCCCCGTCAGAACTGCAGTAATCCTGAATGTCCGAAGGCGGTTTTTGCCTTTGGGGGGTTGAAAGTCATCTGGTTTAGCCTCCATAGTGCAATGGTTCTCCATTGCAATCTACGAAGGAAATTGATTATGCCAATCCTGCAATGATTGCGATAATCCCAATGATCACACAATAAATGCTAAAATAGTACAGTTTTCCCCCTTTTACGATGCGAAGCATGAAGGTACAGGCAAATAATCCAGAAATAAAAGCCGAAAGAAATCCGGCCAGGGCAATGTCAGTGCCCATACTCCAGACCGCTTCACCTTTGGCCATATCGACAATGTCGAGCAGTGCTTCGCCAAAAATTGGGATCAAAACCATGAGGAAGGAAAATTTTGCAGCCTGACTCCTGTCAACTTTCAGCAGAAGCGCCGTGGCAATGGTCGCTCCTGAGCGGGAAATCCCCGGCAAAATCGCCACCATTTGGGCAAGGCCGATGATGATGGCCTCGCCAAATCCTACGGGTTTCTCTGATGTCCTGACACGCGTAGTGAGAAAAAGAAGCAGGGCAGTGATAAGGAGCATACAGCCGACCAGCACGATTCTTCCTTCGAATAGCACTTCCAGCTCATCTTTAAAAGCGAGCCCTACAATCCCAACCGGTACGGCAGAGAGAATCAGTTTTGCGGCATATTCGATGTATTCGCGCTGAAGTCTGATGATACTGACCAGAAGTTGAGCAATATCTTTTCTAAAAACGATGACGGTACTGAGTGCGGTAGCAATGTGGACGAGGATGGAGAAATCTATCCCTACATTCTCCGTATTCAACAATACTTTTCCCAGTTCGATGTGACCACTACTACTTACAGGCAAGAATTCTGTGAGTCCCTGGACGATACCAAGGATAATCGCTTGTATAATATTCATAAATTATTCTGAAACCACCTGATCTTTTGCGGCGGCCGGTTTGTACATGATAGCATAAATTATGCCGACAAATCCTGAGACAACTACAATCGGAGCAATATGCAGAGAAATGGAAAACTGCGTTGCATCGACAAAGTTATCTAATGACATCAGATAAAAACCGAAAGCAATGAGTGCCACACCTGCGAGGAGCAGGATATAGTTCATTCGCACAAAAGGCAGCACCATAGAAGAATGATTGGTTGAACCGGCGCGGCTTTCCGCAGCAGTTTTCGAGATGGTGGGCGAACTTGTGGTCACCATCTTTTTGGTCGTTGGTTTCGATTTGCTCATAATTACATCAATTCGTCCAGGTTTCTGTTTAAATATTTATTGACTGCGAAAAAACTGCCGGACAAACCTAAAGCGAGTCCAAATAACACAATTCCCGCTAATAATCCAATTAGTGTACCGCCCAGAGAAAAGCTCCCGCCGAGGTTCATCGACTCCAGCCAGCGGCGTAAAAATACCACCGATATGATCAGCAAACCACTGGCGATCAAACCGCCAAGCCCGCCTTGGGTAAGGCCATTAATTAAAAATGGCCTTCTGATAAATCCCTGCGTTGCGCCGATAAGCTGCATACTTCTGATCGTCAGTCTTTCCGCATAAATCGCCAGGCGGATCGTGCCGAAAATCAGATAAAAACCTATTCCTACCAGAATCAGCCCTACAGTGAGGAATGCCAGGGATATGATCTGAATATTACGGTTGAGATTGATGATCATATCTGCCGGATAGGCGACTTCTGCCACAATCCGCTCCTGAGAAAGGGTCGTCTGAATTTCCGCAAGTTTGTCTGCGGCTATATAGGAAGGATATAGATTTACATTAAAAGATGCCAGCAGCGGGTTTACCCCATCCATCATCGATTTCACATCTTCGCCTGTTTTTTCCAGCATGATCTCCCCCGCTTCTTCTTTGGATATATAGCGGAGTTCCCGCACAAAAGGCATAGCAGCCAGGCGGGACTCCAGATCTTTTAATGCCTCTGTTTTGATCCCATCGTGCAAAAACACCTTCATCACAATGGCCTCACGGGCATTGCGGGCAAAAGCTCCCCCAAATAAAATCAGGGCGAGGAATAATCCGAGGAAAAAAAGTACCAATGAAATACTGAGCAGCGAAGTGACATAAGTACTTCGCGATTTGCTCTTCAGATATCTCGTTTGATATGGTAATTTATCGGTACGCATTTGCCTCAAAGATAATTGCAAATTTCTGAATATGATACACGTACCCGGATCGTTGGTTCAAAAACCTCCTTATTCCGCATCATTTATGTGATGTACCACACGTTGCGGAAAGGGAATTTCAATTCCGGCTTTGTCAAGCGCTTCTTTGGCATCTTCCAGCACACCAAAATAGACGTCCCAGTAATCAGCAACTGTTGCATACGGCCTTACGGCAAGCACAACAGAACTGTCACCCAGTTCGCTTACGCTGACGGAAGGCGCAGGCTTTTCCAGTACTTTCGGATTGTTGACCATTGCTTCCATGATCACAGAGCGAGCGGTTTTGATATCTGCCTTATAGCTGACGCCGATTGAAAGGTCTACGCGCAACTCATTGAGTGTCGTAAAGTTGGTGATTGAGCCATTGGACAGAGGGCCGTTGGGAAGAATAACCGTTTTACTGTCGGGCGTTTTTAGGGTGGTTACAAAAATATTGAGCGCAGTAACGTGGCCGATATACCCTTGTGCTTCAATCAGATCACCCACTTTAAAAGGGCGGAAAATGAGGATCAATACCCCACCGGCAAAATTGCCCAGACTGCCCTGGAGGGCAAGACCTACAGCCAGACCGGCTGCACCCAAAATAGTTACAAAAGAAGTAGTCTGAATACCCAGAATGCCGGCTACGCTGATAAAAAGCACCGCCTTGAGGGAAATACTGATCAGATCGGAAAAAAACGTGCGAAGCGTAAGATCCATACTTCTGACTTCCATCGCTTTTCTGGCTACGCGGGTTACCCATTTGATCAACCACAAACCAACAATAAGGGTAACCAATGCCAGTAATATACTTTGGTAATGTGCCAGTACCCAGTTTTCCAGTTCTTTCATAATTGTTTCTACCATGGTGTTAGAGGATTAAATAAAACTTTCATACAGGGGTAAAATTATAAAAGTTATTCAAATACTCTTTCATAAACTCATATTTTCAAGCAACCTGAACTAGTCAGCAGAACCATCCTTCTTAACAAAAATACTCAACCACAACCCGCGGGAAACCACCATCACATAAGGCGCAGTCAGCAAAATCACCAGACTGATGGATATGATGTATTGTAAGGGTTCTGTGCCTCCGGCCAGATAAACCACCGCGGCACACAAGCCGATCATAAATACCTGGATCACATAACTGATCATGGCTGCGCCAAAATAAAACCCCGGCTCAATCACAAAATCCTGTCCGCAATTCGGACATTCATCGGGCATTTTTCCCATTGTGCTGAAATTATAGGGGTTTTGATTGATAAATAATGGGGCATTGCAACAATTGGGGCACTTCATCAACAGTGCCGCTCCTACCCTTGAGCAATTCTTTTTATGTGGTGTTATCTGATCATTCATCGATTTTTGGCTTATTTGCAGCGACGCGATAAATTTAGGTACTACTGAATGATTATCCTAAAGATTATGTAAATTTAAATTCGTAACTAAACGCGCGGAGAGATGTCAAAATACGAAAAGTGGATTAAAAGTCCGAGCCATTTTCTGTCGATGACTGGCTACCGGGTAGCAGATTTCGAACGGCTGTTGGCAGAATTTGGGCCCGTCCACGATGCCTATTTGAAAAAGCATGAGTTGAACGGGAAGCCCAGAAAGGGTCTTCGGCGAAGTGTGATCTATCAAAATAGTCCCTTACCGAGTCATGCCGAGCGGCTGTGTTTCATTCTGTTCTATTTGAAACATAATCCGGTACAGGAAGTGCAGGCAGAGGTGTTTGAGATGGAACAGGCCCAGGCGAATGTCTATATCCACGGTCTTCATACGATACTGCAACTGGCCCTGGAACAGAGCGAAAGTATGCCTGCCCGCACCGAAGCGGACCTTCAGACCGCGCTGGAGAACCAGAGCGGGAAGGAATTACTGCACGATGGTTCCGAACGGGAAGTGCCGCGTCCGCAGGATACCGAACAGCAAAAAGCGCAGTACAGTGGGAAAAAGAAAAAACATACGGTCAAAAATGCGTTCCTTGCCACGATGCTCGGAGTGATTGTGTATGTGAGTCCCACTTATGCGGGCAGTGTCCATGATAAGCGGATGGCGGATAGTTATTCCATTCCCGCAGGCTTTCGCCTATGGCAGGATACCGGTTACCAGGGGTATGCCCCGGCAGGGGTAGAGATTGTTCAGCCGCAAAAAAAGCCCAAAGGCAAGGATCTCACCTCCGAACAAGTCCAACAAAACCGGGACATATCCCGGGTAAGGGTCAGAATCGAGCACTTTATCGGCGGGGTGAAGCGATACCGGATGGTGAAAGATGAGTGCCGCGCCTATAAAAATGACTTCCGGGACACCACCGTGGGCATTTGTACCGGCCTCTACAACTTTCGAGTAGCGCATAAATTACCCCAATACCCTGATTTTCAATGAAATCTAATTTACATAATGTCTCCTATTCTGCTTATATGACGACATCATTTTCCCAGTCCAATCGCCCCGACACCCTTTATGATCTGCTTTCCCTTGCTTCTCAACAAAAAGGGGAAGAGACCGGCCTATCTGCATTTTTTCCTCCTGAAAAATATCGCCAACCGAAACAATGGTCTTTTGCAGAAGTGCTTCAGGAAGTCAACCAGACAGCCAATATGTTTCATGCGCTGGGTATAAAAAAAACAGATACCATTGCCTTTCTGCTACCCAATATTGCAGAATCTTGTTTTGTTTTCTGGGGAGCAGCTTCTATTGCCACTGTTTTCCCTATTCACCCCGGGCTGGAAGCCTACCAGATTGGCGATCTGCTCGAACAATCTGAAGCGCGTATTCTGGTGACGACTGCTCCTTTTGCAGAATCAAATCTTTGGGACAAGATTGAACTTATCCGACCGCATTTGTCCTTTGTAAAAACCATTCTGCAAATTGATCTCGTCGATTACCTCAGCACGCTGCAAAAGGCCAGTATGCGGTTTACTCTGAGAAAAAAAGGAAAAGCCGAAAAAATTTCAGGACAGGAAATCGGCGACTTTAACCGCACAAGGGCCAAATTTTCGGAAGATTCGTTACTTTCTGCCCCGCCGCAAAGCCAGGATATTGCTGTATTGCTTCATTCGTCTGGTACACACCACGAACCGGAAATCAGGCCTTTTTCTCACGAAAAACTCCTCCTTTCAGCGCAAAAGCTGTTAGCGGAGCCTACGGGTGATCAAACTACCGCTATATGGTCTTCATATCCCATCAGTCATGGTATGGGGCTGGTTGGCGGCAACATTATGCCCTGGTTATCAGGCAGGGAAATTGTTTTGGGCGAAGTCTCCGGACCGGAGATGATCGACCAGTTGGGTATTGGATTTACGTTAGATGGCAAACCTTTTCCCAACACGCACATGGAAGGGCCGCTTTGGCAGGAACTACCATTTCTCAGAGAGATTCAGACCGGGGAAAGCCTGGTAGATCTGGACAAAGTAGAAAAAATCACTGCCAGCCACCCGCATGTAGAAGCAGTTGTGGTAATTCCTTCTCCCGACAACCAACTCGGATGGGTTCCTGTAGCTTTTATCCAACCGAAAAAGAATATACAGATTTCCCCTAAAGCAGTATATGACTTTCTGGTAAAGGCTATGCCTGATCCGGCAATGATTCCCCAGGGAATACGGATTGTCGATCAGATGCCCCTAAGCATCACAGAAGAAGCCGCAATCTATCAGCTCACCCGGGATGAAATTGAAACCACCATCCGGAAAATCAGCCATGTAACCAAATGCAAAGCGGTTTGCCATTCCGACGGGAGCTGGTCTGCATACGTTGGACTCTCATCCCCTACTCACCAGGAGGAATTTTTACAGAAAACAAAAGGCTTTCCGGTTGAAATCATTTTCTAAATCAGGGGTTATTTTTTCCTAGCCCTTTGTTGAAAGGCCACGAATTTCCGATACAGATCTTCGACACGAATGACCACAAATCGGGGTGCCTAAGGTTATTTGTCTTTCATTCGTCCGCCTGTCTGCCCGGCAGATGGTTATCTTTTTCTACACCTATTTGTAATAGCTATTTTGTTTTAAGATACATATCAAAAAACTTTTTACGACAAATGTCGTAGACCATTTTGAATTACGACAAATGTCGTATATCTTTGAATCATAACTTCTATTAGCCTTTAGCTATTAGCTATTAGCCTTTAGCCTTTAGCTATTAGCCTTTAGCCTTTAGCTATTAGCCAATACCCAACAGCCAATACCCAACAGCCAATACCCAACAGCCAATACCCAACAGCCAACACCCAACACCCAACAGCCAACAACCAACAGCCAAAACCAACAGCCAAAACCCAACAGCCAAAACCCAACAGCCAATACCCAACAGCCAATACCCAACAGCCAAAACCCAACAGCCAAAACCCAACAGCCAATAACCAACAGCCAACACCCAACACCCAACAGCCAACAACCAACAGCCAAAACCAACAGCCAAAACCCAACAGCCAAAACCCAACAGCCAATACCCAACAGCCAATACCCAACAGCCAACACCCAACAGCCAATAACAATTAAAATGACTCCATCACCCGGCGAACTTGAAATACTACAGATCCTATGGGAGCATGAGCCTGCCACAGTACGGTTTGTGCATGAAAAATTGTGTGAGACCAAAGAGGTAGGCTATACCACTACACTGAAACAAATACAGCGAATGACTGAAAAGGAAATGGTCGTGCGTGTTTCCAGCGGAAAAGTGCATGAATATAAAGCGCTCATACGGGAATCTCAGGTTAAGAAAAACCTTTTTGGCCAGTTGGTTGACGCAGTGTTTAAGGGCTCCGCCATGGACCTGGCGATTCATGCTTTAGGGCAATCGCGCCCTTCATCGGCAGAATTGGCTGAGTTGGAGAAATGGCTGGAAGAACAAAAGAAAGGAGACCCATCATGATGAATGCAAATATTTTTACACAAGTAGTTCACAGCCTTGGATGGGCGATCCTCCACAGCCTTTGGCTGGGGCTGGCAGCTGCCGTTGTGCTTTATATCCTCCTGAATTTATTCAAACAAAGCACACCGCTTATCAGATATCATATTTCGGTTCTCACCGGTCTGGTATTATTCTTCAGCATAGGTTATGTCTTTGTTGGGGAATATCTGGAGCAGTCTTCATCGGTGGAAATCACCTTTGGCACACACTCAGGATATGAGGCGCAAACCACAAACCCACAAAACCATGAGCCTGTTTTCAGGCAAATACTATCCGCCATTGGCCAGACCTGGCGGCAGTACACCCCGCTGGTTGTAGCGATTTGGTTTATCGGCGCACTTTTTTTTGCCGGTCGGCTGGCAGTAGGATATTCGGGGTTGGTCAGGCTGAGTACAAAGCAGACATTTGCCCCTCCAAAAGAATGGAGTGCCAGACTGCAGGTGCTTGCCAAAGAGGCCGGAATCAACCGCAGCGTGCGGTTGCTGGTTTCCCAGCTGACCGAAGGCCCTGTTACCCTCTGGCATTTTCGGCCATTGATCCTTATCCCCGCAGGTATGCTGAGCGGCATGTCGCCCGACCATGTAGAAGCCCTGCTTATGCACGAACTGGCCCACATCCGGCGGGCAGATTTTCTGGTAAACTTATTTCAATCTTTTATAGAAACCGTTCTTTTTTATCATCCGGCAATGTGGTGGATTTCCGGCCGAATCCGCGACTTACGCGAAGAATGCTGTGATGATCGCGTATTGGCTACAGGCAGAGACGTGCACATCTATGCCGAAGCGCTTACGCAGGCTTATTCCTTTTATTTATCACCCAAACCACAGTTAATTATGTCAGCAACTGAAAAAAACGGCCATTTCACAGCGCGGATTCAACGCCTGTTTGGCATCACTCAACCCACAACCAAAACGGGAAAAAACCTGCTAAGTCTGGTGATTTTGCTCACAGGTTTTGTCACTTTCGCATTTCATACACCTCCCCAGCCTCAGCCCCTTACGGCAGCTATACCCGAGCTTCCATTCATACAACCTTTTACACCTACGCCCTCTCTGATTGCTTCCGTAGAACCTGAATCGCCAGCAGCTACTATGTCCCAACCTGTCATCCCTGCAACGATCAAGGAAGAGTTTCGGGTTGTGATTCATTCAGGTATGACACGCGAAGATCTCGCAGCGCTGAAAGCTGATCTCAAAACCAAAGACATTGACCTGATCATCAATGAGGAAGAGTATACCACCAGCGGCAAACTCTCAAAAGTTGTGGGCAGGATCAAATTTCCTGATGGAAACTCCGGCAACTTCAGCGGATCGGGCACTAATATGCGTGTAGAAATTACCCGAACCTACGAAAATGGAAAAGGCAGTGCCCTCAATATCTGGGTCGGCAGTGGAGCAGGAACACAACCTGCAATTCCCACTCCGCCCACTCCACCAGTCGTTAACGGAACCGCAACGATTACAGCCGCTCCGGCAACGGCCTCATCACCGGGGGCTCCGGCTGCTGTTACCATCCACTCTGCCGCACCGGGGGCTCCGGCTGCTGTTTCAATCACGCCTGCAACTCCCGTGGTTCCTGCAACTCCGGCGGCTCCGGCAGTTCCTGCAACTCCGGCAGTTCCCCCCATACCTGATGTACCCGCAGTAGATGCGATCGACGGAAATTCAATCATACAGATCAGGCCTGAAACTGATACCCCGCCCCTTTTCATTTTGAATGGAAAAAAGCAAGAGGATGACTCTATGATCAAAACCCTTGATCCGGATATGATAGAGAGTGTTTTTGTATTGAAAGGCAAAAAGGCCACAAAAAAATATGGCGAAGCGGGAGCTAACGGTGTGATTTTAATTGAAACCAAAAAGGAGAAAAAATAAGTCCGCTGGTCTTATCTTGTGGAAAACGTAAGCGAAACTTTCAGCGCAAGGTTTTGTTTCATATCGGGCAACTGATAGGCGCCATAACGATAAAAAACACCGCCGCCGAAACCCAGATAAGCGATATTGAGATAGTTTATCCTGAAAATCTGGTTGACAAGCAGGCCGCTTTCGTAATAGCCCTTCTCCATGGTCTTAAATTCAAATCCCTGATGTTGCGCAGGATTGGCCAGATTCCCATAACCAATTCCCTGCACAAGCGATATCCGGGGTTTGAATTTTTGTGTTTGAAATAATAATGAACCAAAGTCCTGCCGGATAAAAACATGGGCATAGCGGTCAGAGAGAAACTCATAAAGCCCCATCGTCTGAAAATAATTGTCCAGATACACCCATACACTTTTGCTTTTGCTGCCCGGCCCATGAAATAATAAAGGCGCAGGAATTTCGCCATTTGCCAACCCTCCCCGTACCTGTATATGTGTATCGCCCCACTTTTTGGTTTTGAATGAATGTGAAATCCCGGCCTCTACTTTCGAATAGGGAATTTCTCCTCCTGCAATTTCATCCAATCCCTGAACCACAATCGCCGAAAAAACCGGGTATTTGCTCCCCATTGATATTTTCTGCCCAAAGGATTCGACAATCCGCTCCTTATAAGCATACCGAAACCGAAGAAAAGCTTCGGCTACCTGATAATCTCCTGACCATTCCGTACCATTATCCCGCATAAAGAAATAATCATAACCGGGAGAACGACTATAGGCAACTCCGCCCAGAGAAATTTTTCCGTAGCGAAAACCCCGGAAACTCAGCTCCGCCTGTTTCCAGTCCGTACGATCCATCCGCGAAGTCATAAATGAACGCACATTGGTAAGGCCTCTTTCCGTATCAAGACGCGACTGCCCCGGCTCCATCACATCGTGCCACCAGGCAGTATATATTTGCACATCGTGTCGGGGAAAAAAATTCAAAGTGAGATCGGCCCCGTATTTCCAGGCTTTATCCCGAAATCCATAACCGAAATACCCACCGATGGAAAACCATTCGGAGAGGCCTTTTCCTGTATAAAGTCCCAGTCCGGGACGATTTCCCTCATACTCATTGAAAACAAACAGCTTATTGATATCCACCTCCAAAAACTTCCAACCCAGTCTCCCACGGGACAATTTTTCAGCCTGATTGAGGATTCCGTCAAAATTATTTTTCTGGCCTATACTATCCATAAAAGTATAGGTGCGATTTTCCCTCTCAGTGAGAGAATCGATGCGTTGTCCGGTCCAATACCGCAAATCTTTTTGTCCGGCATTTTTTTCCATACGCACATTTTCCAGCCCAAAATCCTTCTTATCAATCGAAGGGTTTAGCTGGATATCGCGTATATAGCTTTGTCCACTGGCTTTCATTCCCACATTCTTTTGCGGGTAATTGCGGATAATCAGTTCAAAATTTAGTTGTTCGGGAAACCATTTTTTTCCGTCAATACGGCTATAAAGCTGCTCAATTACAATATCCATCAGCCCTGGTTCTGCGGGCCTGGCAATGACATTCTGAACTGCGTATTGATAGGTATTGATATATAAATGGCCCGTGAGCGCATCAAATTTTTTCCCTTTTTGGGGCGAAAACGCCACGATATACACCGTATCTTCTTCTCCGTAAATGGTATCCTGAATAGAAAAATCGTACCGGTTGAGGCTTCCGTCTGCGATTGGATTTACAAAAGACCGGTCAAGGATAGGAATAATTTCCTGATAAAAGGAAAAAGGCTGAATGTCAGTAGCGAGCGATGCAAACAACGGATTTTTAAATCCGGATACTTTCGTTGCCGTTATCACCTCCTCGTCCTTGTCGGGAAAGATAAATTTCCGTTCCGTAACAGACTCCATGATAAGCAGCCCCATCTTATCGGCCAGCCGGTCTAATTTGGCCAGACTGGTATCCTGTTTTCCCGTTCCGAAGGTAAACAGGTCGTAATTGATCTTGTTGTAGGATTTGTAGGAGAAAGAAGGCAGGCGTTCGGGGTTGTTATTCTTTTTGTTTTCAATCACCCTGCGAATCAGTTTTTCCGTTGGATTTTTGTCGCCCAAAATCAGCACTTCCTGTAGTTGAAGGGTTGAAGGCATTAGCGGGATCTCCATTAGCCCGTCAAAGACAGGGGCTGTTATTTTTGTTTTATAGCCCAGATAACTGATTCGAAGTTGAGAAACAGGCTGACTGGTACGAATCAGGAAATTTCCCTGAATATCAGCCGTTACGCCCAGCTTATGTTCTACATCAAATAATATATTGGCGAATGCCAGCGGTTCGTGGGAGAGGCTGTCCACAACTCTGCCCCTGATTTCAGTTTGGGCAGAAAGAGCATGCACAAAAAGGAAACCGCTGAAAAACAGGATTCTGCGGAGTGTGGGTCTGAAAAAAGCTGACATAAGGGAAAAACGATATACAGAAACGGTCTGTTGTAATTATTCTTCCAGTTCTTTTAGACAATCTTTAAGTTCCTGACAATGAATACCAAACATTTTCCGCACGTACCAGCGACTGGCGACGACGGCAAATCCTGCATACAGTATCATTATGACAAACAGCAAAGCCCAGATCGCAGGCGTAACATCAGACAGGGTCCGGCCTTCTTCCTGACTGCCCTTGTAAAATCCATAAAAGACACCTCCAGCCCCCAATACAGGTACGGCATACACAACCAGGTAAAAATAGAGTTTGACATAAAAATCAAGCGTAGTCGTAATCTCCTCCAGAGAAGACCGAAGATTTCCGGTAGTGATGGAAACCCGATTTAGTGCGCGGAATTTGTTCCAGTAGAAGAGAACAGATCCTAACACCATCAGGCATAACACCCCGATTTCAAAATTATTGAAAACCGTATTGGAGTATAGGGCCCATGCAATACCTCCAAGCGTAATCAGTACAAAGCCCCCCAGATCAATCATCATGTTGCGGTTGATTTTATCGAGGGCTGATTTACTTCTGGCGTGAAGCATAGCGTGAATTTCCGATGCATTTACCTGCATGGTTTCGGAAACATCATCAGCGTGCTCCTGCCAGATATATTTTAGTTCTTCAAGATTCATGTGTCTGACCTACGGTGCTAAGTGGCATCAAATGTTTGCGGGTTATCTGCCAGATGTGGTTCAAGAAGTTGCCGGAGCTTGAGTTTGATACGATTCAACTTAACGCCAACATGGTTGCGTGTAATACCAATGATTTCGGCGATTTCATCATAACTATGGTCTTCAAGATGAAGCATCACAATGGCTTTTTCCACCTCTGACAACTGGTTGATCGCCTGATAAAGAAACCTCATCTGCTCCTGGCGGTCTGCGTCAATGTCCCAGCCGGGTATTTCCAGCTCTTTATCAGAGAGAATCTGAAGTTGTGGGGAACGGGTATGTTTGCGAAATCCTGATATCGCCGTATTCAGCGCGACGCGATACATCCAGGTAGTAAACCGCGAATCGCCCTTATACGAATCATACGCCCGCCACAATTGCAGTACAATCTCCTGAAACAAGTCCCGGTGATCTTCCTCCCGGCTGCCATATACCCGACAGACCTTATGGATGATCCCCTGATGTTCTTGCACCAGATTTACAAATGTTTGTTCTTTATTTGACTTTATATCCATCGCAATGGTCAGGTAAATAAGTCGTAATGTCAGACAAAAAATTACAGCCTTTCTGTAAAGATGACTTTTTTATCTGAGGGTTGAAACCAAAAATCGCTTTGATGGTTTGATCTGAGAATTCATTTTTATTCCTTAACTTCGCAGACCAAAATCAATCAAATTCTCAATCTATGTCATCGGTAACACTCAAAGGAAAACCCTATTCCATTAAAGACGATATTCCTGAAGCAGGCGAAAAAGCTTCTGACTTTACTTTTGTAAAGGAGGATATGAGCGAAGCAAGTCTTTTTGACGATTTTGAAGGAAAAGTCAAAGTCCTGATTGCCGTACCCAGTATCGATACCGGTATATGCCAGATGGAAACACGCAAATTTAATGAGGAACTGGGCAAAAGAGGAGCAGGAGTAGTAGGCATTGTGGTTTCTCAGGACCTTCCCTATGCCTTTAAAAGATTTTGTGGCGCAGAAGGTATATCCAATATTGTGACAGGTTCCGACTTTCGTTACAAAGACTTTATCAACGAGTACAATACAGAAATTCTTTCAGGTCCGATGAAAGGTCTTTCTGCACGTGCGGTATTTGTTGTCGACAAAGCCAATACCATTCGCTATTCTGAGCTTGTTCCTGAAATTGCCCAGGAGCCTCAGTATGAAAAAGCATTGGCTGCGGTAGATAAATTGCTGAAATAATCTCAGCAGTGAAATAGATTTTCCAGTGGGCTGTACATCAGTACGGCCCTACTTTCCTTGTGAACGGTCTGAATTGCTGCGCATTCTACTTGCTTTACGCCGGAGATCCTGCGTAATTTACAGGACTGCTGCGGCTAAACTTTTTGAATGAAATCATTGCTGGGGATAGATCACTTTGCCAATCCGGAAGCCTTATTATTGCTTCTTATTATCCCTATGTACCTGTTCTGGTATTTGCAGTATTTCCGCAAACAGCGGCTTGTTATCCGCCTCAGTTATGACCCCACCAAACTACAACGCCCAAAGGTAAATCTAGCCTTCTTAAGGGTTCTCCCCCGTGCACTTCAACTGATAGGTATAGCCCTGATTATCGTCGCGATTTCCCGCCCACAGACTTCCCGGGAAATCGTTGAAAACCAGTCTCCCGGCGTCGATATTATGCTGCTGCTCGACACCAGCGGGAGTATGGAAACAAAAGACTTTACCCCCAACCGGCTCGAAGTCGCCAAACAAAACGCCATATCTTTTATTGACGGAAGGCAAAATGACCAGATCGGCATCGTACTTTTTGCCGAAAACGCCCTCAGCTACACTCCGTTGACACTCGACTACGACCTGCTGCGCAAGATGATTGAGGGGATCAATTTCAATATCCTTCCCATGCAGGGAACGGCGCTTGGACAGGCGATAGCTGTATCGATCAACCGGATGCGCGACAGCGAAAATCCCTCGCGCATTATGGTACTGCTCACCGATGGCGCCAACAACCGCGGAGAAATCGATCCCATTACCGCATCGCGGCTCGCTGCAAGCTTTAATATCCGGATATATAGTATTGGGATCGGGAAAAACAATACCCCGCCCCAAATCGCAGCACAAGGCGGCAATTCGGATCTGGACGAAGAAACCCTCCGGCAAATGGCAGCCAATACAGGCGGAAGATTCTTCAGAGCGACAGATCAGGAAAGGCTGAAAGAAATATTCGAAGAAATCTCTGACATGGAAAAAGCAGAGATTAAAGAAAATGTTTTCCGCCAGGTAAAGGATCACTATCCGATTTTTGTACAGGTAGCGATTGTACTCATTGCCTGTTCATTTCTGCTCATGCTGACCTTCGTCTATAATCCGCTGGAACAATAATTATCCTTTCTGCGCCATCCCTATACTGGCGATATATATTTTCGAAGGGGGCGAATCAGACTGAGTCAGTGCGCGAATACACGCTTCGAGCGTTGCACCCGTGGTAATCACATCGTCTACCAATAAAATTCCCTTTGGCGGTGTTTTTTTTAGCTCAAATGCACCGGAGACATTTTCCCAGCGGTTCCCGCCACTCTTTTTGGTTTGCGTAAGGGTTTTCCTCGTTCGCCTCAGCAACTGTGTCTCCAATGGCAATTCCAGCGCCAGACTTAGCCCTTGTGCTATTTGTGCTGCCTGATTGTATCCCCGTTGAATAAGGCGGGTCGGATGCAATGGTACAGGCACAATCGCTTGTACTTCATTCAACCAGGCTTCTCCCCGCAACATAAACCCATAATACTGCCCCAGAAATACACCCAGGCGGGGGGCGCCTTTATATTTCAGATGCTGAAGGATTTTCTGAAGCCGGCCAGATTTGGAGAAAAAATACAGGCTCATGGCACCATCAAGCGGGATACGGCCTGCCAGGCGGTAGTACAGTTCATTTTCCGAAATCTTACGGTGATATTGTGTTTCCTGCATTTGGGAAAGGCAATTCAGGCAGATATATCTTTCCTGAATGGTGAGGGGAGATTCGCAGCCGTAACAGGAATTGGCCACAAAGAGCTGTGCTAAATGTGTGATCATGGTATGGTTGTTTGAGGAAATGTACGAAGAATTCAGAAATCCCAAAAATCGTTAATAATTCTTTCTCATAAATTGCGAATCACTGAAAGCGTGCCCATATTTGGGGTTGGATTAAAAAGGACTTTTATTATGACCGATCAGTTAAAGAAGTTTGAACATCAGACCCCTGAGATTATATTTTCCTGGCAGGACAGCGAAACAGAAGCAAAAGGCTGGGTAGTGATCAATTCTCTTCGAAATGGCGCAGCCGGTGGTGGTACGCGTATGCGCAAGGGTTGCACACTAAATGAAGTGCTTTCCCTGGCCAAAACCATGGAAATCAAGTTCAGGGTATGTGGTCCGCCCATAGGTGGCGCCAAATCGGGCATAGATTTCGATCCTGAAGATCCCCGCAAACAAGGAGTGCTTGAGCGCTGGTATAAAGCGGTAAGGCCGCTGTTGAAATATTATTATGGAACTGGCGGAGACCTCAATGTAGACGAAGTAGGAGAGGTAATGCCCATAACTTCAGCGTTGGGGATCAGCCACCCGCAGGAAGGAGTGGTCAATGGTCACATCCAACCTTCGGCGGAAGAAAAAGAAACCATCATCCAACAACTTTCAATCGGTGTAAGCAAAAGGGTTACCCACAACGACTATGCGCCCACGACTGACCAAAAAACCATTACAGTCTCCGATATGGTAACGGGTTTTGGGGTAGGAATGGCCGTCATACATTTTTACCGTATCTGGGGAATACCCATGGAAGGAAAACGGGTAATTGTGCAGGGATTTGGCAATGTAGGAGGAGCCGCAGCCCTGACCCTGGCCAAGGAAGGATTTCGCATTACAGGAATCATAGACAGAAGTGGCGGGATCATCCGGAAAGAAGGTCTGAGCCTGCCGGAAGTAAAAGAACTCTATCTCAACCGGGACGGAAATAAGCTGGCAGTGGAAAATGTCATCCCTTTTGAAAAAATAAATACCACAATCTGGTCGAGCGGTGCAGAAGTATTTATCCCCGCTGCCGGATCCAGGCTCGTCACCAAATACCAGTTGGATCAGATGAGGGAAAACGGACTGGAAGTAATTTCCTGCGGAGCCAATGTACCCTTCAATGATCCCGATATATTTTTGGGTGAAACCGGGTTATATGCAGATAATCAGGTAGCCGTTATCCCTGATTTTATTGCCAATTGTGGTATGGCCCGCACATTTGCCTATCTCATGTCCCCTAATGTATCGCTGAATGATGAGAAAATCTTCGAAGATATTTCGCTTACAATTGAAAATGCATTAAAAAGAACTTTTGAAAAAAATCCATTTCCCCGCGAATTATGGCAAAACTCGCTGAATTGGGTGCTCGAAGATATCCTTAAAACGCAGTTTGATTAAATGTAGATTTGGAACTTATTTTTATATGTAGTTATTTCGGGACGAATCGCCGGATGTCTTACCTATGAGAAACCGAATCGTCAGAAATGTACTTTTTTTACTCCTGATTTCTCTTGGATTTGGTTATTCGCAGGTATTGGGTCAACAACCCCATACTGCTGATCAGGAAGAGATTCATCAGACCGATACACAACCTGAAGGAGATCATGGCGAAGCCCATGCTTCTACTGCGGAGCATCAACCCAATCCAATATCAGTCATTCCTTTCATCATCTTGCTGGTGATGATTGCGACGGGTCCTGTTTTTTTCCCGCATTTCTGGCACAAATACTATAAATATATTGCCCCGGGCCTGGGTCTTATCACCCTTATCTATTACCTCGTAGGGCTTCCCGGTGCGCATGAGCCTACACACGCACTGTCTGAATATATTTCCTTTATTGCCTTGCTGGCACCGTTGTATATCGCATCAGGAGGTATTCTGATTCAGATTGACCGGGAAGGAACCCCTTTTGCGAATCTTGTGCTGCTGCTGATAGGTGCTGTTTTCTCTAACTTTATCGGAACAACTGGTGCCTCAATGCTTCTGATCAGGCCCTATATCCGACTAAACCGCGATCACCTGCAACCTTACCATATCATCTTTTTTATTTTTATGGTCAGCAATGTCGGTGGTTCACTTACCCCTATCGGCGATCCGCCCTTATTTCTGGGTTTTCTTAAAGGCGTGCCTTTTACCTGGACGCTGATCCACGTTTTCCCGGAATGGCTTTTTGCTCTTGGACTGCTCTCCATTGTATTCTTCTTTTTTGACAGGAGAAATAAAAAAGACCTCGACAGGGTAGAATCCTTATACTCAGGCAGACTCATTTTGCGTGGCACACGCAACTTCGTATGGCTGGGAATCATTGTAGGAGCCGTTTTTCTTGATCCCAATGTAGTGGAATGGGTGCCCGCAATTACTTATCACGGTTCCAAATACTCCTTCCTCCGGGAAGTTATCCAGCTTAGTGCGGGTCTCGCCAGCTATTTCCTCGCCGACAAATCGGCACTCCGCGGTAATGAATTCACCTTCGACCCAATCAATGAAGTGATTTTCCTTTTCGCAGGCATTTTCTTTGCCATGATGCCTGCACTTCAACTGATTGGAGAATTTGCGGCCAGCGAAACCGGAAAATCCTTTTTCTCCGTCAACAGTATGTACTGGATCACCGGATCACTCTCCGGGGTGCTCGACAATGCACCGACTTACCTCAACTTTCTGTCCGCGGCCCTGGCAAAATTTGATCTGAGTGTAAGTAATCCCGCAGACGTAGCTGCATTTGCGGCGGGAAGTGTAGATATGGTCACCAAAGATTATCTCCGGGCCATTTCAGTAGCAGCTGTATTTTTTGGCGCACTTACCTATATCGGCAATGGCCCCAACTTTATGGTCAAATCCATCGCAGAGGAAAGAGGCGTAGAAATGCCGAGTTTCTTTGGATATATCATTCGCTACAGCCTCATTATTCTTCTACCCATACTCTTTCTTACCTGGTTTGTGTTCTTTTATCTGCTCCATGGCATCTAGCCGGAAATCGTTGCAGAAACTGACCGCATTTATACACGTATGATAGCAAAGCAAACCCACAACACTATTCCGCTTGTGGGTAATAATTTGTACCTTTATCGGGTACTTTTCCGCTATTCCCAGAATAATCCGAAACACATATAATCAGGTGATGAAAAAAGTATTAAAAATCACAGGTATTGTCCTCATTCTGCTGATAATCACCCTAATAACATTGCCATTCCTTTTTAAGGATAAAATCAAGGCTGTGGTAAGTGAGGAAATTGATCAGTCCCTGAATGCCCAGGTTTATTTCGCAGATGTAGGGCTTTCTTTTATCCGCAATTTTCCCAATGCCCGAATTTCCATTCAGGATTTTGGCGTAGTAGGGGTAGATACCTTCGCATCGGATACCCTCATTCAGGGAAAAAGTTTTGATCTTGTCGTCGATATTATGAGCGTCATCTCCGGTTCTGAGGTGAATCTCAAAAAAATCATGCTCGACGAGGGAAAAATTAAAGCACTTGTCCTAAAAGATGGAACCGCAAACTGGGATATATTCAAAGAAGATTCTACCACCACCGAAGAACCCCAGGCAGAAGAAAGCACGTCCAACCTTGTCATCAAACTACAAGAATACCGGCTAACCAATTCGACCATTATTTATGATGATGCGACCTTCCCCATGCGGGCAGAAATCATTGGCCTCAATCACTCCGGCAGTGGCGATTTTACCCTCGAAACCTACGAACTCAATACCCTCACCCAGGCAGAAAAGCTAACGGTAATTTATGATGGTATTGAATATCTCCATCAGGCAAAAGCTGATGCAAAAGCAGATATGAAGATTGTGTCAACGGCGACGGAGTTTAAAATCGATTTATTGGACAACCTTTTTACGGTAAACGAACTGCCCGTAAATCTCAGTGGATGGGTATCCATGCCGGCAGATGATATCGATATGGATCTCAGTTTCAAATCCCCCAGCACCTCATTCCGCAGTATTCTTTCGCTCGTTCCGGGAGTCTATTCGGAGTCATTTAAAGACCTCAAAACCGATGGGCAACTGGCATTTGACGGATTTGTAAAGGGCATATATAACGATACAAAGATGCCGGGCTTTGGGCTTAATCTAAAAGTAGCCAACGCGATGATGCAATACCCCGATCTGCCCAAACCCGTCAACAATATTAATCTGGATGTTTCCATATTGAATCCCGACGGAGATCTGGAAAAAACATCCGTAGATCTTCGCAGTATGCATGCAGATTTTGGCAGCAACCCCATCGATGCCAAAGCGCAGATCAGCGGGCTGGAAAGAATGAAAATCAAGGGCAATCTGGCCGCCGATCTGAACCTCGACGAACTTACCAGCATTTTCCCTGTTGAAGGCACGGTACTCAGGGGAAAATTCAAAATTGATGCCAATGCAGATGGCGTTTATGATGAAGCCAAAGGCACTTTCCCAACCGTAGATGCGGTAATGGATATGACAGAAGGGTATATTAAAAATGCCGAATATCCCGCCGAACTCACAGAGCTTAATTTCCACGGATCGCTGAAAGACCCCGATGGCAGCATGACAAGTGGCGTGCTGGATGTACCGGAATTTCGGTTCAAACTCGACGGAGAGCAAATCACAGGCAAGGCCCATATTGTGAATTTCGATGACCCCAATTACCTGGTCGAAGCAGCAGGGAAACTTGATCTGGAAAAACTCATGCAAATTTACCCGATTGACAGCATGACCCTTACCGGAAAACTTATCGTCGATCAGTTTTCTACCAAAGGCAAGTACTCTGATATTGAGGCAGAAAACTATACCAATCTGGCGACCAGCGGCACAGTTCAGGTACAAAATCTGGTTTACACTGACTATTATCTGCCCAAAGCAGTAACGGTAGAAACCGGTACGGCCACCTTTACCCCTGCCCGCATGGAGATTTCAGGTGCGAGAGGGAAACTCGGAAGCAGTGATTATGCGGTTGATGGCTATTTCAGCAACTACATGGCTTATGCCCTGATGGACAACCAAATGCTGAAAGGGAATATGACCCTTGTCTCAAATCGTATGGACCTCAATGAGTGGATGGAAGAAGAAGAAACTACAACAACCACTACCGGAACAGAGGAAAGCGAACTGGAAGTAATACCTGTACCCGACAATCTCGACATTGTCTTTGATGCTGATATGAAGGAAGTGATTTACGATGACCTGACACTGAAAAACATCAAAGGCAGAATTGTCGTAGCGAATCAGGAGATGGCAATGGAAAATGTAGCATTTGGAATGCTGGGGAGCCAGGTAGCCATGAATGGCATTTACAACACGGCCAACCTGAAAAACCCCACTTACAACTTCTACATGGACATCAAGAATCTCGGGATCAAGGATGCATTTGCCTCTTTCACTACCTTACAGCGATATGCACCCGTTCTGAAATTTGTACAGGGAATCTGCAATACCGAGTTTGGCATTTCAGGCCGTCTGACCCCCAATATGATGCCTGTATTGGAAGATGTCAACAGCCTTGGACTTTTCCAGGTGATTACAGGCTCGCTCGAAAATGCGGGAACGATGAATGCCCTCGCAGAAAAGACCAATCTTAAAGCGCTTTCAAAAATGGACCTCAAAGATTTGCAGGGAAAATTCAAAATTGAAAACGGATTTCTGGAAATCAGTCCGCTAAACCTGAAAGTGCAGGACATTTTGTTAACCTTATCGGGAAGACAAAATCTTACAGGCAATCTCGATTACGATGTGCAGATCGATGCACCTTCGGGTGCGATTGGCAATGCAGCTTTCTCCGCACTTTCCAACCTTTCGGGTGGAGCCATCAAAGCCAGTGAGCGGGTAAATGTAAATCTGAAACTCGGCGGTACGATCGAGGCACCCAAAATCAGCGGAGCGGGCGGCGGCACAGGAGACGAAGTCGGCAACCAACTGACAAATCTGGCTGAAGATAAACTTTCTGAAAAAATCGGTACGGATGTACAATTGAATAAAGACAGTATCAAGTCGCAGATCAGTGATATTAAGAAAGAGGCTAAAGACAGCCTGAAAAGTGTAGTTAACCAAACCGCCAATCAGGTAAAAGACAGTCTGCTCAATTCTGTAACCAATGGAAAAACAAAAGAGGAGCTTGCCAAAGAGCTCAAAGAAGGGATCGGAGAAGGAGCAGGAGAGGACCTTAAGGGTAAACTTGATGACCTGAAGGACAAGTTTGGTTTCCCCAAAAAGAAGAAAAACTAACCATTCGTTTACATAACTCAAAAAAGGGCGATTCCAGTGTGTATTGCCCTTTTTTTATTCATAATTAAAATGGGAAAAATGCGCTTTTTTATGTAATTTTAAAGGCAAAATTAAACCAAAGAAACAACCGAAAAACAAAGTCAATGAGTGATTTGGAAAACCAGTCTCAAGAGTATTCGGCAAGTAATATTCAGGTTCTTGAAGGCATTGAACACGTGAGAAAAAGACCCGCAATGTACATTGGAGACATTGGGGAACGCGGGCTGCATCATTTGGTGTATGAAGTGGTGGACAATTCGATTGATGAGGCGATGGCCGGGCACTGCTCAAATATTGATGTGATCATTCACGAGGATAATTCTGTTTCCGTAAAAGATAATGGTCGGGGTATTCCGGTTGATATTCATGAGAAAGAAGGCCTTTCTGCGCTGGAACTTGTCATGACCAGATTGGGTGCAGGGGGGAAATTTGATAAAAATAGCTACAAAGTTTCCGGTGGTCTCCACGGTGTGGGGGTTTCCTGTGTAAATGCACTTTCCAGTGACTGTCATGTATGGGTCAGACGCGACGGAAATGTATATCTCCAGGAATATGAAAAGGGTGTGGCAAAAGCACAGGTGAGAGTTATTGGAGAAACTACCGAAAGAGGGACAGAAACGCGCTTCTGGCCAGACAACACCATTTTTACTACCAGTGAATATAAGTTTGATACCCTGGCTTCCAGGCTGAGAGAGCTGGCATACCTCAACAAAGGTATTCGCATTACCATTGTCGACAAACGCGAACCACTCTCTGAAGAAGATCTGAAAAAGCCAGAAAATGAAGGGCAGCAGTATCTTTCCAAAACCTTCTTCTCTGAAGGAGGACTGAAAGAGTTTGTCAAACACCTCGACTCCAATCGCCAACCGCTGCATAGTGAGCCGATTTATATTAATGGAATCGATGACGAGCAAACTACGCCGGTAGAGCTGGCCATTCAATACAATTCTTCCTACAACGAAAATATCCATTCCTACGTCAACAATATCAATACGCACGAAGGAGGTACTCACGTTTCGGGATTTAAAACGGCCCTTACCCGTACGCTGAAAAACTACGCAGAGGCTGAAGGGCATCTGAAAAAAATCAAGTTCAATATTACCGGCGACGACTTCCGGGAAGGATTGACAGTAGTCATTTCCGTAAAAGTACAGGAACCTCAGTTTGAAGGGCAAACCAAAACAAAACTCGGAAACTCCGATGTCGCAGGCATTGTAAGCTCCATTGTGAGCAAACAGCTGGCTTATTATCTCGAAGAAAATCCTTCTGTCGCTAAAATGATTGTATCCAAGGTCATTCTCGCAGCAGAAGCCCGGCATGCAGCCAAAAAAGCCAGAGAAGCTGTCCAGAAAAAAAGCTCTGCCATCAGCGGCGGGCTACCCGGCAAACTAGCCAACTGTTCCAGCCGCAACCCCGAACAATGTGAATTATTCCTTGTGGAAGGAGACTCCGCTGGAGGAAGCGCTAAACAAGCCCGAGACCGTCGGTTTCAGGCGATTCTTCCTCTTCGCGGTAAAATCCTCAATGTCGAAAAATCTCATCCTTCCCGGATCTACGACAATGAGGAAATCAAAAATATTATCCTCGCTTTAGGTATTACCGGCATCGGCGATGACGAAAACCTGAACCTCGAAAAACTCCGCTATCACAAAATGATTATCATGACCGATGCGGATATAGATGGAAGCCATATTCGCACGTTGCTCCTTACCCTTATCTATCGCTATTTCGGAGAATTAATTGAAGGGGGACACGTTTTTATCGCTACTCCCCCACTCTATCAGGTACGGGCTGGCAAAAAGCATAAATATGCCTGGACAGAAGCTGAACGCAAAGAAGCGATTGATGAACTAGGCCATGGTGACGAGTCGAAGGTAACTATACAGCGATACAAAGGTCTGGGAGAAATGAACCCTGACCAGCTATGGGATACGACGATGGACCCTGACCGCAGAACGCTTCAACGGGTAACCATTGAAAGTGCAGCAGAAGCCGATCACCTCTTTTCCATACTCATGGGTGATGATGTGGCTCCCCGAAGGGAGTTTATCGAGCGCAATGCTAAATATGCTAATATAGACTTGTAGGAAACCGAAGGAATCAATCTTCCCGTAAAATGGTAACAGGAAAATCGATGGAATTCCAGTCGTCGCCTGTTGCCCGGGCATTTTCTTCAAAGGAGAAACCGCGTGTTCCATCTACCCCTACGGAGCGACTGGTCGCCCTGGGAAGATTCAGTTCCTGTAACCGGTAAAGACTGGCATCAAATTCTTTGGTGGAGACAATCACCTTAAGGATCTCCTGCACGCTTTTTCTCCCAAAGGAGATAAAACTATCGGCTACTTCTGCCTTGAGTATCGCGCCATTTCTCACCATGATTTCTTCCCCACTGTTTAGCCAAATGCCTCCCTGAGGAAGTAACCCCGGGTCAATACCAAACAGAGAAGACATATAGATCAGCGAACAGTAGAGTTTTTGGTTACCCCGGTTTACCATTCTTATTCTAAAGCGGGGAACACCTGACGGGCCGTCTGCCTTACGATAACGCAAGACAACATCGCCATCGCGCTCCGACTGAAATACACGATTCTCTGTCGGATGAAGGATATCAAGACCAACAGAGGTCGAATTAAGCGCACTACCGGGGTTGCGCAAGTCGCGCAGTCGTTCCCAGCGGGCAATATGTGCAAGATTCGAAATCGCTTTTGTCGCACTTTCCGGGCTAAACCCACTAATTTGCTCTACCAGTGGTTGCGTATCCGCATCAGTTTTCCGGGTGATGACATATTCATTCCGCTCATTTGCAATCAGTTTATAATCAGCCTGAGCGGGGTCGTCAACAAGCTTTACCATCAGTTTTTCCTCAGCTTCCGCATTGCCGTGCGCAATTTTCACCAGATTTTTTGCATGTTCACTGACCGACTTAATATAGACAACCGTAGGTTGTACTGCCATGGAAGCAATTTTCGCACGGTAGGCTTTGGTCGTATCCAACTGCAGGTTTCCTTCGAGCCGTACAATACTTTTATCCGGAGCAACTTCTTTAACGGAAACCCGCCCGAGAGATTTTGCCGGATTAGCCATCTCTGCATCATCTGCCCCGTCCCTAAAAACCATAAGTTCGGTCTGCGGTCCGCCAAATGTACCTGCAACTATACCATGTACCGCACCGCCATCCATTTCCCATCCTGCCTGCCGGCTGCTCGAAAGCATAAAATAATTTGTCTTAACCGCAGTTGTACCATCCAGAAAATTGAGATTGATATCGTTCTCCATAGTTGCAGTTATCTGCGGCACCTGATCATAGGTTCGCTGCTGCACAAGCCCCCGAACTCTCCGCATAAGGTCGCTGTAAGAGAGCGGGCCTACGGCATTTTCCAGCACTTCCAACAAAGAGTAAGTAAATACCCCCCGCGGGGAACCGGCAAGATTCGTTTCTTTCGCGAGCTGAAAGGAATGTGCTGCCGCTAATGCAATATGTCTGGGAGAAGGTACTGTAAACGACTCTGTGCCAGCAACAGACATAGCACTACGGTCAGAATCAAAGCCTCTGGGTAGAATGTAGGTATCCAGAGAGCGGGTTTTGGTAGTTGCAGCCGACTGACGGGTTTTAGTAAAATCTACCCCGCGGGTATTGTCACCCGAATTACAGCAGTCGGTAATCACCACGATATGCGGGTTATTTTGTGCAACGAGGTCGATCAGTGTAGCGAGTTCTTTATCAGCCAGATCCATTCCGTCGAAGCTGCGGCTGTCATAGCAGACAAGCGTTTCATTTTTATGTTCAGGTTCTATCGACCAGAAAATCGGGTGAGCGGGTTCTTGCGAGCCATGGCCACTATAGTAAAAAAATACAATATCATCTTTAGTGGCTTTGGTGAGATGGGTTTCAAATTTGGAGACAATATTCACCCGCGTAGCATCTTCGTTTTCCAGTACTTCCATTTTAAGCGGAATTCCATTGCGGCGCGCTTTGCGATCAAGGAAATCGCGCATCGCGCGCATATCGTTTACGCAACCATCGAGTGCGGGAACGGGTGCCTTGTATTTGTCAATACCGACCAATAAGGCGTAGATATTTTTGCTGCTCATAGGGGTTAATTACCGGGATTAATGCTATTATCTGGGAAATTTCAAATTCGCAAAATAATATCAGTAAACCAAATTACCCTCTGGTCTGCTATCGAATTGTATAACGCAGAGAAACCGCAGCATTATTGCCAGAAAACACCGGATCGTAACGAAGCTCAAACAAGGGTTTCAGGTCAAAGGCGAATACGAGCGGTGAATGAGGGAAAACGTATTCAAATCCTACGAGGAAATCTACTCCAGCAACCTGGCGGGGGGTTTGTTCAGGTACGACAAGACCGGAATAGCCAAAATGCCCGCCAATGCCGAAATATAAAGCAGAGTTTGCGCGGCGGCCTAAAAACAAATGCTGTTCGGCCAGAGCAACTACCCTAACGCCTGTCTGGCGATACACAAGCATGCCTTCAAAGGCACTGCTTTCCGCAAAAAAATGTTTCAGGCTGATACCGGTATCAGAACCGGTCCGGGCACCGATGGCAGAAATATACTCCTGAGAAAATACAAAAGTGTGAGAAAGGTTGATGAAAAAGAAGAACGTTAGGGAAACAAACAGAAGCCTTGGCATTCAGTGAAAGTTAGATGTTGAGGGGATAGGTGTACTAGCTATACGACCGGAAAGCGGATATATTTTGCATATCGGGAAAAATCAAAAAGCCGTTCCAAATGGAACGGCTTCTATATGTAGCTTTCAACACAACTCCTAGTTCAGAAGCTTAAAGTTGAAGGGGATATTCACCCAGAACTGAATCGGTTTTCCACCTTGAATAGCGGGAGTAAAGCGGAGCTTGTTTACATGATCCGTTACAGCTTTTTCAAGAATGGGGTGTACCTGATTGATTACGCGGTGTTTGGCATAGTTCCCTTTTTTATCAACGAGAACCCTTACGACCACACTACCTTCGATACCGGCATCCCGGGCGATTTGCGGATAACCGATCAATTTCTTGATATCATCCATATTGATAGGCTGTGGTTCTTCTTCCGCGAAGATGAATGCGTTGATTTCAGGTTCCTGTTCAACGATTACTTCAGGTACGTCACCGTCAGCATCAATCTCACCATCAAAGAAGCCTTCATCAGCACCTTCTTTGTCTTCGAGACCGATATTTGGAGCTTCCTTCAGTTCATCCACTTCAGCGATTGTCCGGTCTTCGTCTTCCAGTTCATCTTCCGGAGTTGGTTCGGGAATCTGGAAAGCGACCGTTTTTACCTGTGGTGGCGGAACCTTTGGTGGCGGTGGTGGTGGTGGTTTGTCCTCGTCAATCGCCGGTGGCGGTGGGAGGTCCTCCATATTGATTGTCACAGAAAGGCTTTTGCTCTCCTTTACCTCTCCCTTAATACCAAGACCTTTGGCGATAAGGGGAGCAAAGGTAAACAGAACAGCAGCGATTCCAATAATGGCCGTACCGACCATGAGGTGGCGTGGGTATTTTTTCCGAAGAAAATATGCGCCATACCGCTTCTCACGATCTTCAAAGACCATTTCGTCTAAAGATGCTCTGATTGCCTGAGACATAGTTTGTCGATGTGTAATGTTTCAAAATATCGTGCAGTACCGACGATCCGGGACTGGCTTACTTTTTCGGTTCTTTCGGGACAAATTCACCAATCAGACGAAGACTATCGTCCGGAGTAAACTTATCAATCGCGTACTTGGGTGCTTGCGTAATCGCAAGTTCGTCGAGCAGGTCCACCAGATTTTTGTAGCGGCTTTGTTTGCGGGGTTTGATCACAAAGATCGGGTCCCAGCATCCTTTTGCACCGTTAACATCTTTACAAAGTGGCGCACCAATGGTTTTTCCATAATAAATATGGCTCAACAACACTTTTCGCAACCCATCATCGGAGAAATTTGTCTCAAGAATTTCAGGTTCTGTGATCCCGATATAGTATTTAACGATATCGTTTTCATCGAGAACGATGGTCATGATCTTATCTTCGAGAATATCTACGTGAAGATCATCTATTTGATCTTCAGGTACTTTAGGGGGCATGGTGAGTTCCATTACAGAAGAACTTGCCATGGTAGCGGTGAGAACGAAGAAGGTAAGAAGAAGGAAGGCCACATCCACCATCGCGGTCATGTCAATCCTTGTAGACTTCTTTTTGGTTTTGGGACCACCTTTTTTTGATCGCCCACCGCCTTTAGACCCGGTATCTACATCAGCCATGTTATACTCAAGTTTAAAGGGTGATATAATGTTTATTCCACTTCAACCGTACCTCCCTCTTCAAGAGAAGTAATGAGGCTGAACTGATTCACGTTCCATTCCTGAAGAGAACTGATCACATTTGAGACGGCATCATAACCGGCATCCTGGTCGCCTTTGATAGCGAAGCGCATGCGCTGGTCGGCAAGACGTCCCCAACGAATCCAATCCTTCAGTTCATTACCTGTCATGGTAGCAGAATCAGTTACCGCAGCAGGGATTCCAGTGTGTGGATATTCCTTCAGATCATCTCCTTTAGAATCGAGCCATTTTTGTAATTCTCTTTGCGGAACACCAAATTCCTGCAGAGTAGAAAAATAGCTGGCTCCTTCTTTGGAAATGGTTACCTCTTTTTCGGAAAGATACCGCCTCAGCACTTCTTCGCGCGTCAGAGGATCCGAAAATCCAACAAATACTCTGCCCTCTGGATCCAGTGAGATAATACAAAGCTCTGTCTCTGGTACCGGAAGATCCGATACTGAACCAGGCATGTCAACCTCAACCTTTGAATCCTCACGGAAGTGAGTAGTTGTCAGAATGAAGAAAGTAAGCAACAGGAATGCCACGTCCACCATTGCCGTCATGTCAATTGACGGTGGGTGTTTTTTAGGCTTTTTTGCTGACATTGTTCAATTTTTTTAGTAGAACCAGAAAATTAGTTTCTTACGTCGAAGGTCTGAACAATACTGTAACCAGCTTCATCCATGGCATAGGTCATGCCATCAATTTTGGTAGTAAAGAAGTTGTACGCAAGAATAGAAAGTGCAGAAGTAGAGATACCAAGCGCAGTGTTGATAAGCGCCTCAGAGATACCTACGGAAAGTTCTGCCGCGTTTGGTGCACCACCTTCACCCAGCGCACTAAACGCCCGGATCATACCCAATACGGTACCGATCAGACCGACAAGTGTACCCAATGATGCTGTGGTAGCGATAATCGGAAGGTTTCTTTCCAGCATAGGAAGCTCAAGCATCGTAGCTTCTTCAATCTCAGACTGAATAGCTGTTTTCTTTTGCTCTTTTTCCATGTGGTCAGCGACTTCCATTTCTTTGTACTTGCGAAGACCGGCTTTGATAATGTTACCCACAGATCCACGCTGTTTGTCGCAAAGCTGTGCAGCTCCATCTACATTTCCTTTTGCAAGAAGGTTTCTTACTTTCTTCACAAATACATCGGTGTTTCCTTTTCCACCGGCGCGAGCGATCGTGATACCTCTTTCAATCGAGAAAGTAAAAAGTACCAGGGCAAGTGTCATACCGATTGGAATTACCCATCCACCTTTGTAAATCAGACCATAAGTGTTTGCGGGTTCTTGTTCCTGAGCCTGGGGAGGAGCTGTCTCTTCGTCAGTTCCGCCTGTAGCCTGAACCCAAGCCTGATAGTCTGCATCCAGTTTCTCTCCGTTCTTGAAGTTACTGGGGTGTCCGAAACCTTTCCAGAAAGCAATCTCTGCAATCACAAAACAAACAAGAATCGCGATTAGCGGAAAGATTGCCTTTAAAGGGCTTGCGGGTTTAATCTGAGCCTCGCCTGAGGCATTCGATGTCGTAGGTTTGTTAGTTTCAGCCATGTCTGAAAGCCTTTTAGTTTGATGTACAATTTAGAAGTTAATCTGTCCAAAATTATGTATTTGGATCGTAAACACAAAGAATTAATATAATTTTGTTGACCTTAATAATATTACTAATCCCGCAAATACTTTCAATGCCAACGGTTTTTTTCTATCGAAATCGTTACCGACGCCAAATCTGCTTTAAATTCTTCAATTTCCAATTGATGAAATTCCATGTCAGATTCCTGCTGAAATTGCGCTCATATCGTTCATTACTCCGTCATCATATGCCCCTGCATTCAGATTTGTCCTGATTTCTTCAGGATGAAGTGTGCTCAGACCTTCATTCGTAATTCAAAGAACGGATATCTTTGCAGCTGCCTGGATATCATTTACTCTCAGAGACTCGCTGTTCCATATTTTTCCATAAATATTCTCCATTTTTTTTTATTTACGCCCCGAATACCTCCCGTATTCCCTACATTTGCCCTATGAATCCCCTTTCTGAATCGTTTCCACTGATCGCTACCACCCAATTTGGGCTTGAGGAAATCCTGGCAGAAGAGCTCCGCACAATCGGTGCGCAGGATGTACTTGTCCTCAACCGTGCTGTGCGCTTTTCCGGTGACAAGGCGTTGATGTATAAAGCCAACCTCTGCCTACGCACAGCCTTGCGTATCCTTGTGCCTATTTTTGACTTTGAAGCTGACAACGACGATTTGCTGTACCGCCGGGTGCAGGAGTTTGATTGGACTTCCATCATGGGAAATGACCACACTTTTGCCATTCACGCGGCCGTATCTTCTCCTCATTTTCCGCACTCTCAATATGCTGCTCTCAAAACCAAGGATGCAATCGTGGATCAATTCCGTGCAAAAACCGGAAAAAGGCCGTCCATAGATCTGCAAAATCCGCACTTTCGCATCAACCTTCATATCGCCGGCAACAAGGTTTCTCTCGCGCTCGACAGTTCCGGGGAATCTCTTCACCGGCGTGGTTACCGAAACCAGGGACATATTGCGCCTCTCAACGAAGTCTTAGCCGCAGGTCTGATTATGCTGGCCGAATGGAACGGTCAGGGCAATTTTGTGGACCCTATGTGCGGATCGGGAACCCTGCCCGTAGAAGCTGCCCTCATTGCCACCCATACTCCGCCAGGCATTTTTCGCCGCAACTTTGGCTTCCGCTCCTGGCGCGACTATGATTATCCGCTCTGGCAAAAAGTCAAAAACGAAGCGCGAAGAAAACAGAAACCTTTTTCCGGACTCATCGAAGGGTCTGATATTTCTCCACAAAATCTTGAAATCGCCCAGGCATGTGCAAAGGCTGCCGGAATGGAAAAAATTATCCGATTTTCTCAACAGGATTTTCTTACCCGCCCTGCACCCGAAAATGGTGGAACGCTCATTATGAATCCGCCTTACGGTGAAAGAATCGAACAGACAGATATTGAAGGGTTCTACCAAAACATCGGAGACCGGATGAAAAAAGCCTGGGCTGGCTATAAGGTCTGGATCGTCAGTTCCAACCATCCTGCGATGAAAAGTATCGGACTTCGCCCCGATAAAAAACTTCATGTGTTCAATGGCGCACTCCCCTGCAGATTTCACTGCTACAGCATATTTGAAGGGAGCCGAAAACAGGTTTAAATACTACGGATTACCGGAATTATTTTCGGATGGATTTTTTAATTCCGGCCAAACGGCCTTGCAACCTCGTAAGATTTTTGCACAAAATGTAGATTTTTGGCAGTAAGACATCTATTCGTTGACGATTTCGCGCCGAATTCTTTGATTTTTTATGCAAATCCAGGTGAGATGCCGTTGCTGAGAATTTCCTATAATTTTCGTAAATTATCAACAATGTAATTGACTGGTGGACTGATTATTGTATATGTGGATAAATCTGCGAGAAATATCGGCCTCAAAAATGCCAGTTGAATGGACCTTAGCAGGCGGTTTCTAATAGATGTAAGGAATTGATCGGAAATTACCTTTATGCCACAAGCCAATCCATTAATTTTAACGGTGCCTAATTACTTGCTGAATATGCGAAATTTTTACAAATCCCTGATTACCGTTCTTAGCCTCTCCCTTCTGGCAATTGCCCCATTTTCACTATCGGCTCAATGTATCAAAGGCGACTGCGATACCGGAAAAGGCGTGTATTCCTATCCCAATGGTGATTACTATAAGGGTGACTGGCGAAGCGCAAAACGCCATGGAATGGGTCTTTACAAACTCGCCAACGGCGACCAGTATGAAGGCGAATGGAAAAATGATGAGATGAGCGGAGAAGGGGTTTACACATATTCAAACGGAGACATCTACGTAGGAACCTATAAAAAAGGCAAAATGGAAGGCTCGGGTACCTACACATTCAGCAATGGCAATATTTATAAAGGCGATTGGGCGGAGGATCAGCAAAATGGTACGGGTGTACTTACCTTTCCCAACGGCACAGAAATATCAGGTGTCTGGACCAACGGAAAAGTAAATGGTACTGCAAAATATATTTACCCAAACGGGGATATCTACGAAGGTGATTTTGTCGATAACAAACGCAACGGGCATGGAAAAATGATCTCGGAAAAAGGCGATATCTATGAGGGGAACTGGAGTAATGGCGATAAAAATGGCCAGGGAAGAATGGATTTTGCCTCAGGCGTTGTCTATGAAGGCGAATGGCAGCAAGGTCAAATGACCGGAATCGGTACACTAACCACCCAGGCGGGCTCCAGCTATACCGGGCAGTTTCGCAATGGGCGATACAATGGTACCGGCAAACTGACTCACAGCAACGGCGATGTCTATGAAGGGGAGTGGCTGAATGGACAAAAGCATGGCAAAGGTATCTACGTTTACAGCGACGGCAGCCGCTATGAGGGTGAATGGAATATGGACAAACGCCATGGCAATGGCAAGTACGCCTACGCCGATGGTAATATCTACGAAGGGGAGTTTAACGCCGGCCGTGTCCACGGAGAAGGTACGCTCACCAAAACCAATGGTGAAGTGCAAAAGGGTAAATTCCTCTACGGAAAATACGCCGGAGAATAGCCTCATCAGTTATTTAAAAACATTTCATAACTTCCGGCCTTAAATTTTTACGCTGGATTATGAAAATACTACGCTTCTCCCTGATTGCCATTCTGGCAATTGTCCTGATCTGTATCGCCGGTGGATATATTTTTGTTTCCTCCACCGCCCCTGAATATGACGGTGCTTTTGCCTCTGAGGAAATCTCTGATTCTGTTGAAATTTTCTACGACGACTTTGGGGTTCCTCATATCTATGGACAAAATGAGACCGACGTCTATTTTGCACTGGGATATGTCCACGCCAAAGATCGGCTGTTTCAGATGGAGCTGATCCGCCGTGTGGCGGAAGGGCGGCTGGCCGAAACCTTCGGCCCTGACCTGATCAAAGCAGATCTGCTTTTTCGCACCCTCGGCATTCATCAACATTCGACAACTGCCGCAAAAAAATTTCGGTCAAACCCTGATCAACCCTGGGTAAAAGCGGCGACCGCCTACCTGAATGGCGTCAACGCTTTTGTAGAAACAGGAGAAACTCCAATTGAATATACAATCCTTGGCCTTGAAAAACAGCCATTTACCGTCGAATTTCTCTATGATGTCTCCGGTTACATGGCTTTTGGTTTTGCTGAAGGTCTTAAGGAAGAACCTCTGGTCAACAAAATTTTGCAACTGTATGGCGAAGATTATCTTCGCGACCTGAACCTCAACGTACAGGGCAACCAGGCAAAAATTCCCTGGCATTTTGGGGACAGCTCCCTGCAAAAACCCTCTCTTGCGGCTTCCATTGACCAGGTGCTCAATCAGCTGCCTATTGGCTCATTCATAGGAAGTAATGCATGGGTACTCAGCCCTCAAAAATCTGCTTCCGGAAAAGTTATTTTCGCCAATGACCCTCATATCGGTTATGGCCAACCCGCTGTATGGTATGAAGCGCATATCGAAACTCCGGAGTTTATGCTGTACGGAAATCATCTTGCCGGTTTTCCCTTTGCCCCCATTGGCCATACCAGAAGTCATGCGATCGGACTCACGATGTTTGAAAATGATGATACGCATCTTTACCGGGAGAAGGTCAATCCCGAAAATACCGATCAGGTTTGGGCAAATGATCACTGGGAAAATCTCACCATCAGGGAGGAGGTTATCCATGTCAAAGGAAAAGAGGATACAACGATCAACGTGCAGATTTCACGCCACGGGCCTGTGATCAATCATTTATATGCACCGGTTGCCGAAGTGGATACTATGCCGGTTTCACTCTGGTGGAGTTATCTTCAGACAGAACCGCGGGTGCTGGAAGGCGCTTATGGCTTTGCTCATGCACATTCCATGGAAGAGTTGAAAGAAAGCGTGGCCATTGTTCACGCACCCGGGCTCAATGTCATGTATGGTGATACGGCAGGGAATGTCGCGTGGTGGACGACCGGGCATCTGGTCAGGTATGCCGATCATGTCAACACAAAACTTATGCTCGACGGAGCATCGGGCAAAGATGAACCGCTGGAGGTATTGCCTTTTGCTTCACATCCGCAAAGCGAAAATCCCCCCACGGGATATGTATATTCCGCCAATAACCAGCCGGAGGCAGTGGATGGCTTCCTGATACCGGGTTATTATGTGCCCGAAATCCGTGCCCGGAGAATCACAAGCCTGCTGGATAATCAAGCGGTATGGTCCGCAGAAGAAGTACGGGATATGGCCAATGATGATACCACTCCGGCTTACCCTGAAATACTGAAAACCATTCTCCCATTGATTGATAAAGAAAAGAACTCATCCGCCATTGCACAAACAGCTATCGAAATCATGCAAAAATGGGATGGAAGTCATGGATTGGATGAGGTCGGCCCTACCCTGTTTTACAAGCTTACCAACCGCATGATGTATCTGGCCATGATGGACGAGTTGGGCGAAAAGGACTATTTGGCTATCTCGACTACACACCTGATCAAAAGATCCCTTCCTTACTTTCTGGCCAATGACTCCTCGCTCTGGTGGGACAACCTGCTGACCGCAGATATGAAGGAAAGTCGTACAGACATCTGCAACCAGGCATTTTCTGAAGCTTTGGCTGAACTGGAAACTTTGCTGGGCAATGATGTCAATGAATGGAAATGGGCAAAAATCCACACAGTTGAACATGAGCATCCACTCGGAAAACAGCCTCCGCTTGACAAATTATTTAATGTCGGCCCCTTCCCTATCGCTGGTGGTCAGGAAGTGATCAATAATACCGGCTTTTCCAATTCTCCATCAGGTTTTTACAAAGCCAAAATGGGCCCGTCCCGAAGGGCCGTAATAGATTTTGCAGATATAGAACACGCGCAGACTATATTGCCAACGGGGCAGTCCGGCAACCCCATGAGTCCGCACTACAGCGACCAGGCAGAGATGTATTTACGGGGCGAATACCGGACCATGTTGACCAACCGGAAGGAAATCGGGGAAAAACAAAAAAATCATTTCTGGATGACTGGAAAATAGTCTGTTTACTTTGAGTTTTTGTACCCCCTGCACACATACACGGGCTGCATAGGATATTTGGGAAACGAAACATCCGAGCGACTTTTTTCACATTGCAGGAATATACTCCCACGGTTATTTCGCACTTCCCGCATAAAAATACAACTGGAACATAAAGAATGTATCATATCACCTTTAGCATATTTTAGTTTTATTCTGAGATCCAAAATCCATAAAACAAAAATCATTGTTTTCTTCTTATATATTTTATTTTTTCCAAAAAGGGAATGATAATTGAGGGTTTCGCAAATTAGCATTTCCTAATATGACACAATCGCTACTATTCACTTAAAGGGGAGCATTATGAACGTGATTTCCATTTCCGCTACATCAATAGAGCAATTGGCGTCTCAAATCAAATCAGTTATTCACCATCAGTTTCAGCCAACCATAGCCATAGGATTTAGTTCTCCTGATTTCCCATTTGAAGATAGCCTCAGTATTTTTCGTGAAAACCATATAGAGCTGATTGGCTGTACGACCTCGGGAGAAATATTGGATAATGCCATATTGAGCAACACTTTTTCTGTTTTATTGATGGACTTCAATCGGTCCTACTTTAAAACTGTTCAGTTTGAGCATACTGACGTAGAGGCCTACTCTTCAGGAGAGAAATTGTACGAAATTGCAGATCAGACTTTCCAAAATCCTGGAATTATCTTGTTTATCAGTGGTGTAAGAGTAGTAGGTGATGGGCCGGTAGAGGGCATACGGAAAAATATTACCAGAGAAATTCCAATTTATGGGGGATTGGCCGGAGACAATATTCAGCATAATAATACTTGCACGTTCACGCATGAAAGCGTCAGCAATTTTGGTGTTTCTGCCCTTATACTCGATACAGATAAAATACAGATGAAAGGCCTTGCGGTAAGTGGATGGAAGCCGCTTGGAAAAACTCATACGGTAACTAAAGCCGACAAAAACATCATCTATGAAATAGACGGTCTGCCTGCACTAGATCTGTTTTTAAATTATTTTGGAAATATCGAATACAAACTCGCCAACAATGACGGCCTTTATACCATTCCAGGCCAATATCCGCTTAAAATTTTCCAGAATGATGGCACCAGCTATCTGCGCTCGCTATTGATTTATGATACGGAAAACCGAGCGCTTTTGGCAGCAGGAAAAATAAATACAGGGGTAAATTTCAAATTCTGTCCGCCACCTGATATTTCCGTGGTGGATGATACGGTCCGGCAGTTTCAAGAATTCAGTGAAACCTTCTCTGATATAGATGCTTTGGTAATGGTATCATGCAAAGGGCGGCATACATCTCTGGGGCCTATGCTGGAGGATGAGGTAAAATTTATACACGAAATTTGGAACGTTCCAATGGCAGGATTTCTGTCAAATGGAGAAATTGGAAACAGCGCAATCAACGGGGATTGTGCATTTCACAATGTAACTTGTTCTCTATTCAGTCTGAAAGCAATGTAACTTATGGATTTTTGGGAGAAAATAAAAAATGATTCATCTGTTTCCAATGAGTTAAAAGAGGAGGCGCATGCGCTTTTTCTTTCCATGGAAAACGAGAATATCCGCCAAAAATTCATCATTGAGAAATTGCGGGAAAACAAAAAAATCACAGAAAATTTTTTAAGCAAAACGGTTGAGGAGATCGAGGAGAAAAATAAAGAACTTTACCAAAATACACGGGAAATGCAGCGGATAAACGAACAACTTTCAGAGACAAATAAAGAGTTGGCTCAGTTTGCCTATATTATTTCTCACGATCTTCAGGAACCCCTTCGTACGATTTTAAACTTTGTAGAGCTTCTGGAAAGAAAAAAAAGAGATTCTCTGGATGATGCAGCGAAAGAGTATCTGTCGTTCATTTCTCAATCGAGTATTCGCATGAGTAATCAGATCAGGGCAATCCTTGAATATTCAAGGATTGGCAAAGTCGGATCCAAATGTGAAGTTGATTGCAATACTTTGGTTGATGATGTGCTTACAGATATGTCCAGCCTTGTATCAGAGAAGCAGGCAGTTATCAGGAAGGCGCCCCTGCCTGTTGTATTAGGCTATCAAAACGAACTGCATTCTCTGTTTCAAAATCTCCTCTCCAATTCTTTAAAATATTCAAAAGATGATATTATCCCTGAAGTGTATATTGACTGCAAAGCTTCATGGAACGCATGGGAGTTTTCCATCACTGATAATGGAATAGGTTTTAACCCCGAATATAGAGATCGGATTTTTATCATATTCCAAAGATTAAATCATTCCGCCAAAATGGAGGGGTCCGGAATCGGGCTTTCGCGTTGCAAAAAAATCATAGAGCTTCATGATGGGAAAATATGGGCTGAATCTACTCCCGGTGAGGGCAGTACTTTTTACTTCACTATTCCCCAAATGATTGTTGAATGAAAAAATTCAGATGTCTGGTATTCATAGATGATGATTACCCTACGAACTACTATCATAAGATCATCGCCCGGGAAGCTGAAATTGCAGAAGACCTTGTGTTTTTTCAAAGTGCTACAGAGGCGCTCGACTATTTGATTTCTGTCAATGATAATGATGGGGCGTCGCCGGAAGTTATCTTTCTGGATATCAATATGCCCGGTATGAACGGATGGGAATTTATCAAAGCTTACGAGAAAAAAGTCAGCAGCCAATCGTCCAAAATATGGATGTTGTCAACGTCTATCAATCCCGCAGACAAAGCGCTTGCCGATATCAATGAACGTATCAGCGGGTTTTTAAACAAGCCGCTTACCGTTGAGATTTTTAATGAATTGAGAGAAGAATATCTCTGATTTACTTAATCAGCAATCACCGGGTGTCCATCAGGCTACAGCCCCGCATTTCTGCTGTATCCAATCTTCCGAGCACTTCAAATGTCCCGTCGGGATATATCCGGCCAATATCATCTGTCGCGATAAAAGCACATGAATAAACATTGGCCAGATCGACGATATGCAACCGCCCCGAAATGCCCGCAGGCTCGATCAGTCGGTTGAGATGGATATCCGAGACATACACCCGCATCGTAGGTGCCGGGCGAAACCTTCCGGTATGGTCTGTGTAAGCCTGGCTCAGGAGCTCTGTCATTCCGTATTCTGAGTAAATATGTGGCAGTCCAAATCCAGCCTTCAGGCGAGCGTGCAGTTCCTCCCTGATAATTTCTTCCTTACGACCTTTCATGCCTCCGGTTTCAATGACAATCGCGTCAGGCGGGAGTTGAATCCCCATTTCTTCGGCGAAATCCAGCAAAGCGTAAGCGACTCCGATCAGGAGTATCCGCTCCCCTGCAGCTTCGCTTTCTTTGAGGGCTATTCGTAAAGATTCGAAATCATGCAAATAAAATCCACTTCCGGGCAAACCAAATGCCGCTATCCATGTTTTAACCATATGAACCAGCGAAGATCCCGATCTTTCAAGGTAAGATGGCAGTAACCCAAGGATACGGTAGGGTTGCCGGGGGAAAAAAGAGAAAAACCCTTCCAAAGAATTTTTTTCATACAAAGAAAGGTCTTTCACCGGGTGCTGAGAAGGAATTTGTCCGGTGGTACCGCTACTATAGAAGTTTGTCTCCGGTGTCCATTCACCGGTTTTCATTTCAAAATGTTTAAAAAAACCAATGGGTACGGATACCTGTTTATTAGTTCCAAGTTCCCGGCAAAAAGCATGGATTACCGGATTATGGCGGTACTGGAATGCCCACAATTCGGCTTCAAGTCCGGCGAAGTCTCTTTGGGAGGAAAATAGCCGCGAAATATAGAATTCGGGATCAAATGCTGCCATATACGTTTTCCCTTTTGGGCTTGCAATAAATTGATTGTAATTTCACCACTAAATTATTCAAATATTTTCAATGACAGACCATTCCATTCCTACACATATAAAGACATTGGGAGAACTCAAAGCTTATGGCTACACTCCCAAATCTATCAAAGACGAATTGCGCGACAACCTGATCATTGCGCTGCGAAATGGCAGTGATATCTTCAAAGGAATCGTCGGTTATGAAGAAACCGTTATCCCTGATATGCAAAGGGCGATTCTTTCCCGGCACAATATGATCCTGCTTGGACTTCGGGGACAGGCCAAAACGCGTATCGCCCGGCAGATGACTGATTTACTGGATGAATATATTCCGGTAATTGCCGGTTCAGAACTTAACGATGACCCATTTCAGCCGCTTTCCCGCTTCGGAAGGGATATTGTCGCGGTAAAAGGAGATGAAACCCCCATAGAATGGATGCATCGCTCTGAAAGATATACAGAAAAGCTGGCCACACCCGACGTTACGGTCGCTGACCTTATCGGGGATGTCGATCCGATCAAAGCTGCCACCATGAAACTGCCTTATTCTGATGAAAGGGTCATCCACTACGGGCTTATTCCCCGTGCGCACAGAGGCATTTATGTAATCAACGAATTACCTGACCTTCAACCGCGTATTCAGGTGGCTTTGTTTAATATCCTCCAGGAAGGGGATATCCAGATCAGGGGTTTTAAGCTGAGACTTCCGCTGGATGTACAGTTTATCTTTACTGCCAACCCCGAAGATTATACCAACCGGGGAAGCATCGTGACTCCGCTCAAAGACCGGATCGAAAGCCAGATTCTGACTCACTACCCCAAATCGCTGGAACTTTCTCAGCAGATTACCCGCCAGGAAGCCCGTATTCCCCAACAACAAAAAGCAACGGTAGTCATTGAAGATATCTGCGCTGAATTGGTTGAGCAGGTAGCCATCGAGGCCCGGTCCAGTGAGTTTGTAGATGAGAAAAGCGGCGTATCCGCCAGGTTGACCATCACCGCCTATGAAAACCTTCACAGCTCAGTAGAAAGGCGAATCATTATCAACAATGAACCCAAAGGTTATACGCGTGTGGGCGATCTCGTGGGAGTTGTGCCTGCCATCACCGGGAAAATTGAGCTCGTATATGAAGGCGAACAGGAAGGGCCGGCTATTGTCGCACAAAAGCTGATCAATAAGGCTATCAGGGTTACATTTGCCCGCTATTTCCCCAACCCGGAAAAACTCAAAAGAAACGATAACAACAATCCTTACCGCGAAATCACCCGCTGGTTTGGTCGCGGCCAGGTTCTCGATCTCCCCGCTGATCTCAATGAAAAACAATATAGAGAAAGGCTAAAGTCTATTCCCGGACTTGAAAAACTGGTCAGGGATACCCATCCAAAAACTTCAGAAGAAAAAAAATATTTCCTCATGGAATTCGTCCTTCATGGGTTGGCAGAATATTCTCTTGTCGGAAAACAGGGTATTGATTCCGGCTCACAATTTAAAGACTTGCTGAGTGGCATGCTGAACATGCCTTCAGATGATGACGATTCGGATTATGGCGGATATTATGAAGAATGAAGAAGTTGAAAAAAAGAAAATTACCAAAGAAGGGCTCAAGAAGCTGACGGGTATATACCGCTATATACTTCCCTATCGCTGGTATTTTGTTTTGGGATTGTTTTTTCTGCTGCTTTCTACGGGTGCGACACTGACATTCCCTTATTTTTTGGGAGAACTGGTCGATGCAGCCAAGCCGCGGTTTATGGCGGATGTGGTTCTGCCTGAACTCCAAAAAGAAGTACTGCTTGGAGGCGAACTATCAGAAGCGGACATAGACAAGCTGCTCAACGCACGGGAAACCGACAATGCCCAGGTGCGCCAGCAAATAGAGACACTCCGGAAATCTGCGGAAGCCGGAGAAAAAATATCCCGGGAAGATCTTGATAAAGCCATCGCACCGCCGGAGGCAGGGGTAAAACTCTCTGAAAGCAAAATCAATTATACAGCACTTATACTCGCCGGTATTCTCAGTATTCAGGCAATTTTTTCTTTCCTGAGAATATTTCTCTTTGCCCAGGTAAGTGAGCGTGCCATGGCCGATATCAGGCTTGATCTTTACCGAAGGATTATCACCCTCCCGATTCCTTTCTTTGAGCAGCGTCGTGTCGGTGAACTTAATAGCCGCATTTCCGCGGATGTGTCCCAGCTTCAGGATATGTTGTCTTTTTCTTTGGCAGAGTTTCTGCGGCAGATTCTGACTTTTGTTATAGGAGTCGTGATTCTGGTCGTAATGATATCAACCAAACTTACGCTCTTTATGATGGGCACTTTTCCGCTGATCATCGTTGCCGCCCTGATATTTGGAAGATATATCCGCAAGCTTTCCAAATCCACACAAGATCTTCTCGCCGAGTCCAATACCATTGTCGAAGAGACTTTTCAGTCTGTTTCGATCGTCAAAGCCTTCGCCAATGAGTTGCTTGAAACCATAAAATATAAAACTGCCCTCGGGAAAGTTGTGCGTACAGCGCTACGGGCAGCTGTATTTCGCGGCGCGTTTGTCTCATTTATTTTCGTGGCCCTCTTTGGCGGAATCATCCTCGTCATCTGGTTTGGCGCCCATATGATCAATTCAGGAGAAATTGCCATCGGCCAGTTGGTGTCATTTATCCTCTACACAACCTTCATCGGAGGTTCTGTTGCGGGTATGGGAGATCTTTATGGCCAGCTACAGAAAACGATCGGCGCTTCCGAACGAATCAGAGAGATCATGGGTGAAACGCCCGAGCTTATTCTAGCCGAAGAAGAAACTGCTGCGGCAAAAATCGAAGGGAATATCGCCTTTCGCGAGGTAGGCTTTTCTTATCCGGCGAGGCCCGAAGTTGCTGTATTAAAATCATTTAGCCTCGACATTGCTGCGGGAGAAAAGATCGCCCTCGTAGGGCAGAGTGGTGCAGGAAAATCTACCGTTACCCAGCTATTGATGCGATTTTATCCGGTGGAGAACGGGCAGATTCTTGTGGACGGAAAAAGTATCAACGACTATGACCTGGCTGCTTTCCGCAAAAACCTTGGCGTCGTACCTCAGGAGGTGATACTTTTTGGCGGCAGTATCAAGGAAAATATTGCCTACGGCAGACCGAATGCAACAGAAGAAGAAATCATGGCCGCTGCAATCAAGGCCAATGCATGGGACTTTATTCAGGGTTTTCCGGAGAAACTCGATACCATTGTAGGAGAAAGAGGCATCAAGCTATCAGGAGGCCAGCGGCAGCGCATTGCGATTGCCCGGGCGATACTGAAAGATCCCGCCATCCTCATCCTCGATGAGGCCACCAGTTCACTCGACGCCGAGTCTGAAAGCCTGGTTCAGTCCGCTCTCAATAAGCTGATGGAAGGCCGTACCACCATTATCATTGCACACCGGCTTTCCACAATCCGGCAGGTGGACCGGATCTATGTGCTGAATGAAGGAAAAATTATCGAGTCGGGTTCACATGAGGAGCTTTCCATACTTCAGGCAGGTGCATACAGCAACCTGCTCAAACTTCAGTTGGAAGGATAAGCATTCGTACGTCATCTGTATTCGTTGCATGGGTAAAAATCGTAAATTGCCCCTGTATGAAGCTGATGATTCTCACCTCACGATTTCCGTATCCACTTGAAAAAGGGGACAAACTTCGTATCTATCATCAGATACGGGTGCTGAGTCAGAAACACGAAATTGTACTTTGCTCACTTACAGACCAGTCGATAAGTAACGAAGATTTTGAAGCGTTGAAACCATTCTGCTCGCAGGTCTTCACCTTTCCACTTACACGGCCCGGCATTATCTGGCACCTGATCATGACCATATTTTCCGGTCATCCGTTTCAGGTAGGGTATTTTTTCAGGCAATCAGTAAAAAAACAGCTCGATAGGATATTAGCAGCAGAAAAACCCGATGCCGTATTCTGTCAGTTGATACGGATGTATCCATATACTCAAAACTGGGATTTGCCGCTGATACTGGATTATATGGATTGTTTTTCGGTAGGTATGAATCGCCGGGCCGAACATGCAAGCTCCTGGCTTCGTCCATTTTTTAAGTGGGAAGCCCAAAAATTATCACAGGCAGAAATATATGCTTCCCGGCAATCGGGTGTGCGAACCATTATTTCGGAGCAGGACCGGCAGTTGTTGCCAGAGGAGGCCCAGGCAGGCGTAAGCATTATCCCCAACGGGATAGATACGCAATATTTTTCCCGGAAGGAAAAGCCCCCAAAGCCAGAATACCTTGTAGTATTTGTCGGGAACCTGGGCTATTTCCCCAATGTCACGGCAGCGCGGTTTCTGGTACGGAAAATCATGCCCGAAATATGGAAACAGATTCCTGATGCCAGGGTATTATTGGCCGGAGCACGTCCCACCTCAGGGGTAACGATATTGGAAAAAGACCCCAGAGTCTCTGTTTCAGGTTGGGTTGAAGATATCAGAGACGCCTATACCCAGGGAGAAGTTTTTGTCGCGCCATTATTCACGGGAAGCGGCCAGCAGAATAAAATCCTCGAGGCTATGGCTATGGGCATTCCCTGCGTAACAACCCCGCTGGTCAATAACGCCATAGGTGCAGAAACAAATACAGAAATCCTGCTTGCCGACACCGCAGAATCCTTTGCCGCGCAGGTCATTCGCATTTATAGAGATAAAAATTTACATCAGACCTTAAGCAATAAAGGGGTATCTTTCGTAAAGAACCATTTTAGTTGGGAAACATCAGTGCAAAAGCTGGAAACTTTGCTGAAACAATAATAGCATGCTTTCATTTGAAACAAGACTGCTCACCCGTCTGATCATATATGGATTTGCCGGGATCATTCTCACGGGATCTTTGGTGTACTCCAATTACCTGGCCAGGCAGTTGGAAGAAAAAGAAAAATCAGGGGTGGAATTATATCGCGACGCACTCAAATTTATCACAGACGAAATTGACCCGGATGATCCCAATTCTGCGTCAGAAGCGCTCGCGTTTATCCATAGCAGAATTATACGCCCCAATGATGACCAAACGCCAAAAATTCTGGTTGGTGAAGGAGAATCGATTGACGGCGACAATATTCAACTTCCGGAAACCCTTACTGAAGCGGAAAGAGAAATCGCCATACGGAAAAAACTTGCACAGTTAAAGCAGGAATATCCTCCCATAGAAGTCGAATTTGATGACGGGCGTTTTCAAAAGGTTTACTACGGAAATTCTCTTCTCGTACAGCGGCTTCGATGGTTTCCCTTTGTGCAGATGCTTGTGGCCTTTGTGTTTATCGGTGCCGTGTTTGCAGGGTTTGCGATCGCCAAACGAAACGAACAAAATAAAGTTTGGGTAGGACTGGCAAAAGAAACCGCCCACCAGCTTGGGACACCGGTATCCAGTCTTATGGCCTGGATTGAATTGCTGAAGCTCAAAATGGAGAACCGCCCCGATGACAGCGAACTCATATTAGAGATGGAGCGGGACATCAAAAGGCTGGAAAATATCGCAGAACGGTTTTCAAAGATTGGTTCCAAACCCGAACTCGTTGAGACAAGTCTCAAAAAAGTCCTGGATCATTCTGCCGAGTACCTCAAAAAACGAATGACTCAGCGAGGCAGTATCAAACTGGAACTACATAACAATATTCCCCTGGAGAGTAAGCTGTTTGTCAACCCACAGCTCTTTGACTGGGTGATTGAAAATCTTCTTAAAAATGCCTTGGATGCCATACAGTCCAAAGAAGGCGTAATCCGCATTGATGCTGGAGAAAGAGGGCTTCAGTATTATATTGATGTTACAGATACAGGAAAAGGCATACCCAAAAGCAATTTCAAAAAAGTATTCGAACCCGGATTTACTACCAAAAAACGCGGATGGGGATTGGGCCTGAGCCTGACAAAAAGAATAGTTGAAAATTATCACCAGGGGAAAATATTTGTAAAATCCTCAGAAGTCGACAAGGGTACGACCTTCCGGGTACTCCTTCCCAAAACCTATAAATCATGAAGACTGTATGCCACGGATCATAGCTATTGATTATGGATTAAAACGCACAGGCCTGGCCTGGACAGACCCGATGCAGATCATTGCCACGGGTATTGGTAGTTTTGATACCAGCGGGTTGGACAATAAGTTAGCAGAACTATTTGCCAGCGAAGCGATCAGTGAAATCGTGTTGGGGTTTCCGACCCGCACAGATGGCACGGATACCCATGTTACTGAAGCCGTGAGAAATCTGGGTGATCAGTTGCAAAAAAAATACCCACAGGTAAAAATACATTTCCGGGATGAGCGATTTACCTCCAAAATGGCCTTCCAGACGATGATTGACGCAGGTTTGAGCCGAAAAAAAAGACAAGACAAACACCTGGTAAACCAGATTAGTGCGACAATTATTCTTCAGGAGTTTATGGAAAATCGTTAAGTTTTGATTTTTTGCCGGAAAGAGAGAAATTTGCGAGCTGGAAAATAGTCGCAAAGAGAAAAACATGATTCTTCCCATCGTAGGTTACGGCCATCAGGTATTGAGAACAAAAGCAGCAGAAATCGGCCCCGAGTATCCGGATCTGCCTGTATTGATAGAAAATATGTTTGAAACCATGCATAATGCCCAGGGAGTGGGATTGGCTGCGCCCCAGATCAATCTTCCGATACGGGTGTTTGTAGTGGATGGTGCCCCTATGGAAGACGAAGAAATGCAGGACTTCAAACGGGTATTTATTAATCCCCAAAAAGTGGAGGAAGTAGGTAAACCCTGGGGATTTGAAGAAGGCTGCTTAAGCATTCCTGATATACGCGAAGTGGTAAGGAGAAGAAGTGATATTACCCTCCACTACTTCGACGAAAATTTTGAAGAGAAAACCGAAACCTTTTCTGGTATGAAAGCCAGAGTGATCCAGCACGAATATGACCATTTGGAGGGCATCCTTTTTATGGATCATATATCCAATCTCCGCCGCTCTATGCTAAAGCCCAAACTACAGCGAATCATCAGAGGAGATATAGATGTAGAATACCCGATGAAGTTTAACAGGAAGGCATGAAGTTCTGATGACAAGAACTGATAAATTCTTTCAAAGACGGTCATGTAAGATAATCGCGAAACATTTCTTCATTATAAAACAAAAAAACGAAAAATCAGACTTTCCTGTTACCCGTCATTTCCGCTTCAACAGGCAGTAATCACAGAATATACAGGATTTTATAAAAATTTTATTTTTTACGTAAACGATTACGGTTCATGCAATAATTGGCAGTATTTGCTCGTTTTTTTTAACATTTTATTTGGGAAGTCCGGTTTTTCCTCTTATATTTGCGAGGATATTAGGTTTAGTATGTCTCAAAATCACTTCTCTTTATGACTTCTCAAGAGTTGCACTCAAAATTACAGAACACTAAGAGCTTTCTGAACAGGGAAGTTGTTAGAAACAAACTTAACGGCAGTACTTTGCTCAGCTATCATGAGCTTGGCACTCGTCTCGACATGATCCACGAAGCTGAAAGAATTGGTGTAAGAAATCTGGGTGAACGCGAAAACAGAAAACTTACCCGCATGATCAGCCAGTTGGAAGAAATGCACAATGTTTCTCTCAACTAACAGTTTCTCTTATTCAAAAAAATGCGATGGGAAGTCTTACGGCTTCCCTTTTTTTATGAAATAATTGGAAGAATCCGGCAATTGTCTCTATATTTAGGGGCTAATTCAGAATGATCAGTTATGGAGATAAATACACCGATGATCCTGTCCACAACTATACTCAACTACGTTCCTATTTTTATCCTGATCAGTATCGCACTGTTTCTGGGGTTGTTGCTTACCAATCTTTCCTGGCTGTTGGGGCCCGCCCGTCCCAATAAGGTCAAAGGTTCGGTATATGAAAGCGGTATGGATCCCGTAGGTTCGGCCAATGAGCGTTTCTCTGTAAAATTCTATCTCGTTGCGATGTTATTTATCCTCTTTGATATCGAGGTGGTATTTATGTATCCATGGGCTGTTCAGTACCGCCAGTTGCTTCAAAAATTTGGGGTGTTCCCTTTTGTTGAAATGCTGGTTTTTATTCTGATTCTTTTTGTAGGATACATTTACGTTTATAAAAAAGGCGGGCTGAAGTGGTAATCTGACTATCTTCATTCCAATCAAAACAAAATATTCATTAATCCGGTTTTATTGTCATGGGATTAGAAAAAGCATTAGCAAAACAATTACCTCAGCAGGGGTATATGCTCACCACCGTTGATTTTGTGACCAACTGGGCACGTACCAATGCTTTATGGCCAATGCCCATGGGGCTTGCCTGCTGCGCAATCGAAATGATGGCTTTCGCCGGACCTAAATATGATGTATCCCGGTTTGGCAGTGAAGTATTTCGCTTTTCACCTCGTCAGGCTGACCTCATGATCGTAGCCGGATGGTGTACCTACAAAATGTCTCATGCAATCAAACGCATCTGGGACCAAATGCCTGACCCAAAATGGTGCTTCGCAATGGGAGCCTGCGCTTCTACCGGTGGTATGCACAGAGCTTATGGCGTTGTTCAAGGGGTAGACAATTTCCTTCCCGTTGATGTATATATTCCCGGCTGTCCGCCCAGACCAGAATCTGTTATCAAAGCACTTCAGACGATTCAGGAAAAAATCCGGAAGGAACACTCGCTCCTCCAGGACTAATCTTTCTGCAATACGCTCAACGAGGTAATGGTTGCGGCTATCGTTGCCAACGCCGGGGCCATAAACCATCCAAGTACCGGTATCATTAATATTCCGAGGAAACCGAGGCCATTGCCTATGGCCTTACTCCGGTTTTGGCGAATAAATGAAACACTCTGCCCAACGCTGTATCGTTTCCGCTCCAGTGTGTAATCCATATTGCCAAAACCGGCAAAATAAGCCTCTACACTCACACTCAGCGCTGTGGCCGCAATCGTTCCTATAACTGGGATCAGATGCAACGGCAGTATAAGTAGTGTCAAAAATATTTCTATCAGCAGATTCCGCAGCGAAACCGTAATCCCCCGGATCAGGTCTGCAAAAAAATGGCTGTCCGATAAAACCTTTTTGCCGGTTTCAATCTCTTCGATCTTCTCTGAAAGTGCTCCCATAAATGGAGATACAACAGCAAGGACAATATATTTCCCAAAAAAGAAGATGAAAAACACGGTAATTAACAAGACCAGCACATCTGCCAGGCCTTCGGCAATTCCTTTCAACCCCTCGATGGGAATCATGTCCACAATCATCTGCTCCACCGAGCTGTTGGCAAACCATACTACCGGGCCTGCTAACAACAAAAATATAGCTACCACACTTACCAAGCCCGGGATCATAATATATCGCCACAGATTGTACTGTCCGATCATTCTCAACGCCTTTCCATAGGCGGAAAGACTATCCGAAATATCTTTAATCATAGAAGCCAGGGGTTATATTAACGGATTTCGAAAGGAATTTTTTCTTCGAATCTGTCAGTAACGATATCGATATAATATTTGCCTTTCAACAGATATTTTGTGTTGAGTGTGATTGTTTTTTCACCCGCACTCAGTTCGGTATCGCTGATCGTAAGTTTTTGTTTGCCCTTATAGATTGTATAGCTGACGATGCCCGCACCCGCTCCTTCTGTACTGATACTTACCTGTTGCTCCCCTACGACCACAGCAGTTTGGGGTTTTTCGGTGAAAACTATATTGTCTCCAGCATCTAGAATCATCACAGGCTTTTGAACAACCTTTAGTCCCCGCTGGGGTTTTTCAAGTGTTTCGATTTTGACCATCGTCAGATCTTCCACATTGGAAAGCAACGAATCTGCTTTGACCGCATCGGGAATGCCGTAACCATATTTTTCATCAGGAAGACCGGCCTGGTCTCCACTCAGACGGACGGCACGGATGATATCGATATTACTGCGTTCGGGATGCGCTTGTCTGAGACAAGCGGCAAAACCTGCAATCAACGGCCCGGAAAATGAGGTGCCATTTACCCCGTAAATTCTGTTGTTAGGATTTGCAGCCATGGTGCGGCTTCCCATAGCAACTACATCTGGTTTTATACGACCATCGGATGAAGGGCCGATCGAGGAAAAACCAGAAAGATTCTGGAGACGATCTACAGAGCCTACACACAACACACTATCTGCGTCGCATGGGGCCACAATATGCTGCCAATGATTGTCGCCTTCATTACCCGCACTTACCGTGATGATGATCCCTTTCCGGGCAGCCATATCCGCCGCCTTTGTGGTTATCGCGGTATTCCCATTCATATCTTCGTAGGTATAACTTTCTTCATCATCGTCAAATTCGGTATATCCCAGAGAAGAATGAATAATATCGACCCCCAAAGAATCGGCCATTTCCACAGCTTTTACCCAATTGTATTCCTCCTGGCGGGTTTCAGAACGGGAGTTTTCGGTGCGTAATAGGATAACTGAAACATGGGGCGCGGTTCCCACCAACTGACCGGGAATATTCGCGGCAATTACCGAAAGCACCTGCGTTCCATGTGCATCCGAATGATACACCGTCTCGTCATTATCCACAAAGTCCCAGGTAGCGAGAATGCGATGTTCTGCCCGCATGGAATCAAAAGCCGCAATGGTATCTACTCCCCGAAACCCTGCGTCCAGTACCGCCATCTTCACGCCCCGACCGGTAAATCCTCTTTCATGCAGACCGGCGATATTCAGCATATTATTTTGTTCTTCTGCCTGCCCGTAAAGCAAGGGAGAATAAATGCCCGGGCTGATAGCTTCAGGCGCATCATCTGTAGCAGTCGATACGATTTGGGCAACAGGACGTATCCCCGCCACAAAATCCAGCGACAAAACCTCCGCTCTGCGGCTGCAATCCATGCGCACTACCGCAGCATTAAGCCAGCGGGAAGTCGAAACTACCTCAAAATTGTTTGACTTAAGTCTTTTCACATATGCAGGCTCTACCGGAAGATCAGAGACTGTGATGGGAATATTTTTTTCTTCGCGACGGAGAATCGCATCCGCACTTAAAAATGAGTGGGGATTTTCCAATCTGGACAAAGAACCTTTATCTTTAAAAAATACCCAAACAGCCTCCTGTCCAAAAGAAGACAAAGCCATAAAGATCAGGGTGAATACAGACAAAATATTTTTCATACCAATATTTTCGATAAATCAATTTTCCGGAGATTCCCGTTTTGTAAACGCAATTTAAAATTAGATGTTTAAGTACAAAGAAAAAAGCGACAATCTCTCTGAATATAAGCAGCCTCATGGTTAAATTTGCCATTATTCAATCTAAACTATGATCGTACGTATCGTCAGAATGGTTTTCCAGGAGGATAAACTGGAAGTTTTTCAGCAGATTTTCAATGAACACAAAAATGAAATTCGCCATTTCCCCGGGTGCCGGCAATTGGAACTGATGAAAGATGCCCGGAACCCCTTCATTCGCTATACCCATAGTTTATGGGAAGATGAAAGCAGTCTGGAAGCATATCGCAACAGTAGTGTGTTTAAGGCTGTATGGCCTAAGACCAGCGCGCTATTTTCAGAAAAACCGGTAGCCTATTCACTGATCGCTTTGGAGAAAATCGATTAGTAAAAAATGATTAATTTTGTATCCCTATGGATGACTTGACCAAATTTATATATGTGGGTGATCCCCTTTGTTCGTGGTGTTACGGTATTTCTGACGAGTTGGAGAAACTCAAAAACAGCTATGAATCTTTTCCATTTGAGGTAGTGGTAGGTGGTTTGAGAACACACGAAATCCATCCTATGAATAAGGATCTGCGGAGATTTCTCTATGAGCATTGGGCACAGGTAACAGAACTTAGCGGGCAACCTTTCAATTATGCCATTCTCGATCCCGAAAGTGCATTTGTTTACGATACCGAAAAACCCTGCCGGGCTGTGGTTGCATTTCGCCATTTACAGCCAGAATCTACACTTTCGTTTTTCAAATCAATCCAGCATTCCTTTTACAGAGACAATCAGGACACGGGTAAAGTTGAAACCTATTTCCCGCTGCTTGAGCCATTTGGCGTAGATCCTGTGGCGTTTGAGGCCCTGTTTTACAAGGAAGACGTGCGGAAAGAGACAACGGATGATTTTTTATGGGCAAGACAAGTGGGGGCAAATAGTTTCCCCACGATGCTGTTGCAGCATAACCGTACGCTATGGGCGATTTCAATCGGCTATAGTACTTTTGAACGGATGGACGCTATTGTTCAACGGATTTTCAACGGAGAAGCGCCCCGTAGCGAATAGTCATCGTCAACCAAAAATATCTTCCAGTGCTTTTCGCATAACCGCTGGGTCCGGGTCTATCCCGGTCCAATACTTCATACCGATCACGCCCTGATTGACCAGCATACCCAGGCCATCAATGACCTTACAGCCAAGAGCTTCTGCTTCAAGCACCAGGTGGGTGCGGGGTGGATTGGGGATGACGTCGGCCACGATCATCGCTGGCTTCAGAGAGCCAAATTCCAGCGGAATCCGCGCATCCACATCCGGGTACAAACCGATATTCGTCGCGTTAATAAATACATCTGTATCGGGTGGAAGTGAAAAGGTCTCATGTAAATGGACAAAATTGGCGGGCGCCGCTGTCTTTTCATTGAGCAAATGCACAAGGCTGCGCCCTCTGTCTTCGGAGCGGTTTACAATCGTAATATGCCCTGCATGGTTCAGTGCAAGCTCAACAGCAATCGCCCTGGCAGCACCGCCCGCACCCAGAATTACAATTTTTTTACCCGCGGTATCTGTGATTTCTTTTAGCGACCGTACAAATCCTTTCCCGTCTGTATTCTGACCTACCCAACGATTGCCTTCCCGTACCACACAATTTACCGCCCCCATCAGCGCAGCAGATTCACCCAGCGCATCAAGAAGAGGAATTACCGCAACCTTGTGGGGAATGGTGCAGTTAAATCCCCGAAAACCCATAACCTTCGCGCCATTTACAGCTGACGCCAGATCAGCAGGATCAACTTCAATCGTCAGATACCGCCAGTCAAGCCCGTGATGTTTGTAGGCAGCTTCAATCATTGCCTGAGTAGGGTTTTCGGAAACAGGTTTCCCAAATACGGCAGTCAGTTCCTGTCGGAAATTTAGTGGCGTTGACATATAAAGTAGCTGTAGGAAGTTCAGATTTTATTTCCGACAAACATATTCCGAATGGTCAGTTTGATCATATTCGCCCGATCATTGTTTCCCGGATTGGAGGAGTCAAGATGTTGATAAAAATTCGAACCCTCAACCAATGAAATCATGAGTCTGGCCGCCTTTTCAGGGTCTTTGACCTGTATCACGTTATGGCTATTTGCATGGACAATCTCGCTAACCAGAGCATTGCGCAGAGATGAATAATATTTTTCAAACCGCTCTTTTACTTCAGGAAGCCGCAGCGCGAGGGTATAACAACTGTAAAAAACGGTATTGTTCATAATTCGATCCCATTGAATCAGGGAAACCACATCAAGTACATCCTCCCATCTCTCCAGAGGATCAGTTACATGGGAAAAGTCGGGCAGAATATGAGAAGAATACGTAGAAATAATATAGTCAATCAGACCCAGCACCATCGCATCTTTGTTGGTGAAATAGTGGATAAGAAGGCTGGGATTCACTTCCATCCGTTTGGCAATCTTAGCTATAGAAGCCCCTTCAAACCCCTCATCAATGATAACATCGTAGAAGTACGAAAGGATCTCCTGTTTTCTGACGGTTGATTTACTTTTTCTTCCCATTTATCAATTTGCGAAAATCACAAACTATTAAAATCTATCGTGGATTCGAACTTAGTTAATTTTAAAAAAAAATTCAAATTTTTGTAATATTAGCCTTTGCTAATGTTTGAAAACCAAACTTAATCAATTATTGCTTATATAATTTTCTGGTTAATTAATGAAAAAGGAGTAAAATATAGAAAATTATTCTCAATAATTTGGGCTTTATGCAAATTGTCAATCTTATCAGTAATGCGTAATTTGCACAACAATTCTACTATTACTATTCATCCATAATCTCACTCCCAATGAAGAACGTGTGTATTTTTCTATTTACTATCAGTTTGTGGTTGCCTTCATGGTCACAGACAGGATCAGGCGATATCCGGAAACAGCTTCAAACTCAGTTCATCATGGCTCAGCCCGGCGATACCATAGATATTCCTGCAGGCGTTTATACCGCTAAAGGGACAATCTCTCTGGAAGGAAAAAAAGACCTGGTTATACGCGGTCAGGGAGTAGAAAAATCCATCATATCTTTTAAAGGCCAGGAGGAAGGTGCGGAAGGCATCAATATTACCAATTGCGCCAATATCATGATCACAGGTTTTACCATTCAGGATGCCAAAGGTGATGGATTAAAAGCCAAGGACACCGAAGGGATTTCTATGGTAAATATGAAGGTAGAATGGACGGGGAAAGTCTCACCCAAAAATGGCTCCTATGGGTTTTATCCGGTGAGTTGCACCAATGTCCTTATCGAAAAATGCGAAGCAATCGGTGCCTCCGACGCGGGGATATATGTGGGGCAGTCAGACAATATCATTGTTCGCCATTCACGCGCTTATCATAATGTAGCCGGTATTGAAATTGAAAATTCTACCCGGGCTGATGTTCACAACTGCGAAGCTTATATGAATACAGGTGGAATTCTGGTTTTTGATCTGCCAGATCTTCCAAAGAAAAAAGGCGGACAGGTACGGGTGTATAATAATAATGTACATGAAAATAATTTCAAGAACTTTGCACCAAAAGGAAATACAGTGGCTACGGTGCCTCCGGGTACTGGCGTGATGGTCCTCGCTACCAGTGATGTAGAGGTATTTAATAATGAGATCCATGCAAACCGGACGGCAAGTGCGGCTATCATCAGCTACTACATGACCCAGGTTCCGATTAAAGACAAAGGTTATTACCCCTACCCTACCAGAGTATATATCCACGACAATAATTTTTCAAGAGAAAAGACCATGCCGACCCTGAAAAATCCTATCGGCAAATTGTTATTCCTCAAGTTTAAAAAGAATGTTCCGGATATCCTTTTTGATGGCATCCTCGATAAAGCAACTGTAAATGATGATGGCTCATTCAAAGAAGAATACAGAATCTGTATCCGAAACAATGGCAATGCCAGTTTTGCCAGCCTTGATGCAGAAAACAATTTCAAAAATATCAGTACAGATCCCAAACCGTTTGACTGCGAATGTGATGCAATCGCAGCGCCGGCTCTACGCACTTCAATAAAATGATTTGTTCAAACACTTTTTATGTATCCAAAAGAATGGTATTGCTGACATTTTCAGTAGTACTTGCGATGCTTTCTCTTTGGGTAAACAGTGGCTTTATGCCATCAGATTCGCCGCGATTCAAACCCCTGATGAATCTTTCTGAATACGGCTTTTTTGAGGGTGATATCGCGGGTCAAATTCCGGCAGAAGGGGTGATTCCCTATTCACTGGCGACGCCATTGTTTACAGACTATGCACAAAAACTGCGTTTTGTCAAGGTCCCTCCCGGGCAAAAAGCCACTTACAACGGTACACAGGTACTGGATTTCCCGGTTGGTACCGTCCTTATCAAAACGTTTTTTTACTACAACGACGAGCGCAAACCTGCCAAAGGAAGGCGCCTCATGGAAACGCGCCTCCTGATCAGGGAAGAATCCGGATGGGAGGCATTTCCCTACCACTGGAATGAAACACAGACAGACGCTGTGCTTGAAGTCGCGGGGGACACGAAACCCGTAAAGTGGACCAACGGCCAGGGAAAAAAAGTAATGCTGGAATACGCCATGCCCAATCTGAATCAATGCAAGGGCTGCCATAACAATGATGGAGTATTTGTCCCCATAGGTCCTTCTGCCCGGCAACTCAATCATCCCCTTGAGCCAGTTTTTGGGCTGAATGTCCCTAATCAGCTGGCTTACTGGGCAGAGAAAGGTATAATTGAAGGATTGCCTCAGGACAAAACGACGATACCGCGTATAGCGGTCTGGAATGACCCCCGGTCAGGGACAACTGAAGAACGGGCACGGGCCTGGCTCGACATCAATTGCGCACATTGCCATAATCCCAAAGGGCCTGCCAACACTTCCGGATTATTTCTCGATATTCATCAGAAAGATCCACATATATGGGGTATATTTAAAGCTCCGGTCGCAGCCGGCAGGGGTTCAGGTGGGCATCAGTATGATATCAATCCCGGAAACCCGGAAACCTCCATACTCTACTTCCGGATGGCATCGACAGACCCTGGAGTCATGATGCCGGAGGTGGGAAGAAAAATGGTTCATGCCGAAGCACTTGAATTGATTCAGACCTGGATAAAAAGTATGAGTCCGGAAGATTATCAATAACCAGAGAAAACCTACAATGAAAATCAATCCTTTGATTTTTCTCATGACGCTGCTTCTCCTTTTGGGAATTGGCTGTTCTACTACCAAACCTCCTCAAAAACCATTTGAGGCCTACACCCCCTCGGCGGCACCCGACTACAGCCAAACTTATACCTGGGCTGCTCTGCCAGACAAGTCTGACTTTGCGGATATTACGCCTCCCAACGTTACCCCTGAAGACCAGGCTGACGCTCCGGTAGATGTGTTTTTTATCCACCCCACAACTTTCATGGGAGGGCTCGCATGGAATGCAAATGTCAATGACAAGGAACTCAATGGAAAAACCGATCAACGGGCCATTAAACACCAGGCAAGTGTATTTAACCACAACTGCCGGGTTTATGCGCCCAGATACAGGCAAATGAGTTTTGGGGGTTTCTTTTCAGACGATAAAGTCTCTGAAATCAAGGCGCTCAACTTTGCCTATGTGGATGTAAGGGAGTCGTTCCTCTATTATATGGAGCATTACAACCAGGGACGCCCGATTGTGATTGCGACCCATAGCCAGGGAACAATCCATGGGATCAGGCTGATCAAAGAGTTTTTTGATGGCAAACCCCTGCAGGATAAACTGGTAGCAGCTTATCTCATTGGCTGGCCTTTTCCGGCAGATACGATGGCGTTCATACCGGCTTGTGATTCACCAGACCAGACCGGTTGTGTAATCAGCTGGAATACCTGGAGACGGGACAGAACCCCTAAAAATGATTTTGCCCATTTTTATGATAGTGCCCTGGTGACAAATCCGCTGTCATGGCGTTCTGATACCCTGTATGCGCCAGTTTCCCTGCACGAAGGATTTTTATACCCCAACTACAAAAAAATCAAAAGCCATAAACTGGATGCTCAGGCTCACAATGGATTGCTTTGGACGAAAAAGCCCTTTCCGCTTGCTTTCACCAGCAATTACCATATTGGCGATTACAATCTCTTTTGGGTAAATATCAGAACGAATATCGATCAAAGGGTGAAGGCATATAGTCAGGCCCATACCTCCAGGAGATAACCGCTACTCAAAATCTGTTGTAAGCTTAAACCGCAATATACGGCTGTTTCCTGCATCTGCTACGTAAACGATACGGCTGATATACGCCACCCCCCGGGGCTCGCGAAATTGGGTAAGTCCACTCCCTGTGCCACCAAATGAGGCGAGAATCGCCTTTCTGGAACCAGAACCAGCGGGCGGATTAACCCCTTCGTACCCGAGCCCGTTAAACTGAAAAAGGGAATCCTTTGTGGCATCTACCACAAACAGATAATTTGTACCATCTCCTGTGAGCGTAACGTCTATCGGTGTAGTAAACCGGTTGGCTTCATAGAGAAACCGATCTGCCCGGGAGGTATCGCCTACCGGATAATTTTGCACCTGATAACTGATACCAAACGGCGTTTCTATCGCAGCAACATACTGTACCCGTAACACATTGGATGTACCGATGGAAGCAAATATAAAATCAGGGGCCATGGATACCGCCGGGCTTTGCGGCGGTTGTGCAGGTGTTGTCAATCCCTGAGGTGCCTTGAAGTAATCGCGGATCAGCCCAAGATTTGTGGTTACAAACACTGGTGTCTGAAATTTATCCGTATCATCAAATACGAGCACCGTATTGTCCGGGCCACCAAACTGGCTGGGGGCATTGGAAGGACCATTTCGGGATACATAGTATTTATTGCTGCCCTGGACAGCGATTCCGGTAAATGAAACCGCTTCATCACTGATTGTAGGAGTACCCGACCGATAGTAAAATGGATGAATAATCCGTTTGCTGATCTTCGCATTTTTTAAGCCATATTCCCCGGACTTATTAAGGTCTATGCGGTATATGGCCGGCAGGGTAAAGTCGGTTCCGTTGATTGTTGTATCAATCGTCCCTGTCGCCAGGATATCAAGTCGCCGGTCCTGGGCAATAGTTTTTAGCCCCTGTACACGAAAACGCCCCAGTTCATTTCCGGCCTGATCGAGAGAAATGATTTCTTCTGTGCCCTGATCTACCACATACAGCAATTCGTCCCAGCCGGCGATAATATCTGTCGGGTAGGTGAAATTATCCCATACCGGCTGAATGGGCACATAGGCTACCGTGCGATCGTTGTAAACCGGTTCGTCCAGAAAATCGGTAGGTGTTTTTTTCCCAAAGAACCCTTCACACCCGGCAAGAAAGCCCCAGAGAGCGATGCAAAGAATATTTATCGAATAGATCAATCTGTTCATCGGATACTATTTTCAGGATTGAGGGTAAAATTTAACCCAAAACGATGCACTACCCCCAGATACTTCATCGGATCGAGGGCATAATCAAATACCAGCGGATGGCGTCCTGCACGGGTGCGGATACCTACCCCACCTGTGGGGAAATTCTGGTCGCTGACATTAATTTTATACCCCGCCCGCAGAAACAAAAGATTTTTATAATTGTATTCAACTCCCATGCGGATATTTTCGGCATTGTCGTTGGGGTGATTGAGTTGAATGAGAGTAGTAAGGGATTGTTTGCCATCAGCACTTTTCCAGGGGATCATAGATATCCCCAGCATAAAAACTGTAGGCGTAGGATAGGAGTCGAGAGAAAGCGTTTTTTTATTAAAGGTCGTGTCCAGCTTAACGCTGCCTTTCAGGGTGGAGTTTACCCCAAAACTCTGAACCATCACTGCGAATCGCAGGTCTTTAAAATCGGTTTCATACAAAAACCCCAGGTCAACGACTGCGGTCTGTGCCACAAACTCAGCCAGTCGTTCCTGAACATATTTACCGGTTACTCCCCAGCTAAACTGATCGGTCAGACTTTTGGAATAGCTAAGTCCGGCTGTGAAATAATTGGCGTAAAACAATTCACCCGTACCTTCCGGCTGGAAGGTGGTACGAACCTCCATCGGGCCTGAGTTCAGAGCACTGAGAGAAAATCCAAATGTACCGGCGCGGGCATTATGTGTAGTCGCCGTGAGGTAGGCATAGTTGATATCTGCAATCCAGAACGTATTGGAACCGGCGAGTGAAAAATTTTCCACTTCGGCGAGTGTTGCCGGGTTAGTAAAAGTAGAATAGGCGTCGCCGGTAAGGCAAATATTAGCACCGGCCAGGCCCGCTGATCTCGGACTAACATCCATTTTGAGGAAAGTAAGGGCAGAAATTCCTGCGCGTTGGGCACCAAGCTGCGGAAATAGCTGCGCTTTTACAGGCAAAACCGCCTGTAATAAAATGATCAGAAAAGTAAATTTTTTAATCATAGTGCGATTGATAATACCCCCGAAAGTTACCAAAAGAAAGGACATCCCGAAAGTGATTTCTGATTTAGGCATGGTTTTAGTGCAAATAGAAACAAGCGGAAGGTCTTTGGTCTTTTGCGAAAATATGTATATTTGCCTCATCCTGTTCCCAAATTCGCGATTAAAAAGGTGGGGCAGGACAACAAAAACGGATCAGCATGACGTTTTTACAAGGATTTATCTACGGACTTGCATTGATCATCTTTATTGGTCCGGTATTTTTCACCCTGCTTCATAGTACCCTTGAGCATGGCCTGAAGTCTGGCCTGGCAGTTGCCCTGGGGATTTTTCTCAGTGATGCCCTTTGTGTTTTACTTCTGTTTGGATTTGGTATTTCTTCTTTTTTCACCAATCCTGGCAATGAAATGCTTATTGGTATTGCGGGCGCCATTATCCTTATCGGCCTGGGGTTGCGATATGCAGTAAGGCCCGTACTTAACCAGGCTGAAAAGATCAGAATCAAAACCTTCGACTACCTCCACTTCTTTATCAAAGGCTTTTTGGTAAATTTTATCAACCCCTTTGTGTTTGCGGTTTGGATGGGATTGATTGCTTTTGCAGGAACCCATACCCCTGACTCATCCAGCCAACTGGTTTTTCTTGGAGGAACACTTTTAGGGATCCTTACCACGGATTCACTGAAGGTAATATTTGCCAACCGGCTGAAAGACCTGTTTCAACCGGGTTTTCTCAAAGCCACATACCGGGTCATCGGACTGGTATTAATCCTGTTTGGCGTTCGTATTTTGATTCATGTGTTTTAATTCATCCCCGGAACCTGTGGCTTAGGTTGCTTTCTCTCCACCAGAATCCCCCATACAATCAAAAACTGCGCAGCCATATACGTACCCATTATCCAAAACCGCACAAATAACGAGGGCAGAGTTGTATCGCCAAACCGGCTGTAGGCAATCATACTGTCAGAAAGCAAAAACAGGATTGCACCCGGCAATACCAGCATAAAACTATTTACCGAAGTAAATTTCCAACGATTGATCGCTGCCAGTACCATGATCACCAATACTGTGCTATATATTGATACCGGAATGGTCAGGGTACCGAGGTTGGGAAAAATGATTGCTGTGAGCACACTTCCATATAAAATCACGGGAATTACCAGCCAGGGTTTTCGCACCAGTACTCTCCGGGTTTGACGGGGGGCAGTATTCATCCCAAAAACCGAAATATAGCAAAGCTGGGCAATCAGAAACGCGCCTATACCCGCAATAAACCAGTCCATCCCCGAAAACATCAACAGGATATCTCCGGTAAGAGAGAACAACAGCGCCATGATCATCATAAGATCATACAATCCGCCTTTTGCCCGGGTTATATAGAGATAATACAAAAGGAGAATGGACATTACCAAGGGCTTAACAACAAAATAAAACCCCGGATATACTTCAAAAAAATATTCGGCGGTCAATTCTGCCAGAAAAACCACAACGAATACAAATAAAAACACTGTAAAATTCTTCAGACGAACAGGCATAATGGTTGGTGTTTTTTCAGAAGAATTATTCATAGGAAAAATTCACTAAAACTGTACGAATTTCAAATATTTATCCGCCTTTTATGTGCATCTGTTTGAGTTTTTCCCTAATTTATAAGCGGACTAATCACTAGCGAACTTATGAAACATTATCAAACCAACGAAATTAAAAACATCGTCCTGGTGGGCAGCTCAAAATCGGGCAAGACCACATTGGCGGAATGTATGATGTTCGAAGGTGGTGTGCTCAGCCGCATGGGAAGTGTGGAAGAAGGCAACACCATCTCAGATTTTCATGAAATAGAAATCGAAAGGAAAAATTCTATTTTTTCTTCCATCCTCCACACGGAGTGGAGAGGGACGAAAATCAACATCATTGATGCTCCAGGTTTGGACGATTTTACAGGAGAACTCATCAGCTCACTTCGTGTTGCGGATACGGCTCTTGTAACCCTCAATGCTCAGTATGGGGTAGAGGTTGGAACCGAGCTGGTATGGCGGTATCTGCAGAAGTATCATAAGCCTACTGTTTTTATTATCAACCAACTGGATCAATCCAAAGCAGATTTTAATAATACTGTTGAGCAGGCCAAAGCACAATTTGGCGATAAAGTCATACTGGTTCAGTATCCTTACAATACCGGAGATGGCTTTAATGCGATCATTGACCTCTTAAAAATGGTCATGTACAAATTTCCGCCTGAAGGTGGGAAGCCAGAAAAACTCCCCATTCCCGATGACGAAAAAGCCAGAGCAGAAGAACTACATAACACATTGGTTGAAGCTGCGGCGGAAAATGACGAGTCACTGATGGAATTGTACTTTGAAAAAGGTGAGCTTGACGAGGACGAAATGCGTAAAGGTCTCCGCTCTGGTCTGGTCAACCGCGATCTTTTTCCGGTATTCTGCCTTTCTGCCAAAAAGAACATGGGCAGCGGACGCCTTATGGGCTTTCTGGCGAATGTAACCCCATCTCCCGGTGATATGGGACCTGAAAAAACTACCTCCGGAAAAGAAATAAAAGTTACCGATTCCAATTCTACCCTGTTTGTGTTTAAATCTACCAACGAAAAACACACGGGTGCCATGAGCTATTTTAAAGTAGTTTCTGGTGGCCTTAAAGCTGGAATGGAATTTACCAATACTTCGAATGGTACCCGCAACAAAATCAATCAGATTTCAACTATTGACGGTAAAAACCGCCATACCGTAGACGAGCTGGCCGCAGGGGATATTGGTGTTACTGTAAAACTCAAAGATACGGGCACAAATCAGACCCTCCGGTTAAAAGACGATGAGGAATCCGTTGATCCGATCGTTTTCCCCAACCCTAAAATACGCACAGCGGTTGCTCCGCTAAAACAAGGAGACGATGAGAAAATGGCGCAGGCTCTGATTAAAATTGCCTCCAGCGATCCGACCCTGATATTTGAATACTCCAAAGAGTTGAAACAATCCCTCATTCACGGGCAGGGAGAACTACACCTCATGGTAACAAAATGGCTGCTCAGTCATGTCTATGGTGTGGAAGTTGAATATATCAAACCGAAAATATCCTATCGCGAAACCATTCAGAAAGTTGCCGAAGGATACTATAAACATAAAAAGCAAAGTGGTGGTTCCGGTCAGTTTGGAGAAGTTTATCTCAAAATTGCCCCATACTACGAAGGTTATACAGATCCCGCCGAGCTGAAAGTCAGGGAAAGACAGGAAGTAGAGCTCGACTGGGGCGGAAAACTCGTTTACTGCAACTGTATTGTAGGCGGGGTAATTGAGGCACGGTTTATGCCGGCCATTCTCAAAGGGATCATGGAAAATATGGAGGAAGGACCTATCACGGGTTCTTACGCCAGGGATATCGTCGTGTATGTCTATGACGGCAAAATGCATGCGGTGGACTCCAATGAAATTTCTTTCAAAATCGCCGGGCAACATGCCTTCAAAAAAGCATTTCTCGATGCGAGTCCTAAGCTGCTAGAACCCATTTACCGGGTAGAAGTATTGGTTCCGGACGATAATATGGGCGATGTAATGACCGATCTTCAGGGACGCAGAGCGATTGTGGAAGGATTTAGCAACGAAGGGGCTTATCAGAAAATCACGGCACGGGTGCCGCTGGCAGAACTATACAAATATGCCACGGCGCTAAGTTCAATCTCCCAGGGACGGGCGACACATTCACGGGAGTTTATTGAGTTTACAACCGTTCCGCCAGACATTCAGCACAAACTTGCGCAGGAGAATGCGGCGGAAGTGGTGTAGCTGGAATAACGAAAGAAGTAACACAGAAAAGCACAGGGAAAATGCCTGTGCTTTTTCATTTCCTACCCTGTTTGAAGTAAACTACCTCGGTTTTTTTAAACCACAAATGTTTAAGCAGAGAACCAATTTTTGATTAACCAGAAATGAATCTGCGGGACATGGAACCACCACTTTTTCCAAACCCGTATTGTACGCTGGCATTTTTTAATTTTCTGAATTTATAACCCTTGATGATTATTAATTACTTTTTAGCTTTTCGGCTACTTCGTCGTAATATTTTTGGGTTACTACTTCAGTCCAAGTAGTTGGTTGTTCACCACCATATAAAGCCAAGTACGTTACATCACTAAACTTGGTAGAGGAATGCCAATGTTCGATATCTTTCTCACATTTAATAACATCACCTTCTTTTAGAATTACAGGTTCCTTTCCTCTCTCCTGATAATAGGCTTCTCCATCTACAATTATTAAGACTTGTGCAGAACTATGTTTATGCCAATCCAGGGTTGAGTTAGCTTTGAAGGTTGCTTTTGTAATATTATAACCCAATTCGGCATCATTGTGAATAATACCATTCAGCCAGGCTTCTCCCAGGTAATGAGTATTTGGTGCTTTTGTACCCTCTGTAAGATATGAGGATACTTTATATTCAGAATCCTGGGAAAACCCTGATAGTGAGGACAAAATAAACAGGACGAAAATTGATTTTTTCATTGTATACTTTTTAATGATTTTATATTGCTGATTTGTTCGGTATTCATTGCTTGCGTACAACAGTTTCGGGATTGGCTAAGTTGGCGATTTAGCAGCATTTTCCTGTCCGCACGTGGCAAACCTGGTTAAGAGCTAAAAACCTTACTGGCAGCCGTTTACACGCCATAAGAGCATGTTAGGATTTTAAAAAGTGGGCAAAGGTCATTAGGTTGAGTTTGCAAACAAAAACCAAAATAACCTCTTAATATAGCGAATTAACTGATGCCTATTGGGGATCAATATCGGAATTTTTTGATTGGAAACGCAAGCGGATGATGTCACTCGAAGTGTGATCAATGCCATTTTGTACCTGGTGCGAACCGGTTGCCCATGGCGAAATCTGCCCCCCGTTTTCCGAAGGATCGTGAAAGACTATTTCCCAACATGTTCTTAGGGGCTCTAATGTCTGCAAGATACAACATTGAAAGGCATGCAGGGCAGAAACATGCAAAAAGCATCTTAGACCGGAAAGAAAACGATCTCCTCACCTCCCGGCATTCTCTACTCCTCCCTCAACAACGGCAGTGTCAGGCAGTGCGGCCCGCCGTTGTCGGTGCGGATTTCGTTGGAGGACATTCGCTCCAGATAGGCATCAGGGCTGAGTTTTTTCAATACCTTTTCCAGGTTATCGGCTGTCACGGGATTGCGGTGATAAGCAATCGCACGGTAAGGGGCAGTGGTGAATATATTCCCCGCCATATTGTGCTGATCAAACAACGCATCCATTAGATTTTCATACGGTGTAATGCTTTCCTCCGGGTCTCCGCCTATCCAGACGATTCGGTTGAGATCAATCAGGTTGTCGTCCACCAACTGATCGAGAAAATACCGGGCAGGCTGTGGCAACCGCACGACCTGGCCTTTTTGTCGGATATAATCTCGGTCATACACCTCCGTTTTGCCTGCATTCTCAAAATGCTGGGTAGTGGGAATACGGCTTAGGTCGGTCTGATTGGCGCCCATATTGCGGCGCAACCAGCGCACAAAATGCTGCAATACTTCCGTCGCAGTTTCATGCCCGGGTGGGTCAGGATGGCCAAAAATATAGGGCATACAAATCGCCGATTTCGGACCAAACATATTAAACACGGTATCGAGATGAATAAACCCTCTCAGGTCGGGGACATTTACCAGATATATCCTTCGGAGTTTATTGGTTTTGTCGGCTTCAAATAAATGTTTTACCAGTATCTCGAAAGCAGGCCGTGTCGTGCGGTTGGAGTACAAAAACTCGTGTTTCCCCACGCCAATTGCCAGAGCTTCCTCACTCAGCACAATGATATTTCCCCCTTCAAGGTAATATTTGTCGCGGAGGCCAGACCAGGTATTGTCTTCTTTTATTTTCCGAAGAAAATCTACCATGTCGAGGAAAATCGAATCTTCATCAAACATGGGGTGATATTTAAACACCGAACGCACCAGCGTTGGTTCGGGCAGGCGCCGGGGCGACTCCATCGAATTAATCACCACGCCGCAGGGCGTTACCGCAGAGGAATCGCGCATCCACATGATCTCCCGCTTGGGAGGAATAATAATATTGGGCAGGCGGCCATTGTTGAGGGTAAGCTTCCGCGGATATCCTTCAATCAGGTCACAGACCAATTCGTGGGTTTCGTAGTTTTCGAGCTTTATTCCCCTTGCCTGCAAATGGTCGAGATATTCGTCGGCTTTTTCATACAGCGTATCCTGCAGAATGCGGACTCTTTCGCGGTAATCTGCATTTTCAAAAATTTCGGAAACCAGGGTCCTGAGTTCCAGCACATTTTCTTCACCGATTTCACGGCATAAAAATGCCTTCAGGTCGCGGTGATTTCGCTGTAGTTCATGATAGGCCCTGGGATTGGGACCCATCAGATGATGATCGCCTTCCCATGGTATAAGTTGACGATGTTCTGCACCAGGGGTATGAATCAGAACTTTCTTTAATTTATTGTATTCCGAGAGAATCCGGGGCTTCATAAAAAAAGGTTAAGTCTGAAATATCGGGTTTTTATTTCAATTGAGGAAATACTTCTGCCATCATACATCTGACGCTACCTCCGCCAAAGGTTTCGATAACGTCAAGTGGAATGACAAGTATCTCGCTATATTTCTGAATTTGTGTGATCTGAGAGACATCCAATGCGTCATAGGCTCTCTGGCTTACGACCGCATAGCCAACCCCATCTTCATTTATCACCTGCAAAAGATTACCGGCAAAATGATTCATTTGATCGTGAGAAAGGTTGACGATTTCGAATCCACCTGCCGACAAGGCTTCCGACACGTGCTCCCGCTCCGTTTTGTCGGAAATCGCATCCATACAAATGACAGCAAAACCGTCGCCTAATCCCATCAAAACATTGGTATGGTATATTTCCTGCCCATTTTCATCTGTAGCTGTAAATACAACCGACTGGTATCCCATTATTTCACAAAACTTTTCCAGCAGGGAAATATCTGTTCGGGGAGAAATACAGGCATATACCACTTTGCCTGCCCGGTCGAGAATCATACTTCCGGTACCTTCGAGACATTGGCCGGGCTTGGCATAACTGCGAAAGTCAATAACTTCTGCCGAAGAATATATTTCGGACATTTTCGCAATCATATCCTGCCTTACTTCTGCCTGGCGGTTGGGTGCGAGCATGGGATACACACATATTTTACCCTCACTGTGAAAGCTTATCCAGTTGTTGGGAAACACAGCGTCGGGCGTATGGGGTACCGCAATATCCTCAAATACCGTTACGGTTATACCAGCATTTCGCAGGATTTCCACAAAAGAATCAAACTCTGCTACAGCTTGTCGCCGAACCTCAGAAGCCGACAGGCTGGAATCTTTTTGCTGAAAGGCATTACTTTCAGCGGTCTGCTCATTGAAGCCGAAATTCAACGGCCTCACCATCATAAGATGTGAAGTAAACTGCAACTGCCTGCGGCGGCGCGAATCCATAGGATGAAGGGCTTACAGATTTCCTCTTAGTTCCTGCTCTCTTTCAATTGCCTCAAACAAAGCTTTAAAGTTGCCTTTCCCGAAGGATCTTGCGCCTTTACGCTGAATAATCTCAAAAAACATCGTCGGGCGGTCTTCTACCGGCTTGGAAAAAATCTGAAGCAGATAACCATCTTCATCGCGATCGACCAGGATACCTAACTCTTTCAGGTCTCTGATTTCCTCGTCTATTTCCCCGATTCTTTCTGCCAGTGTATCATAATAGCTGGTCGGAACGTGGAGAAATTCAACCCCACGGCTGATCAGTTCATTGACGGTTTCGATGATATTGCCTGTACCGACGGCAATGTGTTGCACACCAGGACCTTTATAGTAGTCGAGGTATTCTTCTACCTGTGATTTTTTCTTTCCTTCAGCGGGTTCATTGATGGGGAAACGCACTTTGCCCGTCCCGTTGCTCATGACTTTACTCATCAGCGCGGTATATTCCGTCGAGATATCTTTATCGTCGAAAGAAACCAGTTGAGAAAAGCCCATGACATCCCGATAAAACTCACACCAACGGTCCATTTCATTCCAGCCCACATTTCCCACCATATGATCGATATATCGCAAACCTGTGGAAGGAGGATTAAAGGAAGATTCCCAGGCCTGATAACCGGGCATAAATACCCCCGAATAATTTTCTCTTTCTACAAAAATATGCACTGTATCACCATAGGTATGGATACCAGAGAGCACCACTTCGCCGAAATCATCTTCATAGCGATTGGGGAAGAGATACGGTCTGGCGCCACGTTTGACCGTTTCCTCGAAAGCTTTGCCGGAATTGGGAACTGTCAGAGCGATCGCTTTTACCCCATCGCCGTGCATGTGGATATGCGCAGCGATTTCACTGGTCGGTTGAAGAGGCGTAGTGAGTACAAGGCGGATTTTGTCCTGTACCAATACATAGGATGAGCGGTCGCGGATTCCGGTTTCGGGTCCGGCATAGGCTTCAGACTGAAAGCCAAAAGCAGTTTTGTAAAAGTGGGCCGCCTGTTTGGCATTGCCCACATACATTTCTACATAGTCAATCCCTTTGAGCGGAAGAAAATCTTGCATAATCAAAAGCGTTAATATACCTGGTTAGTTTCCACCCAAAATCAGCGGGAGGCCACTTTCACCGCCACCTACAACGATTACTTTGGTATTGGGGGAATTGGATAGTTCTTTGGTAGCCTCAATACCCTGCCATTTCAACAGACGATCGGAGAGACTTTGGGAAACAATATTCTGGTATTCTTTAATACCTTCAGCTTCTATTTTTTTCCTTTCGGCTTCCTTTTTTTCTTTGTCGATCAGGAAGTCATATTTGCGGGATTCCTGTTCTGCCTGCAGTTTGGTTTCGATCGCGTCGCGGATGGTGGCAGGAAGGACGACATTACGGATACGTACTGCATCCATATGGATATTTTTTGCGGAGAGCGCGTTGTCCATTTTAGTAGCAACTTCCGTTTGGATAGCATCTCTTTTGCTGGCATACAATTCCTCGGGATCATATTTACCGATCACTTCGCGAATGGCAGAGCGAATTTCGGGTACGATGATGGTATTGGCGTATTCTTCGCCCAGGTCATTGTGGAGTTGGGGCAACTTGGAAGGAATGGGCTTATAGAGAATGGTAAGATCCAGATTAATGGTAAGTCCATTGTTGGCCAACACTTCCATGTTGTTCATGGTCATTTCCTGAAGACGGGTATTATAGCGTACCATGGTATTCCAGGGGGCAATCACATGGAATCCCTGTTGATAGGTTCGGGAGGTATCTACCCCGCCGCTAAACTTTTTAAACAGTACCCCTTGCTCCCCCGCCGGAATGGTAATAAATGTTCCTGAAGTGATGGTTACCAGCAAAATAAAGCCGACAAACACCAGCGCGGCGGTTAGTACCACTCTTGATTTGTTCATGTCACCTGTGTTTTTTTTCATAATTCAATTAGGTAAATTTTTAGGACAATTCCCATTCAGACTTTTAAACCAAAACGGGTTTCAGCCAGCACACTTACTTCTTCACCAATTGCAAGTCCGGAGGTTGCAGCGGGTGAGGGGGCATTCAGAATATGAATCGAGCGGTCTTTGTATTCAATATGAAAATCCTCAATCATATTTCCGTCGGTTCCCAAAGCCATTGCCCTTACGCCTGATCTTCCCGGTACGATGTCATCCATTGTCAGAGACGGAATCAGTCGTTGAATCTGGTTGAGGAAAAGCCGTTTTGAAAATGCCCGGCGATATTCATCCAACCCAAATCTCCAGTGGCGTGAAAAAAGTTTCCATGTGCCTTTGTAGGTAAGAGACTCAACGGTATCGCGAAGGTTGAAATCTGTTTTACCATACCCCTCTCTTTTGAAGGTAAACACCGCATTGGGACCACATTCTACCCCACCGTGTATCATTCGGGTAAAATGCACCCCGAGAAAAGGAAAAGCAGGATTAGGGACAGGATAAATCAGGTTTCGCACCTTATCGAGGGCATGGTCTGCGAGGTCAAAATAATCACCGCGGAAGCCCACAATTTTTGCAGAGATATCGACGCCATCCATTGTTGCGAGGCGATCGGAAAACAGCCCCCCGCAGTAGATCACATGGCGGGTTTTAAAATGCGCGCAGTTGGTAGTAATTGTCGAATAGTCTTCCCCTTTGGTGACATTCAGCACTTTCTGGCCCGTAAGGGCACGGCTATTTTCATTAAGCCCGGTGAGGAGCTCGGCGAGTTTATATACAACCGCAGGGTAATCAATGATACCTGTACAGGAAACATAGATACCGGCGATGCCAACGCAGTGGGGTTCTATTTCGCGGACCTGATCGCCGGTGATTTTTTCGATCCCTTCGGTATCATTGGCGATACCATTGGCAAATATTTTTTCCAGAAAAGGAAGCTCACTCTCATTTGTAGCCACGACCACTTTGCCACATACATCATGAGGGATTTTATGTGTTTGGGCAAATTTGACGAGTTCCCGCCGACCAGTGACACAATTTTTGGCTTTGTATGAACCAGGCTTATAATAGAGTCCACTGTGAATAACACCAGAATTGCGGCCTGTTTGATGCATGGAGAGCTGATTTTCCTTTTCCAGCACCAGTATTTTGAGGTGAGGATTGCGCAGTTGGAGTTTATAAGCAGAGCTGAGGCCTACAATTCCACCACCAACTACAATGATATCATAGATTTGTTCGGGACTTTCCATCGACTAAATATTGATCCGCAAAGATGAGAATTAGGAATAGGATAGTCAAACAAAAAGGGGGCGGTTATCCGGGAGACATACGGCTTTGAACAGTACCACTGTATAAGTAATTTAATGCTTTTTTCCAATGACAGGATTCATTTTGAAATTTTCATGAAAGAGACGATCTTATCCTTTTTGCAAATCCTGCCAATTAAATTTCAAATGTTTACTGAAAAAGATTTACTGAGTGTAAAAATAAGAGGAGACCTGCTAAAGATTGCCAGTCGAAAGGGCATTGATTTAAAAAAACAGTTGCGAAACCGGCGTTATGAGGAGGAACTGATCTTGCTTCAAACTGAGCTGGTCAGACTGCAGCAATGGGTCAATAAAAAAAAACTTAGGGTAGCGGTTATATTTGAAGGCAGGGATGCAGCAGGCAAAGGCGGATCTATCAAGCGTTTTGTTGAGCATCTCAATCCACGCACGATCCGGGTTGTCGCATTGAGCCGGCCTACGGATGTAGAACAGGGACAATGGTATTTCCGCCGCTATATCAAGGAAATGCCGAACCCCGGGGAGATCGTTTTTTTTGACAGAAGCTGGTATAACCGGGCAGTGGTGGAGCCTGTCATGGGCTTCTGTAATTCACACCAGTATAAAAAATTTATGGTTCAGGTCCCTGAATTCGAACATATGCTCTACGAGGATGGGATCACCCTCATCAAGTTTTGGTTTTCCATTTCTAAGGAGGAACAAAATCGAAGGTTCCGCTCCAGGCTGGAAAACCCCCTCAAAATCTGGAAATTCAGCCCTGTAGATATGAAAGGGCAGGAGTTATGGGACAGCTACACCCATTACAAGGAGCAAATGTTTTCCAGGACCCATACAGCTTTTTGTCCATGGATCATCGTCAAAACCAACAATAAACGTACTGCCAGACTGGAGAGTATGCGCTATATGCTTTCACAGTTTGACTATTCGGGCAAAGGCAAAACGGGAACTACCACCCTTCCTGATCCAAACATTATCATTCGCTATTATCGCCACCTCGAACAAATAGATATCTGATATGCCAAAACAGAAACTCAGCCCTGAAGATGTACAGATACTCAACTCCGGCATAGGTCTCAAGCACCTACTTACCGAGAATAAAGTCGATCTGGAGAAATGTGTTCGCGCAGCACGTTATGAAATAAGGATACGAGAATTGCAGGCAGATCTGATTAAACTACAGAACTGGGTGATTGAACAAAGAAAAAAGGTAGTAGTCATTTTTGAGGGCAGGGATGCAGCTGGCAAAGGAGGTGCCATCCGACGGATTAGCGCACACATCAATCCGAGGCATTTCCGCATAGTAGCATTGGGCATTCCCACAGTGGAGGAAAAAGGACAATGGTACTTTCAGCGATACGTCAATCAGTTGCCCCATCCCGGGCAAATGGTCTTCTTCGATCGCAGTTGGTATAACCGGGCGGTTGTAGAGCCGGTGAATGGGTTTTGCACTGACGCAGAATACCAGGTTTTCATGGGGCAGGTCAATGATTTTGAAAAAATGATTATTGAATCAGACACCTATCTGATTAAGTTCTATTTTTCCATTACCAAAGAAGAGCAATTAACCCGTTTCAATGAAATCAAAGCCAGTGCGCTCAAAAAATGGAAGATGACCGCAGTGGATCATCGGGCGCAGGAGCTGTGGGATCAGTACACGATCTATAAAGAAAGAATGTTTGCCCTTACCCATACAGAAAGGTCTCCCTGGGTGATTATCGATGCCAACCGAAAGACAAACGCACGAATCAAAGCTATGGAATATATCCTGGCAACCATTCCCTATGACCCCAAATAACTTCCACTTTTCCCATTGAGGAAGATACTTGCGATAAACACAGGGAGGGGTTTGACATTTGTTGAAAATGTTCTACCTTTGTACTCCATTTTCTAAACCCTATGATGGATATTCAACCAAAATCGTTTAAAAACGAGTACGAAACAACGTTCATCCTCACTCCCGATCTGCCAGAGGCTGAGCACAAAAAGGCAGTTGACAAATTTGTCAACCTCATTAGGGAAAATGATGGGGAAGTGTTCAATGTTGAGCACTGGGGCATGCGCAGGCTAGCCTACCCTATAGCGAAAAAGACGAACGGCTACTATGCCTATGTTGAGTTCAGAGCTTATGGTGATTTTGTAAGCAAACTGGATCAGGCATACCGTTACGACGACCAGGTAATCAGACATTTGACTGTGAAGCTTGAAAAACATGCTGTTGCGTTTAATCACAAACGCCGTGAGCAGGGATTTGGGCTGAGAAAAGACGCGACCAAAGGTAACCGTTAATCGAAGAAATTATGGCAAAAAGAGATTCAGTAATCGGACCTACCGCGGTCAACCAAATCCGGACCCAGCAGAGACAAAAGAAGTACTGCCGTTTCAAGCGCGCCGGAATCAAATATATTGATTATAAAGATCCTGATTTCCTCCTGAAGTTTGTCAACGAACAGGGGAAAATCCTTCCCAGAAGACTGACTGGAACCAGCCTGAAATTTCAGCGCAGGTTGTCTGTGGCTATTAAACGTGCCCGTCATCTGGCCCTTATGCCTTATGTAACCGATGATTTGAAGTAAAAAACCGTAACTCATGCAAGTAATACTCACTCAACCGGTAAGAAATCTCGGGGATAAAGACGACGTGGTAAAAGTAAAACCCGGATACGCCCGAAATTTTCTGATCCCACAGGGACTGGCTGTCATGGCGACTGAGTCGGCCAAGAAATCCATGGAAGAAACAAAACGTCAGGCTTCCCATAAAGTGGAATTCATCAAACAGCAGGCCCGCGATGAAGCGGAAAAACTCAATGGCGTGAAAATCGTCATCGAAACCCTCGCTGGCCAGGATGGTAAACTGTTTGGCTCTGTAACCTCTATCCAGATCTCTAACAAGCTGAAGGAAAAAGGTTTTGAAATTGACCGCAGAACGATCATCGTGGAAGATATCCGCGCAACAGGCGAATACGTTGCTACGATCCACCTTCACAAAGAGGTCAAAGCTGAAATTGCGATTGAAGTTCTCCGCAAAGAGGACTAAATATATTGACTTTCAAAGGCTTTATATCCCCGTCCTATCTGGATGGGGATTTTTTTTGGCCTTACCTCTACAAAAAAAAGATGAGGCTCTCCCAAAGAGACAGCCTCATGCAGCCATGAAAACGCCCTATAATTAGAACGAGAATCAATATTTTCGATTCTGTCTTTATGACAGGCAGAAACCGAAAAAGTCACCCGTTTCTACTTTTTTTTACAAAACATTTCCAACTATTTTTTACGGAGTTATAAAATCTCTGCGTTTAAAGAGATGAAACTGATCTTCGATAAAAAATTCTCGGGTTCACGCAGAGGACGCAAAGGAATCGCAGAGTTTCGCAAAGGCATCTGCGTTAATCTGCGTGGTACTCTGCGTAATCTGCGTTCAAAGGCAGGGGATGATCTCCGATCAACATCGTGACGGTTCACGCAAAGGACGCAAAGGAATCGCATCTGCACGGGCAGACGCAAAGGCATCTGCGTTAATCTGCGTGGTACTCTGCGTAATCTGCGTTCAAAGGCAGGGGATGATCTCCGATCAACATCGTGACGGTTCACGCAGAGGACGCAAAGGAATCGCAGAGTTTCGCAAAGGCATCTGCGTTACTCTGCGTGGTACTCTGCGTAATCTGCGTTCAAAAGCAGGTAGATGATCTCCGATCAACATATCGAAGGTTCACGCAGAGGACGCAAAGGAATCGCAGAAATGAATTTTATGATCCCGGAGGATTATCAATTCTTCTTTTTCTTCTCCTTGTCAAATTGTTTTGCCTGACGGCTCCATTCATCCCGCCGGATTCTTCCGGGGAAAAACTCAATCACTTCATTTACCTTTTCCTCATCTTCAGCCGTAAATTTTGAAATCTGGAGGAAGGTAAAAATACCAATACTGTTAAGCTTTTTCTCGATAAATGGCCCAATGCCTTTAATCAGTTTCAGGTCATCTTTATCGGAAACAGAAGCAACGCCAATCCTGTCAAAATTGATTTCCTGGGCTCTTGCCTGAATACGCTCCAGGGTTGCAGTTTCTTTATCTTTTGTGTCCACAAAACCTTTGGACTGCGCTTCGGGCTCATGTGCCTTGACTTCAGCAGCCTGAAAATGAAGCAGTTCTGCCCGGAGTTTTTTATTCTCCTCAAACTCAGACTTCAACGCATCCTGTGCCCCGTCGTGTTTGACCTGAATACTTTTCAGTTGTGTTTTTAAGTCATCTATTTCCTTTACTGCATTTTCATACAAAACAGACACATCTTCAAATCTCCGGCGAAAAGGAGCGAGTGTATTTACCTCAGCTTCAAGCTCCGAGCGTTTGGTGGAGCATTCTGCCAACTGCTTTTTCTGGATATTGAACTTGTCTTCCAGCTCCAAATATTTGGTGCTGATATCGTCATATTTAGCGCTCAGTTCCTTATTTTTCCCAACAAGTAGTGTATGCTGATTAGATAAATCGCTATACTCTCCTACTTTTTGATCGTAGCGTGCTTTCAGGGCACGGTAGGCCCATTGTTTGATGATCCATATGATGAGGCCGCCGAGGATGGCAGCTACAATCATCATTATGAGTGCTACGGACAGATCATCCATGATTCCTTCCCAGTTCATGTTTTATTATATTGGAATGATAGTTTTAAGAGGAATATTTTACTGAATTTTAACTTCGACCCTTCTGTTTTTTGCACGGCCCTCGTCGCTGTCATTTGAGCCCAATGGTTGTGATTCACCTTTGGAAGCTACTTCAATCTGTCTTGCGGCAAGGCCAAATTCCACAAAAAATTTCCGGACAGTTTCAGCTCTTTCCAGCCCAAGTTTTTTGTTGTCTTCGTCAGTCCCTGTACCATCGGTATGGCCGGTGAGAAGCAATTTTTTCCCGGAGTTCTGATTCAGATACTGAATAGTTTTTGTGATATAGTTCCGGATATCTTCATTCATGGAAAGCTGGGAACTACTGAAGTCAAAGTAGAGGTTCCTCGCTTCAAATACCGGAGATTCCGCTTCAAATGATCGCGACTTTTCTTCATTTCCGGCAGCGCGGGCAGTGGTGTTTGTTTCAGTACTTAATGTATCTGAAGGGTCAGGTGCGACGGCTTCCGCAATGGCTCTGTCAACGAGGCGGAAATTGATTCCTCCCAGCAAGGTATCCTCTGCTGTAAAAGGCATCGTGGCCGTATTTCCCAGTTCAAAACTCCGGATCATACGATCGTCAGGTGTACCGCTATTTGCCAGTAGTCCGCGCACAAAATCAGCTCGTGCAAGTCCAAGGTTGGAAAAAGAGGAAGTGTTGGATTCATCCGACGCAAAAAGCCCCGTGATTTCAAGGTCCTTGTCAGGATGGTTTTTCAGGTAGCCGGCCAGAGAGTCCAGTGCGGTCTTAACCTCGCCTGGAACAAAACCGGAAGCACCCGACCGCGGGAAACGGAGATTCGCATTTTGTGTCATCAGAGGTTTTCCCTCATAAAAAACGGAAAATGGAGCTCCACGAACAGTTGGGCTAATGCTGTCATTAGCTGGCAAATCTGTTACTGTAAGCGCATCACAATGCCCTTTCACTTTACAAACCCAGTACCAGGATCCACCACCAATCCAACCTACAAGTGCCACAACCAGTGCCAGTAGTAATAATCTCATAGGGTTATATTATGGGTAGAAAAGAAAATACTTTATAGTTTTTTGATAAAGTATTTTCCGTAAAGTCACAATATTCAGCAGGAATAATTAAACAAATGATTCATTTAATTGCCGTAGTAAGATAGAAAAAAAAATTGATTTTCCCGTTTTATACAATCTGTCCAAAAATTCTTCCGGACAATTTTGCCTATATTTAGGGCTAATTCATAAACCGAAGACGACGAATGATGAAATATACGATTTCATTTAACCGGCCCCAGGAAAGGCTGGTGAAAGTAGAAATTGAAACACAGGTAACACCAGGTCCTGTCCGGTTTTTCCTTCCCAAATGGCGGCCCGGAAGATATGAGCTTCAGGCCTATCCCAAAAATGTTTCTGACGTTACGGCCCGTGATATCGACGGAAATGCGATGAGGATAGAAAAAATCTCTACCCATTGCTGGGAGGTAAATGTGACGGAAGAAACAACGCTCACTGTCACTTACTTGTATTTCGCCAATGTTCCCGATGCCGGAGGTTCCTACTTTGATGACAAACGTATCTATGTCAACGGGATCAACCTGTTTATGTACCGGCAGGAATTGATCGATTCCCCCTGCGAACTCACGATATCTCTGCCCGGCAATTATATACTGGCAGGAGGATTTGCCGGAGAGGGACCAGTCTATCATTTGGAAAATTTTCATCAGTTGGTCGATACGCCTTTTCTCGCAGGAGAAGACCTGATTCATCACCCGTTTGAAATCGCCGGTATCCCTACTCATTTGTGGTTTCAGGGAGAATGCAGACCCGATCTGGAAAAAATGGAGGCAGATATTCGAAACTATACCCAGGCACAATTGGCGGTGTATGGAGAGTTTCCTGTGGACGAATATCACTATTTATATGTGATGCTCCCCTACCATTTCCGGCATGGCGTCGAACATCACAACTCGACCGTAATCGCTATGGGCCCCGGGCATCAGCTGATGACGCCAGCCATGTACAAATCCTGGCTGGAAATCTCCTCCCACGAATTGTTTCACACATGGAATGTCAAAGCCCTTCGCCCCGCAGACATGTATCCTTACCGCTACGACGGAGAAAACTACTCCAAACTTCACTATATCACAGAAGGGGTTACTACCTACTATGGCGATCTGATGATATGGAAAGGAGGAATATGGACGCCCCAGCAGTGGATCAACAGTATCAACGGAGAACTCTCCACACACTATAATATGGGCGGAATGGCCTATATATCGCTGGAAGAAGCAAGTTTTCAAAGCTGGGTGAATGGCTATCAAAAAACAGGAACACCCAACAGGAGGATATCCTTTTACACCAAAGGATATATAGTATCTCTGCTCCTCGATGTGGAAATACGACAGGCAACGGGCAATGAATTTTCACTGGACAATGTCATGTGGGAAATGTACCATACCATTGCAAAAGCAGGCAGAGGTTATACCGGAAAAGATTACCGCAGAATTATTGAAGGTATCAGCGGACAGGATTTCGGGCCATTCTTTGATAAATATGTTTCCGGCACCTACTCATTGGAGCAGGCGCTGATAAGGCTCGGTGAATATATGGGTATGGATCTGTATATGATACAACCCAATGACCCAGGGGAAGCCTGGTGGGGAATGAAAACCACGGTCAACGCGCAGGGAGATACGATGATAGAAAGTCTGTTGCCGGGAAGTTCTTTACTGGCTGCAGGCCTGGCGGAAGAAGATGAAATCATCAGCATCAATGGTATGAAAGTAGAAGGCAATCTGAATGATTTGCTCAGATATTTTTCAGATACGCCAGAGCAGGATATAGAAATCCACTATTTTCATATGAACCAGCTTCATACAGCGAAAATAGCTGTCAATACAGGGTTTTACCGGATGATTCCTCAATTTGCATTAAAGTCCACTCTCACCGAAGCGCAGCGAAAAAATATGGAGTTATGGCAAAAGATTACAGTAGGAGCGGTAAAAGAACTGTATGAAAAAAACGATTGATTTGCGAGGGTTGACTCAGGGTATCGTCATCAGATCGGTAGGTTCCAGCAGTCGGGTAAAAACCGAAGACGGTAAGCAGTATGATTGTATTATCCGGGGAAAATTTCGCATAGAAGGGCTCAATACCACCAACCCGGTAGCGGTAGGAGATGAAGTATTATTTTCCGGGCACGAAGAAGGCGAAACCGGTGTCATTCAGGAAATCCTTCCCCGCAAAAATTATATTCTCCGAAAGGCCATTGCCCATTCACATAAAGTACATATCCTGGCGGCCAATATTGATCAGGCGATTCTGTTGTTTACTATTGACCAGCCGGTAACCTCCACAGGCTTTGCCAACCGGTTTTTGGTCGTGGCGGAGGCGTATCATATTCCTGCCAAAATTGTCATCAATAAAATTGACCTGCTTAATAGTCCCGAGCAAAAGGAAAGACTGGAGGAAATCACAGACCTTTATAGTCGGATAGGCTACGAAGTGATCCATGTCAGTTCACGCGATAGCAGCTATCAGTCGCGTGCAGCAGAACTGCTTACCGGAAAAATATCGTTTATCGGTGGGCATTCTGGTTCGGGAAAATCTACATTTATCAATCTGGCCGACCCTGATCTGGACATCAAAACATCCGAAGTCTCTGAGTATTCCAATAAGGGCGTTCATACCACTACTTTTGCAGAGATGCATCCATTGGCCGGAGGCGGGTATATCATTGACTCTCCGGGGATCAAGGAATTGGGGATTACCGATTTTGAGCGCACGGATCTGAGCCATTATTTCCCGGAGATGCAGGAACTGATGAGCGAATGCAAGTTCAACAACTGCACCCACACCAATGAGCCGAAGTGCGCCATCAAAGCCGCCGTAGAGGCCGGGGAAATTCATGCCTCAAGGTATGACAGTTATCTCCGGATGCTGGAGGAGACGGAGGGGTAGACCCTGCGAAATCTCCCCAAATGCACCCAAATCATATGAGGTTTGTAATCTAACATGAGTTTGGGTTAAGCGAAATCATGTAATCTATCTTTCGAGTGAGATATATATCAATATCCCGCTTTTTTTTTATTTAAAAAAATAATTTACTTTGCAACACAAAGTACTTTGCAATCGTATTGATTGTATTCTACCAATATTCACCGCCAACTCACTATACTATGCAACAGTCCCTCTCCCGTTTCAGCATGCTTCACTTCGGCTACCTTTGCCTGCTTACCTGCCTGGGAATATTTACCTACCAGGTTTTTGGTGACTACAATCATCATATTTTCAACGGCGGCGGCCTTTTCTGGGTCGTGTATGGAATTACCGTATCCTATTTTATCGCGATAATCATCACCCACCTTCGGGAACACGGATTGGCAAACTTCTCCAAAGGTGATGAAAAACTCTACTCCATAGCCCTTGTCCTGTTTTCGCTTTCCGCCCATTCGCTCAATCTCAGCAGGGAACTATCCGTATTCGCTCCATATACCAACTGGCTGAACGCCTTTATGATCGCTATGCACGCAGCGATTCTCGCTTTTCCATACAGAAGTCAACTCCCCGCAGCCATTCAGTATGTGATTTATTTTGTAAACGGTTCCGGAATGCTGGTTGCCTTTTATATGGCAATTTTCCTTGGCCCGTTAAATATTTACGCGATTCCGCTATCTATTGTCCTGGGCATATCGATGCTTGCGCTCGCTCCGGTTTTCTGGGTCATTCATTTCATCCAGTCGCTTTTCAGAATGAATCCCCTGCCCTGGTCTCAACGCGCTTTCTGGCTGGGTGTAACGATTCCTTTACTGATTCTCGGTGGTTTCCTCGCCAAATGGAACTCCGTACAAAAAGATATTTTATCTGCGCGCAGCGTATATCAAACCCGATACGCTGACATATTGCCCGAGTGGGTAGTTCTGAGCCAGGAGCTACCCGACGGGCCATTCACCGAAATGGTGATCATGAGTGAGGCTTTTTCTCAAAAATCATTCTGGACCGGTGAGTTAAACGGCATGCTGAACCAGCTCACCTATCAGGGCAATCAGCGCCACAATCCCCTGGCGGTCATTGCGCATATGATGTACGAAAAACTCAATTTCACCGACGAAACGCTGATCAAACTCCTTGAATCCCGCTATGACGCCAGACATATGACCCACCGCCGCCTATGGCGGGGCGACAACCTAGAAACCCGCAAGGTTCAGACCGATATCCGCATTTTCCCGAAATATCGCCTGGCCTATCTCGAAAAAACCCTCACTATTCACAACCAATCCTACGAAAGCTGGAGCCAGGAAGAGGCCGTTTATTCATTCTACCTGCCCGAAGGTGCGGTGGTTACTTCTCTTTCTCTCTGGATCAATGGCGTCGAACAAAAATCCAGACTTACCACCCGCAGCAAAGCTGACAAAGCCTATGAGACAATTGTAGGATACGAAAGGCGCGACCCCGCATTGGTACACTGGCAGGAAGGCAACCGCATATCCGTTACGGTCTTTCCCTGCACTCCCGATGAAGACCGCGTATTCAAAATGGGTTTTACCGCTCCGCTGACTATCAACGGTCAGATGCTGGAGCTGGAAAATGTGTATTTCAACGGCCCGGAAACCGCAGACACCCGTGAAGAAATTACCCTTACGGTTCCGGAAGACTATACATCCAAACCCAAGCTCTTCTGGGGATTCAGAGAAAAGGAGAAAGGAATTTTTACCTTTAAAGGAAGTTATCAGCCAGACTGGAAATTGCAGTTCCCCGCAACAGAACTGGCCGAAGACTATTTTTCCTTCCAGGGAAAATCGTTTCACCTCTCACCCATTGCGGTACATGAAGCGACATTTACCCCACAGGAAATTGTGCTGGATATCAATCGCAGCTGGACCAACAGCGACCTCGATTTTGCCCGCGCACTGACCGGAAAATTTCCTGTGTATGTGTTTACGCCACAAAGAGCACTGCTTACCGGCGATAATTTCAGGGAAGTAACTGATGGAATGCGCAAAAACCAGTTTTCCCTGCTTCCTCTGCATCTGATTCCCAACCCTGAAAACACACTCGTTATTTCCCGCTCAGGCAGCCGTTCTCCACTACTCAACGACCTGAAAGAAACACCTTTCGCCAATGGATTAAGCGCCTATCTGGCAGGTTTTTCTGGTAAGGTAAAATGGTTTGATATCGGAACAGAAATTTCCCCCTATGTACGGACGCTGAAAGAATTGCGAGTACTTGACTACACAACAGGCAGTACGGAAAGCCTTCAGGCATGGCTGGATCGGGGGATATTCATCTCTGAGCAGGAGGCCACTTCGCAGGTGAATATTCATGCCGCCGGAATAAGCATCAGTATGGACACGCTGGCACATAGTTCTTCAGCCCCGGACCATTTGATGCGTCTCTACGCCTACAATGACCTGATGCGGTCAATCGGCACACGCTATTTTGATAAGGAAAAACTGGAAGAAGAATGGATCAGAGAGGCAGAGGAAGCGTATGTTGTATCGCCGGTATCGAGCCTCACCGTACTGGAAACCCAGCAGGATTATGAACGGTTTGACATAAAAGAAAACAAAAAAACACTGGGCAATGCATCCGTTCACAACGATGGCAGCGCACCCGAACCCCATGAATGGGCGCTCATTGTGCTGGTTGGACTAATCATTGCGGGAGTACAAATCAAACGATTCAGATTCTAAGACCACTGAGATGAAAGAAAAAGCGATCACCGCAGCATTCATTTTACTGGTAATACTGGCAGGAATCCAGAATCTGATGGAATACCTTCGGCCAGAGATGAATGTGATACTTTGCCTGATGCTCGTTCCGATGGTATTCACGATCAAACGGCCGGGAGAGTATTCGATGCGCTATGGATGGATGGCAGCAGGAAGTATATTCTGTTTCCACCTGGTTCATATGCAGACATTTTTCCTGATGAGTATTGGTGCGACGATCTTGCTGATACTGGAGGCAAGGCATGGGAAAATGGGTATTTTACCCCTGATCCTGCTTGTGTTGATTTCTCCCATGTTGCAGTTTATCATGCGAATTTTCACCTTCCCGATCAGGCTGGAGTTAAGTCGGATTTCAGCCGAAATCCTGCAGTCGGCAGGAATGAAGGTGAGTGTAAGCGGGAATATTTTTGAAACCGGAGGCATGCGTTTTGCGGTGGACCAGGCTTGCATGGGACTGAATACCATGATCGCCGGGTTGATCATCACCACATTGCTTATCGCCTATGCAGAAAAACAATCACGGGTTTCCTTCACTGTATGGAAACTAAGTGTTCTTTACAGCACAACCATGATATTGCTTTTGATCGGCAACTTTTGCCGCATTCTGCTGATTGTGATTTTCCGTTCACCACAGGAAACCCTGAGCCATGAACTTATAGGTCTGGGCAGCCTGATTTTGTATGTAGCAGCTCCTATCTTTTTACTTATCAGGTATTTTACTCCCGGAAATAAAGGCCCGTTTTTTTCTCCGGCATATACACGTCCGGTACCTGCAGGCTTTTCGTTTGCTCTGCCTGTACTCATAACAGCAATATTTCTGTTTAATATCAACAGGGATTTTTATCGGTATGAGCCTATAGATTCAGAACTTCTCGCACTGGAAATCCCCGGCATGGAAAAAGAAATGCTCGACACAGGGTTGGCTAAGTTTCAGAATAAGGAGGTGCTATTGTATGTAAAACCTCCTTGCAAATTCTGGCGATCAGACCATACTCCGGCTATATGCTGGCAGGCGAGCGGTTACGAAACCGAACATATACGAACGATGGAAGTCAGCGGTAAGGAAGTATTTTTAGCAGAGTTACGTAAAGACAAGGAAATTCTGTACACAGCCTGGTGGTATGACAATGGCACACAGCAGACCCTCAGCCAGTTTGAATGGCGTTGGAATACCCTTAAAGGTGAAAAACCATTTAGCCTGATCAACCTGACGGCAGCAGATGAAATCACCCTCAGAGCGCAATGCCGGGAACTTCTGGAAAGGAGGGTGATATTTTCCGAAAAATAACCTGTATTTTTGCAGAGAACAGCCATCCACGGCACACAACTTGCTGGTGATCAAATACGCAGAACTTAGGTTTTGGATAAATTCGCATTGGGGATTTCGAAACAAAAGTGTATAATCGTACTGGTGTAAAAAGCGCCTTGTGTTTGTTTAACCTGTGATGTTTGAAAGTAACCGTATGAGGTCAAATCATCTGCTTCAGGGATTTATGATATTACTTATTTCCACGGGAATGGTACTCACATTGCAGGCCATTTTTGGAGGAAAACAAATGTCTCTGGATGATATTCCGGCATGGACAGCCATTGATACGGTTGTCCCTCAGATGGAAGAGTTGTACACAGATGATTCACTGGAAGGGGAAGAGAAATGGGATGCAGTTGAGAAAAGCGATCAGGCTACACCCGGAAAATCACCCTTATCAGGTTTTTATACAGCCCTTGACCGGGCAAAAAACAAAACTGGTAAAGCCAGAATTGCCTATTTTGGCGATTCAATGATTGAAGGCGATTTGATTACACAATCATTGCGCAATGACCTTCAGCAAATTTTTGGCGGAGAAGGTGTAGGTTTTGTACCCATAGTTTCCCAAACTTATGGGTTCCGCCAGTCAATCAAACACAGATTCAGCGGAGATTGGAAACAATACAGTTTTCTTACCCCCAATCCTACCAAACATGAGTTCGGAATTTCCGGCGAATTATTTCTCACTGAACACCAGGCAGCAAAAATGCCCGGAAAAACGTGGGTAAAATATTGGGGCGAAGACATTTACCCCACGACCCAGATTTTTCATAAAATCAGGCTTTTTTACGGAAAACAACCCATGGGGAATTCTTCAGACAATTTTGTACTCGTCACGATCAATGAAGAAAAGGATACATTCCCGCTCAACGAGACAAAAACTGTCAATGAAGTTACCATCGGCGACACAAAAACTGCTGAAATCAGGTTAAATTTTAATATACCTGAAGATCTTCCTGTATATGGGCTCAGCTTTGAAGACAGTGTGGGGATATATGTAGATAATTTTTCCTCAAGAGGAAACAGCGGTATGAACCTGACCAAGATACCCGCTACAACCCTGCAGGAATTTCACGAACATCTCGACTACGACCTTATCGTTCTGCAGTTTGGCCTCAATGTCATTATGTCCAATAAAACCGATTATAAGTTTTATGAGAATGGGATGAAGAAAGTTGTCAAACACTTTCAGGAGAACATGCCAGGCGTGGACATTCTGATGGTAAGTGTAGGAGATAAAAGTTCGGTGATCAATGGGGTACGCCAGACTGACCCGAGCATCCCGCTGATTGTGGCAGCTCAGCGTAAAGTAGCCGATGAGACAGGCATTGCTTTCCTTGACTTGTATTCAGGCATGGGCGGAAGAAACTCCATGATCAAATGGGTAAATTCGAACCCTTCTCTGGCGCAAAAAGACTATACACATCCCAACCGACGCGGTGCGGTCGAAGTTTCGAATATTGTCAAAGAGTATCTCCTGAGTGAATACCCTTCACGCGAAAGCGTCCCTAAACCCTCAACCCTCGCAGAATCTTTCTTGCTCAAAAAATAATGCCTTTCAGGCCTTAACATGCGTAAACTCACCTTTAGCATTTTTCTTTTTACAGCCATTACTCTTTTTTGGGGTTGTGGTCCCTACCCTACGATCATAAATCTTCAGGTAGTAAATAAAGAAACCCAACAGCCTTTAGACAGCGCAAGGGTGGTATTGTACCGATATTATGACAGCAATTACCTTACAGCCATTGATTCACAATGGACGGGAGCCGATGGGGTAAGCAATTTCCGGTTCATTTCTGAGGATGGGTATAAGTATCTGGTCGAAGCAAACCGGAAATATTTTCAACCCGTACTCAACGAAAACGGAGCAACTTACGACAACCAGCTAGACATTGTGGCGGGAGATACCAATACGGCCGTTTTGCTATTGGAGCTTATTCCCCCGCCTGATCCAGAAAAGTATGAAATGATCCACCCCGCTGTTCCGGTAAATCAGGTGATTGCAGCACTTGCGACCGATACATGGGAATGGGTTTTTCTGCCAAAACTGTACTGGGAAGATATACCCGCATTGCTAATGGTCGGAGGAGATAGCAGTTATGTACAAAACTATCCACGCAATCCGCAGAGCACTTACAGGCCAGACAGTGTTCGCACCGGATTGGTAGCATTGTGGTTGGTAGAAGCCATTCGAAAAGGAACACTGGCATCCGAAGAAATTACCGGCGACCTTATGCCCCCTTCCCGCGCACCAGTGTTGGGAACCAGTAAAGGAAACCCCAAAGGATTTAACAGTACCGCGCAGATCAGAGCCGCACTCCAGGCCTATCAGGAATGGTGGGAAGCGGGCAAAACCCTCGAAAAGGCAGAAGCTGCCAAAGCGAACCCCCTTGCCGGAAAAGGAGTAAGCTGGATGTAGGTTCCGAATCATGGAAAAAACAGTATTTCTGATCGGATTTATGGGGGCAGGAAAAACCACCCTGGGAAAAAGTGCAGCAAATGCCCTGAGTTGGGACTTTGTGGACCTCGATCATTTTATAGAAGCAGAAGCAGGAAAAACCATTCGGGAGATATTTGAGCAGGAAGGAGAAAAAAAATTCAGGGAAACCGAAAGAGAAGCCCTGAAGCAAATTGCCCATTCCACGGGCCGAAACCGTATCGTAGCCACAGGTGGGGGCGCACCGTGTTTTGGAGACAATATGGAGTTGATCAACATGTTGGGAATATCTATTTACCTGAGACCAACGACAGCAACACTTTATGACCGCCTCCGGCTTCAGAAAGCAGAGCGTCCTATGATACGGGCGGTTGAAGATACCGATTTGCCTGCCCATATTGAGATGTTACTCTCAAAGCGCGAACCTTACTATTTGAAGGCACATTTTGTGCTGGAATCTCCCAAACTTAATACAAGAGGACTGGTAAGTCTGATTGAAGAAACAAAGGTTTGACAGGAAGTTTGTAGATTTACGAAACAAACATCAAAAATATCATGCGCAGTCTTAAACTTTTTGTGATTTTTCTCCTGACAACAACAGGAATATTTGCACAGGACGAAGAAGCCCTGCTTTTGTCAGGTCCTATGGTAGGGTACTCCGAAATGCGGGAAGTCCTACTGTGGGTACAGACCAATGGCCCTGCCCAGGTACAATTTGAATACTCAGCCGGTGAAGGCGCCAAAATTGCTTACAGAACAGAAATTTATCAGACGCGGCTCAGCGAAGCCTACACTGCCCGTCTGATTGCGGACCAGGTAAAACCCGGACAAATCTATTCATACAAACTGTTGATCAACGGAAAGGAAGTAGCACGCCCTTATGCGATGACTTTCCAGACGCCCCCACTATGGCAGTGGCGTACAGATCCACCCGAGTTCAGCTTTGCAGTAGGGAGTTGTTCGTACATCAATGATGAACCTTATGACCGTCCGGGCACTCCATATGGCGGTGATTATCGCATATTTGAATCCATTCATCGAAAAAACCCCGACCTGATGATCTGGCTGGGCGATAATACATACCTGCGGGAAGCAGACTGGTACACCAATACCGGAATTATTCATCGCTATACACATACCCGAAATGTTGCAGAATTGCAACCCCTTTTGGCTTCGACGGCTCATTATGCCACATGGGATGACCACGACTACGGCCCCAACGACAGCGACCACACGTTTCGGGACAAAAATCTCACATACAGAGCCTTTCAGCTTTTCTGGGGAAACCCATCTTACGGAATTGAAAATCAGGGCGGTGTAACTTCTACTTTTGAGTGGGGAGATGCACAGTTTTTTTTATTGGACGACCGGTATTTCCGCGATCCCAACGACAAAAAAACAGAAAAACGAAGTATCCTTGGAGAAACCCAGCTTCGCTGGTTTATGGATGCGATCATCAGTTCGACAGCTAAAATAAAATTTGTTTGCATAGGCGGACAAATGATCAATACTTCGGGCGAATCAGAAACTTATTCGGCGATTGCCCCGGAAGAGCGGGAATATATTCTTAACACCATTGCTTCAGAAGGGATCAAAAACGTCATTTTCCTTACCGGAGACCGCCATCACGCCGAATTTTCGGTATATGAAAAATACGGAGTGAAAATTTATGATTTTACCACTTCACCGCTTACTGCCGGTATTCATAATAATCCGAAGGAAGCCAATACGTTGCGGGTTCCGGGATCGTATTTTGGCCAGCGGAATTTTGCCATGGTAGAAATCACCGGTCAAAGATTGGCGAGGAAAGTAAAACTCAGCCTTTTTGACACAGATGGCAAACCCCTTTGGTCAACAGAGATCGAGATTTTGAATTAATGGTTATTACTCCAGAGACATGGCGATTTTTGCCATTTTCTGAAGAAAGATAGTCAGACGGCGCCGGGAGATCAGCAACTCGGTGCCGTCTTCCATTATGGCAGTCCCCCCCTGAAGCCGGGAGTACCCTTTCAGATATCGGAGGTTGATGATATAGGATTTGTGTATTCGCTCAAACCATTCATCACTGAGCACCATGACAAAGTCTTTCAAAGAACGGGAGATCAAAAGTTTTTGACCATTATGAAGCGTAACATAGGTATATGAACCTTCTGCTTTCAGGTAAAGGATTTCCTTTTCATCGACCAGTAAAAATCCATTTGTCTGAGGCAACAGAATCCTTTCCTTTTCAGATTTTCCGACAGGCAAAAAAGTTTGAAGAAACCGAAGGACACGTTGGAGCAATTCGGGAGAAGATTGAAAAATATGGTGATTGGACTGCAAAAAAGTAAGAACCTGATCGGGAGGAATGCTCCGTTCATGATTTTCAAGGATTGGGGTAAATTCCATAGGGCGTTAGTTTTGATTGTGGGTAATCGAAATAATTGCTTATCTAAATACTTAGTCAACGAGAGCCGAAAAACGTAAACAGGTTTTCGGAAAAAAAATAAAAAAAATTACAAGTGATTGATAATCAGCGATATTTTTTAGAGGAAAAAATTAAGATGAGCGATTAGAAACCGTGGAAAACCAGTCCTGTGGGATTGGGAAACGTTGGGGAAACCGATTTAAACCGTTGGAAACAACTGAAAACCGCTAGAAACCGTTGCAATCCGTTGAAAACCGTTGGAAACCGAATTAATCCGTTTGAAACCGTTGGAAACCGATCCCTGGGGATTTTGCGATTCCAAACAGTTACAATCCATTACAATCCGTTGCAAACCGTTGGAATCCGATAGAAACCGTTGCAATCTTTTAGAAACCGTTGGAAACCGATAAAATCCGTTGCTATCCGTTTCAAACCGTTGCAAACCGTTTGAAACTGTTAAAATCCGTTGAAAACGGATTTGAGCCAAACATAGATAATTGATAATCAGTAAAATAACACTGATACTTACGGTGGAATCCAGTGCAAACCGGTCCTTTAGGGATTCTTCGGTTGCAATCCGTTGAAATCTTTTAGAAACCGTTGGAAACCGATAAAATCCGTTGGAAACCGTTGGAAACCGATCCCTGGGGATTCTGCGATTCCAAACAGTTATAATCCATTGCAAACCGTTACAAACGGATTTGATCCAATCACAAAATATTGATAATCAACAAATTAATACTAATCCTTACTCCAGAATTTGGCGTAAACTGATTCGTCAGGAATTCTTCGGTTGGAATCCGTTGGAAACCTTGAGAAACCGATTTAATCCGTTAAAATCCGTTACAAACCGTTTATAACGGATTTGAGCCAAACATAGATAATTGATAATCAGCAAAATAGCACTGATACTTACGGTGGAATCCAGTGCAAACCGGTCCTTTAGGGGTTCTTCGGTTGCAAACCGTTTCAAACCGTTGCAAACCGATCCTTGGGGATTCTGCGATTCCAAACAGTTACAATCCGTTGAAAACCTTGAGAAACCGATTTAATCCGTTTGAAACCGTTGGAAACCGATAAAATCCGCTGAAAACCGTTGTAATTCGTTAGAAACCGTTACAATCCGTTGAAATCTTTTAGAAACCGTTGGAAACCGATAAAATCCGCTGAAAACCGTTGTAATTCGTTAGAAACCGTTGCAATTCGTTGAAATCTTTTAGAAACCGTTGGAAACCGATAAAATCCGTTAAAAACCGTTAAAAACCGTTGGAAACCGTTGGAAACCGTTGGAAACCGATAAGATCCGCTAAAAACCGTTGGAAACCGAATTAAACCGTTGCAAACCGTTTGAAACCGATAAAATCCGCTGAAAACCGTTGTAATTCGTTACAAACCGTTGAAATCTTTTAGAAACCGTTCCAAACCGATAAAATCCGTTACAAACCGTTGAAATCCGTTGCAAACCGTTTCAAACCGTTCCAAACCGCCTCCCAAAGCATTATGCCATTCCCCCCCCCAAAAAATATTTTTTTTCTCTCTTCGATTAAACGTTTTACATGCAAAAGAAGTCTTCATTAAAACATCCTCAGTATGAAATCATTTCTCCTTATCCTTCTTGCTTCCGGCCTCTTTTATCCGGGTATTGTTTCTGCCCAAATTCTGAATCCTACTGTTGTAGATATTCCTATGCGCGATGGTAAAACCCTGAAAGCTGATGTTTACCTGCCCAATACTACCGGTACTTTTCCTACCATTCTGATCCAGACGCCATACTCCCGGATCCTTTACCGGTTAAATCTCCCCCTCGGCACAGGCAAACAACTCAGTTCCAGTCCTTACGCCTTTGTCATCGTGGACTGGCGTTGTTTTTACGGATCTGCCAATGCTTGTATTGCTACTCCCAAAAGGGGGGAAGATGGCTATGATGTGGTGGAATGGATCAACACTCAATCCTGGTCAAATGGCAAAATCGGAACCTGGGGCCCTTCTGCGCTTGGTGGTATTCAATACCAAACCGCAAGGGAAAATCCGCCCGCACTCGATTGTATCGCTCCCCTGGTCGCAGGGTCTCAAAATAATTATCTCCAAACATTCCCCGGCGGTGCTGCTATTACAGAACATATAGAACAACTCGACGGTCTCGGATTTGGCCTTTCCCCCATCTACTACGCCAACCCTGTCAAAAATCTTCTCTGGCAGATTGCAGAATCTACTAGCCTCTACCCTTCCGAAATTAAAGTTCCCACCTTTATGATCGGTGGCTGGTATGACCATAATGTCGAACTCATGACCGAACTATACAATGCCCTTCAGACTTCCTCTGATATTTCGGTAAAAGACCAACATCGGCTCCTGATGGGTCCCTGGGCTCACGGAGGTTTTGGTACAGCTTATGTAGGCTCTGGTCAGCAAGGTGAACTTTTTTATCCCGAAGCCGCAGGATGGAGTGATTCGCTGGCCCTGAAATTTTTTGACTTTTACCTCCGGGATCTGCCCAATGGATGGGAAAACACCCCCAAAGTACAGTATTTCCAAATGGGACAGAATACATGGGAAGGTTCCTCCTCCTGGCCTCCAACGGGTACATTCAATCAAACTTTATTTCTCCATGAAACCGGAGAGATTCAACCTTTCAGCCCCACTGTTTCTTCCGGCCATCTGACATATACCTACGACCCCAACGACCCATCTCCCACTCATGGAGGGCCTACACTTCGGGCAGATCAGCTTCAAGGTCCTTATGACCAAAGCAATATTGTCGAATCCCGCAATGATATTTTGCTATTCTCCTCTCAAATTCTCACAAATCCTGTGATCGTAAAAGGCAAACCGTATGCAGAATTATATGTTTCGTCCAACAGGCTGGATACGGACTTCGCCATACGCCTTACCGATGTTTATCCCGACGGCAGATCTATGCTGCTTTCAGACGATATTCAACGGATGCGGTTTCGCAACGGATATACTGCCGCCGATACAATGGCTATGACACCCGGACAGATTTATCATATCCGACTTACTTTGCCTGATATTGCCTATACTTTTTTGCCCGGGCATCAGATTCGCCTGGATGTGAGTTCGGCAAACTATCCTCGCTTCAATCGCAATATGAATACCAATGGCCCAATGTATCCCAACCTGAACGGAGACACGCTGGTAAATCCCCTGGTAGCGACCAATACCTTGTATATCAACAGTTCTCAGCCTTCATCGATAACATTTCCCCTGACCGATTCTCTTTCCACAGGACTGGATTTCTCCCGTGAAAACTCGTTACCCCTCGAAATCTACCCAAATCCTGCCAGCGAAACTGTGGTGATCAGGCTTTCAACAACCCTTCAGAAGATTAATGTGGTTCGGCTTTACGATCTTTCAGGGAAAATTATCACAGAGGACTTTTCGCCTGATTTTTCGACAGGGGAATATGTATTTCAGGTAGGAAAATGGCCGGAGGGCATCTATATCGTGGAAATCAGTTCGCCGGAAGGTCTCGGCTGGAAAAAACTGATTGTGGCGGGGAATTAACCCTACGCCGCCATTTCGGCCAGCGGATAATCAGCTCCATGACTACAAGGTTGGGGATCCAACACATATAGGCCACAAAAATATAGGCATCAGCAAAGGGCCATCGGAACCCCGCCAGCAGCAATGGAAGCCACAGACGAAGTGTAACCGCAGCAAATGTCAGGGAGAAACTCCGAAGCATCCATTCCTTGTGCAGGGTAATGTTTTTTTGACGGATACGGATATATGCCATCAGGCTGGTGGTAAACCAACTAACTGCCAGCAAAGCAAATCCTATCCCGGTAACGACGCCTTCATTTGCGAAAAATGCCAGCGAAAACCCGGAGATACTGCTCATCAGAATAGCAACCAGATATATTTTACCCATGGTTCGATGCAGGGAAAGCCGGCGATTTCGCCATCCTGGCAAAAACTGAAAGGGGCCGGTAACCAGCGCAACCGCACCGCCACCCACATGCGCATAAAATGCTAGCCGATACAAAAAACTTCCCAGTAAAATCGATGGTTTGGTACTCAGGAAGTTGTCTTCCACTTTAAAACTGAAAAAAGAAAGTGCGTATGCCGCAATTCCAAATGCCAGCAAAAACAGCAGGATACGACTTGCGAGAACAACTGCTTTTTTCATACTCAGGCGACGATTTACAATTATTTTATTTTGTATAAGCGTTTTCCCAATTTTTCCGAAGCCTTCAGGTGTGATTCTCCCAAAGGAAATGACACCAAATGCATAGCCAGGAAATTTTCCTCAAATAAACGGGATTCAGTTTCTAATACAATAAGAAAAAATTGAACCAAACATCGCCACACGTGTACTTATTCTCAAACAACACCAAGACCATGATCAGAAATTTATTTTTAATATTTATCCTGATTATTTCAGCCTTGTCTGCCTTCCCCCAACAGCCGGAGCAGATCGCCCGCATTACCCGCGAACTCAGAGATTATAACTATTACAAAACGCAGGTTTCCTTATGGAAAAAAGCGGTCACCGCCAACCCTGAAGACGAAAACGCATGGCTCAACTACTACGAAGCCAATCGCGCAGCAGGCATCGTCAATGAAGGCAACCGCCCCGAAAACACAGAGGCGCTCCTTTCCCAAATGAAAAAACACCTCCCGGAATCTCCCACATGGAACTTTCTGATGTACCGCAATGGGGGCAACGATATTTCCCGGTTTCCCTACCTCGAAAAAGCTTATCGCCTGCGCCCTGATATGCCCCAGATCATGGAGGAAATGGTCACTTACTATGAATTCAGCAACAACCCGGGGAAAAGAAAGGAGTTTAACCAAAAATGGTACGAAACAGGCGCCATGCCGGAAGAACTGCTCGCATTCAACTACAATGTGCTGGTAAGTCTCGAACCAAACGCCATCCTTTTTACCAACGGCGACAACGATACATACCCTGCATGGATGCTTCAGGATGTAATGAAAGTACGCCCGGATGTAATCGTGCTGAATCGTTCTCTGGCTATGGATAAACCCTACCTGACCGGATTATTGTCCCGGCTGAATATCAAACCCTTTACCTTTATCCCTGCCAGCGACGGATATGCACCCTTTCAGGACAAACTTGTCGGTCATCTTCTCGCTAACGCCGGACGTCCCCTGTATTTTGCGCTTACCGTTTCTCCCGAATCGATAAAAAATCACAGAGAAAATCTATACGTGGTGGGGCTGGCCTCCAAATACAGCGTCAAAAGATTTGATAACCTCGCCGTACTTGCAAAAAATGTGGAAGAACAATTTTTTCTCGACCACCTGAAAGTCAACTTTAGCTATTTTTCGCCATATTCGAGCATTACCCCCATGCGTTCCACGTACCTCACGCCTTTACTGATGTTGCACCAATATTATACAGAGAAAAAGCAGACAGCCAAAACAGCAGAACTGAAAAGGCTGATTGAAAAAATCGGGATGGATACAGGAAGAATTGCGGAAGTAAAAAAAGCCCTGGGAGAGTAAAATATGCGTTTTTTCCAGCCGATATATGAGCATTGCAGCGATGAGGAACTGATGACACTGATCGCTGAGCATGACGAGCGGGGATTCGATGAATTGTACCGCCGGTATGCTGATCGTATGCTCCATTATTTCTGGAGGATGTTGTATCATGACAAGGAAAAGGCGCAGGATTTTTTGCAGGATCTTTTTGTCAAAATTGTCGAAAAGCCGCATTTGTTCCACCCCGACAAACGCTTTTCAACCTGGATTTACAGTGTGGCTTCCAATATGGTCAAAAATGAGTACAGAAGCCGGGAAGTGCGCAAAATCATGTCCACCATGGACGATCTGAGCGGGATCAATATTACCGAACCACCAGACGAACATTCCCTGGACCAGCAAAAATTTGTCGTTCAACTGGAAGAGGAACTGGAGAATCTCAGCGAAAATCACCGCGAGGTCTTTGTACTCCGCTATCAGGAAGAACTGTCAATTAAAGAAATCAGCGAAGTGATGGGATGTTCGGAGGGAACGATCAAGTCGCGGATATTTTACTCCCTCCGAAAGCTGGCAAATGGTCTTAAAACCTTTGATCCGGGCAAATAGACACCAATGAAATTAAAGAATGAAGCGCTATGGATATTGAAAAAATGATGAGAGAGAAACCTTTTTCCGCACTTACGGATAAGGAGCGGGAATTGATCCTGGCAGAAATGTCTGCGCCGGAATATGAAGCCATTAGAAAAACGGCGCTTGCTGCGGAGCACTATTTCCAAAAGGAAGCAAAAACCCTTCGTCCCCGACCTGAAATACAGGGAATCGTGCGGGAAACTTTGCGAAGGAAACAGGAAGAAACGGTTACCGGGCGCATCGGCAAATTGCTGAGCCTCAGGGTCCCCGCCTATCAGGTGGCGGCAGCCGTAGCATTGCTGATCGCTACCATGTATTTCACCGGCAGACCCTCCCACACATTACATACAGGAGGCATAAAAACGGCTATGATTGCAGATTCGACCATGACTGATACGGCAACACAAAAGGGAATAAACCTCCTGGAAGACACCGTTTTTTCGCGGTTTATGATGGAGGCGTTGTAAAATCGAGGAAAAAGTAGTTGAGGTTTGCACCGTAATGAAACCGGTCCTCCAGATATTGAAAACCTGCTTTTATAAGTACCCGCTGAGAGGCGAGGTTTTCAGGGTCTGTAACGGCAACCAGCCGTGTGGCATTTAATGTTTTCCGGGCATAATCGATCAGATAAGCGGCTACCTCTGAAGCCAGCCCTTTTCCCCAGAATTCCCGTGCCAGACGATATCCGATTTCTATTTCTTCTGTTGTACCTAAATATCTGAGGCAAAATATACCCACAAACCGCCCGTCTTCGCGACTCCGCACCGTCCAGTAACCCATTCCGGGATGTTCCTCCTGCCATTCGATAAGCTCACCCAATTTTTTATCTGACTCTTCGTGTGTATATACCGGTGCTATATATCGCATCACCTCAGGGTCAGCACTCAGCCGGTGGTATTCGTCAAAATCTTCGAGTGATAAAAGGCGAAGTTCTGTTCTTGCAGTAATCATATTCTACCATTCAGGGCATGATCCCCATCTTTTGCATCAGGAAAGTTGCATTCAGGTTTTGAGAAATGCCATCCATGAGTTTGTAGTCAAACGTCAGCAGATCGCCGGTAATTTCCACTTCAAATCGTTTATTTCGCGCAAAATCGGGATAATCATCTGCGAGTTTCCCCAACGAAAGATCGTGCGTAGCGACAAGTCCTACGGCATTGAGTTGAATGAGTTGCTCGATAAATTTGCGGGAACCGATCATTTTATCCTTCGAATTGGTTCCCCGGAGCATTTCATCCACAATCACAAAAACCGGTCGGCCTTCTTTGAGTTTATCGATGATTTTTTTCAATTGTTTGAGCTCGGCATAAAAGTAAGACTCATTGTCTGAGAGCGAGTCTTGCGTCCTTACACTGGTGATCATCTCTATCGGGGAAAACGCATAATTTTTAGCACAAACCGGGGCACCATTCATTGCCAGAATCAGATTGACGCCTACGGTTCGCAAAAATGTACTTTTCCCTGCCATATTTGCTCCGGTGATAATCAGAAACTCTCCCGGCTTGGCCAATTCCACATCATTATTTATCCGAATGCCTGCGTCCAGCAGGGGGTGCCCCAATTGCTCCGCTTTCATGAAAAAAGCGCCTTCCGATACTTCTGGAAAAATCAGATCGGCGTAGTTGTAGCGAAATCTTGCAAAACTGCCCAATGCGTCCCAGCGACTGATTATCTCAAACCAGACAGGCAGGTCTGCTTTGTGGGTTTCCCGCCATTTTTCCAATAACAATACATAACGAATATCCCAAAGCAGGATGCCATTCAGCAAAAGCCCCATAAAAGCATTGAGCCGCTGGTCGAGCATATAGGTGAGATCTCCCAGTTGTTTAATCTGCTCACTGGCAGGAACGCCGTCTTTTACGATCATTGCATAATCCTGCCGGAGGAGTGGTGATACAAATGCTTCTCCTTCTATCTGAGCCAGCAGATCTGCATATTTGCGGAGCATTTCAGATTTTTTACCTACCTGAACCTGCTGCCGCCCTACCCTGCCGAGGTTGATTCCCACAACCCCCAGGTTGATCAGAAAAAACATCAGCGCAACACTTCCGGGAATCTGGTACTGCGATATTCCCAGTTCGGGAATAGTCGGAATCAGCCACCCCAACAAAGACAAAAAAAACAGTCCGGGTAAAATCCATATCAGGCGGGGATATACAGATTGAGAAGTAAAATAGGGCTTCTCCTCCAGCCACGCCAGCAACGAACGGCTATTTTCCGCTGTATCTGTCTTCCCCATACCCAATGCCTGAAAATTCAGGTTCCACGCGGGTTTTTCTGCCAGTTCTGCAACGGCATCCTGCCTCAGACGAATTTCGGATACAGATTGTAAAGGATTTTTCAGCCCTTCTGCCAGCGCATTTCGCCCAATGGAAGTGCCTGTGCGGTTGATAAACTGAAACACCGATCCGCGGCCAAAAAAATCGAGATCGTAAGAATACGGGTGGTCGTAATCGCGAAATTCTATCCCGTCAGAGCGATCTTTCCATTCACCCTTTAGTGAGAGGATTTCTGCCTCGTTGACAGATAAGAGGCGTTGATTGTGTTCCCGTTTCTCCGCCACAACTGTATGCCACCGGATAAGGTAAAGAAACAGAACCAGCAAAATCATTCCACCGGCCAGACCGACCGGCGTATTCCATTGAAACAGAAGATAATCAATGCCTATTGCGCCAAGGAATACAACCAGACGCGCCCAGGAAAGCTGGTTGTACTGACGGGTAAGTAGTGCAAGTTGTGCGGAAAGGGCGGCTATTCTCCCCTCATATTCAGGTATGCGGTTCATTTCGTGTTGTGTATTATCCTTCATCCGATACATTTACCTGATAAGCCACGAGTCGGTTGTTGAAAAATGTGGGAATCAGCAGAAGATTTTCGGAAGGCATAAACCATATATCAGCGGTATTGATATCCGCTTCTTTGGTATTGAGGAGGCTCGTTTTTTGGCCGGAAGGATTGACCAGGAAAATTTCCCCCTGCCAGTCGGAAACAAGATAATAACCCGGAACCGAAGTAGCGACAATCCCGTCAGGGCGTCCCATATCTTCGGCAATGGCCAGCTTTTCACCCGTAGAAAGCGAATAAGCGGCAAAATCACTAACCCCCACTTCCCCAACAAGCAGGCGGTTTTCTTCGATGAGTACCCCATTGGGCAAATCCAGATCGCCTTCTTTCCAGAGTGAAAGCCGGTTGTCCTCGAGAATATAAATACGGCTGGAATCCATATCAGAAATGTACACCCTCCCGGAAGCATCTACCGAAATATCATTAAACATACCCGCCTTTTCGAGTGCAATTTTGTTGATGATTTCGCCCTTTTCCACATCGATCGACACGATTTCATCTACGTCTGTGGTGTAGAGAATATTACCAAAAAGGCCCATTCCCTTGGGGGAACTCAGTCCATCTACCCAATAGAGATCGAGTATTTCACCCTTAGTGGATACTTTGGATATAAAACCATTTCCATCTTTCTGGCGGGGATTGAGGTTGACATTGGAGACATAGATCACGTCGCGGGTTTCGTCGTACAGGGCTGATTCAGGGGTACGAAGCAGGGTATCTGTCGCCCAGGCTTCTGTGAGGCTGAAGGATACATTTACCGGCTTTTCTGTTTTCTCTGTATTCGAATCAGCAGCACCTGTATGGCAACTGAACAATGACAGCGCAATGCCCGAAAAAATCAGGGGTAAAATAGGTTTCATATACATGTTTTTGTTTGCGGCACCAAAATACACAATTCCCGGGGGGAACGATAACATTTACCCAAAAACATGTCTTTTCAGACGGGCTCCTTCACTTTGCCCAGTTTTAGTCCGGCGGTTTGGAGTATAATCAGGCCTGCAATGAAAAAAACTGACATCCCGATCATACTGTTGCGCATACTTCCGGTCAGCTGTTCGATAAATCCATAAGAAAATGTTCCCAACACAATGGCGATTTTTTCAGTAATGTCATAAAAGCTGAAAAAAGAAGCAGGTTCGCCCGTTTCTTCGGGAATCAGTTTTGACCAGGTAGATCGGGAAATAGACTGAATGCCCCCCATCACAAATCCAAGGACTGCAGCAAGGGTATAGAAAGCAATTTTATCAGTCAGAAAATACCCCGAAATACAAATGCCTACCCACAACACCAGCGAAGCCGAAATCGCCAGCCGGTTTCCCCATCTGCCCGAAAACCAGGCCGTTGCATAAGCCCCGGCAATCGCCAGAATTTGCAATACCAGCACCACGATAATCATTTCATCGCTTTTCATGCTCACCTCCGCTTCGCCAAACAAAGGAGCCAGCAACATGACTGTCTGAACCCCCATACTGTAGAAAAAAAATGAAAATAAATATCTCGCCATGACTTTGCGGGTGCGGATAAAGGCAAATACTTTTTTGATCTCAGAAAACCCTTTTCCCAATACAGACCGGTCGATTTTATGTCCCGTGGGGCGATCTTCCAGAAAATGGAAAGCAATCTGTGAAAAACCCAGCCACCAGAAACCCACCAGCAGAAAGCCAAACTTGGTGGCAGAGCCATCGCTGGCGAAACCCAATTTTTCTGCATTGAGGATCATGACAAGGTTGATGATCAGGAGCACGACGCTGCCGAGGTAACCCATGGCAAATCCTTTTGCGCTGACGCGGTCCATGATATCGCTGGTTGCCACTTCAGGCAGGAAGCCATTGTAAAATACGAGAGAACCAGCGTATCCCACACTCGCCAGGATGGCGCAGATGATACCATATTCGATATTTGCCCCGTCAAAAAAATAGAGCCCGATACAGGCCAGCGACCCCAGATAGGTAAACATCTGCATAAAACGCTTTTTGCGTCCGCTGTAATCAGCGATACCGGAGAGGACCGGTGAGAGGAAAACAATGATCAGGAAGGAGAAGGAAATCGCATAGGTATAGAGCACGGAGTTTTTCACCGTAATTCCAAAAAAGTCCACCATTTCTCCGCCAAAAGCAGCCCGGGTAGCGGAGGAGTAGTAGATCGGGAAAATCGCGGTGGTAACGATGAGGTTGTACACCGAGTTTGCCCAGTCGTAGGAACTCCAGGCATTGAGCAGGCGGGGATGATTTTTAGGTAGCACGGGGAATCGTTTATCTTTTCGGGAAGATGCAATTTTTTTTGGAATTAGAGGGAATGAATGCAGGAATCATTCATGTAAATCAGGAATCTAATTCCTAATCTGCAAAAATTACAATACCTATCCAGTGATAAACATTTTCCCACAAAAAATCCTATATTCACCCATTCCGCGCCGCAGCCCATTTTCATTTACCACAAATAACCTAACCTATGGCTTACAGCGAACTACTGGCTGACCGGGTGCGCAGGTCTTTGCTCCAGCGGAACATCCCATTCTCCGAAAAAAAAATGATGGGTGGACTCACCTTTATGGTTGACAACAAAATGTGTGTCGGCATCCTTCAGGAAACCCTGATGGCGAGAATCGATCCGGAACATTATGATGACGCCCTTACCCGTGAAGGCTGCCGGCAAATGGACTTTACCGGCCGGCCCATGAAAGGTTTTTTATTTATCGACGGGGAAGGCACTGACAGAGACGAAGACCTGGAATTCTGGATTCAGGAGTGTCTCGATTTTAACCCAAAGGCGAAAGCGAGTAAGAAGTATCCATAACGCGGGGGTTAAACCCCGCGTTATGGATACTCACTCCTTCACCAACTTCAGCACTTCGCCTTTTTTGCCGGGGGAATATACCCTCACGAGGTATATTCCGGCGGAGAGATTGGCGAGGGAAAGTCCCGTAATGGTTTCGCCTGCGGCTAATTCTCTGCGGTCCACGAGGCCGCCATAGAGGGTGAGCAGTTCGGCCGTATGGGGTGTCTGGGTATTGCCGGAAAGGATTTCCACATTCACCCAGCTCTGTGCGGGATTGGGGAAAATGCAGAAGTTTTGCCCGGTTTTGAGTCTGGTACGGCTTTTTACAGGCAGGAGATTGCCGGTCGGCAGTCCGCCAGTACTCCGGTCGAAGGCAAACAGTACTTCGAAATTGCTGCCGTCTTTTTCTATACGAAATATCAGCCCGTATCCTTGTCCGCCTTCGGAAGCCATGCCGTAAAGCCTGCCGCCGTCGCCTTCGGTGAGGTCGCCAAAGGGATAGTAGCCTTTTTCGATGTCGAAAGCATGCAACATCTGGTAGTCGCTGCCGTCAGGTCGTATGGAAAAAATCGTCCCGTTATCTCCCGGGCCACCGACGGGCGTGAGGCCATAAAATTTGCCGTCGCTCCCGACGATCAACGCGCCGCTGGCACCTTTGCTGGTATTTTCACCGGCTTTGTGCAGTACGGTGTATTCGCCGGTGTTTACCGCTATGCGGAAAATCACATCGCGGGTCAAACCGTAGAGTGCGCCGTCAGTGTGTTCCAGCAATGTGCCTCCGGCATCATTTCCCGTTGAGTCATCAAAATAATGGAGAATCTCAAAACCGCTGCCATCGGGCGCGATTTCAAACAGTGTGCCGTATAACGCAAAATCGGTACGGGGGGTGGTTCCGTAGAGTTTGCCGTTGCTGTGCTGGATCAGGCTGCCTTCGGGACGAGCGATGGCAAATTCGGTGAAGGTGTGAAGCAGGGCAAAATCGCTGCCATCGGTATTGATGCCGAAGATCACGCCGAAATCTTTTTCTCCGCCGTAGGGCGTCATCCCGTAAAGTCGGCCGTCGCGTGCCTGCATGAGGTCGCCCATGGGCGAAGCGCCGTGGGTTCCGTCAAAAGCAAAAAGGGTGGTGATCGTTTGCCCGTTGGGATCGGCCCGGAAAATGGTTCCTTTGTCATATTCTCCGCCACGGGCGGTCATGCCGTAGAGATTTCCATCGTTACCTCTCAGCAGGCTGCCTACGGGTTGATAACCGGCTTCCGAGTTGCCGAGTTTTTCGAGTGCGGTAAAATCGCTGCCGTCGGTGTCTATCCGGAAAACCACGCCCTGATTATTAAGTCCGCCACGGGGAGTGGTTCCGTAAAGTTTGCCGTCAGTTCCCTGTACTACCCCCCAGTATCGGAATCCTTCCACCCCAAAAGCACCGGTCGGGCCGTCGAAGTGATGCAAAACCTGGTAATTGCTGCCGTCTTTTTCCACCGAAAAAACCGCACCGGGCGAAGGGTCTTTTCCCCCGAGTGTGCCATACAGTTTTCCGTCAGAGCCTTCAAGCAGGTCGCCCCCAGGGTAAAACTCACCCTTATCCTGATAAATTTGCCACTCATAGACCGTTCGAAAGTTGTTGCCCCCGGGTTCCATTTCAAAAATTATCCCTCCGTTGAGGCTGCCTCCAAAGGTGGTGGTTCCATAAAATTTACCGTTGCGTGCTTCGAGCAAAGTGCCCCGGGGAGATCTCCCATCAGTTCCAGAAAATTCATGCAGTAACTGAAAATTACTACCGCCGGTATTGATCTGAAAAAGTACCCCGCGTCCGCTTTGTCCGCCGCTGGAAGTAAGCCCGTAGAGTTTGCCGTCAGCAGCGTGGGTGAGTTGGCCATAGGGAAAATAGCCATCCGTGAGGTTGAAGTTGTGCAGAACCTTGTAGCCGCTTCCGTCTTTTTCGAGCGTATAAATCACGCCGGTATCATACAGACCGCCGCTGGAAGTAAGTCCATAGAGTTTCCCATCGCGGCCCATCGTGACACTTGCACGGGGAAAGGCACCTGACAGCGAATCAAAAGAATGAAGGGTGGCAAAATTTTCACCGTTGGGATCAATGGTAAAGATTTGACCATTGTTGAAGTAAGTGCCGCCGAAAACCGATACGCCGTAGAGCCTGCCATCGTCGCCTTCGGTGAGGTCGCCCGAAAATATACTGCCATCGGAGAGACGAAAAGAGTAAAGAACGGTAAAATTGCTGCCGTCCGAATCGAGGCGATAGAGTGCCCCGTTTTCGTCGGCTCCGGCTTCGGCGATGCCGTAGAGATAGCCATTGCTGTGTGCGAGGAGGCCTCCTTTGGGGCTGCGGACGGGCCTTTCAAACGCATGGGTGACGGCAAGGTCGCTGCCATCCGTATTTACCCGAAAAATCGTTCCGGCACTGCCGGGGCCGTTCTGCGGCAAAACGCCCATAAAGTAGTCCTGCGCGGAGGTATTACTAACACAAGCTGCGGCCAGGAGAAGAAGGGTATAGAGGTTTTTCATGATGTGTGGAGTTATTGTTTCACCACCGCCTGAGCGGCTTCAAAATCGCGGCCTTTTACCCGGAGGTAATAGACCCCGGCGGGGTGGGCGGAGAGGTCAATTTTAAGCCCTTCCGGAGGCAGGCCGGCGGACAGTATCAGGCGGCCCTGGCGGTCGTAGAGCCATATCTGCACATCTATATCGTTAGTGATACGCACGCTAAACCTCCCGTCATGAGGATTGGGATAAACCAGTAGCGCAGCCTGCGGATTTTCAAGGCGATTTTGCGGCGGGTTTTCGTCGCAGATTTCCTTGCGCTGGATACGGTTGCCCGCCGCGTCATAACTCAGCACCACCTCCGGCGTACAGGGCGGCCCGATCTGGGCGAAGGCGGCGAGGGGGAGGGATAGGAAAAAAAGGAGGAGATTTTTCATGGGAGAGTGGTTAGATTTTTAATAAAAAAATCAAGGCACGTACTTAATCACCCAACCCAGACTGTCGAGCAGGGAGAGGTTGAACGACATTTTTTTTGAATAGAGTTGTTTTTCATGGATTTCGGCCCAGGAGTGAGTACGCATTGTGGTTTCGGGAATAAAGAAAAAACGGAGGTAAGGAGGTTTTTCACAGGGAAGCGTGGGGTTTGCAGCACTACCTGCGCCATGTATTTCCCCGAAAGCATACGCATTAATTCGGTAGGAAGGCGAAATAATCGTATCCATTTTGTTCCCCTGTGCGTCAACACGGTTGTCATTCCAAATTTGAAATAGTTTTAACTCCGGAAGGCGCGGAAGGGAATCCTCACAAGTCGAATAAACATACACCGCCGAATCGGAATAATTGTGAATGGTTATGACCTGTAATGGAGGGTCATAGGCGGGGCAACCGGTGAGGAGGAAAGCCAAAATAATTAATTCAAGCTGTTTCATTTTATTTTATTTTATGGCCAGAAGAAAGGAGATGTGAATCGTAACCGGAAGTAATCAAACCAATTAATATTTTTGATGGGGAACATACTTGAAGAAATATAACGATTACCAAAGTAATTTTGGGACAGGTAATTGGCCCACGTTTCCGTCCAAAATGTATTATGACTATATCCTCCGATACCATCTCTGGATGCACTAGCTAAACTTTCTATTCCAATAACCTTGTAAAAAGCATATAAGCCCACCATGTTGGATTGCAAGATATGGCCAAATTCATGTTGCATTAACTCAGGAAATAAGTTTTGTGAAAAAACACCTTTTCCGACAGTAATACCATAACCGGGAAGTGTTATTCCACCACTAAGCGAACCAGAGCCTAATGATTTTGATTCATACACATTAACGCCTTCATATGAACCCACATATTTACCTGTAATTGTTTGGTTTGTATTGGAAATATTGTGCGCACCCACGCCGCTTGATAAGTCTAATTTAGCAGTACCCGTAAAAAAATTCAGATCTTTATTAACCGCATCTGCACCTCCCTGAATACCACCAGAAATAAAGCCTTTTATACCTTGTGTGAGTGATTGTCTAAGTCCAACTTTTACAGCATGTTTTAGGTTTTGCTCTTTCATCAGACTGTTTCCGGTCCCAGATATAAACCCGGAAACTAATCCTGATGCTGTACCAGAAGTTGCACCAGTAATAAAGCCTGTTGCAGAAACTGGAGACCCAGCGAAACCGGCAAAAAAGTTTCCTCCAGCCATTGAAGTACCAACACCTGATCTAATTCCCGCCCCTAGCCCACCTGCTAAAGCTCCAATTCCAAAATATTTTAGGCCGTCGCAACTAAATTCTGAACCGTTGGAAACCCAGTTTATTGTTCCCCCAATCAATGCCCCCGCCACAATATGTACCCATTCCCCACTCGGATCAGTAAACCGCAGTGGATTATTCACCGCGTAGCTGTAGCGGTTGTAGCCCTGAGAGCCGAAGGCGGCCTGGATGTAGTTGTCGGGGGAGAGCATACGGCCCAGTACCGGGTCGTAGAGGCGCCCGTTCATGTGGATGAGTACGGAGGTCTCCTCACCCCGCGCCTGTTCCTCACCTGGAAAAACTCCGGCAAAGGCCATTAGCAGGAAGAGGAGGAGATTTTTCATGGGGTTAGATTTTTATTTTGACAATTTCGGTGTTTAAGGTTTTATCGAGTTCCTTGTCATCAAAGGAGGGGTAGGTGATTTCAATGATTATTCCCCCCATAGAAATCACACGCTCAAAAGACCGATAGGTTTCTTCAAATAGGGTAAAACCATTCTTATGAGTTAAAAAAGGTTATCTTATAAGTACCACTCCCTTCAAAATCAAACCCGGACTGAATACCGGGCGCAATCGCTAAATTTACCAGGCCGGGCGCATACCTATTAGTAAGTTCATCCCAGTATTTTATGTCTATCAGATCAGTTAGAGAATCGGTCAAGGTATCGTAATCAAAGTTCTGCATAAAATCAATCAAAATACCCTGCTCAATAAGCAGTATCATTCCGGTATCTGTGGAAAAAATCGTATCCTTTGCCATTTCCTCATTATAATTCACCTTTTTTATCTGTTCAATAGAGAAAATATTACGATTTGAAGCATACTTGACAAAAGGGGTATCTGTCCGGGGAAAAGCAAACACTTTTTCTCGTATCTCTTGATCAAGATTGGCCTGATCCAAAGAATTTATTTTGTCTTTGATATCATTCAGGTATAAAGCATCTATCACATAATACCGTTTTTCGGGGAGTAAACTCAGTGATTCTCCGTTGGTTGATACATTATTCATTTTTATCGCGATCAATATGGGATGTAGGGTAAATGTTCTAGTCCAAATCTCTTCAACAATCCTTCTGCAAAATAAAAAATTTCGGAAGGTGTAGCGTTAGGATTTGTAGAGATAAATTCTGACCAAAGCTCATTCCACTTTCCTGGTAAGTTTCCTAATCCCTTGCCATGCACCCCTTTCAAATGAGTCTGCTTACTGATTTGGATTGTATAGTCGTCAATGTTAGCTATACCTTGATTGGTAAAATATCGTCGAAATTCCTGAGGGAAAATGTGGTGTTTATGCATGACTTTAGGGGCTTCTAATAATACTTTTCCACCTCTCACCCCCGCTTGCCCCGCCATCTGAACAAAAGGCACTTTTGTAGCCGTCTGCTCCACCGACTCCATCAGGTACTGCCCTGCCATCGAACCCGTAGTCTGAAGGGTCATTTGGTAAGTTTGGGGGCTGCTTCCCACAATCCACCGCCAGCCTGCTTTACCCAGTGCGCCCAACCCCTCGGCGGTTTTCCCTGCCATCCCTGCCGAAAGCGCATCAAACCCCACGCCCAGGCTATAACCCAAAAGTTCGCGTGTATTATTGATATCCGGGAGGTTTCCGGTAACGGCATCTATTGTTATATTTCCGCCTGCGGTGATGGCCCCCCCGGCATAGGGATTAAACACACTCACCGCTCCGCCAACCGCTCCGCTGGTAAAATAAGCCAGGCCAGTCTGCCAGTTATCCACCTTTTCCCAGTTGCTCCAAAGGTTAAAACCACCGCCGATAAGCGCAGCACCGACAACTAATATCACCTGTATCACCTCCCCACTCGGATCAGTAAACCGCAGCGGGTTATTCACCGCGTAGCTATACCGGTTGTAGCCCTGGGAGCCGAAGGCGGCCTGAACATAGTTGTCGGGGGAGAGCATGCGGCCCAGTACCGGGTCGTAGAGGCGTCCGTTCATGTGGATGATGCCAAACTCGCGCAGGTGTTCGTGGCCGGTGTAACCCCGGTAGAGCCAGGTGGGTGCGGTGGGTACGAGGCTGTAAGTCCAGGTGGTAGGGTTGCGGGGGCGTCCCCATGGGTCAAAGTTTTGCTCCGCGACGATGGCCCCGGTATTGCTGGTGAGGGTCAGTATCGAACCGAGGTGATCGGTATAGGCATAATAATAGGTATCCGTACTGCCCTGACGCACGACAATAGCACATAACCCGTCGCCGCCGGAGACATAATGAATATGCTGCGTAGTGCTGCCACTGACATTACGCTCATACGCCCCTACATAATATCGGGTGGTCTGAACATCATCGTTGTGCATAAGCACCGATTTTTTCCGCTGACCGTCCGGGCCGTAGGAAAAGGTCAGGTCATAGCCGTTTTCGCTAACGGTGAGCGGATCGTGATCGGATGTGTAGGTTATATCCTGCTGAAAGGAGGGAATGACATTTTGCGGATCGGTAACTTTTGTTACCGCATGGATTTTTTTGGCATGATAGTCATATACCCCGGCGTCGGATTTGGTAGAAAAATTACCATTTCCCAAATAAGCCATGGTTGAAGCAGTCTGCCCCGATACCTGTGCATTTGTCAGGCGGTTGAGATTGTCGTAAGTAAACGTTTCTGTTTTAGACTTCAGATGGTCGGTACGGCTGGTGAGATTGCCGGTCTGAAGATTGAAAGCGGTCGAAAGGTTTTGTACACCGGGGGTAGAAGTATTGACCGGTAAACCGTAGGCATTGTAAGTTTTGGTAGTAACTTTTCCATTGCCCAGGGTATATTGAGTAAACTGCCCCAGAGCATTCATCGTACCGGTGACCGCGTTGAAGAGGGTAACAGTTCCGTTGAGATTTTTTACCTGACGCAGGTATCCATTGGCGGTATAAATCCGCTGGATACCAAAACCCGAAGGGTAAGTAACCGTCGCAATATCGCCATAAGCGCTGTAGGTATAATTCGTAAGAAAATTGATTCCGCTGATTGCCTGTTTTTCCTGAGTTACCTGGCTCAGGGCATTGTAGGTATATTCACGGGTGAATCCATTATATCCGGTGATTTTTTTCAGATGGCCTTTGCCATTACCCGTTGTGACATACTGCCAGGTAGTAACGCCTTCGGGAGTGGTACGGGTAAGTATCCGACCGAGAATGTCGTATTGCATCTGCTGTACCTGACCTTTGGCATCGGTCTGGGAAATGAGTTCTCCCAAAGCATTATAATCATAGGAAGTTGTACCTGCGTTTTTATCGGTAAGCTGGGTCTGGCGTCCATACAGGTCGTATTGCATGGTTGCCAGTTCTACGCCGTCGAGTTTTACGCGGGTCTGGTATCCCCGGCTGTTGATGTCATACGTAAGCGTACCTCCTGCATCCGTGCTGGAAAGCGTCTGATCGGCTGCGTCCAATATCCGGCTGCTTGTCTGACCGGCAGGGTCAGTCGCTGCAACGGTAAGTGAGCCATCTACCCCTGGCGTATAACTATAGGAGGTCGTACCTGCACTGTTGATTGCAGTAAGTACCCTGCCAAAGATATCATAAGAAAACGTTGTGATTACGGCAGGATCACCGGGGTAATGCGGAAGGGTGGTAGTTGCAGTATTTCCTTGGGTGTCATACGTAGTCAGTGTTTGTATCCACTGGCTGCTGAATCCCTGTACATGGGCTTTCTTTTCGCGTCCCAGAAGATCATACCAGACTTTGGATTCTGGTTTGCCGGGTATCTGGGTACGCCTATAATAGAGGGTATAATTGGCGGGTTGAATATCCCAGACAAGGGAGTTTTGGATGGTGTATCCCTCCGGAGTAGTCGTATGGGTCAAACGGCCAAAACCATCGTACTGAAAAGTGGTAGTAAGGTTATCAGGCGTTTGAATAGAGAGAGGTGTACCCCATTTGGGGTCATAGGTTCGGGTTTCCGATTGGAGTAAACCGTCGGTAATGACGGTCGGATATCGCCCTTTGCTATCATAAGTATAGCTGGTTGTGCGGCTGGCAAGCCCTGAGGCGGAAACCGTTTCGCTCAGCGGATTCCCAAAGTTGTTGTATGTATAGGTTGTTGTAATCTCTTTAGGTTGCCCCGCATGGATTTTGATTTGGGTGAGTTCGCCTTTATTGTTGAAAACCCGGGTAGTGGTTTGGGTATGCGAGGTAGGGGCACTGTCATTGCGAATCTTCTGGAAAGTAGTCTGTGTAGGATGAGAGGGAATCCAGGTACCAAATGACCCGTAAGTATGAGTTGTTACGGTGTATTCCAGCGTATTGACCGAAGCATTTTCAACCAATACATTTCCATAGCTGTCATAGGCCCAGTTTTGGTTGGAGGTACGGGATCGGATAAAATCCTGTGTGGAACTTTGATCCGGTCTTAACCAGAAACGTCCGTTGCCGAGGTTATTCACCGAATATGTCTGAACGGTTTCGGATATCAGACTATTGTCCAAAATCTTCCGGGTTTGTGTCTTCCACGGGATAGAGAGGTAATAGGTATTGTTAAGAGTAAATTCATGGGTGGTAGAAAAACCGGAAACCGCATGACTGGAATACACTTTTCGGAATCCCAGAAATCCTCTGCCCTGACGGTGAATGCGGGCATCTTCGTAAGCAAAAGTGGTGGAGTGAAATCCTCCGATCCCATTCGGCTGGGTTTGTGCAGAAACCAGCCAGCCGGCAGCCTGGACATTATTCACCGGAAAGGTCGAACCCGAACCTTTTACATAAAAACTCCCTCCGGCAGTCATCCGGCTGTAATCAAATTCCGTTACAAAATTGAATCCATCCGCCACTTTGTCCAGCAAGCGGGATTTATCTTCTTTGCGGAAGTAGTAGAGTTTGTCAGGCAGATTGGGTTCGACAAAGAAAAAATCACTCCCGCCATCGCCATTAAAATCTCCGGCAATTAAAGGCCAGTCATGATGGGTATCATCCCCCGGTTGTGTAGCAGTATATTCAAAATCAAACCCGTTTGAGTAATAAGTGTGAAGAGTTACGTTTGTCCAATACGAAGAACTCTGAGGATCACCTTCGCCGTGTACAACATCCGTTTTCCCATCTCCGTTCAGATCCAGTATCCGGATCATATCATTTGATGTATCAGGAGTTACGATAAAAGAGTAAAGATGAGTATCAAACGAATTCCCGGCAGCCTTTGAGAAGGCGATCTCCCAAATATTTGGTGAGGTACGTGTCAGAAAGTCCGTTTTTCCATCGCCATTAAAATCACCGGGATAAACATCACGCCATTGAGTGGAACTGGAATTATAAACTAAAACGGCTTCATATTCATTATTGGCATTTTTTTCAAAGGAAAATATCTTACAGGCAGATTCCTTTAGTGTCATCAATTCCGTTTTCCCGTCGCCGTCGTAGTCAATTACAAAAACCTGATCGGCTCCTGAAACCTCGTTTGTATAGGAATTGGTCGTACCAAACTGACCTAAAACGTGATGATTAAGACTGATTCCGGGAAAAGATAAAAATACTTTATAACCAGTGCCATTGCTCAGACTGGTCAGGTAATCACTTTTTCCGTCTCCATTAAAATCTCCTTTGTACAAATAATTCCAGGTGGAAGCATTGATGATGTCATAAGGAGCTACAGTAGGATAATCCGTGGCAGTAAAAGCATTTCCTTCGGAATTTAAATAGTAGATGCGAGTACCGGATAGTTTCCAATAAGAGCTATTAGCATTTTTTACTCTATTTTCAATCAGAAGATCCTCCTTGCCATCTCCGTTAAAATCGGCACTGGATATTTTGTATTGATTGGGTACATCTATACCATTAATCCAGCTATAGTTATCATCATCATTAGGGAAAGTCTGGCTGGAGATATACTGAAAATCATCTGATCCTGGTATTTTTCGGTAATATTGAAAACCTGTATAATAGGTTATATCTGTTCCAGGAACCGGCTGAGTATTGAAAGAAACTCGTATCAAATCGGAGTAGCCGTCTGCATCAAAGTCTCCTGTAAAATTATGAAAATATGGTTGTCCTATATCATCCGTCTCCACAGCTTCAAAGTCAGGTGAAGTTTCACCATATTTAAAAATTGTTGAATTGAACTGCAAACCATTGCTACCTTTTTCGATCACTTCTGTCAGGTAGGAATAAAGATCGTCCTGAGCGTAATTAAACTCGTATTCCTTGCTGATAACACCCCCTTCGGCGGTTAATACAATTTTGGTTATCAGACGGCTACTGTTTAAAAGAGAACCGTCCAGATAAGCCGTAGTAGCATCCATTCGAAGACCATAATGGAACTTTATTTTGTTATAAGGAACAAGCCCGGTGACCGTATTACCCGTGTACAAAATCTCATCTATCCGCGATTCACGGTCATCAGTCAGATATTTATAATCCACATAGTTGCCGTGCAGGTCATACATGCGGTTGAGTCGCCAGAAGAGTACGCTGCTTCCGCCTTCCTGCATCAGGCGGGAATCTGCACTATTGCCATATTCAAAGACAATTCCTGACTTGGTTTCGACTTTAAACCAGAGGGGGCCATTACCCGAAATGCCGTAAGAAGTGATGCGCGAAAAAGTTTCACTTTCCGTAGCATAAACGGCTCCATCAGCACCGTTTACTCCGCTCGTTGCAATCAGTCGGTTTCCATCTAGTGCAAAAGGCCCTGCGGCGATGCCCGAAGCAGGATTTCCAGCCAGGGAAACAGGCCCCGCCTTTCCGTCGTGATACCAGTCTTGCCCGAGGCGGTGAATGACCGATAGCCCCGACAGATTCCAGCCCATGCCCAGTAAACCATTCCCAGACTGACTATTATAAGTTACCGAAACCGACGGAATCATTCCCCCTGTACCGGGAGGTAAATTTATCGGGATTGAATAACCTGCTCCCCCAGAAAGCGAAACGTTTGCAACCCCAGAGGTTGTGCCTACGGGTAGCGTTTGAGAAAGCGTTCTTCCAGAAAAGGCAGTTTCTGTAAAAAGATTCTGATATTGAACATTCCCCTGCCCGAAAGCAAAAGATAGTCCTAACCCCAAAATACACAGGAATAACCGGGTATTGTGCATAAACAAAGTTGTTAAAAATGGAGGAAAAAACAAAACATTCAAAAAATGGATTGCCGTATTTTTGACACTCGCAATTACCCCCCCCCATATTAACAGAATATTTTTTCAATATTAACAAATTGTTAAGCCGAAAGATTTTGGATGCGGTTTTATTCCAATATTGAAGTAATACAGATTCCCCTTTCTTCAAAACCACAGGCCGTAGTCAGGAGAAGAAGAGGATAGCGGTTTTTTATGAGAAGTTGAGCTGTTTTAATACGTATATCTTGCGCTGGATACGGTTGCCCGCCGCGTCATAACTCAGCACCACCTCCGGCGTACAGGGCGGCCCGATCTGGGCGAAGGCGGCGAGGGGGAGGGATAGGAAAAAAAGGAGGAGATTTTTCATGGGAGAGTGGTTAGATTTTTAATAAAAAAATCAAGGCACGTACTTAATCACCCAACCCAGACTGTCGAGCAGGGAGAGGTTGAACGACATTTTTTTTGAATAGAGTTGTTTTTCATGGATTTCGGCCCAGGAGTGAGTACGCATTGTGGTTTCGGGAATAAAGAAAAAACGGAGGTAAGGAGGTTTTTCACAGGGAAGCGTGGGGTTTGCAGCACTACCTGCGCCATGTATTTCCCCGAAAGCATACGCATTAATTCGGTAGGAAGGCGAAATAATCGTATCCATTTTGTTCCCCTGTGCGTCAACACGGTTGTCATTCCAAATTTGAAATAGTTTTAACTCCGGAAGGCGCGGAAGGGAATCCTCACAAGTCGAATAAACATACACCGCCGAATCGGAATAATTGTGAATGGTTATGACCTGTAATGGAGGGTCATAGGCGGGGCAACCGGTGAGGAGGAAAGCCAAAATAATTAATTCAAGCTGTTTCATTTTATTTTATTTTATGGCCAGAAGAAAGGAGATGTGAATCGTAACCGGAAGTAATCAAACCAATTAATATTTTTGATGGGGAACATACTTGAAGAAATATAACGATTACCAAAGTAATTTTGGGACAGGTAATTGGCCCACGTTTCCGTCCAAAATGTATTATGACTATATCCTCCGATACCATCTCTGGATGCACTAGCTAAACTTTCTATTCCAATAACCTTGTAAAAAGCATATAAGCCCACCATGTTGGATTGCAAGATATGGCCAAATTCATGTTGCATTAACTCAGGAAATAAGTTTTGTGAAAAAACACCTTTTCCGACAGTAATACCATAACCGGGAAGTGTTATTCCACCACTAAGCGAACCAGAGCCTAATGATTTTGATTCATACACATTAACGCCTTCATATGAACCCACATATTTACCTGTAATTGTTTGGTTTGTATTGGAAATATTGTGCGCACCCACGCCGCTTGATAAGTCTAATTTAGCAGTACCCGTAAAAAAATTCAGATCTTTATTAACCGCATCTGCACCTCCCTGAATACCACCAGAAATAAAGCCTTTTATACCTTGTGTGAGTGATTGTCTAAGTCCAACTTTTACAGCATGTTTTAGGTTTTGCTCTTTCATCAGACTGTTTCCGGTCCCAGATATAAACCCGGAAACTAATCCTGATGCTGTACCAGAAGTTGCACCAGTAATAAAGCCTGTTGCAGAAACTGGAGACCCAGCGAAACCGGCAAAAAAGTTTCCTCCAGCCATTGAAGTACCAACACCTGATCTAATTCCCGCCCCTAGCCCACCTGCTAAAGCTCCAATTCCAAAATATTTTAGGCCGTCGCAACTAAATTCTGAACCGTTGGAAACCCAGTTTATTGTTCCCCCAATCAATGCCCCCGCCACAATATGTACCCATTCCCCACTCGGATCAGTAAACCGCAGTGGATTATTCACCGCGTAGCTGTAGCGGTTGTAGCCCTGAGAGCCGAAGGCGGCCTGGATGTAGTTGTCGGGGGAGAGCATACGGCCCAGTACCGGGTCGTAGAGGCGCCCGTTCATGTGGATGAGTACGGAGGTCTCCTCACCCCGCGCCTGTTCCTCACCTGGAAAAACTCCGGCAAAGGCCATTAGCAGGAAGAGGAGGAGATTTTTCATTTCTTTTTATATTTTTCGATTTCGGAGGGGAAATAATTGCGGATAAATGTTTGGAATTGGGTTTCGTCGCGTAGTACCCATGCCTGGATAAACCGAAGATCGGTCATGTATCTTTCTAACATCGTTTTATCTTGCAGGAAAGTCTGTTCAAAAAAAGGTCTGTAAGCGGCTTTCATTCCAAAAATTGCCAAATCCCCCGGACGCTCAAAATGTAACGCCCAGTCCAGCGTTTCTCCTTCTATTGCGCCATCCCAGGCGATATCAAGGTAATAGAGTGGCCACTTGCCTAGCGAGTATGTGAGAATAAGCTCTTTATTTATTTCAGGAGGCTGGCTATATATATCAAAACATTTCTCAAATATAGGTAGATGTAGGGCAGGTCCCTGAGTATTAGCGGGTAGATAAAATTCTCCTGCATTTTTAACCCAAAAGGTTTCCTGCCCAATTTTTTTTAGAAAAGATTGGAGACAGCGAAGAAAAGGATCGGTTTCGGCGATTATATCCACCTCAAATACAAAAATAGCTTCATATCTTTCGGTAAAGACATAATCCGGCAGACTTGTATTTGGCTTGCGGGAAAAAATCATGGGGTTGTAGATGAAAGTCTATCTTTAGATATTTCAGAAGTGGTAGTTTTTCTTAAATTGTTCAAAACGCTCACGGTTACTCATTGTGGTATATTTCTCAATTGGTTGGTAATAGTAATCGTTGAACACTTGCTCACACAGAAAAAACGACTCAAAAGTATTAACCAATGATTTGTCAATACCTACTAGCAACAATTCCAATGGGCGGTCAAAATAAATAACCCAATCCCCAATGGTACCATGTATAATACCCTTGTGGAAGTCTGCTAAAAACATGAGTTTAGGAGCCGAAGGGAGGACTAGCCCATCCAAAATTGCCTGAACCGATAAATCCGTTGAAAATTTTCGATCAAACTCTTCTACGAATATTCTTTCATGATTTTTACCCAGGCCAGACAGATAGAAGTCAATAGAGCCTAGATGTTTTATCGAAAACTCTTTTTCTCCTGCGTTTTTCAGGAAACGGCACAAGCTTAGGAAAAATGTATTCCTCTCATTATTGATCATTTCTACTCCAAAGGGATAAAACGTAGCATAATCCTTTGTAAATAGATAGTCGGGTAGTTCGGCATTAGGTTTTAAAAGTGTATTCACCATTTGTTATTATTAGCGAAATCGAAGTTTCAAATATGCTTTTCCATCAGGTCTTTGAAAGGACAGTGTTGGGTGTGAACCTGAAGAGGGTGATGATTGAAAATAAAATTGAACCCGGTAACCAGTCAGAGTGTTAAATATAGCTTTATTAATGGTATTCAGATTATTTCCTTGACCAGAAGTTATAATATCCCATGCATCATGATAAGTACTCCCCCAAATTTCATAAGTTTTGACTCCGCCTTCTGTTTTCTCAAGAGACCATGCAGTAAAAGTGTTAGTACTTCCATCTCTTGCCTGAAAGGATCGTAAAATATACCCTGACCTGGGATGTGGAGTATTTTTAAACGCCCAAGGTGACCTGCCCGGAGCTACATCCCTGCCAATCCAATAATTTACCGGCGCGGACGGATTATTTCGATTATAAAGACGAGTCTGCACCGCGCCGCTGACCCCACCAATCAACGCACCCGCCACAATATGCACCCATTCCCCACTCGGATCAGTAAACCGCAGCGGATTATTCACCGCGTAGCTGTAGCGGTTGTAGCCCTGAGAGCCGAAGGCGGCCTGGATGTAGTTGTCGGGGGAGAGCATGCGGCCCAGTACCGGGTCGTAGAGGCGGTGGGTCTCCCCAACTCAGGCTGTTGGGTTTGGGAAAGGGTGAACAAAACCTATATGCTCAACTTTCTCCCAAATTCATTATATTTCCCCTATGATCCACTCACACATCCAAATACTGGAAAAATGGTTTGAGGACAAATCGGGCACACTCACGGCTTTCTCCGGCGGGATTGATTCGACGTTGGTGCTGTTCCTCTCGGGTAAATTCCTGGGGGAAAAAGCCGTTGGCTGTATGTCCGTTTCGCCAAGTCTCAAACGCAAAGACTTCGCCTTTGCCGGGGAGTTTTGCCGCCGCTTTGGCCTCAAACTCGAAATCATCGAAACCAACGAAATTCACGACCCCAACTATCTCGCCAATCCCACCAACCGCTGCTATTTCTGCAAATCACACCTCTACCACGACCTCACACATATGCTGCAAAAATACCCCGGTTATACCCTCCTCAACGGTACCAATACTGACGACTTCGGCGATTACCGGCCCGGTCTCCAGGCTGCTGCCGAACATCAGGTGCGCTCTCCGCTCGCTGACTGCGGCCTCTCCAAATCAGATGTCCGCAACCTCGCCCACCACTTCGGGCTTCCCAACTGGAACAAACCCGCCAGCCCCTGCCTTAGTTCGCGGGTGCCCTACGGCAATGCCATCACCGAAGAAAAACTCCGCCAGATTGAAGCGGCAGAAGGTATTCTCAATGCATGGGGATTTGAAGATGTGCGCGTCCGCCACTTCGGGGCAGAAGCCAAAATTGAAGTCCCTGTTTCGGAGTTATCTCGACTGAAGGCCGATTTTGAAACCATACAGTCGGCAATCTGCCAGCTGGGTTTTGAGACATGTACCATGGATGACGAGGGACTCGTCTCCGGCAAACTCAACCGGGTCATCCATCACAAATGAGCCAGCCTTTCCATATAGACTTCGAACGTGAAGACCGCCTCGGTTTTCCGGAAATTGTTTTCGGTGAATCCAAGCCCGTCGATATTATCCGGCATATTCTCCTCAACTATCAGGAAAAGGATAAAAACGCCCTGATTACCCGGTTGCAAAAACAGAAAGCCGAAGTCCTTCTCGCAGACTTTCCTTCTGCTGTTTATGACCCGCTGTCAGGTGTATTTTTGCTTCGCCACGTACCGCAACCAGCCCAATCGTATGATGTGGCCATTATTGCCGGTGGAACTTCTGACCTGCCCGTGGTAAACGAAATTGACCATGTACTCACTTATCTGGGGGTAGGTTCGGAAAAAATCGTGGATGTAGGCGTTTCGGGCCTTCACCGGCTGCTTGGGCGGCTGGAGGAAATCAAAAAATATAAAATCCTTATCGCCGTCGCAGGTTTTGAAGCTGCCTTGCCTACGGTATTGGGCGGTTTGGTACCACAGCCCATTATCGCCGTTCCGGTAAGTGTGGGGTACGGGGTGGCGGCAAATGGCCATGCGGCTTTACATTCTATGCTTGCCAGTTGCGCCAATGGTATTACAGTTGTTAATATTGACAATGGTTATGGCGCAGCTATGGCTGCATTTCGCATCCTCAACATGACAAAAAACCTATGAGTACGCTTTATATAGAACCATTCTCCGGACTTTCAGGTGATATGCTCCTCAGCGCCCTGTGCAGCCTGACTGATGCGTGGGAAGAAATCGCAACTCTACCTGAAAAACTCCATCTTCCCGATGGAAAAGTGGAAGTCGCTGCTGTCAATGTCAATGGCATCGTCTGCAATCATGTAAAAATCATTGACCTGAATGAACAAAAAGAAAAAAAACACAGCCAGCTTTTACACATTCAACCCCACCATCATCACCAAACACACCGCCATCTGAAAGATATTCTCGCCATCATCGATAAAGGTCATATTTCGGAAGGCGCAAAAACCATTGCCAAAGCGATATTTACACTTATTGGTGAATCCGAAGCGCGGGTTCACAATATTCCGCTGGAAAAAATTCATTTTCACGAAGTCAGCGCCGTGGACTCTATTCTCGATATTGTGGGTTGTGCGGTAATGCTCGACAAACTGGATGTTACCCAGACGTATTCGGATGCGATTTGTACCGGTTTTGGCATGGTCAAAACCCAGCACGGCATTTTGCCTGTTCCTGCACCTGCGACTGCCGACCTGCTGCGCGGCATGCCTGTGTATAAAGGAGACGAGGAAGGCGAAAAAGTTACCCCAACGGGGGCGGCGATTCTCCGCTACCTGAAACCAGACTTCAAGCCGCAGGTATTTAGTGTGGAAAAAATTGCCTACGGCCCCGGCCAGAAGCGATTTCGCAACCCCAATGTGGTGCGGATTTCGGTTTTGGAAGAATCTGCATCAAAAAAAAAACAACCGAACAAATTTCAGGTGAGACTATGATCGTACTGGAAGCCACCGTAGACGATATGCCTGCGGAGTTTCTGGGAAAAGACTTTCAGGAAAAGTTGCTCCAACTGGGCGCGGCAGACCTATTTTTCACACCCGTTCAGATGAAAAAAGGCCGCCCGGGGGTAAATATGACCATTATTTCTCCTGAAAAAAATATTGACACGATCGGTGATTTTATTCTGGAAAATACCACCACCATCGGCATAAGGTACTATCAGGTTGACCGGAAAACCCTCCGCCGTCGGGAATTTGAAGCAGAAACTCCATACGGAAATGTGAGAATCAAAGAGGTGGAAAGGCCATCCGGAAGAAAATCACGCAAATTTGAATACGAATCATTGCGCGAATTGAGCGAAAAACACCATATTAGCATTCAGCAACTACAGACAGCATTATTCCACTTATTAACTACTGACTCATGAAAATTCGCGGACTTTTCACCCTGATTACCTTACTGCCAGCAGCAGCCATGGCACATGATATTCCCGTACCTCACGATCATTTTGGAATCTGGAGCAGCTGGGAGGCGATATTAATGATCGCAGCTGTCGGATTGGGTCTGTTTTTCATCGTCAAAAAACAAATGACGAAAAATAACACCCGCTGATCTGAAAGGCAGACTTCTTGATTTAAAAATTGCCAAACTGTTGTTTGGGAGCAGATGTTGTACTATATTAAACAGCCTGATGGGAGAGCATCAAGTTCGGTACATTATCTATCATCCCTATGATTCTGATCATCCGCTTTTCCCGGGTATTGCTTTGCTTTGGCCTTTTTTCACTTATCGCGATGGTGCAGGGAATTTCCCAGCCACCACCAATGGAAATTTGTGATAATGCAATTGACGACGATGGCGACGGCCTGATTGACCTCCGCGATCCGGATTGCCATTGCCCAATTATTGAGCCGATTTCCCTGATTCCCAATCCTTCCTTTGAAGATCATACCTGTTGTCCCAGCAACCGGGCGCAGATGGATTGTGCCAATACCTGGATTCAGGCCTCAGAGCCTACCACAGACTACATCAATACTTGCGGCTGGATGGGATGGGATGGAATGCCGGTTCCGCTGCCGATTCCCGACGGACAGGGTTGTGTAGGTTTTCGCAACGGTAGATTTGGCGGGAATGGCAATAATCCCAACTGGAAAGAATATGCCGGGGCCTGTCTCACCGGGCCATTACTGGCAGGCATTCAATATAAATTTCAGTTTTATATCGGGTTCACCAATGCGGACAATTCGCCCCCTACCAATATTGTTTTTTTTGGTTCTACCGCTTGCAGCAACCTCCCCTTTGGTGTAGGAAATGAGTATCTGGGTTGCCCGACCAATGCTCCCGGGTGGAAACAACTGGGCTCACTAGCCATTTCCGGATCCAATCAGTGGAAACTTGTAGAGATAAACGTGATCCCGTCAGAAGATATTTATGCCATTGCCATCGGACCAGATTGTGTGGAAATCGATTATCATACCTCCACCTATTACTTTTTTGACAATCTCCTGCTGGCTGACAAAGCCTCATTTGAGTTTAACATCCGGCCTACGGGCGACCTGTGTTCGGACTTTCTCAGCCTGACTGTACCGCACAATGACACCATCGATTACCAATGGTATAAAAACGGCATCGCACTGATAGGCGAAACCGAAAGCCGCCTTACCAAAATGTATGGAAATGGCAACTATCAGGTGATGACCAACAGCCCATTGCTGGGGTGCCGGGTTTCCGGAGTCTATGAATATATTCGCCCTGAAGTAGTGAGCAAGCAGTCTATAACTATCTGCGAAGGCGAATCCTATTTTTTTGACAATCAATACCTGGGATACAGAGGTACCTACTACGACACGCTAAAAACAAAGTATAATTGCGACAGCATCATCGAACTTAGCCTCCATGTATCTGTAGATACAGCAGTATTTGTTACGGCTAAAATTTTCCCGACAGAATTTTACCAGGTCGGACAGGCGAGGTACTATTCCCCCGGAAAATATACTACCCATGTGAAAACCGAATACGGATGCGACAGCACGGTTAATCTTGATCTTTCCTACTACGATTTTTTTGCGCCCAATGCCTTTAGCCCAAATGATGATGGGATAAATGATGTATTTACAGTCATGGGAAGCGAAGACATGGTATCTATTGACAATCTCAAAGTTTTTAATCGTTGGGGAAATCTGATCTACGAGGCGCAAGGACTAAGTCCCAATGACCAGGCTACAGGTTGGAATGGAAATGCAAAAGGCAGCCCGTCCCCGGAAGGCGTATATATTTTTATGGCCAATGTCCGGTATGACGATGGCAAAGTGCGTACAACTTCCGGTTCATTTACTTTATTGCGATAAATCTGCTACCTTTCGGAAAGAAATTTAATCGCAAACTATGTCTTCTTTACCCACAATCGGATGGATTGGCACTGGAGTCATGGGCATTTCCATGGTCGGTCATCTTATCAACAAAGGATATTCAGCGGTAGTTTACAACCGTACCAAAGCAAAAGCTCAGGCAGCCCTGGACAAAGGCGCAAAATGGGCAGAATCACCGAAGGAAGTGGCCGCACAGGCCGATATTATATTTACCATTGTAGGCTTTCCTACAGATGTAGAGGAGGTTTATTTTGGGGAAAATGGCATCCTTGCCGGAGCAAAAACGGGAAGTACGCTGGTGGATATGACCACTACCCGCCCAAGCCTTGCTGTAAAAATACATGAAGCAGCCCGGGCAAAGGGGATCGGCTCCGTAGATGCACCCGTTTCAGGCGGAGATGTGGGAGCAAAAAATGCCACATTGTCCATCATGGTAGGCGGAGACAAAGCGGATGTTGATCACATCATGCCTTTGCTGGAGATCATGGGGAAAAATATCATTTACGAAGGCAAAGCAGGTTCGGGCCAACATACCAAAATGTGTAACCAGATCGCCATTGCAGGGACGATGGTTGGCGTCTGTGAAAGCTTACTTTATGGCTACAAAGCCGGACTTGATCTCAATGTCATGCTGGAGGCCATCAGTGGCGGCGCAGCCAGTTGCTGGACGCTGAGCAACCTCGCCCCCAGGATCGTAAACCGCAACTTCGAACCCGGTTTTTATGTCGAACACTTTGTAAAAGATATGGAAATTGCCCTCGAAGAAGCGCGCCGGATGAATCTTTCCCTGCCAGGTTTGGCACTTGTACACCAACTTTATAAAGCAGTTGAGGCTCAGGGCTACGGAAAAAAAGGAACCCATTCACTCACACTTGCACTAGAAAAAATATCAAATGTGCATTATTCGTAACCCTCACGGTGAATTTAAAAAAAATATTTAACTTTTTGCATTTATACTTGAAATATTCGTGTATCTTTGTAGTAACGAGGAAATTATTGTTTAGTAAAGTTATTTTTATGAAAGATTCCATTTGCTACACAGGATTTACCTTTTAATCTATTATCATCTTTTTTTTTTATGAACATTTTTGTAGCAAAATTAAACTTTGACACATTAGAGTCAGACCTTCAGGAAGCCTTCGAAGAATACGGAGACGTTAGCTCAGTAAAAATCATTACTGACAAATTCACCGGAAAATCAAAAGGTTTCGGATTTGTAGAAATGCCCAGCGACGAAGAAGGCTTAAACGCCATTAAAGAACTGAACAATACTGAATTGGACGGAAGAACAATTGTTGTAAAAAAAGCTGAACCGAGAGAAGAGCGTGGTGATAGCAGAGGCGGTGGCGGTTACGGTGGCGGCGGCAACCGTGGCGGTGGCTACGGTGGTGGCGGCGGCAACCGCGGTGGTGGCTACGGTGGTGGCAACCGTGGTGGTGGTGGCGGTGGATACCGCGACAACGACGGTGGTGGATACAACAAGAGATACTAGTTATCTATATATCCTAAAAAATTTAAGCCCCTGCAAAGGGGCTTTTTTTTTGCCCAAAACTCAAAATTTATCCCTCTCACACATCATTCATTCAAAATCTTTCCTTATATAGACATAGAACTCGCTGAGGCCCATTATCTACTACTAACCATTGCTATTATATGAAACCCCTAAGCTTCTTTTTTTCTCTGCTCATTCTCGCTTTCACAAGCTGCCAGGAGCCCGCACCAAAAGAGGAATGGATTTCGTTGTTCAACGGTACGGATCTGTCCGGATGGAAAGTCAATGAAAACCCTGGTTCGTTTCGCGTGGAAGACGGCGTACTTATAGCCGAAGGCCCCCGCGCCCACCTGTTTTATATGGGAGAGGATGGCAACGCATCATTCACCAATTTCGAGCTTAAGCTCGAAATCATGACACACCTTCACGCCAATTCCGGGGTCTATTACCATACCCGGTTTCAGGAAGAAGGCTGGCCATCTGCCGGACATGAAGTCCAGGTCAACAATACCCACATCGGCGGCGGGGATTACCGCGAACTCAAAAAAACCGGAAGTCTTTACAGCGTAAAAAACGTCTACAAAGCTTTCGCTCCAGATAGTGTATGGTTTACCATGACCATTCGCTTTGAAGGCAAACATCTGCTGGTGAAAGTAAACGATATCGTTACCGTTGATCATCTCATTTCGGTAGCCGATAGCCTGGAATCCGGGACTTTTGCCCTCCAGGGACATGACCCCGGAAGTAAAGTCTTCTACAGAAATATTCAGGTAAAAAAATTGCCCGATGGCGGCCCTTCCGGTGATTCGATGCCTTTCAGTAAAGCATTCGAACAAATGAAAAGCCTACAGTCAAAGCAGTTTGCTTTTATCGATCTGCACGTAGTCCCTACCGAATCCTTTAGCGCAAACCGGGCCGTTCAAAATACCTACCGGGAAGGTGTTAATGTGGGCATACTCTCTCAAGCCGGAAGACCCACAACAGAAAACCTGGAAAATCTGCCGGTTTTTACGGGCCTTGAAGCAAACAACCCTTCCACTCTAAAGGATATTTCCCCCGAAGAACTGGAAAAATACGACTATGTCATCAGTGATATGAATATTGAGGCTTCTCAGGCGTCTGAGACGAATCTGAAAAAATTTACCGACACCTACTTCGCAGAAATTATGAAAGGGCTGGAGAATCCTTCCGTTGATATATGGGCTACCCCTACACTTCTGCCGGAAGAACTCAAAGACAGTTACTCAAAAATATGGACCGACGCCCGCATTCGACAGGCGCTCACGCTCGCCAAAAACAACCATAAAGCCATAGAAATCGACAACCGGCTGAAAATACCCAACCCCGAGTTTATCTCTCTGGCAAAAGAAATGGGGTGTCTGTTTACATTCAGTCATATTGCTTTTGAGCCTGACAGAAATGAAAGCGACTATTTCCTGACCGTTATCGATAGTTGCAAACTCGATTATAAAGATCTTTTTGTACCTGGCTGGTAACGACCTGGCGAATTCTAACTTTCCTCATATGAAACCCCTTGCCCTGATTTTTTGCATTTCCCTGATTGGGATGATGACAGGCTGCACTCCTCACAAGGAACACAGCCCACAGCTATCTGCTTCGCTGGCAGAATGGCCCGATACCATGCGCTGGTGGAAAAGCAACAACCTTCGCCTCTTGCAGACCAACCTCCCTGCTTATGAAGCGCAGCTAAATGTTGATTCCCTCTTAGCTGACCTCCAGGGTTTTTCGGCAAATGTCTTACTGATCAATGCCGGAGGGATTATGGCCTTTTACCCTACAAAACTACCTTTCCATTACACCAACCCGTACATGCAGGAAAATATGCTGGGGGATGTCATAGAAAAATGCCATAAATCGGGAATCAGGGTGATCGTCAGATTTGATTTCAGCAGAGTACAGCAAAGCATTTTTGAACAACATCCAGACTGGTGTTATATTTCTGAGAAAGGGGAAAGAATCACCAATGACGATATGTACCTCACCAGCGTGAATGCCCCTTATTTACAGGAAAAAGCATTCGAAATCATTGAAGAAGTCATTGATAATTACCCCATTGACGGAATTTTCCTCAATATGCCCGGCTATCACACCGCCAATGCCTATGAAGGAAAATACTACGGCATTGACCAGAATGAATGGGATAAAAAAAGTTTTGCAGCCTTTAGCGGAGGAAAAAAACTGCCATTGGAGGAAAATCCACTTGATCCGGTATTTCGCGAGTACCAGGCGTTTAAAACTGCCACTACTGATATTTGGCGCCAACATCTGCATGAGCGTGTAAAGGCCAAAAATCCGCAGATTGCTATCTGTACATACAACGATACCTATGTCGATATCATTCGCCATGAAACGCAAACCAACAGCCTGCCTTACTGGCCCTACATGGCTTCTGACAATGTCAATAATGTCGAAAATTCGTACCCCGACCATATCGTCAGCAATGCCAGTATCCAACAGATTTCTTTCCAATCGAGGTACAATGCCATAGAGCCTGAGGAAACTGCCATCCGCCTGTATGAAAATATCGCCAACGGCTCCGGCCTTGACATCAGCCTGATGGGCGATTTCCGTGATTATGAAGATGAACGGAATTTTCCTGTTTGGCGCGAGATTTACGGGCTCCACAAACAATACGAACCCTATTTTGGGAAATACGAGTCTCCCGCACAAATTGCTGTCATCGCGCCTGGCTACTGGCCCGGAGGCGAACCGATGCAGGAATACCGGGGCATTCAGCTGATGCTCAAAGAGGCGCATTTGCAGTTTGATATCATTGAAGACAAACAAATCGGCCACCTCGCCGAAAAAATGGGCAAGTACCGGATAATCATTTTCCCTGAAATTGTCACTCTTGATTCGCTGTCTCTGGCTGTAATTACCAACCTGTGCGAAAACGGCACCCATCTGATAGCCACCAACCGCTCATTTACCGGAAATCCGGATGCACTGGCGCGTATTTTTGGCGCCAACGTCATAGACAAAAACCATAAAGGAGATGGATTTTACCTGGCACCGGAAGACAAAACCATTTTCCGGCGATTTCTTCCTCAGAAAATCCTTTTCTGGAAATTTAATCTCGGCCTTTATGACTTTGCCGGTGCGGATGAAAAACAGTTGCCGATATACACACCCGGCAGGCCGGGGCCTCCCGAAAAAATCGGAGGACACGAACCCACAGGTTTTTACGCACTGGGGATCAAACACCACGCAAAAAGCAAAGCGGCCCTGCTTCCCGAAAATCTCGGCAAACTGTACTACCTCCACGGATACGAACAGCATAAAAATATTCTGCTCGATGTAGTAGAATATCTTTGCCCGGATATCAAAGATCTACTTTCTACTGACGCCCATGAGCGGGTAGAAGTTATTGTGCAAAAATATACCCTCAACACACCGGAGAATATAGACAAACATTCACCTGACGGTATGATCATCCATCTGATCAACCTGACCGGCTTCAGTGGCAATACCTATTTCGCACCGTTACCGGTCAGAGATATTCATTTCAGGATAAAAATGCAAACCCAGCCGTCGGGCATGTTTACCATTACAGATCACAAACCAGTCCCTTTCACATGGAAAGAGGGTTACCTGGAATTCAGGCTTCAGGAACTGCACGCATATGAAAGTGTTGTAGCAGAATGGTAGCGCTACAATAACTCATTGTCTTTCATCCAGTCAGTCAGGCGTTGCGGCCAGGTCTGCAGGGTAATGAGATTGGAGCGAAGGCCCATATTAAAGGCATGTCCGCCATGGGAATAGATATGCGCTTCCACTTTGGCACCGGCGGCCTGGTAGCCCACCAAAATTTTCATTGTAGGCTTCAGGCAGCAAGGGTCGTCATTGGCGACCGCGAGGAAAGCCGGAGGCGCGGTAGATGGTATCACATCCGGAATGCCCAGCGGCCCCGGATAAATCAGTATCTGAAAGTCAGGGCGGCCACTCTCCCGGTCGATCGGGTCGGCAGCTTTGGGATCACCTTCACCTGTACCATAAGCTAGCATAGAAACCACTTCCCCGCCGGCAGAAAAACCCATAATGCCCAGGCGGTTTGGATCGATTTCCCACTCTTTGGCCCGGCTTCTGACCAGGCGCATCGCCCGGTAGCCGTCCTGCTGAGGATGAATGTCGAGCGAATACGGCGAATTATCTTCCCGGGCAAGGCGGTATTTGAGTACAAATGCAGCAACCCCAATACTGTTAAAATAAGCCGCAGCATCGCGCCCTTCAGCATTAAATACAAGATTTTTATGCCCGCCACCAGGACAGATCACCACCGCCGTACCCGTAGCAATATCTCTGGGAGGCAGGAAAACGGTGATGGAAGGATTGTGCACATTGCGTACCCACCAGTCCTGCGCCTGCTCGGGTTCATTTTTGCGGTTTTCAAAACCGGGGGCGCCATTTTCCCAAAGCGGAATAACGACAGGCTCCTGTGCTAATAAAAAAGAAGGGAGGAAAGCGGTCAAAAATAAAACGACCGCAGTTTTAATCAAATGCTGAGTCATAGCAGTAATTTTTGAGGTAAGTTGGAACATTGAATATATAGCTGAAAAACGTAAGACACAATGTTATCAGATCCTGAATCTTTCCTATTTTAGTTTTATGAAAAAGACTGTGATAACCATACTTCTTCTCGCTTATTCTGCAGTTGTTTTATGCTGCTCATCTTTCGTCATTCAGACGGATGCAGGCGTATATGTGGGGAAAAATTTCGACTGGATGTTTGGCGAAGGATACCTGATCCAGAATAACCGGGGTGAAACCAGATCTGCCTTGCCCATTTTCGAGGGCATACCCGTTACATGGACTTCAACATTTGGGAGTATTACCTTCAACCAGTATGGGAAAAATCTGCCCTATGGCGGCATGAATGAAGCAGGGTTGGTAGTAGAAATGCTATGGCTGGAAGAAACCGTTTACCCGTTTGACCCCACACAACAATATATCGGAGAACTGGAATGGATTCAGTATCAACTCGACAATTATGCCACAGCCAAAGAAGTTGCCCAAAACGCCGGGAAGTTCAGCATCCGGCCTGTCGGAGGAAAAATTCATTATACCATCGCAGACCAATCAGGAGAGTCTGTGATTGTAGAGTTTTTGAACGGAAAACCGGTAATTTCGCCACGCACAGATAACAGCACAGTTTGCACCAATAGTGCCGCGTATATCGCCGGTATCTATTATGAAAAAAACAAAGGCACATTCCGCAAGGGAAATCATACACTCAACCGTTATCTACGGCTAAAAGATCGTACGCTCGCTGAAGAAAGTGATGAGACGGAGAGTTTTTTTGATGTATTGGAAAGCGCTTATCAAAAAAAAGGCAGCCAACCTACCCAATGGCAAATCGTTTATGACCTTAGCAGGCAGAGAATTCAGTTTCGTACAAGAGATCAGAAAAAAATACGCAGTATCGCATTCTCGGATTTTGACTTTGCGGCAGGGCAAAACCCGCAATATGCAGAGCTGAATGCCAGGAAATGGAGTCTTCAGCCCCTGACCTTCGCAGCCAACCAGCACCTGATTGATATCACGATGCCAAAGATCGGCATTTCAAAAAATCTGTCCGATATTTCCCGGTTTATCTTCGAGGCACAAAAACCTTCGAGGGTAGCGCTATTTCACAACCATACCAGCCTTGTGGTGTCGTTTGATACAAAGCTGGAAAACCAGTATGTACTTATTGCGACGCTCAGAAATCAGGAGGAATTTTCCACCCGCAGATCAGAACTGGTAGGCACACTACTCATGTACAATGGCGTCAAAGAGTTTGCCTTTTACAATATTCCCTTAGCCGAATATGCTATTGCCGCTGTCGTGGACAAAGATCACAATCAGCGGCCTTCCATTGACGAACCCATTATCTTTGCAGAATGGAACCAGGCAGACCTTCCCCAACAATTTTCACAGGTAGCTTTACTACTACATGAGAATTATCACATTCAGGGAATGAGACTGGAATAAGCCGTAAAGATATGGCAAGCAGGAAATTGACGATACAAATATATTTAGACCCACCTAAATTATTGTATCGTACAATTTAATTTTTATATTTGCCATAACTAAATACAAAACATGAAAACCTTTTATCTTATGGCAGTAATCATGCTGCCGGGATACATTTTTACACAGTCTTTACAGTCAGGGGATCAACCGTTTTCTTCCGATTCCTCTTTCTACCTGACAGAAATCGTCATTTCGGGTACACGCACTGCCAAACGAAGAATTGACAATCCTGTCGCAGTCAACGTCCTTACAGCCAACACCTTCCGCATCACCCAATCAAACACGCTCTCCGAAGGTATCTGTTTCCAGCCCGGTCTCCGGATGGAAACAGATTGCCAGACCTGCAATTATACCCAACTGCGGATGAACGGACTGGCTGGCAATTACAGTCAAATATTGATCGACAGCCGCCCCGTATTCACCTCATTGATGAGCCTTTACAGCCTGGAACAGATTCCGGCTTCGCAGGTAGAAAAAGTGGAAATTGTACGTGGCGGCGGTTCTGTATTGTTTGGTGCCAATGCGATCGCCGGAACAGTCAATATTATCACCAAAGAGCCCCGAAACAACGACTGGTCTTTTTCACAGAGTTCTTCCCTGATTGATGGTAAGACTCCCGATCATTTTCTCAACGGAAACCTAAGCCTGGTAAACAAAAAACAAACCGCGGGAATGTCTGTTTTCACTTCCCACCGATATCGCGACTATTACGACGCCAACAATGACGATTTTTCCGAGATTCCCCGTCTGGAAAACCATTCCTTCGGGACAAAACTATTTTTCAAACCCGCACCTGCGCATAAAATCGGCATCAACGCCTGGCAGATTTACGAATACCGCCGGGGAGGAAATAAATTTGAATTACCGGCAGAACAGACTGACCAGGCGGAAGAAAGAGTGCACCATATCACCGTAGGCGGATTGGATTATTCATTTACCCCAAAAGACAAAACTTTCTGGGTCAATACTTTTATTTCCTTCCAGCGCACAACGCGCCTGCATTACACCGGCATAGACCAAAGCGACGGATGGGGAAATACCCGCAGCCATACCGTAGTTGGCGGTGTGCAATACAACCACAGAATCCAGATTGGCAAAAGCCAGAATACCTTTACAGGAGGTCTAGAACACCAGTATGACTATACCTTCGACCAGATTCCGGCCTACGGCTACCTCATTGATCAGACGACCCACCTTACCGCCAGTTTTTTACAAAGCGACTGGGCATTTTCCCGCAAACTTACCCTCCTGAGTGGCGTGCGGATGAATGTTCACAATTTTGTGGATCACCCTGTTTTTACGCCCAGATTAAGTCTGCTATTTAAACCTGTGTACAACATCCAGTTGCGAACAGGTTATGCCAAAGGATTTAAAGCACCTCAGGCGTTTGAAACTGATCTGCACATAGCTTTTGCCGGAGGGGGAATAAGCAGGGTGCAGATCGCCGAAGATCTTCGGGAAGAAACATCAGACAGCTTCAGTTTTTCGGCAGACTACAACAATCCACAACCCAACTATATCTACGGATTTACGGCGGAGGTTTTTTATACCCGACTCTACAATACATTTGTTCTGGAAGAAATCGGTACCGATGCAGCAGGCAATCAGCGATTGCTGCGCAAAAATGGCGGCAATTCTACGGTCAAAGGCATTACGCTGGAAGGGCGGCTGAATTACGACCAGAAGGTTCAGGTAGAAACCGGCTTTACGTTGCAGTCATCCCTCTACGACAAACCCATAGCCTGGTCCAGTGAAGTTCCCGGAATCCGCAATTACCTTCGCACCCCCAATGCTTATGGATTTTTCACCCTGAGTATTTTACCAGAATCAATACTAAGCGGTTCTCTTTCGGGCATTTATACAGGAACGATGAAAGTGCCCCATTTTGCCGGAGCGCAAGGAACAGTGCAGGATGTAGTGATAGATTCGCCCGATTTTTTTGAGCTCAACAGCAAAATCAGCTATAGATTTTCATTCCGGAAAACCGGGCCAGAACTGGAAATATCGGGAGGGGTTCAAAACATATTCAACAGCTATCAGCGCGATTTTGACACGGGAAGGTATCGGGACAGCAACTATATCTATGGCCCGGCGCGACCAAGGACGTTTTTTGTGGGACTGAAATTCGCCAAAGGGGCGTAATTATGATAACCCCGAATGAAAGGCGAATCAGTTCAGATGGCTATAAAACACAGCAAACCGTACCCTCCGGAGCGCACACCATTGCGTTACCTTGCGGGAGAAAGTGTCACCGGCCCTAGCAATCCGGAAGGAACCGGTGAAATACGGGAAGCGTCAAACAAACCGTTTTCGTCCCTGTGTTCGGCTCTCCTCGCGGGGAAGTTTACATTATAGAATTTTTTCCACGGAACCCCTTTCTGATCCATGTCAATGATGCGGTTGAGCATTAGTCCGGACACTTCAATTTCAAGAGTATTGTGCTCTTTTATAAGTTTCGGATCAATAAAAATCTGGTAGGTGGGCCCAAACAACGTCCCTATGGGCGTATGATTTAGTTTTACTACCGCACTTTCATGCACCCCGCCCAGATCCAGAATCCAGCCATCGCCCTCGGGGCGGGAAAAAACAAGCTGATAGACCGCTGTTCCGGAAAAATGCTGGTAATCTTCTCCCAGTTCAGTCCATGAAACAAGGTTTTTGGTTTTGACCGGAGGCGGAAGCACGGGCCCTCCTTCGATAAAGCGTATTTCCCATTCACCTTCCAAAGCAGAGGTTTTTCCGGTCTTTGTGAGATAATGCCAGGGCGTTTCTTCCGGTATTCTGTCAGAAGTGATAAGGATAAGCGATTGGCCATGAGAAAGCTGAAGATATATCTCAGGTTTTCCATCTTCTCCGGGTTGCTGTTTGGCTATTCCTTTTTCCCCCGTTACAGGGTCATAGATCATCACAGACTGCGCGTCTTTTTGTAGCGGAATCCACCCCTCCATTTCCTTTCCCGACCAGTTGGCGACAAAATAATAATAGCCATTTTCATAGGATCTTCTGGTATAATTCAGGTCCTTTCCGGCCATTGCCTCCGGTTCTGTCCCGGCATAAGCCAGCATTTTTTCCATATCGCCTCCTATGAAAACCGAGCCTTTGCCGAGGCTGGCCTGCTTTATACCAACAGTTGTTTCTTCAAAGGAAAGCGTTTCGAGGAGTTGAAGAAACCGGGCCTGATTTTCCTGCAGATTGCCCAATCCGGGGACACTTTCAGGTAAAGCCTGATGGATCACGACCTGTGCGCCATTTTCTGCCAGCATCAGGATATGACTGAGGGTATTTAAAGGCAAATATTTACAGGCTGGCAAAACAATGGTCTGATAAGAGACGCCTCCGGTCTCCGGTTTTCCATTTGATATACTAATATTTTGAATCTGGCGGTCTGAAATAAAGTCAAACGAATATCCTTCCTGCTGTAGTTTGCGGGCGAGCACTTCGACTTCCGACCCGATGAAACCCGGACCGCGCCCGTCAAAATGATCCAGCAACTCTTTTTGAGGAGCAGCAAACCGGTCATAAGCGGGAAAATAGAGGAGAATATCATTGTCCGGTTTTCCTGACTGGAGAAAAGATTGTGTGCGGGCGATATACTGGTTAAAAGCAGGAAAATCATGCCAGAGCGGATTTCTTGAATTGGCGTGAAAGGCTGCATAAAATAGCCTCCCCGGCCAGGGATCTCCGGGAGGAGAATAACAGCTCCCGTGATAAAAAATATGATTTACCCCGCCGGCAAAAAACCGGTCTGTATTTTGTTTTAAATCGGCGAGACTGGAGAAAAAATGCTCATTCAGCCATGTGGCGGACTCGGAAGAAGCGAGTTTTTTTCCTGTGACATGTGCGGCTGAGGTTCCCAGTTTGATGCGTATGATATCCGTGCCTTCTGTTTCGGGGATGGCAGATGCGGCGTAAAGGTCGAGAATATTGGCGGGTGAACCGTGCGCCTGGTTTCGGGTGATGGCGCCTCTTTTTTCTGCCCACTGGCTCCATTCTGTGGTAAATGTTTCCAGCAACAAATCAGAAATCGTTTCCCGGAAATCTGAAAGGACGCGCTGATGATTTTCTTCGGTATCTTCTCCGAATAAGGCAGGCCAGTGTGCGCGCAGGTCGTAACCGTGTTTTTCCTGAAAAGCCTCCAGCAGGCCGGGCGTCCAGTTTGCCTGTCCAAGCGCATCATCCACTTCGTAGCTATCGTTAAAAAAAGACCTTAGTGTACTTATGTCTCTTTCCGCAAAAACACTGTCAAACCTGGCCAGATAGTGTTGGATAGCCTCTTTGGAAAAATGATCAATGACATTTCCTTCTCCTCCGGGCGCGGCTCTTTCCACCATTTTCCCATGTTGCCCCTGAAATATTCCATAGATGGTCCAGCTTCCGGCAGGCGCCTGCCAGTTGAGTTTCCCTTCGGGCGTTACATGCGTCATGAGATCGACAGACTCGCCCCGATCCGAATAAGCCACCAGCGATTGTAAGGGCATGGAGTGCGGAAAGCGAACCTGATCCAGTGCCAGGGCCTGAAGATTTTTATTTGCCGCCACAGGCTGAACGAGGTCTTCTGCCCGTATCGGTTGATTGACGTGATTGGTAACCGCCCGGACATACCCTTCTTCCTGATATTCGATGGGCTGGTTAAGCTTTTCTCCCTCTTTCAACTTCCAGGTTTTATAGGCGAGATATTTGCAGGCATCGTTTTCGCCTACCCAGGGGCCGCCAAAAGGCCAGCCTGTTCCGGTGGCCATGTCTATTCCCAGTCCCAGCCTTTTTGCCTCGCTGAGGGTGAATTCCAGCAGATCCACCCATTGGGGAGATAAATATTCGACAAACTGATCTTCCTCACCGCGTACTCCATAGATAGGGGTGATTTCGAGTCCCCCGAAACCGGCTTTTTGGTAGGCTTCCAACTCAGCGGTAATGCCTTCCCGGGTTACGGCACTTCCCTGCCACCACCAGCGGGACCAGGGTTTGGTTTCCCGGGTTATTTCGGGTAAATGAAAACCGGGAGCAGGTGGCTCACAGGCCATAAAAAGTGCAGAAAGCAGAAGAATGGGAATCGCGCGTTTCATTTCGGGAAGATGTATGGATTTAATTACGGAAGGTAAATTAAAAAAATCCCCGGAAGTAGGGGTGGTTTGTTACTCAGGTAAAAAACCATTTTATTAGCCCTAACAAAAATCTAAACCTGTGGAAATAGCCTCTTTGCCCCAACCTCTCCGAATATTGCCCGCCATTTTTCTCATCCTTCTGGCCGGATGTGGTTCTCCTGATTCAGGTAAAAAAAGTAAACTGGTAACCGATCTGGAATCCGTATTTTACAATCCGGCATTTGCCCGGGTTCCCGAAAAGGTCTTTCAGGTATCTGACTACGGAGCAGTGGGTGATGGAAAAACGCTTAATACTGATGCGATTCAGCAGACCATAGACGCTGCGGCAGCAGCAGGCGGAGGAAAGGTGGTTTTTCCGGCAGGCGACTACCTCACAGGGGCGGTTTTTATTAAGTCTAATGTTGAGTTCCACATTGGGGAAGGAGTAACGCTGATTGCCATACCCGATGATCTGTATTATCCTGAAAGACGCACCCGGGTGGCAGGAATTGAGATGGACTGGCCTGCCGCGCTGATCAATGTATATGAGGAAAAAAATGTGCGGATCACGGGCAAGGGAACCATTTTTGGCAGCGGTAAATACTGGTGGGACAAATTTTGGGGTGATCCGCCACGCAGCGGAGGGATGTGGGTGGACTACCAGAATCGCAATATCCGGTGGGCCGTGGACTACGACTGTAAAAGAGTAAGGCCGGTCGTAATCTATAAGTCTGAAAATGTATTGCTCAAAGACTTCACCGTCAAACAGGCTGGGTTTTGGACGATTTCGCTTACCTATTCGGAAAAGGTTCACGTCGATGGTCTGATTATCCGCAACAATATCGATGGGTATGGCCCCAGTTCAGACGGGATAAATACAGATTCCTCCAAAGATATACTGGTCGAAAACTGCGATATAGACTGCAACGACGATAATCTTTGCATCAAAGCCGGGAGAGATGCCGACGGACTGAGAGTCAACAAGCCCGCAGAAAATATCGTTTACCGCAACTGTATCACCCGGGCGGGGCACGGGCTTTTTACCATCGGCAGTGAGACTTCCGGCGGGATGCGAAATATTGAAGTTTATGGACTGGAAGCAATCGGAACCAATACCGGTATCAGGTTTAAGTCGGCAAAAGTTCGCGGAGGGTTGATTGAAAATGTCTGGTTTCACGACATAAAAATGACCGATGTCAACAGCCCTTTTCAGTTTGAACTTAACTGGTATCCCGAATACAGCTATCCACAAATACCAGATGAAATTCCCGAAGAAGAAAGACCGGAGTGGTGGAAAACCATGACCCAGGTAGTCGAACCGCCAGAAAAAGGAATACCGGAATTCAGAGACATTTTATTAACAGATATCGAAGTAAAAAATGCCCAAAGGGCTTTCTACGCCAATGCCTATCCGGAAAAACCTATTCACGATCTGACCTGGAAAAACATCGCCATTGAAGCAGAATCGGGCGGAACGGTCACTTACGCCAGAGACTGGAAAATGGAAAATGTGTCGATCACACTGAAAAAACATGACCCCACGGTGCTGGAAAATTCTTCCGGAATAGCGCTTCCTGAGCCTGTATTTTTAAATGCCGATCCGGTACCCCATCGACAGGAACCCGGAGATCTGGAAAAACAGATATATGAGCGCGTAAAAGAAGACAGCCATTTCCATATTGCTCCCGTTGATCTGAAAAATATGGTGTTGATCGAACCGGGTGATACAGCAAAATTTTCAGAGGAAATGAAGCTATATGTTCTTTCCGAAAATCCCGGCGAAATCAGCTATTTTGAGCCATTGGGAGATGGATTTTATATTTCGCCCGTATCAGTTGCCTCGAAGAATAATGGAAAGGAAATTAAGATTTCGGCGGAGAGAAATCATCACTGGACGATTGTGGTAAAATCTGCATTTAAGCCCAAAAGTATTGCTGGAGCAGAATCGTGGGAGTACAATTCGGAAAAACAGGAACTGCATATTGAGAAATCCGGAGCAGCGTTTGAACTGAAAATAGAGTAAGCTATTTGTTAGCAATAATCCCCGGCGACAGAGTTTGAATTTTTGCCCGATTCCGCTACATTTATCGCAAAAATACCTATGCCACTGCCCTCCACAAGTAATAAAATCCAGTCCTGGAAAAAAGGAATTCAGGAAACCACCCGTGCATTTCAGGAGGCTTTTGCTAACCTTACGCCGGAGGAACTCAACTGGCAGCCCAATGCCGGCGTATGGAGTGTGGCGCAAAATATGGATCACCTGATTACCATCAACCAGACCTACCTTCCGATTGTGGAAGGAATCAGGAAGGGTACCTATCAGCCGCCCTTTCACGCAAGGTTTCCTTTTCTTGTCAATTTTTTCGGAAACTTTATTCTCAAGTCTGTCGAGCCGGAAAGGAAAAAGAAGATGAAAACCTTCCCGATCTGGGAACCTTCGCAAAGCCAGATCGAAGGAGATATTCTCTCACGGTTTGAAGCCCACCAGAAAGCACTTGCGGACTGGATGGAAAGCTGTGGCGATCTGATTGATGCGAGGAAAGTCATTCATTCTCCCGCCAGCAAAGTGATTGTCTATTCGCTGGAAAGAGCATTTGATATTATCACAACTCATGAGAAGCGCCATCTCAATCAGGCTAAGGAGACGTATGCCATGAAGCGCTAATGTAGCCCTCCGATGTACAGGAGTACGCTCGGATGGGAAGGAAAAAATCGCTGCGCAGAAAGCCGTGAAAAAACTGGAAGACAGAGAAGAATCGCTTGACCTGATACATTTTTCCATTATTCCCTGGATAGCTTTTACCTCCTTTAAGCATGCACGCCGGTTTCGCAGGGCAGATACCATTCCCAAAATCGTGCTGGGCAAAGTGTATAACGAAAACGGCGTAATGAAAATCCCCGTTTGGTTAGAAGTTCATCACGCCATCATGGATGGAATCCATGTAGGGAAGTATTTTTGGGAATTGAAGCTGGTGGTCAGGCAAGCGTACTAAGCACACCTACTGCTGTGTCTTCCCCGTTTATGGTGGCTTTACCGGTTACTTTTGTTGCCCGGGATAAAGCGACAATAAAATTGAGGCTGGCATCTCCAGGCGTATCGAGGTCAAAGGCAATTTCGGTACCACCGCCCGGTACCTGGCGGAAGAAAACGGTTTTATTGGTTGCGAGGACTTCTCCCGAGGCATTTTTGACGCTGGCGACAATATTTTGAGAAGCGTCGGTACTGAAAGTTACGACTACTCCGTTTAGCACTGCGTTTTTGGTGGAAGAAAGTGTAAAGGTTTTATTTACCAGTTTTGCGCCTAAGGGCTGGCTGGTGCTAAGACCCGCGCCTTCATTCCATACGTGGAAATTCTGAGCGGTTGCGGTGTGGATACCCCAGAACATAATAAGGGAGAAAAGGGTTCGGATGAATGATGACATTTTCATAGGATTAAATGGTTATGGTGAAAAAGATTGTTGGCACAACCAACGATACAAAGATGGGGCTGTGCGGCTCCTATGAGGTATCACCTATGTCGCAACGTATTGTAGTTATGTCGCAACAGGCAGCAATCCGCTGTCTTTGACTTCTGTCATCACAAAAGAACTTTGAACTTTGCCGATATTTTCGAGGGCGGCGAGCTTGCGGGTGACAAAATGCTGATATACTTCCATGTCTTTGACCACAACTTTGAGCAAGTAATCATAATGCCCGGCGATATGATAACACTCCACCACTTCGGGGAGAGACTGTACATCCTGCTCAAACCGGGCGAGAAATTCTTCCCTGTGTTTTTCAAGTTCCACATTGCAAAATACTACCAGCGGAAGGTTGAGTTTGTGCCGGTCGAGTACGGCCCGGTAGCCCTTGATATAGCCGTCTTTTTCCAGTCTTTTGACTCTCTCAAATACCGGAGTGGCGGTCAGGCTGAGCTGTGAGGCGAGCTCTTTGGTAGTCATTTTTGCATCTTTTTGGAGCAAACGCAGGATAGATCTGTCGATGTGGTCGGTCATAGGGCAGAATAATTTTCTGAAAAAGGTGAAATGAAGGGGTCTGAATATGTATTTATTCTATGATGTGGCGAATTAAAGAATAATATTCTGATTATAGATATTAATTAAGAAATATTAACCATAATATTTACTTTTGAAGGAGAATTAATACCCTCAGTTATGCAAAACCACCAATTCCGCCCCGAAAGCCTGATGATGAGTTATGGGTACAAACCCGAACTCTCCGAAGGTGCGATCAAATGCCCCATTTTCCAGACTTCTACCTTTGTATTTAAAACCGCAGAGGAAGGAAAAGGCTTTTTCGAAGTTGCCTATGGCCTCAGAGAGAAAAGGCCCAATGAAGAGATGGGGTTAATTTACAGCCGAATCAACAATCCAGACCTTGAGATTCTCGAAAACCGCCTTTGCCTTTGGGACCAGGCAGAAGAATGTGCTGTTTTTGAGAGCGGAATGTCAGCGATTACGACCGTGCTGCTCGAATTTCTCAAACCCGGCGACCTGATTGTACACAGCAATCCGCTGTATGGAGGAACCGATCATTTTATCCATCATTTTTTAAGTAAAATGGGCATTCACGCAATCGGTTTTCGACCCGGGATTTCTTCGGAGGAACTGATAAAGCAGATTGAAGACACAGGGATGGCCGACCGGCTGGCACTTATCTATATTGAAACGCCTGCCAACCCTACCAATGACCTGACCGATATCAGCGGGTGTGCAGCCGTGGCGCGGTATTTTTCTACTGCTGAAAAGCCGGTATTCACTGCCGTGGACAACACCTATATGGGGCCTTTGTGGCAGCATCCGTTGCAGCACGGAGCAGATCTGGTCATATATTCGGCCACCAAATACATAGGCGGGCACAGCGACGTGATTGCCGGAGCCGTGCTGGGCAATAAAACCCTGATGACCCGTGTCAAAACATTACGCACATTTTTGGGCAATATGGCAGGCCCGTGGACCGGCTGGCTATTGCTGCGCAGCCTCGAAACCCTCAAAGTGCGGATGGATCAGCAGACCGCCAATGCACAGCAGGTGGCTTTATTCCTCCAAAACCACCCCAAAATCGAGAAAGTGTATTACCCCGGACTTCTTCAGCCGGGTACGCCTGCACATGAAATCTACGCCCGTCAGTGTACAGCGCCGGGAGCCATGCTTTCGTTTGATGTGGCAGGTGGGGAGGAAAACGCATTTTGTTTCCTCAATGCACTTCGCCTCATCAAACTCGCAGTCAGCCTCGGCAGCACCGAAAGTCTGGCCGAACACCCCGCCACCATGACCCATGCGGGGATTGATCCCCAGCACAGGGAGGAGATGGGCATTACCGGGAAAATGGTCAGACTCAGCGTAGGAGTTGAGTTTGCAGCAGATATCATTTTTGATCTGGAGCGGGCGCTGGAGAAGGTAAATGTGGGGGTTGAACAGATGGCCAAATAAGCCTATATTGGTACCATGAACACAAACAGGACCGCCCTGATTACGGGTGCCAATAAGGGAATTGGTTTTGAAATAGCCCGACAGCTCGGGAAGTTGGGGTTTTCCGTTTTTCTGACTGCAAGAAGTCGCGAGCGGGGCCTTCAGGCAATAGAGTTGCTTTCCAGAGAACGCATTCGCGCTACTTTTGTAGAGATGGACGTAACCGAAGAAGCCAGTATTCGAAGGGCATTGGATGAGGTGGAATCAGAGACCGGTCATCTGGATGTGATTGTCAACAATGCGGCTGTGCTTCTGGACGGATCACACGATATCATCCACATTCCTACGGAAATCATTTATCAGACCATTCATACCAATTCGGTAGGGCCACTGCTTGTGACCAGAACATTTGACCCTTTGCTCAAAAAAGGCAGCCGGATTATCAATATTTCCAGCGGAGGCGGGGCAATTTCACAGGGCGCGAGCACCTTTTCTCCGGTATATTGTTTATCCAAAACCGCACTTAGCGGGGTTACCCTTCAACTAGCCTCGTATTATTCGGGAAAGGGAATCGCGGTAAATGCAGTTTGTCCCGGCTGGGTAAAAACCGATATGGGAGGCAGTGGCGCAAATCGTCCGGTAGAAAAAGGAGCAGAAACCCCCGTATGGCTGGCAACTGAAGCACCCTTGAGTCTTTCGGGTAAATTTCTCCGGGACAAAAGAGAAATTCCCTGGTGATAAATCTGACATCTGATGAGTAACTCAGCAAAAAAAGTACTGGTAACCGGAGGAACAGGCCTTTTGGGGCGGGAACTGGTCAGTTTTTTTGAAAACAACCATGTCCCTTATGTGATCGGTAGCCGAAATCAGCCTGCAAATGACATCCTGAAAACACACTGGAAAAAACTCGATCTGGCTACCGGAGAAGGTTTGAGTGAATGTCTTGAAAATATCGATACCATTTTTCACCTGGCGTCTGCTACCCGGCCGTTTAACCCGGCTACCGATGTAGAAGGAACCCGCAAAATGCTGGAGGCAGGAAAATTGTCAGGCGTGAATCACATAATTTATGTCTCCATTGTAGGCATCGATAAGTTGCCGATCAGTTATTACAAAATCAAAATTGCCGCTGAGCAGGTAATAAAAGATGCCGGGGTGGATTATACCATTTTGCGGTCTACGCAGTTTCATACTTTTCTCAATACAACCATTAAGAAGGCCCTGAAATATCCTGTAGCATTTATGCCCAAAGCCATCAAATATCAGCCGGTGGGGTTGATTTTTGTCGTGGATAAACTGATGGATATTTACGAAAATGGCCCAATCAACGACACCCTTGAAATCGGTGGGCCGGAGGTAATAACCATGGGAGAGGCGGCTGCACAGTGGCTTAAAGCCCATAATAAAAAGCGATGGATAATCAATGTGCCCATTACGCTTGCGGGCAAGCTCGGCAAAAACCTAGCCGAAGGCGGGCTTACGACCAGTGCCATTGTCAAACATTCGCAGACGTGGGCGGAGTATCTTGAACAAAGTATTTCATAAAAAATATCTATAATTGAAGGTTATTAAACCCCTATGAAAGAAGCTGAGTTTTTAGAGATTTATAAAAAGCTGCCTGAAACACAAAAGTGGATACTCTACATCATCCTTTTTAACGGAGGGGGTAATGGACAGGGGACTATCTTCAACAAACTAGATATCTTTCGCACCCATTCACCGAAATCTGCAAATGTCACATTAAAACAATTCGCAGATCAAATAAAGCTGTTGTTAAACGCTGATCTCATAAAGAAGACCAATCCATACCAATTTTATACTTTAACTGACGATAGTTACTTCCATGTTTTGCGCCAGGCATCCAGAGAAACAACATGGCACGAGGAGTTTGAACAGATAATCACTTCCTCCGGGTGATTGACAAACGAAAGGACGGCGGCTTTGAAGTAGCTTTATCTGTAGAAGTAAGCGAACCAGGTTTTATTATTAGAAAAGAAACTCCCTCTCGTTATAAATATTATGAGGTGAACGATTCTCATATCCGCATCAGTGAGCAGATTGGCGGGAAAAAAATGGTTATCCCTTCTACCGGAAAAGATTTGCTTCAGGAAGTAGCTGGTAAACTTGCAGGGCTTATCAATATTCAGTCTGTATTGGAAACCGAAGCCCTGGACATTCCCAAAATTATCGCTGACCCGCAGATTCATTTATTTATTGTGCCCATGGGAGAAGGTTTTCGCCTGGAAACTTTTGTCAAACCCTTTAAATCCGATCCACCATTTATCAGACCGGGAAGTGGGAGGGAAAATATAATGGCTGAAATCCAGGGACAGCGGATGCAGGCTGTGCGCGATTTAAAGGCTGAAAAGAAAAGTGAGCAGACGTTAATTCAGGCGTCGGAGCTCATGAGTCTGTCCAACGATGGCAGCCATGAATGGATATTTGACAGTCCGGAAGATTGTCTCCAGATTTTGTTGGATCTGGAACCCCTTACAGACCAGATTGTAATTGAATGGCCCGAAGGGCAAAAACTGAAAATCGCATCCAGAGCCGCACTTTCCAGCCTTTCGATAAATATCAGAAAAGAAAAAGACTGGTTTGAAGCCAGCGGGCAATTAAAGCTGGACAATGGTGCAGTCATGAGCCTCCTCGAAGTCATGCGATTACTGGAATCATCGCCGGGGCGGTTTGTACAGCTATCCTCAGGCGAGTTTCTGGCACTCACCGGCGAATTTCGCAAACGCCTGGATGAAATGCGGGCATGGTCTGATGAAAACAAAAATTCGCTGAGAATCCACCCTCTTGCAGCACCAGCCTGGGAAGAAGCAGCCAGTGCTGCCGGTGATTTTAAAACCGACAAAGCGTGGCGGGACAAACTCACAAAGTTGAAAAATGCCCGTGCCATCAGGGCTGAAGTGCCCTCAACCTTTGAGGCAGATATGCGCCCTTATCAGGAAGAAGGTTTCCATTGGCTTACCCAATTGGCACAGTGGGAAGTAGGGGCATGTCTGGCCGATGATATGGGATTGGGGAAAACCATTCAGGCGCTGGCCCTCCTGCTCTACCGGGCTGATGTTGGCCCCTCGCTCGTCGTAGCCCCGCCTACAGTCGCCCGAAACTGGGTCTCCGAAACACGTAAGTTTGCCCCTACCCTAAACCCGATTCTTTATGCAGGCAAAGACCGGGAACACCTGCTTCACGATTTGGGGCCGTTTGACTTGCTTATCACGAGTTATGGACTGCTCCAGTCTGATATCGAAAAGCTGAGCACATTCGAATGGAATGTGGCAGTTCTGGATGAAGCCCAGTCAATCAAAAATTTCCAGGCAAAACGCTCCAAAGCTGCCATGGAAATTCAGGCCGGTTTTAAAATGATCACCACCGGCACACCGATCGAAAATCATCTCGGCGAATTGTGGAACCTGTTTACTTTCATTAACCCGGGCCTGTTGGGCTCACTCAAGGACTTTAATGAACGGTACGCCATTCCCATAGAAAAACTGCAAAACACCGACCGCAGGCGGCAACTCCAAAAGCTGATTCATCCCTTTATCCTACGCCGTCGCAAAAATCAAGTGTTGGATGAATTGCCGGAAAAAACAGAAGTTACGTTATCCGTAGAGCTTTCTGAAGAAGAAGCTGCACTTTACGAAGCCATGCGCATTCATGCAGTCGAAAAACTCAGCAATCTTTCTGGTAAAGCTGGCGAAAAACAGCTCCAGATTCTGGCAGAAATCATGCGGCTGCGAAGGTTGTGCTGCCATCCAAAGCTGGTTGACAAAAACAGTAAAGTTGCAGGTTCCAAACTCGCCATATTTGGAGAAATTGTCAATGACCTTAGAGAGAATAATCACAAAGCATTGGTTTTCAGTCAATTTGTCGGCCACCTCGATATTGTCCGCGAATGGGTTGAAGATCAGGGAATTCCATACCAGTATCTCGATGGCAGTACCCCTCAGAAACAGCGTGAAATCGCAATTAAATCCTTCCAGTCCGGAAAAGGTGATTTGTTTCTGATCAGTCTCAAGGCAGGAGGCGTTGGGTTAAATCTTACTGCCGCTGACTACGTCATCCACCTCGATCCGTGGTGGAACCCCGCAGTGGAAGATCAGGCATCAGACCGGGCGCATCGTATCGGGCAGGAACGACCGGTGACCATTTACCGGCTTGTTACCAAAGGCACGATTGAAGAAAAAATCTTACAACTCCACCATGACAAACGCGACCTTGCCGACAGCCTGCTGGAAGGAACGGATACGAGCGGAAAACTTTCTGCAGATGCATTGCTGCAATTGCTCAGGGAGATTTGATTTTTATCCCATCTCCACCAGCCTCCGAAGGTCTTTATCAGATAAATCTCCAATCCATTTTTCTCCCGCTGCCACCGTCAGGTCTGCCAGTTCTTTTTTGGACTGAATGAGAAGGTTGATTTTCTCTTCGAATGTACCTTTGGTGATAAACCTATGCACAAATACCTGGCGGGTCTGTCCGATCCTGAATGCGCGGTCGGTGGCCTGCGCTTCCACCGCAGGGTTCCACCACAGGTCGTAGTGGATCACATGGTTGGCCGCCGTGAGGTTCAGGCCTGTGCCCCCGGCTTTGAGTGAAAGCAGCAATACTCGCGTATTTCTGTCCTTCTGAAACGCGTCAACCATATAGTCTCTTTCCTTCCGGCTCACGCCGCCATGCAAAAACGGTGGCCGCTGCCCGTAGTTTTCTTCGATAAATTCGCACAACAATTCGCCCATCTCGCGGTACTGGGTAAAAATCAAGGCCTTTTCCCCGTTTTCCAGAATAGGTGACAACAAATCTATCAGGAGCCGCGCTTTGCCCGAAAGATCCTGGTTTCGCTCTCCGGACTTGAGAAACTGCCACGGGTGGTTGCAGATTTGTTTGAGTGCCGTAATCATCTTGAGAATCAGCCCCTGCCTTTCGATTCCTTCCTGCCCTTCCACATCGCGGAGGAGTGTATCGAGCACGCCTTCGTAGAGTGCGGCCTGGTTAGGAGTAAGTGTGCTATACTGGTCCTGTTCGATTTTGTCGGGCAAATCCTGAATAATCGTTTTGTCTGTTTTGAGCCTCCGCAGCAGGAAAGGCTCGGTAACTTTTTTAAACCGATCCAATATGCGATGGTCTTTTTCTACTTCAATCGGACGGGCGTACAAATCCTTAAACTGGTTGAGGCTGCCGAGGTATCCTTTATTGGAAAAATCAAACAGGCTCCAGTATTCTGAAAGGCGGTTTTCGACCGGTGTACCACTCATGGCAATACGCACCGGGGCGTGGAGTTTTTTGATACTTTTGGTCTGCTCTGCTGCGGGGTTTTTGATGTTTTGCGCCTCATCGATGATAATGGCTGCCCAGTTTTGTTTCTGGAGTTTGGCCATATCGCTGCGGGCCGTGCCGTAGGTAGTAAGTGCAATATCGGCTTCCTTCAACGTATGAAGATTGCGCTGCGGGCCGTGGTAAAGCGTGGTATGCAGTTTGGGTGCAAATTTTTTGACTTCGCGGTCCCAGTTGGTGAGCAGGGAAGTCGGGGCAATGACCAATGCTTTCTGGGTTTCGAGCCTGCCTTCTTCTTTCCATTTCAGCAGGGTAGTGATTACCTGAATGGTTTTGCCCAGGCCCATATCATCGGCGATAATGCACCCCATACCGAGCCGGGAATTTTTGTAAAGCCACTCAAATCCCCGCTGCTGATAGGGACGGAGACTGGCTTTCAACCCTTCGGGCAATGGCACGGGTTTGGGCGTCAGGAGTTCGTCGAATATTTTTTGCGCAGCAGCACTGAGGGTTACTTTCCCTCCGGCGTATTCGCCGATAAGTGCTGCCTGAAGCAGGTCGCGGCTGGTGAGTTCGGGCGGATTTTTCAGTTTTTCGGAAAGTACGCGCAATTCTTTTTCGTCAAAATACACGTACTGCTCTTTCCATTTGACGATTCCTGCCATTTGTTTTGTCATGCGGAGAAATTCCTCTACCGAAATATTATCATCTCCGATGGCCACCTGCCACCTGAATACCAGCATCTCATCCAGGCTGATAATCCCCGATCCTATGGTTACTTTTCCATCGTCTCCCTGATCAAGTAAAAGCGCAGACTGTGGGCGAATCAGCCGATGCAGTTCGCGGGGCATCGATATTCTGATTCCCATCAGGCGAAAGACGGGTATCGTTTTGAGAAGGATTTCGACAAATTCCTCCGAATTGAACCGCAGCGGCGTAATCCCTCCATTGGCTACCAGTTGTCTGATCTGCGGAAAATGATCTGCCAGCATGGCGAGGTCGCGCAGCAGTTCGACCCGCTGGGATTTGTATTGGTCTTCACTCAGAAAATGGGCCAGCGTGACGGGCACTTCCGGTGTAGTCTGACGGCTTTCCACGAGGATATTTACCTCAAATTCGGCGCCTGTATCTGTTACGTTTAGTATCGGAACATAATTTTTTTGTGTAATATAAAACCTGCCCAGCCAAAGGTGAATGGCTCCCGGAGCCTCCCGGTTGGCAAATTGGCGGAATGGGATAAGCAGCGAATTGAAAAACAACTGGTGAAAGCGGGAAACATGATTTTCGGGTATATCTGACCAGTTGTGTACATAGTGATCGATAAAGAGTGAAATCTGCATCTGGAAATATTCCTCTTCTATCGGAGCCAATGCTTCTTCATCACAGGAGATAAAATCGGGCGGACAAAGGCGGCGCACTTTTTCGCAGATACCGGCCACTTCTTCGCTCATCATCGCTGGCAGCCATCGCACAAAAAAATCTCCGCTGTCTGACTCCAGCAATTGCGGGATAAATGCACTCTGTCGTACAAGTTTCTGTGCAAGGCGGGTGAGCAGATGCAAATATCGGAGTGCAGGAGATTGAAGTTCCAACCGCGAGGGAGGAATGGACTCCAATACGGGCAACAGTTCTTCTATGTATTGAAATTCGAAAATGGTATTCCCCTCCGCGTCTTCCATCTCCACTGCGTCAAGTGCCAGATCGGGATCAGTCAGAATGTGTACATTCTCCACTCTGTCCAATTGCCGCAGGGTATTTTCATCTGCTTCTGCTGATGTTTCCATCTGCCTGAACGATTTGGCAATTCTGTTATATACCAGCCGTAATTCTTCCCAAAAATCGCCTTCCGGATAAAAGACAGGTTTTCTTCGCAGCAGGGTGAGAAGCTGGTCTTTGCAGTCGGGAATTGTGGCCAGGTCAATTTGTTGGTATAGTTCTTCATCCCATTCATACTGCCCAGGCTGAACTGCTTCTTTTATGTCCATCAGCCCCGGCACCCGGGGGATGGAAATGGCCTTGCTTTCCGAACCGGTAAAACCGATAGCTGCCAGCCCTTTCAGTATATCAAAACCCCGGAGGTCAAAAATCCAGAAAGGGTTTTTATCGATTTCGTTGGCGGTGAGGTAGAGGGCCGCAGCCATATGTTTGCAGGGTACCGCCCAGTCGGGGCAGGAGCAACTACCATGCATATCTCTCCATGAGCGGGGAAAAAGGTGAATATCTGCATTTTCACAAGCCTCGTGGAGTTCGGCGGGTACTTCGCGGTTGAGGAGTTGGGAGAGGAAAAAGGGGTTTTCTGTAATCAGGCTCAGGAGAGTGGCTTTTTCTTTGGGCGAAAAGGGCGTAAGTTTTATGTCCACCTGATAGGGGTTGGGTCTTGTGCCCTGTACCTTCGCTTCGATGCCTTTTTCGGTGAGTTTTATACTGACTACGGCGCCTTTTCCGGCGTAGGCCCTTCCACGGGGAAGCCTGCTTTCATAATCAATATTCCCGAGGGACTGAAGCCACTGTTTTCCCCACCAGGTATTGCCGAAAGAGAGATAAGCCATAATTAGGTTTCGATTATTTCTGAACCTAAAGTAATGGAAACTCTGGGAAAAAGTATTAATCCGGAGAAAATAAGACAGGATACAATGAAATCAACTTTTCCGCCTATCTTCCCCTATGCAAAGATTCAGCTTCTTACAACTCCTGCGTAACCTCGGGCCGGGTATCATCACCGCCGCGCTGGTCTTTGGGCCGGGGAGCCTTACCGTTGCCTCAAAGCTGGGTGCCGGATTTGGTTATCAATTGCTGTGGGTGATCCCGCTGGCACTGGTTTTTATGTCGGTTTTTACCCAGATGTCTGCCCGGATTGGCCTGGCTTCCCAGCAAAGCCTGATCAGCCTGGCAACTGAACATTACGGCAGGTGGGTGGCCATTCTCACCGGCATCGGCACATTTCTCGTTACGGCAGCTTTTCAGGCGGGAAATTCTATCGGCGCGGGCATAGCTTTTGGCGAATTGTTTCACACCTCTGCCACTCCTTTTGTACTCGCTTTTTCTGCCCTGGCGATCGGACTGCTGTTTTTCCCCGGGTTTTATAAAGTGCTGGAGAAAGTGATGATATTTCTGGTGGGAACCATGCTGCTGGCTTTCCTGATTACGGTTTTTGTGGCGCAACCCGCGGTAGGAGAAATGTTGCACGGGCTATTTGTACCGCGACTGCCGGAGGGATCGGTTTTGCTGGTAGCGGCAATTACGGCTTCCAGTTTTTCGATTGTGGGCGCGTTTTACCAGTCGTATCTGGTGCGGGCAAAAGGCTGGGATATTTCGCAGAAAAAGACGGCGACAGGGGAAGCATTGACCGGGATTATCATTCTCGGGCTTATCAGTATCATGGTCATGGCGGCGGCGGGCGCGGTTTTGCAGCCACAGGGAATCGAAGTCAAAACAGCCACGGATATGGGCAGGGCACTCGAACCCCTGTTTGGAAGTTTTACCAAAGTAGTGTTTATGTTTGGCCTTTTCGGCGCATCTTTTTCATCTTTGCTGGGCAATGCGACGATTGGCGGTTCGATCCTCGCCGAAACCCTCGGCATAAAAGAGGGATTTCACCGGCCCGGGGTGCGGATATGCATCACCGTAGTGATTGTAATGGGAGCGGCGACGGCGCTGATTTTTGGGCGACTGCCATTGGAGATGATTGTATTTGCCCAGGCGGTCACGATTTATCTGGCGCCGATGATCGGGCTGGTCATTTTCCTTATCGCCAACAAGAAGCAGGTCATGGGAGAATTGGCCAACAGCCGCACGCAAAACATTCTGGGCGCCATCGGTTTACTGATCCTGGCAATTCTGGCGGCGAATAATCTAAGGGTGATTGTGTGGGGGTAAATTTCAAAAGAAATCGCTATCTTTAACAAAACCTAAGTTTGTATGCAGAAACTCATTACCATACATCCCGATCTTTGTAACGGAAAACCAACTATCCGTGGATTACGCATTACCGTCCGCTCAATATTGGAACATTTGGCCGCAGGAGACAGTGCTGCGGATATCCTGACAGCATACCCATTTCTGAATGAAGAAGATATATATGCATGCCTGGCTTTTGCGGCACAGGCGGTAGATCGAGAGGCAATTGTCTATAAACTCGCTGGGTAATGAGTCATCCTTACCGGTTTCTGATTGATATCAATCTGCCCAAGTTTTTCAACTATTTTCAGGGACCGGAGTTCATCCATCAACTGGATTTAGGGCCTGACTGGAGTGATACACTAATCTGGAATTATGCCAAAGAGAATAACTTAATCATTATTTCCAGAGACTCTGATTTCTTTTTCCGATGTATGTTGGATCCGTCAGTTAAAGTTATCCATTTACGATTGGGTAATATTCGGATTCGGGAGATGCATATGTTTTTTGAAGAATATTGGGGTACTATTATCAGTAAAATAGATGAAGCCCAATTGTTGGAAATAACGCGTGATGAAATCAAAGTGGTAATTAGTAGTAAATCGTAACTGTATTCGGTCCCTCATTATTTTACAGTAATCGTTTATTCACAGACTATATGTACCATGTTACCCCTGTTGATCCTGGCAATTCTGGCGGCGAATAATCTAAGGGTGATTGTGTGGGGGTGAGGTGCTTCGGTTTAAAATGCTGATCACTAACCGTTTCACTGTTTCTATTTCTTCGGGTTTGCTGGTGGCTACAAACAAGGTCAATGCAGCTAAAGTATCATTGCTGATGATCGGGGTGGTATCAGCATAAAGCATCTTGTTTTTTTCCAGAAAATACAAAAAGCAGGCAGCAGCTATGCGTTTATTGCCATCTACAAATGAGTGATTTTTGACAATCAGATATAGCAATGTGGCGGCCTTTTCTTCAATGGTCTCATAGAGATCTTTGCCGTCAAAACTTTGCTCTATCTGTTTTACCGAACTTTCAAAACCCATATCTTTTGGTTTTGCAAAAACATCAGAGGCAAAATCCGACTTCATATTGGCTATCAATTCCAAATACTCCTGCACCTCGGGGTACGCGGTCTGGCGTTGGGTTTTACCTTTAGCATCCAGTTGTTCGTGATCGTAATCGTCCAGCAATTCCAGCCCTTTGGCAAAGATTTGCAACACTTGGCTGTCTTCTTCGGTTGCCTGTTGGGTAATCGCGCGGCTGAGTATCCGGATGCCGGTTTTCAGATATTCCACCTGTTGTTGTTTTTCTGCCAGGCGTTTTTCGTTGATGGCGTAACCCTGCACCAGGTAATCTTTGAGCCGCTGGGTTGCCCACTGCCGAAATTGGGTGCCGCGTACTGACTTTACTCTGTATCCGACCGAAATAATCACATCCAAATTGTAGTATTCCAGCTTACGTTTTACCTGCCGTTTGCCTTCAGCTTGAACCGTCAAGGATTCCTTGACAGTTGCTTTTTTGCTTAACTCCTTTTCTTTGAAGCAGTTATTGATGTGCAAACTGATGTTCTGTTTGGTTTGATTAAACAACGCGGCCATTTGAACCTGTGTCAGCCACACGGTATCTCCATCAAACTGAACTTCTACTTCGGTTTTCCTGTCGGGGGTTTTGTATATGACGATTTCACTCATGGTTGGATGTGTTGGTTTTCAGGTGTGAAGTTAAGTGTTTTTCGGGGGTATTTGAAAGGGTTAAAGAGAAGGCTTATCTCATCAAAGTGTTCGCAAAAAGTCTTCAAAAAGTATCGCTGCGCGCTGCGGCGCGTAACAAGAAAGAAAATAAAAAAGAGGACGCCGTTCGGCTACAAACATTTGACTTCTCCGAAGTCTCGGCTTCGCCGGAAAAACGAAAAGAAAGGTATTTATGCCGGGGGTTGCCGTCAGGCAAGACCTCGGAGAGGTCAAATGTACCTAAGGCATCTTCGATTTGTAGCCTCAATGGTCGCCCCTCTAGTTTGCCCGGGGTTTTGCGCCTTAGCGCGCGTGAGTAAGAAAGATCCCTGGTTTCGAACATCCGGCGGAAGACTTCCAAGACCCCAGATGCGACATTTTAGTTTTACTCCTCAAAATATCCCTATACTTCTCAATTTCTATAAGGGCAAAATCAGGAAGGATAAAATTATTAAATGACAAAATAGGCCTATAACCAGCTTTTCCACTTAGGAGAATACTTATTAAAACATTAGCATCAATGACAAAATCGATCATCTCGCAATAATATATTTATGGCTCTCCTGCTGCCACGCAAGGTGCCGGGCTGCCTGCCATTCTTTGTCATTTTGGAGGTCTATTGTTTTCAAATCCTCCAGAATATCCTGTGCTGCTGCTTTCAACAACATTGTTTTTACAAAGTCCTGTAAATATTTTTCTACTTCTTTATAGCCAAAAGTCTGGACAATGCTTTCCTCGAGCTGTATTTTAAATTCTACCATTTGATTCAGCGGTTACCTTTAGGCTAATTTACAAATATTTTGTTGTTACTGCTATCTTTTTGTGGCGGCTTAAGGCGAATCCCTGTTTTCAGATATTCCACCTGCTGTTGTTTTTCTGCCAGGCGTTTTTCATTGATGGCATAACCCTGCACCAGGTAATCTTTGAGCCGCTGGGTTGCCCACTGCCGAAATTGGGTGCCGCGTTTGGAGTTCACCCGATAACCTACGGAAAGGATCGCGTCCAGATTGAAGTATTCGATGTCCCGTTTTCCTGTCGGGGGTTTTGTATATGATGATTTCACTCATGGTTGGATGTGTTGGTTTTCAGGTTTGAAGTTAAGTGTTTTTCGGGGGTAACTAGCATAGCCCAGCGAATATCCCCGGAAGATCAACAGCCCCCTGCGGCCTCACTCCCCTGTTTCGCAAAGAATTTTTGCGATGCGCCACTTGCCGTTCTCTCGTACCATCTCAAATTTTTGTGTTCGCTCCATGTCCCATTCCACACCGGAAAGGGTAGCCGTTGCCTGGTTTGTGCCCAGCCCGTCCGCAGCCACGGGGGCCGTCGTCCAAAAGACGATGTCATAGTCCTGGCCACAGAAAAAACGATCGTAATCGAGACCTGAGAGCGGCTGTTCGGTCACATCTTCATCTTTCCAATAAGTCGCTTCGAGGTTTTTTAAATACGCTCTGTCGCCGTCAATATAAACCTGACTGATAAAGCCGCTTTGTTTGAGCTTTGCATAATATTCATCCAGATTGGCGTTGTCGAGCGTGGCGGGTTTGCCAGACCTGACGTAGGCGATATTTGCCAGGGTATTCATATTGGTCTCATACCATTGATAGAAGCCGTGGATACACGCGTCGATGGCCACGAGGTCGGGGTCGTCTTGCAAACCGCCAGTGTCGGTGGACACATTTTGGCTGGTAGAAGTGGCGTTGTTGCAAGATAGCAGCAAGGAGAATGCAAGGAAGAAAATGAGTAGGTATTTCATAGGGGAAGTGTAGGTCTTTTATTCAAAGTGTTTTTTCAGTTCGTCTGATTGAAACAATAGTTCCATTTCGCACATTGCTTTTGTCGGTTTTTGGTTGTTGAAGCTTCCAAGCGCAAGTGAATTTTGTAATGCAGTCTTTAAGTTTGGTTTTAACTTCAAATAAATGTCATCATTCTGTTTCGTGAAAAATTTTTGTGTTTTCTCGTAATTCTTTAAGTATTTTTCCAGTTGTGTTTCCGCACCTGAACAATTGTCGAAATATTTTGATGTTTTTTCAAAATGAAGCAGAAACCAAAATTCAAGACAAGGATTATTTACAATCACGACAACATTTTTGAAGTTGCCTGCAAGATTTTTTCGATATTCTTCAAAAGTTTTGAGGGGTGATTTTTTTCCTTTGGGTGTTTCGTTGGCTTCTTTGATAAAAGTATCAAGGTCAATAATCCAAAAAACTTTTGTAAACTCTTTTCCAGACAAATCACAAACCAAATTATATTGTTCCTCTACGCTTTTTTTGCTCGGAATTTCGGGTTTTATGCTGACACGAATATCCCGTTCGTTCCGCTTTAACATTTGTAAATACCAAACTTCCGTCTCGCCATCCACTACAACAGCGAAAGAAGGATTTGTCCTGGGCGCAATCTTCTTAGGCTTTCTCATAGGCTTAAATCAATGAAAGTATCGCCCAGATTAGGTGTTCCACTTAATTTACCGCTTTTGTAAGCATTTAAAATATTTGTAGTGTTACGAACCACAGAACTATCAAAATCAGCTAATGAATAAAGTTCGGTAGAGCAACTTTCCTGCTTGTCTGTGAACCATATTGCATCATTTCTAAATATGTCTTTGTTGTCTAAAATTTCGCGATTGTGTGTTGTCGCAATGATTTGAGAGTTTTTAGCATTCAAGAGAAAAGAAAGCAGGAAATGTAAATATAAATCAGGGTGCAACGACGCTTCTAATTTGTCAATTTGAAATGCTGTTGAGCTTTTGATTAATAGAGCTAACAAGCCTGCGAAACCATAATAACGCCTCGTTCCCTGCGATTCAAATTCCAGCGGTAAAGTATATTTAGTGTTATTTACTGTATGTTCAAATTCAATGTTTATGGCGGTTATATTTCCTTTTTCCTGCAACTCCTTAATCTTATCGCTCGGCACTTTGACTTGTTTTTTCAAAAAATCAATTAACCCGTCAGGAATTTCCTCTTCTTCTTTTTGAATAACAATATCTGAGATATTAAAGTCCGCTTTCTTTAAGATTGTAACAACGTCAGATTTAGAAATTTCGTTGTCGTCGATTTTTGAAGTAATAAACCCCTCTAATTCGGTTCCTGTATAAACCATTGGGCTGAGATAACTACCAAACCAATCTACAACTTCTTGTAGCTCTTTGAGGTCAATATTTGTTTTTAGATAACCACCCAGAACTGTATTGTTCCACAGTGTATTAGCTTCAAGCGTTTTTTCAAAAATCTTATCCGTAGAAATTTTGCTACCAAAAGTTATTTCCGTAAACTGATTTTCAAGATTAGTTTTTCTCTTAAAAACGGTAGCTTTATTTGGGCTGTAAAAATTCAATGCCTCTGATACAATCGCTTTTTTAAAGAACTCTACTTCGTAAAAGTATTTAATATTTTTTTGGAAAAACTCTATTGAAATAATTGAGTTTTGTTTAGGGGTATTTGGGTCAAAAAGAAACGGACTAAAATCTAATTCGTTATTTTTTTTTCTTTCCGGATTAATAACAATATCTCTTAAAAAAGAGAGTGCGTTAAGTATGGTTGTTTTGCCCGACGCGTTTGCACCATAAATCAAGGCAAGTTTCAATATTCTATGCTCGCCAAATTTTACGATGTAAGCATCTTCAAGGTGTGTTGATTTGTCAGCCTCAAATGAAAGCGTTTGTTTGTCTTTAATTGAGCCGAAATTCTGAACACTAAAGTTGATGATCATTTTATCCTCTATTTTTGCAATTCGTTTGCAATAATAGGAACAAAACTGATAAAAAACCAATTTCTTTATTCAAAAATGAAAATAGTTTACATTTTTCAACCCTCTCAGATGGGCAACTGTTACCCGCAACGCAAGGGTGACGCAGTTTAGTGAACAGACTCATCTGTGTAGGAAAAATACCCGCCGATATGATCTCTGTTATTATATTTTTCCAGAAACAGGTCTGTCCCATACCAGGAAGCCATTTCCGATTTGTACAACAGCTTCCCTTCAGCGACAATGGGCGCAGCTTCCTCCGTCGGATTTTTCTGCGCGAATACACTCAGGGTTAACAGTGTGAGAAGGAAAGTGAGGGGTTTGGGCATGGGGGGAGGTTGTTCGCAGGTGTTACTTTAATTACGCTGCTTTCTGTTTGTAAAGATGTTCCTGAAATTCTATAAACAGTCTGCTGATGTTGGCTACATCACCCAAAATTTCTTTCGCGTCTTCTAATGATTGATACTTGTTTGTCAGTAGGATTGGGAGTTTCTCCTGGTCTAGTTCTTCTACGCCGGTTTCAATGTATTTGCTTAAAACGAAGGTGATAAACTCTCTTTGTTTGTCGTTGAGTAAGGCAAAAATGGTTGCCTCTGCTGCTTTGGCTCTGGCTTCTCTGGTCATTGCGATATAGTCGCCATTGAAAACATATTCCAATACATCGTACAGGTCGCTTTTTTCCATCTCTACCAACTTCTGTAAGGTCAGCAAATCGGATTTGGGAAAACCTGCTTCGTCTAACCTTTCCAACAAAATCCTGCGGGTTTGAGGATTGCTCCACAGTTTCCGCAATTCTTCTTCGTCCTTGAATAGTTTTGGCAACTCCCCAAACAGATTACTCAAAAATTCTTCTGCCAAAATTGGTTTTCCTTCCGCACTCCAAAAGGAAGTGGAAACCATATGTTTGATTTCTCTCTCTTTGCCACGAGCCAGTTTGACTTTTACTTTCTTCTTGCATACGCATGGACTTTGACCACATTTGTAACAAGGTGGCGGCGGTTCCTGAATGCAAATACAAGGGCTTTGACCACAAGTCGGACAAGGTTGCGGTGGCGCATACTCGCATTCACACGGGTTTTTCCCGCACTTTTTGCAAGATTCTTCTTCCAAAGGTTCTCCGTCCCATTCAGGGTCTGAGAAATGCTTGTAAGCATCGACAAAGTCGTAAATCGTGAAAAACTCTTTACCGTCAAAAAGCCGTGTGCCTCGCCCTACGATTTGTTTAAACTCAATCATCGAATTGACCGGGCGAAGCAAAACGATATTCCGAATATTCCTTGCATCCACTCCCGTAGAGAGTTTTTGCGAAGTAGTCAGAATGGTTGGGATTGTCTTTTCATTGTCCTGAAACTCTCTTAGTAGTCTTTCCCCTTCTTCGCCGTCATTGGCAGTTACACGAACGCAATAAAATGGGTCTTTGCTTTTTGCATTTTGGTTTACCAAATCTCTTATCAATGCTGCATGTCCCTGATTGGCACAGAAAATAATAGCCTTTTCGGTTTGGCTGGCTTCTTCTAAAAAGATGTTTACCCGCTTCGCTTCCCGTTCTTCAATTTCGATGGTGCGGTTAAAGTCTTTTTCTTCATAGAGTTTGCCTTCTTCAATTTCGCCTTCTACAATCGTGTCGTCTGAAGTGTAGCGGTAATCGTCCAAAGTGGTTTTGATGCGTTTTACTTTGAATGGCGTCAGGAAACCGTCATTGATGCCTTCTTTCAACGAATAAATGTAAACCGGCTCGCCAAAATAGCGGTACGTGTCCACATTGTCTTTTCGTTTGGGTGTGGCTGTTAAACCCAGTTGCACTGCCGGACTGAAATATTCTAAAATTCCCCGCCAGTTGCTTTCGTCATTTGCGCCGCCACGGTGGCACTCGTCGATGATGATGAAATCAAAGAAATCGCGAGGATACTGTCCGTAGTTCGGAACCGGCTTGCCTTCTGCGTCCGAACCCGACATAAACGATTGAAAAATGGTAAAGAAAATGTTGCCGTTGGTGGGTACCCGCCCTTGTTTATTGACTTCTTTCGGCTTGATCCGCACCAAAGCATCTTCGGGAAATGCCGAAAATGAATTGTAGGCCTGATCGGCTAATATATTTCTATCTGCTAAAAATAAAATTCTTGGTCTGCGTTTTATCGGGGCTTCAGAAGCCGCTGTCCCTGTGAGCCGGTGAGTTTGGCCAACTGTCCAACGGGTTTGAAAAAGTTTCCAGGCAATCTGAAAAGCGATAGCTGTTTTGCCTGTTCCTGTGGCAAGGGTCAATAAAATACGGTCTTTACCGCTTGCTATGGCTTCAATAGTTTTTTTTACTGCAATTTCCTGATAATAACGCAACTGCCAGGTACCGCTTTTATCTTCAAAGGGAACATTGGCAAACTGTTCTCTCCATCTTGCGGTGGCTTCGAGGGCCTCCGCGTCCGCTTTGGTGGCCAAGCTTGTCGAAGCGACCGGATACGTTTTATTCCAAAGTTCTTCAGGGCTTAAAAAATCTGATACCAAACCTTCTTCGCCAGTTTTCATGGAGATTTGGTAGATCTCTTTTCCGTTGGTAGCGTAGGTAAAATCCAGTTGCAGTTTGTGAGCATATTTTTTGGCCTGCATCACCCCTTCCCCTACGGGTAGTCCGGCACTTTTGGCTTCCACTACCGCGAGTTTTAGCCCTTTATACACCAATACATAATCGGCAATTTCGCGTTTGCCTCTGCCACCTGTTTGTATTTTTCCCTGGGTAATGTGGTATTCACGCAGGACTTTAGAGCCTTCCACCACGCCCCAGCCGCAGGCACGTAGTCTGGGGTCTATGAGTTCCGCTCTGGTTTCTGCTTCGTTCATCTCTGGTTGTTTATTTCTAAACGCCACGCTTCTATTCGTGGGTCAATTTCATCCATTGGAAGGCGTTCATTGATGGTTTTTAACTCGTTCAATTTATCTACGCAGGTTACTAAATCAAGTGAGCCTTGTGTTTTAATTTGCTCCATAATATAGATAATTCCACGCACTTCTATGTGTCTTGCTTTGGCTGCTTTTCTCAGTTTTCCATCACCGCTAATTAAGCAGCCTTTCATCTTTTCAGCAAAATGAAGCACAGAGCAATCTTCTATGCTTAAGCCATTGATATTGGTAAAAAGTTCAAAGATAGAGGCTAAGTCTTCGCCATCTGGTTTTATGCGTATTAATTCTTGGCGTTGCATTGCACTTTGCTGTAATTGATTTAGTTCAGCAAAAACAAAATCGGTAGTGTAAAGGGCCGCATTTAAAGACAAAAAAGAATCAACAATGTCCAATTGGACTATATCCATCAAAATGTTGGCATCGTTGATGTACAGCTTCATCTAAAAAACGTTTAGCGACAACATGTTTTTTAATTCGGACAAATCTACTTGTAGCAATGCCGATGCTTTGCTCATGGTAATTTGCTCTTCGGAAACTGCGCGATACACCAAATTCTCGAAACGATACGAACGTTCTTCTCCTGAATATCGGCTTGCCTCTACTTCAGCTTTTAATTCGCGGTTGGTGTTTTGGCGTATGTAAAAAGTTTTAAGTTGGGCTTGTTTTATTATTTCAGCTTCGCTGAGTTTGTAAACAATGGCCGGAATGCTGATGCCGTATTTTTCTTGTACATGAATCAACTCAACCATAGAAATGTTATGGCGCCTGGCCGAAAATTCGGCTGCAATGTTTGCCATGGATAGCAGCATTTCTGAGGCAAAAGCATTGCAATACGCTTCTTGCTGCCTTACTTCTAAGCTAGCAATGGGCAAAAGCAAATGGCCAAGCTCATGCATAAGGGTAAAACGCTTGCGCTCTACCGGCATGTTTTTGGCAATTACAATGATGTAATATTTGCCGTCAATAACCGTTGCCAAACCATCAAATTGGCTGCTTTCATCCTCAACTTCTATAACCTTAATGTGGTTGCTTTCCAGCACATCTATTACATTGTAAATGGAGTCTTGGCCAATGTGCCACCTCTCTTTTAAAACAAAAGCAGCTTTGCGCACATCCTCAACATTGGCTATGTTTAGGCTGCCAAGAGGGTTTACAAAGGTATTGGATATACCGCAGGTATTTTCTATGTACAGATAGTTTTCTATCTGAATACGAATTTCTTCTTTAAGGGCACTTACTCGCTTAGCCCCGAAGGAGCTTTTTTTACGAAAGTTTATTTCGCCCAATGCCACTTCGGGTTTTCTAAAAAAGTAATCTGGTTTTTGGTTGAACTGCTTAGCCAGAGCAAGCAACACATCGCTGCCGGGCACCGACTTGCCTTGCTCATACTTGCTAACCATTTGTTTGCTTACGCCAATGCGTTTAGCAAAATCTTCTAAGGAAAGGCCATGCAGCTTGCGCAGGTTCTTTATTCTAATGCCAATTATGTCTTTCATTTCTCATTCCAATTTGGTTGACAAATATACAAATTATATACAATTTGTCAACCAAATTTTAGTCTTTTTAAGTATTGGGGTTCGGCATCTTCTGCTCTGGTTTCTGCTTCGTTCATAATTTTTCATTTGTCAAATGACCATCAAATAAAGTTTTATGCCCAAATATTTTAGTTTTTGAATAATTTAAAGCTTACCTGATAACGATAAAACTCTATGTTGTTGGTTACAGATAACGCTCTTTTGATGCGCAGATCATCTTCCAACGCAATGATAATCCCCTTCACTTCCTGATTGGGTTCCGCCAGCTCTTCTTTCACATAACCCATATATCGCTGAATTTGCCCAACTACATTATCGCTGACTCGTCCCCTCTTTAGTTCTACCACTAACAGTGTTTTTTTATCTTTACTAATCGCTAATAGGTCAATCTGCCCCGTATCGCTGGGGTATTGCTGACCGACCAGTTCTCCATCTTCCTCATATATGTTATAGTGTTTTCCCAACTCTGTCTGCTTCCAGTTAGCAACCAAAAAATCTTCAAGATGTTTTTCCAAAGCAAATACTGAAGGATCTTCAATGGTATCATCGTTACTAATAATCGTAGGGGGTTTATTTCCTCCAATCAGCTTCTCAATCTCTTCCGCGTATTTACTGATGTTGCTTACTGTTCCGATAGAGCCTGTAGAATTTCGCAGCGCTTCGCTCATAGCAGAGCGTTCGACGATTAATGGATACCATTTTACTGATCTTCGATGTTGCAACGGAGTATTTGGAACGTAAAAATAGTCCGAAGATACTTCGCCCACATAGTATGTGCCTTCTCCGGTAGGACATATTACAATATCACCAATATTGATTCCCTTTGCTACTGTCCATAAATAGCCACAGGAAAGACCGGCTGCAATTTTACTTTTTCCCGGATGCAGTTTCATCCATACGGGTATAAATTGCAGATTAAATTCTCTCCAATTATCCGGAAGCTTTTTTGACAAGTCCTGTTCAATAGAAAAACCTGCACCAATGAATTTATTTTCATAACATTCTGCTGCATGGATGCTCCTGGCTCCTAACATTATTCGGTAATAACTCTTCATACTGTAATCTCTTTCTTGGTTCTTGGTTCGACAGACTCTCCACTACCCAACTCCCCACTAAACGCCTTTTGCAAAATACTCTTTTTCAGTTCCTCCAAATCCTCTATTTTCTTCCGGTACACCGCCTCCAACTTTTGCGTTTCGGCCCGCAAAGCATCTAATTGGCGGACGATGGTTTGTTGTTGTTGGAGTGGTGGTATCGAAATTCTGAAATTTTCAATTTGTGCTTTTGTGATAGCTTGCCTTGTAGCACCTTGCTCGCCAGTGAATAAAAGTTGGTCTTTGTAGGGCTTAGCAGTAAGAAGTAAGTTCAAAAATTTTGAATCAAGTACCTCTTTTATTGGGCGAATAATTGAAACGTGCTGATTAACTCTCGCCGGTAAATATTCTTTAGGAATGATACAGCACCTCGCTACTGACGCACCTGTAATGTTTAATAAAACGTCATTCTCTTCAAGTGTTACTCCATCTAATTCTTTCGCTTGATTATCATCTATAAATGCCAAATTTCGTTCTTTAAACTCCCAATCGTGAACATTCATACTCCGAACAAGAGAAATTCCTTCTTGCTTGTAATTTTCTTGTCCCCCCCGAGGTGTAGCACCACTTCCGATTTTTTTAGTAAGCTCCTTTAGCTTCTTTTCTTCCCAACCATCTTTTTTCCCGGTTGCTGAGCCTGTCGAAGCAAACACCCCCTGCAAATAGCTCTCAAACAACTCCTTCGCGTTTTTGAGGTTTTGCTCGGCATGGGCTTTGGCCTTGTCTATGGCGGCAAAACACTTGTCTAAAATGGAAACAATGCGTTGTTGTTCGGGGAGGGGTGGGAGGGGGACAGGATATTTATCCAACAATTCTTTTCTAACACCATCTTGTCCAGCGGCTCTCTTTGATGAACGTTCTACAAATTGACGAATATTATCAGTTTGTAGAAATAGATAGAAATAATCTTTATTACATATTTTCTCATTGACCACCGCCTTCATCAAAGCGACATTGTATGCTCCTTCTAAACCTTTGAAAATCCCAAAAATTGGGGGACCATACCTGCCAATCATAATATCTTCTCTTGTGCAAAATCTTTTTGCTTTTTCCTTTGGAATATATGTTATGTATTTATCTGTTCGGTAGTCTCTAACTTGAATCAATCTTATATAGCCATCCTTAGGCTCGTAAATAAAATCATCCTTAGACGGTTGACTTCCACCAACCAAAGTGCAGACATCAACAAAATCTTTTATCTCCCAACCTTTCTTCATATCAGTTCTATAATTGAGTTAAGGATTTCGGCACTTTCTTCATCCAAGGCTTTCATTTCTTCCAAAATGGCTTGCGGCTGGCGCAGGGCAGCTTCTTCTTTTTTGTTGGGATTTTTTACGCTAAGGTCGTACTGTTGAGACAGGGCATGCCCTGTCTGTACGTCGATGCTCCAGGAGTTTTCGCTATCGGCAAAGGTCTTTTGTAGTTCCACAAATTCTGCCAGGTCGTTTTCATTCAGCGGGTTGGTTTTGCCCAGATTGCGGTCGAGGTTCAATTGATAAAACCATACCTTTTGCGTGGGTTTTCCTTTTTCAAAAAACAATACCACGGTTTTTACGCCTGCGCCGGTAAATGTGCCGCCCGGCAAATCCAATACGGTATGCAGGTTGCAGCTTTCCAGCAGAGTTTTGCGGATGGCCACGGTGGCATTGTCGGTATTGCTCAAAAAGGTATTTTTGATCACCACCCCGGCTTTGCCTCCGGCTTTCAGGATTTTAATAAAATGCTGCAAAAATAGCGAGGCAGTTTCCCCGGTTTTGATAGGGAAGTTTTGCTGCACTTCGGCGCGTTCCTTTCCTCCAAAAGGCGGATTGGCAAGCACTACATCATAACGGTCTTTTTCCTGTATATCGGCAAGGTTTTCGGCCAGTGTATTGGTGTGGATGATATTGGGCGCTTCCACACCGTGCAAAATCATGTTCATGATGCCGATGATATAAGCCAGCGACTTCTTTTCCTTGCCGTAAAACGTGCGTTTTTGCAGGATTTCGGTTTCGGCAGTTGATAGCGATTTGCTGTTTTTGAGGTAAGTAAAAGCCTCACACAGGAAGCCCGCAGAACCCACAGCACCGTCATAAATTTTGTCGCCAATTTTTGGGGCCACCACTTTTACGATGGTCGTAATCAGCGGACGGGGGGTGTAGTATTCGCCACCATTTCGCCCGGCATTGCCCATGTTTTTGATTTTGTCTTCATACAGATGGCTCATTTCATGCTTCTCAGCGTGGGTGCGGAACCGGAGCTGATCAATGAGGTTGATCACCTCGCGCAGGTTGTAGCCACTTTGCAGGCGGTTTTTCAGTTCGCTGAAAATCTCCCCGATTTTGTATTCGATAGTGTCGGCACTTTCTGCACTCAGCTTAAATTTTTTGAGATAGGGAAAGAGCTGGTTGTTGACAAAGTCGGTGAGGTCATCGCCGGTCAGGGCGTTGTGGTCAATTCTTCCGTCAGCCAGTTTAGGTGCCGCCCAGACTGTCCAGCGGTATTCATTTTCGATGATAGGCGAGTAAGTCTTGCCGGTGAGTTCGGCTGCTGTGGCGCGGTCGCGGTCCAGGTCATCCAAATATTTGAGAAACAAAATCCAGGAGGTTTGCTCCACATAATCCAGTTCACTTCCGCAGCCAGCGTCTTTGTGAAGGATGTCGTCTATATTTTTAAAAGTCTGTTCGAACATGAGGTGGTTTTTTTGGGTGGGGGGCACATTAGTCCAAATTACTTGTATCTTTCTTATTATGTCACAGTTACAGTATCTCTACCTTAACTACAAAACTATCTCTTGAGCGCAAAACCCCGCTTATCGAATGTGCCGCTATATGTTGCCCTTCTGGTTGTCAGTCTTTGCTCCATTTTTCTTGTATTACCCATTTTGTGTGCTGCCCAATGTCATATAACTTTTTTTTCTCTCTGTTGTCGTGACCTAGGTGTTTAATTAGTTCTTCGTCAGCCCATTTAATATAGTCTGTGTCACCTTGAGCCAACAATTTTTCTAGTTCAGCTTCTTGTTCAGAATTGGGTAATAAGTCTAAAACATCATATTGAAGTATTTCCCAACATTCCCAACCAGGAGTTCTTTTCAAAGGGGTTATGACAGAACAAGTATAGTTATAATTGATGTAAGGAAATATATCATGAGGTAAGACCTTTCCTTTTACATCAATTAATTCTTCATAGAACTCTCTCCAATGCGAAACTTCTCTATCTTTCTTAGTATTAAACCAATCAATAAACTTAATTGCATTTTTTGCAGGAACAAAAACTGCCAAGTCATCTTTCATTAATCCGACTGTTTGTAGTTTTGAATCATCAGTTGCACCCATCGTCTTAAGTATGTTGTTGGTGAATACATTACGTTTATATTTACCGCCAACAAGTTGGTAATGTCCAAAGTTTGAGTTTTTTACAAGCAGGTATCTGTTTTGGATTTTTATCCTATATTGATAGGACATCGAAAATCGAACATATTCTCCTCTCATTCCTAAATACCAACAACGAACTAAGAAAGGTATACGATTCCAATTTGTATAAACTTCATGACCAATTTCTACAAATAATAATGTAATCAAAAGGATAAGTCCCCCACCAACAAATTCAGGTCTTAGTTCTTCAGGAACAAAAAACTTACCTGCTAGCATGATTACTAATGCGGCAACTATTTGTAGTACATACTTCATTTGATTTTTGGACTAGGTTTAATCATTTTAATAGTTGAACATAAAACATCAAATGTAAGCGGTGAATCAGGGAAACAAGTTGCAATTGCCTCGGGTAAGATTTTTAATCGTATATCTGAAAAAGAATGCCCTATGCCTTCATTTTTCTCCGGGCTTGTCAATTCTGAAAGTTCTTTTAATTCATTTTCCGAAAAGACTATTCCTAAAAGACTTTTCGCGAATAGAGCCATTCTTTCTTGATAATTTGGTCTTTCAAATTCCAATATAACCGACGCCCTTCTAACAATTGCTTCGTCAATAAAGTGTAATCGATTAGTGGACATAAAAATTATTGCTCGTCCTTTTAATTCACGTATCTCATCTATTTTTTGGATTAGTGTATTTACTCCTGCTTTTTCTTCTTGATGCATCTGCATTGTTGAACGTGTTGTTGCAATGGCATCGGCTTCATCAATAAGAAGAAAAGCTAAACGACTTTTACCTGCTTGCTTTTTTAGTTCGGCAAATGCATCATTCACTAAGTTTCCCATTTGACCATGTAATCCTTCACCTCTTACCCTTGTGCTTAGTTTAAGAAAGAACCCTTCTTTTTTTAGCTCTCGCACCATTCTGTCCGCAATTGCCTCTGCAGATACTGTCTTTCCTGTTCCTGCATCACCTGAAAGTAATATAAGTGGATACCTTTCCGTAAGTTGTTTTATTATGGGAAGTTCGGTTTGGTGATGTTTATTACTCCATTTTATTAGACCATCTTGGTCAAGCAATAGTTTTAAGTTTCCATATATCCTTTGGAATTTTGAGTCAAAGCCAATCAGATTTTCAGTTCGCTCTTGAATAGCCTTACTTGGAAGCTCTACAGTATTATCAAAAATTGTAGCCATTATTTGTATACGGTTTTCTGAAGTTCATATCCTTTACTCGCGTAAAGTTGCCCATTTGATTGTTTAAGGTGTGAAAAGCTATTGTCAATATTTGAATCAACCCAACCAATTTTAAAACCATTGTCATTTTTAAATTTCATCTTTTGGTCATTAGTTAGCGATTTCCATTTTTGTGTATATGACAAAATAACAGAAAGTCTTGTATTTGATATGTCTGACCAATCATTTGCACCTGCCCGGTCACTTTCAATTGCTTTGCCATTTGAATTAACTACAAACTTTGTTGCTCTTATAACTACATTATTTATGTCTAACAGGATTATATCGACTGAATTCAGGTACTCTTCTTCTGCTAGTTTAATTATGTCATGAAAAACTTTGTCAACATATTCCATCGACCACTTGTTAGTTCTTCTTGCAATCATTCTAATGTCTGCTTCGCAACCTTCAAATGTTTTTCTAATATCTATAACAGTGTAGGTTAATGTATTTGTGAAAGTATTATACATATGTTCAATTTAATTCGTTAACGTTAAATGATGGGCCAAAAACACGTTTCCATTCTTCAATAGTTTCTCCTTCAAAGTTCTTAGATTGTGCAATGTTTAAAGAATCAAATGCGTCCTCAGCTTCTTGAATAATTTCATCCCATTTCGCAGTATCAATTTTTTTAGCTACGTTATTTTCATTATTTGTACTGTCCGCAACGTAAATTGGTGTATCAAATATCGGAACGCTATTTATTGCATTTACAAATTTGATAATCGGGAAACCTGACGTACTAACAAATTGAAAAAAACGTATTATTCCTTCCTCTATATTTTGCTTTAAACCTTTTGTAATGTCAAGGTAGGCAACAATTAATTCTATAGTGTACGAAGAAAGACCCGTCTCATCATCGGTGGGATTTAATTCTTTGTAATTTCTCCACCATTTGATAGCTCGAACTATTGACGTGAAAGAGGGATTTTTATCCTTTCTATCTTTTGCAAATTCCAATTGTTTAGTAACGCTAGTGATATATTTTTTTCCGCCTCCTCCACGTTGAGGTTGCCAAACATATTCTTTTGGGGAAGCAATCGGAATAACAGGGACAATATCAACTTCCAATCCTGTCCCCATAAACCGTATTTTTATTGTTTTCGTATTTCCTTCAGCATCTACATCTCGGTTGATGTCTTTCTGTGGATATATTTCTTCCAAATACTCAACAACGAAATCGTGAAGTTTTTTCAAATCGTCTTTTAAGCCCTCATCACCTTCTACATAAAGCACTAAGTCTAAGTCTATGGGATTGTCTCCTGTTGGTCGCAGAATAGTCCTTTTTTTCCAAGAACCGGCAATAAGAAACTTTGTAACCTTTATTCCTGTTCTTTTGTCATTTTTGATTTTGTCTTCAAGGCTTTTTTTAAGATTAGCAACTTGGTCACGATACTTAGGCATATTTTCTTGTCTAAGTTTTATTCGACTTATGAAGTTATTTAATTGGTTGTTATTTAATTTCATTCCGTAAATTTTCTTTTGTATTCCAAAATCTTTGCCTTCAATTATGCTATGTCATTAAGATGGATTAGTTGAGTTTTGAATTGCAGTTTATGAGTTAGCCTTAGCCCATAACATCCCCTCCCCTCCAAATTTACATCTATCTGCCAAATAAACCTCCAAAATTTTCCACAACGCCACGTATTTTTTCCGGAGTTGAAAACGGGTGGAGGTAAATTCTTTTTTCCCTATATTTCTCCTCTAACTACGACTGTATGCTTTCTATCGCCGAACTCGATGCTCAACTCTCTGATCCCTCGCCTGCGCTGCTGGAGGATATTTCCCGCATAAAGGGCGACTTCCTTGTCCTCGGCGCGGGGGGTAAAATGGGGCCCAGTCTTGCGCTGCTCCTTCGTCGCGCGCTTATGGCTGCGGGTTCCGCTCAGAAGGTTTTTGCCGTCAGCCGCTTCTCCAACCCCGATGCCCGCGCGCTGCTCGAAGCCAGTGGCATTCTCACGATCTCCGCTGACCTGCTCGATGAAGCCGATCTCGCCGCTCTTCCCCAGGCCGAAAATGTCCTCTATATGGCGGGCATGAAGTTTGGCTCCTCCGGCAATCAGCCGCTCACTTGGGCGATGAACAGCTACCTCCCGGGCCGGGTGGCAGAATCTTTCAAAAACAGCCGGATCGTGGTTTTTTCTACCGGCAACATCTATCCGTTTACCCCCGCTACCTCTGGCGGTCCCGACGAAACTACGCCGCCTCAGCCCATAGGTGAATACGCCCAGTCCTGCCTGGGCCGGGAACGTATCTTCGAATACTTCTCCATAAAAAATCATACCCCGATGCTTATCTACCGGCTCAATTATGCCATAGACATGCGCTACGGGGTATTGCTCGACGTGGCAAAGTCGGTTTTCAACGGCCAACCTATCGACCTCAGCATGGGCCATGTCAATGTCATCTGGCAGGGCGACGCCAACGAAATCGCCATTCGCGCACTCCGCCACTGCGATGACCCGCCAATGATCCTCAATGTCACCGGCCCCGAAACGATCTCCGTGCGCTGGCTGGCCGAAAAGTTTGGCGAATACTTTGACCGGCAACCCGTTTTCACCGGCGAACCCCAACCTACCGCCCTGCTCAACAACGCCAGCCGCTCTCACCGGCTGTTTGGCTATCCCCGCGTCAGCTTGCGCCAGATGATCGAATGGACTGCTTCCTGGGTACAGGCAGGCGGCGCAGAACTCGGCAAACCCACACATTTCCAGCAACGAAAAGGCAATTTCTAACCATGCTTTCTCCCGAAAAATATCAACTCCTGATGGAAGGAACGGTCATTCCGGCCCATCCGCTGGCACTGACCGAAGTCCGCAAGCTCGACGAACACAGCCAGCGAAGGCTGACCCGCTATTATCTCGCCGCAGGTGTCGGCGGCCTGGCAGTTGGGGTTCACACCACCCAGTTTGCCATTCGCCACCCGCAACACAATCTCTACGAACCCGTGCTCCGCCTCGCGGCAGAGGAAGTGGAAAAGGCAAATCTTTCGCGGCCTGTACTGAAAGTGGCCGGGGTAAGCGGAGATACCTCGCAGGCACTGGGCGAAGCCCGGCTGGCGGCCTCCCTCGGCTACGACCTCGCCCTTGTCAGCCTCAACGGACTCGGAAGCTGGACCGAAGAAGCCCTCCTCGACCGCGCCCGCAGGCTCGCAGAAGTGATGCCCCTGTTTGGGTTTTACCTTCAGCCCGCCGTGGGCGGAAAGGTGCTGAGTTATGACTACTGGAAGTCATTTGCCGAAATTCCCAACGTGATGGCTATTAAAATCGCGCCGTTTAACCGCTATCAGACACTGGAAGTGGTGCGGGCGGTGTGCGACTCTTCCCGCCGGGATGAAATTGCCCTTTACACCGGCAACGACGACAATATCGTGCTGGATCTGGTGACGCCGTATCCGTTTGAGCGGGAGGGGAAAATGTATGAAAAATACATTGTGGGCGGACTGCTGGGGCACTGGTCGGTATGGACAAAAACCGTGGTGGAGATATTTGAAGAACTGAAAGCCATTCGCCAAAACCATACCCCGCTCACGCCCGCGTGGCTGAGTAAATCCATCGCCATTACCGACGCCAATGCAGCTTTTTTTGACGCAGCCAACCACTTTCACGGCTGTATAGCAGGGCTGCACGAAGTGTTGCGGCGGCAGGGACTGATGCAGGGGATCTGGTGTCTGGACCCACATGAAAGACTTTCACCCGGGCAGATGGAGGAGATCAACCGCGTATATGCGGCATACCCCTGGCTCAATGACGATGCGTTTGTGAGGGAATGGCTGGGTAAGGCCAAATGATAATATCTGGAACCGCTTTCCCTTGTTAATGGGCGATCTTTTCGCTAAATTTATCGTATATTTTGGGGCTAATGAAAAGATTCGATTATGAAAATTTTGTTGGAAATTCGGGACGATAAGGCAGCATTTATTATGGAATTGCTCAAAAATTTCAAGTTTGTAAAGGCTCAGCCGCTCACCCCGTACAAAGCCGAAGTGCTGGAAGGCTTGAAAGAAGCGGTAGAGGAAATAAATCAAATCAAGGCCGGAAAGAAAAAAGCACAACCTTTAAGCGAGTTTCTCAGTGAGCTATAAGATCGATACGATTGCCCCTTTTCGAAAAGAGGCAAAAAAGCTCATCAAAAAATATCCTTCCCTGAAAAAGGAACTCGCGGAACTTGGCAATCTACTTTCGAACGCCCCCACTTCCGGTACATCTCTTGGTAATAACTGCTACAAGTTACGCTTGTCCATTGCTTCAAAGGGCAAGGGGAAATCAGGCGGAGCAAGGGTCATTACACATTTCTACGTAGCCGGGGATACGGTTTTTCTCCTCTCTATTTACGACAAGTCTGACCAGGAAAATATTTCTGACAGCCAGATCATGGCTCTCCTGAAGTTCATTCAGTAAAAACCCATATTTATCCCTGGCTCAATGACGATGCGTTTGTGAGGGAATGGCTGGGTAAGGCCAAATGATAATATCTGGAATGATAAAAGAAATTGGGAGTTTCTGCGAAACTCTGCGTGGTACTTTGCGGTACTCTGCGTCCAGAAGAATGAAAGCGATCTCCGATCAAAGAATCTCCGGTTCACGCAAAGTACACAGAGGAAACGCGAGGGGTATTTTATGCTCCGTATGGGTTTATAATTTATACAATTATTACACAGGTTAGATTCCAGCGCGATCTTGCATCCAAATCAATGGTGAAAGCGGGAATTTTGGGAGAACAATTAATCTCCCATAATGGCAAAAAACCGAAAACTCAACCTTCGCAATTCCGCCCATTTTTCTTTAAGGCAAAAAGTAGTTCTGGGTATTCTGACCGGGGGACTGATCCTCGCAGGCATTCTGGCTACTCTTAAAACCGAACAATCTCAGAGTGATGTATCTGCCTTCGACTCCATGTCACTCAAAGGAAATGCCGTAAAAAATTCGGATGGCAGCTTTACCCTTACACCCAATGCTGGTGGCAAAGCTGGTGCAGCCTGGTTTGCAGAACGGATATCTTTAAATAATTCCTTTATATTCGAAATGGACATCAATTTTGGCAGTAGTGATTACGGTGCAGACGGAATTGCTTTCGTATTTCAAAATTCCAGCTCGAAAAAAAATGCTATAGGCACAGGCGGCGGTGGCCAGGGTTATGCAGGTATCACGCCCTCCCTTACCATTGAATTTGACACCTATTACAATGGCTCAAGTGTGCATGATCTTGCAGATGATCATATTAGTTATATAAAAAATGGAAACCAGGGAAATGTAATTTCCAGTACAGCCTGTATTTCGCCATCCTGTGCCAATGTAGAAGATGGCGCCACCCATTCTGTAAAAATCGAATGGATTCCCGATTCCCATACACTGAATACCTATTACGAAGGAAATTTGCGGGTGAGTTATACCGGTGATATTGTCACCAGTATATTCAGCGGGCAGGAATGGGTATATTTTGGCATGACAGCAGCAACCGGGGGCGCAACCAATCTGCAAAAGTTTTTCCCCACCGCTTTTCAGGCAACCGGTGAAAGCAATTCTTTTCCGGTCGAATGGCTGTATATCGATGCAAAAGAAGAAAATGGCAACGGTGTCGTTACGTGGGGCACAGCCAAAGAGTTGAATGCAGATTATTTTGCGGTTGAGCGTTCTACCGATGGACAGGAATTCAAAGAACTGGACCGCGTGGCGGCAGCAGGTACCAGCAACGAAAGACTGGACTATTCATTTACCGACTACCAGATTTCTGCAGTAAAAAATTATTACCGGCTACGTCAGGTTGATTACGACGGGCAGTTTAATTACAGCGACGTAGTAGAACTCTCCCTCAATGCAGCAAACATAAAACCAGAGATTCACATCTGGCCCAATCCAGCGAAAACGATGGTTCACTTCACAGCCAAAGGATTTTCCGAAAAAGGCGGACAGGCAACGGCGATCAGCATTACCGGCCAGCAGATATGGAAAGGAACAATCAGTGCCGGCGCAGAGCAGGAGCTTGATGTATCTTCGTGGCCACGTGGCACATATTATTTTACCATTACAGACGGCACCAATCAAGCCAGGCAGACATTGGTAGTAGAATAATGAGGTATTAGAAAAGGTTATTTTTCATTTGAAGGAAGTTTCATTTAATATATTTGAAACTTCCTTTAACTTTTATTTTATCGCCGCAATAACCTTTCATATCATTTTTTAAAAAAATCGTATATTTATAAAAAAAGTATGCCTTCAACTTTCCCAAATCTTGAATCTGCCAGGGAAGAATTGATAAACTGGATAGTCAACCTGCGCCAGGAAGAATGGATTATGCGTTTATGGCAGATTAAGCAAAAGGTGGAGAAATCACCTTTCAAACAATTGAAATCCCGGCGCACCTTTGGGGGAGGCAAAGGGGTATTTACTTATATTAGCCCGGATTTTGATGCACCTTTAGATGATTTTAAGGATTATATGCCTTGAGTTATATTATTGATACCCATATACTGATCTGGCAGGAAGAAGGGAATTCTCTGTTGAAGCCAGAATTGCGAAGGCTGATTGAGGAAACCCCAGAAGATATTTTCATCAGTCATGCTTCTATCTGGGAAATAGTCATTAAATCAAGTTTAGGAAAATTAAAAATGTCTATTCCCGTAGACCAACTGGAAGCACATCTCATCCAAAGAGGATATCGGTTATTAAATTTTAGTTTTGGTGCCTATCAGCAGTTATTAAAACTTCCATTCCATCATGGGGATCCTTTCGATAGGATGCTAATAGCACAGGCAATTGATGAAGATTGTATCATTATTTCTCAGGATAATATCTTTTCCCGGTATCCAGTACAACTTTTATCGCAATGAATGCAAATAGCCTTTATGTTTCCTTCCATATCCTTTCGTTTTCTTTCGAGCCAGAATTTTTCCGGCGCAATGACACTCAAAAATGAAGCTGGCTGGAATCAGGTCGAAGCTGACTGGGAATTTTTTCTCAACATCTCCCCGCAAGGCTGTTTTGTAGCCGAATATGAAAACCAGGTCATCGGCACTGCCGCCACGATCAATTACAGCCACCGGTTTTCGTGGGTGAGTATGGTGCTGGTAGATCCGAAATTCAGGGGGCAGGGCATCGCCCGGCGGCTGATGGAACTGGCGATCGAGTCGGTAGCAGATCTGGGCCTGGTGCGCCTCGATGCTTCAGATATGGGCAGGCCGTTGTATGAGAAAATGGGGTTTGTGGCAGAATGTCAGATCGTGCGCCTGCTCCGGTCTCCCGGTGCGGCGGCAGAATATTTTCCTCAGGGAATGGGCCCCATTTCAGCCGATAACCTGGAAGCAGTCTGCGAAGCAGACCAACAGGTATTTGGCGCGGATAGAAGGGGGGTTCTAACCAATTTTCTGAATCGCGGGCCAGGTAATGGATGGGTAAAAATAGTAGATGGAAAGGTATCGGGATATATATTTACCCGTAATGGAACCAAAGCCTTTCACATCGGCCCGCTGGTGGCAGAGGATATGGAGACGGCCCGGGAACTACTTCTGGAAATGATTCATCTTCACCGCGAAAAAGTGATAATGCTCGACACCTTTGCCAGCCATACAGACTGGCTGAACATATTGAAAGAAGCGGGCTTTGAGCCGGTACGGTTTCTTACCCGCATGAATCTGGACAAAAATGTAGAATTTGGCATCACCGCCCGGCAATACGCCCTGGCAGGGCTGGAGTTTGGGTGAAGGGTGGGGTTATGATTTTATTTGGAAATGCGACAAAATGTACATATATATGTACAAAAATAATGGTTATGCTTACCACAACCTTATCCGATTTCAGAAAAGACATTAAGCGTTACTTCGACAGAGTTACTCAAAATTTTGAAATACTTATCATTAACCGAGGTAAAGATAATGGGGTTGTAATTATGTCTTTGGCAGAATACAATTCTTTATGTGCTACTCAACACGAGCTTTCATCGAAAGAAAATGAGAGAAGACTGGACGCTGCAATAGAGAAACTCAAGTCCGGAAATTCCAGCAGTCAAAATCTGATTGAGGAATGAAATATGTTTTTGTGGAGGAATCATGGGAAGATTATCTGTATTGGCAAAAAACAGATAAGAATAAATTAAAACGGATTAACGATCTGCTCAAAGACATTTCCCGAAATCCTTTTGAAGGCATTGGAAAACCAGAGCCACTTAAATATAAGTATGCAGGGTTTTGGTCCCGTAGAATTGACGGCGAACATCGTTTGGTTTACCAGGTAAAAGATGATGAGATTTTAATTGCCAAATGCCGCTTTCATTATGACTAATCCTGCCCCAACTGTACTGACCGGATTTGACATCACCGCCCGGCAATACGCCCTGGCGGGGCTGGAGTTTGGGTGAAAATATTAAATATTGGGGGGAGGTAGCGAGCCGCCAAAATCTGAGATGAAGTTTTAAATTAGCTCGCTAATACATAATTTTATGCTGAATTTTATGTATTAGAGTATGAAAATTCATCGAATTATTAAGTCTCAGGTTGAAAGCAGAATGGTTCCCGGCAAAGTAGTCGTGCTGCTGGGCCCCCGGCAAGTAGGCAAAACAACCCTTCCCAAAACCACCTGCGCTTTGGCTGGAAACCTATCCGGAGGCCAGTTTTGAGGTCATTCATCGGGGCAATTACCTATCATTCATTTGCTAAAATTGGGGGATTTGCTACCCCCCTCCTCCGAAAGATCACATCACAACTGCATCACTCCCCACGCAACCAGAATCAGTAGTCCCACAAACAGCCAGGCCAGCCAGAATCCCCACCAGTCTTCGCGGTATCGCGCCAGAAAGTTGTCCCAGCGACCTTTGTGAAACCAGCCAGGCACATCGAGCATGATCAGCCCCCTGCCCAGTTTCTCTGCTTCGATGGGTTCGCCTTCTTTTCTGTCCACAGTGGCGACTGATTGCATTTTGGTGAAAAATCTGTCGATCAACCCCTGATCCTCTGCCGGTGTAAGCAGACTTACCACCACCAACGCCACCACACCAATCAATATCGCCCAGCCAAAAGGCGCCGGCTGCCAGGAGTAGATAAACTGCCAGACTTTGCCAGCTTCAAAATAATTGAAAATATAGTACGAGATATACGACGTCATTACTGCCGCAAATGCTCCATAGCGATTGGCACGTTTCCACAATACCGCTCCCAGTATCATCAGCCCGATAAAGGCGGAGATTGTTTCGACAAACAAAAATGCCGAAAGTACATTCTCCACAATCAGCGCAAAACCTACACCCGCCATCGTAAGGGCAAGGCCGGAGATACGACCGATTCTCAGCGCCTGCTGGTCCTCCACATCAGGATTGATGTAGGTCTGGTAAATGTCGCGGGTAAACAATGCCCCCAGATTCACCATAAAGTTGGCGCAGGTAGACATATTCGCTGCGAGAATACACGCAACCATCAATCCTGTAAGCCCCGGCCCCAGTAATACCCTTGTCGCATAGCCAAAAGCATGCTCCGGATCAGAAAGTTCTGCACCGGTTTTGATCACCAATGCAGCAACCACCATGCCTGTAAGTGCCCAGCCGATGGTTACCAGCCTCTTGACAAAGGTGCCATAGGTCTGCCCTACCCTTCCGGCTACTTCCGTATTTCCAGAGGCAAACATCGTCATCATATGCGGCTGGGCGGTTATCCCCACTATTCCATTTATCGCAAGCATCGCAATCGTAAACCCCGTAAGCCCGCTCGCCTCACTGAAAAGCTGGAAAAAATCCGGCGGAAGCACTTCGCGCATTCCGGCAAATCCGCCCACCTGGCTCAAACCTGAAGGAATCAGCAAAAACGAAAGCACAATAATCAGAAATGCCTGAATAAACTCTGTATGGGCAGAAGCGACCAATCCGCCGACAAAACTGTAAACCATAAAAGCCAGGGTCATACCGATCACTACCCCTTCGGGAGAAATGGTTTCGCCCGAGGCGATTGAGATGACTTTAGCCGCACCTTTCAGCATCACGCCCATGGTAAACACAAAAAACAGGACGGCATAGATGGTATAAAACAACCCCATTCCCTTGCCATACCTGTCAGTCATCATCCCCGCAATGGTCGTGCGTTCACTCCGTCTGTACCAGGGAGCCATAAACCAGTAGAATGGCGTGATCAGCATATTTTTCCACTGGTACCAGATCGTGGCAAAACCGAGTGAATAGGTAGCGCCGGCGAGTCCTACCGGCATCTCGGCGTGGGTACCCGTGCCAAAGGCCTGGCCCATCATGGTCCACCACCGGAGTTTATGGCCGCCCATAAAATACCCGTCAGAGGTGCGGGTACGCCTCGAAACCCAAAGGCCGTAGGCGGTGATCCCGATAAAATAGATAATGACTACCCAAAGGTCGAGGTTATTCATAATAATGAGGCTGAAAAGGTGTCGAGGAAAAGATGACAATTGTTGTGTGTGCGCAAGACTGAAGCCGGACATTGGGGCGTAATTTCGCCCAAAACGGCATTTCTTACCGCCAGCGCTTTTCTTTCATCCGGAACAGATACAATCAGGCAGCGGCTTTCCAGTATATGTCTGATGCTCATAGAAATCGCTCTGTCAGGTACCGCATCAAAACTGGGAAACCAGCCCTCCCCCAGTTGCTGTCTCCGGCAGGCATCGTCAAGCTGCACAACAATATAGGGTTCTTCGGTCTCAAAGTCTGCCGGAGGATCATTAAATGCCAGGTGGCCATTTTCTCCGATCCCGATCAGCGCTACATCGATCGGATGATTTTGAATAATTTTGCCCACACGCCGGCACTCTTCAGCGGGATCGGCAGCGTCGCCACGCACAAAATTTACGGAGCGAAGCGGAGTCACAAGATCAACAAACCGCTCCTGCAGGTATTTTTGAAAGCTTGCAGGGTGTGACGAAGAGATACCAATATATTCGTCGAGGTGAAACATCGTTACTTTTGCCCAGTCGATCCCATCGGCAGTCGCCAAATGGCTGAGTACTTCAAACTGACTGGCGCCGGTAGCGAGAATAATATTGGCAGAACCTCTTTCAGCAATGGCAGCAGCGATCAGCTCCGCAGCACGGGCGGCAGCAGCTTTTCCCAAAGCCTGTGGAGTATCCAGGGTAGAAATGTTCATAACATTTATTTGCTTTTGGACTTATTGTCTGATCCAGACCTCATTGATAGGCAGGCCACGGCTGCTTTGACCGCTATGAAACCATTCATCCCCTTCTACTTTTCCTTCGAATGAGAGACTGGCCCCTACACGGGTAGAGTCGCGGGAGAAAAATTCGATATTCTCAGTATAAACCCCGTCCTTGAGCGAGTAAGTGCCGCCACCCGTACCAAAAAATTCTTTGGTTTCGGTATTCATGGCTGTCCACTGGAAACGGGTTGCGGAGAGGATCTTGATTGTTTTGCGGGGACCCGGGGTCATTTCGCGCATTTCGCCAGTCTGACCGACCCTGCGCCCGATTGCCCATGCACCGGCAAGCGGTGTATCACCGGCATCGATTCTGGTACAAACAGCCGTGATCTTTTCTTCTTTGATTTTCCCTTTCCAGGTGAGGGTCTGTTCATCGGGAGATTTAATTTTAAAGGAAAATGATTGCCCTATCATACTGGTATCCCGGGTATGATAGTCAATCGTAACCGTAACCGAGCTGCCATTCATCTCATAAAATCCACCCATGGAGCTTTCAAACACCTTATTTTCCAGATCGTAATTGGTGGACATGAAATAATTGCGGGAAAAGATCTGAACAATTTTCACAGGCGGTTTTTCACCATTGTATTGTACCATTTCCCAGGCACCTACCAAGGCATTTTCGGCAAAGAAAGAATGGGAATCAAAACGTGAAACACCGGAAATCAATAGAAAAGCCGGGATAATCAGGAGAAAATATCCCTTCGAATAGCAGGTAGTAATCGTTTTCATAAGAGCAGAAAATTTAATGATCAGGGGTAATATAGGAAAAAACTCCTTATTCCTGAGGTTTTAGTCGGTAAATCCCTTTCAGTTCGCGCCCAAGTTGCGCGTAGTCGAGACCATACCCCACGACAAATTCCGGAGGGATTTCAAACCCTACAAAATCAGGTTTATATTTCCCTTTGTGACTGAGAGGTTTGTACAAAAGTGTGGCAATTTTTACCGAAGCCGGGTGGAAGGAAATAAAATAATCCATCAGATAATCACAGGTAAAACCAGAGTCAACGATATCTTCAATAATCAGTACGTGCCGGTCTCTGATTTCTGTTTCCAATCCGATGGGAACCTTCATATTTCCGGAGCTGGTCATCTCATTTCCATAAGAAGAAACTCTGATAAAATGCACTTCCGGCCCCGTGTTCATTTCACGAATCAGGTCAGCAGTAAATAAAAATGCACCATTTAATACAGGAACCAGCAAAGGAGTTTTAGACGAATAGATTTCGTTTAACTCACGGGCAAGCGCCCTTATACGAGACTGGAGGTCATTTTCACCGATATAAGGAGTGAAAATTTTATCTTTTATTGTTACTTCTTCCATGTACAAATTTAAAATTTTTTACCAGTAGACCAGATCAAATACTTTTTTCGTTAAAATATCAGGATTCATTCCGTAAATTTGCAGCAGTTTCACCTTAAATGATCTACTCGTGAGCGACCAGATCAAACATGAATGCGGTATCGGCCTGATACGATTACTCCAACCTTTGGATTACTACGAAGAGAAATACGGTACGGCCCTATGGGGACTAAACCAGATGTATTATCTCATGGAAAAACAGCGTAACCGGGGCCAGGATGGTGCCGGACTCGCCAGTATCAAGCTGAATACCAAACCCGGTCGCCCATATATGGCCCGAATCCGGGAAAATCAATCTTCCCCGTGGACCAAACTCTTCAAAAAAATTGAAGACCGGTTGGCGGAAATCAAAAAACACTATCCCGACTCCTGGGATAATGCGACTTTCCTAAAGCAAAACTTTGAGTACGCCGGGGAAGTAATGCTGGGACACCTCCGCTACGGCACCCATGGCAGTTATTCGATTGATGCCTGCCACCCCGTCATTCGTACCAACGAATATATCAACCGGAGCCTGGCCATTGCCGGAAATTTTAACCTCACCAATGTTGACTACCTTTTCCAGAAACTTGTGGAACTGGGGCAACATCCCAAGTATATGACCGATACAGAAACCATGCTCGAGCGTATTGGGCATTTTCTGGACATCGCCAATGACCACCTCTACCGAAAGTTTAAAAAGGAAGGTTATACCCGCAACGAAATTACCAACCTGATCAGCGAAGAACTTAACCTCAATAAAGTCCTTAAAAACGCAGCTTCAGCATGGGACGGCGGTTACGTAATCGGAGGCATCATCGGCAACGGTGATGCCTTTGTCGTTAGAGACCCCAACGGCATCAGGCCTTGTTTCTATTTTGAAAATGATGAGGTGGTGGTTGCCGCCTCTGAGCGTGCTGCTATCAGTACGATTTTCAATCTTCCCCCCGCAGATATTACAGAACTTCCCCGCGGATACTCCCTGACCGTTAAGGCAGATGGAAAAGTTAAAGTAAAACCATTTACTGAACAGGGTGAACGACGCAGTTGTTCTTTCGAAAGAATCTACTTCTCCCGCGGCAATGATCCTGAGATCTACCAGGAAAGAAAAAAACTCGGGGAATATGTTGTGCCAAAAGTGCTCGACAGCATTCAGCAAGACCTTGACAATACCATATTTGGCTATATTCCCAATACTGCTGAAAGTGCATTCGAAGGAATGGTCAAACAACTTGAACAACACCTTACCGACCAAAAAATAGAATGGATTCAGGAACTGGGCGCCAAAGCCAAACCTGAAGACATTAGCCGTATCCTCAATATGCGGCCCCGGGTCGAAAAAGTGATACACAAAGATGACAAACTCCGCACCTTTATTGCAGCAGACTCCTCCCGCGACGATATGGTGTCTCATGTCTATGATATTACCGGAGGTATAAGCGATCCGGGAAAAAATAACCTGGTCCTTATCGACGACTCTATCGTAAGAGGTACTACCCTGAAAAGAAGTATCCTCCATATGCTGGCAAGGCTTAAACCTAAAAAAATTGTCATCGTCTCCTCCGCCCCGCAAATCCGTTACCCGGACTGCTATGGGATTGATATGTCTCAGATCGAAAAGCTGGTCGCATTCTCCGCTACCATTCAATTGCTGAAAGATACCGGCAAACAGTCTGTCATCGATGAGGTTTACAAAAAAATCATCCAGATGAAGGCAGAAGGCACCATGTCTGAGAAAAATGTGGTAAAGGAAATTTACGCGCCTTTCACCGAAGATGAAGTTTCTGCAAAAATCACCGAAATGGTGAGACCGCCGGATTTTGCCTTTGAGATGGAGATTATCTACCAACCACTGGAAAATCTCGCCAAAGCAATGCCTAAGTTTACCGGCGACTGGTATTTCTCCGGCAACTACCCGACTCCCGGTGGAAACAAAATTGTCAATCAGTCCTTCATCAACTATTACGAAGGAAAAAATGAACGTGCTTATCAGGTTGATATCGCTTAATTTCGCCGATTGAATATTGCCCTGATCCATCACCGCCTCACCCGAAACGGGGGCCTTGAGACCCGGCTGATCAATTATATCCATGCCTTCCATGCCAAAGGCCATCGGGTAACGGTTGTCTGCGGAAAAGCTGATGCCACAATACCTGTTCCAGAACAAGTAACTGTTGTTGAGCTGGGCTTTGGATTTCTGCCAAAGAAGTTCAGACGCTATGCTTTTGAGCAGCGTGTCAGGCGCTATATGGATGTACATAAGTTTGATTTTAGTCTTTCACTGGAACGCACTTCCAGCCAGGAGGTAGTACTGGCCCCTTCCAATCACCTGGGTTTTCTGCATGCCATGAACCGAAAGGGCAAAGGGTTTTCCGACAAAATGGAAATCGGTATGGACCGAAGGGCTTTTCAAAATTCCCGCCTGATCTTAGCCGCTTCTGCCATGATTGAGGAAGAACTCCTGTCGCTTTACCACATTCCGAAGGAAAAAATCCGGGTACTGTTTCCGCCGCTCGATATAAATACTTTCAATTACCAGCTTCGCCCGGAACGCACACGCCTTCGCAATCAGTTTGGTATGGACCCCCAAAAGTTATCATTCGTATTTGTCTCTACCAGTCATAAAAGAAAAGGGCTGCCCCTTCTGCTTGAAGTATTTGACAGACTGAAAGACGGCCCGTTTGAACTTAAAATTGCCGGCAAGGGATCACATTCCGGTACCTTACCTGCCAATGTTTCCTTCATCGGTTATGTGCAGCATACGGAGGAATTATTTACCGCGGCAGATTTCACTATTCATCCCGCGAAGTATGAGCCTTTTGGCCAGATTGTTTCCGAATCCGTAGCTTGCGGAACGCCGGTTTTGATCTCCCATAAAGTCGGGGCCGCAGAAATCATATCTGAAAACGAAGGTATCGTCATTCACGGATTTGAAGCGGTCGAATGGGAAAAAACCATTAGAAACCTGCCAAATCGTACTTTTTCCCCTGCACCTGACTTTGCCGGCCTGCACAAACTTTCAGTTTCCGATCATATTGACCGGATGCTCGAACTTGCCCTCCGGTAATTGGAACAACATTCCCCGAAAATATATAAATTGCGTCCATGTGGGCAGCTCTGACAAATACCCTTTCAAACCCGGTGTTCTGGCAATATGCCAGCATCCCTTTTATCAGCGCGATTGTCGGCTGGGGCACCAATGTGATTGCCCTCAAGATGACCTTTTACCCACTCAATTTTATCGGTTTCTGGAAGATTGGCTGGCAGGGCATTATACCCTCAAAAGCCGGTGCCATGGCAGGTAAGGCAGTCGATTTGCTTACCAAAAAACTCATTACGATTGAGGATCGGTTTGAACAGATAGAACCGGAGCGTGTAGCCGAAGAAATGGAGCCTGCATTAACACGCCTGGCAGAACAGATTATCAACGAAACACTGGAAGAACAGGCACCCGTACTTTGGGAATCGGCGCCCCCACTGCTCAAAAACCGTATCTTTCAAAAAGCCTCCGAAGACCTTCCTCAGGTAGTTGAAAACCTGATGCAGGATATAAAAAACAATATCTCAGACCTTTTTGACCTGAGGGGAATGGTCGTGGAAGAACTAGAAAATGACCGCGATTTACTCAACCAGATCTTCCTGAATGTAGGAAGAGAAGAGTTTAAGTTTATCGAAAAATCAGGCTTTTATTTTGGCTTTTTGTTTGGCCTTTTACAAATGGGTATTTACCTCTGGCTTACCCGTGCAGGATTTTCGGCCGGGTGGACGCTCCCGGTGGCCGGACTTATCGTAGGCTGGGCTACCAATTATCTCGCGCTGAAGATGATATTCGAACCGCTCCGCCCAAGGGTAGTGGGTTTCTGGACAATTCAGGGCATGTTTATCAAACGCCAGATGGAAGTCTCAGAAGAATATGCGAGAATCATCACCGAACGCATCCTCACCTCCAAAAATATATTTGAACGCCTCGTAACCGGCCCGGCATCAGACCGGCTGGTAACCATGATTCATATTCATGTAAAAAAAGCCGTGGACGCAATCGCCGGTATATCCAAACCGCTGATCCAGCTCACACAGGGCACCCGCAAATATATTCAAATCAAAAACACTGTTTCCCAGCGCTTTGTAGAAGAACTCCCCCACTCTATTAAACATATTTTCGGATATGCGGAAGAAGCACTCGATATTGAAAACACCCTCCGCACCAAAATGCAGGCCCTGGGCCCGGTTGAGTTTGCGGGCTTTCTGAGGCCGATCTTTCAGGAAGATGAGTGGAAACTTATCCTTGTCGGTGCTGTACTGGGCCTTTTGGCCGGCATAGCGCAACTGTTGGTTATCTTCGGAGAAACACTGATATGATGCATTTTCCTAAATAGTCAGCCGAAGATTTTATACTCAGAAGTAAGTTATTCAGGCGGATCGTATTTTAAGTGGTTTAAATGAATATAAAACTCATTTATGCCATGATTGGCAGTTGTATTTTATGCGAAAGTCTTAATATTTCGGCTCCCGAATATGTTAGATATTGATTAATTGCGAAGAATTAACCTTTCAAACAAGATGTTATATTTTTTTATTTTTCGCATTGAAAATACGCATGAGTAAGTCGTAATTGTGTCTCGTTACCGTCATATGTACATATTTCAACGCTCAATTTCATTATACAATCAGTCCTGTCAATGTTGAAAACCACGTTAGGCTTTTTGGCCATTTGTCTGCTGCTTGCTCCGATCTTTGCTCAAAGTAATTCCAACACAATCTCCCTCGAAGAAGTAATTAATGACAATGTCAGTTCTTATCCTCTCACCATCGACAATCGATTTAAACTGGCTGCTTATGCCGAATTGAAAGGACGCTATGCTGCTTCTGTACAAACCCTGACACTTAACTTCGGCGGACTCGGTTTTTTAAATTTTTATGAAAAAAACTGTCTGCTCCGCACTGGCAACAATCAGGTTTTTTCCCTAAACCGACATTCTTCTCACGTTTCCGATTCTATTGAAATGAACCGGCGACTGACTGAGATTTTTGAAAAAATCATTCTGCTTGGCAACCATAACGCCGACCAGGAAAAAATTGAGTTTGTGGACACCTACCTCGCGAAGAAAAATATTGAACCCTTCGAAAAGGTATTTCTACGGCACATTTTTATCAAGTTTGGCAGATACAATGCAGAAAAAAAGATGGTCATGTTTCATACTGACTGGCTGCCTGAGCGCACATTCAGCTATCGCGGTCCAGATGATAAAGACCTCGTAAAAAAACACATCACCCCCCTGAAGATTGTATTGAGTGAAAATGTGATCCGAGGCTACTATATCGAAAATGATGGAACCGTATTTGTCGAAAATGTAGATCGTCCGGTATTTTATGCCACTGGCGAAGAATACCTGTTTAACGTCGCGGCTTTCAAACTCTTTGCCCAAAAACTATTTGTTCAGTCTGTCCAGTATATCTCAAGGGCAGAGGCAAAAAGGCTGGAATCTATCACGTCTGATCCTGAGCAGAGTAACGTCATCACCCAAATGGTTACGTATGATTCCAAAATTGAACAGCAGGGAAAATATGTAGCCGGCAATATGCGTCAGGCTTATTATTCAGCTCCTCAAACTTCACAAAAAGCGGTAACCCCTATTCAACCACTGTACCATGAATACAGCTGGATACCTATGATGCTCGGAATCATGCGGTCCAACAACATCAATATCGGCGATGATTATGTGATTAAATATTTTATCGATGAGCCTTATTTTGACCGGATATACCCACAACTTACCCGGGAGGAAAAAGCTAAAGTGGATAAATACAAACAAACAAGAACATAACTTTTTTTGGCTGGCTAAAAATTTTTAGGTGAATCTGTTTCTAAGGCCCTTCGGGGCTTTTTTTTTGTTTTTCAGCTAACCATTTGCATTTTTAATTATATTACCTACATTTAGGAATAATATAATTTTAAGTATGAAAGGGACTTATCTCGGAGAACTGGAAGAAATCGTACTACTGACAGTCGCAGCTTTATTTGATGAGGCGTATGGCGTAAGCGTAAAGCAAGAGATAGAAAACCGTATGGGCAGATCGATCAGCGTAGGTGCCCTGCACACAGCCTTAAAACGTCTGGAAGACAAAGGATATCTCAGCTCCAGGCTGGGTGAAGCCACCGCCGAACGCGGGGGAAAACGCAAACGCTTTTTCCGTGTTACGGTCTATGGCTACCGGGCCCTGACCGAAGCCAAAGATCTGCGCAGTCAACTATGGGATTCTGTACCCCCTGTCGCTTTTGATTTTTCTTAATCCCCTACCATGCCAGGCAAACCACCCGTTCACCCCCCCACATGGATGGAGCGATTTCTCCAATGGGGACTGGAAGCTGAAATCGCAGAAGATATTCTCGGCGACCTGACCGAATTGTTTCACCTTCATTCAACGGAAAAAAACAATCTGTATGCCCGATGGAAGTATTTCCTCAGCATGCTGAGTTTGTTACCGCTTTTCAGAATTAAGCTTTTCGCATTTCCTCTCACCTTTATCAACCCTGCCATGATCAGACATTATTTCACTATCGCCTTTCGCAACCTGCGAAAACATCTTTCTTACTCCCTGATCAATGTATTTGGACTTGGAACCGGCCTCGCAGCCTGCCTGCTGCTGATTTTGTTTGTCAGGCACGAGATGAGTTATGATCGCTTTCACAAAAATCTCGACCGGATCTACCGGGTCAGTATGGAAATGAGGGACGGAGACAATACCCGGCATATTGCGGTTTCCCCTACTGCTGTCTCGCCCGTTTTCCAGCGGGAGTTTCCGGAAGTGGAAAATGGGGTACGGCTGCTGGCATCGGGTACCTTCAGTACAGATGTGCTACGATATGGCGACCGTGTTTTTCAGGAATCAGGGCTGTTTTATGCAGATTCTACTTTCTTTGACATCTTTTCTTTTACACTTACATCGGGTGATCCCCAACATGCACTCAACAACCCGGCAAGTATCATTCTCACAGCTTCCAGCGCTAAAAAATATTTTGGCGACGAAAACCCTATGGGAAAGGTGCTGAATATCAACAACAGCCGGGACTACAAAGTTACCGGCGTAATGGAAGATATGCCGCCAAATTCCCACTTCCATGTAGATTTCCTCGCTTCCTTTTCCTCTCTCCAGGCCGCAAAAGAAGAAATCTGGTGGTCAGCCAATTACCAGACATACCTCCTGCTCAAAAGTCCGGAAGCGGTCGCCGCTCTACGGGAAAAAATACCCGCACTCATTGAGCGCGAACTGGGCGATGAGTTGGGTGGAAATAAAAGCCTGCTGTACCGCCTTACGCCACTGGCCGACATTCACCTTTTCTCCGATGCAGAAAATGAGCTGGAACCTGGCAGCGACATTCGCTATGTGTATATTTTTTCGGGTATTGCGCTGCTCATTTTGCTGATCGCGTGCATCAACTATATGAACCTCGCCACAGCCCGGTCTGTGGACAGAGCACGGGAAGTGGGGCTGAGAAAAGTTGTAGGCGCATATAAAAGCCAGATTTTTTCACAGTTCATCGGCGAATCAGCCCTGATTACTTTTCTGGCGATTGGCGTTGCTGTGATCTTTGCACGCCTGAGTTTGCCTTTGTTTAACACGCTGATTCACCGTGAGCTTTCCCTTGATTTTTCTACCACTCCCTTTCTGATCCCCCTGGTTATAGTTACGGGTATTTTTGTCAGCCTGGCTTCAGGAATATGGCCGGCTGTAGTTTTTACAAAGTTTGAACCGGTGCAGATCCTCCGGGGTAAATACAGATCCTCTTCAGGAGGAAACCTCTTGCGCAAAACCCTCGTGGTTTTTCAGTTTGCCATTTCTATTTTCCTGATTGTATGTACCCTCGTCGTGTACCGGCAACTGTACCTGATTCAGCATACCCGCCTGGGTTATGACAAAGACCAGCTTGTGGTTTTACCCATGGACCGTGAAATTGGCGCAAAATGGGAAACCCTTAAAGGCAGCCTGAAAAATATCCCGGAAATACTGGAAGTATCCGCTGTTTCTGAAAATCCGGTAAAAATAGACGGAACCTACACCCTGTTTAAACCCGCCAATGAAGCGGACTCACGCCTGGTACAGGCGATGGCCTCAGATGTGGATGTGGTTCAAACCCTTGGGCTGGAAATCATTGCCGGAAGCAACTACACCCCGGCGAGCGCACTTCGCGAAGATTTTCCCTTTATCATGAACCAAAAAGCCATACAGACGCTTGGATGGAAACCGGAAGAAGCTGTTGGCCAACTGGTCAACCTCAACGGAAGAGCAGGTTTTATTCAGGCAGTGGTGGCGGACTTCCATATTGCCTCGCTCCATAAAGAAATCACACCGCTTGTGATTTTCCTTTCCCCTTACGATTACTATGAAGCACTGGTGCGAATCAGTCCTCAAAACCCCGACGTGGCAATCGCTCACCTCGAAAAAACCTGGAAAGAAATGGTTCCTCACCGCCCGTTTGAATATCATTTTCTCGACGACTCCTACCAGCAGTTGTACCAGTCAGAACAGCAGATTGGTAAAGCCTTCGGCATTTTTGCTTCACTGGCGATATTGATTGCATGCCTTGGATTATTTGGCCTGGCATCTTTTACCACCTTGCAGCGAGCAAAGGAAATCGGGATCCGCAAAGTACTGGGCGCGACTGTGGGAAACATTGTATCGATGTTGTCAAAAGACTTCTCCATACTTGTATTGTTCGCCTCAATGATCGCACTTCCGGCTTCCTGGTATCTGATGAACAACTGGCTCAGTGGTTTTGCCTATCGGGTAAATGTGGGAATATTTACGCTGGTTGCCGCAGCAGTTCTGGCGATTGTACTGGCATGGCTCACAGTGGGGTATCAGTCAATAAAGGCTGCATTGACAAATCCGGCGGAGACCCTGAAAGATGAATAAGTAAACGGAGATTATTCTGATAAGGATTACACTTTTACCGGTGCATCTACGATCGGAAACTCGCGGCCCAGTCCACCGATTTGCTGCGTGTAATAATTGCCATTCATATCACCGTAATGAATCGTGAAATGATAGGTTTGAGAAATCACGTTGGTACCGGTAAGTGAAAAGGAGATAATCTCCCCCTGATCATATTCTTCGAGGAGCATATTGATTCGCCGTTGCGGCGGTTCGTAGGTAATATTCAACTCATTATTGGGCCCTGCCTGGATTTTTTTATAAATGAGTTTATGCCCCTCATTTTTTAAGCGGAACAACAGTTTGTTGGGGGATTCCAGCGTAAGCTGATCCCCTTTCAGCCTTGGCGGAACATGGTGCTTCGGTGGTTTTGTCAGCACCTCATCGGTCGTAATGATGAGGCTTTTCCCCGTTTGGGTACTGATTTTGCGCCGGAACCGGTTGAAGAAAATATCGGAAATCCCCTGCTTTTCACGATTTCGAGGTTCCGGAATAGCAATAATTTTGGGGCTGGCTTTAACAGGACTGGGAGCGGTCTCGCTTTTTTTCAGCCGGGAGGCCGTTGTTTCGGGAGGATTTTCTTTTTTGTTTTTTTCTTCTATCGTTTCTATCACAGACTTAGTCCGCGAATATCCCGGACTTTCGGGCAGCGTAATTTCCGGCTGCACGAGAGGCTGCTTTAGACTTAAGGATTCTTCTTTGAGCATTTTGCGGATGGTAACCAGGCCGATAATGACTGCAGCCACACTTACCACAGCTACTGTTATATCAAACCAGCTTTCTGTTGAGGAAAAGTCCATACGCTTAGAGTTTTGATTTGGATATTCGTAATAAAGCAAAATTAGGGCCAAAATAAAAACCTTATCCAATCATCTCGAATATACGCGCACTGTCACCGCTACTGAAAAACGAATATTCCGGCTGATTTTCTTCCGGTGCAGCCAATCCCAACTGTTCCAACTGGCTTACGACCTGCCGCGCCACAGCCGGGGCGGGATTGATGATATTTGCCCGGTCTCCGGCCACCCTCTCCATGACAGGCAGGAGAAATGGGTAATGCGTACAACCCAGTACAATCTGATCTACTCCAGCGTCGAGCATGGGGCCGATGTATCGGCGTACCAGTGTTTCTGCTTCCGGTGTATTGGCCTGGTTGTTTTCAACGAGTTCGACCAGGCCTTCTCCTATCTGGATATGGACTTCCACCTTGCTCGCAAATTTTTCTTTTGTGCGCTGGTAATGTGCCCCGGCAAAGGTGCCGCGGGTAGCGAGCACGCCGATATGGCCCGTCTTCGTCAGCTGCGCTGCCGGCTTTAATGCGGGCTCTATCCCGACAAACGGTACGGAAAAATTTGCCCGTAGATGTGCGATGGCCGCTGCCGTTGCGGTATTACATGCGACGACAATCAGTTTGCAGTGTTTGCGGAGGAGGAATTGGGTGATTTCGGAGGAGAGATGAATAATCTCCTCCGGGGGACGACTGCCATACGGACAATTGCCGCTGTCGGCGTAGTAAATCAGCGACTCGGATGGACAGGCGATTTTTACTTCCTTCCATACAGAAAGACCGCCAAGTCCGGAGTCAAATATGCCAATGGGTGATGGATTCACAGGCAAAAGATTATAGGTTTTGGATTTCCAGATACTTTAAAGCCATGGGATACCGCTCAAAATCTGGCACAGGAGCTACTTTCCCCTCCCGAATTTCCTTAGCCAGCCGGAGCGGGTCAGGTGCCTGCGATTGTCCGGGCCAAAGATAAAAGGCGATTCCGCCCTTATAGGCTTTGGAATTGGCAAACGCCTGCATAGCAGGTATTTGTTCAGCTGTTTTCCACGCAAAAAAATATATCAATGGCGATAAGACAAATGGTAAAATTATTGCGCAAATCCTCAGCCATCCGGTCTGAATTCCGGAAACCATAAAGCGAAAACTCATACCGGCAAATACAGCAAGTGCAAAATATGGCAACAGGAAAAATACATAGTTGTCTGAAACATTATACCGCATGGCAAATAACCAGACCGGAAGTGCCGCAAGCCCCAGCAACTGTACCATTTTCCGTTCCTGCCGCCAGGTTACGATCAGCCCATGAACTAAAAAAGGAATGAAAATATGGAAATTGTACAAAAGATATCCCAGGCTGCGAAAACTCCCCATGATGAGATCCCGCAAATGAATGCCCAAAACTTCTCCCCGAAAATGGTTATCAAAAAATACAGCATCAACCGGGTTTAAATGAAAAACTAAAGGCAAAACGACCAATACACTCCCCAAAGCGGCACTTATACCCAAAGAAAGGGCAACCTGTTTTTTATTTGATCTTCCCCACCAGAGATATAAAAGAAAAAAGGGAATCAGTAACAAAGTCTGAATATGCGCCAGCACAGATAAACCCATCCAGAAACCCGCATGGGGTAAGCGGCGGTATTCTCCGGAAATGACATCTTTTACAACCAATACCCATACCTGCAAAACACAAAAGCAATAAAAAGTATAGACCTCTATCACAACAGCCTGCCGCCACCAGGTAAAACTAAAAGCGATGATCAGTACGGTAAACCGTGCAGCCTGCCGATCTTTGCAGATATAAAGGGCGAGCCGATATAGTCTTTCCAGCGAAAGCAACCCAAATACAACCGAAAGGAGCGACAACACAACAATCGTTGAAAGGAAGGGTAAAAGGACGACTACTATATGTGCAAAATTGATATAAAGAAAATGGCTGGTAGCATTTGTCGCTAAATCAAAGCCCTTTTCTGCATGATACAGGAATCCAAGGGCATCACCAAAACCAGGGTGAGGATTTCGCGTTAGAAGATACACCCCGGCAATCCAGAGGAAAGTGATAACGGGTCCCCATACTTTTACTCTGTACATGTTTGGAAAAATAGAATCTTACCCAAAAGACTGCAAATTTTCAGATTTTCACCAATTAACTTAAATTGCGGGATAAATGAACCGGACCCTGAACAGATATTATGAAAATAACCTATTTAGCCGGATGGATGAAAATTCTTCCGGTCGTGTTGTGGCTGGCTGGTTGCACCATTGAATCACCCGTAGAAGACGAAATTGCAGATCCGCACTCTTACTCCCGCCCTTATGAAGCGCGGGTCACTCATCTTGATCTGGACATTGTCGTAGATTTTGAAAAAGAAATTTTACAAGGAACGGCCCTGCTTACGGTTGAAAAAGTGCGCAGAAATGCAAAAGAGCTCTACCTGGATGTAAAAGATCTGGATATTCACTCGGTAATGATCTCCCCCGATGGTACAGATGAAAAAATTGCAACCTATAAATTAGGAGAAAATGACTCCATTATGGGGCAGGCGCTGATGGTGGAGCTCCGGCAAAATACCCGGTATGTGAGTGTGGTATACTCCACAAAACCTGGTGCTGAAGCCTTACAGTTTTTGCCCAAAGAACTTACGGCAGATAAGCGTTCGCCCTTTTTCCTGACACAATCTCAGGCGATCAACGCACGTACCTGGGTTCCGGTACAGGATAGCCCGGGCATTCGCTTTACTTACAACGCCACGGTCAAGGTACCCGACGGGCTGATGGCTGTAATGAGTGCCAAAAACCCCGTAGAGGTTATGCCCGGAGGCGTTTATTCCTTCGAAATGAAACAGCCGATTCCCGCTTATTTACTGGCACTGGCTGTGGGCGATTTTGTTTTCAGACCCGTAGGCGCACGTACCGGCATTTATGCAGAACCGGGAGTAATTGACGCGGCCGTTTGGGAATTTGCCGAAATGGAACAAATGATGACGATCGCTGAAGAACTCTACGGCCCTTACCAATGGGAAAGATATGATCTGATTGTCTTGCCGCCCAGTTTTCCCTTTGGTGGAATGGAAAACCCCCGGATGACCTTTGCTACCCCTACGGTCATCACAGGTGACCGATCCCTGGTGGCACTTGTAGCCCATGAGATGGCGCACTCCTGGTCGGGAAACCTTGTGACCAATGCCACATGGAATGATTTCTGGCTGAATGAAGGGTTTACGGTCTATTTTGAAAACCGCATCATGGAAAAACTCAAAGGCCGTGAATATTCGGAAATGCTGGCACAAATCAGTTATGAGGACCTGGAAGAAGAAGTAGAAGGTTTATGGCCGGATGATAGCCTTGACACCCGGCTGGCCATTGATCTTACAGGTAGAAACCCGGATGACGGGGTCGGCTCTATTGCTTACGACAAAGGGTATTTTTTTCTGAGACTTATTGAAGAAAATGTCGGCCGCGAGGCATTTGATGATTTCCTGAAGAGCTATTTTGCAGAAAATGCCTTCCAAACCATGACGACCGATCATTTTGTAACGATTCTTCAGCAAAATCTTCTCTCCAAATACCCAGACATGGAAATGAAAATCGAACTTCACGACTGGGTTTATGGAACCGGTATTCCCGATAATATTCCCTATCAGCCATCTGTCAGGTTTAAAGCGGTGGAAGATCAGGTTGCAGCCTGGATCGCAGGTATTTCTCCGGAAAAACTCACAACCACAGGATGGAGTTCACATGAATGGCAGCATTTTATTCGAAGCATGCCTGATTCGCTGAACATATCACAAATGGCAGCCCTCGACTCTGTATTTTCGTTGAGTAAAAATACAAATCCTGAAATTCAGTGTATCTGGTATGTAAAATCCATTCACAATCAATATACTCAGGCCCATCCGGCAATCCGGGCCTTTCTGAAAAAAGTAGGACGGAGAAAATTTCTTGAACCTATTTACAAGGAAATGGTTAAAACAGAAGAAGGGAAAAAACTGGCCCTCGACATCTACCAGGAAGCAAGACCCAATTATCACCCGATTGCCGTCACAAGTATGGATGTTATTTTGGATTATAAAAATCATGAGGATATTTAATTTATCACTACTGGTACTGGTGTTTATTTTCCTGACTGCTTTCTCGGGCTCTGACAAAGGCTATATCCGTAAAATAGAAAAACACCGCAGGCAGGTTCACAGGGAATTTAAAAACCCTGAAACTTCTCCTTTCAGGAAAGAAGCTTCAGCATTTCACGGGCTGGAATATTTTGCACCTGACCCTGCCTACCGGGTAGTCGCTCAGGTAAAACTTACTCCTGAAGCGCAGGCATTTGAGATGCCGACCAGCGACCCAAAGCGAAATAAAAAATTTGTATCCTACGCCCGGTTATCTTTTGAACTTAAAGGCGAAACTTTTGAGCTTCTGGCCTACCGCAACCTCCAGCTCGCAGGTGTAAAACAATACGAGGACCATCTGTTTCTCCCGGTTACCGACCTTACTACAGGTGCAGAGACTTACGGAGGTGGAAGATATCTCGACCTCAATGTACCCAAAGACAATACCATAGAAATCGACTTTAACCTTCTATATAATCCTTATTGTGCTTACAGCGACGGATGGTCATGCCCGATCCCGCCGCCGGAAAATTTCCTCAATACGCGTATAGAAGCAGGCGTAAAAGATTATCGGGCTCATTAACCTATAAAATCTTTTGATCCGATGAATACGGAAAATGGCAGTATATGGTACCTCGAAGAGGTAAACCTCCTGGAATGCTTTTGCCCAATCAACGGCGCGGAGGAAAATTATGCCAAACAACCCAAAAGGCAATATAAAAAGGGAGAGTTTATCTACTTCAGTGATGATAACTCTGATCGGGTATTTTTTATCCATAAGGGCGCAGTCAAAATTGCCGGATATACAGAAGACGGCAATGAAATGATTCGCGCGATTCTTCACCCCGGAGAGATATTTGGGGAAATGGCGGTTTACGGAGAAAATAAACGAAACGATTATGCCGCAGCAGTTGAAGATACGGAACTATGTATCCTCAGACGGGAAGATGTGGTCGGATTGATGCGTGATGTCTCCGGATTTCAGGATTTCCTCAACAAACTAATGGGGCAACGGGTGATTTACACTCAAAAACGCCTGGAATCGCTGCTTTTTAAAGATGCTAAAACACGAATCGCTGAATATATTCTGGAGCAAGCCCGAAAAAGTGGAAGAAATATCGTCGATGGCTCGGTCGTTATTCGCAACTACCTGACCCATCAGGAAATCGCAAACTTCACAGGTACATCCCGGCAAACAGTTACCACCATCCTCAACCAGTTTCGCGAAGACAATCTGCTGGACTTTGATCGAAAACGTATCAGAGTAAAAAATCTACAGAAACTGCAGGCCGAAGTGGCATAGACTTTTCTAAATATGAAAATCACGCTGCGACATCTACCAATCATTATCCTTTTAGCCTTGCTGCTGGCTGGTGGCATTTGGGTAGCCCGCTTTGCCTGGGACAGAGGGCACAATATCGACCAGTGGGCTGAGCGGGTAGCGGTCTCCATGATCGAAAATGATCCTGAGTTCTTAAGCCAGGTTCGCCCTTCGCTGCGCGACCAGGCAGGCAATTATGACCGGAAACTCACCAGCCGGGAAAGCCTGCTGAAAAAAAATGCCAGCCTCGCCGATGGATTTCTTCAGGAGATGGCACAAATCGATACCGTCGATTTTACAGACCGGCAGCGAATTACCCATACCCTTATCAGGCGTTCCTTACAGGCTGCAAAACAAAAAGCAGCCTTCGCCGATTATGTATTCTTCCTCAATCCTGTGGACGGACCGCAGGTCAGTTTACCGGGATTGTTTGCCCTTCACCATGAGATGACAACACAGGATGAGGCAAATCATTATCTGATCCGGCTCCGAAATGTAGATGAAAGTATTGAGGAAACGATCAAAGTTACCAGAGAAAGGGAAGCAAAAGGCATCCACCTTCCGCCTTCGCTCATTGCAGCGATGCGCGCACAAATCGCCCGGTTTCTGGCCATTCCACCAGATCAAAATCCATTTTATATAGGGTATGCACGAAAGCTGATCAAAATTGAGCCTACGGAAATCAACGAATACGAATCGGCAAACCTGCTGGAACAGTCTTCACATGTAGTGGAACAGGAAATTTACCCGGCATATACCCGGTTGGATGAGTTTTTGGCGCAGCTGCCTGCCAGAGAAGAGCCAGAAACTGGGGTATGGCAATGGGAAAATGGGGAAAAATTTTATGCACTTATGCTCGAAGAGGCGGGTATTTACGGACAAAAACCCGCTGACCTGCATGAAAAAGGGCAGAAAAGCGCCGATTCATTGGCTTTACTGCTGGCACGGGCACTCACCCTTCCCCATTCAGAAGAAAAATATCCGGGCAAACAGTTGCTTGCCTGGTCATCTGCACAACCTACTTCCTGCGTCACCGGGCAGATTCGGTACAACCCCTGCCTCACCGCATACCAGAAATTGTACAGGGAAACCCGCCCCATGATAGGCGGTATATTTGAAAATACCGAATCTCTGGCATCAGTTTCATTTATCCCTGCGGGAGAACATGACAATACCCTGCCCGTTTCCCTTCAGTATTTCCCATCAGCAGATTCCACCTTGCCTGACCGGTTGTGGATTCACCCTCAAATGCGCGAAAAACACAAACTGTATCGTAATCGCTCGGAAATTTACCGTTACCTTGTCCCAGGGGATCAATTTCGGCAAAGCCTGCTCACACGGCAAAATGATATACCGGAATTTCAGAAGTATCAGCAATACCCCGCTTTTGCAGAAGGATGGGCGTTGTATGCAGATTACATTATGGACCACGACCTGAATCAGTATTCAGGGGATTCGACGGGCCGCATCGCGTATCTTGAAGCCCAGTTGCGGGCAGCGGCAAACCTCGTTGCCGATACGGGTATTCACCATGAAAAATGGACAACTGCCCAGGGGAAAAAATACCTGATGGAAAAGGCCGGTTATTCTGACGAAGAAGCAGACGAAATGATCCAGGTCATACTCTCTCATCCGGGATTAGTTTGCAGTGCGTGGGAGGGTTTTTCACAATTGATACATATAAGGATGTACGCTGAAAAGATTCTTGGAAATAAATTTTACCTACCGGAATATCATAATGCTTTATTATTTACGGGTTCTGCGCCTGTTGATGTTGTAACGCTGGAAATCAGACGTTTGATTGAAAAAAAACTGGCAAGCTAATTGCTCTGGATAAGTTAAACAACTATTGAACAATACAATTCGACTCGTTGAAAGGAGGCGTATATGAACACAAAAACTACCATTTTTCTGAGTCTGCTCTTATTTTTTACAGCTGCAACCACGGAAGCGCAGGAGTTTTCTGAATGCGAGCGGGACTATTCCTTACTTCAGGAAACCACACAACCATCGACTGATGAAATTCAGGTTGGGGCAGAAATCTATCTTTCCCGCACTTATCTTCAGGCAGTGGAAGAAGGATATTTTGACCGTTCTCCCTCCGGAATGAAACATTGGATATATGTAAGACCAGCATCCCGCAAAGAGCTCAAGGAACCGGAAGTAGCAGAAGGTATGATTGAAAAGGTAGCAACCGACGGAAATATTTATACTCCTGACCGCACCCCCTCCTCCGTACATTTTTTCCAGCCTAACAGCAATTTTGAAGGAGACTATACGCCTGTCTGGGAAGATCCTTTTATGCAGATTCCCATGGGGCTTGAGCCTGTAAACGTGTTACCTCTCAGCAACAGACTATTCACCATCACCCAAAAAGCGCCCAACTATATTGTTGTAACTATTGGTGGAAAAGAATTGGTTTTTTATCCGGGATTTCCCCGTACGGAAGATGTATTTGATACGCAGCGAGTATTGGATAAACTTTCAGAAAAACAAAATCTGGCTGCGGCTGCCCTGCTTGGCAAAAATTTCCGGGTTGCTCATAGTCCCAATCTGAACTATCGGACCCGTCCCGGAGGCCTTAATCACAGTTTCGACCCATCGGTAGATAATATAGACTTTACGGTAAAAGATGTGATTGCAAACCGCAATGAAGTGCTCCTCGCTTATCAGAAAGCGACAGAAGTACTCTATCTTGTCATCGATAAAGACTCCGATTTCAAATTGTATGAAATGGATTGTATTTCGGTTGCCCAGCGGGAAAGAACCGTCGTGATTCCTATGAAGCAGGACGATATTAGCGTGACCTTAAATTCCATTGTGAAAAAAGAGGATTTTGTGGGCGAAATACTGAAAAATGAATCACTCGTCGCCGGCCTGTACGATCGTTTCAGGTTACAGGAAGACGGGCTTCGGGGGGAAGGAAGTTATACTTATATTTTCCATGAGATGGATGAAGAGGCTACTACGCCCTGTATCAAAGCAGATCTGGACGAAAAAGGAGAATTATTCCTTTCCTCCACATTCAGCTCGGAAAAAGGACTTTATCACACACGCGTTGAAATCCATATTGCAGATCAACAGCCGTTAATCAGCAGCCGGATTCCCACCCTTGACAAACGCAGTGTACGTTATCAGAAAAAAGGTGTGCTGGTTGAAAAGATTCGCTTCCCCGTCGGAGGGGATCAGGGTATCATCGAGGCGATTGCCCAAAACCCTGAGAAGGCAGTAACGGTACGTTTTATTGCAGGAGGATCATTCTTCCAGGATATAGAACTCGACCAGACCTATAAAGAAGAAATCCGCGATGCGTTTCTTTTTTCACAGGTCCTCAAGGCAAAAAAATAATCTGTTTCAGGAAGTTTTCCCTGTTCCCCGGCGAGAGGCTTTCTCCCATATTACGGATTGTTGCCCCCGAATCAGTCGAAAAAAACCGGCAAATACAGCATAATTCATCAGGCAGAAATAGTAGGGAATAAATAGCGGTTTCAGCCGTATATGCCGGTGTTCCAGCATATACCCTGCCCATGCTGCCAGGTAAAAGAGTATTTGGCCCGCCAAAATCAGTTGATACGTCCATTCCCCCTGCCATGCGAGGATCAGATTGCTCAACGCCACAATCGGCAACCCCAGGGGGGCAAGGGTCCAGCGAAGCACCCGATGAGAAATATACTGAAAGGAAAGCACACCATATCTTAAAGGATTGAGCAAAGCGCGAAGTCGCCCGACAGCCTGAAGGCCGCCTGCGGCAATCCGGATTTTTCGCTTCAGTTCCTCCGAAGCAGAGGCCGAAGGCCCTTCGAGCGCAAACGCATCAGGCGCATACGCCACACGATACCCTCGCAGAGCGATTTTTACGGTCAGCACAAAATCCTCGATCAACGTATCTTCGGGTAGTGCTTCAAACAGCTCTGTGCGAATGGCAAACAGTTCTCCCGCAGCGCCAACGACCGAATAGAGCCTGGCGTCCCAGGTTTTAAGCAGCGATTCATACCGCCAGTACAATCCCTCTCCCGCCCCGGACGCATTATCGGCATCCTCGCTCAAAATTCGCTTTTCGCCTGCCACAGCACCCGTTTGAGGGTGAAAAAGATGTTTGACCAAATTGCGTATAGCAGCCCGGTTGAGCAGGGTATTTGCATCTGTAAATACCGTCACCGGCGTAGTCACCCGTGGCATCACACGACTGACCGCAGCTATTTTACCTGCCCGAACCGGTTGGTGAAGATGGAGAAGAGAAGGATAACGTTGGAGAATTTCCGAACTGTGATCATCAGATCCATCAGTCACAAAAATTACCTTAATGCTTTCGGCGGGGTAATCCAGCGCAAGGGTATTGAGAATTTTTTCTTCAAGAATTTCCGCCTCGTTATAAGCAGCAATTACAACAGTAACTTCCGGTACAAAATCAGCAGATACCTGAAAATCAGACAGGTTAAGCCATCCCTTTATTTTGACCAGCAGGCCCAGTATCAGCCCATAGCCGATATAGGCATAAAAAATGACAGCAAGGGAACTCCAGAAAAGAATTTCGAAAGCATGAAGCATATACAAAGGTAACAGATAGTTAATTGATTATTCAATCTAAAGTCAACCGGTAGTACAACTCAACATGGATTTTTCCCCGATCAGACTACCAGACGGGCAGCCAGCCGCCATTCTATATGTCAGCGGTTATTCTCTCATTATATTTATTAGGTTAAAGCCCCTGATCTTTCTGTACTGATGCATACATAAACAGCCTGAGCAAGGGGCCGGCGGGCAGCTTTTGATTATCATGCGGAGAATTACACATATCAATTCCTTGACAGGTTCTAAAACCGGAAAATTTTTCCTGGTAGCTTTATTGTTGCTCAGCGGTTGGGTAATTGTAAGGAGGACGGACTCTTTCACCTATCAGACAAGGATTACCATCAGGCCCGATTCGGTTTTGAGGAAGGAAATGTTTTTGCCGGAAACCTTCCTGCAAGCATATGCGATACCTGCCAGAGAAATGGAAAAAACATTGCTGCTCAATGCACTGCGCAATACCGGTATTCGGCTGGCGGTACATGACCTTTCCACACCAACGCCATTCCGAATTGTACCAGAAAGCTATTCCGCCGAACAAAAACAACAATACCGCGATCAGTTTGCCCAATATCTTCACACGCAGGATCCCCAAATTCTCCTCATGAACCATCCGCAGAAATTACTTTTGCAAATGGGATATGATGCACAAAGTCTTTTTCAAAACCTGAAAATCATCTGGGAAAAGGACGGAAACGCCGGAATCATTTCTTTCTCCAGCGAAAACGATCTTTTATCGGCCTTTGTCGTCAATGATTTGTGCAGGGAAATCGTACAGGTGGATCAGGCGTTATTACAAACCAACGTACAGACAGAGATCAGCGTCATTCAGCAGCAGTTAAATGTTTTGGCCGACAACTGGACCCCCGATTTTGATGAAGAGCGATTTGCCATGAAGGTTGACGGCCGCCAGTACTGGCTACATCCCCATTATCCCCGGCTCACCATGTTTGAGGTAAGGGAAAACGCGCAGACCCAATCAGCGATTAAACATATTCAAAATTTGGAGAAACAGCAGGAGATACGGATGAAGGAAGCAAGTGATATCATCGCCGAAGGTCAGCATATACTCCGTTATCTGAAAAATTTACAGGAAGAATATCCAACGGACAGCTACCAGACATTGGCAAACACCATTCGGCTGCACGCACAGAGGCTCCAGGAGCTCAGCCTTGAGGTCAACAACCTGGACCAGGATATTGAAGCCGCACATCAGGAAATTATTCCTTTCTATGGAGAGACAAATTGGACCATTATCCCAAGAAGAAACACCAGCAATGATAGTAGAGAATATCAGGAAATGATCACCAGCGCCAATACGATGGCGTACCTTTCATACAACAACTTTTCGCGATTTCAACAAGACATAGCCCACAACAACGTAAGGAGAATACCGAATCTTTTAAACTTCCTCTGGATTACATTAGGCATTGTGATTTGCCTCCATTTTGGCGGGCTTTTCAAAGAAAAATTATTACTCTTATGGGCAAAAGAAAAATAAACAGCGGAGTTTGGGGCCGTGTCAAAGCGGGTGTAGTGATTGCTGTTTTTCCAACTGCAATTATGGGGCTGATTTATGCGATTTTCACTTTCCTTCCCCGGTCATTCACCTCTGAGGCCCGGATACAGGTCGTTGCACTCGATAAAAATGAAACCGAGGAAAGTCTGAACAACCGGATTCATGAATTAGTCTCCTCCATGAACCAGCCGCGAATGCAAAGTCTGCTGGCATTCCGCCTGGCGATACATGATATGGAAAAAACACCTTTTTTCCCCCATGAAGAGTTAGAAGGTGCCTATCCCGAAGAAATGCGCCTATTTGCAGTCGAAGCAATCAAAGAAAAAAGGGAGAAACTTCAGCTCGGACTTTCGCCGTCTTCTCTGGACAGTATGATCACAGATATTCTGGAAAGGATGAATTATACGCCCGAAAAAATCAACCGGGACTTATCGGTCAGGCGAATTCCCAATACAGACCAAATCAGTATTCAGGCACATTCACCAGAGTCAGAACTCGCTACTTACATGGTCAATGTCTATGCAGAAGAATATATTCGGTATTATGAAATTGTCGGAAAAGAAAGATTGAGTAAATCTGTTGATCTTTTGGAGCGATTATTGGAGCAAAAACGTACGGAGCTGGAAGAAAAATCTAACCGGCTTCAATTTCACCGAGAGTTTATCCGGAGTCAGGCCCGGCATTCCGAAATTGCAGGAATACTGACGAGGATCAGTACACTGGAGATCAACAAAAAAGAAGAAGAGGCACTTATCGAAAGCCTGAAAACGGTTATGCTCAAAAATAAAAAGGATAAAAATCAGCAGACAATCATCAGGACCTCCAATTTTGCACAAAACACCCGGACCGACGATCGTGAATTGATGGTAGAATTGGGAAGTGCGCTGGCAAGAAAACAGTTTCTGGAGCAACAAATTCAGTATCTTCGCGGGAAACTTACCCTCAAAGAAGAAACAGCTCTTGCCCCTTACAGGTTGGAAATGGAAGCCGCAAGGGAAGCGTATCTTGAAGTTTTGGGTAAATTGAAGGCGACCAAAGATTCGGCGGTAAGCCTTTCTCATTCGCTAAAGCAGGTGACCTGGGGTAAATCCCGGTTTCCGCTACATGAAGCACCGCTATTTCTGGCAGTACTTGCAGGCATGGCGGCTTTGATTTTGTGGGTGGCTTTTTTACTGAATATAAAGTATTTATAAAATACCCTGTTATTCGGAAAAGGAATCCGTCCCTTTTTTCAAAGAATAATTTGATTATTTCGCAAGCGTGATTTATTTGTATTTCTATGGACCTTTTGCACTTTACAAAAGTATTGCTTCGAAGAAAATGGCTGATTCTGGCAGTAACTACACTCGCTATGGTCACGACTTTTCTCATTACCAGAAATGCTCCCAAAAAGTATAAAGCGCATGCGCGTTTGTCCTCGGGGATCACTGAGGGTAACGATGAAATATTTTCCCTGAGCGATATGCAGGGAAAGCAAAAATATGAAATCGAAGCTAAGTTTCGTGGAATGGAAGAACTTATCCAGTCCCCACAAGTCTTAAGCCTCGTTTCCTATCAGCTTATGCTTCACGACCTCGACAATACGGAACCCATGCGCAATCTCGGTGCTGTCAGGACGATGTACTCGGCTGATGAAATACGTGTCGCAAAAAAACGATACAAAACCCGGCTCGACTCCCTGCAGGTGTTACTTTCAACCGACGAACTGGAGCGAAAACATATTGATATCCTTCGCCTGATGAGGTATGATGATGCCTCTCTCAAGGAAGATCTTATCGTAAAGCGGATTCCGGGAACTGATTTTATCAGTATTGAATATGAATCCGAAAGCCCCTATCTGTCTGCGCTTGTGGTAAATACGATCTGTCAGGAGTTTATCCGTTTTTATAACCGCTCACAAGCTTCTCAGGCACGCAATAGTGTGAGTTATTTCTCCCAGATGCTCGGCGAGAAAAAACATGACCTCGATGAAAAAATGCAGGCCTGGGATGCTTACCGTAAATCCGAAGGCGTTGCAGATATCTCCAATTCGGCACAAGACATACTTAGCCTCGTAACCGAGCTGGAAACAGAGCGGGAAAAAGCCAACCAGGAGATATTTTCCGCAGAAAGAAAACTCATAGAAATTGACAACTACTTTGCCGGAAGTGAGAAAAAACCTTATCTCGAAACAGAAGTTACCCGTGGGGGAAACCAGGTGATGATTCTTCGCAACCGCCTGGGAAGACTCAACAACAAATATGTTCGTATGGGCTTTAAAGCCCAGGGTATTCTCGACTCGCTGGCTACCACACGAAGAGAACTAGCCGAAGAACTTTTTCAGTCTGTATCTGAAGAATACGGAACCCCTGATGCCGAGCGGAAAAGACTGATCAATCAGAAGATCGACAGCGAACTGCGCATTGAAATTGCCAGAGGTCGCATTACTTCTATCGACAGAGAACTCAAGCGACTGGGAAATCAGGCTGGGACATTTACGGTCAGCGAAGCCTCTCCTTCCTCCTACGGAAAAGAAGTAGAACTCGCACGCGACGCTTACCTTACGGTCTTGTCCAAACTCAACGAAGCCAAAATGGCCTCCCAAAATGCAACGCTTGGCTCTGTAAGTCAGGTGGAGTTTGTACAACCTCCGGATAAACCAGAACCTTCCCGCACGCTGATGCTCGTCGTATTGAGCGGACTGATTACCGGGGCGCTCTGTATTTCGGCTATTTTCCTGATGGAGTACCTCGATACAAGCATCCGTTATCCATCCAACTTTGTCGCTCAGACCGGGTTAAAATATCTCGCGCCCCTCAACCGACTGACCAATACCAATCTGGACCTCGTTTCGCTCTTCAACGAAACCCACAAAAACCCCAGCCTGGAAAACTACAAACAATTGCTCAGGAAAGTGCGCCACGAAATCATTGAGGAAGGGCCCAAAACCTTATTGATCACCAGTACAAAAAGCGATTCCGGGAAAACCTCCCTGCTGATTTCGCTTGCTTACTCTCTCAGTCTCAGCGGAAAAAAAGTCCTGATTATTGACACCAATTTTAAAGACAATTCGCTGACACAGATTACCGGTGCGTCTCCTTCACTGGAAAAATATATCAAAAAAGATATGCCACGCAAAGCATTGATTTCCTCGTCTGTATTTAAAGGTGTGGATGTTATTGGCTGTGAAGGTGGTAATTTTTCGCCCGCAGAAGTCCTCGACCCCGAGGATTTTGAAAATCTGCTGATCGAACTCTCCGAAAAATATGACCATATCCTGATGGAAGGTGCGCCACTCAATAAGTATGCAGACTCTCAGGAACTTAGCAGATTTGCTGCCAAAGTATTGCCGGTATTCTCGGCAACCACGTCTATTGACGCTGCCGACCGCGCTTCTATCGATTATTTGAAAACCCTTGAGCATGAAGGGAAATTGATGGGTTCGGTACTCAATAAAGTAGAAATGCGCAACCTGAATCAATGATTTCGGTAAATCAATGATTGTAATTGAGCTGATTTTACTCCTGTATTTTCTGTATGTGGTATTTTACACACTGGTTTTCTCCCTGGCAGGTGTCCTCCATCCGCCAAGGATAAATCGGCCTACTACTTCAGAGCGGGCCCGAAAAATAGCCGTACTGATTCCGGCTTATAAGGAGGATGCTGTTATCATTTCTTCAGCGACCAGGGCATTACATCAGAGTTATTCTCACGAACATTACGAAGTGGTGGTCATTGCCGACAATCTTCGCCCTGAGACCATGCTGCAATTGCGCCAGTTGCCCATCCGACTGGTCGAGGTATCATTTGAAGTATCCACCAAGGTCAAGGCACTCAGGGCAGGTATGGCAGCGCTGACAGAAACGTATGACCTCGCCGTTATTCTGGATGCAGACAATGTCATGGAAAATGATTTTCTGGAAAAAATATCGGCTTCCAGAGATGCCGGATTTTCTGCCATTCAGGGAAGAAGAACCGCAAAAAATTCCAACACAAAACTTGCGGTGCTGGATGGCCTCAGCGAAATGCTCAACAACCATATTTACAGGCAGGGAAGTAGCGCACTTGGCCTTTCGGCATCCCTGAGCGGCTCTGCTATGGCTTTTGACTATTCGCTGCTGGCGGAGGTACTCGCTGATATGGACAATACCGGAGGATTTGACCGGGATATGGAAGTACGACTGGGCATTCGGGGCGTAAAAGTAAGGTATGTGCGGGATGCCGTTGTCTACGACGAAAAAGTAGCACACCAGGAAGCATTTGCGAACCAGCGAAGGCGCTGGATTGCGAGCCAGTATCAATATCTGGCAAAACACTTTATAACGGGAATGAAGGCATTGTTTCGGGGAGATTTTTCGCTGTTCAACAGTGCGGTTTTTCGCAATATTCAACTGCCGCGTGTGATCAATATCGGCCTGCTTGGCATGGTTGCCATGATTTCGATTCCTCTGCATCCATGGCTGAATTTACCCGTATTGACCTGGTGGGGATTGCTTGCATTGCTTGGACTGGCATTGGCGCTGGCCGTACCTTTATCGTTTTACAACCGAAGATTTTTTCAGGCATTGATAACATTGCCCGGCACTTTTTTCACCATGTTTACCCTGCTCTTTAAGTTAAAAGGAGCCAATAAACAATTTATCCATACACCACATGGAGAGACAGAAAACGAAGTAATACCCGGCAACAAACCCTGAGGATGATTTCCATTATCACCATCAATTACAATCAACCCGATGCTACGCGCGCATTTCTACATTCCTGCCGGGAACTTACCGGTCCGGAGCGGGAGATCATTGTTGTGGATAATGCTTCCCAAAACCCGCCCGATGCAGCTTTTCAGGCAGACTTTCCCGAAGTAACTTTTATATTGAGTCCCCAAAATCTTGGATTTGCCGGGGGAAACAATCTGGGGATACAGGCAGCTAAAGGCGACTATTTTTGTTTTCTCAACAATGATGTGATCACTACGCCCGATCTGCTGGAAAAGCTCCTGAATACACTAAAAAACCACCCCGATGCAGGCGGAGTCAGTCCGGTTATTCATTACATAAATCCGCCGGGAGTCATTCAGTACGCAGGTTATACGCAGATTAATCCCTGGACGGGGCGCAACCATGCCATAGGCAAAGGTCAACCAGATACCGGGCAATACCATTCTACCATGCATACAGCTTATCTTCACGGAGCTGCGATGATGGTCGGAAGAGCCGTGGTCGAAAAAACAGGTTCCATGCCGGAGGTTTTTTTTCTCTATTATGAGGAACTGGACTGGTGTGAGCAGATGCGCAGGAAAGGATTTGAATTGCTGGTTGAGCCAACCGCGCTGGTTTTCCATCATGCTTCGCTCAGTGTAGGCGGAGAAAGTACCCTTTGGACGTATTATTACAACCGAAACCGCATCCTGTTTATGAAGCGGAATACATCCGGGTTCCAGTTTGCTTTTTTTCTCGTCTATTTTTATTCAATGGTGGTTCCCCGTACCGCCTTGAGGTATTTATTTTCAGGAAAAACCCTGCATATCAAAGCCTTATTGAGGGCGCTAAGAGAAGTACCCGATAAGACAGGCCCGTCAAACAACTTCTGATTCCTTTTGAGTTTTTTTAACTTTTCGGGAAAGCGACCTTTCCTTCATACGTTTCTGATAAGCCCGGTTGTCGCTGACGATAAAGATGACACCGAGGATCACAATCAGCAAAATGACACTAAAAATTACCAACTGAAGTGAAGAGATGCCTAATGTAGCCATATATCTTAGGTTAAGGGTTGTATTATCAGATAACCATAAAATACAGGGGAATATTTTAAATATACCGGCTATTTTTCAGGATTTAAAATTTTCCCATATCGAATAGTATCATTCAGCACTGCGACTGCAGCCAGAATATCCGGGTCATCCTTAAACGAAGCTTCCAGCACACCTTGTTTGTAATAGTATCGGTTGATCAGTTCTTTTTTGAGCAGGCGCGAAATTTCAGCTTTGTGTGTACGAATATCAGATTCTTTCAATGCAGAAAGCTGATCGGACAATTTTTTCAGTTCGGGGTCGATATCCGTCTTATACTGCTCTTTTTGAAGGATATCGCTCAGTCGCCTCAGGTCAGCTTCCGTTTCGGTACGGAACGTAAATCCTTTGGCGGAGACAAAAGCGACAAATGCTTCAAATATATCGTCAGTAATTTCGAATACCTGTGGCGGGGCAATAGAATCATACTTCAGGCTAAACCAGGTAGAAAAGTCGAAGATCATTCGTTGTTCTTCCAGTGCCCGGGTTACCGGCTGAAGCGCAGGTTTTTCGACCAACACTTCGGGGTCCACCCCTGCCCCATCATAAACGGTGCGACCATTGCGGGTTTTAAATGTTTTACGGAGGCTGTCGGCAATGCGATCTGCGGTTCCGTCCTGTCTGTGTTGTGTATAGTCAATAGCCTGGATACACCTGCCGCTTGGGGTATAGTATTTGGCAATGGTAATTTTCATCTGGGTATTGTAGCTGAGCGGACGCACATTTTGTACCAGCCCTTTACCAAAACTCCGCTGCCCGACAATGACACCTCTGTCGAGATCCTGAATGGCCCCGGCGACAATCTCAGAGGCACTGGCACTCCGGCCATTTACCAGCACGGTCAGGAGGATGTCGGTATCAACGGGAGGCATACGGGTACCGAAGGTATTTTGAGAATCGCGGGTACGGCCCTTCATCTCCACAATTTTTTCATTTTGCGGGACAAATACATTGGTCACATTGACCGCCTCATCCAGGCGCCCGCCGGGATTTCCGCGAAGGTCAAGAATAATGCCCTTCAGGTCAGGATTGCTTTTTTTGAGTTTGCGGGTCGCTTCGGCAACTTCGCTGCCAGCATCCTGCATAAAACCCGATAACAGGATATAGCCGATGTCTTCATTTACCATCCCCGAATAAGGTACATTTTCACCCTGCACTTCGGTACCGCCCCGTTGAAGAGAAATAGAACTGGCACTATTGTCTCCGGAACGGAAAATGGTCAACGCGACAGAAGAACCTTTTTCACCGAGGAGAAGGCTATTGATTTCATCCATCGACAACCCCTTGTTGGAAACCTGCTCTCCATCTATGCGGATGATTTCATCTCCTACCTTAAGCCCGGCCTCATCTGCAGGGCCATTTTCGTATAGTTCCATCAGGATGATTTTCCCGTCTCTCAATGTCACATCTGCCCCAATGCCGCTATATTGGCCCGAACCCATGAGCTTAGAGTAATCAATCTGACTCTCTGAATAATAATTGGTATAAGGATCCAATGAGCCCAACATCGCTTCTATGGCTGTACGCATAAGCTGTGTGGGGTTGGTTTCGTCTACATACTCGGAGTTCACATCTTTGTAAACTTCGGCAAAGATTTCCATGCTTTTGGAAATCTCAAAGTAGTCTCCTGCCGTTTGGGTGACAAATCCAAAGCTGAAAAAAACCAGCCCCGCTATTATCCATCCCCGCAGTTTTTGTCTCTGAAGAAATCGCATATTGAGTTTGTTTTCGTTCCTGATCGAAAAGTTAGGCAATTCCGGGCGTATATCCATGAAACATTTACCACGAATTTGTTTGGGGTAGAGCTGGAAGAATGTGTACCTTTGTTAGGTTTTTGGGGATTTACCAATATTTACTGTTTGTAATATGAAAACAACGGTCGTAGGATTGATCCTGATGTTCTGCCTCACAAGTGTACTCACCGCCCAGGTTTCAGAAGTTCAACTGGGAATGACAGAAGCAGACTTGCAACGTCATGCCAACCCCAGAGAGATCAGTGACGGGTTTGAGTTGGTCAGCCAGAGACCAGGTTTTTATGTATATGCCAACAAGTCCAACCCTTTCTACGAGATGCAGGTGGAGTTTACCATGCGTGATGGCATCGTAAGCATTATCAAAACTACTCATACAGGCAGAAACCCCAAATTCAGAAAAACCTTGATGGAGTATTACAACGAGGTTACTGCCGACTGGAAACACGATCCTCTATTGGAATCCAACGAAAGTATGGCCACCAGTTCGCGCAACAGCTTTAGCCAGTATAACCCCGAAGTAGAAGCATTTACAGATGCCGATATGCAGTACCTCTGCGTATTTATGTTTTACCACAACGGGGAGGAGAGCACCTTCACAAAAATGGAGCGGAAGTTTTAACCCACCCTGATCACAATTTTTCCCTTTACATTCCCTTCTCCGAAATAGCGAAGCGCCTCTGGAACCTCATCCAGCGAGTAATAGCTGTCTATTACCGATTTTACCTTTCCATTTGTAAAAAAAGCCTTCAAAATATCGAGATCTAAGTTGTTAGGTTTATGGAGCAAAATGCCCATTTTTTTATTGCTGGTAATCGATATCCATGGCGCCTGAATCAAAAGCTGGAAGATTCTATTTGTAGCACCGCCAACCATTACATAAATGCCTTCAGGTTTCAGTGAACGCCGGTAATCGGAAATCGGATGAAAAGCCATAACATCAAGCACCCGGTCATACTGCTGACCATTTTGAGTAAAGTCTTCTTTTTCATAATCAATCACATAGTCAGCACCCAGCGACAGCATGATATCCTGTTTTCCGGCACTGTCCACACCCGTAACTTCTGCGCCATACGATTTGGCCAATTGTATGGCGAAAGTACCCACTCCCCCACCCGCTCCATTGATCAATACCTTTTGTCCTGACTGAATAGGACTTTTCCAAACAAGTCCTTGTAATGCAAGAACTGCTGCCTGAGACATAGCAGCCGCTTCTTCGAATGACATATTTTCCGGTTTCAGCGACAACATATCTTCCCGCGCACATACATACTCCCCAAAACCACCCCAGCCGCACCTCGATATATCACCAAATACCGCGTCACCCGGCTTCAATTCTTTCACATTTTTGCCGCCTGATTCAACCACTCCAGACACATCGGCACCAAGAATATTGTATTGGGGTTTTAGCAGCCCGCCCAGCCGGGCTAGGAAGGGTTTCCCCCTAAGCAGATCCCAATCCCATGAATTTACTGACGAAGCATGAACTTTTATCAATACCTCATCGTCTTTGGGCACAGGCTTTTCCACCTCTCTTAATTCCAGCCTGTCGGGAGTACCGTATTCGTAATAAACAATTGCCTTCATCAGGGTATCTGCTTTATTGATCGCAATATACCGGAAAGACAGAAAATATGGGCTGAGAGTTGAAAGGGAACGTCATAAATGAAAATATGAACCTGATTTTCATCCGTCCTGCTTGAATTTTGCAGGATAATGTTTGCTTTACGCCATCGTCTTTTAGAAAAAAATCCTTACTTTACTGTAAATATTACCATCGTGGCTACTTTTAATCTTTCGATCAACGGACAAAAACATCAGGTAGATGTCGATCCCGACACTCCCATCCTTTGGGTACTCAGAGACCATCTGAATCTGGTGGGAACTAAATATGGCTGTGGAATCGCTATGTGCGGCGCATGTACCATTCACCTTGACGGGGTAGCTTTGCGCTCCTGTCAGTTGCCTGTTTCGGCAGTTGGCAACAAGTCCATCACTACCATCGAGGGTCTCTCTGAAAATGGCGACCATCCCGTGCAAAAAGCATGGCTGGAACTGGACGTGGCCCAATGTGGCTACTGTCAGGCCGGGCAAATCATGAACGCTGCGGCCTTGCTGAAAGCCAATCCTAACCCCACCGATGCGGAAATTGAAGCTGCCATGAACGGCAATATCTGCCGATGCGGTACTTATACCCGTATCAAAGCAGCAATCAAAGCCGCTGCCAACGCTTAGTACGCTTCCTTTCCAAATGTTTCTGTACCCTTCGGCTATTAACCCCTCATAAACGCAGACAATGACGATTGTAAAAACATCCTATAGCAGACGTTCTTTTTTGAAAACCACGGCGCTCGCCGGGGGTGGTATGATGCTCAGTTTTAGCTGGCTGGCCTCCTGCGTAACAAAACCAGCAGATGTGCTAACCATGCCCAAGGAGTGGTTTGAATTAAATGGTTATCTGAAAATTGGGGAAAACGGGTTGGTTACCATCATTTCCCCCAACCCGGAAATAGGCCAGAATGTAAAAACTTCCATGCCCATGATTGTAGCGGAAGAGCTGGACGTGGACTGGAAAACAGTCATTGTAGAGCAGGGGCCGCTCAATACAGATATATTTACACGCCAGTTGGCAGGAGGAAGTCAGTCTATCCGGCAGGGATGGCCGGGGCTGCGTATGGCAGGCGCTACGGCCCGGCATATGCTGCGCGAAGCAGCTGCCCAGGCATGGCAGGTACCTGTCGCCGAAATCACCACAGCCGCGGGTATTCTGTATCATACAACCAGCGGAAAGTCAGCCGGTTATGGCGAAATGGCTTCCGCCGCAGCCCATATTCCCGTACCGCCCGAGGTGCAACTGAAAGATGTAAAAGACTTTACCATCATCGGCACTTCCCGCAAAAACGTGGATGGCCCCAAAATTGTGACCGGGCAGCCACTCTACGGACTGGACTATCGCCGCGAAGGAATGCTGATCGCCATGGCGACACATCCGCCGGCATTTGGATTAAAGCTGAAATCCGTGGACGACGCCGAAGCCAGGGCCATGCCAGGGATAAAAGATATTTTCACGATCAATACCTTCAATGAAGGGTATGACAAACACATGTTTGATGCCACGGCTTTTCCCGAACTTGTAGTTATCGTAGGCAACACTACCTGGGAGGTAATGAACGCAAAGAAGGCATTAAAAGTAGAATGGGAGCCGATACAGGATTATACAGATACTTTCGCCCACTTTATTACCGGTGCAAAAAGTTCAAGAAAAATGCCTGCCGGATTGGAAAACACCAGTGCGCATACGACCAATATGGCCGAACTGGGCGCAAAACTGGCAAAAGTATCCCGTAAAGACGGCGATCCGGAAACGGCCTTCAAAAATGCGGCGAAGGTGATCGAACGGTCTTACACAGCCCCATTTCTCGCTCACAATACCATGGAGCCGATGAACTTTTTTGCCCATGTAACAGGAGATAAAGCCGAACTGGTGGGACCGGTACAAACACCCGAATACATGGAAAAAAGCGTGTCTGCCCGTCTGGGTATTCCGCTCGAAAATATAGATATACAGATGACCCGCATGGGTGGAGGATTTGGAAGGAGACTTTACGGACATTTTCTGGTAGAGGCTGCCGTCATTTCACAAAAAATGAACGCGCCCGTCAAGTTGATCTATTCCCGTGAAGACGACATGACCAACGGTAATTACCGCCCTGCCTACCACGCCACATATCGCGCAGCGCTGGACGCTGACAATAACCTGATTGGCTTCCACGTCCGCGCCGGAGGCATACCCGAAAGTCCGCTCGCAGCCAACCGTTTCCCTGCGGGAGCATTGGACAATTACCTCGCAGAGGAATGGGCGCTGGATTCCAATATCAGCATCGGCGCTTTCCGCGCGCCGAGGTCAAATTTTATTGCCGGCGCAGAACAAGCCTTTCTCGACGAAGTAGCAGAAGCCATGGGGAAAGATCCGATTGCATTCCGCCTGGAGCTTTTGGAACGCGCCAAAACCAATCCGGTCGGCACCAACAACGACTATGATGCGGCCCGTTATGCAGGAGTACTGGAACTGGTGAGGGAAAAATCAGGTTGGGGAAAAAATGACCAGCCCGACGTACACAGAGGCGTTTCCGCCTATTTCTGTCACAATTCCTATGTGGCGCAGATACTCGATCTGGTGATGGAAGATGGAAAACCCGTGGTAGAAAAAGTTCATTGTGCCATTGACTGCGGGATTGTAGTAAACACCATTGGCGCAACCAACCTTGCAGAAGGCGGCATCGTGGACGGAATCGGCCACGCATTATACAGCGGCCTCACATTTAAGGACGGCGCACCGGAGCAGAGCAATTTTGACAAATACCGCCTCATCCGCCACCGCGAAGCACCGAAATCCATTGAAGTACATTTTGTGGAAAACGAAATAGATCCGACCGGTTTGGGCGAACCACCGTTCCCCCCAATCGTAGGAGCCCTCGCCAACGCCCTGTACAAAGCGACAGGCAAGCGATTTTACGACCAACCGTTTATGAATGCCAGGGGCAAGAATGAGTTGGGGTAGAATCGAAGAACCTTTGGGATATTTTTAATGGGTTGTCAACAACTTTAAAAACTCGACAAGTCCGATTGCTTCTGTATCATAAGGCAGTGGGAATCGGTCTTTCCCCGAATACAATACAAATTTCCGGGTGGTTTTTACATCCTCACACGCCCGGTGAAACCCAGCCTGTGCTTTTGGCGCAATAGCGCGTTTAATTTCTACGGCCCAGGTATCTTTTGTTCCTTTCTCAAGGATCAAGTCAATCTCTGTTTGATCTGCCGTTCGGTAATAACTGGCTTGCCATGTATCAGGAAGATTGCCCAGAATATTTTCAATCACAAAACCTTCCCAGGAATGTCCAAGGACAGGATGTCCCAAAAGATCATCGTAAACAGAAATCGAGAGGAGTCTGTGTAATAAACCACTATCCCTGATATAGATCTTGGGGGATTTGACCAGGCGTTTTTTTGTGTTACCGGCCCAGGGTTGAAGCTGTCGCACCATATACAAATCCGTGAGTACATCGAGGTAGGTACGGATGGTCGTGTGTGTAACCTCCAGGCTTTTGCCTAAAGACGACATATTGATTTGTTGACCATGCAAATGAGAGAGCATGGTCCAAAAACGGCGCATTCGCGTTGCGGAAACATTTAATCCCAGTTGCGGAATATCTCGCTCTAAATAGGAAGCAATAAAATCAGAGCGCCACTTCCAGCTCTCTTCATCGTCGGGGGCAAGATAACTTTGCGGAAATCCTCCGCGAAACCAGAGCTTTTCAGGAGAAAACGCCAGGGTGTCAAGCGCCTCTATTTCCAAAACCGAGAATGGTTTAAGTTCAAGATACCGGATACGTCCGGCCAATGTTTCCGATGACTGCTGAAGCAAATCTCTTGAAGCAGAACCCAGAAGTAAAAACTGCGCATTCGTTTCCCCGGCCCGCTTTCTTATATCAATCAAACCTCTTAAAATCCGGAACAGATCAGGTTTGAGTTGAACCTCATCGATGATCAGCAACTTATTTTCAAAAGTACGCAGATACCCTTCAGCATCTTCCAGTTTGGACAAATCCGTATCCAGTTCGAGATCCAGATAGGATACAGGTTTTTTGATATGCGCTTCCGCCATCTCAAGGGCGAGCGTCGTCTTTCCAACCTGTCGCGGCCCGAGCAGCGCTACTGCGGGCATATTTTGGAGCGCTTTGATAAGCTCATGAGTTAAGACGCGGTGTATCATTCCTGTATTTCGAAGCCATAACTTTCAAATTACAGGAAATATAGCAAAAATATTGCAATTTGAAAGTTGAAGTTTCAGATTGCAAGACTGGATGTGTCTGCTATTTTCAATCAGAACCTTGATTCCATTATTTTCTGCCCTGATCCACCAGCGATCATTCCCCCCAAAGCCACTTCAGTCCTTCGGGCAATAGCGCTCCGGGATGTTTGTCGCTGTGTTCGCCGTCGGTCCAGACCGACGTAAACTGGTAACGCGGACCGGGGACATTGTTTTTGTCTGCATCGTCATTGGCGTATTTCATCGCGGAGATCATTTGCTGATTGGCCAAAAACCAATTGCCCCATTTATTGCTTAAATCATTCACCCCGTCCTGAACAAAAATGCGCATCGGGCGAATGGCCTCCCGACGTATGAGCGCCGGATAATCCTGTCCGCCGAGTTTGATGGGTGTTTCATCAGGCCGGAAACCAATCGAAACGTAACTGCCGATACCGCTGTACACTTTGTGAAATACATCCGGATAATACCACGCAACCGTAAAAGCCGCAATCGCCCCACTGCTTGTACCGCCGATGGCTCTTTGCTCCGGGTCGCTCGTCAGATTGTATTGTTTAGCAACCTCAGGCAACATCTCCTCCACAATAAACCGCGCATAACGATCATTCATCGCATCGTATTCTGCCGCCCGGTTATTGGGGTTGCGTGAACCGAGGTCGGTGGGATATTCATCGGAGAGGTTGCCCGGACTGATAAAAATGCCGATCGTAACGGGCATTTCGCCTTTGGCGATCAGGTTTTCCATCACCTGCGGCGCGCGAATAGAGCCTTCAGGGTTGGTAGCGCGGTAGCCGTCCTGAAAAACCAGCACACTGGCGGGTTTTGAGGCTTCATATTGAGCCGGAATAAACAGCCAGTACTGGCGAACCGTACCTTCGATGATTTTGCTGCGAAAATCAAAAGGGCCTTTTAGCTCGCCTTTGGGAACCCCTTCCTGCGGAAAATGGTCAGGCGTCAGTTCCAGACCCGTGCGAATTTCCATTTGCCCGAAAAGGGAAAAACCTGATACACATATCAGGAGAAAAGTGAGATAAATTTTAAAGCGGAGGGTGTTCATAAGAGGAAAGGTTAGTTTTGTAAAAGCAAAACCCACCTGCAAAAAATTAATTCTTCAGGCGGGCTTTAAAAGGTGTTATTGGAATACCATTACTTAGACAATTTCGCCACAGACTTGTCAGCCCATTTCTGCATAATGGCCTTTTCCGCTTCGGTAATGTTTTTGTCAGGCATACGCTCAACGAATCCTTTCGGAGGCATTTTTCCTTCCTGAAGAACCATCTGGATATTTTTCATTTTTTCCAGTTGCTCTTCTGCCGAAAGTCCTGAAAGGTCGTCCCACATCAACTTTGCTTTGGCTTTATCACTTTTGCCTTCAGCACTGTGGCAGCCATAACATTTGGCCTGAATGACAGTATTCGCCTTTTTGGAGATTTTGAAGCCGGCAGCCTCAGCGTTGGTGGCAGACTGGAAGCCGGTAACTGCGATCAGGCCCATGGCCAATAAACTCAGGAATAAAAACTTTTTCATAATAGTAAAATAAATAGTAGTGTTTATATAGTTATCGAAAATTACTGCTCGTAACAATAGTAAGTTATCAAAGAATTTTTTCCTGTGCAAAGGAAATGCAAACACGATCTTCGGGAAATCATTTTTGGCAATTTTTTTATGTTTATCATAAAATTTTTTACCTTTAACAAAAATTAAATGTGGAAACAAACCGAACCATTCAAATGGCGATCTGGGTTACCAATGGGGTAATGTTGTTGTTTATCCTCTTTTTTGCAGGTTTTGCGGGGATCCTCCTGCACTGGCATATTAATCCGGAGGCTTACTGCAATGTAGAAATTTCCTCAGGTTTTAAAGCTGGATTTGGTATCCAGGACATCAGGATCAATAAGGAGAATCTTTCAGCGGATTCACTTTCACTAAGCCAGCTTAGTCATGTTATGGTATATTGGCTACTGCTCAGAAGCTCGCTGTTTTTTATCCTTTCACTGGCAATTATTTTAAGGATAAAGAAAATACTCCATTCGATCCGAACCATTCACACCTTTTATGATGAAAACATCCGCCATTTTAAGGTAATGGGTAAATGGGCTTTGGCTGCTTTTGGATTGAGTTGTTTTAATTTTTACTATCAAAACGGTGATTTTGATTTAAACTTTACAATTGCTTTTGCACCCTTACTGTTTTCAGTAGCCTGTTTTGTGATGAAAGAGATATTTACCGAGGGGAAAAATTTACTGGAAGATAAAAATCTGATTGTATGAGTATCATCGTCAATCTGGATGTGATGATGGCCAAACGAAAAATGAAACTGAACGAGCTGTCAGAAAAAGTAGGCATATCGGTAACCAACCTATCTCTCCTGAAAACCGGTAAGGCAAAAGGCATTCGTTTCAGTACCCTTGAGGCTATTTGCGACGTATTGGACTGCCAGCCGGGAGATATTCTTGAATTCACCAGAGATCAACCATAAATACTTAGCTATGCTCAACGAATTGATTTCCTCCATCCTCCAACTTTTGGTTTTCGCTGCGATTCCATTTGTCGTGTACCTGATCAGGGAAAAAAAGGCTACAGGATTTTTGGACTGGTGCGGATTAAAAAGCTCCCCCCAAAAAGCCAATATGATGGCACTGTTAGTGATCCTTTTACTGACAGGGCCGATCATTTTACTCAACCAGCTGAGTCCCGAATTCAGGGAAATTATGCTTGACCCCAAAAGTGTAACCGGGAAAATACGCCTCATGGGAGCAGGTTGGGAAACGATTGTTACCATTTTTCTGGTTGCTCTTATAAAAACTGCTCTGGCAGAAGAATTATTTTTCAGAGGTTTTGTTGCCAAACGACTGATTGCACTTTGGGGGCTTCAGACAGGTAATATTGTCCAGGCAATCATCTTTGGAGCGATTCATACGCTGCTGTTTGCGTTTGTTACTCCTAACCTCTTTTTTCTGGTAGTTATTTTCATTTTTCCGGCTGTTGGTTCTTACTTTATGGTAGTGATCAATGAGAAAATGGCGGGAGGGAGTATTATTCCGGGATGGATTGCTCACGGGTTGGCAAATATCTTCTCTTATTTATTTTTTGGCTTTTTTGCGTAAAAATCAACCATTTGCACAGGCATTCCGATGAAGCTAAACTTAAACGAAAGCCTGAATAAACTCAGGCATTCTCTCTTACCTCAACTTTTCACCATCTATCTCCGCTATCTGATCGGTGGTGCATTTGTATTTGCCAGTCTGATTAAAATCAAAGGCGGCAGGTTTACGGGAGAGAGTGGAGAAGATATGCCGATCGATACGGCCTGGCATTTTTTCGAAACGCTTTACAGGTCGGGATTGTACTGGAAATTTATCGGTTTGGGGCAACTGATTGCGGGAGGGCTATTGATGACGCAAAAATTTTCCAAACTGGGGGCAGTCATATTTATGCCTATCGTTTTAAATATTTTCATCATTACCCTTTCCTATGATTTTCATAATACACCGATAATCACGGGGGGGCTGGTACTGGCAAATGTATATTTACTGATTTGGGACTGGCCTGTTTTTAAACTTTTCTTTGGACTAGCGCCTGAAATCAGCAACGAAAATCGTCTGGAAAACCAACCTGACTGGATAATCACAGGAATAGTATTATTCCTTTTTACCGCTGCTTACAGGTTTTTTATCGATAGCTACAATGTCGTATTCTGGTTGGTTGTATGTGGGCTGACCGCACTTACCGGCCTGATAATCGGGTTAAAAAGATAAAGGAAAATATAAAACCTCATCCCCTACTCCAACCCTCGCAAAAAAGTCGTCAGTTCTTCTGCATTCAGTTGGTGTTGTGCCAGATTGGGGTGCCAGTCGCAGCCATAGCCCAAAGGCCCCTGAGAGGTAAGGTCAAACCGGTAAATTTTTTTTTCTCCTCCGGCTGCCAGTATGGCGATGGCTTCATCAATATGGCGCTGTAAAGTACCCAGCGGTTTGCGCGCACCATCATTGGTCATCATGGGACCTGAGAGACAGACAATGGCTGCTTCGGGATAATTTCCCCGAATGGTTTTCAAAAAATTTGCGCAGGTAGTCACAAATTTTGAGGCATTGGGGTTTTCATGGGCAAAGTCGTTGGTACCGAGATTGATCACAACTATGTCAGGAATCCAGCTTTGGAAGTTCCATTTCAGCGAATCTTCTCCGGGAATAATGGTCTGATAAAGTTCGGGCATCGTACCCGACTGAGAGCGGTTGTAATTTTGAATCATTCCCCTGCCAGAAAAGCAGACAGACACATATTGTGCATTGAGATTGCGGGCGGTAATCGCGCTGTAAGTCTCCCAGGCATTTTCGGTAGCGGAGGAGAAATGACAATCGCGGCTGTCGCCTTCATTGCCATAACCGCAGGTGATCGAATTGCCGATAAACTCAATCTTGCGCGCAGGCCGATTTTCAGGTTTCAACAGGCGTTTGCCCGGCGCCAGTTTCAGTCCAAGAAATACGCCTGTAGCGACTTCTGCTTCGGTACGCTTGAAAATAGACAAGTGGTGCGGGCCGTCGGAAAGACTATCTGCCAAAAGGTATTCGGTTTTGCCGGGAATCGTTTGTAAAACAAAGGGTTCCATATCGTCAATCGCAATGCGATAATAGTTGGTGCGTGGACTGCCATCGGCTTCATTTGCCTGTGAGAGGTTGTCCATCAGCAGTTGGCAGAATGGGCCTTCGAATATACAATCTATTGCAGAACCCGACCAGGCAAATCGCGCCTGAGACGGATTGGAAAGATCAAACCGGCCGGTGTAAGAAAATTCCGGAGCAGAAGGCAGTACCAGTACGTGTTGTGCGGTATTTTCCTGTTTGGGACGCTCCCGGCATGAAAATAGCAGAGAAGAAAAGACTAGTGTAAAAAATGCAATCAGGCGTACAGGATTGTTTTTTTTCATTTCAGGGAAAAGGTTAAATTAACAAGCGTACTAAATTAATCATTTTACACTTTGGATAAACCTATCCGAATATTGGTTCTGGAAGATTCCCGGGGAGACGTGATACTGATGCAATATCATCTGGAAGATACAGGACTGGACTTCCAGATGGAGCATGTGATGACAAGGACCGCTTTTGAGCGTGCCCTGATCGAATTTGCACCAGATATTATTCTTGCTGATTACACATTGCCCGAATACGATGGGATGACAGCTTTGGCTACAGCGCGGAGTATTACCCCAGAAATCCCCTTTATTTTCGTTACGGGGACAATTTCTATTGAAGTTGCTGTAGAAACCCTCAAGCAGGGAGCGGCAGACTATGTGTTGAAAGACCATTTGTCCCGACTGGGAAAGGTCGTAGTTAGTGCGATAAGAGAAAGGAAGGAAAGGGATCAGAAACGGCAGACAGAAACAGACCTGCTTACCTATGAGCGTCTGTTTAATCTTTCCCTTGATCTTCTGTGTATTATGGGTACAGATGGGTATTTCAAGAAGATCAATCCCGGTTTTCAGCGAATGCTGGGCTATTCACAGGAAGAATTGTTGAGTAAGCCCTTTATCGAATTTGTACATCCTGAAGACCTCGAAAATACGCGTGAAGAATTTGAGCGCCAAATCCTGGGGGTACCGACGATCCATTTTGAGAATCGGTATATTTGTAAGAACGGCAGCGTCAAATGGCTGGCGTGGACAGCGAGACCAGAGCCTGAAAGGGGGATCCTCTATTCGGTAGCCAGAGATGTTACCCAGCAGAAAAAAAACGAGGAAAGTATGCGGATACGGGACAGGGCCATGTGGTCTTCGAGCAATGGGCTTTTGATCACGGATCCCAATCAGGAAGATAACCCGATTATCTATGTAAATCCTGCCTTTGAGAAAATTTCAGGCTATACGAGGGAAGAGGTATTAGGTAGAAATTGTCGTTTTCTGCAAATGGGTGACAGAAACCAACGTGGGCTGGAAATCATACACAATGCATTTGAGGAAGGAAAGGAGTGTAAGGTGGTTTTACGCAATTACAAGAAAACCGGAGAGTTATTTTACAACGAAGTAAAAATATCTCCGGTAACCGATTCCGACGGAAAAATCACACATTTTGTAGGGATTCTCAATGACATTTCAGAACGCTTAAAATCTGAGCATGAACTGAAAGAGAGTTACAATACGATTGAAGCTCATGTAAAAGAATTACAGCAATTTGCCTATATCACCTCTCACAACCTGCGGGCGCCTGTCGCCAACATCCAGGGATTGATGGATTTTTATGAAAAAGAAGACGGGTTGGAGCATGATGAGCTGGTTATACTCAACAAAAATCTGCGGAGCTCTGTAGAAACGCTTGACCGGGTGATCTCAGATTTAAATTCGATTCTGGATGTCAAAAGGAGCCCTGTGCGTAAACACAAAGTGGTAAGATTAGATCAGGTAATGGAAGAGGTATCCTCGAACCTTACAGAGATGATCAGACAAACAGATACCGAAATCATCTACGATTTCACCAGCGTTCCCGCCATCTTTACCATTGAGCCCTACATCCACAGTATTTTTCATAACCTGATAGAGAATGCCATCAAGTATCGGTCTTTGCATCGTCGCCCCAAAATTGAAGTACAGGCAAAAACATTAAATAGTTCGGCAGTTATTACTTTCCGCGATAACGGATTGGGAATTGACCTTACACAAAACAGAGAAGATATTTTTGGCCTCTACAAGCGATTTCACTTTCATGTAGAAGGCAAAGGGCTGGGACTTCATATGGTAAAACAACAAACAGAGGCGATGATGGGAACGATTGAGATATATAGCAAACCTGAAGAAGGCACATCCTTTATCCTTACCCTTCCCATGGCGCCAAAATTTTCCAATATTTCAAAAATAAACCCCGAATTATACGGGATTTGAGCCAACCGATGAACCGGCTTTTATCCAGTATCTGAATTTTCCAACAGATTCAAAATAAACTCGTTTATGATAATATCTGTTTCGAAAAAAACCTGCAAATTATCGCAAGGAATTGCGTAATTTTTCCTTGTTTCGCGTTATATTCATTCACAATGATAAACCCCACCCCCAACAGGGTGAGAAACTGAAAAAGAACGATATTCTATGAAAACCAAAATTATCTTAACCTTTCTGCTTGCTGTTTTATCATCCGGTATTGTATGGGGTCAGGAACAAAAAGGGCAGGTAGATGCCTTTTCTGTGCGCACGCGCAGCGGTTCCTACCACCTTCAAAAAGAAGTTCCTCACCAGATCAACCCCATTATTCGCGGCGATGGAATCCCTACCAAGCTGTTTGTAGTTCAACTGGCCCGCTTTGAAGATATGGCCCACATCCCTTCTCAGTTTCCAGAAGGCACCATGCTCTGGCAAAACCCTGATATCGGCAATGAAAAACTTCTGCTTGCAGGTTTTTTCAGCACATATGAAGACGCCGTAGAGGCTGCAAAAGCATGGAAACAGCGCAAGGAATTTTCAAAAGCATTTGCGCGCAAAGATCCTTTTATGGTCCTCTATAATTAGAGATATCATTGAAAATCTAACATCGTGTTACAGGGTTTTCACAAATAGCAATAGAAAAGCCCGCAAAGTTTCTTAATTTTATCCGAAGCATTTAGTTGCGAAATCTGCGCTTCGTATGAAAAGATGTTTTCCGGTGCTTTTGCTCTTGTTGCCATTCTATACTATTGCGCAACCTAAAACTGATTTAGGTGTCAATATCGCTGCGCTTATGATGGGAACCGGGGATGTCAGAGCAAACATGCAAATGACACCAGGGATTTCCCTTGAGCTTGGTGCAGGTGTAAGAAACCAAAACCGAAACCGGGAAGGTGTAGCACCTGGTTTTCATGCATTGAGTGACTTTGTACAGCAAAAAAACCGGGCAGCTTACTTTTCAGCCGGGGGAAGGCTCACCAATCCGAGTGAAAACGACTACGAATATCCCTATATGGGTTTCCATCTTATCGGCGTTTGGTATCAGGAGAATCTGCTTCCTGAAGATCCGCTCAACAGCAATCCCGCACTAAAGTCTGTCTCGGGTTTTAAGCTGGGCGTTTCTACGACAATTGGGTTTTCACTCCGCATTTCAAGTGTACTATACATTGACCTGGCCGCTCAGATGGGGTATTCCAAACCTCGCAAAGATTTATTGGCTTATTACCTCCCGGGGTTGGGTTTCAGTACATTTGGCTACGGGTATATCGGTGTGCGGGGCGGTCATCTTCAACCCGTGATCACACTCAGATATACCATTATCAAAGACCGCCGGATGCGTATCAGAGAAATGGAGTAAGTCATTGACAAAATATTTTTTCCAATTAATCGTCTCTGCTGTCACAAACAACAAGTGCAGAGTGTCAAACGTATGACGCTTAATCTGCCAGAACTGCACGTAATCATTATCTCCATGTCTGAATCTGCTTATCATCAATACTACCCCATCCTCTTCCCAATTGCTTACAATATGCTGGGAAGTGCTTCTGATGCTGAAGACCTCGTACAGGAAACACTGCTAAAGTGGCTGTCAATGGGGAAATCTGATATAGAAAACATCAGAGGGTATCTCGTCAAAACACTGGTCAACAAATGCCTCAACCATATCCGCAACCGGAAAAAAGAAGTTCGCCAGCCCGAAATTGCCCCGGAGCTTCTCACCGATTTTCTTCCCGGGATTATCGACAAAGGACAGACCTTGTCATTGGGAATGAGAGCCATGCTGGAAAAACTTTCTCCCGTGGAAAGAGCGGTTTTCTTATTGAAAGAGGTATTTGACTACTCACATAGAGAAATCGCAGAATTGCTCGATATTACCGAAGAATACTGCCGCCAGATACTTACCCGCGCACGCCGGCATCTGCGGGATAGCCGCCAGCGGTTTGAAGTAAATCCAGAACATCATCTGCTTATTTATCAGACGTTTGTGGAGGTCTGTAAAGGAGAAAACCTCAGCGAACTGCTGCACATTCTGCGGGAAGATATTGAACTTGACGTATCCAAACCGGCTGCGGTTCTCTCTGGCCGCATCCCGGTCGCCGAATACCTCCTCGGCCAGCATCGTATGGGCCTGAGTTACGAAATACTCTGGCTAAAAGATCTGCCAGCGATCGTGGCCTATCTCTATCATCAACCAGTAAGAATTATTCGTCTGGAAGGAAATGGTACTGAAGTATCTTCGATTCACATAGAGGTTCTCTCCCGCCAGGCTGCTACCCATCGCACGACCTGACCATAACTGCCCATACCTTCCTCTATCCCCTGATTTTTGAGGTACGAGTCATATACCTCATCGGAAAACTGTGGAAAAAATCCGGGGTACTTTTTTAATGCATCATTGATACTTTCCAGGTCAGAAAGCAAGCCGGGCGGCAATTCTGCCCTTTTTGTCATATATCCATCCTTATCCAGCATACGGTACATCACCGCAACTTCCCGCCAGTAACCCAGCAGCCCGCCATATCTTACGGTAGGATCCTCTGACTGAAAACAGGCCAGCCACGCCCAAAAGTTGCAAGTACCCTCGTCCCCAAATCCATAGCCGTGTGCCATCTCATGCGTCATCGTGGAAGGAAACGTAATGGCCGGCATCGCAGCATCCACATGCCCTTCAAATACAAAAGGAATATAAATACCTGAAGCCCCCAGTTGCAACAGCAACCCTTTGGGGCGCAACGCCCTCGCCCGGACACGTCCGGGCGTCGTATATCCCGTCGCTTTCAGCGAGGAAACCAGGCTCGATCGCAGCTTGTTTTCCAGCTCCCGCAGCGGCAAGACTGCCGGTGCTGCCTCATCGGGCGAATATAAAACCTCCCGGGCTTTCAGCAAGTCTTCCGTCGCTCGCTCAAATTCACTCCGCACCAACTCCTCACTCATCTTTTTTGCCTTCAGCCCCAGACGCTTGTCCACCGGTGCCCGGTAATAGTTAAACCCCCATAAAAAGTAAAACAAAAACAATACGCACCCGGCAAATGCCAGAAGATTGAGCAACGCCCCCGCCAGCCGGTTGGCCACAGACCTTCCTTTGGGTTTTCGAAAACTCTTTACCAACGCATAAATCCCCCCGGCCAACAACAACGGAACCGCCAGGTAAAGAAGCGCAAATGGCGACCACCCAAGCGTGTAGTCCCAGATGATTCTGAGCAGAGAAAATATCCCTCTCGAATATACCACCTCCGTAAACTGAGGGTTTACCCGAAATAGCGGGCGTAACAAAAGTGTGATCACCCCCAGCCCGATCCAGATAAATCTTCTATCTATCGGTGGAAACACCCGGTTAAGTCTGTTTTTTGCCATGAATCATTGTCGCTGAAATCTCTTTCCAACCTTCCACTCCCGAATAACGTCATTTCCTTAGAAATGGTAAAGTGTAAAGTGTTTTGATCTTCGATCATTGAGTCATAAATTCACCAGGCAAATCAATCATAAAACCTATGGCAGTAAGAGTTGGTAGATGGGATTGCCCCACCTGTGGTCATATCGGGAATCCCGGACCTCAAACAAAATGTTCTTCATGTGCTTCTCCCAGGCCAAAGGATGTCGTTTTTTACCTTCCCAAAGATGCTGAAATCGTAACGGAAGACACCCACCTCAAAGCAGCAAGTGCAGGTGTGGACTGGATTTGCGGCCATTGTACTGCCCAAAATAAAGCAACTCAGGCCGAATGCTGGTCCTGCGGAAACCCCCGCGACGAAACCAGTGAAGATGTAAATCTCGAAGAACGGGAATATGGCCTTGATGATGTACCCATCGAAGGACAGAAACGCCAGCGCACCATTCACCCACTCGAACAGCAGCGCCTCGCTTCCACCAAACGCGGCGGCGGATGGCTACGAAATATCATCATTGCTGCGCTGGTTCTGCTGGGTGGCGTTCTTTTGCTCCGCTCATTTCCCCAACAGATTTCAGTAACTGTCGAACAGTTTACCTGGGAGAGAACCACCCAAATGCTCCATTACGAGCCTGTAGCCAAAGAAGAATGGAGTGTTCCTCAGGGTGCTTATGATGTTTCCTCCTTCCAGGCTATCAGAGAATACAAACAGGTCCTCCGCGGCTATGAAACCAGAACCCGCGATGTACAGGTAAAAGTAGGGGAAGAACGTTATGTCTGCGGGCAAATTGACAAAGGCAATGGTTATTTTGAAGACAAATACTGCACGCGCCCTATTTACGAAACCCGCCAGGAAACCTATCAGGAAGCCGTATATGATCAGGTGCCCATATATGCCACCAAATACCGCTTCAAAATCATGGAATGGGTAGCCAGTAAAGAAAACCTGCTCTATGCCGGCGCAAAAGACCATAACCCGCAATGGCCTTCTACAGAGGGAAAAACCAATCCTGAACAGTGGAAAGAAGGCAGCAAAACCCAGGAATATAAAATCATCGTCAAAGAAGATGACGGCGATAAACATACCGAGGTGGTTGGCTTTACTTTTTGGTCAGGACTTGAACAGGGCGAGAAAATCAAAGCCAAACGGTCATTCCTGTTTGATATTTATTATGGTCTGGATGAACCCAACAAGGATAAATAGTCATTCACCACAGCATCCAGCACTTCCTGTTCCCCTCCCACAACCTGAATCGGGGAAGGCGTAAAACATAAAATAAAAATCAATATGGCGAGCCATCCCAACAACTGCCGGGGAAGATTTACCTTATGTTCGTGAAAGGCTGCCGGATGATCGGGTTTTACAAAACGGATAACCAGAAAAGAGTAAAAGATCCAGATAAAATTGGGCGTAATTGAAGGGACGTTCAGCTTTAGAATTAGTTGTGTGAGAAACAAAATCAGCGAAAATACAGCAACCTCCCGCCAGTTTTCCTTGCCGAGCAACTGCGAAAAAATATAGATCAAAAACATAGCGTACACGCCCATTACCAGTACTTTCTCCGGCGAAATATCTCTGACCTCCACATAACCTGTACCGCCTGCCAGCATCAGCCCGATGATCGCTATGCGGGAAATATACCCGGCCATTTTTCGCCCAAACATCCCGTACATGATGTGCCCGCCATCGAGTTGTCCGATCGGAAGAAGGTTCAGTGCGGTAAAAAACAAAGTGATATACCCCACAAACAGCAGCGGATAATGCATGATCTCAAACTGACCGGGAACCTGTGTGGGGTCATCAGGAATTACTTTTTTCAAAAATTCGAAAAGCAGGTTGGAGCCAATCACATAGGCCTGGCGATTTTCATCCGACAATATCCACGCCCTCATTTGTTCATCGGAAGGTACCCCGCCAAACGTTTCCTGATATTCGGGGTGGATGCCCATGATGTAATCTTCCATCGGGGGCAAATGCGAAAAGCCATAAACCAAAAGCAAAACAGATATCACAAAACCCGCGAGCGGGCCTGCAATTCCGATATCAAAAAATTTGCGACTACTATCGGGAATCTGCTTCAATGCAATCACCGCACCAAATGAGCCTATATTCAGAATACCCGGAACAGGAAAATAAATCGGAATATAGTAGGGAAGCGTTGTATGTACCCGGTGATACAAAGCCGTAAAAAAATGCCCAAACTCATGGAAGGTTAGGAACAGCAAAAAACCCAATGAATAGGAAATGCCTTTAGCCAAATCAGCCCAATGCAGCAGATATTGCGGTTCCACCAATCCCCATCCTGCCCATATTTTGCCGGTTGTAAGCTCAGCCCCTACAAGAAGGGTAGTAAAAACAGAAAGTAAGAATAAACCGGCATGAATCAGGTAGGTTTTTAGTGTAAATTGAGGCTTCATATTTTGGCGTCAGTACAGCGAATTTAGTTAAAAGAATTGAGTTATGGCGATACCTTATGGCAGACAACATATAACGGAAGAAGATATAGCCGTTGTGGCAGAAACCCTTCGCTCTGACTACCTCACCGGCGGCCCGCGGATTGCGCAGTTTGAGGAAACATTTGCCCGCTATATCGGCTCGAAGTATGCCGTAGCTGTTGCCAATGGTACCGCAGCACTCCACCTCTCGGCGATGAGTCTGGGCGTAAAACCCGGGCATAAAGTCATCACCACCCCCAATACTTTTTCCGCTTCGGCAAACTGCGTGCTGTATTGCGGAGGAGAAATTGATTTTGCCGACATCGATCCGCAAACCTTATTGCTCGATCCCAATCTTGTCGAAGACAAGTTGCGCCAGGTGCCAAAAGGCAGTTACCAGGGCATTATTCCCGTTGACTTTGCGGGTATGCCCGTCAATATGGAAGATTTCCGCACATTGGCAGACCGATACGACTGCTGGCTGCTCGAAGACGCCTGCCATGCCCCCGGCGGGTTTTTCGTTGATACACAGGGCAACCAACAGTTTTGCGGAAACGGTACATTCGCCGAGCTGGCGATATTTTCCTTTCACCCCGTGAAACACATTGCCAGCGGAGAAGGCGGCATGATCACCACCAACAACGAAGCCCATTACCAGCAATTGCTTCGGCTTAGAACTCACGGCATCACCCGAGAGCGGCATCTGCTTGCGGAAGATCACGGCGGCTGGTATTATGAAATGCTGGAGTTGGGATACAACTACCGGTTGAGCGACATACAGGCAGCATTGGGATGGTCGCAGTTGAAGCGGGCGAAAGAAGGCCTGGCCCGGCGGCGTGAGCTGGCGAGTCGGTACGACGAAGCATTTGCGGGTACAGCCTTACAGTCTCCCCTGCCCCACCCCGGACATGCCTATCACCTGTATGTAGTGCAGATAAATGACCGGAAAGGTCTTTACGAACATTTGCGCAAAAAGGGCATATATGCACAGGTACACTATATTCCGGTGCATTATCAACCTTATTATCAGCAACTCGGCTGGAAGAAAGGCGATTTCCCTCATACAGAAGCCTATTATGAGCGTTGCCTGAGTTTGCCTTTATACCCGACCCTGACAGATGAAGAACAGCAATTTGTCGTGGAAAGTGTTCAGGAGTTTGTTTGAGAAAACTTTCAAAACATTTACCATCAGAAAACCGGGGATAGGAAGGTGATTTTTCGACAAAAAAACATACATTCGAAATATCAACAACAAAACCACTTCTATGCTGGGATTAGCGCTTTTATATTTTATTGGTAAACAATATTATGAGTTGGCGGACGATTATGACAAAAGCAAATGGGGGTACGCCATATTAGGTGTAGTGTCTTATTACATCGGAACCTTTATAGGCGGAATACTGATTGCGATTGCTTACGAATTGTGGAGTAGCATTTCCATAGAGCAAGAGAATAGTTTTATTTTTAATTTAATCGTTCTCCCGTTTGGCATTCTAAGTTGTGTTGCATTATACCAGATACTTAAAAAGAACTGGGAGAAAAATAAAACCGTAGAAGAAGATATCATTGATGAAATTGGTCGTTTACCTTAACCACTCAAACCTACGTCAACGGTCCCGGGTTAAATAATACCAGATCATTGTGGATTCCCAGACGGTCAGCGGCGACTTTCTGTTTTCCGCTTGCCACATCCAGTATCATCGCAAACAATTCCCAGCCCATTTTTTCTATAGTTTTTGTGCCAAATGCTACAGGTCCTGCATCAAAATCTATCAGATCAAACCAGCGGTTGCTCAGCGCAGAATTGGAGCTAACCTTAATCACAGGCACCATTGTAAGTCCGTAGGGTGTACCACGACCGGTGATAAATATATGGACATTCATTCCCGCCGCCAGTTGCAGTGTGCCGCAAACAAAATCACTCGCAGGTGTCGCTACAAAATTCAAACCTTTTTTGCGCACCTTATCGCCCGGGCTGACCACATCCACGATGGGACTTGTTCCCGATTTGACCACCGAACCCAATGCTTTTTCGACGACATTGCTCAACCCGCCCCGCTTGTTTCCGGGTGATGGGTTTGCACTCCGGTCTGCTCCGCCGTCTGAAAGATAATCGTCATACCACTTCATCTCATCGAGAAGTGCCTGCCCTACTTCTGGGGTAACCGCCCGGGGCACCAGTAAATGCACAGCATCCCGGACTTCTGTAACCTCCGAAAACATGACTGTACCGCCTGCCCGTACGATTAAATCTGCCGCAAAACCTGCCACCGGATTGCCGGTTATACCCGAAAAAGCATCACTCCCGCCACACTGCATCCCCACCACCAGATCAGATGCCGGGCAGGTTTCCCTTTGCCGTGCGTTGAGTTTCTTCAGATGGCTTTCGGCCATTTCCATGATCCCTTGCACCATTTCTTCGAATCCGGAAAAAGCTTCATCCTGCAGGTAGAGAATGGAATGTGCATCTTTATGATCGGTTTCAGGCAACAATCTTTCGGGCCGCAGTTTTTCACAGCCCAGGCCGATAATCATAATTTCACCGCCAAAATTGGGATTCTGGGCGAGGTTTCTGATTGTCCGGACAGGAATCATTGCGGCAGGCGCATCTATGGCTATTCCACACCCGTAACTATGGTTGAGCGCAACAACTCCGTCAACATTGGGAAAAAGGGGAAGCAATTCCTTTTCGATCTTTTGGGAAATAAACTGGGTTATACCCGCTACACATTGAACACTTGTGGTAATGCCGAGCAGATTTTTGGTTCCCACTGTACCGTCTGCATTGCGATAGCCCTGAAAGGTATAACCGCTTAAGGGCTCTGAAGGCAGTACGGCAGATACTTTGAGGGGAATATTCAGCAAATCAGGCGGCTGTGGCAACACAATTTTTCGCTCGTCAACCCAGGCACCTTTGGCGATATCGGTATTGGCAAAACCGATTTCCTGCCCATATCGCACAATGGGTTTGCCTTCTGCTATATCGCTCAGCGCCACTTTATGCCCCATCGGTATATCTTGTACTAATATCACATCTTTCCCTACATGTATCCCTTTTTTCAGGCCCTGAGGATGGCAAATAATACCCACATTATCCAGTGGAGAAGTGCAGACGATGGTTTGTTCAAAAGGGTCGGTCATATTTTCAGGCAAATGGGAAGATGAGAGATAAAATCATGGTAATGATCAGTCCGGAGAAACCCATTACCGTCAATAAATAGGAAAAAAAACGGATCGATTCCTTTTCCTCCATTCCTGACATTTTGGTAACAATCCAGAACCCGCTGTCATTCATCCAGGGAAATATTTTCGAGCCGCAGCCAATTACCAGTGCCAGATACACCGGATGAAAGCCCAGCCCTTCTGCCCCCTGAAATCCGCTCATAATACCAATCGCTGTCACCATCGCAACTGTCGCCGAACCCTGCGCTGTACGGATCACCAGCGTAATAAAAAACGCCAGGGGTAAAATGGCGGTCTGAAAGCCACTGGCAAAATCGGCAATTCTGACGCCAATACCTGTTTGCTGCAGCATTTGCCCAAACGTGCCGCCCGCAGCAGTGATCAAAATAATCATCCCTGCACTGTATAGCGATTCGGTAATATGTTTTTCAAATGGTTTTACCGCTTTGGTTTTGCTCCAAAGTAAATACATCGCCACAATCGCAGAAATAAACAGCGCAATATTGCTGTCGCCAAAAAGTTTACATGCGGCCAACAGATTTTGCTGAACTTCACTGGTCGCAGGGTCTTTCGGGTCAACCATCATTTCCAGAAAGGTTTTACCCGTAATCAGCAAAACCGGCAACAAAACCGGCAAAAGAGAAAGCCACAAGGTCGGCAAATCCTGTGCGTTTACTTCTGCGTTTTCCTTTAATTCTCTGATACTGATGTCCGGCGTATCCCGCATGGGCAGCTCCCATTTTCGATTTGCCCACAAAGCATACAAATAGCCACAAATGACGGTAAAAGCGCCCACGACGATTCCCCCGATCATCATTACACCGATGTCAACCCCCAGTTCTTTTGCGACAAACAGCGGCCCTGGCGTCGGAGGAACCAGCGAATGTGCCATTACCCCTCCGGCCATTACGGACATCAGGTAGAGACTAAATTTCTTTGGATTGCGAACACTGATTGACTTTACCAGCGGAATCATCAGATAAAAAACCGTATCAAAGAATACGGGAATCCCCAGAGTAAAACTCCCTGTAAGAAACGCCAGAGACGTATTTTTTTTGCCTGTAAGCGTTAACAGACTTCGAATGATTCGCTCCGCGCCTCCGCTTTTCATCAGCGCCGTTCCGATAATAGAGGCAAGCGCGATCAGAATGCCTATTTTCCCGACTGTATTTCCAAAGGCATCGGCAAGCCTGGTTCCGATCAGTTTTTGAGACAGGGTTTGGGAAGCCGCCCCGGAAAGGCCATTATGAATCGCATAATCATATATCTGCGCAGGAGTAGTGATCAGTCCTGTAACCAGAGCCGCAAACAATAATGAGACCAGCGCATGAAGCCGTAAAACAATGATGCAGAAAAGCGTTACAGCTATTCCGGTCAGGACAATAAATATGGGATCCATACATCACGGGGGTTGAGTTACAAAATTTGAGACCAGACACCACATCGTTCCCTCTTCGGATAAAAATAGTAAATTAATCCTGATTTTTGAGTGAACCTTATTTCTGACTTTATGGATGATCGTTTTGTATTGCAACAGTTTCCACGCGCTTCCGCATATCACCCAGAGTGGATTATTTCCGGAGCCAGTGGTGGCGCAAATTCCCTTTGGCTGACTGAATGGTTGACAGAAGTACTTGATCTTAAGCCAGGAATGCGTGTCCTCGATCTTGGCTGCGGCAGGGGATGTTCATCGATCTTTCTTCACCGTGAGTTTGGGGTACAGGTTTGGGCCACAGACCTTTGGTTTAATGCCACAGAAAAGCTACAGCGAATACGGGATGCAGATGCTGAGAATGGCGTATTTCCGATTCATGCAGATGCCAGGTCTCTGCCTTTCGCAGATGGCTTCTTTGATGTAATTATTAGTATTGATTCGTTTATTTATTACGGGACAGATGACCTGTATCTGAACTATATAGCGCGGTTTTTAAAGCCAGGGGGCATATTGGCAATTGCCGGTTCAGGTTTGACAAGAGAAATAGAAGGCGCTGTTCCCAAACATCTTCAAGAATGGTGGACGGCAGATTTGGGTTGTCTGCATTCAGATAAATGGTGGCAGCGACATTGGGAAAAGGCAGGAATATTGAAAATAGAAATAGCAGATGTCATGCATGAGGGGTGGAAACGATGGCGGGACTGGATACAAGCGATCGCACCGGAAAATCATCTGGAGATTCATGCACTGGAAGGAGATCACGGACAATATCTTGGATACGTCAGATCTGTGGGCCGGCTAAAAGAAGGTATTCAGTTTGAAGAGCCGATTGTATCGGTTCCTATACAATACGAACCCAAACCACTACTCAGAAACTCAGTGTAAATCATCATTGGGGATTGGGTGATGAAGCGTGAGTATTTATTGCCAAAACAGAATTCCTACAAAATCAGACAATAGCTTGCCGCTCATATAGTAGTACCAACTTCAGGCAATGCAAAAAATAATTATTTCCCTGGCTGTTTTCTTAATCGCAGCGACCGCTCCGGCTTATTCACAGCAGATTAGCGTTACTATTTCAGGCATAGTCAAAAATCAAACCGACAAAAGCCCACTCGCATTTTCGAATATATTGCTCAAAAACGCGAAAGACTCCGCCTTTGTCACGGGTACCGTCAGCGATGAAGACGGCCGCTTTACCCTTACCAAAGTAAGTCCGGGCAACTACTTCCTCGAAATTTCGGCCATTGGCTTTTCCCCAGCCCATCAACCGTTGTTTGTAGGATCACTTTCCAATTTTCTGGACATCACAACCATTGAGCTCGAAGAAAAAGCCGTAACCCTCAACGAAGTCGAAATAACAGGTAAACAGGATGAGGTCAGCAGCCGGATGGATAAGAAAACTTTTTCTGTAGATGACAATATCAGCCAGAGCGGGGGGTCTGTTCTTCAGGCTATGCAAAACCTTCCGGGAGTTACTGTACAAGACGGGAAAGTGCTTCTCCGGGGCAATGACAAGGTTACCGTACTCATGGATGGGAAACAAACTGCCCTCACTGGCTTTGGCAACCAGACAGGCCTCGACAATATTCCTGCTTCCAACATTGAGAAAATTGAAATCATCAACAACCCTTCCGCCAAATTTGATGCAAACGGCAATGCCGGAATTATCAATATCATCTATAAGAAAAATAAACAGGAGGGGTTTAACGGGAAAGCAGGGTTTATAACCGGTCTGGGGGCCTTATGGGAAAAAAGAGCAAATCTTCCCACCATTCGCCCGCAATATCAGATGACGCCCAAAATCAATCCGTCGCTTTCGCTCAACTACCGGAAAAATAACGTGAATGTCTTTTTCCAGGGCGACTATCTATACACAGAAACCCTCAACAAAAACGAATTTGTAACCAGAACCTACGATGACGGTACGGTCATCAACCAGCAAACCAAGCGAAACCGCAATACGCATTTTATCACGACAAAAGCGGGGGCTGACTGGAATCTCAATGCCCAAAATACCCTCACGGTTTCGGGCCTGTTTGGGATCGAAAAAATTATTGACCGGGGAGACGAGCCCTTTTTCAACGGAGATCTTTCGGAGCGCTACCGCCTATGGCAATTTCTGGAAGACGAGTTGAAGACAACGGTGGTCGGCTCGGCTGTGTACCAGCACAAGTTCAAACAGCCCGGCCACGTCCTCAACACAGGGTTTAACTACACCTTTCACAGAGAAGACGAGAAATATTTTTTTGATAATATTTTACCCACCTTTACCGGAAAGGATGCTTTTAAGCTGATCTCAGATGAACATGTTGCCGACTTCAACATAGATTATATCAAACCTCTGAAATACGGTCGTTTTGAAGGTGGCTTTAAATTTCGCCGCAGGGGAATTCCCACGAATATGCAATTCATTCCCGGGATAAATTCACCGCTTGACACGACAGCCGGTGGGTGGGCAACGTACAATGAAACGATTCCCGCCCTGTATGGAAACTATATCTTCGAAAATCAGAAGGTGGAGGCAGAAGTCGGGCTGCGGCTGGAATATGTCGGGCTGCAATACGATGTAAACCCCGATCACAGCACCTACAAAAGTGATGGTTATAATTATACCCAGCCCTTCCCCAACGTGCGGCTGGCATATAAAATTGATGACCATAACAAGCTTTCATTATTTTACAACCGGAGAGTTGACCGGCCCAATGAAGTTGATATTCGTATTTTTCCAAAATACGACGATGCGGAGATTATCAAAGTGGGAAACCCCGCGCTTAGCCCTCAGTTCACCCATTCCTTCGAGTTGGGCTACAAGACCGGCTGGGAGAGTGGGTATTTTTATGCAGCTGCATTTCATCGGTTTACGGATGGGACCATTACACGAATCGCCAGCACAGTCCCCGGTAGCAATCTGATCTACGCCATTTTCCAGAATGCCGGCCGGAGTTACAATACCGGGGTAGAAATGGTGCTGGCCCAGGACGTCGCACCGTGGTATTCATTTAACCTCAACCTGACGGCATATCGCAACCAGATTGATGCATTTACGGTAGAGAATTTATACCCCGCACCGAATACCTTCACAGCAGAAAAGCAGGAAATTATTTCAGGAAATGCCAAGCTGAACAATATCCTTCATCTACCCGGACGAGTAGATTTACAGATTTCGGCAGTATATCTGGCGCCTGATCTTATCCCGCAGGGAAAAATTGATGCGAGATTTTCGCTGGATGCAGGGATCAAAAAATCCTTGCAGAAAGGAAAAAGCGAGTTTATCCTCAATGCCACCGATCTGCTCAATACAATGGTTGTGCGAAAGGAAATTCAGGGGGCAGGGTTTTCGTACATCAGCAGCGACTATTATGAGACGCAGGTAATTCGAATTGGGTATAATGTTAAGTTTTAGCAAGCGCTAATAGCCTGTTTTTCCACAACTGCCTTACCGTAGCCAGATGCGACAACAACACCAATGGCACCACACAACAAGGCAGCCATACAAAGGGGAAATGCAAGAGGGCAATATTGGGCTGCTCAAACCCAAACTGCTGGAAAGGAAAAGGTGCGGATAATACGCCGTGAAATACAATATTCAACAAAAGGCCCAGACAAAGGAAGTTCCATATCAGCAGGATCGGTCGGCTGAGTTGTTGTTTTACATACCCAAAATAGAAAATAACCGGCGCGGTGAGGCCGGCCAGAATATCAAAATTTCTCCCCTCAAAGGTCATGATTTGAGGAATGGTATGATGGACAAAAAGCCAGAACAAAACGATTTCGACAGGTATGCGCACCGTATGCAATAATGTCAACCGTTGCTGATTGAGGGAATCGAGATATTGCCTTCCTTTTGCTGCCGAAAAAAGTATCACAATCATGATCAGGGGAGGCAAAATAGCCAGCAAAAATCTTGGCGGTAACGTATCTGTCACGGTATAAAAACCCGAAAGTGCAACAGGTGTCTGCACAGCGAGCCATCCCAGCAAAATGTACAAAGTTGTCTTTGACATGTTGGCCGCACGGTAAAACAGAAAAACCGTCAGGAGCGTGGTAGCACCAAACACGAGAGAGATGTACAGCGGCAGGGTTTCCATTTGGTCAATTTTTCACAAAAGCTAAACAAAAACCGGGTGAAATTCTACATAAAAACCTCTCTTACTTTGTGGTTACACCGTTTTCGGCGGAGTAAGTTTTACCCGTATTGTCTTTGAATACGTCATTGAGGGGTTTGTTGGTGTCGGAGAATGTGCCGGAAACACAGAGCATGGTATTCATCCATGTTTCCGGCAAAAACATAACATTCCCGCCTCTGACCGAAAGATACTGTACTACCATACACAGAAGTGTTTAGCTGTACCTATCGTTTTTGCCAGAGACAAGTGGCCGTGTAAGCACAGGGTCACTCTCCCGTCCCGGCGGCAAGAAATTTGTTCACATCCAGCCAGTGAATGAAAGCGTCAAACCAGCGGTTGCTGGTTCGGTTGGGATTCCCGAGACCAAAACCATGTCCACCATTCTGATACAAGTGAAATTCGACAGGAATTCCCGCTTTAAACCATGAGTCAATCACCCCAAACTGCCCGCGAAAGAGAAAATCATCGCTAGCGATAACATTGAACATGGGCGGCGCGTTTTTCGGCACCTCTACCGGGCCCATTCCGCCATAAATCGGACCAATAAAGGCCAGATCCATAGTCTTCGAGTGGAGGGTTGCATGCATGGTGAGGCCTGCGCCCGCAGAGAAACCAATCATGCCAATTCTGGTCGTATCTACGCCCCACTCCTTCGCACGTTTGAGGATCATGGCGTAGGCGGCCTCAGCGTCTTCGAGCTGGTTGGACAGGTCGCGCTGCGGCGGACGTGGCGGTGTGTTATTTCGGGAAGAGTCGGAAGGCGCAGCGGGAGCCGGGCGAGGGCGATTCATCCATGCCGCGAAGTCTTCAAGCGACTCCTGAGTAGGGTGAAGCCGGTACTTAAGCACAAAAGCAGCAATGCCCTGCTTTGCGAGTGCCTCTGCGACTTCCCATCCCTCGTTGCCCATAGAAAGCCACATGAAGCCGCCTCCAGGCGCCACAATCACGGCTGCGCCGTTTGCCTTGCCGGGTTCGGGCAGAAAGGGAGTAAGCGTTGCGGTGGAAATGTTGCGCGCCATCGGGTCTCCCCATTGGCGAAACCAGGTCTCAGGTGCGGGCTGGTCATCGACGCCGCCTGTGCCAAGTAAAATGGCTTTCGGCTCGGCAGGTCTTTCGAGTGGATAAATCGTACCGTCTTGCGCTATTGCTGATGCAGACAGAACGAATAAGGTGACCAAAATGGTCGCTTTGGTTGGATTGATGAGTGTAGATAGCATAGTTAGCTTAAATTTTTGAGATACGCTCAATTTGCATCATTTTTAGTTTCCAGTCAATTTTCACAAAAAAAGTAATAGGCCTCCTGTAATAATCCCGGTTTCTAATCGGTCTAATTGAAAAAAAACTTGAAGAACCAACGGCTGTTTGAAGACGTGTATGAAAAACATAAGGACAGGATTTACCGCTTGTGCTGTATTCTGGTGCAGGATCGTACACAAGCAGACGACCTGTATCAGGAAGTGCTGATTAATATCTGGAAGGGAATTGCTCAGTTTCAGGGAAATGCAAAAATGGAAACCTGGATTTACCGGGTGGTTTTGAACGCCTCCATTAACTTCAATCTAAAACAAAAAAGACAAAGCGAAAAGACAGCGTATTTAAAAGAATTACCTGAAACAATTTCTCCGGAAAATGGCCAGGCAGAGGTATTACTGGAAAAAATCGGCCTGCTCAAAAGTGCAGACAGAGCCCTTATCGGATTGTATCTGGAAGGATATGCATACAAAGAAATCGCAGAAATTCTGGGAATGACTACCACACATGTAGGCGTAAAAATCAGCAGAATCAAAACACAATTAAAATCTATTTGGAACACAACAATGTAAAGACTATGGATTTCAACGAATTAAGCGCACAATGGCAGCAAAAAAAGCTGCCTTTACAACTGGATCAGGCGATGGCTGAACAAATCACCCATTTCGAAGCACAACTTAAAAAAGAAAACACCAGAATCTCTTACTGGCTGGCGGGCACGATTTACCTCACAGGTATCCTTGTGTTGCCATTTATAAAAAATCAAACCGCTGCTTTTCCTTTAATTGGAATCTGGTTTTTAATCGGAATACAGACGATGATTTTTTGGTTCAGACAAACCAACATCCACAAGTCCATGGCCGGAGACCCTGCCCGGTTTGTCAAAACCCAACTGTCCAGGCTCAGGTATAATCTTCTGGTAACCAACGTTTTTATGCCTCTTTATACCGTTCTGCTGGGGATTTTAAGCAGTTTTTACCTGCATGCCATTCTTGATGGCGTCGATAAAAACATTGTGACCGGCGGCATAATTTTTACCTGGCTGTTTTACGCGGCTGTATTTTACCTCGCATGGAGCCAGCAGCGAAAAAAAGACACAAGAATCATTATCCCTCAAATCACTGAGTTACAGAAAATACAGGCAGACTTCAGCCAGCAGTGAAGTACATGAAGCGGTGCTATGGGTCTTTAGCGGCAAACCCAAATATCGCACTTGCGGACCCGAAGTATATTCTTGCGATTTCGGAGGAAACCGGGGATATTAGGCCTTAACAAACGCTTCCCAACGGAAATGGTGAATACGCGGATGTGTTTGCTAAGACAAATTGTGGCATAATGGCCGAAAAATTTCAAAATAAATACCGCATTCCTTCTGCCCGCGCCTCGTTTTGGGACTATCGGTGGAAGGGCGCCTATTTCATCACCATTTGTACCAAAAACCGCCTGCATTATTTTGGCGAAATTGAAAATGGGAAAATGGTTTTGTCTAATGCCGGCGTTCTGGCAGATGTGTTTTGGCACGAAATAAAAAATCACGCCAAAAATATAGCATTAGGCGAATTTGTGGTAATGCCCAACCACATACACGGCATTTTAATTTTGAATGGGGACGGCAATTCCGGTATCACGGCGGAATCGTCGGAATCGTCGGAATCGTCGGAATCGGCGGAATCGTCGGAATCGTCGGAATCGGCGGAATCGTCGGAATCGGCGGAATCGTCGGAATCGGCGGAATCCGTAGAGACAACGCATGCGTTGTCTCTACAATCGTCACAAAAATCGTCACAAAAACCGTCCCAAAAACCGTCACCACAACCCATCGAACCCGAATCCCCCACGGAAATCGAACACCCCATCGAATTCGAACACCCCAAAACCATTGGGCAACAACGTTTTCAAAATCAGGGGAAAAATTCGGTGTCGGCTATTATTGGCGGTTACAAATCGGCCGTAACCAAACACGCCAACCGCCTGGGGATTGATTTTGCGTGGCAACCGCGTTTTCACGACCGGATCATTCGCGATGCCGCAGCTTTTGAACGCATTTCCAATTATATCATCAACAACCCCATAAATTGGGATAATGACACATTCCGTGGCAAAATATGATTTGTAAAAACGCGCGTTACCCTAAAACAGACTGCAAATGATTTCCATCACAGCGTTGACCGCAGAAAGACTGGAAGATTTCTTTCAATATTTATCTATTCATATTTCCGAAAACGGCCTCAATGGATCCCCCATTTTTCTGCCGCTTTCCAGACAACAATCTACGCTCTCCGGCGAAATAAAGGCCAAATTTGGGGGCGCCTTGGATAAATCGTTTGGGGAAACCGGATGGAGGAAAATCTGGGTAGCTATTAATCCGGAAAACAAAATTGTCGGCCATATTGACATCCGGCCAAATAACCACCCAAATGCAGAACACAGAGTGCTTCTCGGCATGGGTGTCGATAGGAATTTTCGCGGATTAAAAATTGGCCGTCAATTATTAGCATTTGTGATCGAATACTGCAAAAACAATCCAAAAATCAGTTGGCTTGATTTAGAAGTGATGGCAAACAATATTCCGGCAAAAAGACTTTATGAAAAAATGAATTTTGAGACACTGGCCAATACAAAGGATATGTTCAGAATCGAAGGCATTTCTTATGATTATACCTCCATGACGTTACCTGTGGAAAATTAAGTCATTCTCCAAACCAATCCCCCAACTTCGCCAGATCCACGTTTCCTCCGGTAAGGATCAGCCCGACGCTTTTACCGGCAAACTTCTCCCGGTTTTTGAGTACCGCGGCCAGGGGAACTACGCAACTCGGTTCCACAACGATTTTCATACGCTCATAGACGAGGCGGAGTGCGGCTTTGATTTCGTCGTCATTTACCAGCAGGATTTCTCTGACATACTGGCTGATAATGCCGAAGGTTCTTTCACTCAGCGTCGTCAGAAGTCCGTCAGCAATGGTTTTTACATATTCTGCCTTTTGCACTTTGCCACTTTTCAGACTGAGATACGCATCTGCCGCACCTTCTGGTTCTCCCGCATAAATGGCTGCTTCGGGCAGCAGATAATGCGTACTCAGGCAGGTTCCCGAAAATAACCCGCCGCCGCCCACAGGAGCGATGACCACATCCAGCCCGCTGGTGTCTTCGATCAGCTCTTTGGCGCAGGTAGCCTGGCCGGTGATCACGCGGTAGTCGTCGTAAGGGTGCACAAACTCCGCACCCGTAGCGTCCACAATCTGCTGAAGGGTACTTTCTCTCGCTGCCTGATTGGCTGCACAAAAAGTGATTTCGGCTCCATAGCCTCTCACAGCGTTGATTTTTACGGCGGGAGAGTTTTCAGGCATCACGATATAAGCCTTCACGCCGAGGATTTTGGCGGCATAGGCAATGGCCTGGGCATGGTTGCCGGAGGAATGTGTAGCGATACCGTTTTTGAGTTTTTCGGGAGAAAGACTTAATGCGGCATTCATCCCGCCACGGATTTTAAAGGCGCCTATTTTCTGAAAGTTTTCGCACTTAAAATACAAATCAGCACCCGTCATGGCGTTGAGGGTGCTGTTGGTGAGCACGGGTGTGCGGTGGATATAAGGCGCGATGCGCCGGTGTGCTTCTTCGATTTGGTTTAAGGTGATTGTCATGCAGGCTAATTATCTGTTTCCACAGGGCAATCTACGGAATCATGCCTAAGATTTTGCTGACAATGCCGCGATTTTTATTTCCGGAATAAAAAATATCCCATGCTCGCGGCCAGGAAAATGTGGAGGCCCGTCGGCAGCCAGCCCAGCGAATTCATCACGCCATTGACCGTAGCCATCAATACTACGGGAATATCCACCAGGTTGTAAACAACGCTTGCCAGTAGCAGGTTTCGCCATGCGGCTTCTGTCAATGGAATATTGCGATTGAGAATAAACGCCAGGGCATAGGCGGTAAGGGCTGATCCCAGCACTCTTGACATCAGGACTCCGTAGCTGTCAAGGGTTACACCATAAGGCGCCATAAACTGGGCGGGGACAAACAGAAGCCCCAGTCCGAATCCGGCGTATAAAACTGCCCAGATAACAGAGAAGGTTGAAGTTTTCATATCAGATTATTAATGGATGTTCTAAATAGGCCCGCAAACACTGGCTATTACTGACCAGTATTTGCGAGGCATCAGGAATACAAAAAATTATTATTTCTTCTTTTTGCAGACGTCCGTGCAGGCCGTGCAGGGGATCGTGGTAATCACACCGCAAAAGTGAATAAGCTGGCAGAATGTGCAGGCCAGCTCCGGCGAAAACAATATCGTACCGGAGGGAATGGTAAAATAATTGGCGTCAGTGGCTGTCCATGTTCCGCTAAGGCCCGAAGATGCTTTTCCGCTCAGCGACGTGGGAGGAACCAATCCGCTAAAACCTGCAGATGCGCCGGTAAAACTGCTGCCATCTTCACCTGTAAAAGTCATCACAAAACCCCGTGAATGGGTTGCTTTTACAGAATAGGTTTTGTCTGTGAGAGAGTCCACGAGCACACCTTCCATTGTGCCTTCCCCCGTGCTCATCAAAGCAAGCATACCTTGTACGGTAGTGGCTTGTCCGGTGCTGCTTTGTAGTTTTCCGGTAAAGTTGTAGGCCACGCCGTTGACTCCGGGATCGGAAGCACTGCGGGCAAGTTTCACCTCCCCTTGTGCAGACAAAGAGAGTCCGGAGAGGAAAAGAAAAAGCATGGTTAAAATAAGTCGGATGCGTTTCATAATGATTACGTGTTTGGTTAATTGTTGTATTACACCCCAAAGATGAGGCGCAGACCACCACACAATCAATCCTGCGAAAGCAGGGTTTTTCGCTTACCCTGAAAACAGGGAGAGCCTTCTCCCCCGAAAAGGGGAGAACACAAACCCCTATTACAGTGTGACCGGTGACGTGCTTCTCCGTTGGAGAAACCGGGCAGCGTGCTACGAACCATAGGGAAAGCCGTCAAGGCTTCAAACAAAGGACTCCTGTACCTGAGGCATCTTCGATTTTTAGCCAGGAGACAAGACCTCCGAGGTTGAATGTTCGTTGCCAGGAGACAAGACCTCGGAGAGGTCGGATGTACCTGAGGCATCTTCGATTTGTAGCCAGGAGGCCCGTCCCCCCCCCCTTTTTTCAGGAGTTGAGCCGTAGCGCGCGTAAGTACAAAAAGCCCCAACAGCCAACAGCTAACAGCCAACAGCCAACAGCTAACAGCCAACAGCTAACAGCCAATCATATACAAAACACAATTCTCCAGCCGTTCATCATTTTTTAGTAAGGGATGCGCAAACTCATAAAGTTTTATCATACCGATTTTTTTCATCACCTGCTCAGACTTCACATTCACTTTGGGAGCGATGGAATAAATATTGTTGAGTCGCAAATCCTCAAACGCATATTCCAGACATCTTTTTGCGCCTTCGGTAGCATACCCTTTATTCCATTCTGCGCAATCCAGTCTCCAGCCGATATCAATGCAGGGAGTAAAATCTGCCTCAAAGGTTTTTTCAGACAGGCCGATAAACCCGATGAATGAGTGATCTTCCAGCCTGTCAACGGCAAAATAGCAAAACCCTTTTTCCGAAAATTGCGCCTGCATCCTTGTGATAAACTCATGGGTTTCCTTTTCTGTAGCCACAGAAGGGAAAAACTCCATGACTTTTTCATCTGCATTGATGCGGGCCATTCCTTCCAGATCAGCGTCTTCCCAATTGCGGAAACCCAGCCGGGCAGAGGTAAATAAGTAGTTTTTGGTAATGTTCATTTTCATATAAGGAGAATAAGTATCAACAATCTTTCCCACCTTTGCCTAAATTTGTGAAAAAACCTTACACATGAAGTGGATTCTTACCGTTTTAACCATGATTACCGGCTTACAACTTACAGCCGCTGACTACGATTATACCCTTACCTGGCTATCTCCACACACCCATACGTATGTTGTTTCTCTGACGGTTTCACCACAGTCGGGTAGTTTTACGGAGTTTCAGCTTCCGGTATGGCGCCCCGGAAGATATAGGACGCAGGATTTTGCGGCGGCAGTCTCAAATTTTTCCGCAAAGGATGAAACGGGGAATGCCCTTGCCTGGGAAAAAACGGCGATGAGCTCCTGGCGTGTACGTCATTCTCCCGGAAAAAAAGTAGTGATATCCTACCACTATTTCGCCAACAATACGGACGCGGGGTCGAGTTACCTCGGGCCCGACCAGATCTATTTCAACCCGGTCAACCTCTTTATGTATGTACCCGACCGGCTCAATGGTTCAGTTTCATTGCACATGCCCGATAAACCGGAAGCATGGAGTGTCGCCACCCAGATGAAGTTTATTCCGTCTGAAAATCGCTTTGAAGCCCCCACCTATCACTACCTGGCAGACTCTCCGGTGGTAGTTGCCCGAAAAATGGTAACCCTTTCCTTTCAACTGAAGAATACCACGTTTTACCTGTATTTCCAGGGAGATTATAAAGGCGATAAATCGGTAGATGATGCCGCGATTGAAATGGTGAGGAAGATCAGTGAAGAAGCAGTCGCAATTTTCGGAAGGTTTCCCTATACAGAGTTTCACTTTATATACCGGCTCCAGCCTTATCAGATCAGGCATGGGGTCGAGCATGCCAACTCGGTATCTTTTGCTATCCCGGCGGCGGCTACAGAATCCCCCAAATCGCTGACCAGCATTGCGGGTACTACCGCGCATGAGTTGTGGCATTCGTGGAATGTAAAACGCATTAGACCTGCTGCACTCTGGCCTTATGATTACAGCCAGCCTCAGTACACCCACCTGCATTGGTTTACAGAAGGTGTTACGGACTACTATGCCAATCTCCTCCTGGTCAGGGCCGGACTTATTACCCAAGATCAGTTCTTTCGCAAAGTTGCTGGCAATATCGAAATACTGGAAAACAGTTACGCCGCTTCCGTTGTCTCTCCTTCGGAATCAAGTTTTGAAAGCTGGCTTGACAATTCTGCCTACTCAAACCCTCAAAGGCAGGTTTCATATTATTCGAATGGCTCCCGGCTGGGCCTACTGCTGGATCTGGGACTGCGGGAAAAATCAGACGGAGCCGTAACGCTCGATGCGCTGTTTAACTATCTGCTGCTCGAATACTACGACAAAGATCAGGGAGTTCCGGAAAATGGCATCCAAATGGCGGCGGAGGCACTTACCCGCACTTCGTGGCAAACGTTTTTTGACAAATATGTACATGATACAGAACCTATTCCTTACGAAGACTTTCTGGAACCATTTGGTCTTGAACTATCGTCGGTGAGCGACGCCAAACCCGGAGCACAGGGATTGGGTATCCTCTCCGCAGAAAATATCACACAGGGAATTCTCCTGCGCAAACTTCACCCCGGTGGAGATGCCTTTACCGCAGGGCTTTCAGAAAACGATCTTATCCTTGAAATCGATGGCAGGAATGCCACAGGAATCAGCCTTGATGACTATGTCAACGGACTAAAAAAGGGAGCAACGATAAACCTTCGGGTATATAGTGATTTTCAGGTTGAGGAAATAATCGTTCCTTATAATGGTGCCTTTGTTACACGCAAATTCACGCTCACCAAAAAAGCCAAAATCAAAGAAAAGGAGGCAACGAAACTCAACAACTGGCTAGGCTCAAAAGTAAAGGAATAGGATTTTATTCCCGGCAGTTTCAGGAATTTTTCCTATTTTTACCCTATGGAGATCTCCGATACAACCTTTTCCCATTTTATCCAAAAAGCAGAAACGTTAGTAACGGAAACACTTAACACGGGTTCCGTCGATTTGCATTTTGAAAAACTGAATGAAAACAGTTTGCCGCTATGCGAAGTTTTTACGCAGGCTCAAGAAGAGGCTTTTGGTCAACTCTCTGCTGCCGGTACGCTTTCGCGGGAAACCCTGATTTCGCACTACTTCACCAACTTCCTGTGGGCAGATCAGATCAAAATGTTTATGCTGTTGTGGCGGGATATTCTCTTTCAGCAGCAAAAGGCACAAATTCTCCTCGCTGACGATCGCGTAACGGAGGCCGCAACCGCCAACCTCCACGAACAATCCAGGGCCGTGCTCCGTGAAGCTTTCGAAAGCCTGAGCCAGACCTTACCTGAACAAACCCGCAACCTGCTCGATACGCCCCGTAAAGCCAACCGTCAGCTGGAAAGTTGGGGGCATCAGCAAAACCCATGGCCCGTTTATAAAAAACAAATCGCGAAAATACCGGCGCAATGCACCCAGCTGACTCAGGAATATCAGGCACTACGCTCATTCGGTGATATTTTCCGGCAGATTCAGGTCATGACCCATGAAAGCCTTTCTGCCTGTGAGAAAGAGATTCTGGATCACAAAACCCTGACAAATGAGCTGATCGAACAGGAATCTTCCGAGAAAGAGGTCAGCATGCCCAAGTTTGTGGCCCGGCTTGAAACACTTGAAAATGAAATCGTTGTAAAACCCTACCTCAACGCATTCTCCGAAAGACTGGAACAATTGATCGCCAAACTTCCGGTAAAGCAGACCGTCACGGTGTCCATTGAAGGGGGAATACTCGAAGTCGCAGAAATCAACATTCGCAGAAGAACCCAACTCTGGCTGGAGTCGCAGATCCTTCCTCTGCTCAATGAAATATGGGAGCTGACCGAAAATACTTCCAACGGATTAAAAATGACGATTGTCAATATTCGCAATCGTATCCTCATTCTGTCTGCAGAAAACCGCGAAGGACGTGCCACAGACCTCGATAAGTCTGACTTTCTCCTTTCTCTCAAAACATTCCTCAGCAATCTGGAAAAGCGGGAAGAACAACTGCCTACGCTTCAACAGCTGATAAAAGAGCGACTGGAAAACGAATTTTTCATATCCGGCATTTACAAAAACCCGTACTCGTTCCTTCTCGTTCCGCTTCAGTCTCCGGTAGGGCGTTTTTCATTTACCAAAAATAAAGTCGTCACACGGATCAAAAATACCATCTCGCCCTATCTGGCTATTTTGAGCAGTTTTGTCAAGACCGTGGAAAAAGGCGATGTGCTTAGTCCCTCCGAAAAAATTGTCAGATATATACAGAGCAGAAAAAGTGATACAGATGGCAGCCATTATTCGAGTATTTTCCTGACCAAAGGGTATGTAGGTGAATCTTTTATTGTCGGCAGAGACGACGAATTGCAGCATGTCAGAAAAGTATGGGAAAACTGGCAGAAAGGATTCAGAGGCGCCATTGTGCTCACCGGAAAGCGACTTTCGGGTAAAACACTTTTTGGTGAGCTGGTAGGGCTACGCCTTTTCCCGGAACAAGTCATTGCCCTTCGCCCCGGCCAGATACTCAATATCCAGGGCCGTAAAATGGAAGTCTCTTTTGACCTGGGCAAAGCCCTGGCATTTATCCGCAAATACACACGGCAGGATCATCCTATGATATGGATTGATGACCTGGAGCTATGGTGGAGTCCGGAAGTGCCGCTGTATGAAAATGTGCGGATGCTGACCAAGTATATCGACAATCACTCTTCCGGGCATTTTGTAGTGGTTTCGATGGGCAATGCCCTGTACAAACACCTCTGCAAAGTCCATGACATTCAAAATATATTTCAGGCAGAAATCAATATGGACTATATGTCCACAGCAGAAATTGAATCTGCGATCTGGATTCGCCATGGAGCCACACACAAAAATCTGGTAAATATTCAGGGGGAGGAAATCTCCAACCGCGAATTTGACCGCCAGATCAACCTCGTTTACAGGGCCTCACGGGGTATTATTGGTGATTCGCTCAGCTTGTGGTCGCATTCAACCCGCAAACTCGACGAAATCAATGTCGCCAATACATTTACCCAAAAACACGAACTCCCTCCGCTGGAAAACCCTGACCTGGCGCTGCTGCTGGCTTCCATTATGCTGCAAAAGCGGACCAATGAATATCGCCTGAGGAAACTGTTTGGGCCATCTTTTCCGGAACGATACCAGCAGCTCGTACGCAGACTGCTCAGTATCGGCATGCTTAACCGCCAAATGGATGACTGGCTGGAAATTGACGAATCCATTGTCAACGACCTGGGACAACTACTCGAAGAGGGAAAATATATTCAATACAATAAGATATGAACGATTTACTGGCATTCCGATTTTCATGGACGACCTTTTTCATGTTGGGAATCACCTTGCTGGGATTTTTCATTATGCTTCTCCTCGTGCGCAGGTTCCTCACCAACAGCCCTATTGCACGCAATTTTCAGAAGCCGGTCAACACGCTTATTACCCAGCTACTGGTACTTTTTGAGCCATTGGCAATTATATTACTTACGGGGACCTTCATTTTTATAAATCCGGGCTTTCACGGGGCGCTGGTATTGTTTATTCTCATTATCGGTTTTTCACATATCAGGAATTATATCACCGGTAAACTGGTCTGGTTTAATGATTCATTTAGCGAAGGAAAGATTGTCAGCTACAGAGAAATCCAGGGCATTGTCTCGCGAAAAGGTGCATTAGGTCTGAACATACGCACCCCCGAAGGCATTCACCATGTCAGCTATACCCGCCTGCTGGCAGACGGGTACACGATTATTTCCGACAACCGGGATAGCGGCAAATACAGTCTGCTGGAAGTATCGCCACTCAACCATGGAGAAAAAAACGACCAATTTGCTGCCTTTACCAATCTGATCACTACCAATCCATTTATCAACTGGAATTACAAACCCGAGCTGTCTTATCCCAAAGGCAAGCTGATTATGAAAGCCTTTTTCAGAGAAAAAAATCACCTCCAGGATCTTGTGCGCGTAATCGGAGAGTGGGGCTACGAATGTAAAATTATTGATGAATCCTGATTTCTGAATTGAAAAGTAAAGATTTATATGGAAATTTTGTCTTCCTACAACCTGATTATTGCGGCCTCGCTCATCATCATTATGTCCTTTCTGTTTGGTGAATTTGCCCGCAAAACCAATATCCCCTCAGTACTGATGTTAATCGTGCTGGGCATTTTGCTCAAATTTGCCCTCGATGCAGGAGGAATGGGAGATATGAATTTTTTCCCGGTCCTGGAAGTATTGGGAATCGTAGGACTGATCATGATCGTGCTGGAAGCCGCCCTTGAGCTGGAGCTTAAACGCGAAAAACTGGTTCCCATTACCAAGTCATTTGTCATTGCCCTTCTCGGGCTGATAGGATCAGCATGGGTTGCCGCGGAGATTTTGCATTACTATATCCCCGGCATGGAAATGTCCAAAGCCTGGCTTTACGCTACGCCACTTTCCATCTTGTCAAGTGCCATCATTATTCCGAGTGTTTCGGGCCTCAAAGCCACAAAAAGGGAATTTCATATCTACGAGAGTACATTTTCTGATATCCTCGGTATTATGTTTTTTTACTTTCTGGCGGGAAAATTTGAAGGACCGGCAGAACAAAGCGGTGCGCTCGGTTTTATGGGAAACCTTGGACTCACGATTTTGATATCCTTTGTGGCGAGTTACGGGCTGGTGCTGATTTTTCAAAATATCCGCAGCCATGTCAAGCTGTTTTTACTGATATCGGTATTGCTGCTTTTATACGCACTGGGTAAAAAAATCCACCTTTCTTCCCTGATCATTATCCTGATCTTTGGGTTGCTGGTTGCCAATATGGAGCTTTTTTTCAGGGGAATCCTGCGGCGCTGGCTAAACCTCGAAAAAGCCGGCCAAATCTATGAAGGCCTTCATGTGGTTACGATGGAAACAGCTTTTGTGGTGCGCACATTTTTCTTTGTCATCTTTGGGCTCACCATTTCTCTGGCCACCCTGTTTAGTGTAAAAGTTGCTTTGGTCAGTGGGCTGATTGTGTTGTCTATCTATGTGATCCGGTTTGTCATTTTGCGGATTTTCCTGGGAAAAGATATCATCCCTCAGTTGTTTGTTGCGCCCAGAGGATTGATTACCATCCTGCTTTTTTACGCCATTCCCCACGAAGCAATGGTAGAAGGGTTCGATCCGGGCATTTTACTGTTTATCATTATTGCCACCAGTCTGATTATGACCTTTGTACTCATCTACGATAAACAGCGGTCAGGAAAAGCTGTAAAAACAGCAGAAGGACTTGCGGTCGGTTACACCCAATGGAAAGCGCCGGTTGTTGATCAGGAAGAATAGTGAATCTTTGCAGAGATCGTTTCGCAGATGGAAAACTATATTTTCAGGAGAAAATATAGTTTTTTGCAGATTAGGGGATAACCAGGCAAGGATTATACTCGTATCAAAAATGATCATTCACTTAAAGTAATATACCGCCATGTTTACTCTTATTAAATTTGCCGTATCTGTTCTCTGGTTTGTCCTCACCATCGGTGTACTGGTCAATATCTGGAGAGAAAGTAATAAAGAAACGATAGCAAAACTGCTCTGGACCGTCGGCGTACTGGTGTTCCCTGTACTGGGCCCGGTAATCTGGATACTGGTTGGCGCCAATAGCCGTTCAGGAAGCTAATATAGTTTATCAGACAGGGAAGTGACCTTTCAGGTTTTTTACGTCCCAAAGATATAAGAGGGTAAGCAATTACCTTTGCAATTCCAATCGAGTCGCTGCCGCCCGGTGGCGACTTTTTTTATATTTCCCTGTACATCTCCAGGTCGGTCTGCACATCTTTCCCCAGCACAAATACATGGCTTCCACACAACTCAAACCCCATTCTCTGGTAGAACCGGATGGCTTTGGGATTATGCTCCCATACACCCAGCCAAATACACTCGTAACCTTCCGCCCGGGCTATCTCCATACAGGTTTGCAATAGTTTGCGTCCTATGCCTTTGTTGTGAGCCTTTTCGATGATATACAGCCGCTGCAATTCGATAGAACGCCTGTCAGCCAGAAACTCCGGAGGTACCCCTCCCCGCCGCAATTTGGCAATACCACAAGGCACTCCTTCAAGCGCTGCAAGGAGAAATGTATTCTGATCATCGGTCATTTCTTCCGCGATCTGCCCTACGGCAAAAGCAGTATCCATGTAGTCCGCCATGTCGTCGGGATTGTTGGTCGGCGAAAAAGCCTCATCAAAAGACTGACGGGAGACCTGTGCGACAATCGCTGCATGCACATCGTTTGCAATAAAAATCTCCATGATTTTTTCGAAATTATTTTCCAAGGGCATAAACGGCAAATGAAGCCAGCCAGTGTTCACCGGCGTAATCGCCGCTGGCGATATGGGGTACGGTTGCCGCAATATGCTTCCGGGCAGTTTCTTTCAGCAACTGCTGCATCGGGTCGCCTTTGGGCAATACAGAAGCAATGCCTTCCATACACCAGCCCCGGCTGAGATTCAGCCCGTCGAGGTGCACAATCTGGCCGTCGGTACGGTCTGAGACGACAGCAATTTCCCGCAGATTGGCGGGAATATCTGGCATAAAAGCCTGAAACCAGGGCAAAAACTCGGCAGCGGGCAAAATACGCCGCATAAGATCAGCTTCTGCCAGACAGGGAGATAAAAAATCAGAGCCCCCGGGCTCCCAGGAAGCCGGGCAATTTTTGTCGTTGAGATAATACCGGCGCCCGGTTTCCCCGATCAGCAGACGGAGGTCGTCTTTTCCCACTGCCACGGCGTAGTCGTAGGCAAATGACAAGCCGAAGGCGGTATTGGGATGCACGCCCGTGCGGATCGGATACGTCTGTTTTGGCAGGAAATCCAGATACCGCGCAATGATCGTATCGGCCAGCGGTTGCAAATTTGCATACCATTCCCGCCCCTGCGGGTCATTCCAGTCGTACAGCTCAAGCGCAAGCTGAAGCAACCAGGTCCAGCCGTAAGTGCGTTCGAAGGATTTTTGGCTGGGACGGCCAAAATAAGCGGCTTCTGCCAGCAGGTTTTCCCGGCTCATATTCTGTCCGATCACCTGGCGGATTTCGGCAGCTTCGGGTAAATCGGGAAATTGGCGCAGCAGGCGTATCAGCATCCAATGCCCGTGTACCGCAGAGTGCCAGTCAAAACATCCAAAAAAAGCCGGATGCAGTGTCTGAGGAGAAAGGACATCGGCAGAATCATTCATCACGTGACCAGGCTTATTGGGATATTCCTGCTGAATACAATGAAGCGCCAGACCGGCAAAATGAGAGGCGCCGCGAGGGGTAAGCTGAAGGGCGCCGGAGATTTTATTTACAGTATAAAACGGAAGATCTTCAGTTTGGGCAAAGGCAATAGCTGAAATCAAAAACAGGCCTGTAAGCAGGCCCACAATCGGGGAAAAAACAGAGATTGTAGACATGGGTTTTGTATTTACCAAAACCCAAATATAGGCGTTTATCTATTCAGCTTTCGGAGACATGTTCAGAAAGCGGCAGGAGTGATACGATTTTTCGATACAATTCACGAGGATTAAAAGGTTTGGAAGCGTATCCGTTCATTCCTGCCTCAGCAACATTTCCCTGTACTTCATTCATTGCAGAAGCGGTAAGGGCGATGATTGGAATTTCTGATACCGGAGCAGGCATTTCCCTGATCTTACGGGCTGCTTCGTATCCGTCCATTTCCGGCATTTGCAGATCCATCAAAACCAATGCATAAGGAGCTTTTCCAATCATTTCCAATGCAATCCGGCCATTATCTGCGATATCTACAACTACTCCCCATTTGGCAAGGAACTTGGAAGCAATTTTCTGATTGATCTGATTGTCTTCAACCAAAAGAATTCTCACCCCGCCCAAATCCTGGAAATCTTCCTTTTGGGACTCACTTTGCTGGGTAGAGAGGGTTTTTTCAGCAAGGGCAATCTTCAGCGTGAAGAAAAAAGAAGAACCTTTTCCAGGCTCGCTTTCTACCTCAAGTGCGCTCCCCTGAAGTTCTACCAGTCGCTTGCAAATAGCCAGCCCAAGCCCTGTACCACCGTATATCCGGGTTGTATCAGAACTAGCCTGTGTAAAGCTTTCGAATATATGCTCAATTTTATTTCTCGGGATACCAATCCCTGTATCAGAGACAGAGAAGGTTATTTCTGCTGTATTCTCGTCAGAATGAATGAGTTTGGTGCATAGTGAAACCTCGCCTTTTTCTGTAAACTTAATGGCATTATTGATCAGGTTTGTCAAAATCTGACTCAGACGCGTGGGGTCACCTTTCACATATTCGGGTAAATCCGGATCGTTTTTAAGGACAAATTGAAGGTTCTTTTCAGATGCTTTCTGCGCGAGTGACTTGACAATCCTTTCTGTAAGGGTTTTAAGATTATAGTCTATTTTTTCAAACTCTATTTTACCCGCTTCGATTTTGCTGTAATCAAGAATATCATTGATAATCACCAGCAGGTTTTCAGCAGAAAAATGGAGGGTCTCCAGATTATCCAACTGATCCTCGCGCGGGCTCTCCTGCATCAGCAAATGTGCCGTACCGAGCACCGCGTTCATGGGGGTACGAATCTCGTGACTCATGACCGATAAAAATTGAGAACGCGCTTTGACCGCCTCTTCCGCACGTTCTTTGGCTTCTATCAGCTTTTTTTGTTGCGTTTTGCGGCCTGTAATATCCATTAATGCGCCCCTATAGCCCTGATATTTTCCTTTTTCGTCAAAAAAGGGAACGCCCGTAATTTCAAGCCATATTTTTTCACCATCTTTTCGAATCGCCTGATATTCGACGTTATGCATTTCTTTGAGCTGGCTGGAAATATAATCCAGCCACTGTTTGATCATTCCCCTTTCCTCCTCCTTTACAAAATCGTAGGGCGTCATTTGATATAATTCTTCCGGCGTATAACCCAAAATTTCATTTGCCCGATCAGAGACAAAAATAAAATGATGATCTTTTCCGATTTCCCATATACATTCTTTTGAGGCATGAAACACATCTGTAAGGCGTTTTTCGGTTTGCCAGACTCTCGCCTTATTTTTGAGGTTATTAATCTGAAAGGGGGTAATGACTCCCACCGTAATCAACAATAAGCTGAAAAATGCATGTTTTTCTGTCTCCGGCTCTTTTACCATCAGCGCAGAAAACATCAATATCAGGGTTGCCGGTACGATAAAAAGCCAAACATCTCTCACAGAAAAAAGGCCTACAGGGATGATTAACACTACAAGGTATGCAGCTACTGCGTAGTCAGAGCGAAGGTGATTTTTATAAATGACCCATGCCAGCCACAAAATCATCACCAGATAAGAAACTATCGCGGCATTTTCAATCTTACGTATTTGGTCTTTCCACCTGTATGAAAGTAAAAATACGGCCAAAAACACAGTCATTGGAATCAACCTTACAGACATAGGATCCACCACATCCTCATCAAAAAACCGAAGCATCAGACCCGGAATTCCCAGTCCAAAAAATCCGGTCAGAAGAATCCTTCGGATATAATTAAATCGTTTGGGAAAAGAGTACAATGACATATGCCAAATTTGTTCATTGGGAATAACTCTACTAATTTCCCTTTCTTCCCCAAAAAGATTTTTCTCAAATTTACATTTCTATTACCCTTGTCGGTTTCAGGTTGCTTTTACACCCAAATTATCCGAAAATGAAAAAAAACTACCCTCTGGCCCAGATTTCAGCAGTTTTGTTGCTGATCTTTATATCAGCCACACCTATTCATGCACAGAAAAGCAAGAAAAATACGCAAAAAGTCATCCCGCAAACGCCTACACTTACATATGAGGAAAACCTCTATAAAAGCCTGCAATGGCGGGAACTGGGTCCTTTTCGCGGCGGGCGATCTGCGGCAGTAACGGGAGTACCGGGCAAGTCCAACCTTTTTTACTTTGGTGCTACGGGCGGCGGTGTATGGCGCACCCGCGATGGTGGCTCCAACTGGGAAAATATTTCCGACGGTTTTTTTGGCGGCTCCATAGGCGCTGTCGCGGTAAGTGAAAACGACAACAATGTCATCTACGTCGGAGGCGGAGAAGTTACGGTCAGGGGAAATGTATCTTCGGGCGAGGGCATGTGGAAGTCGGTTGATGCAGGTAAAACATGGGTTCATTCGGGTCTGAAAGAGTCCCGGCATATTCCCCGCATTTGCATTCACCCCAAAAATCCCGACCTGGTATATGCAGCCGTGCTCGGTGATCTGTACAAATCATCCGAAGAACGAGGCGTTTATCGCTCTTCGGACGGAGGACAAACCTGGGAAAAAATCCTGTTTGCCAATGCAGATGCCGGAGCAGTTGACCTTATCATGGACCCGGGCAACCCCAGGGTTTTGTACGCAGCTACCTGGCGTGTCAGGCGTACGCCTTACAGTCTTGAAAGCGGTGGCGAAGGTTCTGGCCTTTGGAAAAGCACAGACGGCGGAGACACATGGAAAAATATTTCCACCAACAAAGGACTTCCCCAAGGCACATTGGGCATTATCGGTGTAAGTATATCAGGTACAAACTCCAACCGCATCTATGCGATTATTGAGGCCGCCGAAGGCGGTGTATTCCGCTCCGACGATGCCGGCGAAAACTGGCAAAAAGTCAACTCCGATCGCTCGCTTCGCCAGCGGGCATGGTATTATTCCCGCATTTATGCCGACCCGCAGGACGAAGATGTTGTCTATGTCGTCAATGTCAGTTATCACAAATCCACCGACGGTGGTCGCAGCTTCAAGCCCTACAATGCGCCACACGGCGACCACCACGACCTCTGGATCGCGCCCGAAGATCCCCAAAGAATGATCATCGCCGATGATGGTGGCGCACAAGTCACCTTTGACGGAGGAGAAAACTGGTCCACTTATCACAACCAGCCGACGGCACAGTTTTATCGCGTAGTCACCGACAATCATTTCCCGTTTCGTATTTACGGCGCACAGCAGGACAATTCTACCGTGCGCATTCTGCACCGGACCGACGGGTATTCCATTTCAGAACACGACTGGGAAGAAACCGCGGGCAGCGAAAGTGCCCATATTGCGGTAGACCCTCTGGATAATGATATTGTCTATGGTGGCAGCTACGGCGGTTTTCTATCCCGCCAGAATCACCGCACGGGTGAAGTTCGCGCCATCAATGTCTGGCCAGACAACCCGATGGGTTACGGGGCAGAAGGTATGCGATACCGCTTTCAGTGGAATTTCCCCATTTTCTTTTCTCCCCACGACCCCAAAAAACTCTTCGCAGCATCCAATCATCTTCACCTCACCACCAACGAAGGCCAGTCGTGGACCATTATCAGCCCGGACCTCACCCGCAATGATACCACCAAACTCGGTTCTTCCGGAGGCCCCATTACCAAGGACAATACAGGAGTAGAATACTATGCCACCATATTTGCAGCAGCAGAATCGCCATATGAAGAAGGGCTCATATGGACAGGTTCTGATGACGGACTGGTACACATCACCCGCGATGGCGGCAAAAACTGGGAGAATGTAACCCCACCGGCTATGCCTGAATGGATCATGATCAACAGCGTGGAGCCCGACCCCTTTGTAAAAGGCGGGGTTTATATTGCAGGTACGATGTATAAGTCGGGCGACTATCGTCCCTATCTGTACAAAACCAAAGACTATGGAAAAACCTGGACAAAGATTGTCAATGGAATTGACGATCAGCATTTTACGCGAGTCGTGCGGGCCGACCCCTCACGTAAAGATTTACTTTATGCAGGTACTGAAAACGGAATGTATATCTCCTTTGACGATGGCGCAAGCTGGAAACCTTTTCAGTTGAATCTTCCCCTTGTACCCATCACAGACCTTACCATCAAACAAAATAAACTCATTGCGGCGACCCAGGGGCGTAGTTTCTGGATGATCGATGACCTGACACCCCTTCATCAGTTGAATACGCAGGTGGCCGGAAGCAATTATTTCCTCTATAAACCCGCAGATTCCTACCGTATGCCCGGAGGTTCTTTTTCCAGAAAACCCCGCAACGCAGGCACCAATCACCCGGCGGGAGTTGCTGTTCATTACTATTTGAAAGAAAAACCCGCAGATTCGGTGGAGATGAAAATGGTATTTCTGGAAAAGGGCGGTAAAGTCATCCGAACTTTTTCGACGAAAGATAAAACTTCCCCCTTAAAGCCGGAGGCGGGGTCTCAGGTATTTGTATGGAATACACAATACGAAGAGGCCAAAACATTTGACGGAATGATATTGTGGTGGGGAGAAACGGATGGCCCCAAAGCCGTGCCCGGTGAATATCGCGTCAGGCTGGTATTGGGAAATGATTCGACAGAAAGCCCCTTTACGATTCTAAAAGATCCCCGGTCAAGCGCTTCTGATTCAGACCTGCAGGCACAGTTTGACTTCCTGATCAAAGTGCGCGACAAACTCAGCGAAACCCATCAGGCGATTGTCGATATACGCAAAGTGCGCGAACAGATGGCCCAAATTTCATCCAGAATTGGCAAAAAAGAAGAATACAAGGAAATAGCTGCCGCAATTAAATCGGTAGATTCGACTATGACGGCCATTGAAGAAACCCTGTATCAGACAAAAAACCGGAGCGGACAGGATCCATTAAACTACCCTATTCGCCTCAACAACAAACTGGCGCACCTCGGATCACTCAACAGCTTAGGCGATTTTCCACCCACCCAGCAGTCTCTGGATTTTCTGGAGGAAGTGAGCAAAGCCATTGACAAACAACTCGAAAAGTGGGAAGAAGTCAGCACGAAAAAATTGCCTGAGATCAACCGTATGGTAATAGAAAAACAGGTCACATTAATCGGGACAGAAAAAGATTAATCACCGCCGCAACAAAATCTGACTCCATCTTTCCAGCACAGATTGTTCGATCAGATTGTCTGAAAGCCCTAGTCCCCGGAGATTTCGCAGGTTGGCGAAAGATTCGGGGACAGTGCCTTCCAGCTGGTTGTTGGATGCAGAAAAAAACACCAGATTGCGAAGGTTGCCGAGTTCATGGGGCAGAGTTCCAGATAACTGGTTATTGTCGAGGGCAAGCTGTTTCAACTGCCCAAGATTGCCCAGTTCGCGGGGAATATTGCCCGAAAGCTGGTTATTGCCCAAAAACAGGTTTTGCAGATTTCCAAGATTTGCCAGCGCGGGCGGAATTTCCCCATTCAAGCTGTTTCCGGAAAGATTCAGCAACACGAGATGAGAGAGTTGGGAAAATCCGTAGGGAATTTGTCCTATCAGGCGATTGTTGGAGACATCGAAAGAAGTTAGTTCGGCCAACTTGCCAACCTCATCGGGGAGAGAACCCGTGAGATTGTTGCTTCGGAGAATGAGGCTGGTTACACGACCATTATTTACAGAAACCCCTGACCAGAGATCGACCGGCAGATTCATATCCCAGCTTTCCCTCCAGTTTTCACCGCCGGTAGCGCGGTACATGGCCACCAGTGCCAGAGAATCGCGTTTATCAACCGATTGCTGAGCAGAAGTGGGTGCGATCATTCCCGTAAGCAGCAATATGGATAATACTGATACTGTAAAGAGTTTCATTGCCATTTGACTTTGACCGGTAATTTATCGAATTTATCCCAAACCCTTAGTCCCAATTTGCAAACCCTATGCGTGTCCATTTTTTTCTCCTCCCGGCCATCATACTTGTGAGCCTGAGCGCCTGCAAACCGACGGTTTTCACACCTGCATTTGAAGCACAGATTCTGGACGACAAAGTATCCATAGGTTATGGCCTGGCCATTGGTGATGTAGATGGTGACGGTAAAAAAGATATCCTGCTCGCAGATAAAAAGCAATTTGTCTGGTATAGGAATGGCGATTGGAAAAGATTTGTCATGGCAGACAGTCTTACCGGCTCTGATAATGTATGCATTACCGCCAGGGATATCGACGGAGACGGAAAAGTCGAGGTAGCGGTTGGCGCACAGTGGAATCCTGGCGAAACCCATGACAAAAACCTTTCAGGATCCGTTCATTACCTTATTCGCCCCGAAGATCCTACGATGAGATGGACCCCCGTACAACTTTACCATGAAGTCACGATTCACCGCATGCATTGGGTGCAGGCAAATGGGAATTATTTCCTGACTGTACTTCCCCTTCATGGTACAGACAACAAGGGAGGAGAAGGATTACCTGTCAATTTGTTGATTTACCCTGTACCAGACGAGGTTTCGGGTGAATGGGCATATACAGCACTTTCTACCGGCATGCACATGACACACAATTTTGAGGTGGTGGAAAACGAAAAAGAAACGCAATTACTGATCGGAGGGAAAGAAGGCATTCGCACGGCATTGTTTACAGGCGGAGAGTGGAAAATCGCAAATGAATGGGCAGAGGAAGGAACAGGATTTGGTGAAGTCAGGCAAATGCGCAATGCCGACGGGAAAACGGTAATAGCAGGAATTTCCCCTATGCATGGTACTTCATTGATAGTAAACGGAGATAGCCTGTACAAAAATTTTGAACAGGGTCATGGACTTGCATGTGCGGACCTGTTAGGTCAGGGATTTGACCAGATTGTTGCGGGTTGGAGAAACCCCGACGCAGAGGGTAAAGTGGGCGTTTTGCTATTCTTCAAAAACAGTGATGGCACATGGCAACACTACACGGTAGACGACAATACCATGGCATGCGAGGATCTGAAAATAGCAGATATGAATGACGACGGAAAGCCTGACATTATCGCAGCGGGGCGAGCCACAAATAATTTAGCGATTTACTGGAACCGGTCAACGACTGAGTGAGAAATTTCCGTGAGGGAATCCTTTTCCCTCCCTTCACAGTTTGCAGACCAATGGCTACTCCTTCACCAATTCCGCCTTAGCGAAAATCCGCAATACTTTCCCTTCTGGCAGCGTATCACTGGTCAGCTTGTTCACCATCTTGATGATCTCTACTTTGGTACCATACTTCTGGGAAATCACCCAAAGCGTCTCGCCACTTTTTACCGTATGGTAAGTCCACTTCATCGGTACCTTCTGTACAGCCTCCTGCGTTTCCTCCTTCACCGCAGGTTGTGGCTGTACTTTTGCGGGAGTCTCCTGGGCGGGCTTTACATCCCTTGAGGAGGTCTTGCCCATGTCTACAATGGCAGGAGCAGGTTGTGATGCAGGCATCTGAACAAAACCAGGTTTTTCTGTTGGTTTTACCGGGCGTGAGTTTTCGGCAAATAACGGCGCTTCTTCAGGAGATTCTTCCGAAAGAATCATGATGCGCTCACCTTTGGGCTTCATTTTTTTCAGATACAGTTTCTGTCCCACATACACCCGAAGATCACCTTTGTCCATCCGGTTGAGCTTCCGAACCTTCCCGATAGAAGTGAAGTGCCGGGCAGCAATATCGGGGAGAGATTCGCCTTTCCGCACAATATGGTACTCGTTTTTGGAAGGTTTTGCCAGATAAATCATGGAACCAATTCTCGGCTCAGCGCCGGGGATCAGGCCATTCCAGACCAGGATATCCGATACAGGAATCACAAAATGATTGGCGATTTCCTCGACGGTCAGGGTTCCGTCAAACTGCACATATTGAATATTGTAGTGAAGGTCGCTCTTCAGCGGAAAATCCACATACATATTAGCTCGAAGCTCAGATGCAGGAAGTGCGTGCAAAGCCGCATACCGGAGATCTGGAGGAATGGGTCTTTCGGGGTTTTGTTTAAGTGGCTGAGAATTGCCGGAAGGGATTGTTTCGGAATTTTCTGCTTTGGGCTGGATGATTTTGTCTTCGTATTGTTTGTCCAGCAGTGCTTCGAGCGAGTTCATATCCGCTTCTGGTTTTGCGGCGGAAGCCAGATAAACAGGCGTTCCGCCTCCCTGAACTTTATTTGGGTCGGTTATATGTCCGGTATAAAATTCGCCGCTCTTAGGAATATAGCAGGTAAATGTTTCACCTTTGGGCAGTTTTTTTCCGGGCCTGATCCACTTGTTGTACTGAAGAAACAATTCCTCCTCCACCCCATTTTCCTCTACCAATTTGCGGTAATTCGATTCACCTGCCGAAGATATCGGATACAAATAAATCTCAGGACTACGGGGCAGTTTTAAGGCTTCTTCATAAGCGATTTTATGCGCAATTGCTTTCAACACATACCAGTGAAGATCTTCATTAACCGACATTTTTGTCGCCGAATAGTACTCCGGATTGGTATAACTCACGGCTCCGGTCAAGCCTTCATAATAGGCAATGACTGCATATACCCAGTTGTCAAAATCCTGATTGGACTTGGCAAGGTACATAGCCGCTGCTTCGGAAGCGCGGTAAATATGGCTCCTTTCATCCACATCCTCATTTACCCTCAACCCGTACTGTAAAGCGGCAGCTTCTTTAAACTGCCAGAAACCTACGGCGTTGGACTTTGACACCACGTCGGGACGGAGGGCACTTTCCTGAATCGCAAGATATTTCAAATCCTGAGGAACACGTACATTGGCGAAAGCCTCTTCAATAAAAGGCATATACATATCCGCACGCCGAACCATTTCGTTGAAATAACGCGGGCTTTCATGTATCTTTTTTACATACTCAGCCAGTTTTACCCTGGCTCCAGGAGTGAATGTCAGCTCTATTCCGCAGTATTCCATACTGACAGGAATGTTTGGCTGTGCCATTGATATATTGAGGCACAAGAGCGAGAAGACAACCGCAAACAGGAGATTTCTGCGCATAATATGATCATTTAAACCGGGGCAAGTTACTGATAAGACTATTTTTTTTCCACCCTTGTGCCCCGGCTGGTGGATTTACCCACGCTTCACCCTGTAAGATTACTGCAAAATCTGTGCTATTGTTGCCCTTTCTTCCGTATCAGCATGATTCCATCCCTTACCGGTAAAATCACCTGCTCAACCCGTTCATCCTGTTGTACAAATGACGAAAAATCTCTGATACCCGCGGTTTCCTTGTCATTCTGGGTCGCGTCAAATATACGCCCGCTCCATAAAACATTGTCTGCGAGGATCATGCCGCCTTCAGAAAGCCGTGGAAGAACCATCTCAAAATAGTTCCGGTAATTGCTCTTATCTGCATCAATAAATACCAGATCAAAAGGCCCTTCAAGTTGGGGGATAATGTCCAATGCAGCACCAAAATGAAGCATGACCTGATCCTCTACCCCCGCCTGCTTCAGGCCTTTGCGAATGACCGGCTCCAATTCAGCATTTAGGTCTATGGTAAACAACTTTCCGCCCGGAGCCAGGCCTTCTGCCAGACAAATAGCCGAATAGCCCGTAAAAGTGCCAATTTCGAGAATCTGCCTGGGGCGAATCATCTTCGACAAAAAAGATAATACCCGGCCCTGGTAATGGCCCGATATCATCTGAGGGTATAAAACCTTCAGATGCGTTTCCCGCCGTAGTCCGGCAAGTACTTCAGACTCAGGGGAAGACATTTTGTCGATGTAGTGTTGAAGATCATTAGAGAGAAAATCCATAGGTTATAAGGATAAAATGTACCATATTAAGGGAAAGATTCTTAAATTTGTTTGCTAGCGACAACGCTAAGCTGAAATAAACCGAGATTATGAATTTTATCGTGTCTTCATCTGCGCTGCACAGGCACCTGAGCCGTATTGCCGGAGCTATACCTTCACGCTCTGTATTGCCCATCATTGAGAATTTTCTCTTTGAAATAAATGGCTCCCGGCTCAAAGTCTCTACCACCAATCTTGAGACGTCTATGCAGACTTTGCTGCCGATAGAATCCCGGGGTGAACCGCTGAGGGTCGCTATTCCTGCAAAAATTTTGCTCGATATCCTCAAAGCACTGCCCGAGCAACCGGTTACTTTCATGATCGATGAAGATACTTTCGCCGTTGAAATCAGTTCTGAAAATGGTAAATATAAGATCAGTGGCGAAAATGGCGAAGATTTTCCGGTAATTCCTAATTCCGAGGGGACAGAGTCAATCAATCTTCCAATGTATGCGATGTTTAAAGCAGTCACCAAAACGCTGTTTGCCGCTTCTTCCGATGAAGATAAAGCTGCTTTAAATGGTATCCTTTTTGACCTTGGAGAACATGGCGCCACCTTTGTCGCTACCGATGCCCACCGCCTCGTTCGTTACCGCAGAGTGGATGTTACGGTCGCAAATCCTACCCGGTTTATCGTGCCACAAAAAGCGCTTAACCTGCTTAAAAATTCGCTCGACCCCAACGACAACCACGACCTCATCATCAGATACAACGACAATAATGCGTTTTTCCAGACCCAGGATCTTCTGCTCGTTTGCCGCCTGATCGATCAAAAATATCCCGACTACGAAAATGTTATTCCCACCCAAAATCCCAACAAACTCTTCATATCTAAAACGGAGTTGATGGGTACACTTCGTCGGGTAAATATTTTTGCCAATAAAAGCACCCACCAGGTGCGTTTTGCCCTGAAAGGCAGCGAACTGGAAATTTCTTCTCAGGATCCGGACTTTGCCAATGAAGCGCAGGAAAAACTTCGCTGCCACTATGAAGGGGCAGATATCGAAATTGGCTTTAATGCAGCCCTGCTGATGGATGTAATTTCGAATGTAGAAACGGAAGAAGTTGTGGTCGAACTTTCGCAACCTGGTCGCGCGGGCCTTATTCTCCCCAACGTTCAGGAAGACGGAGAAAATGTTCTCATGCTGATTATGCCGATCATGCTCAATTCGTATGTAGCGTAATTCCGCTACTTCTGTACTACGAGCTTCCGGCTGTAGGTTTTATCCCCGCAGTCAATCATCACTATATATAGTCCCGCTTCAGAAACTTCTGCCCTGGCATAGTTCTGTTGACTGGTGTTCTCTTGCCAGACAACCTGCCCCAACGTGTTTACAATGCTTACCTTCCGGGTTTTGGCCGGAAAGTTTATAGCAATATAACCACTTGTCGGATTGGGATAAACATTGAACATATTGCCAGGTTCCCATCCCCCCAATCCAGTCGTATTTTCCACTACTTTTGCCACAAAAATATCTGAGCTACCCGTAGTTGTAATCGGGAAATTGCCTGCGGTAAAGTTCAGCGTATTGCAGGAACCCGTAACATATACCGCCCCGCTACTGTCTGCGGCTACGCCATAGCCGTATTCTGTTCCATTTCCGCCTGCGCCTTTTGCCCAGTGAAAGATGCCTGTGGTATCATACAGGGCCACAAACATATCGGTATTGGCGGTACTGCCCGAACCATTTTTTATCAGCGTTGTGGTCGTGTCAAAGGTAAGCGTTGTACTGCTAAAATAACCCGTTAGAGATACATGTCCCCATATATCGACATCCACCCGCATTCCATAACACAGGCCTGGCCCGGCAGGTGCATTTGCCCAGATGGCTTTGCCGGTTGTGTCAAATTTTGCCAGAAAAATATTGCTCCCGCCTGCATTTAAAAGTGTTAGGGAATCCAGATGCAGGGTATCCTGATAAGAACCGGTAAGGTAGAAATTGCCTGACACATCTGTTGCAATGCCATTGGGCTGGTCGCTGCCTCTCCCTCCCAGGGTCTGTGCCCAATGAAGTACTCCGAGGGAGTCATATCTGGCTACAAACATATCAATTGCCCCGTGTGTAAAGATGGTAGTATCAGGTGAGGCAAAAAATGTAAGGGAGATTCCCGTATAATCCCCTGCGACATAGACATCGCCCTTAGGCCCTGCCGCAATGGCCCAACCTTTGTCGATGGCCGTTCCGTCGGCACTTCTGCCCCAGCGTGCATTTCCCGCGCTGTCGTATTTTGCGATAAACACCCCACCGTTGCCATTGGTAGCAGGTAAAATGTCAGGCCCGAAAGTCAATCCGCTTGAAAGGTAATTTCCCGTGATCCAGGTATTTCCCACAGGATCCACTGCAAGGTCATAACAGCGAACTGTACCATTTGCTGGCGGGGATTGCTGCCATTTGAGGTTTCCGGCTGAATCGTATTTTGCGATAAAAGCCATTTCCAGATCAAGCGACCCTGCAATATACACATTGCCAAAGGTGTCCACCCCTACCCCACGACCTTCGTCATAACCCTGAGTGCCTAAGGTTCTCGCCCAAATGACATTTCCTGCCGGATCCAGTTTGACCAGAAAGACATCATCAAAACCGTTTGCCCAAAGGGTTTGCCCACCCAGAGTCAGTGAACTTCCAAAAGCTCCGGTGAGATAGACATTCCCCCACCGGTCAGTGGCAATGTCCTGACCGCGGTCTGCCGTTCCACCCGGAAGGGCTTTTGCCCAGGCCCAGTCGGGTGCTTGCGACCAAGCCTGCAAGCAACCCATTAGCAGAAAAAAACACACAATCAGCGGGTTTTTCATAGTCAGTTTTGATGGGTCGGAATTACAAAGAGAAGTTACGGGAAATTTTGATTAATCCCGCACCCACATTTTGAATTCCGGGCCGTAAAGCCGGAAGCTTATGGGCTTTCCGCCTTCAAGCGTCATCATTGCCTTTTCATCTTTGACACCGTGAATATGATCCACGCCTTTCAGGTTGCCGATCAGTCGCCATTTTCCCTCAGGCAATACGACGTGATCCCAGTCGTGAAATTCGCTGCCGGTATTGATCAGCACAAATACACGATTGTCAACAATATACCCCAATTGATACGGGTTGACTGTTTCCACCCAACGGTAGTAACCATCGGGAACGGATTCTGCAACCCGAAATACTTTTCCATATTCGCTGAGGCGGAATTGATTTAATCCTCGCCAGAACTTGTACATGCCATCGTAGTCGCAGAAACTCCCTTTATCCTTTTTGGTTTTACCTACATTCTCCCAGACAAACTGGTTGGCTTTGCGCATATTATAGGTGTCGCGTTTGCCGTGGAGATATACCTTGGTTCCGGCTTTTGTGACTTTCAGCGTTTCTTTTAGTTCTGCGGAACCTTTGGAGCGCATCATTTCCGTGCCACCGTGGGTTACGATCGGTCCGAGGGAAGTGTACAACAACAATGCTGCGATCTTAAACCGTTCTTCGTCCACCCCATATCGGCCGTCCCAGTCGCGCAGCGCAAACCGGTCAGCCATGGCCCAGTTATCGTGAATATCGAGGTAGCCGATTCCACTGAGAGGAGTTTTATCATCGGCAAATTTGTTGGCCAGGGCCTTCTTGGCGTTTTCTTTCTCGTGAAAATTGGCGCCAGCATACCCACGGTCTTTGCCTTTGTCAGTAGGCGTGGAAGTCGGTCCATGGAAAGCGTTGCGGGTTTCGTCCTGAAAAAAGGTAATGGGTGAATTGTGTTTATACCAGTCCCAGGAAGGATTTTCTTCAAACTCAGGGTCAAAAGAACCAATCCACGGCTCTCCGTAGATGATGATATCAGGGCCGAGAGCTTCGCGAAGTTTGATCAAAGTCTGGCGATCTACCTGCCCGGCGAGGTCAATACGAAATCCGTCGATGCCAAACTCTTCAATAAAATGTTTGCACTGATCGATGAGCCAGCGCTGTACCATAGGGCGATTTTCAAACTTAATTTCGTTGCCGTATTCACCGATATGGTCGAGGTTACGGGTACGGTAGTGATAGATTTTGTCGATGGCGTTCCAGTGGAAATAATAATTGATTTTGTCCATATTCTCCGCGGAGTGGTTGGGCACAAGATCAATGATGACCGCCATATCCTTGTCGTGGAAGGCCTGAACGAGATCGCGGAACTGGTCGCGTTCCGCTCCGTGTTCGTCGCCTTTACGGCGATAGCGGCTCTCCACGGCGAAGGCGTGGGAGGTGCGGTATCCCCACTGGTAATTTTCCAGATTGATGCCTTCTGCAATCATAAACGGATCGTCTTCAAAAGAAGCGCGCCAATCGTCATCGGGATAGTTGAGAAATTCCTGAACCGGCATCAGATGGACCACATTTATCCCCAGATTGTCGAGATAGTCAAAACCTACCGGCTCTCCTTTACTGTTTTTTAGTCCGGGTTTGAAGAAAGCAGGCAGCGTGCCCTTTTCGTTTTCAGATACGGGCAACAGGTCTGTAAAGTCCTGTACATGCACTTCGTATGCGATGACATCCTGCATAGGTGGGCGGCCATTTTTCAGCGGCGTAGCAGGTGTGGTGCGAGGCCAGACCCGGCTTTTCCCCCATGATTGACCAGTCCATGCTTCGGCATTTACCCGGGCGTAAGGATCAGAGATATGGACAGGGTTGGTTTCGTAAAAATGGTTGCCAGGGTCAGAAGCACCGTGAACGGTAAAGTCGTAATATACTCCGGCAAGGTTCCCTTCGAATACCGCTTCCCATACACCGTTTTTGTCTACCTTCATATCTGTAGTCTGGTAGGCTTCCTTATCTGAATGGTCGCGATAGAGGTACAGTTTGACCTGTTCTGCCCGTGGAGCAAATAGGCGAAAAACCGTATTACTTTTATCGTCGCTGATATTGGCGCCGAGTTCTTTGGTGGAGTACAATTCGCGAAACCAGCCCTCGTAGTTACACCATGCTGAGAGATGCTGGCCTGGAATTTCGAGGTAGTATACACGACGGATATCAATAGGTACTGCCGGGATAATGAGCATATTATCTGCTTCATTGGGCAGAACGGTAGCGATAGGAATGATATGATTGTGCGCGTCAGTGAGGCGAAACTGCACAGGGTCCAGCGGACGTGAAGCGCCTTTTACGGATGCCCAGATATTGCCGGAGGCACGGAGTTCTGCTTTAAGTTCGGGAAGTGTCATGTGTTGCATAAAAACGAGATTCGAACCCTTTTCATTGGGCGTATTTGCCGGAGGCTGGAGCCATTCGCCCGCATTGATGCGAAACTTAAACTCCGCGCGCAGCGGAACGGGGTCGAAGTTAGGGTTGAAAACCCTTAATATCCAAAGAGAATCTGCACCGATTCTAAGCAGCCACTGCGGATCGTCCATATCCTGGCTCCAGCTTCGGAAGCTACCGGTCACCCCTACCCTTTCGGGCCATTCGACCCCATAGAGCCTGGGACTAAAAACAAAAGTCGTCGTATCGCCCGATTGATAGTACCCCATGGCCACCGCGGAGTCCGGAAAGGACTGGGAGAAGAGGATGAGGGGGAAACAAATGATAATGGAGAGTAGGGAGTGTTTCATAGGGGGTTATAACTTCTGACTTGCATACTGAAGCGCTGCCGCCACATTGCTTAGGGTTAAAAGTAATATGGTTTGACCACTTACTATATTTCTTTTTTATTCTGCAATATATGTTTTTTGGTGAATACTGTCGGTATGCCAGAAGGGTGAAAATGACATCATTATTGTTTGTACCGGGTACAAATTTAGGCCCTATTCAACCAAACAGGTTGCCAGGTCTTTAGCCAAAGGCAAAGACACCAACCACCACAAAACATGCCCTTCCATATTCCCATCTTTACACTTCCCATCACCACTAGGAAATCACCTGCCAACCCCATACATTCACTATGGTTTTCCACCTATAATCTCACGCACATGTCTTCCCTGAAATGGCTGCTCCTCGTTGTGATTGTTGCGGTCTGCTGCGCCTGTGAGACCCTCCCCGGCCCTGCCTGCCCGCCTGCTCCCGCCGACCCCGGTTACGGCACGCCCGCCGTACCTGTACCCACTTCCAGCCTTAATATCGAACTCAGCCAGGGCTACCTTCGCGAGCGGGTTCGCGCTATGATGGATGCGCCCACTACCGCTTCCAGCGGGGTAGAAATTGGCACCGTACGACTTTCGCAGGAAACCGACGCACAAGGCGCTCCCCTTCACCTGCTGAATGTGGTTATCAGCCCCTGGATGAGGGGAAACGGCGACTCGCTCGTGTCACTTCAGCGTTCATACGAACTCAAACTGCAACTGATTCCCTACCTGATTACCCCTGCCACCGAACCAGATTCCAACCGTCGCCACGCCCTGCTTTGCCCTAATGGCAATTGTACCAACAACAACGGCCTCCTGTTGCGCTTCGCCTTTTATGAGCTTTTCAGCCGCATCAACCAGGCACCGGTCGCCTGCGGAGCTGCTAATTATGATATGATTGACGGGCAGGTACTTACTTCTGTATATAAAAGTATGGAAACCGCAAAACCCATTGTTGTGCAGGCCGATGGCCTGCTGAATATGGCCGCAGGCCTTGCAGGTTCGCCCGTACAGATTACGGGCGTCGTTTTAGGTTCTGACCTCGAACTGAAAGTCGGGTTGCGGTTTGACGTCGGCACGCCGGGCATCTTTGACCCACAGGTTTCGCTGAGCCATTTTCCCGACGCCGACTGGGGCGTTTCGCTTGATACCAGCCTGCTGAGTATGGCCGTAAGAAGAAGCGCGATTGCACAAGCGACAGGAACTGATCCACGGGTAAGCATAAATGGTGTCGGTATTAGCTATACCCCTGCAGGTTTTGATGTCAAAGCAGCGGGAATGATCAACCTGTGCGGAGGCATTAACTTTACAGCATCTACCCTTGTAAAACCACAACTCTGCCGCAAAAGCGACGGACAAATTGCCCTTCAGGTTTGCTCAGGAAAAGCTACTACCACACCAAAAATCAATGTATTACAGGGAATCTGTTATCTCGGCTCCCAATTTTTAGGCGCATTTTCAGGTGGGTGGGCGAATGCCGTGATAAAAACCGGCAACTGCCCTGACATGGGCATTGTTTCCTTTCAGGCCGGACCCGGCGATATACTCTATGGCATTAAACTCGACACAGACAATATCTTTTACATTGCAGGGCGCAGTACATTTATGGATGCCCGTATCAGCCGCAACCCTGCTCCGGCAGATTGTCCGTAAAGGAAATGGAATACCTTTCACTTTTTTCTGAAACTTTTGTACCTTTGTCGGAGTTAAGGTAAAAAAAGATGAACACCAACGACCTATTGAAAAAAGCCCTCAATTTTGAATTCCTGACACAGGAGGAGGGATTATATCTGCACCACAACGCCGAAACTGCCGATCTGATGTACACGGCAAACGAAATGCGGAAGGTGCACAAAAAAGATACTTTGGGCATCGTCACCTGGCAGATCGACCGGAATGTCAATACGACAAACGTATGTGTCGCCAACTGCAAATTTTGCAACTTTTTTGTTCCCCCGACTGAGAAATACGCCCATAAAGCCTATATCACGGACGACGAGACCTATAAGATAAAAGCCGAAGAAACCTTCGCCCTTGGCGGAGATCAGTTTCTCCTTCAGGGAGGCCACCATCCCGACCTCGGTGTGGAGTTTTATGAAGATACTTTCCGCAAACTGAAGACCTGGTTTCCCAATCTCCGCCTCCACACACTCGGGCCACCCGAGATTGTACATATATCCCAACTCTCCGGACTGACTTACCGGGAGACGCTTACCCGCCTGATGGCGGCAGGAATGGACTCTATGCCCGGGGCAGGAGCAGAAATCCTCAACGACAGGGTGCGTCGCATCATTTCCAACGGAAAATGTAGTGGTAAAGAATGGCTCGATGTAATGCGTGAAGCACACCAACTGGGCCTTACGACCAGCGCGACCATGATGTTTGGCCATATCGAAACGATCGAAGAGCGGTTTGAACACCTGATCTGGATCAGAGAAGTGCAATCAGAAAAACCTGAAGGACAAAACGGCTTCAAAGCCTTCATCCCCTGGCCATATCAGGACGACGGAACCCTCCTCAACCGAGTCAAAGGAATTCGCAACACGGTAAGTGCTGACGAATATGTGCGCATGATTGCCCTGAGCCGCATTATGCTTCCCAATATCGAAAATATTCAGGCTTCATGGCTGACGGTGGGCCCGGAAGTTGCCCAGCTTTGTCTTCATGGCGGTGCCAATGACCTGGGATCGATTATGATCGAAGAAAATGTCGTTTCCGCTGCCGGCGCTCCTTACAGACTGAGCGCTGAGGAAATTCAGCGGGTGATCATCGGAGCGGGTTTTACCCCCAGACTGAGAAATCAACTGTATGATTTCAGGGAAACACCGGCACCTTTGGAGGGAAAAATGCTTGTGGCATAGCATTTCGCAACCCAAAAAAAGTTACGCAGTGGCAAAAAAGTAGTTAAATTATCATACATGATGTAACTTGTCATGCTATATAAATTTATTGCTTTAACATGCGTCCTCTCATCATTATTCTGGTCGTAATTGTACTTCTGATTGCAGGAAAGTTTCTCTTCTTTGCCAGTAGTTCAACCCCCCAGAGTCCTACCTCACAACAAAGAACGGCCTCCGCATCGGCTGGTGCTATTCCTGTCAATATCTATCTGGCGAAGGAGGAAGTTACGGACAATACCGTTTATGCCTCAGGCACCATTGTCGCCAACGAAGAGGTAGAACTTAAAAGCGAAGTTTCCGGCAGGCTCATCAAACTCTACTTTAAAGAAGGGAGTTTTGTGCAGAAAGGTCAGTTGATCGCCAAACTCAACGACGATGAGCTGGTCGCTCAGTTGAAAAAGCTGGATTACGAAGAACAATTAGCCAAGCAGATTGAAGCCAGGCAGAAAAAACTCCTGGACATCAACGCCATCAGCAAAGAGGAATACGACATTGCCATGAACCAGGTCAATACCCTTAGTGCTGATAAGGAATTGCTACAGGTACAACTGGCAAAGACCGCTATCCGGGCACCCTTCAGCGGAAGAATTGGCCTGAAAAATATCAGCGAAGGGGCCTACATCACTCCTGCTGTGATCATCGCACAGATCATACAGACCAACCCGGTCAAAATCGATTTCCCCGTTCCCGAAAAATATGCATCTATGATCCAAAACGGTCAGAAAGTATCTTTTTCGATCGATGGATCTGAAAATATATTCGAAGCAACCGTACTGGCTGTCGATCCAAGGGTAGATGAAGACCTCCGTACCCTTATGATTCGCGCATCTTACAACAATACAAATGGAAGATTGCTGCCGGGAATGTTTGTAAGGGTAACCGTACCCCTCGGATCTGAGAAATCTATCATGGTTCCTTCTGAAGCCATTGTACCGATTCTGAAGGGGAAAAAAGTCTACCTGATGAAAGAGGGAAAAGCAACAGAAGCAATCGTACAAACGGGTCTGCGAAACGAAAAATCTGTCCAGGTTCTCGACGGAATCAGCGTGGGCGACTCAGTGATCGTAAGCGGCTTGATGACCGTAAAAACCAATTCGGCAGTAACTGTGAAAGAACTGATTAAATAATCAACAAACAAGAATACCCGGAAAATATCATGTCCATCTCAACCTTATCCATCAAACGCCCGGTACTGGCAATTGTGATGAACCTCATGATCCTTCTTTTTGGGGTAATCGCATATACGTATCTGGGTGTCAGGGAATATCCTGGCATCGACCCGCCAATTGTTTCAATCAGAACCAGTTACCCCGGTGCCAACTCCTCCATTATTGAAGCTGAAATCACAGAACCCCTGGAGAAAGCGATCAATAGTGTAGAAGGTATCCGCACGGTGAGTTCTGCCAGTAATCAGGGCTCCAGCAATATTACCATTGAGTTTAATCTTGATGTGGAAATGGAGCAGGCAGCCAATGATGTGCGGGACAAAGTTTCCCAGGCGGTGTCCCAACTTCCCAAAGATATCGATGGTCTGCCGACAGTAAGCAAATCCGACGCCGATTCGGAGACCATTATGGCGATGACTCTCGAAAGTTCTGACCGCTCGTTATTAGAATTGGGCGATTATGCAGACAATGTCATTGCCCCGCGCTTTGAAACGGTACCGGGTGTCAGTAATGTGCAGATATGGGGATTAAAACGTTATGCCATGCGGATTTGGATGGAACCAGACCGGATGGCTTCACAGGGTGTTACTACCCAGGATGTAAAAGCAGCCCTTGACAGAGAAAATATCGAGCTGCCAAGTGGAAAACTTCAGGGCGACAATACCGAACTTACCGTAAAAACTATTGGCAGGTTCAGGACAGAAGACGACTTTAACAATCTGATTGTCAAAACAATCGGCGATAAAAATATTCGGCTCCAGGACGTGGGATATGCCGTACTTGGCCCTGACAATGAGGAATCTATCCTCCGAATCAATAATGTGCCCCGCGTAGGTGTTGCCATCAAACCTCAGCCAGGCTCCAACTATCTGGAAATTGCTGAAGAAGTAAAAAAACGATTCAACGAAATCAACCAGGATCTCCCCGCTGATTTTACCTTTAGTATGTTTCTCGACTATACCGTTTTCATTTCCCAGGCGATTGAGGAAGTGGCAGAAACGCTGATGATCGCGATCATTCTGGTGGTAATCATTATATTTTTATTTTTCAGGGACTGGGTTATTGCTATCCGGCCATTGATCGACATACCGGTTTCTCTGGTAGGAACATTTTTCATCATGTGGGTCTTTGGGTTTTCGATCAACGTGCTGACCCTTCTGGCAATTGTACTGGCAACGGGTCTGGTTGTCGATGACGGGATTGTGGTAACAGAAAATATTTACAAAAAACTCGAACAGGGAATGAGTCCTGTCGAAGCAGCAGTAAAAGGGGCAAACGAAATTATTTTTGCGATTCTTTCTACCTCCTTCACACTGGCAGCGGTTTTTCTTCCGGTAATATTTATGGATGGGTTTGTTGGAAAATTATTCAGAGAGTTTGGGATTGTGCTCGCAAGTGCGGTGTTGATTTCAGCTTTTGTTTCCCTCACCCTTACACCTATGCTGAATGCCTATCTGGTGCGGAAAAAAGACAAGCCCAACCGTTTTTACGAAAAAACTGAGCCCTTTTTCCGGGCCATGGAAAACAGCTATCACGAAGGGCTGGGAAAATTTTTGGCCAAACGATGGGTTGCCTTTCCCATATTTGCGGTAATTATCGCGATGATTTATTTCTTTGGGTCAAGCCTTAAATCAGAGCTGGCCCCTCTTGACGACCGCAGCGTAATCAGGGCCAGTATGTCAACGCCTGAAGGTTCTTCTTACGAATTTATGGACAACTATGTCCAGCGCGCTGCCGATATGATGATGCGTGATCTTCCGGAGGCTGAAGGGGTAATGACTTATACCGCACCGGGATTTGCTGGCTCAGGCGCGCCAAATACCGCATTCTCACGTATCACCTTAGTCGATCCTCAGGAAAGAACCCGCACACAGGCCGAACTCACCAATTATCTCAATTCTCAGTTTAAAAAAATGCCGGATGGCAAAGCCTTTGCCACCGAACAGCCTACGATTGCAGTTAACAAAAGGGCCGGGTTGCCGGTGCAATTTGTGCTTCAGGCGCCTGATTTTGAGGTACTCCGTGAATATGTTCCACGCTTTCTTCAGGAAATGGAAGGTGACCCTGCATTTACTGTTTTTGACACTGACCTCAAATTTAACAAACCAGAGCTGGACATTACCATAGACCGCGAAAAAGCCAAAAGTATGGGAGTATCCGTTTCTGATGTTGCAGTAACCATGCAGTTGGCTTTTGCGGGACAGCGATTTGGCTATTTCCAAATGAATGGCCGCCAATATCCGGTCATCGGGCAATTTGACAGAGGAAACAGAGATGAACCGCTGGATTTAAAATCACTCTACGTCAAAAATAATCAGGGTACGCTCATTCAGCTTGACAATATTGTCAAAACCGAAGAGGAAAGCAGCCCGCCACAGCTTTATCACTACAACCGTTTTATGAGTGCGACCATCTCTGCGGGACTGGCTCCGGGCAAAACGATTGGCGAAGGTATAGAAGCGATGGAATCTATCAGAGACAGGCTGGGCGACCCCCGTATCAGAGCCGAACTTACCGGCAGCTCAAGAGATTTTCAGGAAAGCTCCAACAGCACGTTATTTTCCTTTTTGCTCGCACTGATTTTGGTTTACCTGATATTGGCTGCGCAGTTTGAGAGTTTTATCGATCCATTTGTGATTATGCTTACTGTGCCTTTGGCCGTAGCAGGTGCCGTATTTTCGCTGTGGTTGTTTGACCAGACATTAAATATTTTCAGCCAGATCGGTATTATTATGCTGATCGGACTGGTGACGAAAAACGGTATTCTGATTGTCGAATTTGCCAATCAGCTTCGGGAGAAAGGAATGAGTGTTGCGGAAGCTGCCCATGAAGCCGCCACGATGCGTATGCGTCCCATCATTATGACTACACTCGCGACCGCACTTGGTGCATTGCCGATCGCCTTAGCGCTGGGATCTGCCGGCGAAAGCCGTATGTCGATGGGTATTGTGGTTATTGGCGGATTGCTGTTCTCGCTGGCACTTACACTCTACGTTATCCCGGCAATGTATATTTATCTTGCCCGTAAGAAAAACTACGAACGGATGAGAGACATTGATAAAATCGCTGCCCAGATAGCCTGAGCATTTTCGTCTACTACTTAATCCAGATGTTCCGCATGTTAAAGCCTCTTATACTGGTATATTTTCTTTTTCCATTCCTGATTTTCAGTCAACCTACTCTGAGTCTGGAAGAAGCAATCAGTACCTCATTAACCCAAAATTACGGCATCCAAATCGCAGAACTGGATGAAAAAGCCGCACAGATGCAGGTGTACAAATCCAACGCCGGCATAGGCCCCCAAATCAGTCTCAATGCCAACGCATCCGCAACAGGAAGCAATACCAGACAGGTTTTTCTCGATGGCCGCGAAGTTGACCGCTGGGGAAGAGTATTTTCGCCCAATACCAATATCGCCCTCAACTGGACGCTCTATGATGGGAAAAGAATGCAAAATATGTTTCTCCGCCTCAACCAGCTAAGCCAGTTGAGCAGTATGGAAAAACAATTAGCCATCCAAAATACGGTCCTCCAGGTGATGAGCGCCTACTACGACGTGATGAAACAAAAGGCGACCATTTCTTATATGAATACCCTCCTGAAATATTATCAGGACCGGTTGAATATCACTGAAGAAAGGTGGAATGTGGGAAAAGGGGCGAAAGGTGACTACCTTCTTTCCCAAACCGATCTCAATACGCAGTTGTCAGATCTTGAGGCTGCAAAAAATCAATTACAAAACGCAAAGATATACCTCAACTTCCTGCTCAACCGGGATATTAATACAGTATTTGATGTGCAGGAAAATGTGGATCTTGGAAATGAGTTTGACCTAAATACCCTCATAGAAAATGCACAAACCAATAATAAGGAATTGCTCATCCTGCGAAAATCAGTGGAAATCAGCCGGTCTGTAGAAAGGGAAACCGCAGCAGCAAAACTGCCCCGGATTGGCTTCAATTCTACCCTCGGATATACCTACTCCAACAGCAACGCCAACTTCATCCTGACCAACCGAAACGCGCTCTTCTCTGTCGGACTCTCTGCCAGTTGGACACTTTATGACGGCCACCACAACAACCAGCAGATTGCCATTTCAAAAGTCAATACCGAAATCATCGAAACACAGGAGCAGTCGCTGATGGCTCAAATTGTGGGAGATCTTACTGCCGCTTACAATCAATACGAAGCCGATAAAAGAATCCTGAATATCGAGGAAAATAACCTGAAGCTTGCCGAAGAGAATCTGGTGATTTCCATTGAGAAATTTCGCCTCGGCGGTTCTGCCATCCTCGATCTCAACGAAGCCCAGCGCAGGTTTGACCTGGCGCTCAACCGGCAGATTACGGCCCAGTACAATGTAAAATTTTCCGAACTGGAGCTGTTGAGACTAAGCGGCGCATTGGGGCAGTAGGCACAATTGCCTATGCTTTCTGACAAAAATCAACAAAAATTGCCTATGCTTTCTGACAAAAAAGGTAGGAAAATGGGTATGCTTTCGGTATTTACGGGAAGTGTATATGGACTGGTTTGTGAGGAGGTGAGAAGCGAGACAGAAAAATGCTACCGCCAGGGAAATCTTTTGGAGTGATGGAAAATATGGGTAAATTTAGATACTTGGCTGGCATTCTTTGTGGATAATCGGTATTGCGGAAGGATGTCCGTCCGCTGGAGGGTAGGGATTTTGAGGATATTTAGGGGATATGGGCGATGTTGGGGGTGGATGGATGTTACAGTCAATTAGGAAAAAAGATAAATGAACGACCTCGAAAAAGAAATAAATAGAGTTTGGGATATTGCAGTTTACTTGCAAATGATGGCGGCTTTTTCGGAGGATCTGGATTTTAACAAATACAGCGAATTAATGCTTGAATTTCACAACATGGTTAAAGAAGAAAGTGAAGAGGTAGTTGAAAAGCAGTTGCCTAAATATGAAAAGATGTTAGTTTCAATTGCAAAACCATTACAAGCAAAATATCCTTTAAAGAGAACTATTAGTGAAATAGCCAAAGACTGGAATGAAAAGCATAAAATAAATAAGGAAATTTTTAGTGATGGAGTAATGATTGGTTGGCTCGAAGAACAAATTGAATTAAAATCTTACAATTTCTACGATTATTATCCTTATCATTTTAACGTCGGATTAGTAATCCATAAAAACCGAGGCGAAATTGAAGAACACTTTCTTTTGAAAGATGCTTTTACTTGTTTGGTTAAGGCAAAAAATAGGCTGAAGACTTTGGACAAGTTTGGGAAAGCCCAAAAAGAAAAATTTAGAAGAAGTGGAAAGACTCAGTTTGATAAGGAAACTTTAGACTCGATAAATGCAATTAAATATGAAGTTTCTTTTTATAGTCGAATGACGATAATTTCTTTTTTCTCTTTTTTGGAGAGTTTCATTAATAGCATAGGATTTGACCACTATTTCCGTAATAAGGGAAAATTGAGTAGTGAAGATGAAGAAATTTTACAAGGAAGCAAGAAAGGTAGATTTCTAAACCTCAAGTACAAAATTGAAAAATTTCAAAAAATTATCAGGTCAGATAATGTTGCAAAGATTGTTCTTTCAGATGAAAATCAAATAAAAGAACCATTTAGTACCTTGTTTGAAGATTATGAAGAATTGAGAAATGCCTCAGTCCACTTTTCACCAAAAAAATCAAGAATTTGGTTAAAACCTCATGATTGGGAAAATAAGGCGGAAGAATTTTCGAAATTGGTAATTCAAGCAGCACTTGAAATTTGGCAAAGCTGTCATGAAACGAAAAAAGGTCCAGATTATCTTGGAAGATTGGAGTACAAAAGATTGTACAAAGTGGCTAATAATCAAGAAAAAGAAATAAGAAAGATTGAAAACTGGCTGTAACAAGGCATACAACGGTCATGCTCAGCAAAAGCTGGTCACGCCTTGTATGCAAACCGTTATCGGTAATAATGAAGAAAACAACTTTTCAAAAACAATCGTATTCAGATTTAGAATGTATTGTATTCTAGCCGAAATGCGAGAAACTATTTTTTTTATGGACTAGTTCATCGCAAATAGGAAAATTAATAGTTTACTATGGCAATTGATAAAACCCTACTACGAAAAAAAGAAGGAGCAGAATTTTTAAATCAAAGCATGGAAGTTTTTGAAGATTTCTGTAAAAAAAATGCTATAACCCCTTATAAGACGGGTACAGGGAAAGGTACACGATATTACTATTCAAAAGAAGAACTAGAAAGGCTAACTGGAAAAGGAATTGGGGCAACTCCTCCAGATGAAATAAATGTCCCGATATACTCCAAATTAAATAGAGAACAGCTGAGAATCCGTATGTCAGATAGTTTCCCAAGTGTTTACCTTACAATGATTAGTATAATTCAAGGTGTAGCTTTCGGATTTCTCATCAATACATATTTTGAAGGTTCTGAAGTATGCGAGACTTTTGAATGCTTTTTTACCTCAAAAAAGATAGAGTTTCATTTATATGCTTTTTTTACGTTTTTAACAATTGTTTCTGTTACCTTTGAATAGACTTGTTCTGGTGTAAGTAATTGATAGTCAAAAGTAGTAGCTTGTAGAAAAAAGAGAAAATGGGTATATCATATACGTCGATACGAAGTGAACGGCAATGGCGATCGAGCACAGGTCTGACCGAAGAGCAATTTAAAAAATTGGTGAGATTATTTGGGGAAGCCTACGAAGAAATGTTTGGAGAGTCCTTGACAAGACGTCAGGAAAACCAGGCTTCGCCCTCGACGTTTCAGACGTATGAATCGTTGCTATTTTTTGGACTGTTTAGCATCAAAAGTGGGTTAAGCTATGACCTTCTGGGCTTGAGTTTTGACCTGGCGCCCTCGAATGCGCATGCAACGCAGGGGATGTGTTTAACGGTTCTACAGGCCGCGCTGGCGCGAGGGGGCTATCTGCCGCGGCGGGAATATGCCACCGAAGAAGACTTTATGGAACACTGGAAAACGGAATCCGATATCATCATCGATGCAACCGAGCAACGGATCCAACGCCCTGTGAATCAACAGGATCAGAAAGATTTATACAGTGGAAAAAAAAGACCCATACCCTGAAAATGATGATTTTTGCCAACGCAGATAAATGCATCCGTTACCTCAGTTATGCCTATCAGGGCACTTGTCATGACTTTACGATTTTGAAAATGGAGTTGCAGCCGGAAAAGGGGGGATGGTTGGATCACCAGACGGTCCACGTTGATTTGGGCTATCAGGGAATCGAGAAAATCTATCGCATGGGACAACTGCAAATCCCGGAGAAGAAAAAGAAGAAAACAGCTTTGAGCGAAGAGCAGAAAAAGTGCAATCGGGAGAAAAGTTCTTTTCGGGTAAAGGTGGAAAATTCCATCGCCGGAATGAAACGATTTCGCTTTATGAGTGATCGTATCCGGACAAAAAATATCTGTTTTTACAATAAAGTCGCCGGAATTTCCGCCGGTTTATGGAACTTTAACCTAACTAATTGAGTATCAAACCAGAACAAGTCTAATACGTTTGGTTTGTAGGGGTTTTTAGGTGGACACCAAAATTTTTCGATATTCTCATCCCCTTCTCATTAGGGCTTTTCGAAATTGGACAAGGAGTCTTGATAGGAACATCTAATTTTTGGTGGTTTTGTACCGGGCTATTGTCCTTAGTATCTGTTTTTGCCTTTATCAATACTTTATTAAACTGCAAGTCGGATATGTTTGAAGATGAAAAAGTCTATTCCTTTACAAAAAGGAACATGATATATGATATTGTATGTACAATAATATTTTTTCTGCTTGCTGTTTCCGGCTGGATACTTGTAGAATGGGAAATAAAAAAAAATGGATTTCAGTTTTTCAACTTTCACATTCTAAATTGGCTCCCGATTTATATAGCTTTTATTCTTAGCATTATTATTATTGTATTTAAAGACCAAAGGTTTGTAAAAGGTTTATTCTCAAAACTAAAGGTTAGTCGCTAAGGAAATTGAACAGGAGCAATTATAAAATCCCCTTGTTTCTATACCGATAACATGGGCATCACCCCCATTAAGTTAAGTCCAAAAAGCTCAGATTGACAAGGGTTGTTACCAGGTGGTTGATAGTGGCTTAGTCCAGGCACACAAGTTACCGGTTGGGTTATGTCAGGTAGTCTATGGCCCGTCGTAAACTTCGATCCATAACACTTCCATTTTCATTGCTTCAGGTTACGCTTTTTTTCTTAACTTAATGACCGTGAACAATGGCTAAAACGGCAATTGGCAGCAAAAGCTGCCAACTGCGTTTAGCCAGAACGTTAGCTGACACAATAAATTAAGAAATGAAATACAAACTTTTATTAGCTATTCTATTATTTGTTTTGAGTGGTCATTCCTTTGCTCAAAATAATTCCTCAAATGTAAAACCTCCGAAAATTGAAGAGGAATTAAAATTGAAAATCGAATTTCTTGAAAAGGAAGTAGAGAGTTTTAAAGAAACAAAAAAAAATATCTTACAGCTCAATAATGAATTAGAAATAAAATATAGAATTCTGGAAAATAAGATTGAGGGTTTAAATTCAACCAACCAGGAAAAAAATGATATCGCTGGAAAAATTATTGATTGGTCCGCTTGGCTATTTAGTCTTATGGTTTTAATTCTTGGAATAGCAGGTTGGGTAGCAGCAGACCGATTTTCAAAAATTGATTTAATCAGAAAAGAGCTGAAAGAATTATTAGGAAAAACAAAAACTGAACTTGATAAACAAATCAATGAAATTGAACATTTAAAAGCTGAATTTGAAAGAGAGAAGGAAATAGCAATTGATTTGATGTTTCCAATATTAGAAGCACAATGGTTTAATTATCAGGGTGATTTTGATAAATCAATTAGTGCATATAAAAGAGCTCAGAAAATCAAACCAGATTATAAGCTTATTTCATATAAATTAAATAAATTATTAATTGAGAAAGGAATATTTAAAGAAGCGATTAAAAATCTTGAAGTATTAATAGAGAAGTATCCAGATGATATTCAACTTAATCGAAGACTTGCTGAAGGTTATCGTAGAATTGGTGATTTTGATTCCGCAGAAATAGTTATTAATAAGGTTTTAAGTAAAGTCGATTACCCGTCAGTTCATTATGAACTTGGATGTATAAAATTATTTTCTGCTAAGTATAAAGAAGCGGAAGAAAGCTTTAAAAAAGCCAATAGATTCTTTTTTTCAGAAGATGGTATGTATAGATATTGGGTTTATGTAAACTTGGCAATTGTTCAAAAGTTAATGGGAAATCAAGAGGAATCAAGATTAAATTCAAATAAAGCAATTGAAATACTCGAACCTAGAACAAAATCAACACCTAAAAATCCACATATTTGGTCTTATTTAGCTTTAGCCTATTTGTCTGAAAAAGATAACTATAAAAAATCTCTTCATGCTTTTGAACAGGCAATACAGTATAATTTACCAATTTCTTTGGCAACTTCAGCTTTAGATAGAGTCAGTTTACTTGTAGATCACATTGAAAATAAAATCGAGAAAAAGAGCATTCATGAAATAAAAGATTTTTTGAAAAAATATGTCAGCTAACATCAGCTCACCCCCATTAAGTTAAGAGCATGTTAGGAAATATAAGTATTTGATCATCAGGTAATTCGGTTTAAAATAATCGAAATATTGGCCCAAATGAGCCAATATTTGGCCGATCGGAGGGTATGTTCATAGTCTTTGACAATCCTTCGGAAGAAATTTGTCCAGGCAATGGTGCGTTCCACTACCCATCGTTTGGCGACCGGCACAAAGCCCTTAGCACTTTCGGGTTTGGAGGCACACTCAAAAATCAACCCTAATTTTTCGGTTTCCGCTGCAAAACTTCCCTGGTAGGATTGATCACCCAGGATTTTTTCTAACCGCTCCGAATAGGCCGAAATCTGCCCCAGGAGGCGCTTCCCTTCTGTGCCATCATGGAGATGGGCTGCATGGACTTCCACATCAAAAATCCGCCCGCCCACATCTACTACCAACTGGCGTTTCCGACCATTGATGCGCTTATTAGCATCGATTCCCCGATGTTCAAAGATCATGGGCGCCAGCTTAACACTTTGACTGTCAATACAGACAAGAGAAGGAAGCTGCGCACGACCTTCCCGTACCTGATCTTGTTGGTTTAAGGCTAGATTCACCTGATCCATCGTCCCATCTTTATTCCATTTATCAAAATAGTAGTACACGGCCGACCATTTCGGAAAATGAGGCGGCAGATTTCGCCATTGACATCCGGTCTGTACCAGATATAAAATCGCATTCACTACACAACGGATCGGCATCGTTCGTTTGCGTTTCCAATCAAAAAATTCCGATATTGACTCCCATTGGGCATCAGTGAGTTCGCTATACTGAGTGGTCATTTTGGTTTTTGTTTGCAAACTCAACCTAATGACCTTTGCCCAATTTTTAAAATCCTAACATGCTCTTAGTCCAGCCACACAAGTTATCGGTTGGGTTATGTCAGGTAGTCTATGGCCCATCGTAAACTTCGATCCATAACACTTCCATTTTCATTGCTTCAGGTTACGTTTTTTTCTTAACTTAATGACCGTGAACTCCGCACACCTGCTCGATCTGACGCAAAAAATTGCTAACTTAATGGCCGTGAACTGATGTTATCGGTAATTTTGAATTGACAATACAATGAGGATTTATCTAATAAAAACAACAGAATACAGCGAGCAGGATTTTCTTGACGTAAAAGAAATTTTAAATTCGCATAATGGACCAATGCTTTTTGAACATGATTTGACTGATTTTTCAAATGATTTCAAATTTCTGCAATGGTTTGATGAAAACTTTAAGTTCAGGGCCGTAAAGCCAAGTAAAAAAACAATATACGACAGCAAACGAGGAAATCCTTTGAGCTGGCGTGAGTTTTTTGGTATTTGCAATAAATTCAGAACCGTAAAACACATTAGCGATGATGATTTTGTTGTACTTCTAACTTCAAGACGAAATTCATTAAATTGGTTTAGCAGTTTTGAACAAGGAAAACGGAACATTTTTGTACACACAGGCGATTGGGAACATTTCATCAAGGCACATCATAAATATCCAGTTGCTTATGAAGTAATATCAAGTATTTTATACGTCCTTTTCAAAATGGATTTAGACAATATTGATGAGTACGTTCATAAATTTCCATTAGGCTGTATTAGCGATATGTGTGAACAAAAATCACAAGTGATATTAAAACTACGAACTGGTGATATATGCCAGACTTGTTTAGATAGATTAATTGCAGAGAATGTTGAACCTGCATTGATTAACCAAGCACTTAATCTATTTGAAAATATTAGAAAGCAAACTTTATTCAGACAAGGTTTTCAAAATAACAATAAAATAAGCAGGTTGAAAATTACTAATGATTTTAGGTTTTTTTTATTGGATTATGGTAATCTTGAAATAAATCTTACCCCGAGACAAAAAGCATTATATTATCTATTTTTGAGACATCCAGAAGGAATACGTTTCGCAGAACTCATAGATTATAAAAACGAGATTTGGGATTACTACAAATCAATTTCGCCATTTGAAAATTTGGATACTATGCAAAGCAGTATTGAAAAATTATATAACCCAGAAGATAAATCAACATTAAATACCGAATGTTCCAGGATAAAATCTGCGTTTCGCGACAAAATAGGTAATGCAGAAGCATCAATTTTCGAACAGTATCTTATAATCGGTGACAGAGACGAGAAAAAACGTATATCATTAAAGTCTAATTATTTAGAATTACCAATCTAAATTTCTGCAACCTTGCAAAGGCGTTTACAACGTTGCAGAACTCAATCCCGCCTTCCTTTTCGAGCTATTTTTGTGGTATAAAATTTAAAATTGTTTTACCATTAAAAATAGCAGTCATGAATAATTATCAGCAAGAAATACGCAGCATTTTTGAAACGGCGACAACTTCAATACAAGTTGCAGTTTCATGGTTTACCGATGAATTTCTGATTAACTTACTAATTAAACGAGCAAATAAAGTTCGTATAGAATTACTTTTGTCATCGGACGAAGTTAACTTATTACGTCATAAAAATTTCAAGCAGTTACAATTGGCAGGTGCAAAAGTCAATAAAATCGGCTCGGATAGTGCCATTCACGGCGAATTTATGCATAGCAAGTTCATTATTATTGACGAAAAATATGCTTACGGCGGTTCATATAATTTTACCGACAACGCAAAATCAAATTTCGAAAATTTTAATCAATTAGCTTTTGGCGAAGTACAAAAAATGCTTCAAAACTTTAAAAACTGGTTTAACAGAAGCATAGACTTTTTCAAGGACATAACAAATGCTGATGAAATCGTACGAAAGTTAAAGCAAAAGTTTATTGAAGAAGAAGAACAAAAACAATCTTTAATAAACAGAATGAAAGCCTTAGATTTTTCCGAAAGAGATTATATTCAACAGAAAGAAAAACAGCAAGTTGTTCAACAAAAGGAAAATGCTTTGGCTGGTGTAATGATGCAAGTTATAAACGAAGATACCAAAAAAGAAAAGTTAAGGGAAACGGCTAATAACATCTCATCAAATAGCCATAAAATTACAAGCAACGGAAGTATTTCGCAAAATGAACAAGGAATATCGTCCAAACCGCATAGATTTTATGGTGGCAGTTCGATTTCTATATTTACAGGAAATAAACAACCACGCTCATTTGGATTGGCGTATTATCAAAAATTACATATCGAAAAGAATTTTGACTTTCTAAAATGCCGTATTGAAAATGATACATTAATCTGTACCGGCTTTTTGCAACCCGAGACTTGCGACCGTTATAAGGTCAGAATTTTATTCAGGGCTGGACATTTTCCGCAAGTATTTATTTTGTCGCCTAATATTGAGCCGAGAGCAGATATCCATATTTACAAAGAAGGCAGTTTATGTTTATTCTATCCGGGCGATTTGAAATGGAAAGATATTACAAAAATTGCCGAATATACAATTCCATGGATAGTTGAATGGATTGTGTATTATGAACTTTGGAAATTAACGGGCGAGTGGGAAGGTGCAGAAAAGACACACGTTGAAAACGTTGCATGATAATCGTCATAATATCCTGATAAATAAGATAGTTACAACGGCTCTGCACCTTCAAACAAACATGATAACCAGCCGCAATAAATACTATGTTTTGTCGGAAGATGATTATGCGAAAATTCAACAACTAAAAAAAATAATTGAAGAATTGGAAGAAATTGATACAATTCCAATTGATGATAAAAAAGATGTATCAGAATGATTATTAATAATTAGTAACTACTTAGGTTCCCTCTCAAGGAAATAAAAAAAAGGAGAGAACTGAAAAAAAATAATAAATTAGATAAAAAGAGAGCAGATGAACTTACATGAAACGCTGGAAGGCTGTCATGAGTTAATATGGGAATTGATGGCCCAGTTGTTATCTTTGAGTGAGGAGGTATAGCGTTTGCGGGCGCAGTTGGACCAAAACAGCGGGAATAGTTCGAAGTACACCCTATGCGGTCGCACGCCTTGTATGCGAGACCGTTAGCTGCTAAAAGAAATGAAAAATCAAATTTGTATATTAATTTTCTTTATCATTTGTGGCTTTGCGAAGTCCCAGAATTGTTTTGGTGAATACTTTGTTAAAAGTGAATTTTGCTCTAATACAATATCCCTATGGCCAGATTCAACGTTTTTTTGGGAGTATGGCTGTGAAGGTCGTAGTAATATCCAAACAGGCATTTTCACAGTTAAAGGGGATGAAATTTATTTTCGAACAATTGAACTAGATTCCTTTGAATTAATCTTTAATGTCGAGTGGGTTGATAGCTTAGACAAGAATGCTTCTAAAATCCCCCAAGAGTTACTACCAAGCTTCTTTTTGGTAGATCGAAATGATGAAGTGATTAAGGGAATAGAAGCGGTTTGCTATAATATCGAAGGAGACTATATGTCAGTAATAGATGAGCGAAATGGCTGGTTGTTCTTTTCTGTAAATGAAGCTACTGAATTGTATTTTCCATTTCTAAGCAAAATTTTCAGAGAATTTGTACGAATAGAAATCCCGCCAAATCCTGAAGAAAAATTTATCCTTAAAATTACATTGAATATTGAGTCTACATTTTTGAATTACTCTATGGTGAAATTTCGTTATAATAAAAGACTTGTTCTGGTTTGATAATCAATTAGTTAGGTTAAAATTCCATAAACCGGCGGAAATTCCGGCGACTTTATTGTAAAAACAGATATTTTTTGTCCGGATACGATCACTCATAAAGCGAAATCGTTTCATTCCGGCGATGGAATTTTCCACCTTTACCCGAAAAGAACTTTTCTCCCGATTGCACTTTTTCTGCTCTTCGCTCAAAGCTGTTTTCTTCTTTTTCTTCTCCGGGATTTGCAGTTGTCCCATGCGATAGATTTTCTCGATTCCCTGATAGCCCAAATCAACGTGGACCGTCTGGTGATCCAACCATCCCCCCTTTTCCGGCTGCAACTCCATTTTCAAAATCGTAAAGTCATGACAAGTGCCCTGATAGGCATAACTGAGGTAACGGATGCATTTATCTGCGTTGGCAAAAATCATCATTTTCAGGGTATGGGTCTTTTTTTTCCACTGTATAAATCTTTCTGATCCTGTTGATTCACAGGGCGTTGGATCCGTTGCTCGGTTGCATCGATGATGATATCGGATTCCGTTTTCCAGTGTTCCATAAAGTCTTCTTCGGTGGCATATTCCCGCCGCGGCAGATAGCCCCCTCGCGCCAGCGCGGCCTGTAGAACCGTTAAACACATCCCCTGCGTTGCATGCGCATTCGAGGGCGCCAGGTCAAAACTCAAGCCCAGAAGGTCATAGCTTAACCCACTTTTGATGCTAAACAGTCCAAAAAATAGCAACGATTCATACGTCTGAAACGTCGAGGGCGAAGCCTGGTTTTCCTGACGTCTTGTCAAGGACTCTCCAAACATTTCTTCGTAGGCTTCCCCAAATAATCTCACCAATTTTTTAAATTGCTCTTCGGTCAGACCTGTGCTCGATCGCCATTGCCGTTCACTTCGTATCGACGTATATGATATACCCATTTTCTCTTTTTTCTACAAGCTACTACTTTTGACTATCAATCACTTACACCAGAACAAGTCTAAAGAATTGATAAAAGCCATTTACAGTGAAAAAACCATTACCATTAAGGATGATATATATTCTTTGATACTTGAAAAACAAGAAGAATAAAAGCACCCAACACCTAAGTCTTCGTGCGGCGCGCAGCGCCCAGTATGAAAACGCTGAGTGCAGCGCCATCTGCGCCACGTGGTGGGCATAATTCTTCAGCGTGCTCCCGCTCTTCCCCGAGAGGCTCATCTGACCCTTCATCAACTCATACAAGGCCTCAAAGCCTGCTACTTCGCTTGCAGGCCTGATCAAGCAGGTTCTTTTTTTCATGGCACTGGAATTTAAAGGGTAAATCCCCTAATTTAGGACGCACGGACTTGGAAAACTACCGAAGGTTTCGTGTAACAATGTATATACAACATAGGCGAAATATTAGTAAAATCAAGGCTTTGGGTTCGTATCAAACTTTGTGCTTAACTGAAAGATTAGAGCTTCTAAATCGCCGGCTTTTTATATACTAACCGTTATGCCATTTAATGATACCTCACAATGAAAGAAACCTTCCTCTTTATCATAATAAACATTTTGGGCATTGCCCTAAAAGCCCAGAGCCTTGATTCTTTATATACTCTATGGCAAGACCAAACCCAACCTGACTCAACGCGTGTACAGGCGTACGAAGATTACATCGTGAACGACTACCTGTACTCATGGCCGGACACGGCAGCCATCCTGGCCGAAGCCCTGCACACCTATGCGAAGAAACAGCATTACCCCAAAGCTTCTGCTACAGGCTATAAGCTGCAAGGCATGGCAAACTATGTCTTAGGCAATTACCCCCAGGCTCTGGAATACTTCCAAAAGTCTCTGGCGATTCAGGAAGAACCCGGGGATAAAAAAGGCATCGCAAAAAATTTGAACAATATCGGACTCATTTACATGAGCCAGGGCAATTATCCCCGTGCGTTGGAATACTTGCAAAAGTCGCAGGCGATTAAAGAAGAACTCGGGGATAAAAAAAGCATCGCAACCAGCTTGGGCAACATCGGACTCATTTACCATGAACAAGGCAATTACCCTCGTGCCCTGGAATACTACCAAAAGTCGCTGGCGATTAAGGAAGAACTCGGCGATAAAAAAAGTATCGCGGGTGGCCTGGTCAATATTGGCATCATTTACTATGGTCAGGGCAATTACCCCAGCGCCCTGGAATACTACCAAAAGTCGTTGACCATTTTTGAAGAACTCGGGGATAAAATTGGCATCGCAACCAGCTTGGGCAACATCGGCCACATATACTCGGATCAGGGCAACTCCCCTCTCGCTCTGGAATACTACCAAAAGTCGCTGGTAACCGGAGAAGAACTCGGGGATAAGAATGGCATGGCAGATATCCTAAGCAATATCGGCATCCACTATAAAAAGGAAGGTAAAAACTTAAGCGCACTGAAATATTGCCAAAGAGGCCTGGCACTAGCGGAAGAAATTGGTGCTTTAGATCTCCAAAAAGAAGCCTGCCAATGCCTCTACAATACCTACAAAACCATGGGCAAGGACAAGAATGCCCTGGCTTATTATGAACAAATGATTGCTGTGCGGGATAGCTTGTTCAACGAAGAGAACACCAAGAAACTCACCCAACTGGAAATGCAGTATGAGTTTGATAAGAAGGAAGCTACTACGAAAGCAGAGCAGGAAAAGAAAGATGCCTTGGCCGCACAGGAACTGAACCGACAAACCATGGCAAGAAATGGGTTCATGGGCGGATTTGTGGTGGTACTCCTGTTTGCGGGCGTGTTCTTCGTGCAGCGTAACAAAATAAGCAAGGAAAAGCAACGCAGTGAAGAACTCCTGCTCAACATTCTACCCGAAGAAATCGCCCGGGAGCTCAAAGAAAAAGGCAAAGCGGATGCCCGTGACTTTGATCTGGTGAGCATCCTGTTTACCGATTTTGTTTCCTTCACCGAAATCTCCGAAAAGCTCAGTGCCTCCGAACTGGTGAGCGCAATCAACCAATGCTTTGAAGCCTTTGACGTCATCATGGATAAATACGGCATAGAAAAGATCAAGACCATTGGAGATGCCTATATGGCTGCCGGAGGATTACCCGTAACCACGGACGATTCAACGAAGAACACGGTATTGGCCGCACTGGAAATGCAGTCCTTCATTCAGGACCGAAATACCAAACTGGAAGCAGAAGGAAAGCTGGGATTCCAGATGCGCGCGGGAATCCATATTGGTCCGATAGTAGCGGGTATCGTGGGTGTAAAGAAATTCCAGTACGACATCTGGGGCGATACCGTAAACACCGCCAGCCGCATAGAAAGCGCTGGCAAGGTGGGCAAAGTAAACATCAGCCAAGCTATCTACGATTTACTTAAAGACGATGCTGATTTAACCTTCGAAAGTCGTGGAAAGATCAGAGCAAAAGGTAAGGGAGAGATAGAGATGTATTTTGTGTCAAAGGCTTAAATGAAAAGAGAATTCTGCACCCAACAACTAAGTTTTAATGCGGCGCGGAGCGCCCAGTGTCCCCTTCCCCTAAGCTGCACCAGGTCTAATGTAGAGTACCCGCTCATCCAAGTACCCGTTTCTCATGGGAAAAAAGGCTGAAAATTGGGGACAAAAAAGACAGAAAGTCCCAACTCCTCAACCTGCCCTGCTTTTTAAGCAGTTGGCTGGAGCTGTATATGGACTGGTTTGTGGGGAGGTGAGAAGCGAGACAGAAAAATGCTACCGCCAGAGAAATTTTTTGGAGTGATGGAAAATATTGGTAGATTCAGATACTTGGCTGACGTTCTTTGCAGATAATCGGTATTTGCGGAAGGATGTCCGCTGGAGGGTAGGGATTTTGAGGATATTTAGGGGATATACGCAATATTGCGGATACACTGATGTTCGCTTCAACTATAAAAATAAAAAAAATGAAAAATATTGTTTATAAAAGTGCTATCTATACAAAGGGTGATGTCCATGTAGGAGATAAGTATTTTATAAACGGTGAAGAATATGTTATACCCATTACTTTGAATACACTACCTTATGTAGATGAATCTGATGTCATAGGAAGGGAATTTGAATTGAAAGAACTCAAACAACTGTTTGATGAAAATGATAAAGTCATTCTTGTAAATGGAACAGGTGGCATTGGGAAAACTACTCTTGCTAAATATTTTATTGCGAAACACAGGAATTCATATAACTATGTTGCCTGGATTAATATTAACAAGAATACACTTGAATCATTCATCTACGAAACACAATTGGTTGATAGTTTAAGACTAAAACCAGAATTTGATTTAACTCAACAAGATGCTGATTGGCAGAAGAATTGTTTTGAAATTCTCATCAACAGAATGCGACAATTGAAAATAAAGGATAAAGAGTCACATAATTTGTTGGTAATTGATAATGCATCGGAAGACATTGAACATGCCGCAATTATTGACAATATTGCATTACGTCCTAATTGGAAGGTACTTGTAACATCACGAGAAAAATTGATTGGATTTTTAGAATTCGAGTTAAGTGAACTATCTGATGTAAATGCCAAAACACTATTTTATCATCACTATAACTACCAAAAGGACGATTCCAAAGTAGAAGAAATTTTAAGACTAATTGAAAAACACACACTTTTAATAGAAATTATATCAAAATTAGGACAATCTTATAGGTGGGGGCTGTCAGAAATATTGGATTTGTTAAAAAAAAAGGGTATGAATATTTCGTATCCAAATATGCCAAAACTGGCTCATAACAAAAATCAACGTATTTACGCAGTAGTGGACTATCTGATTGATGTATTGAAAGTAAATAAAATTGAAGATGAAACAGAAAATTTCTTAAAACATTTTTCATTGTTTCCAAGTACTTTTTTATCATACTCAAAAACGCCCGAGATAAATCTATTGGAATTTTTGAAAATTGAATCCCCATCAGAAAAAAAGGATAATCTGACTAAAAATTTAAATTGGTTGGTTCAAAAAGGATTTTTACAATGGAGCAAACAAGATGATACATTTAGAATGCATCCTATAATTAGTGATGTTGTAAGGAAGAAATATGAGTTCAAATTATCTGAATTTATTGAATACTCTAATTACATAAATGAAAAATTGAAAGTAAATTATGCCGAAAGCGAATCGCCAATCAAGAAAGGTAAATTCATAATGTTTTCTGAAAATTTAATTGACGTGATAAGTGCAAAAAGAAAAAAATTCTTGGTTGATGATTCTCTGTTGGGTGAAATGATGATATCATTAGGAATGTTTTATTTTTCTTCTGGAAAATACGAAACTGCATTGCGATTTGAAGGCTCTGCTGTTAAATTATGTGAAGATGTTTTCGGTCAAAACTCTGAAAGATTAGCGGATGCACTAAACAGCAAAGCAGAGACATTAACATTTTTGGAAAAATATGAAGAAAGTATAATGGCGCATCAAAATGCATTAGCCATTCGCTATAAAATTCATCCAAAACAAAGCAAAGAAATTGCTCAATCACTTCATAATTTAGGTAATACTTATTATTACTCTGATGATTACAAAAAATGTTTATACTTTTATAAGAAATCAGTAAAAATATGGGAAAAGACATTAGACAATAATCACTCTTACTTAGCGGCAGCCTACACCAATATTGGCAACACTTATAGATATTTAGGGAATTTTGAACGGAGTTTGTTCTACCACAAAAAATCACTAAAAATCAGGTTGACTTTTAATGACAATCAAAACCCTGATTTAGCAAAAACTTTTTGGAGTATTGCAGCAACCTATTATGACAATAAACAAACAAAATTAGCGAAAAAGTTTATGGCAAGGGCAATAGAAATATTTAATTCCTACTACGAAGAAAATCATCCCCTTTTAGTTAGCGCAACTGAATGGCAGGATAAAATCAATCAATCATTAAATAATTAACAATGGCGGAAAAGGCATTAGAATTTTTGCTTGGAATAATAACCAAGAATGAAATTAGACTTGTTCTGGTTTGATACTCAATTAGTTAGGTTAAAGTTCCATAAACCGGCGGAAATTCCGGCGACTTTATTGTAAAAACAGATATTTTTTGTCCGGATACGATCACTCATAAAGCGAAATCGTTTCATTCCGGCGATGGAATTTTCCACCTTTACCCGAAAAGAACTTTTCTCCCGATTGCACTTTTTCTGCTCTTCGCTCAAAGCTGTTTTCTTCTTTTTCTTCTCCGGGATTTGCAGTTGTCCCATGCGATAGATTTTCTCGATTCCCTGATAGCCCAAATCAACGTGGACCGTCTGGTGATCCAACCATCCCCCCTTTTCCGGCTGCAACTCCATTTTCAAAATCGTAAAGTCATGACAAGTGCCCTGATAGGCATAACTGAGGTAACGGATGCATTTATCTGCGTTGGCAAAAATCATCATTTTCAGGGTATGGGTCTTTTTTTTCCACTGTATAAATCTTTCTGATCCTGTTGATTCACAGGGCGTTGGATCCGTTGCTCGGTTGCATCGATGATGATATCGGATTCCGTTTTCCAGTGTTCCATAAAGTCTTCTTCGGTGGCATATTCCCGCCGCGGCAGATAGCCCCCTCGCGCCAGCGCGGCCTGTAGAACCGTTAAACACATCCCCTGCGTTGCATGCGCATTCGAGGGCGCCAGGTCAAAACTCAAGCCCAGAAGGTCATAGCTTAACCCACTTTTGATGCTAAACAGTCCAAAAAATAGCAACGATTCATACGTCTGAAACGTCGAGGGCGAAGCCTGGTTTTCCTGACGTCTTGTCAAGGACTCTCCAAACATTTCTTCGTAGGCTTCCCCAAATAATCTCACCAATTTTTTAAATTGCTCTTCGGTCAGACCTGTGCTCGATCGCCATTGCCGTTCACTTCGTATCGACGTATATGATATACCCATTTTCTCTTTTTTCTACAAGTTACTACTTTTGACTATCAATCACTTACACCAGAACAAGTCTATTGTAAAAAAGTTCCCAGAAGAATTTATTAATTCTTCATTAGTTTGGATACGTTCATGGTTTTTAGTTGATGACATTGAGCACAAGTCTTCATCAGATGATTTTGTCAACATTAAAAACCAAGAGAACTTGATTCAAACAAAATTGCAGACCTTGTTAAAAGATGAAAAGTTTGTCAAGGAACTAAATTCATTCTTAAATACTGCATCAAAATTTGAGAACAGAAGTAAAAATATTGCAGACAATCTTGACGTAAAAACAAAAGACGAAATCATCATTGGAGATAAATTGATTAAAGTTGAAGGCGATTTCACTAATAAAAATGTGGTGAAAGACAGTTCGTTTGAGTCAAAAGAAGGTGGTTTTAGGCTTGGTGACGATTTTGAATAAAAATAAAGCGAACAAAGCACTGCCGACCATGCCGCCCAAAGCCCAACCCGCAAAGCCAACGCAGGGCGGCACGGGCGGCAGTGCAAACGTTATGCACCAAGATTAAAGAAAAATGAAAATCTATTTAATAAGTGGTCTAGGTGCGGACGCCAGGGTGTTTGAAAAGCTGAATTTTAAAGAATACGATACAGAATTAATTCATTGGTCCATTCCTGCAAAAGAAGAATCACTGGAATCATACGTAGAGAAATTGCTGGATCAAATAGAAGAAAAGGAAGGGATTACCCTTCTTGGCGTTTCATTTGGAGGGATAATTGCCCAGGAGATGGGTCGAAAAATTAATTGCCAAAGAATCATTCTGGTTTCGTCCATTGTAACTCCAAAAGAGTTCAGTTTTCCGGTCAAAATTTTACGAAGGGTGAGAATTGATAAATTATTTGGTGGTGTATTTCTGCGAAAGGCAGGAGAATGGTTTGCCCCTTACTTTTTCAGTGTAAAGGAAAAGCAGGAGAAAAAAATGCTCAAAGAAATCGTAAGGGAAACTGATATTAGATTTTTACGTTGGGCGATTAATAAAATAATGGAATGGCAGGAATTGGGGAACTCAGCTGAAATACTTCGGATTCATGGAAATAAAGATCGGATCTTCCCTGGCAAAAGAATAGAAGGAGCAGTAGTGATAAATAATGGAGGGCATTTTATGATATATAATCGTGCGAATGAAATCGTGAAAATCATTGAAGATGTAGTAAATTAAGGTGCATAACATGGGCTCAACCCCATTAAGTTAAGCCCAAAAAGCTCAGATTGACAAGGGTTGTTACCAGGTGGTTGATAAAGGCGTAGTCCCAGTGTCCCCTTCCCCTAAGCTGCACCAGGTCTAATGTAGAGTACCCGCTCATCGAAGTACCTGTTTCTCATGGGAAAAATGGCTGAAAATTGAGGACAAAAAAGACAGAAAGTCCCAACTCCTCAACCTGCCCTGCTTTTTAAGCAGTTGGCTGGAGCTGTATATGGACTGGTTTGCGGGGAGGTGAGGGGGGAAGGATAGCTTATTTTGGGGCTAAATTTACCTTTTGCAATTTTTTTCCATTGCTGGACGCAACAAAAGACAGAGCTTGTATATCACTATTTCGACTCAAACGCGCAATGCGTCTTTGAGCGATACTACGAAATTCGCAGTACATCAATAAATACAACCATGAGGAAGGCTATTACTGGACACGGTATAGGAACGGCAATTTTACGACCTGCGCCCCCGAAGAGCAGATCAGTTACCCGAGGTATTGAGCGAAGATGAGGTACAGAAATTGTTGACCTCAGTAAAAAACCTCAAACACCGATGTATTCTTTCTCTGATATATTCTGCGGGTTTGCGGCTCAGCGAATCGGTAAATGTGCGGCTCGATGATCTGTTGGTTGACAGAAAACAAATATTTATTAAAGCCGGAAAGGGAAAGAAGGACAGATATGTGATACTATCGGACAAAATATTTGGAATGTTGAAGAAATATCAGCAAATTTATAAACCTAGGTATTGGTTATTTGAAGGTCTGAACGACGAGCGCTACAGCCCGCGAAGTGTGCAGCAGATCATGCGGCGGGCGGTGGCGGAGTCAGGTATCAATCCGTTTGCGACGGTGCATACATTGCGGCATAGTTTTGCGACACATACTTCGGCAGGCTCAGCACAGGTATGTTAGAACGAGGCACTGATTTGCAGTATATACAACACCTATTAGGGCACGAATCTATCAAAACGACGGAGCGGTTTCTGCATGTGCGGAAGGACGCGGAGGAGAAACTGCGCAGTCCGCTGGAGGACATGGATCTAGAAGATATTTAGGGGATATACGCAATATTGCGGATACACTGATGTTCCCTGCAATAAAAAGGAAAACAAAAAATGAACAAAGAGCACATAATATTAAATATAAAAGGACTGATTGCCAATGGCAGGATTGAGGATGCCATTACAGAATTGCTTGGGTTTCTCAAACAACTACATCCCGACGGAGACAATTACCTAAACGAAGCAATCCTGCTGTCTTCAAGATACAACAAACTTCAAAAAGAAATACGAGTAGGAGTAATTTCTCATGGAGAGGAAACAATATCAAAAAATCAAATCAATTTTTCTTTCCTTGACCTTCTGAATAAAATAGAAAAAACAGAGATAGAAAAACCCAAAAAGGAAGAGTTTACTGTTCAAAATGTCAAGAACGTAGTTACAGGAAGTAACATATCAGCAGGAGGCGATGTCCACATAGGAGATATTCATAAGCAACATTCAGGAAGCGGCGATATCATAAGCGGCGATTCGATAACGAACTACTATGTAAATATTGGTGACAAAGTCCAGGCAGATGAAAAGAGAGTAGAAGCCTTGATACGCAGTCAAAACAAAATTAAAATATTGTTTCTTGCCGCAAATCCCCTCAATAGCAACCCACTAAGACTTGATAAAGAGATGAGAGAGATAGAGGCGGAGATTGTGAGGTCAAAGCACCGAGACAAGTTTGAATTTATTAAAGTAACAGCAGTTAGGGTAAAAGATTTGCAACAAGCCCTTTTAGATATTTCGCCTCATTTTGTTCATTTTTCGGGACATGGTACCACCGAAGGTATTGCTCTGCTTAATAATCAAACAGATAAGGCTGAAATTGTACAGTCAGAACCACTTGCGAATTTGTTCAAACTTTTCTCAAACGATGTTGCTTGCGTTTTCTTAAACTCTTGTTATTCAGAAAGTCAAGCAAAGCAAATTCGCCGTTTCATTTCAAATGTCATCGGAATGAATAATGCTGTTAACGACGATACTGCAATAGTATTTGCTACATCGTTTTATCAGGTTATTGGTTCTGGTCGTGAGATTAGGTTTGCTTTTGAGTTTGCAAAAAATTCAATTGACCTAAACAACGTAATAGGGGGTAACATCCCGATTTACCTTGACTAATCCTCAACTTTCTTTCAAAATTTATAACTATTCTATGTCTGAGCAAGTACTTTTAGCGGTAATCAGTCAAGCCGTATCTTCTATAAAAAAAGTAAGAAGCACATTGCTTGTTGCGGTCTTCGGAAGTGTCTTTGTATTTATTTGTGCATATAACACCTTCCCTTGGGGTTGGATGACTTCTGGAAAAGATTACAATAGTAAACTTAATGAATGGTGCTCGGCAAAGTCTCAATTGCCACAAGGCACTTTTCCTACTTCTGCCGACCCTAAGGTAAAGAAGTTATACGATGAATTTGAAAATCAATATAAAAAAAACACAAGCCTTTGTACTGATTTCAATTTAATTAAGCAAGAAGTAAGCGAAAAAAATTACATCTCACGAAAGTATATCGAAGTGCCTTTTACTACAGTTGTTTTCGATGTTAATGATTTAGGGCTTTTTAGTGGTGTCTTTTTAGCGTTGGTTACGTTAGTTCTTTGGTACAATTTAGGGCTAAAATATTCAAATATATACATAGCCCTCAACGTAATAAACGAAAAAGAAGTAAACGGAAATAAAAAAACATATTTTGACTTGCTTTCGATGGCGCAAATTCTCTCTATTCCTAATGAGAATAATGGCAATAATAATGCCTCTAAGTCGCTGGTAATCATACCTTACTTATTGTTTTTAACGCCATTCATCACGCACCTTACAGTATTGATTAACGATATTTCGACCTTTGTGAAGGTGTTTGAAATGAACCCTGTTTTGACAGTTGGCTCACTAATAATCGAAGCCATTTTACTGGTCATAATTCTAATTTTGTGCATAGGCTGCATCAATTTGGATAATAAAACTGACAAACTTTGGGAAAGTTATGAAAGACTTTTCACAATCGGCGATGAAAAGATGAAATAATAGCAGAGAACAAAGGATGTTCGCCAATGCCGCCGAAAGCCCCGTAAAAGCCAACGCACGGCGGCAAATGCGCACATCCACCCGTTGCGAGCTATGAAAAAAGCAGTACCAGAATATTTAAACCATGTATGAAACCTTGAAAGACCATATGAATATTGAGAATGAAATTGAAAAAATAAGCAGAAGCATTGGTGATATAAATTCTTCAGAATACGGATTTCTATACGAATTTTTTAATGACCCAAATCTTGTTGGCATTTTCGGAACGTTTCACTCCAATTTAGTACGGCTATTTGAACAAATGAATACTCGCTTACCTGTTACAGAAAACTCCAACGCTCATTTCTGGGCAGATCAAAGCAGGGAGCTTAAAAACAATATACGTCTGATCAATAGATTGAAAAGAAGCCTCAATAATACGAAACATAGCTTCAAAATTGATGAATACTATGATCAGTTGTTTGAAGAATGCTCTGAGTTCCTTGTTGAATCTGGTGGTAGCACAATGCCAATCGGTTTTAAAGAGATTGATATTTACTACACCAAACCAATTTTCTCACCAAACGACTCAATCACCCTAAAATCAAATCATTTTGAAACCATTGCTAATTTGCAGCTAATTGGTGAGGGATCATACGCTAAAGTTTTTAAATATAAAGACCTACAATATCAGAAGGATTTCGTCCTAAAAAGAGCAAAGTCTAATTTGAGCTCAAAAGAACTTTTACGTTTCAGAAGAGAATTTGACGAAATGAAACAGTTAAATTCTCCTTATATTGTAGAGGTCTATAAGTATTTTGAGGAATCGAATGAATACACTATGGAATTCATGGATAGAACTCTTGATGAACATCTTAAGTTTACCAATTCAAGCCTTTCAAAAGAAAAAAGAAAATTGATCTGCTACCAGTTCTTAAAAGGATTAGATTACTTGCACTCAAAAAATCTAATGCATCGAGATTTAAGCCCCAAAAATGTGCTTGTGAAAATCTATGAAAATGTGGAAGTTTTCAAAATATCAGATTTTGGTCTGGTAAAAACAATGAAAAGTGAACTAACGTCTTTAAGTACAGATTTTAAAGGATATTTCAACGACCCTCAATTAAAATTAGACGGGTTTTCTAATTACGCTTTTGAACACGAGATATATTCAGCAACTATGATCATCCTTTTTATACTCACAGGAAAAACAAATATGGACAAAATTAAAGACCAAAAGCTTGTTGAAATAAGGAATATAGGCCTCAATCCAGACAAATCAAAACGATTTAAATCTGTAGAAATTCTTATAGACCACATTAGAGCATGTTAGGATTTTAAAAATTGGGCAAAGGTCATTAGGTTGAGTTTGCAAACAAAAACCAAAATGACCACTCAGTATAGCGAACTCACTGATGCCCAATGGGAGTCAATATCGGAATTTTTTGATTGGAAACGCAAACGAACGATGCCGATCCGTTGTGTAGTGAATGCGATTTTGTATCTGGTACGGGCCGGATGTCAATGGCGAAATCTGCCGCCTCATTTTCCGAAATGGTCGGCCGTGTACTACTATTTTGATAAATGGAATAAAGATGGGACGATGGATCAGGTGAATCTAGCCTTAAATCAACAAGATCGGGTACGGGAAGGTCGTGCGGAGCTTCCTTCTCTTGTCTGTATTGACAGTCAAAGTGTTAAGCTGGCGCCCATGATCTGCCACCACCCCAATTGTTAGGACAGCAAACCTCTGTTCCGTGGCGCTTTCATTGCTTCAGGTTACGCTTTTTTTCTTAACTTAATGACCGTGAAAGTGGCTTACGACCATGCACCTAAACCGTTGTCGCCACCCACCGTTGTGCGTCATGATAAATAGGCCTAAACAGTGCAAAATGACTTTAACATAAGACGACTTTATCGACCTGCGCAACCGACCGTAAAAAAGGCAGGGCAAAGTGTTTCTTATCGGGAAGTTTCTCCAAACGACAGTCTCTCAAATATTATTTACTGCTATTGGGAATTGAAAACAGAAGAAAAACTTCAAGAACCTTTTACATACAGGGTGGTTGCTGATGGTTGCATTGATATTTTCTTTCAGCTTGACAAGCCTTCAGAAAATTTCGTAATGGGATTTTGTAAAAAATATACAGAGTTCCCACTTGACAATTCGTTTCATTATGTGGGTATTCGTTTTCCTCCGACAACGTTTCCTTCACTTTTTAACGTTGATGCAAAAGAATTGAGTAATCGTTTTGAACGACTTGAAATAGTATTACACGAAACTTCTGCATTCATTACAGACAATTTTTCTGCTGCAGACGGCTTTGAAAAAATTAAATTCAGATTTGATAAATACTTCACAAACATAGCGGCAAAAGCCAATACCGCTTTGGACAGCCGCTTTCAAAATGCCTTGAATATCATTCTAAAAAATTATGGGGTTGTAAATGTTCAGACAGATTTAGACATCGGCTTAAGCCAAAGACAGTTAAGACGTTACTTTGAATTTTATATTGGCGATACAGCCAAAACATTCAGTCAGGTGGTGCGTTTCCAAACCATTCTGAATGCCAAACCTTCAACACAAAGTCTTAGGCACAATAAAATATTCTTTGACCTTGGGTATTACGACCAAGCCCATTTCATAAAAGAGTTTAAGAATTTCTATGGTGTTACACCCAGCAAAGCCTTTGGAAGATAGAATGTCCGTTTTTTACAAGGCTATGGTTTTTAGCGCTTGTAATTTTGCCTCATCATCAACTTAAAAACGGATAAGATATGAAACTCAACGCAGGTATACTTACAGAAAAGTTGGCAGAGAGTAAGGCTTTCTACACTGACAAATTAGGATTTGGAGTAACATTTGAAAACGAATTTTACCTTTTGTTACATACGCCTAATCGACAGGCTGAACTTAGTTTTTTGTTACCCCATCACCCAACACAACAAACATTTTTTCATCAACCGTTCAATGGACAAGGTATGTATCTAACCATAGAAGTAGATGACGTGGATACGATTTACAATAAACTGAAAAAGAACGGAGTTGAAATCAAAGTTGAATTAAGAGATGAGCCTTGGGGCGACAGGCATTTTGCTATTCAAGACCCTAACGGAATTGGTATTGATATCGTTAAGTATTCACCACCCCAGGAATAAGGTTGAAGTACTCCCCAATTGTTAGGACAGCAAACCGCTGTTCCGTGGCGCTTTCGTTGATTCAGGTTACGCTTTTTTTCTTAACTTAATGGTGGTGGACAATGGGCTTTGCGTCAGGCGCGGTGACGTGCAAATTTGGAACTTTGTGTCTGCCTCAGGCGGATTCAGTGCTGGTTGATCCGCAGGGGATAGAAGTAGCATAATTTGACATAGCTATTAATAACAACTTTTCTGTCAAAAAGAATAAAAAAAACTGAGCCTCCTGTAGAGGCCCAGCCTATGTATCAATCAGAAAAAATCAGTCTTTCTGCACTTGTAGTTTGTGGGTAGCGCTTCTGCCGTCCTCTACTACCCGAATCAGGTATATCTCCGATGGCCAGGCATTGACATCAATGACCAGACTTTGGTTGCCCCCGTCCAATTCCTGTTCGAAAACCAATCGTCCACTAAGGTCGAAAACCCGGATAGATGCCTGCCTGAAATCGTCCGAAATTTGGACATTGAAATGGGTTTTGGCCGGGTTGGGAAAGACTTTGATTTGATGTTCCAAACCACCAAACTCCACCGAACGTATGTCCGAATACTCAAATTTGCCATCAAAATCCACCTGCCGGAGGCGATAGTAGTTTTCGCCGTAGGTGGGATTTCCGTGGATAAACTGGTAATCATGCGCTTCCATGGAAGTGCCCTGCCCCTCCACAAAACCGAGGTAGTCCCAGTTGCTAACGTCGGTGCTGTGTTCCACTGCGAAGCCTTCGTTGTTGAGTTCCGAGGCAGTCTGCCATTCCAGCAAAACGCCCCCCTCCGTTTTTGAGGTGCTGAAATGGACCAGTTCAACCGGAAAGTTCGCATTGAAACTGGCCAGGGTCCAGGTAGAAAAGGCATTTACCAGGATCGTCTCTACCCAGTTGGCAGATGCGTCAGTGGCGCTGACGAAGTAGGTGTCCCATATGCTGCCATTGTACCGGAAGGGCGTCAGTTCGCTTTCCGGAATGTTATTCAGCTCGTGGTCGAGGTAATGGAAGCGCACCGTGGCATTCAGCCCTGTGTTGTTAGCAGGGGAAATGTCGTAGTAACGAAAAATGCCCATGTCACCGTTGACATTCTGCACGGTGTGCCCCCGCTGGATGGTGGTCAGACCTGGGTTGGCGGCGGAGGTGATGGCCACCCCGATGTTGCCGGGGTTTTCCGAAGTGGGAGCATTCAGGTCAACCGTCTTTTTCACTACCCCTGCTCCGGTGCTGCTGTAAATATAACTCGCAGCGCTTTCCCCCAAGATGGTTCCGCTACCTGTAAGTTCAATTGTTTTATTGTTCAAATCCAGGTTACCGGACACCAGGTTCAGCTCATTGGAAACGGTCAAATTACCGGTGATTTTAACACTGCCCCCCGATGTTTTATTGATTTCCAGGTTGTAGAAATCGATAGCCGAATTGCCGATAATCCTGTTACCCGCCCCGGTCATTATCACGGTAGAAGTGCCCGGGATGAAAGTGGCTCCCGGGGTTACGGTAAAGTTATTGTTTAGGGTGTATAGCCCGTTGCCTTGTGCAGTAGCCCCTGTTTTGACCCATAAGAGACCAACAGCACAAGTGAGGCTGCCGTTGTTGGTTAAATCACTACCACTTTCCAACAAGAGATTAGGACAGGTCAGGAAATGACCATTAGTAATTTCCAAGTCGCCAGCAGAAACGGTTAGAGCATTGGTGACCATTACGTCTTCAAAAATAACTTTTTGGTCGGAGGGCTTGTCCACCACCAGGTTGTAAAAACTTACCGGGTCGGGAGAGATGCTCTGGGTGCCAGTCCCAACGAAAGTTACCGAAGAAGTCCCGGGTGTGAACGTCCCGCCATCTAACAAAAAGTCTCCCTGTAAAAAATATCCGCCGTTCCCTTGTGCCGAAGCGCCTGATTGAATCCAAAAGGAGCCGCCACCTTGCACAAGAATGTACCCGGCGTTGGTTACATCGGTTCCGTTGGGCAGGTGTAGAGACGGGCAGTTGAGCGTTCCATTCACCGCGAGGTCACCGGAATTAATCGTCAGTTCATGGGTGACAGAGACCGTTGAATTGATTGAGACCGTCTTATCGGAGGGTTTATCGACAACCAGGTTATAAAAGTTTGTCTGAGCGCCACCGCTTACCATGATCATGGCGTCAGTAGCCCCCGTCATGGTAACGGTGGAGTTGCCCGCATTAAACGTACCCCCATCAACCTTGAAATCTCCACTCAGGTAGTATTGTCCGTTGCCCTGTACCGTTGCGCCCAGATTTATATCAAGGTCTCCGTCGGTCACAGAAAGGGTGCCGTTGTTGAACAGATTCCCTTGTTCAACCAGGACAGATCTCGCTTGTGCCGAATTATTAATCTGTGGATAGGTATTTGCCGGACCAATGACCACCCCGTCAGCAGCGGTAGGGATACCAGCAGGATACCAATTTCCAGCATTCTCCCAGGTACTACCATTACAGCCTCTCCAAATACTTTTGCCAGAAAAGCTAGCGGAAAGAGAAACTGGTGCATTGCCATTTGCAGTAAAGGTGCCCGCATTGTACAGGATGGTGCCGCTGTTGATGTTGATATCGCTGGCATCAGCAGACTCCTGCAGGATTAATCCGGTATTTGTGAATCCGTCGGCCTGGTCTAAAACGCCTCCGTCAAAAATGTGGATGACTGCGCCACAGTTGCCATTATAGAAAGTACATGTATTACCCACATTACCGTTAAAGATGGCATAGCTACCAATACTACCGTTTTCACCCATTTTAAATAAACCTTCATTGACAATAGTTGCAGCTCCTACGTTGGCTAAACCAAAGGAGTTCGTGTTGTCAATGGTGATGATTCCACCAGCCAGGTTGTTGAAATTAGCCAGATTTTGAATCCCTTGCCCTCCTAAAGCAGCAATAGAACCTATACTAATCGTTCCGCTATTTTCAAATGTGCCTCCTAAATGACCGAGACCTACTGTACCTGTCTGGTCAATAAAAATTTCACCCGAAGCGCCGTTTGTAAAATCGGTGTAGGATAACAAGCCATGTGAGACAGTATTCCTGATATGGATTGTTCCGGTATTGGTGCAAACACTACCTGAGTTAGAATGAAACCCAACGGTTCCTATCTGACCACTCACTGAACCAATATTGATAGTACCTCCATCATTGTTAAAAGAACCGGCGCTACTGTGAATTCCTATAGTTCCTGTTTGGGATATAGCGAGCGTAGCGTTTGAGTCGTTGGTAAACGTTCCATCATTATAGATACCCTTATTGGTGGTATTCACGATTGTCAAGGTTCCGGAATTGGTAAACGTGCTGCCTGACTGGTTCTCAATTCCGTCATCGCCAATAGCGGCGCCCTGACCAATTTCCGTTGTGCCATTATTGGTGAAGGCGCCTCCGGTACAAAGAATCCCGTCCTGACCGGTTTCCCGAACCTCGATATAACCACCAATATTGTTCGAGAAAGTTCCTGCGTTTTGAATACCTGCAAGGTTGGCTTTTCTGATATCCAGCGAACCAAAGTTAGAAAAAGTACCGCCGGCTTCGTTTTGGATGCCATTTTCACCAATCGGACCACTTACTGTACCGATATTGATGGTACCTCCCAATTGGTTGGTGAAAGTGGAATTGGAGTTGTTGAAGATCCCGTTTCCATCCATTCCCACAATATTGATGACGCCGCCAAACTTATTGATGAAGGTAGCATTCGTATTATTTAAGATGCCGGTATAGGTGATGAATCCTACCGTGGTAATGTTGATTTCACCATTGTCATTGGTAATCATTCCATTATTGGAAATGCCGTTAGATATACGGGGGGAAATATTCAACGTAGCATTTGGCTCAATGGTCAGTTCTCCTCCGCCTAACACCCGTACGACCTTTGCAGTGGCAGGAGAACCAGACCAAATGTGAGGATCATTATTAGCAGCACTAATATTAACGAAATCCAAACTGTTGGGTACCCTGGATGGTGACCAGTTGCCGCTGTTGTGCCAGTTGTTATCAATGGCTCCCGTCCATTCAATAATCGTACTTGAAAAGATATATTCCACCCGCCCGTTCTGCAAAACACTTCCTCCGGTAGCACCTGCTGTCTTGGTACTGCTCAAGGCATAGGTTGAATTAACATAGCTTCCACCGCCGCCGCCGCAGTTAATTGCTCCTCCACCACCACCGCCGGAATAACCGCCACCGCCACCGCCGCCCTTGTTATTGGTGTTTTCTCCACAACCGCCGCCACCAAAACCCCAGCCACCATCCGTACCGTAAGTATTACCAGCTCCACCATCCGGAAAACCGGCTCCACCGCCTTTGCTGATGTTACCTCCATCCGAAAAGGCGCCTCCGCCACCACCGGAACTACCACCGTTACCGCCATTTCCATTAGTCCCTCCGGTACCTGCGTTGTTACCATCCCCATCTCCCCCGTTCTCAGTATTTCGACCTCCCTTCCCATCGTGACCATCTATACAGCTACCAAAAATATTTCCCTGGTGAGCACCGCCACCACCACCGGCAACTGCCAGAATGGTCCAGTTGGAGGAACTATTAGGGCGATATAAAACTGCCGTACCGCCACCGCCGCCACTACCTATGTTCGCAGTGCCGCCAACATTGCCACTTACCCCATATTTCCCGACAATAAAGCGGATGGTTCCTCCGGGATTGAGCTCATTGGGACCATTACCTATCAAAAATTCGGCTTCGGTGGTGCTGCCTTCCCCGCCATTGCTAATGCAAGGGTTTCCACCTGAAGTTCCAGCCTCGGCATTGCCACCATCTCCTCCTCTGAGGGTGAAACTGAGGGTATTGAAAGTGATGTTTGATTGAATGGTATAGTCTTGTGCAGACCCTTCATATTGATTGGAGCCGTTCGCATTAATAATATGCGAACCGCCATTAGCAATCAGCGCTTGAGCCGTAAGATTGAAGCGATGGACAAAGACCAAAGCGAGTACAAGAAGCAATGAATACAGATTTTTCATGATGCTAAATTTTCTGATTGAATTGTTGCTTGAAACTGTTGGCACAAAGGTGGGACAGACCACGCCAAGGCATTGGCAGGTATGTTTCAAAGATTAGCAAGCATGTTTCCAAAGGGTGGAAACATTACTAAAAGTGTTTCGCCGGGCGGCGAAACAAAACCATAAAATACTGTTATTCAATTATTTACGGAACAAGGATGGTCTTTCGCCAAATTCTTCGAAAAAGGAAACAGAAAAATAATTCAAAGAGGTGAAGCCAACCTCGTAGGCCACTTCGGAGATGGTGAGGTCGGTGGTGGCGAGCAGCTTTTTGCCACGCTGGAGGCGGAAGGAGCGGATGAGGGCGGTCGCTGATTTGCCAGTGAGGGCTTTCAGTTTTTTGAAAACCTGCGAGCGGCTCATACCCAGTTTTTGGCAAATTTGGTTCATGTCCAATTCGGCGTTGGAGAGATCCTCTTCCACGAGGCCATAGAATTTTTGGAGGAAGGGATGTTCGGGAGAAGAGGTCATCCCGGCCTCCCCGGTGGTATCCGGCAACTGGGCATACCGGGCCTGTAATTTTTTGCGAAGCTCCAGCAGTTTTTCCAACCGCACCAGCAGTTCCCTTTTATCAAACGGTTTCGCCAGATAGGCATCCGCCCCTTTTTCGAGTCCGCTGATTTTGGAGTCGAGGTCAGCTTTGGCGGTAAGCAGTACAATGGGGATGTGGTCGGTACGTTCGTCGTTTTTCAGGGTTTCGGTGAGTTCGTAGCCGTCCTTTTCGGGCATCATCACATCACTTACGATGAGGTCGGGTACCAGCTCAATGGCCATGTCTATCCCCACTTGCCCGTTTTCGGCCACGGTCAATTGATAATCCTCTTCAAGGCAGGAGATGAGGTATTGGCGCACATCGGGGTTGTCCTCGACAATCAAAAGACTAGGTTTGCCAGCAGTGCCGAACTCACTTTCTTCTGGGGTCGGATTGACCAGGGCCGGTTCAAGGATGGCTTTTTCTATCACCAGCCCAGATTCCTCCCAATTTTCAGCCTTCACGGCAGCTTCATTGAAGATAGGCAAGGTCATGGTGAAAGTCGTGCCTTCACCAACCACACTTTTGACAGAGATACTTCCCTCCAGCAATTTCACCAGTTCCTGTGTCAATGCGAGGCCTATTCCCGTTCCTTCTCCCTTGCGGGTCATCGAATCGTCCACCTGGTAAAAACGGCCGAAAATATTTGGCAGGTCTTCTGCGGGGATACCGATGCCTGTGTCCTGGACCCGTAGGAGTAAGGCAGGATTGCCGTTCACGGATTTTTCATCTACCCGAAGATAAATACTGCCACCCTCGGGGGTGAACTTGATGGCATTGGACAAAAGGTTGGAGACGATACGCAGCAATTTATCAGGGTCGAAATCCATGTTGATTTTCTCCACATCGTTCAGGAAGTGCAGTTGCAGCCCTTTACTTACAGCAAAAGATTGGTGGGATTCGGCCAAGTAACGCAGGTATTTCACCAGATCACCGTTGACCATGTCCACTTTCAACTCATTGGCTTCCAGCTTCCGCAGGTCGAGTATCTGGTTCACCAGGTTCAACAGTCCCTGGGTGTTCTGCTTCACCATTTTCGTCCCCCGTTCCAGCCACAAATCTGGTTTCTCGCTAATTTGGTCAATCATCCCGGAAATGATGGTGAGCGGTGTGCGGAACTCGTGTGAGATATTGGTGAAAAAGCGGGACTTGGTGAGGTCGAGTTCTTCCAGTCTTTCCTTTTGCCGTAGAATCTCTTCGTTCAGTTTACTGAGCTCTGCGTTAGCTTTTTGCTTGGAGCGGTAGTAGCGGTAAATGACCCCGATGAACAATAGGGCCACGCCCAAAGCGATCAAGTACAACCGGCGAACGGAGCGTTGCCGCTCCAGTTCTTTTTCCTGCTCAAAGGCCAATTCTTGCTTTTCTTTTTCGAATTCATAACTTGCTTCCAAACGTCCCACTTGCCGCACATTTTTTTCATTGAAAAGGCTGTCCTGCAGGTTGCGGTAGGTTTCGTGGTAATAAAGCGCCTTTCCCGTATTGTTCCTGCTTTTATAAATCAAATAGAGCAATTCTGCCGCTTCCATCTCCTGTTCCTTGTTGCCGGAAACGGTTGCCAGTTCGGAGGCTTCGTTCAATTCTGCAATGGCAGTTTCGGTATCCCCTTGTTGGAAATGGATATTTGCCAATCCTATCAAACTCTTCGCCTTATCGAGGGAGCTATTGGTTTCCCGCGCACTAAGGAGGGCATTTTGAAAATATAACTCCGCCGAATCCTGGCGTTCCAACTTTCCATAACAAAATCCAAGGTCATAAAAATGTTGAGGGCTTACTGCCTGGCCAATGGTTTTTTTCAATGTGTAAGATTCCTGCAAAAATTGGAGGGCCATCGGGTAATCCTCCTTCAACCTGTACAAATAGCCCTTTCGATAAAGCAAATCCGATTGTTGGGTACCTTCTCCCATTTCCTCCCACAGGATATAGGATTTTTCAATATAAACAAGTGCCTGGGGAAAATCTTCCAGTGACAAGTAAATGTCGCTTATTCGATTGCAACAATCGGCTACGCCAATTTTGTTTTCATCTGCTTCCATCAATTTCAATGCGATTTGGCTATATTCGAGCGCCTTGGGGTAATTACCCATGACTGTGCATGCATAACCCATCATGTTATAGAGGGCTGCCTCTTCACTTTTATTACCCAATTCCCGCATTATCATCACTCCCTGTTCATAATAACCAATTGCTTTACTGAGGTCGTTTGACCTGCCGGCATTGTTCCCCAGGTTCCGTAATATATCCGCCTGCGGCTTTTTTTCTGCTCTACCCTGATAAATGGCCAAGGTTTGCAAGTAATAATCCTCTGCTTTCTTAAACTCAGAGAGGTTGGAATAGACAATACCCAGACTCGTCATCACCCTTGCTTGTTCTTTTTTATCTCCAATGGCCGTTGCAATTTCAAGCGCCTCATTCAGGTACGGAATACCCAACCGCTTATTTGGGACACTGTAACTCAACGCATTCAAGGCCCAGATTAACCTGCTTTTATCATTCGCTTCAGAGGCTATTTCTTTTGCTTCCGTAAATTCTAAAAATGCACTGTCAAGTTGGTTGTACTCAAGGTGGATTTGGGCCTTCGTGAACCACGATTCAAAAAGCCCGGCTTTATAATTTATTTTTTCTGCGACAGCGACGGATGATTGCAAAAGTCGAAGTGCACTGTCTTTATCTGATTTGTACAAGGCGAGGGCCAATTCATTTTTCAAACGAATTCGGGAAGTGTCCGATTTTGCTTGAGTGATGGCTGTTTGCAATGAATCGGTGATGGTGTTTTGTGCTGGAAGTAAGCTGGAAATAAAACAGCCTAAAATGACCAAGGCCAAAGGACGATTAAGGTATTTATAAAATATTATGAAGGACGGATTCATTTATCAATTTGCTTTGGACTGACAAATATAAAGAGTAAACGATTAAGTGATTAAAATAACGCTCTTAAGTAGAATTCGGGGGATGGTTAAAAATAGGCAAAAGTGCCCCCACCCCAATTTTTAGGACAGCAAACCGCTGTTCCGTGGCGCTTTCGTTGCTTCAGGTTACGCATTTGCTTATCTTAATGGCGGTGGACAATGGATAATCACACCTTTCAAGAAATAATTAGCATAGGCAATGAGAACGAAATAGACATCAAAAAATCTGAACCCATGGACCGAAGAGAATTTACAAAAGGAGTTTTAGCAACAGTAGCAAGTTTTGCTTTAATGGACGCGCTATTTGCATGTAATGCCTTTGGAAGAAATATTAAACCTATAACTGACCATTGGGCTATTAAACTGAATGAATTCTGTTCGGATTTAAAGACAGACTCAATATCCACCATTCAATGGCAACAGAAGATTGAAGAACTTTACTCGAAGGTTGAACTTGAAGAAATATTAAAATTCATTGACTTTGAAAACCTGATTAAGGGATTTGAATATCCTGATTTGGGTGTTTCAACGAAACCTATAAAGTTCCCCAAACTTGACGGACTTCCTGAAAAGACTGCGTTTGTCAAGAAAATTTTTGGAATGAAGAAAGATAGAGCCATTATACCACACGGGCACAGCAATATGGCGTCTGCTCATTTGATCCTTCAAGGTGAAATGCACTTAAGACATTATGAGAAAATTCACCAAGACGGCCAAAACTTGATTATCAAACCCTCAATTGACCGAATCGCAATAGTTGGAGAAAGCTCTTCCATTTCTGATGAAAAAGATAATGTCCATTGGTTTATTGCCAATACTGAAACTGCTTTCATGTTTGATGTTATCATGCTAGACCTAAACGATAAAAGTTACGACATACACAATCTTGATATTTACGAATCAGAAGACTTGAAAGACGGAACGCTTAAAGTTCCCATTCTAGATGTTCAAACTGCTTTGAAAAAATATGGAAAACAACACCATTAAAACAAAAACGCGCTACAACAACGACTATAGGGCTTACCCTTCGGGATACGCACCATGGCCCAACCGTTGGGCTTAATTCCCCATATCAGAGAACTGATTAATTTCTCAAGCTAACGACAAAGAGAGGGAAAATCAGGGTGAAAAGTGTGTCAACCACCATACACTTCAACTGTCCAACCATCAATCAAACAATTTGATGTTAGTCAAAATTCAAATATGGAAGGAAGATTACAATCAAAATTAGCAGTTTCATTAGTAGCGATACTAACTCAGCTTGTCTTAGGATGTACTTCCCGGGAGAATTTGTCCAATAATGGAAAATACGTCATACAGGCCTTTGACAGCATTGAAGTGTATTCACGGCACCGGTTAACTTTCAATATAGATTCGTTAAAAACTCAGGTATTAAACCAAATCTCAGATTCTACCTCGCATGAAGCGGCTCTATAATCAGCAACCCAAAGGCTGGATCATAGACTTAAGAAATAATACGGGTGGTTGGTTTAGTACAGGACTTAGAGGTTTTATAATGCCTGACAGCACCCAAATCTGCGTTACCAATTGCATCATGACCGACCGAAATAAAAAAGGTGATGGTGGAAGAATACCTCCTGACATAATAGAATACGACCCGATACAAATGTTTGAGCAAGCGTATAAATGGATAGAGAGTAAAGAATAACTAACCCCAACACTGCATCCCTCCCATTAACTTAAACCCCCACTCCACCGATTTAGGTGGGTAGTGAGCATAGGGTCGAAATACTCTGGCGCCTAACGTTAGGAGCAAAATATTACCATGGAAAGGCAAACGAAATTTTCTGAAGTTTGTAGAAATAATCCTTCAATGAATCGAATAACATTATTTCTATTTTCCTTGATGTTGTTTGCCTGCCAGGAAAAAGACCCGTGCTATTGTGGTCCAACGGAAGTACCTCATTATAATTTACCCGATGAGATGTCTGATTATTTTCCATTCCCCGGAAAAAAAATAAAATACACTTTTAAAGACTCGATAACAGGCAATTCCGAATCTATAACTTTGAAATTTTCGGAAATAGTTGGCTCCATTAATGAATGCGGATGGGACTGCATTAGTACACTTAAATTCAAATGTGATTGCAAATCAATTTCATTTGAATCAGATTCAATTATTCGTAGAACTCTCATAAGAATTGATCCCTGGGAGGATAAAACAAGAATCACTTTTCATGGATCTTACGGAGGATCTACTGACTATTATTCAAAAAATGAGCAGATTGGTGATGCAAGAGTGCTTTTCAAAGATAGTGTAAAAGTATCTGGTAAACAATATCGCAATGTGATGTTGATTTCTGAGGGGATATCATGGACATGGCCAACAGAGTTCTGGTTTTCCCAGGGTACAGGGCTGCTAAAGATTAAACATCAGGGCCTTTTTAACCTTGAATTAACTGAATTTGAAGTGTTAGAATAACTTCTTTATCTGCCCTTTCCCTCTTCTGCACCATTCAGGTAGCTTTGGCAGTTAGTGACAATAGCAAGTTTCGATACTATGCCCTGGTAAAAATTGCCACAACTCAGAATTTGTGAAGAATTTGGCCGCTATTCCGCTTTATCTACCTATTTTGAGCAGATAAAGCGGATTAGTGTGGGTTTTTGTGTTATATTGGCATCTGAAATACAAACACAAATCATATGGAGCAGGTTCTGATCGGTCGGAAAGAAGAGGTAAATAAATTGATGACTGCCCTGCAATCGGAAAAACCGGAACTGGTTGCGGTAATCGGGCGGCGAAGAGTCGGAAAGACCTTTCTCATCAAACAAACCTATGGCTATCATTTAGATTTTGAACTGACGGGTTTGCAGCATGCCTCCAAGCAGGATCAACTTCAGAATTTCCGCTTTGCACTGGAAAAACATTTTCCTGATTTCAAAATTGACAAAAAACCTTCCTCATGGTTAATCGCTTTCCATATGCTTTCGCAGGCACTGGAAGAGAAATACAAGCAGGAAAAAATGGTTGTATTTTTTGATGAATTACCCTGGCTGGGCACAAAAAGATCTGAATTTCTCACCGGATTGGGATGGTTTTGGAATACCTGGGCAACAAATAAAAATGTCGTGGTCGTAATATGTGGTTCGTCTGCATCCTGGATGATTGATAAAATTATTAATGACAGAGGAGGGCTTCACAACAGAGTTACCCGACTTATTTTTTTGAACCCATTTTCATTGGGAGAAACAGAAGCCCTTTTGAAATCAAGAAAAATTTTGCTCAGCAGGTATCAGATCACTCAGTTGTATCTTGCAATGGGGGGGATTCCGATGTATCTCGACCAGGTCAGACCCGGACTGTCGGCAGTACAAAATATTCAGGAAATCTGCTTTCAAAATAATGGGTATCTGCGAAATGAATTTGACCGGTTGTTTGCCTCACTTTTTGATAATCCGGAAAACCATATTGAAGTTATAAGGGCTTTGGCTACCCGCAGGATAGGTATGACGCGTCAGGAGATCATTGACAAGACCAGATTTGAAAATGGGGGTATGCTGACAAATATTTTGAAAGAACTTCAACAGTCCGGTTTTATCGAAATATATAATGGTTTTGGTAAAAAAAGTAAGCTTAGTCTTTACCGGCTGACAGATCCCTATTCTTTATTTTACCTTACATTCATAGAACCCCTTGGACTCAACGCGCATACAGATTTTACCAAACTCAGCGATCTGCCCAATTATAAATCCTGGAGTGGATATGCATTTGAAAATATTTGCTTAAACCATATTGATCAGATACGAAAGGCACTCGGAATATCCGGTATTTTTACTACGATTTCCTCCTTTGTGGCAAAACCTACCGACGGTTTGCCCGGCGCACAGATAGACCTGATTATTGATCGAAACGACCAATCCATCAATATCTGCGAAATAAAATACAGCACCGGAATCTATGAGGTTACGGCAAAAGATGTCGAAAACCTCGAAACCAAAAAACGCGTTTTCCAATACCATACCCATACCAACAAACACCTTTTCACTACCCTTATCACCACCCACGGCGTCGCAGAAAACACCCATCGCCTCAATCACATTGATCAGGTCGTAGTGTTGGAGGATTTGTTTGAGTTGAGGTAATTTGTTACCCTCTCAAAATCTTTTCCATCGCCCGGCCTTTTGCCAGTTCGTCGATGAGTTTATCCATATAGCGGATTTTTTGCATGAGTTTATCTTCGATTTCTTCCACTCTGTGTCCGCATATCACGCCGGTAATTTTTGATGCATGGGGATTGATCTCCGGCGCCTGGTCAAAGAAGGTTTCGAAATCGGTGCGGCGTTCTATTTGCTGTTGCAGGGTGTTTTGATCATATCCGGTCAGCCAACAGATAACGGTATCTACCTCTTCTTTTGTGCGGCCTTTTTTCTCCGCTTTCTTGATATAGTGCGGATAAACACTGGCAAATGCCATCTTAAATACGCGTTGGTTATTCATTGTCTTGAGTAGTTGAAAGGTTTCTTTTCCGCCGGTAACAGTCTTGTACAATTTGGTTTAAAAATACCTGAGACTCAACATGTTCAAATTCCAGCGGGTGGGGTAAATCTCCGAATAGCGGGATTCCTCCGCCGAGCAGTATGGGGATAGTCGTCATGCGCAATTCGTCAATCAAATCTTCTCTCAGAAAATCCTGAACGGTTTTGCCGCCATCAATATAAAGCTTATAGTACCCTTTTTCGTGGATTTTTCTCAGAATTTCGCGGGGATTTCCTTTAAGCAGAAAAACTTTCCCGCTCAGGTTTTCGGGAACGGCGCTGAGGGAATAGCTTAATACAAATACAGGTTTGACATAAGGCCATTCTATACCGAAGTTGCATACCACCTCAAATGTGGTTTTGCCCATGACGATGGCATCAATTTCCTGCATAAGTTTTTCATAACCCATTTCGACATTGTCAGGATTGGGCACAGCGTCAAGCCAGTCCAGCTCGCCATTCTTGCCGGCGATAAATCCGTCTAAACTTCTTCCGATAAAAACGATATTTTTTTTCTCCATATGGGGGGGGTGATGTCAATATGTCCATTCCCCGTGGCTTACAGGGAAACGATTTAATTCTTCTTTATAAAATCTCCATTGAGGCATGTGTTTCTCCATTAAAGACAAAAAACGGTCGTTATGGTGTCTTTCAAATAAGTGCATAAGTTCGTGTACAATAATGTATTCCAGACAATGAATGGGTTTTTTTGCCAGTTCGAGGTTGATCCAGATTCTTTTTTGCTCAATATTGCAGGTCCCCCATTTGGTTTTCATTTGTTTTACGTGCCATGCGTTAATGTTAACGCCAATTTTTTCCTGCCATTTGTCAATGAGCGGAGGAACGAGCTTCTTCAATTCTGAGCGATACCACTCGGTCAGGATGGCTTGTTTTTGTTCTGCTGTGGTATCAGGCCTTACAAATAAGTCAATATAGGTTTTGGTTTTTACTTCAACTTTTGCCGGGGCGTCGTGTTCCGTAATTCTTAACAGATAACGTCTGCCTAAAAAATAGTGGCTCTCCCTCTCTTTGTATTGTCTTGGCGTCTGTCTGGCCTGAGCGGTGAAATTTCTCTGGTTTTTTCTTATCCATGCGATTTTTGAAATGGCGAATAGCTTTACCGCTTCGTCATTTACACGCAGGGGCGCCGCAACGCGAACCCTGCCCGTTGGCGGATATACCGCGAGGTGCATATTTCTGATGTCTTTACGCACAACATCAATACTCAGATTGGAAGTGATCTGTAAAACCTTTACTTCTTCCATGGTTTACTTGTACTCTTTTTGCTGTTTGATAACTTCAAAAATAGGATCCAGTTTTTCCAGTTTGTCATACTTTTCCAAAACAGGTTTTACTACTTTGTTTTTCAAGTGTTTTTCTTTTGAAAGCGTGCCTTGCCAATCGTCGTGTTTGCCGTATTTTACTTCACGATCCATCACAAGTGTGCATGCCTCATCCCGGTCTAAGTTGTCATACAAAGCCCTTTTCCCGTGTGTATTGATTTTTGATGGGTACTCACTACTAGTTTCCGGCTTTTTGATTTTTACTGCCAGCTCAGTGATTTTTTTCAGGTATTCTTCATAGGCCTCTGCTTCTTCATTTCTCAGCTTAATCAATTCCTCCAGCAAAACACTCATTTTCTCATAGTAAATCGGATTGGCCGGACTTTCTTCAATGATTACTTTTCGAAGGTTATTCTCTATGGTTTCTGCCATCGCTGCTTTGTTATGCCTTATCCCTTCCGGCAGTTTTTCCAGTGCCGACTGCCCATCTTTCACCAGTAACTCCACCAGGCTGAAATCATCAAAGGCAGAAACCTTTTTGCTTTCCTCTGCGGCAATGTAGCTGTCGATCAAATGCCGCATGGCCGGCTCGTATTGCTTGAGATCCACCCAGTCGCCGCTGGCCAGTTGAACTTCCTTTCTGACATTTTCATAATGCCTGATTTCTTCTTTTATTTTTTCAATTTGTGCGGGTGTATAGCCGGCTTCTTCCATTTCATCGGCGATGTTGGCATAGGCCCGGATTAAAGCAATAACCGCTTTATACAACGCCACCCGCTTTGGCTCCGTGTCTTTAAGATCCTCTTTGACTTGCGGATTTCCACAAAAGAATGTAATGTATTGCTGGGTTCCTTTTGGCGGAGCCACTGCTTCACATAAGGCTCTGATGGTTTCCAGGGCATCGCCCATGCGCTCTTTTCCTTTGTCCAGCCGGTCGGATAACAAGCCTTCCACATCTTCCCTGTCGTAATCCTCAAATGCTTTAGAAGTAAAATCCGTATAGGCACTTTCCAGACTACCAAACAAATCCTTATAGTCTATGATATAACCATAATTTTTGTCGTCACCATCCAGGCGGTTTACGCGGCATATAGCCTGAAACAAGCCGTGATCCCGCATACTCTTGTCGATGTACAGGTACGTAGCACTGGGCGCATCAAAGCCTGTGAGCAACTTATCCACCACAATGAGCAACTTCATTTGTGCAGGCTCGTCTGTGAAACGTTTTTTTGCTTCATCTTCAAAGTCTTCGGGGGTTTTCCCGTTGAGCATCTTTTGATAGATGTCGTATTGCATTAGTTTCTCGGTGTATCCTTCGCCTTCTCCTTTGATGTCGCTGTATGAGGGGGCAAATGAGGTAACAATGGCACAACGGGTAAATCCTGCGTCCTGAAACAACTGGTAAAAACGACAGGCATTGTAAATGCTGTCCGATACCAATATGGCGTTGCCCCTGCCGTTTTGCAGGCGGTCACGGGTTTCCATATCTATCAGAATATCGGCAACAATTTTCTGCAAACGACCTACCGAACTAAACACTTTTTTCATCGTGCCCCACTTCTGTTTGAGTTCGGTTTTGGCAAAGTCGGTCAGCCCTTTGGTTTTGCTCTCAAACCATAAATCTATTTTGTCTGCCGAAGTGATTTTCTGCTCAATGTCGCGGGCCTCGTACCGCAAGTCCAGCACTACACCATCCTTCACTGCTTCGTCAAATTTGTAGGTGTGAATGTATCTGCCGAAAATTTCAATGCTCTTCTGCTTATCGGCCTTCATCAGCGGGGTTCCGGTAAAACCAATAAATAAAGCATCTTCTCCCAGAATCTGTCGCATGGATTTGTGCAGGTCTCCGCTTTGGGTGCGGTGGCATTCATCCACCAGCACATAAACATCGCCTTTAGGCTTAAAATCTCTTGGCAGGCTGTTTTTTAATTCTTCAAGGTAGCTGTCGTAGTCTTTCTTTTTGTCGGCACTTTCTTCTTTGTTGCCAAATTTGTGAATGAGTGAGCACAACAGCCAGGGCGTGGTGGCATTCAATTTCTCAATTAAATCGGCTCCGCTTTTGGTGCGAAGAATCTGCTCCTCCACGCCTTTGAAAACTTTCTCAATTTGTTTGTCCAGCTCGTCCCGATCGGTAATGATGAGTACCCTTGCGTTTGGATTGTATTCCCTTATCCATTTGGTGAGCCACACCATGGTCAGGCTTTTGCCGCTGCCCTGGGTGTGCCAGATGATGCCGCCTTCTCGGTTACGGATGTGTTCCCGGGCGGCTTTGATTCCAAAATATTGATTGGGGCGGCAAAACTTCTTTTGCCCACGGTCAAACACTACAAAATCATGCAGGATTTCGAGCAGCCGTTCTTTGCCCAGCATTTCAATAAGGTTCTGATCCAGTAGATTTTCTGCCTGGGCGGCTTGCTCCCGGATAGGTTTGGTCAATTCCAGCAGATAAGTGTCATTCGGGTTATTTGTTTCATTGATTTCCTTCCATTTCAGATAATACTTTTCGGGTGTGTCGATGGCTGCATATCGCAACCCTTCCACATCCTGCCCGGCCATCACCAACTGAATCGTAGTGTAAAAAGGTTTGATGAACAGGTGTTTCTGGTTGTCGTTGTTTTGACGTATGCCTTCTGTAACAGAAACTGTGCTTCGTTTCAACTCCAAAACACCAATGGCAATGCCGTTGATGTACAATACAATATCAGGGCGTTTGGTTCGACTCTGCTCACCACGAGTATTTTGCTGCCCTTTGATGGTAACCTCTTCGGCTATGGCAAAATCATTCTCCAGCGGATTTTTCCAATCTATCAGGTAAACCGTTTCTTTGTTTTGCCCTGCTTCTTCCTTTACATTGATGCCGTATCGTAGTGCTGCATATACATTTTTGTTGGCCTGATACAGGTTGTCATGGGTGTTGATGGTGGCAATTTTTTTGAACTCATACAATACTTTGCCAATCAGGTTTTGGCTATGCCCTTTTTTGGTCAGGTAAGCCGTGAGCAACACTTCGTTGATATTGCTGTTGTCTTCTTCTTTTTCCAGATTACCCAAATAGCCGTATTTCAAAACTTCCTGAAAAAGCTTCACGACTCGGTTTTGAGTGGTACGTTCTATTTGACCTACTTTCATCAATGATTAATTATGAATGGTTAGTTGTTAATGTTGGGTTGCTATAAAAGTTCTAACCAGTAAATGGTTCCGTTAATTTCTTTTTGAGCAATGGCTAATTTGTGAACAAAGTCAGCCTTGCTTTCCGAATGTTCAGCCTCACGTACCCAAGCCCCAACACCTGTGCCGCTTCTGAGTAATTGTTTGCTTAAAATATACTCTTTCTTTTCGGTCTGTAAATATTGAAATAGCTTGACTATTCTGATAGCAAACCCAAAACTTTTAGCTTTTATCACATTCTCCTTCATATCATTCATAATTAACCATTAACCATTAACCATTAACCATTAACCATTAACCATTAACCATTAACCATTAACCATTAACCATTAAACAAGCCGTATTTTCCCCGTTAATAAATTTTGCATCATTCCCAGTTTTACTTTTTTGTACTTCTCCAATTTGGTTTCTAAGGCGCTTATCTCGGCATCCATATCGGATAAAATGGTGGCGATGCGGGTTTGTTCTTCCTGATTTATAGGAATAGGTATTAAAATCGGATTTAAGTCACTTGGATGAATGTGTGGTTGTGCTCCACCTGTTTGCATTTTATAAATCTTATCTTGAAATAATTGCATCAAGTAGAAAATAAATTCGATAGAGTAAGTATCACTTTCTTCAATTGTTGAACAATCAGATGCAAAAATTGGATAATTATGAAATGAAACATAACCAGCACTTGCACCAGAACCACTGATTGTAATAGTTTTACCGAACCTATTTGGTTTATTATGATAGTAAGCAGGTGTTTTACCTCCTGCAATAACAGGAATGTAACCATTAATTCTTGTACTTTCAGTAATTAATTGTCCTTTTCTTATGTCACAGACATCCCCCAACTTCTTCACCTCCCACCCCCCATTATCAATTGACAATTGACAATTAACCATTAATAATTTTTGCATTGCCCCTTGCTTCATCATTCGCTTTTTGGCAATGAGTTTTTCTAAACTGCTTATCAAGGCATCGGCATCGGATAGGGCAGTGGCGATGGTGGTTTGTTCTGCTTTGGTGGGGGGAATCCCCACCTGCATTTTGTTTACTATTGTTATGTAAATGTGCTTGATCGTTGAGCCACCAGCATTATCAATCATTGTCCTTTGATAATAAGTGTCTTCCAACAGTAATTTTAAAAATAATGGATAAATCTTATCATTTGGCCTTATCACAGCCACTGATTGATTAATGCAAATTTTTTCATCACCAACTAACGCCAATCTACCAAGTGAACCATCCTTTGTTAGCAGTATGTCGTTTTTCTTTGGTCTGCTTTTGTCTGATAATAAATATTTATAAGCTTCTTCTGTCGTTTTTCTTGCTGTTTCAAACTTTATCCTTCCTTCATTTACATCGTTGGCGGTAATCATATATACGCCTTCAGAAACTGTAGGCATTGGATTTGTAAATCCATATGATATAAATGAAAAGTAATGTTGTAAGTCTTTGCACTCCCAATCCTCCGGAATCAACCCTACTTCAGTTTGTTTGTATGCGTTTTTAGTTGTCATGTTGCAGTTCTTTTTCAAGTTCTTCGATAGAGGGCAAGCTGCTTTGTATGGCTGCGGGCAATATGCGGGTGAGTTCGTATTCCGAAATACCTATGGGTTTGTTGATGTCTTTTAGGGCATATTCGGCAAATATTTTATTGTTGTTTTGGCAGAGAATAAGCCCTATGGTTGAATTGTCGGAAGGGTGTCGCAACAGATCGTCCACTGCCGAGCAATAAAAATTCATTTTACCAGCATATTCTGGTTTGAAATCGCCTTTTTTAAGGTCTATGACTACAAAACAACGCAGCTTGAGGTGGTAAAAAAGTAAATCCAGGTAAAAATCTTTATCCCCTATGGCAAGAGGATATTGTCTGCCTACAAAAGCGAAACCGGTACCCAATTCTAAAAGAAATTTCTCGATATGTTTGATCAGTTCTGTCTCTAATTCTCTTTCCGAAAAGGTATCGGAAAGGGTCATGAAATCAAAAATATAGGGGTTTTTTAAGGTTTCCTTTGCCAACTCCGATTGGGGCGCCGGTAATGTAATTGCAAAATTATGTGCAGCATCGCCTTGTCTTTCAGCTAAATTGGTTTTAATCATTTGTACCAAAGTATCTCTTCCCCAATTACTTTCTAAAGCTTTACAGGCATACCAATTTCGTTTTTCGCTATCTTTTACCCTTTGCATTAGAGCGATGGTATGCCCCCAGGGCAATTTTGCAACAGGCTGTTGCAAAATTGAAACATTGGAATATTCTCTGGCAAACTGCACCATATAGCCAAGGTTTCTATTGGAGAATCCTTTTACTTCGGATAGTTCATTTTTCAAATCGTTGGCTATTTTTGAAATTACGCCTTTGCCCCAGCCTTCACTTTTCTGTCGTTGAATTATCATATTTCCAATGTCATAATACATCAATATCATCTCCGCACTAATAGCGTACAAAGCTTTTGATTGTGCCTGGTGAATTCTTTTTTTGATGTCATCAAGCAAATTTTTATAGTGTGCTAATTCCATACAAATCCCATTTTAAGTAAATGTTGGCTTACCTTTTCCTCCAACTGTTTCACTTCATCCGTTTGTTTGGGCAGCGGCATTTCGTAACGTTCTGCCAGTTCTTTAATGCGTTGGGTCAGTCGTTGGCTGATGCGTTCCATTTCGGTTTTTACGCTGCGCGCTATGCTGTCCATCCATTTATCGTCCACTACCAGTTGCCTGATCTCGTCTTCGGAGAGGGTTTTGTAGCGCTCAATGACTTCTTTGTCAAGGCCGGCCTGGGCTTCTTTGATTTTTTTGTTGAGTTCGGTTTGGGTTTCTATGAGTTGTAAGTATCGTTCCAGCACCGTTTTCTTATCCAGTAATTGAGCATTTTTTGCCTCTTTCTTCAATTCACCATTGACAATTTTCAATTCACCATTAACGGAGGCTTTGTTCACTTTGTCCAATTCGGCAAAGTAGCCATCTTCGGTATTGTGCTCTTCTTCGAGTTCGCTGAGTTGATTGGCTATACTTTCTTTTTCAGCTTCCATGTTTTCAATGGCTTGTTTTTCGGCAAGGAAATAGCGGTCAATCACCAGGTATTTAGGCACCAGATCGCAATCCCACACAGTGGCAGATTTGGTTTGCCTGATGATGCTGAGTTCTGCTTTCCATCCCTCGGCTGAAATCTGATAGCAATCGTCCTGCATCACCTCATTCCAATAGTTCATCAGGTGCTGATACACATCGTATTTGTCCATCAGGGCTCTGCCAGTGTAAGTAGTCAGCACATCTTCCGAAATGCGGTGTATGGTTTGCCTGGGATGTGTACCTGCTGTTAAAGACTTCAAAAGGCGGGTATTTCTGGTTTTCCAGGCATCAAATACCGCATCCATTTCCTGGCTGAAGGAAACGAATTCCGGATGGGAGAAAATCATATTTTTTAATTGAGAAGCCTCAATGGTTAACTGGGAATACCCCTTCCGATCTGCTCTGAACAGTTCTTCGCGGAGAGAAGGATAAACATCCCAATAATCTTGCAGGGCATCGATGTCGGGATTGGGGATTCCGCCCTGCAAATGGGCTTCAATATCTTGTATGTCTTCGGCTTCCTGACTATCGATGTAGCGCGGAATATTTAGGTTGAAATCATTTTTGGGGTCGCTGATTTCTTCCACACTTACCAGTCGGCTGTATTTGGGCAGTTCAATCTGTTTGTTAAACACGTCCACGATCTTGTGAATGTCCTGCTCCCGCAAGCGGTTTTTGTTGCCGTCTTTGATGAAACCTTTGCTGGCATCCACCATAAAGATATGTTTGCGTTCCCCGGCGCCTTCTTTGTCCATTACAATTATACAAGCCGGAATACCCGTACCGTAAAACAAGTTGGCAGGCAGCCCGATAATGCCTTTGATATAGCCGCGTAAAATCAGGCTCTTGCGAATTTCGGCCTCGGCATTGCCCCTGAAGAGGACACCGTGTGGCAAAATACAAGCCCCTTTACCGGTGCTTTTCAGCGATTTGAGAATGTGCAGCAGAAAGGCATAATCACCGTTTTTGTCGGGTGGGGTTTTATAAATGGCCCTGCCTGTTTTGGCAGTTTCATCATCATCTTTTTCAAAGCGTCCGTACAGATCATTTTGCGGGTCGAAGCCGGTTGCCCAGTTTTTGGAAGAAAAAGGCGGATTAGCGACCACAAAATCGAAAGTTTTCAGATGGCCGTTACTCTCTGTAAAATAGGGGTCAGACAAGGTGCTTTGCCCCCGGTGAATTTCAATGGCCTCCTGCCCGTGCAGGATCATATTCATACGGGCAAGCGCAGCAGTAGCCACGTCTTTTTCTTGTCCGTAAATTGTACCTTTTCCGTCGGCTTCGTCTATGGCCTTCAGCAGGAGCGACCCGGACCCGCAGGTGGGATCATAAAAAGTTGTTCGGTTCGTAGCGTCGTGAATATTCAACACCTTTGCCATTACGCGGCTTACTTCACTGGGGGTGTAGAACTGGCCTTTGCTTTTTCCGCTTTCGGTAGCAAAGTTTTTCATCAGGTACTCGAAGGCATCGCCGAGAATATCATCCCCGCCAGCCCGGTTTTTGGAAAAGTCGAGCGCCGGATTTTCAAAAATGGCAATGAGGTTGGAGAGCCTGTCCACCATTTCCTTGCCCTTGCCCAGCTTGTCATCATCGGCAAAGTCGGCCACATCGATCACGCCTTTCAGGTCATTGGCTTTTGCCAGTTCGCCAATGATGATGTTGATTTTGTCACCAATGTCTTTATTGCCCTTTAGTGCTGCCATATCTCTGAAACTTCCACCTTCGGGAATTTCGATAATGGCATCGGGGTCGTTGGCATATTTGTCGCTGACGTATTTAATAAACAGGAGTACCAGAATATAGTCTTTGTACTGACTGGGGTCCATTCCGCCTCTTAATGCATCACAACTCGCCCAGAGAGAGCTGTACAGTTCAGATTTTTTGATAGCCATGTAATTGCGTTTTTATTCCTATTCCAGTCCAGGAAACAGGGACCGGTATGCCGCTTAAATCTCCTGATATTTCTTCAGTCCACCAAATACTTTTCCCGGAGGTATCATATATCTGTCGGCTTATCCGGAGTCTGACAAAGAATGTGTTCTGCCCGCAACTCCTCCTTATGTCGGTAGCATGAATTCATATATAGGGGGAGTAGCGCTCCGCCAGCCCTTCAAGGTAGGCGGCGCCATTTTGCATGGCGTCTTCGAGGTCTCTGGCTTTTTCTGAGATGGAATAAATGGCTTTTGTGTATAATGATGCGGATGCTGTGTCGTCAAGTTCATTTTTGCCGACAAACAGCGTCAATGGTTTGCCGTGCCTGCGGCAAAGACCCGCTACGCCATCCACAACCTTGCCTTGCAGCGACTGGCTGTCGAGTTTGCCTTCACCACTGATGACCTGGTCGGCGGACTGGATTTGCTGTTCCAGGCTTGTGAGCCTGGCGATGGTGGCGAAGCCGTTTTCGATTCTGGCGCCAAACAGGGCGACCATGCTGGCAGCGATGCCTCCCGCTGCGCCACAGCCGGGCAGGTCGGCTACTTCTGCGCCTGTTTCTTTGAAAAGGATTTGGCTGAAGTGGCGTAGTCCGTCGTCAAGACGGATGATTTGTGCGTCATTTGCGCCTTTCTGGCGGGCATAGACGTGGGCCGCGCCATTGGGACCAAAAAGCGGATTGGTCACGTCGCAGAGCAGCGTAATATTTATGTTTCCAAAATCATGCAGGGTGTTGCGCCTGATGTGGCAGACATGGTGCAACTGGCCGCCTGTGGGTTGGAGCGGTTCGCCGTTTTCGCCCAAAAACTCACAGCCAAGGGCCGCAGCGATCCCCATGCCGGCATCATTGGTGGCGCTGCCTCCGAGGAAGAGGTAGATTTGCCGAAACCCGCGGGCGATAACCGCTGAGATCATTCTGCCCGAACCCACTGTGGTAGTATTAAGGGGATTGCGCAGGTTGTTTTCGAGCAAAACCAGGCCGCTGGCGCTGGCAAGTTCGATAAAAGCGGCATCCTCAGTGGTAAAGCAGGTAGCGGCGATGTTTCTGCCCAGCGGGTCGGTGGTGGCAACCGTCAGGGGCTTGAGGTTCAGGTGCCGGGACAATACCTCCAGTGAACCGTCGCCGCCGTCGGCCATGGGGTGGAAAATGGTTTCCGCCTGCGGGTAGTTTTTTTTCAGCCCGGATGCAATAGAATGACAGACTTCTTCCGCGGTCAACGATCCTTTAAATTTGTCGGGGCAGAGGAGTATCTTCATTTTTTGGCATTTTCCTATGGGCTACAATTTAGGTTTTTTGGCGGAATGATAAAGCCTGCGAGGGATAGATCTTCAGCAAAAAATAAACCGGCGCATAGATAAGATTTTCTATGTGCCGGTGGGTGGTTTCAGCAGCGTAGGAAAAGGCCGCAGGAATCAGGCTGGATTATTGCCCGTCGATCAGTACAGGCGCTTTACCGTCGGTGATGATGAGTTTGGCATTGGGAGATTTGGAAAGTTCTTGCAGTACTTCGAGGCTTCTCCACTGAATAATCTTTTCGCTCAGGCCCTCGGACAAGACTTTTTGAGCATCTCGCACGCCTTCGGCTTCGATGATTTTTCTGTCAGCTTCCAGCCTTTCGCGTTGCAGTTCAAATTCCATGCGCTGGGCCAACTGCTCTGCCTCCAGCTTGTTTTCGATGGCCATGTACAGACCGTCGGGCAGACTGATGCTTTTGAGCAGTACCGCCTCAATTTCAAAGCCTCTGCCGTCGAGCATACCGGCCATGTGTTCGCGAATTTCTTTTTCGATCAATGCCCGCTGGCCGGAGTGCATGTCCTTGGCAAAAAAGCGGGAGCAAACATCCGCAGCGGCGGAGCGAAACACACTCAGAATCAATACCTCTTCGTAGTTTTCACCTACTTCGGCAATTACCATCGGCGCCATTTTGGGGCGAATATGGTACAGGATCGATATCTCCGAATTGACATTCAGCCCTTCTTTGGACGGGAGGTTGAGTTTTACTTCGCGGTTGACAGTTCGCGTGGGCAGACGCATCACCTGCGTTACAAAAGGATTAAAACCCACGACTCCCGGCTCATATACCTTATTTTGCAACTTTCCTAATCTGCTTTTTACGCCTACTTCTCCGGGACGGATTACCATACATCCAGAAAGCAGGATCATTATTGCGAGAGCAAGGGCCGGTACAGAAGCCCCAATCCGGATAGATGACTTTTTCTCTTGCATAGTTGTGTTACAGTTAATGGTTATTCATATAATATAACTACGTGCAAAAGGAATAGTTTTACTATCATTAATATTTTTTTTTACCCATCATCTTGCTGGCAACAAAATCAGGACTGGTGGATGCCTTAGTTGGCTACAACCTATATAGTTTTATGACGATATGGAAAAAAAGTCTCTCAACCCGCTCAGAATACTCTGAACCGCATAGGAGGCCAGGATCAGCCCCATAATTTTACTAATGACAGTTATCCCATATTCGCCTACACGTTTTTGAACCATATTCGCGCCCAGCAGCAGTAGCATGGTCAGAATTACGACCAGCAACACCCAAAGGGTTGTAACTGCTTGTTCCTGAATAGTATAGATGTGGTTGTCTGTTAATAATACAACCGCCATAATAGCACCGGGAGATGCAATGGATGGGATGGCAACAGGGAAAACTGTGACATGTTTAAAGTCTTTAATCAGGTGTTTTTCAGATTCAGGTTTTCCTTCACCAAAAATCATGGTCAGGGCAAACAGGAACAGGATAACGCCCCCTGAAATCTGAAAAGCATCGAGAGAAACCTCCATTCCCTCCAGAATAATCTGGCCGACCAGAATGAAGAATAACAGAATCAGGAATGCAATAAATGACGCTCGGATTGCGATTTTTTTTTTATGTTTTTCATCGAAATCCTTCGTGGCTTCCAGGTAAACAGGAACCGATCCCAGCGGGTCAATAACTGCAATAAGGAAAAGTATTTTCGTAAATATTTCAGTTGCCATACGTGTTTACCTTTTGGCCTTGCGTGGTAAATGAAATGCCCTGTTGTCCGGAAGTAGAAATCATAACCCCTTCAAAAAATGGTTCATGGGAGTTGGGTTTTATAGCCCAGTCAAAAATGAAATTTGCGCCGGTTCCTCCTTCCTGATCGTGTTCGGCAATGACAATTTCCACCGTTTCCATTGGTTCAATGAAAATAGTTTTTTCAAAATAGGTTCTGATAGACTTTCCCTTCGTATCAAAGTATTCTGCTTTGCGGAGGTAAACGGTATCAGCTTTATTTACATTTCGCATGCTGACTGTTACCGTCAAATTGTGAGTACGATGCTCTGAATAACTATATATCTGTGAATAAACCGACAGATAACTGGTGCCATACACCAGCGAATCCGGAAGCCCGGATTGGATTGTCCGCTTATCCCAATTTACAGGATTGACAGAGCTTATTGCACTGTTTTCTTTACAAGACTGGATCAAAAGGGTGAGAATAAGCAGGTTTTGTATGATTTTCATAGTCAGAAATTGTCAAACACTCCTTTTGTGTTGTTTTACCAGTCATTAATATAGAAAAAAACAACTAAAGATATAGGGCCTTTCCACTTTTCGCTGACTCATAAGCCGCCCAGACCAGCCTTACGGTTTCGAAGTTGTCATCGCCTGTATTTTCGGCTTTGCCATTGCCCCGCATATCCTGGAGGATGTCGTAATTGATGGCGACAATGCTGGGCGGCTCGGGTTTGAGACGATCGGTCTGCCAGGGATAAGATTGCATCGGAACCACTTCTCTGACTGTACCTTCTGTCGTGGTAATGCTCAATTCAAAATCGGGATCGAGGCGTATGCTGCCCTTGTCTCCTTCAATGAGCAGGGTGGTCTGAGGGAAAATTTCTTTTTCGAGCGGAGAACTGAAGGATATTTCCTGTACGCATACCACCCCGTTTTTCATAGTAAGCAAGGTTGTGGCCACATCTTCACCTTTGATGGTGGGGTTGACCGTCTGAATCTGGCAATAGATGGATTTCGCTTCGCCAAACAAAAACCGCAGTACATCAAACTGGTGAGAGCCCTGGTCGGTAAGGGCAAAATGTGTGAGTTCTGCAAGGAAGGGCTGGGTTTCAAATACGGGAAAAGCCGTGTTGAAGGCAGTTTTGCACCTGAATGGTTTGCCGATGACGCCTGAATCCAATATCGCTTTTACCCGGCGGAACTGAGGCTGCCAGCGGTAGTTTTCATGAACATAAAACCTGACGCCGGCTTCCCGTGTTATCTGCATCATTCGTTTGGCGGTCTCAAAATCAGGCGCCATAGGCTTTTGGCAAATCACATCAATGCCTCTGCGGGCTGCCATTTCGGTGAATTGTGCGTGAGTATCCACATCGGTGATGATGTCCACAAAATCGAGGTTTTCATTGTCCAAAAGTGCTTCCGCGTCGTCGTACACGGCCGGAATGTTGAACCTCCGGGCGATCACCTCTGCTTTGGATTTGGTGCGGTTGAATACGGCTACACACTCCACGCCTTCCAGTTCCTGCCAGGCACCGATCTGAAACTGAGACCAATAGCCTGTTCCGAAAATGGCAAACTTTAACTTCCTCATGGGTTTTACTCTGTGATCGCTTTGATCTGCCGCCTGATATCGTCCATTTCAAATATTTGCTCCCAACCCTCTTTAAATAAAATGCTTTCGGCGCGGTTGAGGGCTTTTATGGCTGCATCTGAAAACTTGATGGGCAATTCGCCAAAAAGCACTGCCAACTGGATATTGATATGTCCCAGTATAAAATCGCGGGCAGCTTCTTCAGGCACGCCTTTAGACACAACCACGTCCAGGGCATCTCTGACTTTTTTGATGCAAGTCGAGCATAAAGTCTCGCTGAAGCCCGGCTCCAAAATCGCCATATGCTCCACGGTAACTTTATGGTTTTTGGTAACTGGCTGATAAATGGTGCGGGTGAGTTTGTCGCCTTTTTGAAAATCATCATCTGTGCCGTGCATGATGGCCGATACGGCTGTTTGCCTTGCGGCAATACCGCCATAATAATCAAAGTGCGCTTCCTTGTCCGGCTCCCAGTTGAATACAGAAGGGTGCGAAGGATGGGTTACATAATACACGAGGTCGTCACGGTGCGGCAGGTGACCGGCAAGCGGAGCGGCAGGGTCGAGACAAACAGCCATTGCGCCGGGCTTCATTTTTGGGATGACATCTGTTGACACTGCCCTGATAGCCACATCAGGCACGGCAAAAATGACAATATCCGCCTGCGGAATCGCCACTTCGGGGTCGCTGGTCGTAATTCCTTTTTCACGGAGCCGGGCAATCGCCGGTTCGGAAATTTCGAGATAGTCCACGTCATAATCTGATTTGAGCAGGTTATCGGTACAGCGCATACCCATTTTTCCTCCTGCTCCCAACAATGCTACTTTGGTCATATTCTTTAAATAAAAATGGTTTTCAAATAATTGATACTTTGTTCCACCCATTGTGCTTCTTTCCTTATGGTTTGCTCCAGGTCATCCATGGGCTCCGGCCAAAGTTCGAGGGTGGCACTATAACACCGGTTGTATTGTCGCAAGGTTTCGACAATTTTTTTCACCGGCATCATGCCCTGCCCTGCGGGTGTACCTGTGGTGTCAAATCCCATGTTGTGCCATTTCCTTTTGATGGTATAGTCTTTTACATGGAAGTTGAATGTATAGGGAGCCAATAGAGAAAGTATCTCTCCTATGCTCTGGTCGGCTCCCATAGAGTTGATCGTATCGAGGCAAATGCCCACCCATTCGGGATCGGTGCGCTCCACCATTTCCACAAATTGATCTGCCTTCAGCCGGTCGTGGTTTTCAATGGCGAGCTTTACATTTTTCTGTTTCAGCACCGGCAGTACCTGGTTTATGACCGAAACGATTTTGCTCATATCGGGCTCGTAGCCCGGCGCATCTACGACAATTCGCAGAAAAGGAGACCGGAACCGCCCGGCAATATCGAGGTAGGTTTGTACATGATCGGGCAACAAACCTCTGGCGCCCACTTCTGCCTGGATATTTTCGTCGCGGCAAAAACCTATCAACTGTGCCAGTTCTGGTTCTGGAAGCTGGTGTAAGGGCAGGTTGTCGCCAAACTGCACCCTGTTCAGCCCCAGATCTTTTGCCCTTTGGAGAAAGTCCAGGGCATTCATAGGCTGTAATGGCCGGCGGTTTCCTACCCCTATGGCCCATGCAAATGCAAACGTGCTGATACCCAGTTTCATAAAAACAAATATAGTTGCCTGCGTCTGACTATGGTATATTGGCTCCCCACATTTGTTGTGCTTTTTCTTCCAGATTTTGCTGATGAATCACAAAACCTGGATCAACGATGGTTCGTTCCGGCTTTTTTCCTTCAATCACATCCAGAATGGCCTGCACTGAAGCGCTGCATTCATAAAAAACATCCTGGACGCCGTCGGCGTCCAGATATCCTTGCTTCAGCAGGGCATAGGCCATGGCATCTCCGTCAAAGCCGCCCAAAATCACGTGACGTTCGTGCCCCACGGGGTAGTATTTATCCGTATTTTTGAGGGCTGACAGGATGGAAGGAAATAAAAAATCTGAGGAGGTAAAGATAAAACTGATGTCGGGATTGGCCTGTAAAGCATTGGTTACGCCTGCCAGTGCTTTTTCCTGATTCCATTCTGTCGGGATTCCCGATACGACCTCAACCACATCTTCATATTCTTTGATGGCATCGTAAAAACCGTCGCGGCGATAGATGGCGTTGATATCGCCCAGGTCGCCGATCAAAATCATGGCCTTGTGTTTTTTTCCCGAAGCTCTGGCCAGTTCGCCCATATACCGGACGGTATTTTTGGTGATCTCATAGTTGTCGGCCACGATGGCGACATGGTCACCTGCATGCTGAGCAGGAAGCCGGTTGTATATGACAATAGGGATACCGGCGCGGTTGGCAGCCTTGATAATGGGAATAATGGTGTGTGCGTCTTTGGGAGTGATGATGATGCCATCTACTCCCTGAGAGATAAAATTATTGACCTGCTCAAACTGCCGGTTGGCATCTCCGTTGGAGACCGCCAGTAAATACTGGATTCCCCTATTCTCACAATTCGTTTTCAATGCCTCAACACTCGCAACCCAGTATTCCGTTTGCAGGGTTTCAAAGGAAATGCCTATGGTGGGTCCGGTGTTGGGTGGCTGACATGAAGTGAGGTACAACAACAGGAAAAGCGGAAACAGGGAAATGTATTGCTTATTCATAGGGCAGTTTTTGTTCTCAGGTTTTTTTGTATGCTCTTGTGGCGAAGACTGTCAATCATTACAATCAAAAAAATCACAATTCCCGTGATCACGGGATAGAAGTACGGATTGGCATTAAGGATGACTAACCCATTTTGAATAGACTGAATAAGTAGGGCCCCGACCAGGGTTCCGGGAAGTACATTGCCTTTTCCCCCAAATAAACTTGTGCCTCCCAACACCGCGGCAGCTATGGCCATAAATTCGCTCTGATACCCGAATGTAGGCGAGACTGCCCCCAGTTGCCCCAATGCCACTATTCCGCTCAGTGCAGCACAAAGACCACAGATCAGATAAACCCCGAGCAAGATTTTCTCAACGGGAATGCCTGCTTTCCGGGCTTTTTCCATGTCATTGCCAACCGCATACATCTGTCTGCCAAACGGGGTCGCCGTGAGCACAAAATGTGAGATTGCCAGCACCACAAGTAAGATCACCACAGGCATAGGCAAGCCGATCACCTTTGCCGAACCGATCTGCAGAAATGATTCGGGTAAATTGATGGCCCTGGTTTCTGAAAGGTACAGACCCAATCCACGCCCTGCATAAAAAGTGGCCAGGGTCACAATAAACGGAATGATTTTCAGCCTGAATATAAAAAAGGCATTGATTAATCCGAACAACAGCCCGATCACCAAAGCCAACGGAATCACCACCCAAAGCGCAAATCCTGCCACTGCCAGTTTCCCCGACACGACTCCCGCCACAAACATAACCGAACCTGCGGAAAGGTCTATGCCTGCGGTGAGCAATACAAAGGTCATTCCGATTGCCAGTATAGCGAGAGAAGAAGACTGGATGAGAATATTGGTGAGATTGCTAAAGGTCAGAAACTGGGGCGAAAGAAAACTGAAAATAACAAGCACCGCTACAAAAAGCCAGATGGTGGAATGGCGGGACAGCAATTGAAGGATTTTTTGGAATGGGGGCATGTTCATTTGATTTCAGTTTGCTTGTGCAGGGCTGCTTCGAGGATAGAATTTCGGTCAAATTGAGATTTGTCAAATGCGCGGGTAACCCGGCCTTCGCTCATGACAATGATGCGGTCGCACATCCCGAGCAGTTCTTCCAGTTCGGAAGAGATCATCAAGACCGTAGAACCGTTTTCCACCAGTTCATTGATCAGTCCGTAAATCTCGCGTTTTGCGCCAATGTCAATCCCTTTGGTGGGTTCATCCAGAATCAGTAGTTGCGGGTGGGTCAGCAGCCACCGGGCCAGCACGATTTTTTGCTGGTTGCCGCCGCTGAGGGTAGCGACCATTTGCTGTGTCTGAGATTCATATCTGGTTTTGGTAGCGGAAAGTTGCTCTTCTGCTGCCCCTGCAGCTTTGTTGCGGTTGATGCGTCGCAAAATACCTTGTGAGAAGTCGTTCAACGCAGCCAGCTGCGCATTTTTCTGAATATTCATTTTGAGCAGCAATCCTTCTTCGCGTCTGTCTTCTGTGAGGAATGCGATTCCATTTTGTATGGATTTGGCCGGGGAGGTTTTTCTGACCGGTTCTCCTTTCCAGAAAATTTCGCCGGAATCCCAACCATCGATGCCAAATAAAATTCTCGCCAGTTCGGACCTTCCTGCCCCAACCAGCCCGTAAAACCCGACGACTTCCTGCTTTTTGACATCAAATGAAATATTTCTCAGAAAGCTGCCGGCGTTCAGGTTTTGTACCCGCAACACTTCTTTTTCACCAACCATTGCTTTTCGCTCCGGAAAAAACTCCGATATTTCGCGGCCCACCATTGCCTTTATCAGTGCCCGCTCGTTGAGGTTTTTTTTCTGGTCTATCTTCACAAGCTCGCCGTCCCGCAATACGGCAATATCATCGGCCAGGTGCAGCACATCCTCCAGATTGTGGCTGATATATACCATGGCAATTCCTTTTTCCCTGAGTTTGCCTATAAGTTCAAAGAGTTGATGGGCTTCATGCCTTGAAAGCGAGGTGGTAGGTTCATCAAAAATAATGACCTGGGGGTTGATACTCAGCGCTTTGGCAATTTCTACCAACTGGCGCTGGGCGGGGCTCAGGGATTCTACTTTTTTAGAGGGATCTATAGCCAGGCCTACCTGATTCAGCAGTTCGACTGATTTTTCCTTGATTTTCTGCGGGTCAATTCTGGAGATCAATCCCAATCTCTTTTTCGGGAAGTTGCTGATGAAAAGATTTTCTGCGATACTGAGATTGGAAAAAAGGTTTAGTTCCTGATGAATAAAGGCAATACCATGCGCCTGGGCGGTTATGGGTGAATCGGGGAGATAATTCGCTCCGTTGAGAGTCATCGTGCCCGACGTAGGCGGGAAAATACCGCCCAGCAGGTTCATCAGCGTGGATTTTCCGGCTCCATTTTCACCTATCAGCCCCAGTATCTGCCCCTTATCCATGGAAAATGAAATGCCTTTAAGCACCTCTGCCTGTCCAAATGACTTTTTGATATTTTGTATTTGCAGTAACATAATCCCGGTGCTAATTTTTTCTGGCGTTTAATAAATTCATCAGTGCTGCCAGCAAAATCACCAATCCTTTTACCATCATAATCACAAAGTAAGACAGCCCGATCAGGTTGAGGCTATTGTCGAGCAGCGTCATAAAAACTGCTCCAATGATGGTCCATTGGATTTTCCCCACTCCCCCCAGCAGGCTGGTACCGCCAATGACCACTGCTCCGATTACATCCAGCAGAATGTGTTGTCCCATGACAGGGGAACCTGTTTCGAGGCGTGCAGTATATAAAACTGAGGCGGTAGCTGCACAAATCCCGCATATAATATAGGACCAGATGATGGTGCGGGATATGTTTACGCCTGAGATTTCGGCGGCCTTCTGATTCATGCCCACCGCCGGCAGCCACTCTCCGTAAATGGTTTTGTCCAACAGAAACCACGCTATACCTACTACCATCAGCCCAATGAGTAAAGGATAGGGAATCCACAGGATATTTGAATAAGGCATATTTACAAATGCTTCCGGCAGCATATACACATTCTGCGACTGAGTGAGCCAGATGGCACTCCCGCTGAAAAGCATCATGGTGGTAAGCGTAACCATAAATGCGGGCATGCCCAGCTTCGCAACCGCTACTCCATTGATCAGCCCGATGATTGCTCCGGCCAGCAACATCAGAGCAATACTTACCATGATCCGTAGCCAGACGGGCTCAATAAATGCACTGTTTTCGCTCAGCGAATACCCTCCTGCAATACTGGCAACGGCAATGATGGCTGTAACAGACAGATCAATGCCTGCACCGAGCATTACGTAAGTTTGTCCGATGGCGACAATCAGCAGCGGGATGAGGTTGTAGAGCAGATTCCAGGAATTATTGATGGTAAAAAAGCCCGGTGCAATCACAGCCATCACCACATAATACAGGGCACAACCCAAAATCAGGGTGTTTTCGGGTTTTACAGGCCATTTAGAAGCAACAGAATTTTCCATGTAGTCGTATCAGCGTTCATGAATTTAGCAAAAAGGGCAACCTGCTGCAAAGAAAATTCGCTGCGGCCTCATATGTTTCACATCATATTGCGTCAAGAAAAAAGCCACACAACGATACCCGTTGAGTGCAACGGAAATAACGATTAAATAGAGGATTTTTCGTCATTTACATACTCCAGAATATCACCCGGCTGGCAGTCCAATGCCTTGCAGATGGCTTCAAGGGTGCTGAAACGAACGGCTTTGGCTTTCCCTGTCTTCAAGATAGAAAGGTTGGATAATGTCAGATCAACTCTTTCAGAGAGTTCATTCAGAGAAATTTTCCGCTTTGCCATCATCACATCTAAGTTTACAATAATGGGCATAGCTTAAATGGTTAAGTCATTTTCGGATTTCATGTCAAGGGCATTTTGCAATACTTTTTCAAATATTGCGGCAGCGGTTGCGACAACCACGGAGACAAAAGAAGTCACGATACACATAGCAAGAAACCCCGCAGAGTCGTCGTCTTTATCATGGGTGAGCTTAATAAATATTCCCGCCATCACAATCAATATACCCAGTATGATTGCACAATACTTGATACTTTTTAAGGCGTTAACGGCGTCTGTGGAAAACACCCTGTTCTGGCCTATGTATCCCAGCAGTTTGAATGCTTTGTAGAGCGCAACAAAGAAAGCGATTGAGGCTGCGTATCCATACAGGATAAACGGGTCAGCGTAAATGCTAAACAAGTCTAAATTTACAGCTCTTCCCTCGGTAAGGGGAAGCCGGATCAGAATAGCGAGTGCCACCATGCTGACCAGCACGACGACTGCCTGGAGAAAAATGACTGAAGTTCTTTTCATAACAATTCCATGAATTTATGATCATGGAGCAATGGTAATAAATATTTATTGATAAACAATAAATATTTTCTCTTTATCAGCAAAAAGGCAATAAAAACATTGTTTTAACGGTACGCAAATCCCGGATGTTGACATTTTGGTTTACGCCTCTTTTTCTTCTACTCAAATACCTTTTCGATCACGATAACCTGGGAGGAGGCGGCTATTTCATATTCGATGGTATCTCTTACCATCTTCATCACTCCTGCACAAACAAAATCCGGTTGAATTAAGTTAGTATTCAAGGGAAAATGAGGAGATGAATATGTGTATTAATAAGCGGGCAACTTTAAATCGGTTATACTTGCCTGTTATCCGGAGCCTGTTTATATACATCATAAACACCTGATTTTCAGAATATTTGAATATCATTTTTTCATGCGAATCTTTCCTGTATATCAATAGTATATTAGGGCGTGATGTATTTTATTCCTAAATTTTAGAACTACTCAAGGTTGTAATTTAAATTGTCAAAGAACCTACTACTCGATGAAAAACATTTTCTTCTACCTCGCGTTGTCCCTGTTGGCTACCAGCCTTGCTGCGCAGGCCGGTCAGGTTAAGGTAATCGATGCCAGTGATGGAACCCGGCTTACCGTAAACGGGGAGCCTTTCATGATCAACGGCATGAACTGGGACTATCAACCCATTGGTACAAACTTTTCTTACAGCCTCTGGAAGCAGCCTGATGATATTATCCGGGCTGCCCTGGACAGCGAAATGGCACTCCTTCGGAATATGGGGGTCAACACGATCCGGATTTATACCGGAATACCCGCCCGATGGATCACCTACATCTATGAAAAGTATGGGATTTACACCATGCTTAACCACTCCTTCGGTCGTTACGGACTTACTTTGGACGGTACCTGGGTCCCCAACACCGAATACGCGGATGCACGGGTTCGGGCACTCCTTCTTAAAGAAGTGCAGGAGTTGGCCAACGAATACCAAAATACCCCAGGCCTGCTTCTGTACCTTCTCGGCAACGAAAACAACTACGGCCTCTTCTGGGAGGGAGCAGAAACCGAGGATATCCCCATTAATGACCGCAAATCCACCATTCGGGCGAGAGCTATGTACAAGCTCTTCAATGAAGGTGCACTGGCCATGAAAAACATAGACAAACAACACCCTGTCGCGCTTTGTAATGGGGACCTTCTCTTTCTGGATATTGTCGCTGAGGAATGTCCCGACGTAGATATCTACGGCACCAATGTGTACCGGGGTGTTTCATTTGGAGATGCCTTCAGACGGGTAAAGCAGGAATATGGCAAGCCGATCATGTTTACTGAGTTTGGCGCTGATGCTTTTAATGCTATCTCTCATAGCGAAGATCAGGAAGCACAAGCCTACTATATGGTGGGTAACTGGAGAGAAATCTATGCAAACGCTGCCGGAATGGGCCAAACGGGGAATGCGATCGGAGGGTTTACCTTTCAGTTTAGCGATGGATGGTGGAAATTTGGACAAACCAAAAACCTCGATATTCACGATAGTAATGCATCGTGGTCAAATGGCGGCTACCAACGCGACTTTGCAGAAGGGGAAAATAATATGAACGAAGAATGGTTTGGTATCTGCGCCAAAGGACCAACAAATGAGCGGGGGCTCTACTCGCTATATCCCCGGGCTGCTTATTATGCGCTCAAGGAGGCACACCAGTTTAGCCCCTATCTGCCGGGCATGAACCCTGGCGCTTTGGACCAACATTTTTCCAGAATCAACTTAGTGTCAAATGTACTGCAAGCGCGGGGCGACCAGGCGGCGCTTTCTGCTGAAGAAAACAAAAAGCTCAGTATCAGCCGCATGAGTACCCAACTCACTACGTTTAATACCGGAGGCAGCCTTGTAGCTACGCCAGAGGTGGATAATCCCGCTGACCAAAAATTTCCCAACCAGCTTGGCTTTGACCATATGCAGTCCTTTTTTGTGGGTGTGAAAGGCCAGCCTGCCTCTAATATGCGTGCCAACGTAGAGTTTAACATCCTGGGCAATGTAGCTCAAAACCCCATTAATGAGATATTTTATGAAAACAGGGGACGCCCCGTCACCGTGCAGACCAATAATGGCCCTGTAACGTTGAACGATGCCAACCGCGTGAGTGTGTACAGAGCCGATTTTGAGTGGAACCACAAACTCTTCGACATGACCGGCTTTTACCGTACCGGGCACTATCACTGGGGATACGAAGGCGACTTCTTTGGTCTCTATCCCGAAGCCAACTACGGTCCCAATATCGATATCTACAACGGAAGTGCGCCTGTGGGGGTCGAATTTGCCGGCAAACGGCAGCTCAAAGGCCTGGCCCTGGCAATGGGACCTGAGTTGTGGTGGGGCGCGAACCCGGCCTTACTCGTCAAATATACCCGCGAACTGGCCGGTATAAAAGTATCGGGCATCTTCCATGAAGATCTGGACCAGCGTGGCACCTCGGAAAGCTCCTTTGCAATTCCCGTCCCCAAAACCCGACGGGCCACCTTACATCTGGCAAAAAAACTGGGGCCCCTTGGCGTAGAAGTTGGTGGTATCTGGGGAGGACAGCCCCTGCAAGGAAGAGTTTTTCAACTGATGAACCCCGAGTCGGAAGATGATCGCACCGCCTATCAAGATCAAATCCGCCCGGAAGATATGTGGGGAGGAAAGGCTAAACTTACCTATGCACAGGGCCGAATCCAGTGGTATGCTTCAGCCGCTGCACAAGGTCTGGTAGCCAATGGTGGTGCAGATTTGACCCGCACCTATACCGGTTGGCGACTCAAAGACAGTGGTAGTGGCAATCAATACAACGTGCTAAGTGGCTTTACACTCGGACTCGGAAACCTTCAAATTGCACCCAATTTTCTGTGGCAGCGCCCCATCGTAGGCCCTATGGTAGCCGATGCAAATGCCCCCGGACGTCCCCGCAACATTCTTACAGATCCCTTTATCGTACGTGCCAACCGCGAGACCGTAGCCGGAGAGATTCTCCTTACCTACGACCCGACTCCGGGCACATGGATGTACGAATGGGACAACGACAGAGCAGAGGATGCCAGGTTTGCAGCTAGCGCAGGGTTTGTCTACCGCCATCTGCCTACCTCGCAGGATGCCGCTATCGGTATTTTGCCCGATGGACGTACATTCTTTGCTTTCCCCGGTGCAGCGCCGGCTCATGACCTGTGGGAAGCCCACGCCCGTATCGTGTCCAAACTTAGCCCCGAACTTGGCTGGATTGCCAATATCTACACGGGTACGGCGCAAGCCAACGGAAGTGATGCCCGACTGATCATGCGCTCAGGGATAGACCTGCGAATGATCTACAAAAAAGTGAAAATTATCGGTGCATACAGGATCAACGATTGGGGACCCTACGATTATCACCGCGATTTTAACCTCACTTTCCCACAGCAGGTTTCCCTTGACCTTTCGACATCCTTAAGTAAGCCAGACTGGTTTGCTTTGCCCAATACCCAAATCGGCATAATGGGCATTTTCAGAACCCTCGACCAATATAGTCCTCGCTATTGTCCAAGCCGAACCATTGACGCAGAGGGTAATTATGTATGCGATCCGACCGCTGTTGGCTTCAGCAATGGCAATGAGTGGGAGATCCGTACCTACATTCACATTAATATTTTTTAATCATTCAATATACCGACCAATGACAACTAAGACGTTCAACAACTTCATCGGGATAGGAATTTTTGTCTTCCTCGCCTTTAGCCTTGGTTGCGAGCGAAAACTTGATGAGCTGGAACCTGCGTCCTTTCCCGTCGATGGAAATGTGTTTCTGGACGGTTTCAGCGCGGGACTGGAATATGCGGCCTTTGGTGGTTCTGATGTAACCGCATTTAAGGTAGTCGATGAGGGCGCCTACGAGGGCACTTCCGTGATGCGATTTTCCGTACCTGACTTTGATGACCCCAAAGGTGCTTATGCTGGTGGTGCATTCTTTGTACCCGGAGGACGTGATCTTTCCGGATTTAATGTACTGACTTTCTGGGCCAGAGCCTCACAGGCAGCTACTATCGACGTACTTGGCTTTGGCAATGACCTGGGAGCCAATCGGTATGTCACGACCATTTCGAATACGCCCGTAAATACCAACTGGCGGAAATACTACATTCCCATTCCCGATCCAAGCCGGCTTAAAGAAGAAGGCGGCATGTTTTTCTATTCTGAAGGACCGGAAAACGGGAGTGGTTACACTTTTTGGATTGACGAGGTGCGGTTTGAAAAACTGGGTACAATCGCGCACGGAGAAGCCGGAATTTTTGACGGGCAGGCCCTCAACGTTTTTGCTGAAACCGGTGCGATCTTTACCGCAAATGGCTTTGCTGAGTTTAACCTGCCCACAGGGGTAAACCAACGGGTAGAAGCCGCCCCTGCTTACTTTACCTACACTTCTTCCAATCCTCAGGTTGCCAGTGTCAGTCCTTCAGGTACGGTAACTGTAATGGATGCGGGTGAGGCAACTATCACCGCCAAACTCGGCGATCTTGATGCAGTGGGATCCCTGAAAATCACTTCTACCGGAGCAGCTGTATTGCCAGCATCTCCCGCTCCTGTGCCTACGGTTCCTGCGTCAGATGTGATTTCCATCTACAGTAATGCTTATACGAATGTTCCTATTGACTTCCTTAACGGTTACTGGCAGTTTTCTACCACCCAAAGTGAGGAAGTACAGGTACAGGGAGATGACATCGTTCGCTATAGCCAACTCAATTTCGTAGGAATTCAGTTTACTGCGCCGACCATTGACATTCGGGATATGACTCATTTCCATCTGGACATCTGGACGCCTGATGCTACCGATCCTCCTGCTGCATTCAAAGTATTATTGGTGGATATCGGGGCAGATGGCGACTTTGGGGGCAATGACAATTCTTCCCATGAGATTACCATCACCAGCCCTAGACTGCAAAGTCAGACCTGGGTCAGCCTGGATCTTCCGCTCACGGATTTTCCCGGTCTGACCGGACGCCAGCATCTGGCACAAATTGTACTCTCCGGCGACCTGCCCAATGTTTTTGTTGACAACATCTATTTCTACGACGACGGCCAGGGCGGTGGTGGCGGAGGAAGTACACCGACTGTAGCAGCACCAAACCCTCCGACGCGGGCGGCGGCAGACGTAATTTCTGTGTTTAGTAATGCTTACACCAACGTTGCCGGTACGGATCTGAACCCTGACTGGGGGCAGGCCACAGCTGTCAGCCAGGTAAGTATTGCGGGCAATAACACCCTGCTTTACAGTGGTCTTAACTATCAGGGTATCCAGCTGGGCACTTCGCAGAATGTTTCCTCTCTGGAGTCTTTGCATCTTGATTTCTGGACCGCCAACTCCACCCAGTTGAATGTATATCTGATCAGTACGGGCCCGCAGGAAAAAGCCTACGCGCTGAATGTTCCCACCTCTGGCTGGTCAAGCGTCGATATACCCCTGTCTGAATTCTCAGGTGTAGACCTCGCCGATGTAATCCAGCTCAAATTTGACGGCAACGGCACCATTTACCTCGATAATATTTACTTCTTCCGCGGCAGTGGCGGCGGCGGAGGAGGGAGTATTCCTACCGTAGCTGCGCCCACCCCTACCCTTCCGGCAGCAGATGTCATCTCTCTTTTCAGCGATGCCTATACCAACGTTACGGTTGACACATGGCGTACAGACTGGTCCGCCGCTAATTTTGCAGATATCACCGTGGCCGGCAATGCGACCAAAGAGTACACGAATCTGGATTTTGTAGGGATAGAAACTGTAGTCAACCAGATCAATGCTACCAGTATGACCCATTTCCATATTGATGTATGGACCCCCAATGCTACCTTTTTTGCCATTAAGCTGGTGGACTTTGGTGCTGATGCTGCATTTGGTGGTGGAGACGACAAAGAACATCAAATCGATTATCCTACTCCCACCCAGGGCCAGTGGATCAGTTATGATATTCCATTGACCGATTTTGTCGGACTTACCACCCGGGCACATATGGCACAATACATCCTGGTAGGGCAGCCTATCGGTAATAGTACGATCTACGTGGATAACATGTACTTCCACAAGTAAAAAAAATGACTCATGAAACTTATGTTTAACATTCCAACATTTCGCTTTTTCACACTCGTCAGTTTACCCTTGCTCACTTTCAGCCTGACCAGTTGCAAAGTGGATGAAACCCAGCAGCTTGAAGCAAGAAGTTGGGCGCTAACGTGGAGCGATGAGTTTGATGGTCCTGCCGGACAATCACCCAATACAGACAACTGGGCTTACGACATTGGCACAGGCGACAACGGCTGGGGTAATGGTGAATTTCAATACTACACCGACCGCAAGGAGAACGTGTCTCTCGATGGGGAGGGCCATCTGGTACTAACTGCACGCCGGGAGACTTTTGCAGGGGCAAATTTTACCTCGGCACGAATTACCACCAAAGGAAGTTTTTCTCAGGCATACGGGCGCTTTGAGGCAAATATTAAAACGCCTTACGGGCCCGGTTTGTGGCCTGCCTTCTGGATGCTGGGGGAGGATATCGACGAAGTAGGCTGGCCACAGTGCGGAGAAATTGACATCATGGAAATGCGCGGGCAACAACCCTATATTGTTCATGGTACCGTGCACGGCCCCGGTTATTCTGCAGGTGCAGCTATCACAAGCAGTTATTCTTTGGAAAATAGCCGGTTTGACACCGATTTCCACCTCTACGCCGTCGAATGGTATCCAGATCGCATTGACTTCTTTGTGGATGACTTTCTCTACAAGCGCATTACACCTGAGGATGTTACCGGTGAATGGGTCTACGATCAGCCGTTTTTCCTGATTCTTAATGTAGCTGTCGGAGGGACCTTCGTGGGCTTCCCCACCAGTCAGACACCTTTCCCTCAAACGATGGTCGTAGATTACGTGAAGGTTTATAAATAATAAAAGTACTCTGCCCCAGAATGCCTAATTTTGTGCTTGATCCCGGGCAGTGTTGTCCCGGTGGGTTCATCCATACTACTACCACGAATTACATATCAACCCATGCCAGAGCTTAGCCAGGTTATTATTGATAATGAGAAATTTTTCCGGATCAGTGATAGTGATCAGCTGCGTCCTTTTTTTATGAGTATTGTCAGTGAATCTGACCACTGGATGTTTGTCGCCAGTAATGGAGGATTAAGTGCGGGGCGAAAGAGTGCCGAATATGCGCTGTTTCCATACTATACCGACGACAAAATTACGGAGTTTGCGGAAGTAACGGGCTGCAAATCCATCTTTCGGGTGCTTAAAGGGGGAAAAGTTCACATTTGGGAGCCATTCTCTATCCGAGGGGCAGGGCACTTTCAGGTAAGCCGCAACTTATACAAACATGCGTATGGCCACAAGATCATATTTGAAGAGGTAAATCATGATCTGGAACTAAGATTCCGCTACGGCTGGAGTTCGAGCGACGTCTTTGGTTTTGTTCGCCATGCTTCGCTGTTTAATCAGAGTAAACAAGCGCTGGACATTCAGATTCTGGATGGCCTGCAAAATATCGTTCCAGCCAGCATCAGCAGCGACCTGCAAAACTTTTACAGCAATCTGGTTGATGCATATAAGCGCAGTGAATTGCATACGGACTCGGGGCTGGGCATTTTTGCGCTTAGTGCCATTCTCTCCGATAAAGCTGAACCAAGTGAGGCGCTGAAAGCCAATGTTGTATGGTCTTTGGGGTTGGAAAAGCCTAAATATCTGCTTTCCAGCCGACAACTTACTGCATTCCGCGATACGGGCCAAATCCAGTCAGAAAACGATGTCAAAGGCGAAAAGGGAGCCTACCTGGTGCAAAAAGACATTACCCTGGCTCCCGGTGAAAGTCAACGCTGGTTTATGGTCGCGAACCTCAACCAAAACCACACCGACGTGGTGGGACTTATCCACCGCATCTCACACGAAACGGGGTTAGGAGAAATTGTACAGAAAGACATTGATCAGGGCACCCGTCGACTTGCTGCGCTTAATGCAGCTGCCGATGGCCTGCAATGTACGGCTGATGAACTGCGCGATACCCGCCATTTCAGCAATGTCCTGTTTAACATTATGCGGGGCGGGATTTTTGATTCCAACTACCAGATTGAAAAGTGGGACTTTTCGGGTTATCTGGAAAAGGCTAATAAAGAGGTCTACGCCCTGCACACAGATTTTCTGGAAAAACTGCCCGAAAAATTTACGGTGCAGGAACTTCGGCAACGGCTTGCAGCCGTGGAAGATACTCACCTCCAGCGACTTTGTACAGAGTATCTCCCGCTCCGATTCAGCCGCCGGCATGGAGACCCCAGCCGCCCCTGGAACCGGTTTTCGATCAATACCCGCAAAGAAGACGGCTCCAAAATTCTGGACTACGAAGGCAACTGGCGCGACATATTCCAGAACTGGGAAGCGCTTGCCTACGCTTACCCGGACTTTATTGAGGGCATGATTGCGAAATTCCTCAATGCCTCCACCTTCGACGGCTACAATCCATACCGGGTGACCAAAGGTGGATTTGACTGGGAGGTGATCGAACCAGATGACCCATGGTCTTTCATTGGTTACTGGGGAGACCACCAGATTATCTATCTGCTGAAATTTCTGGAGTTTCTGGAAAAACACCACCCAGGCCGCTTGTCTGAATATTTCCAGCAGTCCATCTTTGCCTATGCAAATGTTCCCTATCGGATCAAGCCCTACGCTGACATCCAGCGCAACCCCAAGGACACTATAGATTTTGACCATGCAGCGGACAGCGCCATTCGCCAGCGCCGTGAAAAAATGGGGGCTGATGGAGCTTTGCTGACAAACCGGGCCGGCCATATCCACCAGGTCAATTTTCTTGAAAAGATTTTGGCAACGGTGCTGGCTAAACTATCCAACTTTATCCCTGAAGGGGGTATCTGGATGAACACCCAGCGCCCCGAATGGAATGATGCAAATAACGCGCTGGTTGGCAATGGGGTTTCGATGGTAACGCTGTACTATCTGCGAAGATTCCTGAGCTTCTTCGGGAAAGTTCTGGCACAATCGCCCTCCGACACATTTCCGGTCTCGGCAGAACTGGTCAGTTGCTATGAGCATATTCGCGATGCTTTTGAGCAACACAAAGGGGTTTTGAAAGGGGCTATCAGTGATCGTGACCGAAAAGCCATCATGGATGCCCTGGGTAACGCGGGAGGAGATTATAGATCAGAGATCTATGCTGGCTCATTTTCCGGACAAACACGTTCTGTTGACCGGCGGGACCTTATTCAATGCTTTAATACCAGCCTTGACTTCCTCGACCATACCATTGCAGCCAACCGCCGTACCGATAACCTGTATCATGCCTACAATCTGATGACTATCCATGACAATGGAGTCTCGCTGGACTATCTCAGTGAGATGCTCGAAGGGCAGGTAGCAGTACTTAGCAGCGGATACCTGGCTCCCGATGATGTACTGGCTGTACTTGATGCAATGAAGGCCAGCAGACTGTTTCGTTCTGACCAATACAGCTATCTTCTCTACCCCAATAAAGAACTGCCGGGATTTCTGAACAAAAATAACATCCCCCCGGAATCGGTGGCTGCCTCTAAGCTCTTGCAACAGATGGTAGCAGATGGGAATAAAACCATTATTGAAAGAGATATTGAGGGCGGATATCACTTCAATGGCAGCTTTAAAAACGCCAATGATCTGGATTCTGCGCTGAAAACCCTTGAAGGTACGGTTTACGCCGGACTTGCCGGGCAGGAGCGTTTGCAAATCCTTGGCATATTTGAGCAAGTCTTCCACCATAAATCCTTTACCGGACGTTCAGGTACATTTTATGGTTACGAAGGCCTGGGCTCCATCTACTGGCACATGGTGTCTAAGCTGTTGCTGGCCGTAAACGAATACTGTGCGAATGCCAGTGAAACTGCTGCCAGTACCGAAACGTTCCATCGCGTGCTGGAACATTATTACGAGATCAATGCTGGTATCGGTGTACATAAACCACCAGGTCTTTACGGTGCATTCCCCACCGATCCTTACTCCCACACCCCTGCGGGCAAAGGCGCCCAACAGCCGGGTATGACAGGACAGGTAAAGGAAGATATCCTGAGTCGTTTTGGCGAACTGGGGGCTGGCGTATCAAATGGAAAATTATATTTTCGCCCCAACTTACTCAAGAGGGCGGAATTCTTATCTGAAGGCCGCACCTTTCATTATTTCAATATTGAAGGGAAAACACAGGAAATTGAACTGGCCGCCAACAGCCTGGCCTTTACATACTGCCAGGTGCCGGTGATCTACCAGATGAGTGAAGCTGCAGGCCTGACCATTCACTTCAGGGACGGGAAACAAATCAGCAACCGTGAACCTGAGTTGGACGCCAATACGAGCCAATCCCTTTTTTGCCGAAGCGGAGACATCCTGAGGATTGAAGTAAGTGTACCGGCTCACTGCCTCAAATAAACTTACGATGATACGATACATTTTTTTAATATTACTTGTCATGCCGGGCGTTGCGTGTAAACCGTCCCGGCATGCAGACCAAACTGTCAACGAAAACGTGGATATGAATACCCCTACGCGGACCGCCGCAGATATTTTAGGTAATCCCGAATACCTGGCTATTTCCTTCGGTGGTTACCGGGATGCTAACCACGATATTGAACCTACCATTCCGCAGCTTAAGGAGGACATGAAAATCCTTCATGCCATGGGTGTGCGTATGCTGCGCACCTACAAGTTACACTTCCCCCATGCAGCCAATGTACTGGCCGCCATCCGTGAGATAAAGGCGACTGATCCCGAATTTGAGATGTACGTCATGCTCGGAGTGTGGATCGACTGTCTCAATGCCTGGACAGATATGCCCCCTGACCACGAACAGGAAAGCTCGCGCAATGAAAAAGAAATAGCCCGGGCGGTAGAACTGGCAAAACAATATCCGGACATAGTAAAAATCATCGCAGTAGGCAACGAATCGATGGTCAAGTGGGCTACCAGCTATTATGTCCAGCCACGAGTGATCCTGAAGTGGGTCAGACATTTACAGCAACTCAAAGGTCAGGGTGAACTTTCGGCAGACTTATGGATTACCAGCTCTGACAATTTCGCCTCATGGGGAGGTGGGGGCCCCGAATATCACGTAGAAGATTTGAACGAACTCATCCGCAGCGTAGATTTCATTGCGATGCATACCTACCCCATGCATGATACACACTATAATCCCGCTTTCTGGGGTAGCCGTCCGGAAGAAATTCAAAATACAGACAGTGCGCGCATTACAGCGGCTATGTTGCGGGCCAGAGATTATGCCCGGACACAGTACGAATCGGTAGCTGCATATATGCAAAGACTTGGAGTAGATAAGCCCATACACATCACCGAAACTGGCTGGGCCAGTGCGGCAAATGATCTATATGGTCCCGGGGGCTCTCATGCCTGCGATGAATACAAAATGGGGCTGTATTATCAGCTCATGCGCGAATGGACGAAAGAAGCAGGACTTTCATGCTTCTATTTTGAGGCGTTTGACGAACCATGGAAAGATGCAGCCAACCCTGGCGGTTCGGAAAACCATTTTGGACTTTTCACGGTGGACGGGAAGGCCAAATATGCTATTTGGGATCTGGTTGACGCGGGCGTTTTCGAGGGGTTGACCCGAGGAGATAAACCCATTGCCAAAACCCATGGCGGTGCAAAAAAGGAGTTACTGAAAAATATACTGCCTCCACCGATAAAATAAAAAGAAAGTGTAGAGAAGAGTATAGTACGACAAATCAACCTTACCCCCCAAAATCAATAAGCAATGTCAAAACAACAATCGGTAATCAAAAAGCAGGTTCCATTCGGGCAGAAAGTAGCCTTTGGCCTGGGTATGCTGGCCAATCAGATGTTTCCTGCGGCTCTGGGCATATTCATGGTTGTACTGGTACAGGATCTGGGGTTTCCCGGCTGGATGTGGGGACTGATTTACTTCCTGCCCAGGGTATTTGATTCTATTACAGACCCGATCATGGGCTTTATCTCAGACAACACACGGTCGGTTTGGGGGCGAAGACGACACTATGTATTTATTGGGTCCATCATCATGGGGATCACCTTTGTGATCATGTGGCAGTTGTACCGGGAGAATGGCTTAAACTACAATTTCTCTTACTTCCTGATCTGGTCGTTTTTATTCTATCTCGGGCTTACGATTTTCAGTGTGCCATACGTGGCGATGGGCTACGAGATGAGCGACGATTTTCACGAACGCACCAACATTATGGCTACGGCTCAATGGATTGGCCAGTGGGCCTGGGTGATTGCACCTTGGTTTTGGGTCATCATGTACGATCCTGAATGGTTTCCCAATGCCGATACCGCTACCCGTACCCTGGCTTATTGGGTGGGTATTCCGTGTATGATTCTGGCGATGATTCCCGCAATTTTTATTCCGGGTAAATCAACGAAAGACGACAGCAACCTCTTACCCCTGAGTTTTAGCAATATGGGTGGAAGTCTCATTGAAATATTCAATGGGTTTAAGGAAGCATTTAAGATGGTTCCTTTTCGGAAACTGTGTATCTCAACCTTTCTGATCTTCAATGCCTTTAACACGGTAGCCGCTTTTTCCTTCTTTATCGTAGTCTATTACCTGTTTAGCGGAGATGCGAAAGCGGCCGGTATCTGGCCTACGTTATTTGGCAGTCTGGGGGCACTTATTACCACCTTTGCGGTCATTCCGACGGTAGCGGTGATGTCCAAGAAAATGGGGAAAAAGAACGCATTTATGCTCTCCCAGGGCATTTCCATTATTGGTTATATCTTGCTGTGGTTTCTCTTCATTCCCGGCAAACCTTATATGTTTATTTTCGCGATGCCCTTCTTCTCCTTCGGAATCGGTGGCCTGTTCACCCTGATGATGTCAATGACAGCAGATGTTTGTGATCTTGACGAACTCAATACGGGTAAAAGACGGGAAGGCATTTTCGGAGCGATCTACTGGTGGATGGTCAAATTTGGCTTTGCTATTGCAGGTGGTTTGAGCGGAATCATTCTGAGCTTTGTAGGATTCAGCCCGGAGTCTTATACCGCAGAGTCCATAACCGGTCTTAGATTGTTTTTCTCCGGTGTACCGATTTTGGGTACAGCCATCGCCTTATTTGTGATGCGCAACTACGATTTGTCTGAAGCAAAATCCAATGAGATCAGAGAAGCTTTGGATGAACGTAAAGAAGTACAAAAGGGCTCTTCTGCTTATTTGCCAGGTAAGCTCGAACAATTAACCTCTCAGGATCTTTCGCTAAGAGTTGCTTCAGACCTGCATTTATCCGAAAAAAGTATGGTTGAATTGCGCAAGCTATTTTCGGAGACACTTCAGGGGGGGCTGCATGGCTTGTGTTTCAGTCCATATGTAGAAGGCCAGGATACGGGCTCTAATCTTTCGGCCACACAGATTCGCCGGCGGATGGAGATTATTATGCCCTATGCTCAAACGATACGTTCGTTTTCCTGTACAGAAGGTAACGAACTGATCCCCCGCATTGCCCACGAAAAAGGGCTGAAGACCATGGTCGGGGCCTGGATCAGTGCAGACCGGGACCGAAATGAAAGAGAAATCCAGTCGCTGGTAAAATTGGCAAAAGAAGGATTGGTAGACGTGGCCACCGTAGGAAATGAGGTTCTGATGCGTAAGGAACTTTCCCCTCAGGAAATTATCGATTATCTGCGCAAAGTAAGGGCTCAGCTTCCTGCCCATATCCCGGTAGGATACGTCGATGCCTACTACCAGTTTCTCGATCACCCCGAACTGGCCGAAGCGGCTGATGTGATACTGATCAACTGTTATCCCTTCTGGGAGGGTGCCGATAACTCCTATGCGCTGGCGTACCTGCAACAAATGTATCAGCTCTCCCGGCAAGTAGCCGGTGGGAAGAAAGTGATTATCACCGAAACCGGCTGGCCAAGCAGCGGGCAGGCGGTTCGTTCCGCAGCGCCTTCTGAGAAAAATGCCATGAAGTACTTTATCGAAGTGCAACACTGGGCAAAAACTTCCGGTGTGGAAATGTTCTATTTCTCTTCCTTCGACGAATCATGGAAAGTGCAGCAGGAAGGCGAGGTAGGCGCCCGCTGGGGTTTATGGGACAAGCAGGAAAACCTAAAATACAGTTAAATTGGCTGATACAAAATCATACCCCTATGTCGTACCGCAAATATAAAAAACTCGCCCTTACCGGGCCCGATTTCTCGGGTCTTAGCCTGGAAGACCTCAAATCCCGTTACCGCCAGGCACTGGAAAATGGCATGCACGGTCTGTGCTTCAGCGCTTATGTGGAAGGTCAGGAACCTGGCGACCCATTGTCCGATACACAAATACGCCGCAGAATGGAGATCATCAGTCCTTTTACCCGGTGGGTTCGCTCATTTTCATGTATCGAAGGGAATGAACTGATTCCTCAAATCGCTCATGAAATGGGTTTACAAACGCTCGTGGGCGCATGGCTGGGCAAAGATGAAGACAAAAATGAACAAGAGATCGAAGCGTTGATCGAACTGGGCCGGGCGGGACATGTGGACATTGCGGCTGTAGGCAACGAGGTACTCTACCGAAATGACCTCCCCAAAGCCAAGCTATTGGAATATATACAGCGGGTAAAAGCCGCACTGCCAGAAATTCCCGTCGGCTACGTAGATGCCTACTACGAATTTACCCAGCACCCGGATATCTGCGACAGTTGCGACGTTATACTGGCCAATTGTTACCCTTTCTGGGAAGGTTGCCAGCTGGAATATGCCCTGCTGTATATGCAGCAAATGTATCAACAAGCCTGTCAGGCGGCACAAGGAAAACCGGTAATCATTACCGAGACGGGCTGGCCCAACCATGGACGGACATTGGAAGCGGCTATTCCTTCGACAGAGAATGCAATCAAATATTTTCTCTACACGCAATACTGGGCGTTGCAGGATAAAGCAGAAATTTTCTATTTTTCGTCCTTTGATGAATCGTGGAAAATTGGCTCAGAAGGAGACGTTGGCGCTTATTGGGGAATTTGGGATAAAAATGAACAATTGAAATATGTTTAAGTTGTATCATTAAGCATGAAATCCACCGGTATCTTTATCGGCTTATTGTTCCTTTTGGGGAATCCGCTGCTGGGGCAGAAGTTCCCTGAAAAGGGTTTACCACCGATACACAACTACTCGCCCGAGCAATATACTCAGGCAGGAAAAGTGTGGGCTATACAATCGGCAGGAAATGGATTGATCTATTTCTCCACAGATAAAGGTTTACTGGAGTTTGATGGTCTCAATTGGCGACGGTACCCCGGCAGCAAAGGGCTCACGCGTTCGCTATTAATCGTAAATGATTCGCTGATATATACCGGAGCCGATAAAGATTTTGGCGCCTGGCAACGCAATGGCTTTCAGGGGTTTAGTTACCGGTCTGGCTACCCCTTTCGGGAAAGTGCCAAAGGATTAAACGAAGAGTTCTGGGGTGTTTATCAGTTGGATGCAGAAATTATCTTTGTATCCTTTCAGAATATTTATGTGCAAAAGGGAGAGCAACTCACCAAAATTGCCGCCCCATCGCGCTTTTCTAAAAGTTTCCAAACTGGCGGTGTACTCTATCTGGCTGACGAAAAACATGGCCTATATCAATTTGACGGCCTCAGCCTGGTTTTGGTATTTCCTTACCCCAACGGCCAGTCCTGGCAAATTGCAGGAGTTGACAAAACCGACGACGGGTTGTTTATAAGCACACGGGACCGGGGCTTATATCTTTATCAGGATGGGAAATTGAATGCGCTTCAAAACGAGGTAAATACTTATCTGAAGCGGGATCAGGTTTTTAGTTTTACTTCGATCGAAGATAGTCACTACGCTTTTGGTACTATTCTGAATGGCGTATACATTACAGACCGGGAAGGCCGTATTATTCAACATCTCAACAAACAAAAGGGGATACTCAACAATACCATTTTGAGTCTTCACTATAGTCCCCAGGGTATTCTTTGGCTAGGTATGGATTATGGGGTGTCTGCACTCCGCCTGTCCAGCCAGATAGCTTATGTATTAGATCACCAGGGGGCTTTCGGCACAGGCCAGACGGCTTTGTTGCAACATGATGATTTTTACCTTGGCACCAATCAGGGCCTTTATTACGCACTTTGGGGAGATTTGAAAAATGCCGCTGCCGGAATCTCTTTTTCTCTTATTCCCGGTTCTGCCGGGCAGGTTTGGACGCTGCGAAATATTCAGGGCACTATCTATTGTGGGCACGACCAGGGATTATTTCAGGTTACGCCACAAGGGCTGACGCCTCTATATTCGCAGGAAGGTGTACTCGCCATTACTCCCTTAGGGGATCAACGTCTCGTTACAGGTACTTATAATGGATTGTTCCTGTTTCGCCGCCGTGATCAGCGTTGGATATTTGAACGCAAACTGCCTCCGGTTCAGGGAGCGTGCAGCCAGGTAATTGCGGAATCAGACAGCCTGCTTTGGATCAACATTCCCAATTTTGGCATCATCAAAGCCTATCTGAATTCCGATTATCTCATTGCCCGCCAGCGTATTTATTTAGCTTCAGTATTCGGGGGAGAAAATCCTTCACTCCTCGCAGACAGTCTGGGCATACATTTAAGTACTGACCAGCTAATGTACACCTACAACGCCAGACTCGATAGTTTTATAAGCGTTGACACGCCACTTCGCCCGGAACCTGTTGTCAATAGCTTACCCACCATCCGGGGTGGGCTGCCGTTGAATGCAGCATATAATTTTTATCCGGTCTATAATGGTTTTGCTTTACGCTATAACTCCTCTTCAAAACATACTCCTCCACAAGCAGATCTGCTAATACGCAGTCTGTATGCATTTAACAACGATACAATCTTATCCTTAAACCCATCTGCCACCATTCCTTATTATCTGAACAACGTTCGGGTACAATTCCTCATCCCCCAACAAGAAAACGCACGTTATCGCTATAAGCTGGTCAATTATCAGGACAAGTGGAGCGAGTGGCTGCCTCACCATAATCATGATTTTCTCAATTTGCCGGAAGGTCAATATGAACTATGGCTTGAAGCACAATCATCCGCAGGTTTAGCACAGGCCCGTCCCCTGCACTTTACCATCCTTCCCCCCTGGTACCGAAGATGGTATACTTACCTGGGAATTGGCGTACTGGCATTTGGCTTGTTTTACCTCCAACGTTTGCGAAATAACAACAAACTCGCCCGGCTAAAAACGGAACTTCAGGAACAGGAAAGAAAAGCACTGGAAAAACAAGCCGAAGCTTTTCAGCAGGCAAAACTTGTTCAAACGCAACAACGCCTGGAAGCAGAAATTGCAGCCCTCCAAAAGCAACTGCGGGCCAAAACGATCGAACTTGCCAAAAAAGGGAAGGAAAACGAAGACAAAAACCGCCTGCTGCAAACGCTTAAAGGAAAAATCACGGCCATTGAAACCCGTTCTTCTGACACGAAGCTCCGCTGGGCAGAAATGAACCGTCTGCTGGACGCCAAAATGACCGCAGAAGACCATACCTTTGAGATGCAGATGGACGAACTGCATCAGGACTTCCTGCGCCAGTTAAAAGCTCGCTTCCCGGTATTATCGACCTACGATCTGCGCCTGGCTCTATACCTGAAAATGGGCCTCAGCTCCCGCGAAATTGCCGACCTGATGAATGTGCTCCCCTCCAGTGTCAATGTGAGCCGCTCGCGTCTGCGAAAAAAACTGGAGTTAGGCGCAGAGGACGATTTATACGAGTTTTTCAATGGCATAAGCTAAGCGATATCACTTCGTCTGCAACGCCACAGGAATCGTTTATCAGCAGTTAATTTCTGATATTTAACAGTTCTGCTTCTAACGACGCCCGGGCATTTTCCTCTTCAGTCGTTAATACTCCTTTCAGTAAGTCATTGTTTTCGTAAGGATCATGCATTAAGTCATACATCTCTTTGTTGCCGTTGGCATTGATAATGAGCTTATGATGACCATTACTGATCGCCCATAAATCGTCTGTTCCATCATTCATTTCTGAATACTGAAATTCCCGGTGTGCCGCTTCTTGACTTAACAGAGCCTTAAAACTTTTGCTGTCGTGGATTTCGGCAACGCCAGCCCCGGCAAGTTCGGCGATCGTAGCGAAAATGTCCGTACTGCAGATTAAGTGGTTGTCTTCGCCTGTGCGGCTGACACCTTTTCCCGAAATATACATTGGCACATTGATTCCTCCCTGATACAGCGTGCCTTTCACCGAATTGTTGGTATAGGGTAGTTGGGCTACCTGATTGGGCGTGCCGTTGTCTCCCAAAAATATGATTACCGTATTGTCGAGTTCTTCGGCAGGTATTTCTGCCAGGAGCCGGCCTATCTGAAAATCCATGGCTTCAATGGCTGCCATATAATAAGGCTCAGGATCGTCGCCCGTTGTATATTCGGGCAAACTTCCCTGCGAATGCATCTCCGCAGGTGGAACATGAAAAGGCGTATGCGGCGCATTGTAAGCCAGCCAGAGAAACCAGGGTTTGGATTGCGTATTGACCCAGTCGATGGCCAGGTCGGTAAAAACTTTTGAAGTATATTCGGTCTCCAGTCTTGTGCTGCCATTTTCAGTTAATTGCCATTTATAATAATCCTGAACACTGCCTTTGATGAGTCCGGCATAATAATCTATTCCCAGAGATTCGGGATTGGCGGAGGTAACATCACCCGATAAATGCCATTTGCCAACAACGGCTGTGGCGTAGGCGTGATTGGTGGTTTCAGTGATATAGTTTTGCAGATAATCTTCTGATGTGCTCAATGCATCATTTGCCCATTTCACACCGGTTCTGTATCCATATTTCCCCGTAATGATGGACGCCCTTGTAGGAGAACAGGTCGGATTGACCCAGAGATTGGTGAACACCAGCCCGTCATTTTTTATTTTATTGAGATTGGGGGTATTGGGTTTAACTGTGCCTTCCGAAAATCCCGAAGTCGCGTCTTTTCCCATATCATCTGCAATGATCAGGAGAATATTGGGATAGTCCGGTTCTGGGTCAACGGGGAGGTCTGTCTTACAACCATATAGAAGCGAGATCAGGAGGAATAGTGTAAGATAGTTTTTGTGCATGATTTAGTTTTGGTTGATCCGGGCGTAAGCAATACTAAAACCAGCGATTTTTTCGGGCAATATTATTGGCTTCCACGGCATTATGTACATTCAGCTTGCGGTATATGTTTTCGACGTGGGTATTTACCGTTCGCTGTGAAATAAAACATTCGTCTGCGATGGTTTTGTAACTCATACCCTTACACAGAAACCCCAATATCTCCAGTTCGCGCCTGGTCAAATCGTAATCTTCCTTTGAAGCTGTTGATTCCAGGTGTTGGGAGAAGAACGCCAGGGTAAGAGCAGCAATTTCCGGCGTCATGGGCAACCGGCCTTCTTTAGCCTGTTTGACCGCTTCGAGTATGGCTTTGGGCTTTTCTCCTTTCAGGATATAGCCATTTGCCCCATTTTTTAAAGCATTAAATACCTTATCTTTTTGATTAACAACCGTCAGAATAATGATGGGGATATCAGGATATATTTTTTTTACCTCTTTGGTGGCTTCAATACCATTCATTTCAGGCATTTCAACATCCATTAGAATGACTTCCGGCTTAACAGCGCTTTTCAACTTTTGAAGTAACTCCTTTCCGTTTTCTGCAACGAGCTGAACCTCAATCTCTCCTAAAAGCTCAAAAACCCTGATGAGGTTTTCCCTTACATCTTTATTGTCTTCTGCTATCGCTACCTTTATCATGTCAGTTGAAATGGATTATAAATTTACTTCCCCCATTCTGCTCATATGCCATTGTGCCTTGTATCTCGTCCAGCCTTTTTATTATGTTTTTCAACCCTTTGCCTTTTGAAACAGTCTGAAAGTCAAACCCAATACCATTGTCCCAAACAGTTAATCTGACGTTTTTCTCCAATGTGAAGTTAACCATAAACTTTGTGGCTTTGCTATATTTCAGCATGTTCTGGGTCATTTCCTGAATTATCCGGAAAATATTCACCGCGACTTCGGGATTGATTTGTCTGAGAAACAAGGCCTCGTCCATCTTAATTTCAAATTCTATTTCCTCTGGCAAATATCTTTCAATATATTTTTGCGACTGATGAAATATATCCTGAAGTCTTACAACCCCGGAATCGAGGGTCCAGATTGTTTCGCGGAGATTGTTGATGGTATCCTGCGTGTAATCTCTTGTTTTGGAAAGCTCCCCGGCGCTCACGGCTTGTTGATTTAGCTCTGCCTGCAACTCCATAATGTCCAGGTCAGAAATGATTTTTGTAAGTCTCGCACCAATTGAATCGTGCAAATCCCGTGAAATCCGCTCTCTTTCAGCATTGATGGCACGTTCTGTTTTTAATTTATTTTCTGCTGCTCTTTGTTTTTGCCGGGCGCTGAAATTGGCAATAAACACCATCAGGATCACGACAACGAAAAACAGAATCAATTTAAAAAATACAGTTTCATAAAAATGCGGAAGTATTTTTATCTTTTGAGAAAGTACTTTATCGGAAATACGTCCGCTTTTGTCTCTGACTTTTACCAATAAATAATATTCACCTGAAGAAAGGCCGGTAAAGCTGACCGGGTAGTTTATGGGTGTGAAGGAAGACCAGGACGAATTCAGACTTTCCAGTTTATAGCTTATTTCGGCTCCGCCGGATAACACAAAATCATCTAAACCAATATATAAAGTGATAGACTTTTCATCGGGTTCCAACAAAAGTAGGTCACCTGATTTGGGTACCGGCTGGTTTTTAAAATTGACTTCAATGCCTGATATATAGGGTGTTGCACCCCATGCTGTATTTTTTATCTCATCTGGATTTATGATGCAGAGGCCTTTGGCATTTCCATAAACCAACACCCCGTATTTTAGCTGGCTTTGAGCGGTCATTTTAAAGTCGTTGTAATTGAGCCCATCCTCAATATCCAGTTTTTGAAATATTTGCAGACCATTATGAATATACAAACCATCATCAGAATTGCTCCATAACCTGCCCTGGCTGTCAGAAAAGGTGGACCATATATTTTTACCTTTCAGCAAATTGTACTTTGCCCAGATATTTTCAGAAGGTGAATGGGAAAACACACCGCCTGAAATACTGGAAAACCACAGGCAACTGTCAGCCATAAGCTGATGGGAAATCATATAGCTGGGGATCTCATTTTTCTTTTTAAAAACAGTGCTGATTTTTCTGCTGCTCAGATCAACATCATAGATTAAATCAGAATGTGATACCCAAAACCCCTGATCTTTATTTAAAATGCTTATGGTATATTTGATATCACTGGTCCATTCGGGCCTGTAAATCACTTTATTTTCTCCGGCGGCATACAATCCTTCAGAACCTGCGATATATATTTGATGGGATAAGGTATCATAATAAAATCCTCTGATTCCTTTTATATTGCCTTTCAGTTGAATGTGAGAAAAATCTTCATTAAAACAATAAACGTCTCCGGATTTGGTTCCCACCCAGATCCTTCCGGTTATATCCTGATTGGTAAAGTTGACAGGCTGATTTTTGAGGAAGTTTTGGGCGGTTACAACTGAAATTTTGCCGGGCGTGGGTTCCAGCTTTGTGAGATTTACTCCGTTTTCAGTGCCGATAGCGATAATGTCAAAACGGTCTGAATAAGCAATGGAGTTAACTTCGGCAGAGGGTAGATTGAAAATTCGGTTATCAAAGTTTTTTTCTATTTTTTCGGACAAAGGGATGAGCATATGTAGCGCCGAATTTGTCCCAAACCACAACCGCTTATGATTGTCTTCCAGAAAGCTGAGTTGTAAATTTCCTTCTAATCTGTTGTCGGGGTTTGCTTTGATAAAGCGGGTGTTTTTTCCATCATACAGCACAATTCCGTTGGTTGCACCTATCCAGATTCTGCCGTCACTGCTTTTATTGATATGTAAAATGGCTTCCGATTGTAGATTCCCTAAGATCGGCGCTCCGGTTAAATCGTAAATTCCTCCCCGGGTTCCTATCCATAACCTGTCGTCAATATAGGCAAGCGTTGTAATACTCTGTGGCAGAATCGCCACCTTCCCGGAAGTGTTTTTTTGAGGATTGTAAAAAATCAGGGCGGAATCTGACGCGATCAGCAAGCCGTCTTTGCCTGCGATCATTGCCGTCAGTTGGGATGGCGCAAAACTGGCCGTTTTTTTTATTTCCGCGCTGGTTTTGTCGATGGCAAAAAGCGAGTAACTGCTTATAAACCAGACATATGTGCTATCTTCGTAGAAACCGGGCCTGCTAAAGTTATTGCCATAGGCGGAAGAGGTATCGGGTAATAGGTTTATGATTTTCTGGTCACCGGGGTCGTAAATATTCATTCCGTTTCGGGTACCGATATAGACCCGTCCGTTTGCATCCTCATAAAGGCTTTCCACCATATTGTTTGACAAACTGAAACCGTCGTCGCCCTCTGTTCCAATGGTTTTGAATCTTGCGCCGTCAAAAATAGCCACCCCAGCCTGAGTTCCAATCCACAATTGGCCTTTTGAGTCCTGCATCAGGGCATTAGCTGTGTTTTGGGGGAGGCCGTCTTTGATCGTAAAGGCATGAAACATTTCATTTTGCCCGGACATTAAGCCAAAATGAAAGAAGACATGTAGAATAGAGATTGCTCTCAGTATGCCAGCTTTCTGTTTCATTTCTAGTTACAAAAATATGGGTAAATATACGTATTCGCCCCTACTTTCTCCGACTTCAAATGGTAACAATTCCCCATTTACTGTTGTGCTGGTCTGCTTTTTCTTTGTAAAAAAAAATCAGTTTATGAAAAAGGTACTTTCATTTATTCTTTTGTTAGCGGTACTGGGCACATCCTATGCGCAGAAGACAATCAGAGAACTGTCGGATATGCCCGATAAAAAATTTGGCAAAATCATGCAGGAGGACAACTACGCCAGCCAGGTAAAAGTTTTTGCCAACGCCTATGAAAAGCAAACGGGCAAAGATCTTCCTGATCCGGTTGTACCCCGAATCAAAAGAGTGGCGCTATTATCCTACTTCACGGCAGATTTTTCGCAGATTGATGTAAAAGCCTACCGGCAACACAGGGTTTTTGAAAATTATATCAATGAGGCAGGCGGGAAAATGCTGGTCAACGATTTTTACAGTTTGTCCATCAAAGAGCTAAAAGAAACGTTTGCAGCAAACGGGATGGAGTTGCTTACACCCGATGAATATCTGAAAACAGATGCGCAGCGACAGATTTACCAAAACTATGAAGTGACCGTATCGAAACTTGCCGGCGGCGCTACTGCAATAGCAAGTTTTTTTACCAAATCAGACAGCAAGTCACTGACTGCGGCGCATGGCTACCGGGCGTATCCGGCTGCGATCGTAAATCTAGGCATGGATATGAAAGCGGTGAGAGATTTGGGGAAACTGGCCAACGAGCTGGAGGTCGATGCATTGCTTACCATCAATACACTTACCCAGTTGGAAAAAGGGGAAGTAGGGCTGAAAGGAATTACCATGACTTTGCACACCCCCAATCCTGTGCCTGATGATCCTGAGATGAAATACGGTTTGGGGTTCTATTATGAAGGGATTTTGGCAGGTTCTATTGCGTTTACGCTGGAGGAATATATGAAATTTGCCACTTTACCTAAAAAGGCCAGTTCCTTTGAAAATGTTGATATGGACGGATTCGGGCCATTGGTTGAGAGAATGGCAAAACAGATGCTGAACAGCATGAAACAAAACTTCAAATGAACACCAATATGAGGCTCCCAATCATCGTACTTATCGTTACATTTAGCATTTTCTCCCAGGTTAGTGCGCAATACCGAACAGCCAAAGTCCGCCACACCGATTTTGATTTGAATGGGAAAGTGGTAAAAGCCGAAATACAGCATTTCAAAAAACAACAAAATCCCAACCCTGCGGGTCAGGGTGTATTGGAGCGAAGCGAGGAAATTACCTTTAAAAATGGGTATATCGAAACATCTGCGGAGTATTACCCCCAATACAACATCCGGCACCAATACCAGTACAGCTTCAGCCCCGATTACAAAGCTTACACCACATTTTACAGCCGGCTGAAAAATGGCGAAATCAATGCCCGCGACACCACCCGGTACAAATCATATCCGTTTCAGGGACTTGATTTTTTTTACCCGGCAGATGCTATGGTAACACCGGGTGAGTCGGGAAGTCTGGCGCTTTCCTACAAACTGGGAAAGTACAAGTACAACACCGTGCTTTCACTGGAAGGCAGGCTAATAAAAGTTGCAGGCGGTGAGGATAAGTTTTTTGATCTGAAAGGTTACCTCAGAAAAAAGGAAGTGACCTCAAATAGCGAAACGTTTAACTACAACGCCGACGGCCTTTATATCGGCGGAGAGGAAACCAGCCTGACACCCGGGGCTTCACAAGTCAAAGTGTTTTACGATTTTGACGCACACCATAACTGGGTAAGGAAAATCATAGTTGACTACACCCATGGCGTTATCACAAATTTCACCTATACCGCCCGGCAACTGACCTATGCCGACAAAACGGTTACAGGTACGCTGGAATACGATTGGGAATTTATCCGGAAAAACACAGCTCAATAAGGTATATTTCTGGAGAAGATGGCTCCGAAATATCCCGCGTATATCCTGCTACTTTAGAATATAAGGCATCTTTTTACTGGAATGTCTCATCAGGCCATCCACCAGCATAGCAGGGCTACTGCCTACGCTTCCCGAGAATCTATGGTTATAGTTCCAGATTAATTTATTGTTTTCACAATCTTTGATATCCAGCGCAACCGTGACTTCATTGGTAGCTCCCCATACGCCAAACACAACCCCCAGCGCCACGGCGGCTCCCTGAGACATGGGTTTGGACAGCGCGTAGTTTGAGCCTAGAACACCATCTACACCCAAAATTCCGCACATCTCTTCGGGGGTAAAGGCATTTTCCGGGTATCCGGCATTTTTAAGTGTGGCATTTGTGGTCTCAATATCCTGAATCTCAGGTCTGATTTTGCCCTGCATTTTTCTCCGCAACAGCCAGGAGTACATTTCTTTTTGAAAATTGATGGACTCCGTTTTTTGCTGCTCCTTCATTGCTTCGGCATCCACTTTTTTGTTTGCAGCGATAGAAACGGATGGGGGAAGAATGGCAATAATATCATGACTGTCTGCCAGTACATAGGCATCAGGGCTATAGAATATTTTTGCACATGATGACAGCAGAATTCCTGAAACGAGGACCAGTAATAATTTTTTTGAAGTTTTCATTTTGGTATCTGAGATTTTGGGTTTTTTATAGAAATCCATACCCATGTTATCTCCCGCAAAACTGATGAAGATTCTGCAATTTCCCAAAATGTTTCTGACCACAGGAAACCTGCCGGGTTAATTATTTTCTGTGTATGTTTTGAAGTTGTTGAGGATGGCCTGCCAACCGCCTCTTTGCATTTCAACAGGGTTTTCTTTTTCGGGATCGAATGTTACCGTTACCTCTGTCTGGTTGCCCAGGCTTTCGAACGTAACAGTCGCCATCCGGCCACCAAACTCATAAGTAAATTCTTTCCCATCAATGATGCTGGTGTAAACAGCTTCAAAATAAAAACCAAAACTACCGTCTCTGGCTTCCATTCGGGCTTTATAAGTACCGCCTGGTTTCATATCATTTTCAGCGGTAGGACAATGCCAGGATGGGTCGGCAAAATTCCAGTTTACAATGTGTAATGGATTGGTATAATAATCCCAAACCTTATCTTTATCTGCATTTATGGTTGCAGTTACCGTAATTTGGTTTTCCATTTTCCTAAGTTCTCTATTGTTAGAGTAAAGATAATAATACATTTGCAACGTCCATACCTGTATGAGCAGCAGCGATTTTATACCGCTGCGTTTCAGATTGCCATTTACTTTTTTAAAATGAAAAAAACGGCTTGAGTTAGCACCCAAACCGCTATTAACTTCATACAATGATGCAGCGAGTTTTTTTATTTTCCCGGCTCCGTCTTGTTAAACATATATCGGGCAATTTTCCATTCGCCATTCACTTTTTCAAAGACAAATAGTTCCCTGTTTGCCTCAGGAATGGTATCGCCTGTGGCATGGATAAGTGTAGTTCCTTTTGAAGTCGTTACGGCAAATGCCATGTTACCGTCCACCTGGATTTCTTCAATGAAGAACTCAATGTTCAGTTGAATTTGGGAAAAGACATATTCGTAAGATTTCAGGATACCATCAGGTCCAATTCCTGAAGGTGCCTCTGTCGGCATAAAAATCCCATCCTTTGTGTAAAGTGATTGAGCCAAATTTGCATCAGAAGTGTTAAGTGATTTTTGATATTCACTTAGTAGCGCTTCTATTTTTTGTTTTTCATGTTTCTCCATGATTTCAATATTTTCTGTTAAACTATTTGTTGGTTCTTGATTACTATTTGGGTTGCAGGAAGCCATCATCATGCTGGCTAATACTGCTGTTATTATTCTTCTTTTCATTCTAAAGTTCATTTTGTTTAATCCAATCGTTTAGTGAGGTGAATTGCTCAGTGGAAATTTCTTTGGCCAATTGGATTTGAGCTTCCGAATTGGGGCCCATGTAGGTATGATTCTCGAAATAGGCTAACATCTGGGCAATTTCTCCTGCTCCGGGAAAAAAATTGGAGAACACTTCGGTGGGAACCTGGTAAAAGCTGTACGCTTTGCCATTGGCTTTGAAAGCTGCTAATACATCGTTGAAGCTGTTCTGTTCGGCAGCCAGGGATAAATAGGCTCCCTTGCCTGCCTTCTCCGGATGTAATAACGCTCCGGCTACTACTTTCCCCAGATCGCTGATGTCTGCCATGTGGATTACTTTCTTACCTGGATCAATGGGCAATGTCCAACCGAAGGAACCGTCTTGTTGGGGTTGTGCGCCCATTTGTCCTGTTAGATTTTGAAAGTAAAAAGGCGCCTGAACAAACGTATAGTTGGCAAAACCCGCATTTTTTACCAGTTCATCAACTTCGGCTTTTCCTGTAAAATGAGGAACATCAAATTTTCCATTACTAATTTTCTCTACGTTTGGCAATGTTGACCAAACGAAGTGATTGACATTAGCTTTTTTTGCAGCTTCAACGGCATTTTTTCCTTGTGCCAACTCATCTGCACCTTCCCAAAAATTGGTTACCACAAAAACACCATGGGCATCTTTGAAAGCATGGGTTAATGATTCAGTGTCGGTTAAATCACCCATGACAACTTCATCTGCTCTGCCTTGATATTTATCAGGGTTGCGGGTGACCGCTCTTACCTTGAAAGTGCTATCTTTAACCAGGGCATTTACGACTCCGTTACCTTGAGAGCCAGTTGCTCCTATTACTGCAATAATTTTCTTTTCCATTTTGATTGATTTTAAGTACAATACAAAGATGGAATATCCTGGCTGAGGTAGCCTATAAGGTAGTTTAAGAAAGAACCTTAAGGTAGATTAAGATTTGGAGAGATGCTTTCGGATGGTGCTCAGAAACTCTGGGGTTACGCCTAAATAGGAGGCAATTTGAACGTTAGAGATTCGATTAAACAATTGCGGGTACTTTTTAGAAAATTGTAAGTATCGTTCTTCTGCTGTTGAGCTAATATTTTGAAGTACCCGATTCTGTAAGCTTACCATGGCATTCTCAGCAAGAACCCTAAAGATTCTATTGAATTTGGGGTAATCTACAAACAGCTTCCATTGATCTTCCTTTTTGATTTGGAGTATAATTGAGTTCTCTATGGCTTCTATGTAAAGTCTGCTTGGTTCTTCAGAATGGAAGCTGCCGATATCTCCGATCCACCAATTTTCAATTGCAAACTGGAGGTTATGTTCTTTTCCATTCGAATCTACCATATACATTTTGAAGCAACCATCTACAACGAAGGTGTTGTGTTTACAAACATCTCCTTCCTGAAGAATGAATTGCCTCCGTTTAACTTTTCGCTCTTTAAAAACTTCTTCCAGGAAAGATTTTTCTTCTTCATCTAACGGAAGAAAATTGTTGAAATAGTGTATCAGAGGCTCTGTCTTCATTTGTCAAATTCGCTACAACGTTACACTGCCTGAACTTGCTACGCTTAGGAAGCCTGTTAGGGTTTTAAAAATAGGGCATGGTCATTAAGATAGGAAAAGTTTACAGCAGAATTTCTTCTTTAGACCTGGTGTGGTATCGGGGGAGAGGACAGTTATGGTCAATTAATCTGTGGCAAAGTTCTGAATATAATTATACATATCCCCGCCATCATATCCATAACAACCTACATATTTCCAGTCCGGGTCCAGCATATTATAACGATGTCCTCTGCTGCTGATTCCACTATCAATCAACAATTCAATTACCAAAGTTCTTGCATCTTTTGTTCCTCCTACGATATTTTCATTTCCTGACAGCCCGCTGCAGAAGCTTGAAATCCTGGAAAATGGACTTGAGCCATCAGAGCCGGTGTGGTCTAAAAAACCTCTTTTTTTACAGTCTTCTCCATGTTTTTTTGCTGCTTCATAAACACATTTTTGGGGGAAAAGTATTTGCACGGGAGTCATTACCTTCAATTCTTCAATCAGCTCATTTCCTGCTTCATAATCGTCTTTTGATAATCCACCCCAATATTTTGATCTGTCTGATAAATAATCTGCCACAATAGAAGCATACACCTGGGGATATTGCCTGACAAAATTGATTTCCTTAATCATTTCTTTGTCCATAGCGTTTATTCCGGTTTCATTAGCAGCAGTGCTGATTTTTCTGAAATCAACTTTTGAGCTATCTATGGCATCCTTCAATTCAAATACATACCTTTTAGCTTCACACGATTCTCCCCATGTAAAGGCATGCCCTTTTGAACTGATATAAAACCCAAAATACAATTCGTCTTCGTTTAGTATATGCGTATATGAATCGCATAAAAAATACAAAGCATTTTCATTGCTATAACCGTTACCGCTACCATAAGCAAACCCACACATTTTATTGACGCCCTTGTATTCAGGATTAAGGGTTCCTTCAACCATTTGTTTACAATTTAGTGCTAAATTTTCATCCCATATTACTTTGTCTATGGGAGCGGATTTTTCAAGCACTGCAATAAACTTGGGTTCGTATTCATTAATTTTTGTTTTATATGTAGTCAAAAAACTACCGGGGTTGGTTCTTGCCTCGTTGATGAGGTTAAATATGTCAGCCGCCTTACCTGTGGGTTGGGAGAATACAGCCAACGGGCCCATCGAAAAAAGTAAGAGTACCCAGATTTTGGAATTCATAAAGGTTAAATTATGCGAACTACATTGTTCACGGCCATCAAGATAAGAAAAAAAGCATAACCTGGAGATATCCGCAGATCTGCGTAGGCATTTTCCTTAATTCTACCGATGCCATTGGCTGAATTCCCGGGCAATCTTTGCAGGGTAAACATTTTCAACAAATCAATCACATTTTAAAAATTTTAGCCATGAAGTATTTATCATTTTTTTTGCTCCCCCTACTGGGTTTTTGGATGCCCGCTAACCCTGAAAAAAATACCCCTGGTATAAACGAGGCAAATTATTCTGTGTTGTTGGAACCGGAAATGCTGTTTGTCGGAAAATGCAATGGATGGTTTTGTTCGGCCGAGGGTGGCAACAACTGTTCATGTGGCGTTTTTTCCTGCTTTTGTTTTGAAAATGTAGCCGGTCGTACTGTAAGTCAAAGCATCGAATCCGTGGATTTTAGCCATATCCGGGCCACAGTCAGCTATCTGAATGGTGCGGGGTTTCAATCCGAGGCCGGTGTCAGGCTGAAGACGATTGGAGGCAAAATGGCCATCATGCAAAGCCTCAGGGATGCCAACACCAACAAGAATTTGTTCCAACAGTTTGAAGAGACTGCCAGTCAGCTCAGCAAAAGCGAGAAGCAGCAGTTCAACACCTGGTTGAAAAGCAAAGGCGCACCCACATTAATCGAGCTCTAACACCCTGGGTAAAAAAACAAATGCCGGGATTGAATGCTACTACATGGTGTTCAATCCCGGCGGGTTAGCACCCAAACCGCTATTGCTTATCACATTGTTGTGGCACGTTTTTTAGTCGTACACAGCTTGTTCAGCGGCTTCTCGGTTTTTCTCTAAATCCGACTTTACGCTCTCTAATTTCATACCAATGGTCATCAATGCAACTTTTCCAAGTGGCAAACGCAGCGTTGCCTTTTCGGAATGGACCAATTCAATAATTGCCTTAGCGGCTTTTAGGGGGTCGCCTTCTTGTTTTCCGTCAACTCCTTTCAGCCTTGCTCTAAATGCTCCTGCAGTTTCAGCGTAGTCATCGATAAAGTTTGTCGCTTCTCCCAAACTATTACCCGCAAAGTTTGTCCGGAATGGCCCAGGCTCTACTATTGAAACCTTTATCCCTAAAGGTGCTACTTCTTGGGCCAGTGCCTCGCTAAATCCTTCTAATGCAAACTTGCTGGCATTGTAAATACCAAAACCGGCAAAGGCTTTGATCCCTCCATGCGAAGATATTTGCACGATATGCCCTTGCTTTGCGCTACGCATTGAAGGCAAAATGGCTTGTGTCAGCTTTAACGCTCCAAAGAAATTAGTTTCAAAAACCTGACGAACCTCTGTAACAGACGTTTCTTCCACAGCACCGACAAATCCAATTCCCGCATTATTCACCAACACATCAATTTTTCCAATTTTAGAGAGAACGGATTTTACAGCTTCTTCAATTTCAACTTCATTCGTGATATCCAATTTAATGGCCAGACCACTTCTCTCATGTAGCTCGTTAAACTCATTTACCTGTGATTGATTTCTGAAAGTCCCAATCACAAAGTCCCCGGTTTCCATCACGGATTGAGCAAGTGCCTTGCCCAATCCGCTTGAGATTCCCGTAATGAGCCAAATTCTCTTTTTGGGGTTCATCTTGTTATAATCTTATCAGCTCAATATTTATATCCAGGGTAACTATCTCTCCCACCAGAACACCCCCTGCCACTAAAACGCCATTCCATTCCAAACCATAGTCAGTTCTGTTCAATTCCCCGCTTACTCTAAACCCAGCCTTGGTATTGTTATAAGGGTCTACAACCTTTCCCTTATATACCGCATCAAGCGTAATTTCTTTTGTAACGCCATGCATGGTAAAATCACCTATGAGTTTGTATCTGTTTTTACCGACAGGCTTGAGTTCCTTACTAATAAAAGTTATCGAAGGATACTTTTCCACATCAAAAAAATCCGGAGATTTAAGATGTTTGTCGCGCTGAGGCTCCTCTGTATTGATGCTATTTACATCAATGGTAATTGCGATTTTAGCATCTGAAAAATCCTCCTTGTCGGACAATACTTCCCCCACAAATTTGGTGAATTTCCCTTCAGTTTCAGAAATTCCAAAATGGCTAATAGAGAACCCCACCTTTGCATGTGAGGCATCATAGCCCCATTTTTGAGTTTGGCCGTAAACTATTGTTGTAGACAAAATTAGTCCGGCAAAAAAAACATGTAATTTCATTTTTTTTTAATTATTGTTTTGTCACTATTGACAATACAAAAGTGATAAGGGCAACACTCTTTCGGAATGAAGCAGATTATGAAAAACTCTTGAACTAGTTCAAGATTGTGCAGACAAACGAGCTCTTATCTTGCTCATAAACTCTGGACTCATCCCTAAATAGGAGGCGATCACTTTTTGTGGTACTCTTAAGATGATGTCGGGGTAACGTTCAAGCATATCAAGGTAGCGTTCTTCCGCGCTCATGCTCAGATTAGCAAGTGCACGTTTTCTTGAATATGCAAATGCACGTTCGGTTGTGATTCTGAAATATTCACTTAATGCATGGATTTCTTTGCATAGCCCTTCAATATCATCGTACTTCATTTGATAAATCAGCGAATCTTCTAATGCCTCAACAAATAGCGTTGCAGGGGTTTGGGTAATGTAGCTGTAAAAATCGCTTACAAACCAATCCTCCATGGCGATCTGTACAGTATGATCTTTTCCGTCATTATCAATAAAGTAGGATCTGAAAGCCCCTTTAGCCACATAATTTCTATAACCACTGGTGAAACCAGGTTGATCAATGAACTGCCGTTTTTTTATTCTGGCAATATGAATAATTGATATGAGCCGCTCTTGTTCAGCCTCTGTTAGGGTAACATATCTGGAAATGTTAGCTAAGAGATTTGGGTATTTGTTGTTCATTACGAAAATGTGCTACAACGCTCTTACTAAACGGACGTGGCGGCCAGACGAAGTGCCCACCAAAACGTCCGCCTAAAAGTAGTAAAAAGGATGGACTTGTCAATCCGCCAGTAGCCCGCCATGACGTTAGTTGATGTCCACAGTCATTACGTTAAGCAAAAAAGCATAACCTGAATCAATGAAAAGGGAAGCACCAGGATTTTTCGACGGTATGCTCACTACCCACCTGAATCGGGGGAGTAGGAGCTTAACTTAATGGGGTTGTAACCACGCGAGACGTCATCTCAGAAGGAGCTGTTGCATGTTGAAGTCTGACATTCGCTCTTTCACAAATGGATGCTTCACTGGATGGACGGGCAAGGTTTTATGGCGTTTTCAGAAAAATAGACTGTGAATCAGGAACGCTGCGGCTATAGTCGTATTCGTGGAGTGATTTAAAGCCGACTTGATATTTGTCGGGTTTTAAATTTGGTTCCAGGAATTGTGTTTGCGCATTGCCCTAAAATGCACTATGAAAAACAAGTAATAGTGTGAAAAGGCTTGTACACTGATTCATAGTCAGAGAATGTTACTACTTGTTAACGAATTCCAAGCCCAATGCCAGCCCTGTAGAGGGAATCATCAGGTGCTTTTCTCCCTGAAGAGCCTTGAATTCATATTTGAATTTTTTGTAATTACGTTTAGACAATTGTTCCATGAATTCTATGTCTTTTTTACTGTTGCCCAGGCTCCCGTACCCAATGAAAAGGCGCGCATTAAGCGTGTCGTGTTGGGCATGATAGTTCGATTCCAATTCATTGAACTTATGAAAACCTGTGTCGAGGGCAATATACTTGTCGAACGTGCCTGGCCTTTCAAATAAGGTCCATAAAACAAAAAGCCCGCTTCTGGAATAGCCCCAAAGTGTTCTGTCATTCTCCTTTGTGCGGTATTTATTGTCTATGTGTGCAATGATGGTATCGTTTAAAAAGGCGTAATACTTATCAGCGCTGGGGTTGGACGGAACCCCGTCCCATCTAAATGGCGAAAAATCCCTTCTTCTTTGATTATTCCCGCCCTCATCAGGACCGTTTTTATCGTTGTATGCAGGTGACACAATGATCATTTCCGGAATATGGCCGCCATATTGCATATAAGTGACGATGTCTGTGGCCATGGCGAAGGCATGGTCTCCATCTAAAAGATACAGAACCGGATACTTCTTGTCCGACTTTGCATAACTCTCAGGCAACAGAACTTTAATATGATATTCTGTTTCAAGTCCATCAGAATATAGAGTAAAGGTTTCGCTATTTAGAATTTCTACACGTCTGATAGAGTCTTTGCTACCTTGACCAAGCAGCACAACCCCAAACAGGAGAAAACAGATTGCTAAAGCAAGGCGATTCATATTTTTATGGTTTATATGTTTATTGCGAACGCCAGCGCATAATGTCGTAGCGGTTTTCGAAGCCCGCATTATCCACTGAGCGTGAACGAAATATAGTAAACTACTTTTAAATTTAACACTGTCACCCGCCATGTGTCCACAGTCATTAAGTTAAGCAAAAAAGCGTAACCTGAATCAATGAAAACAGAAGCTTTATGGATCGAATTTTACGATGGGCCATAGACTACCTGACACAACCCAACTGGTAACTTGTGTGGCTGGACTAAGCCACTATCAACCACCTGGTAACAACCCTTGTCAATCTGAGCTTTTTGGACTTAACTTAATGGGGGTGAGCCGTTGTTGTGTGGCGTTTTTTTTATTCTTTTCTAGTCAATAGTGGTGTAGTCAATTTCTCCAAGTGGGTTTCGCACCCGTGTTTGAGAAAGGTCTTGTTTATACTTTGCATACCTACGTATATGTAAGTCCAACAGTCCTTTTGGGAATTGTCAATGTACTCGTTCATCCCATAAGTCATACCGTCATCATCCTCAAACACACCTTCAGCTCCAAAATAGAATACTGGTTCGATATGGGCTAGTCCCTCTTTCTTAGTGTTAACATCTGCGTAGCGATACTCAATAGTTGTATAGTTTATTCTTTTAACTGTAAGGCTAAATGTACTGCCGTCCTGAATTAACTCATAATAAACTTCAGAGTCGATAGGAAGGTCTGTTGGCAATGTGATAAAGTCCTTTCTGTCGTTGTTGATGATAATCGTGTCGTCAATGAGTTGGACACTCTTGTATCCTCTATGTCTTTCTTTGAATTCCTTTATCCACTCTTGAGAGTATTTTGTAGAGTCCTTGAAGTAAAAAGTTGTTTCTCTTTTATTATCATTCTCTACTATAACGTTCGTATCAGAATTCGTCATTTCAGCCGAGTCGGTCGAAACATTTTCTTGCTTGTCCAAAGAAGTTGAATTATTTGTACAAGCGACCAAAATGCCAATGATTAATATGAATGTCAGTCTTTTCATTTTGAATGCCACACAACATCCGCACACCCCCAACATTGCCCATATCCCCTAAATATCTTCGAGATCCCTATCCTCCAGTGGACTCCGCAGTTTCTCCTCCGCGTCCTTCCGCTTAGAAATAGATACTGGTTATCTCTAAAGAGCGTCAGTATAGTAGCTGAATCTACCAATATTTTCCCTCAACCCAAAAAATTTCCCTGACAGTAGCATCTTTCTGTATCCTCCCTCACCACTCCACCAACGAATCCATATACAACGCCAGCCAACTGCGTAAAAAGCAGGGCAGGTTGGGAAGTTTGGGCTTTTTGCCCCAATTTTCAGCCTTTTTTCCCTGGGAAGCATGCAGTTGGACGGGCAGATACGTTCAAAATCCGCAGATCTGCGTAGGCATTTTCCTTAATTCTACCGATGCCAATGGCTGAATTCCCGGGCAATCTTTGCAGGGTAAACATTTTCAACAAATCAATCACTTTTTAAAAATTTTAGCCATGAAGTATCTATCATTTTTTTTGCTCCCCCTACTGGGTTTTTGGATGCCCACTAACCCTGAAAAAAATACCCCTGGTATAAACGAGGCAAATTATTCTGTGTTGTTGGAACCGGAAATGCTGTTTGTCGGAAAATGCAATGGATGGTTTTGTTCGGCCGAGGGTGGCAACAACTGTTCATGTGGCGTTTTTTCCTGCTTTTGTTTTGAAAATGTAGCCGGTCGTACTGTAAGTCAAAGCATCGAATCCGTGGATTTTAGCCATATCCGGGCCACAGTCAGCTATCTGAATGGTGCGGGGTTTCAATCCGAGGCCGGTGTCAGGCTGAAGACGATTGGAGGCAAAATGGCCATCATGCAAAGCCTCAGGGATGCCAACACCAACAAGAATTTGTTCCAACAGTTTGAAGAGACTGCCAGTCAGCTCAGCAAAAGCGAGAAGCAGCAGTTCAACACCTGGTTGAAAAGCAAAGGCGCACCCACATTAATCGAGCTCTAACACCCTGGGTAAAAAAACAAATGCCGGGATTGAATGCTACTACATGGTGTTCAATCCCGGCATTGATAATTTCTGCTTTTCAGTTGGTCCACACTGGGGGAGAAGGGCAAACTGACGCTCTCAGTGAAGCAGGAATTTGACGATTATGGGTTCGGCATCGGATAATAATGATACCCCAGATAAGCAATCTTCCATTCCCCATTTTCCTTTTCAAGGATGCGGGTTTCTAATGATTTTCCCAGAAATGCCCGTGTATCCTTTTCATAGGAGTTTTGCTCAAAAGTGTACCAGGCCATATCGTTGGTGATGCGAAAGTTCTCGTTTGTGCGCTCCTCGGTTGAGCCTTGCCAAAGCGTTTCATTGGCATCGAACTGTTTTTTCTTTTCCGCTGCCAGTGATTCAAAACCAACATAGGCTATAACTTTTTCGGGATACCCCTCCCAATAACAAAACTTGCGGAAAGCGGGTGATTGAAGGTAGGTACTTTTCCATGCCTCAAAATCCTGCTTATAGTAAGATTCCGTTTCTTTGGCGATGACAGCCTGGATGGCTGCTTTTTCCTTTTCAAAATCAACTGTAGGTGTCCCGGGTTGTTGTTGGGTGCAATTTGTAAACAACAGACAAATCGCAAACAAAGGAATGATTATTTTCATTGGGATTATATATCTGGTTATATAGCTTAAGTTCTCAGCGAAGCAGGAATTTCCGGTTAGCGAGTGTTCACGGTCATTAAGTTAAGAAAAAAAGCGTAACCTGAATCAACGAAAACAGAAGCTTTATGGATCGAAGTTTACGATGGGCCATAGACTACCTGACACAACCCAACCGGTAACTTGTGTGGCTGGACTAAGCCACTATCAACCACCTGGTAACAACCCTTGTCAATCTGAGCTTTTTGGGGCTTAACTTAATGGGGGTGAGCCCATGTTACCTGAGCATTGAAAATTTTTATTTACTAGAAATGAGGTGTCACTTTACGCGATTCAAATAATGATAGACATTCCTATCGTTTTTCCATACAAACAAAAAATTCATCTATCTATTGGTTATTGCTCTCACCGAAAGAGTAATTATTAAAGATACAAAGCATATAATTCCTGCATATTTTGAAATAATAATTACATCAAAGAACGCCCCAATAGGAACGTCCGACGGATATAATTGCCAAGAAATTATATAAAACCCAATAAAAAAAATGGTTAAAGATGCTAGAGTTATTGTTACTCTATTTGCAATCCCCTTTTTCTTAATATTTAATAAGCTAAGATCTAATTGCCCATTAGCTGAATAATGATTTAGCAATTCCAAAACCTGTACATTCAATTTTCGTTGAGCAGTATCCAATTCATTATTTGAAATTACTCCTCTAGTGTTTATTATTTCTAAATCATTTTGTTGAGCCAATAAAGTCAATACTGTAATTTCAGAATTCTGGTCCCCACTTTCTTTTATCAAGTTGAATAGTGAAGTTAATGCTTCTTTAGTTTGGCTCTTTGAAATCAAGAATTTGATCTGTTCTACCGAATTTTCCATATTTTTATTAATTTTTTCTCAGGTAACGCCCCGACTACGCGCTGGTGAAAGGAGCTTGCGACGCATCACTAGCCGCGTAGACGATGTTAGCTACCGTATTCATTCATTTTTTCAATAAGCCTCTTCACATTCTCTTCTTTTTCAAGTTTATATCTTTCCAACATCATTATTGCATTTGGGAAAATGTCATATTTTTTTGCTCTCTCTATTTGCTTATCAAAGATTGCAGCACTACTAAACTGAAAATCATAGCCATAAGAATTAATAAAACTCATAATCAATAACTGTAACAGATACAGCCTATCCCATCTTCTTCTATTTTCATCTGGGTTTACACCGTCGATAAACTCGCATAACCTCTTATAATGATCAATGTTCCCTTCAATCCTTGCCTTAAATTCGGGATACGGAATTACAGAATCATTATCAATAAGCCAAAGACACATTTCATCTAATGTATCCCTGTAAATCAAATCATTGCTTGTTTCGGGGTCAACTTGTAAGCCATGAACTAACTTGCCTCTTTGTAAAGACCTTTTCATTGCCCTCATGTATTTTATAAAATTCAGGTCTTTCTCTGAAGCAATTGTAGTATCTAAGTATATCAGATTATTATCTATTACTTTCATCCAAGCATAAAAATTCAGAATTCTATATATCATGGATTGAAAATAATAATTCTCCTTGTCAACATAGTTTCCATTGACATAATGCTCTTTTTTCGTATAATTTTTCGCAAAATTATTAAGTCTCCCTCTTAATGAATCCGCTGAGCTAATTAGGTGTATTTTATACTTAGATAACACCTCCTTAATTTTCTTTTTCTGTTCAAGCTCATGATCTATTTCAATTCTACTTCTATGCAGCCTTTTCTCTATTCGTGGTTTAAAAATAGAGGTAATAATAATAGTTATAATTGATGTTACTGCTGCAATTATTGCTGCAATTACTTTTTCGTCCATTTTTTTTATTCTTTAATGGTAGCTAACGGTTTTCGGCTTGGCGCAGTGGCGGATTTCGGTGCTCAAAACTGTCAATACACCACAAAAGTTGATGCGAGGTAGAATGTTCAATTAACCACTTCACCCGCCATTGAGCCAAACGCCTGTTGTGTGCTGTGTTTTATTCATTCTTAAGTTTCAATGTTTTTTCGTCCACACGCTCTTTATCAATTTCAATAACGCGTCCCGATTTATCATATATGATTCCATCTTTTTGTTTATACCTTTTACCTGACTTAATTAAAATGTTAACCGCAGAAAATATTTCAGATTCTGTACAAGATAATTGTTTTGCAATAAGTTTGTGTGTCCCTGGTTTCCAAGGTTGTTGAGGAAATATGCTGTCAACTTTCTCTATAAAATCAGCAGTAATATTGTTTTCAGATTTATATCCCCTTTTTTGAACAATAAACTTCTGGTTGTTGATGCCAAAATTATGAATAAGCCTATCGTACCCTTTTATATTATTTGCTTTATTAATCTCTTCACATAACTGAAGGAATGTTCCTCTTTTCAATTTTGATTTTGAAAATTGAGAAGATATTACTGTTTTGATTAAACCCCAACTTTCTTCTAATTCTTGAAATGTAAATTTTTTATTATCCAATTTAATTAAGTCATAAATAGTAAAGTTAAAATTCTCAAATACCTTGCTTAGCGCTAAAAAGCTTACAAAATGACGTCTATACTTCAAAAAATGCTCACTTGATCCATTTACATTAGGTCTTTTAGTTTCTAAAAAAGCATCTGTAATTTTTAAAATAAATGCAATTTTTGACCAAATCTGCAAGTCAGTGTTGTTAGAAAAAACTTTATTGTAAGAATCTTCAATGCGCATAAATTTGGATTTAAGCGTACTTGCTTGTTCAGGTGCTTTCAGTATTAGGCTTAAAAAACCACTTGCTAAATAAAGAGGTGTAACTATTCTTTCTTGAGGAGCACCTTGGTTTTTATAAAAATTAGTTCGTCTTTCATAGTAAAAATCATCAAGCTTTAATGCTTCTTCAATATCTCTTTGTATTTTGTCAGTTGCGTGTAAGGCAGCGAGTTCAACAATTGTCTGGTTGTTTGTTGCTCTAATGATTTCATCTCTATTTTCTGGATTGTTCGATACGATAACTTTAACTAATACAGAACGATTTTTTATGTCAGTTCCACCTCCATCAAAGTATCTAAAAATTGATTCTGACGTTTGAAGGCCGTTGACTATTTGAATGTCTTGAATTTGTATGGATTTACCCACCACACTTGCACCTGTTGCAAGAATAGTAATACCGTTATTTAACCACCAAAAATCGGGAGAATTGTCATTCAATAAAGTATTTCTTATATCTTCATTTACTCTGTTTAGACCCATAAAATCTCTTACGTTTGAGTCAAACAGATAACGTCTTAATTTGCCGTTGTCAGATAGAAAATTGAAATAGTCTTTTAGTTTTACTAAAAGAATATAGGTTTCACCACTTGACAAGTCATCCGAAAAGGGAAGTTCTAAAGAAAAATTAGGTGCTTTTCTGTGTAAATCTACAAGCTCAGTCGAACCTACAAAATCAAAGATTGTTTGACAATTTCCAAAAAAATCTTTTGTAATTTGTTCTGCTTGTTTTCCTCTTGAAATTATAGATTCTCCAAGTTCATCTTTGTTTCCTCTTGACGAATAAAGGTAATTTACTTTAAACTCTCTTAGCCTTGGTGATACTTTTCTATATGCTTGTTTTAAGCAATTCCTTAGAAATATTAACTCAGAAGAATAATCCCCCTTTAATTCATCATCAGCTAAAGCAAAATCAAAAAGTTCAGAAATACTCGCTACTAAATTATCTAGTGGAGCTTGTTTGAAAGTATCGTGATGTTTGCAGGTGATGATCCAAACCTCGAGAATAGAGCCTGATTTAGGCCATAAAAATTTATCTGTATCAATTAATAGATGTCCGTTTACAAAAATAAAAAATCCATCTATGCCTCCATCATTTCTGCCGTCAACACTGCCAAATTCTAATTCTTCTTTGGATAAGTCGTAGTCTTTCAATAACTGCTCAAAAACAAAATATTCAAAAACTTCATCTCTTTTGTCAGAAGGTATTTTATTTTCAAGTCTGTCGTCAATTATACCGTCAATTAGTATTTTGTCATTTTTTGCCATATTTGTTTAATGAGTTTTGGATTTTAACATAGCACACAACATCTGTGTATCCGCAATATTGCGTATATCCCCAAAATATCTTCAAAATCCATGTCCTCCAGCGGACGGACATCCTTCCACAATACCGATTAACTGCAAAGAACGTCAGCCAAGTATCTAATCTACCAATATTTTACATCAACCCAAAAAAATTCCCTGACAGTAGCATTTTTCTGTCTCGCCCCCTCACCTCCCCACAAACCAGTCCATATACACTTCCGGTAAATACAGAAAGCATACCCCCATTTTCCTACAATTTTTGTCAGAAAGGATATATGTATTTTCTGCTGGTTGTTTATCCGTATGGTGTATGGACGTCACACAATACCTTGAATGTCATGCTGCCAACGTTATCGTTCTACCCGAAACAAGGATTTTTGCAAACTCAAGGCTAGCCAGGATGTCTTCTTTTTCCAGTTCAGGATGATCCTCCAGAATCTCTTCAAAACGCATCTCAGATAGCAGCATATCCAGTAATACTTCCACAGGCCATCGCATTCCCCGGATACAGGGTTTTCCATGACAAACCTCCGGATTTACAGTTATTCGGTTTAAATATTGGGGTGCCATATTCTTCATAATCTACAGTTCTCTAAATTTACCGACAATTCCTCAACAATACAAAGCACCGCCCCAACCGCTAGTTCACCCCGGAACCGGTCTCAACCTCTTCTACCGGACTTACCAGATGCAGTTTGCCCGTGCTGTCTGAGGCGTACAAAATCATGCCCTGCGACTCGACTCCGCGGATTTTCCTGGGGGTAAGGTTCATCAGTACCTGAACCTGCTTGCCTACCAGCGCCTCCGGCTCAAAATGCTCGGCCACGCCCGATACGATCGTGCGGATGTCAATGCCGGTATCCACCTTAAACTGGAGGAGTTTGTCGGCCTTGGGTACGCGTGAGGCTTCGAGGATTTTGCCTACACGGATGTCCATTTTCTGGAAATCGTCAAAACTAATCGCTTCTTTCATGGGAGGAAATACGGGTTTGGAAGGTGTGTGTAAATTGTTTTCGAGTTTTTGGCGCTGGTATTCAATGACTTCGTCGGGGATCGGTTCGAAGAGGATTTTCTTCTCGTCTCCGGTATAAATCGTATGCCCGGAAGGAATAAGCGCTTCTTCCTGAAGCGAATCCCAGCCGAGGTTGCTCCCGTCGATATTGAGTAAGTCAAATATCCGTTCTGCGGTATGCGGTAGAAACGGTTTCGCCAAAATGCCGATCTGCGCGATGATCTGAAGACTGGTAAACAATATGGGTTTTACCGATTCGGGGTCAGATTTCCACTTGATCCATGGTTCCTGCTCTGTCAGGTATTTGTTGCCGACACGGGCCACATTCATAAACTCGGCCTGCGCCTCGCGAAACCGGAAGTTTTCGAGGGATGTTTCGATTTTGCCCGTAATCTCGTGAATCTGTGTAAAAGCATCCATCGCAGATTGATCTGTCCCCAGATTTCCGGCTTCGGGTACCACTCCGTTATAGTATTTATTGGTCAGCACAACCACACGGTTGACAAGGTTGCCGAGAATCTTGACCAGTTCGTTGTTGTTTCTCGCCTGAAAATCGAGCCAGGTAAAATCTCCGTCTTTTGCCTCCGGCATGATGGAGGTGAGCACGTACCGAAGCACGTCTTCCTGTCCGGGAAATTCATCCAGGTACTCGTGCAACCAGACTGCGTGGTTGCGGGAAGTGGACATTTTGTCGTTTTCGAGGTTCAGAAACTCGTTGGCAGGCACATTGTCGGGCACAAGGTATCCGCCGTGAGTGTGAAGAATCGCCGGGAAAATAATGCAATGGAAAACAATATTGTCCTTGCCAATAAAATGAATCAGCCTGGAATTATCTGCCGGGTCGGGCTGCTCTTTCCAATACAATTCCCAGTCCTTTCCATTGTCGATGGCCCACTGCTTGGTGGCAGAAATATAGCCGATCGGCGCGTCCATCCAGACATACAGCTTTTTCCCGACAGCATCAGGCAACGGCACATCGACGCCCCAGTCGAGGTCGCGGGTCATGGAGCGGGGCTGGAGGCCGTCTTTCAGCCAGGAACTGCACTGACCGTAGACATTATTTTTCCAGATTCCTTTTTTCCCTTCCAGCCATTCTTCCAGCCAGGGCTGATACTTGTCAAGCGGAAGGTACCAGTGTTTGGTTTCGCGGAGAACAGGTGTTTTCCCGCTGAGGATTGACACAGGGTTGATCAGATCTGTCGGATTGAGAGATGAACCACAGTTTTCGCACTGATCGCCGTAAGCGCGTTCATTGCCACAGATAGGGCATTTCCCCGTGATATACCGGTCGGCGAGAAATTGCTGGTACTCCTCGTCGTAAAATTGTGCGGCGGTCTTTTCTATAAATTCTCCTTTATTGTTGAGAACCGTAAAAAATCCCTGGGAAGTTTCGTGGTGAATGGGTTCCGTTGTGCGGTGATAAAAATCAAAGGCAATTCCAAACCGCTCAAAAGTATTCTTGATGAGTGCATGATATTTATCCACGATTTCACGCGGGGTGGTTCCTTCTTTTTTGGCACGCAGAGTGATCGCCGCACCATGTTCGTCGCTTCCACATACATACACCACATCGCGGCCACGCATACGCAGATAACGCACATAAATATCTCCCGGAAGATAGGCTCCGGCAATATGCCCGATGTGAAGTGGCCCATTGGCATAGGGAAGGGCCGACGTGATGGTATATCTTTTGTAGTCCATAGTGGGGCAAAGATAATGAAGAAGCGGAATGATGGGAAATTTTACATCAGTTCCGTAAAATATGTATTCAAAATAGAAACATTAACGGCATAGCCGTAGTATTGCAATCAGAAAACGATCATTTTCCCGCATGAGTACCCGTATTTTCAGCTTTCTGTTTCTTTTCATACTTGTCGAAATTTACTGTTTTCAGGCATTTAAGACTGTTTTTTCAAAAAAGCCGTTCGCAAAAAAGCTGTATATCTGGCTTCATGTGGCTTTGTATCTATCACTGATCGGAACATTCTTTCTTTTACCTGAAACACGGGGAGTGATTGGAATGGTGATTTCTACGATCATTGTGGGGTTGATTGTTCCAAAATCGCTGGTGATTGTTTTTCTTTTTGCCGAAGATATTATCAGATGGGGCCGCTGGAGTTCGAAAAAAGTTTTTCAACATCCGCCGGCACAGGGAGAGAAATCCGATAAAGTGATTCCCCGGTCTGAGTTTCTGAGTAAAGTGGCACTCGCTACGGCAGGGATTCCCTTTATCGGCATTGCAGACGGTATTATTCGGGAAAAATATAATTTCCAGGTGCGCAGGGTGCAAATTCCCATAAAAAATCTCCCTCCACAGTTTGAAGGATTTACGATTACCCAGATTTCGGATATTCACACAGGCAGCTTTGACAGTAAAAAAAGTGTAAAGGCCGGAATAGAAATGGTGAATGAACAGGATTCCGACCTCATATTATTTACCGGCGACCTGATCAATAACCGGATAGAAGAAATAAAGGGTTATGAAGATATGCTCAGGCAGCTTTACGCCAGAGAGGGCGTTTACTCTACTTTGGGCAACCACGACTATGGCGATTACTACCATTGGCATTCAGAACAAGAGAAAGCCGACCATTTTAAAAGGGTTGTTGCAACACATGGGCAACTTGGCTGGAACCTGCTCAAAAACCAAAATCATATTTTCACCAGAGACGAATCAACGCTTGCTCTGATTGGAGTGGAAAACTGGGGAGAAAAAGTCTTTACCCGATATGGCAATCTGTCTGAAGCTGTAAAAGGAACAGAATCCGCGCAGGTGAAAATCCTGATGTCTCACGACCCGACGCATTGGGACTGGCAGATACGGAAAGAGCAGCCAGACATTCAACTTACACTTGCGGGGCATACACACGGCTCGCAGATTGGTGTGGAAATACCAGGGGTAGTAAAATGGAGTCCTGCGAAATACCTTTTCGACCAGTGGGCAGGTTTGTACCGTAAAGGCGACCAGCAAATCTATGTCAACCGTGGTTTTGGCTTTATCGGCTTTAGTGGCAGAGTGGGAATTCCTCCCGAAATTACAGTAATTGAGCTGGTGAAAGAGTAATAAATTTTCTCCTCATGAAAATCCTCATCATCGGTGGCGGTATCGGTGGTCTTTGTGCGGCCATCGCACTAAAAAACAAAGGTTTTGAACCTGTAGTGTATGAAAAAGTCCCGGAACTGAAAGGCCTTGGTGCCGGAATTGTCATCGCGACCAATGCCATCCGTGCGCTGCGGGAGGCGGGTATTGCCGATGAAATTATCAAAGGAGAAAAAGCCTTTGTAAATGGAGGCCTTTACACCCAGAAAGGCAAACTGATTGCTTTCAACATTACGCCTGATATCCTCAGAAAATACGGAGACACCAGTCACGCGGTTCACCGCGCAGATCTTCATAAAAAGTTGATACATATCGTTGGAGAAACAAATATCATCACAGGAAAAAGCTGTGTAAAAGTTCACCAGAAGGGAGAAAAAGTGACAGCAGAATTTGAAGACGGCACATTCGCAGAAGGCGACGCGCTGATCGCTGCTGATGGTATTCATTCTCCTGTGAGAAAACAGCTTGTACCAGACGCCACCATCCGCTACAGTGGCTACACCTGCTGGCGGGGCGTTGTGGATATGGATCCGGCAGATATGGATATGAACCAGTTTTCCGAATCCTGGGGAAAAAATGGCCGTTTTGGCGTTGTACCCCTGGCAGGAAACCGGGTGTATTGGTTTGCCACCAAAAACGCCCCGCAAAATGATCCTCAGATGGCCAGTTGGAAAAGTGCTGAACTGCTCCGCAATTTCCGGGACTATCATTCTCCCATTCCGAAAATTCTGGAAAACACTCCTGACGAGGCGGTTTTGTGGAACGATATCGCCGATGTAAAGCCGCTGAAACAGTTTGCTTTTGGAAAAATCCTCCTTATTGGCGATGCCGCACATGCAACAACTCCCAACCTGGGTCAGGGCGCATGTATGGCCATTGAAGATGCTATTGCAGTGGCTAATTGCTTGAAAGCCAGATCTTCGGTACAGGAAGCGTTCAAAACATTCGAAGCGCTGCGCATAACGCGTACCACAGGCATTGTCAATCAATCGTGGAGTTTAGGGAAAGTAGGGCAATGGACAAATCCCGTTCTGGCCGGAATTCGAAATACTTTACTGCGGATAACCCCGGCTTCTGTAACGGAAAAACAACTGGAAAAAATGTATTCCCCTACCCTTTCCCCCGCTCAATCCGAAAGCTGAAAAATACGAAACCCGGTTATAGATTTCAGGTTGAAATGAAGAAGTTGAGGAAATAACTTTATTATTCGGCCATTGTTTCGCATTTTAGGGGGCAGCTTATTTTTTGAGAAGTTTTTCCCTATGAATGTGCGTTTATTCTGCTTACTGATCCTCCTGACCGCCGCGAGCGTTTTCCAACTTCAGGGACGAGCCAACCTTGACGAAATCAAGCAAGGCCTCGCTAGTGCGCCCGATAATGAAGCTAAAATTTCCCTGCTGATAGACGCATCACGTGATGTCAATCAGGATCATCCGGAGGAGGCGCTGAGTTTTGCGACAGAAGCACTTACGCTGGCACAGAAACTTCGCTCTAAGGAAGGAGTAGTCCTCGCGTACAGCAATATTGGATTGGTGTACATGAACCAGGACAAATACACACTTGCCCGCGACAATCTGGAAAAAGCCATTGACCTCAAATCAAAGCTTGTCAAGGAAAAACCCTCCTGGAAAGCCAGCATGGCGAAAGACTATCGGTTGATTGGTATTTGCTATGAAAAACAAAACCAATTGGAAAAGGCCCTTGACAACCTTCAAAAAGGCGTAAGTCTGGCATTGGAGGCAAAAGAAATGGAAGAAATTGCCATGGGCTATAATAGCATCGGAGAAGTGAATATTGCCATGGAAAATTATCAGGGTGCGCTCATGGCTTTCAACCGAAGTCTGCCTATCGCCCGGCAAACCAACAACCGCAAGATGGTCAATATCATCGAAAAAAATCAGGCGACCAGCTATACTCTTCTCCGCAATTATATGGAAAAACAGGCCGTCAAACTGGAGTTGGAGGAGTTTGAGGAAGAAATTGAAACCATTAAGGACAGTCTGGAAAAAGAGCAGGAAGCTACTCAGTTGGTCGTAAGTGAAAAACAGCTTCTGGAAATGAAAAATGCCCAGACGGAAGCCGAACTGAAAGCAGCCGGGTCAGAAATCGAAGCAAGGGACGCCGCACTGGAAGCAAAAAAAGCAGCCGAACAAAATTATCTCATTGGGGCCATCGGGGGGGTAGTGGTTTTTTTAATGATTATCATCGGTCTGATCAGCCGCAGCAGGGCCAAATCACGCCATGCCCGTGAAATAAAAGCAGAAAAAGAGAAAGCAGATAATCTTCTGCTCAATATTCTCCCTGAAAAAGTAGCCAAAGAACTCCTTACCACGGGGAAAGTCGTTCCGGTAAATCACGATCAGGTGACCATCTTATTTACCGATTTCAAAAATTTCACCTCCATCGCTTCGAAAATGACGCCTGAAGAACTCGTAAAAGAGCTGGAAACGGCCTTCAGCGCTTTCGACGAAATTATCGAAAAACACAAACTCTATAAAATCAAAACCATCGGCGATGCCTATATGGCAGCGGGAAACTTAACCACTTCTGACCCTGATCACGCCCTCAACGCCGTAAAAGCGGGGCTGGAAATGCAGGAGTTTATGGATCGCTGGATAGGGCGCAAAAAGAGAAGAGGGGAAGACGTATGGGAACTTCGGGTGGGTATCCATACCGGGCAGGTCATTGCAGGTGTGATCGGGCAGCAACGTTTTGCCTATGATATCTGGGGCGATGCAGTCAATACCGCCAGCAGAATGGAAACCAGTGGAGAAGCAGGCAAGGTGAATATATCCGCAGAAACTTATTCGCGGATAAAAGCATTTGGAGAGTTTGAGGAAAAAAGGACAGAAATCGTCAAAAATAAAGGCGTGGTAGATATGTACTTTGTCAAAGACATCATTTCCAAAACGCCCAAACAACCTCTGCCCGCCGAAGTTACGCCCAAAGTCAAAAAGCGGTGGTTTTGAAATTGTGCCCAGATAACTGATGAAACCCCAATCCCGCAAACCCCTATCCGGTATTCTTTTTTGGTCCGTGATATCTGCGGCGTTTATCGGGCCGGGGACCGTAACTACTGCGGCAAAAGCAGGCGCAGAGTTTGGCACAAGTCTTATTTGGGCGCTGACATTTTCGACCATTGCAACTATTTTTCTACAGGAAGCCGCAGCAAGGGTTTCTATTGCTTCAGGCAAAAATCTCGGTGAAGCGATTGCATTAAAATTTCAGCAACATGCTACCCGGTGGATCCGCTATTTTGTGGGGATATCAGTAATTTTTGGCTGCGCGGCCTATCAGGCCGGCAATATCCTCGGCGCTGTGTCCGGAACATCTTTGCTGTTTGGCGGGAATCCAAAGATCCCAACACTCCTCATAGGCTTTATTTGCGGGGCCGTCCTTTGGGCGGGAAAACCCGAAACGATTTCCCGGCTCCTCGGAGTTGTCGTAGCGGCGATGGGACTGGTATTTATTGCTGTGGCGATTCGCTCCGGAATTCCCGCCGGTAAGTGGATCACCGGTGCGGTTGTGCCCACTTTCCCTCAAGGATCAGGGCTATTGACCATTGGGCTGATCGGAACGACTATCGTCCCTTATAATCTATTTCTCGGCTCGGGAATAGGCAAAGAGCAGGAGATCCATGCCATGCGCAAAGGACTGATTCCGGCAGTCATGATCGGCGGGGCAATTTCTATTGCCATTTTGATTGCCGGAACCCGGCTGTCCGACGCATTCAGTTTTGAAGCATTAGGAGAAATGTTGCGCAGGGAAACAGGCAGTTGGGCTTCCATATTTTTCGGGATTGGTTTATTTGCCGCAGGTTTTACTTCGGCAGTTACGGCGCCTTTAGCCTCCGCGATTACTGCACAAAGTCTGTTTGGCAGCGGAAACCCCCATTGGGCTCCCGGTTCCCGCAACTACCGGATCGTGTGGATCTTTGTATGGGCCACGGGCATGTTATTTGGGCTTTCGGGCATAAAACCCATCCCCGCAATCATTCTTGCGCAGGCGCTCAATGGCTTGCTGCTTCCATTCATTGCGATATTTCTGCTGCTGGTAGTCAACGACGCCAGGTTTATGCCCGAAAAGTCGAGAAATAAACTGCCCGCCAATCTGGTGCTTACCCTGATTGTGGCCATTACCTTATTGTTAGGTGCGATGAACTTATGGCGGGCGATTCAGTCGGTGTGACTCATCGCAACCTGTCAGGCAGAAATAGACAAGCCGGTTCCCCACCCATCGTATTCGCCTTTTTCCTCAGCAGACTTGAGCACCAGAAACATGACAATCTCGTCCATGATTTGAGGATCAATCTTATCTTCCCGGGCAATTACCAGACCGTAGGGGTTTTCGGTTTCTCCGGAATCGTAATTACGGCTGATGATACGAAAGTTTTCCGATTCGGCTTTTTCTTCAAATGCCTCTCTCAGCTCACGTGTCGGGAAATACAGATAGTGTTCAATTTCTCTTGGATCAGAAAGGTCATCCCCTTCCTTTTTCAAATTGTCAATGACCCTGCGGTTGAGGATAGACTGGTATTCCAGTTGGGAAGGATATAGAAACTGTAAATAAAAAGACCAGTCAGAATCCTTCTGAGCCCTGCTGGAATAAGTATGGGTTGAAAATCCTTCCAAGGCTTCATCCACAATACGCTCATAATCAATGGATGAATTGCAGTAGAAATAAAATATCCGTTGGCCTCCGGTTGTATTTCTTCCCGCATAAATCCCCCCTAATGTTGCAGCAATATGCTCTGCCAGCTGATCTTCCATCAGATAGAGGATCTCCGCTTCCGCAGGATTGGTAAGGCCATGCTCATTGGGGAAATTGAGGTTTATTGCAACCTGGAGGAATTCGTTTTTTCCAGACAGGGGAGCCGTATGAATAAGTGCAAGGTCAAGCATGATGGATGCGGGTTTATCTTCTATCGTGCAGAAGTAAAAGTCCCATTCACTCTGGTCATCTATAAACAAAGGAGTCGCCATTCGTATGGATATTAGTGTTAAACCAAACATAAGAACGGAGGGGCAATCACTGATAAGGATGGTTATTCCTATAGAGTCAACAAGGAGAATGACTCATGGATCTATTATACCCCTTTAGTAAAATGAAGATACGGAAGAAATAGCCTGTTTCTGACTCAAAAAGGCTCAATGGTAAAATCTGGCGTATTAATGGAACCGTTGATGCAGGGGCAACTATTGTCCGATAAAAAGACCGCCTTCCAATTTCCCCTGTTTGAATATATTTCCCTCCCCGTCGTATAATGCCAGACTATCAATTGTACCTTTCCAATAGCCTTTATATTCATCTCTGAACCGGGAGACAAATATTCCTGTACCGTCAATCTGCCCATTTACCCAGATACCGGAGAAATGGCTACCATTTGACCATGAGAGGACCCCTTCTCCATTTTCTGCATCTGCCTTCCATTTTCCGATATACTCTCTCCCATCGGGCCAGTTTTGCCGGCCTTCTCCTTCTCGCTGGCCATTCGCCCATTGTCCGCTATAGACGATACCTGTTGTATCTTTCAGTATGCCGTTTTGATGAAATTTGCCGGAAACCCATTGCCCCGAATAAGAGCCGTTTTTGCCAAATGACAAAATCCCTTTTCCTTCAGGAAGGCCAGATTTCCATGTGCCGGTGTATTTGCTTCCATCGGCATAGGCCATCGTTCCCTGGCCCGTTATTTCATCATTTTTCCATTGACCTTCATAGATGCTGCCATCAGGGTAAATATATTTTCCACGCCCCTGCCTGACCCCGTTTACCCATTGACCTTCATAACTCCCCCCCAATGTATCGCGCCAAAGACCAAAGCTATCACGCACGCCCATTTCCCAGTATCCTTCATAAACGGAGCCGTCGGGATAGGTAGCCGCTCCTTTACCGTGAGGTTTCAGGTCGGTGAGTTCGCCTTCATATTCAAAAGAAACACCAAACCTGTCTTCATACCGTTTGAGTTTGCCGGTGGGAATATGATTCATCGCATCATAAGCCTCCACGATATGTTTTCCGCGGGGAAACTTGATCAGATACTCCTGATAACTGATCAGCGTATTTTCAGACACAGCTTTTTCCCACAAACTATTTTCCTGCCAGTTTCCGATAATACCAGGCAGATAAATAAACGTGGCAATAACCAAAGCCACCCCGGCCAGGCTTGCGGCACCCACCCGGTAAATTCTCGTTTTTATATACCTGTCAACCTCTTTTTCCAAAAGGAGAAACTCTGAAAGCGGGAAAAATGCCGGTTCCGCCTCCGAGACTTTCTTAAAAAGCCTTTTCGAAAGTGCGGCCTTTTTTTTCAGCCGGGTAAAGGCATCTGCACGTTTTTGTATAAAATTTTGAATTTGCGTTTCATCGGGAATGATCTGCGAAGGAGGAAGCTCTTCGGAAGTCAGGGTTAGTTTTACCTCCTGATAATGCGCCTTAAGGCTGGCGTAATCTTCAGCCCAGACGAGCGTCATCACCTCTTTAAGGCGAAGCCGCCATTTTGCCAGATCTTTTTCCCATGCGGCAAACTCATCCCGGGCCTTTTGAATATGCATTTCCAGTTCATCCAGCTTTTCAATCGCCCGGGCATTTACGACATAGTCCTCCTTTTCGAGCAAATTTTCCGCCTCTTTCATCAACTGTTGCACCTTGTTGAGGCGCAGCGGGTGAATCGTTTTTTGTATGTTTTCAAAATCGGTTTGAATGGCCGTTAAACGGCTAAGCGGGATTTCATAACAACTTTCGTAAGCCTGAAGATTTTCTTCAAAGAGGGTATTTAACTCTTCAAACAGAGGCCTGTTGAGGGTATATTCGAGGAAGGTATGTTTCTCCCGGACAGCCTGAATCTGCAGCAGTTTCTCTTGAAATTTCTGGCGAAACGCATCATCTCTGATTTTTTCGGGAGAAAACATCATACTTAAACTTATAATCTGAAGCCCTCCGATTGTTTTTTGTTACTCATATCGTTCGAGTATCTGGGCGACTTTTTGAAGAACAATCAAACAGCTTGTATCGGCAATAACCAGCTTATACATTTTTTAAATCATTTTCTAATTCTTCAAAGTCATATCCAAATACTGATACCCCATATTTTCCCAACAATTCCAAAAATGCGCGCTTTGATAAACCAACCATTTCAGCACATTGCCCTGAAGACAACCTTCCCTGCTCAAAAAGTCTTGTCGCGACTAACATTCCCACCTCAAACGAATTGATGTGAAGGTTTTCTGGTATTTTTATTGTCACTGTAGTCATCCTATTCTGTATTTGATTATTCTCATTGATTTGAAAAATACAAAATTCCCGCATCATCTCTGATTTTTTCGGGAATAAACATTCTCATGGCAGTAGTTTCAGTAACCCCATTTCCTTCATTTTTTGTTCCCAGTTTTGAGCGGCTGCGTTACGAATTGCTTCAAAATAAGTATCGAGATCAGGTCTGATATTCTGAAAATCGTCGTCCATATCTGCTTTAACACTATAAGCAGGGTCAAACTTCTGCACAGCAAAATCCAGCCTGTCGAGGGATTTTTGGGTATCTTTTTTCCTTGCGTAAAACTTGGCCAGATTGAAGTAGTTTTCTGGAATACCCTCAGGGTCAAACTCCCGTACTTTTTCGCCTTCTTCTATGGCTGCATCTATATTGCCCAGCGCATAATTGACCCATGCGGAGAGGAAATACCCCAGTGCAGCCAGTGGTGGATTGGGAATACCTTTGGCATAGGTGGCACACAACTGATAATGTTCCAACGACTTTTCAAGATCGTAGTATTGCGCGGGTTCCTGAAAAATATGCCCCAGATACAGGTGGCAGAATGGATTTCCCCGGTAAATGCGCACGCTTTCCCGGAGGTATTCGTAAGCGTCGGTCAGAAACTGTGGTTCGTCAGGATGCTGAAGATACCGCTCGTACTCCATTTTCCCGTCCCGGTATCTTTCGTGGGCTTCAGTTTTGCGGTTATTTTCGAGAATATGCGTCATCCGGTCAAATCCGGACTGGATTTCTGTTCGCTGAAGTTCAAATTGAGAAACGATATTGACCATACCCATATCGAGGGAAGCTTTGAGTCCCATCATGCCTTTTGCCAGTTTTTCTCCGGAAGTAATGACAGACATGCTGACCTGGTCGACGCGGTTGGCAACTTCATTGAGTCCGCCGGCAACCTGATCAAAGCCCGCAGAGAGGGTAACATCCAGTTCTTCAAAACCTTCGCGAATGACTTCGGTCTGGTCGATGAGCGCGCTATGGATTTTTTTCTGGCCGGTTTCGAGGTTGTGGAAACCCGTTTTGAGCGTCGTATCGAGTTGGTTGCCGATTTCACGGTTGGCCTCAATGAGGCGGTTGGTCTGCTCCTCAGCAATGCGGTGAATGCCTACCCCCAGGACGTTGACAAAACGCATCCATTGGCGGTGCTGAAGGTATTCGTTGCCGTCATGGTCAGAGCCGGAGAGGGAAAAAGGTTTGAGGAGTTTCATGAATGGATTTTTTGATCAGGCTGACTGTGTTCTGTGAATAATGACGGTAAACTGTTCAGCTTCTATATCATTGATAAAATCTATCTGCGGCCAGGCTTCAAGTGCACGAAGAATCCCACTACCAGCACCTCTGTAATTGAGTAGTTGGGGGGCGAAAGAGTCTAAAATATTATTGCGCTTTTTCCTGATTCCTCTACGAATTTGAGCTTCGGTAAGGTTATTGGGTAATTTGCCGGGGCTTTTTATTTCTATTCTGTTTTCAAATACAAACAGTTTAATTGTATCCTGAATGAAATAATCGCGATGAATCAAGGCATTGGCAAGCAATTCCTGAATGACAATTTCGGGTATCTCAGATTTACCGATACTATTAAAGGATTGTCCAGCCTGAACTTTTTGCAATTTAGATAACACAAAGTCATACCCTTTCCTGTACTGCTCACTCAGTGTACCTTGCAGATTTTCACTGCTTCGGTATTTTTCTTCCCAATGATTATTTCCCCAAAACCAGATAGCTGTAATAAAAAAGCCTGTTATAGTTTTTTGAGGTTTATCTGTAAATAATAAGGCACCCGCTAAGTTGAGTTTGCCATTCGCTCCCAATCTGAGATTTTGAAGATACCTGTCCAGATATGGTTTTTCGCAAGGTTCCTTATAAGTTTCTTCATAAAAAGCCTTAAACTTATTCCAGTCAATATCTTCATAAGTACTGTGGGGAATGATACGTTCTTCTGCGTATAAGTTACCACTGCTCTGAAGCAAACGCGCCAACTCTTCATTGCTGGTCACCTTCCTTTTGTTCGCTCCATTTTTCAGGAAAATAATTCCATCCTTATCTTTGTAGGGCTTATCTGTGCCTTCCGGAACAGATACGACCATTACTTTTTTACCATCAACATCGACTGTTTCGGTTTCTATGAAGATCGGACTTTTGACATGCTCATTAGCTGCATTCACAAGCAGGTCTGTGAGACGCCTTAAATCTAATGCAGAGAGTCCAGTAATATCCCATGTTTTATCATTTACCCCAATAAGTATCCTGCCACCTTTGCTATTTGAAAAAGCAACCATCTCCTGAGCCACACTATGTTCATTTTTAATATTTTCTTTGAACTGCACAACACTTGTTTCTCCGTTGCTTATCAGTCTCATCAATTCCGATGCATCCATAGGGTACGTTTTGAATAGATTCTAACAGAGTTTAAATTTACAACTTTTCAACAAAATGACTAGACCAGTAAACTACTGACTATTTTATCAGATGCCGATACAATCTCTTTTCAACACAGAGGCCGTCTCCCGGCTGATCCGCACCCGCCGATCCATTTTCCCGCGGCAGTACTCCGGGGAAGTGATTCCACGGGAATCCATCGAATTAATGCTGGAAAACGCCCATTGGGCACCCAATCACGGGCATACAGAACCCTGGTTTTTTAAGGTATTTACGGGAGAAGGGCTGAAAAATCTGGGGGAGGCGCATTCGGGAATGTATAAAACCCAGACTCCCGAAGACAAATTCACCCCGGTCAAATACGACAAGCTGCGCAACAATCCCTTGAAGTGCTCCCATATCATTGCGATCTGCATGCGGGCAGGTACAAATCCCAAGATACCCGAGACCGAAGAAATTGCCGCTGTCGCGGCTGCCGTTCAGAATATGCATCTGACTGCTACTGCCCTGGGCATCGGGGGCTACTGGAGCAGTGGCGGAGCGACTTATACCGACGAAATGAAAACCTGGCTGGGCTTATCCCCTACTGACAAATGTTTGGGATTTTTTTATCTGGGTGTACCTACCGGCGAATGGCCCGAAGGCCTCAGGAAAACTACGTGGCAGGAGAAGGTGGAGTGGGTGGAGTGAGGTTTCACCCCCCAATCGTATCAATGCCCTTATGTTTTTCCTGCGACTGGTCGAGCAAAAACTGCTGCACATCAAACCCGCCACGGGACTTGCTTCGGACATAGTCGCCATCCGGTGTCAGATACCGGGATTTTACTTCATCGTTGATCAAATATTGTAAAATACTCCTTACCCGTACTTTTGTCTGCGCATCTTCGACGGGAAACAGCAGTTCTACCCTTCGGTTGAGATTTCGCTGCATCAGGTCGGCGCTGCCGAGGTAAATCTGCGACTCGCCGCTGTGTTTGAAATAGAATATTCGCGAATGCTCCAAAAATCTGCCTACAATACTTTTCACCCGAATATTCTCACTTATCCCCTTTACCCCCGGACGAAGACAACATATTCCCCTGACGATCAACTCGACTTTTATACCCTTCACCGACGCCTGGTACAAGGCCTGAATCATCTCCGGGTCAACCAGAGAGTTCATCACAATGATGATTTTAGAAGGATTGGTATCCGAATGTTTATTGGTACACTCCCGTATGAGTCGAAGCATATCATCTCTCAAGGTAAGCGGAGCCACCAGAAATTTATTCCATTTCTTTTGCATCGAATACCCTGTCAACAGGTTAAAAAGCCCCGAAGCATCTTCGCCCATCGCTTCATCGCAGGTCATGAGCGAAAGGTCTGTGTATATCCGCGCCGTAGTCGCATTGTAGTTGCCTGTACCCAGATGAAGGTATCTGCGGATTTTGGGTCCTTCCTGCCGCACAACCATACATATCTTGCAATGGGTCTTCAGGCCCAAAACCCCATACACCACATTTACCCCGGAACGATCCAGCTCCTTCGCCCATTCAATATTGTTTTGCTCGTCGAATCTGGCTTTCAGCTCGATCAGCGCGGTAACCTGTTTGCCGTTGTTGACAGCCATTTTTAATGCCTGCACAATCGGTGAGTTGCCACTGGTGCGGTACAACGTCTGCTTGATCGCCAGCACCTGCGGGTCTTCGGCAGCTTCCTGTATAAAATCTACCACATGGTTGAAACTGTCATACGGGTGGTGAAGCAGGATATCCCCCTGGGAAATGGTTTCAAACACATTGCGGTCATGCACAAACCTGTGGCTAAGTGCCGGGGAAAAAGGTGGGTCCTTCAGGTCATTGTGCCCAAGTGAAAGAAAAGCCATAAAAGCCGAAAGGTCGAGGAATGAGGGAACGTCATAAACGTCTGCTTCCAGCAGACGGGTTACGTTTTTTAAAAATTTGCGGTTTTCCTCCGTCATTTCATGGCTCACCTCCAGCCGGATCAATGTCCCTGCCCTTCGTTTTCGCAACTCCCGTTCGATCAGTTTGAGCAAATCATCGGCCTCCGCCTCGGAAAGATCCAGGTCGGCATTGCGGGTAATGCGAAACTCCGATACATTCAACACCTTCATATTGGGAAACAACTGCCCTACATGTTCGCGTATCAGATCTTCAATCAGCACAAAGTCCGTTTTCCCCGACTCATTATCGAGAGGAATAAAACGCGGTAAGGTAGAGGGAATATGCACAACCGCTACTTTGCTCTCATTATGATACGGCTTCCGAACTTCTACCAGAAGATTAAGCCCCAATCCTTTAAGTTGAGGAAAAGGATGGGTGGGATCTACCGCCAATGGAGTCAGCACCGGATATACCTGCTCCCGAAAATATTTCTGAAGCTCGGCTTTCTGATTTTTACGGAGGTTGGCTATGTTGCGAAGCCGGATGCCTTTTTTGTGGAGTTTGGGGAGAATATCTTCGTCCAGCAACGTGTACTGTAAAGCAACTGCCCGGTGAACCTGATCCGAAATGTGAAAAAGAATTTCTTCGGGCGTCAGACCATCCGCAGCAATATCCCGTACCCCGGCGGCAAGCTGCTCTTTAAGTCCCGCCACGCGAATCATAAAAAATTCATCCAGATTGGAGCTAAAAATCGCAATAAACTTCAACCGCTCCAGCAAGGGATGAGACACATCCGCAGCTTCTTCCAGCACCCGATCATTAAACCTCAGCCAGCTTAGTTCACGGTTAAAATAATGTCCGGTATCTTTTAACTGTTTCACCATGGCTAAAAATACATTTATTTTCTAAATACAACCCATTTTACAGCAGATACACTTTGTCATGGGAAATTGTTAATTTTGCAGCATGCGTTTATTTCTCTGTGCGTATATCATGTGTCTGCTGGCCGCCTGTTCTTCCGAAAATTCATTCGAAGGAAAAATTCCCTTTCAGGATTCTATGGAGGGAATGAAGTCAGAAGCATTTGGGGTGGAATATTATTTCTCTGATTCGGCCAGGGTTACGGCAAGACTATCTGCCGGACATTTGATCGAAAAAGAAGAAGGTGAAGACCCACACTTTTACATTGTTCAATATATGGACAACGGCGTGGAAATCAATTTTCTCAACTCCGATGGCCTGACTACCAGCAAAATCAACTCAGAGTCAGGCATATATAATAAGGAACAAGGTATGGCTGAACTTGACGGCTCGGTTGTCCTGCTCAATGGAAAGGGTGAAAAACTTGAAACAGAACAATTGTTTTGGGATGAACGCAAGGATTCCATTTATACCACTAAATTTGTACGGATCGAAACTCCTGAGCGGATCATTACGGGAGATCATGGGATGCGTGCCAATTCGGAGTTTACGGCATGGACCATCCTCGAATCCCGGGGAGAACTTACGATTGACGATGAATAGCTTATGAAGTATTTTGAATATGTATACATAGTCCTGGCCATCATGACAATGATATTTATGGCCACAGAATATGACAATCTCCCCACCAGCACGGTAGGACTATTGATGTTTGCGATATTTCTGTTTTCTTTTATGTTTGTCTTTCGCCGCCGGCAGCGGATTCGCGTGGATGAGTATATGGAAGAAGAACGACGCAAACTGGAAGCGGAACTCGAAGAAGAAGATAAGTGATGGAACTGTTTTTGGCCATACTCATGCTGGTGTTTTCTTTCTTTTTTTCAGGAATAGAAATCGCCTTTATTTCAGCCAACCGGTTGAAGATCGAGTTAAAAACTGTACAGGGAGACCGCGCCGGGGAAATCCTGTCCAATTTCAATAAAAAAACCTCAGAGGTATTGATCACGATCCTCATCGGCAACAACCTCGCGCTGGTGGTATTTACTATCATGATGGAAAAACTTTCGGCGCCCGGTATGGAAACTTACCTGGGGATTGATCCCGAAAATTCATACCTGATTTACACTTTCCTTCAGGCAATCATTTCGACGATTATCGTTTTGGTTCTGGCCGAATATATTCCCAAAGCCATTTTCCGACGCAACTCAGACCAGATTGTATTTCCTTCTGCATATGTGCTTTATTTTTTCTACGTCCTGCTGCGAATACCCGTCTGGGCAGTAAATATCGTCTCAAAAATATTACTCCAGATTTTTTTCCGGCACAGAACCGATGACAAAATCGTCGAACTGGACAAAAAAGATCTGGACGAATATATTCAGGAGATCATCGCAACCAGTGAGTCACTGCCTGTACCCGATCTGGATACAGAAATGCTCACCAATGCACTCGCGCTGAAAGAAACCAAAGCCCGCGAGTGTATGATTCCCCGAACAGAAATTGTGGCTACCTCGATCCATACAAGTTTTGACGAGCTTGTGGATCTGTTTCTGGAAACGGGTCTGTCAAAAATTATTATTCACGGCGATAATCTCGACGATATCAAAGGATTTGTCCATTCCAACGGCCTTTTCCGAAAACCCGATAGCATTGAAACCATTATTCAGCCGGTATTGATCGTACCGGAAACCATGCCAGCCAATGTCCTGCTCGCCGAGCTTACTGAAAACAAAAGAAGTGTGGCCATTGTCGTGGATGAATTTGGCGGAACATCGGGGATGGTGACAATGGAAGATCTGGTCGAAGAGGTGTTTGGAGAAATCGAAGACGAACACGATGACCCGGAAGACGAAGAACCCGAAGAAGATATGGTCATTGTCGAGGAAAAGGATGGATCGTATATCATCGGAGCCAGAAATGAAATATACGAACTCAATGAAAAGCTGGAACTTAACCTTCCGGAAGAAGAATATTATACAACGCTGGGCGGGATGATCATGCATATTTCAGAAAAAATACCCGCTCAGGACGAGGTTGTAGAGATTCATGGGTACAATATTACCATCCTGAATGCGACTCAAAACCGAATTATCGCTGTAAAACTGCAAAAAAGAAATTTCGGTGAATAACCACTATTTGAATTTAACGCCGAATGCGCGTAATTTGCAGGGCTAAAATTTTAAAGCAAACTTAAAAGCTACTGTTATGTCTGCACTGAGTATGATCCGGCACAACATGACGCTGATCGTAATACTGATCGCGCTAGCGTTGTTGGCCTTTATTCTGACGGACCTTTTCACCGGCCTGGGGCCTGCAATGGCCGCACCTCCGGACGCAGGTGTTGTCGCCGGACAGTCGATCTCCTGGCGGGATTATGAGGACCGGGTAAATATCGCTTCCAACCAATCCGGTGGCGGGGCCAATGAATTGGTACGCGGCCGTATGGCTGACCAGGTCTGGGATGCCATGGTTTCAGAAATTATCTGGGACAAAGAGCTGAAAAACGCCGGACTTGAAGTCACAGGAGATGAAATCTACGACATGTTCGCTGGAAAAGAGATTTCTCCTATCATCAGAAACTATATCCTCCCTCCCGGACAGCCCTATGACCAGAACGCCATGAAAAGGCAACTGGAACAAATCATGGAAAATCCGGAACTCGCACCCCAGCTGAAACAACTGGAAGATTACGCTGCCCGTTCACGGGGTATTGAGCGTTATTTCGGCATCATTAAAGCCGGATATCCCAGTTCTCTTGCTGCTGCGAAACAAAAAAACATCGATCAGAACCGCAAAGTAAGCCTCTCTTTCCTGAGTGTGCCTTATGCATCTATGCCTGATTCTGCGGTTTCTGCCTCCGAAAGCGAAATGCGCGCTTACATCGCGGCCCACAAAGAAGATTACAAACAGGAGAAAGAAACGCTGATCCGGTTTGTGCGATTTGAGGTCAAACCCAGCGCAAGTGATTCTTCCAAAGCGTATCTGGAAATCATGAAGCGGAAAGCACAGTTTGCCGCGGCTTCCAACGACTCCATTTTTACTTCCAATAAAAGCCGTACGCCCTATTCCGAAAACTTCCGTCCGGTCAGCGATCTCGCGGAAAGTGTTAGGGACAGCATTGTCCGCGCTCCGGAAAAAGCAGTTTTCGGACCGGTACTTACGGGGGGCTATTATAAAGTATTCAAGCTCGTTGCTTCAGAAGACGCAGAAGAATCTTCTGCTAAAATCAGCCACATCCTGATTACCCCGGCTGGTACTACAGCGGCAGACAGTGCGGCTGCAAAAACAAAAGCAGCTGATCTGGCCCGCCAGGCAAACAGCAGCAATTTTGCTTCTCTCGCTACTGAAAATTCCCAGGATTTTACAACCCGCAACAATGGCGGCTCACTCGGCTGGTACCGCAAAGGACAGTTTGGCGAAGATTTCGACAAAGCAGTTGCCGCAGCTTCAGCAGGTAGCATCATCGGACCGGTAAAAGGCCAGCGCGGTTACCACGTTGTACAAGTATTGGACAAAACCAGCAAAAACTTCTCTGTTGCTGATATTGAAGAAGAAATCACTTACACCACTCCTACCCGCGACAGCGTGTACAGAGCGGCCAACCAGTTTGCCGCAAAAGCAAACCAACTGGGTGATATCAATCAGGCTGCAACCGAAACCGGTTATATCGCTTTCGAAAGCAACCCACTCACAGAAACCACCCGCGATGTTCAAGGCATCAATGGCGGGCGCGAACTGGTGATTTGGGCGATCAACTCCCCAGCTGGTGCGCAATCCAAAGTGCTTCGCATCAATGATGACTACGTATTTGCCCAGGTTACCCGCAAATTTGAAGAAGGCGTACAAGATCTCGATATGGTTCGCGAAGACGTAGAGATCAAGGTCCTCAATGAGAAAAAAGGTAAACTCATCAAAGACAAACTGGCTTCTATCGGCGGACAGGACCTCAATGCGATGAAAACTGCCTACGGTGCAGGCGCGACTGTAAGCTCCGCTGAAAACATCAGCTTTGAAAGCTACAGCATCCCCGGCATTGGCGCAGACAAGCTGATCATCGGTAAAGTTTCAGGCATGCAGCCCGGTGAAGTCAGCAAACCTATCGCTGGAGACAACGGCGTATATGTGCTGCAAGTAACAGGTGTTACCGAGGCACCCGAAATGGACGAAGCCACACTCGCCAGCAGCAAGGCATCCAATGCCGCTATCCAGCAGCAGTCGCTGCAAAATAAGGCGGAGCCTGCACTGATCGACCTCGCAAAAGTAAAAGATACCCGCGCCAAAGCAGAAGCCGTACTTCGCTACGGAATCCGTTAAGGTCCAATCATAAAGATTTTTCTAAAGCCATCTCCATTGGGGATGGCTTTTTTTGTGGTGTATCAGGTTTGAGGATTGTAATCTGAAAAACTGATGGTTTTTACTCAATATATTGAGTAAATTTACTCAACGTATTGAGTAAATTATTTCTTATGTATCAACGTCCTCATTTTCAGGAGCTTCTGAAGCGGATAAACGAGCCTCGCAACTTCATTCAGGTTGTAGCGGGACCCCGGCAAGTAGGAAAAACTACGCTGGTCGGGCAACTATTGGACGCCATTGATATGCCTGTTCATTTTGTATCGGCTGACGGTATTGCAAATGGAGACAGCGTTTGGCTTGAACAACAGTGGGAGGTAGCCCGTTTCCGTATGCGACAATCCGGCGCTTCACAAGGGGTTCTTGCGATTGATGAGATTCAGAAAATCCCCAATTGGTCTGAAATAGTAAAAGCTAACTGGGACGCCGACACCCGGCAAAAAAACGGGCTCAAAGTAGTTCTGTTGGGTTCTTCACGTTTACTGTTGCAGCAAGGCCTGACAGAATCCCTGACAGGGCGTTTTGAGTTGACTTACCTCGGGCATTGGTCTCTGGCAGAAATGAATGCTGCATTTGATATGACTGCTGAGCAATTTGTCTGGTTTGGAGGATATCCGGGGTCGGCATTTTTGATTCCTGACGAACTTCGATGGAAACAATATGTTTCTGATTCTCTGATTGAGCCCAGCATTTCCCGGGATATATTGTCCCTGACACGGGTTGATAAACCCGCCTTGTTGCGCAGGTTGTTTGAGTTTGGCTGTTTGTACTCAGGGCAGATTGTATCCTATAGTAAAATGGTTGGGCAGCTTCATAATGCCGGTAATACAACCACATTAGCTCATTATCTGGAATTACTGGATTCGGCGGGATTGTTAGGGGGATTGGAAAAATTTTCGGGCAATCATCTGCGGCAAAGAGCATCAAGTCCAAAGTTTCAGGTACACAATACAGCCCTGATTGCAGCCAAACACCCTGAACAATTTGCAACCATCACCGGGCAACCAGAGCAATGGGGGCGTTTGGTCGAGTCAGCCGTAGGAGCCCATTTGCTAAATTACGCCAGACAAGCACACTATCAGCTTTTTTACTGGCGGGAAGGCAACGATGAGGTAGATTTTGTCATTGAATATCACGGCAAAACCCTTGCATTGGAAATCAAAAGCAGTATTGCCCGCAGCTATTCCGGGATGGAGAAATTTCGCCAAAAATTTCAGCCCGGAAAAATACTTCTGATAGGCAAAACCGGCATTCCCTGGCAGGAATTTCTACAGATCAATCCATTGGAATTGTTGTAAGATTCCATTAGGAAGTATCCAAACCAGGACATTTTAAAAAATCCATCCACCCTTTCCCTAAGGTCTGACAGATTTATGGTCACGCCTGAAAAATTATTGTATATTGGGGAAAAAGACTGCCGATACAATGTCTAAAACACAGATTCAAAAACTCATTTCCGAAGCTCGTATGGCGGAAGCACTGCAATTACTGACTTCCGTAGTGCCCGCACATTTACAAAATGAAGCCTTGCAACTAAATAACCGCTTTAAAGCCCTGGAAAGAGAAAAACGCATGGGAATATTGAGCAGTTCAGAGGCCACAATCAGATCCAATCAGATCACCAACGATACCCTGGATCTCCTGAACCAGTTTTCCTCCGCTCCGGTCAACAGCGGCGTAAACCAAACCCATCACGGCTCCGGCGACAATGTCGCAGGAAATAAAACTATTATCGGCAGGCAGATCAATATGGGGGACGGCGGCACCTATATCGAAAATCAGCAATCAGCAATACCAGTCAATCCGTCTCCCCCGTCAGCGATTAAAATCCTCTTCCTTGCGGCTTTGCCCGACGACCAGTACCGATTTCAGTCAGAGTTTGACACCATTCAGGATAAGGTCAGACCGAGTATTCAGCGTGGAGAGCTTGATTTTCTCCTTCCTACCTGGGATACCGACTACGACCGGCTCCTGACCCGTCTCAAAGAAGACCGACCCCATGTACTTCATTATTCCGGCCATGGAACAACTGATGGCATGTGCCTGATTAACCCCTCAAATAGAGAGACACAGCTATTGGAAAACCACGAACTGGAAGATATTTTTGAGGGAAGAACTTCTTACCTCAAACTGGTATTTCTCAGCAGTTGTTTCTCCTCTACACAGGCAGAAATCATTTCTGCCCAGGGAATCTATGTGCTGGGGATAAAAGAGACCGAAATAAAAGATGAAGTTGCCGTCGCGCTGGCCGAGCGGTTTTACCTCGGATTTACTTCCCAGGAACCCCCTATCAGTATCGAAAAAGCCATTCGCAGGGGCTGTAACAATTTTGCCAAAACCTATACCGAGCATGCATCTTTCATCTCTCTCTGGAAGGATGGAAAAGAAACCGATTATAAAAAGCTATAACTCAAGATATGAACAGCAGCATCGTACAGAAAAAAGGATATACATGGGTGGTTCTTCCCAAGGAAGGAATTTTACCACTGACCCTGCTCGAAGAATCGTCTGTTGGTCTGTTTAAACGCCTGCGAAACCTACTTCCCGGAGCACAGCACAATCTGGAAGTTTACAGTGAAAGCTTATTTGACCTTTTTCCCAAACCTGCCCAGGGAAAAATACCCAAAGTAAGCAAGGCCAAAGCTATCGCTTTTTTTAAGGGCAAAGACGTGGTGGAAACCGGAGGCGGGTTTGAACTCAAAGGTCTGCAACACTTTAAAGCGCTGAATGCAGGCGCAGAAGCAAACATCAAAAAAGCCCGCAAACTATTATATGATTTTACTGATCCCAAACTCTACGATATCAGCAATAGAGTCCTGCTGGAAGAGCATCTCAATCTCTGCAAACCGGAGACAAAAGCCCCGGGAATTCTCAGGAAACTAAAATCCGGAAAGCTGTTTGTAGTTACGGACGTTCTTCAAACCCAAAACTTCCTCATCAGAGATGCCTCAGACTTTGAGCTGTCGGGAGATATATCCGCCGATGCCATCGAAGGGTACCTGGCCAAAGCCGGAGCAGATGTGCACCGCGACAAAGACAAAAGCAATACGGTCGCCTACGAAGGCGAAAAACCTGTAACCTTCGCAATTAAAGCCAGCCGTATTCTCTACAATGAAGAAGATGACTCATACACGCTAAGAAGAGAGAAATCAGCCACGGTAAGGGGGGTTGCGGAGGGTCTCAATACCGACAGCAAGGATATATTCTGGATGGAGATTGAGGATTGAAAGGTGGTGATCTGAAGATTGCTCTGATGATGGGAAGCCACGAATGACGCGAATTTGCGCGAATGGTTTTTGCGCTTCGTGGTGATCTGAAGATTGCTCTGATGATGGGAAGCCACGAATAACACGAATTTGCGCGAATGGTTTTTGCGCTGATTTTCGTGTTTATTCGTGACATTCGTGGCTGACTTTTTCTGGCCATATCTTGAGATAAGCCACAAACATTCCCCCAATCATCTCCCTACCGCTGCGCGTCTACCACTGAAATTGCGATCATATTTACAATCTCGCGGGTAGTACTGCCCAGTTGCAGCAGGTGAACCGGTTTTTTCAAACCCAAAAGTACCGGGCCGATTTTTTCGATTCCTGCCAGTTCCTTCACCAGGTTGTAGGCGATATTGGAAGCTGAAAGATTGGGGAAAATAAGCACATTGGCGCCTGCTTCTGCCAGCGTAGAGAATGGATAATTTTCTCTCAGCAGGTCAGTCTGAAACGGCAAATGCGCCTGTATCTCTCCATCTGCAATCAGCGACGGATACTGTGTCTTTAAGATCTCCACCGCCTTGCGCATTTTGATCGCATCCTCCCCGGCAGCACTCCCAAAATTGGAGTAAGTCAGCAGGGCAATACGGGGTTTGATGTTAAATTTTTCGACTTCTTTCGCCGCCAAACGGGCGATTTCGACAATGTCTTCTGCGGTAGGATTAAAATTTACGCTGGTATCGGCTAGGAAAAGCGGACCAAAACGGCTCATCAGGATATACATCCCCGATACTTTTTTTACATCTTCCTGCCGACCGATCGTCTGCAAAGCGGGGCGTATGGAGTCAGGGTAGTTGCGCGTCATACCGCCTACCATTGCATCAGCTTCGCCGGCATCCACCATCATACAGCCAAAATAATTGCGGCGCCGCACCATATCATGCGCTTCGCTTTTGTTGTAACCTCTCCGCTGGCGTTTTTCAAAAAACGTATCGCCAAACTTCTCCAGCCGCAATTTGTCTGCTTCATTTTGCGGAGACATCGGGTCGATGATTTCAACATCCGCCAGATCCAGATAGTTTTCGGCAATCAATTGTCTGATCTTTGAGACTTTTCCCAATAAAACGGGCGTGGCGATTTTGTCGTCCCTCACCTGCTGGGCTGCTTTTAATACAGCGATATTTTCTGCGTCGGCAAGCACAACCCGCTTGGGATTTAGTTTGGCTTTGTTGATGATTCCCCGGGTGAGGGTATTGTCCTGCCCCAGTCTTTTGGATAACTGGGTTTCATAAGCATCCCAGTCTGTGATCGGGAATTTGGCGACGCCGCTTTCCATCGCTGCCCTGGCCACAGCAGGAGCGACGGTCGTGAGCAGGCGGGGGTCAACGGGTTTGGGGATAATGTATTCTTTACCAAAAACCAGATTTCCACCTCCATAAGCCATATTTACACTTTCGGGAACGGGCTTTTTGGCAAGATCGGCAAGGGCATATACCGCAGCCAGTTTCATTTCTTCGTTGATCACTTTGGACCTCACATCCAACGCCCCGCGGAAGATATAGGGGAATCCCAGTACATTATTGACCTGGTTGGGATAGTCGCTGCGGCCCGTGGCGAAAATGATGTCTTTGCGCACGGCAAGCGCATCTTCATAGCTGATTTCCGGTGTAGGATTGGCCATGGCAAATACAATACAGTCTTTGGCCATAGCACTCACCATCTCTTGTGTCATTACATTGCCTTTGGAAAGTCCGATAAACACATCGGCATTTACCAGCGCCTCTGCGAGGGTGGTTGTAGCAGGCGCTTTGTCATTGGCAAATTCGCGTTTTTTTCCGTCCAGATTGGTACGGTCAGGATGGATCAAGCCTTTGGAGTCAAACATAAAGATATTCTCCTTTTGTGCGCCCAGGCGGCAGTACAGGTTCGTACACGAACTCGCAGAAGCCCCGGCTCCGTTGACGACAAATTTGGCTTTTGAGATATCTTTGCCCACCAGTTCGAGCGAGTTGAGCAAAGCAGCCGCGCTGATAATGGCCGTACCATGCTGGTCGTCGTGCATGACCGGGATATTGAGCTCAGCTTTTAGTCGTTCCTCAATTTCAAAACACTCAGGCGCAGAAATATCCTCAAGGTTTACACCTCCAAAAGTTGGTTCGAGGATTTTGACAGTTCGGACAAATTCGTCTACATCTTTGGTGTTGAGTTCTATATCAAAAACATCTATATCTGCATAAATTTTAAACAGCAGCCCTTTGCCTTCCATCACGGGCTTGCCCGCTTCAGGCCCAATGTCTCCCAGTCCCAATACTGCGGTGCCATTGGAAATAACCGCTACCAGATTCCCTTTGGCGGTATATTTATAGACATCTTCAGGAGTTTCGGCGATAGCCAGACAGGGTTCTGCAACCCCGGGAGAGTAGGCAAGCGTCAGGTCACGCTGGGTCGCAGTTTCTTTTGAGGGAATGACTTCTATTTTACCCGGGCGGCCTTTGGCGTGATAGTGGAGCGCCTCTTCTTTAAGTGTTTTTTTTGAGCTCATGTAGCGCGAAGTAGTTTTTAGAATTAGTCCTGAACAGAAAAAATTATTCTTAATCAAACCATAAAATTAAACAATTGTCGGCGGATTAAAAGAAAAATGAATGATGTAGGCAAAAATGAGCGTGCGTTCACTCCTCGTTCAATATCCCCTTATACATCCGCCCGATGGGGATTTCTTCTTCGCCAATCTCAATGTCATGGGCCGTATAGGCTGTGATTTTGTCTCTGGCAACAATAAATGACCTATGTACCCGCAGAAATCTGTCTGCGGGTAGATGTGTCATAAAATTGCCGACTGATTCTTTGGTCATAATCTTCCGGTCCTTCATCACAATTTTTACATAATCCTTCACGCCCTCGATATACAGGATTTCGTCCAGCGCTATCCGCATTGTTTTTCGGTCAGCCCTGACAAAGATGAAACGGTTTTCGACAGACTCAGAAGCTGGTTTCGTTGACTCTTTTTTCTGTATAAATTTATCAATCGCCTGCACAAATCTTTTGAAAGGAATCGGTTTGACCAGATAGTCCAGTACATTCAATTCAAATCCTTCCACTGCATATTCGCGGTAAGCCGTGGTGATGATCACTTCCGGTTTTTCCTGCATGGCTTCAATCAGCTCCAGTCCTGTGAGGCCTGGCATTTCGATGTCGAGAAACAATAGGTCGGGGCAAATCACTTTGATCTTCGGGTAGGCCTCCACCGGGTCGGAAAATTTCCCCATGACCGTAAACTGCTCAAATCCGGACAGATATTTTTCAATCACATCCAGCGCCAGCGGTTCGTCGTCGAGAATCACACAGTTGTATTTATTCATCTTTCAATTCCAGTTCAAATTTTACCGAAAAAAACCTTTCGTCTTCCTTTATTTCCAACCGATGCCGCCCGGGATAAATGAGCACCAGCCTTTTGCGAATATTCTCCAACCCTACCCCACCATTCCCGGTTTCCTGTTTTTTTGAATCTCGTTTGCTGTTGCGGATGTAAAAAACCAGCTTTTCTGCTACATTCAACTGCATATTGACCTCAAACCGCCCGTTTTTCCCCCTTCCTCCGTGTTTGAAACAATTCTCCACAAAAGGCAAAAGGATCAACGGTGAAACCAGCAAAGATTCATTTTGTACATTCAGGTCAAACACTATTTCCAGATGCTCTCCGTACCGCAGCCGCTCCAGTTCGAGGTAGTTGTGAATCAGTTGAACTTCCCGCGACAGGGGAACAGTCTCCTTGTTTGCCCAATATACCAGATAGTCAAGTAATTCGGTAAGGCGCAATATGCTGTCCGCCACCAGATCAGAGTTGCTGAGAGCCAGGCTGTAGATATTATTAAGGGTGTTGAATAAAAAATGCGGGTGGAGTTGAGCCTTCAGCAACTGAATTTCAGCATCTGCTTTGGCTTTGATCAGTTGGGCGTTGATTTTTTCTTTTTTTCGCCAGTCTCCGATGATGTACAGACAAACCGCCAGCGCAATCAGCGAATAATCCCGAATCACGTTCTTCACAATTTTGGAAGCAGGCATCCGGAAATAAATATCTTCCCGAAGGTATACAATCAGTTCGGTAAGCCGCAGGCGTGAAAAAAATACTGCAAAAGCTACCGCCAGCACAATCAATACAAACCATCCGGTTTTCCCTCGTTGCAGATAGCGCGGTACGGCAAAAAGTGTAATAAAATACGTCGGAATCATCAGTAAAGGCAGCGTATAAATCGTCATTTGAAGAAATTCCATTCGCTGATCCCACGGTACGTGTACAGTATTTGCCAGGTATTCTGACAAGACATAAGCTGTCCATAATAAAAAATGAATGATGATTTCTTTGTGCCGTTGCATGGGTTGGGTTAAATGGTAAAAATGCCTTTGCCCAAGTTCGCCATTTTCCGGCAGGATTTCCGGCTCTTCCTCTACGGCAAATGGTCGTTGGTCTATTAAGTCACCAGTCCCCGTTTCCGCAGACTATATTCAACCCAACAACAAATCTTTTAATCCAAACAGATATGAAAAAAAACATGGTAATGAACCTGATTCTGGCCCTTCCGGTATTTTTACTGATGAGTGCATTTACAGGAACAACAACGCTGACCGACGACAGTATTGCCGGCGGCGCATACCTGACATTTGCAGGAAAACACAGCGGTGAAATCGCCGTGGCAGAGATTGTCAGCCACAAAGAGCTGAGCGTAACCGGATGCGCTGCAGGGTCAAAAATCTATCAGTTTACCCTGAACGTGAGGAAAGACGGGAAAATCCTCTCATTTAGCGGCAAATCACCTTTGCTGAGCGCTGAAGTACAGGCCGCCTTAAAAACCCTGAAAAAAGGCGACAGCTTTTACTTCGAAAAAGTCAAAGCCCATGAGCCGGAAGGATATTCAGTGGACGTGAGAGCAGGGACTTTCACAGTTGTGTGAAGGCGAAATTGCACCTTTTCAGAGAAAAGCCAGACATCCTACAACAGCCGGGTTTTCTGCGACAAATTGATCCTCCTTTACCAGGGAATAAATCTCTTCTTTCGTAGCCAACCTGGCTTCACTTACTTCTTCCGGCTGGCATACAATCGCCTCCATATCTATGTCTTCCTCAAATAGCCATATGTCAGAGAAATAAGAACATTCGCTATTGTGTTTTACGCTTCTGATAAGTACGCCTTCATCGGTTAAATCAATCCCCAACTCTTCTTTTACTTCTCTTTTTACGGCTGTTATACTATCATCTCCGGCGAGTGCAGAACCACCGGTTACCTCCCATTTGTTCGGAGATGTTTTATTGGGGGTTCGTTTGGAGATGATAAATTTTCCCTGTGAGTTTCTGATAAATGCAAATACTACGAGATGATATTCATTGGGATTGAGCGCTTCACCCCGAACGATTGTTTTTCCTGTTTTCTGGCGATTTTCATCCAGCACGTCCCATAATTCCATAAGGTATATCTTTTTGATTTGAAGGAATATAACAGCAAAATAAATGTTTACCCCAAAAATCTTTCACATTCCTTCGGACTTCTCAAGCGGACAAATGTAATATGTTCATATTCAATGCCATACGTTATTTTTGAATATCTGGCTTTATTCTGCCAATAGGTTTTTAGCGTCCATAGCACGATTGAATCTTTTGAAAACAGATTCTTAAAACTCTCCCGGTTTCCCGTTCCCGGCCACAATTCCTCCTGACTTATGGCTCTTGAAAATGCCCGTTTCACCGCCTGATATAGCGTGCGGCCAAAACTAAAATCTATCCAGATGATGGTATCAGCATCTTTCCATTTGATCGGTGCAGTTCGGGAATAATTGCCGTCGAGTACCCAGCAACTTTCTTTATCCAGAGCCGCCTTTACATTTTCAAAAAACACTTCATCGGTTGGCATGGCCCAATCTTTTCCCCAGAAAATGGCGTCCATTTCAATATAGGGAATTTGTAGTTTGTGTGATAACCGTTTGGCAAATGTAGATTTACCGGAACCGCTCGTCCCGATTACATTGATTTTTTGCATTTCATGTGGCACATCGGGCTTTATTGATTATAGTTTTTCCCTTCTGTAATCATTTTCTTAATCAAGACCACCTGCCCCAAATGGTAGTAGCAATGTTCGATCATCCCTTCAATATTCCTCAGGTAGTCTCCATATTTTTCGTCCACAAACGCTTCAGACAATTTTTCTCCGGGCATCGTTTCTACCAGTTGGGCAAACATTTCGGCGTCGGCCCAGAGGGTGTCCAGCAGCGTCTCCCAGTCATCCTGTGAAAGAATGGGCGGAAGATCAAAGCTGTATTTATCCCGGATATCCAGCGAGCCGCCTTTGAGCACATTCAATATACCGGCAATGTAGTAGTGAATATGAAAGGTAAGGGCGGCCAGGGTATTCAACGCCCCGACTTTTTGGATAGCCTGCTGCCAGTTTATGTCCGACAACTGTGCTTTAAAATTTGTGTTTGCAATCCATGTTCCGTTTAAGATAACTTCCCTAAACCGATTGGCAAGTTGTGTTGTAGTTTGCATTGATAAAGATTTCACTTTACAAAATATGGTTGGAAAAATGACTTCAAACAGGCTAAAAACTAAACTTCCGTTAACAGGAACAACCCATGTATATATAAAGATGATTTTCTTCTATTGAAATCCCTATTTCACATATATCACTTTGCATCATCCACAAATTATCCTTTTCATAACCCATTAATTTCAACGGAGTATCTTTTGATTTCGCTCTTTCAGCATCCTCCAGTGGATAGAAAAAATTACAAAAAACAAACCCTTCCTCAACTGTCATGTCCGGGATACGAACAGTTTGCCCTACACTTTCCATAAAATTGTGCCCGCTAAATCCAAATCCGGTATCGGCGTTTGATTTATAATCAAAATATTTTTTATCAGAGCCCGAATCCTCATCTACCCAGCTCGTATCAATTGTACATGGCTCGCTGGCCAGTGTTTTGATATAATCGATCATTGTGAGTTCCGTTGAAGGTGGTGGGTATTTTAACAGATACATATCGACAACAAAACCCTTAAATTTTTCACTTCTTACCTCAATCCAACGGCCTGTCAAATAATAGGGTGCTGTCGCCCCCGAATCCTGATAAATATTCGTACTGAATAAGTCAGGGCGCGGAGCAATCACCTGGATGTCTGATTTTTTATTGGAAATTGAAATGACCTTTACCCATTCACCCAGATTCAGTTTGCCTATTTTTTTACCTGATATGTCTGGTATTTCGCGAATATTTAACCCAGATTTTGCCCAAACATACAACTCACTTCCAACCTGGTAGTTGTCCGCACCTCTCAACAGGAAAATATTGAAAATGGCGCTTATGGTTAAGAGAAACAGCTTCGTTTTCATGAACCTGATTGTTATACAATTGCACGGTTGATGCAATCTCTCCAAAAACCTTCGAATTCGCAATCATGAAACCCGGCGCTGATCTATTGATCATTCAGCCCCTTCCCATCGAGGATTTGGGGAATACATTTTTCAACCCTTGCCTCCCGGGTTTTGGATTGTTTGGGGGCAGAAAAATAGAGATTGTAGGCTTTCTGGCGGCCCGGTGTCAAGGCTTCAAAAGCAGTTTTTAATACAGGGTCTGCGTCCAGTTTACTTTGAAATTCTTCCGGAAATACAATTTCTGTATGCTTTGTAAATGCCACTTTCAAACCCGCTCTTTCCACTTCAATGGCTTCAAAGATATAAGCTTTCAGGATGGGTTCCATTTCCGTTATTTCCTCTATATTGGTGAATCGAATCTGGCGGGCAGCCTGTACGTTTTCCGTTTGCTGAATCAGGATGCCCTCTGAATCATTCAGCAGAGCACCTTTATGAAATAGAAACGCACAATATTCTTTAAATCCATGGATCAGGACAACGTTACTATTTTGAAACGTGTAACAAGGCACCCCCCACTTCAATTCTTCAGTCAGCCCGCAGTCAAGAACAATCATTCTCAATTTCTCATATTCTTCCCGCCACTTCGTGGCTTTATTGAAAAAAAAATCAACTTTAGGGTTCATACTAATCTGTAGTTGTTTAGTTGAATTACTGACCCGCGGCTACCAATGGCGCGACTTCCCTGCCAATCAACCCGATGGATTGTTTTAGCTGTTCATGCGAAAGGCCTGCATTGTCCATCTGAAAAGTAAAACGCGAAATACCGCCCAGGGCTTTGCTGTGCCGCAATATTTTTTCGGCTACGTCTTTGGGGCTTCCCACGACCAACGCGCCCAAAGGCCCGTTTTGGGCGTAAAATCCTTGCCGGGTTACCGGTGGCCAGCCTCTTTCTCTTCCGATTCTGGTAAAAGTTTCGGCATAGCCAGGGTAATAGTTTTCAACTGCTTCCTCTGTACTGGATGCCACATATCCGAGCGAGTGAATGCCGACTTTCAACTGCTCCGGGGCAAACCCTGCTCTTTCACCTGCCTGACGATAATAGTCAATCAACGGCCGAAACCGATGGGTCTCTCCGCCAATGATCGCCACCATCAACGGCAGCCCCAGTGTACCCGCCCGCGCAAATGAAGCCGGTGTACCTCCTACGCCCAGCCATATCGGCAGGGGATCCTGCATCGGACGAGGGTATATCGCCTGATTTTTGAGTGCGGGGCGAAATCTCCCCGACCAGGTGACCGATTCGTTGTCCCGGATCGCCAGCAAAAGACCCAACTTTTCGGTAAACAGCTCATCGTAATCGTTGAGATTCAAGCCAAACAGCGGAAAAGACTCAATAAATGAACCGCGCCCAACAACCATCTCAGCCCGCCCCTGCGAAATCAGGTCCAGCGTGGCGAAGTTTTGAAAGGCACGCACAGGGTCAGCCGCGCTCAGTACAGTAACTGCACTTGTCAGACGGATTCGTTTCGTGCGCGCCGCTGCCGCAGCGAGAATCATGGCAGGCGCAGAGTCAAGAAATTCTTTCCGGTAGTGTTCGCCTATTCCGAAGAGGTCCAGCCCCATCTCATCTGCATATTCGATCCTTTCAAGCAACTCGGCCAATGCCTGCGTGCTACTGATCGAGGGGTTATTGTCGTCATCTAACGGTACGGCCGCAAAGCTGTCAATTCCTATTTCCATATATATTCATTTTACGCGCAACATGGATTTTTGAGTCTATGAAGATAGTATTACTTACCTTAAGTCAATGGAATAATCGTTGTGCCCGGGTAGTTTTGTCCTGCAGATAAAAACTATTCTTATGAACACAGGACTTATTTCCGATTTCTCCCAACGAAAAACCGCCATTATAGCCGGGGTTTCACTGGTTGTCATGGCTATAACTGCCGGATTTGCTTTTGGTTTCGTTTTTCAGGGTTTGGTGGTACCTGAAGATGCAGAAACAACCGCGCAAAATATCAGGGCTTCCCTTTCACTTTTCCGAGCAGGTATCTTTGGATGGCTGATCGTGCTGATTCTGGATATACTGGTAGCCTGGGCATTATATCAATTTCTCAAAACCATAAATCAAAGTATTTCCCTGCTTACTGCATGGCTCAGACTGGTATATGTGGTGTTTCTGGGAGCCGGATTGTTGAATTTTGTTTTTGTATTGCTGCTCACCAGGGGTGAAAACTATTTGCAGGTATTTGATACCGGGCAGCAAAACTCGATGATTTTGATGTTTGTCAATGGATTTAGCGGCATATGGTCTCTCGGGCTTATTGTTTTTGGATTACACCTCCTGGGGTTGGGTTATCTGGCACTCCGGTCGGGTTTCATTCCCCGGTTTCTGGGGATTTTGCTGGTCATTGCCGGGGGAAGTTATCTCATTGTTCACCTTGGCTTTCTGCTTTTGCCCGCCTATGCAGGCGTAAAAACAGCGGAAATGATTCTCAGTCTGCCTATGGCTGTCGGAGAATTGGGGTTTGCGATATGGCTTCTGATCAGAGGAGGGAAGCCGAAGATTGCTGAAACATAAAATCAGCCCTTTGCGGCCAATCTTTTCCTGATTCTGCTCAACGATTCAGGCGTGATGCCCAGATAACTTGCGATCTGATGCAGGGGTACACGATGAAGCAGTTCGGGGCGTTTTTCCAATAAATGACGATACCGCTCTTCGGGAGAAGAAGTAATGAATGTGGCAAAATTTTCCTGCGTCCGCCCAAAATCCTGCTCCATCATCGTGCGCGTAAGGGCCTGGAGTTGGGGAAATTTTTGATACATCTCCTTCTCCTTTTCAAAGTCGCCGACGATCACCGTACAATCTTCGACGCAGGCGAAGTAGTGATTGGCCGGAATCTGGGCAGAATAGCTCGCAAAAGAAACAACCGCTTGCTCTTCAGTAAAAAAGGCAGTGGTTTTCTCGTCGTCTTCCATTTGAAAATACTGCCTGATGCAGCCCTTGAGGATAAAGTAACATTGGGTCGAAACTTCTCCTTCTTTGAGCAGGATGGTTCCTTTTTTATATTCCTCAACCACAAGATTTTCCACAATAAGCTTCACCTCTTCGTCACTGAATTGGGGGAATTTGGAAACGAAGGCTAATAAAGTTTCCAGCATGATCTTGGGGTTAGTGGTGTGGATAGGGCTGCCAGAGCGTATTTTGTATTTTGTCATAAATATACAAATAGCTGCCAAGTTTCATTCCCCCCGCGTAACTCAGCCCATCATTTGTCAGGAAAAACTGCGCTTCAGGGAAGTTTTCGCAGGAAAACTAATTTTTACGGGTGACGGGATTATTTATAGCTGCGTAATACAGCCAGACAAGTGTATCCTGACTGTAAGAGAATATTTTCCATATTTAACTTGTCGACCCAAAACTGTATGCATATACTGTGCTTATTATGAAGAAAGTAGTTAATGCGATTCTGTCAAATGAGAGAGTGCTTCTTTTCTTGATTTTAATGACCGGGGGATTAACTCCCGGTCTACTTTCCCAAACGGTTGATACATTGGATGTCAATGATATTCGTACAGGCATCAGTTCTGCTGGCAGTCTTTTCTACGGTCCTGACGGAAATGCTTCTTTTGAAGTGCCAAAAGGTTCAGGCTTACATTCTCTCTACCGGGGAAATCTCTGGATAGGCGCGTTTGACGACAATGACAACCTCCGGCTGGCTGCGCAAACTTATGGACAAAGCGGTGACGATTTTTTTGCGGGGCCTCTGGCCAATGTTTATGACAGTACTTACGACGCACACTACCATCGACTCTGGAAAATCGATCAGACTACTATTGACTTGCATAAAGCGAACTGGAATACACTGGGTTATGTCATGCCCGAAGTTATCGAAAACTGGCCGGCCCACGGTGACACAAGTAATGGCGAAGCGCCTTTTCTCGCGCCTTTTGAAGATGTAAACCATGACCTTGTCTATACACCTGCTGCCGGAGATTATCCCAAAATCAGAGGAGATCAGGCCATATTTTTTATAATCAATGACGACAGGTCAATACATACTGAATCAGGTGGAGACAAACTGGGAGTAGAAATTCACGGCCTCGTATATGCCTTTGATACATTGGTATTTCCGGCCCTGCATCAGAGCATTTTCGTCCACTACAGCATTTTCAACCGCCGGAACACAACGTTTACCAATACTTATCTCGGCCTTTGGGTAGATTACGATATTGGCGTTTTCGGTGACGACCAGGTAGGTTGTGATACCATCCTGAATGCATCCTTTGGCTACAATGCAACCAACAATGATATGGCCGGGAACTATGGATACGGGTCGGGACCGCCTTCTGTGGCTACGCTTTTTCTCAATCAGCCAATGACCGCTTTTGTCTATTACGACAATGATTTTTCTGTAACTGGCAATCCTTCACTCCCTGCGCATTACTATCAGTATATGCAGGGCGTTTGGAAAGATAACAAACCCATGAGTGTTGGAGGAACAGGGTATAACCCGGCATTGCCCAATCCATTTACGACTTATATGTTTCCCGGGGATCCGGTAACTGGTACCGGCTGGGTGGCCGCAGATGCCGGACAGCCCAATGGCGCAGACCGCCGAGGACTCATGTCTCACGGCCCTTTTGATCTTTTGCCGCATACTTCCCTCTGCCTGGATGTGGGATTTATTTGGGCCAGAGATAAAACCGGCACCAACCTCACCAGTCTCAGCCTGATGAAAAGCCGGATTGTGGAAGCACAAAATCACTATTTGGCGCAGAATTACAATTGCTACGATACGCTGTCTCCCGTAAATGGTATATTCCCTGAATCATTACTGGCAGGCGTATCAATTTACCCGAACCCGGCTGATGATCAGTTATTTATTTCACTCACAGAACCGGTTGACGCGCCACTGGAGATAACGGTTTTTGACCTTCAGGGCAGAGTAGCCGGCAAAGCGCGATTTCCTGTGGGAACAAACACGATGGAAATAACTATCGCCGGCCTGGCCTCCGGGTTTTATTCCGCAGAGATCAGATCCGGCGACCGGTTGGTTCGGAAAAAATTTATCCGAAAGTAAGTTTTCCCAATAATTGTATACCGACCTTATTTTAATAGCCAGAGTATGATGCCCTGGCTATTTTTTTATCGGTTTCTTCCGTATTGTTCGTGGCTGGAAACCCAGTCAGAGGAAGAAATTGCAGAAGCCAGCGAAAGTTCGCCTGCGAGGACTACACCGGCAACGATTTCTGCAAACTTGTGCACCTTCCCGCGCCCGTAACAGCCGAGGAGTTCCAGACATTCCTTTTGCGTGGCGAGTCCCGTACCGCCGCCGTAAGTGGCTACGATCAGAGAGGGAATGGTAACGGAGAAATACAAATCATTTTCGGGCGTAAGCTCAGTATAGGCAATACCCGCTGAAGATTCGGAAACGTTGGCCACGTCCTGCCCGGTAGCGATAAACATAGCAGTGATACCATTGGCCGAATGGAGGCCGTTGTTGTTGGCACCCGAAAGAATCGCGCCCACATTTGCAACACCGGCATGATAGGCGAGCGTTTTGGTATCTACCCGCATAAACTGTTCGAGCACATCGCGTTTGATCACACATTCTGCGGTTACCCGTTTCCCCCTTGTATGCATGACATTGACCTGAGAGGCTTTTTTGTCAGTGGCGAGGTTGGATTCCAGATAGAAATGGGCAATCCGGTACTCTTTGTAGTGGTCGAGAATCCAGCTACAAGCGGCAAAAGTAGCGCGGCCCACCATATTTTGCCCGGCGGCATCACCTGTGGTAAAGTTAAACCGAAGGTAAGCAAATTTGCTTGCCAGATAAGGATCGATATAGGAAAGTTTACCAATAGAGGTAGTGGATTCTGCGTGTCCGGCAATTTCTTTAAAATTGGCCTGCACCCATTTGACAAATTCTCTTGCGGCACGCGCATCCTCCATGACAAATACAGGAGCGCGCTGCATGACATCATCGACTACGCTGCATTTCACGCCACCACAGGCATTTATGAGCTTCATACCCCGGTTGTAGGAGGCAACCAGTGTACCTTCGGCGGTGGCCATAGGAATGAGGAAATCACCGACCGCATGCTCTCCCTGTATGGTAAGGGGGCCAGCCAGGCCAATGGGTACCTGGGCTACGCCGATAAAATGCTCACAATTGCCGGCAGTAATATGCGGGTCAAATGAGTACTGAGAGATATGCTCCAGGTTTTTGCCGGTATAATCCTCCACAAATTTTTGGCGGATTTTGATGATCTCCTCGTCGTAGTCATCGGTTTTGCTTCGGGGGATGACGATAGCCCGGTGTTCTTTGATCGTAATTCCGCCTTCGACTTTCAGCTTAAGTTTTCCAAACGGCTTGGCTTCGAAACCTATTTCGATTTTGTGTTTTCCTTCGGGCAAATGGGGAATATCGGCAATAACGTCCATCACTTCCCGCAGCGGAAAATTGATAGGCGTATTTTTAGAAATATCGGACGGAGCAAGCGTCCTGCCGTCTGACAGCACAACAGCAACTTTATTTAAAGGGACGTCTGTTTCACCAATTGTCAAGCTCGTCAGTGAAGTAATCGTCGCATCGCTCAGTCGATTTTTCATCGAAAACTGAACACCGGATTCTGCATTTTTCAGACTGCCGAAAGTGTACAATTGCTTTAGCAGCAAACTGGGAACTAACATATATAATTTGGGTTAAGGGTGGGACGACAGGGTTTGTCTAACACATTAAATTAAGCATTTCATCCACTTTTACAAATGTATAAAGCAGATTACCCATTGCTATTTATCCTTTCATGAATGATGTCGATCTGTTCAAGCGTAGCATAATAGCCGATTTCGAATATTTTCTCAATTTTCCCGGTTTCAAATGTTCCGTATTCGCTGAGTTCCTGCGGACAGATATAGACATCACACATCGGAATTTTTGACTGGGTAGTGGTATCTGACCCAAGCTCAAAAACCCTTTGAGAGATTTCGAGAAAACCGTCGATATCTTTGAGCGAAACCTGTCGCAACGGGCTCACATTCACCCCAATAATCATATCGCTCCGATCTCTGATGGCCTCGACCGGAAAATTGTTCATAATCCCGCCATCGAGATACAATTCGCCATTCACTTCGGTAGGGGTAAAAATGACGGGAAATGATGCAGAAGCAATGATGGGTTTGATCAGTGGGCCCGTGCTAAAAACGTTTAATCTGGCATTAATCACGTCGGTAGCAGTGACAAACAGCTTTTTAGAAAGTTCTTCGAATGATTGTACGGGAATATATTTTTCGAGGGATCCGATCATTTTTTCGGTGTCAACGAGACCGGGTTTGCCGAAGGCAAACCTGCTAAACTGGAAAATTTCTTCTTCTTCCCAGAACCGGAGCATATCGGAAGTAGAGCATCCGGCAGCGTACAAAGCGCCTATGATTGCGCCGGCACTGGTACCGGCGATAATATGAGGTTCGATATTATATTCGTGAAGGGCACGAAGCACGCCGATATGGGCGATGCCGCGGTAGCCACCGCCGGAGAGAACAATTCCGATAGATTTCATTCAGGTGTCTTACTTGTATCACTCATAGGTCTGGAGACTGCCTTCATTTCCGTATCTGATCCGAAGGTCTTTCAGGGATTTCATCGCCAGTTGAATCCCCTCCAGTGTCATGGGAAACATACGAAAGTCAGTGAATTTTCGCAAAATCTCGGTGGATTTGTAATAGTTCCATGCGTATTCGGGATTAGGGTTGATCCAGGCCATATAGGGAAACTGCTCTTTCATGCGCTGAAGCCATATCATACCGGGCTCTTCATTCCAGTGTTCTACACTTCCTCCTCTGTACATAATCTCAATCGGCGACATGGCGGCATCTCCGACAAATATCACTTTATAGTCTTTGTTGTAGGTATGGAGCAATTGCCAGGTGGGGATACGTTCTCCATGTCTGCGCCGGTTGTCTTTCCACACAAAATCGTACAGGCAGTTGTGGAAATAGTAGTATTCAAGATGTTTAAACTCATGTCTTGCAGCTGAAAAAAGCTGGGAACACATCTCCACATGATCGTCCATCGAACCACCGATATCGAGCAGCAATAACACTTTTACCCGGTTTTTGCGGGAAGGCACCATCTGGATATCCAGCATACCGGCATTTTCGGAGGTTTTTCGGATGGTGCCGTTCAGGTCAAGTTGGTCGGCATGGCCTTCCCTTGTAAGCACGCGCAGGCGCTTGAGCAGGACTTTGATATTGCGGGTGTTGAGTTCTAGTTTATCGTTGAGATTGGCATACTGCCTTTTGTCCCAGACTTTGATGGCATTGCGGCGGCCTGTGCTGTTGGGCCCGACCCGAAATCCTTCAGGGTTAAATCCTTCAGCACCGAAAGGCGATTGTCCACCTGTGCCGATCCATTGTTCACCCCCTTCATGGCGTTCATCCTGCGCTGCCATCAACTGTTTAAACCGCTCAAGGAGCGCGTCCAGCCCGCCGAGAGACTCAATGGCTTTCAGGTCTTCGGGGTCTATGATTTTTTCCAGTTCGGCACGCAACCATTCTTCGGGTACTTTTTCCCAGAAGTCATCATTCATCCCGTCTTTTCCGTGGAAATATTTGCCAAACAAGACGTCAAAAGTGTCAAGTTGGCCTTCATGTTTGACCAGTATGGTTCGTGCGAGGTAATAAAATTCTTCCAGATCATCGCCCGCGATGTTCTTATCGAGTGCCTCCAGCAGGTCGAGGTATTCGCGGATGGAGGTGGTTACCCCATTTTGCCGAAGAGAAAGGAAGAAGTCGATAAACATAAAAATACCGTTAGATAAACCCGTTTAATACCCCTGTTTTCCCCACTTTCGCAGTTGTTCGATCAGTTGAAAATCTTGTTCATTTTTGATCAGTGCTCCTGCCATTGGGGGAAGGTTTTCCCGAAGATTTACTTCTTCCAGATCTTTCAGACTGATTCGCTCCAAAATCAACAGTTTTATCCAGTCTATCAGTTCACTCGTTGAAGGTTTTTTCTTTAGTCCTTTTATTTCGCGGACATCGTAGAAGATTTTCATCGCCCGGTCCAGCAACTTTTGATTGAGATTGGGGTGGTGAACATCTACGATCTGTTTCATCGTGGCGGCATCCGGAAATTTGATATAGTGAAAAAAACACCTTCTCAAAAATGCATCTGGAAGCTCTTTCTCGTTATTGGAAGTAATGATGACGATCGGGCGTTTTTTGGCTTTAATCGTCGTCTGTAGCTCATAACAATAAAACTCCATCCGGTCGAGTTCGAGCAAAAGGTCGTTGGGAAACTCAATATCGGCCTTGTCGATTTCATCAATCAGGAGGATGACCTGCTCATCTGCGGCAAAAGCCTCCCAGATTTTCCCCTTTTTGATATAATGGGTGATATCCTCGACTTTTTCAGAACCCAGTTGGGAATCGCGGAGACGGGATACGGCATCGTATTCGTATAGCCCTTGTTGTGCGATAGTGGTAGATTTGACATACCAGGTAAGAATAGGTTTCCCCAATGCCCGTGCAATTTCATGGGCAAGTAATGTCTTGCCTGTACCGGGTTCACCTTTTACCAACAGGGGTTTTTCGAGGTGAATAGCAGCACTCACCGCAATTTGTAATTCACGGGTGGCTACGTATGTGTCTGTTCCTTTGAATTTCATCTGATTTCTAAATTACGTATATTTATGAAAATATCTCACCCCATTTATATTCTGTAAAAACATTTTGACACCCTTATTTTATGAATGAATTTCAAAAAATTGAAGTAAGACACTTAGTAATTGAAGACTATGAAGCACTCAAATCATCGATGATTGATGCCTACAAGAACTGGGAGGGATCTTTTTGGAAAGAATCTCACATTCGTACACTCCTTGAAAAATTTCCCGAAGGGCAGATTTGCGTTGTAGTAGATGGCAAGGTAGCCGCATCTGCGCTTTCTTTGATTGTAAAATATGATGATTTTGGCGACAATCACACTTACCAACAGATTACAGGAAACTATACGTTTTCGACTCATAATCCCAAAGGGGATACGCTCTATGGAATAGATGTTTTTGTTCATTCAGAATTTCGGGGAATGCGGCTTGGCAGGAGGCTTTACGACGTGAGGAAAGAGTTATGTGAGCAGCTGAATCTCCGGGCAATTGTAGCGGGCGGGCGAATTCCCAACTACAATGAATATGCAGACAAAATCACGCCCCGCGAATATATCGATAAGGTAAAACTCAAAGAGATTTACGATCCGGTACTCACGTTTCAAATGTCCAATGATTTTCACGTAAAAAAATTAATTACAGGATATCTGCCTGGTGATGAAGAGTCCAGGGAGTTTGCCACGCTTTTGGAGTGGAACAATATTTATTACTCAGCGACTCCGCATTTGATCAATGCCCCCAAAACTGTCGTACGGGTTGGGCTTGCGCAGTGGCAGATGCGGCATTTTCCGACACTCGAAGCATTGTTTGAGCAGGTAGAGTTTTTTGTAGACGCTGTTTCGGGTTATATGAGTGATTTTATCCTGTTCCCTGAATTGTTTAATGCGCCATTGATGGCAGGATTTAACAACATGAACCCTCCAGAAGCCATTCGGAAACTCGCTGAATTTACGCTGCCGCTGCGGGATAAGTTTATGGAGTTTGCCGTTTCCTATAATATCAATATCATCACCGGCAGTATGCCTTTGATGAAGGGAGACAGCCTGTACAATGCAGGGTACCTCTGCAAAAGAGACGGCACTTATGAAGAATATGTAAAGCTGCATATCACCCCCAACGAAGTATATTCATGGGGAATGGTAGGCGGAAACAAATTGCAGGTTTTTGATACGGATTGTGGAAAAGTAGGGATTCTGATTTGTTACGATGTAGAGTTTCCGGAGCTATCGCGTCTTCTGGCAGATGAAGGTATGCAGATCTTGTTTGTCCCCTTCCTGACCGACACACAAAATGGTTATACCCGTGTTAGCAATTGCGCGAGAGCCCGTGCAATAGAAAATGAATGTTATGTTGTCATAGCGGGCAGTGTCGGAAATTTGCCCAGAGTCAGCAATATGGATATTCAGTTTGCGCAATCAGCGGTGTTTACGCCCGCAGACTTTGCCTTTCCCAGCAACGGCGTTGCGGCAGAAGCTACTCCTAATTCAGAGATGACACTTATGGCAGATGTCGATCTTGATCTGCTGAAAGAGCTCAATAATTATGGAAGCGTACGCAATCTGAAAGATCGGCGCAAGGATATCTACGAGTTGGTTCACAAAAAGAATCAGAAAATAGAGACCAGAGTTGAAGTCTGATATTCACCAAACCTCCAGATATTTTTCGAGGTAAACAGTTTGCTGGCAGTTTTCATTGGCGAAGACTGTCAGCTTTATTTCGTAGAGACCAGAGATATCGTAGGTTTTGAGCGGATTTTCTTCGGTAGAAGTAGTACCATCCCCAAAGTCCCAGAAAAAGCGGTCGCCATATTTGTGGCGTGCGCGGAAACGTGTGGGCACGAGGCGGTTGATACGATTTTCATCGGCGCGAACATATATAGAAGCGGCAATGGAGTCGGTCGGATACTCATCTATCCGCAGGAGCCAGAAATCATTGTCTTCACTTTTGTGGTTTCGGGTGAATAGATTTTTCTTTTCTCCGATGGCAAAATAGACGCCGGGGCGGTATTCAAGCACATCCCTGCAACGCTCATCCATTGTGCCACCATAGGTATTGCGCCATACCATGTTTCCGGAAGAATTAGTTCGCACAAGCCAGAAATCATCGCCACCCTTGATATAAGGCCCTTTGCCTGATCGGAAGGTAGAGTATCCGCCCATGAGGAAACCACGGTCATCGCAGATGACCAATGCTTCAAGCACCTCATTTTCCTGACCGGGAAGAATATGTTCGCTGATAAGAGAACCATCCTGATTGAGCCGCAAATACCAGAAATCCTGCCCTCCCTCCTTGGTGCGGCGGGTGCCGGCTACTACAATTTTACCCTGATCGGTCTCTTTTACTGCGGAAAAGTACCCGCCCAGTGGGCATGGGAAAGATTTTTGCCATACGACAGGGCCCGATTGAGCCATTCGTACGAGATAACCATTGCCGTAAAGTCCTGGATTTCTGTAACTTTCATCAGGAGAACTGCTATACCCAGCCAACAGATAATCACCGTCCTGACACAGAGTCATAGCATTGGCCCATTCATTATTCATACCTCCGACAACTTTTGAGTAACGAGGCTGACCTTTGGTATCAATTTTCAATGCCCATATATCGCTCATGCCGTAATTTTGGCCGACGTCGCCATCGCGGGAGTGCGAGCCACCGGCAATTACAAACTCACGGTAAAAACCCTTTACAATAGAATTGGCCTGGTCGAGGTCGCTACCACCATAACTTTGAAGCCATTCAACCTCCCCCATACTGTCCACTTTACCGATAAAGTAATCCCCCCAGTAGTCTTCATCTCCTTTTTCCTTGTGCGGAATAAGCGAATTGGTAACACCAGTAAATATCACTCCCCCGTCGTCACTCGACACCATGTCTCTCAGTTCTTCACAACCACTCATCGTGATCTCCTGTTCCCACAGCATTTCACCGGTTGTATCCACTTTGATGATCCATATATTGGAACAATCCAAGCTGGCTGAATCTGTGAGAATTGTATTTCCCCCAATCAGGATGTTGCCGTCGCTGGACCGGAGCAGTTTACGGGGGTAATCATCGCCGATATTATCATAAAACCGCTGAAATACCAGATGGGGGAATAACTGCGCATATGAAGGGATCGAAATGATTGTCAGGAAAAGCACAAGTATAGAACGCATCATAAATCCCGGGTAGAAGTGCTGTACAAGTATAAGAGAATTTTCACAAAATTGGATAAAACTTATCTGCCATTTAGGGAATATCTTTTCCTTATTACATAGATATGCAGTAATCAGCCAATTCATTGAACAATCATTCCATAAATCAAATGATACTTTTTCGTGAAAGGTTTTACAAAAATAAGTTTACCAGATAAGTATTTTCGTAGTTAGAATGATAAAAAAAACCGTTTGTACATCGATAAGAACAGAAAATGTGCTATTTATAACCGCGTATTTAATCAAGAACAATGTAAGGCGAAAACTTTTTTACATTTACTCATCAATCCTGCCGCACCTATATTTGTTATGTTGATTGTTTAATCAAGTTTCGTTCTTTAGCGATACTACAACCGTTTTTTTGCTACTATGAGGTTTTATTTATTACACCTCCTGGCTCTTTCTATGACTTTGTGTTTGTTCCCGTCTGTCATGACACACTCGGCTCGTGCCCAACATTCTCAGAAGGTTCCAACAGCGACCTGGGAGAATATGTTGTCAAAGGCATTGATATCGAAGATTTTTATTGACGGACAATCGCTTTCTATTGTTACTTATGAGGACTCTCAGACTGGAGACCGGAGTTGGGGCAGATCTAAACTAATTAAAACTGCCAATGGTTTTGAAGCTTACTATGAACAGGGTTTTGCGACCTATCGTATTTTCCTGCAATACTTACCCAATGAGACATTGCTGGTAACGACGGTTGCAGACTACAAGGATAACGCAGGTCCAAATGTAAATCGTTATTCCTTTATCAAGGCTGGAGAATGGGGTACAACCAGTTCCAAATAAAGCACCATCATATTCCCCCTTAAGAAATTCGACCCGAAAGATGAACAATCAGGCTATCCCTTACAGGATGGCCTGATTTTTTTATAAAAACACCTGGCAGAACCAACTCCGTGTCAACATTATCTGCTGGCCTGGGGGTTTGCCGTCTGTTGTAAGGCAAGAATTTCTTCTTTATAGGCTTGGTAATCCGGGCCACAGTGGCTGATATCGCGAAGTTCGTTTCCGATCATCAAAGGAAGGGTCGGGTGCGTATCACGGCGCATCGCATATTTTACTTCTTCCTGAAGGTTGAGATGTACCAGGCGATGATAGTGGGAAGAGTGTCGGAAGAAGTACCGTTTGCGAATATTGGCTGACTGGAAAAGCGTTTCAGCGACAATTGCAGTATCCTGAAACAAACGGAAATGGTTACGGAGTTTGCGCACCATCGCGCCTGCAAAAATCGTATCTTCAAGCGTTACGTGGTCTCTCCATCCGGCGCAGATCAGACATACGTGGCGATTTTCGCGGATCAACCAGCGGGTAAGTGCACTGATATTACAAAAAGACCCAGCCAGGATTTCCTTTGCGCCGCGTTCCTGCGCTGCTTTGATTGTACGGGTACCATTGGTAGTCGTGATGGCTATTTTTCTGCCTTCTACTACTTCACGAGGATATGAAAACGGCGAGTTGCCAAAATCAAAACCTTCGACCTGCTCTCCGCTTCTTTCACCTGCGATCAAAAATCCCAGGTCTTTGTAAGCGCGGCATTCCTCAATATCTTCGACAGGAACCATCAGCTCGGCTCCGTGGTCAAAAGCAACACACATTGTAGTGGTCGCGCGAAGAATGTCAATCACTACGACATTCGCTTCCGCAAGATCAAACTGATCGATCAGTGCGGGGGTAAGGCATACGTGGACAAACTTTTTCATTTTCATTCCGCAAAGTTAATACTACTAAGGAAACTTAGCCAACATCATGAAACCGGGCACAAATTGGGGCTTTTATGCATCAATTTCAAAAATAAAATGGATAGAATTTCCTAAAATCAAAATAAAATAACCAATACATGGATTCCTGTTGCTCCGCATTTTTTGCAAAGCGCTCCCCGGTAGTGACGCGGTTTACGCTAGTGATATCAAAAAAAAATCTTTACTTTGATTATGTTTCTCGAACTTTTTCTTTTCCACCCTACAAAACTCAGCAGAACCTATACATTTTCCTTTCAGACTCCCTTCTCAGAGTTTTTTTTATCTGCTCAAGATGGAGCTGAAATAAATGGTTTATGGTTTCGGATGCCGGACCCTAAGGGGCTTATTCTCTATTTTCATGGAAATGCCGATGATCTTTCCCGATGGGGGAAGGTAGCGAATGATTTTCTTTGCCTGAACTACGATGTGATGATGATTGATTACAGGGGATTTGGGAAAAGTACAGGTAAACGTTCGGAGGCTGCATTGCATGCCGATGGGAAAATATTTTACGAATTTGCCAGACAGTATTTTTCCCCTGAAAAGATTATTATTTACGGTCGGTCGCTGGGTTCGGGTATTGCTACACGACTGGCTTCAGAGTTGCCCGCTGCAAAGTTGATTCTGGAGACACCTTTTTACAATTTGGCGGAACTATTGCTTCATTATCTGCCATATATCGGAGACAAAATTCCGTGGGAATATCAGTTTCGGTCAGACAAATACATCCTTCAGGTAACGGTCCCCATTACCATTTTCCACGGTACAGCAGATGAGACAGTACCCTACAAGGAAGGAGAAAAATTTAAGAAGCTATTGGGCAACCAGATACGATTTGTGACTATAGACGGCGGCAAACACAAAAACCTCAGCGAATATCCACTGTATCACGAGGTGCTGGCGGAGGTGTTGTCGATCAACTAGTGCCCCCTAATAAGGAAGAATATATGAGTTATCGGTATTTGGGGGTAGGGCTCTTTGAGGGATTTTCATTGATAATGATAACCATTTCCGTATATTTACAAATAAGACATTAAGCAAAAAGCCATGTTTCGCGAAGACAAATTCAAAGCCCTTGTTCTTTATATTGGGAATAGTCCTTTTGTAAATAATCTGGGGATAACCAAACTCTGGAAACTCATTTATTTCATTGATGCAGCTGCATTAAGGGTTTTGGGAAATTCTGTAACTGGTTCAGATTTTATAAAATATGAACATGGTCCCGTACCCGGTAAAGGAGAAAAAATAATTAAGCGAATGCGAACAAATGGCGAGGTTGAAGTTATTCAGGAAAACCATCACACATTTCGTATCAATCGCATAATTGCTAAAATCGATATACAGGATGATATTTTTTCTCTGGAAGAAATATCATTGATAGATGAAATCCTTCAAAACTATGGACAGCAAACCGCCTCATATCTGTCTGAACTGAGCCACCGGGAACCCGCATGGCATTATGCTGAAAGTCTCCAAAAACTTGAACATACACTCATGTTATATGGCAGTGAAGAAGACCCTGATGGCCTATGAGCATGAATGTACGGTTTCATTGTGAGCGGTCCGGAAGGAGAAATGCAAAAAAGTCCAGACATAAGGTATTGGAGACCTGCTTAGAATTAAAGAAAGTTTTAAAACTCAACCCTGGTTATGGAGTTTTAATTCCTGGTAAATCGGGATTACGAAAGATGAGACTCATGGTTCCTGGGCTAAATGCCGGAAAAAGTGGTGGATACCGACTGATTTACAAGGCCGAGGTTATTGATGAGATTTACCATATTGTATTTCTCAGAATCTACTTCAAAGGTGATCTCGATGATTTGACTGCCGGGGAATACAGAAACATGATTGCACTTTCAGAAGAAATCTTAAGCGATACTTTATCGTACGATTGGGAAGAGTAGTCGATTTTTTCTAAAAATTTCGGCTAACCTGCATATCCCCCAAAAACAAAAGTCCCTGAAAAGGGACTTTTATTCAATGATATGTCTTACTGCGAATTATGCGCAGAATTCATCATAAGCGGCCATCAGGTTGGCTGCAATCATAGCTGCAGAACGACCTTCGATATGATGACGCTCAATCATGTGCACCAGTTCGCCATCCTTAAACAAAGCTACACAAGGAGAAGAAGGCGGATAGGGCAGCAAATATTCTCTGGCTCTTTTGGTAGCTTCAGTATCTACACCGGCAAATACCGTAACTACCTTGTCAGGTGTAGTTTCATGTTGCAGTGAATAAATCACACCCGGACGGGCAGCTCCGGCTGCACATCCGCATACAGAGTTAACCATCAGCAGGACGGTTCCCTCCGTGTTGCGCAGAACCTGGTCCACGTCAGCGGAAGTCTTCAGAGAATCGAAACCTACATTCTCAAGTTCCGCAGCCATAGGGGCAGTTAATTCAAGAGGATACATATATAATTTACTTAGATGGTTGTAATAAAGAAATATAGTACAAATTTACAATTTTGAAGGGACTTATGCACCAAATTCTCAAGGGATTTCCGAAAATTAATGCTGTGATTATACGTCCATCCCATCTATTATGTAACTTTGCCTCTGATATGAACCGTTTATTCCTACTTTTTGTTTTGGGAATTTCCTTTTTTCCCATCTTCGGACAACAGCCGAACGTGTTTCAGGAAAAGGTCACCAACGCCGGAAACATCGCGGCGACGATCAATAACCTCGGTATGATCGGCAACAGCTTCAGCGGAAGTTTCAACGTGGAAGGTTTTCCTTCTTGCGAATACCCGGCCAATTCCGGAATCGAACATGTATTCGAAGGAGGCCTTTGGGTTGGGGGAATTGTCAATGGGGAAGTGGCCGTAAGTTCTGGTGCCATTGATGATGCCAGCGGCTACGCTACCGGCAAACGAGGTTTTGAATTTACCTCAAGAAGCGCCCTGAATGAGCGCTCTACGCTGTTTGATAGTCCATTTTTCACCCCTGAAGCAGTCTCTCATCAGGATCTGGTATCTACTTTCACAGATACTGCAACTTCGATTTATACAGGTGGAGGCAGTATCCCGATCACCGACCACCTCAAACCGTTGGGTCTTGAAGTTGGATTTCAGGCTTATAACTGGAATTTTACTTTCGCAGATTTTTTTATTATCCTCAATTATCACATCACCAATGTGGGCAATAGTCCGATAGAATCGGTCTATCTCGGTTTTTGGCTGGACGGCGTAGTGCGAAATGTCAATATCACCCCTCCGGGTGGGACAGCATTTTTCAGCCAGGGAGGAAACGGGTTTATTGACTCCCTCAATATGGGTTATGAGTTTGATGCCCTGGGTGATCTGGGATATACCGACAGCTATGTTGGCACCAAGTATTTAGGAGCAGAAATCAATGGCGCATGCCCTTCTTCACCCGATTTTAAGGTACATTTTAATACGTGGCAGTTTCGCAATTCCGCCGATCCGCTGTTTTTCTTCCCCGACGATGACAATAAAAAATATGGGAAACTTACCACCGGATTAAATCATCTTTCGGGCTGGCCAGATATACAGAAGCAGATCAACAATGCCAACAACCGATCCAACCTGGTTTCTGTTGGTCCGATCCCGTCTCTGCTTCCCGGTCAGTCTCTGGATGTAGCCTTTGCGATTGTATGTGCCAAGCGGGTATTGGATGGACTTCCGGCGTCTGCAAATACCCCGGCGCAACGCGCTAACCTCATCCAGAATGGGCAATGGGCACAGACAGCCTACTTCGGAGAAGATGCCAACGGCAACTGCCGCCTCGATCCGGGCGAAGATCGCGATGGCAACGGACGAATTACCCGCTTTATTCTCCCTTCTCCTCCCGATCGTCCGATCATGAAAATCATTCCCGGAGACCATACCATTGATGTTTACTGGTCAGATAATGCAGAAGAATCGGTAGATCCAATTTCTAAAAAGCAGGACTTTGAAGGATACCGGTTGTATAAAACCGCTGTGGGTTTTGACGTACAGAATACACAGGATATCTTTCAGTCGTTGAAGCTCACCGGCGAATGGGATATACCCGGCGATGAGAAGTTTTTTGAAACAGGGTTTGAGTCAATAAGACTGGACGACCCCGTAACCTTCCCCGGGGATCCGGTAAGCTATCACTACAAATATACTTACCGCAACATCGCCAACGGCTGGCAGCATGTCATCGCGCTTACGGCATTTGACGAAGGCGATGTAGTCAATAACCTTGAGTCATTGGAATCTGCACCTTTGGCCAACCTGAAGCGCATATTTGCGGGGAAACCAGCCAATACCGGGTTTACCAATGGCGACCCTTTTGTGTATCCCAACCCTTACTACGGCCGGGCAGACTGGGAGGGATCCAGCAATTTTGAGGAAGACCGGAAAATCATATTCGCCAACCTGCCGAAAAATGCAGAAGTAAGAATTTATACCCTGGCAGGCGACCTCGTCGATGTCTTTGACCATAATGAAGCGTACAATGGCTCAGACACACGCTGGCATAGTACTTACTCCGATACAGAAGCAACTGTATTTTCCGGGGGGGAACATGCCTGGGATCTCCTTTCACAAGACAATCAGATCATTGCCAGGGGGTTATACCTTTTTGTTGTACGGGATCTTGACAGTGGTGAAACAAAACGCGGAAAATTCGTTGTTATAAAATAGAAAATCCTTTAAACCAAAACCTTTAATTATGATGAAAAAACTTACGCTGGCGTTATTGGCCATTTGTTTTAGCTGGACAGCAAAAGCCCAGTACGACACACTTACCATCCAGCAAATCCAGTTTGTCTCACAACCGGATCTTGCTTCATGTAACGATACTTCCGCCTACCACGGAGATACTGTATATGTCTATGGTACTGTCATGATGGATGGTGGGCTTGCACAGGCTGCCGGAGGCCGAAATGTATGGATACAGAGTGGCACCGGGCCCTTTTCAGGTCTCGATATTTTTACGACAGGCGTTCCTACCCCCGTACCAGGCACAGATGTGCTGGATCTGGCTGCTGGTGATTCGATACTTGTTAAAGGCAAAATTGACCAGTTTCGGGGAGAGACCGAGATCATACCCCTGGAAATTCAGGTGATCACCTTTGGCCGCCCGGTCACATATCAGACTGTCGATATCGGCGACCTGAACGACAATCAGAAAGTCAACATTCCCCAGACAGGCGAGCAATATGAAGGTACTTATGTAGAAATTACGAATGTGACAGTAGTTTCTGTTGACAACTTCACAGCTTCGGGTGTAGAGCGGGTGAGCTTTGATGTGGAAGATGCCAATGGCAATCTGGTCACCATTTCAGACCGCTTCCTTGCTCAGCGCAAGCCGAGTGGCGGTGGTATATTTGTACCTCCAGTCGTTGGTTCTAAATACAATTTTATCCGGGGTGTCGTGCTTCACGGTTTCCCCAATGGTTGTTTTCCTACCAACAGCGGAACGCTTCTGGGGTATGAAATTGATCCATTTGAACCCAGTGATTATGAAGTAGGGGTTTCTGCACCGTTGATTTCTGCGGTTACCCGCAACCCGATTACCCCCAAACCATCCGAAGATGCCAATATATCCGCATCTGTAGTTGATCCTGACGGTAATGTGGTTTCTGTTTCCCTGTTTTATGCAGTAGGAGAAGCTAATAATAATTTCCTCGAAATTCCTATGACAGCTACCGGCAGTACCTATAGTGCAGCTATTCCAAATACCGCTTACAGCGAAGGTGATATCGTCAAATACTACCTAAGCGCAACGGATGACAGTAGTTTTACCACAACCAGTCCGGTATCCAATACTTCAGCGCCTTATTTCTTTGTGGTGCGGGAAAATGGTACGACCATTTACGATGTGCAATACACCATTTATTCCAGCGGCCGCTCAGGTTATGACGGACTGGAAGTAACTGTTGAAGGGGTTGTAACGGCAACTGCTGATCCCAAAGACCTGGGGTATGTATATATCCAGCAGGAAGGGAAAACCACATGGGGTGCCCTCGCGCTGACCGGAAACGCAACGCTGGCCACACTGAAACGCGGCGACAAAGTTCGCGCAAAAGGTGTGGTTCAGGATGTGACCAACTTCGGTCTTACCCGTCTCGGGAATATTATTGAGGTGAACGTACTGAGTCAGGGCAATGCTATTCCCGATCCGGTAGAAATTAACCCCGACGATTTCTCCACTTATGATGTTGCCACAACGGAACCCTATGAATGTATGCTCGTGAAACTGAAAAATCCCGCGGGAGGTAATATTTATGTTGTAGATGCCAATGCAGACGGCCCCAGCAATAATTTCGCAGAATACCGCGTAGGAACCAATCCCTTTGATCCACTCTCAGGTTGTCGTGTATTGGCTGGTCGTGTGAATACCAGTGCTTTCAGTTCACTCTCTTTTTCTTATATCAATGATTCAACCTGGATCACCAACTCCGGTACTATGGATCCCAATCTGCCCGTATGTATTGTTTCGTCTGGCGATACAATGGCCAGTCTGACGGGTATCATGTATTATAGTTTCAGTGCCATGAAAGTTCTGCCCAGAAACAACGATGATGCCGAAGCATTCAGCGGAGCGAACTGCCCGGGAGGGGTAACCGGTATCGCAGACGATCTCGCAGGCACAATTATACGCGCATATCCTGTTCCTGCCTCAGAAAATGTAGTTGTTGAATATACATTCCCCAAAATGGTAACAGGAACGCTGCACATTTTTGATATGATGGGCCGGGTGGTCGGAACTGAAAAAATACAGGGACTCTCAGGAGTTGCTTCTATTCCTGTTTCCCATCTCACAAACGGAAATTATTTTCTGGCTGTGGAAGTGGAAGGCACGCTGATTGAAAGAAAAAAAATCGTCGTGATTCATTAATCGTAAAAGCTGATTGAATACATGAAACGCTGTCTGTTTGTTTGTTTTGCCCTATTTCTGCTGTTCGCCTGTGATCCGGGAGAAAAGCTGGAAAACCTTTCTCCCGAAACCAGCATTTTTGTTGAAAGCATCAATGTATCGGGCGACCAGCGTCTGAATAGTGTGGTCAGACTGCATTGGTCGGGGGAAGATCAGGACGGATATGTTAAAGGATACGAATTTTCCATTAACAACTCTGACTGGTTTTTCACCGTCCGGACAGACAGCGTTTTTCGTTTTGATATTAACTTCGGTTCTGACACCAATAATATTGTCTTCGCCGTCAGAGCCATTGACAATCTGGATCTGACAGATCCTACACCGGCAGAGCTGGTTATTCCCATCAAAAACACCACTCCTGTTGCTGTTTTTGATACACTCAATGCAATACCTGACACAGTTTTTTCCGTCTGGTCTGTACTTTGGAGTGTAGAAGATCTGGACGGAGCAGAAACCCTCGACTCCATTTTTATCCGTATTAATCAGGGCGAATGGTATGGCATTGACCGGCGGGAAAGTTTTGCCACTTTTATTCCGGACGCACCTGAGCAGGACGGTTCTCAGGCTGCACATTATTTCAGCGGACAGAAACAAAGCATTTTACCCTTTCCTGTGGAGGGATTGCAGGTTGGAGCTTCAAACCGCATGTATATTCGTGTGCGGGACATCGCGGGAGCATTTAGCGCGATTGACTCTACACGGCCATTTTTTGTGCGTGAGAAAAAAAGTGATCTGCTGGTCATCGACGACCATACCGATCCCAACGCAGACAATACCTATTTTCCATTATTGGCACAACTATATCCAGGCTACGATTATCTCAGTATCAGGGATAATATTCCGCCTTTCTGGGATCCGACATTTGGGTTTATGTTGGGTTTGTATGACAAAGTGTTCTGGTATTCAGACGGAACTCAACTTTCAGCCTTCGGCCAGCAAATGTTGATAGAAGTAGCAGCTAATCAGGTTCAGTTATACCTCAATCAGGGCGGAAAAATATTTTTTACGGCGCGATTTCCAGGGTCTTTCACAGATCCTGAAACAGCGAATATTTCTCCGATTTTCAGTTTTTCGCCCATGGATAGTTTGTCCACATCCTCCGGACAGGCGCGTATTCCGATTGACAGCGTAGTGTATCCGACAGCGAACTTTAGCTCAGTGATTGATCCGCTGATTTGTTCCACGTTCATCACCGGTGCGGATCCCTTTTACCCCAAAGATCCCGCCAACAGTCTTCTGACTGCCAATATGGTAACAACCGGCGGATGGACGGGCCCCAATGTGATCGCAGCAAAAACCACCTATACCAATGGAAAAACCAACCAGGTTTTTGTGTCTGTGGAGTTGCACAAACTACAGAAAGATCCGGCAGCAATCAGGAAGTTTATGGATTTTGTATTGAATGGAGAGTTTGTGTGGTAGCGAATTTAGCCAGCGAAAGTGAGGTAGAATGGCTGACTTTACCCCGTTAACGGGGTAAATTTACAAAAATTTACTGAATTCATCAAGAAATAGAATAACAAAAATTCGAAATTTTTACCATTGGTACAATCATATCTAAACGATTATGGCCCGTGTAAATAAAATGGCCGAAAACCTCATCGGCTCTCAGATACTGGAATTGTCAGACCAGATTCGCCAGAAACTTCGCGCTGGTGAACAAATTTTTGACCTGACCATCGGAGATTTTGATCCGGGGATTTTCCCGGTTCCGCAGGAGCTTAAAGATGCGGTTGCAGTAGCTTATGCGCAAAATCATACCCAATACCCTGCAGCCAATGGCATTGCAGGACTGAGGAATGCCATTTCGACCTATACGCTCAAACAGCAAGGACTAGACTACCCAGCAAATGATTATCTCGTGTCTTCTGGTGCAAGACCGCTGATCTACGCGGCTTACCTTACCCTGCTCAATCCGGGGGAAAAGATTATTTATCCGGTTCCTTCGTGGAACAATCACTTTTACTCGCATATCGCCCAGGCCAACGGACTGGCACTTGCTACTAATCCGGAAGACAACTTTTTACCAACGGCACAAATCCTGGAACCTCATATCCAGCAGGCTGGCATGCTCGCTCTCTGCTCTCCGCTGAATCCCGCAGGAACCGTTTTCAGTGAGGCGCAACTCTCAGATATATGCAAACTCGTATTAGCTGAAAATCAGCGCAGAGGGCCCGAAGGAAAACCCTTGTATATTCTCTATGACCAGATATACAGAAGCCTGACTTATGACAATACACGACATCTCGATCCGGTATCAATTTTACCTGAAATGAGGCCCTATACAATCTATATTGACGGGCTGTCTAAAGCCTACGCTGCCACAGGTCTTCGTATGGGCTGGGCATTTGGACCTGCTGATGTCATTGGTAAAATGAAGTTGTTGCTCGCTCATATTGGCTCATGGCCGTCACACCCGCTGCAGCATGCTGTCGCAGATTATCTCGGAAAAGACGAGAATGTCAACCAGTATCTCCACGATTTCAGGGAAAAACTTAATCGCAGGCTGAAAGGTTTTTATCAGGGTTTCTCTAACCTTAAGGCTAAAGGATATCCGGTGGATGTCATAAGCCCACGCGCAGCTTTATACCTTACCGTAAAAATTGACCTTCGCGGTTTCCATACTCCGACAGGAACACCGCTTCAGACTGGAAGACAGGTGTATCAATACCTCCTGAATGAAGCAGGTGTGGCTATGGTTCCTTTTTATGCCTTTGGGTTGGAAGAAACCTCTCTCTGGCACCGGCTCTCGGTAGGTACAGCAAATATGGAAGACATACCGGTCATTTTTCAAAAACTGGAAATGGCTTTGTCAAAATTGAAAAGCAATTAGAACTGTCAGGGCAAAAAAAATGGCGCGGATGTAATTACATCCGCGCCATTTTTTTTATAAAGCCCATGTCAGAACCGGTTGCGCAGCAGGCTGATAAATTCTGCTACCACAATATCTTCCCGGTCGATTGTTTCGTTGTTGAAAACAAATTTGTCCAGGATATCTTCCACTTCTTCACTGTTTTTTGCGTTGTTTACTTTGTCCACAATAATCCGGAAACGAACATTATTTCCATCAAATACCTTCTGAACATATTGGTATTGTTTGTGAATCGGAATCTCGTCCAGCTTGATCTTACGGCTGCCGTTGAGTTTATCAAGAACCTGCTTAGGCGAATCTCCCGTGGTTTTTGTAGCATTCTCGTGAATTTTGTCAAGGATTGACGTAGGCTTATCCACTTTCACTTCCGGTGCTTTTCCATTTTCCTTTTCAGTCAGGAAACGATCCAGAAAAGACATCGTTGACTCTTTTTTGGGAGTAGCGACGGGCTCAGTTGGTTTTTCGTTGACTGGTACATCAACTACACGGGTAACCGGCTTTTCTTTTTCCTCTACCATTTCGAGTACTTCTTCCACAACGGCAGATGAAAAGTCAGATTTTTCGACAACTTCCGGCTGCGTTTCCTCAGGCTGATCTAATACTGCAGCCATTTCCAAAAACTCATCGGTGTCCACTTCATCTGCCATGACGGCATCTACCGGAGCAGAAACTTCTGCAACAACTTCTTTTTCTACCACTTCTTCAACTACCGGCGGCGTTTCGGCAACCACTGGTGTTTCTTTCACAGCAGGGGTTTCTTCTACTACCGTTTTCACTTCGGGTACAGAAACGATAATATCTTCATCATCGAGGTCAAGTTCAAAGGAATCGTCTTCTCCTATAGAATCAAAAAAGCTGGATTTTTTGGCTTCTTCCTCTTTTTTGCGGCGGGCTTCTTCCTCACGGCGCTTGCGCTCTTCTTCTTCTCTGCGACGCGCTTCTTCCTCTTTACGTTTGGCTTCTTCTGCCTGTCTGATGGCCTCCTCCTCTTTACGGCGGGCTTCTTCCTCCTCTTTCCGTTTTGCCTCTTCTGCACTGCGAAGTTTGGCTTCAATTTCTTCTACAATAGACGAAAGTTTCAGACCGGAAAGACTTTCAAACAACTCTGAACGGTAAGCATCGAAGTCTTTTTCACTCTTTTTGTCATAGACTTCAATCACTTTTTCCATTTTCAGGAAATAGACATCTTTTTCAACCGTGTCTATATTATTTTTCTGATAGTATTTCAGAAGACTGCTGACAATAAAACCCAGATCGGAAAAAAATTGAGAATAACGCAGGTATAATTCCAATGGAATTTTATCGCCCTGATTAAAGAAAAAGTTTGTGAGTGCTTCGCGGGGATCGAGGATCAGGCGCAGGTTGTTGTAAACCGCTCGCTTGAGCATGGGTTTAAAATCCTCCTCACTAATACGAATATGCTGAGAAAGCTTATTCTTGAGGCCTTTCAGGCTATCCTGAATATCCGCCTGATCAAAATCAAAATACGGGTGCTTCAGTTTGGCTATCTGCATATCCCAAACCTGAAAAACTTGAAACAATAAAAATTTATTGATTTGTGAATGGTCTGAAAAGCCCTTCAGCTCCTCGCCACGGATCACGCCCTTCTCAAAAAAATGGTTGGACAACATCCGCTCACTGATTTGCTGAGCAAGTTCATTTAGCTTCTCTTCCGGCAGCGTTATTTTTCTCATTCTAATTAAAATTACCTCACTTACCTTTCAGCCCGGTACATTTTTTACCCAAACTGAACCTTTGTAAATATACTGTTTTTGCCTTTTGAAAGAAAATTCAAACATTATCTTCCGGCAATGTATGGATACTGAACGAAATATTACGGTATTGTGTTGTGATCTGGCTATATAAGTGTCTGAATAGTAGTATATTAACCCAAAAAACATAAAATACCCTGATTATTTACGCCAATCTCGTACCAGAAATTACATTCGAACAGATAAATTTTTGATCAAATTCACTTAAATTGCCTGCGTGAATGTTTACGTTTACATTGCTCTATTACCGACTTTGATTCTCCTATCCTGCAACAAGTCGGTTTCCCCGGTCCAGCACCACACGATTCCTATTGACAGCCTTTACCAGGTGGTAATCCCTGCTAATCTGCAACCTGGCTACGATATGCACGCTTATGCAAGCCTGCAGTACTATGATACCATTCAAAACTTCTACCTCCTCGGAATTGAAGATGCCAAACAAAATCTTGGAGATATAAAACGTAAACGTCTCAAACTCAAAGGTTATTATGAATTTGTGGAAGGAACAGTACTGGAAAAAGCAGACTCCTTTCAAATTGAGTCAGACCAGGAACTGAAGCTCCCCGGTGGCATTGTGGTAAAATCCGGAGATTATTATGTCGCCAGCAAACTTGAACAGGAGTCCATTGAGCTTTTCTACCGGATCGCTGTGTATGAGAATGAAAATTATTTCTTCCAACTTGTATTCTGGATGCCTTACAAAGGCTACTGCAACGAAATCGAATGGGTCGATGATGTTACTCAATCTTTCTCTTTCATTCAAACTAAAAATGAATTAGGCGCTAGATGATCTTTTGGGGAAATGGCATATTCGGTGTAGTTTTGGCCTTTTCCTAAAATCAATATCATGGACTTGAATGCCCTTACGGCAATTTCTCCCCTGGATGGCAGATACAGAAGTAAAATAGATGTTCTCGATGCCTATTTCTCCGAATATGCCCTGATCCGCTACCGCGTATGGGTAGAAATCGAATACCTTATCGCACTCCACCAAACCGGTATTTCGCCTCTTCAACCGCTTGACCAGGAAGAAATACAGTTTTTACGCGCGCTCTATCATGATTTCTCCCTTGAAGATGCACAGCGCGCCAAAGATATTGAAAAAACCACCAACCACGATGTAAAGGCGGTTGAATACCTTATTAAGGAAAAAATCAATCATTCTGGTTTCTCCAGGCTGATCGCACAACAGGAGTTTGTACACTTCGGACTCACTTCACAGGATATCAACAACACCGCCATTCCGATGTCTATCCGTGATTCTGTCCAACAAGCCTACCTGCCTCAACTGGAGGAAATCATAACCACACTCCATCGTTTTGCTCAGACCTGGAAATCTATTCCTCTCCTCGCCCGCACACACGGGCAACCCGCCTCTCCGACTACCCTGGGCAAAGAAATTGCAGTTTTTGCCCGCAGGCTGGAAGTACAAAAAGAAACCCTCCAGGCACTGCCCGTACCCGGAAAATTTGGCGGTGCTACGGGTAATCTCAACGCCCATTATATCGCCTATCCGCATATCAACTGGCAAAACTTTGCCGATACTTTTGTCAGTCAGTCGCTCCAGCTCTCCCGCTCCTACCCTACGACACAGATTGATCACTACGACGGGCTTTCTGCCATTTTTGATTGCCTGAAACGAATTAATGGGATCATTATGGATCTGTGTCAGGATATGTGGCTGTATATCAGTCAGGAATATTTCAGACAGAAGGTCAAAGCCGGAGAAGTTGGCTCCTCGGCGATGCCGCACAAAGTCAATCCGATTGACTTTGAAAATGCCGAAGGCAATTGTGGACTATCTACCGCTATCCTCGAATTTCTCAGCCGCAAACTTCCGGTATCAAGGCTCCAACGCGACCTTACAGACTCTACCGTACTGAGAAACGTCGGGCTGGGCATCGGCTACGCCTTCCTCGCTCACCAGGCGGTAATTAAAGGGCTGGGCAAACTGCTCGTCAACCCCGAAGCCATTGCCGCTGACCTCAATGCCAATTGGGCCGTACTGGCAGAAGCCATACAAACCATTCTCAGAAGAGAAGGTTATCCCAAACCTTATGAGGCGCTGCGCGATCTCACCAGAGGAAATGAAGCCATTACCGAAGAATCCCTGCAGGCTTTTGTAAGAAATCTGGACATCGCAGATCATATCAAGGATGAACTCATACGCCTGAGACCTGAAAATTATGTGGGAAACGCTGCGGAATAATTATTTCGCATCCAGGTTCTGTCCTTTATAATAGCCGGTATCGAGGTCCTTAAACGCTTTCACAAAATAGGTCATCTGTCCTACATGATAGGAAAAATGCTCCACTACGTGGATCAAAATGGCAATCCCTGTCTCTGAGTACCCCTGTACCTGATAGGTCTGCACCAATTTTTCCTCCGTAATATTATCCAACACCGGCCAAAGGTCGGCTTCCAGATTTTCCAGTATCGCCATCAGCTCCGCCCGGGTTATATTGCCTCTCGCGTCAAACTCTGACTGGCGCACTCTGATGTCTGACTCACCGCCTAATGCACTGATGATCCATTGGCGGACATTCCCGTTGAGGTGCAATATCAGATTGCCCATAGCATTGCTATTTTCATTGGGCCGGTACCAGATTTCTTCTTCTGTTAATAAATTCAGGCATTTTTTTGCACGCGGAATCCCTTCATCAAATAATCGGCGCCTAATTTCATTAAGAATTAAATCTTTCATCTGTAGTAATCATCATTTGTAATGAATCCATTTATTCATTCGTTGTAATTTAGCAGCAAATTTATTCTGATGAAATATCGGTTCATCCTTTTTCTGGCTTCTATCTTCTGCTCACAAGGCTGGGCACAACTGGCGATCATTCAGGACCCCGACGGATTTACCAACGTGCGGGAAGAACATGGCATCCAGGGTAAGCCCCTCGATCAAATCAAAGATTTTGAGGTGTTTTGGGTGATTGAGTCAGAAGACAATCAAAGCGCATGGCGAGACGTCTCCTTTTACCGCCATTTTGATGATTTGCCCGAAGCCAAACAGCTCAAACTCAAAGATAAACTCTATATGAACCGGCTGTGGCTCTACGGCTATATTCACGAAAGCCGCATCCGCTTTATAGAAGATCTGCCGGGCATAAATCAGATCAGTAAAAATGACTCTGCCGCAGAATTTTCGAATGAAAAAATTTCTGTCAAAATTGAGGTATCCTCTTTTGATGCGCGAAACCACAACATCGTATTCAATGAAAACTGGATATCAGAAATAGATGGAGCCGTTCCGTTTGGTACGGATGGAGAAATGCCCATTGCTGAGATTTCCGCGGTTTCTGTGTCATCCGAAGATTTTCAACTCTCTATTCCCCGGGAAATGCTCCGCGATCTTTTCCTGCCCAATATCAAAGCGTGGCGGGCAGGTGTATTCATTGGCCCGAAAGATGAGCTTTATATCGTCATGCACAACAGCGATGGAGCCGGCTATTATGACCTTGTCTGGGTAATCAAAGACGGGAAAACACTCGGACGTTTTGCCGGAACGCCTTACTGATTTTCTCGCTCCCCCCTCTCACTTCTCCACTTCATTGAGAAACTGTGAAATGCGGTAGAAATACTCCTCCGGCTGCTCGATCCACGGATAATGGCCACACCGCTCAAGAAAAATGAGCCGGGAATCGGGTAGGTTTTCCCTGATCTTATATGCAGTCCCAGCTCCGATGGGGTCCTGCCTGCCTCCGATGACAAGCACGGGTTTCCGGAAATTTCGCAAAGCTTCGGCTGGATAGTAGTTTGTTTCGAGGTCAAGCCAGAGCAGGTCACTGGTTTTTTCGGAAAAACTTCCCACAGGGAAATATCGCATCAGCCGGTCGATCTGCCGTCTGTCATACAGGTAGGGTATCTGCTCCAGCCGGAAATGATTGCGCCAGGCGAGATCGGGGTTTTTGGCTTTTCGGAAATCATTCTCCCAAAACCAGAGCGAGTCTCTGTCAGTCTGGGTGATCCGCATTTCATAATTGTCTCCGAATGACTCCATAAACTCCAGATCTATCCCGCCCGAATTGGAAAGGACAAGGGCTTTTACGCTTTCAGGATAACGCGCTGCGTATTCCATCGCCAGCATACCGCCGAAGGCGTGGCCATAAACGACCCATTCTTTCAATCCGAGACTTTCTCTGAGTGTATCGAGATCTGCACAGATAGTGGCGAGATTGATAGTTTCCGGAGAATAAACCTCCGGCTGCGACTGTCCCGTGCCCCGCAGGTCAGGCAGAATGATGCGGTCGTTGTGCGCGAGCTTTTCTGCCACAGGTTGCAGATAAGTGCCGGAATACCCCGGGCCTCCGCTTAGCAGTACAATGGGCAGGCCGCGCAGATTGCCCTGAACCGTATAATGAAGCAAGCCGTCGGCGGTCTGGAGATTTTCTGCTGTTTCCGGAATATCGCTGACCGGCCATTCTCCCAAAACCAGCCCTTCTTCAGGGAGTATAATAACCAGTTTACTGTTGATGGGTCCGTTTTTCAACCACAGGATTTTTACCTCGCGACGGGTTCCCGACAGAATCAGTGTCTTGTCAAAAGCAATATGGGAATGAAGATTTCCTGCTATATCGGGCGGCAGGTCCGCAATAACCTCGGCACTTGCAGCAAATGTGGAAACTTCGCTGGGAGGGACAGATCTTCCATCACTGAAGACCACATAACGCACAGGACTCAGCCCTTCCCCGGTCAGTGAGTCGACCAGGCTGGAGATGTAGTCCGGGAAAAAATGCGGGTTGTATAGAATGGTTTTCCCTCCGAGGTCAACGATGCCTGTCATTTGTGCCGAAAACTCCGGAGAAGAGGTGGAAAGGGTAAACACGCCTTCCGCCGGGGAGGAAACCGAAACATTTCCCTGTTGGGCATACAGATGCCCTGCTGCGAAATATATCATTACGCAAAACGGCACAGCGTTGCGCCACACTCGCCAGACTACGTTTATTCGATATTTTCTCCGGAGGTAAAACAATAGCTTTTAAATAAATCACCGCTTATACAAACTTATGCCATAGCTTTGGAAATCAGGGCATAACCGATTCCCCCAACGATGGAAAGAATCAATACAACTATCATGAAAATAATCATGTACAAAAAATAACTTAAGAGAATTTTCCAGATACCCTTAAAAATTGAAATTTTATACAAATCCTTAAAAGCCCAGGCAAAGTACAAGACAAATACCGGCAGGGTGAAATATTTGATAGGCTGGCTCATATCCATCGGGTTGGCGAATGGAACGGTGGGTAAAGAGATTAAAGTTGAGAAGCCGTACAAATGAAAGGTAAATAAAAGTTGTTCACCAAAAGTATAACCTGATTTCCTGAAAGCCAGGTAAATGCCCAGGGCAAAAAACGGAGCAGTAATCAGCATGACGAGGTTAAAATGCTGCTGTGTCCATGCTATATATTTCATTTGTGCGGAGAGAACGGCTTTCTGCTTGTCATACTGCTTTTTTGCAGCTTCATCGAGTGCTTCATAAGCTTCAGGAGAAAGCTCTTCCACCGGTTGCTGACCGTACATTCCCATCTGATTTTTCATCGCAGCCTCAGCGGAGCCGGGCGAAAAATTGACAGTCATAAACAGAAACACAGAGCCAACGACCAGAAAGTAATTGAGGGGGTTGTAGTATTTTTTGTGTTTACCGGCCCGGTATTCGAGCAGCACTGTACCCGGACGAATAAGCAACTGCCAGGAAGTAAACATAAACTCCTGAAAATTGTGGAGAAAATGGTAAAAGTGGTAAAGCAGGATTCCGGATACGCTCGGCGGCTCATTTCCCTCTACGTGTTGGCCACACTCGTTGCAATATTGGCCGGAAAATTCATTTTCACAGTTTTTGCAAATGTGCAGAACTTTCTCTGTCTGTATTTCAGTCGTTTCCATAGACGCGGTTTTCTAAAGGATTTTTAAAGGCGTTGGCAAAAAAACCGAATAATGCTGTATTTTGTTGAAGCAAATTAAGCAATGACAAATATCATCACAATATTCCGCAAAGAAGTTGCAACTTTTTTTAACTCGCTGATCGCTTATATGGTGATCGCGGTCTTTCTGGTCGGAACCGGGCTGTTTTTCTGGGTGTTTGAATACAATATTCTGGAGACTGGTTTTGCGACCATGGACTCGCTGTTTTTTATCGGGCCTTACCTGTTTTTATTTCTCGTTCCTGCCATCACGATGCGGGCATTTTCCGAAGAGATCAAAACCGGTACAATGGAGTTTCTTGCAACCAAACCCCTCACCGACTGGCAGATTATTTTAGGAAAATATCTGGGCGCGGTTTTCCTGGTTTTTTTCTCTCTGCTGCCCACATTGATTTACTATTTTACCGTTTACTGGCTGGGTGATCCGGTGGGGAATCTCGACAGTGGGGCAACCATTGGGGCATATATCGGACTGTTTTTCCTGGGATGTATTTTTGCGGGAATTGGCATATTCACTTCTGCTTTGACCGACAACCAGATTGTCGCATTTGTTCTTGGGGTATTTTTATGTTTTTTCTTTTATCTCGCCTTTGACCTGATTGCCGGGATAAAAGCATTAAACAGTATTAATAATTTTTTCCTCCAACTAAGCATAAATGAACATTACCAGAGCATCAGCCGCGGAGTGATTGACAGTCGCGATGCTTTGTATTTTTTGAGTTTTGTGGTAATTGCCCTGATCGGGACAAAGATTGCCATCAGCATGAAAAGGAGTTAAATCTCTAAAGAATGAATGTGAGAAAATATGTGATGATCATGGGACTGGTTTGGGGAGTGGCGGGGAATGTTTTTTCGCAAAATGACCTCACCGCAGCCAATCAGCTTCGTCTGAAGACCAACCGGCAGTCTATGTATGTTTTGGGCGGATGGGCGGTAACGAATATTGCTGCAGGTGCTGCATTGCGTGCGGGTTCGGAAGGGAATATTCGTTATTTCCATGAAATGAACGCCTTTTGGAATGTCGTCAACCTGGGACTGGCTGCCGGTTCGCTGATCGGTACGGCAAAGTCTGATCCGGCAGGTTATGACCAATGGCAGACTTTTCGCGAGCAGCAGAAGATTGAGAAAACCCTGTTGTTTAACTCCGGGCTGGATTTGGCTTATATGGCTACGGGGCTGTATTTAACCGAAAAATCACAAACCACACAGAATAACCCGGAACGCCTTCGCGGATACGGCCAATCGCTGATTTTACAGGGAGGATTTTTATTGGTCTTCGATCTGTCAACATATTTGATTCATCAAAGTCATGGAAAGAAGGTGTATCGGAAAATGATTTCTGCTTCCCCCGGGCAGGTCGGTATGCTGATGCGGTTTTGATGGGGGGAGATTGTAACTTATTTTTGGGTTTTACTCACGTCGAATCTTTTTATGCAGAAAAGTCTTCAGAAAAATATTCAGTTAATCCTCGTCATTGCCCTTTTGGTAGTGGTGAATCTGATCGCCTCCGGGTATTTCTACAGGTTTGACCTTACCAAAGAAAAGCGATACTCACTCTCTGATCTGACTATCTCGACCGTAGAAAGTCTTGACTATCCTCTGATCATCACTGTATTTATGGAGGGTGATTTTCCGCCCAATATCCGGAAGTTTCAAGACGCGATCCGCACGACTTTACTGGAAATGAAACTTTACGCTGGGGGTAATCTGGAGTTTGAATTTGTGGATCCGGCCAAAAACCCGGAACTGATGCAACTTTTCACCCAAAAAGGATATCGCCCGGTACCGATAAAAGTCAGAGTCGGCCCTACCGAAACCAAAGAGCAGTATATGTGGCCGCTTGTAGTCATGCGCAGCCGCGACCGGGAAGTGTATGTGGACTTGCTCCGGGGATCAAGTGTCATGACACCTCAGGGGCCTAATGTGGACTTCCTGAAGGCAGAAGCGGACCTGGAGTACAAGCTTACAGCTTCTATTCGCAATCTGCAAAAAGAGCGGGGTGGAGTGATTGCTTTGCTTCAGGGACATGGAGAAATCCCCGTGGAACAAATCCCCGACCTGGGTCGTGAAATACAAAATTCGTACAACCTGTACACCTACAATCTGGCCAACGTGCCGGAATATGAAGTAAGCCCGTCTGTAGATGTGCTGGTCATTCTTCAACCCACAAAACCCTTCTCTGAAAGAGATAAATACGAAATCGATCAGTATCTGATCCGCGGGGGAAGTGTACTTTGGATCATGGACCAGGAATTGGTGGACATGGATATGTACCGCAAGCAGGCCACCCTTACCTCTCTGTACGATCTCAATCTCGATGACCTGTTTATGAAGTATGGGCTGAAGCTCAATTATGACCTGATTCAGGATCTCGAAGCGGAAAGTACCGAGGTTTTTCAGCCTGGCGAATCAGGCGGAACTTTTCTTTCAAAAAAGTGGGTATTTTCCCCGCTGGTATTCAATTTCCCCGAACACCCGATCAGCCGGAATGTGGATGCCGTATTGTTGCGATATGCTTCCAGTATTGATACCTTTTCCCAGCCAGGACTGGAAAATCATGTATTTCTCCATACTTCTCCCCGCAGTCGTACGATACAGGGAAGGCAGTTTATCGATGTCAATGAATATATACAGACCCCACCGCCGGAAAACCTCTTTAGTCAGGGAAGGAAAATCGCAGGGGTAGTGGCTGAAGGCATTTTTCAGTCTTTATTTACCGGTCGCAAAGCACCTGTGGATTCCCTCGCGCCCAATCCTCCGGCTGCGAGATTTGGAAGTGCCAATAACCCCTCAGCACCTGGAAAAATGGCGATTATTTCCGATGGAGAATTTGCTCAGGGAAAACTTTACAGGGGGGAAAGAGGTTCTCTTCCTTATGACAACAAAATCCTGCTTATGAATGCCATTGATTATCTTGCAGGCGATGAAGCGCTCAACCAGATTCGCTCGAAAGAAGTCGTGGTACGCCAGCTAAGTAAAGAGAAAGCTCGCAATTTTGCAGGATGGATCAGGGTAATGAATATCGGTTTTCCGGTTTTATTGGTCGTACTTTTTGGTCTGGGAAGATTTTGGTTCAGAAGATGGAAAAACGAAAAAAGGAATGCCTGAAATAAAAAAAATACTGGTAGCCAACCGGGGAGAAATAGCCCTTCGCATTATGCGAACTGCCCGTGAAATGGGCATTGCGACCGTTGCCGTTTACTCCGACGCAGACAGAAACTCTCCCCATGTGCGGTTTGCGGATGAGTCGTTTCGTCTGGGACCGCCGCCCTCCAATCAGTCCTATTTGCTGGGCGACAAGATCATAGAGATTTGTCTGGAAAATAAAATTGATGCGATTCACCCTGGTTATGGATTTCTTTCGGAGAATGCCGCTTTTGCGCGGAAAGTAGCGGAAGCAGGAATCATCTTCATAGGCCCGGGGCCCGATGCCATGGATTTGATGGGCGACAAGCTTTCTGCAAAGCAGGCAGCAAAATCTTACCATGTGCCCTTGGTGCCGGGATTGGATGAGGCGATTACCGATGTGGATCTGGCTCAAAAAATTGCAGGAGAGATTGGTTTTCCTGTATTGATCAAGGCTTCCGCCGGTGGCGGAGGGAAAGGGATGCGCATCGTCAATGAGGCGGAAGAGTTTGTCTCCCAGATGGACAGAGCCGTGAGCGAGGCCCAAAGTTCTTTTGGCAATGGGGCTGTTTTTATCGAAAAATATGTAGGCTCACCCCGGCATATCGAAATACAGGTACTCGCCGACAGCCACGGCAACGTGGTCTATCTGTTTGAGCGCGAATGTTCGGTTCAGCGTCGCCACCAAAAGGTGGTCGAAGAAGCGCCTTCGGCTGTCCTTACGCCGGAACTGCGGCGTAAAATGGGCGAAGCCGCTGTGAATGTCTGCAAGGCCTGTCATTACGTCAACGCCGGTACCGTCGAGTTTTTGCTCGACGAAAATCTCAATTTCTATTTCCTCGAAATGAATACCCGCCTTCAGGTCGAACACCCCGTGTCTGAAATGATCACAGGCATAGACCTCGTACGGGAACAGATTCGTGTTGCTGAAGGAAATCCTCTTCCTTTTTCCCAGGAAGATCTGGCAATCAACGGCCACGCTATCGAAATCAGGGTGTACGCGGAAGATCCTACCAATAATTTTCTTCCCGATATCGGCAAACTCGAAGTATATCGCCCGCCCAAAGGAAGTGGCGTGCGGGTAGATGATGGTTTTGATGAGGGAATGGACATTCCGATCTACTACGACCCGATGATCGCTAAACTTATTGTACATGATGCCTCCCGGGAAGCGGCGATTCGGAAGATGATACGGGCAATTGACGAATACGAAATTGTGGGTATCCAGACGACGCTGGACTTTTGCAGGTTTGTCATGGAGCATGAAGCGTTTACCTCCGGACATTTCGACACCCATTTTGTCAACCAGCATTTTCGCCCCGAATATCTGACCAAAACCTTAACGGAAGAAGAGTCCATTGTGGCAGGGCTGATTGCAGATCTGGCGATGAACGGAAGTCGCTCCCAACAGGCTTCTCAGGAGGCACATCCATTTACCCCTGTCAGCACCTGGCGGATCAACCGAAGATAAGATGCCTTCCAAGCAGAAACACCGTGGTCAGCACGGCAATGATCCTGATCTGTTTCATCCGCGCAATCTCCCCCGGCTCAATGAAGCGGTTCGCGATTATTCTTATCTGCTTACCTACAACTATCCGGAAAATGGTAGCCTCAAACTTATCGGAGATCGTTACCGGCTGACTGACCGGCAACGCAAAGCGGTACTCCGCGCGGGTTGCTCGGACCAATCGCTGGCTCATCGCCTCACCCATGCGGCAGTGAAGGAAGACGTAGCTGGAAAAAAACTCGCCATTGACGGATACAATCTGCTGATCACAATGGAAAGTGGCCTTGCAGGTGGGATCGTACTGGATTGCCGGGATGGATGTTACCGGGATATTGCCAGCGTGCACGGTACCTATCGCAAAGTGGATGAAACACATCCGGCACTGGGGATGATTGGTGATTTTATTAAAAATCTTCAGCCTTCGGGCGTTGTGTTTTACCTCGACAAACCTGTCTCCAATAGCGGTCGCCTGCGTCAGATGATGGAGGAAATTTCTGTAGAGAAAGGCTATGGTTGGGAAATCTGGCTGGTCAATAATCCGGATAAAGAAATTTCAGAACAAAAGGATGTAATCGCGATTTCTTCTGACAGCTGGGTACTTGACAATTCGCCGCTGTGGTATAATCTGCCTAAAGATATTCTTTCTGAAGTATCTGATTTGAATATTCTATCGCTCAAAGGCGCACCTCCGTTTAATCTGGCGCAATAGGGAAGTGTTTTCGTCAGAAAGAAAATTCTGTATATTCATCGCATGATGGAAGTCTCCAGAATATTTGATCTGCCTGCTTATCAGTTGGAGCAGTATCCCCGAAAAGATGCTTTCAATCGCCGGGTGGACAATGATTGGGTTCCCCTCTCCTCCGGGGAAATGATTACACAGATTCATCGTTTCAGCAAAGGGCTTATTGCTATGGGTATTGAGCCAGGCGAGAATATTGCACTCATTTGCCAAAACTGTCCCGAATGGAATATGATAGATATGGCGATCATGCAGGTAGGGGCTGTATGCGTACCTGTATATCCGACACTGAGTGACAGGGAATATCAGTATGTATTTGACCACGCAGAGATCAGACTTGCGATAGCGGGTAATGAAACCCTATACCGAAGGTTGGCGGAAATGTCTGCCTCCATGAAAACCCTGAAAGATATCTTTTGTGTAGAGCAGATAGCAGGCGAAAAACATTGGACGGAGATATTGGCGCTGGGTGAAAATATCGCACAGGAGGAAGTCGAAAAGCGAATGAAGGCGATTGAGCCAGATACACTGGCAACGATTATTTATACATCCGGCACGACTGGCATTCCCAAAGGCGTCATGTTGTCCCATCGAAATATCATCTCCAATATACAATCGGTCATCCAGCTTCTGCCTATTACCCATGAACACCGGGTAATGAGTTTTCTGCCCATGAGCCATATTTTTGAGCGAATGGTTGTTTACACCTATATACATCTGGGTTGTGCCGTGTATTATGAGGAAGATTTGGACAGACTCATGTTGTCAGTACAGGAGGTAAAGCCGCATTTTTTTGCTACAGTGCCCCGACTCCTTGAAAAAATCTACGAATCTATGCTGGCCAGAGGTTATGAACTTCCGGTAGCTTTGCGGAAACTGTATTTCTGGGCCATGAATATCGGCCTTCGGTATCAGGTGGATGTGGACCAGGGTTGGCGTTATGCCTGGCGAGTGGCCATTGCCAGGCGTTTTGTGTTTCGCCGCTGGCAAAAAGCTTTGGGTGGCGAACTGATCGCCATCGTTACAGGGGCGGTAGCCTTACCGCCCAAACTCTGCAAAATTTTTTCCGCCGCCGGCATCGCAGTCCGCGAAGGATACGGCCAGACAGAGTCTTCGCCTGTTATTTCATTTAACCGGTTTGAGCCGGGCGGTACACTCGAAGGAACCGTAGGTATGCCCATTCCCGGCGTAGAGGTGAAAATTGCCGCTGACGGGGAAATCTGTGTGCGAGGCCCCAATGTCATGCTCGGCTATTACAAAGATCCTGAAGCGACTCGTCAGGTGATTGACGCAGATGGATGGCTGCAAACCGGAGATGTGGGCAAAATTGTAAAAGGAAGGTTTATCCGCATTACAGACCGGATCAAAGAGCTTTTCAAAACTTCCGGCGGAAAATATGTTGCCCCTCAACCCATCGAAAACCGGTTTCGGGACTCAGTGTATATCGATCAGATTATGGTAGTAGGGGCTGAACAAAAATTTGCCGCTGCTTTAATCTCCCCTGCTTTTGATACGCTGAAGGCCTGGATGGCCGAACGGGGCATTCTGGCAGAAACCAAAGAGGAAATGGTGAAAAACCTGGCCGTGAAAGAACTCTTTCAGGGAATCGCCGACCAGTACAATACAGAGTTTAGCCAAATCGAAAAAGTCAAAAAAATTGAACTTGTCACGGATTCATGGGCTGCCGAATCAGGCGAATTAACCCAAACTCAAAAGCTGAAAAGAAGGGTACTGCTCGAAAAATACCGCGAGGTAATTGATCATATTTACCATTCCGACGTATAAAATTGCTAAAACTCCGGGGAAAGGTTTGTTTCCTGGCTTATTTTCATAGAAATTTGCAGCGGAAATTGGAAAACTATGCAACAGTACACCTGGTTTTTCTCGCTTCGTCAACCGCTTTCTTCTGAAAAAAAGAAGGGGGTTCAGCATAGTTTTGACCAGTTCCTTTCTCAGTGGAAAACACATGGTACACCTGTGGATGGAATGATTGACCTGAAATACGATCAGTTTGTCATTGTCCAGGCTGATCCTGGGGTAAGTCGCCCGTCCGGCTGTTCGATCGATAGTCTGAAGCGTGCCATTACCACCATTTTACAGCAAGAACAGTTGGAATGGATGGACGCAGCGATGGTGTCTTACCGCGATGCGCACGGTGTTATCCGGTCTGTAAACTTTCGCGAAATCTCTGCTTTGGTAGCTAACGGCCAACTTACAGCTGAAACCATTGTATTCGACAATTCTCTTGATCAGAGCGATGACCTTTCCAAATGGGAGGTTCCGATGAAGCATACCTGGCTTAAACGGTATCTCAAGTAGGCTCACATTAACTTTATTTATGGCGACGTATGGGCCTGAGTCACAGTAAATCTGCCTCAGCTTCCATGTATATTTCTGTGTAAAAAATTTAATTTTCACCATTCATTAATTCATAATCACAAAATGTCCGCTTCAGAACAGTCTCAGGAGTTAGCGTTGATAGACGGGCGCTACAAAATTCAGGGGTTAGACCTGCTGGATATCTGCCAGGAGTTTGGCTCTCCATTGTATGTATATGATGCCGCAGTCATTCGCCGAAAATACAATAGTATGGTCAAGGCGTTTGAAGGGTTAAACTGCAAAATCAAATACCCTGTCAAGGCATTAAGCAATATCAATATCCTGAAGCTGATAAAACAGTTGGGTGGTGGCCTCGATACCGTCTCTTATCAGGAAGTTCGCCTGGGGCTTAAAGCTGGTTTTGCCCCTCAAGATATTATCTATACCCCCAATTGTGTTTCTTTTGAAGAGATTAAAGCTGCCGTAAAACTGGGGGTTGTCATTAATATTGATAATATCTCCATTCTTGAGCAGTTTGGTAATGAATTTGGCGGTACCGTTCCCTGCGCGATTCGCTTTAATCCGCATATTTTCGCCGGTGGAAATACCAAAATTTCCGTAGGTCATATTGACTCCAAATTTGGCATTTCTGTTTACCAGCGACGTCATGTACAGCGAATTGTGGAAGCCGCAGGTATCCGTGTTTCCGGACTTCATGTTCATACAGGATCTGATATTCTCGACGCCAGATCTTATGTGCAAAGTGCTGAGATCATGTTTGATCTTGCCCATGAGTTCAAAGATCTGGATTTCCTTGATTTTGGCAGTGGATTTAAAGTCGGGTATAAAGAGGGCGATATCATTACTGATATTGAAGAAATAGGCGAAAAGCTCCGCACAGCTTATGCTGCATTCACCAAAGAATACGGGAAAGAAGTAGAGGTTTGGTTTGAACCTGGTAAATATATGGTCAGCGAATCGGGCTTTTTTCTTATGCGTACGAATGTGATCAAACCAACGCCATCGACGGTTTTTGTAGGAATGGACTCCGGTCTCAATCATTTCATTCGCCCGATGATGTACGGCTCGCACCATGAGCTTTTTAATGTATCCAACCCGGAAGGCATTCTTCGGATTTATACCATCGTCGGATATATCTGCGAAACGGATACGTTTGCATGGGACCGCAAACTCAATGAAGTGCGCGAAGGGGATATTCTCTGTCTCCGAAATGCGGGTGCTTATGGATTTACCATGAGTTCTAACTACAATTCCCGTTACCGCCCGGCGGAAGTGCTGATCATCGACGGGGAAGCAAAACTCATCCGTAAGCGCGAATCCTTCGACGATATTATGCGCAATCAGGTCGAACTCGAATTCTGATTTTCCAGCACGAATAAGAGCATTTTTCGCAATTCCCCTTCCTCTCCGGACCAGTGAAAATCTTCCTTCCGGTGAGGTTCGGGATTTGCGATTTTCTCTGCAATGGCCTCCAGAAGGGCGGAAATATCTGTCACATCATCGTAAGGAACCCCAAATTCCATCTGTTGGTTTAACCCATTCCAGTAAGGATCAGAAGTGAAAACAAGGGGTTTCCCGAATGCCATATATTCGTAAAACTTTGTGGGGATTTTCCCGCTGATATGAACGCCCATCCGGTAAAGGGCCGTGCCAAAAGTACAGTTTTTAATCAACGAAAGAATCACACTGTGGGCGGCATATTTTTCACCACCGATGAGGGTAAACTGGTTTTCCAATCCAGATTCAGCTACCATTCTTTCCAGTTTCTGCAATACCCTGAAATCCTGGCTATGTCCGGCTACGACCAGATTTATCGGCTGTACCTGGTTCATTTTTTTCCACAACGCGATTGTTTCAAATATTCCCCAGTCTTCTGCGATGGTACCAGTATAGAGGAGGTAGGGAAATGGGGGAACAAGGGATTCTGAGTCAGCCAGGGGGACAGACATCTGAAATTTATTTCGCAGAAAAAATCGTTTTCCCTTTGGTTCATCAAATATTCCCGCATAACACGCTTCCGCAAAACTGATGGCATCGGTCTGGCTGACAAATCGTTTTTCGATAAACCGCACACCACCAGCAAGCAGATATTTCAGAAAGGCGGGGTAATGTTTGCCATAGCGGATATTGGCAGCATAATCTTCGTGAACGTCGTAAATGATTTTTGCTCCCCGAAACCACCGTAAAAAAAGCGCAACAAAAATCAGCTCAGGAGTATGAATCGTATAAAGATGCGCCCTGGCCCGGACGGCAGTTCTCAAAATGCGAATCTGGGCCAATATCCGTTGAGGAGACAGCCTTCGAAAGGGTTTTAGTGGAAAAATGGTGACACCCTGACAGAGATATGGATGAGGGGATTCGTCCTGACCGGCCACCATTACCTCGTGTCCCAGCGCCAGTTGTGATCGGGCGATTTTGGCAAAAATCCGCGTATGAGTAGCAGGATTTAATAGGGTAAGATGACAGATACGGGCCATACAATTATACCGTAAATGTTTTGATTTTTTTAAGGGAAATCAGTCCGGAAAGTATGCTGAATGCCGCCAGTCCGACACCGGCGATAAGGGTCGTCCAATACCATTCCAGCGAAGTTTTACCGAAAAGAAAAAATATTCCTGCAGTACATATGCCAGCCAAAGCAATTTTCCCCATTTGTATCCAGGGGATTTTTACCGGAATATATTTGCGTATATAAAATACATAGGCGATATCCAAAAAAGCGTAGCTGGCTACCGTTGTCCATGCAGATGCAACAGCGCCGTAAGCCGGGATAAAAATCCAGTTGAGAATCACGTTGATCAATATGCTGAATACCGCCAGGCGATTCACAAATTTTTCGTGATCCGTTGAGGTAAGCAGGGTGCTGAATATGGCAAATATTCCGTTGAATAAAACCGCTACAAACAACGCCCGAAGGCAGGCACTCATAACCGTGATTTCCGCTGCCGAACTCTTTCCAAACAGAAAGAGCAACTTCTCTCCATAGAAAAAAACGAATACACTGACAAAAACCATGGGCAGGGCAACAATCACCTGCCCGAAATGCAGTAATCTCTCCTGCGCCTTAAAGTCTTTGATAACATAAGCAAAACGTGCAAAAAATATAGGAAGAACCGTCCACATATACATACTGAATGCATCCAGCCAGCGGTAAGCCCCGGCATACAATCCATTCTCTTTTGCACCACCGATTCTTAGCAACATGACCTGATCGACCTTGTCGTGGACTGAATAAAGGATCGTCATCATAGCAAACGGGAAACTGAGCTTCAGTACCTGACGGATCAGCTTCGTATCCATTTTGGGTTTAATCCAGCCATGCAACCACACAAAGAGGAAGTAAAATACAGCACTTCCCAGCAAAGCCGTTAATACCCGGATATAAATAAACCGTTCGATATTCAGGCTGGTCATATATAAATAGCCGACCAGAATCATCAAGATTACTCGTTCAAAGACAGAGAGTATCCCATCGAGGGTAAATTGCTGTAAAGCCTGAAATCCTGCCCGGAAATAAGCCATAAGCTGGTTTCCTGCATGAACCAGACAGAGGAGGAGTAAAAAATACAGTTCATGCGTATCATAGCCCATCAGCCATCCCAACCCCACCAGAATAAAAGGATAAAATATGCTGATAACCAGTTTGAATGTCAGGAGATTGGGAAAGTAGGAATGCAGCAGTCCACGGTCTGAAGCCAGAGTCTTCGTGATATACTGGCTTACCCCCATATCTGAAAAAGCGATAAACAAAAACCCAAAAGAAAACAGTCCGGAGTATAACCCCCAGTCTGTATGACCTACCTGGTTTTGCACTTCCATCTCAATGAGCAGCCATACTGGCTTGATCAGGAGATTTAGCAAAACAACAATTCCGATATTTGCAAAGAGAGATTTAATAGGCTGTCGGTTTACCTGCCAAAGAAAAGCAAATTTTTTGTTAGTAATTTAAAATCCGGAGGATTCAACCGCGCGTGCAAAGACGCGTCCTTTGAATAAAAATCTCGGGAAGTAATGTATCTTTTTCTTATAATCCTTACTGATTGAATCAGAAATCCAATATTCTTCGGATCATTTTAGGGAAATCATAGATTCCATTTCTCCCAAATCCCATATTTCGTAAAATGCTAAGGGCTTTGTAACTTTAGCAAATGCAAAGCACGATCAAGATATATCTGCTGATAGCCGGTTTCCTGCAGATTTGCTCAAATATTTTGGGGCAACAATTTGTAAACTATTCTACCGAACACGGCCTTTCGTCAAATACAATCAGAGATATCTTTCAGGATAATCAGGGATTTATCTGGGTCGCTACCTCAGACGGTCTGAATCGTTTTGACGGGTATCATTTCACCACCTTCCGGCATGATCAGGAAGATTCGACTTCCATCAGCAACAATAATCTTTACGATATCATGGAAGATCGCGAGGGCAAACTCTGGATCGCATCCCTTCGCGGTGGGCTCAATTGTTATGATGCGGGGAAAGAAGTTTTTTACCGATACCGGCACGACGCCCATGACTCAACGACCATTAGCTCCGACGAAGTAATTTCCCTGTTTGAGGATCAAGAAGGCACCATCTGGGTGGGAACTTCCCGCGGGTTAAATCAGGTAGTAAAAGATGCAGCGGGAAATATTTCATTCATCCGGCACATCAACAAACCCGAAGACCCCGGCGGACAGATCAAAAGCATTTTTACAATTGGAGAAGATGAGCGAGGATATCTGTGGGTGGGCACTACCAGCGGGCTGCTCCGGTTTGACAAAAAAAATCGTACCTTCAAAAACTACCTTCATTGGCCGGGGTTGGCAGAAAGACCCAATCCTGGAATTGTGAATGACATTACCACCGCCCCAGATGGCACACTCTGGACAGGGCAGCAACCCGGAGGCTTTCAGCAGATCACCTATTTGGCACAAACAGATACCGCTGAAGGGCAGGTGCATTTTAGCCAGCACTACACACTCCCATATCCTGAAAATATAGCTGCCAACCGCATACGGAAACTGATTTTTGATCACAATGGGAATTTATGGCTGGGATCATATGGGGGATTATTTCAATATAAAAATGGAGAAATCATCAATAAAAACCTCCCATCCGGAGTAGTATTTGCACTTTGCGAAGATCGCGCAGGAAATCTCTGGGTCGGGACAGAAAAAGGCATTACGATGTTGCCCGGCCATGTATATCCTTTCCAGATTATTGGTCATAACCCCGATAATCCACAGAGTCTGCCAAACGCAGTTGTCGGAGCCATTGAAAAAGACCCAAAAGGAAATCTCTGGATAAGTACAGAACAAGGGTTGACCCGGATAGATGTTATTTCTGGAGAATATAGACATTTTTCGGCACCGGGAGAATTATTTGCTCCGCTTGTAAATGATATCTCTATTGACAAAAGAGGCAGGCTATATATATCATGTAATGGCTCTGTTTCCCGTACAGAAGATGTAAATTCGCCTGTTTTCCGCCATTTCACCTATAAACCCAACGATCCTGGCGCGCTTGGCACACAAAAATCCTACGGATTATTTATTGACAAAAACGACCAGGTCTGGATTCCAAGCTACAGAGGGATTATGACGATTCACCCGGACAGAGATTCCATCGAAACCTGCCCTTTTGACTCAGCCAATCATTTCGTTCATATTATCTCTTTAGGAGAGGACTCCCTGCTTATTGGCAGCCAGTTAGGACTGTTTGCTTTTGACAAAACTACCCGGACTTACCACAAACAAAACCTTGGGGCTGGCTATAAAAATGAAGTGATTAAATATTTACACCGGGCAAAAAACAAGGAAATATGGGTCGGAACAGAGACCGGGCTTCACCTGTTTGAACCCGGAAAAGGTTTTATCCGCTCTTACAATGAAAAAAACGGGCTGAGCAATGCATTTTTGCGCGGTATTCTCGAAGACGATGAAGGGAATCTCTGGATATCCAGCAACAAAGGGATTTCAAAATTTGACCCTAAAGCAGAGACATTTAAAAATTATTTTGCCAGAGATGGCCTGCCTTCCGACCAGTTTGTCTCCCGCGCTTGTTACAAAGACCAGAAGGGTATCCTGTATTTCGGCTCGGATAAGGGGATGGTATATTTTGACCCCACAAAAATCCGTGACAATGACTTTATCCCTCCGGTAGTTATTTCAGGCTTTCGCTTGTTTAATGATCCGGTACTGACAGGCAGAGTTGCCCCTTACGTGCGTTCTCATGATTTTATGCTGGAACAGTCAATTTTGTTCACCCGGGAAATTCTACTAAACTACCAGCAGCGGGTATTGTCTTTTTCGTTTACAGCGCTCAATTATCATTTACCCGAGAAAAATAAATACGCCTACAAGATGGATGGATTTGACGAAGAATGGACTTATACAGATGCATCCAACCGTGTAGCGACCTATACCAATCTCGACCCGGGAACCTATACCTTTCATGTAAAAGGTTCCAATAATGATGGGGGTTGGAATGAAGCCGGAACATCCGTGCGGTTGCTCATTCGTCCTCCCTGGTGGAAAACCTGGTGGGCGTATGCACTGTATTTGCTGATGGCAGGGCTGGCGATTACAGGATTTATTCGTTATCGCACGGAAGAAGTCCGCAGACAAATGCGCACACAGTCACTGATAGAAAAAGCAAAGCTGGAAGAACGAGAAAATGTAAGAGCGCGGAGTTCCCGCGACTTCCATGATGAAGCAGGCAACAAACTTACCAAAATCTCGCTCTACACCGGCCTGATGAAACAGCAGTCAACCGAAAATCCACAGATGACAGAATACCTCAACCGCGTGGAAGAAAATCTGAAAGAGCTCTCCTCCGGTATGCGCGATTTTATCTGGGTACTGGATCCCAAACACGATTCGCTTTCGGCCACGTTAGTGCGGATCAAACAATTTGGAGATACCCTGCTGGAACATTCTGGAATAGATTTTCATTTCCAGAACGAGATACCCGAATCATATGATCTTCGGCTTGACCTCACCACCCGCCGCAATCTGCTGATGATATTTAAAGAGGCAATGAACAATAGCCTGAAATACTCACAGGCTCACACAATGAGGTTTGCTGCTTTTATCGGCAAAGAAAATGAGCTGGTAGTCAGGTTGACCGATGACGGCCTGGGATTTGATCCGAATAACCTTTTGCGGGTAAACGGCCTTCACAATATGCGATCGCGGGCAGAAGAGTCAGGTGCTACCCTGAATATCGAAGGAACACCCGGATTGGGAACTGCCATAACTTTCATAAAAAAAATTACAGAATAACCCGATAAAATCACCCTTTTGGGTAATAGCAGGAGGCCTTTTCACAAATTACCTTTGAGTATGAAAACTCCGATCATCCATACAGCGCTTGTAGAAGACGACCACGAAATCCGGCAACTTCTTCAATTGATCATTGACAATTCTCCGGGTTTTACCTGCAACCTGGTATTCGAAGATGCAGAATCCGCACTGTTGGGCATACCCGACTACCGGCCCGATATTGTACTGATGGATATCGAACTTCCCGGCATGTCAGGGATTGAATGTGTGCGAAAACTAAAGGAGAAAATGCCCGACATGAACATCGTCATGCTGACAATTCAGGAAGACAATGAATCTGTTTTTGAGTCTCTGTGCGCAGGGGCTACGGGTTACCTCCTCAAAGAGACGCCTCCGGCAGAATTGTTGAAGGCGATTCAGGAAGCGCACAGTGGCGGTTCGCCCATGAGTGCACATATAGCACGCCGGATCGTAAATTCTTTTCACAATATTGGGAAATCACCTCTGAGTGAAAGAGAAACCGAAGTACTGCGCATGCTGTGCAACGGAGAAAATTACAAGACCATTGCAGAAGCGATATTTGTCAGCACAAATACGGTCAAAGCCCATATCAAAAATATTTACAAAAAACTGCACGTCCACAACCGCGCTGAAGCTGTGCGAAAGGCATTAAAAGACCGGCTGGTCTGAGACAAACACACAAACCTATATAACAAAAACTAACTGCCATGAACAAATTCTGCACGCTCATCCTATTTTTTCTCCTGAAATCCACTTTTACTTTTGCCCAACAAGACGCCGCCGGCTGTGAAGATCACCCGCTCATCACGCGGTATCCGGCTTCAGTACTCACCTGGTGCGAAGAACAAAATTTTGCCGAATACAAAATCGCCACCGGCCCCGAAACCGGCTATCGAAAAATCGACGACTGGATCGAAACCGAAGGCAAAATCTATCGCCGCTATTATGAACTCCATGCCGAAAGAACCCTCACAGAAGTCTATCGCAACTATTTGCAAGCCATAGAAAAAGCAGGATTTGAAGTTCTCGCCAAAGGTGTATTTGAAGAGCGAAATGTAAAAAAAGACGTCGGGGGAGGAACCTGGCTGGGCACTGCCTACATTCCCAACCCCTACCCCACCAATTCGGGGATCAAACTCCACCAGGGATCGTCTGATTCGGGCGGCTCATGTTATATCGCAGCAAAACTCAAACGCCCCGGAGGCACAGTCTATATTGTTGTAGGTGGACATTTATACCGGCACAATGAATTTGTATTTCTCATCGATATCATTGAGGAAGATGAAATGGAAGGTGGATTGGTTTCCCTGGATGCCGATGCGATGGGACGCGATATCGACTTGTATGGAAAAGTGGCGATTTACGGGATTTATTTTGATTTTGATAAAGCCACCCTCAAGCCTGAATCCAAACCCGCACTCGATGAAATCGCCAAACTCCTGAAAGCCCGTCCGCAGCTCAACCTCTATGTGGTAGGACATACCGACGCCAAAGGCACATTCGCTTACAATCAACAACTTTCCGAAGACCGAGCAAATGCCGTAGTAAAAGCGCTCGTGAATCAGTACAGTATCGCCCAAACACGACTTGAACCACACGGCGTAGGGATGCTGGTTCCGGTATTCACCAATAAAAACGACAAAGGAAGAGAGAAAAACCGGCGGGTAGAGTTGGTGGAAAAATAACTTTACATTTGTGAAGCCACCTTTGGGAAAAATCGTATGTCTTTGTAACAACAACAGACATTTACCACAGCAAACGTATTGATAATCATGAATATCCGGTTTTTCCCCATACTACTTTTCAGCCTTTTGGTGCTGAATGCAAATATCTCACAGGCGCAAAACCACGCAGTCAGAGACTTTACCATAAGCCCGGCCATTGGTATCGGTGGGTTTGGCAACTACGGCAACTATACCACATTCAGCCTCCCGGTCATTGTGCAGGCGGAATATGGATTGACTGACGAACTCAGTTTTGGGCCATTCATCTCCTATTCGCGCTTTAAATATGGAGGCGTAATCAGCTATGCCTACAACTGGCATGTCATCAATGTAGGGGGGCGCGTTTCCTACCGCTTTATGCCACTGATTGAACAATTAGCTTCCAGAGAATTAAATACAGGCAAATGGGACTTTTATGCCACGGCTTTTCTTTCCTATGAAAACGTGGTCTATCGCGCAAAAGAAGGTCCGCTGCCAAATGGCGGTACAAGACTCAAAACCAGATTGCGTTTCGGTCCTTCACTCGGCGCAAAATATTATATCAAACCTAATATTGCCCCTTTTGTAGAAACGGGGATTACAACATTTGGTACAATCAGCGCGGGAGTTTCGCTGGGGTTGTAGTTATACGCTGTGCCACCCGGGGCAATTTCAGATTCGGAAAACTAGTCATGGTAGTCCCTGGTATATCCGTAAAGCATACGCCAGGCGTGCCAGGGAGATGCAAAATTTCGATTTATATATAGATCGACACTTATTCCCTGATCACTTCCAGCTGGTTTAAAATCACGTGGTCGCCAATGGGGTACATTTCGCCATGGTTAAACCGCTTGTGAATGGCGATTTTTTGGGTTGGATTAAACAAAAATGTACAGGGCTGTTCGTCATACAGAATTTCCTGAATCCGGTCCACCATTTCCTTGCGTCTTTTTGGGTCTTGTTCGACACGGGCTTTGTCGATCAGGTCGTCGGCCTCGGCATTGTTAAACCCAAAAAAATTGTCTCCTTCCGGCCAGTTGGTGGAGTAAAACATCTGCTTAAAGTCATAGGCCAAAGATGGTGAGGACAAGGCCATAACGAGTGCATCGAAGTTTTGCGAACGAATCATCGGCACGGCGGCACCCATTGCCTTCTGATCGGGAATACAATTGATACCAACCTCTCCAAGCGCATTTTTGATACGCTGAATAAAATCGTCCAAAGCCTGGTCGCTGGGCGGATACATCAGCGTAAAACTAAATTTTACCCTTTCGCCATCGATCACTTTGTCGAGAATATCGTCACCGTCAGAATCCTTCCATCCGGCTTCCTCCAGCAATTTACGGGCTTTGTCAGGGTTGTAGGGAAATGGTTTTATATTGTTGTTGTAATCACTGTTGGCCATTGGAACCGGAGAAATGGTCTGTTTGGCTGTATTGGGATAAATATCAGCAATGATATCTGCAATCGGTATTGCATAAGCCAGGGCTTGTCTCGTCCGCTTGTCGTCAAAATATTTTTTTGAGCCAATCCCGTCCGGGCGGTTGTTGAGCAAAATAAATGCATACGAATCACGCGGCGTAATACCGATATGGTAATTTTCATTTGCCACCTCACTCAATTTGAGGTTTTCATAAATTTGGGTAGTCAGCTGGGTACTCACGTCCACTTCCTGCTGTTTGATCTGCAATTCGAGAGAGTTGTCGTCGCGAACAATTTTAAAAATAATCCGGTCCGGATTCTGACTGTGGTTGTACCCTGGCAGACCTTTTCCCCAATAGCTTTCATTGCGGGTAAGGACAATCTGCTGTTCGGTAATCCATTCTTCCATTTTATAGGGTCCGGAGCCGGCCTGGAAAGTTGCCACATCCGTACCAAAACGGGGTGCGTTAAAGGTTTCTGCCCATGCGATCAGATCCGTTTCCTGTGAAATGCTTTCTGCTTCTTCAAGCAGTTGGGTAAGGGTATATTTGCCCAGTTTGTTTCCCGGGTCATAAATGCGCGAATCAAGGATAAACGTATAAATCCCAAAGTTGTCATTGTGCATATAATATTCCTTCATTTCTACCTGAAAACGGTGATCATTTTCAGGGTCAATACGAAGGTCTTTGAGGAATTCTATATATCCTTTTTGGTTTAGGTTATCGACCAATGGGGCAGCCATCACTTTCACGGAAAATAATACATCTTCAGCCGTAATCGGTTTTCCGTCAGGCCAGGCAGCTTTAGGATTAAGGTCAAAGGTATAAGTGAGGCCATCGGCCGATCTTTCAGGTAAAGCGGCCAACTCGGGCATAAGGTTTCCAGAGGTCATATCCAGCGCCAGGAGCCGCTGAAACACCAGTTCGAGGATCAGGTTGCGCGCATTCGTCCGCGCATTGGTCGGATGAAGAGACGGCGGTTCGGAGGAAATATGAACAACTACATCGTTATTCTTTTCGCCGCGATAATAGACCTTTCCATCTTTTTCGATATAATCTCCGGGAGCTTCGGTTTCCTGAGTTCTGCCGGACTCACAACCGACAAACAGAAAGGCAGAAATAATCAGTGTGAAAAAACAAAATGCTCTCAATCTCATAGCTTGTTGTAATATTCATCCAAAATACGAAAATTGTTGAGTCTTTTATTGCAAACATCCACGCATGCCCATCACAATTCAGAATCTCACCAAAATCTACGGCACCCAAAGGGCGGTCGATGATCTTTCTTTTGCGGTAAATCCGGGGGAAATCCTCGGCTTCCTCGGCCCCAACGGCGCGGGGAAAACCACCACCATGAAAATCATCACGTGCTTCCTCCAGCCTGACAGCGGAACCGTTACTCTTGGTGATTTTAATATCTTCGACCACCCGCTGGAAATCCGCAAACGTGTGGGCTATTTACCTGAACACAACCCGCTCTACCTCGACATGTATGTGCAGGAGTTTCTCGACTTTGTGGCGCGGATTTACAAGATTACCGGCCCGCAAAAACAGCAGCGCATTGCCGAAGTCATCGAAATGACGGGCCTGGGCCGCGAGCAGCACAAAAAAATCGGCATGCTTTCCAAAGGCTACCGCCAGCGCGTGGGGCTTTGTCAGGCGCTGATCCACAATCCGGAGGTGCTCATCCTGGACGAACCCACCAGCGGGCTCGACCCCAACCAGATTGTCGATATCCGCAACCTGATCAAAGAGATTGGCAAAGACAAAACCGTCATTTTTTCCTCCCATATTCTCCCTGAAGTAGAATCCATTGCCGACCGCGTCATCATCATCAACCGCGGTAAAATGGTAGCCGACGAAGCCACCGCCAATATCCGCAACATTGCCGAAGACGAAACCCTGATTCGCGTAGAGTTTGAAACGCCGGGGTTTGACTTTTCGGCGATAGAAAAGATGGAAGGGGTAAAATCTGTGGAAGGCATTTCGCCTACCGAATTTCACATTCATGCAGCGGTTCACACCGACATTCGCCGGGAGCTTTTCCAGACTTGTGTAAAACAAAATAATGTGATCCTTTCCATGAGCAAACAGACGTTTACCCTTGAAGACGCCTTCCGGCGTTTGACGAGGTAGGGCGGGATTTTTACTCTCTATGGGAAGCCCTTTTCTCCAAAAATAAATTATTCGACTTTCAAACCAGTTGACATTGGAGGTCTTTATGTGTTTGGCGCAATTATGCATTTTGGGAGAGAAAATATTTTTTTACCATATTTAGGGTAAGTCAAATCCACAGCTATGGCAAAAAAAATTATTCTCACCATTGGTTTATTGGCCTTTAGTACAGGGGTTTTTTACCTTGTCATTGCTAAAATGGATCCGGAGCATTATATGAATGTCCCAATATGGCAAGCAATGCTCCGAAGCCTGGTCGTTGTCGGGCCTGCCGTGCTCATTGCTCTAAATTTGGAATGGATTTCCCAAAAATTAAAGATTAACTGTAGGGCCAGATAATTATCTGGCCTGTTATGAGCCAGATAATTATCTGGCCTGTTATGAGCCAGATAATCATCTGACCTGTTATGAGCCAGATAATCATCTGACCTGTTATGAGCCAGATAATTATCTGACCTATCATGAGCCAGATAATTATCTGGCTCTACTCACATTCATGTTTTAATTGCTCCAACCAAAAGACCATGTCTTTTTTCAGGTCGTTGTTCATTTTGGATTTGAATAAGGCGACCAGCCAGCCTTCCATGCTTTCTTCCACCCTTACCTGAGTACCGCCATTTTTGCTTTCGAGATGCCAGTTGTGTATCGCCGAGCCACCAAAGGTTGTACCGCTCCATCCAAAGGTTTTACCAATATCCACGGTGTGTAAAACCGACTTGATTTTTGCGCCGTTGACCGTCCAGCGAAATTTTGCGCCAACAACGGGCTTTTCACTCATTTCGGACCGCGTGATTTTGGGATTCCAGTTGGTCCAGTTGCTGATATTGGTCAAAACAGACCATACTTTTTCAGGGCTAACCTGAATCTGAATTTGTGCTTCCTGAAATACAGGTGCTTGTTGATTGACTTTCATTTACCTTGTTGTTAAGTATAAGGTAAAGGTCGGCCTCTCAGAAATCAGCTCTCTTGACAAATATCAAGAAGTTTTTTCCGCCAGTTTTTTTCTGATACGGCTGAAAGTTTCGGGAGTCATGCCCAGCATGGAAGCCAGGTACTGAAGCGGAACCTGGTTAAACAAACCCGGGGCAAACTGAAAAAACATCTCATAGCGCGCTTCTGCAGTCAGAGATAAATGGGTGACAATCCGCTCTTCCAGAATGGTAAAACAACGGGCGATAAACAGTTTCTCCAACTCCTGCCAGGCAGGTACTAGCTGACCAATTTTATCATAGTCAGATTTACAGATAACATGTAGCTCACAGTCTGTCAGCGCCTGAAGATTCCAGCGGGCGGGTTTGTCAAACAGAAAACTCGCCAGATCTACCACAAAGTATCCTGGCGAAGAAATCCATTTGGTTACTTCCTTTCCATCCGCATTCAGAAACTCGCGCACAATCCCCGATTCAATAAATCCCAGCCTGTCGGAATAGCTATCTGCTTTCAGGAAGAAGTCATTTTTCTTCAGTTCTTCCTTTCGGAAAAAGGAGATAATCCGCTCAACATCGTTTTTGGGAATACCAAAATACGATTGGATATATTTTTCTAGTTCGTAGGTCACATCCCCGGATATTTCCATTCGCCGCGATAGTCGCGGTATAGGAGTTTATTGGCTTCGTCATCTCCTACTACCATTTCTTTTTCCCCATCCCAGATCACACTGCGACCGAGATTATAGGAAAGCATAGCAAGCAGACTCACACTGGTGGAACGGTGGCCGATTTCAATATCACAAACCGGGCGGCGGTTGTTTTCGATCGAATCCATGAAGTCTGCCCAGAGTTCTTTGATATTCTGAGCATCGGGCTGGTGAAGGGTGGGCGGGAAATTGATTTTCTCCTTCTTTTTATCTGCCGGGTAAAAGGTCCAGCCATCGAGCCAGCCGATATGGAAAGTGCCTTCTGTGCCGTAAAAATAACAACCTACATTGTGATCTTCATTGGCATTGGGGGCGCATAGCTTATGCTCCCAGGTCATCGTAAAATTTTCAAATCCGAAGACAGCCATCTGAGTATCGGGCGCGTTGATGCCGTTTTCTTTCACAAAAGTTCCTCCGGTAGAAAAGACCGTTTTGGGGTATTTTTCTTCCATTACCCACAACACCTGATCAAACCAGTGGATGCCCCAGTCGCCGATGGTGCCATTGGCGTATTCGACATAATTACGGAAGCCTTTGGGGTGAATGCCGGGGTTGTAAGGCCGGAGCGGAGCCGGGCCACACCACATATCCCAGTCCAGTTCTTTGGGTGGTTCGGCATCGGGAGCTTTGGTACCTGCGTTTTGGCCGTAGTTGACAAAACATTTGACCTCGCTGATTTTGCCTACTTTTCCCTGCTGGATAAATTCACGGGCGGAAATATTATGTGGGGAGACACGGCGGTGTGTACCAACCTGCACCACGCGGTTGTGGTTTCGGGCGGCAGCGACCATCGCTTTCCCCTCGTTGATCGTATGGCTGATCGGTTTTTCGACATAAACGTGGGCACCACTTTCGATGGCCGCAATGGCGCATAGCGCATGCCAGTGGTCAGGGGTACCGACGATGACGATTTCCGGTTTTTCTTTTTTGAGCATTTCGCGGTAATCGCCGTAGGCTTTGGGGCGGTCGCCGTTGAGGGTATTGATTTCGGTGACAGCGGCGTCGAGATGACGGCGGTCCACGTCGCAGACTGCGACGACCTTACAATCGCCGAAGGCGATGGCTTCGCGAAGGATATTCATGCCCCACCAGCCACTGCCAATCAGCGCAAGGCGATACTTCGTGGTACGGCGAAGGGCTGATATCAGCGGTAAGGCTGAATAAGTGACACCGGCGGCGGCGGTTGTTTTGAGAAAGGATCTGCGATTCATGAGTCAGTAGTATTTATGGGGAATAAGTTACAAAAAAGTTTGAATCTGCAAGACCCATAAAAAAACACAGCCAATGATGCCGGAATACAGACCATTTGATGATAAACATTTGCATAAATACAAGTGTTACTATTACATTTGTTAGACACCCTTTTTCGACGACCTCACAGGAAGAATCCGATGAAAGATTTATTTTCTCAAATAAAGATTACCGTTCACAACGGCCTGTACCTGAAAGACCCCGATTCTTCCCGGTTGGGAAATGATATTATCCGTCATTCCGTCGAATTGATCCATGAAATCGGTTTTGAGAAGTTTTCTTTCAAAAAACTGGGAGAAAAAACTGGTTCGCCCGAAAGCACCATTTACCGGTATTTTGAAAATAAACACAAGCTGTTGTTGTATCTTACCTGCTGGTACTGGGGATGGATGGAATACCGGCTGGTATTTGCGACCGTGAACATTCCCTTGCCGGAAGACAAGCTGCAAAAGGCCATTGAAATTGTTACAGAAACCATTACCGAAAACTCGGGAGATAACTACATCAATGAAGTACTGCTTGACCGGATTGTAGTGGCAGAAGCAGCCAAAACCTATCTTACCAAAGAAGTGGATGATGAGAACCGCGAAGGATATTTTGCCGGTTATAAGCGGCTGGTAAACCGAATCAGCCAGATGGTATTGGATATAAATCCTTCATTTGAATTTCCACATATGCTGATTTCTTCCGTAATTGAGGGAGCACATTTACAGAAGTTTTTTTCAGACCATCTGCCATCAGTAACAGATACCCAAAATGACGCCGGAATAATCACCCGGTTTTATACAGAAATGGTTTTTAGTATGATTAGAAAAGATAAAAGTTGACGGTTTTCTACAGACATATCGCTCAAATTTTCGCTATTAAACAAACCAAAGTCTCAGCGCTTTTTTTTGTATTAGGGATTTCTATATTCCTTTTCAGGCCAGCAATAGAAATTTTATTGTCCCTGCATGCACAATCCGTTACTTCTGCTGAAATTGAACAGCCAGTTGACGGAGAAAACAACGGAGCAGACGAAAAAACAGAAACCGACCATTTTTTCTATTACCACCAGACACTATTACAACCCCGCGCACTGATTGTTTTTTACGCCGACACTGCGTCCGTCTGGTACTCCGGGTATTTCTCCGAAATTATTTTACCTCCTCCGGAAGCCCTTTCCTAAATAATTCCCCTTCTATTTTTTCAATTTTTTTATTCTAACAAACAAATAATGAATCCATTTCATAAGGATGGTCTGTTGGGTCATTGGAGAGATGATCTGCCGGCTGGGCTGGTTGTATTTCTTGTCGCTTTGCCACTTTGTCTGGGGATAGCACTAGCTTCTGGTGCGCCGCCATTTGCGGGTATTATTGCAGGAATAGTCGGAGGCACAGTTGTCGCCCTGGTTAGTCGTTCTCCACTGGGCGTAAGCGGACCTGCTGCAGGACTTGCAGTCATCGTCTTCACTGCGATTCAGGATCTGGGGCCGGGTGCTTTTGAGAAGTTTTTGCTGGCAGTAGTAATCGCTGGTATTATCCAGTTGATATTGGGGTTTGCGCGGGCGGGAATTATTGGCTATTACTTTCCTACTTCTGTGATCAAGGGTATGCTTTCAGGTATTGGTATTGTAATCATATTGAAGCAGATTCCCCATATTTTGGGTTATGATCAGGACCTGGAAGGTGATTTTGAATTTTTCCAGGCAGATGGGCACAATACCTTGTCTGAGCTGTTTTATATGCTCAATGGAATAACACCCGGCGCAGTCGTTATTGCGATGGTATCGTTGGCGCTGTTGATTATATGGGAACAGCCCTTTATGAAAAGGCAAAAATTTACCACACTGATTCAGGGGCCGCTGGTAGCTGTACTGACAGGTATAGGTCTGAACTTGCTTTTTAGCGGGAACGAGACATTAGCGATTGACCCTCAACATCTTGTTGAAATACCTGTTCCGGATTCATTTTCAGGGTTTTTGGGGCAATTTACTTTTCCCGATTTCTCCCAGCTTGGGAATAAAGAAATTTATATTATCGGCATTACCATGGCGATTGTGGCGAGCCTGGAGACCTTATTATGTGTAGAAGCGACAGACAAACTTGACCCTTACAAAAGGGTTACTCCCACCAACCGGGAGCTTCAGGCTCAGGGGATTGGCAATATTATTTCAGGGCTTATAGGCGGATTGCCAATCACCCAGGTGATTGTGAGAAGTTCGGCTAATATTCAGTCTGGCGGAAAAACAAAAGCCGCGGCTTTCTTCCACGGCATATTATTGCTGATATCGGCCATGGCTATACCGCTTTGGCTAAATATGATTCCGCTGGCAAGTCTTGCAGCAATTTTGCTGATGGTGGGTTATAAACTGGCCAAGCCTGCCATATTCAAAGAAATGTATCAGTTGGGCCTGGGGCAGTTTGTCCCTTTTATTGTAACGATTCTTGGGATTGTTTTTACCGATTTACTGATAGGGATTGCTTTGGGAATGGTCATCGCAGTGTTTTATATTTTATTTAACAACTACAAAACGCCATTTTTCTTCTCTCCTCAGAAGGAAGACGAAACGCATTTCAGGCTGGAACTGGCGCAGGAGGTTACGTTTATCAACAAGGCTGCTATTCTCAATACCCTACATACGATTCCCCCCAAAACCCATGTTGTGATTGATGCTTCAAGATCTATTAATATCGACAGAGATGTCATTGAAATTATTGAAGATTTCAGGGAAAATGCCAAACACAAGGGTATTGAGTTGACCATTGTGGGATTGCATCAAAAAGAGAGAACTGATCACAGATACCAGTTTCACACTGCAATTTCCCAAAAAGAACCATCCAGGTAAAACAATATGATTCTTCCCAAAGTTATACTTCCTGCATAAGGTTAATTGATAGTAGTATATAGTAGTAAATAGTGGTATGATGACTGAGTATTTCATTTTTGGGATACTCAGTTTTTATTTCACTAATTATCAGCGGTTACTCTTTAGTTCAAACTTTTGCCCATTGCAGATTTTTGCCCATTCATAGGTAAGACGGGAAGCAAAGTTGCTTAGTACACCCATATCAAGCGGCTTCTCAAAATATTCGACTACATCCAACTCTTCACATTGTCGGGCTTCAACTTCTGAGTATTGGCCCGTCCAGATAATCATGTAAGTATCTGCAAGATCAGGATGCGACTTTAATTTACGAAACAGCTCCAGACCGTTTATGTCCGGTAACCTGATATCCATTAAAATAAGCCTCGGATACATGCGGGTATTTCCAAATAAAAAATCTATTGCAGCCTTGCCGTAATTACACACATGAATATCACCCGGGAAACCCTGATTATCCAGGCAATATTTGAGCAAGCGTACATCTGAAGGCGAATCCTCAATGACAAGAATATAATCCCTTTGGGGGCCTTCAACAGAATCGTTATTCAAGTATAGGGTCATATTTGCGTCGTTAGCTGTTGCAGATATTGGTCTTTATAACATTTCAACACCATAATATTCCCCAAAATCGGTGGTATATTTATCCGTAATCCAACCAATTCGATAACTACGTAAATCACTGACGAAGATCTGATTCAGCGATAATTTGCGGAAGGTTATCGTTGTAAGAAATAATTTTACTAAACCCCAATCGAAATAACTCCTCTTTTAACCCGGTACTCCGGGAGTCGTAAATTGCCCATAGTTCGGTATGAGGAAAATGCTTTGACAATATTAGGATTTTCTCAGGAATCGAATTTTTGTAAGTATTTATATCCAGAATCATCAGTTTTATATCCTGATTCAAGGACTTATATTTTTTCACAATTTCATCGGGTAAATTGGAGGAAATAATAATCGTATCCATATGCTCAATATTTTCTGAGAATGCGGACAGTATCTCTTTGTTATTACCGATAAAAAGGAGAATCATGACTATTTGATCTATATCCAAATATGCCAAAAGTCGCATTCAAAGAAATCCGTAAATCAACCAAATGTTTTCTGCGTGATTTACGGATTCAATCGGGATCAATGAGTTTATTACGAATGCCATACATTATAAGGCCGGCTACGCTATGGGTTCCTGTCTTGAGAAGCAGGTTTTGTTTATGGGATTCTACGGTACGGATACTGATAAAGAGTTTGTCGGCAATTTCCTGATTGCTGAGATCTTTTGCTATTAACTGAAGTACTTCTATTTCACGTTTCGTCAAAACATTCTGGTCAATCGAAGAGGCGGGTCTGTTAAGGTTGGACATTTCATTCATGACGGTTTGACCTACCTGGGCGCTAAAATATGTACCCCCTTCATAAACCATATGTATCGCCTTATATAATTCGTCTTTATCGCAATCTTTCAGAATATAACCGGAAGCACCTGCCTGAATCATCTTCCGGATATAGAGTCCCTGATTTACCATGGTAAGAGCCAGCACTTTTATACGGATATTATATGTTGCAGATAGTTGAGCCGTACAGTCAATCCCATCCATTTTGGGCATATTGATATCCATCAGAACCAAATCAGGCATTTCGTCCATTGACGCAATTTTGGTCAGGGTATCTATTCCATTTTCGCCTTCCCCACAGACCAAAAAATCATTATTTTCATCAAGCAGGTAGCGAATCCCTTCCCGAACTACATTATGGTCATCTGCAATAAATATTTTGATGATTGTTGACTTTTCCATATCTAAATGGGGATAATAAACTTCAAACTGGTTCCTTCATTGATCTTGGAATGAATAGAAAAAAAGCCGTTCATCTGAAGTGCGCGGTTGTGCATGATTCGAAGTCCAATACCCTGGGTTAAGTGTGCAACTTCCGTTTCTTTAAATCCTTTACCGTTATCGATGATTTCCATCTTGATATCGGGTTTGACCAGAAAAAGGCGGATATCTACGTTACTTGCTTCAGCGTGTTTTTGAACATTATTGAGCGCCTCCTGTACGATTCTGAATATATTGATTGTAAATTCCTGGCTGAGCTCGGCCTCCCCTTCATAAGTAAAGTTGACGGAAATGGGATATAATACCTGGAACTCCTCTATCATTTCTGTAATACCCGGAATAAGTCCAAAGTCAAGAATTGACTTGGGCATGAGTTTATGAGAAATCGATCTGCTAAGGTCAATTCCGGTATTCAGATGTTTCAAAGCATGCTGATATTTGGTAGAGGTCTTTAATTCGTCGATATCATAAACCAGATTTTTCAGATACATACTGGCCATACCCAAAATCTGGATCAGATTATCATGGATTTCCATGGAAATTTGTTCCCGGTCTTCTTCTGTTGCCTTAATTACCTCATTGATTATGCGCTGTTCCGTTACTTTTTCTTGTGAAATATCCAGAACACTGCTAAAAACCACCGGTTTACCCAGATAGGATTGAGAATAAGATACTACCTTCACTTCAAAAAAACTTCCCTTCTTGGTGCGATGTATGGAAATATTTTCAGCATAGTCTCCTTTTTCAATGGCATGGATATTTTCCAGAAAAAAAGCCTTCATATTTTCGGTTCTTGCCTCCGGCTTGAAAATATCCCATATTTCCATAGCAAGAAACTCGTCCCTCGAATAACCGTACTTTTTAGTCGCTGTCTCATTGACCTCCAGGAATCGCATGTGCTCTTTGTCAAAAATCAGTACCGGCAAAGGGGTTCTATGAAACAATAAACGGAATTTTTTTTCCGATTTGCCCAGATCTTCTATTGCTTTTACCTCAATCAGTTTTTGCTTTGTGAGCGCCTGAATCACCGTATTGGTAAGTAGAAATACCAATATCGCCGAGATTAAAACAAATGAAACACCTTTCAAATGTTGTACATTTTCAAGCACAACCATATTATCTCTAAACAAATAGAAAGTCAGATCATCACTCAGCAGAATCCAGGTTACACCAAAAACCAGATATATAAGGGAAATCTTTAGCGCATTTTTCATACACAGTCCATGGGTTACTTAAAAGTTAGCGGTTATCATGCTAAAAAGCAACCCGCATCACTATGTAAAAGCATTCCCCTTACATACAACAAAGATTACCTACAGGATCGTCCTCAGGGCAGAAAGTAAAATATTGATATGATTAGGGGTAGAGCTTTCTCCCATGAGACCAATTCGCCAGATTTTTCCGGCAAATGCTCCCAGCCCTGCACCAATTTCAATATTGTATTCGTTGAGCAGGCGACTCCTGACAGCTGCATCATCTACACCTTCAGGAATCAGCACAGAATTGAGCATTGGCAACCGGAATCCCTCCTTTACCAGAAACTCAAACCCCATTGCTTCAAGTCCCTCTTTTAGCAGTAAATGATTGGCTTTGTGCCGGGCAAATCGTTTGTCGAGGCCTTCTTCCAGTACGAGACGATAGGCTTCATATAGTGCATACATATTGGAAACAGGGCCAGTATGATGGTATGCGCGTTTTGCCCCCGCCCAGTAGTTTTTTACCAGGGAAAGATCCATAAACCAGCTCTGAACTTTTGTTTTGCGGTTGTCAAGGGCTGCTACGGCTCTTTCGCTAAAAGAAACAGGCGACATTCCGGGAGGCGCACTCAGACATTTTTGGGTGCCTGTATAAATGGCATCAATCCCCCATTCGTCCACCCGAAGATCTGTACCACAATAAGAGGTGACAGCATCTACCACAAACAAAGCCCCGGCATCGTGGACCATGCGACTGATTTCCTGCAAGGGTTGAAGTACACCGGTAGAAGTTTCTGCGTGCACGATAGCAACCAGTTTGGGCTTACTGTTTTCCAGCGCTATTTTCACCTGCTGCGGATCAATCGCTTCTCCCCAGGGAGCCTCCACACGGATCACTTTTGCCCCACATCTTTCGGCAATGTCAGCCATACGGCCGCCAAAAACACCGTGGACACAAATCACCGCTTCATCACCAGGCTCCAGCAGGTTGACCAGGCAAGTCTCCATTCCGGCACTACCAGGAGCAGAAACCACAAAGGTAAGCGGGTTTTTAGTCTTAAAAGTAGTTTGAGCCATTGCCTTGATGTTATCCATGATTTCCAGAAAATCAGGATCAAGATGCCCTACGAGGGGAGTAGACATGGCTTTCAGTACACGTGGGTGCACCTCACTGGGGCCTGGGCCCATTAAAACACGGGTATGGGTGTTGAGTTCTTTATACATACAATCTTTGAGTTTTTAACTGATATGAATTCCACCGTCTAATGGGATAATGGTTCCATTGACATAAGCACCGGCAGGAGAAGCGAGATAAATCGCCATCCCGGCCATATCTTCAGGACTCCCGATGCGTTTGAGCGGGCACTGCGCTTCGATCTGCGCCTTAAAATTGTCGAGCATCCATTCGGTCATTTTACTTTCAAAGGGTCCCGGCGCAATTGCATTGACCGTTATGCCTTTACGGCCAAGTTTTACCGCCAGTACGCGGGTGAGTTGGTGGACTGCGGCCTTACTAGCTGCGTAGGGGAAATTGTCCACTTCCGGTACGCGCAATCCATCTATAGAACCGATATTAATAATCCTGGCGGGATTAATTGTAGAAGCATTTTTCTCCAGTAAAGGCAACAGATCGCGTGTAAGCAAAAATACCGCACGGACATTGATGTCCATGGTTTTGTCGTAGCCATTGTCAGGAAAATCTTTAAAAGGCGCTGCCCAGACAGCCCCGGCATTATTGACCAGAATATCCAGCGAATCTTCTTTTTCTTTCAGTGAGGCTACCAACGATTTCCTTCCTTCATCGGTCGAAAGATCAGCCGGCAGGGAAATACAGGTACCCGACTGAGAAAGCTCAGCCGCAACCGCATCACATACTTCTGCCTTCCGGGAGGAAATATACACCTTCACCCCATTTTCCACATAGGCACGGGCAATCATCAAACCGATCCCGCGGGAGCCGCCTGTGACGAGCGCCACTTTCCCCTCAATTGAAAACAAATTGCTGATCTTAAACATAAAATTCTATTACAACAAGTATAAAACGCGCTCAAAACAACCGGTCAATCCGCTTTTTTGCAATCGCCTGTGCAGCCATCAAACCACAGCCACGCACAGCGTGAATAAGATTCGCAAATCGCGTGTCTCCGGTATGCCCCATTCTGTACCGCCAATAAATCTGCTGAACAATCACCGATACCTTGAAGAGCCCATAAACATAATAAAATAAAACCTGTCCCACATCTCTTCCCGATCTTTTTGCATAAAGGTCGGCCATTTCTGCCCGGGTAGGATTGCCGGGGAGTGTAGTCGGACTCAGTTGAAGCGCCAGCATTTCCGGCGGATCACCTGGATCAACCCAATAACCCAGACTGGTGCCGAGATCCATCAGTGGGTCTCCGATTGTAGCCATTTCCCAGTCAAGCACAGCTATTACCTCTGACCAGTCGTCAGGATTTAAAATTACATTGTCGTATTTAAAGTCATTGTGAATCAGAGACGCAGACGAGGCTTTGGGCATATTTTCGGCGAGCCACCGGGCGGCAGCTTCAATTTCCGGTACCTCATCGGTTTTGGCTTTCAGATATCTTTCTGTCCAGCCACTTATCTGCCGGGCTACATAGCCTTCCGGTTTTCCCCAATCACCCAGGCCAGCTGCCTGGTAGTCCACTTCGTGAAGTTCGGCGAGGCTACCTGCCAGCGACGCTGCGATTTGCGCCATCAGAGAGGGCGATGGATGCATTTCCACAGGCATTTTAGGGCGGAGTATTACGCCATTGACTCTTTCCATCAGGTAGAAGGGCGCACCTATGACAGCCGGGTTTTCGCAAAATAGTACCGGCCGGGGAACTTTTGCATATACCTTTTTAAGACTGGAAAGTACCCTGAATTCCCGGGACATATCGTGGCCCGATTTGATATTTGCCCCATAAGGAGGTCGTCGCAACACGTAGTGATTTTCCTTGCCGGAAATCATATACGTAAGATTGGAATACCCTTGAGGAAACTGACTGATATCAGTTATACCTTCCCAGCCTTCAAGGTTTGAAGATAAATATTCATCCAGCCCGGCCATATCAGGTTTTTCGCCTTTCCGGAGCGGGCCGGGTTTGTCATACCATTCAGAGGTCATTCGTATTTTGCGGATATTAAATCATTACAGGCTAAACAACACGTAAAAACAATTTCAGAAGTTTTCCTGCTCTGCCTTCATAAGGCGGAAATACTGGTTTGAAACTGCCGAATACCTGGCGGACGACACTGCGTTCATGCGTAAACTCGCGAAAACCCGCATACCCGCCGCTCTTTCCAATTCCACTGTTTCCGATCCCGCCTACAGGTAAATATTTATTTCCAAAATGGATAATTACGTCATTGATGACAGCATCGCCGGAAGGAATATTTTGCATCAGGTAGTCGATATTTCGCTGATTATGGCTAAATATATACAATACCAGCGGATGGGAGCGGCGTTGCACAATCGCCGGTATGTCTTCTATATTACGGAAAGTAACCAGCGAAAGCAGGGGGCCAAATATCTCCTCATGCATTACTTCCATTTCTTCTGTAACATCGCTCAGGAGTGTGGGGGAAATAAAATTTTGAGCTGAGTCTGTCTCTCCGCCAGTTTCTATTTTCGCACCTTTTTCCACGGCATCTTCCAGGAGGTGTGCGATTCTTTCAAAATGCCGGGCATTGACAATACGGCAATATGAAGGAGATTGGCTGATACCCTTTCCTTCTGCATTGAACATTTTGGCAATAGAAGATTTATAAGCCTCTACGAAAGCACTTTTGACTGACTCATGAACAAGGATATAGTCGGGAGAAATGCAGGTTTGCCCGTTGTTGAGGGTTTTGCCCCAGGCGATCCGATAAGCGGCATCCCTGATTTTGGCAGATTCATCAATAATAACCGGAGACTTCCCGCCAAGTTCCAGCGTTACAGAAGCCAGGTGCCGGGAAGCTGCTTCCATGACTATTTTCCCCACCTGAGGGCTTCCGGTAAAATAGATATGATTAAAGGGAAGTTTCAGCAGCTCGATAGATACTTCCGGATTTCCTTCCACTACCACAACTTCTTCGGGAGGGAAAATATGCTCTACCATTTTTCGTATCATCGAGGAGGTGTGGGGAATCAGTTCGGAGGGTTTGACCATGACCGTGTTGCCCGCAGCTACTGCCCAGATAATAGGCTTTATTGTGAGAAACCAGGGGTAATTAAAAGGCCCGATTATGAGCACATTTCCTTTAGGAATACGGTGAATGGAAGACGAGCTGCCCAAAAGCTCCCAGGGAGTAGGCACTTTTTCAGGGCGGAGCCATTTTTTCAGATTTTTCAGAACAAATTTTGCCTCAACTTTCAGCGGGGCGATCTCGGATATAATTACTTCAGACTCTGTCTTTTGAAAATCCCGAAATAATGCCTGTTTGATTTCATCCTGATGATCGAGTACAAAATCCAGTATGGCGCGAATGCGCGCTTTTCTTTCGATGACCGTGCGGGCGGAAACTTTTTGGGTACCCGCTTGCTGAAGGGCAAACATCTGCCTGATTTGCTCAGATGTTGCGGAGTTGGGTGCGAGGGAAATAGTATTTTTCATTATCTGGCAATGATAGTCCTGCTAAAAAGCCAGATAATATAATAATTTTTTTGTCTGTCTGGCAAATGCCAGACAGACGGGACACTGTATCAGGAAGCTTTTGCTTCAAGTATCATTTTCAGGTTTCGCATAGTCGCTTCCAGTTCCTGTCCGATACGCGGACGCAGGAAGGTTTCACCCAACTGGAAAAAGCCACCCGGCTCAATCTGGTAGTTTAGGGTGACGCGGGTTGTCTCCCCTTCTTCATCGAGGAGGAACTGCACTTCCAGTGGCACAGGGCCCGAGGTCGATTTATACTTTATTTCCTTTTCAGGGACAAAGCGAATCACCGTACTATTGGTTTCTATCTTTCTACCTAAAAAAAATGACTTGGTAAATAACTCAACCCCTTCCTCCATTTTCCCTTCTGTGACCTGCTTGGCTTCCCTATAGGTACTGCTAAATTGTTTATGGCTCCTGTAGTTGCTCAGGAACTTAAATACTTTTTTAGCAGGCATTTCAATGATAATACTTTCCTTAAATTTCATAATCTTCAACGTGTCTTTTCCAAAGATCTGATTTCTCGTACAATCTAATCTTGTATATACTGATTTTCAGTGGTTAAGGTTCTAATTTCTTCTCCACAGGCGTAAGCCTGGCAAGGTACTCAAAATGGGGGCCGTTTGTCAGAAGTTCACATTGAAATCCATGTGCCCGGGCATGCCGCGACAAGCGAGGAAAATCGATGTACAACCAGTCAAAAGTTTCTCCCAAAGTCTTTTTATAGGCCATCTGATACGAGATGATTCCGTAATAAACCGGATTAGGTGGCGCGGTGTTTTCTCCTTCAAAAAGATATGCGATATCTGAGGAATCCATCAACAGTTGCCCCCCGGGTTTCAAAAGGCGGCGAACAAATTCCAGAAACCGGTTAAGCCCCTTCAGATCGCCCACGATCCCTATGCCATTCATCAACATCAACAGGGTATCAAATGTCTGCCCGGTTATTTCCCAGATATTGCCGTGTGTTACATTTTTCAGGCCGCGTTGCTGCATGATTTCCACCGCTCCCGGTGAGATATCCAATGCCGTGACTTCCAGCCCCATATTCTGTAGCTCCAGCGAATGACTGCCTGCTCCCGCACCGATGTCCAGAACACTTCCCCGACATTCCTCCAATGCTTTTTTCTCCCACTCAGGCATAAGTGAATAGCTGCGAAACAAATATTTCACGGGGATATAATCTTCTTCGGCAAGATCTGAAAATACACGAACCATCGCGGAGAGTTGTCCACGAAAGTAATCCCGCATCGCCTGCCCAAATGGATCTCTGCTCTTTTCCGTTATTACACCCCCGGTCAATTGGATTTTTTTTACAGTTCAATCGCGGAATATAATATTTTTTTGGAAACAGAAAATAGAAAAAACAGCGAATCGCAAATTTTGAATCATTTCCCTAAAATGTACCGCGAAAATACTGCCGGGGCACCTTGAGCCGGTATGGGTGCATACGTCCCGTTGCCCAGCCGGGCAAGGCCGCTCAACCGGGTTCTTACGACGGACTCGCTATGCCCGAAATAGAATGCATCAAGTGATATTTTGCCCACACTATTCTCTGCAATCAATTTTCTCAGTGAAGCCGAAATCTCAAAACCTCCGTCAGAAATCATCACAACCCGGTTGTCTCCATTTTTCAAAAATCCTCTCGCCGCTTCCTTATATGCCAACATAAATCCTTCATCGGGTTTGCTCTCGCCCTTTACTTCGACCTTATGCAGTGCTGCCAGAATTTCCTTCTTATCCGCTACGGAAGTAACAGGAAGCACGACATTCGCATTTCCCGAATAGGTGATGATCGACACATAATCCGAAGGAGAAAGTTGCTCCAGTAAATATACAAAGGCCTGCCTGAATACGGGAAGTTTATCAGACCTGTCCATAGACCCTGAAATATCCAGTAAAAAGGTCAGGTTCCGTCCGGCAAACTGCACGGGCAAGGCACCGGGAGGAATCGAACGAAAAATATTGGCTTCGGCTACCGCCTTTAATAACGGTGCATCGGAAAGGGTAATAAACCGGTTGTACTGATGAATCAACCCCTGCCCTTCCGCACTGTATTTGTTGACAAACCGATAGTTGAAATAATAATACCCTTTCCCTAAAATCTCGTATCGGGAATCGATCTGCGGATTGTCCAAAAATTCGCGGGTAGCATCAGCGATTGTCCTTGCCTGGATTATCACTTCCCGATACCGCAGATATGGATCATAACTACTTTCCGGCCGTGGCTCGATATCCTTCATGATTGCCCGCTGGCGGGAAAGCGCTCTTCCAAGGGCGCGCTCCATTTCAGGGAGAACTTCGCGCAACACCTGCGGATTGTCCACCCGTACTGCATCAAGCATTTTGTGGCTCAGTGCCGTGAGGTATTGAAGTTCTCCGGAAGCAATAACCCACGGGCTCCAACGGTCGGGCGCCTGATAGCTTTTGTAGATTTGTTCCAGTTCAAAATAGAGATTGCCTTTGATTATGTTAAAGTCTTCAAACAAGACACTGGTCTCATCCAAAAGATCATACATCGATTTTACCTGATCCAGAGAGTAGCTGTTCGCATTTTGCGAAAATGCCTTCAGCTTCGAAGATATCGCACGAAGGCGCGCAAAAATCAGCTGAATCTCTGCCACACGCGCATTGAGCCGTTCCTGATCTGATGGCACAAAAAAACGAGAGGAAGCCATCAGCTCCCGTACCACCTGTGAGTTTTCGCGAATCAACTCATCGGGAAAAGTCATCAATACTACCTGGTTGTTTTCACCCAAACCATTTTCAAACCGCTGGAAATAATACTGATTCAACTGAAGATTAAATGTTTCGAATTGCTTGTGAGTAAGCCAGAGATCCTGTACACAGGTATTGAGGTAGTCGGGATACCGGTTGAATGCCTGCATCATCTCTGTGGTAATAGGTGCAGGCCGTGCATGAAGACAGGCTATGGCGGTAAAAGATAATACAAGAACCAGTATTTTTCCACTCCTCAGTTTCATATATCAACACCCTTGAATCGTAAAAATAATTATTCAGGGTTTTAATTCAATTTCGATTTGTTGGAATTTATTACCTGTGAAGTTTATATATCCGTTAACCCAATCTCTCATATTCAATCACACAATGATTGGTGATTCAGCCGGATTGTGTAATTTTGCCTATGGAATTCAGAAAAGGAACTGTATTTATCATATCTGCTCCCAGCGGCGCGGGAAAAACCACGCTTGTCAACCGTGTGCTAAATCATTTTGAAGGATTTTCATTCTCTATCTCTGCGACTACACGCCCGGCCAGAGACTACGAGCATGACGGTGTACACTATTATTTTATCACAGAAGAAGATTTTCGCAAAAGGATCGCTGCAGGAGATTTTCTCGAATGGGAAGAAGTGTATCAGGGACGTCTGTACGGAACGCTGAAAGCCGAGGTAGACAGAATCCTCGCAGCAGGAAACCATCCGATATTTGATGTAGATGTGGAAGGTGGGTTGAATATAAAAAAACACTATGGGGAGGACGCGGTGGCTATTTTTATCAGTCCGCCATCTCTTCAGGCACTCGAAGACCGGCTACGGCAACGAGGGTCAGATAGCGAAACGGAAATCAACCGGAGGCTGGCAAAGGCAGAACGCGAGATGGGCTACCGTGATCGCTTTGATTTTGTTGTGATCAATGATGATCTGGAAAGGGCAACCGAAACTTTGTTTGAAATCGTTCGCACTCATATTTAATTTTTAAAAATGAACATCGGCCTGTTTTTTGGTTCATTTAATCCCATTCATCACGGACATCTGATTCTTGCGCAGACTGCACTCAATCAGACTGACCTCGACTATGTGTGGTTTGTGGTTTCTCCCCAAAATCCATTGAAGAAAAAGAGTAATCTTTTACAGGAATACGATCGCCTGAAAATGGTGGAACTTTCCGTCGAAGGAAATACCCGGATGCTGGCTTCGAATGTAGAATTTTCCATGCCCAAGCCCTCCTATACCATTGATACACTGACACATCTGGCCGACAAATACCGGTCTTACAAATTTTCCATTATTATGGGGCAGGACAACCTTCAGTTTCTGCATAAATGGAAAAACTTTGAAGCGATCCTCAAATACTACCGCATATTTGTGTATCCAAGGGTAGGCGAAATACACTCTCCGTTTGACGACCACCCCAATGTACATTGGTTTGAAGCGCCCCTTCTCAATATTTCTGCCACCTATATCCGGCAGACGATCCAGGATGGAAAATCCGTAAGGTACATGGTTCCCGACCCGGTATGGGAATATATGGAAGCCTCAGGTATTTACCGATGAACGTTTATTCTTCGTAATCGCCGTCCAGTCTTTCGCGAACATAGTTTTTGCCCATAACCAGCGCATTTGCGCGAAGTTCTGCATTTTCCGTGCGGTTGCGAAACACATCCATCGCTACAAAAATGGACTGATACAGACTGGCAGGATCGGCTATATTTTTCCCGGCAATATCAAACGCCACACCGTGGTCAGGTGAAGTGCGCACCAAAGGAATACCCGCCGTGTAATTCACCCCTTCATAACCAGCCAGAAGCTTGAAAGGCGTAAGCCCCTGGTCGTGGTACATAGCGATCACACCATCAAATCTTTTATAGGTCATCGAACCAAAAAATCCATCGGCGGGATATGGGCCGGAGACAAAAATGCCTTTGGCACTCAGTTCTTCGAGCGCTGGCATAATGATTTCACGTTCTTCAGGGCCAATAAGACCATTATCACCCGCATGCGGATTGAGTCCGAGGACAGCAATCATCGGTTTGGGAATATTGAAATCATATTGAAGGGACTCATTCAGGAGCATAACTTTACGGATGATCCGCTCTTTGGAGATATTGCGGGAAACATCCTGGATGGGGACATGATTGGTCACAAGCCCGACACGCAGGCCGTCCCATACCATGAGCATAAGATTATCATCCACATTAAAAGCCTCGGCGAGCATTTCCGTATGACCGGTAAAACCCGCATGATGTTGCTGAATAAGCGACTTGTCCACCGGAAGCGTTACGAGCGCATCGATTTCCTGATGTTGTGCATCTTCGATGGCACTTTTCAGCGCCTGATAGGCGATGAGAGCACCGGCTTCGGAAGGTTTGCCGATTTCAAAGCGATCGGAGTCATCACCGACCTCAATAAGATTGAGTCGACCGGCATGAGCCTGGCTGGCTTTCTGGACAATGTTATAATTAAACTTATTGATTTCCAGCGCCTTACGGTAGATGTTCAGAACCTTGGAAGAACCATAGAGAATGGGTATAAACTGGTCTTTGAGGCGTTGATCCTGAAAAGCTTTCAGGACAAGTTCGGGGCCAATGCCACTGACATCACCGATGGTAATGCCAATGCGAAGTTTATCGTTAGGATTGTTGCTCATTTCGGGAGGAGTATTACCTTCATTCCCGGCAAATTACAAACACTTAAGCACAATCAGAAATAGGGGGATACTTTTCTCTGCGTAAACACAATTACCAAAATATTTGGGATGATGAAGAAGTATGAGCAATTTTAGGAACCAGAGTGCCAGGCAACAGTCGTAATATGTTCAACATCTTTAAGAGTACCGAAAAAAAGCTTGAGGAAGCAATATTAAAGCTGGAAACAGATTTAAGAAATAATGATTTAAGGTTTCTGGTTGAGGTAATGGCTTCTGATGAAATATATTCTCCACTTTTACACCAGAGGAGACAGACAGAAATCAGTAGCAAAGATTATATTTCGTGGTATGGCTACAGAAGGGCCGAAAAATTGGAATCTGAAAACGACAAACAAACGCTATTATCTTTTCTGGATGATAATAAATTACAATCAAAAAAGAGGCATGTTTACTTTGCACTTGCACATTTGTGTAAAAACAGAACTGATGACCAGCTCTTTAATTTTTTGATGAACAGGTTAGAGGAGGAGAAAGACCCGGACTTCAAAATCGCTATTTTAATTGGAATAGAAAGTATGGATAAAACTGCCAGCTCCATAAATATTGAACCTATCAAAACGTTGGCAAAAGGCAGATCGAGAGAACTCAAAATAAAAGCGATTTGTGCCCTCCAAAAAACCAATGATACAGATGTAGAGCCTTTGTTATTGAAGATTTTTGAGGGCACCAAAGACAGCCATATCAAAAACATGATTTGCACGCCATTAGAAACTGTAGGTTCAGAAAAATCGATCCCAGTTTTAAACAAAGCATATAAAAACACGCGTGATTATATCCTAAGAGATGGTATTGAAAGAACCCTGGAAGAAATAGATAAGAGACATTCTACAACCAAAAATTGAAATAAAGTCCATGAGTATATATTTCGCTTTAACTATTCTCATCTGCCTGTCGGCAGGATTTGCTTATGTAAACCAGCGGTTCCTGAAACTGCCATTTGTAATCGGGCTGTTTTTCTTATCGACCATTCTGTCGTTAGTGGTGATCAGTTCAAAACTATGGTTAAACATTCCCATTGATGAAGTCAAATCATATGTTGAACATGCCAATATTGACAAAATCCTTCTCGATATCCTTTTAGGATTTTTACTTTTTGCGGGGGCATTGCAGACCAACTGGAGCAATCTCAAAGAACAGATCAATTCCATAGCCACATTTGCCTTAGGGGGCGTTTTACTTTCGACAATCCTGATTGCTACGCTTTTCTACGGATTAACGCTGCTATTCAGCCTGGAGGTTGGTTATATTTATTGTTTGATTTTCGGAGCCTTAATTTCCCCTACTGACCCCATAGCGGTTTTAGGAATTCTGACCAAAGCCAATGTTCCTAAAAAAACAGAATACACCATTGTTGGCGAAAGTTTATTTAATGACGGGGTAGGCGTTGTCGTTTTCATTGCCTTGCTGGACACATTGTCGCTGGGAACTTTTAGTTTTTCGCATTTCGCAGTACTGTTTATCCAGGAAGCTTTTGGTGGCATTATCATGGGATTGGTCATGGGCTATTTCCTGTATTTACTGTTAAAATCCGTTGACCATTATGAAACAGAAATTTTATTGACCCTGGCTTTTGTGATGGCAGGCTATACTTTCTGCAATTATTTGCACCTTTCGGGGGCATTGTCAATGGTTGTCATGGGGTTGATGGTTGGAAATTTCAGGCAGGATATCGCCATGAGCGACACAACACAAGAATATATCCATAAGTTTTGGGAGTTAGTGGATGTAATTCTCAACGCAGTTTTGTTCATACTCATCGCTTTTGTACTTATCGTTATAGACTTTGAGGTAAAATATTTTTTCGTGGGGCTGCTTTCAATTTTTGTGGTTTTAATTTCGCGGGTTTGTGTGGTTTATCTGCCACATCTGGCATTTCCAAAACTTCTAAAATTGACAAATAAAGAAGCCCAGATCATCAGTTGGGGCGGTTTGAGGGGCGGGCTTTCGCTGGCTCTGGTCTTATCTTTGCCGGGCAGTGAAGCAAAAAACATCCTGTTGGTCGCGACCTATCTTTGTGTATTGTTTAGTATAATCGTACAAGGGCTGACAATAGAAAGACTCGCGAAACGAGCTTGACAAAACGTCTGATTTCTTTGTACTTTGTAAGCTGAGATTCAAATTTCTGACATGCCCCAAAAATAAGACATCATGAGCCTGGTATATGCCAATGGATTTCTGTTACTGCTTGTTCTGACTGAGTTATTTGTTATCTCAGTATATAAAAAAGAACAAATACCCTGGCGAGAAGTCGTTTTTAACATTAATTCCGGACATATATTAATGTGGGTTCTCAGAGGCGTGGAAATCGGGGCATTCCATTTTGTATCAACCTATTGGAACTATCACCTTCTGGCAGACTGGAATTATCTGAGCATTTGGATTTTCGCGTTCATCGCCTGGGATTTTTGTTTCTATTGGCTCCATCGATTTCATCATAAATTCAAATTCCTCTGGGCTGTGCATGTCGTCCATCACGAAGGAGAGCACTTTAGCCTCTCATTAGGCATTCGCAATTCCTGGTATTCATCGCTGACTTCTTTTCCCTTTTTCATAGGATTAGCCATCATCGGAGTTCCTGTTGAAGTATTCATCGCAACATCCAGCATCAACTATTTTGTCCAGTTTTACAACCACAACCATCTGGTAAAAAACAGTGGATGGCTGGAAAAAATCATGATTACCCCCGCACATCATCGTGTTCATCATGGATTAAACCCCGAGTATATAGATCGGAATTTTGGCGGAACTTTTATTTTTTGGGACAAACTATTCGGGACATTCCAACCGGAGATAAAGACGGTTCCGATTATCTATGGAACAAAAAAATATGAAAAAAACTATGATGTCTTTTGGGCTAATAATCTGCCATTTTTGAAGTTATTCAAAATTCCCATACCTCAAAAAAAGGAAAAAAGCCGCCCATATTTTATTCAGGATTATTTTATTGCGACCGGGGGATTGTTGATATTTGGGTTGTTGCTGTATTATATTTCTATAGAAAAAATTTGCCCTGAAGATATGAAACTTGAATTTTTTGGGATTATTTTCCTCGGCACCATTGCCAACGGAGGGATCTCAGAATACAAATATTGGGGCCTTGTTTTGTGGTTTATCAACTTTCTGGTCTTAGCACCGCTCTTCATTCTGGATCAGCACATTACGAATCCTGTGCTGCTAACGCTCTTCGGTCTGTTAGTACTGCATAGTTTCTGGTTGTTGACAAAAACAAAATATTCAGATTAAGCTCCATGCAAAATCTCAAACCCAAAAAGTATTTGGGTCAGCATTTTCTCACAGACCTTTCTGTTGCTCAAAAAATAGTAGGTCTGCTCTCTGCACCGCCTTCCGCTACGGTCATTGAGATCGGCCCCGGACAAGGAGTGCTGACAGCATTTTTGTTTGAAAAATATCCTTCACTCAAACTGTTGGAAGTGGATCCTGAGGCCGTAACCTATATCCAGACACAATTTGCGAAGTATTCACCCGACATCATTCATCAGGACGTATTGAAGTGGAATCCTGCCGAAAATCTCGATGCAGAAACCTATTTTATCAGCAACCTTCCCTACAATATCAGTTCGCCTTTTTTCTTTCTGATGCTGGAAAACCTCGCTCAGGTTAAAGAGGGCGTATTTATGATCCAGAAGGAAGTGGCGGAAAGAATTTGCGCAGGCAAAGGTTCCAAAACCTATGGCATTTTGAGTGTATTGCTGGGCGCATACTTCAACCTGAAATACGAGTTTTCCGTGCCGCCACATGTGTTCCGCCCGCCACCCAAGGTCATGAGCGGAGTGATACGGATGGTGAAAAAAGAAGTGCTTCCTGACGTGGATTTTCCACAATTTAAGCAACTGGTGAAAGCAGCGTTTAATCAGCGAAGAAAAACTTTGCGCAATGCGCTGAAGGGGATTGAACTCAACGACTTTCCCGAAAAAGAGGAATGGCTTTCCCTCCGGGCGGAGCAGTTGAGTGTGGATGATTTTGTCAGGCTGGCAAGGGAAATGCGTTAGGGAGTCGAAAAAATCATGACTTCAAGATCAATTCGGCATCGATATTCAACTTAGTATATAAGGCTTTGGCGAGTGTAAAAGACAACTTGCGTTTTCCACTCAAAATTTCACTTACCCGGGAGGGCGAAGTTTCCAAAATCCTGGCCAAATCAGCCTGTTTGAGCTTTCGCTGATACATTCGAAGCTGAATCATTTCCCGAAGGGTTTTCGGCTCAAATGGAAAATAATGTTCTTCATAGTCTGCAATTTGGTCTGATAACAAATCCAGTTCTTTATATTCAACTGATGTCGGATCTGTTTCATTGCCTACGACATTAAGAAGTTCTTCCATTCGCTGTAGTGCGTTTTGATAAGTTTGGATATCGGCTATTTCTTCCATTTCTATATTCTTAAATCGTACTTGCATCAATTTTGTCGTACTCAGAATGTGTGCCAATGAAGCGGATGTACAATTTCTGAGAAGCAAATATTATTATAGCTACCAACCGGTATCGATTTCCCTTTATATTAAAAACAATTCGATTGTTACCCACATAATCTGCTGAAGGAAAATCCCGCTTAATTTCGTTAAGGTTTCCCCAAAACGAATTCCGGGTAATCTCATACCAATTCAGCAATGCAATTCTAGCTGATGGATGCGATTCTGAGAACTCCCATAATCTTTTAGGGGTTACTACTCTCATTTCATGGTTGAGTTACGGAGTGCCAATTAAAATGTTCCCAAATATAGAACAAAATTACCAAAAATAACCATACCTCTAAATAGAAATTTTCCCTATTTTCCCTCCGGGCAGAGCAGTTGAGTGTGGATGATTTTGTCAGGCTGGCTGCACACAAACGACCATAATTTATGACAGAAAGCAAAGACATCTGGATAAAAAAAGGGTATGAAACATTTGCGCTAGGGGGTGCAACCGGACTAAAAATCGAATCGCTGTCCAGAAAGGTTGGCGTAAGCAAGTCTTCCTTTTATCATCATTTTGCAGATCTTGAAATATTTATTGGCTTTTTGCTAAAACATCATATCAGCCAGTCCTGCATTATGGCGGAAAAAGAGCTTAATGCGAAGAATATTAACCCGGATTTAATTGACATTCTGGCTGAACACAAAATCGACCTGCTTTTCAACCGACAGCTACGCATAAACCGGGAAATTCAATCATTTGCAGATACTTTATCAGAATCCAATAAAATAGTTGGGGATGGATTTGTTCTGGTTTGGGTCAAAGATTTAAACTTACAGTTCACTCAAAAACAGCTGGCGGCTTTTTTTGAGCTGGCCCTTGAAAATTTCTATTTGCAGATCAATTCAGAAAACCTCAATCACCAATGGCTTTCCGACTACTTCGCCAACCTAAAGCGAATAGCAAACAGCTTTGCCTGAGTATTTCATCGCCGTTGGACGGTAGCGTCTAAAATTGCTCATTTCGTAGAACTACGTTTGCTTAAACTTTAATAAGCAACTATTATGAGTTCTATCATGACAAGTCAATTTCACAAATCGTATCTCAAATTCACGGCCTTCGTAGTGGGCTCTTTTGGGCCAATTTTCTTTTTAGGGACAATGTTAGCCAGTTCGGAACCCGCAAGGTGGACACTTGATTTTTTAAGCTGGCCACTTGACGGATTGCAAAATTATGAAGCGCCTACCACCCGGTTTTTGTCAGCGCTAACAGGCGGTTTTTTATTGGGATGGGGTGTTTGTATCTGGTGTCTTCAGAAATGGGTATATGACTTTGCACCGGAAGGCGTACGAAAATCCGTCCTTGTCAGCGTGATTTCCTGGTTTTTATTGGATAGTGCAGGCTCCATTGCTTCGGGCAATGGCTCCAATGCTATTTTTAATGTGATCGTACTTTTAGCAGCAGTTGGACCGCTTTGGAAGCCAGCAAAAAGCTAATGTAACCGAGGCAGCACCACCTTACCGCCCGGCCATCTTTTTCTCTATCATTTGCAGGAGTTTTTCAGCGTCAGACGCATCCTGATTTTTTGTTGCAGCGAGTCTCAGTGCTTTATTAGCCTGACGCCGGGCTTCCTCATATTTGCCTAGTTTATACAGAATGCGGGCGTAAGTCTCATTATTGTAGTATTCGTTTTCCAGCGCTACGGACTGCCGTGCCCATTCTGCTGCTTTTTCCAGCTTCTCTGTGTCGGCTATATGATCGTAAAAATTGCGTGCGGCAAGATCCAGTTCTTTAGGCTGGGTGATGATGAAAGTTTCAAAATGGTAAAGGGTTTTGAATGCATAATCCTCCCAGTTTTTGGTGGCTTCGGCGTAGGTCATTCTGAGCCGGTTGGCGGTCTGGCCATTGTCGCTGATATCGTCCATGGCGATTTTAAGCGCTGCATTGTATTTTTCGGGATTACCGGTCAGGGCAGATTCCAGCGCACTGTTTCTCAAAACAGTGATCATTTTATCTGCGACAGGTTGTATGCCGTAGTTTTTCATGAATTTTTTTTGCTTCGCTATCAGGAACTGAAATTCACGGCTATTGACATCTGTGGTCAGCGCCTGGATGGCAGCCCAGTTGTTTTCATCGATCAGATCATTTTCCTGCTGCGTAGCGAAGTATTTTCCGGCTACTTCGCGAAAGTCTTTTTCCTGCTTTTTAAGCGTCAGGGCATAGTTGAGCAAAAGTTCGGGATCTTCCGTGCCTGCTTCATATTCAAGGGCGAGCAGCGCCTGATTTTTCCCCGGGTCAAGTGATTTTTGTGCTTCATTGACAAAGTCATTGGGGGCTTTATAGCCGTAGGCGACATGCAAAACTTCGCCTTTGTGATTGACAAAAAGTAAAGTCGGGTACGCATTCACTTTATACTTTTGAGCAAATGCAGGACCTTCGCCTTTTTCCATATCAAACTGATAGTTGACAAAGTTCTGATTCATAAACTCTCCCACCTTCACATTGCGGAAAGTATTGCGGGCCATGGCTTTACACGGGCCGCACCATTCGGCGTAAGCATCAACAAATACGGGTTTCCGCTGGGTTTTTGCCTGTTCGAGTACCTGACTCCACGAACCTTTAAAAAATTCTACCCCGTCCTGCGCCTGTATATTTAGGGAAAAAATAGTGAGACCAAGAGTCAGCAAAAAAAAGTTAGCCGATATTTTCATACAAAAGCATTGTTATGTGAATGACAGAAGGACTTGTTTTTATATAACGATGGGAAACGTTAACCTGATAAATGAAAATACGTGAATTTTCGAAATTGTTTGAGTGTTTCAGCGCATAGAATGGAAAAATTGTAATTTACAGTATGAATTACCGATACATTCTTCTCATCGTGCTGATAGTTGTTCCGGCAATTTTTCTGTTTATGTACCCACTTCCGTTTGGGGAAGCTTTTTTGATGATCCTCTCAGTACTGGCAGGTTTATGGTTATTAAGTCTGGCAATAAAAGATGCGAGTATCATTGATATATTCTGGGGTCCGGGTTTTGTGATTCTTGCCTGGTTTTATTTCTGGCATTCGCCCGGGCCGGGCAGCCAGCGAAGTGTGCTGTTGTGCAGTATGGTGACGATCTGGGGGCTCAGGCTTGCGTGGCATATTGGCAGGCGCAATCTCGGCAAAGGCGAAGATTTCCGTTACAAAGGATGGCGGGAAGCGGGGGGAAAAAACTACTGGTGGATTTCCTTCTTAAGAGTATTCCTTCTTCAGGGAATCCTTATGTGGATCATATCTTCACCATTGATGATGGCCATGTCAGACAGCATGGTTTTCAGCCTGACCACGCTCGATAAAGTGGGTATTGCTTTATGGGTAATTGGTTTTGGGTTTGAAGCTGTGGGAGACAGGCAGTTGAAACAATTTAAAGCCAATCCCGAAAATGCGGGCAAAGTAATGGATCAGGGCCTGTGGCGATTTACCCGTCATCCCAACTACTTTGGCGATGCTTTGTTGTGGTGGGGCTATTTTATGTTTGCCCTCGATCAGACCGGCGGATGGATTTTCATCTTCAGCCCTGTATTAATGACTTTTTTGCTAATGCAGGTATCGGGCGTTGCCCTGCTTGAAAAAACCCTTTCGGAAAGTAAACCCGCCTATCGAGCGTATATTGGACGAACCTCTGCTTTTTTTCCGTGGTTTCCAGGAAAATAGCGTCCTCAAACCTGTCACAAATATGCCGGAAAAAGTGTCAGCAGAAAAATAATTCTCCGTTAATAAATTTATACACGATCGATCATACATATCTACCACTAACCTTATGGCTAAATCTGACTCAAGCGTTCGTTATGCGCTAAAAAATATTGTCTGGCCCCGCCGCAAAATGCTTGCAATCGGCATGCTGCTCGTGGTTGTCAACCGCGCTGCCGGACTGATTCTCCCCGGCTCCAACAAAATCCTTTTTGACCAGGTGCTGCCTGAAAAAAACATGCAGCTACTCTATCTTGTGCTGGCTGTTGTGGGTATTTCAGTAACCCTTCAGGCGATTACCTCTTACTCGCTGGTAAAAATCCTCAGTGTGGAAGCACAAAAAATGATTGCAGACCTGCGTTCCAGAGTACAGCAGCAAATCCTCAATCTTCCGGTCAAGTACTTTGACAATACCAAATCGGGCAGTCTGGTATCGCGGATTATGAATGATGTGGAAGGCGTACGAAACCTGGTAGGCACGGGATTTACGCAGTTGATAGGCGGCGTGCTCACGGCTATCGCTTCACTGATCATCCTGATTTATATCAGCCCTGCGCTGACATTTTTTGCAGTCATTCCGCTTTTGTTGTTTGGGTTTATTTCGATGCGTGCTTTTGGCTATATACGCCCGATTTTCAGGGAGAGAAGTAAGATTCAGGCAGAAGTAACTGGTCGCCTTACGGAGTCGCTCGGCGGCATCCGTGTCATCAAAGGTTTTCAGGCTGAAGAACAGGAAAAAGAAATTTTTTATAAAGGCGTCATGCGGCTGTATGAAAATGTAAAAAGTTCGCTCACCGCATCGAGTTTTGTCACCAGTGCAGGAACTTTTCTTGCAGGAATCACTACCCTGGGTATTATGTGGATTGGGGTACCGATGATTATCCATGAAAAACTCACAGAAGGAGATTTGATTTCCTTTATTTTTTATCTCGCTTTCCTCATTTTTCCGATTATACAAATGAGCAATATAGGAAGCCAGTTGACAGAGGCGTTTGCCGGCTTAGACCGCACACAGGAGTTGCTCAATATGGATCGTGAGACAGATGATCCCAACCGTACGATCACCCTCGACCGGATTAATGGCGACATTACTTTCCGCGACGTAACGTTTGCTTACGACAAAGGCAAAGAGGTATTGCATGGCATTTCATTTGATGCGCCTGCGGGTTCGGTTACTGCCCTTGTAGGAAGCTCAGGCTCAGGAAAAACCACCATTGCCGGATTGGCGGCCACCTTTCATACACCTGAGTCAGGAATCATCACGATCGACGGACAGGATATGTCCAAGGTTACGCTTCCCAGTTATAGGAAGCAGTTGGGGGTCGTGTTGCAGGACGACTTTTTGTTTGAGGGCACGATCAGGGAAAATATCCTTTTCCCCCGTCCCAATGCGACGGAGGAGCAGTTGATACAGGCGGTGAAAGCGGCTTATGTCAATGAGTTTACTGACCGGTTTGAAGACGGACTGGATACCCTGATCGGAGAGCGCGGGGTAAAACTCTCGGGAGGACAGCGGCAACGCATCACGATTGCGAGAGCCATTCTGGCTGACCCGCGAATCCTCATCCTCGATGAGGCGACTTCCAATCTCGATACTGAGAGTGAAAGTTATATCCAGCAATCACTCGCTCAATTGATGGAAGGCAGGACTACCTTTGTCATTGCCCACAGGCTCAGTACTATTCGCCGGGCAGACCAGATTCTGGTCATCGAAGATGGCCAGATTGCCGAGCGCGGCACTCATGACGATCTGATTGCACGGGAGGGACGTTACCACAAACTTTACACCTTTCAGTCGCGGATTTAGAGAAATTAGCAGAATCAGAGAAAGTTTACATCTCGTTAAAAATTATTGCAGATTGTTGGGATTTTTCTAAACAAATCCTATTACTTTTGCCAAACGAATAAATTTGCAAGATTTATCGAATGGGCAACTAACTCTGATTCTAACTAACACTCAAAATGACAACGCTGATTACCAACAAGCCGAAAGCTACTTTCGGATTTGTGCTTCTCCTCCTGATCTCCTTGGTCGCATCTGTTTACCCCCCCAACTTTCCTGTGCCTGCTGAAGGTGTTACATTTGACACAGGAAATGTGGCCTGGGTGCTCGTTGCTGCCAGCCTTGTTTTATTGATGACCCCGGGACTTTCCTTCTTTTATGGAGGGATGGTAAGCGCCAAAAACATCATTTCCACCATGTTGCAGAGCTTTATTGCGTTGGGTGTTATTAGTATCGTTTGGTATGTGATAGGTTTTAGTCTTGCTTTTGGCGATTCAATCTGGGGATTTATAGGCAACCCGCTGACGCACTTCATGTTTACCGGTGTAGGTACTGCGCCGGCGGGAAATCCAGGTATTAATCAGGGCATTCCGTTTATTCTATTTGCAGCTTTCCAGCTTAAGTTTGCTATTATCACGCCGGCTCTCATCACAGGTTCTTTTGCCGAGAGAGTAAAATTCTGGAGCTACATTATATTTATTATTCTCTGGAGTCTGCTGATTTATTCTCCACTGGCACATTGGGCCTGGCATCCGGAAGGGTTTTTATACAAAATGGGCGTTCTGGATTTTGCAGGAGGCACAGTCGTACATATTTCTGCGGGGATTGCGGCATTGGTAGGGGCCTCATTTCTTGGGAGAAGAAAAACTCATGTCGAGGGACATGCACATTCTGTAGTTAATACGCCTTATGTAATGCTGGGAACGGGTCTGCTATGGTTTGGGTGGTTTGGTTTTAATGGTGGTTCTGCCCTGGCTGCAAATGGTCAGGCGGTTACGGCGTTTGTCAATACCAACCTGGCTTCTGCTGCGGCTGCGATTACCTGGATATTGGTAGATACGATGAGAGGGCGGAAACCTTCGGCCATGGGCGCTTGCATTGGCGCTGTTGTCGGACTCGTGGCCATCACCCCTGCCTGCGGCTATATCAACTATGGCCCCAGCCTGCTGATTGGAACATTGGCGGCGACCATCTCCAACTATGCCGTTGTGCGCAAATCCAGAACCAGCCTTGATGACACATTGGACGTATTTCCCTGCCATGGAGTAGGTGGTATTGTAGGGATGCTGTTGACTGCCGTTTTTGCTACGGAAGAATTTGGCGGACTGATTGCCACCGGCAACCCCAAGCTGCTGATCAACCATCTGATCGCACTCGTGATTGTACTGGTATATACGGGTATCGGTTCATGGCTTGTCTATAAACTGACTAATTTCATCTCTCCGCTTCGCGTAACCGAAGGGCAGGAAGCCGAAGGCCTGGATATAAGCCAGCATGATGAGACTGTCATTGAGAAGGCACACGCCATGATATAAATATTTGCCTTCTTCAGGTAAAAAGGCTGTCTCTGTAGATTGAGGCAGCCTTTTTGCATTTTACTCAACCTCAGCATGTAAACTTCAGTGAATACTTGCTTTGTGAGTCCAATTTTCATAATATAGAATAGTGTATTTCCCTTCACAGCACTGTTACTTTTCACTACAAACAAATCCACATATGTCCAGCCGTTATCGAATCCCATGCAAGGCATACCATTTATTGCCTTTCTTTATTTGTGTCATGTTCAACTTCGCCACTGCACAGCAGCGGTCGGTAGTACTGATCAATACTGAAGCAGGATCGGGTTACGGAGTAGCCTGGGGTGCTCCCAATCAAATCGTAACCGCCCTCCATCTGGTATCTGGAAGGAACAAAATCAAAGTCGTATGGGAGGGAAAAACCGTAGATGCTAAGATCGAAAAAATCCATAAACCGGCAGATCTTGCCCTGCTGAAACTGGCTTCACCACTGAGCATTCCCCTGCTCGAAACATTTGAGAGTGATGCGCCAACATCGATTGACCTGAATTACTGGGAACTAAAAATCGGCTCAAAACTGATGACCAGTAAAACTACGCAGTTGCAAAAGCAGACAACTCTTGGAAAAATAGACCCCAGACTGGCCGACCCTAAATTGCAAACGGCTTTTGCCGAAGCACTTTGTACAGATGGTCAGGCCAATTATCCCAGACTCAATACTTCTATTATTAAATTTTCTGAAAAAAATATTGAAAAAGCACATTCAGGTTCGCCCATTACTTTTGGAAATAAGATCGTAGGGATTGTAGACGGTGGGGAAAAACCCGTCAACGGATCTGTGCTGGTGTGGGCGATTCCCGCTACAGAGTTTCAAAACCTTATAACCAAAGGTACGAGTGTTGCAGGTGCTCAGACGCCCTGCTCCAGTGTAAAACTGTACAGTGGCCTGCGCTCAGACAATCCGCTTTTAAATCCTGACCTTCTGGAAATGGCCAAAACCATAGAATATTCCCGAGAGCATCCCATAACAAAAAATGGGGATAACGGGTTTTCCTTTTCGCTTGCCTACCGAACCAACTGTCGCGATTTTTATGGAACCCTATTTCCCGAAGATCAGGAATATATCCGGGAAATTGTAGAGCTGGGCGAAGACGATAGGAATGTTGCAGAAAAACTTTCTATCTACGATTTATACGGACAGAAAATCGACATTTATCAGGATGCCCGGACAGGCGCTACTGTTGCCGTACCGACCAACAGCAAAATCAATATCCAGCAGGAAGGGGCGCATACACTGGTAGAGATTTCGAGCAAATATGACGGTATTACGATGTATATCTATCTCAGCCACAATGAGACGATGGAGGAAACCAGAGATGAAATGGCCTGGTTTAAAGAATACCTTGTCAGCGACGGCCGCCCATGGGAATTGGACGAAGATTTTCCCGATGAGGAACCCATAGATTATACCGATGACGAATACGACCCCTACTACTTTGAAGATATGCAACGGGTGGTGATTGATGAAGATAACAATGTAACCGCTGAGTTTTATGCCAGGCTGACTATCAGTGATACTGATTTCATGGGAGTATCAGTACAAGTCAATGACTGGGAGACCCTGGAAGAAGATAAATACGAAAGGCTCATGTCCTACCTTCTGGAAGCATGTGCTACCATCACTGATTTTCCTTACTAAAAATCTAGTAAGGTATACTGTATAAGTCCTTTTCTTCCGGATTCAGAGAATAAACCGGCGCCTTTTTCAACCAATCGTAGATAAAATAAGGTGCCCACCAGACGATGGCATAACCACTTTCATCTGCTGTCAGTATTTTTTTGCCGTCAGGAGAAAATATAGACCTGTTGACGATTTGGCTCTGGCACTGATACTCTGCCAGCAAGCTGCCCTTGTCATTCCACAACCGGGCAGTTTGATCTTTGGCAGCAGTCAATATTTTTTTACCGTCGGGAGAAAACATGATGGATGTGATTACTGCCTCATGCGCAAGGCTGTCCCTGAGTTTTCCTTTCAGATCCCAGATTTTGACCATTTCCTTTACCCCTCCGGTCAAAACCGAACGACCATCAGGCGAAAATATGGCCACTTTCATGGCAGCTGTCTCCTTGTAGGATATGATGGAATCACCCTTTATACTCCATAATGTGGCGCGTCCGTCGTCGGAAGCAGTAAGCACCTGTTTTCCATCAGGCGAAAATACCGCAGCATTCACCTCTGCCTGATGTTTGAAAATAATGGGAGTGGGATCTTTCGGTAACCACAGGCTTGCCTGATACAGGTCCCGGGAAGTGGTAAGGAGCATTTTCCCATCGGGAGAAAATACGGCAGTATTCACTTCTCCTTCATGTTTAAATGAATCCACGGGAAAACCGTCAGCCGTCCACAGGCGGGCATAGGTATCCAGTGAACCCGTCAGGATACGGCTACCGTCAGGAGAGTAAGTCGCAGATGATACGATATCCTGATGTGGAAGAATTACCGTTTTGTGATCGCCAGGTGTCCATAGCCGCGCCGTATAATCCCGGGATGCAGTAAGAATGCGTTTTCCATCGGGCGAAAATACCGCAGCATTCACAACCCCCTCATGCCGCAGGCTGTCCAGAAGGATACCATTTGCACTCCAAAGCCTGACCATTTTATCCTGAGAGGCTGTGACAATCATGGTACCATCGGGCGAAAATTCAGCACTTTTTACAGCTCCCTGTCGGGGAAGCTGATGCACAGGTTTTTCCGAAAAATCCCAGAGTTTCGCGGTTTGGTCTCTGGATGCGGTTAGTATTTTTTTACCGTCGGGAGAAAAAACGGCTTTCTTGACTTCGCCTTTGTATTGGAAGGAATAAATCAACCGGATATTTTCATCCCAAATACTGATGATGCTGGTATCAGATTCGTAGGAAAATGAAACTGATAGAAATTGTTTGTCATCCGGACCAAACGCAGCAGCAGCATACCCAAGGATCAGGGAGTCTTTCAGCACATTCCCCTGATCGTCGCAAAGTTTGAGTACCTGGTCATAGCTGGAAACAAGGATCCGGCTTTTGTTTTTGGCAGGAATGACCTCCATATGTTCCTGCCGGAGCGTATCCAGCAGAATGTTCCAGTCTTCTTCTTCCTTGAGGCGGGGAGCGGGTACGATCCGGGTACCGTCTGTCGAGAAGTTTTTCAGATCGGGGATTTGACCTTCCGGAAGTGAATCACTGTCAACGAGCGTTCCGTCCAGTTCCCACAGCCTGACCTCACTTTTGGTAATTGTCAGGATTTGTTTTCCATTGGGAGAAAAGTCAGCATACAACACATCATAACCATCATGGGAGAATGTATCCAGAAGCACACCCTTTGTGTCCCAGAGCTTGGCAAACCCATCTTCTGAAGCGGTAAGCACATATGCTCCATCAGAAGAAAAAACAGCAGAATTCACTGTTTCACGATGCGAAAAAACGGCCGCGTAAAAAGGCATTTTTGCATATGTGTGAAATATCTCGCTAATAGTCTGTGTTACCGTAGGAGAAGATCTGGCACTCAGGATATTATAGGCTTCATACGCCACACGAAGCGCTTTTGTATTATCGGTGTTGAATAGCTCCTTCGCGACGAACGCCAGTTCGTTGGATTTGGATTTATTAAAGTTTGTGACTGACACCCTCCACTGCCAGGCTGCGAGAATGGCAAATAAAAATATTACTGCCACCAAAACGGAGGCAATGATCCGCCTGCGTTTTCGATCTTTCTCTCTTTTAATTTTGAGTTGGCGGCTGATTTCCAGCAACGCTGTTTCATCACCATCCAGTTTTCGCATTCCCCCCAACCCCTTTTCCACAATATCCAGGTCGGCGTCATTGAGCCATATCCCACTCTCCTTGGAGCGAAATTCTTCAATTTTACTGCTAAGGATACGGGTTGCCTGCTGGCCGGGTCTGACCGACACGCTGTGTTCTTTGATCAGTACCGGTGCGAGAAAGTGGTGAGACAGACTGGTGATCCGGCGGCGAACTGAAGTCACCAGATACAAGTCCTGGCACATAGCCATTATTTCCCCGATGAGCCCCTCCCGATCCTGGTATATTTCCCAAAGTTTTTCCTGACTGATTTTTTCTGTTGTACCCAGCGGCGTAGTATGGTGGTACAACAGATCCAATATCAATCCCGATTCTACTACCTCCCTTTGCCATCCGTGAAGTTTGGCTAGCTGCTGCCGAAAAAAGCTAATCATCACCGCACCGGAGTGTTTGAACTCCTGATACATCCTGACGGAAATCTGGGGGGACCGGGCATTTTCCCTTACGGCTCTGTGCCACAGATCTGTAAGCCATACCTGAAGAATCGGCGCAATAGGAGACTCATCTCCTTCGAGCAGATCGTCGGCTATAATAGCAGGAAAACTGCTTTCCGGCTTTCTATCGATTTCAAGATGATAGTAGTCGTGGGTGGATGGACGAAGGGTTACCCCTTCTACCGCCTCTACAATTCCGTCCCAGTCCAACGGAGGAATATAGATTTCCGAATAAGGCAAAGAAAGCTCCTGGAAATGTTCATTCATCAACGCATGGTGTTCATCCCGATAGCTGAGAATGATTTTTCCGCTTATAGGAATATGGCTTGTATTACAAATTTGCCGGAGCGTTTCTGTAAATAATTCCCATTCTTTGGTCAGATTTTCCTGATCTGCAGAGAAAGATGCTTCCAACTGATCGAGAATAATCAGCAGCGGTTTCCCGGTCTTTTCTTCGATCATATGCCATTGCTCGACCATTGAGACGTTGTCCCGGTTTAGAATGGTGAGCTTTTGCAATTCCTTATCAATGACTTCCCGCGCAAATCCGGATGTGCCCTCCAGCGCCGTGCGCAGCTCGGCGATCTTTTCAGTCAGACGGAGGTCTGCGGAGGATACGGAGCGTACCAGTTCGTATTTGTCGCTGAGTTTGTTGAGGATCTGTACCAACGTGTCGGTCAGTCCCGATGCCTGCCTTTCTTCATACGTGACCAGGTAGTCATCTTCAACACGCGGTATTAACCCGGCCTGTAGCAGAGAAGATTTCCCCACGCCCGCTTTTCCGTAAAACAAAATAACCGGCTGCATGGAATTCAGTAACCCATATAACTCGCGAATTTCCCGCCCACGCCCAAAAAATATGGCTGCCTCTTCCTGTTTAAAACTTCGCAATCCAACATAGGGAGTGACAGGAAGTTTCCGAAAATAACGCCCGGGAATATCCAGTCCAAACAAAGGATCTTTGGCCGCAGCAGGGAGATTCCAGTCCTCAGCAAATCCGTTGTCTTCGCTATAGTAAATTTCCCAGGGAAAACGATCTGGCGGCGTTTCGTCCTCCTCCTCATCCCACAACATGCTTCGTGTTCCTGAGACTGTTCCTTTTTCCGTTTTTACCTGATCAATGGCTTCTTCCCAGGCGCGCCCGATTTCGTTGCCGGCTGCCAAACCTTTGTAGAAACGAACAGACAGACTGGTAGCGACCTGGTCATTGATTTTTTGAGAAGTACCTACAACGGCAGGCACTCCGGCTTTTACAAGATCTTCAGATTGGCTTTGAGAAGAGCAGCCATTTAAGAAAACCATCTGAAGGCCGCGCTGTTTTGCCAGAAAAGAAACCAGCCCTTCGGTATGTGCCGTGACATTGGTTCCGGATTGAGACTCCAGCAAAAGTTTGTAACTGTCGGCATGTCCGGCATAATGGAAAATAGCGATACGATCCCGATAGACCTTACTCTGAAAAGCATTAAAAATGCGATCAATCGATACGTCAGGCTCTACAATCACCTCACACAGGCCTTGTTCTTCCGCCTTGGCTAATGCATCACGTATGCCATTTCGCTCTTCCGTAAGGCGCAAAAATCCAGCGCCTGCTTCCTGCTTGTCGTTGGCAAAAGCGAGGAGAATGACGGGTTTCAAATTTTTATTAGCCATGGAAGAAATTTTTCAATTTCAATGCAATAAAGCAGGTTCTCTCCAGGAAACAAACTGCAAAGGAAAAGCCGGATACGTAGATACAAATTTGTTGTATCGGGAGGTATTTACTTCTGCACTACTAAACTTCACCTCCACAGAATGTCCCCCCAGTGGTGTTTCTTCAACAACAAAATCTACTTCATTACCGTCTGAAGTTCGCCAAAATTTGATCTGATCTCTGGCAAAACGTTCCGTCAGGCGGCGATAGACATAATTTTCAAGTAATGCACCCTTATCTGCTCTTTGTTCAATGGGGGCAAAATAGCTGATCAATACATTTCGAAGGCCCAGGTCATTGAAATAGACTTTTGGCATTTTGACCAGTTCTTTTCGGAGGTTGTTAAAAAATGGCTTCAGCAATCCGATATGGAAACATTTTTGAAGTACAAAAAGATATTCGTCAGCAGTGGTATTTTTAATCCGAAGCGTACTGGCGAGTTCGCTGCTATTGAGTAAACTTCCTACTTGCCCGGCCAACAGAATCATCATTCTGTAGAACTTAATTTCATCCGTAATTCCTGATTCCATTATATCTCTTTTTACAAATGAATCCCTGAGCTCCTGTAGTCTTTCAATTTTATCTTGTATGTTCGATTCTAATACGACAGCAGGATAACCACCGTAAGTGAGATATTCTTCCAAATAAGTCCAAATCTGTTCGCCAAATATAGATTTTTCAATTTCCCCTGATCGGAGAGACAATAATTGATCACGCAGGGTATCCTGCTCTTTAAATAGAAGAAACTCCTCAAAATCAAGGGTTGGTAATTCAAAAATTTTTTTTCTTCCGGCCAATGAATCTTTAAACTGACGGTCGATATAAAAAGCACCGCTGCCAGTAGCTATTATTTTAATTTTCCCTGCATATTCATCGTAAAGCAATTTCAGAAAATGGGATGGATCATCCAGATATTGTACCTCATCTATAAATACCACCGTGCGAAATGGATGATTTAGAGAAACATATTTTAGAATACTTTCCGGGCTTCGGTTCAGTTCAAGTAAAATATCCTTCCGCTCCAGATTTAACATTACCGTATGCTCACCCGAGTTGGAAAGTGATTCTGAAAGTTGTTTAAGTAAAGTAGATTTACCTGTTTGCCGTGCACCGATGACAATCGTATGTTCCTGCTTTGACAGGTGTTCAAGCAACTTGTCGAATATTTTCCGCTTTAGTATACCATAAATATCGGGTATTTTTTGTGAAAAAATAAAAAATATCGGGTATTTTATCCCGCATCACTTCCCTTTCATTTCTTCAATGCCCGTCCATTCTTCCGGTACACCAGTTTGAATGAGTTGTGTAACTCTCGTAAGAAAGTATCTGGCAGTTTCATCCTCAGGGTATTTTGCCAGAACGATTTTCATAGATTCGGCAGCCGGGATAAATTCTTTATTCAGGTAAGCTTGCAATCCCTGGTCAAATACATTCTTAGTTGAAAGTTTCAGGTCGCGGATTTTTTCTTCTTCTCCGGCCAGGCATTCATATATCCCGATTGCTTCCTGCTTTCCTTTGACCTGTACTTTACCCAGGTAACGGCAGGTTGCCTGGTCGGCTTCCGAAAGCTCCAGATAACTCATTTCACTCAGGAGAACATGTGTGTGGTAGTATTTGGTAAGCCCTTCCAGTCGTGAAGCGATATTGACTGTATCTGCGATGATTGCGGCCTCCGAGCGCAGATTATCGCCAATAATTCCCATAATCAACGGGCCGGTATGAAGGCCCATTCCTACTTTCAACGCCTTCCGGCCTTTAGCGAGCCGATAGGTATTATACGCTCTGATTTCTGCCTGCATACCGACAGCGGCAGCTATGGCATCGCCGGGGCTTTGCTGAAAGAGCGCCATGATCCCATCTCCCAGATACTGATTTACAAAACCGTGATGGTTATGTATTACAGGGCCCATCCTTCGGGCATACGCGTTTACAAAACGGAAATTGTCATCAGGAGTTAAGGACTCAGACAAGGTGGTGTAGTCCCGGATATCGGAGAACAAAACCGTAACCTCGCGGGCAATATTGTCGCCCAAACGCACCTCGGTGATCGAGTTGTGCCCCAGTGTTTTGATAAATTCGTTGGGAACAAAGCGATTGGTTGCGCGATTGATCTGACCGAGATTGAGATGCGTACTTAGCCTGGCGAGAAACTCATCTTTGGAGAAGGGTTTGGCGAGGTAGTCATTTGCACCGATATTCAGCCCCTGCACGAGATCATTGACCTGATTTTTGGCAGTAATCATGATAATGGGGAGTTCGGAAGGGAGGTGTTTCTGACGGATAAGGCGGCAGACCTCATACCCCGACATCCGTGGCATCATGACATCCAGCAAAACGATATCAAAAGAAGCATCCGTTTCCAGAATACTCATAGCCTCAGTGCCATTCATTGCAGAGACGATTTCATATCGCTCTTCGCGAAGATAATTTTTGAGCACCTGATGATTGATCGGCTCGTCATCGACGATCAGAATGCGGGTGCGTTCGATATTGGTATTGACCAATATCTCGTCATGTTCCATATCCCGGATGCCTGTATCAGCAGGATTAACACGAATAGGCGTAAGCCGCATATTTTCAATTTCCGTCAGCGCTTCAGCTTTTTCGTCAGAAATCGTGAGGGTAAAATAAAAGGTTGATCCTTTTCCGACTTCAGACTCTACCCACATCCTTCCCCCGTGGCGTTCGACCAGTGTTTTGGAGATGCTCAGTCCCAGACCAGTACCGGCATAGGTGCGGCTGATTGAGCCGTCGCCTTGCTCAAATGCATCGAATATAGATTCCCATTTATCTTTGGCGATACCGATTCCGGTGTCTGCGATAGCAATCTCAAGCTTTTCGTCTTTTACAGAAGCAGTTACATGTATGTACCCGTTTTCAGTAAACTTGATGGCATTGCCTATAAGGTTGTAGAGTATCTGCGTGAGGCGGTCTTCATCGGCAAAGGCAGCGGGAAGTTCTGCAGGAACGAGATTTTCCAGCTGAAGATTTTTCCCCCGTGCCATCGGCAGAGAAACCTGCAATACGACATCAACCACCGACCGCAGGTCGATAGGACGTTGGCGCAAGACGAGGTCTGCATTTCGGATACGGGAGAAGTCTAACAAGTCATTGACGAGAGAGGACAGGCGTTTGCCTGAAGCGATGACCATACCCAGGTTTTGGCGTACACGCAGATTGTCAGATTGCTCAAACAAAGACTCAGTGATACCAATAATACCGTTGAGCGGCGTCCGCAGTTCGTGCGACGTATTGGCGAGAAACTCATCTTTCAGGCGGTCAACCTGGCGGAGGCGTTCAGCGGTTTCTCGTTCGAGTTTGAGTTCGGCTTCTTTATCCTGTAGTTTTTGGCGCTGCTTTCGGAGAATGACCCGCGCACCGACCACGACAGCCATTGCAAAGAGTATCACATAGATAAGCCATGCCCACCAGGTACGGTACCAGGGTGCGAGTACGCGAAATTGATAAGCGGCAACTACACTTTCATTTCCATACACATCTTTTGCCTGCACATGGAAGCGATAATTTCCTTCCCAGAGGCGTGTATATTCTTTGGTAGAAGAATAGGCCCATTCCGACCAGTTTTTTTCATACCCGTCCAGCCAAAAACGAAACTTCACCTGTTCCGGAAATTTTTGAGATGAAGATGAACATTCGAAGCGAATCGTATTGTTGGGGTATTTAATTTGCTTTAAATAGGAGGTGGGATTACCAGCACCCCAAAAAAGGGGGCTCCCCCTTGTTCCTTCAACCTTTCTTATCAGTGCCAGAAAATTAGCCGGCGATGCCTGGCTCGCTTCCGGAATAAACCGGTAAAGCCCTTCCAGCGTACCTACCCATATGATACCGGCAGGATCAGGGTAAATAGAAACCACCTCAGAACTTACGGGATTTAAGGCATTGGATTGCCAGGCGGGATGGTCCGTATTCAAATGTTCAAACCAGCCATTCTCAGAACCCAATGACAGCCAGAACCTCCCTGAAGCATCGGTTTTGAGAAAATAGGTAGCCTCCGTTCCATCGTAAAAGCGGGCAGGAAGCGTGGTATCGGGCAAAAGTTTTTGCTGGTTTTTATCAAAAATTCGCAAGCCGTTGTAGGTGCCAAAACGTATTCTTCCACCCACATAGGAAGGTTCAATGATATCCAGATCATCCGTAAATCCTTCTTCATTACCCATTTTTTCAACTTTGGGAAGCAAGGTTATTCCCTGCGGAAACGCAATTTGGGATACTTCCCTGTAGGCAGCCCAAAGCGTGCCATCTGGCTCTTCCGCCAGCGTTCTGACTGCGTGGCCAATCCCTTCCAGCATCCCCTTCCACACCCATTTACCGGCTTTATTTTCAAGCACCCCTACCCCATCTTCCAGACCAGCATATACTATGTTTGGAAACACTCCTGATACCAACAATGTATTGACCCTTTTATCAAAAATATTCAAAAAACGCGATGATGGATTGCGGATAAATAACCCACGGGTAGCTCCGATCAGCAGGTCCCCGTTTACACCAGCCAATGCCCATACTTCATCGAGGGAAATCGATTCCTTTTGAAAAAATAGGTATGAGTCCCGGGAGGAAATGGTAGTATTAAATAACCCATTGGTGGTACCTGCCCACAGGGTTTTGCCCTGACGGACAACCGAGATGACTGCCCCTTCCAGCAAACTATTATAACCAAAAAACTGAAGCCCGGGCGGATAATCCACACGGGATATGCCAATATCAGAAGAAACCCAGATACCTGACTGCCGGTCCTGAAAAACGGTGATAAGCGAATTGCTGATAAGTCCGGCCTCGCGGTCATAGGTCTGGACAACATTTCCCTCAAAATCAGTAAGAATTAATCCCTGATTGTGGGTCGCAAAGGCAATTTTATCGGGAAGAACCTTGATCGCATCCCAGATTTGAAGGTCAGGCAAAATCGGTTCGATTTTTTCACTCCATAGCCGCAACTGCCCATCCAGCAGTTGATATATCCCTTCACGCTGGCAGATCAACAAAAGATTTTGCGGCTCATTTTCTGAGGGGGAAAGAGAAAGAATCAGCTGTACTTTCCCTGGCACTTCCTGATCGATGCTTGAAAACACGTCCCAGCCATCATCAGAAATCGTGCAAATCCCTTTCCCCTCCACACGGCAATACAATCGCCCGCCGTGTAGAAAAGCGTTTTGTATCGAAGATGGTGTCTCCTGATGAATAAGAGATTGCTGCTCCGGATTCCAGCGCCATATATGATTGGTAGAAACAAAGTACATCCCATCATTTGCCTCCCAAATACTTCGAATAGCTGGCGCCTTCGAAAAGCTATCCTGCATCAAAGGTCTCAGGGAGACAAAAGCCAACTGCCCATCGGCATCAGGAGAGAGATACCCAAAATCGGTTCGGCTTCCCACCAGGACTTGACCGTTTTGCCTTGTATGGATACGAAGTGAGGTCAAGCCTTCGGTCCCGGTTATCATTCGCCATGATTTTCCGTCAAACTCCAGTACCCCATGTGTATTGGCCAGATACATACGACCGGAAGTATCCTGAGCAAATCCCCAGTTTTGAGGGGCCGTAACAAAATCATTGGAGAAATAAGCGTTTCGCGGATAGTTCCGGATAAAAGGATTATCTGATTGCCCCCACACCCCACGGCATGACAATACCATGATCATAAAAAAAGCCAATCTGATCGAAATGAATAGGGGGTATCTAATCATCCCTAAATATAATACTTAGCTACCGAAAAGGAATAATTTCTCATTCACAGTAAAAAATACTATCTTCATAATAGTTTTTACAACTATCAAACCTTGCAGTTATGGCAAATACAGATACCACAAACACCACCACCTCAGACCCTACGACTGATGTGCTGGCAAAACAGCCAAAAACAGAACTTCTCCCCAAGGAAGAGCAAACCGGTCGTCAGTGGAATGACAATACTTATTTCTCGGGTGTTGTCATTGCAAAAAGGGAAGCTGACAGCCTTAGTCTAAACTCTATCGGCCCGTTATGGATTCTGGAAATCGTTGACAAGGACCCAGCCATCAATGGCAAAATCGTGCGCTCGTTTGAAGATCCGGGAAAAGAAATCGCACCGGGTAACCCAGGCGACCAAACGAAAAAATTCTGGTTCAAAATTCAGAAAATGATGCGCCCTGACCGGGTAAGGATTGAAGTAGCCACAGGATTGCGGAATACCCCGCCTCCGGCTGAGTAGAGACAATTTATTCTTCAATGGGTATTTGTATTCCCACTGAATCTATTGAATAAAAAAGATGCGATCAGGGCAATGATGATTCCCGCAATCATCCGTGCTTTCCATATGCTCCCTTGAGGTCTTTGACCAAGTGCAGCCATAATATCATCTGCATTGCTATCAGCTTTGGTTGACTTATTTTGTGTTGCGCGGGCAATCATTGCAGACTGTATTTTTTCAGTTTCTGCTTTTATTTGTGGAGTAATTTGGCCTACAAGCGTTTCTGGTTGAATTTTAATTCCGGCGTTGCCTAATTCCTTTACCAATTCCATATAAGCCATTTCTGACACTATTGCGACTTCATCTGGAAATAGTAGGGGCTTTCCTGTAGGAGTTAGTACGATTTCATAATCCCTGTCCCCAGGTTGTTGTTTGCTGACAGTATAATAGCCTCCATTAAGAAGCCCCAGTACTTCCCTGGCGGTTGCAGAAAGTGGAGCCATTGCTTTACCGCTTTTCACAGCCTCCATATCTGTTGCTCCATCTTTTGCCCGGATCAGTACCCTGTCATCTAACGGCACAACTACTCTGACTGGTACCTGGTGGTGTACCAGTGCAGCAAGCCAGGAAAAATTTAAAGGCATTGTATGAAGGTTATCTTTCGTAGCGGGAGCCTCCGAAGATTCTGAGGCCTGTTTAGAAGCTTTAGCAGCAGCTCGGGGGTAGTAAATCAAACCTTTCCCCTGATAATCTTTGTCATTGGCTTTTTGCTGTTCTATCCATCTTTCCTTAAAGGCATGATACTGATCCGCAATTTTATAGATTATCGCTTCATCGCCCGCATCTGTATTTTCGAGCTTGTTGTACATCCAAAAGGCATTTTCCATCCTCGCGTCATCCTTAATGCCAAGGTCTCCCAGCCTCTGTTTCCACTTCTCGACATAGGTATCCAAATGGATAGAATACTTAGATTCATCATCAAAAAATTCAACATTATCTTTCGCTAACAAATACCGGACAAACCATTTTGCAAGAGGTCCTGTTTGTTCGTTTTTAACAGTTTCTCCCGCAGCCTGGTACGCCTCATCCTCATTCCCCCGTGCCCAAACCAGGCCTTCTTTTCCAATCTGAATTTTTCTCTGAATAGGGTTTTTCTTCGTTTGGATTTCATTTTTTTTCGCAAAAAATGTACCCGGCGAGTCTCCCGTTCGACTGAAAAAATGTCCCTTACCTGAATCGGATTTCGGGTTAAGGATTGGGATAGTTGTTTTTGTCCGGGCTAACATACTTTCTATTTCGTATTCTTTTCAGGCTGTCACAATATAAGATTTTTTTACTGCCAAATGGAGAAAGCATAAACAAAAAACCCGACCCATCCAAAAGATGAGCCGGGTTTTTTTCAATGTTCAAAGTCCTTAAATTCTAGTACCCTTCATTCTGCTCCAGATAGCCGGGGAGGTTGGAAGCTCCATCAATGGCTGTCTGGGGAATCGGGAACAATCTCTTCCTTGGATCGGAATTGGTTTTTTCTGTCCATGTATCTTCATATTTGCCAAACCGGATCATATCGGTGCGGCGAAGCATTTCCCAGTAAAACTCAAACCCACGCTCGCGGTACAACAGATCTAGCGACATATCTGTCAGTGCCGGAGGAGGAGTTGTGCTGGTTCTGGAAGCTCTTACGGTATTTACATCCGCCAGGGCGCTACCTACATCGTTGTTTTTTCTGAGTTTAGCTTCTGCACGCATCAGATATACGTCGGCCAGGCGAATAATCACAAGGTCTGCATCACCAAAGTTTCTTCCGCTGGAAGACTTGGGGCTAAACTCGTATTTTTCTACCCGAAAACCCGTGCTGTAGTTACTGCCTTCTACCGTGAAGTCTATTTGTTCGGTAAAATTGACCGGCAAATCCTGACGATTGCGGGAAGCATTGGTAAGCGGGCCAATGCGAAGTTTGCCGTCAGCACAGGTTTCAAATACACCATTGGTGCGAATCAGACCGTATTGCTGACCTCTCAGGATGCCTCTGTCGATTTTGAAATCGGCAGCTGCCACACACGTATCTGCGGGATTGGTATATACCCCAAGATTCTGCTGGTAAAAGCGCGGATCAACAGAAGGATCATCAGCTCCGTAAGCACTTACCCATGTCTGGTAAAAATCTGAAGTAATACCCGGGCCGTCTGTTCCATTTGCATTTGGGAAAGCTGGTAATGGATAATGATCTCCGGAAAGAGAAAAATAAGCCATCCGGTTGTGTCCGTTGAGTTCTGCCCGCTGATCTACCGCAAATATGATCTCGCTGTTGTCGTAGTTGTCAGAATCAAAAATAGAGAAATAGTCTGACGACAACTGAAACAAACCCGAGTTGATAATCTTGTCGGTGTACTCGACAACCTTATCCATATCAGACCCTGTAAAGTCGAAGTTGGTAGAATAAGGATCTCTGTAAACAGCAGCATTCAGATACAGCCTTGCCAGCAGTCCCCATGCAGCAGCGCGGTTAAATCTTCCATGTCCGACGTCGTTTGACAAAGAAGGTTCGACGGCGAGCAACTCGCTTTCGATGAAGTTTACGGCTTCCGAACCGCGGAGAATCGTTGAGGTCTGATTGAGGTCATCTTTTACAAAAACCAACCCAAAAAGATCCAGCGTCAACAGCGAATAGTAAGCACGCATACCCCGGGCTTCAGCAAGGTAAAGCTGTGCGGAAGGATCGCTGTTTTCGGGCAATACGTTAATCGCCGTAACTGCCCGTGAAATACTGGTAAGCAGAAAAGTCCAGGTACCGCGGATATTGGGATCCGTGCTGCGGTAATTGTGCTGGTGCATTTCGATATAAATACCATTATCGCCCCAGTCTGTACCTCCGCGATAAGGCAAAATGGCCTCATCTGTAGAGATTTCCTGCAATGCGAAGTAGCGGGTATGCTGGAAAAGACTGGGCAGCAACGCATAAACCGGTGCAACGATTCCTTCGGCAGCTTCTTTGTCAGAAAGGCCGGTAGCAGAGGTTTCGTCGAGAATATTCTCCTTCAGGTCGGTACAACTGTTGTACACCATCATGACACTGAGGAGCGTGAATATCAATAGATTTTTTTTCATTGTCGGAGAATTAGAAATTGACGTTAATGCCAAAGATGAGCGATTTTGCACGAGGGTAGCTGAGATAATCAATTCCATAAGAAGAGATTCCGTTGATCGTGCGGTCTGTGTTTACTTCCGGATCAAATCCATCATAGGAAGTGATGACAAACAGGTTCTGACCAGTTACAGACAGTCTAAGGCCTTTTACCCATTTACCGATACCCATTGCCTGAGTATCGACATTGTAGCTCAGGCTGAGGTTGTTCATCCGGAGAAATGAAGCATCTTTTAAGTAACGGGTGGAAACAGGCGCCGCATTGTTAATGGATTCTTCGGGAGAAGCAATCGCCTCGGCAGTAGTATTTATACCTTTGGACAAACGCAGTTTGTAGAAATTGGCATTGGCAGTATTGTCATAGATTTTGTTTCCGGCAACTCCGTTGAGGTTGGCCACCAGTTCAAAGCCCTTGAATCCCAAAATCGTATTAAATCCAAAGATTTGTTTTGGCAAAGCAGTTCCCGCTGCAACCCGGTCATTATCTCCTACCAGGCCGTCTCCGTCGATATCGCTGTATTCGCTCAGACCATCATCTGTAAAGCCAATAAACTCTCTCAGGAAAAATGTACCGATAGGCTGTCCGTTTACATATCCATTGATTGTGGCAGAGGTCAGACCGGAACCGGAAGCACTTCCCGAAGGAATTACGGTATAAGGTGAACCTGTTACCTCATTGTCTATCAGAGTCAGGTTACCGCCAATTTCAAACCGGAAAGTTTTCTCGGAGAGGAAACGGTAATTAAGCTCAAACTCAAATCCCTGGTTAGTAATCGTCATGTCTTCCACATTGGTCCAGAAACTGCTCGCAGGCTGTACCGGGTCGGCAGGGATAACCTCCAGCAGGATATTATTGGATACCTTGTTGAAGTAATCGATAGAGCCGTAAAGTGCTCCGTCAAACAACCCGAAGTCAAGTCCGAGGTCGATTTGCGAAGATACTTCCCATTGGATATCGGGATTTGCCAGACGTGTGAAAGATGTTCCCGCAGGAAATGGCCCAGCCGGAGAGAGCGGATAGCTGGTAGTACTTGACACAGAGGAAGTAAACAGCGACTGGGTAATCTTGGAAGGGATTTCCTGATTTCCGGTCAATCCGTAACCACCGCGCAGTTTCAATTCGCTGAAAGGTGTATTCTGCATAAAAGCTTCTTCAGAAATTCTCCAGCCGAGGGAGAAGGAAGGGAAAACACCATATTTATTGTTTTCACCAAATTTGGAAGAACCATCTGCACGTACGGTAGTTGTCAGCAGGTATTTATCCATCAGCTGATAATTTACCCGTGAGAAGAAAGACTGCAATTCATTGATCACAGCAAAACCTGTTGGCTTATTGCTCGCGAGCGTAAGTTCCTGCCCCAGTCCGGGGTTGTAGATTGGCTCGATATCCGATACAGGAAATTTGTTGATGCTACTGGTGCGTCCCTGTACAAAAATCGTCTGGTAGGAATGTCCTCCCAGTACAGTCAGGTTATGTTTATCGCCGTTGTAGGTATAGGTAAGATAATTTTCAATCAGCTCGTTGCGATTGGTAATATACCGGGACTCCAGGCGACCGTCCTGCTGTGGCAAATTGCTTGCCAGAGACTGAATATCTTGTGTGGAATTGGAGTAGTCAAGACCATAATTGAGCTTATACACCAACCCTTTCATCAGTTTGAGAGAGGGAGAAACATTGGCAATCACCCGGTTGGTAGTGGTAATGTCTTTTTCCAGATCCAGCACTCTGAGCGGACTGGTAAAATTCTGATCGATAAATGGCGTACCATCTGAAGCATACGCCGGATAGGTAGGATTAGCTGTGATAGCACTTCCGACCAAAAAACCAATTGGCGGGCGCTCATTGACAGAGTTGGTTGCGTTGATATTCACGTCAATGGACAGGCGGTCTTCCCAGAGTTTTTGTGTAGCGTTGATCCTTCCCGAGAGGCGGTCAAACTGATTATTTTTCAGAATACCTTCCTGGTTTTGTACCCCAAAAGAAGCGTAGTAGGTAAGATCACCGGCACCGCCGCCCATAGAAAAGTTGTGGTTTTGGGTAATCGCCTGACGGGTAATTTCCTGTTGCCAGTCAGTATTGCCACCGCGGTCGTCGAGGATACCACCGATTTTCACCACTTCCTGTCTGTATTCATCAGCGGTAAATACATCCAGAGGGCGAGCAATGGTCGATAAACCCAGGCTTCCATTGTAGTTGAAGGAAGAAACACCAGTTTTGCCTCTTTTGGTGGTGATGATGATGACCCCATTGGCACCACGGGCACCGTAGATAGCGGTTGCGGATGCATCTTTCAGCACATCAATGGACTCAATGTCTTCGGGATTGAGGAAGGTCAGCGGGTTAATCGCGCCACCTGTGCTCGAGTTGTCCAGTGCAAGTCCGTCAAGTACAAACAGCGGAGTACTTCCGGTACGAACGCCACCGGGTCCGCGCACAGTGATATTCTGACCTGTACCGGGTTCGCCGCTTGCAGAGGTCACATTTACCCCTGCGACTTTACCCTGAAGAAGCTGTTCGGGTGAATTCATAATCCCACGGTTGAAGTCATCACTTTTAAGCGAGGTGATCGAACCTGTGAGATCTTTTTTGGCGGTAGAGCCATAACCAACGAGAAGAACCTGGTCAAGTTCCAGACCGGAAGCAGCCATCATCACGTCAATGGACGTACGGTTGCCGACGGTTACTTCCTGTTTTTCATAGCCGAGGTAAGTGAATACCAGTACGGCTTTTTCGTCAGGCACACTGATCGAAAATCTGCCGTCGTCGCCAGAAAGTGTACCGGTTGTAGCACCTTTGAGCGTGATGGTACAGCCAACAAGGGGTTCTTTTGACTGGGCATCCATGACGCGACCACTGACAGTAAAATCAGCGATAGAGACGGTTTCAGGCACTTTTGCCGTAACCCATGCAAGCTGCAGGAACAAAAAGTTCAACATAAAAAACCGCAGCAACCATGAATCTGGAGATGCAAAACGTAGTGAATGTTTCATCGAAGCAAAATTATAATTGTAGTTAAGTAGACAGTACATAGTTAGATAGAAAAAAAGAAAGGCTTTAGCCTCCCCAAAAACTTAATGAACGTTTAATTGTGAGTTGTTTATCAGAGGCCCAACATTAACCAAATATTAATCATTTGTTAGCCAAATGTTAAGTAATATAGGGAGGCAAAATGATTTTACCAATGGGTATAGTTCAAAAGGCAGAACAAAAAATTTTATTTTAAACCGGGTATGTCATTCAATAATATTGATCATATGCAAACTCCGCTGACCCATGTCCCAGTCATCGATATCTCTCCCCTCGTTGCGGGTCAGGGCGACCGAAACTCCGTTGCAAAACAACTCCATGCAGCCTGTCGTGAATCGGGCTTTTTTTATATCCGGGGGCACGGCATTGACGAAACCCTTCAAAACCGCCTCCACCAACTGAGTGAACAATTTTTTGCCCTGCCATTGGAGGAGAAAATGAACATACACATGAAGCTGGGGGGCAGAGCCTGGCGGGGATTTTTTCCGGTTGGTGAGGAACTCACCTCAGGTAAGCCTGACAGGAAGGAAGGCCTCTACTTTGGTACGGAGCTTGGTCCTGAAGATCCCCGCGTGCGGGCGAAACTACCCATGCACGGCGCCAATTTATTTCCCGGTCACCCCTCCGGATTGCGGGAAACCGTACTTTCCTATACCAGTGCCATGACCACGCTGGGGCACCAGCTCATGGAAGGGCTGGCCCTGAGTCTGGGGTTACCCGAATCGTACTTTTCGGACCGATACACCAGTGACCCGCTGACCCTGTTTCGCATCTTTCACTATCCGCCCGAGTCGAAGGAAGATGCAGCAGCCATGCCCTGGGGTGTGGGCGAACATACCGACTACGGCGTGCTGACCATTCTCAAGCAGGATACAGTCGGAGGTTTGCAGGTAAGATCACACGGACAATGGATTGAAGCGCCCTATATTGAGGGAACCTTCATCTGCAATATCGGCGATATGCTCGACCGGATGACCGGCGGTTATTATCGTTCGACACCCCACCGGGTGCGCAATACGAGTGGCCGGGAGCGGTATTCGTTTCCATTTTTCTTTGACCCCAATTTTGACGTGGAGGTCAAACCCATAGACCTGCGGCATATCGCAGCGTTGTCTGACGAGCCGGAGGCCCGTTGGGACGGAGAAAATGTACACACATTCGAAGGCACTTATGGCGACTATGTACTGGGGAAGGTAGCGAAGGTATTTCCGCAGTTGAGACGGGATGTGGGGTGAGGGGGAAAGTGAGAGATGGATTTTTTTACAATCCAAATGGAAAGGCATTGACTGATTCTATTTTTTTATCTAATTTGCTAAAAAAAATTGCAATGCCGGTAAAAGACCTCCATGAAAAACCTTTTGATGCGGAAACTCTCTCAAAACTTGAAATTTTTGAACAATACGCACAAGCATGGATCCCAATATTCACTATGATAGGTGGGCAACATTTGCATATTTTTGATTTCTTTGCCGGAACTGGTTATGATAAGAATGGCGTTCCAGGAAGCCCCATACGGATTCTAAAAAAAATACTTGAGCAGGTTTCTAATATTGTTCAAAAGGATACTCTGATATCAGTTTATCTGAATGAGTATGATTCCAATAAGTTTGAGTTGATGAAAACCGCCTGCGAAGCTTTTTTAGACCAAAACCAAGAATTGAAACAAGTTATTCAGGTATTCTATTCTCATGATTCATTTGAAATTATTTTTGAAAAGCTTATCCATATTATTAAAAAATTTCCAAGCCTTCTATTTCTTGATCAAAATGGGATTAAGTTCCTTGCTGACACATATTTGCTTGAATTTAGTACTCATAGCCAAACTGACTTTCTTTATTTCGTTTCCTCATCTTATTTTCAGCGATTTGGAAATACGGAGGAATTTCAGAAAAACATTTCTTTAAACATGGAGGAAATTCGAGAACAGCCATACAGGCTTATTCATCGAAGTTTGCTAAATCAATTAAGGAAAAAAATCCCACAAGGTTCGAAACTTAAGTTGTATCCCTTTTCTATTAGAAAACAATCCAATATCTACGGCATTATTTTCGGAGCAAGTCATATAAGAGCGGTTGACAAGTTTCTGGGAATAACCTGGAAGCATAATGAATTAAATGGGGAAGCAAATTTTGATTTAGATGAAGACGTGCAGAAATCTCAACTTACACTTTTTGGCAGTAAGCCTAAGACAAAGTTAGAAGCATTTAATGAAAAATTGCGTGAGAAGATTCTCTCGGGAGAGCTGAAAACGAATCAGGATATTTTTTTATTCACACTGGAAGAAGGCCACATTGGAAGTCATGCTTCTAATGTCGTCAAGGCAATGAAGAGAGAGAAATTGGTTGATTTCACTGAAAAATCGCCTTTATTAACTTACGAAAGTACTTTTGGAAAATATAAACGATGTATTAACTACATTTTACTATCGAAACGATGAAGTTATCAAAAATAGAATGGACAGAAGCGACATGGAATCCAAGTACCGGGTGCAATAAAGTCTCCGCAGGATGTAAGTTTTGTTATGCAGAGGTTATGTCCAACCGCCTACAGGCGATGGGTACAAGGGGGTATGAAAATGGTTTTGAGTTTACTCTCGTTCCGGAAAGATTGACAATGCCTCTTAAGATCAAAAAACCTACTAAATTTTTTGTCAATTCCATGAGTGATCTTTTCCATGAAAAGATGCCTTTTGATTATTTAGATAGTGTCTTTGAAGTTATATCCAATACCCCTCATCATACTTATCAGATATTAACCAAAAGACCACATATTCTGATCAATTATACTACTACCAGGAAAATACCTAATAATGTATGGATGGGAGTGAGTGTTGAAAACCCTGCACAAAAGTTCAGAATAGACCTATTGAGATCAGTAGATGCTTCGATTCGGTTTCTTTCCCTTGAACCTTTACTGGAGGATCTTGGCGAAATAAACCTGGAAGGTATTGACTGGGTAATTGTCGGAGGCGAAAGTGGAAACAAGGCAAGACCTATGGAGCATAGCTGGATAGAAAATATTCAGTCTCAATGCGAAGAAGAGAAAGTAGCATTTTTCTTCAAGCAATGGGGAACTTGGGGCGCCGATGGGATAAAACGAAATAAATCTGCAAACGGACGTCTTTTTGAAGGGCAAGAATGGAATGAGGAACCTCAAATAATTAAGGTAAATTAATATCTCCGCCTCCCCCCAAAATAGCTTTTTCCCCCCACAAACTGTATTTTTGCAGGGTGAATCTTTTACCCAACATACGTGCCCTCAGTCTGGCAGAGCTGCAATCGCTGCTGGAGTCCTGGAATGAAAAAAAATTCAGGGCTAAACAAATCTATGAATGGCTCTGGAAAATGCCGGTCTCGGATTTTGAGGAAATGTCGAACCTCTCCAAACCGCTCCGCGAACGCCTCGCCGCCAGCTTCTCGCTGGGGAAAGTCGTCATCGACAATCAACAAAAAAGCAACGACGGCACCATCAAATATGCCTTCCGCCTCCCCAATGGCGAACAGGTAGAAGGGGTGCTCATCCCTACTCCCAACCGCCTCACGGCCTGCATCTCCTCCCAGGCGGGCTGCTCGCTGGCCTGCAAATTTTGCGCGACCGGGCTTCTCCCGCTCAAACACAATCTCCACTTCTACGAAATCTTCGACCAAATCCATATCATCCGCCAGGAAGCAGATAAACATTTTGGCCGACCACTCACCAATATCGTCTATATGGGCATGGGCGAACCGCTGCTCAACTACAAAAATGTCATCCGCTCTATCGAAATGGTGACCTCTGAGGAGGGTATGGGCATGTCGCCCCGACGCATTACCGTCTCCACCGCAGGCATCGCCAAAATGATCAAAAAACTCGGCGACGACAATGTGAAATTTGAATTTGCCCTCTCCCTCCATGCCGCCAATGACGCCAAACGCAGCCAGATGATGGCAATCAATGATTCCAATTCGCTGGAAGTGCTCAAAGATGCCCTGCGGTATTTTTATGAAAAAACGGGCACAAGGGTCACTTACGAATATATTATTTTCAAAGACTTCAACGATACCCTTGACGATGCCCGCGAACTGGCCGATTTTACCCGTGTCATTCCCTCCAAAGTCAATGTGATCGAATACAATTCTGTGCCCGAAACCGGCCTTTTTAATACCACTGCAGAGCGCATGGATGCCTTCATCCGATACCTTGAAAATGCGGGGGTAATCGTCAACGTAAGGCGGAGCCGCGGCAAGGATATTGACGGTGGATGCGGACAACTTGCTCTGCGGCACAATCGGTAAAATTTTGTATATTTGTCTGTCATCCATACACTGATCTTTGTACCATGTCGGTAATCATGAAAAGCCATATTCTCAACCGCCTGAATGACGAGGAATTTTTCCTCTTCTGTCAGGAACAACGAGATTTGAAAATAGAACGCACAGCACAAGGTGAAATCATTATTATACCCCCCACAGGATTTGAAACCGGAGATTTTAACAGCGAACTGAACCGACAGTTAGGCAATTGGAACTTTGAGAAAAAAACCGGAAAAGTAACCGATTCATCCACAGGTTATATTCTTCCCAATGGGGCAACAAGGTCGCCCGACGCTGCATGGATTTCTCTTGAAAGACTTGCCGGGCTGACCCGTCTGCAATTAAAAAAATTCCCTCCCGTGTGTCCGGATTTTGTGGTAGAAATTCGCTCTGAAACTGATCACCTCAAAACGCTTCAGGATAAAATGGAGGAATATATTCAAAATGGCGCCCGCCTCGGCTGGCTGATTGACCCCGGAAACGAAAAAGTTTACATATATCGCCAAAGCGGCAATCATACCATTGTGGAAGGATTTGACCAGATTCTATCCGGAGAAGATGTATTGCCTGGTTTTGAACTGATGTTGGACGTGTTTCCCGGCAGCGAATGAACGATTTGCAATTCTTTATCCATAAACTGAAACAGCGGCTCAGCCAGCCCCTGCCTGGTCTGGACGCGCAGATGACAATGTCTCCTGGCATTCGGGGACGCAATCCGCTGATACCCGACAATGTGCGCAAAAGCGCCGTGCTCATCCTCGTATATCCACAAAATGGCAGCCTGTATGTACCCTTTATGCGCCGCGCAGAAGATGGAAGAGTTCACAGCGGACAGATATCCTTTCCAGGTGGGAGCAGAGATGAGGGAGATATTGATTTTGTTGATACTGCCCTGCGTGAGGCTAATGAGGAACTCGGCATCCTCCGGGAAGATGTGGAGGTGCTGGGGCAAATGACCGAACTGTACATTCCCCCCAGCAATTTTCTTGTATATCCTACTGTGGGGTTTTCTCCACGCAGGCCTGACTTTATTCCCGATCCCAACGAAGTGGCAGGGGTAGTCGAAGTTGAAATTGGACATCTGGCCGACCAAAATATCCGGGGTTCCCATCGCGTGGAAGTTTTTGGAGGAAATTATATTACAGCCCCTGGCTTTACTGTCAATGGCAATCAGTTGATCTGGGGCGCTACCGCCATGATGATCGCAGAATTTCTCGAAATCCTGAAGGAAGTAAAATGAAACTGACAGATACACACTCCCACCTCTACAGCCGGAAGTTTGAGCAGGATCAAAACGAAGTCATTTTCCGCGCAAAATCGGTAAATGAGGCAGTTTTTTTACCTAATATCGACATAGAAAGTATCGACGCCGTTCATGCACTGACCGATCTGGCTAAAGATTTTTTCTTTCCTATGATGGGTCTGCATCCCTGCCACGTGAAAGAAGATTTTGTACAGCAGCTTCAGGTCATGGAAGAATGGCTGGACAAAGGCGAATACACGTACTATGGCATCGGCGAAACCGGCCTCGATCTGTACTGGGACAAAACCACCCTCGATATTCAGCGGGAGGCTTTGCAGATTCAGATAAACTGGGCTAAAAATCGGCAGTTGCCCATTATTCTCCACGCCCGCAATGCGATTGATGAGACCATCGAAATGATTGAAAAAAACCACGACGAAAGCCTCTGGGGAATTTTCCATTGTTTTGATGGCACGGCAGACCAGGCAAAACGAATCGTTTCTCTCGGCAATTTCAAACTTGGTATCGGAGGAATCGTCACCTACAAAAAGTCCGTCCTCCCGACCGTACTTGCCGAAATTGGTCCCGACCATCTCGTCATAGAAACTGACAGCCCCTACCTTCCGCCTGAACCCCATCGCGGCAAACGCAATGAAAGCAGCTATACGCAATATGTAGCCGCCAAACTGGCCGAAACTTTTGATACTTCGGTGGAGGAAATCGCCCGGATTACGGGTAAAAATACCCGGGAAGTCTTTCGCACAGCTGTGATCGTCTCCTGAATTCCATGATCAACTGGCAGACATACTGGGACAAGATTGCCCGAAGCAGTGAAAATCCTCATGCGCAGGTAGCAAGACTGTTGGGAGAAAAACCCTTAACAGAAGCTCAATTACACCGGATTGCCGCTCACATTGTGGTTCAGCTCGATCTTCAACCGGATCACACCCTGCTCGATGTATGTTGTGGCAATGGTATGCTTACTCGTCTTCTGGCCGAAGAATGTACGGCTACGCTGGGAGTAGATATTTCTCCCGAACAAATCCAGCTGGCAAATACCCATTTTTCTTCCCCTACCATACGATATCAGGTCGCCGATGCATTGGCTTTGACCTCACATGTGGAAGGCCCGTTTGACCGGATCAATCTCTATTTTTCCTTTCAGTACCTTGACAGCTACAAAAAAGGAAGGGCAGCTATTATGGGAATGGCCGCATTGCTGAAACCCGGCGGCAAAATATTTATCGGCGATGTGCCCGATGATGCAAAAATAGCGGTCTTCTTCCCGTCTCAGATGGCCCGTTTTCGGTATCGGATCAGCCATTTTCTTGGGCGGCATCCGATGGGGAAGTTCTGGAAAGAGGCGGAATTTCAAAAAATTTGCAGGGAAGTGGGCCTAAACTGTGAAAAACGGACGCAGCCCGGAGACTTGCCTTACGCCGCTTATCGTGTGGACTATGTGATTTTTTAAAAATCAACCCTGCAAATCCGTAAATTAATGCTAGATTTGCAGGGTTATGAAGACATATATTCAGAGATTTATCGAAAAGGATATCCTGTATCGGGTTGAAAGATACCCAGCGGTTGTAATCGTTGGACCAAGGCAAGCGGGAAAAACCTCACTGGTCAAGCATATTTCCAACTCTCTGGGCAGACCTGCTATCTATCTTGATCTAGAATATCCGGAGGATATCAATAAGCTCTCAAATCCAACCCTATATCTGGAGTCAGTTAAAGACCAAACTGTTATTATTGATGAAGTCCAACGGATGCCTGGGTTATTTCCGATTCTTCGCGCGCTGATCGATCGGGACAGAAGGCCGGGCAGATTTATTTTGTTGGGATCAGCATCTCCCGATGTCATTCGTGATACTTCGGAATCGTTGGCAGGAAGAGTTGCTTATATGGAACTTTCGCCCTTTATTCTGCAAGAACTTTCCAATATCGCAGACTACCAGGCATTATGGATCAGAGGGGGGTTTCCTGAATCTCTGCTGGCAGAAAATGACCAGGACAGTTTTGACTGGAGGGGCAATTTTATCCAATCCTATTTGGAAAGGGATATTCCCCTTCTGGGGTTGAAAGCAGACCCTATGCTCATAAGAAGACTATGGACGATGCTGGCTCATATGAATGGCCAGCCACTCAATCTGGAAAATATCGCCCGGTCTTTGGGTATAACAGCATCTACCGTCAGGCGTTATATTGATTTTCTTGAGTCAGCATTTCTTATACGACGATTACAACCCTTCCACGCCAATATCAAAAAACGGCTGGTAAAATCACCGAAAGTTTTTATTCGCGACACGGGCGTATTACATTCCCTTCTGAATATCCAAAACCTGGAAGAACTAATGGGAAATCCGATGCTTGGCAATTCATGGGAGGCCTTTATTCTTCAGCAGATTGCGGCCAAAGTTCCCGCCCGAACCGAATTGTTTTATTACAGAACACAGGACGGCACAAAGGCGGATATTGTCATTGCACCGGGAGGCGTTCCGGAAGTGATGGTTGAAGTAAAATTTACGAGCACACCGAAACCTGGCAGGGGATTTTATGAAGCCGGGAAAGATTTAAATGTCAGGCAAAAGTTTATAGTTTGCCCCACATCCAGCAGTTATCCGCTCGCGGAAAATGTGATGGTTTTAAGCTATCATGATTTAGATCAGATTTTTTCCTGAAACTAAATGCGTATCTTCCTGATATGAAACTACACTACGTATTCATTATTATCGGACTTCTTTGGAGCGAGGGTGTTTATGCTCAGGAAGATATCAATGCCGACCCCAAACTGATCTATGCCATTCGTACCATCAACCTTAACCATGCTTATAACGATGAGGCTGAAGAGGTAAAAGGTTCGCCCTACCTGAATAATGAATTTGTCGTAGGGGAAGTAATTTATGACAACCGGAAACCTGTTACCCCTGTTTTATTGCGGTATAATATTTTTAAAGACCAGATCGAGTATTTTCAAAAGGAAAAAGTATTGGAGCTACTCAAAGTTCCCGCGCTTCAGATGGCGATTTTGGGAGAAGACACGATGGTATACCGCAAACATCCGACCGAAAAGGGAGTAGATGGGGTATTCTTCAGACTTGTGCACACCGGCAACAAAGTATCCTTACTGGAAAAACTAACCGTAACCTATAAGCCGGCCGTGGCACCTAAAGCCATTCAGGATCCCCAGCCTGCGCGTTATCTGCTGGAGCCGCCGCAGTATTTCCTTGAATATGAAGATGGCCGGACGGAAAAATTTGGCAGTATAAAAAAGATGATCCAGCTCCTTCCCGATCACCAGCCTGAAATGGAGGCTTATGTAAAAAAGGAAAAGATTTCAGGAAAAAAAACAGAAACGCTGAAAGCACTGCTCAATTATTACCACCAACTCTGATTTACAATTTATCCAAAATAAAATCTATCCGCATCTGGATTGCGGTATGCCCGACGATATTGATATTTTCTTTTAGCACTTCCTGATAGACCTTTTTCACTTCTACTTTAAATTCTTCCTTGGTTTTTGCTTTAAACGCGGGGGGATAAACGCCTTTTTTCAGGTCGTCGGTGTCATGGCTCATCAGACTAAATAAAGCGCCATAGGCACTGGTGTATTTTTTTTCCATGCGGGCGCGGTCAAATGCGGTCTGGTCAGAATCATAGGCGATACTCATGGCATCTGATTTTTTCTTTTCGGTATTGTCCTGAAGAAAACGTGCGTAATCGCCTTCGTTTGAGCCTTTGGCCGTTTGGTTTCCCCAGTCAGCATCGTCGAGCAGGTGGCCTTGTTTTTCGAGCAGATCAAGCTGTGTGAGGGTACTTTTGAAGCGAAGAATGGTTGCATCCACTTCTTTGGGAGGCAGCAGCGGGCGAATCGCTGCGCGGATTTCGCTCTCCGATTTGCTGCGGATTTTTTGGGCTACAGATTTTTGCACGTAGGCCGGAAAACTGTGGTATTTGGACTTATCTGATGCGCCTTTGCTCACATCGGTATGTTTTTTCCCAAAAGAAAAATCGTTGTCTATGCCCCTAACCGTCGTGCTGTCGCCGGTCTGTCTGACAAAATAGTTGCCGGGATGGCGGTCCACCTGCCCGGTGATGGCATCAAACACCTGAAGGGTGGAGAGTTGTTTTTGAAGTTCGATGTCCTCCATTTTAAACTCCCGGTAGAAATGTAATTCAAGATCGCCATCACTTGTTTTTTCGTGATGAACCATTTGCGGAGAAAGGCCCGGAGCGATTTCCATAGCGATGCCAAACTTCTGTGGATTGTCGGGGTCGAATGCAAAATCGGTGGAGACGGTGCTGTGAAAGCCAAACAAATGATCCAGCACAGAAGTGGCTACGGCGCGGTTGGAGAGAAGGGCGCGGGAGGTGGGGATGCCCGAATCTCTGGCGGAGTCCACGGATTCGTCATAACTTTCTTCGGAGGGTTTAAACAGGCGTTTTTCGGGATTTTCCTGTCCGGGGATAAAGTAGTCCACGGCTTTTACTTCCCCGACCTGGCCTTTGCCGATGACGCCGAGGCTTTTGCCTTCGGTATAATCACCACCGAGTCGGGTAATTTCCTGAATAATAGACCGGTAAGCAAAATCCTCAATCGCCTGGCGGCGGGATTCGACGGTAGCATCGCCGGTATCGTCTTTATGTTTTTCGAGCCATGTGATGGCGTAACCCTGGAGTTCGTACAGCCGCTGTACTTTCATGTGGTCAGGCAGCGGCCCCGGTTCGACCATTTCTTTATAGGTTTTGATCGCCCTGAGGATATTTTTATATTCTTCCGAGCGGAAGGTTTTCCCCCCGGCGAGCCGGGCCATTTTGGCCTCATCCCAATCGAGCGTGCGTTGGATGGCGGGCGGCTGAGAGGGCTGGCTTTGAGTTTGGAGAGCCTGCGGGGAGAAAAAAGGATCAGCCGAAGGTGGGTTTCCTTTGGCAAAAAAGGCGGATTCAGATTTAGGATTAGAGCTTTTGGGAGCGGTTTTGGATTGTTTCATGCGATACAGCTACCGAAAAGGCAATATAAATAGTAGGCGGGAGAAATGGAAGGGATGGGGGGGGATTGGATTGATTAGAAGAAAAACCGGAGAATTGCTTTTGGGGAAGATTGTTTTTAAAGCAATGCAACGAGAACACAGATATATTTTCAACGCCTTGAGTGAATGTTTCAAAATGACTATTACAGATTATTGTAATCTCAAGGCTCTAATAAAGGATTTTTTCTCTGGAATAAACTCATAAACCCAAATCTTCGGATCTTTTGTAGGCAATAACACCCTCCCGCTTTCAACAGCCAGAGCAGCTGGTATTGCGGGGAAGATGTTTATTTCGCAGTTAAGGCCATTTCTTTCCTGAATTTGGTTCAGAAGATTTCTAAAGGTTTTGCTATACTGGGCCATATGGTCGGGTGCTAATTTTAAATGGGTAGATGGATTTTCAATAGCAATCTCATAAACAGACCAGTCATCCTGAACGAACGAAGATACTTTTTTGCCCGTGACCGAATCGCTTATAGATAACAAAACCGCAATATGTCTAGCTTGGTCATTTTGCTGAATTTCTTTAACCTGGAAATGTATATCATCAGGTTCTTGTGCCCACGACCAGGTATTGTTTGTGTCGGAACTATTTCGGTTTGCATGGTAAATATTTGCAGGAATGGTATCTCCGATGCATTTCCCCAAATACATCAACAAGGGCATAGGTCCAATCGCAAAAACGGATAGATGAGAAACGGTTTTTCCATCATAGCCGTCATTTTGCATGGTTTTGATTCGTTTTTCAATGGCTGTTTTGGCAGATTCCCATTCATTTATATTTTCTCTGTCGAAATCAGGAAATTCTATCCGTAACGGGCGTTTTGTCGTAGGGAATTTGGGAAACATCGCATTGTGAGTCGCATCATCATTCACCTGCGGCATTCTTTCCTTGATCTTAGCGGTAAATATAAGGATTGTAGAGCGGTGGATATGATGGGTAATGTTTGTCTGAATTTCAATTCGCTCTTCGTGGTCTCGCTTCCATTCCTTAAGTATATTTTCAGTGTATTTATCTGGATTTGCGTCTATCTCCTTATGACATTCTGCACACAGAAGCATGAGATTTTCGAAATCTGTCTGGGCCAAAATGGATACTTTTTGTCGTCCTCTGGGACCTTTTTCACTTGCGCCGATGATATGAGCCATCTGCGCAAAATTTCCATCTGAAAGGGTAAGGTTATTTTCCCAAAGTCGTTTATTGCAGCCGCTAAACTGGCATCTGCCACCGGCCTCCGTCCAAAGACGGAGTTTGGTAGCTTCGGGAATGGATTTTCTTTGTGTCATGATTTACCTATGAACCGGGAAAGTCAGAACCAAATTCTTTTACCATCAATTTTCGCGCTCCTGCTATATCTCCATTTCGCTCCAATCGCATGGCTTCATCGAGATTATTCCGAAGTCTTTCAAGTTTTGTTTTCAAGTCTTTGTGTTGTTGGCTGCCCATTTTCTCAAATAAATCATTTCCCGGCTCTACGGGTAGTTTGACACTTATTCTTTCATTCGGCCATCCAAAATGGGATATCATTGAACTTACCAAATTTCTTATTGCCTGTGCATCGTTGTAGGTGCGTTTTCCGCCTATGAAGTTATATTCAGTGTAAGGACTAAACCAGTTGTAAGCACAAGCCGTAATGGCAATACCGGTCGGACGCGCATAACCACTGGATGAAAAATGCAAATCCTTCCACCGCTTTAAATATCTTATCACTCTTTTAAATTGTTGCGCATCTTCTCCCGAATATTTGTTATCAAGTTTCTTCTTGAGTTCATGAGGCTGTGATATTTCCCATTTTTTATTTTCCGACGTAGAGTTAAGCTTGCCCTTTGCTATATAGAGATTTTTGTCGCTCAAAAAGCCAGGCCCTTCACAGTATGCTACAATATCCACATGAAACAAGTCATCTCCCTTTTTTGTGTACTGTACCCTGATACAGGGAGTTTTAAACTCTACCTTTCGGTTGGGGTTTTTTGACAGGGCATCGTAAATCCACTGTTTTACCTCAACGGGTTTATGGTCTTCTCTTGTGAAATGAAACTGCAATCCAATATCAATATCATAATCTTCATCGGGTAAGGGTTTGATCCCAGTGCCTATATAATAACTCCCCTGATTAAAAACCTCAAATCTGGGTGTTTTGATGGGTAGGCTGTCAAATTTTGCTTTGATGTCTTTGCGGATTTCTTCTACTAAAAGATCACGCTTTTCACGTAAAGCACTTGATTCCTCAAAAGTAAGACGAATCTTTTCATGGAATTTGTTGAAGTTTGTTTGGGACATGATATTAAATTTAGTTTTTATAACTAAATTCAATAGCTATGCCCAAAAAGCATAGAATGACAAATTGTCATTATTTGGGAACAGTACAGGTACCATCCTAATTCACCCGCACACTTCTTCTGCAAATCTTTTCAGCCTTTCAAAAGAAGCGAGTTTTTTGGCGATTTTACTCCAATCTGCGATATGTTGGGCAATTTCGAGCGCTTTGGCAAGGTAGGTTTATTTGCGCTCAAGGTAAACTGATATTTCCTCTGCCGTGGGTGGCTTAAAAGTTTTTGGCTCTGAAGAATCGTATAATACATCCAATTTTAAAAACATAATTCCCTAATGATAACTGGTCAGGAAGTCTCATCTTTCTCCTCTTTAAACTTCTCGTTCAATTCATTAAATTTTTCCCATATCGCTGTTGGCTCTGGTCCTGTTTTGATCCATTCTTTGACTGCCTCCAACGCAATTTCCAAAGATGAACTAATATAACTCATTCTTCCATCACTACCTCTGAAACCTTGTGCATCTTTTTGTTTACCCCGGTTTAGAAAAATATTTTTCTCTTCATAGATAAAGCCTCGCAGTTTTTTATGCTCGGATCCTTTTGGAAGATAAGACATAAGAAGCCTTCTGATTTCATAATAGAGTTTATAGGATAATTCCGGGTTTTGGGTGTCCCTTAGAACCGATGTATCAAATTCCCCATCTTCATCTTCAAGCTCCAAATCAAGTGATAACTGGGGAGATGCCGTCTCTTTTTGACTCGCAGCCAATTCCTGAATCCTCTTGCGTTTCTCTTCCGCAGTCAGTTGGGTTTTCTTTTTATTTTCTTCCATAAAAATTAAAAATTTTGAAGTTGTGCTTTTATGTATTCTACCTGCTCAAACAGATTGGTTTTTTCCCAGGGATTTGATTTCATCAATCGAACCGCTTGGGTTGATTTAGGGATGTAAGAAGCATATTTTGCGTATATCTCTCTGTCTCGGGAAGATTGATCCCAACAATAAAACCCATATATCAATGCTGGGTGAACACCTATTTTTTTTGCATAATCATTTACAATAGTTGGGGTGTCTATAAACGGTAATATATAGTTTAGTTTATCATCGGACACCAGTAATTGTCGGGCAAAATAATCAGCTACTCCTTCTTGCTCTTCCGTAATAAATAAATCCGGAATCCCTCCTGTTAGATGGTATTTCATTGACTTAATATCTTCAAAGTCATAGATAACGTGAGCCAATTCATGCATCAGCGAAAACCATAGGGTATCATATGATTTCCGATAGTCGGTAATAACAATACAGGGTTTTCCATTTACTGAAAATGTCGCTCCCCGAATCTGAATCTTTGAAAGATAGGATTGCACAATTACCGTCACACCCAAAGAATATAAAGCCCGAAGAACCGTTATCAAACCAGTTTCTTCCTGCCGGGTGTGAAGCCGTATTTTAGTAGCGAATTTTTCAACCAGAGTCGCTTCAAAATTGTTGGGATTATTGATTCTTTCAAACTGCGTAAAGGCGCATCTGACCCAAAACTCACGAATTTTGTCATCTGATGCGTTTTTGGTGCGGCTGAATAAGACATTTCCGATCTCCTGTTTGAATTGGAAAAGGCTTTCAAGACCAAAAAAACTACAAATTCGGTGTTCTATTTGATCAAAATCGGTTGTAGTTTCGATGAACCCAATTTTTTTTAAAGAATTGAGGTCAAAATTTTCGATAATAAATGTTTTCTTTCGCACGGCTTCTAATTCCGCGACTGAGCCTGATTGCATTGAAGCCACATAAATCTGAATCAACCGATTTAAGGGAATGCCTAAAAATTGGTTGATTTTTAAAATTGACAATATATCAACTTTTTGCACCTCCCCGTTTAATATACGCCCTATAGTATTTCGGTCAATCCCAATTATTTGACTCAATTGCCGGTCTGAAGAAATCCCAAACTGCACCTTTTTATTTTCCATCAAGGTCTTTAGATTGATCTCCAAATCCTCCCCGAGGTACTTATATATCTCCTGCATTAAAAGGTCATCATCATCGCCTGAATAGATATTTTTTTTAGTATTGTCCATAAAAGAGCCATTATTTGAACAAATATAATTAAATATTTATCAAATGGTTTACTTTTGAGCCAAAAAAAAATATAATATTTTTAGCATATAGAGTTGTTTATAATGTAGATTTAGTCTACTCTTTCTTTATACCTCCGGTTATTTCCGCCCCCTCACTGCCTTCACCTCCTTCTCCGTCACCGCCTCCGCCTCATTTCCAAAGTTGCTGCGGATGTAGGTGAGTACATCGGCTAGCTCTTTGTCGCTGAGGAAGCTGTGCTGGGGCATAGGATTGGTGTAGGTCTCGCCGTTGACTTCGAGGGGTTCCTCTACTCCGTTGAGGACGATGCCGATCAGCCGATCTTTGTCGCCGGTTACCCACTCGGTGCCTTTAAGCGGGGGGAATCGCCCCGATGCGCCTTCGCCGTTGGCCTGATGACATATACCGCAATACTGGAAATATGTGGCAGCCCCGGGTGCTGTTTCGTCTCTCTGCAAATTGTCTTCGATCTGATCCGGCGTGCGGATATGCGACATTTTTTTGCGGGCTTCCATCGCCGCCAGTTCACTGCTGCCAAATGCCGCTTTGTCTCCTTTATACATCACCCGCCAGATTTTGCCTTTTTCGGTGTCGCCGATGTACAGCGATCCATCCGGCCCCATCGCCAGGCCCATGGGTCGATAAACGGCATCACTCACGCTTACAATCGGATCAACGCCTGCAAATCCGTCGGCAAATATCTCCCATTCGCCCGTAGGATTGCCGTTCTCAAAAGGCACAAATGCTACAAAATACCCCGACTGCGGATACGGCGCGCGATTCGTAGAGCCGTGAAACGCTATAAACGCGCCGCTTTTATACCGCTCCGGAAACATCTCCCCGGTGTAAAACATCATATCGTTGGGCGCCCAATGCCCTGGGAAACCGATCAGCGGATCGTCAAAATCTGCACATCGCTCCACTTTTATCCCATCGCCACCATATTCCGGGCCCAGCACTTTTTTGCCCTGAATCTGGTCGTAATAGCAATAAGGCCAGCCAAAATTTGATCCTTCTGTTGCTCGTACAAATTCTTCCGCAGGCAGAACCGCGCTCTGCCAGGGAGAATAGACTTTCGGCCACAACCGCAACAAGTCGTCACGCCCGTGAAGCACGACGTAAAGCTGGCTGTCCTGGAAATTCCAGTCCAGCCCTACCACGCTGCGAATGCCGGTGGCAAATCTGTATCCGTCTTTTTGTGTCTGGTTGAGTTTGTTTGCGTCAAACCGCCAGATGCCTGCGTGGTCTTCCAACTGCGGACATGGATCGAGGCCTGGTTTTTCAGGGGTGCGTTTGGGTTCCTGACAGGCATTGGAAGGCGCGCCGAAAGGAACGTAAATATGCCCCTGATTGTCAAAAGTAATGGGTTTGGCTATATGTTCGTGCCGTCCGTGCTCATGGTCGTCTTTGATGACGAGTTCCATCTCGCCTGTCGGCACGAGTCCCCAGCGGGGAAGTTTCATCCGAAATACTTCGAGTTCGGTGGTAAAGTAAAGGTAGCCGTTGTAGATGCGGGCACCGGTTTGCAGACTCCACTTCCCCTCATGGGGGTATTTACCAAAAAATTCCATTTCGTCGGCTTTGCCGTCGTAGTCGTTGTCGCGGAGGGCGACTACCCCACCCTTCTCATCGGAGAAGCGGATTTTGGCGTAAATGTAGCCATTGGTATTGACCGCCAGATGGCGGACTTTTCCGGGCACGCTGTCCACCACAACCACGGCTTCAAAGCCGTCGGGAAGGAGGAGACCGCCATTGTCGGGGTCGCCGGGTGGGAGACCGTGTTCAGGAGCACAATGTAGGAGGCTGAAAGCAAGAAAAAGCAGCAGGATTTTGCCGGTAGCAGTAAGCAGATAGCGTGAGGCGTGATTCATAGGTCATTGGTTGACCGAATTTATTGTTTTTTGTGAGAAGATGGAATAAATAAAGCGGATGTAATATTAAAACCTGTGCATTACTTCTTCAAAATTGAGTTTTAACCACAGAGAAACACGGAGGGTATTAAAAAATTCTCCGTGTTCTCCGTGTTCTCCGTGTTCTCCGTGGTTATTTCCAATTCTCCGTAAATTTACTTCACCTCCTCTACTTCCACAATCACGCTCGTCCGCCGCAGGCTCATGGTTGGATTAAATCCTACATTCATCAGAAATTCTCCTGAATAAATGGCTTCCGTATCTATCAATGACCGCGTGCCGGGGTAAACATTTAATTCCTTCAGTCGGTATTTTTTTGCGAGATCAAGGCCCTTTAGTTTCACCGGCAGAGTGGAATAGGTGAAGTCAAACCGGTTGGTTACCAGGTAATTAAACACCACCGCCCTATCCTGGTTTTTGCTCACACTCATCATCGAGGCAAACGGATTTTCCCACGGACTCACCAGCCGGTAAAAATCGCCATGCCAGACTACATCGCTGATGGACTGGTAATTTTTCACCGCTTCCTGACTAAACTGCAAATCTTTTTCGTCCAGTTGATCTACCACTATATCGTAGCCGAGTTTGCCCATCATCGCTACATCTGTCCGGTATTTCAGCCCCACTTTGCTCCAGTCTGTCACGTGATTGCACTGCGAGATCATCGGGTAAAAAAATGAATATTCCCACTGAATAAACACTCTCTCCAGCGGATCGGTATTGTCGCTGAGCCAAAATTCCGTGAAGTATTTCAGTGCTTCATAATCTACTCTTCCTCCCCCACCCGAACACAACATCATCGGCACTTTCGGGTATTTGGCGCGGAGTCTTTCCAACACGCTGTACAGCCCTTTTACATAGTCCACATAAAGATGCGACTGTTTTTCCCCCTTTTTTTCCAGGTAAGCCGAATGGGCATTAAACATCACCGCGTTGCAGTCCCACTTCACAAAAGCCAGCGTGGGATTTTCGGTGAAAAGAGTATCCAATACACTATACACAAAATTTTGAACCGCAGGATTGGACAGATCCAGCACCAGTTGGTTGCGGAAGTATTGCTCCGGTCTTTCCGGCTCGCGGATCACCCATTCGGGATGTTTTTCATATAATTCGCTTTTAGGATTGACCATTTCTGGTTCGACCCAGATACCAAATTTTACCCCGGCTTTTTCGGCCTCTGCTACCAGATAACCGATGCCGTGGGGAAGTTTTTTGCGGTTTTCCTGCCAGTCGCCCAGTCCGGCGTTGTCGCCGTTGCGGGGGTATTTGTTGCCAAACCAGCCGTCATCGAGCAAAAACATATCTACTCCCAGTTTTTTTGCTCCCTGAAACAGTCCGACCAGTTTGTTTTCATCAAAGTCAAAGTATGTCGCCTCCCAGTTGTTGAGCAGGGTAAGGCGCGAACCATTCCCATCGGGAATACGGTAATCTCTCGCCCAGTTGTGCATCTGAAGGCCCGCCTGACCGGTTCCCTGCTCGGAGTAGGTGTAGATAAATGCCGGAGTCTGAAAAGTTTCGCCTGCCTTCAGCCCATATTCGGAGGAAAAAGGATTAATACCGGCGATGAGGCGCAGGTTGTGATAAGAATCAACTTCAAAATCCATTTTAAAATTGCCTGACCATGCCAATGTGCCGAGCATTACTTTTCCGTCTTCCTCTGTAGCCGGGCGATCAAATGAAACCGAAAATGTAGGCGGCTGGTACAGATTGGCGCGGCTGCCGAGTTTGGAGTCGAGGGTTTTAATTCCGGCTGTCAACAGCGTTTCTTCGGGTTTCATTTCCCGCGCCCAGTTGCCATGGTAGTGCCGGAGGTAGTAGTTTTGGGAAGTAAAATAGAGGTTAGCTGATGCGTATTTTTCGAGTGTGATGGTTTTTTTTCCGCCATTTTTGATTTCTGCCCACTGCTCGATGACATTTTCTTTGTGGTATGATTTGTAGAAAAGCATCACCTCCACAGGATAAAGCGGATCTTTCAGGTGAATGGTTGTCAGACTCACATTATCGCCCTGTGAGGTAGTTGTATGGCTGACATAATGCAGGTCCGTGGAGAGATTGCCGTCGGCATGTTCGATCGAAAGTGCAGGCTCCACCAGGTTAAAGGTACCGGAAGGCGTATAGGCGTTGGTGTAAATTCCGGCGTTATTGTCGTTCATCCGGTAGAGGCTGGAAATGGTTGCGTACTCGGTGGCAGAATGGAGTTTTTTGCCAAAATAAACGGTATTTACCCGCTGGTGATCATCTGTCTGCAATACCAGCGCATAGTCATTGGTTTCAACGGGAATCGTAACTGGTGTCTGGGAATACAGATTTCCAAGAGAAAAAACGGAAATCAACAGCAAAAAAATCCTTACAAAACGCATAGGGCTTAAGTTTAAAGCATTAATGCGCCAAAGTAAGGATAATTATTCATTCGTGTACATTCGCGTCATTCGTGGTTTTCTGAACTTGTTATAATAAAAACCACGAATGCACGAATAATGGATCGAATGGTTTATGTAGTTCTCCTCACGGCATAAATCAGGTCGTCTTCGTATCTTCCCCATTTATAAAGGGTTTTTTCCAGCCGGGCTTCGAGGGTAAAGCCTGCTTTTTCGAGCACGCGCTGCGAACCGATATTCGAGCCAAAGGGACGTGCGTAGATGCGGTCGATGTCGAAATTGGCAAATCCGTATCCGACCATCTGTTTTACCACTTCTGTCACAATTCCCTTACCCCAGAATGGTTCGGCGAGCCAATAGCCCATTTCTGCATTTCTGCACATGATATCCTCCTGCTGATGTATGCCTGTTGCGCCAATAGCTTCCCCGTTTATGTCAATCGCGAGGATATGTACAGGGTTTCTGCTGGTGGCAAAGGCAATAAAATTTCTTCCCGCTTCTTCGGTATAGGGGTGCGGAAATTTGTTGGTCAGATTTTTGGCGATGTTGTAGTTATCGGCATATCTGAGCAGACTTCCCAGGTCTTCCGTAGTCCAGGGGCGGAGGATAAAGTCCATAATTCAGGGTAAATGATTATTCGTACTCAAAGGCTGTTACGTCAAATCCGCAAAAACGGCCATACACTCGGGCTGATTTTTCCGTTTCTGCCAGAATTTCTGGTTCGGGCGGACGAAAAAACTGCGCTTTTACTTCCAGATGATTCTTTTTGGCTGTCCGGTTCCAGATTCCTCTGATTTCGCCATTCACCACCACGATAGGTCTGAACACACCGTTATTGGAAACGGCTTTTACAAAATCCTCAGATGAAATCGCTGCCCTCCGATCTTTGTAACTGACGTAATATTCATCAAAGGCGGGGAGTAAATATACACGGAAATTTGAAGTTGGTGCAGCGCGATATTTGGGTAAAAAACCATAAACCTGCCCCGTATTGTCTTTGATAACTTCAAGATCCGGGCGGATCATTTCCCACGCTTTGCGGGCAGAAGTAGTCGTCAGTCCTGACCACCAGATAAAATCCTGCAAAGTGGCCGGGCCGTGGCTGAAAAAATATTTTTCTGCCAGCTTTGCCAGTGCTTCTTCTTCCTGGCGTTTCTTCACCATGGGTACTCTTTCTTCCAGAAGCGCATATGTTTGTTTTTTCCCTTTCACAACCCCATTGCAAACCAGCATTTCGATTTCAGCACGCATCATAATATGGGCAGCGCGCGAGTTATCGACCACCACACCTGCCCGTTCAAATTCCTTCACAATTTCATCGCGGGTGAGATGGTTTCCTCCTTCCAGAGATTTTTCCAACACCTGATAACACTTTCTCAAAATCTCTTCGGTAAGTTCGAGTTGAATATGTCTGGACTTCATGGAAGCTTTTATACGAGGACCTGTAAGCGCCAGCATCCAATACACATCTTCAGGCGATACAAAATGCCAGGTAGGGCGCATGACATGGGTGCGGATGATTGCCGCAGTATTGATCGCTGATTCGATTTCTACATCTGTTGTACCGGGCAGCCGGATTCCCATTGCCCATTTTGCCATCGGATAATCCTGCGCCTGCATAGCTCCCATCCACGAGATCATTTCCGGAATTGTTTTCAGAGTAGTTGAAGGAATCTGCTGACTCGCGAGGCGAATGTGGGAAATTTGGGTTAAATTGTCTGTCATTGATTTTCAGCATCATGCGGTTTCATCACATCGGCTTAGTAGTACCCAATATTCAAAATTCCCTAAAGGATCTCAAACATTTTATTCCTTTCACAGAGACCAGCATTCCCACACTTATCGGAAGTCAAAAGGTGAATGTCTGTTTTTTGAATATGGAGAATGGTTTTATAGAACTGATCGAACCAATTGGCGGTGATTCGCCGGTATCTGCCTATGCAGGTTCAGGAGGAGGAATTCACCATATTTGTTTTGAAGTGCCAGACATTTATGCTGCCGTTGAAGAGATGAAAAACAAAGGGGCAAAAGTAATTGTGGAGCCTGTAAGTGGATTTGAAAACCGATTGATTGCTTTCGTATTTTTAAATATGAAAAATACCAACTGCAACCTTATCGAATTGGCAGAAGGAAAAAGCAGAAACACACCCCAATCGCTGAAGGCAGATGAATGAGACCTTTACCGCCCGGTCACTGAGCAAACATGCGGGTGCCGTAGATCCGGAAACCTGCAAAATATCCTGCCGGCTGGCTATTCTTGGCTACCGATCCACGCAGTTTTTGTCCAAATTTATCAAAGAAGCGGGACTCATCAGCGGGATACGTGTGGAGTTATATGAAGCTGGTTACGATCAGGTAGAAATGGAGATCATCAATCCGGCGTCGGGTTTGTATAAATTTGCCCCGCAGGTAGTCCTGATTGTAAATTCTTTGAGCAAACTGCACAACCAGTTTTATGATTTATCAGGAGATGAAAAGCGGTTATTCTCTTCCCGTATTCTCGATACTTTTGCCCATCTTTCCGCAACCATTCTGAGCCAAACAACCAGCCGTATATTCATTACCAATCTGGAAGACAAACCTGATGGGGTATTTGGCAATTTTTCCAACAAAACCCGGGCTTCATTCTCCAACCAAATCCGACGTATCAATGTAGGATTCATGGATCTGGCAGAAGCCGAAAGCAACCTGCATGTGGTCGATGTCGCTGCGCTTTCGGGTCTCCTGGGTATAGAGAAATTTGAAGACCGGGGTTTATACCTCGCAGCTGATATCCCCTATACACTGGACACAGAAGCGAAAATCGCGGTTGAATGTGTTTCGATGATCCAGGTAATGATGGGCCATATCCGGAAATGCCTGATCATGGATCTCGACAATACGCTTTGGGGAGGCACAGTCGGAGATGATGGGATAGAAGGAATTACCATTGGTCCGGCTGGCCCGGGAAAAGCTTTCACAGAACTTCAGAAATGGATCAAACAGCTTAAAGAGCGGGGCATCATGCTGGCGGTTTGCAGTAAAAATGAAGAAACCCTTGCCAAAGAGGTTTTTTTAACACGCGGGGAAATGATCCTCCGCCTCGATGATATCGCTGCTTTTGTTGCGAACTGGAACAATAAAGCTGACAACATCCGCCACATTCAGCAGTTGCTCAATATCGGCTTCGACTCGATGGTTTTTCTCGACGACAATCCCGCCGAAAGAACGCTGATACGCCATACATTGCCCGAAGTGCTGGTGCCAGAACTTCCCGCAGACCCTGCACACTATCTGCCTTTTCTGAGCAGAATGAATCTGTTTGAAACACCTTCATTTTCCAGCCAGGACCAGACCCGAACCCAACAATATCAGACAGAATCGCAACGAAAAGCTGTCGCGTCATCATATACTGATATGGATTCTTTCCTCCAGTCTCTGGAAATGAAAGGGCAGATCGTTCCGTTTCAGGATATCCATATCCCCCGAATCGCCCAACTAAGCCAGCGATCCAATCAGTTTAATCTCCGCACGATTCGCTACAGCGAAGCTGAGGTAAAACATATTCAGGCCAGCCCCGGGTATTTGCATTTTTCGGTCAGCCTGGAGGATAAATTTGGCAGCTATGGATTGATTTCTATTGTGGTAATGAAGCAGATAGACGACCGCAGCCTGTTTATCGAAAACTGGCTGATGAGTTGCCGGGTGATGCAAAGAGGAGTTGAGCGGTTTGTACTCAATAAATTGGTCCAAAAAGCAAAGGACATGGGCTTTGAACGGTTGACAGGCGAATATTTACCTACAGACAAAAACAATCCTGTAGAAAACCACTATCAAACCCTGGGATTTACCAAAAATGAACAGGGTTTGTGGGAACTATCACCAGCGGATTTCATTCTCCTCAAACATCATATTTCAGAAGAATCAACCATAGGATAGCCCAATTCTTCAAACACAAATGCCATACGCTGGTTGATTTCCAGAATCATTTCGGGTGATAATGGGTCAAATTTATTCTGGCTATACGATTTGATGGAATCCAGATAAGTATCAAGCGCTTTCTGATCAAGCGCTGTATCACCCAGGAACTGATAAATGGCATTGATAATTTGAACAGGGCTTTTTTTAAGATCCTCAAACCGGATCGTGAATAAGTGATTTTCAGGGATTAACTTCCGATCTTCAAACCAAAGCCTGTGCATTTGTTCATATACTTCCAGAACATATTGGTCTCGTCCTTCCCGCAGGGCTTTCAGGGATTGAAAATTTGCCATTTCAAACCATTTATCATACAGGTGAAGGGTAGAACGGATCGTTTCATAAGGATTACGCTGAATATGAATAAATCTGGCGTCGGGATACATTTCCAGGAGCATGGGTACCCTGGCAGTATTTGAGGGCGATTTCAGCAACAGCGGGCGGTCATTGCCATACTTCGCGACAAATTTCCGCAGGTAATTCCGGTACATTTTTTTCCATAGCTTCACATCTTTTTCAGAAGCATCCCTGAAAGAAAGATAAGTCCGGTATTTTTCATGATTGCGGGGAAAATGAATGGCCATATACGAAGAAGGTGCCCCCAGAGCGGCCATACCGATTTCCTCTTCATTGGGCGTGGACATAAGCATTGCCATATTGTCCATAGGCCTTACACCCGGGCCTGCCAGAGAAAGAATCGGAGCCAGCCATTTTTCGGAGTACATAAATGCATGAGGAAAAGCAATCTGAAAAGTATTGGGCGTATGGTATGCGCGATCGGCGGCTAGCAGATTGTGGAGATGTGTGGTTCCGCTGCGCCAGTGCCCCAGGATAAAAACAGGCTTTACCGGATCATTTTCATAGCGGAGAAAACGCTCCGGCAGGCTTACCAAAGTATTAAATACAGCCAGAACGAAATGCAGCAGAATGACCGGAAGCGTCCGGATATCTATCCGAAATCTTTGCTGCCCGAAAAGGCGAAATAAAGTCGGTAAATCCGCCCCGTGTAAAAAGGAAAGCTTCATTTATCCATTTATATTTTGGGCCCGAAACTGATCCATAATGCCTATCAGAGACTGGATCGTGATATGTCCCCCCGTATTCAAAACTGCATTAAAAAATGCACTGTCTGAATTCATCGAATACTCAGAAGAAACTTCTGACAACATAAATAACAGTTTCAATGAGTCTCCTCCCAGATAGTGAAAAGTAGCATCCGGGCTGATGGACGTAACCGGACATTCCAGTACTTCAGCCCAAAGCGCGCTGAGCCGTTTTACTTCATCCGAATTGCCAGGTACAGCCACAACTTCCACGGGTTTGGTCTGTTGGTCGGTCAGCAGGCTTTCCATAAGGCTATTTTTCAGACTTTCAACATCCCATTCTGCCGGTACAGTAAACGCAATATTTGTACGGTCATTGTGGTGAATAACTGCGAGGCAAAAGGGTGAGAGAGAAACATAAACAGGAAGAGAAATTACACTTTTCGCCAGAAAAGAAGAAGTAGAAACACCGCGGAGATCCATCCACCCATTGTCGGAAAGGATACCACTCATGGGGAAACGACCTGTTTTCGCAGTTCGTTTGACAACCTGTTTCAACCCAAACGCCAGAAGCTGACGGGGAATCATCAGCACCCATTTTTCCAATCTTTCTTTCGCCAGTTCCTGATTTTCGGCCAATGCAGAAAGCAGCCGGGCCTGGATCTCCTGCCAGGTTTCACCGGGGTTTACCGACAGATAAACAGGCAGGCTCAGGTTTGAGGCTGTATTTGAGACCAGCTTATGCCGTCTCATATCTACCGGAACTATCACCCGGCAGGCTTCACCCATTGTTTGGGCATACCAGCTTCCACATTTTGCCAACGTCCCTTCCAATCTGAAATCCAATGTGATGACGCCCAATTTGTATCGATAAGGGTCCTGGGGAGAAAGTCGAAAACCCGGCCATTTGGAAGCATAACCTTCTCTCACCACCGTTTCCTTTTCCACCAATTGTCCGCGCTCCTCCATATCCGAGCTGAAATTTGTGTCAGGGTGAATGGTCTCCCCGCGCAGAAGCGCAAAGAGACTATACAGCGCCAGCTGAATACCTTTGGCATCCATGACTTTGTGCTGGACGCGGAAAACAACCGTAGAGCTCTGCCCCTGAAAAAGATGTAATTCTGCACAATAGCCATTTTCTGCTCGTATAGGATTTTGGAAGAAGGGATCATTCCAGTCGGGTGAAAACGGTTTTTCATGGACAAAGAATGCAGGGCTCCCCCCTTCGGGTGCCCAACGATTGCCTTTCAGCACGAGGGTAAAAACGGGCAGTTTTTCAACCAGCTGTATCAGGCAATTGCGGACATGTTCCGGTTCCAGCAATCCGGTTCCCTCGATAATATACTGCAATGCAAAGGGCGGAATGATCGATTCAGCCACCTCAAAGAGGCGCTCATTGAGGGTTACCTTTCGCTTTGAATTGGGAAACGCCATATCTTTTTACTAAAAGTTTATACTAAAAGTAAGAATAGTGTGTGGGCAAATATGAAAAATTTGTCTGAAACCCGACTTTCCATTCCCCCGGAAAAAAGTTAAATTTGACAGCTTAAGTCTTTATGATCCATTATGCGTAAACCTGTAGCGTTTATCCTTCTGAATTTCCTCCTTCTGTTGAATATGTCATTATTCGCCCAGATAGAGAATGCAGTATCGTTTGATAATTCCTTTAAACCTAAGGAAAATCTGGCAGTCGGAGACATTATTACACTTTCCATTTCCGCATCTATTGATCCGGGTTATCATATGTATTCGGCAAACCAGATCGAAAAGATGGCAATGGTAGCAGCGACGTTTGATCTGGATGAAGTTGCCAAAGGGGTGGAAATCGTAGGAAAACTCGACGATAAGGGGCATGTCGAAACTGCCTATGATGATATTTTCGAAGGAGATATTTCGCTGTATCATGATGAAGTTACCTATTTTCAAAAACTGAAAATCACCGAAGCCAATCCCAAAATTGTAGGTTTTCTCCGCTATCAGGTCTGCGATGACTCTCGCTGTATTCCCGGTTCCTATGATGTTTCTTTTTCCATCAAAACCGTTGAAAAAGCGAAGCCTGCAGTTATAGAAACGCAGACCACTCCCATAAACAAGGAGAATCCCCAGACGGAAAAACCTCAACAGGAACAAATTCAACCAGTCATTCCAACCTCAACAGAAACGGCTTCTGTAGAGCCAACACCGGTTACGGAGGAAAACAATGCAGAAACTCCAGCTATAACTGAAACCCAAACCCTGGCAGAAGAAACTGCTCCTGCTGCGCCCAAAGAAAGTTTGTGGGTGCTGATTTTGAAAGGACTTGCGCTGGGATTTGGCTCTGTACTTACGCCCTGTGTATTTCCGTTGATTCCGCTTACGGTGAGTTTTTTTACAAAACAAAGCACCACGCGAGCCAAAGGCATTCGCAATGCTTCTCTCTACGGGCTTTCCATCGTGGCGATCTACACGATCCTCGGATTGCTCGTTTCGGCGATATTTGGGCCTGATGCTATGCGCCAGCTTTCGGTCAGTCCGGCGTTCAACCTCGCGCTGTTTGCGTTTATTTTCATATTCGGCCTCTCCTTTCTGGGAATGTTTGAAATTACCCTTCCTTCTTCATGGAGCACAGCACTCAGCAAAGGCAGTGATAAAGGAGGGTTTATCGGTATATTTCTGATGGCCATGACACTGGCGATTGTGTCTTTCTCCTGTACAGGCCCCCTGGTTTTTACCGCGCTTGCAGATGCGGCTACCGGCAGCGAATTTATCCGCCCGATCATCGCCATGCTTGCTTACTCTTCAGCTTTGGCGCTGCCATTTGTATTTTTTGCCATTTTCCCCGGCTATATGAATTCCCTCCCCAACTCTGGCGGATGGCTCAATAGCGTAAAAGTTGTGCTTGGATTGCTGGAAATCGCGCTGGCATTTATTTACCTCAGCCGCGCAGATCTGGTCATGCACTGGGGTATTTTAGACAGGGAAATATTTATAGGGGCGTGGGTGGTTATCTTCTCTATGTTGGGCATGTATCTTTTGGGAAAAATATCTCTTCCGCATGACAGTCCGATAGGCAACCTCTCTGTACCTCGTTTCCTGATGGCAATGAGCGCTTTCTGGTTTGTAACTTATCTGGTCCCCGGGCTTTGGGGTGCGCCACTGAATATGCTCGGCGGCTATATTCCTGAAAGTAATAAACAAATGGGGGTGATGATCCTCGATGGGCAAATGAGTCAGACTGGCCTTTCGGCGGAATCCACCTTTGCTGCCGCCAGCTACGAGATCTGCAATTACCCCGACAAAATATCCGGACACCTTTCAGAAGGTACACCTAAAGGATTTTGTGCATTTTATGATCTGGAACAAGGCCTCGAATATGCTAAAAAGGTAAACAAACCGGTATTCCTCGACTTTACCGGCCATACGTGCGCCAACTGCCGATACCTCGAAAAAAATGCCTGGGTTGATGCAGAAATCAGTAAATATATCCGTGAGGAATTTGTATTGATTTCGCTTTATACTGACGACCGGGAAAAACTGCCGGAAACGCTCGAACTGGCCGACGGCAGGAAGTTGCGTACTGTTGGAGATCAATGGATTCAATACGAACGCGATGTCTATCGTCAGAATGCCCAGCCCTATTACGTGCTGATCGATCACGATAAATCCAACCTCGTCGCCCCCACCGGCTTTAATCCTCCACTAAACGTGCAGGAATACAGAGACTTTTTTGCAAAAGGTTTGGAAGAATTCAAAAACAGACATTCTCTGTAGTCTGAACTAACGAACGGGGATCCGCACACTTCGCAACATTACCGGGCGGGCCGAAGAATGCGTTTTGATCCGCAGGTACAGGACAAATTCATCCGCCTGCGAATTGGGCGTGAGCAGTAAAGGGAATTTCTCGTTCCCACTTCGGGCAATTTCGCCATCAGTTGTGGCAAAACTGATAAATTCACTTGGAACCTGAGGAATAAATACCTGCACGGCACTGGGGTGGCTGCGACTTAAGGCGGCGCCGCTTTCACAGAAAATCTCAGGAGCAGGTAGCTGACTCGTATCAATCGGAGCAGGAATATAACTTACCCTCTCCCCCATCAGCATACCCTCAGTATCAAATCGCTGGGCAAAAAGAATAGAATCATTTTCCAGCAATCCATACATCCGCATCATCCCGTCAGGATACCAGGCAAACATTGCCCCGTGTTTTTTTCCATCCCGCCATTCCTGTGAAACTTGCAACTGGCCGGTAGCATAAAACCCTGAGAATGAACCACTTTTCTCACCATTCACATAATCACAACGAGACTTGAGTACGCCTTCAGGGTAATATTCTTTTTTTACCCCCTGCACAACACCCCGAAAGTAAGGTATTTCCTCAATCAGGGCGCCATAGTTGTCGTAGATGCGGCCAATTCCATCATATAGCCCTTCATCGTTCAGCGGAATTCTGGACTGGATGGCGCCATTGGGATAGTAAGTCTCGACGACCTGGGAAAAAATAAGATGTGGAGAAAAAAAGCAAGACAGGAGGATCAGAGTTATTCTTTTCATGTAACAGGGAACCACAAGGAATCAAAGATCATATTGCAGGAATTATGCCAGAATAATCAAACAAAGCTGTTTCCGGGCAGGAACAGCCGCCAATATTCCTCCGGCCTGAATGGATTTCCCAATGACAAAATATTATATACTGTTGAAAGTATTCAACTAAATGGGATATTCTTATCAAAAAACCTTAAATTTATGTTCAGAATATTCCGAAATAAGAATCACTCTTTTGGTTTATGAAAAAGCACAATGAGGAGGAGGATGAGGAAATCATTGATCGTATTAATGCCGGAGGGAAAGCGCAGGAAATAGCCATCGAAAGACTGTATGACAAATACTTCTCACTTATATTCGAAGGGAAGAAAAAATTTCATCAGTTGACGCAAGATGAACTCACTCAGGCTTATAATTCTGCGATACTATCTGTCAGAGGGCAAATTATTGCTGGGCTATTCCACAGGAAAAGCTCTCTATGGACATTCCTGTATCGTATATTTTTCAATAAATGTATTGATATTATTCGCAAGAATTCGTCCAATAAGACAGACCCATACGAAAAGCTTCCCGAACCCAATACCAGTGAAACTAATTTCCTCCACGAACTATATATTAAAGAAGATTTTCAACAGATGATGGGGCTGCTTGACAAATTAGGAGACCCCTGCCGGAAAATCATTATTGATTCGGAATATTACGGTTATAGTTCAGAAGAAATTGCTCAGGAGATCGGCTATAGTAATGCCAAAAGTGTTAATAGCAAAAAATACACCTGCTTACAAACATTGCGAAAGATGCTTGAAAAAGGTTTTCCAAGAAACAACAACAGCGATCAACCATGAATCCGGAACTGTACAATCAGGTAATTAAATATTACCGAAACCAATTATCTGATGAAGAGAAGTCGCAACTGGAACAAAAATTTCAGGAAGATGAAAATTTTTCCGAAACGGTAAGATCTTATGTGCGAATGTATAAAACCATACAACAGTACGGCGACCAGCAACTCAATGAGAAGCTGACGGTTCTGGGAAAAAAATTAAGCACGGCTCAACGTTCCGATGCTCCCGTTATCAAAGAAAAAAGATTCAAATTCCCGCCCTCTTACAACTCTGCTTTTTTCTATTGGACAACCGCAGCCGCTGTACTGATACTGGTTCTGGTTTTCGTCTTTACCAGAAATAATACTCATCTCTCTCCTGATAATATTTATCAAATCTATTTTTCCCCTCAGAAAATCAAAACTTACAGAGGTGACAATCAATCTGTAGATATTATCTGGAAAAGTGCTGCGCTCGCCTATGGCAACCGGGAATTTGACAAGGCGGCCTTCCTCTTTGAGTCCATTATCAATGACTCTACCGGGCAATACCGCTCCGATGCCTGGCTTTTTCTGGGTATTACCAGAATGGAACAATCCCGCTTCCCCGAAGCAATTGCCGCCTTCGAACACATAAGTCCGGGCAGCACCATGACCGAAGATGCACACTGGTATATGGCGCTTTCTTACCTCAAAATGAATCAACTTCGTAAAGCAAAAGAATTATTTACCGAAATTGCTCAGGAAAAACTATCAGTAAACCGGAGCGAGGATGCTGCAAAAATCCTCAAGATATTCCCTCCGGTGGAATAATTTTTTATGAGTAACATTTCCGCCCCTCTTTTCCCTGTCGCAGATCTGCATTGTGATCTGCTCGCTTACCTTGCCCTTGTACCTGGGGCATCTTTATATTCCACTGACGATATTGGCGCTACCCTGCCCTGGCTGAAAAAGGGGAATGTACAACTTCAGGTAACGGCGATTTTCACCAAAACTGAGCAGGGAAGTGTTTCTCAGGCAAAAAAACAAGCCCTGATGTTTCGTCAACTGACCGAAGGAAATGATTTTTGTGCCGTAACCGGGATGCAGGCGCTTTCAAAACTCCCTTTTCAGGATAAAACCGGAATCCTTGCTGCGATAGAAAATGCTTCAGGACTATGCGAAGAATCAGAACCGCTGCAACTCGCTTTTGAAAGACTGGAGGAAATCATTCAGACTACCGGTCAAATCCTTTATATCGGGCTTACTCATCACACCGAAAATCGATTTGGCGGAGGAAATTTTAGTGAGAATGTCGGCCTGAAATCCGATGGCGAAGCCTTGCTTGAATATATTTCCGGAAGGAAAATCTGCCTTGATCTCGCCCATACTTCTGATGCTCTGGCCTTCGATGTGATTAATTACATCAGCCAAAAACAACTCCAGATTCCTGTTATTGCCAGCCATTCCAACTTCAGAGCCATTTGCCCGCATGTGAGGAATCTTCCCGATGAACTGGCTCAGGAAGTTATCAATGGCGGCGGGCTGATAGGTATAAATTTTTTCCGGGAATATGTGGATATCCAAAACCCCAAAAAACTATTCGAACATATTACCTATGGCCTTGACTCAGGAGCAGCAGGACAACTTTGTCTGGGAGCAGACTATTTTTATATCCATGACATTCCGGATTTGTCCCGGCACCCGCTGTTTTTCGAATCTATGGCGAATGCCGGGACTTATCAGGCAATCCTGAACCAGCTCTCAGAAATAACGGAAAGTGTACCATTTACCGATAATTTTGCCTCGGGAAATGTGCGTAACTTCCTGCAAAAACTATGGAGCAGCTGACCAAAGATTTCCCTACCAGATTTCTACAATTTCACTGCGAAACATCCCGTCGCCTTCTTTGACGCCAAATGCTTCATAGAATGGGCGGAAATTGGAAAGCGTACCGATAGCGCGGTACTGCCCGGGAGAATGCGGGTCTGTTTTGATACGTTGCAACTGGGCATCTTCCCGATATTTACCCTTCCAGAGATTGGCAAAATTCAGGAAAAACTGCTGCTCAGGCGTGAATCCGTCCACCAGTTCTGGTCTGCCATCTCGCTTAAAGGCGATTTGCATGGCTTCAAATGCAATGGCTATTCCCCCATGATCCGCAATATTTTCGCCCAGCGTAAGCTGGCCATTGACGTGAACGGTATCGAGCACCGTGTATTCATCGTACTGTTTGCGAATTTTTTGTGTCTATTCTGAAAATTTCAGACTGTCTGTTTTTGTCCACCAGTTGGTGAGGTTTCCTTTGTCGTTGTATTTGCTGCCATTGTCGTCAAATCCGTGGGTAATTTCATGCCCGATAACAGCACCAATACCGCCGTAGTTGACCGCATCTACTGCATTGGGATCAAAGAAAGGCGGCTGAAGGATTCCGGCGGGAAAAGTAATTTCGTTGTTGGTAGGGTTATAGCTGGCGTTGACAATTTGCGGAGACATAAACCACTCATCTCTGTCAACTTCTTTTCCGATGCGATCCAGTCTGCGGCGAATTTCAAAAGCGCGCGCACGCTGTACGTTTTGAATATAAGAGTCTGCACCTATTTCCAGCCCGGAGTAGTCCTCCCATTTGTCGGGGTAGCCCAGTTTCTGACGGATCGCTTTCAGTTTTTTGAGGGCTTCCGTTTTAGTTTCAGCGCTCATCCAGTCCAGTCTTTCGATCCTTTGAGCAAAAGCATCGCGCAGGTCATCGACCATCTGATTGACTTTGGCTTTGGCTTCAGGGCTAAAATATTTTTCTACATACAGCTGTCCTACAATCATTCCGATCATGCGGCTGGTTTGTTCGCCTACAACTTTCCAGCGGGGATCCTGCTCTTTTACGCCCCTGAGTGTGGAAGAATAAAAACGAAAATCTGCATCAGCAAATGGCTTGCCCAGGTACGAAGCACTTGACCGAAGAATGGTAAATGTCATATATGCCTTCCATGTATCCAGAGGAATTTCTGCAAATAGTTTATTCAGCCCTTCCAGAAATTCAGGCTGACCGACAATAATGGAGTCTTGTTGAGGAATCTCCAGCACTGAGAGATAAGAACTTAGGCCGAAGTTGGACAATAAACCTTCCGCCTGTGCATAAGGCATTTTGTTATAATTTTTTTCTGCATCCCGAAGATCCACACTCTTCCGGGAAAAAGTAGCCATTTGTTTTTCAAGATCGTAAATGGCTTCTGCAACATCGGGGTTGCTGCCTGCTTCTGTAAATAGAGTGCGGATATAGACGAGATACTCTTCCCGATATTTATCAAAACGCCCTCCTTCAGTCAGGTAATAATCGCGGTTGGGCATGCCTAGTCCGCCCTGGTAAAGATAAAATGCGTAGATATTGCTCTTTTTCAGGTCGTTTCTCACAAAAGCCCGGAAAAACCCGTCCGCGCCGCGAAGGGAAATAGTTGCCGCAATTTTCGCAACCTCGCTTTTGTCTGAAATTCCCTGAACCATATCCAGTATATCCTGAATTGGCGTTACTCCGGCTGCATCAATCGCAGCAGAATCCATCCCTGTCTTGTAAAAATCACCTACTTTCTGCCGGATGCTTCCTTTTTCTGAATTTGAAGCTGCGGCTTCCTCCATCAGTCCACGGAGTAGCTTGACATTATCGTTGCGAAGCTCAGCAAAACTTCCCCAGGAACTTTCAGTAGGGGGAATTTCGACAGATTTCAGCCACAGACCGTTGACATACGAAAAGAAGTCATCGGTCGGTCGTACCGTTGTATCGATATTGGAGATATCCGCACCGCGGAGGTTTTTTTGTGTTTTATTGTTACAGGAAAACAGCGCAACAACGATTGTCACAAAAACTAACAGGAAAGGAAGCCTGGGGAAATTCATAAGGATTGGAGATTTTAGCCGCGAAAGATACGCTATACGATTCTTTCATGCAAATTTCCAGCTTTACTACTTTCGTGTCAGGGTTTGTCTTTGGCAAGTTTAAACGCGCCGGTTTGGGAAACAGAAAACTTATGGTAAGCACCTTTGGGGCTCACTGTGTTTGCCGTATCGGCCATAGCAGATTCCCATTCTTTTAGCTTTTGCTGATAGGCGCGGTAATCACGTTCGGCTGCGGCCATTTTTTCCTGATCCTGCCGGCGTTCTTCTGCTTGTTGTTCCCTCGCTTTTTTTGCATTTTCCCAGGCAAGATATCTTTCTCTGTATAGCTCGTCAGCGGCCTCTTTACTTTTTGCCTCAAACATAGGCGTAGCAAATACAGTCTGCGTGCTGATGCCACCGGAAGCATTCAATCTGGCAAAGCGAAGCTCGTACTCCCTTGCTGAAATTTTTCTCACCCGTACATCATTCCATGGGGAATTTTCTCCGAGCAACCCTTCTTCCCACGGATTGGCGGAGCCGGGTCTTTGCAGATATTCCCAGTAGATTTTCTCATAGTTGCGAAATTCGGCAAAATCTTCAGGGTTTTTGATTTTGATTCCAAAAGGTTTTCCCGGCTTGGGTACAATGGTTTCTACACTTTTAGGAATCAGCCGGTCTTCCGGCTGTTCGAGGATATAGGTACTGGCCGGGCGCTCGGGCTTAGGCAAAATACGGTTTGTCGCTTCGGCCAGGAGTACCTGATCGTTGCCGGAAAGGATCCATTCGTCCTGTTTTTCATTCAAAGTATATACCTGATAGTCATCGGAAGTATCCAGGCTGAAGAAGGCCACTTCAATCGCTTTATTTTCACTTAGTTTCAGTGGTTTTCCGTTTTGGAAACCAGAAATTTCAACCATTCCAAGTGGATGGTCACCGGTAGCAGTTTCTTCTGTGAGAGAAGTTGCTGCCAATTGTTCACGGTAGTAAATTTCCACTTCACCAGAAACCAGATTACCGTTTATGTCAGTAAAAGCATCTGCAGGAATTTGCACCTGGGAGCAGGAGGCTGATTCGAAAGAAAAAGGCGCTGAAGCATTTACCTTCAGAATCAAAAGTGCCGGATCATTGGCGGCAAGTGGCGGCAATACCGAAACAGACTTTTCGGAGGGGAGTTCTTCATTTACCGCTTCAAAAACCAGAAAGATGATTGCAGCAGAAGCCGCGACGGAGGCGAAATAGATAGGTTTGCGGTAAATATTCCGCCAGAAATCAAATCTTCTTGTTACCTGATACTGATCGTAAAGTCCATCGAAATCTTTATGACGATCTATGATTTTGGGATCAGGTAGCGGTTTATCGATATTTATTTTGTAATCAGACATACTAACAGGATTCTCACGCTTCAATTTTCTTACCCATAAGTTTTTTCATCTTAGTCAGGAGGCGGTACATTTTCACCTTAGCGTTGTTTTCGGTTATATTGTACACATCTGCGACCTCCTTAAATGACATTCGCTCAAAAAACCGCAGTTCAATCAGTTGAACTTCATCAGGGGCGAGTTGTTGGATGGCTTCCATCATACGGCTGATATTGACATCTGTAGCATCTTCGCTCACTTCATCCATCATGTCCGTAATCTGTGTACTCTCCATACTGATCGCCCGGCTGGCTTTAGACTCCCGGAAGTGTTGATTTATCTCATTGATCGCGATTCTGTACAGCCATGCAGAGAATGGTACCCCCTTAAACTGATACTTGGGGAGGTTTTGCATGGCTTTGAGAAATACTTGTGAAGTGACATCCGCTGTGGACTCCTCCTCATCAATTCGTTTATATACAAACAGAAAAATCTGTCTGTAATAACGATCATAAAGGAGCGCAAAGCGGCGTGGATTTTTCTTTGCCGCTTCGATCAGCAGGTATTCTTCCTGAATTTGCGCCTGTGATAAAGTTCTTCTGCTCAAAGCCAACCTGTTCCGATATATGTTTTTTACTTCTTAATGGCGGAGAAGCCGAAAAGATACGGAATTTTGGGAAAATTTTACGTACCGGGCATGGGATAAATAGCGACCGCCTCACGTCCTGTAAGCTTTACTCCGCGGATTGTTCCTTCACCCTCAAAACGGTAACGCAAGCCTATGATTTTCCCCGGGAAGTTTTGTGCCGGAAAATGGTAAACGGGCTGGCCATTCACCCAGATTTCTGCTTGTCTGTCTTTTACTTTCAGCCCAATAAGGTTCCATTCCTCAACCGGGATACCCAATGCTGAAAGGTCATGTGATTTTCCGTCAATCTCTGTTTCACCACAACGAATCTTCAGTTCTCCCACACAGCCGGGCACCGAGAAGGGAATGACGATTCGCCCTTCTGAACACATAACAACCATACTCATTCGGCCACAAACGGCATTCCGGAAGGGCTTTTCCATCTTCATATTTGTTTCCAGTTCAAAATCATCACTAAAAACTTCACCAAAATCTTCGACGAGAATATAACATAGAGAGGGAATTTCGTCCGGGTAACGGTTTTCTGCTTCTGCCAGTTGTTGTTTATCTACCGAGAAACTATGCTCATGCTCGCTTACTGCCAGATATTGCGGTTGAGGAAAACGATCGATAAAAGCCATCCACCCATCAGAAGGAACATACACATCGTGTTCGGCCAGTACCTGATCGTTTGCAAGAATTTTTGCACGAAAATACCCGGGAGTATAATATACCGAAGTATGGGTAAAGTTGCCCGGATCAATACGCTCCCGCCGCCGGTCATCCCAGCTCTGCTGAATAGAAAAACTGTCTGCCGTAAAACACGACAAGTCGTAATGAAAAATGACTGTGTTGGGAATGCCTTTCGCAACTGGGCTGCTGAAGAAGCCGGGGCTTTTCACGGGGTCGGGCAGTCGTTTGGGGGTAGAGGATACATTCAGCCATAAAAGAAGGGCCGCCAAAAGAAAAATGCCCATTCCACCAAACCACACGAATGGTTTCAATATCGCAAAAACTGGCCGTCTGAAGGAATATTCGGGTTCCGGCGCGGGGAGATGATCGGTAGGAGGAAAACTATTGCGAAACACGCGCCAGTTGTCATGCCCAATATAAGCTGCCAGGGTATCCAGTGTCTGGGTACTGGGCGCGCTTTGGTAATTTACTCTGCCCCAAATTCTTTTCAGGGTCGTCGCGCTAAGATTTACCCCTGTCGTTTCCAGAATGCGTTCGCTGAGTTCGGTAAAATCACGGCTGGTCCAGGTCGGGCTACTTCCCCAGCCCAGAAAGGATTCGACCTGCGATTTGAGCAACCTGAGGTAGTATTCGTCTGATGTATTCATCGGAAAATAGTTTGAACCAACTTGCGCCAACTTGTACGGAATTGAATCGATAAGAAATCTAACCTTTCTGCTCTTTTGCATCAACCCTTTAAGCACATTAAGTATGAAAGTACCCGTTTCTTATCTCTTGTTTTTCGTAGTTTTTGTTAAAACTGTTTCCTCCCAAACCCAAATTCCTTTCGATTCTGAACACTGGCAGCTTCCCGAAGGAAAGGCAGTTGTGGAAGAATATATGGGTGAAAAAAGCCTTTTTCTACAAGGCGGAATTGCTTTTTTAAAAGATATAGAACTCCGCAACGGAATCATCGAATTTGATCTGGCGGTTCCGGAAAAGCGGGGTTTCGTTGGCGCAATTTTCCGTTCTACCGACCCATCCAATTATGAAGAATTTTACCTCAGAATGCACCAGTCGGGCAATCCTGATGCTACCCAGTACACACCTGTGTTCAATGGAATGGCTGGCTGGCAATTATATTTTGGGACCGGATTTACCGAAACCTTTACCATGGATTTTGACCAGTGGATGCATGTCAAAATAGTCTTCTGGGAAGATCAGGGGGAAATTTATATCCGGGATATGGAGAATCCGCTGATTTTTATGCATGACCTGAAGCAGGAAACGGCTGCTGGAAAAGTAGGGTTAGAAGTAAATCCCAACTTTTCGCCTGCACACTATGCCAATTTTCAATATCAGGCACTTACCAAAGCGCCATTCTCTCCACGGCAGATAGAAACCCCGGCACCTGAAGCCGGATTAATACAAAAATGGATGGTCTCCCGGGCCTTTTCGGAAGTTTGGTTTGACAAATTTCAACTTCAGTTCAAAGAATCAGACCTCCCGGCCCGGGACTGGACCATCCTGAAAACAGAACCCGACGGGCTGGCCAATATTTCACGACTTACGGAGCGCACGAAAGAAAATAATACGGTATTCGCAAAAGTCATAATAAACGCCAGCGCAGACCACATTCAGCCGCTCGCACTCGCCTTTAGCGACCGCGTAAGTGTATATGTCAATGGTAAGGTGCTATTCAGTGGAAATGATACCTATAGCAGTAGGGACTACCGGTTTTTAGGTTCCATCGGCTACTTTGATACGATCTTCCTCCCATTGAAAAAAGGACGCAATGAAATAATGATCGCCGTTTCGGAAGGATTTGGCGGCTGGGGCATCAGGGGAAAGCTGATTGAGCCGGAAAAGGTCACAATCGAATAGACTCAAATGTAAAAGATTCCCGGTTTATTAACAGAACAGGGGAAAGAAACTATGATTTTCTTTATAAACTAACGACCAAATACAAAGCATATAAGCTCGCCAACAACCCCTGTTACAATCCAATACGCCAAATTAAGTAAAAGCTGTCTCTGACAGCTTTTAATATTACACACCTACTTATTCAGCTATTGGAATATCTACCGTGTGTTCTTTTGTAAAAGGTTGAGTTTTAAAATCACCTGGGTTGAATGAATTTTGGGATGGTCAGATTCTAAGAAAAAATAAAATGGAAAAGGCCGCAATTACAGAAATCCAACCAAAAGCACTTGTCATGCCATTTACCCTCACTACAGAAACCGGGCAATGTTTTGAAATTCCGGCAGACGGATCGCTGGGATTACTGGCACTGGGATATGCAGGGCTTATGGCCTGGCGTGAGGTAAGGCACCATTCTGCCCAAATGATTATGAATACCTATTCATCTTCTCTGACTCAACCCAAAAATGAAACCTAAATCATTAACCTCCAAAATTCTCCTGATTGGCTGGGATGCTGCCGATTGGAAAACGATTCGTCCGCTGATGGAAGCAGGTTATATGCCCGCGCTTCAACGAATGATGCAAGAAGGCTCCTATGGCCGGCTGGCGACACTCGATCCACCGCTTTCGCCCATTTTGTGGACTTCCATCGCAACAGGAAAACTCCCTTACAAACACGGGATTCATGGATTCACAGAACCCAAACCCGATGGAAGCGGGGTTCGGCCTATTACCAATCTGAATCGCAAGACCAAGGCATTCTGGAACATTCTTTCGCAGGAAGGATTCAAAACAAATGTCATTGGCTGGTGGCCCAGTCACCCCGTGGAGAAAATCAACGGGACCATGATTTCCAATTTTTATCAGAAAGCACCCTCTCATGATATCAGCCATCCATGGCCAATTACAAAGGGGACGGTACATCCTGAGGAAAGATCCGCATTTTTTGCGAAGCTCCGCGTGCATCCCGGAGAATTGACAGAGCAGCATATTCTGCCATTTGTACCCCATGCCGCTACCATTGACCAAAAGAAAGACAAAAGATTGATGAATGTAGCGAGTGTTACGGCAGACTGCTCGACCATTCATGCAGCGGCAACCTATATTCTCGAACATGAGGAATGGGATGTAACCGCCGTATATTTTGACGCGATCGACCATTACTGTCATGGGTTTATGCGCTATCATCCGCCACGCAGAGATCATATTTCAGTGCAGGAATATGAGCTATACAAGGAGGTCGTTTCCGGCGGATATCGCTACCACGACATGATGCTGGAGCGACTGCTTCAACTGGCAGGCCCGGAAACTACCGTGATTCTGATCTCAGACCATGGTTTCCATGCAGATCATCTTCGCCCGGAATCGATTCCGCACGAACCCTCTGGCCCGGCAGCAGAGCACAGTCCCTATGGAATCATTTGTATGAAGGGACCCGGCATTCAACAAGGCATACCTATCGTAGGCGCAGGATTGCTGGATGTCACCCCTACCCTTTTGTCCTTACTGGGACTTCCGGTAGGGAAAGATATGGACGGGAAAGTACTGGTGAATGCATTAACAAATAGCCATTTGCCTGCACCAGTAATTAGCTGGGACGCCATTGAAGGGGAAAGTGGCATGCATGAACCCGGCAAAATACTGGATGCCGATATCGAAGCACAGGCGATGGAACAATTAATCGCCCTGGGATATATAGAAGAACCAGGAGAAAAAGCAGAAGAAAATATCCAGAAGACAGTAAACGAAAACGCCTTCTATCTGGCCCGCTCATATCTGCATACCGGACAACTGGATGAGGCCGTACAGATACTGGAAAAATTGCACGAATCTGAACCCGAACATTTTCGGTATGGGCTTCACCTGATCCAAACTTATATCCAATTGGCACGCCCCAAAGATGCACGGGTTGTATTTGAGGAAATCAAAGAGCTGTTGGAGGACAATATTGACAAAGCCTCTGTCTATATGACCGAGGGGAAGCTGTTTCTATCGGAGAACAAAGTCTATAAAGCGCTTAAATCTTTCCGGATGGCTCAAAACGAAGTCCCCAAAAGAGCGGGTATCCATCAGCAACTGGGGCAGGCCTTTCTTCAACTCAGCAAATGGGAAGAGGCGAGAGATGCCTATACACGAGAAGTGAAAACAGACCCGGAAAACGCCAGCGCCTGGTATGGATTGGGACTGGCTTTGCTCAAATCAGAATTGTATCAGGAAGCCGCAGAAAATTTCCTGCGGGCGATAGAGCTGATGTATCATACGCCTACCCATCATTTTTATCTGGGCGAAGCTTTATTTCATCTTGGGCACTACGAAGTTGCAGCGGAAGCATTTACGACGGCGCTGAAACTGGATCCACAGCTCAACCAGGCCAGGTGGTGGCTGGTAACCATTTATGAAGAAAAGCTGCAACAGCCTGAAAAAGCACGGGCGGTGCGGGCACAGATCAAAACACATGTAAAAGGAACCATTACCATTGTGTCTGGCCTTCCACGCTCTGGTACGTCCATGATGATGCAAATGCTGAAAGAAGGTGGCATGGAAGTATTCACAGATATGCAGCGGGAAGCAGATGAGAGCAATCCGCTGGGCTATTACGAACATGAAGCAGTAAAAAGACTGGCCAGAGATAAAAAATGGATGCCCCTGGCGGAAGGAAAAGCTGTAAAAGTCATTGCACAACAGCTACAACACCTGCCACCCAATTATCACTATAAGATCATTTTTATGGAAAGAGATCTGGATGAGGTAGTGAATTCCCAACAAAAAATGCTGGCAAGACTGGGGAAAATACCCACAGATGTGCTCCCATATAATCTTCAGGAAAATTTCAAACAAGCTCTTCAGCAAGCAAAAAACTGGCAGAGATCACAGGGAAATACAGAGATATGTTTCATTGATTATCAGGAAGTGATAAACCAGCCTTTCGCTGTGGCTTTACAGATCAATGACTTTTTGGGAGGTCAGCTAATAGTAGAAAAAATGACACAGGTTGTCTCCCCTGAATTACATAGAGAAAATCGTCAATTAACAATTTAACACCGATGAAAAATAAACAAACCAGGAAGCCCAACGACTTCCTTCGTTCTCTGGCACATTACTCCGCGTTAGGTGGTGCTTTGATTGGCAGTACAAACCAGGTACAGGCAACCATACAGTATTCCACTTTAAGCGGAATACCTACTTCCAACACCATCGTTACCCAGGTATTCCCGGGAGGACAATCCATACGTTTCCGGGAAGAAGTAGCGATAAGATCTTTCTGGTTATCCTTAAACGGCGTCTCCGTATCAGGCGCAGCATCGGCCTATTTTCCCGATGCATTAAATGCGGGTTTTTTGGTGAGTGCCGGAGGCGCATGGCATCCGGAAGTTACCCAGTTTATGGCCTATTCGGGCAGTGTAGCCAATCGGGGGGGTAACTTTATCGGTACGAGCGGGAAATTTTTGGCTATCAGATTTAATAACGGTGGGGTAAAATATGGCTGGATAAGGCTCTCTGCCGCCGCCGACGCTTCTACTTTCACCCTCACAGACTGGGCTTACCAGGACAACGGTTCTCCGATTCTGACCGGCGATACCGGTACACCCACACCTATCGAACTGCTTTCATTTGACATTAAAATACTTCAACATGCCGTAGCTCTTCAATGGAGTACTGCACGCGAAGAAAACTTTGACGGGTTTTCACTCGAACGCGCAGAAGAAGGATCTGTTTACACCGAAATCGCATGGATACCCGGTTCGGGAAATTCCAGTACCCCCCGGAACTACGCGTTTAACGATGAAACCATTCTGGAAAACAAACGCTATTATTACCGGCTTAAATCCATAGATTTAGACGGGAGTTTTGAATATTCTCAGATTGTTGAGGCAGTTTTTAATGATTTTGGTTTTAACATCAAAGATCCATATCCAAACCCCGTATCAGGCAACAAATTCAGCCTGGAAATACAGGCACTGGAGGCAGAACCGATCCATATCCGGATATTCTCTGTGACAGGACAAATGGTTTATGAACAACGGGCGCAGCTGATCAGTGGGGAAAATACGATTGCTATTGCCGTTCCAAACATGCCAGCAGGAGCCTATTTCCTCAAAGTACAGGGCCGGTATTACAGCAAGTACAAATCCTTGATTGTAAAGTAAGCTCGCAGCCAGCGGCAACAGAAAGCGATTCAAATTTGATCCTTTGAAATGCCTTCTGCTTCGCGTATTTTTGCGGCATGATCAAAACTACGGGCTTTACAAATTATGAGCTCCACGAACGGGTAGTGGATGCGGTGCGCAAACTGGGATTCAAAGTTCCGACGGATGTGCAGCACAAAGTCATGCCCCTGTTTACCCAAAAACAAAACCTGATTGTGGAAGCGCCTACAGGCACAGGGAAAACTGCAGCCTACGGCTTGCCCATGATCTCCCGCCTCAACCTGCTCAAACGCAGTACACAGGCGCTTGTGCTTGCCCCTTCGCGCGAACTGGCACAGCAGATTGCGTCCTCGCTGGAGTCCTACTTCGCGGGAGATACGCTAAAGGTCGGTGCGGTCTTTGGCGGGGTACCCATGGAAGAAAGTTTTGCGGCAATCAAAGCCAATCCACATATCCTGGTTGTAGTACCGGGCAGATTGCGCGATGTCATGGCGCATTATCAATACGACTACCTCTGGAGGGACATACGTTTCCTCATTATCGATGAGGGCGACAAACTCGTCGAGATGGGTTTCCTCAAAGATTTTGATGAAATACGCGAACACGTGCGCGGCAAAGCACAGGTAGGTTTTTTCTCCGCAACGATTTCCCGCGATGCAGAAACCCTGATGCGCGAACGTTTTGAGAAAATGCATACGATCCGCCTCAGCCCCAGGGTGATGCTCAAAAATATTCGATTTTTTATTGCAGACATCAAGCTGGGACAGCGGGAAACATGGCTGGCCGGGTTGCTCGAACAGGAAAGAGTGTCCAAAGCGCTGATTTTCTGCGGCAAAAGACAGGAGTTATATGCCGTAACCGGTTTTCTGAGAAATGCCGGTTACAAAGCGGAAGCCTACTATGGCAATCAGGAGCAGACCGAAAGGGCCAATATTCTCCAGCGATTTAAAGACGGACACATCGACTATCTCGTCGCTTCAGACCTTGCAGCCCGAGGCCTGGATATCGAGGATTTACCAGCGGTCATCAATTTGTCTATTCCCAAAGAATACGATTTTTACCTCCACCGTGTGGGCAGAACAGGCCGTGCGGGCAGTAAAGGACTGGTTTACAACCTGGTGCGGGGAGAAGCCGAAAAGGTGAGGCTTGAAAACCATCACAAAGTGATCGGTCTGGAGATGAATCCACTGAAAATCAAGCCCCCCAAAAAATCGACGGGCAGCACAGATCATTCACAACGCTGGGTAAAAGTTCACCTTTCGCGGGGAAAACGCGATAAGCTGATGAAAGGCGATATTGTGGGTTTTCTGGTAAATGATGCTCAGCTCAGCGCAGAAGAAATCGGCACCATCACGATCTACGAAGCCTATGCGATTGTGGACATCCCCCAGCACGGGCTCGATACACTGCGGGATATGGGGGAAAATGTGAAATTAAAAGGAAAGTCGGTGAAGGTGCGGAAATTCCAACAGGAGGAGCAGGAGAGAAAAGACCGGTCGGTACAAAAACTGAAGCAGGACCGCAAGAAGAAATAGTCTGTAAAAAGTAAAGAGGCCTGTAAACCCATTCTGTTTACAAGCCTCTGTACCTCGTTTAATTTCTGATTAACGATTTACTTCTGCACAATAGTCCGCCAGATTTTTGATCCGGGAATAATTGGCATCAATCGCATATATTTTGTCAACGAAGGGTTTAGCTTCGGGACAATGGTAGTTTCCTTCTTCTCCCGAAGGATTGAAGTTGTAATTGGCAAGAATTTCGTAGCCGATCAACAGGATTTTAGCTTCTGAGTTTTCGAGGCTACCTACCGCTTTGTTTCCAAAAGCATTTACAATCATCTCTGCCGGCTCTTTTACATACCATGACATGGACTCCTTGTCTTCGTCTTCCAGTCTGTTAGCTACCTGAAGCAGATAGTTGTAGGGAGGCACATAGTCAGGCTTCAGGTCGATCACTTTCTTGAAGTTGGGGATAGACTCATGGTACATTTCCCCATTGTACTGGGCTCTGGCCAGGCGGTAGAAATTCTGGAGGCTTTCACCATCAGCATAATCTACGACTTTTTGCCGGTAGTGCGCTTCCAGCTTGTAGATGGGAAGTTGTTTAGCCAGCACCTCATCGCGTTTAGCCAGGGCTTCTTTGCCTTTTTCTGCCGCTTCGTCCATCAGGATTTTATTTTTGTCGGCACATTCGGCATCATTTACTTTTGCACATTCGTTGTAGGCATCAAAGTATTTCTGAACGTCTGACTGGGCAGCAGTTGCAGCGGAGCGATAGCTTTTTGCCTCATCGTCAATGGCATTGGCTTTAGCCTCATATTCTTTAGCGAGATCTTCGAAATAGGAAACCATTTCATCATTTTTCTCAACCATTTTTTTGTAGTTCTCATCTGCCTGCTCCAGATTACCCATGGCACGGTAAATATCACCTGTAACCTGATAGTCCTGCCAAATGATATAGTCTTCTTTTGCTACACGGCTGAAATACTTGTCCATAGCATCTTTGGCTTTGGTCTGGTCTCCAAGTTTGTTGTATGACATACCTTTGAGGCGGAGCATAACATTGGTTACTGTATCGATCTCGATTTGTTCCAACTCAGCGATCGCTTCCTTATAGTTTTCACTGAGGAAGAGGAAACTTGCATAACGGATACGCGCGCGGAGGTCGTTGTCAGTCATGGAGACGTATTTTTTCAGGTCGTCTCTGGCAGCTTCGTATCTTTTCGCCAGGAGGTTCAGCTCACCACGGATACGGTAAGAAGGCGGGAAGGCGGGGTCAATGCGAATGGCTTCATTGGCATTTTTCACACCCTCGTTCAACATATTACCGTCACCGGTTTTTTTACCTTCTTCGAAGTAAAGTTCTGCGAGTGCAGCATAAGCCTGTACAAAATCAGGTGCTTTTTCTTTGGCTTTTTCGTATTCTTCGATAGCAAGTTCGGGTACACCCTGCTTTTTGTAGTATTCTGCCAGATAGATATGCGGGCGGGGATCATTAGGATCTTTGTCTTTCAGGGCATAGAGGATTTTTTTCGCTTCAGCGGTTTCTGAAGGGCCACCTTCAAGGTAAGCAAGCGCAGCGGCTACTTCCACATCAAAATCTTTTCCTTTACTGCGGGCGAGTGCTTTGGTGAGAAAGTCATATCCTTCGGCGAGTTTGCTTTCTTTGATCATCGACATTCCCATACCAGCCATGTTGAGGCCGCTGGAACTTCTTTCTTTCAAGCCAGTCTGAAAATACTCTTTGGCTTTATCATACCCTTCCTGCTTATAGGAAATCATTCCCAGCAGGTAATATATCTCATCAATATTCTTAGGAGCCTGAGACAGAAGCTGCTTGAGTTCAGTTTCAGCATCGCCAAATTTTTCGTAGAGAATGTTTTGCTTGGGTTTATCCAGAGGAACCTGAGCAAAGAGGGCGGCCTGACCAAAAACCAGGATACCAACGCAGAAAATCACAACACGTTTCAACATAATCGTCAATAGTTTTATTAAGTTACGAGGTTAAACATAGATTACATACTTCATTGACTGCCGGATATGGGCTAAAGTCACCCACTGACTATCAGCCGTGTGGTTTCACTTTTTACCCGTGTCTGGACTATTTTCTTTTGTTGTAGGTGGTTTTTGCCTTGCTGTGGTTGTGTTTGGTTCTTCTTCAGGAAGTTTTATTTTTCTTGGAATCGTATGAATCGCGGCCAGGCCTGATTTGTGAATGATCTTTTGTCCTTGCGGACCATCTATATATGCCACAAGTCCTGTACCCAGTCCAATGCCCGATTCGCGGGAAATGGAATATATTTTTCGGGTTAATGGGTAACACTCCTGATCAAGAAAACTCTGGTAGGGGCCAAAGTATTGTTGGGTATAGGCGCAGGGTATATCGCTGTCTGCCAGTTTCTCCAAAAATACAACCCGCACTTTTTTCAATCTTTCCTGAACTTTGGGATCATCTTTATCGCTCAGCCATGACATTCCGACAAGGCCAATGGAACCGGGGTTTTCGGCAACGTAGTCGATGACTTCCGTTGTATTTTTCATGGCAAACGTACCAGTCGGGGAGAAAGATTTACCTTCCATCAGGCTGTCGCGAAGAAATGAAATCGTTGTAGATCGGGCATTATCAAAAATCAGGGAAACATTATCCAGTGGAGAGCCCGGATCGATTTTTTTCCAGCTTTTGATCTCCCCGGAGAGAATGCCGGTAAGCTGACTGGTTTGGAGCTGGTTAACTGTATTTTTAGGATTTACGACCAGCGCCACACCATCTTTCCCCAGCGTAGCATAGTCAGGAGGTATGGTAAGCGATTCGAGAAGATACTCTTCTTCGCGGTTGAGTTTCCTGCCGGTAATTACAAGGCGGATAGAGTCGCTGACCAGCATAGCGCGAATCGCTTCTTCTCCGGGTAAAACGATGGGGTGAATAATGGCACCATCATATACTGCCTGAAAATTATCTAATTCTGCCTGGATGATCGGCAAAAGCGATTCATCCACGGCAATGTAGATTTCCCCTTTCGTCACATTCTCCTGAGCATTGGGGGAGGTAGAAGGTTGAGACTTGTAATTATTCTCCCTCGACGGGCTCTCAGAAGAGGACGTCGTCGACTGCTGTTCACAAAATGTAAACAGATAAAAAGCCAAAACCAGAAAAAAGAAGGCACGAAAGGCTCTCATAACCCGATGCTTGATGTTTCTGTTTTTCAAAGTTAGTAATTTTCCCCGATAATTTTGTTTTCTCTATAACATCTCTCCGTCTTCTGTTAAAGATGTGCTATAAATAAACAAACAAGGGGTGTGACTGGTACGTTATTCTGAAATAAAGACCATTTTTTGCTGAAGATTCCATAAATAGTTGATGTTCCATTATTCTCCATTTAGACAGTTTTTATGTCTGTTCGACGAAAAACAGGTTTTTTTAGTAAAAAACCTTGCATTTTTGTAAGTTCAACCCCTGAAATTCCTCTTTGTAAGTCAGTTTCATTCCAAAATTAAAGCCCTTATGGTTATTCGTTCGACAAATGCGAAGATTCTGGTTGTCATATTATTGATGATAATTCCAGGGGGAATCACTCGTGCAACGCACTTTATGGGTGTAGACATCACATATGAGTGCCTGGACCCCTGTACATACAGGATTTTCCATAAGTCATATTTTGATTGCAGCGGTGGTGCCACAACTTTGCCACCTGGACAGACCCAGCAGCCTGCCATTTCCTTTATTGGAAACCCCGGAGGTTGCCAGACAGTTCCGCAGATTATCGGGAACTGGATTTTTGTACACAATATAGAAGTAACACCCGTTTGTCCTTCATGGGTATCCCAGACAGCCTGTAATGGCGGTGCGCTGCTCAATGGCGTAGCGGAAGGTTACTGGTATGCTGATTACAATTTTTGTACAGCGGGATTTCCGGCATGTAGCACATTCAACATTACCTGGAGCAATTGCTGCCGCAATGGTGCAATCACTTCCGGTGCCTCCAATGCCGGTATTTTTACAGGAAACACGATTATCGACCCGAGTCTGCTTCCCTGTAACAACTCACCGACCTTCATCAACCCACCTGTACCCTATATTTGTTCCGGACAGGCATTTACTTTCAATCAGGGTGCTTATGACCCTGACGGAGACTCGCTCTCCTACTCATTGATCACTTGCTATGACGGACCTGGTGCGTCTGTTGTCTATAACTTCGGTTATACCCCTCAGCAGCCACTCGGAGCTACATGGAATGTTCAGGTAAATGCAGCCACAGGTGATATTTCCATGACACCCAACCCTACTGGTCTCCCCGTTGTAGGTGTTCTCTGTCTGGAAGTAAAAGAATGGCGAAACGGAATTCAGATCGGCTCTGTGGTAAGGGATATTCAGATTACGGTAATCAGTTTTGGTTGCGTCGGTAGTAATCCAACCACAGGTGGTATTACGAATGCAAGTATCAACAGTCTTACGGCTTTTCCTACGGCATTCAACGAAATCAATACCTGCGTCGGTCTTCCGCTTTGTTTCCAGATTCCCACCACTAACCCTGACCCGACACTTACTTATACAATGAGTTGGGATCAGAGCATTGCAGGTGCGACTTTTATCAATGCGGGTAACCCCCTTCAGGCTAACTCTTTTTCCGGAGGTCAGCCGGTCGCAGATTTCTGCTGGACCCCGAATGCGACAGGGTTATACTCTTTTGTTCTTACCCTTCAGGACAATAAATGCCCGATCAATGGTCTGAACCAGTACTCTATTATTATCAAAGTCAATAACGGGCTCGAAAACTCAGCTGCTCAGGCCGACACTGTCGGATGTAATGAGGTAGATTTATACGCGCTCCCCGACCCCAACGCGGGTGGCAATTTGCTCTACTCTTGGCTGGGCACGGGAGGTCTTGCCAGCAACCCCAACAGTAATGACTCGGCCTTCACTCATTTTTATCCCGGTCCGGGTACCTACCCGTATCAGGTTACGATTAAAGATACTTTTGGCTGCGCCGTTACCATCAACAACTCTGTAACCATTACCCAGGGTGCCATCATTGACGGAGGCCCCGACGTAGTTATGTGCTCAGGCTATACCGCCCAGTTGGGTTCACAGGCCATTCCGGGACAAACCTATCTGTGGACACCAGCTATAGGCCTCAACAACAACACGTCTTCCAATCCAACCTTTACATTTGTCAACAACGGTACTACACCCGATACCCTTAACTTCCTCGCTGAAGCAGACAACGGCATATGTACTACCTTCGACAATGTACGGGTAGTTGTTTTCCCGACGCCTTCTGTGTCTATTTCTCCCGCAGCACCACAAATCTGTAACGGGGATACCATGACGCTTACAGCAACTGGCGGAAGCACCTATCAGTGGAGTACAGGCGAAACAACTGCATCAATCCAGGTTGCGCCCAACAATACAACTTCCTACTCCGTAGTTACATTCGCCAACGGCTGTACCAGCTCGCCTGTTTACACGACGGTAGAAGTAACGGACAAACCCGTAGGACAGCTTTCCGGCGATTTGCTGGTCTGCCCCGGTGATAATACTGTCCTTACCGCCTCAGGTGGCACAAGTTACCTTTGGAATATTTCGGGAAGTACGACCTCTTCCATTACAGTCAACAACATCCAGGCCGCGACTCCGGTAAGTGTATCACCTGTAAAAGCAGGCTGTGTCGGAGATCCTGTTTCAGTAGTGATTCAAACTCACCCCAAGCCCGTAGCCGACTTTGTACCCAGCAACGAGTGTGAAGGGGAAATCACTACTTTCACAGATCTTTCCTCCGTAGCAAGCGGTGCTATTGTATTGTGGAACTGGAACTTCCAGGACCCCTCAACAGGCAATGCAAACTTCTCGAACCTCAACCAGCCAATACATACTTTTTCCGATGCTGGCACTTATCAGGTTCAGATGATCGCAACTTCCAGCGATGGTTGTAAAGATACCGTGGTACGCCCGGTCAACGTGGCGCCGGCACCTGATGTAAACTTCAACTTCACCAATGTCTGCGAAGGCCTTCCCAACCAGTTTACCAGTACATCAACCATTAGTCTGGGCGGTACGATCGTAAACCAGGAATGGGACTTTGGCGACAATTCGGCGAAAGTCCAGGGAAGTTCGGCAGCTCACGTTTTTCCTGACTATGGTTATTACAATGTAACCCTTACCGCGACTTCGGAAAATGGCTGTAGCAAAAGCTTTACGAAAACAGTTTTTGTTCACCCCAACCCTATCGCTGATTTCAGGGTAGTCAATGCCTGTCAGGATAGCGTTGTGTTTGCCTCGACCTCTTCAACGGTACCCGGTGTGCTGGACTATATCCAGTCATACAGCTGGAATTTTGGCGACCCGAATAACCCGCCAAACACAAGTAATCTCGGCAACCCCAGCCATGTATATCCCAATGCAGGAGTTTTCCAGATTTCGCTGACCGTAACAACCGAAAATGGATGTATCGGCAATGTCATACGGGATGTAGATGTTTACAGTAAACCCGCAGCAGACTTTGTCTATGACGGTACCTGTGAAAAAGAAACTACCTACTTCCTTGACCGCACCGGTAATACAGGCATCAATCCGACACCGATTGACAACTGGTCCTGGGACTTTGGCGACGGCGCCACCTCCAGCTTCCAAAACCCGCATCACGACTATTCTGATGCCGGACCCGGTGTGTACAGAGTTATGCTGGCTGTAGGAACTTTTGGCAGTTGTGTGGATACCGTTTACCGCGATATCACTATCAACCCCAAACCTGTAATGGATTACAAAGCGCAGCCTGTATGTCTGGGTGATTCTATGGTATTTGTCAATGAAGCCTCCATTGCGAGCGGCACCATGACTTATACATGGGACTTTGGCGACCAGTCAGCAACATCCTCTCTCCCCAATCCTGTCCATACTTACAGGGAAGCAGGAACCTATCAGATCTATGTCGTAGCGACGTCTGACTCGGGTTGTGTGACTCCCAAAATCGGGCTGGTAACGGTCAACTCAATACCAGAAATCTTTGAAGCACGCAATGATACGGTTTGCTTTAGCAACCTGGCATCACTTCAGGCGATCACAGATCCCCAAAATGAAGTGCTTTGGTTCTATGGATTGAATGACAATACGCCATTTCATAAAGGGTTTTCTTATACAACACCTCCGCTGCCTTATGACATAACCTATTATATTCAGCCGGTATCTGAGTTTGGTTGTATCAATGATCGTGTCCCGGTAACTGGTTTTGTATTTTCGCCTCAATCTGCACAAATCGTAAAAGATCCCGCAGTAATCGAAATGCCATTGGCAAATATCAACTTTGATGTGGCGACTTCTGCAAGCCTGACCAGTTGGTTGTGGAACTTTGGAGATGGCAATACTTCTTTCGACCCAAGCCCTGCGCACGAATACCAGTACCCGGGCAAATACGAAGTGAGTGTTGTGCTCACCGATATCAATGGTTGTGAAATTACCCTTGTAGATGTGGTTGAGGTCAAGAAAATTGTCAATATCTCCGTACCGAGTGCTTTCTCGCCCAATGGAGACGGTATCAACGACATTTTCCGTGTGGGACATTACAATCTGAGCCAGTTTTCTATTCAAATATTCAACCGCTGGGGACAAATGGTTTTTGAATCCAATAACCCTGACTTTGAATGGAATGGAAACAGCCTGAGTGGTCAGCGTGTACAGGAAGGAGTATATGTTTACTCCTTACAGGCGACTGATTTTGATGGAAACTCAATCTCTGAAAACCGCACCATTACGGTCATCAAGTAAGAGAATCTTATACAAAAAAAGGCTGCCCAGAAAACATGGGCAGCCTTTTTTTTATTGAAAAATGGGGTAAAGCATATACATTTAAGGATTATGAAAAGCTTTTATTACCCTCAACCCCGGTTGATCTTTCGGTTATTGCCGGTTGCTGTATTACTTCTGTTTGCCTGTAAAACGCCTCCATCAACTCCCGAAGATAACCCATATCCTGATGCGAAGTTTATCAACCAGCCCGGAGATGGATTTCGGGGAATATGGTACATGAATCAGCCGGTAGGAGAGCCTTACCAGTTTAAATACAGCGGTGGCATGGGTACTTACTGTGCAAAACACCGCCCATTTTCCATATATGCTTCACAGGTAAATAAGACCTTTTTTTGTTTTGGGGGAACAACACAAGACTCCTGGAAAAAATTTGATCTGACCATCAGCAGAGACAGGGATACGCTGGAGGGAATGCTCCTTCATATGGTATCATTTTATGATCACAATACAGGAGAAGTCGCGAGACCTACCATTATTCTTGACAAAATGACCAGCGACGCACATGACAATCCCGTAATTTCCATTGACGATAAAGGATATATCTGGATTTTCTCGACCTCTCATGGGACAAGCCGCCGATCCTATATTCATAAGAGTATTTCTCCTTTTGACATCTCCGGCTTTGAACAGGTGCATGCCCAAAAACTGGAAAACGGGATTCTGGTTCCAATGGATAATTTTTCTTATTTCCAGATTTGGAATACCGGGAGGCAGGGATTTATGGGATTTTTTACCCACTATGAAAAAGACAAAACCTCCGGAATGGGGCAGCGTGTGGCTTATTTTGTCACCAGCAAAAATGGAGTAGAATGGTCTGAATGGCAAAAGCTCGCTGCAATTTCTGAAGGACATTACCAGATCAGCGAATACAACCCTGAATTTCACACAGCAGGAACCGCTTTTAACTACCATCCGGACCAGCCGAAACCCGGAGAAGCCGGACTCAACTACCGGACCAATCTCTATTATATCCAAACCGGGGATTTCGGAAAATCCTGGCAGGCCATGGATGGCGCAAAAGTTCAGATTCCACTTACAGAAGCGAAAAACCCGGCACTGGTTTATGATTTTGAATCTGAAGGTCTTAAAGTGTATATGAAAGACCTCACGTACGATGAGAATGGGTATCCCGTTATTCTGTTTCTTACCAGTACAGGCTATCAACCCGGACCGGAAAACGGGCCTTATACATGGAGAATTGCCCGTTGGAATGGTCTGTCATGGGCCATTTTTACTGTTACAAACTCTGATCACAATTACGATATGGGATCCCTGTTTATTGAGCCCGACGCCTGGCGTATTATTGCTCCTACAGATACTGGGGCACAGGCTTACAATCCGGGTGGGGAAATGGTCGAATGGATAAGTAACGATCGTGGAGAACACTGGCGGCGGGAACACACCCTTACCCAAAACAGTTTATACAACCACACCTATGCACGACGTACGATTTATGCACAACCAGGCTTTTATGCATTTTGGGCTGATGGACATGGGAGGCAACCTTCAAATTCCCGGTTCTACTTCTCCGATAAAGCGGGAAATGTGTACCAGTTACCAGAAAAGATGGAAACTGACACACAAAAGCCCATAAGAATCAGCCCGCGCAATTAAATCAGCTGATACGATCAAAGATATCCTCAGGGTGTTTCTCTTCCCGGATTTGTACAGATTCCACATCTTCTTTTTCGGTCAGGCGGTAATACAGCATTAACCCCAGACCACCACAGACCAGCATCATAGCAAGAAGTGAAAGCTCCTTAGGCATTCCCATTTTTGACAAAACAAACCCCATGACCAGGCCTATACCCAGCCCAAAAATGACCAGACCGTATTTCAGTGCATTCTGCCGGCTTTTTTTGTGAAATGAATCAGCAGGGTTAGAACTGAAAACAGCCGCAGTTTTGTCATGTTCGATTAAAGCCATTCGCTCCTTGTGACGCGCAGTAACATTAATGTAAATAATTCCGAAGACGGTAACCCCCAGGGTAAGCATCATCAGAGTCGGTGCAATAAATTGAAGTGGATTCATTTGCAAAAAATGATTAAGTTAAGTATCTGGAATCTGAGACGCGGATATCAGAATATCGGTTACAATTGGGTGAGAAAAAAAATTCCTGATCATTTGTAACCGTTTATTCCCATATACCGTCTCACCCGCAGCATCTATGGCCGAAGATCTGTTACATATCAAAAAGGTATTGCAAGGGGAAACGCCAGCCTTTGGGATTCTGGTTGAAAAGTACCAGCGGTATGTATTTTCTCTTTGCCTCAGGATATTAAAAAACCGGGAAGAAGCAGAAGAAGCTGCACAGGATACTTTTATGAAGGCCTTTCGAAAGCTGAGTACGTTTCAACAATCGGCGCGGTTTAGTACCTGGTTGTATAAGATTGCATGGAATACTTCGCTCGACAGGTTGAGATCGAGGAAGCAGAATACAGATTCCATTGATGACAGAGAAAAAGAAAGAATTGCCGATCATCAGGCTTCGGGGCAGCTGGAAATTTTACAATCGGGGCAGAATGTGGAAATTATACAGCAACTGGTCTCAAGACTTCCCGAGCGAGAGGCCTCGATCCTGACCCTGTACTATCTTCACGAATGCAACGTTGAAGAAATAACAGGTATCACTGGATTTACCCCGTCCAATGTCAAAATTATTCTGTTTCGGGGGCGAAATATTCTCAGAAAGCAGCTGGAGGTTATGATGAAAAATGAATTAAAGGAAATGTTATGATACAGCCAGATGAACAAATGATATGGCATTATCTGGATGGAAATCTGGATGAAGAATCGAAGCAGCAGCTCGAAAAAAAAATAGCGGAGGATGCAGAAGTAAAAGTGTTGTTTGAAAAAATCACTTCGCTTGATCAATTGTTGCGTACCCAGCAAATCGAACAGCCTTCGCTCCGCTTCAGTAAAAATCTGATGGAGAAAATCGGTAGCATGGAAAAAGTTACCCCTGATTCCGTTTCATTAATTCCCCGATTCACATCTGCCAGGGTTTCACTCATCGTGATTTCACTCAGTATATTTTCAATTCTGATATCAGGCATTATTCCGGCGGTTTATTATCAGACCCATTTATTCCCGGAAACCTTTTCAAATGATACGATTTCGATATTTTTCTGGGCAATTGTTGCCTTCTGGGGAGTCATTCTTTTTGACCGATGGAAAACGCATAAAATCGCCAATCACTCATGACTATTGAGTAAGTGAAATCTATTTAGCATCTTTGTACAGACAAACCGATATTCAGGCAATTCTCAATATTTTTTGACTATGAAACTACTGAGCATTTTCCTCGCAGGTATGATGAGTGTGCAGGTTTCCTCAGGAGGGGATGGCGGCGACAAAAAGAAAAATAAAGGCAAGGAGTTTTACTACAAATATGAGCGCGAAGAAGTTTCTGATTATCGCGACAGAGTAGATTTCAAGATGCCTGAGCCAAAAGTAATTGCGGTGGAGGTAACGGAGGAAACGCCCCATGGCATGAGCCTCAGCTACCTGTTTGGGCCGGGAAAAAAGCTTTATATTGAAGCAGATAAAGAGCTGGAATCTCTGATTCAGAAACATATTGAGATCAACGGCAATACGCATCAGATATCGGGGTTCCGGATTCAGGTTTTTGCAGGTTCCAACCGACAAAACGCCTGGTCTTCCAAAGGCACTGCGATGAGCCGGTTTCCCAAACTTTCGCAATATCTGGAGTACCAGGCGCCAAACTACGTTGTGCGAGTAGGTGATTTCATGGATAAAGAGGATGCGATTTTGATGTTGCGCACCTTAAGAGAAGTTTTCCCCGGTGCTTTTATTGTGCCTGATATGGTAAAAGTACCACGTGCCCTTCCGGAAAACGAAGACTCAGACAGTTTTGAAAACAACCGGGGAAAAGAGTAATTATCTTTCTGCCGAAGGAATCAACTGCCCTGACAACAACATCAGCTCCGATTCATTGAGCTTAATATCGTACTTCAGGTCATTGAGCCTGTTTTTTACCCGAAGCACATTCAGTTGTGCTTCGCGAAACTGTACACTGGTAGCCTGACCGAGTTTAAAAATCTCCTGCGTGCGCTCAAAATTCTGATTGGCAGCCAGCAAACTTTTTTGCTCCAGATGGTAAATGGCGAGGCTATTCCGATAGGATTCGTATGCATTGTACAGATCCAGCAACAGTTGTTGTTCTGCTTCTTTTTTTCTGGTCAGACTATTGGCGACAGCGATTTCGGCATTTTGCACATTCCGGCTGATGCGGCTGCCATCATAGATGCTGAAGCTGAGCGAAGCACCTGCCGAAAGCCCAAGGCTTTGGATCGAGCGGGCAAAACTCACAGCGCCATTGTTGTTATAGTTATATCCATAAGAAGCGTTTACAGCCAACCGTGGATAGCGGTTGGCCTGGCTTACCCGAAGGTTAAGCTCTGACACCTGCTGGCTAATGGTAGCTGCTTCCAGATTGGCATTATTGCTCATGGCCTGTGTTTTCAACTCTTCCAGCTGAAGGTCTTCTATATAAGAAACCTGCGTTTCGACCATGTACGAATCTGATATCTCTCTGCCCATCAGCAGATTCAGTGTGCGGGTAGCATTTTCCAGATTAAGCGTTGCCGTTGCGAGATTTGCACTATCTGTATTGATGTCAACCTCTGCATTAAGGATTGCGAGGCGGTTGGCGCTGCCAAACTGATTCTGGTTTTTGACATAAGCCAGCCTCCCATGCGAAGTATTGAGCTGTTCCTTCAGAATATTACACGTACCGGTAAGACGAGCCACAGTATAATAGGCATTGATCACCTGAATCAGGCTTTGTTCTATCAGGGCACGGGTTTGCTCTTCGGACAAAGACGCATTGGTTTTCAGCACCCGGTAGTTGTACACATTACCCAGTCCGTCAAATACAGTATAACTAACCCCTATTCCCGCGTTGGCGCCATAGGTTTGCAGGCCATTGACTTCGACGGTATTGTAAGGCGCCTCTCCGGGGCCTGCATTGGGATTAATGAGTTCGACCTGAGCATTGGAATTATTGTAGTTGGCGGCAGCATCAAGAGAAACCCTGGGCAACAAACCCGCATTTCCCGGGTGCGCGTTATTCCTTGAAATCTGGGCATTGTTTTCAGCAACCTGTATCCCATAATTTTTTTCAAGGGTTGTTTTTACCGCATCTTCCAGTTTTAGAATCTCCTGTGCCGGAAGCAAAAGCGGGATAAACAAAAGGATTAAAGCAAAACGATATTTCATTTTTGTTGTTTTCGCGTTTCTTAAATCAGGAGAAAAGATATTTCAGGCCAACAAATAATGCGACTACCGCACCGGGAATGAGTACCCAGAGGCCCAGGTAATATTTACGGTCATCGAGGGCAGGCTCTACAGAAGTTTCATCTGGTTTTTCGCCTTCCCACAACCACACCAGATTCACCTTATATTGGTTGAACAGGATCAAAATAGAGGGTAATACCAGCAGAATTACCACGGTAGAGGCAGCCAGCCCAAAAGCGATTGAAACCGCCATCGGGATAAGGAACTGTGCCTGGAAACTTTTTTCCACAATCAAAGGTCCCAGACCCGCAATGGTAGTGATGGAGGTAAGGAAAATCGGACGAAACCTTGAGATAGCCGCTTCATAAAGCGCTTCTCTAAAGGGTTTACCCTCCTTTATCAGGTTATTATGGGCACTCACCAGAACCAGTGCGTCATTTACCATTACACCTACCAGAGCCAGAACCCCAAGACCGGAGAAAATAATACTAAAGGGTTTATTCATCAGATAATGCCCCCAGAAAACACCGATCAGGCCAAAGGGAATAATTGACAATACAGCAATCGTCTGATTAACCGATCTGAAGGTCAGCAGAATAATCGCAATCATAATGATAAAGAGGATGGGATATACTTTCCCGGCACCTTCCCCGGTTTTTGCATTTTCCCGGTACTGACCTTCCATGGAAAACCGTACCGAAGGAAATTCGCCCTGCACCTTGGGAATCATTTCATTTAGAATCTGCTGCGTAACTTCTGTAGTAGAAACATCCACTGCGGCAGGGTCAGCCTCCACACGGATTTCGCGGCTGCCATCTATACGTTTGATAGAAATAACCCCACGGCTAGATTCCAGGTTAGCAACTTCTTTTAGCGGATATGCCGCACCTGTTGCCGTTCTGATCCGCATTTCTTCGAGATCACCGATAGAACCCCTGTCGGCGAGGTCATACCTTACCCAGACTTTGACTTCGTCTTGTCCACGTTGGAGACGCTGTACTTCTGCACCAAAAAAGCCCTGACGCACCTGACCGATCACATCCTGAAGCGTGAGTCCGAGCAGATAGGCTTTTTCTTTGAGGGTAACATTGATTTCCCGAAGACCTTCCCGGTTACTGTCCGTTACGTCTCTGATATCCGGGTTTGTATTCATTTCAGCTTTCAGCATATCAGCGGCGGCCTCCACTTCTTTCAGGTTGTCGCCAATCACTGCAATAGAAAATGCCTTACCAAATGGTGTTGAAACACCATAAGTAACTTCTTCTGCTTCATACAGCGGACCGACAACTTTCCGTATGGAATCTGCCACCTGACGGCTGGTAAACTTCCGAAGTTCGGCAGTAAGGAGATTGATACGTAACTCTCCATCGGGAGAAGTACCTGCTCCGGCCGCGGTGGGCCCACCGCCGGAAATACCCAGCGTTTTACTGACAATGACAATCAGATCTTCTCCATTGGGCTGTTCTTTTTTCAGATTTTCATTTACCTGCCAAACACCTTTTTCTATTTTATCCAATAACCGCATCGTCTCCTTCTCAGGTGTTCCTGAAGGCATTTTCAGCGAAGCCGAGATGAAGTCAGACTCAATTTCAGGGAAGAACGTGATTTTTACCAGCCCTCCACTTACGAGGCTAAATGATATGATCAGGGTACCTACAAAAATGCCGATCCCCGCCCAGGTATAAGTCATAAAAAACCTCAATATCGGCGCATACAATTTGGAACGCATCCAGTCCATAAACTGCCACAACCGTTCCTGAACAGGTCTGAAAAATGCCAGTGCCTGAGATTGAGTTCCCGAATTCCATTTCAGTGCTTCCGAATGCCCAATATGCCCAGGCAATACAAACGCTGCTTCAAAAAGTGAGATGCCCAGCGTAATCATCACGACCAGGGTAATATCGGAGAAAAAATCACCTGTCACACCCGGCAGAAACAGAAACCCGCTGAATGCAACAATCGTTGTGATAATGGAAGAAAATACAGCAGGCAATACTTCCACAGCGCCATCGAAGGCCGCTTGTAAGGGCTGTTTTCCATTCTCCCACTGCCGGTAAATATTCTCGCTGATTACGATCCCGTCATCCACCAGAATCCCGATGACGAGAATCATTCCAAACAGAGAAATCGCATTGATGCTCAGGCCGATAAAGGGGCCAAATACAAACATTCCGAGGAAAGATACCGGGATGGAGAGAGCGACCCAAAATGCCAGCCGAATCTGCAAAAACATCGCTAAAAGAATCAGTACCATGACAAAACCCAGCACACCATTGCTGGTCAAAAGGTCGATACGTTCGTTCAGGGTAACAGATCCATCTACAATTACCACCGCTTTTACGATATCGTTTTCCTGATTAAATTTCTCGATATAGCTTTTAATATTATCGGCAATAAACAACAAGCTTTCACTGGTGGTATTATTGACTTCCATGATAATGGCTCTCTTGCCATTTACATACGCCTGGCTGGGTGTCTCCGCCCAACTATCGTGGATATCTGCCACTTCTTTGAGCGTGAGTTTTTGTCCCTGAGGGGTAGCTGCCACTACGATATCCTGAATGTCTTCAGCATAATATTTTTTCTCCCGGCTCCTGATCAGGACTTCTTCCTCGTCGCCTTTGATTGTACCCCCGCTAAGGTCAAGGTTGGCCCCTTGTACAGCACGAAGAATCTGATTGAAGGTGAGATTGTATTTTCGAAGATCATTTTCCCTTACATTGATCACGAGTTCTTCTTCGGGAAAACCGCTAAGTTTTATTTTCGAAATCCCGTCAACTGCGAGCAAGTCTTTTTCAACTTTGCGGGCAAACTGCTTGAGTGTTTTGATATCTGTGTCACCGGAGATAGCAAAATTGAGCGCAAGCGTAAGAGATTCCAGCTTAGAAACAATGGGCGGTTCCATATTGCCGGGGAAAGAATTAATCCGATCCACAGCATTTTTTACGTCCTGGAGCAGGAGATCCATATCAAATCCCCGCTCAATTTCGACGAGCACCGTACCGGTATTTTCGGATGAAGTAGAGGTAACTCTCTTCACACCGGAAAGGCCTTTGAGTTCATCTTCGATTTTTGCGACAATCCCTTCTTCAATTTCTTCCGGCGAGGCTCCGGGCAATACGGTTGTTACGACGATATTGCGGAGGTCATTTTCGGGGAAAAAGGTAGTGCGCATATTCATCAGGCCGAATATCCCGAATACGGATAGCAGCACCAGCATCATATTACCCGCAATGGGGTATTTGATGAAATATTTTATCAGGTTTTCCATGTATGGGGATTAATAGGTTGCCACTGTCATTCCTTCATAAGCACCGATGACTACTTCGTCAAGGATTTCGGTTCCATCGGGAATGCCTCTTACCAGCACGATATCGGATGAAAATTTCACTGGAGTAACCGGAAAAAGTTTCAGCTGCCCATTAGCGATCACAAAAATATGGTTACCATCTTCGAGAAGATTTCGCGAAAGTTCTACTATATTTTCCAGTTGACGACCTTTTACTTTGGCATTGAGGTACATACCTTCTTTCAGTTCTTTGCCGGAAGTTGCGATAAATACCGTGGCAGTTTGCGTATTAGGATCAATGACATCACTGATTCGCCGCACTACGCCTTTCCATTTTCCTTCTATATCATTGGAGTAAAGATCGACCTGATCGCCGATACGCATAAACTCCAGGTCTTCGAGATTTACGGCGGCTTCAAGTTCATAAGAAGCAGGATTAAAGAATGCGCCGAGCTTTTGTCCGACACGCACAAGCGTACCTTCGGTAATCTGAGATTCAGACACTTTCCCACTGAAGGGCGCGTGGATTACATATTTTGCCAGGCGGGTCTCCTGACCTTTGATCGAATAATAGAGATTGTAGAGATTGCGGGCAGAGAGATAATACTTCTCCTGGTCGCTGCCAGCGGAAGGAAATGGTGGGAGCGATTTATCCGGATCAAAAGAAGCCAGATAATTTTCCCAATTGGGAAAACTTGCGGGAAAATCTGTTTTCATATCCGGCAGCATCAGGGTAATCTGGTTCATCAGGCTACTTTTTTGCGCCAGCAGCGTCAGACGCTGCTCCTGATCGTCGATGACGATCAGAGGACTTCCCTTCTGAAAGAAGTTGCCTTCTTTAAAGCGGCTGCTTTCGGGTTTGAGAATACCGCCTACTTCAGAAAATACATCAATTTTTTCACGGGCAGCGAGTCTTCCGGTAATTTCTACGATAGACCCACTAGTCGCATTGGCAACCTTACGGCCTTTGACTGTTTTAGCTTTGGGGCCCGATTCCACCCGGGGAACAGGCTCTTTGGAGGCTGAAATCCTTCCGGCAATACTTCCGGCAAGCACGAGGAATGCAATCGCAACCCCAATACTGATCAGTGTTTTTCTTAATGACATGGTATATAAGGAGTAAATTCGTTCTGAATAATGGTTAGATTTAATGGTTACATATGATACCGTTTCAATAGAAACTAATCAACATATCAACAACCATACTTTAGCATATTTTCCTGAATCATCTTCAGTACGCTTTTGCAATGGTCAAGATCTTCTGATGAAATGCCACGTGTTGCTTCCTCCATCGTGTCGATAGCACAGGGGAAAAGAATTTCTTTCAGATTTTTTCCTTTAAATGTGAGGTAAATGAGATTATTTCGCCGATCAGCTTTATCGGGAATTCTGACCACAAAATCGCGTTCTTCCAGCCAGTTTATCGCACGGGTAATTGCGGTTTTATGTCTTCCAGACATGCCGGCCAGCTCCTGCTGGTTGCGGCCATCCCTGCGCCAGAGATGCACAAGCACAATCCAGTGCTCAATAGAGATTTCATATCCGGCTTGCCGAAATCGCTCCGTCATGACATGCGCCAATATGCCGGCAGTTTTACCGACAAGTGGTGCGATGGATTGTTCAAAATCGAATTCGGGATGCATAGTTATAGTTACAGGTGTAACTAACCGCGAAGCAAGGAAAATGTTTGGTGAAAACAAAAAAACCCCGCACAAATACCAGGAGTTTTGTGAAACCCCTATATGACATGCCTAGAGAAGCCATAGTGTTTCGGTAATCCTCCGTCCCGAGGGAAGCCGGACAAGTCAACGGCTGAGGCCCGCCCTTGCCACCTTGAGCAAATCTCTAATTACGTTCCTGTTAGTTTCAAAAACAGTTAGGTATTCATGCAGGATATTTATTCATATCTCTGGATGAGATCATGTAAAAGATCAAAAGGAATATAAACATACGCATCCTTTATGAGGTTGCAAAAACATTTTCTACTCTTCCCATTCATAGGGTCTGCTTGCCGTGATATACCTTTCACGGTAGTATTTCATTTGCAACAAGTTGTCTGTCACTACCCCCCGGTTGGTCGCGTGAATAATAAATATATTTTTCCCTTTTTTTCCTGACACCAGGGCTACATGCCCGATTTCTCCGCTTTGTGAATTCGTACCGGCAAAAAACAGAAGATCGCCGGGCTTTACATCCTGCCGGTCAATTCGCCGCCCATACATGGCCATTTCGCTACTGGATCGGGGAAGATTCATGCCCGCCTCCTTATATACATAGCTTACAAATCCTGAGCAATCAAAACCTTCGGGAGTTATCCCACCAGCCAGGTAGGAACTGCCTTCGAGTTCACGGGCAAAATCGATCAACTTTTCTGTATTAACCCGCTTTTTCACCACCTTCGGTTCTGGCAGGGGTACAGGTTCTGGCAGGGGTACAGGTTCTGGCAGGGGTACAGGTTCTGGCAATGGTGCATCCATTGTTGCTGGCGGGGTTTCAACGATCTGCGGGGATTCCTTTGCGGGAAGGATGACAGAAGTTTCATTGGTAGGTGTTTCTGAAAAAAACCACCGAATCATGGCCCGCCCCTGATACAGGAGAATTAAAATAACAGATAAAGCAAGAAATTTTCGCATAAGTATTTAGCTATCAATTTTTTGTATCTGCCTTGTGCGTGTTTGGTACGCAAGTTTCGCGGAAAAGATACAAAAGATTTTGGTGATGCGGTGTCTGCCACATACCTGCAGGCAGGATGAATCCTACATAACTGTATGATCTTCAAAACCAAACAATGTAAAGATGACTTCGTTTACGTTGTAGTAAATTTTACGTAATTTTCCGCTAAAATCAATTCTATGAAACTCGCACAGAAAATAACGATCTCTCTTTTATTCATTTTCCTCGCCTCTGCAGGGCTAAAAGCTCAGTCTCCTGTAGGTAAATGGAAAACCATCGATGATGAAACCGGAGACCAGAAATCTATCGTCGAAATTTTTGAAAAAGATGGAAAACTCTATGGAAAAGTCATCCAGCTTTTCCGCAAACCCAATGAAGAACAGGACCCTATCTGTGATGAGTGCGACAAAGATGACCCACGTTACAACAAAAGAGTAATGGGAATGGTTATCCTTGAAGGACTCGAAAAAGGCAAAGGCAATGTCTGGGAAAATGGAGAAATCCTTGACCCCAAAAATGGCAGCGTTTACAGTTGTTATATTGACCTCATAGAAAAAGACAAACTCAAACTGAGAGGCTATCTTGGTTTTTCCCTTATCGGTCGTACCCAATACTGGTACCGGGTTCAGTAGTTTCCGATCTGGATATGTTGCCGAATAAAAGTTAGCATATTCTCTCCAAATTTTCACTTCCGGCAAACTATAGAAGTTTGTATTTTGGGGCTCGTTATGTATTTTCATAAAGAAACTCAAACTTCCAAACTACTTCTGCCGTGCTAGACTTTTATGTTAAGGAATGGCAATATCTTTTAGCAGGCATATCTGTCTTTTTGATGAATATAGGGCTTTTGACTGGTCAAAAGCCCTACACCCCTGAGTATGCTTATCCTTTTACCGAGTCATGGCGATGGAAAAACATTGACGCGCTTGAAGGCAGTGGCGTACAGGCAATCTTTGAAGACAGTAATGGCACCTTGTGGGTTTCCACTGACGATGGGATCAAGGAATACGACGGCTATACCTGGACCACTCACCTCCCCTCTCTAACAGATCAGATCATAGAAATTACGGCCTCCTCAGACGGCACACTCTATGCGGCAACGCCTCATGATGTTTTTCGCTACAGAGGCTGCGCTTGGAAACCCTTTTTCTCGCTGAAAACTTCATGGGGTATTACGATCCGGAGCATAACCGCTACTTCCAAAAATGGAATCATGGCAGCTACAAATGCAGGTGTGATTCAACTTTCTGCCGAAGATTCTCCGGAAATGGTTTTCTACTCTGCGTCATCCGTAAGAAAACGGCTGGAGCAACAATTAACTTATACGCATTGGGTTGATTTACCCGAATCCCTGTTACAAGGGAGAGATTCGCTCCTGATTTCACATGTATTGGAAGCGGCAGATGGTACATTATGGTTTGCAGCTAACTGGGAGGGAAATGAAGGAAAAATTCTGCGATTTCGGCCGTCCGCTACCCCTCAACCTCTGATCGAAGAATATCAGATATTTCATTCTACGCCTGATTTCCCTGTCGGACCGGAACAAAAAATCATCCAGTCCCGCGATGGAAAAATATGGATCATCAATGGCTCGTTTAATCTGGGTATCAGCGTCTTTGATGGAAAAACCTGGAAACATATTCGCTTGAGCGATGAAGTTGGCGGAGATGAATTTACCACAGATATTGCGGAAACTGAAGATGGAACCATTTGGTTTGGGGCTATTGGGAAGGTTTATGCATTCAAAAATAATCATTGGTATACTTTCAAAGCACCTCAGTACCATGTGCCTGCCAACAGGATTAAGTTTTTTTCAGGAAAACGAAATTTTTGGGTTTTCGGCATTAAGTCAAGGGTAAATAGAATTGATTATTCCGCTGACCGGTGGGCTACATTTCCGAGGCTCAATTTTCAATGCCTGACACCCGACGGAAAACAATGGTTTATCGAGGCTGACGGGAGAGTAGTCACAGAAAAAGATGGCATCTGGACATCCTGGGATACTACCTCAGGTCTTATGGATGCACCCGTAAAACTGATCGTTACCCGCAATGGCCAGATTTGGGCCGGAGGTTCTGATAAAGGCGTGGCCGCAACGGCATTGTTTGAATCTGGACACTGGCATCAGGAAACGCATCCCAAACTTTCGTGGGGAATCGACTACCGCGCAATGTTTGAAGCTGAAGATGGCTCGCTTTGGTTTGGAAGTAGCGTTGACAGAGTCTCGGCTCAAGGCCATCGAGGGGGTGCCATCCAACTGCTGAATCCCCAGTTACGCCCGCTGCAATGGGTTTTTCACCCGGGAAATGCCAATGGACTTACCCAATCCAACGCCTATGGCATTGCCCAGTCCAAAGATGGACAAATCTGGCTGGGAGGCAGTAACCTATTTGGCTTTGATGGAAAAAGATGGACACTTCCGGCAGATACCCGCCTGCAATCTTATATTAATTCCCTCCACAGTAAAGATGGGTTTCTGGTTGTCGGTACTCGTCTGTATGGCGTTTTTACGTATGATGGAACTACCTGGAACAACTATAATATCGACTCCGGACTTACCAGTAATACCATTATCAGTGTTTTTGTAGAATCTGATTCAGCTTTTTGGGCTGTGACGGAAGATAATCTTTGCAGATTTGATGGAAAAAATTGGACCTGTAGTTTATTCCCTGATGAGATGAATATTCAGGTGGAAGGTGGGACTATTTTGCGAACCGATGATGGAAATATCTGGGTTACAAAAGCTCCCAGAGAATGGAAAAGAAGGGCACTGAAACTTAGTAAAAATACAGCCGGGATTTTTAATGAAGTGATCAGCTATCGTTATTCACCTGAAAATAAGCACCCCGAAACTACCATTCAACCCCATAACTCAAAAATATCGCCGCTGAGCAGTCCGGTATTTCAATGGGCAGGAGAAGACTATCAGCTCAACACCCCTACGCATCTGCTTGCCTTTTCCTACAGACTCAATCAGGAAGAATGGTCTCCATTTACCAGAGAAACATCACACACCTTCTCCAATCTTCCTACAGGCTCATACACGCTTGAGGTCAGAGCCAGAGACTTTGATATGAACGTAGATCCTTCGCCTGCTAAAATACATTTTCAGGTAACGCTTCCGCTCTGGCAACAAAACTGGGCTGTTTTTCTCACGGTCTTCCTTCTATTTGTTTTCCTTATTTTTATATTCAGAATAACCATCTGGAACCGATATTCTCATCCAGACACTACCCGCACATTAACAGACACAGAAAACCCACAGGCACCAGTTCCGACTGTTGAACCAGAAATAGCACCACCCGTAGTACCTGAGCTGACTCCTTCTCCGGTTTTACTGACCTCTTCTGATGAAAAACTTCTGGGGCTGCTGTCTGAGATTATGGAAGAAAACCTCTCAGACGCCAGTTTTAACGTCAACAAAATGTGCGAAATGGTCAATCTGAGCCATATGCACTTTATCAGAAAGGTAAAACAGCTTACGGGTATGAAACCACAGGAAATGTTGCGATCATTCCGGATGAAACGCGCTCGCGACCTGCTAAGCCAGAACAAACTCAACATCGCGGAGATCAGCTATATGGTCGGTTATGATTTGCCCAACTCTTTTACCCGCGCTTTTAAAAAGGAGTTTGGTGTCACTCCCACAGAATTTATTGAAAACATCCGGGAGGAGGCAGATTAGCTGCTGGCAGGCACTTATGCCATATAAAACACTTCTTTTAATGGCATGGTCACCGGGGAATGGTCATAGTTTGTTTCCATGATATCAGCCATATATGCCCACCATTTTTTGACGATCGGGTGACGGGGAATAGATTCCTCATCAAAATCATCAGCCAATATCTGCACCGCAAACAATGTAAGCGAATCTTCATCCAGAAAAATAGAATAGTCCGAAATGCCTGATTCTGAAAGAAATCTGCTCAGTTCCGGCCATATTTCGTCATGCCTTTTTTTGTATTCTTCTGCGAAGCCAGGCTTGAGCTTCATAGTAAAAGCGTTTCGTCTCATGCGTAAATATTAAGTAGTGGACAGGAATTTTCCCAAAGTTTCTCCCAACTTCCGAAAAATAAAAGAGAGAATTGAAAATCAATTCTCTCTTGCCTGCCGGGTAAACAATCCATAATAGTGTCCCTGACTGGAAATCAGTTCATCGTGGCTTCCGTCTTCAATGATTTTGCCCTTGGCAATCACGAGGATCCGGTCGCAGTTGCGGATCGTAGAAAGCCTGTGGGCAATAATGATCGCCGTACGACCGCGGATCATGCTGTCAATTCCGCGCTGAATACGCATTTCTGCCAGGGTATCCACCGAAGATGTGGCTTCGTCCATGATGAGAATGCGCGGCTTTTTCAGCAAGGTACGGGCAAAGGAAATCAGTTGTTTTTCTCCCGAAGAAAGATTCCCGCCTTCTTCCCCCACCTGTTCATCCAGACGGCTGGCAAATTCTTCTGCACCAATCAGTTTTAATGCAGCAGAAATTTCCTCATCTGTCGCTTCAGGCTTTCCGTAACGAAGATTGTCTCTGAAAGTACCGGAAAACAAATGAGGTGTCTGAAGAATGATCCCTAACTGCCGGCGATAACTGTGAAGCTGTCGTTCCCGGTAGTCAGTTCCATCAATCTTAATACTTCCCGCCAATGGCTCATAAAAACGACTCACAAGGCTGGAGATTGTCGTTTTCCCACTACCTGTAGCACCAACAATTGCTACAGACTGCCCGGCAGGAATATGAAGATCAAAATCTTTCAGAATCATCGTCCCGTCACGTACGTAGGCAAAGTCAACCCCTTCGAATTGAATCTCGCCTTTGATTTCGCCAAAAGATTCAAGGCCTTCACGGTCTTTGATTTCGACCGGCTCATCTATCAGATTGAATATCCGTTCTCCCGCCGAAAGACTATCCTGTGCTGTTGCATAAAACTTGGTAATATCAAAAATAGGCTCAAAAATCATCCTGGCGTAACTAAAGAAAGCGGCCAGCACACCTATTGTGACACCGGTAGCACTGGCAATGGCCATATTCCCACCGAGAAAAACAACCAATGCCGCTGATACAGAACCCGTTACAACTACGATCGGAAAGTACAGCGATGCGTAAAAAGAAGACTTATAAGCTGCATCGCGCAACTCTTCGGTCACTTCATGAAAGTCTTCCGTTGCCTGCTCTTCCTGTACGGTTGTCTTATTGACTTCCAGGCCGTTGATATGTTCGGTCAGATAAGCAGCCATTTGGCTATAGGCTTTGCGCGCTTTCCGTGAATACCCAATCAGGAGGCCCCGAACTTTGATCGACAGAAACAGCAACACCGGAATAGAAAGCATGACAATCAGGCTCAACTGCCAGTTGTACAAAAACATGGCCGTGAGGCTTACGGTGATCATCATCAGGCCAAAGAGCAATTCGACAAACCCCCACGAAATTACCTGAGCTACCCGGTTTACGTCTGAAGTCAGGCGTATGGAGAGATTGCCGATAGAAGCTTTGTCGTAAAAGCTGTAAGACAAATGTTGGAGTTTATGAAACATTTGTTCGCGCAGATCGAAAATCACATTCTCCTTTAATCTACCGGCAGCCAGAATAAAAGCACCGATAGCGCAGGCCTGCAAGACAAAAACGATCGGAAAAATCATCGCAAACCGATAGACCGAAGTCCAGTCAGCCGTTCCGCTTTCGCGGAAGGTCTCCATCGCCGGTGTAATGACTTCGTCGATATACCTGAGCCAGATCAGGGGAACGATGCCGTCGGCAATAGCGGTTGCAGCAGACCCTGCCGCAACCAGCCAAAACCATTTTTTGTATTGAAAACTAATGAGAAATACCCGCCGGAGAAACGGCCATAACGCCTGCTTTCGCTCCGCCTCCTGCTTCTCTCCATGAAATATATGTGATGACATACCAACTTGTGTAAATAATTCAACCATCATTCGCTATCAGTACGGCCTGTCTCAGGTTTTACTGATTTCTTCTTCCAGGGAAGATTGTAACTGGAAAATCTCCTGATAATATCCCGGGATTTTCTCCAGCTCAGAAGGTGTACCTTCCTGAATAATCTGTCCTTTGTCAAACACCAAAATCCGGTCGGCCTGCTGAATAGAGGTAATCCGGTGGGAAACAATCAGGGTCGTCTTGTCGGCAAGTTCGCCTTTCAACGCCTGGAAAATTTCCTGCTCGGTCTCTGTATCAACTGCCGAAGTAATATCGTCCAGAATCAACACCTCCGGCTCCGGGAGAAGCGTCCTTGCCAGAGCGACTCTTTGTTTCTGCCCCCCGGAAAGTGTTACGCCTTTTTCTCCTACCAGCGTTTCATATCCCTGCGGGAAGATATCCCTGATTTCTGCCACCTGAGCAATACCGGCAACCACATCCACGCGATCTTCTTCAGCTTTGGGGCTCGTATAGGTTATGTTTTTCCTGATAGTCATAGAAAAAAGGAATGCCTTCTGAAGCGCCAGTCCTATTTTCTTCCGGACAGATTTTCTCGAATAGGTATTCAGGGGTTTTCCGTCAAGGAGAATTACCCCTTCCTCTGGTTCAAACAGTCGCAACAGCAGGCGGGTTACCGAAGTTTTGCCCGCACCTGTCGGACCGATAATAGCCACCTTTTCGCCTGCCGATATCGAAAAACTGACATTGTGCAAAGCATATGGATCGTCTTTCCTGTAGCGGAAACTGACATTACGGAAGCTAATCGCACCTTTAATATTCGCAGCCGAATCTCCGTCTTCCGGCTCTCCGCTTTCTGTCATGATCTCCGAGATCCGCTCCATCGCTACTACAGCCATACCCATGTTGGACAGAATTCTCCCCAACTGGCGCATGGGCCACGCAACCATGTATATATAAGTGAAAAAGCTCACCAGTTCACCTACCGTTATTTGCCCGCGAACCACAAAAATCCCTCCTGCCAAAATAGATACCGCAATCTGAGTAAATCCGAGCAAATCTGAAACCGGCCAAAAAATCGCATGGATCTTGTTATGCTGAAAACCCATACTTCGTTTTCGTATATTTTGCTCCCGAAATCTTTCGATTTCGTGGTTTTCATTTGCAAAAGCGGCTACCAGGCGGATACCGTTCAGGTTTTCCTGAACCATGTCGCTGAGTTTGTCCGATTCGGCTTCATGAAGCCGCCACACGGCTTTTTCCTTGCGAAAAAACCAGTAAGCAGAGATCCCGATCAATGGAGTAAGGCAAATGCTGATCCATGCATACTGTATATTCACCAGCGCCATCATCCAGAATGAAAATATAAAAATGGCCAGTACGCGGATAATTTCGATAATCTGGTCCTTTAAAAATCCTTTGATCGTATCAATATCGCCGGTACATCGTTGAATCAGCTCGCCTCTGGTAATCCGTGAGAAATAGCTCAATGGCAACTTCTGGATATGGGCAAATGCGCGATCTCTCATTTTTTTTGAGATATTCTCGGCACACCACGACCTGATGACGTCAGCTGCAAACAAAAACCCGCCGCGAAGAACAGAAATGGCAATATACATAAGCGCCAATGCGAGGAGCAGTTTCGAGATATTGTGCTCACTCACCGCGGGTAAAAACCTATAGAGAAAGAGAGATACGCCATCTTTGACTGCTTCACTGGCAGCCGGCGTTTCCTGATACAGGGCAATTACCCCATCAATGGCAATTTGAAGGATTTTTGGCTCGAAACTCCGGAATACAATCGAGAGAATCAGCAACAGAGCCGAGACCAGGTACTGCCATTTGTACCGGTCGAGGGCGCGAAACAGGTTTTTGATCGAAGCAGTCATTGCCCGTGTAAATTTTTTTCGATAACAAATAATTCAAAAGGTCAGGCCCTGAGATGTTTATACATTCAGGGAAACAGGTGTACTGCAAGTGGTGCAGCGTGTTATTTGAGGGGAAAGGTAGATATACGGGACAGGATAGATCGGGTTTCGTCAATGAACAACAAACGGCTCATAATATCGCCTTTGGTCTGTGGAAACGACCACAAAATATTTCCCGACAGGAAGGGGTTTGGTATAGTTAAGCAGATTTTGTTTTCCCGCTTCAATAGAACCCTGATAGAGATTAGCTATTTCACGTAATTGTTCGTCGAGCAATTTTATCCGCACGGTCTGGCTTTCTTTTGCAGAGAAACGGACATTGAGGGAAGCAATGGTATGTTTATCTGCGGGGAGAATATCGAAGGTAAACCCGCCGGGGTTTTCTTCTGTACGGATTTTGGTCAGGCTGGATTGCACGACATTACCAAACTTATCAATATTGGCGATCCGATAATAATAGACCCTGTTTTTTTCGACAACAGCATCATAATAAGTATAGTCAAACGGCTGCGAACTATTGACCGGGCCGCGAAGTTTTTCAAGCACTTCAAACGTATTTCCGTCCGTACTTCTTTCGACAGTATGGACATAACAATCATTTTCAAAAAGAGTCTTCCATTTTACTGTAACAATTCCATCTACATACTTTGCCTGAAGGAACCGGTAGCGGGCAGCAGGAAAGATATTGGATCTTCGGGAAGTAGGGTGCCAAAAATGGTTTATACAAATAAAAGCCATCGCAGGATCTTCAGGATTCTGCAGATATGACCAGCGGCTATCCTCTTCATCGGGAATAGAGACTTCAATATTCTCCCTGTAGGTTTTAAGAGAGGCGCGTGAAGGGAGAAAGGAAACAGTTTTTTGCGGGCCAAAATAAAAAGCATCCACAATATTTCGGTTGGGGTCATACAGCACGGCAAAATCACCCTCATCTGTTCCCTCTGTCACACGGGGAGCGAAATCGCGTTGGTAGTTGTACTCCAGGTCAAGATCCTTATTTGACTCGTTGGAAACACTTCCGAGGCGGAGTGCACTCATCGGCCCAATAAAAGTATTATTGGGCAAGCGGAGAATATAGTGGCGGGTTACCAGCACATATCCCGAAAGATCCAGATAATCTTTTTTCCCTTCATAGAAAAGTTCAACCCTGTGATCCGCATTTTGCCGGTTTAGCGGGTTAGTGGGAATAAACTTGGAGATATACAAATTCTGGGCATTGGCACCGCCCCAGCACATACAGAGAAATAGCCCGGCAATCCCTGTCAGCAAAGACACAGGCGAGAACGCAGGTAATATTCTGTAAGTGTGTTTCATCATACAAGCTCAACAATATACTTATTCTTTTTACCTTTTTGAATATGGAGGAATGTTCCAAAAAAGAAATCCTCGGCGCGGATATTCTGGTCAGGAGATTCGCATAGTTCCTGATTGATTTTCACAGATTTATCTTTTTCCACAGACCGGCGGGCGTCTCCTTTGGATGAGGCGATTTCAAGTGAGACGAGAAGATCAAGAATTCCGATTTCCCCATCAAACATAGACCGGGACAGCGTTTTAGTTTCAGAGACTTTGGCTACGTCCGTCCAGTCTGCGCGGGAAAGTGCGGCCAGCGCATCCCGGTTATCGGCATTTTTTCCAAAGAGGAAGTCGGTAAGTTTGGTAGCAGAAGCCAGTCCGGCTTCACCATGTACCCGTCGGGTTACATCATCGGCGAGGGCTTTGTGCAGGATTCTGGTATGGGGAGCCAGGGCGTGGTCAGCGACAATAGCTTCAATTTCAGCCTGATTTTTGAGTGTAAAAATCCGGATATACTTTTCCGCATCGACATCGGAAGCTTGCATCCAGTATTGGTAAAACTGGTAAGGCGAGGTACGTTCGGGAGAAAGCCAGATATTATCCCCACCGGCAGTTTTGCCGAGTTTGCTGCCATCGGCAGCAGTCAGCAGCGGACACACCGCTGCATAGGCTTTTTCTTCCGGCCCCAGCATGCGGCGGACCAGTTCGGTTCCCGTCGTAATATTTCCCCACTGGTCAGAGCCTCCCACCTGAATTTTGACCCCGTGATTTTTATACAAATGGTAAAAATCATATCCCTGAAGCATCTGGTAGGCAAATTCAGTATAAGATATCCCCGATTCTCCCTCCAGTCGCTTTTTTACGGAATCTTTACTCATCATATAATTGATGGTAATATGTTTACCCACATCGCGCAAAAAACCCAGAAACGAAAATTCCTTAAACCAATCGTAGTTATTGACCATACGGGCCGGGTTAGGAACGTCGGTGAAATCGAGAAAGTTTTCCAGTTGTTTCCGGATACATTCCGCATTGTAACGAATCTGCTCCTCCGAAAGAAGTTGTCTTTCCTTGTCTTTGCCAGAGGGATCTCCCACCATGCCCGTAGCACCTCCGACCAGTGCATAAGGAGTGTGCCCGGCACGTTGAAGGTGAACCAACAGCATGACTGACACCAGATTTCCGATATGCATGGAATCAGCTGTTGGATCCACGCCCAAATATCCTGCAACTTTATGCGTTTGTAGATAGTCTTCTGTGCCGGGGATGGACTGATGCAACAATCCTCTCCAGGTGAGTTCTTCAATAAAATTCATAACAAAAGGTAACAGATCATCAAAAATTTGAACGCAATTTACTCCGCAATATCCATTTGGTCAAACAGTAATGATCTTATAATAAGTAATTTACTTTACCGGGTTTTTTCTGTAATTTAGGGGAAATCGGCTAAAATCAATATCTTTGATACAAACAATGAAACCCAACCTTTACTGAATCATACATATCCGTAATTCCATGAATAAAACTGTTATTTACCTACTATTTGCGGCATTACTATTCGTGATGGCGCCTGTTTTTACGCTTGCACAGGGGCCTGGGAGAAACGCCTTTCTTGCAGCGGAAAACTTTAGGAAGCAGAACAAGTGCGATGAAGCGATCAATCAGTACAATGAGGCGATAAGATTGGAGCCGTCAAACTATAAGTATTATTTCCAGAGAGGGAAATGTGAGTATAAAAATAAGGACTTCGAAGCAGCGAAAGAGTCCTTCAAAAGCACGGTTTCCTACAAGAAAAATTTTACCCCGGCTTATTCCCTGCTGGCCAAAATTTTTAAAAACGAGAAGGATTATAGCAATGCCATTTACTATTACGAGGAAGCGGCCCGCTATGAAAGTGATGCCGGGCGTAAGGTTCAATACCAATTACTCCTCGTCAATCTTCTCCTGAAGGAAAACCGCGTATCTGATGCCAAAAAACATATCGATGATGCCAATTCGATTGACCCCAACAATCCGAATATTCTCTACTACAGTGCAGAAATCAATATGTTGGACAGCAACTGGGACGCTGCCCGCCGCAATTATGAGCGTGCGCTGGAATCAGACCGTCTCAAATCCGCTTCTCCTGCCGAAAAAGCCAAATACTACTATGGTCTGGGACTTGCCCTCACGAAAATCGGCGACAATGCCGGTGCCAGAAACGCATGGAGCAAAGCCAATTTTGGCCCTTACAAAGACCTGATTGCTCAGCAGATGCTGACAACCAATCACGTGTACTATTACAAAATAGCTGTAAGTTATTACCTCAACGGTGAATACACCGAAAGTGAAAATTATATATCAAAGGCATTGGATCTGCAACGCGATTTTTCCAGCGCTTTTGTTTTGAAAGGCAAAATTGAGGGCAAAAAAGGAAATACTGCCCGCGCCATCGAAAATTACCAGAAAGCGATCGACTTTGAAAAGGTACCGGAGAAAAAGGCGCAGATGTACAAACTTGTTGCCACCCTTCAGCTCAATAACAACGATAGTTACAACGCATTAGCCTCTATCGAAAAAGCTATGCAGGCTGATCCCAAAACGGCTGGCTCACTTTATTATCTGAAAGCCAAAGCCGAATATGATTCCGGCCGCTTCCGCGAAGCAATCGATACGCTGGAAAAACTTCTGGCCTCAGGTGTTGATACCAAAGCCAAAGCCAAATACAGCTTTATGTTAGGAATGGCTGCGAAAAAGGCTTCTGATCTGGAAAAAGCGCGCGAAGCTTTTAAAAATGCGCTTTATGGGCCCTACAAACCCGCTGCAAAAATCGAGCTTGACAACATTACCGAAAAAGGCTAGAACGATATATCATTTACCGTGAGGCGATTGGTTTCGGCAGCTTCACATCTTCCGATAATCTGTCCTTCAATCCCATAAGTGGCTGCTATTTCAATAATGGCAGCCGCTGTTTTTTTGTCTGTATAGATCTCCAGTCTGTGCCCCATATTCAGTACCTGGTACATTTCCTTCAGGGAAGCCCCCGAGGATTCCTGAATGATGCGAAATACCGGTGGAAGCGGGAAAAGATTATCCTTGATAATGTGGAGACCTTCCACAAACTTCATACACTTTGTCTGGCCTCCTCCTGTGCAGTGAATCAGTCCGTGAACAGACTCCCTGTGTTTTTCCAGGACTTCCTTCATGACAGGAAGATAAGTACGCGTAGGACTCAACAGGAGTTTTCCTACTGGTAATGGCGCATCTTCTACAGTGTCTGTAAGTAGATATTTTCCGGAGTAAACCAGATCTGCGGGAACCGCTGCATCGTAGGACTCCGGATATCGGGCAGCATATTCTTTTTTCAGCACGTCGTGCCGGGCATTGGTCAGGCCATTGCTGCCGATTCCACTGTTGTATTCTTTTTCATAAACGGCCTTCCCAAAACTTGCCAGCCCTACGATCACATCCCCCGCCTGTATCTGTTCATTGCTCACCACTTCTTTTCTGGGCAAACGGCAAAAAGCCGTAGCGTCATGTACAAGGGTTTTTACCAGGTCGCCAACATCTGCGGTTTCTCCACCGGTATTTTCCACTTCGATGCCATAGTTTCGAAGCATATCAAAACATTCTTCCATCCCCGCAATCACTTCTGAGAGCACTTCACCGGGAATGACAAATTTATTCCGGCCAATCGTATTGGAGAACAGAAAATGGTTTGTCGCTCCGGCACAAAGCATATCGTCGAGGTTCATCACAATGGCATCCTGCGCTATTCCCCGCCACACAGACATATCACCGGTTTCTTTCCAGTATAGATATGCCAACGAAGATTTGGTACCGGCACCGTCTGCATGCATAATATTGCACCATTCGGGATCATTGCCGGCCATATCGGGTATGACTTTACAGAAAGCATTGGGATACAATCCTTTATTCAGGTGGCGGATGGCAAAATGCACATCTTCTTTGGCTGAAGATACCCCGCGGCGGGCGTAGTTATTGCTCATGATGGTCAGTTTCTTTTGCAAATTACGGCTTTCCCTTGGTATAGCACAAACACAAAAAAAAACGGTGCAATTAAAAAACTGCACCGTCTGTATTTAGTAGTTACCCTTAGGGGCTATTCAAAATCAATAGAAGTGATTCTAAACTCTGTGCGGCGATTTGCCTGCTCATCATCGTCTGAAAGTTCAGGATAGATAAGAGGATCAGATTCGCCAAATCCAAACCAGGACAGTCTTCCGGGTGAGATCTGATTATCGGCCAGATACTTCACAACGGCTCTCGCACGGTTGTTGGAAAGCTCTTTATTGTACATTTCCGTTCCGTTTGAGTCTGTATGTGAACCCATCTGAATCATAATATTAGGATTATCATTCAGGATTTTGATCAAAAACTCCAGTTCGTCCAAAGCATCTGGGCGGAGGTAGTATTCATCAAAATCATAATAGATATTTTGCAGTACAATCGCCGAATCGATCACAATGGGTTCGAGTTCTATATCGATATTTTTTACCAGTTCAGCATTCCCTTTAATCCCTTCGGTAGAAACTTCTTCTTCATTGGCGAGGTATTCGGGAGCATTACCCAGGATTTTGTATTTTTTCTCTTTTTCAAGTTTTTTAAACTCATATCGGGCTGACTGGTCGGTACTAAACATGCCCAGTTCGGCGATAGAGCCATCTTCGAGATATTCGTAAAGCGTGGCTGTAGCGAAAGGAATCGGCTGTTTGGTTTCTTTATCTCTTACCAATCCTTTTACAGAAATATCATAGATAGGTTCTGGATAATAGATTGCGCGCCCCCAGTAAATATCATCACTTCCCATACCGCCGGGGCGGTCAGAAGTAAAATAAGTCAGAGAGTCGTCCATCCAGTAAGAGCCAAAATCGTTGTATGTCGAGTTGATCGGAGATCCGAGGTTAATAGGATCGCCAAAAGAACCGATTGCACCTTCTGAATAATAGAGGTCATAACCACCAAATCCGGCAAGACCTTCAGAAGCGAAATAGATACGGGTACCTTCTTTGTTGATAAAAGGTGAAGCTTCATTGAAGGCAGTATTGATGTTCCCTTCCAGGTTTTGGGGTTCAGACCAGCCACTGCCGAGTTTGCGGGAATACCAAATGTCGAATCCACCTTTGCCTCCCCCTCTGTCGGATACGAAGAGAATCGTTCGCCCATCAGGAGTGATAAAAGGCTGGCGGTCGTCGGTAGGAACCTGTTTGGTTTTACCACGGGAATTTACGATCACCTCTTTTTTACCGGCGAGACCTTCGATGACGCGAGGTTTGCCCCATTCTTTTTTTACAGGATTGTAGCGTGATTCGTAGATACTACAACCGTCCTTATTTTCTTTACTGTTACAGATCGCAAAGTACATCGTGAGACCATCGCCACTGAAAGTAGCGGGCCCATCGTTGTGTTTGGTATTGATCAGCTTGTAGGGAAAACGAGTAACATCTGCACCGAAGGTAGAGTCATTCTCTTTGACGATATAGTAGATGTCAGAATCTTTGGGTTCACCTGTAACCTGATTCCTTTTATTTTTTTGTTTTTCCAGTGGACGGGAGGAAGCGAAACTGAGGAATACATCTTCCTGGCGTTGATCCAGATAGGATACAAAACGATCACTGGCAGTAGAGTTAAAAGAGACAGGTTTTACACGGAATGGCGGAGGCGAGGTGAGCGCCGCTTCAGCCAGGTCACATCCTTCGATTTCAAGCACCGCACGCTGATAATACTCATCCTGCGTTTTGTGGCGGGTTTTAAATTCTTCGAATGATTCTTTGGCTTTCCGGTAATTGTTCAATTTTTTGTAAGCAAGGCCAATCTGAAGGTACACCGTATCATTACGATCCGGGTCAACTTCACTGGCTTTGCGAAACCAGCGGAGTGCTTCCCGGTAGTCTTTCAGATAGTTATTTACCCGACCGAGTTGGTAAGCAGCCTCAAAATTGTTTTCATCCTGAGCCAGCACCTCCTTATAAAGTTCTTCAGCACCTACAACATTGTAGCTGTTGAAATAGAGGTTGGCTTTCTTTAAAAGCTTGTCAGTTTTGCTCTGACCAATGGCCCCAAGCGGCACCGCAAGCAGAAAAACCCCCAGGAGAAAGGCATAAAGCCGTATGATTCTTTTTGGTGTCATAGGATCGGAGGTGTTAATTTCAGAAAAGCGGAATATATAGAGCAGGTTAAATACGTAAGCAAACATAGAAAAAATACCGTTACTACTCAACGTTTTAGAATAAAATTATCCATAACAGGAAATCTCCGGCTAATATACAAACGGATGAAATCACAAAACTAGCGATCGTAGCTTTTCCTACGCCTTTGGAGCCGCCTTGGGTGTGAATCCCCATAAAACAGCCGATAAGGGCGATTATCATCCCAAAAATTGCGCCTTTAGCCAATCCACCCAACAAATCCGAGACACTAAAAAAAGTACGTATCGAACTGAAAAATACCTGTTTGGAAATGTCCAGAAAATAGTCGGAAACAAGGTATGAACCAATTACGGCAATCGCAACCGCAAATAAAGTCAAAAATGGCATCATCAGGCTCAAACCCAAAAACCGGGGTAATGCAATGTATCGTATCGGGTCAATAGACATCGTCCGGAGCGCATCAATCTGCTCAGTAACTTTCATTGAGCCGATTTCTGCGGTCATCGAAGCGCCGATCCGCCCGCTGATTACCAGTGCGGTAAGTACGGGGGCCATTTCCATCATGACAACCCTCACCACCTGGCCGCCCAGGACTGATAACGAAATCATACCTTTAAACTGATAGGCTGCCTGCCATGCTATGATCGCTCCGGCAAATAATCCAATCAGCGCTACCAGCGGAATGGATTTCACGCCCATATGATCCAACTGATAAGCAACTCTTTCACGGTCACGCAAGGTATATCTGAGATTCACCAGCAAACGCCAGATCAGATAACCAAACTCGCCCATTACATGAATCACTTTCATTTGATGTCAATATTGTCGGTAAATTACTATATTTTCCGATGTAATTGATATTGTCAGGCCCAAATTCATATTCCGGGACCATTATGATTCAAATTCTTATCCCTGCCAGCACTCCCCGGCTGAGTTTTACCCTGGATTTGATCTTTTCCCGGATCATAGGCATCCCTTACGAAATCATCCCGCTTAGCGAATGGCATGCCGGACAGGAAACGCCACTGATCAATTATACCCAACTCATCATTCCTGAAGCTTTTTCTATCCCCAATGCCGGGATTCACAAATCAACTGATATTCTGCCTGTAGATGTACGACTGGCAAACCGGGAAATTCCCTACCTGTTTCACTATAGCGCCAGTGGCTCTTCTTATCAGCTTGAATTTGATATTTTTTCGGCAGTTTTTTATCTGGCGACGGATTACGAAAAGTATATTGAAGCTATTCGCGATAGCCATGATAGGTTTGATCTTATCCAGTATCCTTCCAACGATTATGGATTACAGGCGCTTCCGCTGGTACATATTTACTGTGAGGAGTTGTGGGAAAAACTTTGTCTTCAGTATACCAGCCTGGCTTCCAGTCGAAAACCACCTGTTTTTGATTACCGCATTACCTGGGATATAGATTTTCCGTGGAAATATTTTCACAAAGACCCACTCACTCATATCGGTGGGTTCTTCAAGGATATCCGGGCAGGTGAATGGAAAAGACTGAAAGAACGCACCCGGGCGTGGCTCACCGGCAAAGATCCGAATGATTCTTTTTCACAAATCTATTCCCTTTCGCCTCCGGACAAAACGATATTCTTTTTTCTCATTGACCGAAACGCGCAACAGGATAGTAGATTTACCTGGAGAAACCCCCACCTGCGCGCATTGATCCGCTATATTTCAGATCAAGGATATACCACTGGCATTCATCCTTCCTATTCCAGCTATCTCGACCCGGTGCGAATACAGGAAGAATGTCAGCGCCTCCGGGAAATTACCGACAAACCCGTCACCCATTCCCGGCAGCATTTTCTTAGGTACCGGCTGCCCGATACTTTTCGCTATCTGGCCGAAGCAGGGATTGAGCAGGAGTTTACTTTATGCAGGTTTCAGGAAGCGGGGTTTCCCTGTGGCATGGCGGTGCCTTTCCCCTGGTATGACCTGCTGAAGGATGAAATGACCGACCTGATATTGTGGCCTACCCTGGTGATGGACCGCACACTTCAGCAATATTTGGGCCTTGGCCCGGAAGAGGCTGTGAAACACTTCCACAAACTGCTGCAAATCACGCGCAGATATAAAGGAATGTTTACGATTCTGTTGCACAATGATGTATTGAGTGAGTCAGAAGAATGGAAAGGATGGCGGGAACCTGTCTCAGCATTTCTCAAAGAGTTGGCAGGATAAATACTAGTAACGATCTTTACCGAAAAACAAACTATTGGGGGCAATCACCGCGCATATTCTCGATCATAGCGAAATCACCCAGGCCAGGTGGGACGAATTTGTCATTCAGTCACCCCAGGGTTCGCTCTATGTGTCGTATGAATATGCCAGCCTGATCAGGCCCGACTGGAAAGCAGTGGTTGTGAGTCAACACAATCAGTGGCTGGCTGTCATGCCCTTCTGCCAAAACCGAAAATGGCGGTATCTGTATATGCCACAGCCGATGTTTGCACAGTATTGGGGGATATGTTTTGTGCCGATGGAAAACCTTTCACTGCGAAAACAGCTCCTTTTGAAAGAAGAAATCATTGTCAAAATTATCGGACAGATTCAGCCCCACCATCTGATTATTCAAAATTTCTCCCCAGACTTTGACTATCCCCTCCCCTTTCACTGGGCGGGATTCGAACTCAAAACCCGGTACACCTATCACCTTGACATCAGGGGAGAGCTATCTGCGCTTTGGCAAAATACCTCATTAAACATAAGACGGAATATCGGTAAAGCAGAAAAAGCGGGGTTACACATTGCACCTCAGACAGATGGAGAGAATCTGGAGAAACTATTTCGCGTCAACCGCCAACATGGACATAATATCGTCGGCAATGACGAGGAGAGTTATCGCCGGGTTTTGCAGATCTGTGAATACCTTATCGGGAGTGGAAAGGGAAAAGTACTCGGTGTAAGTACGCCAGAGGGGAAGATTATTGCGGCGGCGGTTTTTGCCTTTTTTGGAGAAAAAACGCTATACCTGATGGGCGCTTATCATCCGGAGCATGCAGACTCAGGTGCCGGAGCGATGCTGATGTGGAAGGGAATTGAGGTAGCAAAAGAAAAAAAACACCTGATTTTTGACTTTGAGGGGTCAATGATAGAAGGAGTTGAGCATTTTTTCAGGAAATTTGGTGCATTCCCCGTACCTTATTTGCAGATTTACAGAAACCATTTACCCCATTTACTCAGATGGATTCAAGAGTTACGATCGTCGGAAAGAAAAACTCATGCCTGAGCCAGATGCTCTACGAGTTGCGGGATATGAATATCCAGAAAGACAGGATGCGATTCCGGACAAACCTCGAAAGGATTGGCGCGTTGCTGGCTTATGAGATCAGCAAGGAGCTCACCTATCAGGAACAAACCGTTACGACACCGCTAGGAGAGCTCGAAATGAACCTTCCTGCCAAACACCCGGTGTTGGTTTCTATTCTCCGGGCCGGCGTACCACTTCACAATGGATTGCTGCAAATGTTTGATCATGCAGACAATGGTTTTATATCCGCTTTCCGGCAGCATACTTCTGAAAATGAATTTGTGGTAAAGGTAGAATACACGGCAATTCCTGACGTTACAAACCGCGACCTGATATTGATTGATCCGATGATTGCCACCGGAAGGAGCATTATCCTAAGCTTAAAAGAAATTTATAATATGGGAATACCAGAGCGGTTATTTGTGGCTGGGGTGGTTGCCAGCGAAGAAGGGCTTGAATACGTACTTCGCCATATGCCCAATGCAAAGATATATGTTGCAGCCGTTGACAACGAGCTTACCGCCAAATCTTACATAGTCCCCGGGCTGGGTGACGCAGGAGATCTGGCATTTGGCCCCAAATAATGCAACTATGCATAACACTTTTCGTTCTTAGTATTAGTTAAGTACATTTCCCTTTTATAAAATTTTTATCCCGAGATCTTCCCCAATTTTATGTTGAGTGGTATCATATCATTGCTTTTGCTTGAATTCCATTTCGAAATGATATGGGTTTACCTGTCCGTGTTTTTGGTTGCTTCAGTAAAATTTGCAGTGGCAGCGCTTATTGCTATGGGCAATCCAAAATTTGACTTTTGGGAAATTATCGTAACTGCCGGCGGCGGTGCCATTGCGGGTTCTGTCGTGTTTGTTTATTTCGGCACCCAGATTAAACGTTGGGTAAAAGCAAACTTTAAGCGGAGTACACCTACCAGTTTTGCCCGAAGGCGGCAGATTATTAAAATATGGAAACGTTATGGACTGCCGGGTGTAGCATTTCTTGCCCCACTTATTTCTCCCATGATCAGTATAGGTATTGCCGTTTCATTTGGTGAAAAACCGCGCAGGATTATTACGGCAATGTGTGTAAGCATACTCAGCTGGTCTCTGGTCATGGCCTCCTTTAAAGAAGTCATATTAGCCATAATCCGGTAAAACCGGTAACCTTTCAATAATGGCGATTCGGGTGACCATCTCAACCACTCGCCTTAAGAAGTTTGGCTGTCCCATTACAACCTCCTAATTTGAGGGCTGTAATTCTATTTCACCGATCTGGTTGGCAGACGGTGAGTCCCCCAAAGGGAATATTTTCGACAAAAGGCCTGGCGAAAGTGGTATCGCCGGGCTTTTTTATTCCTGTTCCCAGCCCATACTGCGTTTTACCGCCTCCTGCCATTTTTTGTACAGCTTTTCACGATTTGATTTTTCCATTTCCGGAGAAAATCTGGCATTTATCCGCCAGTTGTCTGAGACTTGTTTCATTTCCCAATATCCTACTGCGAGCCCGGCGAGGTACGCTGCCCCCAGGGCGGTGGTTTCGATAATCTCGGGCCGCTCTACCGGTGTGTTGAGAATATCTGCCTGAAACTGCATCAGGATATTGTTGGCGCAGGCACCACCATCTACCCGAAGGGTAGTTATTGGTGTTCCGGAATCCTTCTGCATTGCATCCAGCACATCTCGTGTCTGGTAAGCCAGCGACTCGAGGGTGGCGCGTACAATATGCCCTTTGGTCGTACCTCTTGTCAATCCGAAAATTGCTCCCCGGGCATACATATCCCAATAAGGTGCACCCAGACCGGCAAAAGCAGGTACAACATATACCCCGTCATTCTCCGGCACCTTCATCGCAAAATACTCAGAGTCTTTTGCCTCATCGATGATTTTCAGCCCATCGCGCAACCACTGAATCGCGGCGCCTGCAATAAATATACTTCCTTCCAGCACATAGTTTACTTTCCCGCCAATACCCCAGGCCAGGCTGGTGATCAGCCCTGATTGGGAAAAAACAGGTTTATTTCCGGTATTCATCAGCATAAAACACCCTGTACCGTAGGTATTTTTGGTCATACCGGGCTCAAAACACGCCTGGCCAAAGAGCGCAGACTGCTGGTCCCCCGCTACCCCTGCAATGGGTATTGCGACTCCGTCAAATATCTGCGGATCGGTTTTGCCAAAGTCGCCACTTGAGTCTCGAACTTCCGGAAGCATCGACACGGGTATATCCAGTTCATTGAGCATACGGTCGTCCCACTTCAGATCGCGGATATTGTAGAGGAGCGTACGGGAGGCATTGGAGTAATCCGTAGCGTGAACATTTCCACCCGTAAGATTCCAGATCAGCCAGGTATCTACTGTGCCAAAGAGAAGATTGGCAATTTTTATGTCGGGATTATTGACTGCGATATAGTCGAGAATCCATTTGATTTTGGTGCCGGAAAAATAGGCATCAATCACCAGTCCGGTCTGACTGCGTACATAATCAGTAAGACCGCGTGACTTCAACTCGTCGCATATGCCCGCCGTACGGCGATCCTGCCATACAATCGCATTATAAACCGGCATTCCGGTAGTTTTATCCCATACAATCGTAGTCTCCCGCTGGTTGGTAATGCCTATGCCGGCAATTTGCTGGGGAGATATGCCATGTATCGCCATTACAGATCTTGCAACAGCAAGCTGGCTGTTGAGAATTTCCATCGGATCGTGCTCTACCCATCCCGGCTTAGGAAAAATCTGGGTAAATTCTTTCTGGGCAACGCCAATGATATTGCATTTTTTGTCAAAAATGATAGCGCGGGAACTGGTGGTTCCCTGGTCTAATGCGAGTATGTAGGAGTCTTTCATAAGTAATTACAAACGAGGAATGACAAATAGGAAATTGCACAAGGAAGGGGAAATTCGCACCATTTAGCTTGTCTGTTTCTCTTTCCTTATCGCAACAGGCCAATATATAAAGAATTTTATATTTGTTCCTGTGGTTTGCGGTGATTTAAAAAAATAGCCAACCCCAATATGCCAAGAATAAGGCCGCCACCTACGAGGAAAAATAGCCAGGTATAGTCCTCCCTAAAAACAGGTGTATCATCCCCTATCATCACAAATGTGGACCAATAGAGCGGATTGATTCGGTTGGATGCGGCACTTTGCAGGTATTCGGATTTGGCATTGTGCAGTGCTTCATCTTTGGACTGACCTTCTTTCACATTCGCATAAAACTTTTCCATAATCTCGCGGGTGGACTGGTCGTCGGCTTCCCAAAGGCTCATCACTACAGCCGGGCAACCGGCAGCCCGAAATGCGCGGGCCAGACTCATGATGCCTTCCCCCCGGATCAATTTGCCCAAACCTGTCTTACAGGCACTTAGTACAGCCATTTCTGCCTGAAGATTGAGTGTAAAAATTTCATATGTGTGGAGAAACCCATCATTCTGCCCTTTCCCTGTATTTCTTTCAACCTGGCTAAATGATTCCGGTGTCTGAGAACGAGCATTCTGCTGATCAGAAACCGCTTCCATCCCATTTCCATATGAAAATACCAACCCTGAGTATAGTGGGTCTTCTTCATTGGTGAAGCCATGCATGGACAAGTGCAGGATACGGTAACGGCCTGCGGAAGAACGAAAAGCAGCTTCTGTAGCATCTTTACCCATAAAAGCCTCACCGCCAACCACACGGATAATACTTTCTACTTCCGGCTGGTTGTATTTCAGGTTGTTGAATGCGCGCAGATCATTGAGACGAAACGAACGGCGAGCCTCTGAAAACCAACCTTCTCCATAGGAGGGGGCATATCCGCCCAAAACAACGGATGCCGCATTGTTTTGTGGGTTTTTGACCATGCTCAAACCAGCAGAGTATCCGTAGCTGACGATATAGTCATTCAGGACATAATCAAGCGTACGAAAACCGCTTTTGCCTTCGGCTGATGCCGTAAGCAATACATCAAAGGGAAGATAACCCAGGAGTCCGTCTGGGATAATAATCATTTTTCCGGGACGGGTGCGATTTGTCTTACTTTCAGGCAGTACAGGTGCCAGCAGTAAATTGTACAGCTTGTATGCAAGGCGCACATAAGCATGGTAATACACAGCGGCAAGGGCCTCATCTTCCGTCTGTTGGTAATCACCTAAAATCAGCCTGAGTGAATCGATCTTTACGGCAAGATTTACAGAGTCCAGACGCAGGGTATTGCTGCGAATGCCTTTAGCGTCAATCGCAAGAATATATAGCGAAGATTCTCCCCAGAAATATTGAATCATCTGCGCATCTTTTCCCGCCAGCCAGGGTTGAACTTCGGAAATATGGCGGCGCGATGCCAAATCCTTTAACTGGTACCAGTTGGCGTACTGAGACTTGAGATGAGACTCAACCGAATCAAGCGAAACCTGCAATTCTGAGAGCCGGTTTTCCCAAAACCCGATCATCTTTTGGTCAGCAGTGTCTGCTTTTTGTTTTTCCTCAAAAATCTGCCTTTCAAAAAAAATACGGGCATTTTCTAGGTCATTTCTGCGGTCGAGCAGGGGTTGGGGAATGGCACTGGCTTTTCCGGCTTCAATTTCGCTGAGTGATTCTTTCAGCACAACCGACTTGCTCTTTTCAAAAAATGAAAATGCAGAATCCAGCCATGATGGTTCGCCTGTGGCCTGGTACAGTTCAAATGCTGTGGCAATTGCATATTCATGGCGCCGGATGCTTTCTTCCTGGAGTTTGAAGCTGGAAGATTCGTAAATATATTCGGCTCGCAGGGCATCCTGTACACGAATAGATTGCGTATAGTGGGTATATGCATTTTTTAGCAAATTCTGATCGGGATTCTGCTTCCAGGCAGTCCATGCGACTGTGCCCATGCCTTCGAGAGCTTCCATCAGCACATTATCAGCCATATGGCCGGGGTTCTGAAGAGTTGTGGTTTCATTCTCCGGGAGAACGGTTTTCAGTGCCGAATAGAAAAAGTCTTCGGCTTCCGTATATTTTCCTTCGGCCAAAGCAATTTCACCTAATGCCTTATAAATTTTTCCAGCCTCGCGGCCAGGCTTACCACCATACATTTTCCCACTGATATCCAGCGCACGGTAGAAAAAGTTTAAAGCTTCACTTTTTTTGCCGAGCTGTTCATATACTGACCCAAGGATTGCATACGCACTTTCCAGATATCTTAAGTTGGGTTTTGGGGCAGCATTGATTTCTTTAATGCCTTTCAGAACCAGCGGCAGGGATTGTTCGTTTTCGCCGAGAAGGCTCAACGCATCTGCTTTATTGATCAGCAGAAGGCCTTGTGTATTGTTGTCTGTACTCTGAAACAGCAGCGCCTGATCGTAGAGGTTAAGGGCAGCTTCGGGATTATTTTCAAAGCGGTAAACCATTGCCAGATCGCTCATTAAAGCCGCTTTTTTAGACAGGTCGGGATAATCATCGCAAAGTTTCAGGGCAGACTCCAGCAGCAAACGGGCTTTTTCATATTCACCAAACTGTGTGTAAAGGTTGGCGAGCGATTTCATAAGTGTGTAGCCATGGCGGCAATCAAGTGTAGTATGGTTTCGGGTAATCTGGAGTGCCCGTTCGTAGTCTTTTTTTGCGAGGTAATAGTCTTTGGTTTGTTTGCGATAATATCCTCTGTTTGCATATATGGTTGCTGTCTTCTGGTCTTCGGGCCACCATACTTCTTTTACTGCGGTATCGAGCCAGGCAAAGGTCTCATCGTCCCGTTCTTTTTTAAATAGCTCCCAACAGATATTGTCGAGACAGTTCCACCACAATACAGGCTGATCTGCCGCCCGGAAATGAAGGGACGCCTGTCGGTACAATTCTACCCGGCAGTCCTGGTCGGTTTCTTCCTTTGCATTTTGAAACAAACTCACCCCTTTGAGGCTGTCTGCTTCTACTGGTGTCCGGGCGCAGATCGTCAGTCCTGACCCTCCCAGGAGGATCAGGACAAGGACAGCCCGAAGACTGTCCTTTTTCCTGAAAAAATTCATGGTGTTGTGATTTATGCGGTTGTTTTTGTTTTAAGCGTTACGACCCATACGGCAAGCAGGAATGCAGCGAGTGCCAGGATAAACACCAGACACCAGTACACATAGTTTGTAGCACCGCCTTCGCAGTCCAGACATTTTACCACGGCAGGGTCGGTGGTGAGACTTTCTGCACCAAAGTTGATGGTCGCGGTCGTTGATATTTCCTGGCAGGCAGTGGGAGTAAGCGTTTGCACAGTAAAAATGATTTTACCTTCAGATTTTTTCGGATCGATAAGATTTTGCCCCAGCCCCAGGAGGTTGGCCTGGGAGAAAGTAAATCTTGCCGAACGTTTTCCATTGACGAGCACATCTTTTTCTATCTGAAAATTGGGTGTACCGGGATCATTGTTGGGGGAAATCACCTCTCTTTTGAGAAGCGTAACTTCTGAGCGAAAGGTCGCAGGATCGACTTCTGCCGGGTATTCAAAGGTTACGACCACATTATCTTCGGGCGCATCTCCTTCATTTTGGAAATTGATGGTATAGGTAAGAGTCGTAGGCGCATTGCCGTTGGGTACCTGCTCGGGGAAGACAATCAGCCCGTTGGGGTCGCGGCTGGAAACAACCTCCGTTGAGTACAGTTTGGATGCCCAGATATCCTTATCGGGGTCAAATGCACTGCCAATATTTCCGTTGGGATCCTGGCGCCCGGTGACCATTCCGAGGAAATACAGAAAACTTTCAGATTCAGCCTCAGCTTCAACCACAAAATCCACAAAAAACAGCAATTCTCTGGATTCCTGCCGGTTGCTGTAGTCCCATTTCAGCCGGGCGTTGTAAATATCCCATTCTTCCGGAATCATCGGATCGGCACCGGGAACAACAGGCGGCTGAGGCTCCGAACCAGTAACCGTTCCCAAAGGAGGGGAGACAAAGTACAGCGGATGCACACGACCGAAAGCGCCATTGGAACGAGGATAGACCGGACTGACAAAGGTGGAGTTGAAGTATAAATAGACTTCTCCGTTGTCTGCGCCTACAGGTTTTCCGTTACTGGTCATCAGATCATTGACGGCCACTACCAACTGGATCGTATCACCGATTTGCACCCCTACATCCCAACTGGAGAATATTCTCATCTCAGCGGTATCGGGGAGGTAAGATGTCGGCATAGGTGCGGTACCCGTGTTCTTTTTGCTCACATTAATTTTTTTCCGCATCATCACAGGTTTATCATCCTCACTATATACCGGCGTGACAGATACTTTTACCTCAGCCTGAAAAGCGACCGTTCCCTGAGCATAAGGGTGAGTAATATCCACATTTGCCCAGTTGTTGGCCTGGCTGGCCCGGAGAGTGTCAAACATCCCGTCTCCCCATTCAATAAAAACATAATAGAAAGGAGGTCTTTCGAAAGTCTGGGCCAAATGCACAAAGTTGGTAACCCGGACTCTGGCACTATTGGTTCCCTGTGTAATATTCACAGTTCCGCCTGCGCCCTGAGACGAGATCGTCAGAAGGGTGAGGAATATGGAGAGAAGTAAAACAATCTTTCTCATAACAATTAAGCATTTAGAAAAAAACGGGTACTCTAAATTATACGAATTATCTGATTAAACACAAAATAAGACAGACAGGGAGTTCGCAGCACTTATCGATGACTAATTTTCAGATTATAACCAGAAAAAAAATGGAATATTATACTTATCTTAAAATTGAAGCGTTGGAAATAAAAAATCTGAAAGCACACACACCCCGGACAATTTTTTTTTACGTTTCATCTCTCTCTTACCCATCTGTTGCTTTTTCTCCATTAGACGGAGCAGGTATATACTCCTGACTATCAATGGTAAATTTTTGTTAAGCAAACTTTAATTCGCAAGTTTGTAATGTCAGACCTATCTGAATAGTTACCTACAATGAGAATCACAGACGAGGAGATCATCCAGGCGATACTGACCGGAGGTGCCAAACGGGAAAGGGTCATCAATTATCTTTATGATAAGGCATTTATTGATATGACCCACAAGATTCAGACAAAACTTCATCTGACAGAAGACGAAGTGAGAGACGCCTATTCTGACGCTACGGTAAAACTGGTGGAGCAGATTATCAAAGGCAATTTTCGGGGGGAAAGTAAAATTTCCACCTACTTCTACCGAATCCTTTACAACAAATCGGTGGACAAGCTCCGGGCACGTCCTTCCCATGCTACAGGCATCAAAACGCTGCCTGTGGAGGACTTTACCCATCAGCCCGACCCGGCAAAAAACATTCTGGACATGCTCGAAGTTGATGAAAGCAGGCGCTCTATACGCGGGTTTCTTCAACAGATCGGGGCAACCTGCCAGCAGATCCTGCTCGACTTTTACAATGGATTCAGCATGGAGGAAATCGCAGGGCGCACCGGGCTGAAAAATGCAGAAAGCGTAACCAGCCAGAAATATAAATGCTTTAAGAAACTAAAGGAGATTATGGAAGAAGCCGGGGTAAATACCTGACTTTGAATCTTTTTCTTACATGGGAGTTGAGGTAAATCAAAATCTTGCGTCACATGAAATTGATTTTTTACCGGTAGAAATGTTTTACAGTGCTGTATGTTGGAAGGAACGTCCGGGGTACAGGCAGACAACTCCCTCAAATTTATGTGTTTATGATGTCGGAACAAGAAACCTATAACCTGATAGAAAAGTACCTGAGCAATGAGCTTTCTCCGGGAGAAGCGGCGGCATTTGAGGCCAGGTGTAAGGCAGATCAGACCTTTGCCAATGAAGTCATTCTTCATACCCTGGCCAGGGAAGAAATTCATGCCACTTCTATGGCACAATTAAAAGCCAGGCTCGATGCGCGTTTTACCCAAACAAAGCAGACGCATATTGTGGATATGCGCCGTACCCGCCTGCAATGGACAATGTCGATTGCTGCGGCTATTCTCCTGCTTTTCCTTGGGGTGAGGTTTTTGCCAGGCATTCTTTCGCCTTCCTACTCTTCCGATCAGCTGTACGCGATGAATTTTAATGTTCCCGAACTACATGACGATACGGTCAGGGGGACAAACACTGATTCGGGAGATTCTGCGGCAAGTAGTGCAAATGCACTTTGGGCACAGGCCATTCAGGCGATCAATGAAGGGAAGCCGGCAGAAGCCGTTTCACTATACCAACAACTCATGCAGGACTCTGCCCAGATGCAGCGGTCGCCCAGTGCGCTCAATTATCAAATGGGCATTGCCCTGATGCTCAGCGACAGACATGCTGAAGCGATCCCCTATTTTGATCAGGTAAAAGCATTTGACCAGAAGCAGATGGCGGATTGGTATAAAGCCCTCGCCTATCTGAAAACCAATCAATTGACAGAGGCGCGTGCGCTTCTGGAAGCCCTATCCAACGACCAGGAACAAACTGAAGACCGCCGCAAGCAGGCAGGGGAAATTTTGGAAAAGATTGAGAGGATTCAGGAGTAGGGTTACAGGAGTCTCTGCTCTGAAAGTAATCCTCCGCGGCCTTTGCGTTAAACCGTTTGTGTTAGAATGGATTTTCTGCAAGCTTTCTGCAAGCGATATTTTAAACGCAAAGCCAGCAGAGGAGTCGCAAAATGATATTTCCATCAGACTGGCCGCAAAGTTGTTATAGTTTGCTCCCAGGTTTTTCAGGAGGTGATTTCCCAACAGCAATACCATTGACTGAGTGTATTTACTTATTTTTTAATTCTATTTTCCTTCCGTCTAAATCCTGAACTACAGCAATCTGTCCCCACTCCGTATCCGACATGCCTGATTCAATTTTCCAGTTTGAGTTTTCTAATTCTTGTATTTTCAGATCTAAGTTTTTGATTTCGAATCCAAGCCTTACAGAATTGTCAGCCTTTTCCATGGATTTTGTCAACGGATAGATTTCAAAAACCAATCCATCATTTTCTGCACTATAATGAAATGATCCTTTCCCATGTTGATGGTAGCTGAATGTGAATCCCAGAAGCTCATACTGCTTTTTGAGTTTTTTAGGATCACTTGTCCTGATTACCAATAGGTTCAATTTCATTTTTGGCTATCCCTCGAAGACACTTGAGAAACTGTTCATGCGTTTTTTTCTAAATGTTCAATTGTTCTCTCTCCCAAAATTATACCCCATCTTGCCTCCATATGTTATTTCAAAATGACGGCTTTGGGCGACTTGCCAGTTTAATTCATCAATCGGGTTAATAAAATTTTTATATGCAAGGGACATTTGGCGGGCTGCTTCTATAAATGGCATCCGACCTGTAGCGGTTCCTAAACCCGGACAAACTACACTTTGTATCGGGCTTGAAGCATTTTCTTTGTTATATCTATTTACGGCTTCCAGCATAGCTTTCATAGCTAAATAAACATTATCTGTACCATTAATAGGCATAGGTACCCGCATGGTGGGTGTATGGGCAACAAATTGGTTCTGAGGATTGTTTACCGGGATTACGAAACTGGTTCCAACTGGCTGTTCTCCAAAATACTCTTCAATAATTACTCGTTGAACCCTTTTTTCTAATTCCGGGCCGAAGAATCTGATAATTGCTAAATCTACTCCCCCATCCATTAAACCAAAGGAATTTGCTGCACTTACCATACAATCAAATTTTTCAATTTCCTCAAAGTAGCCATTCACAATTTTGACTTCAGGGAATTGAGCAAATGCCTGTTCCCATTTTACACAAAGTTCTTCTTTCGGATCTGTCAATATTAAATTAAACATCAATTTTCGATTTCTTATTTATAGAATAGAAAACCACCATTCGATCAGTAGCGTTTTCCAGAGGCAGACTCAGCCGGTATTGGGTGTTTATTTCTCACTCCGGTCTGTACCATTGATATTTCCACTCTCTTCATCAGTATTTTTGGATATTAGAACCATAACCTGAAAAGCCAATATTAGCCAGTAAACAGGGAAGAGGGAGAACGTGTACGCCAATTCAAAATTATCCATTGCCGGCCCGTTTATTGCGACATTTCTACTAACTTCTCTACTACTTGACATTAGCGGCAATACAATCCCAAGCATTAAAAAAAGAGAGCCATTTACCAGGCAAGAGGACTTCAGTTTTTTCCAAAAAACAATGTTTACAACTACAAGTATGACAAAAATCGTAATGTCAACGCTGTCGATTAATGCCAATATATCTGTTAGTGCTCTTTCCATTAGTACCAGCTTGTAATCAGTTTTTAATTTACAAATTATCCCGGAAAGTTATCCCTGGTTGCTCCCTGATTTTTCCGGGTTTCATATGGGCTTAGGCAAAACATAACGCCCGTTTAGTTTTTGTTTCTGACAGTATTGTTTATTTTCACAAAAAATCAATCCCCTATGCGCTTTACCTATACTTTCCTCCTGATTGCTTCGCTTTTTCTGGCAGCATGCACTTCTACCTCTACCAGCCAGTCCGATACAAATACCGTTGCCGGCAATCCGCCTGCTGAAGGATTTGATGCCGCTGGTTCTGACCCTCAGGCCATCGCCCTTGCCGATTCTGCCATGGACGCCATGGGTGGCCGTGCAAACTGGGATGCCACCCGCTATATCAAGTGGGACTTTTTTGGCAACCGCACCCTCACCTGGGACAAATACGACAACCGGGTGAGAATCGAAATTCCCCGTGACAGTATGGTCATATTGGTCAATACCAATGACGTAACTGGCAAGGTATTTCAGGGCAGTACAGAGATGACCCATCCCGACTCGCTCGCCAAATTTCTCGACAGAGGCCGCCGTATATGGATCAATGACAGTTACTGGCTGGTCATGCCTTATAAGTTGAAAGATTCAGGGGTTACACTGACTTATGCAGGAGCAGACACTACCCAGGACGGAGCTGCCGCCGACAAGCTGGAGCTTAGATTTAAGGAAGTAGGCGTTACTCCACAAAACAAATACAATGTCTGGGTGGACAAAACCAGCCATCTGGTAACCCAATGGGCTTACTACGCCAACGCCGACGATCCTGAGCCGCGATTTATCAACCCCTGGCTTGACTACCAGACTTACGGAAAAATTATTTTGTCGGGCGACCGCGGTGGCCGTAAGCTCGAAAATATCGCCGTTTTTGACCAATTACCGGAAGCAGTGTTTGAAACCAGGTAACAGGAAGCGATTTCCGCAATAATTATAAGCCAGCGAATTAATGGCAACAGCCTGTACAGCGCAATCGTACAGGCTGTTTTAGTTATTCCTCATTTCGCTTTTTTTCCCAGTCCGGGTATTTTTTCAGAAGGGCTGCGGGCTTTTCTGTGTACCAGGCGTAACCATTGCGGCGTTCGTAGCCGATTTCCGCCAGCGAGCTTTTTTTGATCCCGTCGCGGTCGCAGAAAAAGGGTTTCCCCGTTTCCAGATCGTAAAACCGTGCCCATACAGGTGTCGCCGCTTTATCTTCGACAACAACCAGATTCTCCTTTCCTTTTTTGTCTGTCACCTTTTCCAGCTTTATACCTTCAATTTTGTGGGCTTCAAACCACTTGATTGCACCGTTTATAGCCGCTACCACATCATCGGAAGGATGATCTATGTCCATCAGCAAATCTACAATCCCCACAGATTCGCCACCGCTAAAAGATTCGAGTTCGTAGCTCCGGGCTTTTGCAGGAGCGAGCGAAACAGGGTCATGCTGAGCACACCAAACGGTCTGCTTCCCATTGGCTATGATTTGAGTTTTGAGGATACATTCTATCCCTTTTTCAAATGCCTTTTGAGCTTTTTCTTTTACTTCACTATCCAGTTGAAAAGCCGCATACGCCTCTTCGTCGGAATATATTTCTTTCAGCAGTTGCATGACATCCACCATGGCATTGTCATTATAGGTGATGTATGCAGAATAATCGACACTTACCCCTTCGCGGAAAGGGAAAAACTGCGGCCAGCCACCATTGGCATATTGTGCGGCAAAAATATAATTCAGCCCTCTCTCAAAAGCCTGTTTATATCGTTCGTCATTGATATTTGTATAAACTTTTACCAGAAACCGCAGCTCGGTTGTCGTTGCGCCATTGTCGAACGTCGCGCCAGTTTGGGCCATATTTTTCACAAAATCTGCCTTTTCCTCTTCAGAAAAAATATGGTGGTACGGTTTGTTTTTTTCCCATCCGCCCACCTCCTTTTGGGTAAGCAATACGTTTTCTGCCACCCGCTTCGCCTCGTCGGATCCATACCATTCGGGAGGCATTGCGGTAGCCACCTCGCGCCAGGACTTGTTGAGGTAGGAATCTCCGGAGCCGTCCTCCTGGGCCTGGAGAGAAAAAAATGAGAGAAAAGCAATCAGGGAGGTAAGGAAAAGAGATTTCATGGGATGGGATTTAGGTGAAAACAACGGGATACAAATATAGACAGGAAAATTTTGAAAACGGTTCAGCTTAAAGCAGCCTCAGGGGGGTAACTGAGCAAGGGCTAATGCTAACCTTTCGGTTACAATCAGTAACATTTTAACTAAAATAAGGAGTTTTTACTTTATATTTTGTATCATTACAGTCAGTTTATTCCTGACATTAAAGCTATGAAGTATAAAAATATTTCAACGCAATCAAATAGACTTTTATCCTATTTCAATAATCAAAACATGGCTTGCTTTGATTACTCTTTAGCTTACAAAGCGTTACCGAATTCTCAACCAGGAACTGTGCGGGAGTTACTTAGTGATATGACAAGACGGGGTCTGCTTATGCGGTTGAAAGAAGGAATATACTATATCATCCCCTATGAAGCAGACGCAAAAACATTTATGCCCGACTGGCATCTGATAGCTGGATATCTTGTGAATGAGGCACCATATTATATTGGCTATTATTCCGCATTGCAAATCCATAATTTGATTACACAACCCTCTTTGAAAGAACAAATTGTTGTTTCAAAACAAATCCGTCCTTCGGAAATCAGGGTTAAAGAAGTTCCATTTCAATTTATCTACCACAATGAGAAACATTTTTTTGGGGCAAAGAAAATTTGGATTGATAGCTTCAACAAAGTGATATGTTCTGATCTAGAAAAAACGATTATTGATTGTTTGTTTAAGCCCGACTATGCAGGTGGAATTGTGGAGATAGCAAAAGCGATATTCGCTTCAAAAGAAAAAATAAAGTACGACCTACTGTTAGAATATGCCAGAATATTCAATTCTCAGGCAGTTATAAAACGATTAGGATTTCTATTGGAGACTTTTGAAATCAATACAAATATCATTGACGATTTACAAAAGTTGAAAACGGCTTCCTATATCGTCCTTGATACTGAATTACCCAGGTCAGGTAGAAGAATCAGTCGTTGGAGCATTCAACAAAATTTGGAAACAGAAACGATTAAATCAGCAATTTACACATGATTAAGCCAGGAGAAATACAACAGAAAGCACGAGAAGCAGGCGTTCGGGACCAACAGATTGAAAAGGATTATATCCTATCATGGCTACTGTTTGGCATTTCTAAACACAAACAACTTTCAAAAGAAATTGTTTTTAAAGGTGGCACAGTCTTGAAAAAGGTATATTTCAAAGATTACAGATTTTCAGAAGATCTCGATTTTACACTGCTCAAAAATGAAATTCATAATGGGCAAATTTTTGAATGGTTCAATGAAATGTTTGAATTTCAAAAAGAAGAAGCCAACCTTACTTTTGAAATTATTGACAATAATGAACACGAAGACGGTGGTATAAATTTCTACATCAGCTATGTTGGCCCGCTCGGTGGACAAGGTAATCATAAACGAGCAAAAGTTGATATTTCCCGCAGTGAAGTAATGGTTTTTGCCCCTGTAAAGAAAAGCGTTTTTATTGACTATACCGATTTAGAAGATCATGAACTATTGTGTTACCCGCTGGAAGAAATATTAGTGGAGAAAATGCGCTCAGTAATGCAGAGAATGCAGGCAAGGGATTTTTATGACATCTGGTATTTGCTGGAAGAGCACGGAATGGAGGTTGATTTTTATGCAAATGCGTTTAAAAAGAAATGTGAAAACAAAAGTTTACAAGCTACAGATTTTTCTAAAAAACTTTCCGAACGATTACCTCAATACAAAGGTCGGTGGCAAAGTTCTTTAAAGGAACAGATTAAAGATTTACCTGACTTTGAGCAAGTAAGTCGGCAAGTTCAAAGACATCTAAAAAAATGTGAATTCTGATCTACCTGGAATGCATTTATAGAAATTCCCCCCTACTTATCCAAGCCTGCGAAATCCCTACTTTATAAAGTCCGTTGAGGCTACGAAAATATTGCTTTATGCACAAAGACCCGAAGAAGTACCTGGCAAAGTTTATTTAACAGATTCTGAACAGACTCCACTTAGTAGTCCTGTACCAGAATTTCAGTAGGAATTTTCAGGCTGGAATGCAGTTTTCGGATCATTTCAAGTGTCAGTTTTCGTTTCTTACTGAGGATTTCGCTTACCCTGCTTTTATAGCCAATAATCTCAGCAAGATCCTTCTGCTTCATTCCCATTTGCTCCATCCTGAATTTAATGGCTTCAATAGGATCAACAGTACCAATAGGATAATGCTCATCTTCATATTTCTCAATCAGCATTCCCAAAATTTCTAATTCATCACCCTCCGGTGAGCCTTTGGGTGTATCAAATATTTCTTCCAGACGAGCCAGGGCATTTTCATAGTCTGCTTCTGTTTTTATGAGTTTAATATTCATTCTGGTAAGTGATTAAATTGTTGTGGGGTCAATTCCATCATATTCTTTGTGGGTACCAACAAAACGAATCCAAACCATTCCATAATCATAACTTATCTTTACAATTAACCTGTAGTGGTTCCCCTTAATATTAAATATCACTCTATTACCTTGAATAAAACTCGCTGATGGGTATTCCCGCTTTATATCATTGGGTGTTTTCCAATCCGCTTTCAATGCTTCATTAAACCAGGCCTCTAATTGCGCCTGTGAATCAGCATGTTTTATCCAGAAATTTCGTAATGCCTTTTTTGCAATGACTCGCATCAACTGTTATTTGGTACGGCAATATAGGAAGATTGTTCCCAAAATGGTAACAATTTATACAAAAAGACCCGAAGAAGTACCTCAGCATTATTTTTCATATGGGCCGGATTTCCTGACTTGGGCAATGGCAGAAATCCATGCTGCAAACAGAATCGAATGGCTTTAGGCGTTGTGCCAGTCAGTCTTTTGAAGGCTGAATTTTCAGTGCTTCAGGGATAATCAGATGAATATAATTGCGTAGCTGATCATCTTTAAAGGCGGAAACCGACCATTCTGTCTTGACTTTCATACCATAAAGTTATGAAAATCAAATATGGTTTGCTAGTGGCAAGCCTGGCAAAATTTGAGAAGCAAACCTATCGCACCATCACTTTTCCCAAAAATCGCTCAGTACCGATTAATTCAATAAAATATATTCCCGCGGCAAATCCTGAATTATTTATGGTAAAACTTTCTGTTTGCTCAGGCTCATAATGAACAACCAATCGTCCCCTGGCATCAATCATATTTAATTCCACCGGAAACAAGTCAGGATTATAAAAAGAAATCACCAGCGATTCGGAAAATGGGTTAGGTGCTATCCGAACTGACTGAATAAAATTATCCCCTCTGTTTCCAGAATAAACATCAATCTCCCTGATAATCGTATCACTTTGGCATTCATTCGTGGTAACTAGCTGAATCTGATATGTTCCGCTTTTAGAGAACCGATGATCCGGATGGATTTCGGACGCTTCATTGCCGTCTCCAAAGTCCCAAAGCCATGTTTTTCCATACTGTGAAAGGTTTGTGAAATTCACTTCCAGTTCTTGTGCTTCAAATGAAAAATCCGATACCGGATTAAATTTAACCGGGACATATACAGAATCTGTATCGCTAAATCCGAATGAATCAGTAACGGTTAGATAATACCATCCGGATTGGTTAACCTCGTCCATATCCTCTACATCAAAAGAATTGGATATGCTCCCTGTTGGCTTCCATTCGTATTCATAAGGAGGCATTGCCGGAATGAGCAACTGAGCAGTGAGCAGATCTTCGGGACAGAGAGAGTCTGCCGGTTCAATGATTTCAACTTCCGGATAATTAAAAATAGTATTCACTACTTCATTTGTGATAACTGGTTCGTTAAAGTCAAAGATGATGGCAGCACTGTTCTTGATTCTTGTGCCAATAGGTAGATTCGGTCGTTGTTTGAGTGAAAACTGAATAAAACCCTTACTGCCTTCCGGGTCAGAAGCAGAATCTGGCAGATTGATATTCGCAAAGGTGAATACAAGCTGTTTATCCAGCTCAGCAGTTACGGAATAGGGATGGCTGAAAACCCCTGGGCTAAAAGTAGAAATATCAAGGTTATCATCAATCAGATCTTTGATGATCACATAATTGGCTGAAAATGTACCTGTATTCTGAAAGCGAATGGTGTATTCCAACACACTGTCTGTTACCTGAATAAACCCTTCAGTACCTATTCCCGCAGGAAAAACCTGTTTGTCATTAGGGTCGTACGGAGCAAAGGTTGGTTGGGACCAGGTTTTCGTATTATTTCCCGGGGTAAAATCTCCGGCAATGGGATAAATAGCTACAGACGTGGTAATGGACGAAATAACAGGCACTACTGCAGGCAAAAATCCCTGTACAAGAATAGTCTTGTTCTGTCCGGGACTTAAGTCTGAAAAAGACCAGGTAACCGTAGAGGTTGAGGGGTCATAACTTCCTGCTGGCGAACTGGAAACATAAGTCACTGCACTATCCAGAAATAATGATACAGTCCCATCCATGGGGATAGTTCCCGTATTGGAATAATGGATAAGGTAATAATGTGGGTTTCCAGGGACGAGATTTCCCCCAACAAAACCATTTATCTTCAGATCCTGAATGATTACGGTATCAATAGGGAAGTCAATACCTGTCGTGTCATCATCCGTACTATTGAGGATTAGTGTCTGAGTATTTCCCGGACTGCAGAGTGCCGGAGGGTGAGCAGTATTTGTATAAGAAACAGATACCGTCCCGGTGTTACAAATAAATGAATAGTTGCCACTCGAATCCGTAAACACGCCTCCTCCCGGATTAAAATCAATGAAGGCATTTACCAGAGGATAATCAGTGGAATCGAAAACACAGTTGCCATTGAGATCAAGATAGGCTTTCCCAGATACCGAGACAAAACAGGAATCAGGTTCTTCCAGGATAAAAGTCTCGTGTTTCACACAATTCCCCGAATCAAAGATATACAACGTATATCCTCCGGCAGGGATATTGACCAAAGAAGAAGTAGTATCGCCATTACTCCAGGTAAATGTATAAGGCGGGGTTCCACCGCTGATATTGGTAATAACAGATCCTGTAATTGAATCACAATCCGGCTGAATCAGTGTTGATAAAATAGATATATCTTTGGCATCTACCCAAAATGTGTCTGTAAAAACTGTACCTGTGGAATCTGTTGCATAAACCCAGTAAATGCCAGTGGGAATACCCGAAAGGTCTTCGGTTGTATCTCCATTGCTCCATAAGTACTGGACAGGTGGAACCACGTTGAATAGGGTGATATCGATTCCTCCGGTGCTGTCATTACAATTGCTGGGAAAAGTCTGGTAAGCAATACAAGTGTTTGCAACCTCAATAAAAATCGTTTTTGCATCTGTGGAACTGATCAAACACTCATTATCACTTACAGAAAAGGACACGGCGTATATTTTCCCGATATCCTGTATTCCAGGCATCCAGCTAACCTGAAAAGTGGCAGGATTGTTTCCCACAATATTGACCCCGACATTCGGAAGAAGCCCTGATATATTACTAAGAAAAGTAAGACTATCCATGGGATTCACATCAGAAGCAACAATGTCAAAATTTAAATTTGTTCCTGCACATGCCCTGATTTTATCAGGAGAGTCAAGAATACCTCCAGCAAGATTCTGAATTCCCGAGAGTGTTACCGGGCTTGAATTTTGGCAATCCAGAACCGTCACCTGAACATCCCGGGTTAATCTTCCCATAAACTGTCCGTTTCTGTACTCATCCAGATTAATACAGATTACGCCTACCTCGAGTCCGCCGGAAGGATTGGGAGTCAGACTTAAAAAACCTGTTAACGAATCCAGATGGACATTCCATCCAGTGCCCATAGGCTGAAGGTAATCGTAACCCGGGTTATATGGTACAATTACCCCGGGCCCATCATAGCAGGGTCCTAAAGAATATACCAGGCTATCACCATCCGGATCCACGGCTCCCTGATCGAGAATAATAGGCTCACCAGTGCATATATAGGAAATGGGAGGCTGATTAAACACCGGAGATTGATTACATACTGATGAGGATAAGTCGATTAGCATTTCCTGATAAAACCCCTCATTGGCGGAACCCGAAGTTATCGCCCCGTTTCTGCAGCAGATCGAATAGGAAACTTTCACGCTATTACAACCTGCCCCTCCCCCATTGCAAAGATTGTAATCTACATAGTAGTACCCCTCTGTAACGCCGTTTAATATGCCTCCGCCATTACAACTAGTACTACTCAAAAGCTGCGGACAAATAGGCGTTACTTCGGTATTCTGAACAAATACCCAGGATCCGATGATCTGAGGATTAAGACCACAACCCGACGGCACGGTGACAAAACTGAAGACAGGTTGTTCCGTCTGGCCTGGAGGAAGAGTAGTTGCTCCCCCGCTACAGTCATAATAGGCTTTGTGGTGGAAGCGATAGGTACAGGTTCCAATACACTCATACGTCATCTGAACACCCATAAAGTGAGTGGCAAACAGGGAATTGAAAGAAAGAGTCGTCAGGCTGAAGAAAAGGATAAATCGTGCTTTCATACAGGGTTATTTTGAAAGGGGTTTTGGATCCTACTTTGCACAGGTCTCTATCATTTTATTAAAAAAGAGAATGATTAACATATCCAAAGATAATTCCTCGACAAATTCAAGCCAAATACCCTCCCCAAAAACAAACAAAATACCTCAAATGCTGGTGATCTCAATCTGTTGTATCACCTTTTTAATACTATCAATTTATAATGAAGTACTCTTTAAGACTGAGGACGCAGAATATTGTTCGGGAGAAAAATATCATTCACTTTATCTCAAAACCCCGCCTATCCCCCTACTCCCCCAACAACCGCTCCGCAGCCTCCTTCCGGTAATGCCCCGGATAAGCCACCACAGCTTCGAGGGCTTTTTTAGCTTCTTCTTTCTGTCCGGCTCTGATATGGGTAAGGGCCTTATACCACAAGGCCTTTTGCCCGTAGGCGCTGCCGGGAGGTACCTGGTCGTAAGCTGCGATGGCGGCATCAACATGGCGGCTGGCATCAGTGCCTCCGGCCAGCAAGGTATGGCTCAGTCCGAGGTAAAGGTTTACCTGGGCACTCCCGGTCAACTGACTATCGGCAAGGGCGGCCTCAAACAGGGGAATGGCCGCTTCGTAATTACGGCTGTTAAATGCCTCGGCAGCGGCTTCGAGTATGGCCGGAGTTTCTGCTTCCCCTGACCGGTATCCGGTGAAGGGTTCTATCACGCCGATATTTTCGGCAAAAAGTTCCTCTGATGATGCCCCTGGCCTGAACAGCCAGACAAGGCCAAACAACAATACAACTACCGCTGCGGCCACACTATACCATATCGCCGAAGGAAAACGGCGGACAACCGAATCACTGGTTTCTGATTCTCTATACAGGTTTTTGAGTTCTGCGCTGCGCTGGCTTCGGGCATAACTGCGGGCCGCGTATTCGGCCTGGGTATGGGCCTTTACCTCGCGGGCAAATGCGGGGTCAGTCTCACACCTTCGCTCAAAAGCCTGCCTTTCCTCCTCAGTTAACCGGTTTCCGAGGTAGGCGTCAATCAGGGTAAATATATCCTCACCAGCCATAAAATTGGGTTAAGCAACGTAAACTCTTTATTCTTCATATTCCTCCACTCCTGCCATCATCTCCTTCAACTTAGCCAGGCATTTGTGCCGCTGGCTTGACGCACTGTGTGGCGTACTAAAATCCATTTTCTCCGCAATCTCCACCGGACTGTAGCCCCACGCCGACAACATCAGCAGTTCTTTACACCGCTGACCCAGCCGCTCCATAAACTGACTTACCTGCTCCAGCCGCTCTTCCCCCATAAGTTTTTTCAGGAAGTCGCGCGACTTGTCGGGAAGTTCGGGAAACTCATCCACCCAGTCTGGTTTTACAGTCGTATTTTTTCGGTGTTGATCAACACATTTGTTGCGAAAGATTCGGGAAAGATAGGTTTTTAAGCTGGCTTCTCCACGAAACCGCTGGGTAGTGATGTGGTCGATCACGGCCAAAAAAGCCTCCGTATAGGCATCAAGGGCTTCTTCATCGGAAATGCGATACTTGCGCGGACGTTTGCGCACAAATTCTTTGTAGCGTAGAAAAAAAAGGTTCTCATACCGCTGACGCGTTACCCCTCCGGCGCGAATGCCCGCCATGATTTCCTGATCAGTAGCTGAGTCTTTTTTCCCAAACATAGTAAACAAAAATAAGGAAAATTCTGATTTGCGTGGATTTTCGGGTGATCGCGACCCGGGCTTTCCGACTGTGAGGATATGAAAGATTTCAGATTCCGCGCTATACCACCCCTGATCCTGCTTTGCAGCCTGATGGTCCTTTCGGGTAAATGGTCCTATGCTCAGGATATCGAACAGGTCGGCAAGGAGAAACCTGTGAATATCTCAGGCTCACTTTCACTGAGCGCATATGCCTATCAGACTACCCGGGAAGTGCCCCGTTATGCCCCTTTTACCTGGGCGATTACCGGCAATCCTGTAGTTTCTTTGTATGGAATAACGTTTCCCTTTTCGGCAATGGTAAGCGAGAAGGAACGCTATTTCCGGCAACCATTTAATCAGATTGGGGTGAGTCCTTATTACCGTTGGGTAACGCTTCACGCCGGGTACAGGAATGTCTCTTTCTCACCTTTTACCTTGAGTGGCCGCACATTTCTTGGCGGGGGAATAGAACTTGAGCCTTCCATTTTCAGGCTTGGTTTTGTTTATGGACGGTTTCAGCGGAGGGTGGTAGCAGATACGACACTTTCAGATATAATTGTAGAACCCGTTTATACCCGAAAAGGATATGCCGCAAAATTGGGCATTGGCAACCGCCGCAATTTTGTGGATCTGGTATTTTTTAAAGGCTGGGACGAAAATCAGGAATTGATTTCAGATCCCCGGCTCGGTACACTATCGCTTCAGGAAAATGCCGTGGGGGGAATCACGTCGAAACTCAGTTTCGGGAAATCGGTCTTTTTCGACCTCGATTTTGCAGTCAGCGCATTTACCTACAATACCGGCTCTGATACGCTGGCGCTGGAAGACTTTTTTATGAAACGGCTGGTTTTGAAACTGTATCAACCGAGAGTTTCGAGCAAGTTTTCAACTGCCGGACAGGCAGGGCTTTCCTTTCGAATTGCCAAAACCTTCAATATGCGACTGAAATACAAGCGGATTGATCCTGACTTTCAGTCTATGGGAGCGTGGTTTTTTCAGACAAATGTGGAAGATATTACAATCAATCCTTCCTGGTCTATGTTCAAGCACAAACTTCGAATCAATGCCTCTTACGGTATTCAGCGAAATAATCTTCTGGCAAGAGAACAACAAAACCGCTTCCGGCAGGTTGGTTCGGCGACAGTAGCGATTTCTCCGAATGCCCATCTTTCCGGCTCTCTCACCTACTCCAACTACCAGATCGAAGCGCGCAACCGCGAAGGATTTGTGGTAAGCGATTCTTTTATGGTAACCCAGGTTTCTCACAATGTCAATGCAAATATCAATATCAACTTTGGCAAACGTCCCCACAGACACAACCTCAATTTCAACACTTACTATCAGGTATTTGACGACCAAAACATCATCTTCGGTCATTTCAACGACAATCAGACGCAGGGGGCAGGTGTTGTGTATTCATGGTCTCAACAGGATGCAGATTTTTCGATGAGTGGCAGTGGCACGTATTCAGACTTTTTCTCGGAGCTGGCCAATACCTCCCGGTATGGCGGGCAACTTACAGCCACGAAAGGCTTCCTAAAGAAAAAACTGCGTTTCCGACTCGCATCCGGCTATTATTTCAACCTGCGGGAAGGCAGGAACGATGGCAGCTCCCAAACTGCCAGTCTGCGTGTGAGCATGAAGGCGGGCAAAAAACAGTCGCTGGGACTAAATGTCCAGTATATCAGCCGCAACCCGATTGAGTCCAGGTACCTGCCCTATTCTGAAACCAGAGGAAACGTCTTTTACACTGCAAATTTTTAGTCTGTAACGCCCGAAGCCATGCAAAATCAAAGAAATACCTTTCAGCAGCCCGATTCCCATAAACATAAAGGTCACAAGGACGGCACAAAGTCCACAAGTTGCTTTAGCAAGCTGGTAGTTTTTTCATTTTTTTCAGTTCTGTTTTATGGCACAGCATTCGGGCAATATCCCGTCGCCATCAATGTTGCATTTACGCCACCGGTTCCGGTAAATGTCGCTGATCTTTACGAAAGAGATGATCTGTTTTTGGTCACTGCAGTAAATACCGGTACCGAACCGGTATGGGTACAATACCATGTAAAACTGACCAATCTTGACCAGGGATTTTCGATTGAGTCCGACATTTACAACATACAACAACCCTGCATGGAATTGCAGCCAGGGGTTACGGATCTGAATCCCAAAGAACTGGGCAATTTTTTTGAACCGAATGCAGCCAATACGATGATTTTCACAGGGATTACCTACGCAGATTTGCAGCGTGATCCTTCCCTGCGAGATGGTACGTATGAATTTTGTGTACAGGCCATTGATTGTTTTAATGAACTCAACGAGCTTTCCCCACCTTTCCCCTCCGGTTGTGCGATTTTTACTGTCCAAACTCCCGATGCACCGGTTGTAGGCCTTCCCTGCGGCGTAGTTGTTACCCCAAATTCCAATGTCCTTTCCGTCAACTGGACCTTCATTCGCCCTCCGGGCTTTACGGATGATATATACTATAGTGTCAGGATTGTTCCCCTCGAACCGGGAAACCGCGCCCCACAGGACGCAATTGAATCTGCGACTTATCCCTTATTCTTCGAACAGGAAGTCGTCAACGCACAAGCTTTGACGGTTTCGATTCCGGAGGAAATTGAGCTAAAAGAAGCCACTACCTACGCTGTGCGCGTACGCGCCTACGATCTGTTGGGTCAGTTGAGAGTAAAAAACAACGGGTATAGCGAAGTCTGTACCTTTGTTTTTAATAACAGTTCACAACAGGGGGGCTTTATTCAGGCTTTTCCTATGTTTCCGCTGGACCGGGACATCGTGCCATTCAACTTTTTCCCGATTGTAGTCCAATGGGCGCCTTACGACAACGAATTTGATTATTATCACAGCCATCTTCAACTATTCAGCATAGAAGATGGGTATGAAGACGAATATATTGCGGACAACCGATGGCCCTGGGGACCGATGGAGTCACAGCGAAGGATCATGTGCGACCAGCGTAATGTCAACCAGATTCAGGCGCAGACCATGCCTGCCTACAAAAATCAGGCGCGAAACCCTATCACATTTGAGCGTGGGAAACGGTATTACTGGACGGCGGAAGTAGAATTGCGAAAAAAGGGCGATGTTTTTTCCACCTTTATTCAACAGCAGCAGTTTGAGATTGGAATGAAAGAACCGAATCTCATCAGCCCGTTATATGGAGATATTATCCGTCCGGCAGATTTGGTATTCCGCTTTGATACCGGGGATCCGGCCAATAAACTCATTCCCGACCATGTGGACATCCGCCAGCGGCAAGGGGCCGATTGTGAGCAGGCGGACTGGTTTAACGGTTATGTGCATGAGCGATGGATACTGGAGGTCAGCAAATCCCCTGATTTTGATTCGGTTGAATGGATAAAACAGGGAACCATCGGCGGTTCTGGAAGCCGGTTGCAGCTCGATTTTGTGGTCAGAGATTCCATATCCATTGCAGACTCGATTTATAAAGAGATTTCCCGAAACTGGGTAGCAAGTGATACCGGCACTTATTACTGGCGGGTAAAATGGGCAAAAAATCCTGAAGGAAATGACACAATTTCCTACCGAAGAAGCGAGGTAAATATGTTTATTCTGAGGGAAAACTTTGACGCACCACAAATTGCTTCTTCCCCGGCCCCTGAAGATACTACCTGCCGTTCGACCTGTGAGGCATTTGCGCCCACTTCCACCGAGCCTACCTTTGACGATCCTACAGGCCGGACACTTCAGGTAGGATTGTTTCAGTTGCAGGTACAGTCGGTCACTGGTACCAGTGGAAGCAGATTTACCGGGCAGGGAGTGATTGCGGTGCCCTTTCTCAACGAAATACGGGTAAGGGTGCGGTTTCGCGATCTTCAGTACAACGGGACAAACAAAGTATTTGCCGGGGATATACGGGCCGTTCAGGACAACGGCACCTCGTTTACGGTGGACAGCATCGGGCCGGGGTCGTCAAAACTTGCCGCAATGGCTCCCGGTGCAGCTCGGGCGCTCAACCAGTACCTTTCCGAAGGGAACCGGGTAGTAAGCGCTTTTTCGGGAAATACAGAAACACCGTTGCCCATAGGTATTGACAGGGAAATCGGGGGGCGAAATTATATTCTGGCCATTACCGATATGGTATTTACACCTACGGGCGCAACACTTTCTGCGATGGCCAATCTGGAGTTACCAGCTATTGGTGATTATATTATCTCCCTGGGGGCTACGGATATATGTTTTAGTCCCAATGGCCTCGGAGCAGTAGGAAACCTGAATCTGGCAAGAGAATTTACCATTCCCCTGGAAGGCGGAGTCGAAATCGCCCTCAACGGAGTCGATAGTGGAGCCGGAAAAGTCATTAGCAGTGTGGGATGGAACTGCGAAGGGCTGACCTGTCTCAATCTTTCAGGTCATGTCAATTTTCCCCGCGCAATGATGGTTCCCGATGGCCCCAACGGAAAACCAGGGCCTGGCAATGTACAGGGGCAGTTTTCCGTCCAGTCCTGTGAAGGATTGTCAGATTTTCTGGCAAATATCAGCATCAGCGATTTTCAGATCCCGGGGGCCGAAGGATGGAGCTTTGCGGTAACCAATGCCTGGATGGATATGTCTGATACCCGCAACCCGGTGAATATTCAATTCCCCTCAGCCTACGCCGACACATCTGTATTCAACCCCCGCCTCACCAATTTATGGACAGGATTTTATATGGAAACGCTTTCGGTGCGTACTCCCGAAGAATTCTCCACCAGCCAGCGGTCCTTTTTTGGCGTGAGGAATCTTATCATTGACCGTACGGGAGTAACAGGAAGTCTTCGCGCGGAAAATATCATTTCTTATATGGATGGAGACATACAGGGTTGGGGGTTTTCACTGGATACATTGCATATGACCCTGGTTTCCAGCAGCTTTACCTCCGCAGGGATGTCCGGAAAGGTAGGTATGCCCATCATGCAGGAAGAAGAATACCTGCGGTATAGCGCCTTGCTGAGCAACCGGCCATCTTCAGGGCTGGCCTTTGACTTCAGAGTAAGCACAGAAGATACCGTGAATGTAGAAATGGTCATTGCCAGGCTACAGCTCGAACCCAATTCGTACATCAACCTTTCCGTATCAGCTGACAGCACGTATGCCGATGCAAATCTTACCGGAAGATTGACCATTTCAGACGAATATGTACCCTCTGCCGTGAGAAGGGCGATAGCCAAAGTGCCCGCGATACATATTCCGGAACTCGCTTTTCAAAACTTCCGGCTGAATACCGAAACCGGCCTTGATGCAGACAGAGTGTATTTTTCACATGCCAGTCCGCAAAAAGAGCTGGCAGGATTTCCGTTGACCATAGACTCCATCAAATTTACAGGGGGACTGGGTACACCCACCCTGCTTATCAAGCCAAAAATCACCCTTGCAGGCGGAGAGTCGGGATTTTCTGCGGCAGCCACTATTCTGATCCGATCCGAACTCAACTGGCCGGGGGGAGGAAAAAAATTCTTCCGGCTGACAGGCGTTGATCTATCCCGCGTGGAAATAGACATCACTGCCAGTGCGATGAGACTTTCAGGTTTCCTCGAATTTTATGATCAGGACCCAGTCTATGGCAACGGGATCGCAGGCGGACTGGATGTCACGCTTCCGATGGGCATACGGGCAAATCTCGCAACCCGCTTTGGTACGATGCGCCCCGACCCTACGGCCAGATTTAATACCAGCGGTTATTACAGCTATTGGTATGTAGACGGGATGGTGGGAATACCTGAGCCGGGGCTTGTTTTGTGGGCAGGCGTGGCCATATATGGATTTGGAGGGGGAGCTTACCACCATATGCAGATGAACCAAAACGGTCTGCCAACGGCGTCCCGCACCCTGGCAGGCGGAGCCGCAAACAGCCAGCTTCCGCAGACTTCCGGCGTAACCTATACCCCCAATTTTAATACCTTTCTGGGGTTAAAACTGACCGCTGTTTTGGGTACGACGCCCAAGTCTGACGCCCTCAATATGGATGTAACGGTTCAGGCGGAATTCAACAACTCCGGCGGACTCAACATGATCCGGATTCGGGGAGATGCTTATGTAATGGCACCCGTTTACAACCGCGGCAGCGCAAAAATATGGGGCTCTGTAGACGTAGTGTACAGCAATCCTGCCGAGGGAAATGATTTTGTACATGGGGAAATTGATGTATTTATGAACTACGGAAGGCTGCATGGAAGGCTGGCGAATAACCAGATGGTGGACGCAACCTTCCACGCCGAGTCTGGCCTCTGGTATTTCCACGCAGGTTCGCCATCGGCGAGAGGCGGATTAAAAATTAACCTTGACCCCATACCCGCAGAGGCTGACATCAACGGATACCTGATGATTGGCCATAATCTGCCCGCCACACTTCCCCCTCCACCAAATGAAATCCTCGCTTTGTTGAATTCAGGCGGCCCGGGGCAGGGAACGGCTGTGTCCAATACATTTATCAATAAACCCCGCACCAATATGCCGGTATATACCAGCGGACAGGGATTTGCCTTTGGTGCAGCATTGGATGTTGATCCGCCTCGACTGTGGAACCTGATATTTTATGCAGACCTGAGAGTCATGCTGGGCTTTGACCTGAATGTTACCCACAGTGATACGCGTATTTGTCAGGAGTCGGGAATCGCCCCGGGATCAGATGGCTGGTACGCACAAGGGCAGGCTTATGCAGGGGTTTGGGGTGATTTTGGGATATATGTAAACGTGTTTTTCTTTGAAGGAGAAGTGAGTTTTCTTCGTGCGAATGCAGCCCTTTTGCTCACAGCCGGACTCCCCAATCCTGAATATTTTAAAGGACAGGCACATCTGCAATACAGTGTCCTGGGAGGACTGGTAGAGGGAAATCACAACTTCCAGCTTACACTCGGTGAGCCGTGTACAGCCATCTCTTCCAATCCGTTTGAAAGTATCTCCTTTATCGCAGATATGCAGCCGGAAGGAAACCCTGTGAGCGTTTTCACCAATCCTACAGTAAGTTTTCACATGCCAGTAGAAAGGATTGTGGAAATTCCGATCATGGACGAACACGGCAATTATGGAACGCCGAGAAGGTTTGAGCCTTATATACACAACTTTACGGTTATCAATACTACTACCGGTGAAAGAAAAAGAGGAACGCGCCAATTGAGCAATGATGGTACTATTGCCTACTTCAACCTCCGCGACATGCTCGACGGTCATACCAGCTACACTGCCCGTATTGAAATCCGTGCGAGAGAACTCTTCACCAATGGTACAAACCAACCTGTACTCGACAACGGATTACCCTGGTCTGAAATCAAAGAAGTACAGTTTACCACAGGCGCACAACCAGATAGCATTCCGGAAGAAAACGTAACATTCACGTATCCACTGAAGCGGCAAAACTATTTCCTCAAAGGAGAAACATCTCAAAACCGTGGGTTTATACGACTGAATGTGGGTATGCCCCAATTGTTTGCCCCGCAGATAGCTGGAAAAAATTACACATACGCAGCCAGGTTTACGAGGCTGGATGAAAATGACGTAACACCCGTTGACATGCCCATCACCTACACCGGAGGCACTTCCATAAACTTTGCCCTGCCCGCTTTGGATAATGAAGAAATCTATGCGATTCAGATTCTCCGAAAAGAAGTTGCCCCGCCTTCATCCGGATCGGGAGCCCCATTATCAGGTATCCTGGCAAATATGACCACCGCCAATCTTTCGGTTAACAGCCAGCTAACGGCCAGTGGTATCAATAGCCTGATGACGGTAAGCCCGCTGGTAAATACCTATTCGGGAGGGCAGCAGACCATTCGCTCCCAGGCAAAACAACTTCCCGGTGCCGTGGTGGATGAATCAGAAAAACTGCTTTACAAATTATACTTCCGAACCAGCAAGTTTAATACACTCAGAGACAAGCTGAATAATATGCAAATATTTCTCGTTGGATATGCCTGGCATGGGTCATGGGATGAATTTGCACTACATACTCTGGTAGCAGAACCATTCGAAGAATACGATCTGGTGGGTTATTATAAGGATGGTACACGCCGGCTTCAGCCTTTGGTGATGATAAGCGATCCTTTTTTCAGTAGTTCTCCCTACCACAATAATATTGACGTCTACAGAGTGCGAAACGGGCTTATGCCAGCCAGCAGCCTGGGAAGATTTAGTGTTGCACCTCTTAATGCCCATGGAAAGGGAATTCCCCCACGGTTGAGCATAGATTACAGCCAAAATACATGGACGGCTCCGCTCACAGACTGGTATCTGCATCATGCTTTAGGTAATCACAATACCGGAGGTTCTGGAAACCCGACATCCATGAATACCCCGGGTATTACCACAACAACTGTCGGGACAGGAGTAACCGGCACCATGAATATGCAGGCCGGCGGCACTTTTGGCAATGGGCTTTCCGGAATGTCGGCAAGTACAGGTATCCTGAGCGGTCCCGCTCTCACCTATCCAACACCTGCGGGAGGAAATACGATGGCAAATATTCCTTCGAATACTTTTAATCTCAATATGCGAACACCATTATATGTCGTTCAGGATTTCCATGAAATGAGGAATAATATTGCCGCAATACGATCTGTACCTGCAAAATGGAGTTATGTACAACAGTATTATAATTCTGCCTGGCAGGCTGCCAATCAGATGATGGGGAAGGTAGATGCACATTATCAATTTTCGGGTTATATGAATCAGCCCTATACCCTGTCTTTCAAATATCGGCGACCCTCCAATGGCACCAGCAGCCAGATGGACGGAACCTATTTTACCAAAGACTTTCGCTACTAATCCAAAGCCTTATGCCAAAATTCATTGCTTTTATATGGTTGGTTGCGCTATCAGCCAGCTTGTCTGCACAGACGCCAGATTCAACACACGTACCCAACCTTTTGGTCATGGCCAAAAGCTACGGAGATTCCATCGTATTGCGCTGGGCACCGGGTAATGCATCGCTTTGGGCTTTGGCCAACCAGCACGGCTACCAAATCGAACGCCTGAGTTATATGCGCCCCGAAGATTTTGACCCGGGACAATATCAAAAAATAGTGCAGCAACCTGTCAAACCCTGGGATCTGGAAAAATGGGCAGCTATCGGCACACCCGAAAAAAACAATCCGATGGCGGCAGTTGCAGCACAATGTATTCATGGAAAAACGCTGACAATAGGTAAAAAAGGCGCAGGATATTTTCAGCAAGCCAACGAACTCGCCAACCGATGGACACTCACATTACTTGCCGCTGATATTTCTTCCCGTACAGCAACGGCTTCAGGCCTGCGGTTTGCAGATCACAATGTAACAAAGGGAAGAACATATGTATATCGTATTTATCCTGCCATTCCCCACCAGATTTATTCTTCTGATACAGCTTACATCGTAGTGAATGCGGCGGAAACAAACGATATTCCTCAACCTGTGATCGCAAATGCGGTGGAAATGGAAGGACAGATTCAGATCGAATGGTCGAGGGAAGCGCACCAGAGAGATTTCACTGCTTATTATATCGAACGCTCAGGCGACGGAGAAAAATCTTACCAACGCCTGACAGACCTGCCATTTATCAGCCCACCGTCTCAGGACAGCGCCCTGTATAATCCCAACATGGTATATCTCGATTCTATTCCCCGAAACTACCACCCATACCTTTACCGAATTACCGGCATTACCCCATTTGGCGAGCTGAGCGAACCTTCAGCGCCCATCTCCGCCATGGGGCGGGACCGGACACCGCCTCCGGCTCCCATCAACCTCAAAGCAACTGCTTTGGGGGGCAACCAGGTGAAGATCACCTGGGAGATGCCCGATATCCCTGGTGATATGGAAGGTTTTTATGTCGGTCGCAGCGACAATGCGATCAACGGCTTTCTGCCGTTGACGGAGCAGCCGCTTCCACCGGCTGCAAGATCTTTCACCGACCAAACCGCCAACCCGCTTACAGCCAATTTTTATGTCGTCGCCAGCAAAGATACCGCCGGAAACGGGCAGGTTTCCATGGCCATTTATGGCCTGATCGTGGACAGCCTTCCACCCGCCCCGCCCGTGGGTCTCACGGGCAAAGTGGACACCAACGGGGTGGTTACAATGAGGTGGAACCTCGGGCCGGAAAAGGATATTATCGGCTATGAGGTTTTTTATGCCAACGCCGAAGACCATGTATTTGCCCGGATCACAGACAGCCCCTGGCGCGATACTGTTTTTTATGATACGATTATGATTAAAACGCTGACAGAAAATGCGTTTTACAGGGTCGTAGCCGTCGATGCAAACTACAACTATTCGCCATTCTCCCAAATACTCAAGCTCAAAAGGCCCGACCTCATTCCGCCTTCTCCGCCTGTATTTAGCGACTATCTCGTGGGCAACGGGTTTATTCGCATTGAATGGATTTCCAGCACCAGCGAAGATGTGGCGATGCACCTTCTGTTCCGCAGAGAAGCTGGACAGGAGTGGGAACAGATGGCGATTTTCCCCGGAAAAAACTATCTCCCTGTATTTACCGACAGCTTGATTGAACCGGGCAAACACTATGAATATTCTATTATGGCGATTGATGATGATGGTTTGAGTTCAGAGGAGGCTTACCCGCTCTATCTGAAAGCAGTGGACTTTTCCATTAAACCTCCGGTAAGGTTGCTTTCTGCCAGTCTCAACACCCAAAAAAACCAAATAGATATCTCCTGGCAGTATCCGTATTCTGGAAAATTCCGGTATGCTGTATACCGTGCAGTGAATGGCGGCAATTTTATCACGCTGGCCAACCTCACACAAGGAGAGCAGAAAATTGCCGACAGACAGATCCGCCCGGGGCAGATTTATGAATACACGGTAAAGGTCATTTATCCCAATGGAAGAGAGTCGGGGTTAAGTCCGCAAGTAATGGTTAAGGTCGAATAACCAAAGTTGCCCGAAGTCAAAAAAAGACGTAATTTTTGGCATTCGTACGGATAGGGATCAATCATTGGCATATTGAATACACTCATCGTCGTTTTCGTCATCTGTCTCGAACTGCTGCGCACTTTTTTCCATTGCCAGGATATCTACAAGCTGGCAATCGCAAAAGGCGAACGTCCGCTGAAATGGGTGCTGGGCACCATTGCCATCTGGTGGCCGATCGAAATCGGGGTTGTTTTTGTCTGGGTTTATGTGCTGGAATACAAGGCTTTTATTATCGGTGTGGTAGTTGGTATCGCCCTGGCCCGGATGGTTTTTTATTTTTTCAAAAAATCGCTTCAGGAAAAAAACACCCTTGAAACAGATAATATGATTGACCAGATCGGGAGGAAAATTCAGGAAGAGGAGGAGTGAAATTTACTATTTGCGCGAATCCTGCCTGCGGCTGGCGGAAAGTAGTGTTACCAACATAAAACATGACTTATGACTGAACAGGAAAAGGCTCAATTTGTAATAGATACCCTGGACCGGTTGTATCCGGAAACGCCTATTCCCCTGGAACATACAGATCCCTATACGCTGCTCGTGGCCGTACTTCTTTCTGCCCAATGCACAGATGTGCGTGTCAATCAGGTAACACCGCACCTGTTTGCCCGCGCAGGGGATCCTTTCACAATGGCGGAGGTTGATGTGGATGAAATCCGCGAAATCATTAAACCCTGTGGTCTTTCGCCTACCAAATCCAAAGCCATTTCCAACCTGTCAAAAATACTGATAGAGAAATATGCGGGCCATGTACCCCAAACCTATGAGGAACTCGAAGCACTGCCCGGTGTAGGCCATAAAACCGCTTCCGTCGTCATGTCACAAGCCTTTGGGGAGCCAGCATTTCCTGTGGACACGCATATTCACCGGCTGATGGATCGATGGACGCTCAGCAACGGAAAAAATGTTGTCCAGACCGAAGCTGATGCAAAACGAATATTTCCCCGCGAAAGCTGGAACAAACTTCACCTTCAGATAATCTACTTCGGCAGGGAATATTGCCCGGCCAGGGGACACGATCCGCACAAATGCCCTATTTGCAGTGTGATTGGTAAACCCGAATTGTTTCAGCAGGGATAAAGTTGGGAAAATCCTTACATGTTGATAAGTGACGCAAAAAGTCGCAAAATGCGAATCATTCGTTTTTTTTTGGCGAACCTCCAATTTTCTCTCACAAAAACTCAAAAATATAACACCTCCCACAGCATTCGCAATTCCCGAAATATTGATAAAGACAAAGAATCCTGCTTGATTTACCCCTGTAAAGAACGCTGATTTATTGGGGAATAATTGATTCTCACACAATCCAACTTCAAAGTTTCGGGCGAAAAGATCTGGAGCTTTGAAGTTTTTGTTTTTGTCTTCCACAGACAAAAAAATTGCAGGAAAGTATTAATTTTGCGGACATAAAAACCTCAAGATCTATCGACTACCTGGACCATATCCTCCTCTCCGATTATCACTACGACCTGCCTGAAGATCGTATTGCCCAGCATCCGCTGGCACAGCGGGACCAGTCGAAACTTCTGGTCTGCAGAGAAGGAGAGATTTCCCATCAGATATTTTTTCAGATTCCGGAAATACTTTCGCCAGATACGCTGCTGGTCTTCAATGATACGAAGGTAATCCGGGCCAGGCTGTTTTTTCATAGGGAATCTGGCGCGCTGATTGAAATTTTCCTGCTCAATCCTCATACCCCTCACGAAGTAAATCAGGCTATGCAGGCTACCAGCGAATGTGTCTGGTCATGCGCCATAGGAAGGAAAAAAAGATGGAAAGAGGGAGAAATTCTCCGGCAACCTTTTTCCATTGCAGGAGAAGAAACAATCTTGTTCGCCCAACTGCTTGACAGACAACAAAATCTGGTAAAACTTTCCTGGATGCCGGAAAATATTCCTTTTGCAGACATCCTCCATCATCTCGGCGAAATGCCACTGCCGCCCTATATCAACCGGAAAGCGGATGATGAAGACAGCGAACAATACCAGACGGTCTATGCCAACCAGGAAGGAGCCGTAGCCGCTCCTACAGCGGGATTGCATTTTACAGAATCCGTACTCAACTCCCTCAAAGATAAAGGTATAGGGCTCGAATTTGTAACACTGCATGTGAGTGCCGGGACTTTCCTGCCCGTGAAACACGACAAAGTTGTGGACCACGACATGCACAAAGAGCAAATGATCATCTACCCCGATGTAATCGAAAGACTGAGCAACCATCCGGGCAAGATGATACCCGTAGGGACCACCTCCATGCGCGTGCTGGAAAGCATTTATTGGCTGGGCCTACAATTGCTTCGCGGAAAAACCGCAGACCCTGACAAGCCATTTTTCGTCGGCAAACTGGAACCCTACGATCAGGAAAAACATGTACTGCCCGACCGGAAAACCGCCCTGCGCGCAGTGTCCGATTTTATGAAAAGTCACCATATGCATCAGTGGACAGGGGAAACACAAATTTTGATTCTGCCCGGATATCCCTTTCATGTATGCGATGCCCTCATGACCAATTTCCACATGCCGGAGACAACGCTCATGCTGCTCGTAGCGGCACTGGTGGGAGATGACTGGAAAAAAATCTATGCAGAAGCCCTTCAAAATAACTATCGATTTTTAAGTTATGGCGATACTTCCCTGCTTTTCCCACGATTGACCAGTTAGTATTTAGGCTGATTAGCAGTGAAATGATTAACTTGTGCCGTGCACATTAATCAATTTACCATGCGCTTCCAACGGTTCATACACTTATTATTTATTCTATTTCTTTCCCTTCCGGTATTTGCGGGTGAAGGGATGTGGTTGCCACTGCTGCTGCAAGCCAATGAGGCGGAAATGCAGGCAATGGGAATGAAAATCACAGCTGAAGATATTTACAGTATCAACAAGTCCAGTCTTAAAGATGCCATTGTCAGATTTGGCGGAGGCTGTACAGGCGAGATGGTCTCTGCCGAAGGCTTGCTGCTGACCAATCACCACTGCGGATTCAGCTATATACAAAAACACAGTACGCTGGAAAAAGACCTTACAAAAAATGGTTTCTGGGCGATGAGCCGGGAAGAGGAAATTACTAACCCCGGACTGACGGTTACCTTTATCGTAAGAATGGAAGATGTAACCCAAAAGGTACTGAAAGACATTGACCAGGCAGCAGATGAAGAAAGCCGGAAAACGCTGATTGCGGAAAGAATTGCCTCAATCAGGGCAGAAGCCGTTCAAAATACCCACTACAAAGCAGAGATCAAACCATTCTACTATGGCAACGAGTATTACATGTTTGTCATGGAAGAATTTTCGGATGTGCGCCTGGTAGGCGCCCCGCCTATTTCGATCGGGAGATTTGGCGGAGAAGCAGACAACTGGTTATGGCCCCGGCACAATGGCGATTTTTCCGTCTTCCGTGTATATTCCGGTCCCGATGGAAAACCCGCCGACTATTCCCCGCAGAATATTCCGCTCAAACCCCGCCATTTCCTCCCCATATCTATGGAAGGGGTGGAAGAAGGTGATTTTACGATGGTGTATGGTTTTCCCGGAAGCACACAGCAATACCTCCCATCTTATGCCGTAGACATGATCGTAAATGTACAGGACCCGATACGCATTGATCTACGGGAGAAACGACTCCGGGTATTAAATCGCGAAATGAAAAAAAGCGACGCTATCCGCCTGCAATACGCAAATAAGGAAAAAAGTATCAGCAATGGATATACGAAATGGAAAGGCGAAGTCAGGGGGCTGACCCGCAACCATACTGTTGAAAACAAACAAATATTTGAACAGGAATTCATGCGCCGGATCAATGCCAATCCCGACTGGCAAAAAAACTACGGCAATATCCTCTCTGATTACGAATCCTACTATCAACAACTGACCCCCGCCCTAAAACAAATGCTGTTTTTCCAGGAAGGCGGTGACCAGATCGAACTGATGGATGTCGCGTGGAAACTGGCAGAAGGCCTGGGTGAAATCCTCGAAACCCGCAATGATGAGCGGAAAGAAGAGGAAATAGAAAAACTCCGGCGCTATGGACGGAAGTTTTTCAGGGATTACAATCCCGATATAGACCGGGAGACGATGGGGCTGATCCTGGAATCCTATTTCAAATATTTTAGTGAAGACGAATTGCCCGCTCTGATTCCCGTAATCAATGAGCGTTTTGGCGGAGATTTTCAGGCCTATGCCACCTATGTTTTTGACAACAGCAAGTTTACCTCTGAGCGCAGTTTTAATGAGTTGCTCAACAACTTCGATGCAGAAGCTATACAAAGCGACCCAGCCTTCGGCCTGATGTCGAGTCTGTATCAAAATTATTTCCGCTTCGCACCACAGTACACCTCTCTAAATCAGAAAGTCGAACAACTCAACCGCACGTATATGAAAGCCCTCCGGGAAGTTTTTCCTGAAGAGCCTTTTTATCCTGATGCCAATCTCACCCTGCGCGTTACCTATGGCAAAGTACAGGGCATGAAACCCAATGATGGGGTGAACTATAAATATTACACCACCCTCGGCGGAATTGTAGAAAAAGGCATCCCTGGAGACTATGATTTTGATATTCCATCCAGGCTGGTTGACCTTTACCATGCCAAAGACTTTGGACCTTATGCCCATAAAGATGGAGAGTTGCGGGTGTGTTTTATCGGGTCCAATCACACTTCCGGCGGAAATTCCGGTAGTCCTGTGATCAACGGCGAAGGGCAGTTGGTAGGACTCAATTTTGACCGGAACTGGGAAGGAACCATGAGCGATGTCAATTACGATATCAACCAGTGCCGCAATATCAGTGTGGATATTCGATATGTGCTGTTTGTGATAGACAAATTTGCCGGCGCCGGTTATCTGATCAAAGAGATGAAGCTGGTTGGAATGGCGCCCAATGAATAACCCGGAATTATGACTTTACATCCTTTATTTTTGGTTGCTGTCTGGATGACAATTTTCCAACCCCAACAGCAGACAGTGGAGAGCAATCCGTTGCGCCGCTTTCATGGTACGTGGAAAATGGTGCCAGGCAGCCTCAAATCTGAACCTGTTCCTGATGGCATTGACCCGAAGTCCATTACCCTGGAAGTAGTATGCCGGGAAGGAGCAGACGGGCTCTCCATGATCTGCGAATACAAGGGAAATAAGACCTTTATTACCGACCAGGGACGTATTCCCTTTCTTTCTGATGGCTCAGAGATGCTGGTTTACGAACCCAACAGTAAGATTATCTACAAACTGGGAGTTACCAAAAATCACTCAAAAGTGGTAGAAATGACCGGGACGTTTGTCCATATAGGGAAAGGTACATTTGAAAACGAAAACAAGCTGCTACTGACAGAATACATAGCAGGAGGCCAGACGCCGGCAGGTCAGCATATTTATATCTGGGAATCCGAAACAATTATCAGGGAGTATTCGGTTTACTTTGGTGAGGACGGAGAAAAAATCAGCGAGTCGTCCTGGACACTGGAAAAAACCGACAACTGAATATGGAATACGAAAAGTTACCAGCCCCGCGTCCTCTGGCTACGGTTGGCGGACTGATTTTTAATCCGGAGGGAAAAATTCTATTGGTACGTACTCACAAATGGTCGGATCTTCTCGGCACACCGGGCGGAAAGATGGAATACGGAGAAACGATGGAGGCGGCATTTATCCGTGAAGCCAAAGAGGAAACCAATCTGGACATCTTCGATTTAGAGTTTATCCTGATTCAGGATGCCTACAACCACCCCGAATTTTACCGGCCAAGCCATTTTCTGCTGATAAACTTTACGGCCAGGACCCATTCTACCGAAGTTATCCTCAACGACGAAGCCTACGCGTACCATTGGGTGGGGCTTGAGGAGAGCCTTGGACTCGATCTCAACCAACCGACGCGCGTGCTGGTAGAGGCGGTGATTGAGCGTCAGGTTTCACTTTAGTATAGCTTTAACTTCCGGCAAAATCAGCTTTACCCATTCTGTATACATTTTACCCGAAGGATGAAGCCCGTCGCTGGCTACCAGTTCCGGATCGTCCTTGGCAAGCCGGGAGATTTCTGTGATATCAAAAAACCGGACGCCCCGCTGTTCGCAGATATTTTTTGCCATCAGATTATAATTGTCTATCTCTTCTGCGATTTTGGCGGGATTCCGGCCTGCCGCAAACGGCGTAACTCCATAGTCTGGTATAGACAGCACAAAACACAGTTGAGATCTTCTCCGGCAAATCCCAGCGCAGTATCCAACAAGCGCCCAAACTCCGTCTCGTATTTGGCAATAGGATATCCACGATACTGGTTATTCACCCCAATCAGCAGGGAAACCATTCCAAAAGTATCAGCCAGCGGCGTTTTTCGTATCGCTTCGATCAGTTCGTCAGTAGTCCAGCCTGTTCTGGCAACAATCTCCGGCTTTTGCAGTTCTATCCCCAAAGCAACCAAAGAATCGCGAAGCTGTACCGGCCAACGGGAAGACTCCGGTACATTTTGTCCGATCGTATAAGAATCGCCCAATGCAAGGTAGGTTTGCGGAAAGGAAACTACCTGCATGGTATCAGATTCTGATTTGGTCAGCACGGGTTCCGGAGGATTCACACAACCGAAAAAGCTGATGAAAAAAATTGAGGGTAAAAGAAAAAACATTGATTTCATCTGTTTTTATTCGTGATACTAAATTCTAACTTCAAGCGGGAAAAAAAGTTGTTTGACTAAAGTATTTTTTATGACGAAGGTTTCGATGATCACGATCGGTACAGAATTGCTGAAGGGCCGTATTGTCAATACAAATGCCGCAGAAGCCGGACTGATTCTCAGGAAAAATGGATATTCTCTGGACAGGGTCGTTGCGATTGCCGACACCCGCGAAGCCATCCGCGATACGGTTGAAGCGGAGCTGGCGCAAAACGATATTGTCCTTGTTTCGGGAGGATTAGGTCCAACCAAAGACGATATTACCAAACACACCCTTGCAGAGTTGTTTGACAGCACACTCGTAGAGCATCAGCCTACGCTTACTTTTCTTGAAGAACGATATGCCAGCCGAAACCGGCCGATGACTCATCTGACACGCCTTCAGGCTATGGTTCCGGATGTATGTCAGGTAGTACCCAACACGCAGGGAACGGCCCCGGGGATGATGTTTCATCGGGAAGGGAAACTGCTCTTTTCCATGCCGGGAGTACCTTTTGAAATGCTTCATATGCTGGAACATGGGGTCATTCCACAGATGCAGGCACATTTTCCGGTACAGGCATTTCTCCATCGTACCGTCAGAATCACGGGAGTGCCCGAGTCTGTAGCTGCGGAGCGTATGGAAACCATAGAGCCGCAGATTCCCGGTTCTATCGAAATCGCTTACCTGCCCCGCAATGACGGTCTCTGGCTGGAGTTGTTTACACAGGTTCCTGAAAACGAGGCCGCCAGTGCCGAAGCCGCACTTGACCAAAGCGCACAATTAGTAAAAGATCTGTTTGCCCACGAAATTTATGCTTTGGGAGAACAGCCTCTGCCCAAAGAAATCGCAGACATTTTTCAGAAAAAAGAATTGACGCTGGCGGTAGCAGAAAGCCTAACCGGCGGTATAATTTCAGCGATGATTGTGTCCATTTCCGGCGCCTCCAGTTTTTTCAGAGGTTCGGTCACCGCTTATGCCGTTCCTGTAAAAATTCAGGTATTGGGCATCCCCGGCGATATGATTGAGAGAAATAATGTAGTGTCAGAAGCTGTAGCAATCGCAATGGCAGAAGGTGTGAGAAAACTCCTTGGAGCAGATATTGGGATCGCAACCACAGGGCTTGCCGAGCAGGATGGAGAAACCCGCCCCCATGCCTGGCTCGGATATTCCGATCGATTTGGTGTAGACTCACATCATGTTGATTTTATTTACAAAAGAAACGTTAATATAGAACGAGCTGCCAATGAAGCGCTGAAGTTATGTTTGAAAAATGTCCGTACTCGTTTTGAGTAACGTATGATTTTTGAGTAGCTTTGAGATTTCATTTTTGAAACAGATTCAACATAACATCTGTTTTTGAAAGATTGCCGGAAAATACGATTGTATCAAGAAGAAGAAGTTATGGCAAAATTTGAGCTTATCATGCCCAAAATGGGCGAAAGTATAATTGAAGCGACGATCCTCAGCTGGACGAAAAAAATCGGCGACCCGATCGAGCAGGAAGAAACCGTACTGGAAATTGCGACAGATAAAGTTGACTCCGAAGTTCCTTCACCCGTTGATGGGAAATTGTTGGAGCAGCGGTTTAAAGAAGGAGATGTCGTGGCGGTAGGTACGGTCATTGCTGTCATCGAAACAGAGACCGAAGAAGATAATCCCGGCAATGGAAACGGGCATCCCACATTTGAAGAAGCAAAAAAAGAACTTGTTTCTGCAGGATCGGGTGTACCTTTCTTACCAGTTGATCAGCCTGTTGCTGAGACTGTTTCATTGTCTGGTTCGGCAAGCGACCGTTTTTACTCGCCACTTGTGCTCAATATTGCCCGGACTGAGGGCATCACAATGGGGGAACTGGAAACTATCCCCGGCTCCGGGCGGGACGGCAGAGTGACAAAAAAAGATATTCTGGCTTATGTCAGTGAGCGATCTGCAGCACCGGTAGTAACTCCGGTTGCAGCAACCACAGCAATTTCTGCTGCCCAGCCGGTAGTAGCCAAGGCACCCGCTATCACATTTTCTCATTCAGGAGAATACGACATCATTGAGATGGATCGCATGCGCAAGCTGATTGCGCAGAATATGGTAAACTCCAAACATGTCTCTGCACATGTCACTTCATTTGTAGAAGCAGATGTTACCAATATCACCGTATGGCGAAACAAGGTAAAAAATGCCTTTGAGGCCCGATACAACGAAAAACTCACCTATACCCCGATTTTCATTATGGCGGTTGCCCGCGCCCTGCGTGAACATCCTATGGTGAATATTTCTGTTGACGGCGATAAAATCCTGGTCAAAAAAGATATTAATATCGGCGTGGCCGTGGCTCTCCCAACCGACAACCTGATCGTACCGGTGATACGACATGCCGACAGATTAAATCTTGCCGGACTTTCTGCCGCAGTCAATGATCTGGCCAACCGGGCGCGCATCAATAAACTCAAGCCCGACGAACTGGAAGGCGGCACTTATACGATTTCCAATGTCGGCACATTTGGCAATGTCATGGGGACACCCATCATCATGCAGCCACAAGTGGCCATTCTCGCTACCGGTGCTATAAGAAAAATACCCGCCGTGGTCGAAACCCCGACGGGTGATATGATTGCCATTCGCCAGAAAATGTTCCTCTCACACTCTTATGACCACCGCGTTGTCGACGGCGCACTGGGAGGAAGATTTGTCAAAAAAGTCGCCGATATCCTCGAATCGTGGGATATCAACACGCCCATTTAGCCGGCAAACTTAACTTTTACTACCGAGAGAACCTTTCCCCGGTTTTGCATATAGACCATCAGTGCCTCGTCATTGTTGATCTGCTCGCAGAATCGGGGAAAAAATTGGTCACCAAACTTATAGTCATTGAGCAGCGGAATGCGCTCAGACACACGGCCGGTCATACCAATCGTATTATAGTATATGTTGATATCGCGTTTGCGGGGTTTGTATTCGTAGAAAATATAAGACCCCTGGCTACTGATCGCATTAAAATAGGAAAGTGCCGTGGGCGATTCCGATTCCTGCGCTTTGTCTACAATTGCATGCCATTCGATATTTCCATTTCCGTCAATGGAGGTCAGGATCACATCTTCATAGTGGTAAATTTCCCGATCCACCCAATACCCTGCGAGATCACGGTAGGACTGGTAGGTGATGTAAAATTTCTCTGCAATCAGCAGTACCCCGCCATCTGAACGCAGAATAATGCCATTTTCGGAGTCGAGATAAAAATTGCGCAACTCCCTTCCTCTCTGAATCTGGCTATTGGAGAGATAATTTCTCAAAAATCCCTCATCAAAAGCTTCATTTGAGTTAAGAGCTATTGTCCCATCAGGTCGAATCTGCTGAAGCACAGTACCGGCAATCTGGTCTGTAGAGCGGTTGGAGTAAAACCCGGCGACAAAAATATTTTCATCGCGGTCGAGCCTGAAAGCCAGATTGGTGATGTAGCGGTCCCCCAGTTCGATCTGAATTTCGCGGCCCTGTCCCTGAGAGATATCGTACCGGTAAACCACATATTGAAAATCAGTTGCTTCTTTGACCGTGATTGTGCGGAAAAATTTACCCAGGACAAAAATATTTCCACTATTGCTCACCCGAAGACTGACCACCTGAAAGCGATTGTCAGGGTATTTCAGTTCCATTTCACCATTTTGAACGAGATCCCCTTCATCATCAAAAATATAATAGAGAATCTGCTCCGAGTCACGCTTGTTTTTCAGGTTTTTATAACAGAGCAATTGCCTTTTGTTGGGAGAAAGCACATACTGAAGTTCCACCTTCTGTTCCTTCTGATTGGGATAAACAGAAAGCGTCTCTTCATTGGCGATTTCATTTCCCTCCAGGTCAAATCCATAATAATAGGTTTTGATTACCCCTTCTTTCAGGAAAAACTCCGAAACAAATACCAGTATATTAGAGCCAATGACTGCGACAAAGTCTATGTTCTTGCGGCCATTTTGTTCCACTACTTTTTTTGTCCACTGTTTTTTCAGGTTCTTGTCGTACTTCGTAACGCTTAAAAAACGGTTTGAAGCCAGGCTTGAAGGCCCCAGAGTAACCAGTCCGCCATCAACCGGCGAATATTCATAAAAATCAGGCTTGGGATCTCTTCGGTTGAGATCAAGTCTTGCGACGACATCTGTCTGGCCCATCAATGGAATCGAACTCAGCAAAAGCAGACCAGCCAGAATATACACACCAAAATATCTCATATTACTGCGTTTTGTTGTTTGTTACCATTTTATACGCCCTGACAAACCGAAAGATTCCATAGGCAAGGAGCATCGCTCCCAGAATAAAATGGAAAACAGCAGGATTGCTTTGTAATGAAGAAAAATAGGCCGGAACATTCAGTGGTTGTTTCCACATAATAAATACTCCGGTGAACATAAAAAATACACTCATAAATAGTCCAAGATATCCAACAATTTTTTCCATAGTTAGTAGTCTGTTATTTCCGGGATAATTTCATAATTTTTTCTATCAATCAACAGAATTTGGGACAATCTTTGCATAAAATCTGCTTATATTTAGATTATAGATTCACCCATATACACCCCACCCCTAAGGAATCCTCTATGAAACAATGATCTACACTAAACTGTAGGAATTATGAATAGGTTGTTTTTTTATCTTTTTGCCACACTTTTGATGTGGTCAGAGGTTTTTGCGCAGGAAACATTCACCAAAATCTATGGTGGGAAACAAGACGAACACGCCATGTCAGTCATTCAGTCACGCGATGGCAATTATGTCATGGCCGGCTTTACTTTTTCTTATGGAAAAGGAAAAAGTGACGTTTGGGTGATGAAAGTGGACCGCTATGGAGAAGAAATATGGAGAAGGTTTTTGGGAACCCCTGACTTTGACTGGGCCAATGCCCTGATTGAAACGCGAGACGGAAACTATGTGGTTGCCGGTTATACCCGCAACTCCAATGCGGGGCAGAGCGATGCCTGGGTTTTCCAGTTAAACCAATTTGGAGAGGGCATGTGGTCAAAAACCTATGGAGGCGCTTATGACGAAGAGGCCAAGTCCATTACACAAACTGCCGACGGGGGGTTTGCGGTTACCGGTTTTACCTATTCCAACAGCAAAGGAGAAAGTGATGTATGGCTCCTCAGGCTCAATGCTGTAGGGGAAGAACTCTGGCAGGAAACTTACGGCGGACACGGTGTGGAGATGGGGTATTCTATTGTAGAAACCCGTGATTCAGGGTTTTTGATCGGCGGTTATCAGTCTTATGACACGGTCAACAGAGCAGACATGCTGCTGATCAAAGTGGATCGTAAAGGCAAAGGATTATGGAGACGGGCGTTGCGTTCACCCGGAAATGACATAGTTGAAGTCGTGCAGGAAACACCCGATGGAGACTATCTTGCGGGAGGATGGGCATTTATGCCTGAAAAAGGGGATTTGGACGGGAAAGTAGTACGGCTCACAAGCGGCGGGAAAGTACTATGGGAGCACACGTATGGCGGAGAGGGAAAAGACGCCTTTTACGATATGATCCCCGCCAGCGGCGGCGGGTTCATTCTATCTGGTCAAACCGGATCATTTAGTAAAACTTCCGATGTCTGGATCCTCTGTATTGCCTCAGATGGCACCATGCTTTGGCAAAAACGAAGCGATGGCGGCCAAAATGACTACGGTCACTGCATTGCCCAGGCCAATGATGGCGGGTTTGTCATTGCCGGAGGCACAAAAAGTTACAAGGCGGAAGGCGCAGATATGTACCTCCTGAAAACAGATGCAAGAGGTAATTTTGGCGAAGGCCCATTTGTAGCAGAGACCATTACCCCCGACAACACCAGCAGGCCCGTAATCAGTTCCCAACCCGACATTTTCAAACCCAACCTGTATATCCTCGCTATGGGTGTCTCCGAATATGAGGATCCCTCCGTAAGTCTAAGCTATGCCCATTCTGACGCTTCAGCACTTGCAGATAAATTTGCCAGCCTGGAAGGCACATTATACAACAAAGTGCAGGTGCGCAAGTATCTCAACAAAGACGCTACACTTTTCAATATTAAAACCGGAATATCCTGGCTGGAAAAAGAAGCAACGCAAAAGGATATGATCGTGGTATTCATTTCTTCACATGGCGCACTTGACAACAAAGGCAATCTGTATATTCTCCCAACAGATTTTGATGCTAATAATCTATTTGCGACAGCCCTCAATATCAGAGACCTGACCGAAGGAATGAACGGCACCCCATGCAAAAAACTTATTTTCCTCGATGCCTGCCATAGCGGCCAGTCAGGGTACGACCTTTTCGAATTTGCCTCTATCAAAGCAACGCACATCAACAAAGCGGTAGATGAGCTGATGGAAAAAGAGCCGGGCGTTACGGTTATGACTTCTTCCAGCGGGAAAGAGTTTTCCTATGAAAACCCTGCATGGAAACACGGTGCCTTTACCAAGGCGATTCTGGAAGGACTCAACGGCGGGGCGGATTTTAATAAAGACCGTGTAATCAACCTTTTTGAGTTAAATCTTTATGTAACCGAAAGGGTAAAAGAACTCACCGGCGGCAAACAACACCCATTCACGCCGATCAACCTTTTTGGTGATATTCCGCTTTTTGTACTGGACTAAAACCTATCCATATAAACAAAAAAAGCCGAACCATATGGTCCGGCTTTTTTTATTGACTCAGTTTCAATAATGATTATTGAAGTTGAATGCGTTTGTGGGTGACTCCCTGACTGCTTATGATCTGGAGTACATATGAGCCACGTGCAAGATTGTCGGAAAGATCCATACGGTGAGTGAAAATACCGCGGACGCTACCGATTTTTTCTTTCACGACCTGCTTCCCTTCTACTGTTGAAAGAACGATCTCAACATCTTCGAGGTTTAGCTGGTCAAATCTGATATCAAATACACCTTGTGTCGGGTTTGGATATACACTTACTTTCGCGGCAAGCAGGTTGTCTTCAATACCTACCTGAGAAATCAGAATGGTATCCGTAACTGTAGTCGAACCACAATCGTTGGTAACAGTCAGACTCACTACAAATTGGGCATTGGTGGTATAGAGATTTGTAGGATTCTCATCCGTACTCGTATTGCCATCACCAAAATCCCATGCGTAAGAAGTACCGTTTGGCGTCATGTTGGAGAAGTTTACAGCTGCACCTACTGTACCATAATCAAATGCTGCTGCGGGCAGCGAATCTGTATTTGTAATGGTCAATACAGGAGAAACCAGCACACAACCATTCGCATCGGTGATTGTACCTACGTAGGAACCTACACCCAGACCGGAGAGATCTTCGGAAGTAGCGCCGTTGTCCCAAAGGAAGCTGTAAGGTGCTGTACCACCGGCAACCGAAATAGAGATCGAGCCATCGGTATCATCAGGACAAGCTACATCTGAGAGCGCATCAAGTGCTACAGAAAGGCTGTCAGGCTCGCCCACTGTCAGATCGGGAGAAACTAGTACACAACCCAGAGAGTCGGTGATTGTACCAGTGTATGTACCTGCGGCCAGTCCGGTAAGGTCTTCAGTCGTAGCACCATTGCTCCAGCTAAAGGAGTAAGGAGCAGTACCACCTGCTACGGTAATTGAGATTGAGCCATTGGCATCTCCGGCACAAAGCGCGTCAGACAAGGAGTCCAATGCAACAGCAACAGCTGTAGGCTCTGAAATAGTAACAGCATCTGTAGCCTCACAGCCATTTTCATCGACAACCGTTACTGTATAAGAACCTGCGGGGAGGCCGGTTGCTACCTGAGTATTTTGAGCCGGGCTTGTATTCCACTCATATAGTAGAATACCCAAACCACCGGTTGCGATGGCAGTAGCCTGTCCGGTAGAATCGCCGTTACAATTTACATTGTTGTCAAGCGTAGCGGTTACACCTGGTACACCTGCAGGAACGCTCAGCAGAATCGTATCACTGGCAGAGAAGCCGAGGCTATCTACCACGCGAACCCAGATTTTCTGAATAGTATCCACACCACTGGCATTTGCAATCGTGATCGAAGAAGTAGTATCACCGGTTGACCAGTCATACACATCGGCAACTACACCTGCGGAAAGGGTAGCTCCGATACAAACGGTCATAGAGTCGGGACCTAATTGTACTTGAGGAGGAACGCCAATTGCAAAGTCATCAAATGCAAATCCGTCATCATTTCCTGATGCATCAGAACCGAAGGCTATGCGGAAACGAACACTAGGCTGACCGATAACTGCACTGTCGAGTGCGTGTTGCGCCTGTCTCCATCCGTTGGAACCATTGCTGGAGTTGACACGCCCTGACCATCCGGACTGTTGGCCTCCGGGAGCACTATTGATGGTATTGTCAGTGTACCAGTTGTTGGGATCTCCAAAACCACCGATATTAGTCCAGGTGGCACCTTCGTCATTGGTTGACTGAAGTACGGCACCATCCCAGCTAAATTCTGTCTCCCACCAGACTTTGAGCGCTACGGCCGAATTGGCAGGCGCAGCAGACATATCAAAACATGGAGATACTACTTCTGAGTTTTCGTTGATGGGATATTCACCAGTTAAACCGCCGGTTATCCATGCATTGCTACCGGAAGCGGCGCCGATAATCACAGCCTTCGCTGGTGTACCTAATGCCCATGAGGAATTTGTTCCACCTGCTGTCCAGAAACCATTGCCATTTTCAAAATCCTCAAAATATGGCATAGTCGAAATAGTCGGAATATTTAAAACGGTACCAAATACCGTATCATTTGCGGCAACCTGATCACCCAAAGTCGTTGCTCCTGCAGCTACAAAGTGAGGACCCACAACAGAAAAATCTGCTTTAGCAATAAAGGTATAGGTGTAGGTATCACCGGGGTTTAACAGGGCAGTAACAACCTCAGGGGTAATGACCGGGCCACCATCAACTGAATATGCAGCAGCAAAACCTGCGATTGCCTGGGTGCCTTCATTTTTAACAATGATTGTTACATCAGAAGAATCGCTCAATCCGCAAGCATCAGCAGGTAGCTGAATAGATGTAGTGGCCAGGTCTATCGGAACAATATCCTTGATCGAAATTTCGTCCAGCGCAACGTCGCCCAAAAAGCCGCGAACGGTAGCAGTAAAACGAACCGATACAACTGAACCGATAAATGCCGCCAGATCAAGTGTATCTGTAATATAAGGGTCTGCTGTAGCTGTCTGCTGCTGACCGAGCAGAGACAACAATTTCGTAGTGGTACCGCCACTGGTGATTTCCACTTCGAGGGAGTCGATATCTGCACCAAACATGTGGTAGGAGAATATCAGATTAGGCGCAATGGCTGTAGTAAGGTCAATACAATCAGACACCAACTTTCCTTTCCATCCGCTAAACGGAGCACCGGAAGATTCGATATAGATATATTTTCCAGGGCCATTTTTATCTCCCGAAGGACCTGTAGGAGAAGATGGGGTAGTGCCGGAGTTTACCCTCCATGCGACTGTACCTGTTGGATCATTGGCAAAGTTTGGGAAAACCGTTACGCCATTGCCATAAGCGTCAAAATTCTCCGATACAGGCAGACCTTCAGGAACAAAATGTTCGGCGGTTGTTGCCGCTGAGTCATTGGCTGTTATGCCATCACCGGCAAGCATGGTGAATGCGTCGATGGAATATACACCGGTCGCAGAAAGGTCAGCTGTACCTGTAAAAGTATAGGTATCTACACCTCCGGGTGCGAGAGAACCTGTATAGGTTTCCATTACCGGTGCTCCGCCATTTACAGAGAACCCAACCGGAATACTGGTCTGCGTAACAGCGCCGAAGTTTTTAAGCGTGACCGATACGGTTTCTGTAGCAGAAAGCGCGCATCCATCACCAGGCTGATCAACGGAAACTATACCAACATCATTTGCTACAGGTGCAACCACCTTTACATTGTCCACAATCCAGTACCAGGAATAATCTCCTGTCCAGCGAAAGCGCAACTGAGCATTGGCATTGCCAGCTACCTGTAAAGAAATATCAACCGCTTCTGATTGAGGATTGGCAGTAGTAGAAGCGCCTCCGGATGCAACAGGCACCCAGTTCACACCATCAAATACTTCCACCGCCCATCCACCGCCAAAACCTGCCTGAAAGTAGTGATCCCAGGTAAGATTGATCACGGTGAGGCCTGTACCATCAAATACAGGTGATGTGAGCACAACGTCTTCTGCCCCACCGGCCGAGGAATAGTTGTCACTGTCAAAAATAGCCGCCGGGCTGCTAATAGGGGCATTTAAAGTACGAGCGCCCGGGTTGTTAAAACGCCATGTGTCGAAAGTAGGATCGCCAACTAATGTGGCCTGTGTCCAGCCGGCAGGAGGCGTAGAGCCTGTACCAGTTGCAAAATTTTCGTCTAGCAGGATTTGTCCATTTGTGACAAATGGAATTAAACACAACCCTACCAATAAGGTAAATAGATGCTTCATAAGGTTTTTTGGTAAAGATTACGGATTCTGTGCACTATAATAATTGGTCAATTTACGAATAAAGTAAAAATCATCCAATTCTTACATCTTTTCCAACCGGTATTCTATAACTTTTTGCTCCGGCACAAATGGAACCACTGCCGAAAGACCCATTACCTGTACTGCGATATTTACGTATTCTGCTTCGGATAAAACACCATCCTTATGTTCTCCCATTTTTTGAAAATATTGCCCTGCGTCCAGCATACATTTCAACGGGATCATACCGATCAATTCAGCCCCAGTAACGTGAATACCATGCAACTCAGCACTTTCACAGACTGCCTCAAAAAGCCGATGCAGCGGTGTGATTTCAAGATCTGTAATATTCGTAGATACCTGAGCCAGTCCATATTCTTCCACATACCATCCAATCGCTTTTACCCCTTTGCATTTACCGGGAATTCTTACCGCCTTTCCAGAAGCATCTTTGACAATTTTGCCGTCAATTCGCTTAAATCTCCCACTCTCCCGAACGTCCGCAGCGACCTCTCCGGCAAGTGCTACCGAACGGGTACTGAGGTTAATATTAAAAGCAAGTAAAAAGTCGCGAACACCGATCACCGTCTGGCCGGGTCCCGGCTGAAACTCCTGCGGTCCATAATCAGGCACCCAGTCAGGTTGAAGAATCTTTTCCCGAAATCCTTCATACTCTCCCGCCCGGATTGTTTCGAGCTTTTTCCGCTCGGCACGGAGAGCCGTTTTTTCATACAAATACACCGGAATATTCAACTCCTCTCCTACCCTCTTTGCGAGCTGGTGAGCGAAAGGAATCAGCGACTCGAAATCTATACCATTTATAGGAACCAACGGGCAGACATCTGTCGCGCCCATACGCGGATGATTGCCGGAGTGTAATCGCATATCAATCAGCCGGGAAGCCGCCTTTATACCCTGAAATGCTCCTTCCACTACGGATTCCGGCTCACCGGCAAAAGTGACCACTGTGCGGTTGGCAGAATACCCTTTGTCGACATGCATGACTTTCACCCCTGATACAGAGGCGATTTCTCCTACAATCTGATCAATGACGGCATCATTACGCCCTTCGCTGAAATTGGGGATACATTCTATCAGTGGCATTTTGGTATCTCAACGCGGTTAAGCCGCAAGATACGTCAATAGATATGACAGGGCAAGACTCACAATCAAACCAGAAAATACTTTGAATAAATCCAGCGAAATCACCTGAGTAACTTTTCGCAGAGACGGATCTTTCAACATAAAGCTGATCATATATTCCCGACCGGCGAGCAAACCCACAAATACCCAGGTAGTGCTCATCGGTATTTTGCTCCATGTGGTGAATACCAGCAAAATAATTCCGTACAGGAAGTCAATCAAGGTTGCAGACCGCACATCCGTCGTATTGGTTTTGGAGGTAACAATCTTTTGTACAGCACCTCCACGACGATAAAAAATATAGGCCAACAATCCCAACAACAGTGCTACAGAAAGCAAAAAGCTCAGATCGCTCATTTTCCTCGGCAGATATACATAAATATTTGCCAGATCCTGTATCAGCCACTGACTCCATAAAAATCCGGTAGAACACCATTGCAAGGCAGACCAAATCTTTTCTTCTCTTTCCGTTATCTCAGTATGGATAAAATGTTTTTCCAACAACCGGCTGATCACCGCATAAATCGCAGCAGCGGTACCAAAAGCGACCACATATCCCCAAACTGATTTCTCGATCATACTGCCGATCAACTGCTCCGAAAATACACTGAGAATCAGAAACGTGGTACTAACCGGAACCCCCAGGCGGGTGATCACTAGCAGGATCAGCGGTGGAAGAATATAATACCAGTGAAAAATGTCGGGTACGGGCACTTTTGAAAGTCGTCCATAGGATACGTCTCCCATATTAAACCATCCAAACAGCAATACAGCCGCCATAATAGTCGCCGTATATCCCCACAAAACATACCATTTCTTCTTCTCATTGGAACTCAGAAACGTTCCCAGTGTCTGGATCACATCATTGCCTACTACAGAGTATGCCGCGAGGCAAAATCCAGTGATCATTAAAAGAAGTTCCATAATGTTTGTTTAATGACGACGCTTTATTCAACACCTTATGAATAAGCCCCCGAAAGAAGGCTGTTAAAGATTAATATAATCTTATTCTAAGGTTATGAAATGATTACCTGCTCAGGCAATCAATCATCACACTCAACAAAAACAGGATAATACCCCGGTTGGCCGGGCGAATCCAGTCAGATTCTTCCTCCAGATTTTCACTGATATAGGCAAAAATCGCGGGCTGGGAGGTAACTTCTTCCATTTCTTCCAATACCGTTTCCAGCTCACTCGATGAGGCATCATGAAGAGATTCGAGATATCTTTCATTTTTGGCCTTCACTTCATCCAAAATGTTGTTTTCCACAGTTTTGGTTGTGCCGAAAGCTTTCCATATTACCAGTCCAAGGAAAAGCAGCAGTTCGTTTTCTTCCTCATTTAAATCGTCTTCACCCATCATCATCAGATAGGTAAACAGCAAAGGCTGCGACTCGCCAAAATCGTCGATCAGCTTTTCTATCTCGTCATCATCTTCCAGATTGCTGATCCATTCGGCAGCATTTTCTATAGCTTCTGCAGAAATCATATTGGTAGTAATTTTCAATTTCCTGAAACGGACGGGGAAATTATTAAAATTAGGTGGAAGTTCCTATTGGCTTCATAGCCCTTATACCTGTATTCACTCCGACTATTCCCGCATTCGTCAACTTTCATTAATCTTTCCGCTCCCTGCCCCGTAGTTTAGAACATAGACTTATATCTAACCTGTATAGCTATGAAACATCATCTTTTAAACATTCTCCTGATCCTGTTGCTGACAGGCCCGGTTACTTTTGCAAAAAATCCATTGCCAACAGACAAAAAATTACCGGAAGGTACTGCCATCCTTATTGAGACACAGTCATTGCTGAGCACCGATTTTCAATGTGAAGGAAATATTTTTTCGGCAGTAATGGCCGAAGATCTTCGCTTCAAAGGCAGAGTGATTGCCCCTGCCGGGACTCCGGTCAATGGATATATCGTAGAGTCTTCACGTGCAGGCAGGCTCTCCAATCAGGCTCGCCTGACGCTTACCCTCACTGCCATTATGATCAATGGCCGATGGGTAGATATTGAAACCGAACGATTTTCCCTCCACGGCAAAAAATCCGGAACCGGGGCAAAAGTAGGTGGCGGAGCCCTCATAGGTGCGGTACTCGGCGGTCGCAGAGGTGCCCGAAATGGCGCCCTTGTCGGACTGGGTATTGCAGCAGCCAGCAAAGGCAAACAAATCGAACTACCCGCAGGCAGTCTCATCGAGTTTTACCTGCGTGAACCACTGGAAATCAAACGCAGTTGGTGAATCGTATTAAGTCATCGTGAACGCTTTCGGGGTGATCAGAATTTTCACTAAATTCACGCATTCAAAATAACGCTGAATGCTGAACAGAATAAATCCTACCGAAACCCAAGCCTGGAAATCGTTACAAAAAGAATATGAGCGCATGCGGAAAACCCACATGCGCGATCTTTTTTCCAGTGATACGCAACGATTTGGGAAATACTCTCTCTCCTACGAAGACATCCTGCTCGATTATGCCAAAAACCTTATCGATGAGCCTGTAATGGCGGGCCTTCTGGCACTTGCCGAAGAAGTTTCGCTCGGCGAAAGCATCGAAAAGATGATTACCGGTGATAAGATCAACGAAACCGAAGACCGCGCAGTCCTCCACGTTGCCCTTCGCAACCGCAGCAATTCGCCCGTCATCGTGGACGGTGAAGATGTCATGCCGGAAGTGAATGCCGTACTCGCCAAAATGGCAAACTTTGCCAACCGCCTCCACGAAGGATCTATCAAAGGTTATACGGGCAAGCCCATTACAGATATCGTCAACATCGGCATCGGCGGCTCCGACCTCGGCCCGGTAATGGTGACTGAAGCGCTCCGCCCCTACTGGAAACCGGGCATTCAGCCGCACTTTGTGTCCAATGTGGACGGAACTCATATCGCTGAAACGCTGAAACGCATTTCTCCCGAAACCACCCTCTTTCTCATCGCCTCCAAAACCTTCACCACACAGGAGACCATGACCAATGCCCATACTGCGCGTCAATGGTTTCTGAAAGCCGCCGGTGATGAAAAATATGTCAAAGACCATTTCGTGGCCATTTCCACCAACGCCAAAGAAGTGTCGGCCTTCGGCATCGATACCGCTAATATGTTTGAGTTCTGGGACTGGGTAGGTGGAAGATATTCACTCTGGTCCGCGATCGGATTTTCGATCATGTGTACCATCGGAGCCAAAAATTTCACCGCTCTGCTCGAAGGCGCACATGGGATGGACAACCATTTCCGCCATACGCCATTTTCCCAAAACCTGCCTGTTATCCTCGCGCTGCTAGGGATTTGGTATAATAATTTTTTTGGCGCGGAAACGGAAGCCATCCTCCCCTACGACCAGTATATGCACAGGTTTCCGGCCTATTTTCAGCAGGGAAATATGGAAAGCAATGGCAAATATGTAGGCCGCGACGGGAAAAGAGTAAACTGGCAGACAGGTCCCGTCATCTGGGGCGAACCCGGCACCAATGGACAACACGCATTCTACCAGTTGATTCACCAGGGAACCAAACTTATCCCCTGTGATTTCCTCGCACCAGCAGTAAGCCACAATCCACTTGGCGATCACCATCAAAAGTTGCTGGCAAACTTTTTTGCCCAGACCGAAGCCCTGATGAAAGGAAAAACCGAAGCAGAAGTTGTCCTCGAGCTGGAAGCCGCCGGAAAAAACCACGATGAAATCGAATATCTCAAACCATTTAAGGTATTCACCGGAAATAAACCCACTAATTCCATCCTGTTCCGACAACTCACCCCGCGCACGCTGGGCAGCTTGATTGCCATGTATGAACACAAAATATTTGTTCAGGGCGTGATCTGGAATATTCTCAGTTTTGACCAGTGGGGTGTCGAACTCGGCAAACAGCTCGCCAATGCCATTCTGCCCGAATTGAAAGGGAATGCAGGTATTTCCTCGCACGACAGTTCTACCAACGGGTTGATCAACGCCTATAAAAAAATGCGATGAGAAATTTTATCCTTGCACTTTTGTCGATTTTACCTACGGTCTGGCTTTGTGCCGCGCCGCAGCTTTCGCCCCAGGCGCAGATCAGTCTCCTGACCTGTGAACCAGGAGAAGAACTTTACTCCTCCTTTGGGCATAGTGCCATCAGGGTAAGTGACCCGGCAACAGGGATAGACATTGTATTCAACTACGGAACATTTGATTTTGATGCCCCCAATTTCTACCTGAAATTTATGCGGGGGCAGCTCAATTACAAGCTCGATATTGACAAATGGCGGGACTTTGACTACGCCTACCGGTATTTCAAACGGTCGTTTGACGAGGAAGTATTTAACCTGACGCTGGAGCAGAAGCAAGCCATTTTTGACTATCTCGACGAAAACTACAAACCCGAAAACCGGTTTTACCTCTACGATTTTTTCTTTGACAACTGCGCCACGCGGATCAAAGATGTGTTTAAGGAAGTGCTTGGAGACAGCCTGAAGTTTGAGCCCTCCTATACCGACCCGGACAAAACCTTTCGCGATCTGATCGGCGAATACCTGACAGGCAAAGCCTGGACAGACTTTGGCATCGACCTGATCCTTGGAAAAGTGATTGACCGGAAGGCGACGCCCGAGGAGCAGAGTTTTTTGCCTGACTACCTTGCCGGGTATCTCGGTTCGGCGACGATCATCCACGACGGAAAAGAGCAGCCGTTTGTCGTGAGCAATACGCCATTGTACAATTCAGGGGCAGAGTTTGCGCCGACGCCGTTTTTGCTGCGGCCGGGCATAATTTTCTGGCTGTTGTTTTTGCTGATGGGTTTTCTTACCTGGCAGGAGTACAAATCCGACCGTCGCCGCAACTGGCTCGATGTAACGATATTTATCATTTACGGATTTGCAGGTGTGGTGATCGCCTTATTGTGGTTTGCGACCGACCACACTGCGACGGCAGACAACCTCAATATATTGTGGCTGTTGCCCACCCATTTGATTGCCGGAATCCTGCTGATTCCCGCCAACAAACCCATGTGGTTGAAATACTATTTTCTCGGTTCGGCGATCCTGGCGGGGATTGTATTGCTCGGCTGGTTTTTTCTGGGCCAGGCCTTCCACCCGGCGAGTCTGCCATTGATGGCCATCGCGATTGTGCGGAGTGTGTGGGTGGGGTTGAAGGGGTGATTGGAAAATCGTATATTAATAGAAATTTTGAGAAAATGACCATTGAAATACCTGATCACCTGCTTGAAGGACGCACCGAGTCCGACATTAAGCTACAAATAGCGATTGCGCTATTTCAGGCAGAAATATTTACCCTGGCTCAGGCAAGCCGCTTTGCAGGTAAAACCCGCTGGGATTTCCAACAGGTATTAGGTCGCCTGAAGATCCCGATGCATTACGGAATTCAGGAAGTGGAGCAGGATCTCAAAACCATAGAAAAGCTTTTCGGTGATAGTAGTAAGTGATACCTCGCCCGTAAGTAACCTGATTTCTCTCGGGCAGCTTAAACTTTTGCCAGCACTATTTGAAGAAGTTGTGATTCCATCCACAGTTGTAGCAGAACTTCTCACGCACCCTGACCCGACATTTCAAAGTATTTTTCAGCAGGCCAGGCAGGAAAGTTGGCTAATAGAAAAAACAGTTTCCGATCAGGAAATGGTAAAAAATTTATTAACCAATCTTGATCCGGGGGAGGCAGAAGCGATTGCGTTAACTCTTGAGTTAAAAGCTGATGCGTTGCTGATAGATGAAAGAGCTGGTTATCAAATTGCCCGGAATTATCAAATTGATGCTATTGGTGTATTAGGTATTTTAATCCGAGCGAAATCGCAAGGCCTTATTCCCCAAATAAGACCTCTGCTTGATAGGTTAAAAGATCAAATTGGATTTTATCTGAGTGCCCGGGTATATGACCATGTGCTCAAAATTGTAGGGGAAAAAGATTGAATTTAAAGCGTTTTCAGGCGCCTTGATGTGAAACACATTCAATTTAGCATCCTGAGTGACATCTCCGATTTGGCATTTGTAATTTCCCATTCCTGCCCTAAACTGGGGAGGACAAAGCGAGGCGGGCCGAGATAACTGACCCGATACCCCGGCGAGTTTACCGTTGGTGGGCATCGCGATCGTACGGAGTGTGTGGGTGGGGTTGAAGGGGTAAGAGAAAAAGCGTGTGATGCTGATATTAATTACAAATCACATAACAAAGATTGTCAATCTTCGTTATATTTACAGTAAAAATATGCAATGAATATATCTCTGACACCCACATTAGAGGCACTTGTTCAGGCTAAAGTCTCATCGGGGCTGTACAACAATGCCAGCGAAGTTATACGAGAGGCGCTTCGTCTTATGGAAGAACAGGATCAATTGAAAAAACTCAAAATCGAATTGCTAAAAAAAGAGTTAATCTCCGGGGTAGAATCACTCGATCGTGGAGAATCGAGTGAGTTTACGGTAAGCCAGATTGCCGAAAGAGTTTTAAAAAATTACTGACCCTTATCATCCCATAAGCCGAAATCGAAAGGACTTATTGAATGAATGTCGGTCTTACGCCTTTGGCAAGCATATCATTTTCTACAGAGTAAAGAATGACATAGTAGAAATCATCCGTATTCTCCATCAAAAAATGGATTTCGAAACACATATTTCGGATGTGTAGAAGGTGTGTCAATGGCATAAGGTTTTATAAAAAATTGGGGCTACCGTCCCCCATTCTAAAGCTTCTCCTATGGGGTCTCAGATTCCTTGCGGGAATCCGAGACCCCAAACCCCGATCTTTTTGGCTCAGTCAGCCCGGCAGGCGGACGGCGCTTCCCGCGCCTGCCTGCCGGGCTGACTGAGCCAAAAAGATTTTTTCCCTTCTTTTTTTCCTGCTCTTCTTTAGCTCATAACAACGCCGGACAGGCAGTTAGAACTGACGAGCCACACGAAAACCAACGATGTCGTGGCGATACTCCGGCATGATGCGGTAGCGATGAGTCACGCGGCAAGACCCCGAATCGCCGTACCAACTACCGCCGCGCAAAACACGGTTCGAGCCTTTCAAGGGGCCGGGCGGGTCTTGCTGCACCGATTCCGGATAATTGCCATACCAATCCCCACACCACTCCCATACATTTCCGCTCATGTCGTAAATGCCCAGTTGATTGGGGTCTTTCAACCCGATGGGTTGGGTCTGGTTGTGGCTGTTGTCCCTGTACCAACCCACCGCGTGAAGGTTTTTTTCTCCAGAGTATTCATAGTTGTCGATATGATGTGTGCCTCCCCGTGCGGCATATTCCCACTGGGCTTCGGTAGGCAGGCGGAAACCTTTGACTTTGTGGTTGGCCGTCACTTCTTCCCTTCGGAAAGCGTAAACTTCCTCCAATCCTTGGTTTTTGCTCAGCGCATTGCAAAACTTCGCCGCATCAAACCAGCTTACATTTTCCACCGGGCGGTTTGGGCCTTTAAACCAGGAAGGATTTTTAGGCATAAGGGCAGACCAAAGCGCCTGGGTGACAGGGTATTTGCCGATGTGGTAGGGAGAAAGAGTTACTTCGTAATTTTCCCCCATCATAAAACTGCCACCCGGGACTTCGATCATTTCGAGGGTGAGGTTATTGACATGGAAGTTTATGGTTTTGGGTGGGGTGATTTTGAGGAGCATAGAGGGAGAAGAATTTTAAAAACGATGAAGTCTTAGTTAAGCTGTTTTGAAATCTTGTTATCCGACGGATATCACCTTCATAGGTTCCTCCTCGCTATCGCTCGTCGGAATGACGGTTCCCGTCAGAAAATACTACTTCTCCGGTTGGAGAAGTAACAGCAACCAATGGATTAACATTTACTAAGCACCCCTTCCATCCACTCAATCGCTTCTTCTTCGCGCTTTTTGTCGGCTGCCATCGCAGCGTATCCCGCCTGCATTTCCTCTACTAAAGAGAGCGGTTCATCCACCTCCTTTTTCAGGCTTTTCCCCACGAGTTTGAACAACCTTCTCAGGCTATCGCCCGAAAATTGATCTATCCACCGGAAAAGGGTAAGTTTTAATTCGGCTTCGGTCATTGTGGTTTTTTGGTTAAAGATAGGCAATTCTATGCCTTTTGGCAAGGTTTGGCTAACGCTTTAAGACGAGGCGGAAGCCGAGGTCATCATCAAGAAACTCTACTGGTTTGCTACGTCGATAGGCAACCCTACACCCTCTGTAATCAAATCTCCAACTACCCCCTCGTCTAACTCTTTCTGTTTTGATATTTGAGCCAATAGGATTTTCTTCTTCTTTTTCTGTATAATCCATGTACCAATCATTACACCATTCCCATACATTCCCACTCATATCATAGATTCCTAACTGATTGGGCATTTTAAGTCCAACTGGCTGTGATTGTTCATGGCAGTTGGACTCATGCCAACTGACAAAATTCAAATCATTGCTCCCAGCATAATAATATTTACCTCCGTCAACAACTCCACCTTTTGCTGCACATTCCCATTCGGCCTCCGTTGGTAAGCGGAAACCGTTAGACTCATAATTGATTAATACCTCAACTTCACCATTAAACTCATAAACTTCCTTTAACCCTTGATTTTTGCTCAGCACATTACAAAACTTCGCCGCATCAAGCCAGGTTACCTGCTCCACCGGGCGGTTTGGGCCTTTAAACTCAGAAGGATTTTTCGGCATAAGGGCAGACCAAAGAGCCTGGGTGACAGGGTATTTGCCGATAAGAAAAGAGTCAAGAGTTACCTTATGGATAGGTTTTTCCCGATCATATTCATCTCCCCCCATCATAAAACTCCCTCCCTGGACTTCGATCATTTCGAGAGTGAAGCCATTGATATCAAAATCCAAAGTTGCGGGTGGGGTGATTTTGAGGAGCATGGTGGGTTACTGTTTTTTCACAAAAATCTTCCACAAGTCTTTCCAAGATTTAATAGATTCTTTGGTTGAAAAGGATAATAAATCACTTTCATATTGCAGAATCCCCGGGATCAGGGGAATGGCAAGTTTGAGTTTTGCCCCGGTGCTGATATCGCCTTTCAGTTTCTCTGCTACAGAATTATCCTGAGGCGGATGGGTTTCCAGCTTGTTTAATATTTCCTGAAGCAGTTCTTCGGCTTTTTGTTTTTCTTCCAAATCGGATTCAATAGCATTTTCATCAATACTGTTTTCAATTGCAAGAAGGATACCGGTTAGTTTATCGTCGATCTGGTTGAAGCGATGGGATATATCTTCTCTGAGTTCGTCTATCATCTTTCTGATATCCGCTTCAGGTATTTGTGGCTGCCGGTCTTTTATTTTTTTCAAATATCGTTTCTCAATACGTGTGATATTTTCATCGCATAATTCAATTTCTTCTTCATATTCTGTCCGTAAATCCTTCTCCTTCATGCTACTTAGCAACTTTTCAAATCGGTGCATTTTACGGTATTCATCTTCAAACTGCTTCTTCATTTCTGTAACAAAAAATACCGGAATGTCTGCCTTTTCGTCTGAAACCGGTTGGACAATAGGCGAAAAAATAAAACCTGGGGAGGGTTTGTATTTGCCCACTTTATCAACCAAAGATTTTACAATTCGGGCTTTTTCGACTCTGTAGTTTTCATCAGTAATTGTAGTTTCTTCCTTTTCCTGCTCAATACTATAATACCGGGCTGAAAGAAGAATCATTTCACGGTAAATGTCACTCTGGGCGGCTTTTGAGCCCTCCAGAAGCTGTTCTATTGCCGCTCGGGTATTCCCTTCAGCAATGAGTTTTTCGATATACGCTTTATGATCCATATTCCTGATTTCTTTTTCATCAAACGCATCCCAGGTTAAAAAGCCAAAGTCTCGGACATGGAATGTTTTACTTTTGTATATGCAAATTGAGGCTCCATTTTGCCGGTACTCCTCTAGCATTTTATACGGCACAAAATCTATCCTATTTACTGATACTTCCAGGCTTTCCGTTTTATCAATCTCATACAGGGTGGTGAATAATGAAGATGCAAATGGCATATCGGCTTTTTCCATGCGGATGGAAATCAGGCGGTTTTCATAATCGCACGAAGCATAGACATTTTTTCCGTTGTGCTGAAAAATCATGCCTTTTTTCCAGTACCAATAGTTTTCACTTGCAGACCCATACTTGCTGATAAACCGAAGAAAATTGCTTTTGGGCATAAAGTCGGGGTAATGCAGACTGAATACCAGGGGTAGTGAGGCCGCAGATTTTTCTCTTTCCGGCTCTTTGCAATTCATCGGCAGGTATTGCGGTGCGATAAATCGGGGCTCGTTGTCTTTTTTGATTTCGAATATTAGCTCAAACCGCTTCATCAGGTCAATCCACTCGTTGAAATTGAGGCTGGTTTCCAGGCTGAGTACGACGTCCTCCACATGTTTTTCGTCAAATTCTCCATCTTTTTTAAGGACATTTTCTTTATCCAGAATTTTGTAAATGGTATCTGTCACCCACGCAGGATTTGTAAAAACGTAGTTTTTGAGGGTAGCCGGACAATCTTTTTCGTAACGATAGCAGATAATCACACCGGTTTCGTGAAGAAATTTTGTCAGTGTCTCTATCTGACTATTTTCCTGCATGATATTATCTGTGCTGTTATCGTTGTCCCGACAAAACTTCAGATAATCGCGGTACAGCAGATAGCCTTTTTTTTCTTTCCGTAAAGCAGTCCGAATATCGTCATATACGCTGGGAAAAGGGGTTCCCAGATGCGGTAAGTTTGCTAATTGTTCAAGAATCGCTTCTTCGAGAGATTCTACATCCAGGTTGTATTGAGAGATGCTTCGCTCATCATTTTTATTGCGAAAACCTACTTTAAACACAAGCCTTGACGAATCCATAACGGCTCGCTCTGTCGCCTTATTCTGAATCACCAACGTTGTATTTTCCGGGGCGTAGTGGTTGATATTTCGTTTCCAATAATCGCGGGGGTGAATGCCTTTGTCGTGCTCCTGGTGTTCGGTATTTTCATCCCAGACAAGGAGATACAATACATTGCTATTGAGAAACAGCCGGTGTGTGGCGTGGTAATACTCCTGTCCGCCAAAATCCCAGATATATAGATTTATTTTTTCAATTCTTCCGATGATTTGCCAGCCATTCCGCATTTTCATGCCAACGCTTTTTGCGCCGATTTTATCTTTAAGCGACTGAGGAAATTGTTTTTCTTTTACCTCCCACGGTTCAATCAGAATGCCGTGTGTGCGTTCTTCCGGAGGAATGTAAATAAATTCCTTTTTCCGAAATTGGTGAGATAGCGTCGTTTTTCCCGCCTCTCCGTTTCCGATAAATACGATTTTAGCTTCCGTATTGATTACCTCTCCCTGAAGCATTGCACGGAAATAATCCCTCACCGGCTCCGCCACATTTTCTCTTTCCTTATCAAAAATTTCTTTCGGGATATTTTCAATCGGGTTTCCGTAGAGGTACAGGTACTCCAGCTTTTCGAAGTCGCTTCCTATGCGTAAGTTTTTAATCTGGCTGTTTTGCAGGTATAGATGCTGAAGGTTGGGGAAAATAAAAGATGGAAAAACCAACGCCTCAATCTCCGCAGTATTCCCGCTCATCTCCAGCACTTTAAGATCAGGCAGGGGGTGGGGAAACTGAACCGTTCCGCTGAAGGCATTGCCGCTGATGTCGAGAAACTCCACCTTTTCATGGTGGGCTTCTCCCCAAATGTTGAGCAGGTCATCGTTGGTGAGGTTTTTTTTGTTGTAATACAGCCAGCTGGTGATCATAAATCGGGGTAACGTTACAGCGAGGCACGTTATGCCATACCTCCGGTACAAAATAGCTGAAATAACCGGAATTGGCAACGGGGAATGAGTGGATTGGAAATAAATTCAATTATAGATTATATCCCCCTTCGTGTACTTCGTGCGTCCCCCGTGTCCTTTGTGGTTAAACCTATTTTCCGGAAAAACATATCCTGTAACCCTTACTCAACCGGCCCTTTTATTCAGTTTTTTCCAAAACTCTTCCTTCGTCAAAGTCCTGGACTTTCCAGAGTCAATATCTTTGGCACGGCTAATCGCTATATCGATCTGCCAGTCAGGAACGGGAGCCGTATCTTCCTTTTCTTCTCTCAGTGTCTGCAAAAGGTAATAAACGAGCCCCCATCTTTCGGACGGACTTAAGGTGTCTATTTGTTTAAGTATATCTGACATATTCAAAATATACGAAAATTCTCTCAAAAAATCTACTCCCCCGCCATAATCGGCACAGCCACATGGGTCTGATCCCACTTCATGTTGAGGAAAATGACGGAGTCCTGTCCTGTAAAGTCCAGGGTGAGCTGCTCCACCGGCTCGGAGAGGGCGGCTGCGGCGGGAACTTCTACCGTCAATACGTCTTTTCCGTGATCCACTTCGGCATAACCCCAGCGACCCAGTTCGGTGTTGAGGCCGAAAGTCCAGACGCTTTCGCCGGGAACGGCATACATGACATATCGCCCCGCTGCTACCGGCGATCCGCCAAAGGTCACTGCTTTGCTAAATTCAATTTCTGTGGCTTCATTGGCGCCCAGCCTCCAGTATTTGCCATATGGCTGCAATGCTTTGCCGGCCTCAGTGCCAAATACCACGCGGCCTTTTTTGTAGGGACGGTAATAGCTGACTGATACGTCCAGCCCGTTTTGGGAAATATTGGCGCTGCCCGCCGGACTATGACTTTTGGTGGTGGCCATTATATAGACTACATATCCTGCAAAAATCAGGACAATGCCCAACAGGGAAAATAGTATGATTTTTTTGGTGCTCATTGTGTTTTTATTTTGCCGAAAGTTAGTGATTTTTGATTTACTCCCAGCCAAACTTTCTCGTTTCGTTTCCGTTTATTAGCTTTGTACAGCAAAGTGCTTTGGGATGAACGAATATAAAGACAGACTAAAAGACATTTCTGAAATCCGCAACCTCATGGAAGAGTCCAGCCGCTTTATGTCGCTGAGCGGGCTTTCGGGGGTAGGCGCAGGGGTCGTGGCCCTGATAGGCGCAGCCGGAACCTATCATTACCTCCACGGACACGATATGTACCAGAATATCGTGCGCTTGATCCGCGGCAAACCCTATCTCACCACAGTCGAGCAACTCTTTACGCTTGTAGGCATTGCCCTGCTTATACTCGTCTGCGCGATCGGAGTAGCGACGTTCTTTACAGTCAGAAATGCCCGTAAACAAGGGAAAAAGATTTGGACAAAATCGTCCAGCCGGATGATGATCAATCTTTTTATTCCGCTGGCTGCGGGTGCGGTCTTCTGTGTCCAGCTTGCCTGGTATGGTTTTGCAGGCCTGGTAGCACCGGCGACGCTGGTATTTTACGGTATGGCCCTGCTCAATGCGGGTAAATACACCTACCGCGAAATCCGCTATCTCGGTATCAGCGAAATTGTCCTGGGGCTGATTTCGGCAAGTTTTATCGGGTATGGGATATTTTTCTGGGTAATAGGTTTTGGCGTACTTCACATCGTGTATGGCGCCATGATGTACATAAAATACGAACGGTGAAAGACGTTTTTGAACGATTAAACAAGGTTTTTGAAAACCATTTCCGGCTGAAAATCATGTCGCTCCTCATGGTCAATGAGGCGGTGGATTTCCTTAGCCTGAAATCTGGACTGAATATCTCTGACGGCAACCTGGCCAGCCATATCACAAAGCTGGAAGAAGCCGGTTATCTCACCATCCAAAAAACATTTGCTGGCAAAAAAACGCAAACTTCATACAGCACGACTCCCGAAGGAAAAAAAGCATTCGAAGAACACCTCAGCGCCCTGGAAGAAATTATCCACGGTATGGGGTCCTAACCAATACAATCTATCATCTATGAATACAGTCTCTCTGCTTTGGAAAAACCGGTCATCAGAATTTTCTGTTCTGGCACTATCTTCTATCCTTGCCTTCTGCATATTCCTGGTGCGGGTATATATCTCGGGAAATAAGTATTTTCTTTTCCTTTCGTGGAATCTTTTCCTGGCATGGATTCCCTTCCTGATCGCACACTGGGTTACCCAACGCAATGACCGCCCCACCTGGATAACCGCTGCGGGTATTATCGGCTGGCTGCTGTTTTTTCCCAATGCGCCCTATATTCTCACAGATTTGTTTCACCTCCACCAAAGACATGCCAGCCCGCTGTGGCTGGATCTGACCGTGTTGCTTGCTTTTGCATGGACGGGCCTCTGGCTGGGTATGAGCTCGCTCCGAAAAATACAACTCGCATACTTTGACCAACTGGGTCATATTCAGGGAAGAATCGTTACCGTATGCGTGATCTTCCTGACCAGTTTTGGCGTTTATCTGGGACGTTATCTCAGGTGGAATTCCTGGGATATTATTTCCAATCCTATGGGGCTGATCAATGATATTCTCATGCGAATTATTCATCCTTTGGAATACAGCCGGTCAACTGGTTTTACCATCGTTTTTGGCTTGTTTCTGACGATCGCCTATCTTACTTACATCGTTCGCCATCAGGACAATGCACAATCTTCGGTTGGGTAATAGTTTGCCCTAGATTTTCGTTGTTGTGATCGCGGGAAAATACGATATTAGCGCAAATTTTTTCCGAATATGAAAAACCAGAAAGAAGTCTCCGCACACGATATGATGGAACTTTGGGAAGAGGACGTACTGCGCCGTTATCCCGAAGAAACTGCTCCCAAAGCAAAAGACGATTACCGCAACTACGACGATCCTGCGCGTGATACCGTCAAGGAATTTTACCGCCTCAACCATACCTATCAGACCTATGATTTTGTGATGGAAAAGGAAAAAGAATTCCTGAAGTTTGACCGCCGTGAAATGTCGCTCTGGGATGCCGTTGAATACCTCAACACGCTCGTCGATGACTCAGATCCTGACATCGATCTCGACCAAACCCAGCACCTGTTGCAGACTTCTGAAGCGATCCGCAAAGACGGGCATCCGGACTGGTTTGTTCTTACCGGCTTTTTGCACGACCTGGGCAAAGTACTGTGTCTGTTTGGTGAGCCTCAGTGGGCAGTTGTGGGAGATACTTTCCCCGTAGGATGTGCCTATTCGGATAAAATTGTCTATCCTGAGTTTTTTGTAAATAACCCTGACTACACCGACGAGCGGTTTAATACCAAATACGGTGTGTACGAACCCAACTGCGGCCTTCGCAACGTGCATATGTCATGGGGGCACGACGAATATCTGTACCATATCATGAAAGACTATCTGCCTGAAGAGGCGTTGTACATGATCCGGTACCACTCTTTCTATGCTCAGCACAGAGAAGGTTCTTACGATCACCTGGTTGACAGCCACGACAAGGAGATGTTCAAATGGGTACAGAAATTTAATCCCTATGACCTGTACTCCAAGTCCCCTACCCCTCCCAATGTGAAGGAGCTAAGGCCTTACTACGAAGATCTGGCAGCCAAATATCTGCCTGATACATTGCGGTTTTAAGCTGAAGGTGAAAGGAGTTTTTTTCTGCGATTGAGCAGATAAAAAACCAGGGCTATTGCCCCTCCAACCAGAATCCAAATCCATAAAGGCCGGTCCGCACGGACCGGCAATTCATCTCCGATGAGTACAAAGCCTGCCCAAAAGTGCGGGTGTTGTCTGTCTGTCTCCGACAGAAAATCGAGCTTTGCGCTCCGCAAAGCTTCGTCTTTCTCCATACCTTTCCGAAGGTTTTGGTAAAATTTCTCCATCAGCCCCTGAGTAGCGACGTCTTCGGCTTTCCAAAGTGTCATCAGCACATTGGGGCTCCCGGCATAACGAAAAGCCCGGGCGAGGCTCATAATGCCCTCCCCCCGTCGAAGGCTGCCTGCGCCAGTCTCACAGGCACTCAAGACCACGAGATCAGCGGGAATATCCATATTGTAAATTTCGTAGGCATACAAAATCCCGTCTTTTGCCTCATTGTAGAGAGCCAGACTGTCTCTATGCGCCGAATCGCCCTCCAACTCTGAAACAAACCATAAACCTGAATAAAGGGGATTGAGATCATTGACCCATGCGTGTGTGGCGAGATGAAGAATTTTGTATCCGCCTGCGTTTGCCCTGAAGGCGGTTTCTGTCGCAAGAGATGCAAGCCAGGATTTTCCGGCCATAAGCCCGGCTGCTTTTTTTACTTCAGGCTGGTTGGCGTATAGTTTGGAAAAACGGGGGTGACTTCGCTGTATATCAGCGATAATGTCGCCACCCGTAGCTGGGGTTGTTTCTGCTCCGGGTGCAAAACCGGCAAATAATGCGCGATTTTTTCGAGTCACTGGCTCGGGGGCACAAAATAAAGTAGCGGAATAGGCATAACGCATTTGCCATGACCGAAGCATATAGGGTAGTGAACCGTAATCTGCCTTTCCTCCCGCAGGTTGTGTGAGCAGTATATCAAATGGCAGATACCCCAAAACGCCATCGGGAATAAGGACAAGATCTTCTGAATGTTGCAGTTCATCTTCAAAAGGCTGGATCAAGTCCTGGTAAAAGCGATAGGCAGGGCGAATAAATCGTTGATAATTTTCACTGGTATAGGCTTTTTGATCAGCTATTTCTGTGTCTTTCAGATAGGTGATAAATTCTCCCATATCTTCTAGCCACTGCTCACCTGTTACCGACCGGTGCGGGTAAAATCCTTTTTTCGTAAGGAGGAAGCTGTAGAGATGATGTTCTCCGGTGAAAAAGGTAAGTACAGATTCATTTTCATCCAGTCGTTTTTGCACATCCCCAACTGTCGCAACCTGATCGTCAAATTTAAGCCGATAATATTCGGGATATGTTTTTTCAAACTCAAGGATCAGCGCCTGTCGTTCCTGTGTCAGGGTAAAATGCCGATTGATAGCGTCAAATAATTTCAAACTATCGACATTTTCACCAAGCCTTCTTTCATCAAAAATCACTTTTTCGCAAAAGCCTATCTCCGCGCGCAGATATCGCTCTTTTCCCAACAAATCGGGAGGAATGCCTGCTGTAATCATAGCCTGATTTTCTCTTACTGCCTGAAACAACAGCATAGATTTTGCCTTTTCGGTCAATGAAAATGCCTTTTGAAGAATTGCATCATCTCCCGTTATTTCAGCAATTTTCCAGGCAACACTGATCGCATTTTCATACACAGTCACAAATCGAAAGGAAAGCAGTTCGCCAGATTTTTCATTAAAAAAGCCCAACCGTAATTTTTGGATCAGCGAATCTGCCAGCAAATACGTTTCCCAAATTGACCGCAATCCTTCCGCAGAATTTCCGACATCGGTTTTCAAAAGCGTACCAGCCTTTTGACCCAAAATAAATATCCCGGTTATGTCAAAATCCATCTGGCTGAGTGCGGGGTTTTTAAGGAAATCTTTATCCGAAAACCCTTCAGAGACCACAATCAGGCCATCCTGCAAAACGATAAGCGCATCGTCAATGCGACCGGCATTCACCAGAGCGGTTGCATATGCGTCGTATAAGCGGGTAAGCATAGCATTGTCCTTTCCGGCCGTATTTTTCACAACCGCAATCGCCTTCTCGTAATTTTCAATTGCTGCGGTCATTTCCCCCATTTCTTCGAGACACAAACCCAGGTCAAAATAGCTATTGGCTACCATAAAATGCCTTTCTCCCAACACAGCCCGCAAGCCGGCAAGCCCCCGCTCAAGATGGTCCCGGGCCAATTCCTTTTGCTTCAGATAAAGCAGGCTGCGGCCCAACATAGTATGAGAAAGTGCGACGTAAGGATTGCCTTCACCCAGATAGCGGGTGCGAATTTCAAGTGCTTTTAAGAAATAGTTTTTTGCTTTTTCGTATTCAGCCAGATCCATTGCGACAGAACCCATATTGTGATAGACGTTGGCGATATCGGGGTGATTTTCTCCGTAGATACGAGTGCGGACTTCCAGCGCTTTGGCCATATAATAGTCAGCACGCCCGTAGTCGCCGATATAGGCATAGTCCATCCCCAGATTCAAATAATTGCTACCCAACAACTGCTGGTTATCCTTCGGCTTTTTCTCGTTGATTTTCAGACATTTGTGCAGAAAAGCAATCGCATTATGAAAGTTTCCTTTTACTCCTTCAGTATAGGCGAGGTTATTATAATTGACCGCTACTTCATAATTATCCTCGCCATACAGGGCCAAATTTACAGCCAGCGATTTTTGGTAATAGTCTATTTGCTTGTTGAGATAACCCTGCTCACCATAAGTAAAGCCGATGAGGTTATAGGTTTTTCCCAACCACGAAGAATCTCCCTTGGCCTTTAAGAATAGGTCTAGTGCCCGATTTGAATAATCAAGCGAATGTTCATATTCAGATTTGCGAAGAAAAACAGCAGCCAGGAAATAATAACATTCGCCCGTATATTTGCTCTCCGGTCCGCGAACTTCCCTATACATTGGCTCACAGAGCCGGAGATAATACAGCGCAGAATCATAAGCCGCAGTCTCATACAAATATACCCCTTTCAGAAATAACCACTCTGCCTCAAGACTTTTGGGCAGCGAACTATTTTTTGAGAATGTTATCCGGGCATTTTGCAGGTACTCGGCTGCCAGAGGCAAATCCAGATAATTGAGATATATCGAAACTTTTTTAAGGTAAACCTTGATGATTTTTTCATAATCCGCTGAATTTGAATAAACAGCTTCCGCCTCATCAAGTAATACAAGTGCTTGTTGTTGATTGAGGGAATCCATTTGCTTTTCAGCCAGAATTACGGTTTCCCAAACACCTGTAGTATCGGTTTTTTGGGCAAACGAGACTGAAAACAGCATAAAACAGAGCAGAAGGATGCCACTGGTTCGAAGGTAATTCATAGATTACAATTGCAGTCTTAAGGTAATATACGAAACGGCCAGGCGAAAATTGAATAAAAACGCATGCAAAAACAGCATCCACCGCTTATACCTGGCTTTATTCCAATCCTTTTTGGGCCACCCACCGCATCAGTTCTTCGTCAAATTTTCCATACTCCTCCAGTTGGGGTGTATGCCCGCTTTTGTCAAATAGCACCAGCGTAAAGTCCGGAATACCCGGATAACTGGTCTTCCAAAGGGTATGAGGAATTACGTAATCGTATTTTCCTATTCCCACAAATACGGGAACATTGATATTTACTGGCCGGTCAAACATATTGTATGCTTGAAATACCTTTGTAAACAGATGCTGTGTCACCGCTTCATGTACAGTCATACCGTCCCAAAGCCATCGGGCATCATAGCGGGGATTGTACCAATACTGGGGAGACATGGTGTTATACTCTCTTGAAGCCTGTGCCTGTCCGGTCAGGCGATCCAATTCTTTTACTTTTCCCCAGTTTTCTTCCTGTAGTTTTTTTCGTTCAGCAGATGCTGTTTCCCATAGCTTTTCTGCTTTCTGTGTAAATGTAGGATTACCCCATTCACAAGGGGAAGCAATGACGATCAGTCCGGAGGTTTTGTTCCCAAACTTTTTTACATATTCAGTCGCAATGGTACCGTGAATACTATGCCCCAAAATTAATGGCTTTTCCAATCCAAGTTTTCCCCTGATTTCCTCCACATCATCTACAATTGATTCGATATTGACGGAATCGAGATTTTCGGGTTGATAATCTCTGGCAAACCACTTCATATCGACAAAATACATTTTCAGGTGTTTGCGTACCTCCATCGAAAATGTTTTGGGATAATAAACTGAAGAACCGATAACAAGGCAGGGTATCCCCTCTCCTTCCACCACATATTCCAGTTTGCTTCCATCGACGGTAATAACATTGCTCCCCCCTTTCACATTTTCCCGACCAGATACCCAATACGCCTCTGCAAATCGCTGCCCCAGCATTCGCTGGCCCTCTGAGTTGAAATGCACACTATCACCTTTGTGGACAAAATCAGCCGTGGACACGACAATTACATTTGAATCTATCTGGGAATAAATATGCATTTGTTCGTTTACCTTCTGCCAGTTTTTATTGTTTTTGGAGTATGATCCGAGTTCTCCCATAAGGATGGGCAGACGGTCATTTCCGACAATCTCCCGGAACGTAGTAAATAGCGTATGTATTTTCTCCGGGTAAACGGGCAAACTTTTTTCATTGGCATCGCTTTCGCCCTGGTGCCATAAAATTCCCTTTATATCTCCATAGTTTTTGGCCAGTGCTGTCTTTTCCCTGAAATTGGACAAAAGCGGAACACCTCTGTGCGTCGAGTCGCCCAGCCACTGACTGACAGAACTGCCGCCAACTGCTGTGGGTATCAGTAAAATCATTATGCTGTCAGGCACATGTTTCAGTAAGGTTTTACCAAAAGACAATCCACAATCCAGCCCTGTCATGGCAGGTTCATAAAAATGAAGGGGTTCTTTTGCAATGATTATTTCCCCTTGTTTATTGATGGTTAATATCCGTTCTGAAGGAATGGTATCCGCTGGTTCTACCAACCCCCGGCCTGCCATATTGGATTGGCCGGCAAGGATAAAAACCCAGGTATTTTCTTTTGCGGGTAAGTGCGCCGGGGTCAATTCCAGCCGGGGAAAATTTTGCGTCCGGACATCTTTCTCCTGTGATTGGCAGGAGATGAGTGTAAGGATCAGGAGGAGGAAGGATACATTTCTCATTTGAAATAGCTGCTATACTCAGGCTTTCAATTTAGGAAACGATTGTGGAATTTTCCCTTTTCACAAAAAATTTCCGATCCCAAATCTCTGCAATGTCTTTCTGATGACACACTGAATTGTATGGGGAGAGTTGTTTTGTATGGTAATTATTTCAATACAGATTTATTAATATGGAAAATTTATCAAAAACATCTTTCCTGACAGCTTTTTTTATTTTGGCAATCCTGTCATACGGCTGTTCCCAGAAATCCGATAGTGAAGTTTTTTCTACCAAAGAAGGAGCCATTAAGGGATATGACCCGGTAGCTTATTTCACAGAAGCGAAACCGGTCAAGGGTTCTGAGACATATTCTTTTGAATGGAATGGCGCTATCTGGCGGTTTAGTTCCGCAGAAAACCTGGCTACTTTTCAAGCAAACCCTGAAAAATACGCCCCCCAGTATGGCGGGTATTGTGCCTATGGCGTTGCAGACGGACATAAGGCACCCATTTCTCCCGATGCCTTCACCATATTGGATGGCAAACTTTATCTCAATTATAACCAACAGGTTCAGGACCGGTGGAATAAAGATCAGAAGGAGTATATCAATACCGCCAACGAAAAGTGGGAAACCGTAAAAAAGGAGAAGTTCTGAGGGGTTTACCAATTCAGCCGGAAAGTTTGTCGAGAAGCAGTTTTAAGGGAAATATTGTTAACTGTCTTAACAGAAAAGTTTGTTTGATAAAAAAAATACACTACATTTATACTTAACTTTAAAGATAAGTTACCGTATAAGATAATAATTAACCTTCTCGTACAAAGTTCAAAGTCCACTATTCATAAAAAAGAATCTGTGCCAAAGTTATTTTTGATTGAGGAATTTAAGCTTTACGGGAAAGTAGGTTTTTATACTATCAGAGATGAGCAAAAACAGGATTCAGAAACAGATAATTTTATTCAGCGATTTTTTGATAAAAATCACCCAAACCACCAGGTAGGCTTCTATGATGACCTTACGATTATCCTTGAATGGATTGAGCAGATTGGCAAAAGAGGTTTTGGCATTTGTAGTTTACGCCATGAGAATGAAGCAAAAGCCCTTCCCCCCAATCATGTATCTGCAAAAGATTTATTATACTTGGGCAAAAGAAAGGGAAAACTTAGACTCTATTGTATTCCCCTACCTCCTGGGGTAATGTTACTTTGTGGTGGTGGAATTAAAACTTCTCCAAAAGTTCAGGACTCTCCGGATGTTTTACCCCATTTTCGATTGGCAAATCAAATCGCTTCTAAAATTACTGAGGATTTGACTACTCAGGAACTAATAGTAGAGGATGTCAAACTGAAAGGAAATATGGAAATATGGTTATGATTCAACCACAGTAGTTTAAGGCTTGCTTATAGAGCTATTTTATAAAATGAAATCGTAGAAAAAAGAGAACAAATGGCTAGCAAATATTTTGAAAAGGCACTTGCCGGCATAAAACCCGAAAATCGGCTTTTTGTACAAAAAAACTTGGATTTCACAGAACAGGTTATGGCAATTCTCGAAAAGAAAAAGATGACTCAGCGAGACCTCGCTCAATTGCTGGAAAAATCTGAGCCGGAAATCAGCCGGATGCTCTCCGGATTCCAAAATATTACACTAAAAACACTAACCCTGCTGGAATCTGTTTTAGGCGAAGATATTTTCATAACTCCGATTCGAATGAAAGAAAAAGGTGGCCTGGAAGATGCTATACGCCAGGCAAAAATTATTTCCTTCACAAGCACAGTATTTGAACGTATAGAAACTGACGATTTTATATTGGAAACTCCTGGCATGGCGGCATATTCACGAGAGGTTGCATCTCATAAACCGATCCCAACAAAAGTTACTTTTGATCGAATAACTCGAGCAGTTTCTTAAAACTCAATCATGTCTAAGTCTAAGAAAACAATATTCCACAGTAGTAAGGTACACCTCATAGATGCACGTATTCTGTCTTTCAGTATTGGAGGCGAAGATGAATTTTATATAACTCCAGAAGAACGGGTTGGCGTTGGTTTTAGGGTTAAATCAGAAGAGTTTTTTGATGCTGGTCAAAAACTTGCCAGGATCATATTGAATGTTCAGGCTGATATTCAGTTTGAAGATGACGATGGCAACGAATTGAAATCTGTAACTGCTATTGGGAAATTCAGGCTGGGGTTTTCGTTTCTTGTTGATAACTTTGAAGAATTAGTTCTGACGTCAGAAAAAGAAGAAACCTCACCTTCTATTGATGGGACTTTGATCACCCACCTATTAGCAATAGCCTACTCGACCTCAAGAGGGATGATTCTTGTGAAAACAATGGGAACATATCTGGAAGGAGCAATCCTCCCCATTATTGATCCTTCAGAACTTCTGAATAAGCATATACAACCTCAGGCATAAACAAAAAAAGGAGAAGTTCTGAGGGGTTTACCAGTTCAGCCGGAAAGTTTGTCGAGAAGCAGTTTTAAGGGAAATATTTGTAAACATCTTTTCGGTGAGGGAATCGGATAAAATATACAGTTTCCTCATCGGAGTCAGTGTCACTGACGATATCTATTCCAATCCGATAGTCACCCAACTTAATTCTGTAATAGGTTTTATATCCTTGAAGTTTTTTAAGATTATGAATTTCCTTTTTACTATCAGCCGACAAAACCTGCTCAATGATCCCTGCAAGTCTTTTGTGTAAGGCATTGTCTTTCAATTTTGAAATATCCTTCTCTAAGGTTTTATCAATCAGAACCTTCATTTACGAAGTTTTTTCAAAAACTCTCCCGTATCTGCAAACTCACCTGTTTTGCCTTGATCGATGGCAAAACCTAACCCCATATCCTCCCACTCTTCGGTACTCAGAACTCTGGTTTTAATACCTATTTTCCGGGCAAGTTTGATCAGCAGCTTAATATCTGCTTCGGATTCTCCTGAAAATATAACGTTTACCATTATGTATTTTCTTTATCCCAATATACGAAGTTTCAAAGAGGCTTGTTAATTTTTTTTACCAACCCAACAACGTCTCCAACTTCGCTTTTACTTTTTCCGCATTGGGCAGCATAGTCTCTTCCAGCAGTGCGTTAAGGGGTATGGCGGGGGTGTCTTCTGCTCCGCAAAGATGTACAGGGGCATCCAGCCACCGAAAACACTCCAGGGAAATCCTGCCTGCCAGTGCTTCTGCAAAGGAATTTTTTAGCGTTTCTTCTGTAAGTATCAGCACTTTGTTGTGCCGCTTTACGCCGGAGACAATCGCGTCCCAGTCAAGTGGCTCCAGTGTGCGGAGGTCCAGTATTTCGACCTGGCCGGGAAATGCTTTGGAAGCATTTTTTGCCCAGTGCACGCCCATTCCGTAGGTGATAACCAGACAGCTTTCCCCTGTGGCAACCTTCTCTTCAGCCGCCGCCTGATAAATCCGGGCTTTGCCCAGGGGTATGATATAGTCATCTGATGGCTCTACGGTACGCGCTTCTTTACTTCCCGGCACTTTCCCCCAGTAAAGGCCTTTGTGCTCAAATACAATCACCGGATTGGGGTCATAAAAAGCGGCCCGCATCAGGCCTTTCATATCGGCTGCATTGGAAGGATACACGATCTTTACTCCGTGTATATTCAGAATCGCTGACTCAATACTCGAAGAATGAAATGGTCCTCCACTGCCATATGCACCCGTAGGTATGCGAATGACGGTTTGTACCGGCCACTTCCCGTTTGACAGATAGTAAGAGCGGCTTACTTCGGCATACAGCTGATTTACACCCGGCCATATATAGTCGGCAAACTGAATCTCCACAATGGGTTTACACCCTACCGCAGACATACCGACTGTGCTTCCGATAATATACCCCTCCTGAATGGGCGTATTAAACACGCGTTTGTCGCCGTATTTTTTGGCCAGCAATGCGGCTTCGCGAAATACTCCCCCCAGATCTCCGCCCACATCCTGTCCATACAAAAGGGCTTCGGGGTGATCTCTGAGGATGTTATCTACAGCATGAAGTGCGGCATCTACCATGACCACTTCCTTACCGTTTATGGGCGTCCTTTCTCCCGTCTCCTGGGTTACCGGGGTAGGTGCATATATATTATTAAATAAATCTTCCGGTGCGGGATCTGGCGCGTCCATGGCTTTTTCAAATTCCTCCCGGACAAATCCCAGCGCCTCCAGAGAACATTTATCCAATTCTGACTCACTGATTCCCAGATTGAGTAGCTGTTGGTGAAAACGGGGAATCGGGTCGCCGGTTTTATGCTCACTCAGATCAGTGCGATACCACTCCATTCTGACACCGGAGGTATGGTGATTGAGCAGCGGAACGCGGGCCCGAACCAGAAAAGGTCTTCTTTCTTTTCGGATAGTTTGCAATACCTTCTCCAATGTCTGGTAACACTTCACAAAATCTGTCCCGTCGATATCCAAGGCTTCAATTCCCTTAAACCCTCGGGCAAACTCAACCGCGTTCTGTGCATACATTTCTTCGGCCCGGGCAGAAATTCCCCAGCCATTGTCCTGCACAAGATATAAAATCGGATACTGATGAATGGCCGCCATTTGCAAAGCCTCTGAAACTTCGCCCTCAGTCATTGCACCATCCCCAATGCTGCATACAGCAACGGGTGGCAAATTTGCTGCGTCAAAGGAAACCAGTCCCTGAGATTCCAGATATTTCATTCCCTGGGCTACGCCCGTAGCCGGAATTGCCTGCATACCGGTCGCAGAGGACTGATGCGGAATCTTGGCCTTGCCGTCGAGGCGAAGGCTCGGATGGCAATAATAGGTTCTGCCGCCGGAAAAAGGATCTGTAATTTTGGCCAAAAGCTGAAGCATTAGCTCATGTGGCAACAAACCGATGCCCAGCAACAGGGCATCGTCGCGATAATAAGGCGATACAAAATCCTGCGGCAACAATTGTAACCCTAAAGCCAGTTGAATCGCTTCGTGTCCACGGGAAGTCGCGTGAACATATTTCCCTGTCATTTCCCGGTGCTCCTCAAATAGTTCGGTCATTGCTTCTGCTGTACGCATAAGCGAATAGGCCTGAAGCAAAAGCTCCTTTTTCATGGGAAGCCGGGCAGATTTATTTTTAGTTACCAAAGAATCGCTAATAGTCGTTTTCATAACATTCGGGCACAATCAACCATCCGAAAGATAATAAATCCCGTTGGTACTAACTAATGGTTGTTAGGTTTTCAAGATAACACGATAAACGCCAATCTGTTTGCAAGATTTTGTAATTTGCCTTGAGAAATTCATAATTCCCCCAATGATATCACAAGAAGAAATAGAAAATCTGAGCGAACAGGCATGGGATCTGATTCATGAGGAGCGCATAGAAGACGCTATCAAAATTGGAGAGTTGCTCAAGGCCGAAGGTATTGAATCTGGTTACCGGATTATCGCGATGGCCTATGCATTAGAAGAAAAAACTGATGAAGCGATCAACGAGTTGAACGCCGGAATCGCGATGATACCGGATGCCTGGCAGCTATATCTTCAACTGGGTAATTTTTTATCAGACAAAGGCGAATTTAATTCGGCACTTCGCGCATTTGATCACGCGTCAAAACTTCCCGGAGCGGAAAGACATTGGCTCAATATGAATAAGGCGGTAGTTTTTACCCGGCAAATGGAATTTGACAAGGCCTTGACGTTGCTTCAAAAAATCGAACATCCGGAAGCCGTAAACCAGGCGATCGAACTTCAGCTGAGGATCCTTGACCAGTTGGGGCGACACGATTTGATTTTACAAATGGAGGATGAACTCGAACATCTTCAGACACCGGAAGATGAGGAATCGGCAGAAATACTTTCGCAGATTTGTACTCATATTGCCCGTGCTTATTATATCGAAGATCAAAAGGAACCCGCGCTTCATTATATCCACCAGGCGATTGAATATCATCGCACAAATGAGGAAACGGCAGCTCTTTTCCGGGAGGTAAATGGCAGGTTTTCTGAAAATTCGAAGATCTATTCTGTAGTGATCAGTGGTATTCTCAATGATTCGGAGTCTGAAGATGAAATTCCTTTTATCACAACCTATGGTGTTGTGGCAGACAGCGAGGAAGATGCCCTCGATCTGATCCGCGAATTTGAAATTGAAGCGGTAATCAAAGACTCGCTGGAAGTTGAGGAAATTGCGTCTACAGAAAATGAAGAGGGTGATCCGAAAGGCATCTATATGGTCGGCGGGTTTGCCTTTCTCGAAGATTAATTCTTTTGCGGAGTCGCAGAGAGTAACTGAAACCGCTGGCTAAAGATTGTATTCCACAATATTACGGTAAGAATACCTCCTGCAATGATTACATAAAGCTCATTGCGCAGAAGGTATAGAGAAGGTATGTTCGTAATGAGTTGGAATACAAGCGGAATAAATGGAGTCATTACAACTGCCAAAGTCAGGGCGATAATCTGCCAGTAGTTTACCCGCCGGCTGCTTGCCTGAGCATATGACTGATACACAAAAAGTGCCCAAAATCCCAGAAATAGTATTATCCCGATATCATTTGCCGAAACGCCGGGAATGTCGACATATCGTGCAGAAACCACCACCAAACCGCCCGTGATGGCAAGGAAAATCCCGGCAATCACGCTAATGGAAAATTTGGCCCAGCCAATTTTTATAAAAATCTGCATAAGCACCCACAGACCGATGAGCAGCATAATGATGATGGTCAACGTACCCTTCCGCATAAAGCGATGATCAAGTGCAAAATGTTTTTCTTTTGCCTGAACAATCTCACTCATCGTCCATCGAAAATTGTCATAGCTGCCGTTTATCGCCTCAGTGAGGTTTTCGGGATTTACGACTTCTCTGTCAAGAATATCTTCCGGCTCATATACAAGAATGGACTGCCAGCCATTATACTTTTCCACCAGTTGCAAATAGCCGGCAATCATTTCCAGCTTTTCTTCTCTGCTGCGTTTTTGCCAGTCAAAATAGAGATCTGCTCCGGTAACATACCCGCTGAGATGTTCGGGGCCATTCAGCCATTGAGGCATATCTTCATTCTCCGGCATTTTCTCTGAACGACTGTAGTTGGGTTGCCCAATGTTCATGGAGACCAGATTGATTTTATTGATTTCGCTGACAAGTTCCCGGTCGCTCACCCGCGAGGCATTAAAAGCAGAAACCGAAAATCCGTACACATAGGGCAACGATAACAACAGAATTATCCCCAGCATCAGCACGGCCTGTACGCCGAGTTGTTCGCGTTTGGCGTTAATTCCAAATTCACGCTCACTGTTGTGTTTGGTTAAATGATACATCCATACAGAGAAAATCATTCCTCCAGGAATAAACATCAGCCAAAAATGATCATTGGGATTGGATAAGTACCGAATATTCACCTGAAGATAGGCCATCGCTACAGATAGCAATGAAAAAATAAATACCACCCAGGCCAGAAAATGAATGCGGGTAGCCCAGATTTCAGGATGGTTGAGCAGAAGGTATTTGTCAAAGTTTTTCAGAAAAGCAGGAGAAAACCGGGTGAGTTTTCGGATCATGGCGAAAAGATTATTCAGATCTTATATCAGCGTAAGCTTGTGATTCACTTCGAGTGCCATGGCTTCCTGGCGCAGTTCGCGTTTGAGTCGTTTGATAAAATCCACGACTTCATCCAGATAGCGGTTCATATCAGCCTGGGTGAGGTAGGAATGGACAATATAAACAACTTCATCAATCAGGCCCATTTGCTCGCTTTTCCACACACCACTCACCACTTTACACGTTGCTCCCCCAAAGCGCTCTGCCATAAACTCTTTTGCCTGATCCATGTAGATTGTTGTATCGGCAGCCACATCAGCATCGACTGTAGTAGGAATAAATATACCAATACTATTGGTTCTTTCCAACCGCTCAAGGCATCCTTCTATGAGACGCACGATGGGTTCCGGCAATTCTGATGAGTCTCTTTTTTCCAGTTGAAATATTGGAAAATCCTTCATAAAAGGGATATCAAAATCAGCAATGCCTTTGGCATCAAGTTTACTGTAAGCAGCTTTGCTGCGATTGATCATTACCAGCAGACTGGTTTCTTCTTTTCTGATGCGATTTTTGATTTGTTTCTGCATCGCCTCGATCTGAAGAAGCCCATCGCGTGTGGGAGAACCCATGACGATTACCTGATTGGCATGTTCCAGCATTTGGGTTACGCCCTCATCGAGTTGATTTTGTACCTGAATCACGACATTTTCATAGCGACTCAGCACGCTGTCCATCATGAGGGTAACGCGGGTATTTTCGGGGAGGTAACTTTCTTCTGAGGGAATGAGAATATCATATCCATCGGCATGGTGATAGACCGAAGTGCCGTGAGCGAGCTGAAGACCGCTGAGAGCCCGCCAGGGATTGGGGTACTCCATATATGCCGTAGGGCCATTCAGGGTTTCGACCATTCCTTCAGCCAGGAGGGTACCAATAGTAGTACTTCCGCTATGCTCTTCACCATGGAATAAAAGAATCAGCTTGGTTTTGCGGTTTTCATTGCTCATCCGGCGGCTGACATCCACGAGGTAGCGCCCGAGCATACGGGCAAGTTCAATGGCCACACGGGAATGTTGTTCCAAAATCTGCAGAAAATCTTCACGTTGAATCGCGAGGACATCCACTTCACTCAGGGCAGAAACTGTTGCAGACCGGGGTTCATTTTCCAGAATCCCTACTTCTCCAAATGTATTTCCCGGCATAAGATAAGCGAGGAGCCGCTCTTTATTTCCGGACATATTTTTTACTGCTACGATTCCGTTGATCACCAGAAAAAGGGCCGTGCTGGGTTGACCTTGCCAGACAATGACGTCATTGGCAAAATACTGACGTACTTTTGCCCGTGTGGCTACCTGCTGAAGTTCGGGCTCAGAAAGATCTGAAAACAGCTGGGATTGACGGAGCGAGTCAATTACTTTATCTTTATCCATAAATGGTACCTCTCAACGCATAAAGATAAACGGAAAAGGGGGATATTACGAATCCTCACTTCCGTTTGTGATGATCATCAGCATAAAGGCATTGGCTGCAATGACAAACGCCGCACCGACGATGGTTTTTATATACATCCCCGGCAATAAAGGCAATAACACTGGTTTAATACCATCAAATCCCTGACTAAAACCGTACCAGCCAAAGCCGATAACGAGAATAATTACATGCCCGGTCAGCATTGTCAGAATGATATTCCACCATCTTTGCCCCCATACCCCTGTGGCCATCATACCAACCACCCAGGCAGCCAGCGGAAAAGCCAGCAGGAACCCTCCTCCGGGGCCCAGCAGCCGTTCTATGCCGTGGCCGCCCCCTGCAAAAACGGGAAGACCGGCAAAGCCCAAAATCAGGTACAGAACAACGGAAAACAGGCCTTTTTTGGCCCCCAGCAACATCGCTGAGACAAGAATTACCAGAGACTGAAGTGTAACCGGCACAGCAGTCCCTGGCAAAATTTCTATTGGTGCTACCAGACAAATCAGCAGCGTAGTCAGGACCACTTTGATGGGTGCATCCCAAAACCGATCCTGAGTAATAGACGGTAACTGGTCAATCAGCATAGCGGGGCGGTTTGATCACCCTTTTTTCTTCTTCCGGTCGTGTTCTTTCAGGAAAATTTTCCGGAGTCGGAGCGATTTGGGTGTTACTTCCACATATTCATCTTCCTGGATGTACTCCAGTGATTCTTCAAGGGAAAATTTAATAGGCGGGGCAAGTTTTGCTTTGTCATCAGAACCTGATGCCCGGAAGTTGGTCAGTTTTTTGGACTTGGTCACATTCACGATCAGATCATCACCACGGTTATTTTCACCGATTACCTGACCTTCATACACCTCTTCCATGGGTTCGATAAAAAAGAAACCCCTGTCCTGTAATTTGTCCAGGGCATACGCATAGGCGGAGCCGGTTTCGTGGGCGATCAATGCACCATGTGCTCTTTTCTCAAAATCACCTTTATAGGGCTCAAATGCCACAAAGCGGTGTGCCATGATCGCTTCACCTGCGGTAGCGGTAAGCATTTCATTTCTCAATCCGATCAGGCCGCGGGCAGGAATTTTAAACACAAGATTCGTTCTGCCGCCGCGTTGTTCCATCTGCTGCAATTCGCCGCGACGCTGCGTGACAATATTGATAGCGCGACCTGCGGTATCTTCCGGAAGGTCTATCGTGAGTTCCTCCACAGGTTCGTGTTTGACTCCGTCAATCACTTTGATAATTACCTGAGGCTGACCGACCTGTATTTCATACCCTTCACGACGCATCGTTTCAATCAAAATCGAAAGGTGAAGCACACCGCGACCATACACGGTGAAAGCGTCAGCAGAACCAGTCTGCTCGACGCGAAGCGCCAGGTTTTTCTCCAACTCACGATCCAGTCTTTCTTTCAGGTGGCGGGAAGTAACAAATTTACCCTCACGACCGAAGAAAGGAGAATCATTGATGGTAAATACCATGCTCATGGTTGGTTCATCGATAGAAATAGGTGGCAACCCTTCCGGAGTTTCAGGATCTGTAATTGTATCACCAATTTCAAAATCCTCCAATCCTACTACTGCACAGATTTCACCGGCAGATACATTTTCAGCAGGCTGTTTTCCCAGACCCTCAAACACAAACAGTTCTTTCAGCCTTGTTTTCAACAGCGACTGATCTCTTCTGACCAGCCCGGCAGCCATACCCGATTTCAATGTTCCGCGGATCACACGTCCTATGGCAATACGCCCTACATAAGGCGAGTAATCCAAAGAGGTAATCTGCATTTGAGGGATACCCATTTTGATCTCTGGAGCAGGAATATGCTCCAGAATCTGGTCCATCAGATAGGAAATATCCTCTGTCTGGGTTTTCCAGTCAGGGCCCATCCAGTTATTTTTGGCAGAACCATATACAGTTGGAAAATCAAGCTGATCTTCATTGGCTTCCAGTTCAAACATAAGGTCAAATACTGCTTCATGCACTTCATCAGGGCGGCAGTTGGGTTTATCGACCTTATTGATTACCACAATGGGCTTTAATCCGAGAGAGAGTGCTTTTTGCAGCACAAAACGGGTCTGCGGCATAGGGCCTTCAAATGCATCCACAAGCAGCAATACCCCATCAGCCATGTTAAGTACACGCTCTACCTCTCCCCCAAAATCACTGTGGCCAGGGGTATCGATAATGTTGATTTTTGCGTCCTTATACCTTACACTGGCATTTTTGGAAAGAATGGTAATCCCGCGCTCCCGCTCCAGGTCATTACTATCCATGATCAGTTCACCGGGGGTCTCATGTGATCCAAACAATTTACCCTGCATAAGCATTTTGTCCACAAGGGTAGTTTTGCCGTGGTCAACGTGAGCAATAATGGCTATATTTCTAAGTTGTATCATCCAGATTCAGTAAATTTGGGCGCAAAGATAGACTAATAACGGCTCATTTCCGAATGTTGAGGAAAACCTGTGTCTGAAAGATTTTTTTTGAGGAAAAAAGGGTGTATATTAGGAATACCTGAGGAAAATAATATACAATATCCCCCACACAGGGTATATTTTCCATCCGCTCAACTCCCTATATTTGTCAGGATTCAGACAGATTTCCTGACGGTAAATAAGCTTTTCAACCAGAGAATTAGTCCAAAATTAATTCTGCAAGGTGTTCTGGGTTGTAATGTTTATGTACTATGGGAAATCTTATCGACCATCATTTTCATTTAGAATCAGCCATCCTGTCGCTTTCTGGAGAGGTTGATGCCCTAAAAAGCTTTACGATTTTTAATCATTTGGATAAGGTTGTGCTTTCCAAAGAGCTGGACGGGAAAAATGTGGATTTCTCAGGATTACCTGAAGGTCTCTACAAAACTGACTTTTTTGACGGATCAGGAAACATCCTGCTTTCTGTAAAGATATTTAAAGAATCGACCCAAAATTTTTTTTGACAGGGATTCCTCCCTTTTACTCATCAGGTAAACCCGGCAGTTGCCGGGTTTTTTATGCCCGCACAGAAGCTGCCTGCGGCAACGCTATTTTTTCCATAATAGACCTGATGCGATAAATATTTTCTTCATCAAAGCTATCAGGCAGGGCGTATGCAAGCCCTTCATTCAGGTTTGAAAGGGATAAAAACCGCACAAACTGCTGCTGGATATAGGACCTTACCTCGTAAAAAGCATGATGGATATCATCCAGTATTTCCTGGCGATTGTCTAGCAAATACACCACGTCCTGAAAATCTTCGCTCATGCGAAGGTCTGTACCCCCCCGGTTGAGAAATGCATCCAGTTTTGAAGCCAGATAGTATGCCGGCATAAATATACGCACAGGTTTGCCACCGGGAAGCCGATACGTGCGGGAATGAAATACCCCTTCCTCATACCATCGGTTGGTGAAGCCCAACTTTTCGGTATTCATGGGCATCAGCCTCACTTTGATTCCTTCATACACCCATTGCTCTGCGCCGGGACGGGAGAGTTTCATTCTTTTAAAGCCCTTTCCTTCTATTACCTTCTGAAACTCCAGAAACTCCAGCATACTGGAGACACCGACGATCCCATCGATATCACCAGAGGGGTGGCATTCCGGCGCAGACCGGTCTGTCACGTAAAGGCTCAGGGTTGCACCTCCAATAAAAACTACTTTGTGTAAAGACTCGCCAAAACCGGAAGCCAGGGTTTCCAGCATTTGAAGATTTTTAGCCGACATAGGCACCTTCTCTGATCATTTTCTCTAAAGATTCCACTGCCAGGTTGTGTTCCCGGGCTTTTCCGACCCGTATGGCATCCAACAACGCAAGCATTTCATATAAAACCGGATCCTTCCGTATCGCCTTGATCACACTGGGATAAAGAGGCACAATTCCCTGCCCCCGCATATTCCCCACCGAACTTGGCCACACAAAAGACTCTGATTCTGATATCAACAGGTCCGAAAGAGGTTTGGCTGAATGTGCTGTAGGGATCCCCCGGACCAGTGCTCCCGGCTGCGCCGGGAATACATATTTCACGCCGTGAATTAAAAATTCCATAAATGATTCACGGTACACTTTCTTTTTTGATACATCCACCAGCCGGGCAAGCTTTGACCTGTTTAATGCTTCGGCTACCTCCGACTGACTCATATGTAAAGCCTCTGCTATATCAGAATAACGCCACGGGGTTTCGCCCATAGCAACTATTTTCAGCAAGATCACCACGTCCTGTGGACGCATTCCATTGTGTTTGCGCATACTACCTGTTTGTAATTCGCAATGTGCGAATAAATATAAAAAAACATTCCTCCTTTTCTATATCAAAAATCATCCCGATTATTCCATTCATACCCCTACGTGTAATATTTATTGCATGAATGGATTGATAGTTTGCGCATTCCGTCTGTTTAATGGTCAGACCTGCCAAAAATCGTGGATCAGAAAAAACAGGCAATTTCTGAAAGTGGTTTTCTTTCGAGTAAAGGCACCGTCGCATCTGATGACGGATACCCTACCGGAATCAACAAAAAAGGGCGCTCATTTTCCGGGCGACCTAAAATTTCAATGAGGAAATTCATCGGACTGGGAGTATGGGTAAGGGCTACCAGTCCCGCCTGATGGATCGCCGCTAAGAGAAACCCCGTAGCGAGTCCCACCGATTCCTGCACGTAATAATTGTTGCGCTTTTCTCCATTTTCAATTTCATACGCACGGCGAAATACAACAATTAACCACGGCGCGATTTCCAGAAATGGTTTTTCCCAGTTTGTGCCAAATGCCTGAAGATCTGCCAACCAGTCCTCTGGCATCCGGCCGTGGTAATTGCGATACTCTTCTTCTTCGGCGGCAATTCTGATCTTTTGTTTGATCCCGGGATTGCTTACCGCACAAAAGGTCCACGGTTGTTTGTGCGCACCGGAAGGTGCCGTAGATGCAGCTAGTATCAGGTTTTCTATTACTTCCCGGGGAACAGCCTTGTCTGAAAATGCCCGCAGGGTGCGGCGCTGATCCATCCATTCATAATGCTCCCTGCTGCGTCTGATCAGCTCTTCACCGTCATAAACAGGACGGGAAAAAGGAATAAAGGTGTTTTCTGCCATAATTTAATCGTTCGATAATAAGTCTTAAATTTGCCCAAACTTTTCGTCTTCATCTTTTAATCAATCTTCCTGTGCGACCAAAACTTAAGATCAGCAATTTAATAAATCTTCAGGATGCGCGCTCAAGCGCAGCTGTAGGTTTTGATCTGATTAGCTTCAGTCTTGAACGCGGCAACGACAAAAAATTATCTGCCAGCCTGATCTGGAATATCGTCAACTGGCTCTCCGGCCCTGGCATTGTGCTCGAAATGAATGTCGCCAGCCTGGAAGAACTTTCTGAAGTAGAAAAAATGTTTTCATGGAAATATATTACAATCCCTGCTTCTGAATGGAATGATCTCATCTTCTCTTACACTGATGCAGTTATCCTCCGTACAGACCACACCGCTACCCCGGAAGAGATCCAAAGGCTGGTACAACTGGCAGAATCCATGGAAAAAGAATTGAAGTTTGAAATCCAGCTCCCTGCCATTTCCGCAGCAAAGACTTATAGCGCGGTAGCCAAACATATTTTTTTCCACTTTCCGGATATTGACGAAGCAGAGGCGTATATTCAGTCTGGCGATTTTCAGCCCTATGGATTTTCCTTTGGAGAAGAAGCGGAGGAGGAGCCAGGATTGCTGAACTATCAGCGAATAGATGATTTTCTGGAAATATTTGCCGACCATTTCCCTGAATCTGGTCATATCACCGTTTAATCACTCTCTGGTATGAAAGTATTACCCTTTGGAGCCCTTGTTTTACAACTTTTCTGGGGGTCGGTCCATCTGGCTTTCTGTCAATCTACCGAACTTTTCGTTCCTCGCTCCATGCAAATGGCTTACGAAGATGGAACAAGAACCAGAGATGGAAATCCGGGAAAAAATTACTGGATCAATCGGGCAGCCTACCACATCCGCGCAAATTTTGACCCTGATTTGGGGAAACTCAGCGGCACAGAGAAAGTCACGTATTACAACCAAAGTCCCGATGCGCTCAATCAAATGGTGGTACGCCTGTATCCAGACCTTTTGAAAAAAGGGGGAATCCGCAATGTCCAATTTTCTCCAGATATCATCAATGATGGCGTGGTCATTCGCCGCCTGACTATCAATCAGCAGGAAATAAATATTTCAGACGCGCCGGGTGAGAGTAGATATTACTGGCGAACAAACCGACTCTCCCGCAACGGAACCAACCTCATTATCCCTCTCGACAAACTCCTAAGGCCGGGCGAAAGTCTGGAGATGGAAATAGACTGGGAGGTAACATTTCCCCGCGGATTCAGCGAGCGAATGGGAGCATTTGGCCCGCGGACCTGGTTTGTCGCTTACTGGTACCCCCAGATTGCCGTTTATGACGATATCGATGGATGGGACAGACTCAATTATACCCCAAGTCAGGAGATGTACAATGATTTTCACGACTATGAAGTAGAAATCACTATACCCGGACAGACTTTGGTATGGGCGACCGGCGAACTCCAAAATATGGATGCAGTGCTGTTACCCCGATTTGTGGAAAAGCTCCAATCAGCTACGACCTCCGATGATGTCATTCATATCGTAACGGAGGAAGATCTTTTGGATGGAAAACTCACAAATGACGATTCCCTCCTCACCTGGAAGTACAAAGCAACCCATGTGCCTGATTTTGCTTTTGGAGTGAGCGATAGCCTGCAGTGGGATGCGACCAGTGTCGAAGCAGAAAAAGGCCGCAGGGTGAATATTCATGCCGTTTATGATCCAAAGTCACCTTATTATGAAGAATGTGCATCGATTGCCAGGATGTCTATTTCAGATATGCAGGAAAACATTCCCGGCCTACCCTACCCTTATCCTCAGTTGACTGTTTTTCAGGCAGACCAGGGAGGTGGCGGAATGGAATTTCCCATGCTTTGCAACGATGGCAGAGTACATGACCGCGCGGATCTCATAGACCTCACTTACCATGAAATTGCACATACATGGTTTCCCTTTTATACAGGTATCAATGAGCGAAAATACTCCTGGATGGACGAAGGCTGGGCAAATATTTTCCCCAATGACCTTGTATATAAAGAAGAATCGCAAAATGGCGACCCCATGTACTACAATGTCATGAGTTATGTCAGGGCTGCCGGTACCGAAGATGATCTTCCCCTGATTATGCCCAGCAAATGGTTGTCAGGGTGGCCGTATTTGGAAAACACCTATTACAAACCATCCTGCGCTTATCATACCCTTCGCGATATGCTGGGTGATCAGGTGTATAAAAAATGTCTGAAAACCTATATTGAACGCTGGGCAGGAAAACACCCGCTCCCCTGGGATTTTTTTAATACTTTTAATGATGTCAGCGGGAAAAACCTGAACTGGTTCTGGAAAGCGTGGTTTTTTGACTATGGTGTCCCCGATCTGGGATTAAAAGAGGTTGCAGTAAAAGGGAAACAGGCACATATAACTATTGAAAAGGTTGGCACCATGCCGATTCCTGTTTACCTGAAAATTGTATTTGAAGACGGAACCGGCCAGCAATTATATACCTCCGCAGCGGTATGGGCAAATGGACAAACAGAGACTGTATTAAAACTCAAGACGGAACAACCGGTCAGGGAAGTCATTCTGGGACATGAAGCGTTTCCCGATGTCAATGAAGAAAATCAACATTGGATTAACCCAAACCTCTGATTGTAACTTAGGGTCAACTATTGCCGTAACTTCATACTTTTATCAGTATTTATGAACAACCAGGCATTCTCCAGATTATTAGAAAGGGGCCTCTACGGAGGGATCGTAGGGATTGTCTATGCCGTATTAAATCTGGGTGGTGAATGGAAACTTATCGCCGTAACCGTCAGTATCGGGTTTTCGATAGGTTTTTTTACCGGATTGCTCGACCGCTGGTTATTTAATACCAACTTACGGCGACAGCAGTTTATGATTGTCTTGTTAGTGCGTACCCTGGTTTATCTCGCAGTGATCAGCATATCGCTTGTGTTGGTCGCGGGTATTTACACCGCGCTTACCACTGAGACCAATTTCTCCGACCTGGCAAGTTCTCCCGTGCTGTCAAACTGGATTGCCGGCGGCGAGTTTGCCTATATAGTCTTTTACAGTCTGGTAGTATTGCTTGTATTGCAGTTTGTGACACTGGTATCACGACTTCTCGGCCCCAATGTCCTTTTCAACTACCTGCTGGGGCGTTATCACACCCCCAAAGAAGAGGAGCGGATTTTTATGTTTATGGATTTGCGCGCCTCCACGACCATTGCCGAGCGGCTGGGACATTTGAAGTGGCACAATTTCCTCAACGACTTTTTCTTTGATATAGCCAAACCCGTGCGCAGCAGTCAGGGAGAAATCTACCAGTATGTAGGCGACGAAGTAGTAATCAGCTGGCCCAGAAAGATTGGACTAAAAAACAACAACTGTATCCATTGTTTTTTTGATATCTGGGACCGGATGGAAAAGCGGCGGGAACGATACCTGAAGAAATACGGTTATGAACCGGTTTTCAAAGCAGGCTATCATATCGGCGTAGTCATTGTCGGGGAAATCGGCGACTACAAAAGAGAGATTGTGTTTCACGGCGATACGGTCAATACAGCTTCCCGTATTCAGTTGGAGTGCAACCACTACAACCGGCGGCTCCTTTTGTCCAACACCCTGTTGGAGCAGCTCGACTACCGCAAAGAATACGTTTCGGAATACATTACGAAAATCCGCCTCCGGGGTAAGGAGGAGGAACTCGAATTATACAGCCTGGACCCGGTTGGGGATTAATTATGCTCTTCACAGATAAACTACTCACAGCCCTTCAAAACCTGCCGCCAGACAAACCGGCGCTGGTGAAAAACGGCCACCCTGTATTTCCGGAAGAAATATTTTCCTCCGCCCACCAACTCGCTATTCAGCTCCAAAAACGCGGAATGGTCGCCGGTGATAAAGTAGTGATTGCCTCCGCTCCGGGGCAGGATTTTCTCATAATCATCTACGCCCTGGTCATGGTGCGGGCGGTTGTCGCCATCATTGATCCCGAGATGGGCCGGGAAAACTACCAGGCAAAACTCCGCCAGTTTGCCCCGGGCTGGGGATTTGTAGATTCTCGCCTGCTGCTGTTGCAGGAGCAGCCGCTGATACGGTGGTTGTATTTCCGCAAAAATAAAAAAGGCCTGTATTTCCCCCGTTTTCGGGGACTGAAAGTCATATCCACCGGACCGTTTATGCCTTTGTTTCAGGCGCATATTCCCATGCGCCAGCTAAAAAAACAAAAATCGCAACCGGAAGATTTGCACGAAACTTCTCCCGACCAGCCATTTTTGATTACCTATACCTCCGGTACGATATCAGAGCCTAAGGGCGTGGTACATACCCTTGGTTCGCTTCAGGCGAGCATCGGGCATATTGTCAGGCTGATGGGCAATCCGGAAGGTCAGCGGGTGGCTACGCATTTGCCCTCATTTATGCTCATGGGACTGAGCGCAGCAATCCCCGTTTACCTGTGGGATTACAGCAAAGATGCAGCGTATAAACTCGATTTTATCGAAAAAAACCATATCACGATTCTCTTCGGCCCGCCCAGCGACTATCTGGAATTGATTCAGCACTGCGAAAAAACGGGCCGGAAGTTGCCCGAAAGCCTTGAGCATGTGATGTTGGGTTCGGCCCCGGTTTACCCCTCCTTTCTGGAAAAACTGATCAACTATCTGCCTTCCCACACCCGGATCACGGCATTATACGGCATGACCGAACACCTGCTCGTTGCGACGATTGACGGGAGAGAAAAAGCCCGATGGCAGGGACAGGGAGACAACCTCGGTAAGCCGGTGGAGGAAACAGAAGTGACGGTAAATGAGGAAGGCGAAATCCTTGTCCGGTCGGCGCAGTTATTTACCCGCTACTGGCATCTGGAGGAAAGAGAGACCCCGCATCGGAGCGGAGATTTGGGTTATTTTGATACGGAAGGAAACCTTATCCTCACGGGCCGGAAAAAGGACATGATCATCCGCCGCAACATGAACATATACCCGGGCCTGTACGAACCCACGATCAACAAGATCCCCGGCATCACCGAAGCGGTGATGGTAGGCGTGTACAGTGAGGAAAAATTTGACGAAGTCGTCTATCTCATCGTCGAAGCCGAAAAACCCCTCACCGAAGCAGAAATCATGCAGCAACTCCGCTACGGCAAATACTCCATCGATCAGGAGGCATTGCCCGACCACATCATCTTCCGCACCCTGCCCCGCAGCGGCCGGCAGAACAAGGTCGATCGGCAAGCGATACGGAGAGAGGTGGGGGGATGAGAAAAAGGAATAGCAGGGAATAGCACAATTTTTGTATATTTACGATACCATCAATCAACCATACGGATGTATATCTACAAAAATATTATTACGATTGAGCCCGGGAAGCGAAGCGGAAAACCCTGCATCAGAGGTATGAGGATCGCCGTGGTAGATATTTTACGGTGGTACGCCTCAGGAATGACAGTTGAAGATATTCTGGCAGATTATCCTGAACTTACCAAAGAAGACCTTTCGGTTGCGCTGGAGTTTGCGATTGAGCAAATGATGAAAATCGGGTATGCTGCTGCATGAGGTTGGGTGGACTCAGCAGTAAAAAACTATGCATTAACTGGAGATTTATTGACAATGCCTATTCTTCACCTGAAGGTGCAGACATCGCGAGGCGGAAGCCAAGATAAGGGTCCCGAAGCACCGGCGAAATGCTGAGGCGAAACGCAATGCGGCAGCGGTCCGGAGTGCTCCCCCAGCTACCGCCACGAAACACACGATCAGACCCCCGATTTTCGCTGCTAACCCACGCAGAGCCATCAGTTGGCGCATCTATATAATTGTTATGCCAGTCGTCCTCACACCACTCCCATATATTCCCGCTCAAATCATATATCCCCAACTCGTTAGGTAGTTTTTGTCCGACGGGATGAGTTTTGTTTTCACTATTCTCATCATACCATCCCACCTCTTTTAGTTTATCGCTTCCTGCGTAGAGATATCCCTGGCTATAAATACCCCCACGGGCAGCAAACTCCCACTCCGCTTCTGTGGGCAGCCGGTAGGTTTTGCCAGACTTTTCATTCAGTTTTTGAATAAACGTTTTTGCATTAGTCCACGATACCTTCTCCACCGGGCGGTTTTTGCCTTTGAATTCTGATGGATTATTTCCCATCACCGCCTGCCACAAGGCCTGCGTCACAGGGTATTTCCCCATATAAAACGAGGACACCTGTACCCTATGAATCGGCTTTTCATTGTCACGAGCCTCTGCGTCGCTTCCCCCCATACCAAACTCTCCGCCTTCCACAAAGATCATCTCGTGGTGGGGGAGAGTTTTTTCAAAATTCGAAAAATAAATAGCCATAAATTCCTGAAATTAACACACTATACGGCTTAGTCTGAAACAATCCATCTATCTTCCCGGTCTAAATAAAACATTGTACTTGTTCACTTTTTATAGAGATACAAAAAAAAGCGCATGTGGATCGATCCTCTAGAATTTTTCTTCACATGAATAAGTCCACTAATTGAATAATTCCATCTCGTACATTGGCAATCTGAATAAGATATTCGTTAGCAGTAACTAAGCCCTTTGCTTTCTCACTTTCGATACCTGTTAATCGGCTTTGTAGCCCTAATACATCATTATAGTAAGGCTTCTCTGCCTCTTTCGATTTATACTCTAATTTTTCTAGCGCTATCTTTAATTTATTTTGGCTAATAAGATAGTTAATATATGCTTTCGGATCAGTCTCAAAATCAGAGGGGGGAGCCACTGCTTGTGATTTTATTTGATCTAAAATAGCCTCAATAGCTTGATTCCTAGCTGTAAGGATATGATGCTTAATCTTCTCTGCGAGTGACATAAATTCTTCAGGATTGCTTGTAATGAGAATCTGATTGGTTGAAATATCAGTGTACCAGTCAGTATGAGTAGATGGCAAATTTTCGGAAGTAAGGGTATCAGTACTAATAAAAAAACACTTCTCTTTCACAATTCTCTCCCGCACTTCCCTTAATGAGGAACCATTGTGATTCATAAAGATTTTATATTCTTGAAAACAATTATTTCCAACTTTATGCAGTATATCCCGATTAATGAGTTGAATAAAAGTCATTGATTTTTCGCAGTGATCTCCCAGTTCAGGTGTGATTCCTAGATAAGTTGAATGAGTATGATGCCCTATTACTCCATTCAATCGCAAGTACTCGCTTAGTATTATGGCAAAGGAATTATTTTTTTTTAACTCTTTTTCGTTAACTAAAATTTTAGAAGATTGGATAATTGCCTTTATTAACTCTTTATATTGTCTATAAGGCAGGAAATCAATATCAAAAGAAAAGAAAAAGCAATTCCACCCCATTAGCTTATCAAAGATTAGGTTAAAATGAGATTGGATTTCTGAAGTCCATATATGAAAAAAAGTAGACGAAATAAGTGCTCTGAGTATCTGTTTTTGTCGATTAAGGGAGGGGTTATATGTTCTTTTGCTTTCATCAATTAATTCATAGGCAAACTTCAAGCAATGAATCACTTGTTCATCCGGCAATTGTTCAAAAGAAACTCTTCTTTCTAGTTTTAATTTTGCTTCCCTTATAGGGGTCTGCCATCTATAGATTTCTTGCTCTTCATCAAATGAGAGGTCGTCTTTACTGTTTTTTTCTAATGCATTAGCAATCACTTTCCCATTCAAATCCAGAAAAGCTACTTCGTACTTTGCATATAGTAGAATAAGAGTATTTTTAATGTCTTTCATTTTAAAATCATTTATCACTCATCCTTAATTTCATTATTTGTTTCAGGGATAAAATATTTTTCAAGTTCTAATTTTAGTCTTTCATTTTCCAATAGTAGGTTTTTTAGTTTTTCTTCTAGGCTATCTGTTTTTTCTTTGCTTATTCTAACTTTTAGAAATTTATTGAGATGGTATAAATCATCATACAATTTACTAAGTCGATTTTGTTGTTTTGGCGTGAGTTCACCAGTTTCTTCGATTAATTCCAACTCTGTAATTTCTTTCTCCCAATCTTCTTTAAATATTGAGTTAACTGTTTGGTAATTGTCTAAACCTTCTTCAATCTCAAATACTTTTTCGTAAAGTTCATTTGCCATCGCTCCAATAAAATCACCTTCATACTGCTGAATCCCAAAATCATCTACTTTTCCTCGTTTGCGCATGACCGAGACTTCCCCAGAGAAGCACCCTGAAACAATGAGAGGGCTGTGAGCAGAAATAATAAACTGGATTTGTGGAAAAATCCTTCGAAGTAAGGCTATAATCTTTTGTTGCCAACTAGGATGAAGATGTGCATCCAATTCGTCTATGAATACTATTGCCCTCTGCTTTAGCAAGTTATCATCGGGGATGTCGGGATAAATAGATCTGAGGTAGAAAAAAATCAAACCAAATACTGATATAATAGATAATGTACCCTGAGATGCATGTTGTATAAGAATCGGGATATCTCTATTTCCTTCTGTGTGAACCCATATTTCAAACATGGCATTATCTAAGCTTTTGATTTCATAAAACTCGAAGTCGCTATCAGAAAGTGAATTGAGAATATTCTTCACTAACTTAAACACTGGTTGATCAAAGCTTTTTCCTTTTTCCAAGTAACTAATGCAAAGCTGATACAGAAAAGTCTGGATTATGGATTCATACGGCTTTTGGTGCAAAAAATGGAATGCCCCGTTACTCCGGAGATCACTATTTTCAACACTTAAAGGAGATAATTGAGAAACAGAGCGATTGATAAATCGAGAATCCGGTATTGCCAATACTGGGATTCTTCCATAATGTTCCACAAAGGCAGTTGGACTCCGTTTAATACTTTTTTCGTCTTCTCCTTGTTCAATATAAAGCGCTATATTTGCTTCTGGTTTACATTTTTGGAAGTATTTATCTATTAGATCATTTTCTTTTAATAAGAAGGCTGCTAAAAGCCGCATAAAATGACTTTTTCCAAATCCATTTTTACCAAGAAGAATATTTATATTGGGTTGAAACTTCAATCTGAGTGATTGGAAAAATCGGATGCCGTCCACTTTAAACTCCTTTAGCACAACAGGGGCAGATAGATTGATTTTGAAAAATTTTTCTTCTTGAATTTTTTCATATTGATCGAACGCCCGTTGAGCCTCTTCTTCCCGATTTAACTTCCGATAAACACTGAATAGTTCAAGCCAAATTTCGGAGTCATCAGGTTTCTCACTCAATTCTTTTTCAAATTCAACAACTCTACTTTGAAGATATTCTTTTCCTTCAAAAGTAAGTAAATGGAGAATAGACTCTCGTATTTTATTTAGCTCTATGTGATCGACAAGAAGTCCTTTCCTAAAATCGTTTTCATATCTGTTTAGTTGAGATATAACGAGGCTTATTTGGTCTATTAATTTAGAATCCTTTCGTCTTTCTGCGTAAGATTTAAAGGAATTTAGAGCATTTTCAAGATCATCGTTTTCAACTAAAACCCTAATATGATCAAGATTTAATTGGGAAAATACACCTCTCCGCAGGTCTCGTATTGAAACATCCTCTCCGCTTTTAACACATTCAATAGTTTGTTTTCCTTTTTGCTCTCGGCTTATTAATACACTCAGATCAAAAAAGTGTGGCTCATTGCTACTTACACAACTTTCACAACAACAGGGAATTTTTTCCTCAAATTTCAGGGTGGGAAAGGATCGGGTATGGATATGTTCCAGTTCTTTGCGAATACGATGAAGGAGGTAACGAGAGTTATCATGTGCTCCTCGCACTTCAATGGCAATGATTTTACTTCCCGTTTTGCCGTCTTCAGTTTCCTCTACCAATGCTTGACAGCTCTCCTGAATAACCAAAATGCCTTTTTCCCAGACTATTTTTTTCTCTTCCTGCACGGAAATATAAGGATGCAGCCGCACAATCAGCCGTCCGATAATGCCTTTGGGCATAAATGGGTACTGGTAGGTATAACGAAGGGTCTTTGCACTTCTATCCCAGGGAAAATGAGGGCGAATATCTGGAAGTAACTGAGGAGCTATATAAACGGTTTTGCCTTCTTCTTCGGCCTGAAAACATACCTCAAAACTGTCTTTCAGCATAAGGTTCATCAGGTGTCTTTGTTCTTCACGAGTATATTTTTTCTCCGACCAAATCTTCAGTAAAAGCTCTTTCTCAAATCTCCCCTGATTGTTTTTGACTTCTTCGTGTTTTAGGATTTCATATACGGCGTTTACCGCCCATTCGGGATTCAGAATCATCAAATCGGAAAGGTTGAGGTCTTCGTGATAATGCAAGATGATCCCCAGGTCGTGCAGCATCTGGCTCAGGTCGCTCATTTGAAGCTCTTCGTTTATCCCTTTTTCCCTGCATATCTCTTCAAAACGGGTATAGGTGATGTGATTGACTGTTTTACGGAGCTTGTACAGTTCTTTTCTCACCTCGCTCCAAAATGAGGGTATCTTCCAGGGAAGGTGAGTCATATACTCACAAAGGATGTTCTTAATAGCCCTGGTTAGCCCCTCCAGTCTGTCATCTTTTTTGGCAAAATCCACATCGCGTTTGATTACGTCCAGCCGGGGATAGTCTATTTTAGCAGCCTCTGGATCGTAAGGCCAGCGGGCGGTGATCGTGCCTCTTTCGTTGAGAATAACCAGAACAGGTAGTTTTTTTTCCTGTTTGGGATCGTAACCGAGCAGGTCAATAATTTTAAACCAGTAGGGGAAATTGGCTACTTCCCGCCTGCCGTCGGCAAGCAATACGTAAAACGACCGCCGGGTGAGGAAAAACTGATGGGTCATATACTGGATTTCCTGCCCGCCAAAATCCCAGAGATTTACAAGAAACGGCGTGCCGGGAAAATTCGGATGGTCAAATTGCCAGCCTTCCCGGATACTAATACCTACCGTACTGAGTTGGGTTTCGTCAGGAACTTTATGATTTGGGTTCTGAAGTTTGTTCCAAAGCGTGGTTTTCCCAGTTCCTCCTTCACCTACAATCAGCATTTTGACTTCATATACCTGGCTTTCCCCCTGGCTGGCCAACGCTGTCAAAAACCTGAGAATGGCCGCACCTCCCTGTTTGGTGGTTTCCTCCGTAGGGAAGGTAAGTGTATTGTCTTCCACATTCAAGGTCTCCACATTCACCATTCCGGCTGGGAAGCGGAGTTCTTTCAGCTTGTTTTCACTTAGATTGAGCGCCCGCATATCTTCGGGGCGCAAATTGGAGAGGCTGGTAATGGCATTCCACTGCGTATCCGTCAGGCCTGTTTTGGCCAGGTTCAGCCCGATCAGGCGATCTCCCTCCATCTGGTATTTGGGGGTATCTCTTTTATAGGCCATCAGCCCGGTGATGGGGTCAGGGTGTATGGGCGCAGGATAAAGGGTAAAACCCAGAATCTTTTCGATTTCTGTAATAAGGGCCGGCTTGCTCATTCATGGATATTTGTCCCAATATACAAATTATCACGAATGAGGGAAATCAATTGCCCCTTCCAAACCACACATTTCTGACCCGGCCCGCGTCGAGGGTAAATCCTTCCACGGCTTTGGCATTTTTGCGGGTGAAGCGCATGCTGCCCATATAAGGGTGGTAAAACTGGTCTTTCATTGCGGGCAGCAGGGGTAATTTCTGGCCATCGGCCAAAACAAGCTGGAGTTTGTTTTCCAAAGCTACCAGCTCAACTGTGTCTTTTATGTCCGCTGCGTAATATTTTCCGGCGTAGGTAATCAGGTCTTTTTCTGTCGGAATAAAGGGCTCATACCGGGTCAAAACCGTTGGTTGCTCCTGTCCCTGAATCACTTCCAGATGATCATCAAAAAATATTACGGTTGTTATTGCCGCCGCATCGGCTCCCATGATAAATTTTCCCTCGCCGACAGGGGTAAGCACACTTTCACTCTGACCGCCCCGGTTGTAGTACAAAACTCCGTCCCTCAATACAATCTCCCTGCTATTGCCATCCCAATCGTTCCAGTAAAAGCCGGTATAGGCTTTCAGTTTTTCAATGCTGAGACTGATGGGCTTTGGCTGGTAAACAGGCACCTCTGGCAAAAAATTCTTTTCCAATACCACATCGGCTACTTCATGCGCTATGCCCATTGGGTCAAATGTCTCCAAATTACTGAGGATAATGACGCTCACCCGCTGGTCGGGAAATTGTAAAAATCCTGAGCGATAACCGCCCAATGCTCCGCCATGACTGATGGTTCGAAGACCTTTATATTTGCCATTTTCCAGTGCAAATGCGTAGTTCAGTTCGGTACCGTCTTTGTATCTGCCGTTTGTCAGCATCTGGTCAATCAACGCCTGCCCCTGCTTTCCAATCTGATTGTGGTAAAAATTCTGGTCCCATTTGTACAAGTCTTCAACCGTGCTGTAAATGCCGCCCGAACCCACCAGGTCAAAACGCATCATCATATTGGCAAATGTGCCGTTTACCGGCTCGCCATATCCAAATGCCCGGTTGGGGATCAACCGTCGGTTGTCATCGTAATACTGTGTGGAAGTCATGCCCAATGGGCCAAAAATTCGCTCCTGTGCATATTCCCGAAGGTTTTTACCGGTCACTTTCCGTACGATCAGCGCCATCATAAAATAGCAGGAATTGCTGTACAGATAACGCGTTCCTGGCTCGAAGTTGAGATTTTTCTGGCGACAGATGATTTCGAGGGCTTCCTTTTCAGGCACCTTATCCAGATAGGAGCGCCCCGACATTTCCCACAACTGAAGATAATCCCGGATACCGCTGGTATGGTGAATCAGGTTGCGTATGGAAATCGGGTAGCCATAGTCGGGGAGTTGGGGGAAATATTTATGAATGTCATCGTCGAGGCTGATTTGCCCGTCTTCCGCCAGCAGGAGCATACACATTGCCACAAACTGCTTGGACACCGAACCAATATAAAACACGGTCCTGGGGTTAATCGCCAGTCCATGCTCCAGGTCGGCCATTCCATAACCTCGGGAATAGGCGATCTCTCCGTCTTTGATTACGGCAAGCGCACAACCCGGACTGTTGGTTTTGTCCCACGCCTGAAATATGCTGTCTATGGTTAATGTCTGAGTAGGTGAAAGCTGCTGCGCTGACATATAGGCTGACATATTGAACAGTAATATCAGGAGGAGTTTTGTGGACTGGCGCATAATGGAATGGGTATTCTTGAGGGTTTACACGAGGGAAGATAATAAATAAAAGCTAATGTTATCAATAGCGTGGGGTTTAAACCCCACGCTATTGATATAATATGGTTATAGATACACATTCCGCTTCAGAAATGCCTTATCACATCCCATAAGCGCCTCAAGCTCCTCTTCGTAGGCCATAAATTTGTGATGTTCGGGCTGCCGGCGGATATATTCCCTGATCATCTCAACATCCCATCTGCTCACAGAAAATCCACCATATCCGTTCTGCCACCGAAAGCCTCCCGGAAGCTGATTTTGGGTATTCATGATGCGCGAAGTAATTCCTTTCATTTGCTGTGCGGCCCATGCGATACTCTGGGTAGCTTTGAGGGAAACAATGGAATCAAATATCAAACTTAATCCCCTGAGCCAGCGGCAGTTCGTCGGACCAGTTGATGGTATTGGTCTGGCGCCGCATATAGGCCCGCCATGCGTCGGAGCCTGATTCACGGCCACCCCCGGTTTCCTTTTCTCCGCCGAAGGCGCCACCGATTTCTGCGCCGGAGGTTCCGATATTGACATTGGCTATGCCGCAATCGCTACCCATAAGGCTGAGGAACCGCTCAGACTCTTTCATGTTTTCGGTAAAAATAGCGGAGGAAAGTCCCTGCGGTACGGCATTGTTTTGCGCTACAGCGTCCTCCAGGCCCGAATATTTCATCAGGTAGAGGATCGGCGCAAAGGTTTCTTTCTGTACGGTTTTGTAGTGGTTTTCGGCCTCCACAATGGCTGGCATTACATAGGTTCCGGTTTCAAAACCTTCTCCCTCCAGTACCTTCCCGCCAAAAACGAGTTTCCCGCCTTCGGCTTGAATTTCGCGCAATGACAACATCATTCCTTCTACCGCCTGCGTATCAATCAGGGGACCGATCAGCGTTTTGGGACTCAGGGGGTGGCCGATCCGCGACTCGAGTGAATGGTAGGCGTTGATGAGTTTTTCCTTGAAAGTATCGTAAATCTCTTCATCGATGATGAGACGGCGGGTTGAAGTACAGCGTTGTCCGCAAGTACCTACCGCACCAAATACGATCGCCGGAATTGCCAGCTTCAGATTGGCGTGGCGAGAAATGATAATGGCGTTGTTGCCGCCGAGTTCGAGCAGGGTTTTACCCAGACGTTTGCCGACAGTCTCAGCCACAATTTTACCCATGCGGGTAGAACCTGTCGCTGAAATCAGCGGAATACGGTGATCGGATGCCATTGCCTGGCCTATCTCCCGGTCGCCGATGACGAGGTTAAATATGCCTTCAGGCAGGTTATTGTCCTTCAGCACCCCGGAGATAATATTCATACAGGCAATGCCGGTCAGTGGCGTTTTTTCGCTCGGTTTCCAGACAGAAACATTTCCGCAGACAGCAGCAATCATCGAGTTCCATGCCCAGACTGCAACAGGAAAGTTGAAGGCAGAGATGATACCGATTACGCCCAGCGGATGCCATTGTTCGTACATCCGGTGGTGTTTGCGCTCTGACTGCATCGTCAGACCATAGAGTTGACGTGAAAGGCCCACGGCAAAGTCGCAGATGTCAATCATCTCCTGCACTTCGCCCAGGCCTTCCTGATAGATTTTACCCATCTCCAGCGAGACCAGTTTACCCAGCGGCTCCTTGTATTCCCTTAGTTTTCCGCCGATCTGGCGCACAATCTCTCCGCGCTGAGGGGCAGGCATTTCCCGCCAGATTTTGAAGGCCTCCTGCGCAGTCTCCATGACCTGCTCGTATTGTTCGGCATCCGCATAGCTGACATTTGCCAGCAATTCGCCATTTGCAGCGGAATAAATGGGATGAAAATTGCCACCGTAGGCAAATACGGGCACAGTCCCGGTATGTGTTACGGGTCCTTTTTCACTAATTCCCAGGGTAGCAAGGAGTTCCTGTAGTTCTGTTCTCGTTTGGGTTTTCATTTATTTTTATCCTTTGATCATTACGCCTGTGGCTTCGAATGAAAGTTCCACTTTAGGCTCTGTATATTTTTCTGCGGCAGCTTCTTCGGTCATTCCGCCATCTACGGCATAGTGACGAAGGGTTTCTACGGATGTGGTATCATAAGCAATACGTCCTTCAAATACGGCTGTTTTACCGGCCGCATCTTTAGGTACAAAAAAGCCGTAATCCCGGAAGGTAACGCGCATAGATTCTTCGTTGGGGAGTTTCACAGTCATCCAGCAACCTTTTGCCTGACAACATGCATCGATCGTACCCTCCAGTTTGACCATTTGGTCGGCGCTGCCCGCAGGCATGATTTCGCTTACTTTTACAATGGGAAGTGCGCCTTCTTCTGAGATTCGAAGTCCGTGAAAAGAAATCATCCCATCGGGAGAAACACTGTCAGCAGGGTAAACCATTTTCTCTGCGGTGGTTTCTGAATTTTCCGCTGCGGATTCGTCGTGGTGATTATCAGCTGATTCGCTGCAGGCAAAAATAAATAAGGCAGCAGCCAGCATAAGAAATAAAGTCTTTTTCATGTTTTTGTATTTATTTATTGGAAATCAAGACCACAAATGTACTGAATTATGCTTTCAGGGGCAATTGTTATCCGTCGGGAATCTATCTTTCACACAGGATTTTCGTAATATTAACCTGGCAGTAAAAAAATATAGCTATGTCTGATTTTAAACGACTTACCCGCCTCTCAAAAAGTATCATTCCCCGCTTTGAAAGGGGCCGTTCCCGCCATTACAACCATGGGGATGCGCGCATGATGATCAATGATCTGGGCATGCAGATGTCTCCGGAAGTGCTCCAAAAACTGGTCTCCAATGCGGAAGTTCTGGAAGATTTTCTCAACAGCATCTACCAGCTGGAACAAAAAATAAATAAGGAAGTGGTTACCGAATACGCGACCATTGACACGGAATACGAACCGAAAGTGTATGTAGAAGAGCGCTCAGTGGGATTTTCCATCACCTACAAGGGAAAAGAGGTGGTTTTTGCAGAATATGAGCTGGAAGAAAAAGATGACATCTAAAAAATTTCCCTGAAGTCGAAGTCAAACACGCATTCACCCAAATCAAAAGTAACCTGGCCGGAAACTTCCAGTCTTGCATATTTTCCGTCTATCAGCTCATACACTTCCACCCACTTCTGATCAGGCTCTACCAGCCAGTAATATTTAATGCCATTGGATTCGTAGAGACGAAATTTCAGGTTTTGGTCTTTCATGGCGGTGGATGGTGAGAGGATCTCCACGACCAGGGTTGGCAGGCTATTATCCTCGTACTTTTCATCACCACAAACAATTGATATATCCGGCTGTAGTATTGTATCCTCATTGATCTGGATATCAATGGGATGAAAGACATCACAATTATCGCATTTGCTCAGCTTCTGATAAAATACTGAAGAAATTGCTACACTTATTTTCTGATGGCTTCGCCGGGGCGCTGGCGACATTGCATATGGGATACCGTGAATCAATTCCCAGTTACCTTCCCATTTTTTATAATCATCCACCGTATAATGTGGCAAATCGCCAAATGAAATATGATTGGACATACACTCTGATTTGATCCGTTAAAGATAATACGATTTTTTCACAATATTTCTGACTTTTTCCTCCAAAAAGTTCCCATTCTCCGGGTTAATCTCCTAGTTTTGCAGTCAGTTAAAATGTAATCCGAATATGAAGACAACACTCAGAACGCATAGTTGTGGTGAATTGAGAATGGAGCACGTCGGGCAGGAAGTTACGCTCTCCGGATGGGTTCACAAATCACGTGATCTTGGTTATATCCTCTTTATAGATCTCCGCGACCGCTACGGCATCACGCAGATCTCCATAAAATCTGACCAACTCCCTGAAATCTATGAGCAGGCCCGCAAACTGGGTCGCGAGTTTGTCGTAAGGGTTACCGGAAAGGTAGATGAGCGGGAAAGCAAAAATACCAAAATACCCACAGGGGAGGTAGAACTTACGCCTTCCCTCATTGAGGTAATCAGCGAATCCAAACTTCCGCCCTTCAAAATCGAAAATGATACAGATGGCGGGGAAGAACTCCGCATGGAATACCGCTACCTCGATATCCGTCGCCCCAAAATGCGCGACAACCTCATTCTGCGTGCCAAAGCCATGAAGGCCGTACGCGAATACCTGGATGAAAACTTTTTTGTCGAAATAGAAACGCCTTTTCTTATTAAATCTACGCCGGAAGGGGCCCGCGACTTTGTCGTGCCTTCCCGCTTGTCCAAAGGCTCTTTCTACGCCCTGCCTCAGTCTCCGCAGATTCTGAAACAATTGCTCATGGTAGCGGGCATGGACCGCTATTATCAGATTGTAAAATGTTTCCGCGATGAAGACTTCCGCGGCGACCGCCAGCCTGAGTTCACACAGATAGACTGCGAAATGTCTTTTGTACAGCAAAAAGACGTACTCGATATGTTTGAAGGCATGGCCAAACATGTGTTCAAAAGGGTGCTGGATGTCGATTTGCCGCCATTCCTTTGGCTTACTTATAAAGATGCCATCCGCTACTACGGTTCGGATAAGCCGGATCTCCGTTTTGACTGCAAAATCATCGAACTCAATGAGGTGATGGGTGGTACCGAATTCAGCATGTTTAACAGCCTGCTGGAATCCGATGGCCTTATCGCAGCAGTAAACGCCAAAGGCTGCGCGCACTATACCCGTAAACAAACCGACCGCCTGACCGATTTTGTAAAAGAACCCCACCGTGGCGCTTCCGGGCTGGTCTATATCAAATACAATGAAGACGGTACTTTCAAGTCTTCCATTGACAAGTTTTATTCTCCCGAACATCTTCAGCGTATCTGCGAATTTGCAGGTGCTCAACCGGGTGATATGCTGCTACTCGTAGCAGACAAACTGAAAAACAAAACCCGCAAGATTCTCGGTGACCTTCGTTTGCTCCTGGGCAAAGAAGAGGGATGGATTGACCCCAAAGCCTGGTCAGTATTCTGGGTAGTGGATTTTCCGCTGTTTGAGAAAGACGAAGAAACCGGGGAACTCACATTTGCCCACCACCCATTCTGTATGCCAAGAGAGCATGACCTGGAATATCTGTACAGCGATCCTGAGCGGGTTGTGGCGCAGAGTTACGATATGGTGATGAACGGCAACGAAATTGTGAGTGGAAGTATCAGGGTTCACCGCAAAGATGTACAGGACAAAATATTCGACATTCTGGGGCTGACCGAAGCAGAAAAAGACGCGAAGTTTGGCTTTATGCTGCGGGCATTTGAATATGGAGCACCCCCGCATGGAGGTTGTGCCTTTGGTGTTGACCGGTTTGTGATGTTGCTGGCAGGAGAATCCAGCATACGCGATGTCATCGCCTTCCCCAAAACGGCCGGAGGCCGCGACCTGATGATGGATGCTCCCGCAGAAATTCCCGCAAATGCTATGAAGGATCTGGGTATTAAGCTGGATTTGTAATATTCCGGCTTAATACATCAATTCCCTCACAAAAGGTACTATTTCCGGCGGCAATAGTCCGTCGATATGGCCTTTGTATTTGATCACCTCGCGCACAATCGTCGAGGAAATCATCGCAGTGTCGGGACTGCTAAGGAGATGTACATTTTCTATCTCCGGAGCCATATGTTTGTTGATCAGCTCGATCGGCTGCTCATAACTCAAATCCTGAGGGGACCGCAATCCTCTCAGGATAAATTTTGCGCCCTGCTCTCTTGCAAAATCTACCGTCAACCCTTCGTAGGATGTCACGATAATCTGGTCAGAATCCGCAAAGCAGGCTTCCAGCATTTTCATCCGGTCTTCCAGGCTAAACAGGTATTTTTTATGGCTATTAACTCCAATAGCAACAATTACCTCATCAAAAATGGCACAACCACGCCTGATTATTTCTACATGGCCGATCGTGATAGGGTCAAATGAGCCTGGAAAGATTGCTTTTTTCATACTGGTGGGTAGTGAGACTTGTATTAAGATACTGATTTATCGGGAATGGCGAAAAAAACTAAGGGTTGAGCTTCCATAAACGCGGGAAAAGTCAAATCCGGCAAGGGCAGAAAATTGGGTATGTGAAGTGTGTTCGACCACCAGAAGTCCGTCTATTGCCAACCAGTTATTTTCCATAAGCTGCGCAACCAATTCTCCCTGCCGGGGCATATCGTAGGGCGGATCCATAAAAATGAGTCCGTAAGGATCGGCGGCAGGTTGTTTGACAAACTGCCAGACATTGGCCCGTATGGCCTGGGCGTTGGTGATGGAAAGTTCTGAAAACGATGCCTGAATAGCTGCGATACATTTGGCATGCTGGTCCACACTGGTGACATGTGCAGCACCGCGGCTAAGGCATTCCAGGGAAATATTCCCTGTTCCGGCAAACAGATCCAATACCTTTATTTCAGGCCATTCCAGTTCGTTATTGAGGATATTAAATAATGCTTCTTTTGTGCGGTCAGTGGTAGGTCTGACTGGCAATCCTTTAGGCACGCGGATATTCCTTCCGCCATATTTCCCCCCGATAATTCTCATAACATTCCGTCAATATTTGCCAGAAATGAAAACTTCCACCACTGAGTACCGGCAGTTTCTGAGACAAAAAATGGCGACTCCGGGCCGGGAATATTTATATCCGTGAGATATTCCCAAATACCGCCTTCTCTGGTAATTTTTTCGCCCAGTTCTCCCATTATACATACAGGGATATTACTTTGCATAAGCCCGGTGACTTCCTTTACTGTCTGGATAAAATAAACCATATCTGAAGCAGACCTGTATTGGTAACTATTACACAACAATAACTGTTTTTTCTTTACAGCAGAAATCAGCACATAATCATCCATCACCAATACAGAAATCATCGCATGGTCAGCGCATGCCTGAATCGTAGTCTCTGCCATCAGAAGCCCGATATGGCTGAGAGAATAATGCCGGATATATCTGTCAAGCAAATGAGGAATCCCGGGTCTGAGTGAATATAACAGACTGGCGCGAAGGGTTTTGCTTTCACAGGTGATGATTTCCCCATCTTCGAGCTGGTCGCTGAGAGTCGCACGGGCAAGCAATCCTTTTTTCCCTGCATCCCACCACTTATCAGGAACAAAGGTGAATAAAGGAGAGGATATATAAATCCGGCAGTTGAGAAATGGCTCGGACAATAATTTATCCTTTTCAAGCACAAACCGGAGAAACATTTCCTGGGAAAACCCGTCGGAATTGATACACTCGCGACACAGCACAACTTCCCCTGAAGGCGAAAGCAGCAGGTAATAGATACGGGACGTCTGGACAAAAACCACAAGATGACAGGTGGCTATGAGCGAATCCCTGATATCCTGCGGAATATGGGTAATTTGTTCAAACGGTGTACGATTCATAAAGTCCCGGTTCGGGGTGATTTTCTCACGAATATTCATCCAAAAGCGGATGATGCTCATTGGGTCTTTTCAGCCTGCGACAAATTACGTATTTTTAATAGTATCGCCCAAAGATGAACACAAACCCATGTAAATTCGTTTTAAAGTAATAGGAAAAAAGTCTACTTTCATTTTTTGCTTTTACCAAATAACAGATTGATAATATGCGTAAAATACTGGTTTTTTTGAGTATCACTTTTGGTTTAGGGACTGCGAAGTTACATGCTCAGTTTGTGGACAGGCTTGTCCCTCATATGGGGTTTATGTGGGAATTTGCTACGATTGAACAGACACCCGGAGCACCAGTTTCTACTCTGTCAAGCTTTTACAATTTTCATATTGGCTCCTATTACACCATTGCGCACTACAATGATATATTCAGCTTTGGCGTCGATCCCAGCTTGCAATTTGGACTAAACTTCGTCCCGGTTTCCAATGGGTCTGCCATATTTACCCGTGTCAATTATGTAGTGCAGGTACCGGTGTATCTGATGGGAAGAGTTGGCGCAAACGCTACCTCCTACAACCAACAGTCGGTAGGTTTTGGACTGGGGATTGGTACAAGCTATACGTATCTGTCTCAGCAGACAGACAATATATCTCTGAGGAGAAAAACACGCAACGGGTATACCAATCCCAGCGTTGTGGCAGAACTGACGATTTTGTCAAGAGGAAACCCAATCACCGGAAGATTTCATTTTTCCCCTATCAGAACAAATGCAGACCTGGTTTTTAAAGATGTAAATACCAAAGACGAAGTGTCTTCTTTCACCTTTCCTATGGGCAACTGGGGAATCGGTCTGATCTATGGATTCTGATTAGCAGAATTAATAAAAATAAAAAGCCTCGTCTGAATAAGACGGGGCTTTTATTTTTGAAGGATTGCGGGTAACTTTGCACAGATAGTTTTCCCCTTTTCAACCAATTCCTATCACCGCTCATGAGTATATTAGTAAACAAAAACTCTAAAGTCATCGTCCAGGGTTTTACCGGTAAAGAAGGAACCTTCCATGCACAGCAAATGATTGATTACGGCACCCAGGTCGTAGGAGGTGTTACTCCCGGCAAAGGAGGCCAATCTCATCTGGATCGCCCCGTCTTCAATACAGCTGCCGATGCAGTAAAAGCAACCGGTGCTAATGTATCCATCATTTTTGTACCGCCGGCATTTGCTGCAGATGCTATTATGGAAGCGGCAGATTCGGGTGTAAGCCTGATTGTAACCATTACAGAAGGTATTCCGGTCAATGATATGATCTACGCCAAAAAGTATATTGATGATCGTGGCGTACGCATGATCGGCCCCAATTGCCCCGGTGTCATTACCCCCGGTGAATGTAAACTGGGAATTATGCCCGGCTTCATCCACAATCCTGGAAGAGTGGGTATTATCAGCCGCTCCGGAACCCTTACCTATGAGGCAGTCGATCAGGTAACCAAACAAGGCCTGGGGCAGTCCACCTGCGTAGGCATCGGTGGTGACCCCATCATTGGCTCTACCCACCTGGATATTATCAAATTGTTTAACGAAGATCCCGATACCGATGGAATCATCATGATTGGTGAAATCGGGGGATCAAACGAAGAAATAGCCGCTTACTGGATCAAAGAAAATGTTAAAAAACCCGTAGTCGGTTTTATCGCTGGACAGACAGCCCCTCCCGGACGCCGCATGGGCCACGCAGGTGCGATCGTATCCGGTGGTAAAGGTACTGCATCAGAAAAAATGCGGGTCATGGCAGATTGCGGTATCCACGTGGTGGAAACGCCTGCTGACATCGGCAGTACAATGGCCCGGGCCCTGCAACAGCTCGCCTAGGTTCAACGATTTCAAGATTTGATTAAATTAGGATTTACAAAAGGCCGGAAATGATTATTTGTTTCCGGCTTTTTCATATGCTGCAAGAATATCTTTGACCAGTCTGTGCCTTACCACATCTGTAGCAGAAAGCCGCACAAATGCGATCCCCTTAATACCAGTCATCAGGCGGGAAACCTGAATCAGCCCCGACCGCACCCGCGAAGGAAGGTCAATCTGCGTATCATCGCCGGTTATGATCATATGTGAATGCTCTCCCAAACGGGTAAGAAACATCTTCATCTGCATCTCCGTGGCATTCTGCGCCTCATCCATGATTACATACGAATGACTAAGGGTACGCCCCCTCATATACGCCAGTGGCACAATCTCTATGATATTATTGTCCATGTAGTATTTGAGCTTTTCGGTATGAATCATATCCCCCAACGCATCATATAAAGGGCGCAGATACGGATCTACCTTTTCCTTCATATCGCCGGGAAGAAAACCCAGACTTTCACCCGCATCAACTGCCGGACGGCATAAAACAATCTTTCTGACTTTTTTTTCCTTCAACGCCCGAACCGCAAGCGCAACCGCCATATAGGTTTTACCTGTTCCCGCAGGACCAATTGCGAATATGATATCGTTTTGATGTTCTGCCCCTACCATTTGGCGCTGCCCTTTATTTTTGGGCCTGACGATTATGCCGCCTCCGCCATGCACAATCACCTCATCTTCCGAAGCATATGGGATTTCATGATTGATTTCAGGAGATGAGGGCAGAAGGATTTCATTGAATTTATTTTCAGAGATTTTTCCCTTTCTCTTGATTTCATCGAAAATAGCAGCCAGAATAGCTTTTATTTTCTCGATTCTTTCTACTTCGCCCTGCACTTTCAGTTCGTCTCCCCTCGCAACAAACTTCAACTCGGGGAACCCTTCTTCAATCTGATGCAGACGCACATTATTCACACCGTAAACTTCCAGCGGGCTAATGTCTTCCAGCAAAAAAGTGTGCTCAATCAATACTTTTTATTTTATTTGCCTAAGTAATATCTATACTAAAATACGGAATTTTTGTTCTCTCTTCAAAAGAAAACCTCCAGGTAAGCCTGTACAAAACATTCATAATTTTTCCTGATTTTCATACAAAGCATTACGTATTTTCGTTGTATAAAGGTAATTCTCGACAATTCCACCTGAATACTTGCAGAATCCACCGGAATCTATTGATTTAGAATGATGTTACTTGTAATATGGCATCTGAAGTAATTATTTGTTCCGGCGCAGCTGTTGGTTCGTCAATACTATGGCAATCATAACTTTGACATCGGACCTGGGGGATAGCAGTCATTATTCGGCTATCCTTAAAGGCGTGATTTTATCCCTTTTCAAGGGCGTTGATATTATTGATGTAACTCATAATATCAACAACTTTGATATTATGCACGCCGCATATGTGGTCAAGCATACATATCCCTCATTTCCTGAGGGAACAATCCATGTGGTGGCGGTCGATCCGGAGCACTCAGAGGCGCGTATTCCGGTAGTTGTGATGGCAAATGGCCAGTATTTTATCGGCCCTGATAATGGCGTAATGAGCCTGATCTGCGACAAAAATATTCAGCACAGTGTAGAAATCACCAATCCGGCGCTTATGCTCGACCGGTATCCTAAATCTTTCAGAGCTGCCAGAATTTTTGCGCCTACTGCTGCGTTTATCGCCAGCGGAGGTACACTTGAGGAAATCGGTGAGCCTACCAATATACGCGATCTTCGCTGGGGAGAGCCCAGTTATAACGGAAATTGTCTTCGGGGAAAAATTATCTATATCGACAAGTTTGGCAACGCCGTCACCAATATCCAGAAGGATGGATTCCTTCAGATCAAACAGGACCGGAGGTTCGAAATATTTATCCGCAATGTAAGGCTCAGGCGAATTGTCAATACCTACTCAGATGTCAGCAAAGCTGATGCACTGGCTATATTCGGTGAAAGCGACAACCTCGAAATCGCCATGCGTGAAGCCTCCGCCGCAGAACTGCTCGGGCTAAAGGTTCACGATATGATTACGATTGAATTTAACTAACCGCTCAACGCCCGTCACCGTCTCCTTCCAATTCTTCTTCCAGAAGCTTATCGTCATTTTCGTCCTCGAGCAACAACTTGTCTGTATCACCAGCATCCATCTCAAGATCCAGATCCAAATCTTCCAGATCTTCCTCCAAAATCAGTCTCATCATATCATCTTCGTCAGACATCTCATCAAAAGGCTCGCTTGTGACAACTTTGGCCAACAATCCCTGACTGGGAATCTCACTACCAAAGTATGCTACCCGCAAATTGTTGAGGTAATCAATCATACTCTGTGTTACAATCACATCATTTTTCAACCGCTGGGATGAGGGAACGTGTGGCGCTGTATTGGCAAACTTTATGATTTTGCTGCAATGAAGACTGACAATATAGGTGTAATCTCTGAAAACGAGCTTTAACTCCGGAATAAAACACTCCGGTCCGACCAACGGGTCTTCCTCATAAATGAAATCGTCAAGGTTATTAATCGAATCCTCTACAGAGTACTGGATTTTTACTTTCTTCAGATCAAATCTTGTAGTATAACACAGCGCAATATCTTCCGCTGTTTTTACATCTACCTGAACAAGATACATGGTCTCCTGGCTCTCGACCTGCGCTTTCATCACTGGCGCACCGAAAACCATCACCCAAACAGTAAGCAGGACGGGAATAAATTTGAGGATCATATAGTTTACTAATCTTGTAGTCTAACGCACAGATTCATGCGAAATTACACTTTCCTTTTGGAGAAATTTACGGGTTGTACCCCACCGGTAGAATTTGATGTTCCATTTGCGACAAGGCCTGTCTATTTACGAAATATTCCCGTATTTGTGCTATCTTTGCCTCAAATTATGATGATTTGGGCATGCAAACCGTCGCTTTTCATACTCTTGGCTGCAAACTTAATTTTTCCGAAACTTCCACTATCGCCCGGCAGTTTCTCAGTGCTGGTTATACCAAAACAGACTTCTCCAACGCTGCCGATGTGTATGTGGTCAATACCTGCTCGGTTACAGAAAACGCAAACAAAACCTGCAAACGCATCATCCGCCAGGCGCTCAGACAAAATCCGGAAGCCTATGTCATCGTAGTTGGATGTTATGCCCAGCTAAAACCTCTGGAAATCGCCGAAATCCCTGGCGTGGATATGGTGCTGGGAGCTGGTGATAAATTTCGTATTCTCGAACTGGTAAAAGACTTTACCAAAGAAAAAAATCCCTGTGTTTTCAATGACAATATCCGCTCTGTTCAGGATTTCCGGGAATCGTATTCTGTTGGCGACCGCACCCGCTCTTTTTTGAAAATTCAGGATGGCTGCGATTATAAATGCAGCTTTTGTACAATCCCGCTTGCCCGGGGAAAAAGCAGAAGCGACACCATTGAAAATATCGTCACCAATGCCCGTAAAATTGCGGAGAGCGGTGTAAAGGAAATTGTACTTACAGGCGTAAATATCGGCGATTATGGCAAAGACCAACCCGGTACATTTCTCGACGTGATCCAGGCACTCGATGAAGTAGCGGGCGTCGACCGTTACCGCATTTCCTCGATTGAACCCAACCTGCTCAACAACGACATCATTGCTTTTGTCGCCGGGTCTAAGCGGTTTATGCCGCATTTCCATGTTCCGCTTCAAAGTGGGAGCAATGAAATTCTCAGCAAAATGCGCCGTCGCTACAAAAGAGAACTGTACGCAGATCGCGTGAACACCATAAAATCACTTATGCCTCATGCCTGTATTGGTGTGGATGTGATTGTGGGTTTTCCAGGCGAAACAGATCAGCATTTTGAAGATACCTATCAGTTCCTCAACGAACTGGAGATTTCCTATCTGCACGTTTTTACTTATTCAGAACGGGAAAACACGCTGGCCGAAATCATGGAAGGACGAGTCCCCATGAAAGAAAGATATAGCAGAAATGAAAGACTGAGAATGCTTTCTGAAAAAAAACGCAGGTATTTTTATACACCTTTTGCCGGACAAACAAGAGCGGTTCTATTCGAAGGAAAAGAGGAAGATGGGAGAATGTTTGGATTTACGGATAACTACATCAAAGTAGTTACTCGGCATCGCGATGATTTTATCAATCAGATTGTCCCTGTAACCCTTGAGTCAGTCAATCCCGACGGTATCATGGAAGTTGCAGCGACTATTAGCCTTCATTATTGACCCGCATCTGGCGTGTCCTCCAATAGAAAGCCCCGCCTACAATCAGTATCAGTAAAAGTGGAAGACTGAGCAGATAAAAAACCCCTGCGTTTATTCCACCACCTACAATCAAATTTCCTGCGGCATCGCGTGAACCAGCGGCAGCTTTACACTGTGTACATTGGGCAAAAACACTTGAAAGTTGAAATAACATCAAGGCAAAGAAAACGGCTATTTTCAGGTATTTATGCATGATTCACAAATATACAAAATGCTTTCTACTCCCGTCTCAATAGCACGGGGAAATCAAAAAATAAACAATCACCCCGGTAACCGCCACGTACAGCCACAAAGGCCAGGTAATGGTGGCCAATCGTCTGTGCCGGTCAAATCGCTCATTCAGGGCACGATAAACGGTAAATGACGCCAGAGGAACAATAATAGCCGAAAGTATTACATGCGAACCGAGTACAAACAGATAGAATGATTTGGGAACGGGTCCATCATCACAATAGGGCGTATGTCCTACAGAGAGGTGATATAGCACATAAGAAACCAGAAAAACTGCGGACAATATAAATGCAGACAACATCATTCTTCGGTGCCATACAATCTGACGATTTTGAATGAAGATAAATCCTGCGATCAACAGTACCGAAACCGTTGCATTTATGCCCGCATTGATTTTAGGTAAAATCAATGGATTAAACCCGAGGTTGAAGTTTACGGCCAGCCGGGGATTTAATAGTACGGCTACAGCTAATGGGATAACAACCGATAGTACCCATATGATTGGAACATAGATACGGTCATTGTATTTGGGTGTTTCGTTCATTCTTATTGGGCCTTACAAACCATAATCAAGGCGGAGCAGTGTGATCAGATCTTCCTGTATTTTTCGTTCTTCGACAAGATCTGTTGCGACATACTGTTTTCGCACTTTCCCCTCCTTATCAGTCAATACAACTGTACTCGCGGTAAATGGTTGGAGAGATTGTTTAAAATCAGGAACACCTAGCCCATCTACTGCAATTTTCTCAATTGTTTCTTTAGAACCAGAGAGGAAAAGCCAGTGCTGAGGATTAAGCCCCAGTGAGTCTGTAAATGCTTTGAGATCTGCGGAAGCGTCCTCTTCACTAAACAGGACAAATCGTATATCGGGAGATTTTTCCCATGCGATATTGTCAAAGGTGCGCTTTAGGTTTCCGATGAACGCAGTATTGGTGAGGTGATCACCTTTGGGAGAGAAAAAACCAATGATACAAATATTGCCCAGAAGCGTTTCTGTTGAAATCGAATCACCTGCAACATTTTTCACATGAAAAACGGGGAGACTGTAAACCAGTGAATCCCCGTTTTCCATAATTTTATACACATAAGGTACTCTGCTAAACTGCTGTTTAGTTCCCACAAAAAGGAAAAGGTAAACAAGAAGTGGGACAACAAAAACACCTATCAGAATAACAGGCCCGACAATGGATCTTTTAGCCATAATTTTTTGTATACGTATGGCCGAATACCGGAGTATCAGCCCTTCCAGATCATTTCAGAATGAATACTGGCAGGTTTTTCAATTGAAGCCTGTTTTCCCCAGTAATTTCCTTCGCTAATGAGCCCGATGATCAACCATACAATGAAAATAAATGGAACCAGAATGGTCCATGCAAGGCGTTTTACTTCGTGCCGGAGGTGCATAAATTCCGCAACAATATAAAATGCCTTAAAAATTGTCAGAATCACAAAAGTTGCGACTACGATGGTGTGAGCCGTACTTTCGGAAATACCAAACCATCCTCCATAATATTTTTTCGTGAAAGCGATTATGAACTCGACGGTAGTAAGTGCGGTAAGTATCAGCGCAGTGCGGTAAATGGCTCGTCTGGTTTCTGCTCCGTTGTCAGTCATATTTATTGACAATTATAAGGTTCTAAACTAGATAGAAGAAGGTAAATACAAATACCCATACCAGGTCTACAAAGTGCCAGTATAGTCCGATTTTTTCGGTCATCTCATAATGACCGCGTCTTTCATAAGTCCCTTTATTCACATTAAGATACAGGATCACAAGAAGAATTACCCCACTGAAAACGTGCGTTCCGTGAAAACCGGTAACAAAAAAGAATAAGTCAGCAAATGCCGGAGGGCCATACTCATTTACCTTGAGGTTGGCTCCACCATCGGTCGAACTACCACTTTGTACAATCGGAGTTACTACATCTTCTCCTGTAATCGGGAATCCATTATTGAGACGGATGCCCACAATCTTTCCTTCAGTATCTTTTACAGGGTAAACCTGAACAGAAACCGTCTTTGTAAGACCAGATATATTGAGTTTTCTTGCATCTACGGCAGAGAGAACAAATACACCGGAGTGCCAGTGGCTGGCTTTTTTCAGGATCGCCTTGATATGTTCCGGATTAGTAATCGATGTTCCATCCAGCGTTTTCAAGGCTGTTACCGCACCATGTTCATGAGACTCGCCTTCATGTTCCGGAGTAAGTGCGACCAGAGACAACTCGTCCAATGCGGGTACTTTAATTCCATTGAGGCTGTTTACATTTACCAGATAACCACCGTCGGGATTACCATTGATAAAATGATACCATTCATATGCCTGACAGGAAAGAAAGGTAGCACCACCCAATATAGTGAGCAGTACCCATTTGGAAACTTCCTTCTTTGATTTTCTATGGCCAGCTTCAACAGCAAGTACCATAGTAACACTACTGAGAATCAGGACAAACGTCATCAGCCCCACAAATACCAGGGGCCAGTGAAGATGCCAGATTTCATAGGCGAGCGGGAAGTGGGTAAATACATTTTCAGGTTTCGCCCATGCAAGTCCTTCAGAAACAGAACTTGATCTCAATGCACCATATGCAATCAACAGAGCGGAAAAGGTGAAAGCATCAGAAACCAGGAAAAACCACATCATCAGCTTCCCATAGCTGGCGTTGAATATCGGTCGTTCCCCTTCAACCAGTGCTTTCTTATCTACGGATACGTCTGCCATGAACTTTGATTATTTGACGTTTCGAATAAATTGCAAATTTAAGACAAAAGCAAAATTTCTCAATTCTGCGTAATTTTCAGAAAAATAAATAGATAAACCCAAAGTAAACCAAGAAAATGCCAGAAAATTCCGGTCAACTCATAAGTTAATGCCCTTTGGCCCACCTGACGATAGTTTTGAAGGGCTGTTCGGACAAATACGATGAACAATACGATCAATGCTCCGATAATATGCGCACCATGTAAACCAGTAAACACATAAAAAAATGATACGGAGTTATCGGTTCGGCTATTATCCACCATCGGCATCCCACTATCTACCATCGCCCCCCAGGCACCTACCTGACCTACCAAAAACAAAACACCCAATCCCAGGGTCATTCCCAATGCAATCAGCGCTTTATTGCGCTCATTATTCCTCGCAACCCATATTGCATACTGCATAGTCACACTGCTGAAGAGAATAATTGCGAGGTTCACCCACAAAATCTCCGGCAGATCAAAAAATACACGACGCTCTGCGCTTACAAATGACTGCTGAACAATATATGCACTGGTAAGACCGCCAAAGATCATGATTACCGTCAGAATAAATAGCCAAAGGGCAAATTTCTGCGGCTGAAATATATAATTCTTCTTTTCTAACTCAATTCCGTAAGCACTCATTTCCATCATTTATTAAAATATAAATACCAATTGAGCCAATGGGAGATATAGAAATGACGCAAACATCAGTTTGCGCGCATGTACGGCATCCATTGTCTTGTACAGTTTCCACGCAGGAATACAAAATACCAGACCCAATACCATGAGAACCCCGGCTGCCGGCCAGCTGATTAATCCGGCCTGAACCGGAAATACTGCCACAGGAACCAGAGAAATAGTATAAATCAGAATCATCAATGCGCTGAATGGAGTTTTACCTAATGCTGAAGGCAACATTTTGAACCCTGCACGCTGATAATCTTCATCCAACAACCAGGCAATGGCCCAAAAGTGTGGAAACTGCCAGAGAAACTGGATGACAAACAGGATTAGCCCGCCGATCCCAATATTCCCGGTAAATGCCACCCAGCCGATCAGCGGTGGAAGGCCTCCCGGAATCGCCCCAACAAATACAGATGCTGGAGAAATTCGTTTCATCGGTGTGTAAACAAACGCATAGGAAAGCAAGCCGATCACGCCCAGCAAAGCTGAAGGAAGGTTAAAAAAGCGTCCAATAATCGCTACCCCAGTCGCGGCCAGTATCAAGGCAAAGACCAATGCCTCTTTAGAAGATATCCTTCCCGTGGGAATCGGCCGCTGTGCCGTGCGTTTCATCAAGGCATCCAACTCCTTTTCAAACATTTGGTTCAGGACATTCGAAGCCCCGGTGATCAGCATCCCCCCCAGCCCTATCCAGAATAAGCCAGCCGAAGTCCATTCGCTTCCGGCAGCTATGGCATAGCCAAAAACTGCAGAAATTGCCACAAGCAGAGAGAGCCTCAATTTCAATAGCTCTGTGTAAGCTGAAATTTTAGCTTTTACTGTCTGAAGACGACTGATTTTTTCTGTTTGTTCGTAAATCATTATTCTTTTTCCTTATTTAAAAGGAACAATATTCCACATAATCCAAATTCAATTCCCAATAACAGGGTTGCCATCAACAAATGAAGTGGCTGGAAAACTTTGGGTATTCCCAAATGATGCATTCCCAATCCCAATATGATCTCAGAAACCAACACACCTACTGCCAAAAGCATCAACGTCTGAATAATACCCGGTTCCTTCAACCATTCTTTCATTCTATACAACCAAAATCCCAGTGCAGCTACGACCAGATAATAGAAAAACCGGTGGATTTCATATATACTTCCCAGTGAATCTATCCAACGATTCCGCGATTCTTCACCCAATTGTTCTGCGACATGGTCCACGACTTCACGCACCTGTGTCCCTAACACAATCTGAATGACCGTAATCACGATCACAAATAATCCGGTGAAAACCAGTGATGAAGGGATTTTGGCTATCTTTTCCCCGATTGAGACCAGTTCAGGCAGGTATGAATACAGTAATGCTGCAACATAAATACCCAAAATAGCCAGGGCAATTACCATGTGTATGGTTATCGTTCCCACCTGAAGGTGAGTTTTGACAACATACGCACCGATCAATCCCTGAATAATAATCGCAACAAGTCCCGAAATACTCAGCCAAAATTCTCTTTTGTGCTGTTTTCTCAGTGGAACTGCAGCTGCAACTGTAAGTATGGCAAAGAACCCTATTAAAACGCCAATCAAACGATTGATATATTCTACCCAGGTTTTAAAAGGATCAAAATCTGCAATGATCTTTCCAGCTACCTGAAACCTGGTTTTATAATCCACAGGTAATTGGGATATATCCGTAGGAGGAACCCATGTCCCAAAACACTTCGGCCAGTCCGGGCAACCCATTCCTGAGCCAGTCATCCGCACAAGCCCACCTACGAAAATCAAAAAGACAACGGCAACAACCGTAATAGTTGCGATTTTCCTATACCGATTGACGATTTTTGCCGTTGCCAAATTATTTATTCTTTTTCCTCACTTGTTTCCTCAACCCGTTTTGGTGCAGATTCTCTTTGAGGAACTGTTGCTGGTTTGGGAAAGCCTTCTTCGTACTCTACTTCTTCATCCGGGATATGCTGAGGCAGATAATCCTCTTTGATACCTGGCTTGCTGTAGTCATAAGGCCAACGATATACAGCAGGAATATCTCCAGGCCAGTTACCATGTCCGGGGTTTACAGGAGTAGTCCACTCAAGTGTATTGGAGTGCCATGGGTTCAATGGAGCTTCTTTTCCAAAGAAAATACTTCCAAAGAAATTCACTACAAACAGAAGCTGTGCGGTGCCCCCCAATATCGCTGCGAAGGTGATAAATGTCTGAAGGTTCACAAAAACTTCCATGAAAGAGAATGCAGTATTGGAATAATAGTGTCTTGCAACTCCCCCTAACCCCATAAAGTGCATAGGGAAAAATACCAGATACAGCGAAATGAATGTCAACCAGAAGTGTGCATACCCCAGTCGACGGTTCATCATTTTACCAAACATTTTAGGGAACCACTGATATACACCTGCAAAAAATCCGAATGCAGAAGCACTACCCATTACCAGGTGAAAGTGAGCCGTAACGAAGTAAGTGTCGTGAAGCGGAATGTCCAGTGCAGCATTTCCAAGATAGATACCTGTAATACCACCTGTGATAAAGAATGATACCAACCCAATGGCAAACAGAATAGGTGGATTAAACTGAATATTGCCTCGCCAGAGTGTTGCGATATAGTTGAATGCCTTAATCGCCGACGGAACGGCAATCACCAGCGTAAATATCATAAATACCGTCCCAAGGAATGGGTTCATTCCTGTTACAAACATGTGGTGTGCCCAGACAATAAATGAAAGCAATCCGATAGCGATCATCGAACCAATCATAAACTGATAGCCGAAAATCGGCTTACGCGAATGCACCGACACTACTTCAGATGCAATACCTAAAGCAGGGAGCAATACGATATATACTTCCGGGTGTCCCAGGAACCAGAACAAATGCTGAAAAAGGATCGGGCTTCCTCCCTGATAGTGGAGAAGTTCACCCGCTATATAGATATCAGAAAGGTAGAAGCTCGTTCCCAGCAGGCGGTCAAACATCAGCAGAAGCGCTGCGGAAAACAATACAGGGAAAGAAAGTACACCGATGATGGCGGTAAGGAAAAATGCCCATACAGTCAATGGCATACGCATCAGCGACATGCCCTGGGTGCGGAGATTCAGTACAGTTGTGATGTAGTTGATACCACCCATCAGAGATGAAGCAATAAACAAAGCCATTGCCAGCAACCAAAGGGTCATACCTAATCCAGAACCCGGAATAGCCTGAGGCAAAGCACTCAGCGGAGGGTAAATCGTCCACCCACCGGCAGCAGGTCCTGTAGAGATGAACAGAGAGGCAATCATGATCACACAGGAAGCAAAAAAGAACCAGTATGATAACATGTTGATAAAGCCTGAAGCCATGTCTCTTGCACCTATCTGCAATGGAATCAGGAAGTTGCTGAATGTACCACTAAGACCCGCAGTAAGTACAAAAAATACCATGATGGTTCCGTGCATGGTAACCAATGCCAGGTAAAAGGCAGGGTCAAGTTGTCCTCCCGGAGCCCATTTGCCCAGAAGCGTTTCCATAAATGGAAAGGCAGTCTCTGGATAAGCAAGCTGAATGCGGAAAAGCAGAGAGAGGATTACACCTATCGCCGCCATAACAATCCCTGTAATGAGGAACTGCCGTGCAATCATCTTGTGATCCTGGCTGAATACGTAGTGTGTCCAGAAGTTACCGTGATGGTGATGATCGTGGGAATGGTGCTCGCCATTGCCATTTTGAACCGTATGTGCAGTCATATCAGACATATTCAATACTCTTTAATCCGTAGCCTTAGTTTATTGATTCAGGGTGAGATTTACTTCCGTTTCAGCAGTAGGCGTATTGCCGCTATCTACAAAATAGGGCTTATCGCTGGCCTGGCTTTTCAGCCATGCCTGGTACTCTTCCATTGTTTCAACTACGACAACCGCTCTCATATTCCAATGAGCACTGCCACATATCTGCTGGCAGGACATCTCGTAGTTAAAGGTCTCGTCGCCGCGTCTTTGTCTCATTTCTGCGGTTGTTACCGTTGGTTTGAAATGAAAACTTGTAGGCATACCTGGTACAGCATCCATTTTTACCCGGAAGTGCGGTAAGGTAGGGCTGTGAAGTACGTCACGTGATCTGATTTTCAAAAGGATATTGGTATTCACCGGAAAGTGGATCTCACGTGTAATAATATCGTCCACCCCTCTTTTATCAGCCGTATTAAAGCCTAAGAGATTAGACTCAGCCTCATTGATGTAGGAAACTTTTGTTTCACCAAACAACATGTCAGGGCCTGGATAACGGAATGTCCACGAAAACTGTTGCGCGTTGATCTCAACTTCCAACGAGTCGGCAGGAGCTTCTCCGGTGATTTTATTCCAGTTGATAATACCGTAACTAACCAAACCTGTAAGTACAATAGCAGGAATGATCGTCCAGGTAATCTCCAGTCTGTTGTTGTGGGCATAAAACAACGCTTTCTGTCCCGGCTTTGCATAATATTTCCATGCAAAGAAAAACAACAGCGCATTGGTAACTACGGTAACAAAAACCGCAACAACTGTGGTAACATCAAACATGAAATCTATGTCCTTTCCATGTTCAGAAGCCGGATCATTGATCAGGGTATAATGCTCTGACCAGGCACCGGTAGAAACAAAAGCGGCAACGGTCCCCACAACCATAAATACAAAAAACAAGGTGCCATTGATTTTATGGGGGTTCCATTTGGCGAAAGGATCAATTTCTTTCAGCCGGAAGACCAGATAAAGGTTGACACATACCAGCCCGAAGATTAATACGAGCAGGATCTGGGCGATTCCGATTAGTGATTGGAGTGTTTGAGGATCCATATATGCAAAAATAGCTGTATCTCTCTGATTAATGAATAAATAATACCTTTAATTATACCGGACCAGTAGTATGGTGCAGGCTTTCTTCGAGGTAAGGGTGTTTCAGTGGTACCAGATTAGCTTTTGACAAAGCATTAAATACCACCAGCAAAAATACTCCGGCGAAGGTTGCAAAGACCCCTACTTCAATAATGCCGATTCCCTGGTTTTGCTGCATTGCTCCGGGCATTACCATAAGGAACAAGTCATGCCAGTGCCCATAAAGCATAATCACCGCTACCGGAATAAATACCTCTGCACGACGTTTGGCGTTGCGGGTCATCAACACAAAAAATGGTATGATGAAGTTGAGGAAAATATTGAGGTAGAAAAATGATGCATAACCGCGATACGCTTCATCTTCCACGCGATATCTGATGACGTAATAAATACCTTCTTCCGGAATGTTTGCATACCAGATCAAAAGATATTGGGCAACCCAGATATATCCCCAGAAAACGGTAAAACCAAATGCATACTTGCCCAGGTCATGCATATGCGAATCATTCACATAGGACATATGGCCCTGGCTTTTGAGAAAAAGAATGACCAGATAGGTTACTACGATTGAAGAAACCATTGATCCTGCAAATATATACACGCCGAAAATCGTGCTAAACCAGTGAGGCTCCAGGGATTTTACCCAGTCAACAGAAAACAAAGAATAAGAAATCGCGAAGAATATGATAAATATCGCCGAAATCGTCTGACTTCTGTAGAAGTTGTTTAAACCGCCATCAGTATCTTCACTGACAGATAGCTTCCGCAACCACAAAGCAGCACCAATCCATCCGCCAAAGAAGACGATACTTCTTCCAATAAAAAATCCATTATTGAGGTAGGCGCGCTTCAGGTCAATAAGCTCATCCTGACCAGGATGTAGGTAAGCCCAATCAAACAAATGATCCAGGAAGAAAAATAGCGCTACAAATCCGACAGCAGCAACCGGCAGATAGGAGGAAATCGCCTCTGGTACCCGTTTGATCGCTGTATGCCAGCCAGCATTACCGACCTGGTGAATGGTGAGAAAAAACATTGCTCCCATAGCAATGGTAAGGAAGTACAGACTGTCAATCAGAATATTGGACAACAGGCGTGTACCCTTATTTACGGGGTGATGGAGATGGCCTCCGCCATGTCCCTCCTCATCAGCGGGAGTATCTGAGGCAGGATGTACCGCCTGGTCATGAGTTTCCACTGTGGCATGCCCTCCGCCGTGTGAATCTCCAGCCGGATTTGAGGCGAGAAAGTACCCAGCGATAGAAAGAATAATTCCAATCCCGATCAGGGCATAAGCCACTGTACGCGAGATACCGCTGAAATTAAACCGATCGTTGAGTTTTTCGGATGTAGTGTGTACAGCTTCCAAAGTCTTTATTTTTTATTGCTCATGAAATTTTCGGATATAACAAATCACCTGCCAGCGCTGCATAGGTGTAACCTGAGAGGCATAAGATCCCATTATCCCTTTTCCATGGGTAATTGAATGAAACATCTCTCCTTCACTTAACACAATTACAGCAGGGTCTCTATAGTTAGGCACTGCGCCAAATTTTCCACTGGTAACCAGGTTGCCTTGTCCGTCGCCATTGGCTCCATGACACATGATACAGAAAGTCTCATAGACAGTTTTTCCTTTCAGATAGGTAGCTTCTGTACATTCGTAGCCTTTCTCATTCATGGACACATTGTTGAACGGACTCGTCCAAAACTGTCTGGCACTGTCCTTTCCTTCCGGTGTATTGGCAAAAGGATAAGGCATATAAGCTTCCGGGCGAATCCAGGACTCTTCGCGAGGGATTGTACCTTCGGGGGCTTTCTGTGCATTCAGCCCATCAGCAAATATGGAGTTCATCGGTCCGGAATTACCGGTGGCTGCATAGTGCCCGCCGGTGGCTGTTCCGGAAAAATCGGTTTGGGAATAGGGTTCCAATGGAAGTGAGTTATACATGTTGGGGGCAAACTCAATATTCCGCTTGGATTTATCTGTATAGCAACTGGTAACAACAAGTGCTACTACGCCCAGTATTCCCGCTATCTTCCATTTATGATTGATCCGTATCATTGGCTTATACTTCTTTTTCAGTGATTTCAAAAGCACCTGTCTCGGAAAAAACTCTGCGGACTTCCGCTTCGTCTTCCACTTTATTTTTATCAATCGCCACAACAAATACGTCGTCGGTTTGACGGTCATCCATAAGCACAGCCTTTTTACCCGGCCAGTATCTGCCTACGATCAGGAAGGTAATGACCATTCCATGAGCAGCAAATAATACCGTAAGCTCAAAGGTAATCGGTACAAAGTCTGGCCACGGAACAGTAGGTTTACCCCCAATGTTCATGGGCCATATCACCCCAAATACAATTGCTATGAGCAATATCCCTGTCAAAGCACCCAGACAGCCGTAAATAAACGCTGCAACTGTAAGGCGGGTCCGCTTGATATTCAGATAGGGTTCAATACCGTGAATGGGAAACGGAGAGAATACATCCGATACGAGTACTCCTGCATCCTGAAGGCGCTTCAATCCGTCGAGCGTTGCATCCGGATCCCAGTATTTGCCTAGTAAGAAATTCTTTTTCATCTATCTTAATCTAAAATGGCCGTCTATTGATTCTTTTTTCATTATACTGTTACCGGTTCTTCTGCTCTTTCTTCCAGATTTTTAGGCTTTTTCGGATGATTGACCAGTGTTTTTACTTCAAACATGTTCACTACCGGCAGATATTTGGAGAACAGGAAGAAGCAGGTCATAAACAAACCGAAGGTACCCAACAGAATCCCAACCTCAACATAGGTAGGCGCATAACTAGCCCAGCTTGAAGGCAGGAAGTCGCGGTGAAGGGAAGTTACAATAATTACAAAACGCTCAAACCACATCCCCACGTTCACGAATATGGAAATGATAAAAGTCAGCACCATATTAGTTCTGATTTTCTTGAACCAGAACAACTGTGGCGTGATCACATTACAGCTGAACATAATCCAGTATGCCCATCCGAAAGGACCAAAAGCGCGGTTGATAAAGATATATCTTTCCCACAGCGACCCGGAATACCATGCAGTGAAAAACTCTGTCATATACGCCAGACCGACCAGCGAGCCTGTCGCAATTACAATCTTAGCAATGGATTCCATGTGATCCATTGTAATGTAATTTTCAAGCTTATACACCTTCCGTGTTACGATCATCAGCGTCTGTACCATACCGAATCCGGAGAAGATCGCTCCTGCAACGAAATATGGAGGGAAAATCGTCGTATGCCATCCAGGAATAACCGAAGTCGCAAAGTCCATACTTACGATGGAGTGTACAGAAAGTACCAGTGGGGTAGCAAGACCGGAAAGGATCAGCGAGACAATCTCAAATCGAGACCAGTTCCGTGAAGAACCCTCCCATCCAAAAGCCATTCCACCATAGATCATCGCAGCAATGTTGCGACCTTTTTTAGCCATACGGTCGCGAATGGTAGCAAAGTCAGGAATCATACCCAGATACCAGAATACCAGCGAAACCGTCAGATAGGTCGAAATAGCAAACACGTCCCAAAGCAGCGGAGAGTTGAAGTTCACCCACAGCGATCCTCTTGTATTGGGCAAAGGCAAAAACCAAAGACCCAACCACGGACGGCCCATGTGAAGCAGCGGGAAAAGACCCGCACACATAACCGCAAAAATGGTCATAGCCTCTGAGGCCCGGTTGATGGAATTTCTCCACTTCTGGCGGAACAGCAACAGTACAGCTGAGATCAGCGTACCGGCGTGACCGATACCGACCCAGAATACGAAGTTTGTGATGTCGAAAGCCCAACCAACTGTACGGTTAAGCCCCCAAACGCCGATACCTTCGTAAATCGTCCAAACGATTAACACAGTACCTAATCCTAATACCATGGCGGAAAAACCAGTAGCCGCCAGCCAGAGAAGGTTGGGTTTTGACTCAATCGGACGAGTGACGTCTTCCGTTATCTGCCCGTAGTGGTCTGTATTGACTACCCATTTCTGCCTGATGGGTGATTCTGCGTGGCTCATAGTCAGTGTTTATTCTTAAATATTTTTTATGCTTGATAATTTCTTGCTTCAGCTCTTTCTTCTTCCTTATATGCAACTTCCTCTGCATCGCGATTTCTCACGAGGGTCATATAATTGATAGAAGGCAGGGTCTTTACATCTTCCAATACTGCGTAAGCGCGTTTGTCGCGGAAAAGGCGTGAAACTTCGCTGTTTGGATCATTGAAATCGCCAAATACAATCGCTCCCGTAGGACAAGATTGCTGACAGGCGGTTTTAATAGAACCATCTTCCGGCTTGGCAAATGTGCTGTTTGCTTCTACTTTCGCTCTCAGTTTTCCATCCTGAAGACGCTGTACGCAGAATGAACATTTTTCCATCACACCCCGGAAACGAACGGTAACATCAGGATTCAGTACCAGACGTCCCAGCTCATTGTGGGTATAGAAATCGCCGAAAAGTCTTTCGCTCTTCCAGAAGTTATGCCAGTTGAAGCGACGCACTTTATATGGGCAGTTGTTGGCACAATAGCGGGTTCCTACACAACGGTTGTAAGCCATCTGGTTTAATCCTTCGTGGCTATGGATCGTAGCGAGAACCGGACAAACCGTTTCACATGGTGCATTGTCACAGTGCTGGCAAAGCATCGGCTGGAAAACCACATCCGGATTGTCGGGGTTGCCACTGTAATAGCGGTCAATCCGCATCCATGCCATATCACGGCGGGTAAGGATTTCTTTTTTACCTACAACCGGAATATTATTTTCGGCCTGACAAGCTACCACACAAGCACCGCAACCCGTACACTTGTTAAGGTCGATGGCCATTTTCCAGTGGATATAACGGCTGGTTTCGGGGTCTTCAAAGTGTGAATCCCAAAGGGTTACCAGATGTTTTCTATGCGATTCTTTTTCTTCGAGATGTTTTGCATAGTGACCATCGGGATCCTTATAATCGTTATATGAGGTTTCCTGAATAATATGATCTGTGCGGTCGTAATCTTCTCCAAACTGTACACCTTTTGCAGGATCATACAGCGTATTGAAGGTCTGAGTCAGCGCAACCTGATACGTAAGACCTGTACGCTCGATAGTAACGCCGCTCACCGAGTAAGATACTGCGCCGTCTTTTACTGATGTAAATGGATATACATTGGCTCCTGCAACCTGACGTCCGCTGATAACTTCTCCGCTAGCTCTTTTGGCTGTTTTACCAGCTTTAGTGCTTCCGTAACCTACCGCAATCCCTAAGGTATTTTTGGCCTGGCCTGATTGAACCACTACCGGCATATACAGTTCGTTTCCGCCAAACGATACTTTCACTACGTCATCATTTTTGAGACCTGATGCTTCCGCATAGCTGTAAGGAACGGTCAGATAGTTGTCCCAGGTAGATTTGGTAATCGGGTCGGGCATTTCCTGAAGCCATGGATTATTTCCTGATTCAACGCCATCGCGGATGGCTACTTTCTGGTAGAAAGCCAGCTCAAACTGTCCTTCCGCAGGGGAATCGGTAAATCCTTGTTTCAGTGTATTGGCATAAGTGCTTAGCGAAACGTCGGCCAGTTGGAAAGTAGCTCCGGCTGCATTGGGGGAAGTCAACCTTACACCTTTGCGTAGTGTCTCATTCCAGAATACACGAAACTCACTGCTACCATCGTAAAACTTATCCTTCCAGAAATTCTGGAGGTATGTCAGATACGAAGTCTTCTGCCCTGACCATTTCAAAAATGATGCAGCAGCCTGACGGGTTTTATAAATCGGATGAATCGCAGGCTGAATAAGGCTATAATGACTGGCCGTCTGCTGTGCATCTCCCCATGATTCGAGGAAATGACTGTCAGGACATGTGTACTGACAAAGTGCAGAGGTTTCATCTTCTTTATAAGCAAGCGAAACAGAAAGATCTAGTTTAGGAATGGCATCTGCGAATACTTTAGCAAAAGCTGAGTTAAACGCGGGGTTGGCACCTACGACAATCAGACCTTTAACCTGACCGCCTTCGAGTTCTTTTGCCAGTTGCGCGAGCGCTTCGTCATCTCCCTGCTTGTACAGCGAGTGATTATCTATGTCCAGTGTATTGCCATAGTTGCCAAGCATATTGTTGATAGCGGCAACGACAACCTGAATAGCGACATCATTGGTACCACATACCACCAGTGATTTGCCCTGAGCACCTACGAGGTCATCAGCGGCTTTATCCAGCCCACTGAGTGCGACGTTGTATTCAGGCACGCCCGGAATGGTGGCTTTGCCCAGTTTTTGTGCAACTTTATTAAACAGGTTCAGCAGTGCGACACCTTCCTGCGAAGGATTGATTGGGAAACGCATATCTGCGTTTGCACCGGTGATCGTCAGCAGAGATTCAAACTGCAGGTGTCTTGACATGGGCTGGTCGGGGTTTCTCTTTGCTACATAGTGTGCAGCAAATTCAACCGGAGAAAGCCATGTGCCGAGGAAGTCGCAGGAGAAACTGATGACTACGTCTGCATCGCCAAATTTGTAAGAAGGAATACCCTTTTTGCCAAAAGCAACTTCATGTGCCTTAGCCAGCGCTGAAACCGATACAGGATCGTAAGTTACATGCGCACCGTTTCCAAATGCGCCAACAAATTCACTAACGATTTTTTGCAACGATGGGCTGAGGATGGTATTGGATACTACGCGGAGGCTTCCACCGGAAGCCTGGATCTGCGCGAGTTTTTGCATGATTTCTGTGTCAACCGTCTCCCAACCGGCGTCATTTCCCCCCTTCATAGGGCCTTTCATACGGTCGATATCGTACAGATTCAGCAGGGTAGCCTGTCCCAAAGCAGAAAGTCCGCCTTTGGTCAGCGGAGAATCCGGGTTGCCTTCCAGTTTGATCGGGCGACCTTCACGGGTTTTTACCAGAATGGGGGTCCCTGTAGAAGCTGTAGAAGCGTACCAGTTTGCCACACCCGGAATGATATCGTCAGGCTTATTTACATAAGGGATTGCCTTTTTTACCGGACCTTCCACACAGGCAGAAACGGTAGCAGCAGTAATCCCAAAACCCAAAACCTTCAGGAAATCACGGCGGTTGGACGCAAAGCCGAGCGACTTATCGGAAGCTTCACTTAACGCATCTTCCAGAGAAATATCAGTGGGGAATTCTTCAGTTGCCTGTTTGAGATACGCAGGCGTTTGCTTCATTTCCTCCAGGCCTCTCCAATACGTTGGTTTTTTCATCTATGTAAAGTTATATGATGATCTGTTTTTTATATTAATAATGGCATCTGGCGCAGTCAAGTCCGCCCATATCTTCAACTGTAAAGTCGGTTTCTTCTCCCAGGACTTTCACTTTGGTTTCGCGGTGGCAATTTACACACCAGCCCATACCCAGATTGGTAAACTGATAGACAACTTCCATTTCCTGAATAGGACCGTGGCATGTCTGACAGGCTACACCACCCACAACTACGTGCTGTGCATGGTTGAAGTACGCGTGGTCAGGCAAGTTGTGAATTCTCACCCACTCTACCGCCTTCGGCTCTTTGGAATAAGTCGCGTTTTCAGGATCAAACCCCGCTGCTTCGTAGATTTTAGCAATCTCTTCTGTACCATAATTGGGCCCCTGGTTGATGTACGTATGACAGTTCATACATACATTCACAGAAGGAATCCATGCGTTTTTGCTTTTGGTTACACCAGAGTGGCAGTATTCACAAGCAATCTGATTGGTACCAGCGTGAAGTTTATGGCTGAATTTGATAGGCTGCTCAGGCATATAACCCTGATTGAGTCCTATCGTACGGGCTTCCACGATAGCTTTGGCAGAGCCGCCCACCAGCACAAAGGTGGTGATCGCTGCAATGACAAATTTGTTCTGAAGGATAAGTTTTGCCCGGGAAAAGACATCCGCAAAAGAAAATGCTTCCTGTTGCTCTTTGGATTGAACCGCGGTGACCAGTGTGGCTGTAATTACCACCAGCAAAAGCGCAATCAGCACCAGCAAACCAATGAGTCCCAGCACAGCATAATAAATACCGGTGGGGAGTGGACTTTCTGCAGTCTGTCCATCAATAATTACAGGCTTGGGAGGAGCAGCAGCTTCATCTGCATAGGCCAGGATGTTATCGATCTCCGCAGGGGTCAGCTGAGGAAAAGCGGTCATTGCCACTTTATTATATTGTTCCCAGAGGGCTACAGCTTTCGCGTCTCCGGATTGGATAAGCGCGGTGGAGTTTTGCACCCATTTGTACAGCCACTCTTTGTCAGCGGCGTATTTGGTAGCGACACCCGACAACTGCGGGCCAATGAGTTTTGCATTTACCCTGTGACAGGCAGAACAGTTTTGTTTGAATAAAGCTTCCCCGGCTGCTGTATCCACATCTGCATAAAGCTGATTAGCTCCCAGCAGGAAGAAGGAAAGCAAAATTGAGGAAAACAGAATATAGCGGGTATAGGATCGTGCCATATAGTATGAGATATTTTCTATGTCGCCCAACTTTTTCATAATGATTTCGTTTAAAGCGGACATTGCTTTTTTCGGGCGGCAAGTTAAGATAGTCCTGATTTTGTTCAAAGCACTTGGATCAAAGATTCTCATCTTATTCTTACATTTAGAATCATTCTAAATTAAATTCCTAAAATCCTTCCTTTTCTTAAAAAATTTTCTAAGTCAGATAAGATTCGGACCGGATGTAAAATCAACTTAAATCGGGTTGTTTCGTTTTTATCAGTATCAGAAATCCTGACCATCGTATGATTTTTGATTTGATACAATTATTGCCACGATTTAAGAAAATTCCTGTTTATCTCCATCTGTTATATCGGTTATTTTCATAAATCACTTGATTTTCTTCGATTAACACTCTGTTTAATCAGATTGTTTGGTATTTATCAAAATAAGTTTCAATAAATACTGAAAGTTTTTGCACCGCCGGAAAAATACCGAAATTTGCGGAAATTTCACTCACTATGCCTGATAAAATTCTCGATGTATTGATTGTAGGCGGAGGCCCGATAGGTCTGGCTTGTGGCATTGAAGCAACCCGAAGAAATCTCAGTTATCTGATTGTTGAAAAGGGTTGCCTGGTCAATTCTATCTACCATTATCCGGTAAATATGACGTTCTTCTCCACCTCCGAAAAAATAGAGATTGGCGGTGTACCTTTTGTCTCTCACCGCGATAAGCCTACCCGCAAGGAAGCACTGGAGTACTACCGCAGAGTGATGCAAAACTGGAGTCTTCGGATTCAAACTTATGAGAAGGTGGAAGAAATTACACCTTTTGAGAAAATCTATCAGGTTAGAAGCGCAAAAACAACCTATCTCGCCCGCGCAGTTGTGATTGCAACTGGATTTTATGATCATCCCAGCCTCATGGATATCCCCGGGGAGGATTTACCCAAAGTCAAACATTACTTCGACGATCCGCATCCTTATATTGGCCATAAAGTGATTGTTGTGGGTGCGGCCAACTCGGCAATAGATGCTGCATTGGAGACATGGCGCAAAGGCGCAGAAGTCACCCTGGTGGTGCGCGGCGCAGAGATCAGTCACCGGGTAAAATACTGGGTCAAACCCGATATCGAAAACCGTATTAAAGAAGGCTCTATTCAGGCTTTTTTCAATAGTTCTCTCTCCGAAGTAAGAGAAGATTCAGCGGATATTTCCACCCCACAAGGAATCATTACCATAAAAAATGACTTTGTACTGGCCATGACGGGCTATAAACCAGACTATTCGTGGCTAAATAAAATCGGCGTATGTATTTCCAATGATGAAGTAAAATTGCCGGAGCGAAATGAAAAAACATTTGAAAGCAATCTTCCTAATATCTATCTGGCAGGGACAGTCTGCGGAGGAATGAATACCAACAAATGGTTTATCGAAAACTCCATTGAACACGCGGCGGTAGTCATGGAGGAAATTGCCGGAAATGTGAAAGAATGAGCGAACGCTTAGCTCATTGAATCGCATAAAAAAAGAGGCTGATCCTTGTGAATCAGCCTCTTTTCTATTTAGAAAGGTAAACTAGTAACTAGTTAAAGATATATCTGATACCTACCTGCAACTGCCACACGTCATTGAGGGAGTTGTTGTAACGGAAGGTTGAGTTGAGCAGGTTAGAGCCAAAGCTTGCAAAACGGTAGATCGGCTGGTTTTCAGCATTTACACCACGTGGAATAACCGGACGGGTGTTAACTACTGACTGACTGACTCCCCAGTTGCTGTTCAACAGATTGGTGAAGTTGATCACATCAGCACGGAACTGCAGTGTATTGCGTTTGCCACCGGCATTGACGAAAAACTCCTGTACAAAGCTCAGGTCCATTCTGTTCAACCAGGGAAGAAGGAGACCATTGCGCTCCATTACCTGGCCTTTGTGTGCGCTCAGATAAGGATCCTGGGCGATATAGGCATCAAACGCTGCTGCTTGCATTTCGGCAGTAAACGTTGTACCACTGGAAGTATATTCCTGCCAGTTGAGTTCAGAACCACTGTTAGGAATGTAAATCAGGTCATTGGCTGTACCGCCATCACCATTCATATCACCGCTGTACACAAAGCTCGCACGGCCTTGTGTACGACCTTCATATACGATACCAAACTGAGTAGCGCCAAAGTCGCCATATTCGATACGGTATGACAACGCACCAATTACACGGTGACGCTGATCGTCGTTGGCAAATGCAAGTGCAGGATTGTTGGGATCACCACTGATTGGGTTACCAAACCATGACCCGGCAGCGATAGAACCTGCATTGGTTACGTTTTTAGCCTGTCCGAAGTTGTAGGCGAGTTTTCCGTAGAAACCATTGTTAAACGGACGCTCAACCTGGAAAGTCATAGAGTAAGCTGACCCCTGGTTGGTGTTGGTAAGTACAATAGCACTGGTAATCTGGTCATTGGTCCGGTTGTCAGTGTAACGGGGACGAGTGTCAGGACCAGCAAATGAAGACTGCGCCTGTGGCAGGTTGGCATTGTAGTATTTAACAGCATTTACATCGCGGTTTATCAACACTTCTACTGTACCGATAAGGCCAAGGGGAAGTTTTTGTTCAACAGCGACATTCGAACGCCATACCTGTGGGAATCGGAATTTCGGATCTGTCAGCGCCAGTTCGTAAGTAGAAGGCAAAGTAGGATTTGCCGGAATATAAGTGGTAGGATTTGCATTGAAAGGATAAGCGCTGGTATTATCAGCCTGGATAAATCCGGTCAATACACCATTGTTACCAATCTGGTTGGAAATCCACACGAAAGCCGGACGTCCTGTGAAAATACCGGTTCCACCACGTACTCGTGTACTTCCGTCTGCTTTTACGTTATAGCTGAAACCAACACGGGGAGAAATCAGCGGGTTAGCATCTGGCAGTTTAGAAGTAGAGAATTTGGCTGTCTGCGCATTGTCATCAAGGAAAGACAGGCTGTTGACTTCCGTATTTTCATAACCAGTATTCTGGAAGAAAGGAATATCAACACGAACACCGTAGGTCAGGTTAAACTGATTGCTCACCTGCCATTCATCCTGAAGATACAGACCTGTATAGGTCACCTTCGAAGGCTGAACAGGCTCAGCACCCCCATCTAATGCAGAATAGCGAAGCTGGAAACGACGGAGTGTGGTATCCATTACCGTATTGGCATCACCGTCAGCATCAGCATAAAAATCTGCCAGAGACTGATATACGTACACACTCTGTGAGCCAGGGAAGAATACGTTTTTAAAGGAAAAACGCTCTATGTTAAACCCAGCTGTTATTTTGTGTGCATTAGCATAATAGGTCAGGTTATCAGAAATTTGGAAAGTACTGTAGCTCAACTGGTTGTAAGGGGTAAATGGCTCATTACCAAAAGAAATATAGGTAGAACCATTATTCTGAATCTCAACCAGTGGGAATGTCGGTCTGGTATCAGTTTTATCACCATCAAAATCACCACGGTCTTCATCCTGATAAGTATAACCAATAATCAGGTTGTTGGAAATCCGGTCGGTGATATTTGAGTTCAACTCTGCTACTACAGACTGAATATTTTCATTGATGCTGTAGTTGGAGTTCTGATAGCTGAAACGTTCGAGGTTAGGCTGACGACTACCGAAACCGAGAGAAGAACTGTTGGATAACAGTACATCCTGGCTGGATTTGAGGTAGTTGTAACGTACACTCATTTTGTTTTTATCGTTCAGGTTCAGGTCAAACTTGGCGAGGAACTTATCAGCTCTTGTATCAAGATTATAACCTTCGTAAGGACCTGTCTGATAATCAAACCTGTTCAAAAGGAAGCTGGAAAGTTCATCGAGATCGGACTTCAGTACACGGGAAATAGAACCACCTACAGGCTGACCACCTGTATTCGGTGTAAAAGTTGTTCCGGGTGATGAGTTTCTTTCAACCTCTCCACTTACAAAGAAGAACAATTTGTCCTTAATGATCGGACCACCTACGCGCAGACCACTCTGAAAATAGTTGAAGTCTCCGCGGGGAACATACTGCCCGGCAGCAGAATCGCCCAGAAAGTTCTGGTTGCGAAGCATGTGATACACAGAAGCAGAAACTTCATTGGTACCTGAACGGGTAACAGCATTAATACCGGCACCTACGAAACCAGCCTGACGCACATCATAGGGAGCGAGGCTCACCTGTACCTGATCAATCGCGTCAAGAGAAATCGGAGATACACCAGTACGATCACCTGGCTGAGAGCCCAGACCAAAACTGTTGTTGAAAACAGAACCATCAAGGGTAATGTTGTTGAAACGGTTGTCCTGACCACCAAATGAAGCGCCATTGGCCTGAGGTGTCAGACGGGTAAAGTCATTGATACGACGGTTAAGTGTAGGCAGCGTACCAATGGCCTGGTTGCTGATGTTTGTAGCTGCACCATTTTTTACCTCTGCACGAACCGCTGTAATCTCTACTTCTTCGGTAGAAACAGACTGTTCCTGCAGATTGAAAGTCAGCTGGAAATTTTGACCCAGCCCAAGATAAATTTCATTTTGCTCCTGTGTCCCATAACCCAAAAAGGATATGCGAACCTTGTAAGGACCACCTACGCGCAAACCTGGAAGGTTAAAATAACCATCTCCACGGGCAATAGCGCCATACACTGAACCGGATGGACCATGGGTAGCCACAATCGTAGCTCCTTCGAGGCCTTTACCTCCAGTGTCAGTAACACGGCCGCTCATAGCAGCGGTAGTAACACCCTGCCCATAAGCGCTGGAGCCTATTACCAAAAAGGTAACCAGCCCAATAATTGTTTGTAAAAGTTTTTGTGTCATTAATGGATAGTTTGGTTTGACAAATTCAACTTCGCCGCAAAGGTAAATAGCCGAATGTTAAGGTATTTTAAAATCTTAGCTTTTTTTCACTCATAACTAATTTTTTTAGAAATGTGACTTTTCTCTTGATTTTGCTATTTTTATTAGTATATTTGTTTCAATCAATCAAACGGGATACTAATCATGTTAGCGAATTACACATTTAACTCCCACTACAGCCCGGTAAACCACCCTGGAAGTTCGCTTCCCAGCCTTCAACTTCTTGAAGGGGGAAAATTTTATCCACAACAATTTGCGCCTGTTCTAATAAATGAATATGATCAAATCAGGTTAAAATTCTTCCGATGGGGTTTTATTCCCCGCTGGGCTGAAAGTTCTACAGAAGGCAAAAGCAGGATTTTTGCTGCCGCTGATCATGTATTCAATAATGTGGCCTATCAGTCTCCTGTGCGCAGTATGCGCTGTCTTATTCCTGCTGACGGGTATTATGTAGAAACAGAAAGCCCGACCGGAAACCAAACTTTTAAACTTTCTCTCTCCAATAACCAAACTTTTTGTTTTGCCGGTATCTATGATCTATGGCAAAATAAAGATGGAAGCACACTAAGTACTTTTACAATCATAACAACACAGGCTACCGGGCATGCCAGTAGATTTGGGCTCCAAATGCCCATGATCATTCCCCGGAGTCTTGAGGCTATATGGATTGATCCTGAAACTTCTTTAGGTACTGTTTCCCGAATTCTTCACTCAAAAGCAAATGATCAACTATGTATCCGTAGGGTACAGGAGTTAAGAGATATTCAAGAATTTGAACGATTAGAGCAAGTGGCTGCGTAATCGGAACGAGGGGCTGATTTGTGAGGTTCTTTATAACAAGGGTAGTGAAAACTACCCTTTTTGTTTGTATAAAACAGAGAGGGCTCGCTGACAGCGAGCCCTCTCTGTTTTATATTTTTATGCTTACAGCTTATCTCACCAGCGTAACATTACCTGTATAGTTTTTGTCGCCGATGGAGATGGCGTAGAAATAGACGCCTTCCGGGGCCTTGTTGCCATTTTCATCGGTACCCTCCCAGGTTTTGTCGGGTGCATCGGCCGTGAAAAAGCCTCTGCCCCACCGGTCAAATACCTTCACCGCAAAGGGCTCATTGCCATTGTACTGCACCCGGAAGACATCATTGATGCCATCGCTGTTGGGGCTAAACACATTGGGAATCATCACTTCAGGTATGACCACTTTGTAGCTGCTGTATTCTACCGTTTCGACACAGCCATTGACATCCGTAACAGTCAGCTTGACGGTGTATTCTCCGGGCTGCTCATAGGTATGGGTAGGATTGGCATTTCTCGACACATTGCCATCGCCAAAGTCCCAGAACCAGGACACGGCGTTTTGCGACAGGTCAATAAACCCTACCGTCGCCCCTGGCAAGGATAAGGTCTCGTTGGCTGCGGGCTCGGAGCGGAAATCGGCGAGCATATCTTCGGATACTTCAATGGTAGCCATCGTGATCTCATCGCCACAGCCGCCCACGCCAATGGCCTTGAGCGTTACGGTATAACTGCCCGGCAGTTCAAACACATGGGTGGGGTTGGGCCCGTTGACCACGCCGCTGCCATCGCCAAAGTCCCACTCAAAGCTGATGGCGCCTTCGGCATTTTCCATAAACGAGACCACCAACGGTGCACAACCGCCCGGTGCCGAGGTGAAATACCCGGCCTTGGGGGTCGGGTTGACATCAATGGTAATATCTGCCGTATCAGCACAGGCACCCTCACTGACAATGACGGTGTAAGTGGTCGTCGTATCGGGGCCTGCCATCGGCGTCGCTGTGCCGGCATCGCTCAGACCCGTGGCGGGCGACCAGGTATAGGTCGCATTGCCCAGTCCGCCCGTGGCGGTCAACAGCGTTTCTTCATCACTACAAATCCGGGTGGTGTCGGCACTCACGCCCGCCACGACTTTCGGACTCACTGTTACCAGTACCCGGTCAAAGGTCGGACAGTCCGCCGAAGCCACCGAAGCCTGCACCGTGTAAAGGGTCGTCTGGGTCGGCGAAGCCGTTACCTGGGGCAGGAAAGGCGAACCGCTGATCTGGTTGGCCGGGGTCCAGGTGTACACCACCGGACTGCCGGTGGGGGTTGTCCAGCTATGGGTCGCCCGCAGCACGATTTCATCGCCTTCGCAGATCACGGTGTCGGCACTCAGGGCCTGCACCTCCGGCGTCGGCTTGACCGTGATGACAATCACATCCTGGTCGGAGCCACAACCGAAGTTGGAACTGGCTTCGAGGGTGTAGGTCGTCGTGGTCGAAGGGCTGGCCAGCGGCTGGGCAATATTCGGATTGCTCAACCCCGTGGCCGGACTCCAATGGTAGGTGTAGAACGTCGCATCGGGGTCGCCATCGGCTCGGCCCGGCAGGATCACACTGTCGCCCAGACAGATCGATTCATTCTGACCGGCATCGACCGTCGGCTTGGTATCGACGATCACATCGATCTGATCGCCTTCACTGTAACAGCCATTGGACAATACCACCAAGGTATAGGTCGTCGTCTGCAACGGCTGGATCGTCGGCGTCGCAGAGTTGGGGTTCGAGATCGTTCCCGGCGTCGCCGGGGTCCAGAAGTACTGATAATTGGGCCCTGCGCCGGAGGCAAAACCCTGCAGCTGAATCTGGTCGCCCACACACATCGCCGTGTCCGGTCCGGCCGAAGCCACCGGCAGCGGATTGACATGTACCGTTACCGTGCTCAGCGTATCGAGGGTCAGACATCCGAACTACACCCATTCACCGATGTGCCTACCAGCGTGTAGATCGTCGTCTGGGTTGGGCGCGCATACGGATTGGGCACATTCGGGTCGCTCAGACCCAAAGAAGGCTGCCAGTGGTAGCTGATCGGTTGGGGCGCATGGTTGGTCGCGGCCACACTGCCGTTGAGGAAGTCGCCCAGTCCTTCTTCGCACAGGAACACATCCGGACCCGCATTCATCCGAGGTTTGGCTTTCACCGTTACCTGCACCGAGTCGATATTGCTCACACAACCATTCACATCATTGACAATCAGGTAGTACACCACCGTGTCGGTCGCCTGGGCCACGTGCGGGTTGGCCGTCGGGTCCTGAACCGCATTGCTGCTCAGTCCGCAGTTTGGCGGGTCGCTACACGTCCACGAGTAGAAATATGGCGCAGTGCCCCCCGTTACCGAGGCGTTGATCAGTGCGCCTCCATCTCCTTCGCAGAACGCCACATCCGCCCCTGCGCTGATCTGTGGACGGCCTTTGACCGTGATTTGTGTGCTGCTCGTCGTCGTACAGCCTTTATACGTTACCGCCAGACTCACCGTACGTACCCCCGGTGTCGTAAAGTCCACACACGGTGGATTGATCAGACTCGAGCTCGGAGGAATCGCCCCGCTGCCGAAGTTCCACACATAGGACTGATTCGCACCCACTGGAATTCCGCTATAACTAAACGTGATACACTCATCCGAGCAGATCTCCGTCGTCGAGGTTGTGAAATTGGCCGATGGCTCAGGGATGACTTCAAAAGTTACTTTCGCTGTGTCAGACACACATCCGTTGCGCGTAACGACCACCGATACCGTTTTCACGCCCGGATTGAGGTAGCTGACGGCCCCCGGATTCTGGCCGCTGCCTACCGCTGGGTTTGCGTCCGCACCGAAGTTCCATGCATAACTATCCGACACATCTCCGTTATACACAAAGTTGAAGCTGTTTCCGCTCAGACACTGATTGGCTACCGGTGCGATTGAGGCAACAGGTTCACTTGATATATTGATTGTTTTGCAGGTAAGATTGGAAATACAGCCATTTTCTTCAACCTGGAGACAAACAGACTTTGGTCCAGCAATTGGCCACTGAACGAGGAATGGGCCATTACCCGATCCGCTCACAATTTGCCCGCCGTCAAAATTCCATGCGTAGGAGCCAGTTGAGGTACCGGAACCCGTATAAACCACTTGAATAACTTCCCCTTCACAAGCACTCGCCTGAAGGTTAAAGGCAGAAGTAGGGACCTGGAATACATCAACTGTTTGCGAGAATTGTGGGCTCAGACAGCCTTTGGCACTTACCTGAAGAGTTACCGTTTTCTGGCCAGGTGATACCCAGCTTGCGCCAAAAGGCGATCCTCCACCCGGGCCTGCGCCGCCGTCAAGATCCCAGATAAAAGTAGAACCAATTGTACTGGCAGAACCTGTGTAGGTGATCAATGAAGGCTGGCCAGCACATACAGGGCTGGTAGCTGTAAAAGTAGCAGTTGGTATAGGGTTTACAACGACTGTTTTAAAAGTTGTATCAGAAATACAGCCATTAATATTAACCCAGAGGCTAAGATTTTTTGTGCCAGGCGTACTCCATGAAACCTGGTGAGGGCCGGGGCCGATACTGGTACCTGTACCGCCATTATAATCCCAGTGGTAAATTGCCCCAGGTGTGGAAGGAGCGTTGTAGATAACAGTTGCGATTTCTCCCACACAGACCTGGCTGGTAGCACTGAAAGATGAGATTGGTTTACCCTGGAAAGTAACAAGCACAGAGTCAATGTCTATACATCCATTGGGGTCAGTCGCTGTAAGAATAAATGGAAGGACAATCGGGTTATTGGTAGTGTTGTTAAATGCGACATTCGCCAAAGCAGTCGTAGGATTAGGCGTACCAGACCATCCCAAACCTGTCGGAGAAGTCCATTTATAGGTATAACCGGGCAAACCGGGAGTTCCGATTGTTCCGACCTGATTAGGACAGAGAGTAATATCAGGTCCACCATCAGCAACGGAAGTATTGGTCAGCACAATATTCCCTGATGTAGAAGAACTTGTACCTGTAGAGTCAGTGATTGTAAGTGTATAGTTATAGTTACCTGGTCCGCCATAGCTATGGGTAAGATTGGGGCCGGTACCAAACAGGCCACCGTTTCCAGTCCATTGATAGGTAAATGGAGGCGCACCACCACACGGAATTCCATCAAACTGCACATCATAACACCCTACAACAGTAGTGGAAGCATAAGGATCAAGAGAACAACTATTCACAACAATAACGATTGAGAACTGATTTTGTCCCAAAAGCGGGCAGCCATCATCCTGGATAGTAACGAGGAAGGTATAAACCCCCGTTTTGGTAGGGACCCAGCAGAACTGGCCTGTTGGCGTAAGCCCCGGGCCCGGCCCAAATACAGTATCAACCGGCACTGTTGGATTAAGTGCATTTGCAAATGTACCCGTCACGTTGGCGTTCCAGAACATAAGATAATTCTGGTTGGGATCAGGGTCTGAACTAGGTATATCAAAACAAACCTCATCACAGGCGCAGGTTGTAACAGTGAGACCATTTGCCGTTGCACCGGGAGAAAGATTAATGAGCGTATCAATGATCGGCGGATTATTCACCTGACCAAACAAACTACAGTCGATAATGGTCATCTGAATATCGCGGAATACCTGCCCGATTTTTACACCGTTTCGCCATTCCTCTACATACACGCACATCACGGCAACCAATGCAGGACCCGTTGGGTTTGGCGTAACGGTAATATCACCTGTAAGAGAGTTGATCGAAACATTCCACTGAGCACCCAAAGGCTGTGTAGGTGTAAATCCGGGTGCATACGCTACCTGAACACCGGCTACATCAAAACAAGGGCCGAGGGAATAAACGAGCGAATCCCCATCCGGGTCAAAAGCTCCCTGATTAAAGGTATAAGTCTGCCCCTGGCACAGATAAGGAACAGGAGGATTGGCAAACTGAGGGGAACTGTTACAGGGGGTAATCGCTGTATTGATCTGCGTACTACCTGAGTAAATACCTGCGGCCAGCGGATTCGTCAGAGAGTTGATGGCGCCATTGCGGCAACAACTGGCCCATGTGAGCGTATATACGTCGCAGTTTGTATTACAAAAATCGTAATCACGATAGTACTTTACCTCTGCAACGCCACGAATAGGCGAATTGTTAACCGTACACTCCGTCGAGGTTGTAGGGCAAATAGGTGTTACTTCCGTATAGGAAACAAACACCCAGTTGCCAACAGCAACGGGCTGATTACACAACTGTCCGGGAAAATTAGGAACCCCTACTGTCCCGATAGAAGGAGCACCGGGTGGATTGGTTCCGGGAGAACCTACAGGGGTAGGCGTAAGTGCTGCCGAACAATCAAAATAAGTACTGTGATACACCCGATAAATACAGGTTCCCAGACACTCATATGTAATATCGACACCCATAAAGTGCGAGGCTGATGAAGAGAACCAACTCAACATCAGACCAACGGTAATGATGATCTTAGAGAAAAAGACTGCGGATTTCATGTAGTTTTTGGTAGAAATTATATCATTCACACAATGAATTAATACATCCAACTTAACAAAAGTAGGGATTTTAATTATTAATAAAAACCTACGAATAAGTGAAAAGAATTTTCAACCTTATCTTAAGGGTTACTAAATACTTCTGAAATTACATATATAAACTGCTAAGAACCCTGCATTTTTAAATATAATTTCCTAAAAGAGCAAAAATCAGGTATTCCAAAATAATCAGAACTACGGTAATCAACCTTTCGATAATGGGCATATAAACCCTCCGTAGATGCTGCTTTCCAGCTCCCGAAATACGCTGAAACCTACCATCAACAGAACGGGTAATCTTACATTTACAGTTTCCATATTTATCGCACAAATAAGGAAATATTTTGTCATAAAAAATTGATTTACAGACAAGTATGAAAAAAAATATTCGGTTCTGTATTTTTTTTCACTAAGTTTACTTTATCCAATTCCGGATATACAAACCTGATCATGGTATCTCGAATCTGTCGCAAAGATTCGGGCATATTTTATTGCAAACACATCAACCCTGTGTCTATGAAACATTTTCTACTCTTATGTTTACTGGTAATCTTTTCGGGGGCGCTACAAGCAACTCACCAGATGGGGATCGACATTTCATATGAGTGTACCGGTCCATGTACTTACCGGATTTATCATAAGTCCTATTACGATTGTGCGGGGGCAGCGATGAGCATTTACCTACCGCCAGTCAATGCCAATGCGCCTACCGCTGCATGGGCAAATCTTACCGCGGGGTTCAGTATATTCAGCCCGGCAGGCTGCGCCCCTCCTGCGCCTATAGGAGGCTGGGTCCTTAATGGATACAGCGAAGTAACTCCGCTTTGTCCTGATGCGCTAAACCCGCCACCCGGAACCCCCCACCCGACCCGCTGTGACCCCACAAACCCTTCCGCGACGATAAATGGCGTGGCAGAACTGGTATATTACCGGGACTATAGCTTTTGTAATGTCCCCGCAGCCTGTGATTCGTTTCTCATCGAATGGGGTTCCTGCTGCAGAAACTCTGTAATCAACTCAGGCGCAGCTGATGAAGGGATATACACAGGTTCGACTGTAATTAAACCCTCTCTTAGTTCCTGCAATAGCTCGCCTCAATTTTTAAACAAACCTGTACCCTATGTTTGTGCGGGGCAACCTTTCACATTCAACCAGGGAGCATACGACCCAGACGGCGATTCTCTTTCTTACCATTTGGGGGATTGTATGAACACTGCAGGAGTTCCTGTAACATATAGTGCAGGTTTCAGTCCAGCCCAGCCTATTGGTACGTCATGGGCAGTTTCCATCAACGCTTTCACCGGAGATATTACCATGACACCCAACCCTACAGGCAACCAGGTGATCGGTGTGATGTGTATTGTGGTCAAGGAATGGAGAAACGGAGAGCAAATCGGCCAGGTAACCCGTGACATGCAGATTACGGTAATTCCGGCATGCAATTCCTCAAATCCTTTGACTGGTGGTGTACAAAACGTAGCGCTGGGAGTAGATGAAGTCCCGGCCAATTCGCTTTCATACAATGAGGTGCGAACTTGTGCCGGGATAGAAACCTGCTTTGAGATTCCCGTAATTTCTCAGGATCCTAACCTCGATTACCAGATTTATTGGAATCACGGTATAGCCGGCGCGACTTTTACGGATGCTTCCAACGCCGCAGTTATTGACACTGTATCAGGAGCCACACCTGTCGCAAAATTTTGCTGGACGCCTCCTCCTGGTACTGATGGTGCATTTTTCTTTGTTGTTTCCGTAAAGGATGATGCGTGTCCGATCCCAGGCTTCAATCAGTTTACGATTATCGTCTATGTCGAAGACGTGCTCGCAGCATCCAGCGCAGCGGCTATTCCTGTGGGTTGTAATGAAATGGCTTTTGCTGCCCTCCCGTCCTCCACGATCCCCAGCCCTTATGCGAATATTTTCACAAATTACCAGTGGAGCGGGAATGGGAACCTGCCCTTTAATACGAATACGGGCGATTCGTCTTTTACGCACCTTTATCCTGCACCTAACACTTATTTCTATGGGCTGAGTATTCAGGATACCTTTGGTTGCAAAGTTAACCTTGGAGGGATAGCCAATCTCACTACAGGTGTAATAGCCAATGCGGGGTCGGATGTTACGATCTGCTCCAATTACAATTTTACTCTGGGCACGCCGGCTCTGCCGGGTCTCAGCTACCTATGGACGCCCAACACTGCGCTTACCAATGACACCATCGCGCAGCCTACCTTCACACTGCCCAACGGAACTTCTGCTCAAACCACCACCAACTATACGCTTACCGTTACTGACGGTATTTGTACCACCTACGACTATGTTACCGTAACAGTAAACCCTGCCTTACAAACTGATATTCTCCCTGCTACCCCTATAATATGCATTGGCCAAAACATCACGCTTCAGGCCGTGGGCAACCTCGGGCCAGGAACCAGCTATCTCTGGAGTACGGGGGAAACAACGGCAAACATTACCGTATCGCCCAATGTCAATACAACATACTCTGTAGTTACTTTCAATAACGGATGCTCCAGTGACCAGAAGTTTGTTACAGTTGTGGTACAACAAGGCCCACAGGCCCAAATTACCGGCGACCTTAATATCTGTCCGGGAGAAACAACGACCCTTACTGCATTTGGCGGCGTAAACTATCTCTGGTCTGCCAATGCATGGAATAATGCGGCCATTACGCTTTCAGGTATTTCCCAGGATACCACCTTGTCAGTAACTGCTTTTGACAGCCAGGGTTGTCCGGGAATACCGGCAACGGCAACTGTAAAAACCTATGAACAGCCTGTCGCTGATTTTGTTGCGCCACAGGTATGTCAGGGGACCGAAACCGTGTTTAAAGATGCCTCTCTGCTTTCCAATGGCGTTATCACCAACTGGCTGTGGAGTTTTGGCGATGGGGCAACGGCTACTCAGTCAAACCCGCTGCACAGTTATTTAGTAGCAGGAACCTATCCGGTCAAACTGGTGGTATCTTCTTCTAATGGGTGCCGGGATTCAGTTACGATGATGGTGACGGTTGACCCAGTGCCGGTAATCGATTTTGACTTCACAAGTGTATGTGAAGGGCTGCCAAATGTTTTTACCCAGAATGTTAGTATTGGTAATGGCGGATCCATTGCTTCCCTAAACTGGGATTTTGGAGACGGCTCGCCTTCGGCTTCAGGGGGAAACACAGCCCATGTTTTTCCTCAATATGGCTATTACCCGGTAACGCTCACTGCTATTTCCAATAATGGTTGTACTGACAATTTTACCCGGACAGTATTTGTCAATCCTAATCCGATTGCAGATTTCCGGGTGGAAAGTGCCTGCCAGGACAGCGTGGTTTTTACCTCAAATTCTTCTGTAGTCGCGGGTTCGCTGGACTATATCCAGACTTTCCAGTGGAATTTTGGAGACCCTGGCAGCGGCAGCGCCAATAGTTCTGACTGGTCAGGGCCCTGGCATGTTTATCAGACCGCAGGTGTTTATACGATTTCGCTGACTGTCACCACCGGAAAAGGTTGTAGTGATCAGCTTGTGAGAGAGGTAAATGTTTATCCCGAACCCATCGCCGACTTTGTCTATGAAGATAACTGTGCGAATGAAAATACGCGGTTTATCGATATTTCCACAACCAGTTCATCAACCCCTGTGGTGGAATGGCACTGGGACTTTGGGTTTGGCTGGACTGCGGATGTGGCTTCGCCCAGAAATAATTTTACTTCAGCAGGGCCAGGAACCTACCCGGTTGTCTTTGCTATCAAGACCTCCGAAAACTGTGTCGATACTATCGTCAGGAATATTGTTATCAATCCTGTACCCAATGTAGATTTTGCTTCGACCCGGGAGTGTCTGGAAGATACAACACATTTTACTAACCAGACTACGCTGGCAAGCGGCACTATCACTGATTATCTGTTTGCCTTCGGAGATGGGGCCAATTCTACCCTGCCCAATCCCAGCCACAGGTATCTTGTACCAGGGAATTATATAGCAACGATTTCAGCGGTTTCAGACTCAGGATGCGCATCGGTAAGGAGCCGTGAAGTAGTGGTTTATCCGCTGCCAGAGTTTAGCAGGATAGACGCAGATACCGCGTGTTTTAGTGACAGGGCAACCTTACGGGTAGTCGCGCCGCAGGATATTACCATCGAGTGGTACCAAAACCTCAATGATGACCGGCCTTTTCATACAGGTAATAGCTTTACAACGCCTCCCCTGCCCTACGAAGCGACTTATTATGTCATGGGAAGATCACTGGAAGGCTGTATCAATGATCGGGTACCTGTAAATGCAGCTGTTTTTCCTGACCAGGAGCTGGAGATAGTTTCTAATGTGACAAAGGTGGATCTTCCGCTGGCAATTGTGGATTTCACTACCGCATCCAGTATTGGTCTTGTGAGCTGGCAATGGAATTTTGGAGACGGAAGCACTTCAGACCAGGATGAACCCACCCACGAGTATCATTTTCCGGGGAAATATGAAGTAAAAGTAACAACAACTGATATCAATGGTTGTGAAAGAACCGAAACTACAGTGATTGAAGTGCTGAAACTCACGGGCGTTTATTTGCCAAATGCATTTTCACCAAACCAGGACGGAATAAACGACACCTATAAAGTCGGGTATTACAACATTTCAGACTTCAGCATACAAATATTTAACCGGTGGGGACAATTGGTTTTTGCATCAGACAACCCCGACTTTGAATGGGATGGGAGAAATCTTGCCGGAGCAACTGTGACGGAGGGAGTATATGTATATGTGATGAAAGCCCGCGACTTTGACGGGCAGGAATTGCAGGAGAGCAAAACGATTACGGTGCTACGGTAGTTTTTGGGAATATTTCCGGGGCTTCGAGTAACCTCAGCCACCGGAAATATTCCATAAATCACACCTCTTTACGGAGACGGGCTACCGGAACGCCAAGTTGTTCGCGGTATTTGGCCACGGTACGTCTTGCGATATTATAGCCTTTTTTCTTGAGGTAAACGGCGATTTTGTCATCAGAAAGCGGTTTGCGTTTACTCTCACCCGAAATAATATCCTCCAGCGCTTTCTTTACTTCACGGTTGGAGACGATGCCATCTTCGGTTTCGATTCCTTCCGTGAAGAAAAACTTCAGCGGATAAATACCAAACTCTGTCTGTACATATTTGCTGTTGGCTACCCGGCTTACGGTAGAAATATCCATCTGAATTTCCTCTGCAATATCTTTGAGGATCATGGGCCGGAGTTTGTTTTCTTCACCACCGGAGAGAAAGAACTCTTTCTGCTTTTCGGCAATCGTCTCCATGGTATTCAGAAGGGTAAACTGGCGTTGGCGGATAGCGTCAATAAACCATTGTGCTGCCTCAATACGGGCTTTTACGAAGTCCAGGGTTTCCTTTACCGATGAGCTTTTGCGCGCTTTTTCCATGGCTTTGTACTCGCGGTACATATTCACGTAGTTGCGGCTCACTTTAAGGTCAGGGGCATTCCGGCTGTTGAGGCGAATATTGATTTTATTATCCTCTGTAGTAAGAATAAAATCCGGAATAATATACTCATGTTTGATTACACTTTGAGATTCTCCTGGCTTGGGATTCAGCTTAATAATAAGGGAATACACATCTTTGAGCATATCCTCATCTATGCCCAGCCGCGATTTGAGCTTATTAAAATGTTTTTTACTAAACTCTTCAAAGTATTTATCGATAATCGTAATCGCAACATCCACCTCTTCGCTGTGAGGTTTTTTCTTAAGTTGGAGCAGGAGACATTCTTTGAGATCGCGGGCACCTACGCCGGGAGGGTCCAGCTCCTGAATTTTGGACAAAACATGAGACACTTCCTCGACTGTAGTGGAAAGGCTCTGGCGGAAAGCCATATAGTTGACAATAGCTTTGACCGGATCTACATTTCCACGTCCGCGCAGGTAGCCATCCTCGTCAATATTACCGATGATATGTTCGCCAATCAGTCTTTCGTGTTCGGATAAGGGTATCAGGGAAATTTGCTCCATGAGCAAATCATACAGCGAGCTCATTTGTACAATGGGCGCCTCGTATTCTTCATCTTCATCATCACCGCTGGAAGGAAGCCTGGTTTTATAATCATAACCGTCACTGACGAGATAATCGTCGAGACTCACCTCATTGTTGGAAATATCTTCCTTGTCATCGGATTTGATATCGTCATCTCCCTTTCTGTCCAGATCTTCATAATCATTGTGGGGCTCGTCCCCAAATCCCATTTGGCCATCTTCCAGTGCCGGATTTTTTTCAATTTCTTCCTTAATCCTTTGCTCAAGCGAGGCCGTAGGAACCTGAAGCAGTTTGATAAACTGGATCTGCTGTGGAGATATTTTCTGTAGCAGTTTTAACTGCTGGTTCTGCTTAAGCATACAAAAACTTCTTTACCGGTGAGTACATATCTCACGACATTGCGAGATACAAATTCATAATTCATTTAGCCAAACTATTCGCCCTGATCGGCAAATTTTCGCGTTTCATCGGATGCATTTGCATCAGACCTTAATTTGCAAACCAGAATTTTTCTGTAGGTGAATCTGTATCTGTCCCTATTCTTTCCTGCTTTTACTTCGCGGATACCAACATGAAATGCATATGGAACCTCTGAGGGGAAAAGCGGGAAATAAATTAGTAATTTCCTCGTGAATTTACAATTTCTTTCTACTTCCGTGCCAAAAGCTTCGAAAGATACACAGCTTCTTCAGGTTTGATCCTTCCTGCAAGCAAAAGACGCATTTCTCTGCGTTCCAGGGCCTCTTCGTACCATTTTTTTTCCTGATCAGTTTCTGGTACTATTGGTTTTACAGGTATGGGACTACCCGATTGGTCGACCGCTACAAATGTATAATAGGCTGTATTGCTTACTGTACGCTCTCCCGTCTGAAGACTTTCACAACTGACATCTATCCGCACCTCCAAAGATGTGGTAAAAGTGCGGGTTACTCTTGCCTCCAAAATCACAATGGTGCCTAAAGGAATCGCCTCCCGAAATTCTACAAAGTCTACCGAAACAGTTACTACGGTGCGGTTGGATGCCCGCTGTGCTGAAATCGCCGATATGATATCCATCCAGTGAAGCAGGGTTCCCCCCATAAGATTCCCAAGATTATTGGTGTCATTAGGTAATACCAGTTCGGTTTTGAGCGTATAGGAATCAGAGACTTTTTTACTTTTCATGATCTTTGTTTGTCCGGTCAGGTGAATGTACAACCAAACCGACAGATAATTTATTAGTTTTGATGTACGAAATAACGGATTTCAAAAGACTAAACCTATTTCGAATGAAGGCATATCACGACCTGCTACGACATGTTTTGGAAAATGGTACAGACCGGGGCGACCGCACAGGCACGGGCACCCGAAGTGTCTTTGGCTACCAGATGCGGTTTGACCTCAGTGAAGGGTTTCCCCTCGTCACTACCAAAAAAGTACACATGAAGTCGATTATCCACGAGTTGTTGTGGTTCCTCAAAGGCGATAGCAATGTTCGTTATCTTCAGGAAAACGGCGTGCGAATCTGGAATGAATGGGCCGACGAAAATGGAGAACTCGGCCCGGTGTATGGTGTGCAGTGGCGTTCTTGGCCCACACCTGATGGCCGGAAAATCGACCAGATTTCAGAAGTGGTTGATATGATCAAAAATAAGCCTGAGTCACGCCGCCTTATCGTCAACGCCTGGAATGTAGCTGAAGTGGAAAATATGGCGCTCCCTCCCTGCCATACCATGTTTCAGTTTTACGTGGCAAATGGCAAACTCTCCTGCCAACTTTATCAAAGAAGTGCAGACCTTTTTCTGGGCGTACCTTTTAATATTGCCTCTTATGCGCTGCTCACAATGATGATGGCGCATGTAACCGGCCTCCAACCCGGCGATTTTGTCCACACTTTTGGCGATGCACATATTTACCACAACCACTACGATCAGGTAAAACTTCAACTCAGCAGGGAACCCAAAAAACTTCCTGTCATGGAACTCAACCCGGAGGTAAAATCAATCTTCGGTTTCAAATTTGAAGATTTTCAACTCAAAAACTACCACCCGGATCCCGCCATCTCTGCGCCTATCGCGGTTTGATTGTAGCTCTCGTTGGCTTCGAGAACCTCAGCCAACGAGGTTCTCGAAGCCAACGAATTTCTCTCAGCCAACGAAATTCCCGAAGCCACCGAAAAAAATACAAACTGAATAATGAAAGAAATCCTTAAAAAAGTACGACGCCTGGAAATCAAAATCCGCAAAATGGTGGAAAATACCTTTGCGGGTGAATATCAGTCGGCTTTTAAAGGTCAGGGATTGGAATTTGATGAAGTACGCCCCTACCAATACGGCGATGATATTCGCACGATTGACTGGAACGTTACCGCAAAAACCGGACAGGTATATATCAAACAGTTTCGCGAAGAACGGGAACAAACACTGTTTGTACTTTTTGATGTAAGCGGTTCCGGTGATTTTGGGCCAGCTGAAGAAAATAAGCGCCTGATCGGTATGGAAATCGCTTCGATTCTCTCCTTCTCCGCCCTGAAAAATAATGACAAAATCGGGCTGGCAACATTCTCCGACCGGCTGGAAAAATATTATAAACCCAATAAAGGGCGAAAACATATTCTGAAAATCGTGCGAGGCGTGCTGACACATGAAAATAAAAGCGAGCAAACCGATATTAACTTTGCCCTCGATTTTGTCAAACACACGCTCCGAAGAAGAAGTATTCTGATCATCATTTCTGACTTTCTGGATGAAGACTACGAAAGGTCGCTGATCCAGGTCAGCCAGAAACATGAGGTTATCCTGATCCGGCTTTTTCATCCCAATGAGGTTTTTCATATGGGAACAGGAACCATCCCTGTGATCGATATCGAAACCAACCGCCAGCGCTGGCTCAATGCCGGGGATGTAGGTTATCGCAAACAACTCAACGAAAGTTTCAGCCGAATTGACCAGAACCTTCAGGATATTTGCAAAAGAAATAAAATCGGCTACATTCCCATTAACACCAAAGAGGACTATATCCCTGAGCTGGAAAAATTCTTCAGACAGCGGAACCGTAGAAAAGTATGAAAAAACTGCATGTACGATATGTAGCCTTTGCTGCTTTTTGGTGCCTGATCCTGCAATTTGTGGAGGGTCAGACGATCCGTGCAAATCTCGAATTTGCTACCGATACAATGGCGATTGGAAGACCGGTCGTACTGCGAATGGCCATCGAACATCCGGAGGGAAGCGTGGTGGTTTTTCCCCGCGATCCGCGGCTATTTGCGCCTTTTGAGTTTGTACGCGCTGATGCAGAGCCTACCCGTACCGTCAATCAGGTTTCCTGGGATGTCGTCAACTACACCCTTCGAAGTTTCGAATTATACCCCCGCCAGGCCGTTAATCTGCCTTTTATCTGGATATCGCAAAAAGATTCTATAAAAGAATATATCACCAGCGACACCATTCGCCTTGTAGAGCGAATTGCAGAAGTAACGGATGACCTTCGTTACAAAAATGGCGGGGATATCATCGGGCTTCAAGACCCGCCCAACTATATCATCATATTTGGGATTATTCTCGCGACACTTTTTGCGCTTGTGATTATCGCTATCCTGTTGAGAAAGCCGATTCAGAGATACCTTACACTCCGCCGGATTCAACAGGAATGGGGAGGAATCAAACGACAGATTCGCCGGCTGGAACAAATGCAGGATCAGGCAAAAGTACTGGATGAGTTAAATCTGCTATGGAAAAAATACCTTGATCCTGACGATACCTACGCGCTTCGTACCAAAACCACTACGGAGCTGAGAGAAGATATCAGCCGTATTCAGGGATTTTCCATAGAGCAGCAGAAAGTGCTCATTCAGACAGCTCTTACCGGCGACCAGGTTATATATGCAGGGGAAGTAATAGAAAAACCGGAGGTACTGCGAATGATTACAGAAGTCCGGAATATCCTGGGGTATGCCTATGAGCGGAGAAAACGCAAAATGAAGGAAGGAAGTTCTTGAAGAGATGTTGGACGTTAAGAATTAATATTTTACATTTGTGCTCACAATGGGGCATTAGCTCAGTTGGCTAGAGCGCGTGACTGGCAGTCACGAGGTCAGCGGTTCGACTCCGCTATGCTCCACAAGAAATCAAAAAACCCCGGTAAAATATTGCCGGGGTTTTTTGTTGGAAAAATTTTATTTGCCGGCAAAATCCGACTGGCATGATTCCATACTTCTTTCAGTACCTTTCACCCACTGTTACTGAAGGCAAATGTTCTTCAATAATTGCCAAATCCTTTTCCGTTAACACCACATCGAATGCGCCGAAATTTTCTTCGAGACGGTGAATACTTTTTGTACCCGGGATAGTGGTAATTTCATCATTCTGGCTCAGTATCCATCCCAGGGCAACCTGTGCTTTCGTTACCCCCTTGCTTTGTGCAATCCGGTCAACCACCTCAACAAATTTTAAGTTTTCCCTAATCGCTTCGTCTGTAAAACGAGGATTGCGAAGTCTAAAATCTCCTTCTTCAAAATCCGCACGGCTTTTAATCGCTCCTGTCAGAAAACCTCGTCCCAGCGGACTGTATGCGACAAAGGTGATTCCGAGTTCCTTACAAACATCAAAAAGTTCTTTCTCCGGCTCACGGCTCCAAAGGGAATATTCTGTCTGGAGGGCAGTAATGGGGTGAACCGCATGCGCACGGCGAATGGTTTCAGGGTCGGCTTCAGAAAGACCAATATATTTTACTTTTCCCTGACTCACCAGATCAGCCATTGCACCCACAATTTCTTCAATCTCCACTTTGGGGTCTTTCCGATGCATATAATACAAATCAATCGCCTCTATACCCAGATTCTGAAGGCTTTGCTCACATGCCTGCTGAATGTATTCAGGTTTGCCGTTGATTCCGAGAAACTCCCCATTGGGGCCACGCATCACGGCAAATTTGGTGGCTAAAATCACCTCGTTCCAATGTCCTTTAAATGCTTTCCCCAGTAAACGTTCATTTGCTCCCCAGCCATACATATCAGCCGTATCGAAAAAATTGATCCCCAGATCAATGGCTTTGTGCAAAGTTTTGATGGATTCCCCCTCATCAAAAGTGCCATAAAACTCTGACATCCCCATGCAACCAAGGCCTATTCGATTGATATTAAGCGTACTGTGTCCTAAAACTGTAGTTTTTTTCATTGTTTTTGTGTTTTACTCCGGAAGTTTCCTGATGTATAAAGATTCGGTTTCCTTCAAAATCAGGATATTTAAATCTCCTGATTTTTTTCCAGCATCCCAAATATTATGATGCCCTCGCTTTTATCTCCTGTTCGTGAGATTTAGATAATTTTCGGTTGGTAATCCCAAAATTATCCGATATTTCTGGGTTTGCACCCCAAAAATATCCAATGATAAGGCAACGCCACATTAACTCACAGATTATCAGGCATATACCTGGCAAACGACATGCGATCATAACGGGTGCCCGGCAAGTGGGGAAAACATCCATCCTCAGATGGTTATTTGAAAAACTTACTCGTGAAAATAAACAGGTATGGTATCTTACATTTGAAGATTATCGGATCCTTGACAGTGTAAATCTGCACCCTTCAAAAATATTCGACCATATTCCGGTTACACCTCCCACTACGCTGCAACAAACCCTTGAACACCCTATTTACCTTTTGATCGACGAAGTACAATACGCTCGAAATCCGACTAATTTTCTGAAATTTATTTATGATCAGTACGAAGGCAATGTAAAAATCATTGCTACCAGCAGTAGCGCATTTTATATAGACAGAAATTTCATAGACTCACTGGCGGGAAGAAAGCGGATTTTTAACCTATCCTCCCTCTCGCTCGAAGAATACATTGAATTTCAAGCCCGACCAGATAAAGTTCTGGCGCACAAACGATCAGAAAGAGGTGGATTTTATGGTAGAAGAGCAGTTCGAAGAAGGAAAAGCATTTGAGATAAAATGGCTAAAAGAAAATTTCAATCCAAAAAAATATAGCAAATTCACCGAAACATATCCATCTTTTAAACTTAGCTGTCTCGATTCCACTCAATTTCTGAACCTATGAAACCTCGCGCTGCTTTTTTCCCGATTCTGGTTTTCCTCACCCTGTGTTTTTCGGCTTCCGCTCAGTCTGTCGGCTTCCGCTGGTGGAATCCCGCCACTGCCGGATTTCCGGTCGTTGAAGGTCAGGCCTGGCCCGGCGAAGTAGCCAAAACCTATGACAGGCTGCCGGCCCGGGCAGAAAAAACAGCAAGAACCGACGTGTGGAACCTGTCCCGTCATTCTGCCGGGCTGATGATCCGTTTTTTTTCCAATTCTTCCGACATCCGCGTGCGTTATCACGTCGGCCCGAATCTGCAAATGCCGCATATGCCTGCCACCGGTGTAAGTGGAGTGGATATGTACGCGATTGACGCTGAGGGAAAAGAGCTTTGGTGCCACGGGAAATATTCCTTTGGCGATACAATCTCCTATGTGTTTGACGGGCTGCGCCCCAATGATAGTTTTCATAAGCGAGGCCGCGAATACAGACTCTACCTCCCGCTTTACAATTCGGTGGAATGGCTCGAAATCGGCACGGCTGACACGGCGATTTTTACCCCTTTGCCTGTGAGACAGGACAAACCAATCGTGATTTACGGGACATCCATCGCCCAGGGCGGCTGTGCTTCCAGGCCAGGCATGGCGTGGACAGCTATTCTCAGCCGGAAAATGGATCGTCCGCTCATCAACCTCGGTTTTTCTGGTAATGGTCGCCTGGAACCCGAAATTATCAGCCTCATCGCCGAAATTGATGCAAAAGTTTTTGTCCTTGACTGCCTCCCCAATATGGTTCCCAGCCGGTTTTCTGACGAAGAGCTCCGCAGCAGAATCATCACTTCTGTTCGCACCCTTCAGCAAAAGCGACCTGGTGTGCCGATTCTCCTGACGCAACATGCAGGCTATACCGACGGGCTTACGGTGCCTTCCCGCGAAGAGGCTTACACTGCGGTCAATGCTTCCCTCGAAAAGGCTTTTTCTCAGCTCAAATCAGAAGGGGTAAACAATATCTATATGCTTACACGCGAAGCGCTGGCACTCGAACTGGACGGAACCGTAGATGGTACGCATCCCAATGACCTGGGGATGCTCAGCCATGCCAACGGGTATGAAAAATCACTCCGGATGATTCTCAATGAACCGGTTGGCGATTTCGCCACAACTCGCCCGGTTACCCAATACCGCGAGCCTGATAATTACGACTGGCAAACACGGCATAGGGAAATACTGAAACTCAACCACGAAAAACCACCCCGTATCGTGTATATGGGCAATTCTATTACTCACTTCTGGGGCGGAAACCCCGTCGGTCCACGCCGTACAGGTGCCGACTCCTGGGACAAATACCTTGAGCCATTGGGCGTACGCAACTTTGGCTATGGCTGGGATCGGGTGGAAAATGTGCTTTGGCGCGTATATCACGGCGAACTGGACGGCTACAAAGCTGAAAAAGTCATGATTCACATTGGCACCAACAACCTCCATTTGAATTCAGACGAAGAAATTATCGCGGGAATGGAACTGTTGGTAAATGCTGTAAAAACGCGCCAACCTCAGGCAGAGATACTTCTATTTGGGACCTACCCCAGACGAAACTATGACCAGAGGGTGGCGGGATTTAATACAAAACTGGCGCAACTGGCCGGCAAAATGAATGTCGGTTATGCAGACCCCGGCAGTGTCCTCCTAAATTCAGAAGGAACTATTGAAGAATCATTCTTTTACGACGGGCTTCATCCCAATGCAGAAGGATATCGCAAACTGGCCGTAGCAATCGCCACATTACTAAAAAATTAAAGCGAGAATACTACCGGGATATAGGCAGCCATGGCCGTTTTTCTTCCCTGCCTTTCTCCCGGTTTCCATCTGGGCATCCGGTTGCCAAGCCGCAAGGCTTCTTCATCGCAACCATATCCCAATCCTTCAACGATGGAGACATCCGTGATTTTCCCGTCGGCTTCCACCCATAGGCGGAGTAAGACTTTTCCTTCTACAGACTCTTCACTTGCAGCAATCGGATAGCGCAACTCACGTTGAATAAACTGGTTTAAAGCTGTATTTCCACCAGGAAATGCAGGAAGTTGTGCGCCAAACAAAGACATTCTGGCCTGTTCTGGAGAAAGCTGTTCAATCCTTTTTTCAATTTTTTTCTCCTGACGGGCTTTCTTTTTTGCAGATTTTGACGCCTTGATTCCATCCGGCTCCGAATCCGTTTTAGTTAGCGGAATATCCCATTCGGTAAGAACTTCAGAAAGGTGGGAAGAGAGATTGGGTTCGTCTTTGGCTTTCACTTCAACGAGCGTATCCAACATATCCCGGAGTGAATCCAAACTTAAAACCTGAGAAAAATCAGAATCCTCAGGATAAAAAAATGTATAGGCATAATGGGTAACAGGTTCAGTCCAGACGATTTCCGTCTTCCGGAGATCATTGAGCCTGGAAAGAATCATTCCTCCCATAAAAAGCCATACACAAACTTCGGCAATCAGCAAGGCAAGTCTCCGCTTTTCCTGTTTTTCTTTTTCGCGGATAAACTGGTGAATGTTTAGTGTTTCGGGTCTCATAATATGAGCAGCACAATAAAGAATGATTAAAGTGGGCGTTTGTTTTTAATATTATGAAATAAGTAAATTTCAAAATCCAAACTAAATCATTTACATTCAATCGCCTTCCGCCAGTATTGAATGGTCATTTCGCTGGTTCGAACTGCCTATATCTGCGGGTAAATGGTTTTCGCAAATAGGCAATTTTCGGAGTTTTACTTATATTTCCCGTCTATGATCATATTAATCAGTCTTTGGCTGGGCTTTTATTGTATGCATAGCCTGCTTGCTTCTTCCCGGGTAAAAGAGTGGGCAGCACAGCGAACGGGGAGATTTTACCGCTACTACCGGCTGGGTTATAATGTTATTTCCCTGGCTGGATTTGGTGCCATTGTCTGGATTCAGGTTTTTATTCCGGACATTGAGCTTTCTCCCCGCTATCCATGGTTGTTCTTTGGGGGAATAATTGTGATGGTCAGCGGGATGGTTACTGGTTACATAGCTTTCTCTCAGTATGATTCAGGTGAGTTTTTTGGATTCAATCAAACCCAACAACATGAGCCGCCCAAACTCGTTACTACCGGCCTCAACCAATACGTGAGGCATCCGCTCTATTTTGCGACCATTCTAATCCTCACTGGGTACCTCATGATTTCATTTACCGCCAATACGATGATTTTTGTGGTGATTTCTTTTCTCTACCTGATTGTCGGTACAATCCTCGAAGAGCAAAAACTGGAAAAAATCTTTGGCGAAGCATACAAAACCTACAAACACAAAGTGAAAATGTTTATTCCGTTTATCATTTGAAGATATTTCCCGTATAAGTCTTTACAGAATCCAACAAATTTTGCAACTTACTGTGTTTATTTGTGGAATTTAGGACGTTTTGCAATCTTTTGTCTGAATGCCTGTCTTTTTTGTAACACTACACAGGCGAGACAAACAACAACAGGAATATGATAACACCAGAATTGGTCGCCGAGGAAAAAAGAAATGAAAAGATCAGCGGAGTCGCTACTTTCATTATTATTGTGACCCTCCTCTTGCTAAGCCTGATGTGGACGGCTTACAGAAACCGTGTACCACCTCCGGGAGCAAAAGAATATGAAGTATTGGGCGCCATCGATTTTGGCGATTATAAAAATGGTAGTAAACGGGTGAATAATTTTCAGCCTGCCGTACCTGATCCGGTACCTACCCCTCCTCAAACGTCAAAACCGGTTCAACAACCTGTGGTAGCAGAACCTGCGCCCACACCCAAACCTCCGGTAGTGACCAAAGCACCATCTCCGGTTACCCAGCCAGAACCCCCAAAGGTTAAACAACCCGATCCCAAACCCACGCCTCCCAAAACCGTTACACCGACCAAAGAGGAACCTAAACCGGAAACTAAGCCTACCACTACCCCAACCAATACCAACTCTCAGGAAAAGCCAGAACTGACTTTCAACAATAATACCGGACAGTCCGGGTCGAACCAGGGTAATTCTGATAATGGCACTGGCAATGCCGGCACACCTAACGTAAAAGTACTGGATCCCAATGGTCTGTACTCTTTTGGTACGGGAGCCGGTGGTGGCCTGGAAGGACGAGCTCCGCTGTCTCTGTCCGAACCACAGTACACCGTGCAGGAAGAAGGGGAGCTGCAGTTTGAGTTTGTGGTGGAACCGAACGGCTCTGTTTCTTATGTGAAGTTGGTAGGGGTTACCAACAAACCCGGGTTAAAAGAAGCGGGAATCAATGCGATCAAAAAATGGAGATTCAGCGCACTGCAGCCTGGGCAGCCGCAGACAAGACAAACGGTACGGGTTACGATTAAATTTAGACTGAAGGGATAACACCCTAAAAGATATAAAAAAAGGCTGCCCTGATTAAAGGCAGCCTTTTTTTTTAGTCGTCGCTTAGTCGCTTGATCTCGTCTCTGATCCGAGCTGCTTTTTCGTAATCTTCGGCAGCCAGCGCTTCATTCAGTTGTGTCTCCAGTTGTTTGAGTTTTTCCTGAGAGGAAACACTCTGGCGTTTTACAGGAGGCGTGCGTTCTTCTTCAACGGGTTCTGACTTTTCAATTTCCGCCAGCGAAAATTCACCTTCTACATCTTTGTATTTATTTCCGGAGCCGGAATCCTCTTCATCAATGACAATCCCCGCTTCCCGGAGAACATTTTCATAAGTATAAATAGGAACCTTAAATCTTACACCAATAGCTACGGCATCACTGGGACGACTGTCTATATCGTGAATTTCCCCATCCACTTCCATTATTAGCTTGGCATAAAATATTCCCTCACTCAGGTCATTGATAATTACTTCAAGAAGATTCAGTTCAAAATGGCGGGCAAGGTTGTAAATCAGGTCGTGCGTCATTGGGCGGTTGGTCTTGATATTTTCAAGTTCAAGCGCAATTGCCTGTGCTTCAGCACCACCAATAATGATAGGTAAACGTCGGTTACCGTCACTTTCCCCTAAAACCAACGCGTAATGCCCAATCTGCGAATGACTGGAAGACAAGCCAATTATATCTAATCGAATTTTTTTCACCTATCAGGGTTTTAAACTCTGTTGCCAAATTTATAACAAATTCACTCCTAACCCAATCTAATATCTTATTTGAAATTTTCCTAGCTGATAACCATCTGAAAAACAGTTATTAACCAGCTATTTTCACCCTTTTTATTTCTTCTATTAAACGAGGAACTACCTCAAACAGATCTCCGACGATTCCGTAGTCTGCAATTTTGAAAAAGGGTGCTTCCGGATCTTTATTGATCACAATGATATTTTTGGAAGAGCTTACACCTGCCAGGTGTTGAATCGCACCGGAAATCCCGATGGCAATATATACATTGGGGGCTATCTGAATACCTGTCTGTCCTACATGTTCATGATGCGGCCTCCAGCCCATATCCGCAGTAGGTTTGGAGCAAGCCGTTGCCGCGCCCAGGAGCCCTGCCAATTCTTCAATCATTCCCCAGTTTTCGGGGCCTTTCATTCCTCTTCCTGCTGAAACAACTACGTCGGCTTCAGTCAGTGAAATACCCTCAGATGCTTTCACCATTTCCTTGACCACTACGTCCAAATCCTCGCTTACCGGACTGTAGCCGCCTTGTTCAATATTACATGGTACCGGGTGTTCTTCCACCGTGTAACCATTTGTTTTCACAGTTATAACCATTTTTCCCGGATCTGATTGGAGTTCTTCAACCCCTTTACCGGAATAGGTAAATCTGCGGGAATCAAATCCATTGGCGTGGTCGGCAAGACTGATTACTCCCGAATACGCCGTTGCGCCTAGTCTTACGGCAATTCTGGGGGCAATTGCACGACCATGGTAAGTTTGGGACATGACCACAACATCTGCACCTGTATCCTGAGCAGTTTTACTGACTGCTGCGGCAAATGCAGAGTTAACAAATGCATCGAGGCGGGAATCACCGACTTTATATACAGTGGACACACCATAAGTCCCCAGCTTCACCAGTTCGTCATCACTTACCTGACCGACCGAAACGGCAATTAGTGAAGTCCCCATCGACTGAGCAAGATGATAGCCATAAGTGGCTGCTTCAAAAACCGGTTTTTTAAATGTACCGTGTGTGTTTTCTGCAAATAATAATACTGGCATGTATAGTAGGTTTTGAGGGGGTCAATAATCAGATCAGTCCTTTTGTTACGAGTGCATTTACCAATCCGGAGACATCATCAGTGGCAAAATATTTACAAGACTCTTTTGCCGGGGGGTAATCAAACCTCACCGTCCTGATATGTTCAGTTGAAGCGGTGGGACTGATGACGGCAAGAGGTTTGTTTCGTGCAGCCATAATTCCGCGCATATTGGGAATACGCCATTCAGATATACCTTTTTGGCAACTGATCACCACGGGAAATTTTGTCTCAACCACTTCATATCCACCGTCAACTTCACGATGCAGCTTTGCGGCATTATCCCCGGAAAGCTCCATATAAGTAGCATAAGAGATAAATGGCGTACGCATATGCTCGGCAACCATACCCGGTACCATTGAACCATTAAAGTCTATGGATTCTTTACCCGTAAAAATTATTGAAAAATCTTTACCTTCAGCATAGTCAGCAATTTGTTTAGCTACAAAAGCTGAACTGGAAGGCTGGGCGTCAATTCTCACTGCGGAGTCGGCACCTATAGCCAATGCCTTTCTGAGTGTAGGCTCCACTTCCGGCCCGCCCACACAAAGGACTGTAATGTTAACGGTTTTCCCTGCTTCGCGTAAGTCAAGGGCCTTACTCAAACCATATTCACAATATGGGTTAATGATATAAGTTACGCCAGTTTTGTTAAGCTTACTTCCGTCCGCCTCAAACTGAATCTTTGTAGTTGTGTCGGGAACATGGCTTATGCACACTAAGAGCTTCATAAATTGGTCGGAGTTAAAATTTTTGCAAAATTACAAAGGAATATCTATTAAAAAAACTATGATACCTCTCAGACTCAAACAACTACTGGGGTTTCTTGAAACTGCGCCAGAGGATTCTTTTACCTTGTATTCTATTGCATACGAATATCTTACTCTGGGGGAGGCAGAAACTGCAATAAAATATTTTGAACAGCTAAAATCACTTCACCCCGAATATATTGGCACTTACTATCATTTAGGAAAAACATTGGAAAAAATGGGAAACAAATCTGCTGCCTCAGAGGTATATCAATCTGGAATTGTTATCGCCCGGAAAATAAAGGACCGGCATGCACTGGCAGAATTACAGACAGCCCTGAATGATTTACTATTTGACGATTAATCTCAACGGTTGTATTTAGGCTATCTATTTTCCTTATCTTTGTGCTCCCATAAAAAATCAATATGAGCCGCAAGGTACAATTACATATAGAGGGTGTTCCAAATCCAGATGCGATCAAGATTGTACTGGAAAATGGAATCCTCGTTGACAAACCCTACGAATTCAGTTCTCTGGCTGAAGCAGAATCCTCCCCATTGGCCAGGAGACTGCTGATGTACAGATATGTGAATCGAGTAATGCTCAATCATAACTATATTACCATTCTCAAAGATCCGAAAAACAATACATCCTGGCAGGATATTCTGTTTGAGATCAGAGCGATGATTCAACAGCATCTCGAAAGCAACCAACCGATTATCTATATTGGCTCGAAGGCCGTTGAGCACGTAAGCTCTGAAGACGTAATTGTAGAAATGGTTCGGGACTTGTTGGATAAACATATTCGCCCCGCAGCTCAGGAGGATGGCGGCGATATTGTGTTCGAATCTTATGCAGATGGTGTATTGAACCTTACCATGCACGGAGCCTGCCATAAATGTCCTTATGCGAGCCAAACGATGAAGGATGGTGTGGAACCCCTCCTTACTCAATTAATGCCGGAGATCAGAAAGGTAACCGCTACAGGGAATAATGTATTATAGCTTCGGGGAATGAGACAACCCGTCATATATCAGGATCTTCAACAAATAGACTATCAGACAGCCTGGGATTTGCAGGAATCTCTCCTGCAAAGAAATGTAGCATTAAAACTGGCCGCAGGCAAGTCTTCTGTTCCCGAACAAGTCGATACACTTCATCACCTACTGTTTTGTGAACACCCGCATGTATACACGCTGGGAAAAAGCGGCAATCCGGAAAACCTGCTGATTGACGAAAAAACACGCGAAGAAAAAGGGATTTTATACTACAAAATCAACCGTGGAGGGGATATTACCTATCATGGACCCGGCCAGATCACAGGTTATCCAATTTTTGATCTGGAAAAGTTTCGTACGGATATCGGTTGGTATCTGCGCAATATGGAAGAGGTGATCATACGTCTTTTGGCAGATTTCGGGTTGGAGGGAGGTCGTATTGCGGGTGCAACCGGCGTATGGCTCGATATTCAAACAGATCAACCAAGAAAGATATGTGCAATGGGTGTCAGGTGTAGCAGATGGATCACCATGCACGGGTTTGCCCTGAATGTCAACACAGACCTGTCCTATTTTGAACATATTATTCCATGCGGCATCGACGATAAGGGAGTAACCTCTCTTCACAAAGAGATGGGACGGGTAGTGCCAATGGATGAAGTCAAAAAAATGCTGCTTCAGCATTTTGCAGATATATTTGACTTAACCTACTCCAAATAAAAAAGCGGTTACAGATATCTGCAACCGCTTTATGACTATAAGGTAACAACCTTTTATTTTTCTTCTTCGTCCGATGATTCTTCAGAAGTTTCATCCACTACTTCTTCCGTTATTTCTTCGGTTTCTTCAGCGACCGTTTCAACAACTTCTTCAGCATCTTCAAACACTTCGTTTACTACCGGAGTTTCAACCACAGCAGAAGTTTCTTTACCTGCACCACTACCCGACTTTCTTCTGCGTTTTTTGCGCTTGCTGCTACCGGCAGCTTTTTCTGAGGCAAATTCGCTAAAGTCGACGAGTTCGATAAACGCCATTTCGGCATTATCACCAGGTCTGTTGCCAATCTTCAGAATACGGGTATACCCGCCTGGACGATCGCCTACACGATCTGCAATCACCCCAAACAACTCTTTTACAGCTTCTTTATTTTGAAGATAAGAGAAAACTACACGACGAGAGTGTCCAGAGTCACTTTTTGCTTTGGTAATCAAAGGCTCTACAAATTTACGGAGCTCTTTTGCCTTAGCAAGCGTAGTAGTGATTTTTTTGTGCTCGATGAGCGAGATAGCCATGTTATTCAACAAGGCTTTTCTGTGGGCGGCTTTGCGCCCGAGGTGGTTAAAGGTTTTTCCGTGTCTCATTGTTATTAGCTTTTTGCCAGGCCAGGGGCATTCCATTCCACCGAAGGAGGAGGGTCATATTCCCTTGGGCAATGAGTTAATTAAAAAATTGATATATATTAATCTTCGTCGAGTTTGTATTTAGCGACTTCCATCCCAAAACTGAGACTTTTGTCAGCAACAAGCTCTTCCAGTTCTGTCAGAGATTTTTTACCAAAATTTCTGAATTTCAGCAGGTCTGCAATATTGTAGCTTACCAGATCACCGAGAGATTTGATATCCGCAGCTTTCAGACAGTTAAACGCACGAACCGAAAGGTCAAGTTCAGACAGTGGTGTTTTCAGGAGCTTACGCATCTGAAGATAATTTTCATCCACCTCATCTTTCTTTTCGGGCTCATCTGATTTCAGCGTTATGCTGTCGTCGGAGAAAAGCATAAGGTGACGGAGGAGAATGTTAGCACTTTCCTTCAACGCTGATTCGGCGTCGATCGTACCATCCGTTTTAACCTCTATCTCGAGTTGTTCGTAGTCTGTTTTTTGCTCAATCCGGTAATCATCCACCATATAGCGAACATTGCGGATCGGGGTAAAAATAGCATCAATCGGAATATCTCCGATGGGGGCATTGGGGGTTTTATTGTCTTCTGCAGGAACATAACCACGACCTTTCCCCACAGTAAGCTCAACGTCAAACTGCGTTTTAGGATCGAGGCGAGCGATGACATGAGAGGGGTTTGTAACCACGAATGCTGCAGTATGATCTGCAATATCCCCGGCTGTAAAGACCTCTTTGCCACGTACAGAAACAAATATTTTAGAATCGCCGTCAGCAACTTTTTTCAGTCTGACGCCTTTGAGGTTGAGGATGATCTCAGTAACGTCTTCAACAACGCCATCAACAACTGAGAATTCATGATCAACACCAGGAATCTTCACGGAAGTGATAGCATATCCTTCCAGAGAAGAAAGAAGCACTCGTCTCAAGGCATTCCCTACCGTGATACCATACCCACGCTCTAAAGGTCGCAAGAGAAATCTGCCGTAAAAGTCATTTTCCTTTTCCAGAACAACTTTTTCCGGCATTTGGAAATTAAGTAGTGCCATACGGTGTTTACCTTTCTGTTTATGAAATAATGAATAAAATATAATCAGAGCGAACTTAGGATTCGAAGGATTACTTCGAATACAATTCAACGATCAGCTGAACATTAATATTCTCAGGAATAGATTCTCTGTCAGGGTAGTTCAGGAATACTCCTTTAAATTGTCCAGGCTGTACATCAAGCCATGAATAACGAGCACTACGGCCTGCATTCTGGCTGATCACTTCAATGTTTTTGCTATTTTCCCGGATAGAAACTTCATCACCTGGTTGGAGGACGAAGGAAGGGATATTAGTTACTGTTCCATTTACCATCACATGCTTGTGACTGACGATCTGTCTGGCAGCACGACGGGTAGGAGCGAATCCCATACGGAACAGTGTATTATCAAGACGAGCCTCCAGCATCTGAAGGAATACCTCACCTGTTACACCTTTTTTACGTGAAGCTTTATCGAACGTATTTCTGAACTGACGTTCAAGCACACCGTAGGTGTATTTGGCCTTTTGTTTTTCAAGAAGCTGAACTGCATATTCAGAAACTTTCTTCCGGCCACGACCATGTTGACCTGGACCGAATTTTCTACGGTCTAAAACCTTGCTGGAACCAAAGATGGGCTCCTTAAATCTTCTGGCTATCTTACCCTTAGGGCCTCTGTATCTTGCCATTTTTTTATATGCGTTTTTAAGTTTAAGTTTTGAGTCGAAGATCTCCTATGAGACCCCTTCGGGGTTTTGAGTTCAGTCCAACTCAAAACTAATCACTCAAAGTTCAACATTTGACTATACTCTTCTTCTTTTGGGAGGACGGCAGCCGTTGTGTGGCAGTGGAGTGATATCCTTGATAAGGGTAATATCGATTCCCACAGCATTTACAGCACGGATGGCAGACTCACGACCAGCACCTGTACCTTTTACAAAGACTTCTGCTTTACGCAAGCCCATATCATATGCCCTTTTTGCACAGTCAGTTGCTGCTACCTGCGCAGCATAGGGCGTATTTTTTTTGGATCCACGGAAGCCCATCTTTCCAGCTGCAGACCAGGAAATTGTATTCCCTGCAAGGTCTGTAACCGTTACAATAATATTGTTGAAAGACGAGGATATATGAACCTGACCCACTGGCTCAATTTTCTTCTTTTTCTTAACTATTTTGGTCGCTTTTGCCATAGTTGATTGAATATTTTGTAGGATTACCCTAAACAATTACCTATTTGGTGACCTTCTTCTTACCTGCTACCGTCTTACGTTTTCCTTTACGTGTTCTGGCATTGGTACGTGTACGCTGTCCACGGAGTGGTAGGCCTTTACGATGACGAAGTCCCCGATAGCAACCAATATCCATCAGTCGCTTGATATTGAGCTGAATCTCGGATCTCAGCGCACCTTCCACTTTAAACTCCTCAACGATAATCCGGCGGATTTTGACGATATCATCGTCAGACCAATCCTTTACCTTTTTATCCTGGCTGATCTCGGCTTTATGAAGAATCTTAATAGCCGATGTTTTGCCAATACCAAAAATGTAGGTAAGTCCTATGACTCCTCGCTTGTTTTTGGGTAAGTCTACACCTGAAATTCTTGCCATGTTCCTTTACAATTAACCTTGTCTTTGTTTGCACCTGGGGTTCTTCTTGTTGATCACATAGATCTTCCCCTTGCGGCGGATGATTTTGCAATCCGGGGTTCTTTTTTTGACCGATGCTCTAACTTTCATCTCTCGTTTAGTTGTGTTATCCTACAATAGAATAGGACAAACGTTTTTATTTATATCTGTAAACAATTCTTCCTTTACTAAGATCGTATGGCGGTATTTCAAGCGCTACGCGGTCTCCGGGAAGGATTTTTATATAATACATACGCATTTTCCCTGCAATATGAGCGAGTAACTCATGTCCATTCTCCAACCTTACGCGAAAGGTTGCATTCGGTAGCGCTTCTACTACTTCGCCATCAACTTTTATAGGAGCTTGTTTTGCCAAAATCTTTGTTGTTAATTCTCAATAAACTCAAAGGTAGATAAAATTTCTGCTTTATTCTTCCTAATTACCACACAATGCTCATAATGAGCGGATGGCAACTTGTCCGTAGCAAAAACTGTCCAACCATCCTTGGCAATTTTGATGAACCGTTTTCCCATATTGATCATTGGTTCAATCGCAATTACCATCCCATCCTTCAGCAATGCACCCGTCTTACGCTTACCGTAATTAGGAACTTCCGGTGGCTCATGAAGATTTTTTCCCACACCGTGTCCAACCATTTCCCTTACCACACTGTAACCATAAGTCTCAGCATGGCGCTGAATAGCATTGGAAATATCACCGACACGATTTCCCTCTATCGCCTTTTCAATCCCCATATAAAGCGACTGCTTGGTAACTTCCATTAACCTCCGTTTTTTCGAAGAAACTTCTCCGACAGCAAAGGTATATGCAGAGTCACCATAATAGCCGTTCATGAGTACACCGCAATCTATCGAAACCAGATCTCCTTCCTTTAATAATCGGTTTACACCAGGCATTCCATGTACTACTTCTTCATTTACAGATACACACAGTGTATATGGAAACGGAGAGTCCCCAAAACTAGGGCTGTAATCCTTGAATGCAGGAATTCCTCCATGATCTCTGATAAACTCTTCAGCAATCTGATCCAATTTAAATGTATTGGCACCAGGTATAATATGCTTTTTGAGTTCTCCTAACGTTTTCCCTACCAGCAAAGAACTTTCGCGAATCAATTCAATCTCCTCAACCGATTTATAAGTCACCTGATCACTCATGATCTATTATACAGCAAGCCCTTTTCTGCTACGCCCTTTCACTCTTCCACTCTGCATCAATCCATCGTAATGGCGCATCAAAAGGTAGCTCTCTATTTGTTGCAATGTATCCAAAACCACACCAATCATAATCAACAGTGTCGTCCCTCCAAAAAACTGTGAAAAACTTTGAGATGTACCCATTGTCATCGCAATTGCAGGAAAGATTGAGACAAATGCCAGGAACACAGATCCAGGAAGTGTAATTCGGGAGAGAACCGTTTCTATGTAAGCAGCTGTCCTTTTTCCGGGTTTCACACCTGGTATAAAACCGCCATTACGCTTCAACTGATCTGCAATTTCATTCGGATTCACAGTAATTGCAGTATAGAAGTAAGTAAAGGCGATAATCATTAAAAAGAAAATCACATTGTACCACAGTCCGTTGAAGTTACCCAATACAGATGCAACACCTGTCAGAGACTCTGCTCCGGAAAGTTGGATAAGGGTTGTCGGCAGAAACATAATTGCCTGAGCAAAAATGATAGGCATAACCCCAGCTGAATTCACTTTTAAAGGAATATATTGACGGGCTGCGTTTCCACGCCCCAATTGTCCGATCCTGTTACCCATCATTTGGCGGGCATAGTTTACTGGGATTTTTCGGGTAGCCTGTGTCAATGCAACTACAGCCATAGTTACAAGTCCGAGTGCCAAAATCTCAATGAAGAAAATCATCGGAAGTGTGGATCTGGCCTCATTGATCAGGGTGGGCGGGAATCGGGAGATAATACCAATCATAATGATCAGAGAAACTCCATTCCCAATACCATTATCTGTTATACGCTCACCAAGCCAAACTAAAAACATAGTACTGGCGGTAAGAATACAGACAGTAGTAATCCAGAAGAAAGTAGTCGATAAACCGGCTGCCGCTCCCGGGAACTGTCCCTTTAAGTAGACCACATAACTGACTGCCTGGCCGAGGGTAATCGCTACGGTAAGATACCGGGTAATCTGGTTCATCTTCTTCTGTCCGCTTTCTCCTTCAGACCGGAGTTTCTGGATAGAAGGAAGCACAGCTCCCAGCAACTGCACAACGATTGATGCAGAGATGTATGGCATGATCCCTAATGCCAGGATAGAACCACGTGCAAAGGCTCCTCCAAGGAACACATTAAAGAGATCCAGCAAATTGCCGCCTGCACCAGCATTGCCAAAGTTTGACTGTAACTCACCGGAGTCAATACCTGGAAGGATAATAAAGGTTCCCAACCGGTAAACTGCCAGCAGCAACAGGGTGTACAAAATCCGGTTTTTCAGTTCCGGAATTTTGAAAATGTTTCTTAGCGTATCGATAAGGGCTTTCATCTAATCTAAGCTTCTGTAGCGGTTCCTCCTGCGCCTTCAATGGCTTCTCTGGCGGACTTACTAAATTTATTCAACTTAACCTCTGCCTTGATATTCCATTCACCTCTTCCCAACACTTTTACAAGCGTCTGAGGAGATGAGATAAGACCGTGTTCAACCAGTAAAGTATGGTTGATCTCTGCTCCGGGATTTGCCACTACGAGTTCCTGTAACGTATCAAGGTTGATCACTTTGTATTCAACCCTAAATGGATTTTTAAAACCAAATTTAGGAACCCGACGTTGTAGGGGCATTTGTCCACCTTCAAACCATGGACGGAAACTATATCCACTCCGGGATTTTTGTCCTTTGTGCCCGCGGGTAGAGGTTCCACCTCTTCCTGAACCCTGACCGCGACCTATGCGTTTCCGGGTTTTCGTTGCACCTTGTGCGGGTGATAGTGTGTGTAGCTTCATATAATTATTCCGTCTCTACGATTTTAACCAAATGAGTCACTTTTTTGATCATGCCCAAAATTTGCGGGGTACATTCCTTTTCCACAGTTCGGTTGATCTTTCCGAGTCCCAAAGCTACGATCGTAGCTTTTTGGTCTTTCGGGCGGTTAATGGTACTCTTAACCTGGGTTATTCTCACTTTGGGATACATGATTTCTAATTATTCTTTATTAGGCCTTCCTGATTAGCCATTAAATACTTTACTCAACTCAATACCTCTGCGTTTGGCGATATCATGCGGCATACGCATACCTACCAAAGCCAGAATAGTTGCTTTCACTACGTTGTGAGGGTTGGAAGATCCAAGGCTTTTTCCAATCACATCCTTTATCCCAGCGGCTTCAAGAACAGCACGCATCGCACCACCGGCGAGAACACCTGTACCTTCTGCTGCGGGACGAAGCAGTACTTTTGCAGCCCCAAATTTAGTGAAAGAATTGTGAGGTATTGTTCCTTTCAGAATATTCACCTTCACAAGATTCTTTTTAGCATCATCTACGCCTTTTGCAATTGCGTCTGTAACTTCATTGGCTTTTCCCAATCCAAACCCAACAATGCCATTTCCGTTGCCAACAACTACAATTGCACTGAAGCTAAACCGGCGGCCACCTTTAACGACCTTTGCCACGCGCTTAATCTTAACTACCTTTTCCTGTAGTTCGACGTCGCTACTTTTTACTCTTACTTCGTTAGGAATATTCATAAGTTCTTAAAAGTTTAGCCCGCCTTCGCGTGCGCCTTCAGCCAATGCTTTTATTCTTCCGTGATACTTAAACCCACCACGATCAAATACTACCGCTTCAATTCCTTTTTCTTTTGCAAGGACAGCCAGCTTTTTACCAACTTCTTTGCTTTGATCTGTTTTGGAAAGCGGCTGCAAATTTAAGTCTTTTACCCGAGAAGAACAACTCGCCAGGGTATGCCCTGCCTCATCATTAATAATTTGGGCATAAATCTGCTTATTGCTCCGGAAAACAGATAGCCTTGGCCGTTCTGCCGTGCCATTAATCCTGGTGCGCAGTCTCTTTTTAATGCGTATTCTGCGCAGAGTTTTATTCGCCGTCTTTGACATTTTCCTTCAATTATTTCTTCTTACCTGCAGACTTACCTGCTTTTCTACGAATATCTTCACCTACAAAACGGATTCCTTTTCCCTTGTAGGGTTCGGGAGGTCTCATTTCGCGTATTTTAGAAGCAACCTGGCCCAGCAACTGCTTATCAATAGAAGTAAGCGTAATTTTGGGTGCCTGTCCCCGAAGGGTTTCAGTCTCTGCTTTAATCTCAGGTGGCATAATCATTGCGATAGGGTGAGAATAACCCAATGAAAGCTCCAGTAGATTGCCTTTAGCTTCAGCCTTATAACCCACACCGATAACTTCCATTTGCTTTGTGTAGCCTTGAGACACACCTGTAACCATGTTGTTGATCAGGGAGCGATATAAACCGTGCAGAGCTTTATGCTGTTTCAGATCCGAAGGCCTTCCAACCACAACGGTTCCATTCTCAACCTTTACAATCATTTCCGGATTGATCTTCTGCTGCAATTTTCCTTTAGGTCCTTTCACCGTAAGAATATGAGAATCGCTCAATTCAACGGATACACCAGCAGGCAGAGAGATCGGTAATTTTCCTATTCTTGACATGGGTCTATCTTAGTAAACGTAACATAATACTTCACCACCGACATTTTCAGAAACGGCTTTCTTTTCAGTCATAACACCTTTGGGTGTGGATACAATGGCTATACCCAATCCATTCAGCACTCTCGGCATTTTTTTGACTTTGGCATAATGTCTCAAGCCAGGCTTGCTAATTCTTTCGAGTTTGGAGATCGCCGGCTTCTTGGTGAAGCGGTCATACTTCAGCGCAATCTTAATAACTCCCTGTGGGCCTTCCTCGACAAATTTGAATTTGCGGATGTAGCCATACTCATGGAGGACTTTGGTGATTTCCTTTTTCAGATTTGAAGCAGGAATGTCCACTACTTTATGCCCTGCACTTTGAGCGTTTCTTATCCGGGTCAGATAATCTGCAATAGGATCCGTATTCATATTACCAACTTGTTTTCTTCACCCCAGGAATTTTTCCTTCAAGGGCAAGTTCTCTAAATTTAATTCTGGAAATACCAAACCTTCTAATGTAGGCTCTGGGTCTTCCGGTAAGCTTACACCGGTTCTTCAGACGCACTGGGGAAGAGTTTCTGGGCAAAAGCGCAAGTTCCTGGTATAAGCCAGCTTCTTTTAGTGCTTTTCTTTTGGCAGCAAACTTAGCTACCATTTTTTCCCTTTTCTCCTGTCTCGCTATAATTGATTTTCTTGCCATAATCTTACTCTTGCTTTCTTTGTATTCCCTGGAAAGGCATACCAAAAGCTACCAATAGCGCTTTTGCTTCTTCATCTGTGTTGGCCGAAGTTACGAAAGTAACATCCATTCCGGAAATCTTCCCAATCTTATCTACATCAATTTCAGGGAAGATGATCTGTTCTTTAACACCCATGGTAAAATTCCCTCTACCATCAAATCCACGCACCGGTATTCCACGAAAGTCTCTTACACGAGGCATTGCGACGTTGATAAACCGGTCAAGAAACTCATACATTCTGACTCTGCGAAGGGTAACCTTACAGCCGATAGGCATGTCTTCCCGCAGTTTGAAGTTTGAGATACTCTTCTTTGAAAAAGTAACTACGGGACGTTGACCAGAGATCAAAGAGAACTCTTCTACAGACGCATCAATCAGTTTCTTATCTGAAACAGCCTCTCCTACACCACGGTTAAGAACGATCTTTTCCAGGTGGGGTATCTGCATCACAGAACTGTAATTAAATTGCTTGAAGAGCTTTTGCATAATCTCTTCTTTGTACAGCGTGTATAACCTCGGTTCGTTTGACATTTTTATTATGTTGAGGGTTGTATAAGCAGCCGAATCAGCGTTTACTGAGAGCTAGCAGCCAACCATTCTTATTTACTTGATAATATCTCCGCTTTTTTTGGCGTATCTGACCAACTTACCTTCATCAGACAATTTGCGACCGACACGGGAAGGTTTTTTTAGGCCTGGATCAATCACCATCAGGTTTGAAATATGCACAGGTGCCTCCTGATCAATGATACCACCATTAGGGTATTGTTGGGAAGGTTTAATGTGCTTTTTAACCATTCGTATTCCCTCTACAATTGCTTTCTGATCTTTTGGAAATACCAGAAGGACTTTACCTTCTTTTCCACGGTCAGCGCCGGAGAGTATGCGGACGTTATCGCCTTTTTTGATATGGAGTTTTGTTGCCATAATTCTTATTCTCTATAAAACCTCCGGAGCGAGGGATACAATTTTCATATAACCTTTATCGCGAAGCTCGCGGGCAACCGGGCCAAAAATCCTGGTTCCTCTGGGGCCACCGTCATTTGCCAGTAGCACAGCAGCATTATCGTCAAATCGGATGTAAGAGCCATCTGCACGACGGCGTTCTTTACGTGTCCGAACGACAACCGCTTTCACCACATCACCTTTTTTCACATTGGAGCTGGGGTCGGCGGACTTGACGGAACAAATAATCCGGTCACCGACGCGGGCGTATCTCCTTTTGGTACCTCCCAGTACCCGTATACAGAGAAGCTCTTTCGCTCCGCTATTATCCGCTACTTTAAGTCTCGTCTCCTGTTGTATCATCGTTCTTAGGGTTTCTGGTTCCTGAAATCAGGCAACCTATTTTGCTTTCTCAATGATTTCGACTAACCGCCACCGTTTGCGTTTGCTCATAGGGCGCGTTTCCATAATACGAACGGTGTCACCTATGCCACATTCGTTGTTTTCGTCATGCGCCATAAAACGGGAAGTTTTGTGCACAAATTTACCATACATCGGGTGCTTTACTCTCCGTTCAACCGCAACCACAATCGACTTATCCATCTTATTACTGATGACTTTACCGACCCTGATCTTTCTGAGGTTTCTCGTAACTGTTATTTCGCTCATGACTGGTTAGTTGTTTGCTTTTTCCGCCAATTGTCTCTCCCGAGAGATGGTATTTAATCTTGCAATCGCTTTACGCGTATCCCGTATCTCAGAGGGATTTTCTATTGCAGACACCGCGTGGTTGAGTCTGAGTCGCAGGAGCTTATCGCTTTCGTCCTTTATTCTGGCGACAAGTTCTGACGTTGTCAGGTCCCTGATTTCTTTGGCCTTCATATCGTTATCCTTGTAAATCTCTTCTAACTACAAATTTTGTTTTTATCGGTAGCTTATTTGCAGCAAGCCGAAGGGCTTCTTTTGCAACAGCTTCTGGTACCCCATCCAGTTCGAACATAATTCTTCCTGGTTTTACGACAGCAGCCCAGTATTCGGGGTTACCTTTTCCTTTACCCATCCGCACCTCAGCAGGCTTTTTGGTAATGGGCTTGTCAGGAAAAATCCGAATCCACATATTTCCTTCCCTCTTCATTGCACGGGAAATTGTGATACGGCAGGCTTCAATCTGTCTGGAAGTAATAAAGCTCGGCTCAAGTACTTTTAAACCATAAGATCCAAAGGCAATCTCAGCACCTCTCCCAGAATTGCCTTTCATTCTGCCTTTCTGAACTTTTCTATGTTTGACTTTCTTAGGCTGTAACATAATTTTTCTGAATTTCGAGTTTCGGATGGCGTATAAGCCCTATGTCCCTACCTTCTCCGCTTTTTAGTCCTTTTCCTGTCTGATTTAGAGTTGGGAGAAAGGTCCACCTTGCCGTAAATTTCTTTTTTAAATATCCAGACTTTCACACCGATAACTCCGTATATGGTATGCGCTTCAACAAGTGCATAATCAATATCTGCTCTCAAAGTCTGTAGCGGAATGCGTCCTTGCTTATACTGTTCAGTACGTGCCATCTCAGCTCCGCCCAAACGACCGGCACACATGATTTTGCAACCCTGGGCACCTGCACGCATCGTAGAAGCAAGAGAAGCTTTCATTGCGCGACGGAATGAAACCCTGCCTTCCAGTTGCTGAGCGATTTGTTGCCCAACGAGCGTGGCATCAAGTTCAGGACGTTTGATCTCAAAAATGTTGATCTGAACGTCTTTCCCTGTGAGTTTTTTGATCTCTTCCCGCAATTTATCCACTTCCTTACCACCTTTACCGATCACAATTCCAGGTCGGGAAGTGTGAATAGTAATTGTAATCTTGCGAAGTGTACGTTCGATAACAATCTTCGAAATACCGCCTTTGGGTATCCGGGTATTGAGGTAGGCGCGAATTTTTTCGTCTTCAATCAGTTTGTCAGAGAAATCTTTTCCTCCAAACCAGTTGGAATCCCAACCCTTGGTGATGCCTAACCTTAGTCCTATTGGATGAGTCTTCTGTCCCAATTTCCTAGCGTTAATGATTAATCTTCGTCTTCAGTTTCTGGAATCCTGTCAATTTGAAGTGTAAGGTGGCAGTACCTTTTGCGAACCAGGTGGGCCCTTCCCTGAGGAGCGGGGTTCAACCTTTTCAACATTCTTGCACCATCTACTGATACTTCTTTGACATAGTGGGTACCGATATCTACTCTTTCCCCTTCATTTTTTTCTTCGTAGCTGGTAATAGCGGAGCGAAGAAGCCTTCCTACAGCTGGTGCAGCAGCACGGCTGGTAAATTTCAGGGTATTAATAGCATGAAACACTTCCATGCCCCGGATCTGATCCACAACCATACGCATTTTGCGGGCTGAGGAGCGGTAGTTATTCAGAGAAACTTCTGTTTTCTCTGACTTTTCAGCTTTAAGCCTATCGGCGTAAGCTTTTTTACGCTTGGGGCCTTTTTCAATCCCGGCAGCGATTTTTTCCTTACGGGTCATTTTTGCTGTTTCCGACATCTTACTTCTTCCTTGAATCCTTTCTATTACCGGCATGTCCTCTGAAATTTCTGGTCGGAGAAAATTCTCCTAATTTATGACCGACCATGTTCTCTGTAACAAATACCGGGATAAACTTATTGCCATTATGTACAGCAACGGTATGACCAACAAAATCCGGGGAAATCATCGAACGCCGAGCCCAGGTCTTAATCATACGCTTACTCCCGCTTTCGTTCATTCGCAGAACCTTTCTTTCGAGTTTTGGGTCAATAAATGGCCCTTTTTTCAGCGATCTTGCCATTGGTAATTAATTTATCTTTTCTTCTTCCTGCTGATAATCAGACGATTGGAAGATTTTTTCTTATTTCTTGTTTTATATCCTTTTGCAGGCAGACCATTACGGTTACGTGGGTGGCCTCCCGATGCACGACCTTCACCACCACCCATTGGGTGATCTACCGGGTTCATCGCAACGCCTCTGGTACGTGGGCGTTTTCCTAACCAACGGTTTCGGCCAGCTTTACCTATTTCAATATTCTGATGCTCAGAATTACTTACAACACCGATCGTCGCCATACAGGTACCAAGTACCATACGAGTTTCTCCGGAAGGCAACCGAAGGGTTACATATTTTCCTTCCCGTGCAGTAATCTGAACATAAGTACCTGCGCTACGAGCCATTGCACCTCCTTTTCCAGGATACAATTCAACATTGTGCACAAAAGTACCCAGTGGAATATTCATCAGACACATTGCATTACCCACTTCCGGATCGGCAATCTCTGCTGATACAATTTTCCGTCCTACTTCTAGCTTTTCAGGAGCCAGTATGTAGCGCTTTTCCCCATCAGCATAAAATAATAAGGCGATACGGGCAGAACGATTTGGATCGTACTCAATGGCTTTCACCGTTGCAGGTATGCCAAACTTATTTCTTTTGAAATCGATAACCCTGTATTTCCGTTTGTGGCCACCCCCTCTGTGAGGCATGGTTGTAATCCCTGTACGGTTACGTCCACCAAAACTTTTCAGCGGTTTGGTAAGGGATTTTTCCGGATTCGATTTGGTAATCGTATCAAAATCCGATATGGACATGTGCCGCTGGCTGGGTGTTACCGGTTTTAACTTCTTGATACCCATCTCTTCTCTTTATATATGCTTGTAGAAATCAATCTCATTTCCCTCTTTGAGGGTTACAATGGCCTTCTTATAGTTTGAAGACTTTCCATGGATAATACCTTTTTTGGTAAACCGGGTACGTCTTTTGCCTCTAACGACCATTGTACGTACATTCTCCACTGCTACCTCATACACCCTCTCAACTTCACTTTTGATCTGGCTTTTGGAAGCACTCAGTCCTACCTCAAATCCGTATTTAGAAAGGCCTTTCTCCGCAAAATCAGCCGTCTTTTCAGTAATGATTGGTCTTTTAAGGATACTCATGACTTTAGTTTGCTAATTTTTCATTAATAACGTTCACTGCATCCTCAGTAATGATCAGCGTCTCAGCGTTCAGAATATCGTAAGTATTCAGATCTGCTACGGTCATTACCTGTGCCTTGGGAAGATTTCTTCCTGATAAGTAGACATTCTGGCTATAGTCGCCGAGAACCATCAGGATTTTCTTGTTGCCTAAAGCCAATTTTTCCAATATGCTCAGAAAGTTTTTGGTTTTAGGTGCGTCAAAGTCAAAGTTTTCCAGCACCCGGATATTCTCCTCACGAGCTTTATAGGTAAGCGCGCTTCTCCGTGCAAGTTGCTTGAATTTGCGGTTCAGTTTGAACCCATAATCGCGCGGTCTTGGCCCGAATACTCTACCACCATGACGCCACAGAGGTGATTTACGGCTACCCTGACGTGCATTACCCGTTCCTTTTTGGCGGTAGGGCTTTTTGGTAGTCGCCGAAATCTCACCACGTTCTTTCGCTTTATGAGTTCCCTGACGCTGATTGGCGAGAATCAGCCGCACATCCTGGAAGATGGCGTGGTCGCTCGGGTTCTGCAAACCAAAGATTCCCTCTGATAGAGAAACCGTTCTACCGGTTTCAGAACCTTCTATATTATAAACTGCTACTTCCATATTACTTCTCTACAATGACGTAAGACCCTTTATGCCCCGGTATGGATCCGGAAACAACCAACAGATTTTTCTCAGGGATTACCTTAACGATTCTAAGGTTTTGAACTGTAACTTTGTCGCCGCCCATACGGCCAGCCATTTTCATTCCCTTGAATACGCGGGAAGGAGTAGAACCTGGTCCGAGTGAGCCTGGGGCACGCTCCCGGTTGTGCTGACCATGGGTACGGGCACCAACACCGCTAAACCCGTGGCGTTTTACAACACCTTGAAAACCTTTACCCTTTGACATTCCGACAACGTCCACGTAATCACCTTCCTCAAAAATATCTACACTTACAGTATCTCCGAGTTTCACTTCTTTATCATAGAAATCAATCTCGGCAAGTTTGCGCTTGGGAGTTGTTCCTGCTTTTTCAAAGTGACCTTGAAGAGCTTTGGTGGTATTTTTTTCCTTTTTCTCATCAAAAGCAAGCTGTACAGCATTGTAGCCATCTGTCTTACCATTGATTAGCTTATCAGATTTGACCTGAGTAACCACATTGGGCTCGGCATATATCAAAGTACAGGCAATGTTTTTCCGATTTTCATCGAAAATATTGGTCATCCCTACTTTCTTTCCTATGATTCCTGCCATCTTTTTTCAGTTAATAGAATAATTACACTTTAATCTCCACATCAACACCACTGGGTAGTTCGAGTTTCATCAGAACGTCAACCGTTTTCGAACTCGAACTAAAAATGTCGATCAAACGTTTGTAAGAACTGATTTCGAACTGCTCCCTTGACTTTTTATTGACGTGGGGAGAGCGGTTTACGGTGATTACAGAGCGCTCTGTAGGTAACGGGATCGGTCCACTCACGATGGCGCCGGTGGACTTCACCGTACGTACGATTTTTTCGGCAGACTTATCTACCAGATTGTGATCGTACGATTTTAGTTTAATTCTAATCTTCTGGGTCATTGCTCAAAGATTAAGAAGAGTACAGGTACTACCTATACCTTTGTAAGACCTTTTACTTTTGCGATTACTTCTTCCTGAATACCAGATGGAGCCTCCTGATAATGAGAGAACTGCATGGTGGACGCTGCTCTACCAGATGAAATGGTACGCAGGTCGGTAACATAGCCAAACATTTCAGAGAGAGGTACCTTGGCTTTTACGACTTTGGAATTTCCTCTGTCGCCCATATTTTCAATTTTTCCACGACGACGGTTAAGATCGCCAACCACATTACCCATATACTCCTCGGGTGTTACCACCTCTACAGCCATAATGGGCTCCTTCAGTACTGCACCTGCTTTGGGCACTGCTGTGCGGAAAGCTGTACGTGCTGCAAGTTCAAATGAAAGTTGGTCTGAGTCAACCGCGTGGAAACTACCGTCAAAAAGCCTTACTCTCAAACCATCCAGCTGGTAACCAGCCAAAACGCCCTGATTCATAGCTTCGCGGAAGCCTTTTTCTACAGAAGGAATAAATTCTTTTGGAATTACTCCACCTTTAATATCGTTTACAAATTCGTAACCCTGACCAGATTCAGATTCTACCGGTCCGATTTCTATTTGTATATCGGCAAATTTACCACGCCCACCAGTCTGCTTTTTATAGACTTCACGGTGTGTAACTTTCTTGGTGATGGCCTCCCGGTAAGAAACCTGTGGTTGCCCTTGATTTACTTCAACCTTGAACTCCCTTTTCAGACGATCTACGATAATCTCAAGGTGAAGCTCACCCATACCCGCGATAATCGTTTGTCCTGTTTCCTCATCTGTTCTGACCTGGAAAGTGGGATCTTCTTCTGCGAGCTTGGAAAGTCCTATACCTAATTTTTCCTCATCTTTCTGAGTCTTTGGTTCCACCGCCAGCTTAATTACCGGTTCGGGGAATACAATAGACTCAAGCATGAGCGGGTTATTAAGGTCAGTAAGCGTATCACCAGTACGAATATCTTTCATACCTACTCCAGCTGCAATGTCCCCAGCTTCAACCGTATCAATCTGGTTTTGCTTGTTGGCGTGCATCTGAAGAATACGGCTTAGGCGCTCTTTACTACCTGTACGGTTATTCAGAATGTAAGAACCTCCATCCAATTTTCCGGAATATACACGGAAGAAGGAGAGACGACCTACATAAGGATCCGTCATGATTTTGAAGGCCAGAGCAGTAAACGGTTCGTTTATATTTGCGCTACGAGCCTCTTCTTTATCTGTATCAGGATTAATACCCACAACCGGAGGTACATCCAGAGGAGAAGGAAGAAGTGCACAAACCGAGTCGAGAACAGCCTGAACTCCTTTATTTTTAAAGGCGGAGCCACAGAGCATCGGTGTAATTGCCAAATCCAATGTAGCTTTACGCAAAGCAGAAAGAAGTTCTTCTCTGGTGATCGTTGTTGGATCTTCAAAGTACTTTTCCATCAACGCATCATCATATTCTGCGATGGCCTCAATCATTACAGTACGCCATTGTTCTACTGTATCAACCAAATCGGCAGGAATGTCGATAACTTCTGAGGTCATCCCCATATCATGTTCATTCCAGACGATGGCTTTATTGTCGAGCAAATCCACCACCCCTTTAAAGTTCACTTCAGAACCAATAGGGATTTGGATGGGTACAGGGTTTGCACCAAGCATGGTTTTCACCTGGCGAACCACTTCGAAGAAGTCGGCACCAGAACGATCCATCTTATTAACGAAACCGATACGTGGCACTTTATATTTGTCAGCCTGACGCCATACAGTCTCACTTTGGGGCTCAACGCCTCCAACAGAACAGAATACAGCTACAGCTCCGTCCAATACCCGAAGTGAACGCTCTACCTCAACAGTAAAGTCCACGTGTCCGGGAGTATCAATAATATTAATACGGTGATCGATTGAATTGTATGGCCAGAATGTAGTGGTAGCAGCAGCGGTAATCGTAATACCTCTTTCCTGCTCCTGCTCCATCCAGTCCATCGTAGCTGCCCCCTCATGAACCTCCCCAATTTTATGAGAAATACCGGTATAGTAGAGAATCCTTTCCGTTGTGGTGGTTTTCCCTGCATCAATGTGGGCCATGATGCCTATATTCCGGATATCTTTTAATGGTACTTTTTTCATTTTACTGTCCTTCGATTCTATTCTTTAAATACTAAAATCTGAAGTGGGAGAATGCTTTGTTTGCTTCTGCCATCCGGTGTGTATCTTCCTTCTTCTTAACGGCAGCACCTTCACCCTTTGCCGCAGCCATAAATTCAGCTGCAAGTTTATCCTCCATGGATTTTCCATTACGTGATTTTGCGAAACGGATCAGCCAACGGATACCAAGACCTTCTTTTCTCTTTGGATGTACTTCAGTAGGCACCTGAAAAGTTGCACCACCTACACGGCGGCTTTTTACTTCTACCGCAGGCATTGCATTGTTGAGGGCAGCTCTGAAAACTTCCAGCGCAGGTTGTTCAGATCTGGCTTCAATAATATCCATAGCCCCATAGAATACCCCAAAGGCCACGCTTTTCTTTCCCTGAATCATCAGATTGTTCACAAATTTTGTGATCTGAGTATCTCCGTAACGGGAGTCGGGAGTAATTGCTCGGTTTCTAGCTCTGCTCTTTCTCATGATTCCTTACTACTTTTTGGCCCTTCTGGTACCGTATTTGGAACGTGCTTGTTTTCTGCCATCTACACCGGCTGTATCCAGTGCACCTCTTACTATGTGATATCTCACACCTGGCAGGTCTTTTACACGACCTCCTCTTACCAGTACAATAGAGTGTTCCTGAAGATTATGTCCCTCTCCGCCAATGTACGCGTTCACCTCTTTTTGATTGGTGAGACGAACCCGTGCTACTTTACGGAGTGCTGAGTTTGGCTTCTTAGGTGTAGTCGTATACACCCGGAGACATACCCCTCTTCTTTGGGGACAGTTGTCCAAAGCAGGTGATTTACTCTTGTCCTGCTTGACTTCTCTTCCTTTTCGAATTAATTGTTGTATTGTAGGCATACTTCTTATGCTTTATAGAAAGCGGCTGCAAAGGTATGGATAATCTTTCCCAACTACAAGCCACAAGGCTATTAATTTTAAAAATAAAGTGATTTGTTCAGGAAATACTGCTCCAAATCATCCGGAGAGGAAGATCGCACATGGACAGCACCTGTTACGCAGTTTCGCGGTGGCAATTGAGTTAGGAGTAGAGGGTGGTTTCACATATTCTGGAGCTATAATCCAGAAATCTACTTCTATACTGACTTTTACCTTCCGGGATACCACGGACCCTTACAGGATCGGAGGCATTGCCATGAAGCGGACTTCCTGGTCCGTGAAATTCATAGGGTTTATTAGACCTTTTCTGAATTTCGAGCCGCAAGTTACGCATATCTCTGGCTACTTTCAAAGGATTTTCTGAAACTATTTTTGTTTTTGGTAAAATCCTGAAATTTCTGCCCCTCATTATGCTCTGAGCCTACTTCCAACGGTCTGCCCGGATCAGGTTTACATGGACAGAAAGTGAAATATATCGATAAAACCATCTCAAACGCCCAACCTCATCCTTAGGCATTTGTCCGGGTAAAGGTAGTTCTGTGTCCAATGTTGGGATGACCGAATAGGTGATTCGGCCATTTATGCTCAGGTAATCTCCTATCGGAATGTCTGCTCCGCCAATAATCCGATAATCATACCGCTTCAAAAAATCTATTTCCGGGCTGTTTCCATGATTATCTACCCAGTTCATCCTTACCCCCAATGCAGCACCGCCATACCAATCCACATCAAATTCTATATCTGTACCGATTATCAACGGGTGCCTTAGCATTAAGAGCAAAGGCAGATTCAGTGAATTAATATTTAAATCAACCGCAGATCCCCCCAACACAGTTAGGCGCCTGTCTTTTGAGCGACTACCCAATTGTTCGATTAATATCTCCGGCTGAATCGAAAAGGTCTCCGAAAAACGGTAATTGACATACCCGCCAATCGTACCCCCACGCTTATGGAAACCCTTAATATTGTCGCCGTCAATCTGACTGGCATTTATGCCTAATATCAAACCTCCGCTAAAATTTTGCGCAATAGCAACTTGAAGTTCAAACATCAAACAACATGCAACCAGGTAAAGTTTGTTCATGTAGTGAGTGAGTTTATGATCCTTGTGTTAAATTAAGGAAGTTTGCAATTAAAAAAAACATCTCAAAAAGTTGCTACAACAGGGGGGCTATAGACAATGGATAATTATCCTATATATTTGCCAGGAAAATCATCGCTCTTATGCAAAAGCTCGCTGCATTTCTCCGAACATTTAAGGCAACTTATGTGCTCAACAATCTGCGTCATTTTCACAGTCTGAGCGCCAACCGGCAACTTTACAGAAAGTATGGGCTAAAAAAATCTGTATTTGCTCCGGTTTCCAGCAAGGATTTTGAATCTCTTCCGGAAGAAACGCCCTGGCTGGATAGCCCAAATGCACACCAGGCGCTTCTTCAACACCCGGAGTTTGCAACGTTCTCTTCCGAAATTCAGCAGAAAATCCGTTCGTGGATTGATAACGGATTCCTTATTCTTGAGCAGTTTCTTTCTCCTGAAAAGGTCGATGAAATCAACAGGGAAGTGGATCGGATGATCAGAGAAAAAGTAGTGGGTTTCCACCCCTCCGGCAGAATCATGTTTGCATACAGACAATCTGCACTTATGAAAGCATTGGTAGGGGATGAAATGCTCGTAAGGCTTATGTCATTTTTACTTGGGAAAAAAATGACGGCTTTCCAGAGCATCAATTTTATTTATGGAAGCGAACAAAGACCGCACTCTGACTCCATTCACATGACTACGTTTCCGTTGGGGTATCTGGCGGCAACCTGGCTTGCGCTTGAGGATATCGATGATCAGAATGGAGGCCTGGTGTATTACCCGGGCAGTCATAAGCTCCCCTATATTCTCAACCGGGATTTTGATCATGGCGGTGGATTTTTCAGGCTTGGATACGACGCCAATCGTCACTATGAGGACAAAATAGAATCTCTCATAAACGAATACAATCTTAAACCGGCAACATTTGTTGCGAAACCTGGAGATCTGCTGATCTGGCATGCCAACCTCATCCATGGCGGGCATCCGATCCAAAAATCGGGCTCTACCCGTAAAAGTATGGTAGTACACTATTTTGCGGACGATGTAATCTGCTATCACGAGATGACACAACGGCCAGCCCTGTTGGCAAAATAAAAAAGCCGGATCTTTTACAGATCCGGCGGATATAACACTAAAGGAGAAAATCAGTAGTTCCAGAGGTGATGTTCAAACTCCACCAGCTCCTGCCGGCGCTGTTCTGCTTCCGACAGTGAGATGATAGGTTCTCCCCCCACATTTATAAGAAAGCTGTGGAAAATGCGAAGGTCGAATACTTCTGCCACAGACCGGCATTCGGCATCATTAAACCGGCTCGTCCATCGGGTTTCATCTAATTGCTCTTTTACGTCTTTCCACATAAAACGGGCAAGGACTTTTTCAGGTAATATACCTGTAGGATCCGTCCATATCACTTCGAAAAAATCAATTTGGCGAATCATACTGGAAGTATTTTTATCAAATATCCAATCCTCCACCATATGAATCACTTCTTCGTATGGAGCAAAATCCAGTGGTTTGGCTACCTCAGGTGCGTTTTCAGTCTGTGGATCAGATTCGAAAGGTGACGCCCATTGTTCTGACGTTTCTTCATACACCCATTCACTACTGCCGTCAGACCCGGAGTGTTCATCAAAATTTTCCTCCAGACTATCATCTCCCCAGGTTTCAGATTCGTCTACGGCCAATGCCTGCTCAAATAAGTTCATTCGCGCGACAACATCTTCGTAAGTCATCGTTTTCCTCCAATCATCTGGATCATAAGCAAGGTATTTTCCTTTTTTTAATCCGTTGATAAGAGATTGAACCATACCGTTCATTTCCGTAAACTTCTCATTTCCACCATAATAAGGAGAGGCTGAGATAACCAGCGGTTTGTTGATTTTTTCGACAAGGCTGATCCGGTTTACAACACGCTTACGCCAGAAGTGATCTTCTGTGCGAACGTTTGGTTGACCAGCCAAAGGTTGAAAAGCTGTCAGTAGGCCGAATCCTGCCAGCACAATTTTTAAAAGGGAATATCGCATGATTGCTCGCTTTAAGTAAGTACAGAATCTAACAGGTAGAGTTTTATCAGATTTGTGTTCTTAATTTTTGTTTATAATAATGGCGATCAGCGATTTTGATTGGTAAAATTTTTAACGTACCAATATTTATTTTATTGAATTCGGGGCGGACAAAAATCCGCCCCTTTATTAACACTTAACCGCCTGAAAAGAAATCTGCATCACAGATTCCCTGATTTACCCACATAATACCGGAGCAGGCAAAAGGTTACAGGTTGCAGATATAATTTCCTCTCAAAATAGTAGCTTTGGATCATGAATTTTCCCCGCAAAAAATCACTGTTTTACCAAAATCTGACCGGTCTGCTTGGCAAGATATACGCTACCGGCGAATCCATCGCGGTAGTTGGCTTATTGGAGGATTTCATTAACCGGAGCGAAGATATTTCGGCAGACTCATTTTCTGATGCAAACTGGCTATTTGTCAATCAAATGGCTGTGCGGCTACTTCAGGCCGAGCCGGTTCAGTACGTGCTGGGGGAAGCGCATTTTTACGGAAGAGATTTCAGGGTATCCCCCGCGGTGCTCATTCCCCGTAGTGAAACTGAAGAACTGGTCGTTTGGATAAGAGACGATATGATCAGGCGTCGCAATCCGACACCGCCACAAATTCTTGATATTGGTACAGGTAGTGGTTGTATTCCGATTACGCTTGCGTTGGAACTGGGAGATATGAAACTGCAAACAAGAACCACAGGCATGGATATCAGCCAGGACGCACTGGATGTCGCAAAAGTAAATGCAGAGAAATGGAATGTATCGACTGCGTTTGTTCATCAGGATATTTTCCTGGCCCAATCAGGCGATTTTACAGAGCTTGATGTGATTGTGAGTAATCCACCCTATGTCAGGGAAAGTGAAAAGGCAGACATGCACAAAAATGTACTGGAATATGAACCTGAGACGGCCTTATTCGTTTCAGACCAGAATCCATGGATATTTTACGAACATATTATTGCGCTGTCATCTGAATGGTTGACGAGTGGTGGCCGGCTGTTTTTGGAAATCAATGAGTCATCAGGCCCGGATATCGTCAGCTTGCTGGAAAAAGCCTCATTTACCGGAATCACACTGCGTCGTGATCTTCAGGGAAAAGACCGGATGATCAGAGCAGAAAAACCTTGATTATTTACGGGGGTGATACAACGCATGTACTTCGCGTAAATATTCGCGATCCATATGGAGGTAAATTTCGGTAGTTGTAATGGATTCGTGTCCCAACATTTCCTGTACAGCCCGGAGATCGGCTCCCCCCTCTATAAGATGCGTAGCGAATGAGTGCCGGAATGTATGCGGGCTAATGCTTTTTTTTATACCAGCTATATGAGCGAGATCTTTAATAATCAGAAATACAGACACACGGGAGAGTTGGGATCCCCGGCTGTTGAGAAAAACAAAATCTTCATGCCCCCGGGTGATCCTGAGGTTCAGTCTTACTTGTGAAAGATACTCGCGAAGGAAGGCCAGGGCTGGCTGCCCGACAGGTACAAGTCGCTCTTTATTTCCTTTGCCGAGGATACGCAGGAAACCTTCTTCAAAATAAATACGGGACAGCTCAAGACCGACCAGTTCTGAAACCCTCAACCCGGAAGAATACAAAATTTCCAGCATGGCACGGTTTCGTATGCCACGATCATCAGAAAGATCAATGACCGAAAACAGCTTTTCCAATTCAGGTACACTCAAAACCTGAGGCAACTTTCGCCCAAATCGCGGCATTTCCAGTAATTGACCGGGATCTTCAGCGGTAGCACCGTCGGCCAGCAAAAATCCATGGAAGGAACGGATGGTGGAGATGTTGCGGGCAAGTGAGCGTTCACTGAGAAAACAATCCTGAACCAGCCAGGTGAGAAACTCCCGTAAGTTGTCCAGCGAAATCTCATCAGGAGAATCCTTTTGAAGTATCTGCCGGGCATAAAAGATATACCTTTCCAGGTCGCTGAGATACGCTTCCTTAGAGTTTTCGGCGATCCCTCTTTCGATCGTCAGATATTGGGAATATTCTTTTTTTGCCTGTGTCCAGGAGATCATATCGGGATGGTTACCTGTTTATGGTAAACGATAATTGTTTGTTGATAATGGGTTGATTAGTTTCACGGAAATATACGGTGAAATATATGAAAATACTGATCATCAACGGGCCAAATCTCAATATGCTGGGCAGGCGAGAACCCGATATTTATGGTAAAGAAACATTCGAGGACATATTAGGCGAGTTGAAAGAACGGTTTGCTCAGATTGAAATACTTTATTTTCAGTCCAACCACGAGGGCGATCTTGTGGAGAGGATTCAAAAAACACTTGACGAAAATCTAGCAGGGCTCATCGTAAATATGGGAGCCTATACGCATTATAGTTACGCTATTTTCGATGCGCTCAATATGGTAAAAATACCGAAAGTAGAAGTTCATCTTTCCCATCTTTACAGCAGAGAGCCATTCAGACATAAGTCTGTTATCAGTCCGGCATGTCAGGGCATGATTTCTGGTTTTGGGAAAATGGGTTACCGAATGGCGATAGAATGGTTGGTGGAGAAAAACTAGTTTACAGTGAAAAAACAGGTGAAAACATCCTGACAATTTCAAAAGCCTCTGCGGCATGATAACCTGATTCCATACCCCTATAACGGGCCAGTGTGCGCAGGCCTTCGGAAGAATAAGGATCAGGGAACGTGCGGATTTCATTAGAGTAGACCTCAAAAGCTTTGATTTTTTCTTCCAAAGATTCTGAAATATCCACAAACAACTGAGGCGCGAAGGGTTGCTGGTTCCATGCCGCCACAAAGGGAATCTCACAGGCAAGTACAGTCACCTGTCTTCCTCTTGGGCGTGTGAGAATCATGACTGCTTCATACACTTGCCGGTGGTCGCGGTTGAGATCTTTGGGGGAATGGGTGATAATCAGATCGGGGGTACCCATTTTTTCGCTGAGGGCATTTGCAATTGCTGCGACAGGATAAGTATCAAACTGCTGGTCCCGAAAGCCGATGGAATGATAACTTTCGATGCCTAATATCTGACAGGCTTTATCTAGCGCGAGGCGATTGTCAGAGTTTTCCGGGCGCATGGCCACAATGGCATCAGAAACAACGACCAGCCTCACTGAATGACCTTTACGGGAGAGTTTACGAACGAATCCACCGGCCCCCAGGGTTTCATCATCGGCGTGAGCGAGAATAAGTAATACATCCATAGGTTGAAGGTAGGAAAATCTGGTGGGGTTTAGGGATCAAAAGCGCGTAAACAATTCGGAGAATTCATCTCTTTTGCTACGAGAAATGGGAATGCTGACGCCGTTGGGCATAATGACATAACCACCGTCGTTGCGCACATAACGCTGAATCCGCCGCATATTGACCAGGTATTGTTTATGAATGCGAAAAAAATCACTGCCTTCCAGCATTTCCTCGACATTGCCCAGCGTTTTGGTGATCAGGTAAATTTCGCCGGTGGCGAGATAAAAGCGCGTGTAACTACTGTCCGATTCACAGTATAAGATATCGGATAGTTCGACAAAAGTATAACCATGCGCATAGGGAAGCGCGATCTTGTCGAAGCGGCGGCTATCCTGAGTATAGAGTTGACGGCGCAGCAGTTCCAGTTGTTTTTTTTCAGTCAGAAATTTTTGCCCCGCTTTTTCCACCGCTGACTTCAACTCTTCGGGATTAATGGGTTTCAACAGATAATCTATTGCGCTAAACCGAAAAGCTTTTACGGCGAACCGATCATATGCCGTGGTGAAGATCAAATTAAACCGAAAATCACCCAGTTCTTCGAGAAGCTGGAATCCATTCATCTTAGGCATTTCAATATCCAGAAAAACCAGATCCGGATCTGTTGCCCGAATACTGGCCAGACCTTTCACAGAATCCGTAAACTTGCCTGCAACGGCAACCTCAGGGCAGGTTTCCATCAAGGTAATATGGAGTGCCTCCACGGCATCCGATTCATCATCAATAATGATTGCTTTCATATGAATTTAATTAAACCGGAATTTCAATCACTACTTTGGTTCCGGCTGCGTTTCCCATATTATCCAACAAATCCGTAGTTTCGAGTTTCATATTGTGTTTGGACATGCGGGTTTTTTTCAATCGCTCCTCCGTAATCTGTGATCCGAGGCTAGTATAATTTCGGGTAGATTTGCCTTCGATCTCGGCTGCTGCCGCTCTGCCCACGCCATTATCCACGACTTCAACCAGGAGCCTGTCTTCAGTGGGCTGGCTGATTGCGATCATGATTTCACCGCCAGCATCGCGATGCATGAGGCCATGCCAAATTGCATTTTCCACATAAGGCTGAATAAGCATAGGAGGAATTTTAAGGAAACCCTGATCTATTTCCGGGCTGATGGTGAAGGACACCTTCAGCTTTTCCTTAAATCGCAAAGCCTCAATGTCTACATATAACCGTAGCGCTTCCAAATCTCTTGCGAGCGTAATTTTTTCCAGCCGGCTATTTTCCAATACCAGGCGCAACAACCGGCTAAACTTCTGAAGGTATTTCCCGGCAGTGTCAATATCACCTTCGCGGGTATAGCGGTAGATAGAGTTGAGGCAATTAAAAATAAAGTGGGGATTCATTTGAGCGCGAAGACTGGCAAGCTCCAGTTCGATACGATGGCGTTTCTGCCTTTGGCGGTAACTGTAAAACCCCAGTATTCCTGTTCCGACAATACCCAACATCACAAAAGTAAAGATAATCCACTGCTGCCGGGTTTTTGCATCACGTATTGCCAGTTCACGCTGTTGCTGTAACAATTCGCGGTTTCTACGGATTTCAAACTCATGGGTCAGTTCGGTACGAGCCATACGCCGTATATTTTCTTCGTTATAGACACTGTCCCGTGCAGCAATAAACAGTTTGTAATAATGCAATGCATTGGCAGAGTTTCCAGACTGTTCGTATAAATGGTTCAACCCTTCATATAGGTTCATGCTTATCCGCGGATTGGGGGGGGTATAACTTCTGAGCGCAGATTTCAGGTAGGTTTCAGCGGTCTTAAATGCATTCATTTTCAGATAAAGATTTCCCAGGTGAGACAGGATATAAATGCCTTTATCCGAATAGTACCCGGCTTCATCGGGCGGCTCCTGTTCCAAAGCTTTTAACAGCCAGTACGTCGCTTCTGCGTAATTTTCTTTTGATGTTTCCAAATCTGCCATTGTCTCCCACGCCGTTACCAGCCAGGAGGGATCAGGTAGTTTTTGCTCTAAATCAAGTGCTATTTTGAGGTAAAATAAGGCACTATCCGGATTATGAAGCCTTACATACATTTTACCCAAATTAGAAGCAGCGAGACATTGAAGAATAACATTTCCAATTCGCCCTGAAAACTCCACGCCTTTTCGTCCCAGCCCAATCCCTCGGCCGGGGTTTTCGGATATATTGAGATAAATACCGGTGATAGAATATGCCAACCTTGCCAGCAAAAAAGTATCGGTGATATTTTCGGCAATCCGATAGGCGAGCAGTAGCGTATCGAGGGCCTCTTCCACCCTACCCTCTTTCATATAGGTATCTGAAATGCCTCCTAAGGCCGGTATCACCGTCGATTTGTCCGGATTCATTTCCAGCAACTGGTAAGCACTCCGAAAAGATTCCCGTGAGCCCAGGTGGTCATTTTTCCGAAGCAGAAGATTGCCCTGCTCAATATAGGCTTTGGCAGTTCCGGAAACATAATTTTCAGCTTCGGATAACTCTTTTGCCAGACAGACTTTTTCCAATGCGGTATCCAGACTGTCCAAAAAAAATAGTTGATGGGAGATCATCAACAGTGCGTCTGCTTTTCCCGGTACATACCCCAGCCTGTCAGCAAGCAGAAAGGCGCTGTCGGCATATTGGCGGCTTTGACTGATATCCTGGATATTCAGATAAGAATCCGCTATCTGGTTTAATATTATCACTTTCTGCTGGTCGCCACTGACCACTGCAAGGGTTTTTAGCAGAGAATCCAGCAAGTGAGATTGAGAAAAAGCGATAAGGGGCATTACCCCCAACAGCAACACAAACCAAGTCATTAGCCTCAAAATCCTCATAGCGATAATATTGACGAAATAAAGATAGCTACCGGAAAATCTTCACAATGATTTTTTTAAGGAATGGTACAAATTCCTCTATGACTGACCTTTTCGAGGCCTCACAATCACAATACCTGTATAATTTTACCTTTCACACTTCATTTTCTGTCACTGGTTAAAAACTGCCTTTGGGTGAAAACAGCTATTCGGATCATTGGGTATTGTTTCAACAAATAAATATCCTTTATGATGAAATCGTCTTTTTTAGCTGTGATAGGCGTGATGCTGGGAATATTCAGCATGGGAGCCGCTTTAGCCCAACCGGTAAAAATTCAATCCAACCTCCCCAAAACAACCACCGCCACGACAATGGCAACATCCATTGAGGATGGGATTTATTTTATCAAAATTGCCAATACAGGTAAATATCTCGGTGTGGCAGGCATTGATCCCCAAAATGGCGCAGCTGTCATTCAGTGGGATTATGCAGACCTCGACAACCACAAATTTGAGTTAAAAAACAATACCAACGGCCAGTTTACGCTCAAAGCTATGCACAGTAAGCGGTTTTTGAACGTCGCGGATCAGTCCGTAGATGATAATGCGCCAGTCATCCAATGGGATTATGTAAATCAGGAAAATCTATTATTCCGGCTTATGAAAAACCCGGCAGGAGATGGGTTTTATGTACGTTGTGAGCAGTCTAAAAAGTACTGGCATATCTATGGAGGCCAGACAAATACCGCAAATGCTGCCCCGCTGGTTCAGTTTAGTGGCCCTGGAGCTACCTTTATTTTTGAGAGAGTGCCGGGTTCCGGAAGCCTGTTTGATGTAAAAGGGCAAACGTCAGACCTTAACTCGGTACTCTCAAAAACTATCAAAAAAACCCGCACTACCAGTGATGGTTTAACACTCACCTCCACCTACTATATCTCCGAGCCAGTTATCCAACATTCGATACCGAGAAACAACCTTTCGGGAAAAGCCCGATCAAGCGAACCCCGACCTGTGGATAGTGGTGATATCGAATGCGAAACCGCCTATATACGAATCAGCCTCGACGACAATAGTTTTATGACCGCAGATATCGCCAGTCAGCTTTCCGAAATTATTCCCGGATCGGTGTTTAATATCCTTGATTTTCTCAACGGATCATGGAATCGCCAGACCGATCTTTTACAACCTATCACTCTTTCTGCCGACGTAAAAAACGTAATTGCCGGGGGGTATGTCAATCAGGAAGTAGAGAGCCCAACTGTGCCACATTTGCGCCAGGCAATCGCCAATCTTTACGGGCAATTTTCAGCAGATCCCTCCAAACAGACCAATCTGAGTTATAATGCCACTATTAAAGAAGTCCACAATGAAGCTGACTTTCAGCTTCAGATCGGCGCCAATGCACACTATCTCGCTTACAGCCTCGAAAACTTGTTCAACTTTCAACAAAACGCCAAACGCACCTATCTGCTTCTGGACATCACCAAACTCATGTTCACGATAGATGCGCATGGAAAAGCGGGAAGCTTTTTTTCGGATGAATTGCTGAATCAAGACCCTAATATGGTATATCTCAAACGCGCTGATTATGGCATGCGGATTCTGGCAAGTGTGGAGACATCCGAGTCATTGGAAGTAATTGCCAACAAACTGAATATAGAAGTGAATGCGCTGGTAGCTGGTGCGGGGGTAGATTTGGGGATCCTTAGTCGAGAACTCTCCCGCGAAACAACAGTCAAAATGTTTGTGGTAGGTGGTCAATCCCGGGATATTGTACCTGCATATAGCCTCGACGACCTGAAAAGCAAAGTGGAAACCATGGTACGCAACCTCACCTATCACACTTCGCAGCCGATCAAATATACCATTGCCACCACCCGTGACAACTATATTGTCAACTATCACTCTGCTACGGATGAGTTTATCAGGCAGCGGTGCGTACCTCCCGCAGTAAAAAGCCGGGGGCAAACCGTTTCTTTTGGCGGGTTGATGATGCAAGCCGACCCCAGAGCAAATGGCGATGTAGAGATGTACGGTAAGGTTTGGGTAATGGCCTATCAGGCGGATGGAAAGGAAATCCCGGCACTCCGGGGCCAGAATATGCTTATGGATATAAGCGGAGAAAACAGCATTGATCTGGAAGAACCAGGGAGTCAGATTGTGCCGGGCAGTACTGCAAAATATATACTCCCCCCCGGCACCGCAGAAGGCGCCTGGTTTGAAATCTACTTTTCCTTATTTGAAAAGGATGCGAATCCTGACTACGCGTACGCCGACGGAGACGACGATCATTTCACATTTTTGTACATGGACAATACCAAAACCTGTGAGACAGGCAACTACAGCCGAAGGCTTTGTATGAAAAAGATATATCTGTCCGAACTAATGGGCGCATCTCCCTATCAGGGTATGGAAAGTTTTGGCTGGGATGGCGACATAGTAAAAATGATCCGTCTGGATATTTCTGTGGTTCCACTTTAATCTATTCCATTATGAAACCAATTACGAGTCTATACATTCTTTTTTTTCTTTTGGCTAATACCTATGGGCAAAAGACGATTCACGACTACCCCGGTTATCCGGCTTCTGTTTTGCCTTCCTGGGGCAATCTGGGGGGAGAAAATCCATCCAGTCCCCCAACTGTTTTGGCTTATGGTCCCAACCGGCTGGCAGTATTCAGGCACGAAGACGACGAAATTTTTTGCCGCCGTTGGGATAATAACCAATGGTCAGGCTGGGAGCCGATGGGCTGGAATTTGAAGAAAGACCGACGACCCTCAAAAGCAGTATCTTGGGGTTCGGGGCGAATCGATGTTTTTACCACATCAGAAGGGAATCTGTATCATACATACTGGCAGGGAGGCTGGTGGGGACAATGGGAGCAGTTGGGCGGCGGCAACCTGGAAGGAGATTTTGATATCGTATCGTGGGGTGAGGGAAGGTTGGATATTTTTGCACGCACCGCTGACGGAAACATGAAACATCTGTGGTGGGAGAATGGTTGGGGCGAATGGGAGTATATCTATATGGGCAGCGACCTTCGCATGAATTTAAGCATTCGCGTTGTCACATGGGGATATGGAAGGCTGGACATATTCGCTATCCGGAAAGGACATGACATGATCCATAGCTGGTATGAAAACGGCTGGGGAAGTTGGGAAAATCTTGGGGGAATCAACCCTTCCCACTTTGACGTGGTAACCGCTGCGCCCAACCAGCTGGATATTATTGCCGAAGGGCCTGAATCAGGATTATGGCATCTAAGCTGGGCAGGTAATGCCTGGAATCCGTGGAGCCCCATGTTCTTCCTGATTTCGCCACGTACTCATATACAAACGGTGTCGCGAAAACGGGGAACTATGGACGTTTTTGTACGGGGATTGGACGATGGGTTATATCACCTTTACCGAAATGTATTTTCCGGAGATAGTACTCCATTTGAAAATCTGGGAGGAAAGATGGAATGGGGCCCTTCAGCCACTGCCTGGGGACCTGAAAGACTGGATGTGATTGTGGTTGGAACCGATCAGGCTTTTTACCATTTGCCCTGGGATGGGATCAGGTGGGGGTATTGAGCCGAAGAAGTTTCAGGAGTCCCCTAAAATAAAAATTAGGGGACTCATCCCATTGGGAGAGTCAACCCTAACCCTTGCTCATTCTTTACTTTAACCTGTTATGACAAATATACAGAGCCTATTAGCCTTTGGTATCTGATTTTGTGTGAATGGTTAAATTGAGTGGGTGAGGTGCCAGTAGCGGGGGATTGGTTGATAGCTTTGACAAAAAGCTTCAAAAGAATGATTTTTATTACATCAGGAGGTACCCCCAAAAAAAAATTAGGGGACTCATCCCACTGGGAGAGTCAACCCTAACCCTTGCTCATTCTTTACTTTAACCTGTTATGACAAATATACAACGGGTTTCAGGCTTCGATACCTATCTTTACATGAACGGTAATTTTCAATGTTTTACTTGCCCGATTCTTTCCCCCAGCCTGATATTACCACAAGCGAACAAATCACTTTTATGTTAGTTACAAGCAGGCAAACTGATTATTTTTATACAAAAAAATTCTATGAAGACTCAGTCATCCTCCGAATCCATTCAGTCCACCACTATGCTCCAGTCCCGGTTAAATGCAAACCAGCACGCCAGCAGGGATTTTGATGAATGGTGCTTCCGCCAACTGCCCGAATTGCCAGTTGATGCACAGATTTTGGACCTGGGGTGTGGAACAGGGAAACAGATTACACTTTTCAGCCCTGTATTTAGTAAAGCGAGTCATTTTTGGGGAATAGACTTGTCCGGCGAAAGTCTGGAAAAACTCAGAACCGCATACAGGTCGACGCCAGCACTAACCTTAATTGAAGGAAGTTTTGATGAGTTAGAAAAATTTTCACAGCTACGGGAGAATTCTTTTGACCTGATTTACGCCTCTTATGCACTTTATTATACACATGACCTTTCTCATGTGATACAAGAGGTGTATCGATTGTTAAAACCCGGTGGGCTTTTCTGGGTAATTACGCCTTATAGCGGAACAAATGCAGAGTTTCTGCAAATTATACGACCGCTTCATGAGGTAGAGGCATTTATGGATTATGTATTTGATATTTTCCATCAGGAGGTCATTGACAAGGCGAAAAACCAAGGCTTTACCAGCATAAAGCCATCGATGTTGCGAAACAAGATCCCTTTTTCAACCGGAGAGGCGTTTATGGAATATCTGAAAAACTCGTTGTTTTACCGCCCGGGATTTGATCAGAACATTATTGACCAGGTGAATGAGATATGCGAAAGGGAGGGAAAGTTTGAAGTCAGCAAGAATATCCTGTCGCTACAATTACGGAAGGCGGGATTGTAACTCCTTTTAGTTTTCGACAAACGCTTTATCGATAGCTTAACAACCAAAAGGGTCTGGAATAAAATTTTACTCCAGACCCTTTTTAATTAAAAGCTATTTGACGGATTATCTTCCTTTCTTCTTCGCGGAACTTCTTTCCTGCGCACGGCGTTCGGTGCGGGAGAGTTTGCGCTGAGGTTCATCTCCCCCGGCGGCGGCCATCACCTTACGTTCTGCTTCCATTCTGCGCTGGCGCTCTTGTTCTGCATCATCGTGGCGGGCCTTCATATTACTGAAGTCATCCCTCCGGCGATTGTCCGGGGTTTGGGTAGCCTGCTGGCTTCCTTCCACCTGAATATCGGCCTTAAACAATAGAGACAGTACCTGACGGTTGATATCATTTAGTACCTGCTGAAACAATTCGAAAGACTCGAACTTATAGACGAGCAAAGGATCTTTTTGCTCAAACACTGCATTTTGCACTGATTGGCGCAGTTCATCCATTTCCCGCAGGTGCACTTTCCACTTATCATCAATGATAGCGAGGGTAGCGACTTTCTCAAGTTCGTCAACAACTGCCTGCCCTTTACTTTCAAGCGCCTGGTTTACATCCACGATGATTTGAAGTCTGCGACTTCCATCTGAAAATGGGATCAGGATGCGCTCGACCTGAGGTTTGTCTTTTTTAATTCTTCCTATGCCCTGATAGAGCGCATCTGCCAGAAGGCGGGTCTTACGATTGTAATACTCCTGTGCGCGTTTAAAGATCAACGTGGCTATACGCTTTTCATCCAGGTCATTCAGTTCTCTTTCACTAATTTCCGGATCAACAGACAAGTATCTGATGCTATCGAGCCGAAGGCCTTCGGCATCAGTCATGTCAAAGTGAACGGATACCAGAGAGCTGCAAAAGTCAAAGAGCATATTGTCGAGGTCGATCTTTATCCGGTCTCCATAAAGCGCATTACGTCTGCGGCGGTAAATTACCTCCCTTTGCGAGTTCATGACATCGTCATACTCCAGCAACCGCTTACGCATGGCAAAGTTGTTTTCCTCAACCTTTCTTTGTGCATTGGAGATGGATCGGCTGATCATCTTGTGCTGAATCACATCGCCCTCCTTATGCCCCAGACGATCCATTACTTTAGAAATACGGTCAGAGCCAAACAGACGCATCAGTTCGTCTTCCAGTGACACATAAAACTGAGAAACACCCGGGTCTCCCTGACGCCCTGCGCGCCCACGCAACTGACGGTCAATACGGCGGGATTCATGTCTTTCGGTACCGATGATTGCAAGCCCGCCGGCTTCTTTTACACCTTTACCGAGTTTTATATCAGTACCACGTCCTGCCATGTTGGTAGCAATGGTAACTGTTCCCGGTTGACCGGCAGCAGCTACAATTTCAGCTTCCCGCTGGTGTTGTTTGGCGTTGAGTACGTTATGCGGTATTTTGTTGCGCTGCAACATGCGGCTCAGCAATTCGGAGACTTCTACAGAAGTGGTACCAACGAGAACAGGCTGGCCTTTTTCGCGCAAGGTTTCTATTTCGGTAATAACCGCGTTATACTTTTCGCGTTTGGTTTTGAATACAAGATCTTCCCGGTCGTCACGTGCAATCGGAACATTAGTAGGAATCACGACCACATCCAGCTTATAGATTTCATAGAATTCTGATTCCTCCGTCTCCGCCGTACCCGTCATCCCCGCGAGTTTGTGGTACATACGGAAATAGTTTTGAAGGGTAACTGTAGCAAAAGTCTGTGTAGCGGCTTCGACCTTTACATTTTCTTTTGCCTCAATTGCCTGGTGAAGGCCATCTGAATACCGTCGTCCTGGGAGTACACGCCCTGTTTGCTCATCTACGATCATTACCTTACCATCCTGGACGATGTATTCCACATCCTTTTCAAACAGTGTATAGGCTTTCAACAACTGGTTGATCGCATGGAGACGCTCCGATTTTTCGGCATAGTCGCGAGCAATTTCATCTTTCAGTTTAAGTTTTTCATCATCCGACATCTCATAGTTACCCTCAATTTCGGAGAACCTGGCAGTGATATCGGGAAGAATAAACAGATCAGGATCTTCACCAGCATTGGCAATCAGATCGCGACCATTGTCGGTCATTTCAATCTGATTATTTTTCTCATCAATCGTAAAGTAAAGTGGGTCATCTGCGATGAACATATTTTTAGAGTTGTCCTGCATATAAAACCCTTCGGTTTTAGCGAGAACACCACGCATGCCTGGTTCGCTCAAAAACTTGATCAATGCGCCACTTTTAGGGAGGCCGCGATATGCGCGGAATAACGCCAGTCCACCCTCATCATTTTCATTACCGGCTTCGATTTTCTTTTTTGCATCGGCGAGGTATTGATTGACCAGAGCACGCTGTTTTTTTACTACTCTTTCAATACGAGGTTTCAGGTCGTTATATTCCTGTTTGTCGCCACGAGGTACAGGCCCCGAAATAATCAACGGTGTACGGGCTTCATCGACCAATACGGAGTCAACCTCATCGATAATTGCATAGAAGTGATTTCCCTGAACCAAAAATTCAGGATGTGTAGTCATATTGTCCCGGAGATAGTCAAAACCAAACTCATTATTGGTTCCATAAGTAATATCTGCGCGATAAGCTTTTCTCCTGGCATCGGAGTTGGGTTCGTGAAGGTCAATACAATCTACGGTCAGCCCGTGAAACTGGAACAACGGAGCATTCCATTCGGCATCGCGTCGTGCGAGATAATTGTTGACGGTAACCAGATGTACTCCCATCCCCGTCAGCGCATTAAGATATACGGGCAGTGTAGCTACAAGCGTTTTACCTTCACCGGTTGCCATCTCCGCAATTTTACCCTGATGAAGTACGGAGCCACCCATCAGCTGCACATCATAGTGGACCATGTTCCAGTCTATCCTTGCATCTGCAGCGAGCCAGGAGCCTTTCCAGATAGCGGTATCTCCATCAATAATAATATGTTCACGGGTTGCAGCGAGTTCTCTGTCATAATCCGTAGCTGTTACCCGCAGTTCTCCGTTTTCGGTAAGTCGTCGGGCAGTTTCTTTTACAACGGCAAAAGCTTCCGGCATGAGCTCTTCCATTGCATCATCCAACTGCAGGTAGAGACTCTTTTTCAATTCGTCGACTTCTTTAAACAGCCGGTCTTTTTGATCGATACTGGTTTCTTTGGCGGCCAGTTCGCGAGTTTCTTCTATAAGATTGCGCATCTCCAGTGTATGAGCGCTGATTCTTTGCTTAAACTCCAGGGTTTTATTCCGGAGCGCATCATCAGAGATATTCCGGAGCTTACCATACGCGTCGTTGATCCTGGCAACCAGCGGCGCCATCAGCTTCACATCGCGATCCTTTTTCGAGGGGAAAATATTCTTGAGAAGGTTGAACATTGTAATAAATTTTATCTGATAGATTACGGATTTCAGGCCAAAAGAGATATTATTGGCCTCAACCTGCAGGAAAAAACTGATACTTTGATTTTATAATTTCGATCATTCGAGAATGAATATGCCCATTAGTTGCAACAATTTGCTGACCGTAAAGATACGCTTTTCCTCCGGAAAAATCGGACACTTCACCTCCGGCTTCGGTTACGAGCAGAGCGCCTGCTGCTACATCCCAGGGCTTCAGGTTTAATTCAAAAAACCCTTCAAACCGGCCTGATGCAACATAAGCCAGATCCAATGCTGCGCTACCCATTCTACGGATACCGTGAGCACTATCCATTACTTCCCTTACTATATCGAGGTAAAGATTTCTCCATGGAAAATTTTCATAGGGAAATCCGGTAGCAATCAGGGCAGTAGGAAGTTTTTCTTTATCGCTTACTTTGATTTTTTTATCATTCAGCCATGCGCCTTTTCCTTTTTCAGCGCGAAACATATTGTTGTATAGAGGCTCATAGACATAGCCGAGAATGACATCTTCATCTTTTTGTAAAGCCAGGCTGATACAAAAATAAGGCACGCCATGTGTAAAATTTGACGTCCCGTCGACAGGATCTATGATCCATGTATAACCATTTTCGGAGGGTTCATCCGGGGTTTCCTCATTTACAAATCCGGAGCCGGGCAGGAGGGCGATGCAACCTTCTTTCAGGATTTTCTCTGCGGTAACGTCCACGTAGGTAAAGGGATCATTTTTGCCCTTATACTCTACCTTGTCAAAGGAAAAGTGGTGAAATTCTTCGACAATAAATTTGCCGGTTTTTTTGAGCAGCTCCTGCAAAGCTGCATCTGTCTGCGGAATATCCAGTTGATCCATACACTTTGGTCCGGCTATTATGGGCAGGAACAGTATTAATTTGGCGAAAGTTGTTCCAGACTCCACTTATACGGAGTTTTGTGCCAAATTGTCACTATTTTTATTTACCTCCTACCAAAATAACAATTTCGCCTTTAATATTCCGGTCTGCAAATCCTGCCGAAACTTCCTCCAATGTACCCCTCATGGACTCTTCATGAATTTTTGAAATTTCCCGACAGACACAGGCAGGCCGGTCGGGGCCAAAGGTAGCAATAAAATTCTGCAAAGTTTTGATCAAACGGTGTGGAGATTCATAGAAAATCATTGTCCGGCTTTCATCCGCCAATTCGTTCATCCGTGTCTGTCTTCCTTTTTTTATAGGAAGAAACCCTTCAAATACAAACCGGTCGCAGGGAAGGCCGCTATTCACCAGGGCAGGGACAAAGGCAGTAGGGCCGGGAAGCGTCTCTACGGGGATTCCCGCCTGTATCGCAGCTCTTACCAGCAGAAACCCGGGATCAGAGATCCCGGGTGTACCCGCATCGGAAACGACTGCCAGGTGTACTTCTTCTTTGAGCAACCTGGCGATGATGTCTGGTACGCGGTGATGTTCATTATGCTGGTGGAGGGCAGTCAGCGCCGTATTGATATTGTAGTGTTTCAGCAGAATTCCCGAGGTCCTGGTATCTTCAGCGGCGATCAACGTTGCTTCCTGAAGGATACGGATGGCCCGGAAGGTAATATCTTCAAGGTTACCGACAGGGGTAGGAACAAGGGTAATTCTGGACATAGGAAAACGGGGAACTGGTACTAGAATTTAAGAACCTGTTTCAGGATTTTGGATTTCTCCCGGCTGCTGATTACCTCTTTATCATTGGTGAGCACAATCTTAAAGCGATTGCCAAACCAAATGACAATCTCTTTTACATGTTTGAGCCCGATAATACAAGAACGGTTTACTCTAAAAAACTGGTCAAGGGGAAGTTTACGTTCAAATGTATCGAGGGTATGGTTGAGCAGATAAGATTTGTCTTTGGTAAATAGCCGTACACTTCTCTCTTCTACTTCTATACATAGTACTTCACTGTAATCTACCAGTTTATATCTGTCCCGGGTAGGAATGGGAACTTTATCAGAGAATGGCGATTTGATATCCTCAGCCATTTCAGACTTCAGGATTTCAGCAATTTTATCTTTGTCAAGTACAGTGGAAGGTCTGTTATCGGAAACCTTATCAATAGCAGCTTTTAGCCGTTCTTCACTAAAAGGTTTGAGGAGGTAGTCCTGAGCATTGAGCTCAAAAGCCTTAATAGCGTGCTCGCTGTATGCCGTAGCAAATATAACTGATGGCGGTTCTTCGAGATCAATATTTTCGGCGACTTCCAGCCCATTCATCCCGGGCATCTCAATGTCGAGGAAAATAAGATCAGGTTTCAGGGAGTGAATATGTTCAAGCGCATCAAATCCATTTTCCGCTTCGTGTATCAGCTCCACATTTTCAAATTTTTTCAGCAGCCGCTTCATCTTATTTCTTGCGGGCAGTTCATCATCAGCAATAAGTACGCGAAATTTCGACATGTTCGGTCAGGATAAAAGTTAAGCGATCCAGGATAAATTTAGTGATTTATTCACAAAAAGAACTGAGCGTATTGGGGAAGGTACTAACATCCCACGTTAATTGTACGAATATCTTATCGCAATCTATCAAAAGCCGTGCCTTAAAAACGCTAACTGATCTGAGGCGTATCTACCAGAGGGATTTTCAATCGCACAAGTGTACCATTTCCCGTGTTTTCAAAATACAAAAGATTTTTGATTTCGTAAATATTTTCAAGTCGTGCAATACTATTACTCAGACCGGTACTCTTATGAATACGGCTTAAATCGATTCCCGGGCCATTGTCAATGACTTCACAGACCATAAATCCCTCCTCTTTGAAAGCTTCGATAGAAATAAGTCCTTTTCCCATGATTTTGGATATACCATGTTTTACACAGTTTTCAACCAGGGTTGAGAGGATAAATGCCGGGATTTGAATATCTTTTACGGCCGGATCAATTTCAATGTGAATATCCAATCGTTCGCCAAAGCGAATTTTTTCAAGATCCAGATAAGTCGAGATCAGACTCATTTCACTGGAGACAGATACAAAGTTCTGGCTGGACATACGAAGTGTATAGCGGAAGATAAATGCCAGCTTTTCAACCGCCTCTTCAGCGAGGTCAGGAGATTCATGTACCAGATAGGTAATTGAGTTAAGCGTATTAAAAAGGAAGTGTGGATTTATCTGGGACCGAAGAGCGGTCAGGTTTGCTTCATACGTTTGCTGGATCAGCTCCTTTTCTCTTGTGATAAGTTGTAGCACATTGAGGGTAAGCTGGGTTTGCTGAATTAGCTGCGAGATCAGTTCAAGATCTGAAAGGTTATATACGCCCCGCTTTTTCTTGCCCAGCAACAGCAGGGCATAATCATCCTTATCAACGGTAATCGGTGATATTAAGGTGTAAGGCGAGTTCAGAACATATTTTTCAAGGTCATTGGTAAGCCGGAAAGGGGATATTTCTTTAGTTTTTGACCATACAGTCAGCTGCCGGGTCAGCTGCCCGTAAATGCTTTCCTGCTTTTCGTGGTGTGCCTGCTCTGCCGAAGAGTCCGGTGCATCACCTTTCCACCAGAGGTGTACAACTTCTGCATTAAAAAATTCCGTGAGTTGTTCGACCAGATCTTTCCTGAGAATCCGGGAGGAAGTATACTGCGGAATTCTGGCAATGAATGACTTAAATCTACTGAGCTTTTCCTGCTGAGAGGACACAAAATATTTGCTCAGCCGGTTTTCATTCGATACATAAATCAACCGCAATACGACAACCAAAATCACAAAGGTCACAAACTCAAGCAGTCTGCGATATTGAATATTGGGCTGGGTATAATCAAATAATTGGATTACCAACAGATACAGGATAACGCTTACCAAAAAAGCCACCATATACTGCAGGGTCTGCGTAACTACAAGGCTGACTTTTCCAAATTGCAACTGAAGGAACGTAGCATTAATCAGCGGGAAGAACAGCAAAAGATTCAACAGGAAAAAAATATGTTCTTTATTAATTACCGCTGAAGGATGAGGCAAAAAATAATACCAGATTCCCAATAGAGATACTCCGGCGATCACCATCAATCCCACCAGACGTCGCATAGCCCGCACCTTCCAATTGTCTTCCAAATATAAAACTACCCCCGTGAGTACATGCATAAGAAAATACAATGCAGAATAGTTTTCTATGATATCATGAAAGTATTTGAGCTCCCCGGAGACAAAAATAATATCGTAAAAATTGTACAGAAGATAGCCCCCGGCAAGCACCGAAGGGAGCACAAACAGGATATTTTTGCTTTCTGATTTAAAATAGAAATAGTATCCGCCATACATAAAGAGAAGCAGGCAGTAAATCAGGATAAACACCTTTTCAAATCCGGTAGAAACCAGGTCGCTCTCTACAATCAGATAAACATGATGTAGCAGTTGGAGCATGAAGAAAAGCAATGCCGTAATGACAATTCCCAGCAAAGGAAGATAATCGCGAATACTACCACGAATAATGGGCAACAAGATTACGAGCATCACCAGAGAGACAAACGCGCCTATCCCTACTACCCAGCTGATGATATGCCAGTATGCGGCAAACTGATTGAAGCTGAAAGTCAGGCGAAACCCATTTCTGATCAGCGGCTCGCGGGTTTCAACCGAAAGGTTGGTTGGGTCGGTGCGTTCAACCCTTGCAATAAAAATATAACCCGGACGAGACGACTTTGTAATATTGTCCACGACTTCAGCCTGTGTGATTGTTGTGTAGTCCATACTCAACAACCTGTCGCCTATACGCAATCGGTCTTTATCTATCGGTTTGTAAAGCGGCAAAGGGTGAACATTTGTGACAACGACACCCTTGGGGGTATCTTTCCAGGTTACCCAATCATTGCCCTCAAATACAGCTTCTGTTTCTTCATCTGAATGAAAGGTTCGAACCTGTAGACTTCGGGAGTAGAATGAAAAAATCAGGGTGGCAAGTCCAAGGTAAAAAATACCTAACGTGAGATACCATGCCCAGCCTTTTTTTGTCATTTATTATGCCTTATTCGTGTTGAAACTAGCACAAAACCCTGAAAGTGCAAAAGAGAACCCAAAAGAATGGAAAGATTTTTGGAAACTAAATGAAAAACCAGGGGACCCACTCCATGAGAATGAATCAACCCTGGCCCTTGCTCTTGTAATTCCAGGATTACCGTCCTGTTGTAATGCAAGTTTACCATGAAAAATTGAGATTCCCATCAGGATTCGTTTAAACGGAAGAGAATGATGTAGGATTGGTAAATTTCATCCCCTAAAATGTGGGAGAAAAAAAATATCGAAATATCAACGCAAAAAAAAACTAGGGGATTCAATGTCTTCCGACAGAATCTACCCTAGCCCTTGCTCTTGTAATCCAGGATTATCGCCCTTTCAGTTACAATAATAGTGTGCATTGCGTGATTTGATTTAAAAAAATACATGAATGGTAAAATAAACGGGATGAACAGGCTGTGGGGACGCGCGAACTGCTAAAAAATAAAAAATTTTAATGGGTAATATTTTCCCAAATCCGCCTCATAAAAAAACCACAATAACCACACATGTAATTAATTGATTATCAATTAAATAAAAATACACACTATTTCAAAATCGGTAGAGCGATTTTGAAATAGTGTGTAAAATATATATTTAAAAGCGTAAGAAAATTATTGCTTTTACAGGAGTAAATTTATTTGAAACGTAAAATTATGTGAAATAATTATCCAGCATATTTCTTTTTCAGTTGTATTGATCTGCCAATAGCAAAAGAAACAAATCGATGGAATATGTCTATTTCATCTGAAATGAAGCAAATAGTATGCCACCCGGTTTTTTTTCTACTATCGAATATATTTCCGCATCAATGTCTTAATATCTTCTTCACCATTGTACTTTTATCCATACAGGCAAAAAGGTTAGACATCAGATGAAGCGAAAACAGATTTTTATTGCCCCTTTGGATTGGGGACTCGGCCACGCCACCCGTTCAGCACGGCTGATTGATCTGTTGCTGGAAGCAGGGGCAGATGTGGTTGCAGGCGGTTCAGGGGCTTCGCTAATGTTACTTCAGCAACAGTTTCCTTCGATCAGGACCTTTACCCTTCCGGCCTACAACGTTTCCTACGCACGCAATCACTGGCAGGTCGCCCGGATTCTTTCGCAAACCCCGCGCCTGGCCGGAGTCATTCGCGCTGAAAATCGCCGGTTGCGGGAGATATTAAAAACGATCAGGATTGACGGGATCATCTCTGATAACAGATATGGGATCCATTCGCCGGATATTCCTTCCGTTTTTGTTTGCCATCAGCTCCATCCGCTTTTGCCTTCTGGCCTGAAATGGATGGAGCCTGCCGTCTCGCGATTACATCAAGCAGCTATGAGGCATTTTGACCAAATCTGGGTTCCCGATTATGATGGCAGTTTTAATCTCAGTGGAGACCTTTCACACCGTTTTCCGCTCAGTCAGAATATTTGTTTTACAGGCCCGCTTTCAAGGTTTCAATCTTTAACCCAGCTTCCCGATACTTTTGGACATACATTACTTGATAAATATCCACCCGAAGTCCTTGCTATTATTTCAGGTCCCGAACCACAGCGAACCTTATTTGAAAGAATGGTTGAAAGACAGGCAAAAGAAATATCAAAAGTGATATGGCTTGTACGGGGGAAATCAGACCAGGCAGAGGTGGCTGTCAGAGGCAACCTCGTTTCAATTTCTCACTTACCCTCAGATCTTCTCGCATTAGCGATTGCGCGAGCAGGTACGCTTATATCACGATCGGGCTACAGCAGCCTGATGGATTATCATATTCTCGGTGTTACACAACCTGTGCTTATACCGACTCCCGGGCAAACCGAACAGGAATACCTCGCAACAAAAATGCAGGCCATGGGGCAGGCACTCGTGTTCTCACAAAATGCGTTTTCTATGAAAGATGTGGCCGGGTCAACTGCAGGTTTTTCCCATAAATATCTTCCGGAAATTGAAAAGATGCAGCGAAAGAGGATAGGGGATTATCTTGATAACTTGTAATTAGTGAGGTATTGATTATTTATGCAGCTTCTACTATTGAATAAAGTTATTTTTCGAATTATATTTGTCAATTCTGAAGAACATAGAGCTAACCTATTTCCTGTAGTCATGCAGGAATATCCGTTCTTATTTTCCCAATCACCAGACCGTATTTAAACATTCATGATTATGAAAAAAATTCTCCTCACGTTGACTATGGTGTTTGCTTTCTGCATGGGTTATTCCCAGTATTACTATATTCCGTACATACATGCAGGCACAAACCCTGGTGGACTCAACACCTTTTCAGAATTACCAGTTGGCGCAGGATTAGATCCTTCATGGACGATTATCCAGGAAGGATCAGCAGTTGCGCCCGCATGGACTCCTATTCTGAATATGCCATTTTTGTTCAACTTTAATGGACAACCGGCCTTCCAGTTCAAGGTTTCGACTACTGGTGTACTTACTTTTGAGACATCCTCAACTGTTCTTCCCCCTTCTCTCAACACCAGTCTTCCCTCCGCGCTTGTACCAGACAAATCCGTTTGTATCTGGGGTTTAAATGGAGCTGCTGCCGACGATAAAATAGTCATGCGGGTGTTTACCAATGGCCCCAATAAGCAGCTTTGGATTTCCTATATTAACTATGGGTATAATAATAGCCTGCCGATCTGTAATCACTATTTCAGCATCGTTTTGGAGGAAAATACCAATAATATTTACCTTGTTGACCAAAAGGGTTCTGCTATTTCGACCTGTAGTCCTTCCCTGACTATGGGTATTCAGATTGATGCTACTGAGGCAGTATCTGTTACAGGTTCTCCAGTAGTGAAATCACAGGCTTCTACAGATCCTACTGCTGCAGACAATACCTACTATGAATTTGTTTATGGCGAGCAGCCCAGACAAGATGTTCGCGGACTTTCCATTGATGTTCCGGAAACGATCTTTCTGACAGATGCTCCGGTAGTTGTTAAAGGAAAATTCCTGAGTGTAGGCGCAGATGAGTTGAAGTCTTTTGACCTTCACTATACCATCAACAATGGTCCGGAGAAAGTACAGCACTTCAGCGGCTCATTCCCGACACTGGATGTATCTCACAATGTCCCATGGGTTCCTACTGCACTGGGCACCTATGATATCAAACTGTGGATTACTGATCCAAACGGAGAACCTGATGCAAAACCTGCTGATAACGAACTCAGCCGTACGGTAAAAGTTGTTGAAAAAGCACCTGGAAAACTGGCTCTGATAGAGTCCTTCACTCAACATAACTGTGGTCCGTGTGCCGCTCAGAATCCGGCGCTTGACGCGTTGGTTCACAACAATGTTCATAATACTGCTGTAGTAAAATGGGTAGTAACATGGCCTGCGCCTAATGACGACCCAAGACACTTCTTCAATGTTCCGGCAAATACTGCAAGAAGAACCTATTACGGAGTTAACGGTGTTCCCAATACAATCCTTGGTGGCAATGTACTCAATGCCCAGCCTGGTGATGTTACTCAGTCCCTGGTAAACGGAGAGGTTGCTAAGCCCAATATGTTTGACTTCGATTTTACGGAATCTGTTACAGGCGGGAATATCAACGTATCTGTAGCTGCTACTGCACTTCAGGATCCAGGCCTTGGAAATCTCACCCTTCAGGTGGCGATTACTCAGGATGAACTGCATTACCCGGCTCCAACAGGAACTAACGGAGAGAAAAACTTTTATGAAATCATGCGTTATGCTGTTCCTTCCGCAGCCGGAACCCAGATCAGCACAACTGTAGGTCAGACCAGCACGGTATCTGGTTCTTTCCCTGTAAACGCCATATTTGACAAGAGCTTCATGCGGGTTGTTGCATGGGTACAAAATGACGCTACTAAAGAGGTATTTGCCGTAGCCAAATCTCAGGGTATCTACTTCTGTGCAAACGGTAGCAAAGTAATTACAACGCCAACCGTTACAGAAGCTTCCTGTGCAAATAATGATGGTGGCATCTCTCTGAGTGTTTCTGGTGGTTCTGCGCCTTACAGCTATGTATGGAACACAGGCGAAACGACCCAGATCATTACCGGTAAAGCCAGCGGTAACTATACCGTGAATATCACCGAAGCTGGTGGTTGCTCATTCTCTGTCCCTGTAAAAATCGGTCAAAAACCTAGTCCGAATGTAGTAATATCGCCTACGGCTATTTCCTGCAATGGCGAGGTTGACGGTGCAATCAAAGCATATGTAGCTGGTGGTGCAACCCCTTACACTTATGCATGGAGCACTGGTGCAAATACCAAAGATATCAGTGGCGTTGCTCCCGGTAACTACACTTTGGTTATGACTGATGCCGATGGCTGCTCTGTATCAACAACCACCTCGGTAAACAATACTGCTTTACTGGCTGCAACAGGAACTTCTGATCATCCGGATAATGGCACAAACAATGGTAAAGCTTCCGTAGTAGTTACTGGCGGTACTCACCCTTATACCTACTCATGGAGCCACAGCGCAGCGGTTACCGGTGCTACCGCATCAGACCTGGCCAGCGGCTCTTATACGGTAAATATTACTGACTACAACGGATGCCAAACTTCCGCTACCCTCAATGTTGACTCAAACGTTGGTATCGAAGATCTCGCTAAAGCGGGTATCAACAGCATGTCTGTATATCCCAACCCAACACAGGGTGCCTTTACCGTCAATATTGAACTTGCCAAAAGAGATGATCTTCAGCTCACTATTTTTGATGTTAATGGTAAAGCTGTTTATCAGCGCAACAAAACCAGCGTAACCAATCTGAATGAGCAGATTGACCTTAGCGGTGTTTCTGCGGGTATCTATACTCTCAAGGTTACGACCTCTCAGGGAGTAGGCTATGAAAGAATTGTGATCAAATAAACTCATAGCGTAAAATAAAAAAGGCTGTCTCTGGTCCAGAGACAGCCTTTTTTTTATTTCTACAATCAATCAGATCACATTTCGAAAGTGTAGGAATATAATTGGTAAGAGCGCGGGTAGAAACCCGTCAATTCTACCTTCCCTTTGGCGGAGTTCAGGAAAGTTACCAGTTCGTCTGCATTTTTGATAGTCTGTTGATTGACTTTCACGATAATAAACTCTTCTTTCATGGTCGTTGACTGGCGTATTTTCCCGGCAAAGAGCTTACTGACAACTACTCCATGTTCTGTGCCCAGGCGTTCCAGTTCTTTAGCAGTAAGATCGCGGAAGTGTATCCCCAGATCGCTCAGCATATCATTCCGTTCGGAGGCAAGAATTTCAGTCCCGCCATTCTGGTCGGTAAGCTGAACTTTGAGCAATTCAATTGCCCCTTTGCGGTAAACACCTACTTCGATCACATCTCCGGGCCGTTTTCTACCGATAAGTTCTCTCAGACGAGCATCATTTTTCACCTGTATACCCTCAATATTTACGATCACATCCCCTTCCTTAAGCCCGGCTTTGACGGAGCCCCCTTCATCAGACAAACCTTCGACGAGTACACCTTCGGTGATTTTCAGTCCGCGCTGCGAAGCGAGTTCGCCATTAAGATTCTGGGCATACCGAAGTCCCAGGAAGGCCCGTTGCACTTCGCCATACTGTCGCAGATCGCTGATCACTTTTTTGACGATGTTGGAGGGCACCGCAAAAGCATAACCTGCATAGGTTCCGGTAGGAGATGCAATCGCCGTATTGACGCCGATAAGTTTTCCTTCCAGGTTGACAAGCGCGCCTCCGCTGTTACCGGGGTTGACAGCCGCATCCGTCTGAATAAAGGACTCTATTGCCATTTGATCCTTGATGATCTCAAGGTCGCGCCCAATGGCGCTCACGATACCTGCCGTGGCCGTAGAGGCCAGGCTAAACGGGTTTCCTACGGCCAATACCCACTCCCCTACCCGGGCCTCATCAGAGTCTGAAAGCTCAAGAATATGCAAATTTTCTGCATCTATTTTTATAAGTCCTAAATCTGTAGAAGGGTCTGTACCGATTACCTTGGCTTTATAGGTGCGATTGTCATTGAGGGTTACCTCCAGTTCATCGGCATCTTTGATCACATGGTTATTGGTAACAATATATCCCTCGGTACTCACAATTACTCCCGACCCGCTGGATACCTGCTGGCGGGAGTTGTTGAACTGCCGGGGTTTTACGCCAAAAAAATCATAAAAAGGATCGTATGAACGGGTGACTGTCTGAATAGACTTGATGTGAACCACTGCGGGCATAGCTGTTTCTGCAGCAAAATGAAAATCAGCAGGAACACTTTCGGGGGCGACAGGGTTGTACCTGGGCATGGTTTCATTGGCGGAGAATACCATCGATTCGGGTACCTGATTTACTTCGATCAGTTGTCTGCCAATACCAGAGTAATGATAACCGGCAATACTCGCCAGACTTACCACAAGAGAAACCAAAACATAGGAGAGAATATTTTTCATATATAAATCTGTCTTACGTTCTTACCTTAATTGTAAATTAACGCCAGAAAGCAGTTCGTTGTTCCCGAATTGCAGACTTTAAGAAAAATTTAACAATTCCACCTTATCATAAAGCCATTTTAGCAAATCTTTCAATATGAAAAAGCTGATAGCCATTTCTTCATTAAGCCTTTTTTGCACGATCCTCGCTTACGCAGCCATGTCGGCATGGAAAATCAATGCACAGGGCTCTACAGTAAGTTTTACCATTAAAAATGCCGGACTTAATACGGAAGGAACTTTTACCGGACTGGTGGGTAATATTGATTTTGACCCACAGAATCCTTCTTCAGGAAAAATTGTAGCTTCAGTTGAAGCCGCTTCGATTAATACCGGAATCAATATGAGAGATAAAGACCTCCGCAGTGAACACTATCTGGAGGTTGAAAAATACCCACAGATAAAATTCGTTTCCTCAACCATTACGAAAACCACCAGTGGTTATTCAGTTACCGGTACTTTCACTGTCAAAAATACTTCAAAGACGGTGACGATTCCGTTTACATTTGAAGAAAAGGTATTTAAGGGTTCGTTTTCCGTCAATCGCCTGGACTATGGGGTTGGCGAAAAAAGCTGGGTGATGGGAAATGAAGTGAAGATCACCTTCCAGATTGCTGTTACGGCGAAATCCTGATTATATCTGTCAGAGAGGGTGATTGGGGTCGATGCGTTTACCCAGACGGTAGACAAAACAATCGCGTTTTTCCTCAACCTGAATTTCGTCCATGATCCTGCGGATGAGGTTAATGCCTAGTCCTCCCTTAATACCATCTTTAACGATATCGTCTAATTGTTTGGGCTCATACTCGTTGATGGGAAAAGCCTTCCCAGTATCGGTAATCTCAGTATAGAGCGTACCTTCCTCGCGGTATATGGCAACTTCTATTGTGGAAAAGTTGTCGCATTGATGCTGGTGGATCATACAATTGGCACAAGCTTCGTCTACAGCCAGGACAATCTGGTGGGAGACTTTTCCAGTCACCTTAAGATCGACCAGTCGGTCTTTTACAAATTCCCGGATCGTAGCCAGGTATTCTTTGTTACACCTTACTCTTAGGTATGCCTTCATTCAGCCTAAAAATATTTTCCAATATCATCGCTGTTTTCAGCGATAGTTACCAGTTGATTTAGTCCTAAAAGATCAAAAACATCAAATACGCCAGAGCTTAGATTGGAAAGTATCAGTTTTCCTGACCTTGCCGATATTTCTTCCAGGTGAGAAATAAACACTCCCAGCCCGGCACTTGACATATAAGATACATCACTACAGTCTACGTGAATGTTAACCTTCCCGTTTTGAATCATCGATGCAATTTTTTCATCCAGATGAATAGAGGAATTTGCATCAAGTTCTCCAATTGGATAAAGCGTGGTGTAGTTCTCGTTAATCTGTTCCCTGATTTCCATTTTTTCGTATTACGGCAAATAATTTGTAATGTTTTATCGGAACCTGATAATCAGGACTGTATAGTCATCATCAATGTTTGCCTGGGCAAATTCTTTTACTGAATTGACTATACTTGCGGCAACCTCTGCGGCGGCGGCTTTTTTATTTTTTTCGATTTCTGCCTGGAGCCGGTCATATCCATATTCTTCCCCTGCGGCGTTTCGGGCTTCCAGAATGCCATCTGTGTACAGCACCAGCATATCGCCGTATTTGTAGGAGATTTTCTGGGTTTCCTGCATAAACTTGCCAAAACTCATATCCCGCACAATACCCAACCCCAGGGTTCCTTCCCTAAGCATACGAATCTGATCGGCTGCCGAATCATAAAAAAATGCTGGGCAATGCCCGGCTCTGATCATTTCTATTTCACGATCCTGTGTATTAATCTCCAGATAGGTCAGGGTCATAAAAAAGCCTTTCTGCATACATTCAGAAATAGCCTGATTTGCAGTGGTTATAAATTGTCTTACACTAAGATCAAGGCGGGCCAGTGCGTGAAAAATCCCTTTGGTTTCGGCCATGTAAAATGCAGCCGTTGTTCCTTTTCCGGAAACATCGCCAATGGCAACTTTATAAATATGATCTTTAGGCTGAAGTACGTCAAAATAATCGCCTCCGACTTCTTGCGCATTTTCACTCATTGCGATAAATTCTATCGCTTCGGAGAAAGGGAGGTTACGGGGAAGTAGTTGTGTTTGCACTTCCTTGGCGATTTTCAGCTGTTCCTGATAACGTTCCAGCTCTATAGAATTGCGCACAAGTTTGGCATTTTCGAGCGCGATACCCGCCTGTTCTGCAAAAGATACGAGAGACTGAACGGTCACATCTTCAAAAGAATTGACAAGATCGTTGACCACATAAATAACGCCATAGGCCTGGCTATTGGAGATAATCGGTACCCCCAGCAGACAACGGTATCTGGACTCGCTTGTGCCGTTGGGCCGTCCGTAAGGTCTTACCAAAGATCTGCGCCAACGCGTATTGCGAATCAGGAGGTATTTGCGGTCTTGCAGAATCTTTTGCGTGAGGTCCACCGGCTGATGAATAATTTGGGTTTCCTGTACTGAAATGGTTTTACATATCCGCACCTCCGGGATTCCGGTATCATCCGATATCATTTCGATCCATCCCGCTTTGGCATTGGCAGCCATAACGCTTGCATCCAGCAATGTGTTCATAATATCGGCATGGTCCAGATTAGACTGAATCGCCTGATTGATCTTGCTAAAAGATGCGATTTCGAAACTTTGCATTTCGAATATGGAAGAAGTCGGCAGATTGAAGAAAAGAACCAATATAGAAAAGGAACTATAGACTACGGAAAACAGAATGATATACTGAAAAAACTGTGTATTGAGATATTCTCCGGAAGATATTCCCAGCTGGAACGGCAATCTTCTCGCAGCTACGATATAAGTAACTATGACGATCATTATCAGTCCAAAAAGACCGAGCGCCCTGAGTTTCTGATTAAAATTGAGGTAAGCGATCCAACGGACATTTGCAGACAATGCAAGCGTGATAAGTGAGATGGGTATGTAGGAAAATACCACGTACATGCCGAGAGAAAAATTCCCCCAATTGAAGGGAAACAACAAGGAAATATACAGAAACCCAAGAAATAGCCGCCAGGCGATCATTTTGCGGCGTGTTCGCGGATACAGAATAAACCGTCGGAAAATAAAAATAGCGGAGAGGAAAAATATTAGCAAGGCGTATAACCCCAACCCGAAAAACACTGGCCCGAGATATCTGTGAATGACCAGAGATTCTGTTACTTTATTGGCAAAGGTAATCAGCATGATTACCGTAATACCAATCATTCCTATCATAAACAACCGCCATAGCAGCGTGGTCACGTGCAGTTTTTCGATGTTGGCGAAAATGCGGCTGATAAAGATTGTATTGGAAAGAAGAAAACCGACCAGACTCATTTTAAACCAAAACCCACCTAGCAGCATGCCGGCTTTATCCTCAGGAAAAATCGTAATGATCTGCTGCATCAAATGAAATGTAACCAGAACCATCCAGAGCAGGATAGCCATGGTCAAAATAATTCCGTTGATGATACGTGGTCTCAATCTTTACAATTAAGCCCCAAAAGTAATAAAAAACCGACCGATTTCCCTATATTCATCCATGCCAAGATTTGAATGGTACCGGATTACCGATATTCCCGTAAAACCACTGACTGATGGTGAGGACACAGTTGTTACGCTAAGTAAAACAGCGGGAAAAAAAATCTGTCTTATCAGGCATAAAGGGAAAGTTTTTGCGATGAATGCCCGATGCCCCCACTCTGGAGGCCCGCTTAATGAGGGTATCGTCAACACACACGATCAGATTGTATGCCCCTGGCATCGGTTTGCTTTTGATCTCGATACCGGCAATTCTGAAAGTGGTGGTTACTTTGTGGAGACCTATGAAACAAAAATCGAAAACAGAGGTCTTTGGGTAAAATTAAAAAAAGGATTTTTTACTTAGGATAGCCCAGGATATACAGGTTGGTTACCTGTCCGGTACGGCTTTCGCCTACTTCCCAGTCGAAGGAATCACTCTTATCCAGGCGGGAAATCATGTCTTTCATTTCTGCAATTGAGTAGGTTCGCAAAACAGAAACCAGTCCATCCCACCAGACAAACAAGGGCACAAGCGGGATTAGATAAGTAAATATCAGCCGAAGGAAACTGAATGGCCGAAGAAAAGGCGTTACCAAAATTACATTTATGGGAGAGAAGAAAAACTGAATAAAGTGTTTTACGTCGCGCTTTTGGGCTTCGAATATGCCAATCGGCATACCACTATTGACTGCATTTTGCAGAATTTTTTGAGCATCTTCTGGCCGGAAGTGGTGAAAAGAGAGAAACTGCGTGCGTAAGCCTTTGAGACGGGCAGGCACATCGAGTGCATTTACACTGCTTTTTTCATAGGAGAAAAGGCCATTCCCTTCTGCGACAGTTTTTTCAAATGCAGGGATATTGGGATAATAGTCGGTAAGTACGATGTGCAGCGAAGGTATTTCTTTTTTCAGTTCAGGTGCCAACCTGAGCCAGGGGCCGCTTCCACCGGAAGCGAGGTCAATGACCGTCGTACCGCCACTATGGGTTAATCCTTTTTTTAGCAGCGGTATTATGCCACCGTAGAAATTAAATTTATTTACGACAAACTGCAGGAAGTCCGTCATATAATTTCTTATCAGGGAGGGAAACCAGGAAAGATCTTCAAATTCGAATAAGTGGAGTCGGGGCATAACAGGTCTATTATCAATTGATCAGATATTCTTCCAGAAAAGTGCCGGCAATATCCTCTTTGGTATCGATATCAGACAATTCGGGAAGAAGGAAATATGAGCGGTTTGCGACTTGCAAATCGTCAATAGAATCCTGAAGGACTGTATCAGTACTCCATTTTTTATTTTGAAAAATAGCAGGAAAAGGCCGGTTCATGCCCAGAAGATAATATCCCCCATCTTTAGCGGGGCCGATCACCGTGCTATAGGATTCCAGGTATTCGAATGCATCTGTCAGTTTCCTTTTGGAAAGGCCGGGACAATCACTGCCAATGATAACAATTTTACCATACCCCTGACGCCAGCCCCAGCGAAAGGCTTCCTGCATCCGGGCACCCAGATCCTTGCCATCCTGATTCATCCGTGTATAACCTTCTGCAGACCAAAGATCGGAGGGAGGAATATCATTGCCATAGAATATCACCTTTTCAGCATCAACCTTGAGGGTGATATCGAAAGTAAACTGCAGGAGTTTTTGATAGATTTCCAGCGCTTTTTGTTCTCCCAAACCTTCGGCAAGGCGGGTTTTGACCTGTCCGGGCACAGGATGTTTTACAAAAATCAGCAGCAGGCGGTTGTCGCTCATAGGATTAAACTTCAGGTGTAACAGGAATCAACGGCTGACGACTCATCCGAAGTAAAACCTGAGCAGTAGTCAGCACATCTTTTTCGCAATATATTTTAATCCTCTCGTAATCGCGATCATTCCAAAAAACGGATGCTACCTGGCTGCCGTCCATGTCATCTTTGGGAGAGGGGATTCCCAGCACAGCTGCCAGAAGGTCGAGGCTTGTATATGCTTTATAGTCCCCAAATTTCCACAATTCCATAGTATCGATAAAGCGGGTTTCCCATGGTTTTTTTCCCTGAACCCGCAATACATAGGGGATACTCAGTCCGTGAATCACAAACCTTCGCCCCAGGTAGGGGAAATCAAACTCTTTTCCATTGTGGGCACAGACGTTGCGCCCGTCCTTTACCGCGGTGTATTTGTCAAGCATCCGGCCAAAGTCCTGCAGAATGGCCAATTCGTCGGGGCCAAAGTAGGATTTCATGGTTACATGCGGTATCCCACCATCATCAAACTGAAGATATCCGCAGGAGATGCAGACAATTTTTCCAAACTCCGCATGAATCCCGGCCTTTTCTGCGAAAAGGTCGGCAGGAGTTTTTTCAGGATCATTTCGCTGATACAATAACGATTTTTTCTCCCATAAGGGCTGAAGCCTCTCCGGCAATTCCTGAAAAGTGGCTACCACAGGGACGGTCTCCACATCCAGAAATAAAATATTTTCCAGTTCCTGTTGACTAAACATCTGGCTATTTATTCACTACAAGTTTTCCGGTTTTTTCGAGTGTTTCGGCTACTGGAATCAGTTCAATAGCCTTTTGAATCACATTGTCTGTTTCATGCAGCACAGGAAAAAACGCGGGGTCATTATACAATCTGCGTCCAATATAAGCTTTTATGCGATTATCGATATAGGATTGGGAGCGCAGATAGTCCTCTTGTACAAATTTCACCCCCTTGCTTTCGGCAAAAGATGAGAAGTTTTTCACCAGTTCAGGTGTTACAGAGAAATTGGCAATGAATTTTTCGGGTGAATCAAACTTTTTATCGAGACGCCCCTGATTGTCCACATAATAAAATGAAAACTGTCGGAACATATCTTTGATCCGGAGGTCGGTGAAATACTTACTATTGCCAGTTGTATCATCAGCAACAAAAACGTCGGGGTAAATTCCGCCGCCGCCATAGACTGTGCGGCCGGACATGGTTTTATACTTTAGCGAGTCGGGAAACTGTATTTTGGATTCATCGAAGATTTCACCTGAAGCGAACCTGTCAGCGATATCATGTTCATAATCTTCGGTACTTTTATCATAAGGCTTTTGAATACAGCGACCTGAAGGCGTGTAATATTTGGAGATTACGATCCGAATGGCAGAACCGTCATCAAACTCTTCCTGAATCTGCACCAGCCCTTTACCAAATGACCGTACACCGACAATCAATCCGCGGTCATGATCCTGAACTGCACCGGATACAATCTCACTGGCAGAAGCTGAGCCATAATCAAGTAAAACAACCAGCGGGCCATTTTCAAACAAACCGGCAGAAGAGTTGGATTTGTATTCCTGCTGGCTTTGCCGGATTCTTCCTTCTGTGGAGACGATTAATTTTCCGGAGGAGAGAAATTCATCCGCCATTTTATAGGCCATCGTCATATATCCCCCCGGGTTTCCTCTCAGGTCGAGAATAAGGTTTTCCATTCCATCACTGCGGAGTTTTTGCAGCTCAGTTTTGAATTCAGAGAATGTAGTTTCTGCAAAACGCGTAACTCTGATATAGCCCGTTTTTTCGCGAATCATATAAGAATAATCCACGCTATTGAGCGGAATACGGTCTCTGACAATGTCAAAATCCAGCAGATCTTTATAACCTCTTCGCAGAATAGATACCTTTACAACAGATCCCTTCACCCCTTTCAGCCGTTTCATAACCTCAGTATTGGTAATGCCAATTCCGGCTACTGTTTCACCATCCACATTGATAATTCTGTCTCCCGCCATAATACCAAGTTTTTCACTTGGGCCGCCACTGATAGGGGTTTCTACATAAATCGTGTCGTCAACTACGTCAAACTGTACACCGATACCATCAAAACTGCCATCGAGCTGTTCCTGCATTTGTTTCATCTCTGTTGCAGGAATATAAAAGGAATGTGGGTCAAGCCCTTCCAGCAACCCACGGATAGCGTCATCCACGAGTTTGTTATGATCGGGCTCTTCAACATAATTATTTTCAATAAACAGGAAGGTTTGCTCCAGTTTTTTGAGACCAGAATCGATGCTGGCCAGGGAAGTACCTGGAGCATGATCTTTGATTTTAAACCCGGCAAGAAGGCCAATAATCACAAAAGCAAAGCCGAAAAGAGAATATTTGATAAGCTTATTCATACTACTAATGTACAGGAAATCTGCTGGATACAAAAGGCAAAAATTGCACTTACGGGTATGCGTATAAGATCAGGGAATTCTTTCTTGGAATTGTGTGCGCTTTTACAAATCTTTCGTTATATCGGGAAAAGATACGTTTGTATATGCGGCAGTTTTTTTTCAGCTTCACGATTCTCGTCTTATTAAGTGGATGTACAGGTTCTAAAAACCTGAAAGACAATGGTTTGAGTTACCTCAGGCTGGGAGACGCCATGCCTGATGCCGGAATAGTTAAACTGAAGGGACATGCCGTTCGCGATACGATGTTTCATCAGGAGGATTTTGTCTGGCGGGCTGCGGTCATCAAATATGGCGGGGGGCGTGTATATGTGGAAGAGGATTTTCTGGGAAATGGCAAGATCAACCGTATCAGAATTCAGACACCGGAGCTCCGGGTACAAAAAAAAATCAGTGTTGGTATGACTTTCGCAGAGCTTTTATCTATGGACGAGGATTGGGATGTTGCATGGCTGGAAGATTATCAACTACTGGATATTATTTCGATAGATCATCCATCGGTTCATTATCTTATCCGTGATAAAGGAAAACCCGAGGGATACTTTCTCAGGGAAAAGATTTTGTCCCAGGATATAACGCCTGAATCGCCCATTGTTGCAATTGTGATTATGTAACCCACTCAACACTTTATAACGGATATGAAAAATATCCCCTTACTATTTTTGGTTCTCCTATGCTCTTTTTATGCATCTGCACAGCGCAAATCGCCTGCGAATCCGCTACAGATAGGATTTGGTCTTTCAGGAATTGCGTATGTAGGTGATTTGTCCAGCACAGCAACGCAGTTTCAGCGTGTACATCCCGGTGGAAATTTATCACTTCAGCGGGCGAGTACAAACGCCCTGGATCTTCAGGCAAACGGGGGTTTTGGTAATTTTGTAGAACAAACGGAATCCTCAACCAGTACCCAGATCAATACATTTGTGGACACGCGTTTTGTATATGGGGATCTTCGGATAAGGTATCGGTTTATGGTACACAAAAAGTTTCAGCCATATCTTTCGGCGGGCGCGGGGGTTCTCGTATTCTCACCGAGAGATCAGGAAGGGAAATTTTTGATCCGCAACAAAGGCACCCGCAAAGATTCAGAAGAAAAATATAATACAGCTGTTCCCCAGCTACCTGTAGTCGGGGGTATATATATGAAAATCAACCAGATAGCTGGGTTGAGTTTTGATTATACATATAGGTTTACTCCTACTGACTATCTCGACAATATCAGTCAGCTGGGTAAAAGACGTGGTTTTGATGCCCTCCATGCCTTACAGCTTAGTGTGTACTTTATCATGGCAAACCCGTAAGGAAATACCCGAATTTGGGGTGGTAATATCACGGGTGAATGCGTAGATTGTAGGTGATCATGAAAATTTTTGTATCCATTTGCCTCGTTATTCTGTTTCTGCCTGTGATTTCTATGGCTCAACCGGCAAGTCCTCCCTTGCGATTGGGGTTGGGTTTTTCGGGGTATTCTTATCTCGGTGATCTGGTAGAGCAGGCACCACGTGTCCTTCGCAGTTATCCCGGAGCCAGTCTTTCATTGCAGTTTGACGGGCAAAAACGCATTCAAATGCAAATGAATGCAGGGTTTGGGAGTTTTACTGAACAGAATGACCTTGTAAGAACCAATCCGATAACAGAGGTAATTCCCAATGATTTTGTACAAACCTCTTTTTTTTATACAGATTTACGCCTGCAGGTTAAGTTATTGCGCCAATCGCCTGTACGGCCATATCTCAGTATGGGGGCAGGGTTAATATTTTTTAATCCCAGAGATGCCTCCGGGAATTTTCTCGGTGAGAATATTTATACGCGGCTGGATAATGAAAATTATTCTACTATTATCGCAGGCTTCCCTGCCACTGCCGGTTTGGAAGCCCGAATGAGCAAACAGCTGGGAATATCACTTGAATATACGTACCGTTTTACTACTTCCGATTATCTGGATAATATCGGGAAACTGGGAACAAAAAAAGGAAATGATGCGATCCAGGCAGTACAGTTAAGTGTGCTGATTTCCCTAAATCCTGCCCCTGTACCAGCTCCGGCTCATCCGAATAATACAAAAATCGAGGAAACTCCCTTACTGACACTTTCCCCTATTCTTATACCGCCATCCAACGAGGAACTATTTCATTTACCTTCACAATTGACGAAAATCGAGCCGCCCCGGCCGGATGCGTACGAGCAATTGCAAAATTTTATCCGCACAGATCTGATCATTATCATTGACTCGCTGCAGATACTTCCCACCAAACCGGCGATAAACCATAGTGTTGGTGTAAACCATAAATAGAGTTTTGTGCCACTACCGTTTAACAAAAACAAATAAACAGTAAACAAATAGTTACCATCTTTACAGGAATAACACCCCCTGTTTATATGGTTTCATGATGTGCAATGCGCTAAAATAGACTATTTCCAATAAAACAAACAGGGAAAATACAAATCGAAGCATAGTTAAACGAAAAACAAAGACCTTGGGTTTCAATAATATTTTGTTTAATATTTATTGAAAAACGTTAGACAAAAAATTTGGAATTGACACCTCCCCCACATATCTTTGTTTCATCCTTCCGGTCTTAAACATCATAACTATGACTCAGATAGAATTTCAATCAGCAGTTGTGAATCTGCGGCCCAGTCTGCTACCGATCGCATATAAATTTACCCGCAACGAAGAAGATGCCCTGGATCTTCTTCAGGAAACTTTATTAAAGGCCTTTGATAATAAAGATAAATTTCGCGACGGTACGAATCTGAAGGCATGGTTGTACACAATCATGCGCAACACATTCATCACCCACTACCACAGGTTGATCAAACGCAATACATTTACGGATCCAACAGAAGACCAGCATTTTCTCAACTCATTTTCCCGGAGTGTAGGAAACAATGCTTTTACTTCTTTGGCGATGGAAGAAATCGGTGATGCAGTTTCTGCCTTATCCTATGTTTATAAAACCCCTTTTATGATGTATTATCAGGGGTATAAGTACCATGAGATTGCAGAAATACTGAATATTCCAATTGGTACCGTGAAAAATAGGATTCATATAGCGAGAAAACAACTGAAAAAACAGTTAAGTTCGCTTGTAGGCTGACACTAAATCTCCCAACTATGCAACTTCAACTATATCAGGATACTTGTCTCGCTTGTAGTCAGGTCATCACCAACAGTTACAGCACCTCATTTAGTTTAGGGATCAAAACCTTGGGTAAGCGGTTTCGCAACCCGGTATATGCGATCTATGGATTTGTGCGGTATGCAGATGAAATTGTGGACACTTTCCATGACTTTGACAAGAAAAAACTTCTTTCCCGATTCAAAGAAGATACAAAAGTAGCGATTCAGGAAGGAATCAGCCTCAATCCGGTGCTCCAGGCTTTTCAAATGGTCGTCAGGCAGTATAAGATTGAACAGGAACTGATCGACGCATTTCTTCACAGCATGGAAATGGATCTGTACGAAGACTCTTACAATCAATCTGGTTACGAGACGTACATCTATGGTTCAGCAGAAGTAGTAGGCCTGATGTGTCTCAGGGTCTTTTGTGAGGGCGACGATGCGATGTACAATCATTTGAAAGAACCTGCCCGTAGTCTGGGAAAGGCATTTCAGAAAGTAAACTTTCTCCGGGACATGAAAAGTGACTATTTCGATAGAGGGAGAGTATATTTTCCGGGAGTTGATTTTCAAGAATTTAGCCATACTTCGAAAAAAGAGATAGAAGCTGATATCAGTGCAGATTTTGCGCATGCCTATACGGGCATTATTCAATTACCAGATGGTGCGCGGCGTGGGGTCTTCCTGGCTTACCGATATTACCTTCAGCTATTCAGGAAGATTACAAAAGTTTCTGCTTCACGTATTTTGAAAGAGCGGATTCGTGTACCCGACAACCAAAAGTTTGCTATCTGGGTTAGTACTTATTTTCAAGACCAGTTGAATTTTATATGAACCCTGCGACTCTATGACCCTAACTTATCTGCTGTTGAATATTGGCACTATCGGATCTACGCTGGCATTATCTTTCGATAAAAAAGTTGCGTTTTTCCGGCAATGGCACGCGCTTTTTCCCGCCATTGCGATTGTTGGGGTTTTGTTTATCGTATGGGATGTTTGGTTTACCCAAATGGGTGTATGGTCCTTCAACGAAGCATACACGGTGGGACTTCATCTGGCGGGGTTGCCAGCCGAAGAGTGGATGTTTTTTATCACCGTGCCTTATGCCTGTGTATTTATTTATGCCTGCCTGAAAGTCTATATGAAAACAGATATATCCGGGCGAGTCAGCACCCTCATTTCTTATATGATCATGGGTATTTCGCTTCTGATCGGAATTATTCATATAGATAAATGGTACACAGCCATGACATTTTTGACACTGGCAATCCTTATGGCTATAAACATTTGGATAATAAAACCGTCTTATATTGGAAGATTTTTCGTAAGTTATATGATAACACTGATTCCCTTTCTGATTGTCAATGGGATACTTACTGCACTGCCTGTAGTCATTTACAATGATATGGAGAATCTAAGTATCAGACTGGGGACTATTCCAATAGAAGATACCGGATATGGTTTTATTCTTCAACTGGCCAATGTAAATATATTTGAATATATACTTTCAAGGTCCACTACAAGTACCCAATTACTTACAAATTCTAACATTTCAGATTAGCTGATTGCCTATTGTAATCGTTGCACGATATGTACAATCTAAAGGTAACCATAGACCCTCGGTCGGGTTTTTGTTTTGGTGTAGTTTACGCCATTGAAATGGCTGAGGAGATTCTTGACAGAGAAGGCCTCCTATATTGCCTGGGCGATATTGTCCATAATGATATGGAAGTAGAACGGCTCAAAGCCAAAGGGCTCGTGATTATTTGCTATGAGCAGTTTCTTGCTTTGAAAAATGCAAAAGTCCTGATCCGCGCACATGGAGAGCCTCCCGAAACATACCGGATTGCGCTGGAAAATAATATCGAACTGATCGATGCGTCCTGCCCGGTTGTGTTAAAGCTTCAAAACCGCATTCATCATTCGTACAGCGACGGGGAAAATATTCTGATCTATGGCAAAAAAGATCATGCAGAAGTTATCGGTCTCCAGGGTCAAACCCAGGGAAATGCAATTGTATTTCAGGATATCGCAGAGCTGGATTTCGCTTCTATGCCACGCCAGGTGACCTTGTACAGCCAGACTACTAAAAACAAAAATACTTTTTACGATATTTCCCGTCGCCTGAGTGAAGCAGGTTTGCAGGTGAAAGTACACGATACTATTTGCCGCCAGGTCTCAAACCGGGATGACGAATTGCGCGAATTTTCTATTGAGCATGATCATATTGTGTTTGTAGCGGGCAAAAAGTCTTCCAATGGGAAAATGCTCTATCAGGTTTGCAAAGAAGTAAACCAGAATACTTATTTTGTTTCCAGCCCTGAGGAAATAAGTATGGATTGGTTTGGGCCGCATGACTCGGTAGGAATCTGTGGCGCGACGAGCACTCCTCAATGGCTCATGGATGACGTAAGAAAAGTACTCCAGAATGCGTGAGATAAGGAAATCCAGCAGTTATACCGGGATTGCAGTAGCGATTTTTTTAATTCTGCTATGGGCATCTTCCCTGACGGTATTATTCAGTGTGGAAGTGTCTTTTTCCAATCCACTGACCTGGCTGGGTATTCTTTTACAGACACATCTTTTTACGGGAATGTTTATTACGGCACACGATGCCATGCACGGGTCTGTTTACCCCAAAAATATAAAGGTAAACCACCTGATAGGAAAAATATGCACCGCGCTTTTTATGTTTAATTCCTATAAAACGCTCAAACCCAAACATTACCTCCACCATAGATTTGCAGGAACAGAAAAAGATCCCGATTTCCATAAAGGAAACCCGGGATTCTGGCGTTGGTATCTCGATTTTCTCAAGGAGTATATTTCAGTAAAACAATTTGTGCTCGTTGCCATTGTGTTTAATCTGCTTTTGCTGATTGTGCCGCAGACCAACCTTTTGCTTTTTTGGGTCATCCCCTCTATCCTTAGCACGCTTCAATTGTTTTATTTTGGCACTTATATGCCTCATATGGGAGAACATGCACCCGACAACCGGCACAAGGCCCACTCCCAATCCAAAAATCATATGGTAGCATTTCTCACCTGCTATTTTTTTGGTTATCACTACGAACATCACGACGCCCCGGCTACACCATGGTGGCAATTGTGGAGAATGAAGTAAAACTCATTGAAAAAGTTTGTATCTTTAACTTCTACAGAACCACATTTGCATGAAGCCATATTTGAGCCTTGGGGAAGCCATTCAGGCATTTCTGGATAAACACGGACTCCGCGATGAGGCCTCTATTCAGGCCGTGATTCAGGAGTGGGACAAACTTATGGGCGCACCGATCGCCAGCAATACCGAGAAGATATGGTTTTCCAAAGGGACGCTTTATGTAAAGATGAAATCCCCTGTCTGGAAAAATGAGCTTCAGCTTGCGCGAACCAAAATCCGCGATATGGTCAATGCCCGCATCAAACGCAAGCTCATCGAAGATGTAAAAATAGTCTGACATTTACATCAGACAGGCTTTGTACTTATTGATTGTCTCTTTCAGACCAAAGTATAAAGCATCTGAGACGAGGGCATGCCCGATAGACACTTCCTTCAGCGAAGGAATATTTTGGGCAAACCAGCGAAGGTTATCGAGGTTCAGATCATGCCCGGCATTGACTTCCATTCCCAGTTCGTGAGCAAAGGCTGCCGCCCGGGCATAAGGCTCGACCGCAGCGCGGTTTCCCAGTGCAAATTGTGAAGCATATTCTTCCGTGTATAGTTCTATCCGGTTTGTACCGATTTCACGGGCAGCTTCAATGTGGTCAAGATTGGTATCAATAAAAATGGAGGTTCTGATACCTGCTGCCTGAAGCCTCAGGATTACGTCCAGCAAAAAATATTTATGCCCGATGGTATTCCACCCTGCATTGGAGGTCAGCGCCTCTGGCGGGTCGGGAACCAGCGTACATTGAGCGGGTTTTACCATTTCCACCATCCTCAGGAAATCTTCAGACGGATAGCCCTCTACATTTAGTTCGACATTAAGGATCGCTTTCAGGTCGAAGACATCCTGTTTGCGGGCATGGCGTTCGTCGGGTCGTGGATGCAGGGTAATACCGTTTGCACCAAAAAACACACAATCTCTGGCGACCTTCATCAGATCGGGGAGATTTTTGCCGCGGGAGTTACGGATTAACGCTACTTTATTGAGATTTACACTGAGGTGTACCATGGTTTTCCTGTTGTATCATTTGAATGTGCGAGTTTAAATCTGCGTTGGGGAAATTCCAAAATAAATCCGGCGGATCATTGCTGGTCCGCCGGAACAATTCATTATATGATTTCCATATCTACCAGCTAAAACTATAAGAAGCAATCATGCCCTTACTATAAAGCCCCTTAATGGTCACATAGTCGCCTGACTCATCCAAAGCAGCTTCGAGATCTTCAATAGACTGAATTTTTCTGCCGTCCACTTCTGTGATAACAAAACCCTGCTGAATGCCCCCTTTGGCCATTTTTTCTCCGGCTTTATCTACCATGACCCCTGCATTCACATCAAATTTGCGATATTCTGATTCGGAAAGCAGGCGAAACTGGCTGCCTTTGATTTCAGTGGTAGCGCGAAGATGATCAGAGGTAAGTAAAGAGCTGCTGAGCGATTTGAGCGGAACGATAAATTGTTTTTCTTCTTTACCGCGATACGCCAGTACCCGAATTTTGTCTCCAGGACGGAAGCGAGACACCTGCTCCTGCAATTCGGAGGAGCTGCTTACGGGGACGCCATTGATTGATACAATCACATCTCCTTCGCGAATACCCGCTTCGGCGGCCCCAAGTTCTTCATTGACATCGCTTACATAAGCACCTTTAAAAATAGTGAGGCCCTGCTGTTTGGCCAGGGTTGCATCAACGGGGCGGATAGAAACACCGAGGAAACCGCGGCGAACCTCCCCAAACGCGAGCAAGTCTTCCATTACTTTACGGGCAATGGTAGCGGGAATGGCAAAAGAATACCCGGAATAATAGCCGGTACGGGAAGCGATTGCCGTATTGATACCAATAAGTTTTCCATTGACATCTACGAGTGCGCCCCCACTGTTACCTTTATTGACCGCAGCGTCTGTCTGGATAAATGATTCTATGGCAAATTCAGAATCAGCGTGGAGGAGATTGATATTGCGGCCTTTTGCGCTGACGATACCCGCAGTCACCGTGCTGGTGAGATCCATGGGGTTGCCGACGGCAAGCACCCACTGGCCTACTTTGATATTGTCTGAATTTCCAAATGTGAGATGCGGGAGATCTTCCCCTTCAATTTTCAGCAATGCCAGATCAGTAGTTACATCTGTCCCAATCACTTTTGCAGTAAAGGACTGATTGTCAAACAACACCACTTCCACTTCATCGGCATCCTGAATCACGTGGTTGTTGGTCGCAACATATCCATCGGGAGAAATGAGCACCCCTGAGCCGGAAGCCATTCCCTGAGGAGTTTCCAGCATATCTTCGTCAAAAAATTCGCGGAAGGGGTTGCTGAAAAAATCACCTTCTTTGGCACTTTTTTTACCGGCGTAGCGTGATTTGATATGCACCACTGCCGGGCGGGCAATTTCAGATGCATCTACGAAGTCCGGATAATCATTTTCTGCTGAGGCTGATTTTGCAGGAGGAATATCTTCCGTGTATTTGGAAAAGGAAGTGGGCAGCGGCTCTTGTGGCAGATACATATAGGTGGGCTTTTCAAAATACGTAGCGTATATGAAAGCACCCATCCCGGAACTGATCAATGCAATAAGCGACGCACCGAGGAATAAACCAATACTCTTTTTCACCATATCACATTTGGGTATTAATATGCAAAAGGCTGCGGAATAACTGAGTTAAACGTAAGTTACAAAAAATGAGTTATCAGAAATAAGAAAGGTACCGCCAACCTTAGAATATCTTAAGTTAAAAACCTATAGCCAAAGGAACAAATCAATTTATTGTATTGAATCTTTCATGAGGATTTTTTCGTAACTTTCAGATATAACTCCCGTGAATAAACGTCATTTTTTCAGGAAACGATAATCTCCTTCGCGAATGAACAAACTCACTGCCGTACAAAGGTTTGATGAAATCCGTACACTGGCAAAAGATTACGATCTCAGCCGCCTTTCACGGCGCATTCTCGACTTCCTTGCTGATTTTCCACTGACCTCTGAGATCCAACGGGATGCAATCTCTTTCCGGGCCGCATACAATGCTTTTTCCATTTTGGAGAAAGCAGACCAGACGGAAGAAAAGTTTTATATCCTCGCAGAGCGCGGACAGCAGGTTCTGGAAAAAATTTCTGCACTTATTCCCGCAACCCCTGTCACCGATTTTATACCCGAAATTCCTTTGAAGGGTGAGGTTCAGCTTCGCGACAACAGCACCGTCTTCGAAGGCAAAGGGATGACAAAGTCGTTTTATTCTGCAAAATACACCTTTCAGTTGCCACCCATTGATCTCCAGTTGCGCCTGGGCGAAATCACAGGAGTAGTTGGCGAAAACGGAAACGGGAAAACCACCCTGCTCCGCATGGTAGCAGGCGACCTGGAAGCGACCGGGGGTAAGCTAAATTATCCGCACTTCCGGGTGCAGGCCGGAGACTGGTACAAGATCAAACAGAATATCGCCTTTATTACCCAGCAACTTCCCGTATGGCAGGGGTTATTGAAGGAAAATCTCCACTTTACAGCAGCAATCCACGGATTAAAAGGGCAGGAAAATGAAGACAGGGTGGACTTTATTATTCACCGGCTAGGCCTTACCCGCTATGAAGATGCCCGGTGGAGTGAAATCTCCAGTGGTTATAAACTTCGTTTTGAACTGGCGCGCGCCCTTGTATGGAATCCCGGACTGCTCATCATCGATGAGCCTCTGGCAAATCTGGACATCAATACACAACAGGTTTTTCTTCAAGATCTTCGCTACCTGGCAGACTCCACCCAATACCCGGTATCCATTCTACTCAGCTCACAACATCTGCACGAAGTAGAAAGTATCGCTGATAATATCATTTTCATCAAAAACGGTGAAACCCTCTACAACGGAAAAATGAAGGAATTTGGGCAGGACCGAACGCAAAATCTCTACGAAATCAGCACACCGATGTCCAAATACGAACTCTCCCTCCGATTATCCGACATCCCCGATATTGAAGTTGAGGACATCGGCCAGCATATCATTTTCCATACACCTTTGACAATTGACGCAAACGCGCTACTGGCAGAACTGGTGAAAAAAGGCGTTCCAGTGGATTATTTCCGCAATATCAGTACATCTACGCTCAAACTCTTTCGTGAAAGACATAATTCGTAATCATCATGCTACGTAAATTCGATTCGTTTATCCCTCCCTTTCTCCGTCAACTGGATCATCAACTGCTGACAAACCGCCCGGGACTCTGGGCGACCAAAATTCATTATATCCTCTATTTCTTCACGATCGGGGCCGGACTTCTATTTTTACAGGGTTTTACCCGGAATATCAGTCTCCAGGATGTGCCGAGTCCGGATATTAATACCATGCTGCTTGTGATTCCTGCCACTATTGCCTTTTTATTTTGGGCATACCGGGTTTCACTGTTTCAGGTGGAAAGAACATTTGGTATCCCGGGTAAAGGAAAAATCCGCGATCAGTTTATTTATGCCGCGGTGATACTTGCGTTGGGTTTTACGCCCGTGATTTACGGCCATTTGCTCAACCATAAGATCAAACAGCAAATTTCGGAAGAACAATTAATCAGTGATATCAACACTCTGAATATCGGGGAAAACCTGTTCATTACAGATCCTTATATTTTTGAGAATACCGGTGCGCAAAAAGGATTTTCAGAAGAAATCATCAATATCGGCTACAACCGGTATTCTCACTACTCCTATTATCCGGTTAGCTTGCTTCGCGAAACTGAGATTAACAACATTCTGAATCAAACACTTTCTGAGCCGGAGATGCTTCGAATCATCAGCAACTTTATAGAAGTTTTTAATAAATACACTCGCGAAAAAATTGATTTAAGTCCGGAGGAAATTCTCGCCCGGTATCAGCAGAAAAAATTTGACGATTTCCGTCAAAATCGCTTTGAGACCGCGAAATACGAAGTAACCACCAACCTAGAGCGTTTACAGCGTGCCTGGGGCGGAAAGTTTGAAATTTCAAATCATAACTTTGGCCATTTTTATCTTTTTGCGCTCGTAATAATCTGGATGGCATTTCAGGTGTTTCTGAGTACAAGCTGGAAGATATTCGCAGGTTCAGCGATAACGGGTATTATATCGATTATTCTCATATCCATTTCCTTCAATACCATCCGCTATCTGTTTAATGTGTATGATGATAGTCTGATCGGAATGATCGTCATTGTAGCATTTACATTTTTCACCTATCAGGCGTTTCGCCGTAAACAAACAGAAAGGATGATTGCATGGAAATCCGTTGCTTTGTCTGTTATTACGATGACTACGCTGATTATGCCGTTTATCATCACTTCTTCCTTTAGCCATTCTATGAATGACGAGACGGCGATTCTGCTGTTTTATACAGGCTCAGTGATGGGAATTATTTTGTGGAATAGTAGTTACAAACCTCGTTTTTCCAAACTGGCTGCCTTCCCACGGGAAAATTGAGCTATGATATATTCCCCCGGGAAATTAGTTCCGGTGTTTCTGCTGGCGCTTTGGTTTATCGCTCCGGTTTCTGGCCAAAATTCCGGAAACCGGGGTGCCAGAGATGTTGTAGTCTGGGGAATCGATGATGCCGGGACAATCCGCACGATACAAAAAGAACTGACGAAAGTGCAGGATTCTGCCGCTTTATTCCGGGCGGCAGAACCGTTATTCCGGCAAATGCAACACAAGGGATTTGCTACATTTGATATTGGTTCATTTCACTTTTCCCCAGACACATTGGCGGTAACATTCCATCAGGGGCCGAGATATGTATTTGAGGAAATCAGCCTTGATGGGCTCAATAGTTTTTACCGTGAAAAAACGGGTATTGGGGTTCTGGAGGAAAAACAGTTGCCTGTCAGTTGGGCAGATCTGGAAAAGAAACTGTTTGCCTGCGCTGAGATTTACCAGAATGAAGGTTATCCTTTTGCCGCTTTCAATAACCTTTCTGTAACCTACAGGCCTTCCGGGGACACGATATTTACCCGGGTAAGATACCAGTTTGATGCGGGTCCGATGATACGCATAGACAGCATCCGTATAAAAGGGAAACCCAGAGAAAGTGAGCGGTTTATCTACGCGCTGACCAGAATTTCACCCGGCTCACCTTACAATCAGGATCTGATAGACGATATTCCCCGCGTGCTCAACAATTCGATCTACTATCAAAAAGTAGGGCGACCAGAAGTGGTTTTTACGCCGTTTCACACTGCGAGGCTGGATATTTCACTTGAGAAAAAACAGGCCGGCAGATTTGATGTTTTGCTGGGGATATTACCTCCGGCAGATAATACCCAAAAATTATCTTTTACCGGCACGATGGACATTGTACTGGTAAGTCCTTTCAGGCAGGGAGAGTTGATTTCGTTTAAGTACAACAAACTACTTTCCACCTCGCAGCAGGTGGAGGCAAAGGCGATGGCACCTTATCTGTTTGGCATTCCGCTGAAAATTGAGGGATCGCTCGATCTACTGAAGCAGGAAGAAGATTTTCTCAATCTCAACTACCAGGGTTCCATCCTTTATGAATTGTCGCCTTACCTTGCCGCCAGGTTTTATATTAATACCCGAAACTCGCGATTGCTGGACGCAGCCATCGCCGACACCGTGAAAGGCAATCCGGCCCAGTTGGATGGCAAACGCCAGATGCTGGGTGTGGGGCTGGTATATGAAAAACTGGATTACCGGTATAACCCCGGAAAAGGGACTTTTGCGTCGCTCGACTTCGGCCTGGGAAGAAGAGTGATACGAGAGAATATTTTGCTTATCCGGAGAAACCCCGAAATTTATACAGGTATTGATCTGAGACAACCTTCCCGGGAGATCAATTTTCGCGTGAAATGGTATTACTCCTTTTTTCCCCGAAATGTACTTCATCTCGCCAATCACACGTACTGGCTGGGTATGGAAAATTACCTTCGCAACGACCAGTTACAGGTTGGCGGCAGCCGCAGTATCAGAGGCTTTAATGAAAATCAGTTTTTCACCGATTTTTATAGTTTTTTTACCGCTGAATACAGATTTCAACTGGAACGTGATTCCTATATGTTTATATTCGGGGACTATGCTTATATGGAAAACCATGAAGCCGGATGGGTACTGCACCCCGCCGGTTTTGGTCTGGGAATGAATTACGGTACAAAGGCGGGGATTATATCGATTACTTATGCCATTGGGGGAGTAGAAGGAATAGCTTTTCAGCCAGCAAGAGGGAAAATCCATATAGGCCTGGTAAATCAGTTTTGATTGTTTGACTTTGAATTTTTTAGGAATTGGCAAATCAGCTACAGTTTATACACGCAAAGTGTCCTGAATGCGGCCAGCAGATGTTGTATGCTGGCGGCAACAAAAGTCTTTCCTGTAAAAATTGCGGATATAGCCGGCCTCTGAATGCGCAAACCGATCAGGTTCCTGACAGGAGACTCACCGACAATATCAGGATTGACGATTTTGTCAGAGGGATGGATGCAGAGCTTAATGAGTTTACCTGCGGTTCCTGCAAGGCCATTGTAGCAGCTTATAAAAAAGAGCCACTGAAATCGTGCCCATTTTGTGGGAAAGGCGAACTCACCGCTTCCAAACAACAGGAGAAGGTTCTTCAGCCATTTAGCATCATCCCATTTACGATTCCGGAGGTGACGGCCCAAAAAATCTTAACCAATCACCTCAAAAGTCTGTACCCGCTTATGCTTCCCAAGGATATATGGGAGATTGTCGAGGCGAATAAACTTCGGGGAGTATTTATCCCTTATTTTCTTTTTGATGTATTTACCCGCACCACATGGAAGGGAGAAGGAGGAATAGAGATAAATGACGGAAAGCAGAAAAAAATGGTCTGGGATAATTTTTCGGGTTACCTGGAGCGCCATTTCAGCGATCTATCCATCCCTCTTTCCAAAGGAAGTCCGGGACATTTGGCCATTGTGGCAGATTACAATTTCCGGGATGCTGTAAAATACGATTCGCACTATCTGGGGCTTTTTACTACAGAATTGTATCAGGGTACGGAAAAAGATGCCTTTATGATCGCAGATGCGATGATCGACGGGCAGCTGGGTATAGATGTTTTGACCCGTTTAAAAAAGACCAATGAAAACAAAAATATGAAGATCACAACGGAGAAGCAGGCGCTTACACTGCGCCATGTGCTTGTACCTTTGTGGATCGTCACTTATGTATATAAAGGCAAAACCTTTCAGTATCTGATCAACGGACAGACAGGCAGGGTGGCCGGAGAAAAGCCATTATCCTCTGCCAAAATTCACGGTATCATTATCGCAGTAATCGTGCTGCTAACTGCCCTTGTGTTATTGCTGCGTTAGTCCAGATAAACCACCACCCTGCTCACATAGATATTTAGCAGGTTGATGTTTTCATCATTGGAAGAAAACACCTGATTTCCCTGATATTTACTGACCAGATTTTTAGGGGCTTGTGGAGACAATACCACATAAAAGTATTTATCATACGCATTCAGGGTTCCATTTTTCCAAGAATTAATCGTACCACTGTACCCCCAGTCAAAGCCATAGAAACTCACAGGTGCTTTGTTGACTTTTGTAAGTTCTGCCAGGCTGATACCGTTGCTGAGTCCCTGACGGGTAAACCAGCGTGCATTGGGTTGGGTGATGTAGACGGCCTTGATTTGCGTATGCGAATCATCCTTCCAGGTAATCCGCAACTCATCCTGGGTTCCTCCCAGGATGATCGTACAGGCTTCTTTCTGATCGTTGGGTATATCGACAATACCGGGCACCACATTTCCCGGTCCGAATATCCCCATTAGCTCTGCCTCATTGCTTTTCAGGCGGATAGCGCCTACACGTTGTCCGGGGATTACCTGGCGGTCCTGTGCAGGGTTTGTGGTTTCGGTTGGTTGATCTGCCGAGCGCGTCCGCGCTGTGGGGTTTGTATTCTGTCCAATGGACAGAAGATTATTGAGATCGGCGCCGATAAACCTCACGCCTCCTTCATGTACCCAGCCCATCGTACCATCCTGGGTGCGTATGAGTATCCATGGCTCAACATATCGCTGACCCCGGAGGAGATACTCAGACTTTCGCACCGTACGCTGGTAGAGATAATCTGCGGTCTCTCCTTCTTTCATGATTGCGACCTGAGGCATTTCTTTGCCTCCCGGCTGTGCTTTTACAATCAGGTTGTCCACCCATGCCTGTACTTTGTTGGGTTTGGCCAATTCTCTAAACTCTGTAGATACATTTTGAAAGCCTTCGACGAAGTTTCCCACGGTTTCCTGATCGAGACCGGGAATTGTCCCACTGCTCCCACCCTGCCCCTGCGGCACTTCACAGGCTGAGACGATAGCGAGAAGAGCAATTAGGAAAAAATAGGTTATGTAGCGAATGTTGAGATTCATTTTGGCGGAATTACATTTTTGTAATGACCATTGAGTTTTGCGCGGGCCTTCAGGCGTTCTGTTTCCATTACGACGGGCAAAATGGTTTCCAGATGTCGTTTGAAAAATTTTAGCCGGTCTGCTTCTGTATTGATAGTGAGCAATTCGTATTCCTGATTGATTGAAAATCCCACATGATGAGCCATTTCATAGGTCAGGAACCTGCTATCTGAAAGCTTCTTGGAGATTCCAAGGGCGTAGTGAAGTTTTGATAACAATTTTTTCACTTCCTGCCGAAGGGTTTCATCAAAAACCTCCTCTGTCTCCAGCCATTCTATCTCAGCAGAAGAGTATAGCTTATCTGGCGCTTTTTCATAGAAAGATTTGACTTCCAGACGCCGGAGACCTTCTGTACTAATATCCATTTCCCCACCGCCGTACTTTTTATCGAGACTGATGATTTTCACTTCCGTGCCCATTCCCATCAGCTTTTTGTCGATGATCGTGGGGATACCAAAAGTCTTTTCTTCTGCCAGGCATTCACCTATGAGCTGACGGTACCTCGGTTCAAAAATATGAAGCCGAAGTCTTTCGCCGGGAAATACGACGAGATTCAGCGGAAACATTGGGAATAACCTAGCCATAGTGAAAAATACGAATAATACCCCGCTTACGAAAATCAACAGATATATTTTATGCAGGAATCATAGATTTAAAAGGATGCCGGGGCTGCCAGTCTTCGATCTTTACATTGCGAAGATAAGGGGCTGCCAGACGATTTATCACAGGGCGTGAGAATTTCAGATAACAAACCGGGTAGGCCGGGGTTGCACCCACTGTAGATTTGATTTCCATAGCCGTACGGCCAAAGGAAATACGCTTAAACCGGCCATCAATTGCCATTGCTACCGCATCATATAACATTCGCTGATAGAGTTTGTACTCCCGGTTAAGTTCACAGTGGTATCCAAGAAAGTGGCAATACAAATCTTCACCCATTTCAATTAAAGTCTGAAATGCTACGATCTCGCCCGCTGAAAAATAGCCGTAAATCCGGAATTTTTCTCCCAAAGCCGCTTTCATCGCAGGAAGGTATTCAGTCGAATGAGGAACAAGATTAAAGCGATCCTCTTTGAGCACAGAATCGAATAATTCAAACAAGCGGTTTTTATACTTTATCACCTCGTGCTCCGTCAATTCCCGGCGAATAGTTCCATTGCTCTTTTTATACGCACTTTTTACTCTTTGCCTGTATTTTGAAGCCATATCCAGATGGTAATCATCTACCGTCTCCCAGATGACCGGCATTCCCATATCGGGTTCTGTGGCAAATGGCTGATACCCCTGTGCTGCCCATTCCCCGGCGATTGCTTCCGGCAGATTAAGGTGATCCTTGAGAAGTACTGCATCTATGCCCGGATTTTCAGCAAGTAACCTTTCGATCATGCCCGGCAATTGGCGATACGCATCTTCCGGCGACAAAGAAGGAGCATGAAAAATACCTGACTGGCCGGTTATCAAGGCATTCCCACTCACAAGAATGTGTATCTGTCGTTTTTCAAGGATATTTTTTGCAATCCGGGCAGCCACATTCCTCAACTTTCCATATAGATCATCTGCATTTTCCGGGCGGGGGGTAAAACTTCGAATCTGTGATGCGGAGAAAGATAATAGCTGAAAATATGCGAATACCGCGGGCATTCCCGCCTGGGTGGAGAGTACATATTTAAAACTCATCCCGGGCATTTGGGCTGCCTCCGTACCTGTCAGCAATGCCAACAAATCAGGCGAAAGCATATTATTGATTTCGTAAACCGGAACATCCCCTATTGAATGAAATACACGGGTCTGAACAGTTGAAGTTGTATCAGAAGTTGTATCAAATACCTGTGGTGTGAATATACAGGAGGGTAAAGAGAACGTAACCTGTGGACAGGAAATAGCCTTCATACTAATTTTTATACGGGTTGATCCGGGGGTTTAACGGTTTTACTACCCATTTGGTTTTTTACTTCAAAAATAATCCAGACGACTACTATCAGGTATTCCAGGGCTGTCAACCAAAGATTTTCGTGATAGGCTGTCGTTCGATAGGTAAAATAAGACAAAGGTACGACCAGACTCCATATCACGGGAAACCGAAACCTGGTAAAAACAGAAAAAGCAACCAACGTGGTGGTGTACCATGGGTGCACAATAGAAGCCAGGGAGAAATACATCAAAAATATCCAGACAAAACTTTCGGGAAGGTTTTTCCAGCCAGGCTTTTTTTCCAGAAATGTATAGATGCCGATTCCCACAAATACCGCGAGCGCGAGATACTTCCCGATAAGCTGAATAATATTATAGCCTGTAATTCTATACCCCACCCATCGAATCAGATAGTAGATGCTGGCGTTAAACTCAAATTTGTGAAAGTACAAATCAATACTTTCGTACAGATTTAAAAAGGTATCCAGATCAAATACGGGTATGAACAGCATGCCTGTTATCAGCACCACCATCGTCCCATATACCAATGTTTTCCCCCACCCCAGCCTTCTGATCAGCAAGGGGAGAAGCATAAGTGGTAAGAGTTTGCTTCCCACAGCCAGCGCAAAAGGAATGGAAGAAAGCAGCCATTTACCCTCCGCAAGCCACAAAAAAGCCCATAAAAGAAAAAATATCATCAGCGCCTCAAAGTGAAGATTACCCGAAAGCTCTACAATGACCAGCGGATTAAATGCATACCATGCCACTTGCCACACAGGTAACTGAAAATGACGAAGAAGCCTGACCATCATCCATATACTTCCTGCCTCAGCTACCAGAATTATCCCTTTCATCACCATAACTGATCCGGCAATACTTTCTGGTGAAATGCGTGCAGACAGGTAAAAAACTCCCTGAAGCACCGGTGGGTAAATCGTAAAATACGCCTTTGAATTCAGTCCCCGGAAAAGTTCCTCTGTAAGACCATAGGCAAGTGCAGATGGGGGGTTTTCCATATACACCTCCGGAATGGCCGCAAACGGATTTATCCCATGCACAAGAAGTTGCCCATCCCATACAAAACGGTAGAAGTCATCGGACAAAACAGGCAGGATATTGGGAGAAATAAGCGGAATAAGATGAAAAAGAACAGTAATGGTAACTACATAATTGATTCCCTGATTTTTGGCAGCTTTCACCAAAAGAATATAGCAGGCAGACAAAGCGCCAAACAGGAAGATCAACTGGAAGAAATTTTCCCGGGGGGTATGAAAAAGTAGAATATAATACAGACCCGCAGAAATAACTGCGGTTATCATCGTCGATATGTATATTCGGACAGGCATAATTTCCTGTATGAATTTATATATATTTTTTAAGACATCACGCTACTAAGGAATCTACAAAATGAAACTACCACTTACGCTAATCCTTATTTTAGTACTCACACTACCACTCCGGGGCCAGCAAAAAAGTGAAACCGGAATACGCCATGCCATTGTCGTCAGTGGCCCCAAAACATTTGAGATAAATGAAAACGATGAGATTGTATGGGAATATGATGGCAATTCCAGAGACATATCCAAACTTCCCGGAGGAAACTACCTCATCACTTATGCAAAGGAAGTGAAAGAAATTTCCCCGGACAAGAAAGTCGTCTGGGTGTATCAAAGTGAACTAAATCCCGAAATCATGAGTGCGCAGCGGCTTGCTGACGGTAAAACACTGGTCACCGAACTGGGCGAAAAACCCCGCTTGGTGGAAGTTGATTTGCAGGGAAAAATCACCAGAGAGATCCCCATTCAGCCTGAAACCGATAATGTGCACATGCAATCCCGTATGAGTCAAAAATTAACGAATGGCCGGTATCTGGTGCCGCATCGGCTTATGCCCTTCGCGAAAGAATACAATAAGCGCGGCAAAGTGATGAGAACCATTCGTGTTGACATGCCCGAGCTCGGTGGAACAGAAGCCAAAAACGGTACTTTCGAGGCTGTACGCCTTAATAATGGCTCAACGGTTATCACGTGTGCTTCCGGCAATCGCCTGGTGGTGATTGACAAAAAAGGCGCCGTTGAATGGCAACTGACTACCGCAGAAATTGACGGGCAATTACAGGATGTATGTGGGTTGCAGGTGTTGAAAAATGGCCATTTTCTGGTCTCCTGCTATGGCAACCAGACAGCAGATGGTTTAAAAATGATGGAAATAACCAGAGACAAAAAAATCGTCTGGACCTACCAAAACCCGGAGGCAAAGTATATTCACACCTTGCAGGTTTTATCTACAAATGGTCAGGCCGAATGATTTTTTTGTACAAAAGCCCGGGGGTTTTTGATAAACATCTCGTACCCAACAGCCATCCAGTCGTCTTCTTTTACTCCGCTTTTGGGGGGCGAGTAATGGAAAGCTCCCCGGGAGACTTTGCTGCGAGTTATTTCCGGTAAGGGAAGTTCCTCAAGCGTGAGTTCCTCCGTACTGAATTCTGTAGCGCTGACAATCAGTTTGAGGTATTCGCTTGATCCATCCCAGTCAAAATCATAGATATAACCGTCTACAGAAAGTGCTATATACTCACCTTCTACAGCCCAGATTTCATCACCGGGGTCAAGCCAGATTCCTCCACCCGGAAGGAGCGTATTGTATATACCAAAGGTCATCGGCATATACAGCAACGAGCAATACAGATTTTCTGAGCCTACATTGGTCAGTTTGATTCTGAATTTGCCGAAAAGTTCCCCCTCTTCATTGGGCACATTCATTTCCAGCGTGTTGACTTCACGGATATCGGACTCCCGTTCGTTCCCATCAGGGTCCAATACAAATAATTGCATTTTGATCGGGTAGTTGGACTTTTGGATGCCCTGTTTTTTATTAAGTTTTGTATCGGGGTTGTTGAGTTCCCGGACAAATTTCCAGCGGGCTATATGTAAAAAATAGTCTCTGACCAGCTTTGCCTGAGCGGTCTCGTAGCCATAGACCTGCTGCACAAGAGGGCGGGTGTCATAGCTTTTTGTAATCCTGTATTCCGAATTTTCTGCATGCAGTACATAGTCGGCTTCGGCTTCATTTTCGACGATTTCAACCGAGAGACTTTTTGCCTCCCATAGATTTTCGCCGACCAGTTTCCTGAATAGCTCCAGGCCACCTGTATCCGGCCCTTTCAGGAAAACGGTCGGTGGAGTTGCGGCAAAACAATTGATTGTAGCAAAATAAACCAATTGATCCTTTTCCAACAGGCCCGAGGAATTGTTGAGAGTACAAAAACCGGGATAAATTTTTTCAATCATCACTTCACCGATTGGCTCATGGCCGGTACTGTTAAATACCTTTACAGGCGTTTTTTTATCCCCTGGCACAATCCCGTGAATGGCGCCAAGGTCAAGTGTCCAGCCATATTTATCATTCCCGGTTATACTTGCCCGGGAGGTCGTTTTTGCGATCTCCCCATTGAGAAACAAACCGTACAACGCACCCATCTGATCAGATCCGGCAAAAACCTGCGGGCGCTGTGCTTTGTTTTTCCAGCCGCGCATATAGTTTACCAGCCGGCTGTTTAGGGCGTGATAGGATAAATTTCTGCCTCCCTTTTGAAGAATTTTTAGCAGGCTGATGGTGAATAGGCCTCCGGGTTTATCACGTTCATAATCTCCTTCCCAGGCAACCTCCGTATTTCTGCAGGCGGCAAAATGGATATAATTACCCAGGGGAATCAAATCATTGAGCGACTGTGTAGCCAGGGCATGAGCGGAGATATGCTGATGGAAAACGAAACCTTCAAACGCCCGGGGAGGAAGGACTTTGTCAGATCCTTTGCGTTTTTTTGAAGAATCATCCTCCAAAGCATCGCGCATTACATCACCCGAATGGCAGCAGTCGGTAAGGATGAGAATATGCGGAGATTTTTGGGCGATATCGTGAAACAGCCAGCGAAGTTCCTTATCAGCCAGGCAGGTATGATCTGCAGAATTGGCAACGTTTAATTTACTGTCATAACAAACCAGGGATTCGATCAGCCCCCCGGGTTCTGCTTTTACGAAAGCGGGAATTGCCGTTCTTTCCTGTACCCCATGCCCGGCAAAATAAAACAAAACCATATCATCTTTTTCGGCCTGCCCCAGATGCTCCTTTATCGCCGCTACAATAGCCGATTTGGTGGGTTTGGGGAAATCATGATGATTTTCATCCGAGATCAGCACACGTTCTTTCAACAGAATATCCGGCTGTGCCTGGAGATACGCTCTCATAGCATTTACATCATTGATGCAGCCATTGAGACCAGTGACACTCTCATATTTATTGATACCAACAAATAGCGCGTATAGGTTTTTAGGTTTTGTCATGGGCGAGGGGGAATAAAATACAAAATAACAAAATCCACTTTAAAATGAAACGAGAAGGCCCTCAAAAAACGAGGAACCTTCCCGATATACAAACTCCCTATTCAAATTCACACCAAAATAACCAGGTGTGTACATACTTCCGGAAAAAAGAGACAGGTCTGGTACACATATCCTATCTCTTTATTAATAAGCTTTTCTCCCTGAGAGAATTATTTGGTTGGAAAGAACTGAAACAAATATCCTCAACATATTTCCTTACCGGTACTACGGTTCTGGTATAAAATTGCACCGAAAACAGGGTAACGGCAGTTTTTCACAGGATTCACAGGTATTTCCAACTATAAGGCAAGTGTTCGTGTTTCAAAACACCCTTTATCCAACGCTTCAACAAGAATCTCCCGGAGGTTCGTAGAGCCAAATTTCCTGGCGATATTATTCCAGTGCAGGGAAATGATTTTCTGACACATCTGCATATTTTCAGCAATACGATCATCTGGAAATCCATAACTCATCCATTGCAGGATAGATTTTTCTGTACCGGTCAAAAACGGAACATTATCTGCTGGCGATTCGAGGTATTCGCGGAATCGTTTCAGTACTTCCTGAACTTCTCTTTGATAAAATTTTTTACCTTCGGCAACGGTCCGTATAGCGGAGAACAATTCTCTGTTACTGCAATCTTTAAATAGAAAACCAGCCACCTGTGCCTGCTCCATTTGATGAGGATAAATCGCTACTTTTTGGAGGCTTTGTACAACTACTGCAATGCCCGGGTATTGTCTTGTGATATAAGTCGCATGGTATAAACCTACGGGTTCTTTTTCTTTCAGATCGGCATCGATGACTACGACATCAGGTTTTTCTGCATTATGATTTTGAAGTATTTGTAACGCCTCGAAGGCCGATGACAACTTATAAGAAACGACCAGATCTTTCTCACGGTTCATCAACTCTGACACAGCCTCAACATATAGTTTGTGGCTGTCAACCAACATAATTTTTATCATCATTCTACACTTTTATCTACCGCAATGGGTAGGGTTAGGCTATTAGTAAGTTTATCCTCAGGCATACAGCCGCCTGCTCGCCACAGTGAATGGCAATCGACAGAAGGGAAGGGAAATAAACCAACTCGGTATCAGGATCAATACACCTTCAGATATCCCAGGCGAAAGGCAATTGCGATTAATTCCGCCACATTTTTTGCGCCCAGCTTTCGCAAAAGTTGTCTTTTATGCGCTTCGGTAGCATCTACGGTTAACTTCAGGTTGTCTGCCGTTGCTGCGGAGATCTCTTTTGCAGTCAGACCTTTTGCGGTTAATTTTAATACGTCCAACTCAAGGGCCGAAGGGGGGATAATTTCATTTTCCGCCCACTGACTCTCTTGTTTATACTTTGACATTTCGGCGTAAACATTGTCTCTGTAGTACATTTCCCCTTTCATGACTACATCGATTGCCTGGATGATTTCCTTAATACCTGATTCTTTTACCAGATAACCCTGAATACACATATCGTGGGCAGCAGAGATATACAATCCATTCAGCGCAGAAGACAGGATAATCACACGTGTTTCAAATATGCCTTTTTTAACCAGATGTTTGAATATATATCTGGAGGTGCGCAGCCCGTCGGGTTCTCTTTGATCATCATCTTCTTCCATAAGAAGATCCATCAGGATGACATCCGGGTAATCTGCGGGGCTTATTTTTTCCAGATAAGAAATCGCTGCGCGTCCGTTTTCTGCCAGTTGGACAACCTGATAGCCTTCTTTACTATTGATTAAATTTGCCAGGGATTCGATGACAATCTTATGATCATCTACGATCATTACTTTGGTAGTTTTCTTTTCGGTTTGGGGTTCTTTCACAATAGTTTTCATAATAATGTATTTCAGGAAAATTGGTCAGGCAATGGAATTTCAATAAACAGGGTGGTTCCGCGATCTATTACAGAAGAAATGGTAAATGTACCCTTCATTTCTTCGGCACGCGACTTCATGTTTTTCAGCCCGATACCTTCGGCTTTTTTTTCAATGTCAAACCCTTTTCCGTCGTCTTCGATGGTGACAGACAATATTTCGTCCCTGACAAACATCTGTATTTCTACATTTGTTGCTTCGGCATATTTCAGAATATTTGTGAGCGCTTCCTGGAAAATACGGTATATATTGATCTCCCATTTTGCTGGAATATTCAGGGTTTTGAGGTTGTAAGTCTGTAATTTTATTTCGGGACGGGCATATACTTCATTGATCTCCCGGCATAACTCCCTGATTCCGGGAATGAGACCATCTTTAAGGGTTACACCTTTTAATTCACGAGAGATTTGCCGTACACCATCAATCGACCGCTGAATCAACTCCAGCGCCTTTTGACCATATTCTTTTATTGCCTCTTCTTCTACCCCTCTTTCCATCCATTCTTCTATTACCCGCTTAGTGGTGGCGAGTGTCCCGCCTAAACTGTCATGTAATTCCCGGCCAACTTCTTTCAGTACAATTTCCTGCGTTTCGTTTTGTTTGGCGATCAACCTTTGCCGAGACTCATCCATGATCAGGTCAATCCTTGCCTCGTATTGTTGTGCTTTTTGTTGAACCTCAAGCGTCGCTTGTTTTTTCTGTGTTTTGCGCAGTTGCAGTTGTTGTATAATGCCTAATATGAGTAGAATCAGGACGATACCTGAGCCCATAAGCATCTGATTTTTCAATTTAGCATTAGCTTTTTCTTTTTCAGCTTCTGCTTTTAGGATCCCGTTATTTTCGGCAAACGCCACATTTTGCACCATTTCATTTGCGGCAATCTGTTGTTCTTTATCAGCCTTGGCGAGTAGGTAGGGGTAAGCTGATACCGTGTCTTTCAGTTTTGCGTAAATAACATACAGATTTTTATTTCTCAGGAAATCCTGCCGCTGATCGATTTTGGCATGTTCTCCTACCTGATAAGCCTGCTTGTAGTATATCAATGCGTTGTTGTTGTCGCCCCGTTCTTCATAGTTGTTGCCAATATTAGTCAGGGCGGTAAAAATACCTGATGAATCATTTAGCTCTCTATAAATTGCCAATGCCGCTGTATGCTGTTCCAACCCAAGATCATAGGACTTTTGTTTTTCGTATAAATGCCCCAGTTTACCATAAGTGCTTGCCTGCAAGTTTAGGATTCCTTTTCGTGCTTTATTGTCAACCGTTATTGTATCCAGAATTTTTCTACATAAATCCATACTATTATTCAGGAAAAAAGCTGCGGAATCAAGCTCGCCAATCTCCACATAGTCTCTTCCGATATTCCCACCCACATTGACACAATCAGACCAGTTTTTACCATTTTCTGCAATTTCAAAGGCTTTTTTATAATTCACGATTCCTTTACGAAGAGCAGAGTCCCGATTGAAGGTGGAATCAATCTTATACATCTTGTAAGCAAATTCAGAAATGCTAGCACCTATATTATTGTACTCTTCTCCCACCTGCTTAGTCAGGCTTTCTTCACGGAAATATTGGATCGCTTCCAGATGAGCCTCAATAGCCTCTGCATAAAATCCCATATTGCGATAATTTAGCCCAATCTCCTGCAGGGTATAGCCGGTATAGGCATCGCGTAAGCCGTGTTTTTCCCTGTAAGCCATAGCCTCCTGATAAAAATCGTGTGCCTCCTCGTATTTGCCCTGATACCGCCTGATTCTGCCTCTGTTGCAGATTTGTTTTCCTACGCCCCGATAATAACCGATGCGCGCTGAGATCTTTTGAAGTTCCTGAGCCAGGCTGTCAGCGCAGTGGTAGTCTTTCGGGGTTCTCTTTTTGATTTTATCGGCAATCTTGCGGCTTTGAGAATCGACCTGTTCTGGCGTGGTAATATTTTCATCCCCCAGACTACAGGTATAGTCTTCTTTTGACTGACTGTAAACAGAAAACGACAGATACAGCAGTAAAAAAACTGCTATACCTGTCATTTTAAGATGCGGGAAAGATAGTCTGATATAATACGTAATGTGGTTCATGGAAATAAATAAATATTAGTTACCGCCCTCTCCGCCTGTTCCACCCTGATTGGTGTCGCCTTCCCGGTCTTCTTCTCCGTCAGCTGCGCTGAGAAACACTCTGGTGACACCGAGCGAACCATCTTCTGACAAACCACCAATCGCGCTGACTTCTACAAGCTGGACATCAATATACGCGGATGGGTTAAGTCCTGAAAAATGAAAAACATAATCCTTAAAGCCAAAATGCATTTGTCCTTCTACCTCTACAACGGGAAAAGTCAGGACTTTATTGATTCCAACTGTCTCGTCAAGTACCGGCAGCACATCGACGCCGGAGGGGAGTGTAAAAACCACATCGAGGCGGTAACCAGACTCAGTTTTTTCGAGATGAAGATAGGGTTTGTTCGTAATCATGTTCTAGTTCGTTTTAACGTTTAGGAAAAGTATATGCATCAAATCTCGCACATACTCAAACGCCATGTACCTCCGGATTCGGAGCAGATTACAACGGAAAGTGGCAGCGCCTGGCATATGTTTTCCTAAATGCTTATTTTAAATACACCAATAAACACATTGATGTAAACTAGGAATAAAAATTCATTTTACCAACTTTCTGGTAAAATTTATTCACAAAACCCTCTAAATGCAATCAGGGGAAAAACCCTGAAGCTTTTCCCCTGATTATTAAACATATAACAAAGCCTTAGGCCTTTTGGGCAACAGACGAAAGCGCTTCTACTTTAGCGATTATGGCTGCGGCATCGTATTCACATTCTGCCCACAATTCGGGCTGGCTTCCGTGGTCAACAAATCTGTCGGGCATTCCCATACGGAAAAGCCTCGAATCATATCCATGATCTGCCATAAACTCAAGTACCGCCGACCCGAATCCGCCCTGAATACAGCCATCTTCGACGGTGATTACTTTTTTGTAGTTTCCAAAAACTTCATGAAGCATCGCTTCATCCAATGGCTTCACATACCGCATATCGTAATGCGCGGGGAACAACCCTCTCGTATTTAATTCTGTGATTGCCTCCTGAACAAAGTTTCCGGGATGCCCAATAGACAGAATCGCGATTTCTTCTCCATCATTCAGTTTTCGGCCTTTACCTGGCGCAACATATTCCATCGGGGTGCGCCATTCGGGCATTACCCCCTCACCTCTTGGATATCGGATAGAAAATGGTCCTTCTTGCCACACCGAAGCAGTGTACATCAGGTTTCGCAGCTCCGCTTCGTTCATCGGTGCAGAAATGACCATATTCGGGACACAGCGAAAATAGGCCATATCAAATGCACCATGATGGGTAGCACCATCAGAGCCTGCAATTCCCCCCCGGTCCAGGCAAAAGACTACCGGCAATTTTTGCAAAGCCACATCGTGAATCACCTGATCGTAAGCCCGCTGCATAAAAGACGAATAGATATTACAGAAAGGTTTCATTCCCTGAGTGGCAAGCCCTGCGGAGAATGTAACGGCATGTTGTTCGGCAATGCCCACATCAAATGCCCGGTCGGGCATTTCTTTCATCATATATTTCAGGCTGCATCCGCTGGGCATAGCAGGGGTGATGCCCATGATTTTTTCATTCTTCTCAGCCAGTTCAATAATCGTATGGCCAAAAACATCCTGGTATTTAGGAGGCTGTGGCTCAGTTTTTACAGATTTAACGATCTCTCCGGTGATTTTATCAAACAGTCCGGGCGCATGCCACTTCGTCTGGTCCTTTTCAGCCAGTTCGTACCCTTTCCCTTTTACAGTTATACAATGCAACAACTTTGGCCCTTTTATGTCCTTCAGGTCGTTTAATACCCGCACCAGATGATTGATATCATGTCCATCTATAGGGCCGAAATACCGGAAGCCCAGTGCTTCAAACAGCATCCCGGGGGTCGTAGCAGCGGTAAGGCCGACTTCGAGCTTACGGGCAATCGAACGAGCCTTAGGCCCTACTTTATCGAGTTTACCCAACAGTTTCCAAAGCTCATCCCGAAGTTTATTATAGGTATGAGAAGCTGTGATATCCGTAAGGTATTCCTTAAGAGCACCGACATTGGGGTCGATAGACATATTGTTGTCGTTGAGCACAACAAGCATATCCGCTTTTTCCCAGCCGCCATGATTTAAGGCTTCAAAAGCCATACCGCCGGTCATGGCGCCATCTCCAATTACAGCAACAATATTGCGATCTTCTTTTTTGTAAGTTTTTGCTACGGCCATTCCTACCGCTGCTGATATAGACGTAGAAGAATGACCTACGCCAAACGTATCGTATTCGGACTCTGTCCTTTTGGGAAAACCCGACACACCTTTATATACCCGGTTGGTATGAAAATTTTCTCTTCGCCCGGTGATTACTTTATGCCCGTAGGCCTGATGCCCGACATCCCATACAATTTGATCATGAGGTGTGTCAAATACATAATGTAATGCTGTGGTAAGCTCTACAACGCCCAGACTTGCGCCAAAATGCCCGCCATTAACAGAAACCGTGGAAATAAGAAAGTCGCGCAACTCAACACAAAACGCATACAGTTCTTCGGGCTTCAGTTTTCGCAGGTCTGAAGGCTCATTCACCTGAGCAAGGAGTTTTCCGGGCTCTACTTTGATCATGGGATCGTTTGTTTAGATAAATATGGAAAAGGCCATTGAATAACTTACAAAAGGGGCAAATTGTTACACAATTGCCAAAATTAACGGAATTCTATATGATTTCCGAATCAATTCCACAAGTGGAATAGCTAAACTTGACAGAAATAGTACATGATTTTTGTCATTTTTTTTGTCAGTTTTTGTTTTTAGGTTTGGGGTAATATAAATGTATAAGGTAAAAAAAATACAATCGGTCATCGCTATCATTGGCCTGATATGTGTCCTGAGTTTACAATTCAGGCTGGTTTTTCCTTATGTAGATTACTCCCTTCACAAAGAATATATTCAAAAGGTTCTCTGTATTAATAAATCACGTCCGGAGCTTCATTGTAACGGTAAATGTGTGTTAGCGCAACGAATCCAAAAAGAGTTGGATGCAGAGAACGCTTCAGTTCCTACGATTCCACAACCTGTAAAGGTCAAAGTTCAGCCTCTGGAAATTATAGACAAAGCTTTATGTGTGGTTTTCCTGATGGAAAAATTCTCTATTGCGAAATTCGTCAATCCTGAAAGGGCTGTCTCCCAGTATGTACCCGCTGTAATTTGCCCCCCTCCTCAGCGCAAAGCCTGATCATATTGGTTTTCAGGTTTTCCATTTATTAATCTTTATCACAATGAGGAGAAAATTGTCCTTATTTGCTTTTATCCTCTTTTGGGGATATGGGCAGGTTTGGGGTTGCGACGTTTGTGGTTGTGCCGCTTCGGGTGGCATGATGGGTATGATGTCCAACTACAAAAGTAATTTTGTCAGCTTTGGCTGGCGTTATTCCCGCTTTTATGCTTCAGAAAATCTCGACGGAGGCCTGGATTATTTCCAGCAGGCTGATGTAAGAGTTGGCTTAAGACTGAACAAAAGGCTTCAAATACAGGCAATTTTGCCTTACAACCTCAATACGCATATCGCAGATGAGGGAAAAAGCCATTATAAAGGTCCGGGCGATAGCTGGGCAATGGTCGAGTTTACCGCTTTTCAATCCAAAGACAGCACAAAATTTCCTTTACGTCACTTCCTCTCGTTGGGTACGGGCATTAAAACGCCAACCGGAAAATTTGACCTGGAAAATCAGGAAAACCCTATGCCCGCCAATTTCCAAATGGGTAGCGGTAGCTGGGATTATCTGCTACATGTATTCTACAATGTCAGATTTCACGAATGGGGCCTGAGCATGGACATATCCGGCCGAATCAACACACTCAATGCACAACAATATCGTTTTGGAGACCAATTGGCGGGGACCATTTACCTATCCTGGCTGCTACAGTCTTCCCGGGCGAGTATTATGCCTTTTGCCGGTGTGTATCATGAACAACTGGGCAGAAATGTCCACAAAAATGTTTACCAATCTGGTACAGGAGGAACGGGAACCTACGCCACCCTGGGGGTAGAGGCGCAGATGAAAAGATGGGGAATACGAACCACTTACACCCCACATTTGTCTTCAACCTACGCCGAAGGAGAAATTAGCGGCGGAAACCGTTTAAGTGCCAGCCTGAGTTTTTTATTCTGAGTTTTTAACCCTTTTAGAACCTACTTCAATGAAAAATATAAGCATCTTCAAAATCGCCCTTACGGTTATTGCATTAATCGCCCTTACTTTCTCAAGCGGATGTAAAGAAAAAGGCTGTACAGATCCACTGGCTGCCAATTATAACCCCGATGCAAAAGAAAGCGATGGAAACTGTGTTTTCCCCAATCTTGTCCTCCACTTCCATTCGTTAATCGGTGATGAGGTTTTTTCTTATAATACCGTTTATACTATTAATAATGTCGCTGTAACCTTCACCACCGCGCAGTTTTATGTATCGGGAATACAGGTGGGAGGAGATGGGGTTTTTGATACAAACCCGGATAAATATCTTCTGGTAAAGGCAAACCAGTCAGTGTATGAAGTCGGAGAAATAACAACCGGTCACAAACATATGCTGATGTTTAATGTAGGCGTGGACTCGCTTGCCAACCATGCAGATCCTACTACCTATGCTGCCGAACATCCGCTCGCTCCGCAAAATCCAACCATGCATTGGAACTGGAACAGCGGGTATATTTTTATCCGTATCGAAGGCCAGGTTGACACAAATGCCGACGGTACCCCCGATGACCTCATGGAGTTGCATATTGGTACGGATGCAAAGTTGGCGCCTGTAATGCTCACAGCAGCTAAGGAAGTTGCCGCCGAAGAAGAGGAAATTCATATGCAAGTAGATTTTGCGAAACTGTTTACCGGCATAGACCTGGCTACTGAAAGAATCACTCACACTGGAGACGATCCCGGACTGGCTGCTAAACTGGTGGCTAATGTACCTTCGATCTTCACTGTAGAAGATGAATAATGAAAAAGGTGGGAGTCATATATGCCTTTCTGGCCATTATTTCCTGCCATACTCCGGTGGAAGAAATACCGGTGGACAAACCCTATGCACTGGGTTTGCCCGCCGGTTTTCCCATGCCGGAAATTCCCGCTGACAATGTCCTGACTGAATCACGGGTACAACTTGGCAAACTTCTTTTTTACGATCCGGCCCTTTCGCTAGATTCGACCATATCGTGCGGAACCTGCCATCAGGCTGCATCCGGTTTTGCTGATCATTTTCCTATATCAATAGGGATTGAAGGGCGAATCGGGATGCGAAACTCGCCGACACTTACCAACGTGGCCTATCAGCCTTATTTTTTTGCGGAAGGCGGCAGCCCAAGTCTGGAATTGCAGGCACTCGGCCCCATCGAAAATCATGTAGAAATGGACATGAATGCAGCCGAACTGGCAAAAAGGTTAAAAGACGATCCGTTTTATACACCATTGGCACAAAAAGCTTACGGAAGAGACATGGATCTGTATGTGCTTGTCAGAGCCATTGCAAGTTTTGAACGCACGCTGATCAGTGGCCATTCTCCTTATGACCAATATGCATTTGAGCATAAACCCGAAGCGCTGAGTGAATCAGAAAAAAGGGGGATGGCTTTGTTTTTCAGTGAAAAAACCGGATGCAGCAATTGCCACAGCGGATTTAATTTCACCAACTACACATTTGAAAATAACGGGCTTTACCAAACTTTTACAGATGAAGGCAGATACAGAATTACCCTTGAACCATCAGATATCGGAAAATTCAAGGTACCTACGCTCCGCAATATTGCCCTTACCGCGCCCTACATGCACGACGGAAGCCTATCAACGCTTGAAGATGTAGTGTCTCACTACATTAACGGTGGAAAAAACCACCCAAATCAAAGCAAATTCGTAAAACCAATACAACTAAGCGACATTGAAAAAAATGAACTGATTGATTTTTTGAACGCGCTGACGGACCCTGAGTTTGTAAACAATCAGGCATTCATACCTTAATACCTTACCAAAATGTTGAAAAAAATAAATATCATTTTTGCTTCAGCAATCATTGGGCTGCTGACTTTGTCTCTGACATCTTGCAGAGAAAAACCCATTGAGGCTGGAAGCTTTGAGCTGGCATTTGTTCCTACTGTCAATGGGGAAAGAATCGAACAAGGCGTTCCTGTACTCAATATTAATGGTCGCCATTACCGGATAGACTTTTTCCTGATGTACGTGGCCGATATTACTCTGGTCAAAGAAAACGGAGAGGAAACGCTGCTCTCTGAAATCAATCTATACGACCTGGTTTCAGGAGGGGAAGCCCGGCATACGACAGCTGAGAATGCCGCTTTCAAAACTTTTGATATGGTGGACGTAGGGGCTTACCGCGGGGTAAAGTTTGGCATAGGCGTACCCGACCGGCTGAATACTGATCCGGCATCTTACCCTGTCAACCACCCGCTGAGTGTGGGCAGTTCGATGTACTGGTCATGGCGCACGGGTTATAAATTTTTATCACTGGAAGGTTTTATCGACCAAAGTCCTGACAATAATGGCACATTGCTCGATCTGCCGCTGGCCTATCACACGGGGAAAGATTCTATCAATTCGCCCAATGTCATTTATCGGGAAATTTCTTTTCTCGACAATGACAATGCGTTTACCATTCAGTCAGGCCAAACCGTTCACTTCAATATCGAGCTCGACGTCAACCGTATGTTTTACAATGATACGGATACGCTTGACATGGTCAGATTTAACATCTCCCATAGCGTACCGGGCGAACAGTTTGATATATCCAGAACCATCACTGACAATCTGGTTACAGGCGGCTTACACAAAATGCCTTAAGTATTCACATTATGGTATTTCCGAAAAAAATATCGATCCTTCTTATGGTCGCAGGCGGATGGCTGATTTCAGGCTGCGATCTCCCGTTGGTTGACCCGGTGCCAGAAGACTACGAGCTGGTTGTACCTGCGCATTTTCCGGAGCCGCCTATCCCGGCAGATAATCCACTGACTGTCAACAAGGTTGCATTGGGGAAGAAACTGTTTTTTGACCCCATACTTTCTTTGGACAGTACCATTTCCTGCGGAAGTTGTCATGCACCGCATAAAGCATTCTCCGATTCTGTATTTCTCAGCCGGGGAGTGGAGGGGAGATTGGGATTGCGCAACGCCATGCCGCTGATCAACCTGGTTTACAGCACGAAGTTTTTTTGGGACGGGGCAAATCCGAGCCTGGAGGAACAGGCCATTCATCCAATCATTAATCCACTGGAAATGGCCTCAAAGCCGGAATTTTTTATTCCTAAACTGGAGCGCCATCCGGAGTACCCTGCATTGTTTCAGGAAGCTACCGGGGGGCCGCCTACCACGCAGGCAGTAGTGGACGCACTTGCGTGTTTTGAGCGGACATTGCTCAGTACGAATTCGAGGTATGACAAATATGTAGAAGGAGATTCTACGGCGTTAACACCGCAGGAACTTCACGGCCTGACGCTTTTCAATAGTGAGCTGGGCGAGTGTTTTCACTGCCATTCTGGTTATAACTTTACGGACGGCACTTTTCAAAACAATGGCCTGTATGAAAACTATGGTGATCTTGGAAGAATGGAAGTCACCGGAAGTTATTGGGACGAGGGAAAGTTTAAGGTACCGACCCTTCGGAACATTGAATTTACCGGGCCTTATATGCACGATGGAAGCCTGGCCACTCTCGAAGATGTGATGAACCACTATGCCAGCGGGGGGAAAAATCACCGCAACAAAAACATATTCATCAACAACATCACCCTTACTGAACAAGACAAACAAGATCTCATCGCCTTCATGAAAGCACTTAGCGATGAGACCTTTATTCAGAATCCGGAGTTTAAGCCGTAAGCTTATTTGGCTGCGACTTTTGCTCTGGATTTAGCGGTAGATACCAGATCAAATGATTCTGTTACAATATCGGCCTGCTCTGCCGCGTGTTTTTTATATGAACCACTTGCAGGGCTTGGACCCGGTTTGCGTCCGATATATCGAACGTCTGTTTCCGTGATTACCCTAAGGATATAGTTCCACGGCCCCATGTTTCGCGGCTCTTCCTGCACCCAGCAAAACTCTGCCTGAGGATATTTGGCTATAATTTCACGAAGCTGCCTTTCGGGCAGTGGATAAAGTTGTTCCAGTCTGACAATGGCGATATCCTTGCGCTGATCTTCCTGCTGCTTTTCGAGAAGGTCATAATATACTTTCCCGGAGCAACATAGTATGCGTTTTACACTTGCGGGGTCCACATAGTTATCGTCAATCACTTCGCGGAAACGGCCGCCTTCTGCAAAATCATCCAGCGAGCTTACACACTGCGGATAGCGAAGCAGCTTTTTGGGTGTAAACACGATAAGCGGAATACGGAATTCGCGGTGAAGCTGGCGACGGAGCAGGTGGAAGAAGTTGGCAGGAGTCGTAATATTCGTCACCTGCATATTCTTTCTGGCGCAGAGCTCCAGATAACGTTCGATTCTGGCAGAAGAGTGTTCCGGCCCCTGACCTTCAAAACCGTGAGGGAGGTATTGAATCAGTCCGCTCATGCGCTGCCATTTGGATTCAGCACTGGATATATACTGATCCATCATGATTTGTGCGCCATTGGCAAAATCGCCAAATTGTGCCTCCCAGATTACCACATTGTTGGGGTTGGTAATCGAATAACCATATTCAAACCCGAGAACGCCATATTCTGAAAGGAGAGAGTTATAGGCAATAAATGGTGCCTGGTCCTTCGAGAGGTGATTCAACGGGATATAGTCTTGTTCTGCATCTTCACTTACAATGACCGCATGACGATGAGAGAACGTGCCCCTGCGGCAATCCTGGCCACTAAGGCGAACGGGAAAACCTTCGATCAGAAGCGTCCCGTATGCCATCAACTCACCCAATGCCCAGTCCAGTTTATCATCTTCTACCATTTTCATCCGGTCGGCGAAAAGCTTGACAATTTTGCTGTGTGCTTTAAAGTCAGCGGGGATTTGGTGAAGTTTTTCAAGAATGGCTTTGAGTTTTCCTTTATCTACACCGGTTGCCGGTGAGGGCAGCTCGAAATCTTCTTTATTGGGTCGGCGGATACCGTTCCAGGTTCCATCGAGATAAGGAGTGGGCGTAAGATATTCTTTTGCCTGAGACTCTTCCAGTTCAGCCTGAAGCTGTGCTTTAAACTCTTTTTCCAGCGCTTTGGCCATATTGGCTTCCACCTTGGTGGAGTGGAGCAATTTCTGGAAATAGATTTCTCTTGGGTCAGGATGATTCCGGATAATTTTATACAACAGGGGCTGTGTAAAACTCGGCTCGTCGGCTTCATTATGTCCGTGGCGGCGATAACAGAGCAGATCGATAAACACATCGCGTTTGAAGGTCTGCCGGAATTCCATCGCCAGTTCTACCGCAAATATCAGTGCCTCTACATCATCGCCATTTACATGGAATACCGGCGACTGTATGACTTTCGCTACGTCTGTACAATAGGTACTGGATCTGGCATCGATATAGTTGGTAGTAAAACCCACCTGATTGTTGATGACGATATGAACGGTTCCTCCGGTTTTATAACCTTCGAGTTGGGACATTTGGCTGACTTCATAGACGATACCCTGAGCGGCTACGGCAGCATCCCCATGAATCAGGATGGCAGCCAGTTTATTATAGTCGCCATGGTACTTGCGGTCAATTTTTGCCCTGGCAGAACCCTGGACAACGGGGTTTACCGTCTCAAGATGTGAAGGGTTGGGCATAAGGCTCAGGTGAACAGATTTCTTAGAACTGGTTTCAACGTCCGAAGAAAATCCCAGGTGATATTTCACATCCCCCTGAAAGACGGAGTCTTTATGTTCTTTCCCTTCAAATTCAGAGAAAATTTCGTCGTACTCTTTTTTCAGGATATTGGCGAGCACATTGAGGCGTCCACGGTGCGCCATACCGATTACAAATTCCTCCAGGCCGAGTTCTGAACCCTTTTCAATCACCGCGTCCATGGCGGGGATCAGAGACTCAGCACCTTCAAGGGAAAATCTTTTTTGGCCGACAAATTTAGTACCCAGAAATTTCTCAAAAATCACCGCTTTGTTGAGCATACTCAGCAGGTGTTTCTTTTTAGCGATATCGAAGGAAGGTTTGTTGCGGGTTGACTCCATCCGCTCTTCCAGCCATTTGATCATTTCAGGGTTGCGAACATATTTGTATTCCGCACCGATCGACTGGCAATAGGTATCCTGCAGGAGTTTTATGATATCCCGAAGTTTGGCCGGGCCGAGGCCGACGTCTGTTCCTGCCTGAAAGACAGTATCGAGGTCGGAATCAGAAAGGCCAAAATTCTCAATATCGAGGGTTGGCGAATATTTACGGCGCTCGCGAACCGGATTCGTTTTCGTAAAGAGGTGTCCCCTGATGCGGTAGTCATTGATCAGGTTGAGCACATTGATCTCTTTCAATCCGCTCGCATCAATTACCCCTGAAGAAGGTCTGATTTCGACAGGCTCATCTCCGTAATTGGTTCTTGCGAAGTCAAACCCTTCAAAAAATCTTTTCCACTCCTGCGAAACGGATTCAGGATCATTTTGAAATGACCGGTATAACTGGTCCACAAATTCGGGAGTCGTATTACTTAAAAATGACAATTGATCAGCCATTATTCGTCCTTTGTATGTATGATATATAACAAAATTAAGCAAAAAAAATCCAAAGTCTTATCTTGTCTTCTGGTTCAATCCGGCAATCATACGGCAGGAATGAAACATTTGTGTCGCCTGAAACTGCGAAAAGGATTTATCTACAGGAGTTGTCAGCCTGTAATTGATATTGCCTTCATATAAATAGTCCACATGATAAACCGCTTTTCCCTCTTTTTCCATTTCTACAAGGAGCCCGTTTTCACCATTGATCAGCCATCGGCTGAATTTCAGACCATCGGGGCCATCTTCCCAGTATTTACGCATTTGTGGAAGAGACGATGCGGTTTCTTTCACAATCAGTTGAAATCCGCCTTCCTGCGCGTAGATTAATATACCATCTGTACCTTTGGCAGTAGCAATCGTATATCCATCCGGAAGGTTCATGGCAAATTCCAGGCCGGAATTGACTGGTTTGCTTTGTACCAGATTGCTAATCTTCTGCTCTTCCTGCACGGGATCAGGCACAGCAGGTTCCAGACGAGCGACCTCTGCTTCGGCAGGAGTTTGCCGTTCATTTTGTTGTACATGTTGCAGGTCAGGGCTGACTGACTGATTTTTTTCTGAAGACTTGGTTTCACTGGCTTCAGAAGAACGATCGCAACTCTGGCTGAAAATCAGTCCGAAAAGGACAAGGCAAAAGGTAATATACCGCATAACATACCGGTTTGGTTAAAGACCGGTAAATTTAAGGAATTCATGGGACTGATTGGAGAAAAGAAAGAGATTCTTTACTCCCCCAATCGATACTTCCATTAATTGCCTTTACGACGTTGCCTTTGCTGTCGATGATATAAGTTTGTGGAATAGAAAATATGCCTAAAGACTTGAGCGGATCGTTGAGGCGAAGAAACTCAAACCCATAGTTGTGGCTTTCTTTAAATGACTGGATCCGATCCCAGGGCTCGTCAGATAGCGCAATAAATACAAAATCATGGTCTTCCAGCCCGGCGCGGGCGACTTCCATTGACGGCATTTCGGCACGACAGGGGCCACACCAGGTCGCCCATAGATTTACCAGTAATCGCTTTCCTTTATACTGAGATAAATCCACCGCCTGCCCATTCAGATCACTTACGGATATATTTTCCCATTGAATATCGCCCGGGTTTTTGCAGGAACTTAAAAATAAAGGCAAGAGAGCCAGATAGATCAAAATTCTCATTTTACCAATCATTCGTTTACAATTTCTGCGAACATAATCAGACCGCCCACCTGATTGTTTTCATCATACCATGGAGTGATGATCCAGTCAATATACAGCGAATACCCATTACGGGTGTGGTAAATATCCTTTTCACAGGACTCAATCACACCTTTAAGGCAACGTCGGTGAACATCTTTCCAACGCTGAGGTACGTCGGGGAAAATATCATAATGGTTTTTACCGATTATATCCGGGTCTGTGATTTTATAGTCTTTGATATATTTTTGACTGGCAAGGAGGTAGTTCATGTTATTATCAAACATAGCTACTGACACCGGCAGATGCCTGACAAAATAGCCAAACCAGCCTTTCATCATATGCGGCAATTCCGCCAACTCCCGAAGACGGGTTTTGGTACCCGACAGCTCTTTTTCAAGATCGGCAATTTTCTTTCGGGCTTCGGTGAGTTCCTGTGCTATATCCATACAGATCAGTGAGTGATAGAAAAAACGGGCCTGAGTCCGGTTCAAAAACTTTGTTTAATGTGGTAATGGTGTAGTTCCATTCCAACGGGTAACAGGGTAGCGGTTGTACGTCTTTTCAGCATAAACAGATCGTTTGTAAATAAAATTTAGCTGAAGGCCTGCATTAGACGCAAAAACGGAGTCCCTGGCCTTTTCTTCTTCAAACGATTCCCTGATCTGCGGGTTTTCCTTTAGAATTTTTTCTGCTTCTTCTTCAAAAACATAGTCAGAAAAATATTCCTTCTGCATAAGAATGCCATCAAAAAAATTCCACACAAAAAAGGCATCCTGTGATTCCGGCTCCAGCACATGTACGATATAGGGATTGCGCGTCTGGTTTACATATACGACCTTGTCTCCGGCGTAATACTGAATCACTTCCTGCTCCTTTTTTATTTCAACCTGCGAATGGGGATAATGCCCTTCGTAGGCTCTTTCTGCTGTTTTATAACCCGAAATATAGGAAACCTCTACCGGCAGGGCAGTATCTTTTTTCAGGTCATACATTTCTACCCGATTGATTTTCAGATTTTCAATTACCTGGGTCCAGGCCTGTGGAATGATATACGCAACGGGTTTTGCAATGGTCTTCACAGCCTCATATTTATAAAAAAAGGGAACCGTTTTTTTATAGGGAGATGATCGGTCGTAGTACAGTCTTTGTTGGCCGGTAACCATACTGGGTTTGAAACGCGCCTCAAATCCTTCAAAAACCAATGGCCGCGAAACACCCGGATCGTGTTTCCACATTATGTCAAAGTTTGTTTGAATTTTTGCCTTTTCTCTGGCTGTATGGATGATATCTCCGATATTCTGATAGTCAGCATGTATCTGGGAGAGGGTTCCTTCAAGAAAAGTATAGGTTGCTTCTACCCTGTCAGCAAAAGGTTTCAGCATATGCGCTTCAGAAATGAATGACATAGTCTGAAAAAGCGAAGCATACCCCGAAGAGTATCTGGGGAGATCAAGAAATGCTGCAAACCCTTTGTCGGGAGATTGACCAAATACATTTACGTAAGGGCAAATTTTGATGGAATGGCTATTCATATGATTTTCGAGGGAAGGGATCATTTTCTCAGTCATATAAGCAGCGATTCCGGGATCAGCCTTGCCGGGAAGGGTGGCGAGGTAGGTCAGGACAGCCTGATAATCAGCGCCATTGGTGGTGTGAGTATCGACCAAAACGTCGGGTTGCCAGGTGTGGAAAATGTTTGCGAAGGCCCGGGCATTGCGGCTGTCAGACTTGATAAAGTCACGGTTGAGGTCGAGATTTTTGGCATTTCCCCGGAAGCCATAGGCCTCGGGGCCTTCCTGATTGGCCCGGCTGCAACAGCCGCGGTTGAGTGCGCCACCGATATTGTACACCGGAATGATTGCCACAACTACATGGTCAAGCATCTTTTTCATTTCCGGGCGCGTGACAAGGTCGCGGGCCAGCATCATAGAAGCATCAATACCGCAGGGTTCTCCCGCATGGATCCCGTTGTTGATCAAAAAAATTCGTTTACCCGTCTTCCTGATTTTTTCCGGATCAAACACCTTATCGCGGGAAATAACCACAAGGTTGAGCGGCTTTCCCACATCGGTCAGTCCGTATTCCAGCATCGCAACTTCGCCAAAGGCCTTGTCGAGTTGGTGGTAATAGTGGATAGCTTCTTCATAAGTCGCCGATTGTGTCTTTTGGCTTCGCTCAAAAGGCGTGGTGAAGTCTTGAGCAGATGTTGTAATCAGCGAAATCAATAATAGGGTAAACATTCTCATAGGCAACTCTTTGGGCAGCGAAGCTACAATACATATCGGATCAGATAAAAGCCCCCATGAATAATAATGCTTACCAATGGAAGGATCAGGTTTAAATAACTGGTAATTCGCAGGGGGCGGAAAGATCCGTCAGGATTGATTTTTGGTGCGGAAGGAATGGTATCATACATCGTCGCATAAGAAGGGTCATTGGGCGCATAGATCAGTCGCTCTGTTTCTTCATCTTCTAATAGAGATTGAATATGTGTTTTTCCGGTAGCTTCATAAGTTCTGCCATCGTGCGCTTCAAAGCTAAATGTGTACTTATACACCGTCCGATCATTGATTTTTACATTGGTAGGTTCTTTGTTTATCAGCTTTCCTCTCGCAAATCGTCCATTCACCAGAAGATCTATCGATTTCATATTTTGACGGAAGCTGTGAAGAATAAAACCCAGCCCTACCAGAGGAAAAATTATGACAAAAATCGTTTCCCACCCAAATAAAGAACTGCGGGAATCGGCCATCCGCGACTCACCCGGCTGATCGGGGTTATATTCAATAGAAACATTTTGACCTTCCCGAAAAGATCGCCCGGTAGTGTAAGCAGTACCGGTATATACTTCTCCGTTTACATTATATTCATAAGTATATTCATACACATCCGTATTATTTACTTCGGCATCGGTATCATCCAGCTTTACCACGGTACCTGTAGTCGGGTCCCAGTCCCCATAAGCAAACAGGTCGATGATCTCCGAATTCATAAAGAATATCCAGAAAAATATCATCCCAAATCCGAAAAATATCCACCCAAACTGGGCGTCAAAACCACTAGACAAGATGGCAAGGCGGGAAAGTATCGGAAGATTTCTTTGAGGCATAGCTACAAACGACTGATTTCAAAACTAATATACAAATTATCAGTAGCTTTTGTATCTTTAACACCTGAAAGACAAGGACTATATTTATTTTACCCACCTATTTGCAGAAACCACCCGATAAGTCATGGCACCATTGGACGAAAAGGCATTTAAAAAATCATACACCGAAATTACTGTAAGGAGTTGGACGCTTGATCTTTATGGCCAGGTTAGCAACGCCAAGTTTCTCGAGTTTCTGGAAGAGGCGCGATGGAATCACTTCCGGGGTTTTTTTGAGTCAGGGATGTTTCTCGACCTGGGTCTGGCCTTTGTACTGGTAAATGTAACCCTTGATTACAGCGGTGCTGCCCGCCTGGGCGATATTCTGGATATTGAAACCGGCATTATTCGCATCGGAGAAAAGAGCATTACCCTTTCGCACAAAATTGTGATGCGCATAAATCAGAAAATCATTCTCGACGGAGAAGTAACCTTCGTGGTAAAAGATCTGGAAAAGGGCGAAGCCGTCCCCATTGCGGGAAAAATGAAAGATATGTTTCTGCGGGAATTCTGATACATATAAAGCGCAATTTTACCCATACTTCTTCCCTACCCTGCTTCGCAAGTTTTTAGTACATTGGGAGGATGTATGACAGCAATCCCTATATGCCCATGAGGAGTAGCGGGTACACCTACTCAAAGCCGACATTTACCCTGTCTGACTATTTCTTTTTTGATACAAATGTGGCTCCGGATATGCTTGTCATGCTGCTCAACCGGCTGTCCCATACCTACCTCAACAAGGCTTGGTTCCGGATGCAGCTTGAAACTACGGATGGCGATTATCATTTTAGCCTGGATCCGCAGGAACTAAAATTTATGTATCAGTACCGGCGGGATAAGTTGCTGATGCTTTACATTGATGCTTCAACGCTCGACGGACAATGGGTGAATATGCGCCTTTCTTTCCATCCACTTGCGCAGGGCCCCAACGGCGAAGTAGAGATTACCTCCCACCAGGCAGATGATCTTCTGCAAATGGTTCATGATCATATAGGTATCAGGCCTGAGGAAAGAATAATTCCGGAAAAAATGACCGAGCAGTTTGCCTTCGATCCGGAAACCTTTTCCATAGAAACGCTGACCAGCCTGTTTGAAGAAATATCGCGCAATTTTCTCCACCGGATTCCTCCTGTAGCATTTCTTTCGACGTTGGACAGCTCGAGCTATACCGGACTGAGTACTTATCAGTTGGAAAGAATATTTCCCAGTCATGAAGGACAGGTTGCCATTCTTTCAGAAGGCATCACCAAGGTAGTAACAGGGCAAACCCTGAGCCTGATGTTTGAGTTTTGTCCATACGACAAAGACCCCGTAGCAACGCTGAGCATGAATTGGGGCGACACCCGAAAACACGAGGCCGTATGGCATCTCATCCGCCAAAGACTGGAGTTGTAAACAACTTACCCACACGTTATCCACAGGTTTATCCACATAGTTATTTCTATCTGGAAAATCATTTACATTTGCCTGCTGATATCATTGTATTCAGCCTGGAATCTCTACAATAACCACATTCGTATGTCTTCAACTATTGCCCTGATGTTTGGCGGACAGTCTCCTGAACATGAGATATCGGTTCGCTCCGCCCGAAATATTTTCGCCGCTATTGATCAATCCAAATACCACGTCGTCCTTATCGGTGTGTCGCCATCGGGTACCTGGCATCATTTTCCGCTGGATGTATTTCAGGATGCATCGTTTACAGTTGTGAAAGGCGGCAGACAAATAGCAGTTGTGCCCGGCGAAAGATTTGGGCAGTTGATCTATTGTGATGGTTCCGGACAACTTCCGCATGTGGATGTGGTATTTCCTATTCTTCACGGTCCTTACGGTGAAGATGGCACCCTCCAGGGCATTCTCAGGCATATTTCGCTGCCTTTTGTTGGCCCAGACGTATTAGGCTCTGCGGTTTCGATGGACAAAGATGTCGCCAAACGCCTCTTGCGCGAGGCAGATCTGCTCACCGCCGAATTTTTCTGTTTCCATTACTATGAAAAAGAGGCTATCGACTATGCGGCCGTAGTCAATAAACTCGGTCTTCCGCTATTTATCAAACCTGCCAATATGGGCTCTTCCGTCGGGGTAAAAAAGGTGGAAAATCAGCAGGAATTTGAAGCCGCAGTGAAAAATGCCTTCCGCTACGACCATAAGATCATCGTGGAGGAAGCTGTCTTTGGCAGAGAACTGGAATGTGCCGTGATGGGAAATGGGGAAATAGCCAGTACCGGCGTGGGCGAAGTGGGTATGTCCGCAGGATTTTACGACTACAACTCCAAATACGTATCCGCAGACGCGGCCAAAGTCATGATTCCTGCGCCAGATGTAGACAATGTTACCCTCGCCAAACTGGTTCTCGTGGCAAAAAATGCCTATCGCGCCCTCTGCTGTGAAGGCATGTCGCGGGTGGATATGTTTCTCACCGACGACGGCCAGGTGTATGTAAATGAAATCAATACCCTGCCTGGCTTCACCAATATCAGTATGTATCCGCAGTTGTGGCAGCATCAGGGAACTTCTTATCCCGAGCTGATTGATGCATTGATCCAGCTTGCCTTCGAACGCGGCAAAAGAGAAGAGTCGCTGGAGAAACAGGGGAGAGATTAAAGAAACAGAGGATAAGATATTTTACCCCTCTGCCAAAAGTTCTGCATAAGGCATAGCCTGCCAGCCAGCCACAGAACGGGTTTTCGAAGAAAAACTAATACCTACAGCCGTTACCGACGTTTTGCCATCCAGCCAGGCAGAGCCATAACGCTTTTCCCGAATCTGGGCAAGGGCTTCTTCCTCAGAGGCATCCAATTTAAACTCCATCACATACACGCCTGCTTTACTGTGCACCACTGTATCAACGCGGCCCTGTGAGGTACTCACTTCAGACTGTGTGAGCAACCCTAACCCCTGAAAGGTCAGGTGTAACACCGCGTGGAAAAATCCCTCCCGTTTCTCGTCAAAAAGTTGATAGGGTATGGTTGAAAATAGCGTATCGATCAGTTGCATCAATCGGGGCAGATCCTGCGCGTCGAGCGCGCGTTTGATATTGGCCATGAGGGGAAAACTGTCTGAGCGTTTGTCGTGACGAAACTCCCCCAACAGATAACGGTACATTGAGTCCCGAACTTCCTGATTGGGATAACTCAGCGTATATAGCTGCACGTCAGGATCGTAACTCTTCAGGGTCAAATAACCGGTCTGAAACATCAACGGTTTCCAGTCCATATTGGCCAGCGTATAGCTGTTAAAAATATCATCCCCGGCCTCCAGGGTCGAGAGATCAAACTCAAACTCCTGACGGAGGAGTTTCAGCATAAAGGTCGGGGTACCCGAATCCCACCAATAATTGGCAAAACGACCAGAATCAAATAAAATCAGGATCGAAAAAGGGTTGTACACCGGCTGTCCGATTTCCCACTGGTAGCCGTTGTACCAGGTCTGAATGGCCGCTTTGACTTCGGGGAGAGTCATTTTATTTTGGCGGGCCAGGGCTTCGTATTCGGTTCCGAAGAAAATCTCCATTTCTTCGGGAGTATAACCCGTCAAGGTGGCATGGCGAGGATGAAGGGTGATGTCTTTGAGGTTGTTGAGGTCGGAAAACAGCGATACTTTGCTAAATTTTGACACGCCGGTGATCAGGAAAAAGCGAATAAAGGGATCGCAGTCTTTGATGACCGAAAAAAAGTTTTTTAAGATTTCACGGTGAGCCTCTGCCTGCGGCAGGTTTTCGATGTAATCCACCAGCGGTTTGTCGTATTCATCGATGAGCAAAACGAGTTTTTTTTCCCCGCGCCCCAGGGTTTGGATCAGTTCGCGAAAACGCCGGGACAGCCCCACTTCTTTCAGCGGAACTTGGTAGGCTTCGGCGGATTCTTCCACCAACCGGAGCAGAGCCGATTCCAACCCAATATCCTTGTACCCTGCACTGCTAAAGGAGAAATGCAACACCGGATGCACGGCCCAGTCGTAATCTACTTCGCGGTCCACCCAGAGGCCGGTAAAAAGTTCCCGCCGGCCCTGAAAAAAATATTTCAGCGTCGAAAGCAGTAGCGACTTGCCAAACCGCCGGGGGCGGGAGAGGAAAAAATATTTCCCACTTTCCGCCAACTCATACACCTGCCGGGTTTTGTCCACATAGAGGTAATCGCCCGTTCGGATTTCTGAAAAATCCTGTAAGCCGATGGGGTATTTTTTCATACCACTAAGTTACAAAAAAATAACTAACCCTACTGTACCTTGCCTTTCGAACTCGCCCTGATGACGTAGAGATCCACGTCGCTGGCGTTGGCGGTATTCTGGGTGTAACCCGTGATGAGCAGGTCTCCGTTTGAGGCTTCTGCCACATCGTATCCGCCATCTTTGAATGTGCCGCCAATCGTCTCCTCCCAGATAATGGTACCACTGAAATCAACCTTCAGCAGATATACATCGAGATCTCCGGCTCCTTCACTGCTGGTTTCTCCCACAATCACCAGCTTGTCATCTGATGTGCGAATGATGGCATTGGCGCGGTCGGTGCCTGATCCGCCGATTTTTACCGGAGATCCTACCAGGTTAAGGTCTGCGTCAAAACGGATAAACAGGATATCGCTGGTTCCTTTCGCATTGTTTTCAGTTTCACCTACTGCCACAAAGGTATTGTCCACCAGTTCTACCAGTGCATTCAACGTTTGATTACCTGCTTCTTTAAAGTCCTTTGTAAGCATATTGGGGATGGTTACAAAGTTGTTGGGCATGCGGATGAGATAAGGATCGTACTGGTTGGTATTGTCGTTGTACTGCTTGCCCACACCATAAATATTGCCGGCAGAATTGCTGGACACGACGGCAGCCGCACCCAGGGTATTTACGCCGGAACCATACCCGTCGTTGATACCTACGACATTTCCAAAAAGGTCGGTCTGAAACATCCAGAAGTGGTTGCAAACCGATGACTGGTCGCAAAGATTTTCCGTACCAAAATAGCTAAACCGCCCGGACAACTCCAGTGCTCCGCGCCCTTCACTCTGAATGTTCATTTTCAAAGGCGAACCAGATATAATGCCATCGGTAAGGGTTTGGAAGGAATACAATCTTTCATAATCAGCCTCTGTATATCTTCCCGTGATTTTATAATTTTTGGTACTGAGTTCGCGCACTTCGTAGCCCACGTCATCGAGTGGACCGCCAAAGTATTTGGTGTACTGTTCGACACCTTTGTCGTCAAGCTTGATGAGTACAATATCAGACCCACCAGATCCGGCACCTCTGGCCTCACCGGTAACTACGATTTTTTTGTCCGTAGTCTCGATGATTGAATAACCTTTATCCACGACATTGCTTGTTCCAAATTTTTTGGCAAATGTCCCATCGGGAAGCGGATTACCACCTCCTCCATCGTCATCGGGGATTACCTCAAGGTTACAGGCAGCAATACATACGCCAGCCAATACCAGCAAACAGAAGTACTTCAGGGTTTTCATAATGACAGGGGATTTAGTTGTTGAAGATAACTAAATTCCCTCAATCTCCCACGGCTACTTTTAAGGTAATTTCCGGATGTGTCCGGGGTGCAGTGATTGCGTTGAGTACTGTAAATTTCAGGTCAAAGGATGGGAGCTTTTCCAGGGTTTTTACCTGGACCTCCGTAATGCCGTTGGGTGCCACCATCACCACATCGTCGTTGGCGTGGAATGTATATTCACCAAATGAAGACAGGATAAATTCTGCATCAGAATGGTTTTCAATGGTAACGGTCACAACTGAAGTTTTGCCCTGATATTCGGCTTTTTTCACGGTCATACAGGCATTCAATAGGGGCAATATCTGCGCTTCGCGCCCGATAAGGTTATTGTTGTACCATACTACGGTACGACGGTTAACCAACCCGTCTTTTACTGCGGCTTCGGTCTTTTCGGTTGCAAATACGATCGTGATCGGGCGATGGCCTCCCCCGGCAACATTATGCCCCCAGTCGATCAATCCGTGAATATCGGATGTACCCATAATCGTGAGATTATTGTCCAGCGCTATCTGTAGTGCTTCGGCAGAATAGGTAACATCATTCACCACCTCTATACCGTGAAGTAATTTTTCGTCGATAAGCTTTTTGTGCATTTCGCTCAGCCGAGCCACACCATCCTGTGCCTGCGCAGTCCAGTTGGGGTGATTCCAGAATACAAATGCGCCCTGATTTTTTGCTTCCCGAAATACTACCATCGGATCGTCATTGAGCAGTTTGTTGGCGTCATTGATGAAGATGGCATTGCAATGGCCGGGAGGCATAGAGCGGGTGATTTCAGAGCCGCGTACCACCAGCAGATTGCCATCAGCTTCTTTCACAGCAATATCATGTGAGCGATTGCGATCGGGATGGGGAATGTCTGCCTTATGTGGCTGATATTCGAGGTGTTCGGTGAGGGAAATGACATCCAGACTGTCTTTCAGCGCTTCCTGAACGCGTATTGTAGGCCATACTTCTCCGTCAGAAAAGACGGTATGCTGGTGAAGGTCGCACTTCAGAGAAAGATAACCCGGCACATTGGGAAAATTGATCGCCCGCCCGTGGGAATGGGTTTCCTGTGCATTGAGCCGGAAAATGGTCAGGAACAACAGGGGTAAAATAAGTTTCTTCATCGTTAGTTTCGTTTTGCAAGGTGGTTTCTTTTTCAAAATAACAGCCTTAGTATAATCGGGATATTTCCCTAAAATTATTCCTTCAACTCAAATACCATCTTCCCGCCTTTCACCAGTTCTCCGTGGGGGAAAAAATAGCCTTTTTGGCGGCTGCCATTCCAGGTGATTTTCTGAATATACTTTCCGCTGCCTTTGGTTTCGATGACCAATTCTTTCCCCGGAAAAAATGCGGGGTCGAGCGCAATTTTCACTCGCTCAAATACCGGGCTGGAAAGGGAATAGTTCATATTTCCCGGGCAGTCGGGATAAAATCCCATCATGCTAAACAGCAGCCAGGCGGAAAGCGTACCGGTATCATCATTGCCGGGAATACCGCCGGCCTGTGTTGTGAAATAAGTGTCGATACTGTTGCGAACGGCTTTCTGGGTGCGCCATTCCTCGCCTTTGACGTAATTAAACAAATAGGGATAAGTGATATCCGGTTCGTTGATCATGCTGAAAAGCGAATCGTCGAATGTCTTTTGCAGTTGGGCGACAAATGGTTTTTCTCCTCCGGCAAGTGCGATCCGGCCGGGTATATCGTGTGGGGTGAAAAATGTATATTGCCATGCCGTGCCCTCCACATATCCGGGTACAGCTTCGAAGTTTTTGCCAAACTCCGGGTCAAAATCGGCAATAAAACTCCCGTCTGCCATGAGGGGGCGGAGAATGGAAAAAGAAGGTTCGTAGAATTTTTTGTAAGACAACGACCGCTGGTAAAACAGGTCGTAGTCGTCGGTTTTGCCCAGCACTTTCGCCATTTGGGCGAGGTTCCAGTCGGCGACATTATATTCGAGCGTGGTGGAAAGCGAACCCCAAACCTTGTCTTTTCCGTCGATAGGGATATAGCCTTTTTCGATATAGTCTCGAATGCCGGGGCGGAGTTTATTGCCCTCCAGCGTTGTTGCGCTTTTTTTCATGGCTGTGTAAGCGAGATCGACATCAAAACCCCGTATTCCCCGGAGATAGCTGTCAACGATTACCGGAATAGCAGGGTCGCCTACCATCACGTTGGTTTCTCTTCCCAGGAGCTCCCATTTGGGAAGCCAACCGCTTTCTTTGTACATATCGAGCAGGGTATTGACCATTTCCTCCTGTCGCTCCGGATAAACAAGAGAAAGAAAACTGTGCACATTCCGGTAGGTATCCCAGAGAGAAAAAACGGTGTAACGATTGCCTGTGGTAATTTTCCCGGTTTTAAAATTGCCCATTTCCGGGTATTCGCCATTTACATCCTGGAAGATATTGGGGTGGAGAAGCGTGTGGTAAAGGGCCGTATAAAATTTTACTTTGTCTTCTTTTGTACCGCCCTCCACCTGAATGCGGGATAGCTGCTCATTCCAGGCATTTACTGCATTTTTCCTCACTGCTTCAAAGTCAAAACCCGCCTGTTCTTTATCGAGATTTTCACGGGCATTTTCTATGCTCACATACGAAACGCCCATTTTCACCATAATCTCTTCCTGATCGCGGGTTTCGTAGGAAAAATATACGCCAATACTGTCTCCGGCGAGGGTTTGGTTAAATCCTTCGTAAAACTTGTATTTGCCACTGTGGTTGGACCACTGGTCTTCCACGCCCTGAAGTTTGGGTTGTTTTTTCCAGACGCCGTAAGTTTTTGCGGGTTTGCTAAACCTTGCCACAAAAAACACCTGTCTTTCTGTGCCGGGGTTATAGCAGAAGGTACCGATCAGTTTGCTGCCTTCAATTTCTGCGTCGGAAACGATTCGCACAGACGCCCCGCTTTCATTGGTAAGCCCCAGTCCGAGGTTCAGGAGAATGTGCGACTGCCCGGCGGGAAAAGTATAGCGGCTGAGGCCGGTGCGGGTGGTAGCGGTGAGTTCGGTTCTGACCTTGTGTTTTTCGAGGTAGGTGGAAAAATAACCCGGGTGTGCCTCCTCGTCGCGGTAAGAGGACCCATACATACGGGGATTGACTTCCCTTTCACCTGTGGTCGGCATCAGCAGCAGCACACCGAGGTCGGGGCAGCCTACACCGCTGAGATTGATATGCGAAAAACCCGTGAGGAAATTGTTGTCTTTCCAGTAAGGATTGGAGAGCCACTGGCTGTCTTTTTCATATTTGTTTTGTTTGCCCGAGACATTAAAGGGCACAACGGAGGCCATGCCCCAGGGAACAACAGCGCCGGGGTGAGTGGCGCCATAGTTGGAAGTACCGATGAAGGGATCGACAAAAGAGGTCAAATCGGTCTGGGAGAACAGACAGGTCGGAAAAAGGAAAAGGAGCGGGAGTAGTTGTTTCATAATCAGGATTGAGAGGGGAAAATAATGAAATTTCCCGAAGTTTAAAGATTGACACCTGCCATTTCGCCTACCCTTCCAGCCGCCCTCGCAGCTTCGCCGGGGAATAAATATCTGTACAGCGGCAAGGAACTACAAACGGAGCTGGGGTTGTATGATGAAGTTTACCCTGAGCGATCGTCGAAGGGGCGCGCGGATGTATGCGCCCGATGAAGGGCTAAACCAGCTAAAAACAAAACACACCGTTCACGCCCCCGTGCAGTCATAAGAAAACAGAACCGATTCTCTTAAAATTTCGTACATTGGGGTTCGTAAACAGCATAAGTATGGCTTACCAAATCTCAAACCTTCCTTCGGAAATTCGGCAACAGGTAGAGGATTATATCGAGTTTTTGCTGAGCAAATACTCTAAAAAAGTGATTGTTCAAAAAAAACCGGAAAATCCCCGGCTGTATGCTTATGGCCTGTACAAAGGAAAAATCCAATTATCTCCTGACTTTGATGCGCCCTTAGAGGACTTTAAGGACTATATGTGATGGCTTCCTATTTGCTGGATACACATACAATTCTGTGGTATTTTGATCAATCGTCTGAGCTTTCCGAAACAGCTTTCAGAATTATTACCAATCAGGAGCATTCCATTTTTGTGAGCATGGCTTCATATTGGGAAATGACGATTAAATCCGGTTTGAAAAAACTGAAACTACCCCATTCCATAGGGCAAATGATTCGGGATGCAGAGAAGGCAGGCATTCAATCCTTACCCATATCGACTTTGCACCTTACGACGCTCGATACGCTTCCGCCACATCACCGCGATCCTTTTGATCGGTTGATATTGGCTCAGGCACTAGCCGATAATATGACCCTGATTTCGAAGGATGCGACCTTTCGGTTATATTCAAATAAGGTGATTTGGTAGCCCTCTTCCCGGCAGATGACACGGGTTTTGTTCTTTGATATTTGACGCCTGCGCATGGCCGGAGAAAACTCCCTCGCAGCTTCGCCGGGGAATGAGTATCTGTACAATTGAACGAAGTGAATTAAAAATCCCTTAGGGAATCCCCTTGGGATGGCAAGGAACTACAAACTGAGCTGGGCCTGGGGTGGTATGATTATGGGGCCAGAATGTATGCCCCATCTATCGCCAGATGGAATGGCGTAGATGCGATGGCCGAAAAGTACACAGCCTGGAGTCCGTATAATTACACTTTGAATAATCCTATATTCTTCGTCGATATAGAAGGTAAGGCTCCTTGCCCTAATGGAGACTGTGGCTCTGTGATTGCTGTTTTCTATGATGGTGGCCCATTTGGATGTGGCAAAACAACAAATGTAGATGCTGCTGGGGGAACAGGAGAACACTATGAAAACGCAAGATTTAATACAAATATGACTCCATCAGCGTTTAAGGGTAGGATCATTGCACCTGGATTAACCTCTGCTTCAGGAGTTGAAAATGGGTTGGAATTTATAAAAGATAACTATACAGAGGGAGATCAAGTGATAATATATGGATATAGTTACGGAGTAGATGTTGCAGTTGATCTGACAGAGAAATTGAATGATTTAGATATTCCGGTAGATTTATTAATTACCGTAGATGGTTCTGATGGCCCTATGCAAAATGCAACTGTAACTACAACAATTCCAGAAAATGTAAGTTTAAATTTGAATATTTTCCAAAATGCTTCTTCAGGTACATCAATTGCATCTTCGGGTAGTGGGTCTGGAACTCTTTCATCTTCTGCTTCTAGTGGAGAATCTTTTTCTCTTGCTGCTTCTGGCTCTGATTCTATTATAGGATCCTCATCAGGGACATCCAGTGGTAGCAGTGGAAGTTCTAGTCCATCAAGTAATTCCCCCGGTTCTAATGGTGGGCCAAATCAGGCCAGAAATCCAAATAAAACAACAGTCATGAATAGAAATTTATCCGCTCCAGATGTTACTCATGGTAATATTCAACAAAAGGCAAGGTCAATTATTAAACAAACACTTGTTGAAGGTATATTTAATTATAACCAAAATTAGAATGCAAGGATATACTGTATTATTTCTGCTTCTAGTCTTGGTTTCTTGTAAAACAGACTATGAAGATATTCTCTTACAAGGAGTTGTTACTGATGAGTTGTCTGGAAGTACGATACATAAAGCCAAATTAGGAGTTACGATTTGGATTTATGGGAATAGTCCCGATGAAAGCTATTCTGAAGAAATATTTGAAACATTAACTACCGATAGTTTGGGAAAATTCGAATTAAAAATTGAGGCAGCTGCCTTTATTCAAGTTCATGTAAGTGCTCCTGGATACCAGGATGCATTTGAAAATATTAATATAAGAGGAAAAAAGATCAATTTAGATTTTGCCTTAAATCCAGATATGTAATTGCTAAATGAACTAAACTGAGACCAGTTACTTTATTTGCCTTAAGTTAAAACATTTTTGCTCCCCACCTTCGGGGAGTTTTTTCATTCTATCCTAATACCTTGATAAATTTAGACAAAAGATTAAGGTAAATGATTACCCTATGGCTACAATCAAATAAGGTAGCATTTCCCAAAAACAACCAACCCTCATGCACCTCCCCGCCCAAAGCCGGGGCGTGACGTAGGGTGAACACGTAGAGCCAGATAATAATCTGGCTCTACCAGGTGGATTGTTGGGTCTTTTTCATGTACAGGGGCGGTACAACCAAACCGTAACCGAACAATCCTGCCTCGTTGGTCAGGTTGGGTACCCAAAACACCCGGTGCCTCAGCCACCGGATTGCTGAATCGCTCGAACTTGAACCGGTGGTGGTACGCCTGTACCCCAGTGGTGTCATAAACAACCAGACTCTACACCGACACGGGACGCTATCTCAACCGTTTGGCGCAGGGCCTTTTCATTTCTATTCTTTGGATTGAGTCGCCTTGGCTTTTACTCCTTCGCCATCTCATTCATCTTAGCATAAATGCTTTTGAAGCAACTGGTCGGGGTCTTATTGCCGGCACTTTCGTTTTTTTTCACCCCGTAGTATTCATCCATAAATGGACCCGCTCCAGACCATACGGTTTGTATCATTCCTGCAAAGTTGTCTTTGGTGGCTTTGGTCGCACTTTCCCGGAATCGGGCCATATCCTCCACTTGTTGTACACCGATTTCAGGGGTACGCCAGGGGCAGGTAGCCACTTTAAAACCTTTCATCGCAAATAATACCGCTGTCTGGTCAGGGCGCTCATAATGCCAGTCGCAGATAAAAACGTCTTTAGGTATCATATCAATCGCCCGGTGGGTATTGTTCATGCTGGCTTCCCACATACCCAGGCCTGTAGTTTTTCCGTCTATCATCCGGTCTCCCCATATCCAAAGTTCGCGGTTTTTGGCGGCGAGGTGATTGCGGATCAGGGTAACTTCTCCGGCAAATAGTTCGGCTTTGTCGCGGCCACTGCATCGCGGACATTTGTCATTGCCGATATAAAATACTTCATCCATGCCTGCGTGAAAGGCATCAGTCTCAAAAACATTGCAGATTTCATCGACAATATCAAACACGACCCCATGTACTTCGGGGTGAAGCGGACAATAACTTTTGCAATACAGGCCGTCTGCATTCGGCCATTTGTATTCTTCCGGTAGTTTTACTTCAGGGTTTTCGTCAAACTGAGGATACACTTCCAGCAGTTTGGTTGCCTTCGAATGCCACGACTGGTGGCCGAGAAGATTGACCTGTGGGATAAGGCGAATGGAATGTTTTTTACAGACTGCCACCATTTTTTTCACATCCTTTTCAGTCAACGGGTTTTCCCCGCGCAGCTCCGGATGGCTGGTATAGCTGTAATTGTAATCAATTCTGACGATCAGGGTATTTACATGCCGGGGCGCAAGTTCTTCATCAATAAACTTGACAAAACGATCCACATCACCAACAGATGGACCACCAATACAAAATCCCTGAACAGGGAATAAGGCAGGAGACTTTTCCTGTGCAAATATTGCCAGGGAAAAACTCAACATGAGGAGTAGCAGATAGTATCGCATAATTTGTGGAATAAGGAGTTACGTATGAACAGCCTGAAATTACCACAAATTTTGAGGAAAATTTAAAGGTTACCCTTCAAAACCATTTTTCCTGTGCGTACCATCGCAAAATGGTTTATTGGAGGAGCCTCCACAACGGCAGAATGCCGTAACTTTTGCATCGCGGGTCTCCGAGCCATCAGGCTTTTTTATGGTGATATTCCCATATACCAGAAGTGGTCCATTTGGCACAACTTCAATTATGCGTTCTGTCTCCACTTCGACTTTCCCTTTTTCGGCTTCTTCATTCATGTAAAAAGAAAGCGCACCGGAAGGGCATTTTTTCACCTGATCGACAATGGCTTCAGTCTCAGCGCCGTCGATTGCCACCCAGGGTCTTTTGCGGGGATTAAACACGCGCGGAAGGCCGCCAAAGCAGATTCCGGAGTGAATACAGACATCGGGTTTCCAGACAACGGTCACTTCGCCGTTGGTATATTCTTTAGTGGTTTTTTGTTCTTCAGACATATATTCCTATACCTTTACTACCCAACCATAAGGATCTTTTACAACGCCATTGCGAATATCCGCCATGGTGTCGCCCAGCCAGTTTGAAATGGGGCGATCTTCAACCGGAGGAAGAACCATATCTCTGCCATTAAAACCAATTTTCCCTACGGGCATAACGGTAACCGCTGTACCAGTACCAAAAGCCTCTTTAAGAGAGCCGGAATCGTATGCAGATTGGATTTCGTAGATAGATATCTGTCGTTCTTCGACCTGATAGCCATTATCCCTCAGGACACGCAATACACTATCGCGGGTAATTCCCTGGAGAATGGTACCCGTAAGGCGGGGAGTAATTACCCGGTCATCGATCACAAAGAAAATATTCATCGTGCCGCACTCCTCGATGTATTGGTGTTCTTTAGCATCGAGCCAAAGTATATTATTATAACCGTGGTCTTTGGCAATTTTATCCGGCCAGAGTGAGCCAGCATAGTTACCGGCAGCTTTTGCAGCGCCCGTACCACCGATAGCGGCGCGGATATATTCTGTAGTTGCGAGCAGATTTACCGGATCGTTGTAATAAGCACCTACCGGACAAGTCATGATCGCCAGCATATAAGACTGAGAAGCTTTTACGCCAATATATTCATCGGTAGCAAAATACAGCGGGCGGATATAGAGGGAACCCTGCTCAACAGAAGGAATCCACGCCTGATCGAGATTTACCAGTTCTTTGAGGCCATTCATAAAAATGGACTCCGGAATCTCAGGCATACAAAGCCGGTGAGCCGAGCGGTTGAGTCGTTTGAAGTTTTCTTCCGGGCGAAAAAGAAGGGGTTCTCCCACGGGACCACGCAATGCCTTCATACCCTCAAATACAGCCTGCCCATAATGAAGCGCAGAAATACTGGGAGCGATCGCCAGTTTTTCGTAAGGTACAATTTCCGGCGTATGCCATTGTCCGTTGTCATAGCGGGCAACCAGCATATGATCACTGAATATCCTCCCGAAGGGGATTTTGTTCATATCTACTTCGCCAATGCGGGATGATTTTACTTTTTTGATCTGGATATTGCTTTCGAGGATATTCATGATAATTCTTTCTTTATTCTACTTCAATTTGCATAAAAACTACCGGGATAATCTCTACCCTTGTAGCGAAGGAAATAGGTATAACGTTGGCCGGATTTGAGCGGAGCACGGGGAATCAATATTTTATCCACGCCCACACGATCTGTAACACGCCCTTTTATCCAAACTTTCTTACCATCAGGATCAAAAAGATGTAGCTCCACAAACCCTGACATAGTGATTTCATAAGCGATTTCAACGACATCTGCCTTCTGCTCCAGTTTGGTAATATACAACCTGGGATCGGCTGTAGGTTTACCGGCAAATGAAAGAATTACCGGCGTCGATACCAAAAGGTAAGTAAGTAGGCCGAAAAGGAAAACCGATTTTTTCATAACTCGCAAATTAGATAAAACCCATCAAAAATCAAGGACAAATGACACGTCAGATTACGTTGTTGCCTGAAAATAAGCCATCCTTTCACACCACTCCACAATTATACGGGTCGCCCCGCTTCTTTGATCAATAAATTTTTTATTCGAAACGCAGATTTTTTCCCGAAGTTCTTTATCTGTAAAAAACTTTCGCAGATAATCGTACAAGGCGTTTTCATCTTTCACCGCAAACCCCCCGCCGCCGGCTATCAGGTCGGCCGCTTCGGGAAATTTTTCGTGGCGATTTCCGAATAAAACGATATTACCAAATGTCGCAGGCTCCAGGATATTGTGAAGGCCGGTTCCCCACCCTCCGCCAACATAAGCAACATGTCCATAATAATATAAACGAGACAACATCCCGATATTGTCAATCCACAAAATTCTGTGTGAAGATATGTACTGCTCTTGTTCGGAAAAAAGCAGGGTCTCTGCCGGATATTTTTGTTTCCATTGCTGAATGCGCTGCGGATTGATTTCGTGAGGTGCAATGACCATCACGAGTTCTGGCAAATCTTTGAGGCGATCCCATGCGGAAAAAATAGCGTTTTCATCGACCGGCCAGGTACTTCCGCAGATCAGGCAAAGTTTGGATTGGGTAAATTTTTCGAGGAAGGGTATCGCACTGAAACTTTCCCGGTTGGCGAGCACACGATCATACCGGGTATCCCCGCTTACGGTAATCGCTTTATGTCCAGAAAATCTGGTCAGGAGTTCCTTGGTGGCTTCATCCTGTGCAAAAATATGATGAAAGCCCAGAAAAGCACGACGGTACAGCGGGGCAAACAGGCTGGTCAGAAAACGACTGTTTTCGCCTACACGCGCAGAAATGAGTACAGAGGGGATTTTCCGCGATTCTATCTCCTTCAGTATATTCAGCCAAAGCTCATATTTGACAAAAAATACCAGCGCAGGTTTAAGAATATCAAGGAAGTCAGCCGCATTTTTGGGGGTATCGAGGGGGAGATAGGTTACAAAATCAGCCAATGCGTAGTTTTTCCGAATCTCATAACCCGAGGGCGAAAAAAAAGTAATCAGAATTTTATGTTCGGAATAATTTGCCTTGACCCACTCGATCAGATTTCGGCATTGTTCAAATTCACCCAAAGAAGCGCAGTGAAACCAAACCCATTGTTGGCCGGGCTCCACTTTTTCAGCCAGCCGATTCCGCCAGTTTTTCCTGCCTGAAACCCATAAGGAGGCTTTGGGGTGAAAAAGTGAAACAAAACGCAAAAAAACGTTCAGGAGGAGAATACCTGTATTGTATAGATACGCCACTATTTTAAATATCGGGAAAATGGTTTAATCCTCAGCGTTTTGCAACAATTCCTGGACCTCTGATTCTAGCGCAGGGAGTTGTTGTCGTATAAAATTCCAAATGGTACGTGGCTGAAAACTATCATATTGATGAATAATAGTATTCCGACGATTGATCAAGGCGTCAGCCTGGGTTAAACTTATACCCATTTGTCTAAGCCTATAAGCAGCCTCCCCGATGATTTCCAATTCTCTCTCGACCGCTCTCATTATGGTTTTTGATTCCTCGAAGTCCTGAGAATTGTTTATTTCCCGTAGATGTTGATCTTGGATATCTCTAATACAACTCAAAATATCATACAGGTATTTCTTCTTGTTTCTGGTCATAGATCAAAAACTTGGTTTCCTCAACTTCTTCAATAAAATAGGGGTTTTTAAGATTTGGGTAATAAATCCAATCTACGGAATGCCCTAAAAGTGCCTCAAGGCTATCCAAAAGTGTCCATAAATTCGACAGATATTCATTATCTATGATAGCTTCATCGTCCCATTCATACAGGAAATCAATATCAGAATCCTGATTAAAATCATCACGCAAAACGGAGCCAAAAACCCAAAGCCGGACGACATGATGCCGCAGGCAAAGAGCCTGGATAGCTTTTATATTTTTAGTGATGACAGGATTAACCATAGAAACTTATTCGGCGAAAGATTTTTACCAAAAAATCCATATAATCAAATGTAGATAAAATAATAAATGTTTAAAAATAATAGACCTTATCCGGCGCCCTTTCATATAGAGGAAATATCCAGCCGACACTGAACCCAGAAAGCAAATCCATGCGCTTACGGGTATCCATTTCACCTGTATCAAAATTAATGCTCCTGCGGCTTTGGGTAAAGTTCTGGCTAAACTCAAACCCGATGGAAAAATTCAGAAATCCATTATTGGCGAAGTACCTGTACCCGACAGCTTCCCTGATTCCTATGCCATTTGTCAGCCGGTCGTATCCTTTTTTGTAATCTCCGGTAATAGCTTTTACTTTTTCGTCTGTAGGAAAAAGTGAAATTTTATGTTGGAAAAACTGTCCGCCCACCTCTGCATAAAAGCCACTGTTGCTGTTATGCTTTGGATTTAAAGAGAATACTTTACCCACAGACAGCGGCACGACCCAGCCTGTACCAAAAATACGTATTCCGGTAAGGGTACCGTTATCAGCGATCAGGAAACCACCCGGTACAATAAGATTATTCAACAATTTGTCTTCCCGGACTGCATCGGTAAAAAAAACGCGCAATCCTGTGCTCAGATATAGCCCTTTGCGAAATTTATACCCCACATCCATCCCAAGCTGGGAAGAAAAACCAAACCGGTCGGTGAGATCATTCCCGGTGATCATTCCCTGATACCCCACCTGTAAAAATGCCATACTTACCGCAGAATCGGCAATACTTTTCTGGGCTTGAAGGTATGCAGGCAGATACAGAAGCATGGCTATCTGACAATAGCAAAAAAAGCGGTAAAAATTTTTACCCTGATGATTGATTACGCGCATAAGTGACTTGGGAGTTGAATGATCGATCATTATTTTAGAGGCAAATAACATTCAGGATTCGTCAATAAGCAAAGATAAAGTTCTCATACTCAAGAAGCACAACGGTCTTTATTGGCCAAAAGGTTGCTGGCAAGGATGTAATATCCTTATAAGAAATCAATATGACCGATCAGGAGGCAAGACTATCGGTTTGCGAATAAAAAGGAAACTATCCTTCGGAAATTAATACATTTGTGCAGCTTACAGCTTATTCCTGCACTTGAACTATTGAATAAAATTAAAGTTTGCCCTATATGGATATCCGGATGGTTGACACCATTACTCAGTACGAAAAAATCCGAAAAGAAATTGATCTGTCAATTTCAGAAGTCCTCAATTCCGGGGCATATATCAATGGCCCTTCTGTCGGCCGTTTTAAGCAACATCTCGGAGAATATCTGGGTGTACCGTATGTCATTCCCTGTGCCAATGGTACAGATGCGCTTCAGATCGCCCTGATGGCATTGGATCTACAACCCGGTGATGAAGTGATTACTTCCCCCTTTACCTTTGTGGCGACGGTTGAAGTGATTGCCCTTCTTAAGGCTAAGCCTGTATTCATCGATGTCGAACCAGGTACATTTAATCTCGATCCTTCAAAACTGGAGGCTGCGATTACCCCGCTTACGAAGGCGATTGTACCGGTTCATTTATTTGGACAATGTGCAGATATGGAACCGATTCTGGAAATTGCCAACCGCCACAATATTCCGGTGGTAGAAGACAATGCCCAGGCCATTGGTGCAGTTTACCGGTTCTCCGATGGTACCGAAAAAATGGCAGGCACAATGGGTGCTATTGGCACAACTTCTTTTTATCCCAGCAAAAATCTGGGTGCTTACGGAGATGCCGGAGCGATATTTACCAGCAATCCGGAGCTGGCCGAAAAAATACATGTTATCTGCAATCACGGTTCCAAAGAAAAATATTATCACGAATCAATTGGCGTCAACAGCCGTCTCGACTCCATTCAGGCAGCCATTCTGGATGTAAAGCTGAGACATCTGGATTCGTATAATGCAGCACGTATTCAGGCTGCAGATACTTATGATTTACTACTCAAAGATTGCCATGCGGTGGTGGTTCCGGAACGCGCTTCGGGCTCGACGCATGTATTTCACCAATATACATTAAGGATTACTGCAGGCAGGAAAGAAAGAGACCGGATCAAAAATGAACTCGCAGCAGCCGGTGTCCCTGCCATGGTCTATTACCCTGTTGCTTTACACCTACAGGATGCCTACCGCGAATACGGCTTTCAGGAAGGAGATTTCCCTGTTACAGAACAATTAACAGAGGAGGTGCTCAGCCTTCCCATGCACACGGAGCTTGAAAAAGCTCAACAGGAGTACATTGCTCAAACATTGAAAAATATTGCAGCAATGGTCAAACAGGAGTAAGAATTCAAATTTTAAATCATCTTAATATTTCAAATCGTAATCTAATATGAAAGTTGCCGTAGTTGGAACAGGCTATGTAGGCCTTGTATCAGGTACTTGCTTTGCTGAAGCTGGAAATGATGTCTTGTGCGTGGATAACAATCAGGACAAACTAGCGAAACTTCGGGCTGGAAAAGTCCCGATTTACGAACCCGGCCTTGAAACACTTTTTGAACGCAATACAAAAGAGGGGCGCCTCACCTTTACAGACTCCCTGGCTGAAGCTGTAAAGTTCGCAGAAGTGATTTTTCTGGCTTTGCCGACTCCTCCGATGGAAGACGGTTCTGCTGACTTAAAGTATGTATTAGGTGTTGCAGGTGATATCGGCGAACTGCTCACCGAATACCGTGTAGTGGTCAACAAAAGTACGGTTCCGGTAGGTACTGCTGACAAAGTTCATGCAGCTATTTCTGCTCGTACCGATGTGGAATTTGATGTTGTTTCCAACCCTGAATTCCTTCGTGAAGGATTTGCTGTTCAGGATTTCATGAAACCTGAGCGTATTGTCATCGGTGCCCGTACCGAGCGCGCTGCTGAAACTATGCGCAGACTGTACAAGCCATTTATCATGTCGGGAAATCCGATCATTTTTATGGATCAGCGCAGTGCCGAAGTAACCAAATACGCAGCAAACTCTTTCCTCGCAACCAAGATTTCATTCATGAACGAAATCGCCAACCTCTGCGAAAGAGTAGGCGCTGACGTGGACAATGTGCGCAAAGGTATTGGTACTGACTCACGTATCGGCCGCAGATTCCTTTTCCCCGGTGTTGGTTACGGAGGCAGCTGTTTCCCCAAAGATGTTTCTGCGCTTTTCAAAACTTCGCAGGAATACGATTACAATTTTCAGATTCTGGATGCCGTTATGAAGGTCAACTACACCCAAAAAGAGTTATTGGTGGAAAAAGTCGTCTCTCATTACGGTACTGATCTTTCCGGACTTACTTTTGGCGTATGGGGGCTTGCCTTCAAACCTAATACTGATGATATCCGGGAAGCTCCGGCGCTTGTGATCATTGAAAAACTGCTGGCAATGGGCGCTTCAGTGAAAGCCTATGATCCGGAAGCAATGGAATCTGTACAGACATATTATCCACAGCTTCAGATCGAATATACCCACAGCATGTATGAAGCCGCTATCGGTGCCGATGCACTCCTGTTGGTTACAGAATGGAACGAATTCCGCGCTCCTGATTTTGATAAGATTAAAGCTGGTTTGAAAAAACCAATTATTTTTGACGGAAGAAACGTATATGAAGTAGAAAGTATGGAAAGCCTTGGCTTTACTTACCACTCAATTGGCCGCAAGTCAGTCGTCGCCAGTGAAACCATCACTACGAATGAATAGAAAACAAAAAGTTTTGATCACAGGGGGAGCCGGGTTTCTCGGTTCCCACCTCAGTGATCGATTTCTCTCTGAAGGTTTTGAGGTTGTCGTCATGGACAACCTGATTACCGGAAACCTTGCTAATATCGCGCATTTATTTGGTGTGGAAGGATTTACGTATATCAAACACGACGTCACCAACTACACTTTTGTTGAAGGAAATCTCGATTATATCCTTCATTTTGCCTCACCGGCAAGCCCTATTGATTATCTGAAGTTACCGATTCAGACATTAAAAGTAGGAGCACTTGGCACTCACAAGATTCTTGGCCTCGCCAAAGAAAAAGGTGCCCGGGTACTGATTGCCAGCACTTCCGAAGTTTATGGCGACCCCATGGTTCACCCGCAGACCGAAGACTATTGGGGCAATGTCAACCCTATCGGCTATCGCGGAGTATATGACGAAGCCAAAAGGTTTATGGAAGCGATGACGATGGCATATCACCGTTATCACGGCCTTGAAACCCGCATTATCAGAATCTTCAACACCTATGGCCCCCGCATGCGTCTCGATGACGGGAGAGCACTGCCTGCATTTATGGGACAGGCACTCCGGGGAGAAGATATTACTGTTTTTGGAGACGGAAGTCAGACCAGGAGTTTCTGTTATGTTGACGATCTGGTAGAAGGTATTTTCCGCCTGCTGATGAGCGACTATTCGGGTCCGGTTAATATTGGCAATCCTGCGGAGATATCGATCCTCGATTTCGCCAAAGAAGTGATTGAACTTACCGGATCTAAGAGTAAAATCATTTTTGAAGACCTTCCTCAAGACGATCCTAAAGTCCGTCAGCCCGATATCACGCTTGCCCGCGAGATTCTGGGTTGGGAACCAAAGGTTAGCCGCCGGACGGGCCTTTCAACAACGCTAGAATATTTCAAAAAACAATTGCATGGGGTTCCGCAAAATTGAAACCGGTCTTCCGGATTTGATTATTATAGAACCTGATATTTTTGGAGATGACCGGGGCTTTTTTATGGAATTGTTTAACCACAATTCCTTCAAAGAAATGGGGCTCGGTCATCTCAATTTTGTTCAGGACAATTTTTCTTCCTCCGTAAAAGGTACACTACGGGGAATGCATTTTCAGACTCCGCCATTTGCCCAGGGAAAATTGGTGGCAGCACTTCAGGGGTCGGTTTTAGATATGGTCGTTGACCTGCGAAAAAACTCGCCTTCCTTCGGTCAGCATTATGCAAAAGTTCTTGATTCTACTGAGAAAACCATGCTGTACGTACCCGAAGGTTTTGCACATGGATTTCAGGTACTTTCTGATACCTGCCTGTTTTTCTACAAGTGTACGCAGTTTTACAACAAAGCAGCCGAAGGCGGAATTGCCTGGGACGACCCGGAGCTTAGCCTGCCCTGGGCTGATATTCCACCCGTCATTTCACCCAAAGACAAACTGCACCCCACTTTTGCCAGGTTTGAGTCGCCATTTTAGGAAATAAACCCTGCCATGAAAGGAATTATTCTCGCCGGAGGTTCTGGCACAAGGCTTTACCCGCTTACCATTTCGGTCAGTAAACAGCTTATGCCTGTCTATGATAAGCCAATGATCTATTACCCGCTTTCCACGCTTTTATCGGCCGGGATTCGGGAAATACTCATTATCTCCACCCCATCAGACCTGCCGCTTTTCCGCCAGTTGTTGGGAGATGGTACCAGGCTGGGAGTAACATTTGAATATGCGGTTCAGGAAAAACCCGAAGGGCTGGCTCAGGCATTTATCATCGGGGAAAAATTTGTGGGAAATGAGGACGCAGCGCTCATCCTGGGTGATAATATTTTTTACGGTGAGCAACTCGCCCAAACACTTTTTCAGGCGCGCCAGACCATTTCTTCGGAGGGGGGCGGAATGGTATTTGCCTACCACGTCTCAAATCCCAGTGCCTACGGTGTGATTGAGTTTGATAAAGAAGGCCAGGCAATCAGTATAGAAGAAAAACCGCCCGTCCCCAAATCTTCGTTTGCTGTGCCGGGCGTATATTTTTACGACAACCGGGTACTCGAAATTGCAGCCAACCTCAAACCCTCACCCAGAGGCGAACTTGAAATCACAGATGTAAACCGGATATACCTCAAACAGGGGAATCTGCGGGTATCCATTCTCGGAAGAGGAACTGCATGGCTGGACACAGGTACCCATGAATCGCTGATGCAGGCAGGGAGTTTTGTTCATATCATCGAAAAAAGACAAGGACTCAAAATCGGCTGTATTGAAGAGCAGGCCTGGCGAATGGGTTTTATTGACGACCAGCAACTCCGTAAGATCGCCGAGCCCCTGATCAAAAGCGGTTATGGAGATTATTTGATGAAGTTGCTGGAGGAGGAGTGAGGCACCAGTCCGCGACAACCTGAATTTCCTTCATCACACAGATCGCTTGCCTTTCAGTAATTCAATATCCTGAAGTTTCCGGCCAAGAACGTCATCCTGAGCTAAATGACTAAGTTCTTCCAGCATGCCAAGAACCCCAACTAAATGAAAATAAGATCAAAATTTTGATCCATGCCAATACGGTATTAGTTTACACCGTAATTACATTATTCGTCATGGCAAAATCGAAGCAAACTGCAGAACTATCTGCCTCCAATAGCTGGCAAAAGCAACTACTGACACACGCAGGCATCATTTTCGCATTCCTGCTTATCGTGCTGGTATTCTTCAAACCGCTCTTCTTTGAAGGGAAAATGCTCAACTGGCATGATATCATCCACTTCCAGGGAATGGCCAAAGAAACCCAGGACTTCCGGGCACAAACCGGGGAAGAAGCGCTCTGGGTCAGCACCCTATTTAGTGGTATGCCCGCTTACCAGACCAGCACCCAGTTTTCCGGCAATTTTTTCTCCACTATCAATAAAATTTTCTGGCTGGGCCTCCCCCGCCCCGCCAATTATGTACTCCTCTATTTTCTGGGGTTTTACTTTCTGCTCGCCTCCATGCGGATCAATCCCTGGCTTTCAGGAATAGGCGCTGCGGCTTTTGCCTTCTCCTCCTACTTCTTTATCATCCTCACAGCCGGGCATACCTCTAAAGCCAATGCTATCGCTTATATGGCACCTGTCATCGCCGGTGTGCTCATGGCTTACCGGGGAAAACCTCTGCTTGGAGCAGCAATCACGGCGTTTTTTCTTGCCCTCGAACTTACCGTCAATCACTACCAGATTACGTATTACCTGGCCATTGTCATCGGTATGCTGGGCATCGCTTTTCTCGTCGATGCCATCCGCAACAAAGAACTGCCGGCCTTCGCCAAAGCTTCCGGTGCCCTGCTTATTGCTGCGCTTTTTGCTATCGGCCCCAATGCTGGCCGTCTCATGACAACTGCCGAATATGCCGCCGAAACCATGCGCGGTAAAGCCGTACTCAAATCGGAAAATGAAGGAAAGGCAAAGGCCGGGCTGGAAAAAGAATACGCTTTCAACTGGAGCTATGGGGTAAGTGAATCATTAACCCTCCTCATCCCCGATATCTATGGCGGCGCTTCCGGAACAAAAGTGGAAGACCGCGAGTTGGAGCGTATGTTTAAAACCAATGACCTGATGCTGCCCACTTACTGGGGAGACCAGCCCAGCACCTCCGGCCCTGTTTATGTCGGTGCCATTATCTGCTTCCTGTTTGTACTTGGCCTGATTCTCGTCCCGGGCAAAATCAAATGGTGGCTCACAGCAGCTACTGCCCTATTTCTTATGCTCTCATGGGGACGATTTTTTGCCGGGTTTAATTACCTGATGTTTGACTTTTTCCCGGGCTACAACAAATTCAGGGCGGTATCGATGTGTCTGGTCATCGTCGAATTTACCATGCCTTTTCTGGCCATTTTGGGGCTCTCCAAGCTCATGGAAGCCAAAGAAGAGGGGATACCCGTCGCTTCGCTAAATAAGTCTCTATATATCGCCGCTGGCGTTACAGGGGGAATTGCATTGTTACTGGCTACCATCGGCGCACAGATGATGGCTTTCGAGCGCCCCTCAGACCTCGAAAGGTATAGCCAAATCCTCGATATTCTCCACGATGTGAGAAAATCCATGCTTGTCTCTGACGCATTCAGAGCTTTCGGTTTTATCCTCGCCGCCGGCGCTGTGTTGTGGCTATACCTTCGCGATACAATCAATAAAACGGTTCTTCAGGCTGTTCTTGCAGGCCTCATCCTTCTGGATATGGCACCCGTCGCCTATCGCTACCTCAACGATGGCGACTATATCACCAAACGCAAATACGAAAGCAATTTTGCGCCCCAACCTGTCAATAATTATATTCTTCAGGATAAAGACCCCAACTTCCGGGTGTTTAATTTCAACGCGCCGGACGGGCCTTTCAACGACGCAAAAACCTCCTATTTTCACAAATCCGTAGGTGGATATCATGCTGCCAAATTGCGCCGGTATCAGGATATGATAGATCGCCATCTGTCCAGAGAAATGCAGGATATGTACACCCTGCTGCAATCTCAGCCGACAGACTCGGCTTTCCGCGCCGGACTGGCGGGGCTGGAGATTTTCAATATGCTCAATACCCGGTATTTTATGTTTGATCCACAAAAACAACCGCTGCTAAATCCCGCCGCAATGGGTAATGCATGGTTTGTGCAGGAAGTACAGTTTGTCAATACACCTGACGAGGAAATTGCTGCACTTACCAATTTTAACCCGCGTACCACAGCTTTTGTAGATCAGGTGATTGAAAATGGCAGGTTCAAAAAACAATTTGAAGGATTTACCCCAACCGGCAATAATAGCGGAAGAATCGTACTTACTGATTTCAAACCCAACCACCTGACCTATCAGGCCAATACGCCTGTTGAAGCGGTGGGTATTTTTTCGGAGGTTTATTACAACGACGGCAAAGGCTGGAAAGCCTATATCGATAATGAGGAAGTGCCTCATTTCCGGGCAGACTATATCCTCCGGGGACTGCGGATTCCTGCCGGGGAGCACAAGATTGAGTTCAAATTTGAACCCAAATCCTTTACCACCGGAAATACGATCTCGCTGATTTCTTCGATCCTACTGTTGCTGGGATTTGCGGGAATACTTTTTATGGAGTTTCGTCCGAAACCAAAGCAATAACGCGGTCAGGGTAATCTGAGATAATTCCATCTACCCCGATATCGAGCATGCGCTGGATGTCGGGGTTTTCATTTAATGTCCAGGGAATGATTTTCATTCCTTTTTCGTGGACAAAATCCATCAGATTGTCATCTACTAATAGAAAATCAGGGCTGTAAATAGTTGGCACAAATCCCAGCTGAGAAAGATTCCACTCCGGAGTTTCTTTATTTTCGACCAGCAGTGCAAGGCTCTGATTGGGAAAATCTCTATGGATAATCTGCAATGTCCGCACATCAAAAGACTGAATGGTGGCTCTTTCCGCTATTCCGCCTTCATTGACAACCTCCATAAGCAGGCGGGCAAACACCTCTGGCTCCGGGTGAAAAATGTTATCTGTTGCTGGCGTACATTTCGTTTCGATATTGTACATTAAAGGAGCCACACCTTTCCCTCTTGCATAATTCTCTGCCGCGGTTATGACGTCTTTCAACAGCGGTTTTGAAACAGCCATTTTCTGCTGATTGGGGAAACGGGGATGAATTTTTGTGCCGCAATCATATAGCTGCACTTCCTCCCAGGTCATTTCAAAAATATTATGGCTTCTTTCTTCTTCTTCCAAAATTTCCTCCCCATTGGGCTTAAGGCTGATTTCGTGGTTGAAAAATGGCTCATGGGAAAGAACCACCTGCCCATCTTTGGTAATGACTGCGTCCATCTCGAGGGTGTTTACCCCAAGATCAATTGCGCGGAGAAATCCGGGAATCGTGTTTTCGGGCATCAGACCGCGACAGCCGCGATGCCCCTGAATATCGAGCGTATGCATAGATTCAGATTGATTGGAAATACCTGAACTACAGGCAGATATTAAAAAAAGTAAAAAAATATTTTTCACAGGGATGAGAATAAGATTTCGGAAAAATTACAACCGGGCTTCTGTCTTCAGGTCAATAATCCGGCGGGAAATATCGGCCTGTACACCTTCTTCAAAAGCTTTAAAAAATCCTTCGATTTCAGATAAAGAAATTTCCTGCCCCGATCCTCTTTGCACCATGTTTTCTGCCAGGCTTTTTGCCAGCCGAAAATAACGGGGAGAATACCCCAGTTTTGCATCCGGCACTACCTGCGTTTGGATATGCGCGATCAGCAGTTGGATTTCGGGACGCAGTATCGCCATCACTTCTTCGGCAATAGCTTTTTTTTCTTTTTCGGGATTTCGGTCTTCCAGAATACTAAGCGAAAGTCGTTTTTTCACCAGCGACTCATACATCGACTCAATTTCCTGAAACTGATTTCTGATATTTTGCATGATTCCCCGGGAATGTTTCCTATAGCGAAACAAAACCACGACAAGCGCAATAAAAATCAGCAGAAGTAAAAATATAGGTGATCGTACCAGTCCCATATCGTAAGTTTTTAAAATGGTTGTCAGTCAAAAATGATCTGATACTGAAAGGTTGACTTTAACTCAGGGTAAGCGCGGTTTACCCGCATAAATACCGGCACATGATGATCGCGTATCTGCTTTAAAAAGTAGGAGGTTTCCAGATTTGCGTATTTGTTTGTACTGTTAACTTCCCCTGTGGTTCGCTGTCCGAAGATTGCGTCTGCCTCATCAAAAAATAATATCCACTTTCCTTTTTCGGCCAGATCAAACAGCTTCTCAAGATTCTTTTCCGTTTCCCCTATATATAGAGAAACTGCGTGCTGAAGCCTGACATGATAGACCTTGCGTTTGAGCTGATTTCCAACCCATGATGCGGCAACCGCCTGATCCTTGATTTTGTAGGCAGCACCTACAAAAAGGCAGTTGGCCTCTCCCGAAGACATCGCCCCCGAAACCTCTTTAAGCTCTTCCTGCAAAACAGGCGGTATCTCCTTAAATTTTTCCGCGTCAAATGTTAACGTACGCAATACCTGATCCTTAAACATTTGATTAAGCATCTGATATTCAGGATTTTGCGAATACACAAACTGTGCTGAGAAAAAAATCAGCAGGCCGGCCAATACTTTAATGCGGGTAATTTTACGATAAGCTATCATAGGACATTTGATTCATTTTCCCCAAATGCGTTTCCAAGATACACATTTAGGTTTCCATAAAAAATTGTTGTAGTTTCGAGCGCCGAATAAAAAAAAATTTATATTTTGTTTTCTGTTAACGTGCAGTAACTTGATTCTCATGCATTTTCCTGAAGATTTATACTATACCAAAGATCACGAATGGATTCGGATCGAAGGAGAAAACGCCACGGTTGGAATTACCGCTTTTGCGCAAAACGAACTGGGCGATATTGTGTATGTAGAAATAGAAACACTGGATCAGTCCATTGAACGAAATGCAATTTTTGGTACAGTGGAAGCTGTCAAAACGGTATCTGATCTTTTTATGCCATTGGCAGGGACAGTGATTGATATTAATCCTAAACTTGCCGACCAGCCTGAACTGGTAAACAGCGACCCCTATGGTGAAGGTTGGATGGTGAAAATCCATATTGAGGAAAGTGCAGGTGTTGCAGATTTACTCAAGGCCGCAGACTATGCAAAAATGATCGGAAACGGTTGATTTTTCAGGCAAGATTTCACCTGCGATCATTCGCTTTTCTCCCACTGTAATTTGTATCTTGGGAAATCTTTCATCTGCCTTATACGTTTTAGTTGGTATGATACGACTGATTTCCTTATTCCTCCTGAGCTTTTTGCTCATATCCGGTTTTGCCCAAACCGATCCTGAAGCTGATCTTGCCGAAAAATATTTTGCCGACGGCGAATATGAATCTGCGCTCGAACTTTTCGACAAAGTTTACCGGAAAGATCCCCAGGAAAACTATGGGCTCCGAATTGTCAGCTGCTACGAAATGTTGGGCCAATTCGAAGAAGGCATAAAATTTCTCGACAAAAATGCCAGGCGGCAATCCTCCGGGGTTATTTTCTCCCTCCTCAAAGCATCCCTTCTCGAAAAAACCGGTAGTCTGAAAGAAGCGGACAAACTCTATCTCGATGTAATTGACAAACAACTCATCCTTCAAGGTGATTTTGTGCGCGCAGGTGCTTATCTCTACCAGGCAGGCAAACTGGAGCTTGCCAACAAGGCTTACCTCCAGGGGCGCAAACGGTTAGGCGACCCCTATATTTTCAGCAATGAAATCGCCAATATCCATACACAACTGGGAGAGTTTGATAAGGCGACAGACGAATACCTGAACATGTATTACGCCAGTGCATCCAATCTCAGTGCGGCGAATCTTGCTATTCTGAATCTCGTCAACCCGCAATCAACCCAGGAAGTAGAAAAAGCGCTGCTTCAGGCGGTAGACAAACAACCCAACGACAACGGACTTCGCTCCATACTGTATGAATACTATGTACAGGCCGAAAACTTTTACGAGGCCTTTATCCAGGTGAAATCGATCGACCGCCTGTTCAGAGAGGATGGCGACCGTATCTATAATTTTGCCGAGACCATGCGAAACAATAAAATGTACGACCTCTCCAATGAGGCGTATGACTATATTATTGAACGAAAAAAAACATCCCCCTACTTCTACCGGGCTCATTTTGAGAAAGCGGTAAACGGAGAACTCAAAGCCTTTGACCAGATTCCTGTCGATATGCCGTCTGTACAACAGGCGGTCAATGATTACGGCAATTTATTGAAAGAATTTGGCTACAAACCGCAATATTTTGATGCCATATATCGCAGAGCCAAGCTGATGATATTCTATCTCAACGACCTGGAAACAGCGAGAACCGAACTGGAAGAAATCGTCAGGCAAAAGCAGTTTTTACGTCTGGAAGACTGGGCACAGGGACAGCTTCTGATCGCCGATGTATTGTTGATGCAACAGGAATACAACAAGGCAAAACTCATCTATACAGACGTGTCTGAAAGCTTCAAAGACCGACAGATCGGGGCATTGGCAAAATTTAAGCTGGGACAAATGGCGTACTACCGGGGAGAGTTTAACCTGGCTCAGGCTCTTTTGGGAGCAATCAAAGACAATACCTCAAACGACATCTCCAATGACGCAATCAAACTCAATCTCCTGATTATCGACAATACAGGTCTTGATACCACAACCACAGCACTGGAGATGTTTGCCAAAGCCCAGCTCCTTACTTACCAGAGAGATTATAAAGGCTCACTCAAATTGCTGGATTCGCTGGCCTATCAGTTTCCGACACATACCCTGGCTGACGAAATTTTATGGGAGCGATCAAATATATTCCTCAAACAAAATGATATTTCTTCGGCAATGATTTACATTGACCGGATCCTCAACGAGTTTAGTACCGATATCTACGGAGATGATGCGCTCTATACCAAGGCCCGTATTTACGATTATTCGATCAAGGATCCGGAAGCAGCCATGCAGTATTATATGGAGTTTCTGAAGCTCTTTCCGGGAAGCTTGTTTTCGGTTGAAGTACGAAAAAGAATTCGCGAACTGCGAAAAGAAGGTTAATGATCTCCTTCAAATACGCCCTGAAGCAATAGCAGCCCTGTATGATTTTCTATCACCGCTATATAAAATGGCCGGTTGAAAATCAATTCGGGTAAATTAGGCTCGGAAGGTGTTTGTCTGAGTTTTGTTTTGGCAAACCGATTGTCTCCTATACCCGTTTCATTTACCTCAAAATGCACGCCCTGAATCACCTGGTCAAGCCAGAGCGGCTCTTCACTCATTTTGGAGAAATCGGCCTTTTCCGGATCAAAAACCTGACTCAAGCCCATTTCCCTGAGCAAAGGGCCAAAATATGTTACCGTATTCAGCGAAAATAACGGAATGGACACAGATATATCCACTGTAGAAATAGCAGATTCTTTTTTCCATTTTGCCGGCTCAAAAATTCCATGGACGTCTGGCAGCTTTTGCCCTTTCTCAGGCATGGCCAGTATACAGCTAAAGGATTCTGTACCAAATGGAAGGAAAATGGCTTCCCAATCCGGCATTTTAAGCACCGGGAAAGATCCTGATGCGCGCATCATCTCTATAGCGACGGGACGTTTGTCGTAAGGGAAAAATAAATCTGTGCGAGAGCCCATCTTTTCAAAAGGATTCCGCCATACACCTTTCATCATGATCATCTGGGCAAATATCATATTCCCCTGTAACAACTCCAGAAAAGAAGAAATCCGGCCGTTAGAAACTTCTTTTGCCCATGAATTCACCTTTTGCTGGGCTCTTTCCGAGCTAAAGTTCAGGGGTCCACCACTGGTTTGGAAGAAATTTTTAAAGGCTTCCCGGATACCTGAATTCATTACAATCCCCTGATGATACCATAAGGCGTTTTTTAAGCGAAATCTGGCCCAACGGTCTGCACGATCCAACGCTTCCAGCAATTCGCCCATGAGGGCCGGATTGGGAAAAATAGCCGGATCTGCCATTTCCCTAAATTCCTGCTCCGAGTCATTATCAGAAATATACAGCATCATGGTAAGCAAAACAGAAAGCCCCGCACCGGAAATCATCCCGCTACCGGCATGGTGTTTGTACCACAACCGAAATTGTTGGGAGGAAAAATCATTGACAGCAGAAGAATATTTGCTAAATTTTGCAGGATCCCATGAAAATAAAGCCTGCTGAAAATGGCCGCCAAATTCTTCAGCCCTAGCCCTTTTTAAGGGCAAAATATCGTTCATAAACAAACGCTTCAGGGCTAAGATAATTTCCTCCATGCCAGTAAGTTACAAAAACCTCCTTGACAGTATAAGTGCCAGGTGGAAAAAGTGGGATACTTTGCAATGTTTTTATACTTTTGTGGTTTCCTGAAATAATAAGGCTAATCTATGATTGTTAGATCTGCACTCATGATCAGTACTCCTTCGTCTGAGGATGCTCAAGTTTCCAGTCTCGTTGCGACTCCTCAGGAGTTTTTGGACTTACGGGAGGTACTCAATAATCCCAAGATTGGTGGGTTTGGAAGAATGATTTCTCTTGCCGAGAGTGATTGTACCAAAGCAAAAAGAGAGATTGTGCGCTTTTTTCAAAAAAGAGAATTCCATGAACTACTACTTTTATACCTCAATGGCTTTGAACTGGTCAGTGAAGGTGATCGGCTATATTTTGCAGATAGCAATACAAATCCAGAGGCATTGGAAGAGACCTCTGTGTCTGCAAGATTTATTTATGATGCAATGAAAGACTGCGAGGCAGAACAAAAAATTCTGATCATTGATTGTTTTTCAAGAGATGAAATGGATGCCGAAAAGAAATTTCACAAAGAATCGATGCTGGCAGATTTCTCCCGGGCAACCCAATCATTTGTACTTACTTCTCAGGATACATTAGGTACATCGCAAACGGCCGATGGCGTAAAAAATCCTAAGTTCACGGCAACACTTGTTGAGGGTTTAAAAACTGGAGATGCAGATCTCGACCAGCGGGGTTATATCTCTGAGGATGAGCTTTTTCTCTATATCTATAAGCGAATGAACCAGTACGGCATTGCACCCAACCTGTTTCTTAGCTCAACCAATCAGCGCAAAAGGATCAGAGTCGCAACCAATATCAGATTCTCTGAGATACCTCCCTTTGTGGAAGAAGACGGAGCAATAAACTTCGGTCGTTTTTTCCGGCTAGTACAAAAAAGAGTGGATGCTTCAGATGATGAGAAACGAAGTCTGAGAAAAGTCATTCGCAGGCAACCCGAGGTTACTTTTCTGAAAAGAATAGGTGCTGCTGTATTATCAGGGTTTATTGCAGGAACTGTGGGCGGTCTGCTTTTGGGGGTTCCTATCCTCAGCTCAATAGGAATTGCTTTACTTGTGATCGTGACGATCATCACCCAGGCACTGATTGCACGGAAATTATCTATGTGATTTTTCTGTTTTCATAGACATAAAGAAAAAGGAGTACCTCAAATAGAGATACTCCTTTTTTATATTGATTTTTTTGACAATCGATCGCTACTGCGCTGCAAGCGCATCTGCACCTGCGGCAATCTCGAGGATTTCCTTCGTGATAGATGCCTGACGAGCTTTGTTATAGCTCAATTTCAGCCCTTTCAGCAAGTCCTCTGCATTGGTAGTTGCACTATCCATAGCAATCATACGGGCGCCATGTTCAGAAGCATTGGACTCCAGCACAGCGCGGAATACCTGCACTCGCAGTGCTTTAGGAATCAGCTCTGTAAGAATCTCTTCACGGCCAGGCTCAAACATATAGTCAGAGCGATATTTATCCGCATCAGCAGCAACTTCACCACCTTTTCCCAATCCTTCTACCGACAAAGGCAACAATTGTTCTACCTGGCGAATCTGCGACATGACGTTGCGGAATTCATTGAACGCCAGATATACCTTGTCCACTTCTCCACTTTCAAATTTTTCAAAAATCAGGTCGACAACCTCATTGACTGCCTGGAAAGTAAGATCACCGAAAACATCAAAGTTTTTGCCATTGACATTATACTTGCGTTTGCGGTAAAAGTCATAGCCTTTACGTCCTATACATAAAAACTGAATTTTCCCTTCGGCAAGATCCTTCGCGTGATTTTCCTTGATAAACTGATTGGCCTGTTTGAGCAGATTGGTATTAAACGGTCCGGCAAGGCCTCGGTTGGAGGTGATAACTACGAAGAGGATATTTTTAACTTCCCGCACCTCTACCAATTTGCTCGGGATATCGTCAACGTTGACCGAAGCGGTCACATTTCCAATAATTTCCTTGAGCTTGGAAGCGTACGGGCGCAACTGAAGCATGCGATCCTGTGCACGCCGCAATTTAGCCGCAGCCACCATTTTCATGGCTTTGGTAACCTGCTGGATGTTTTTTACCGTTTTTATCCGGCCTCGTATTTCTTTAAGATTCGCCATTATGAGTTCCGGGTTTTCGGATTAATGGTTCAGAAAAATAACTGTTATATAAATGACTTCGCGGTTTCTGTTGCTACAGACTCCAGTACTTTGATGATCTCATCATTCCAGTCGCGGCCTTTGATAGCATCGAGAGTACCTTTATGCCTGAGTTCCAGATTCTGAATGAATTGTTTTTCATAATCACTCATCTTCTCTACAGGCACTTTATCAGCGAATCCTTTGGAGACTGCATAAATAATGGCCACCTGATTTTCTACAGAAACAGGTGAATATTGTCTCTGAATCAGGATCTGTACACTTCGACGACCACGGTCAAGCTGAAGCTGGGTAGATTTGTCGAGATCTGAACCAAAACGGGCAAAAGCTTCCAGTTCACGGAACTGAGCCAGGTCAAGTTTCAGCGTACCCGCTACTTTTTTCATCGGCTTGATCTGTGCAGATCCACCCACACGGGATACGGAGATACCTACGTTGATCGCAGGGCGTACACCAGCATTGAAGAGGTTGGATTCGAGGAATATCTGGCCGTCAGTAATAGAGATTACGTTGGTCGGGATATAAGCAGAAACGTCCCCTTCCTGGGTTTCGATGATCGGAAGAGCGGTAAGAGAACCACCACCTTTTACCATTGGCTTAAACGCTTCCGGCAGGTCGTTCATATTTTTTGCAATACCATCATCGTTGATGATTTTAGCCGCACGTTCGAGCAGGCGTGAGTGGAGATAGAATACGTCTCCAGGATAAGCTTCACGGCCGGGAGGACGTCTCAAAAGCAGAGATACTTCACGGTAAGCTACGGCCTGCTTGGAAAGGTCGTCATAGATTGCCAGGGCAGGGCGTCCGGTATCGCGGAAAAACTCCCCGATAGCAGCACCTGCAAAAGGCGCAAAAAACTGAAGCGGAGCAGGATAAGATGCCGGAGCAGCTACAATAACCGTATAAGGCATTGCACCTGAATCTTCCAGCGCTTTTACCACCTTAGCGATAGTAGAAGCTTTCTGACCGCAGGCTACATATATACAATAAACAGGGTTACCGCTGTCGTAGCTTTCTTTTTGGTTGATGATCGTATCCACCGCAATAGCAGTTTTACCTGTTGAGCGGTCACCAATGATAAGCTCACGCTGGCCACGACCAATCGGAATCATCGAGTCAATCGCCTTCACACCTGTCTGAAGCGGTTCGTTTACCGGCTGGCGGAAAATTACCCCTGGAGCTTTACGTTCGTATGGAGAATCGTACAACTCACCTGTGATCGGGCCTTTTCCGTCAATGGGTTCGCCCAAAGGGTTGATAACCCTTCCGAGAAGCCCCTCCCCTACTTTCAGGGATGCGATCTGGCCGGTGCGTGTTACGGTGTCGCCTTCTTTAATTCCTTCGGATTCACCAAACAATACGGCACCAACATTGTCTTCTTCCAGGTTAAGTACCATGCCTTTGAGGCCGTTTGCAAACTGGATAAGCTCACCGGCCTGTACTTTTGCCAGGCCATAAATACGCGCAATACCATCACCTACCTGAAGCACGGTACCGGTTTCTTCCAGTTCGACTACAGTTTTGTAATTAGATAATTGTTCACGCAGGATTGCAGATACTTCATCAGGTCTTACCGCTGGCATATCTTTAATATTTCTTTGGTTAGTTATTCTTTGAAAATTCTTGTTTTATCTTTCTTAGGGCCGTAACAACACTTCCGTCGAAGAGGTTGTCACCCATATTGAGTACAAATCCGCCGATAAGGGCAGGATCCACTTCCTGTTCCATTTCAAATGTGCCGCCTGTTTCTTTTTCCACTTCTGCCTTGATCGCAGCTACAGTAGCCTTGTCAAGGACGGAAGCAGAGATGAGTTTTCCTCTGACAACACCATAATATTTATCGCAAATCGCAAGGAATGAAGAGGCTGTAGCGGGTAAATACATTTCCCGGCCTTTTTTGGTAATCAGCTGGACCAGGTGATCCACGATTTCCGTCTTCAGCCTTCCCGCAAAGACTTTCTTGATGATTTTTTCTTTGGCAGGAGAAGACACGATGGGCGTCTTCAGGAAGTTGGCGAAGTCTCTGTTATTCGTATGAATATCCAGAATAAGCGCCATGTCTTCTTTTACCGCAGGAATCATATTCCGCTCTTCCGCAAGTTTAAATACGGCGTTTGCGTATCTGTAGCCAATCCGATCTTCAACCATGGGAATTAATTTTCTTTCAAATCACCGATCAACTGACGCGCATAAGCTTCCTGTACAGGTTTGTCATCAAACGCCCTACGCAGGATTTTCTCGGCTACTTCAACTGCAATTGCAGCGGATGTTTCTTTAATTTCTGCAATGGCGGCGCGTTTTTCTGCTTCAATCTGCTGCTTTGTTTTTTCACGCTCTTTGGCTTCCGCTTCGGCAGCCGCTTTGCGGGCCTCTGAGACAATCTGATCGCGCAGCGTATTGGCCTCCTTGATGATTTTATCGCGTTCGGCACGCGCTTCTTTCAGAAGAGCCTCATTGTCGGAGGTGAGTTTCTGCATTTCCAGGCGAGCCTGTTCTGCCTGCCGGAGTGAGTTTTCAATGGTATCCTCACGCTCTTTCAGTGCATTGAGGATAGGTTTCCATGCCATTTTCCTGAGCAGAAAAAAGAAAACAAGGAATATGATCAGGGTCCAGGCGAATAATCCCAACTGGGGGGTCAGTAATGCCATCTCTGTATATATTAATGTATCAACTTAAATCTGAAATGTAGCAGAGAAGTCAGGGCATTCCCCTGACTTCCTGCATGTTGCCTTAAGCGACTCCCTGAGGGTTAAGGAATACAATCAGCAGACAAACAACTTCACCCAACAGCGCAACACCTTCAATGAAAGCTGCTGTAAGGATCATTGCTCCGCGGATATCGCCGGAAGCTTCAGGTTGACGAGCAATAGACTCAACCGTAGAAGCCGCCAGGCGGCCGATTCCCATACCTGCACCGATAGCAGCTAAACCTGCTCCGATACCTGCGCCTAAAATTCCGAAAGTTCCCATAAGGAAATTATTTAAATATGGTTATTGAATACAAAATCAATGGTGGTCATCGTGAGACTCCAGAGCCATTCCGACAAACACCGTGGTCAACAAAGTAAATATGTATGCCTGGATAATGGCTACCACCATTTCCAGTACAAAAATTGCGGTTGTAAATGCGAAAGAAAGCGGCATGATACCAAAGGCTCCGCCGGGCTGGGCACCATTTTTTCCCAAAATAAAAATCATACATACCAGGGAAAGCACCATAAAGTGTCCCGCGGAAATGTTGGCAAAAAGACGAATCATTAGCGCAAATGGCTTGGTAAAAACGCCGATGATTTCCACAATGGGCATCAAGGGGATACCAAATTTCAGCACCCAGGGTACGCCGGGGGTATTAAAAATATGTACCCAGTAATCTTTCGTTCCGTTAAAATTGATCAACAAAAATGTCAGCACAGCAAGTGCGGCTGTAACTGAAATATTACCCATCACATTCGAATTGAAGGGCGTAAGACCAAAAAGATTGGAAAACCAGATAAAGAAAAACAAGCTTAGCAGATATGGCAAAAAACGGGATGTCTTGTCGTGGAGATAAGGTTTTGCCACTTCATCGCGGATAAACACGATGATCGGCTCAAACATCGACTGGATACCCGATGGGGCTTTTCCGGCATTTTTCTTATATCCACGGGCAACTGCACTAAAAACCAGTAACATTGCAATACCCACCATGATCATGTGAAGGCTCGCTTTCGTAATGGAAAAATCATATACAGACGTATGATGATCTATATTTTCCACTTCCCACTCTTCAAAAGCTTTTTCGTCCATATCCACATGCCCGTGTGCGTCCACTGGCGGCGTAACGCCCGCTTTCAGCGGATACAGGTGATCATGCAGCGCCATATAACCTTTTTCGGCCAGGCCTTCTGTACTGCCCACAAACTGTACCCCATCGCGGCTACTATAGAAAAGCCATGGAAGATGGAGGGCTACCGGTATATAATGGGTTTTCCCATGTTCGTCCTTTCCCGAAGGAATATCTGTAATATGCCAGTCGTGTGTGTCCAGGACGTGGTGAAGAATCGTTTCCGAAGCGTCAAACTCTTCTGTCGCGTTTCCGTCGTCAGCAAATACAAAAACGCTTGAGACAAGGCATAAGAGTGTAAGTATGAAAGACTTACGTACAATCATCAGCATATATTTTCTGCGTTTACAGCCGTCATATCAATTTAGGCGCGCAATTTACGCATTAACCCATAAACTTCAAACGCAGTCAAAATAAAATATGAAAGGAAATAAGAAGTTACGTATTCTATGATCATTGTCCGGTATCCTACCGCCATAATTATTACCAGAACAATCCCGACCAACATCTTCGCCATCATCCCCAAAATCAGAAAAGTCACAAACTTGCCGGTAGTCTTTTGCAAGCCTGTGAAAGTAATACTGTAAGCGGTAACCCCTGTAAGAAAACTGACCAGAATACCGGAAATTACAGCACCCAGGCTTATTTGAGGAAGCCAAAGGATTGTGATGACATAACCCGTAAGCATTAAAAATAATGCAATCAGGGCAGCTCTTACAATAAAAACAGGTATCGACACAGGCGTTGTTTGGGAGATGACGAGGAGGAATATTTATTTAAACTTTCGGATGGCAAGAAAAATGGCAGCGGCACACCCGGCAATGGAAAGAACCAGCATAAACCAGGGTTTTTCTGTTCCTGCCCATGTATCCAGGCCATAACCTGCTCCAACAAATAAAAGAATGCAGGCCAGGATTTCAAAACCCAGGCCTGTATATCTTAGATATTCCTGATAGGGTGATCTTTTGTCTTTCATGAAGCCTTAGATCTTCCTTCAGCCGAAAGCCAATGGATTTTTGCCAAAGTTAGCTGGCTTTGCCCATCTTTTCTACTGGCTGAGGCTGTTGAACCGGACGAGCGCTTGATTTGGCGAGCAAATCTTTTGCACGGGGTTGCGTTTCGGTGAGTTTATCTTTTGCGGCTTCAGCCATTTTGCTGCTTCCGGTGAAGATAGCACCCATTTGAACAACCAGCTTCTGCGTAAAGATATCACCGAATATTTTTCCGGTTTTATCAATGGTCAACAATTCGCGGGTAACGACATTCCCTTTGATTTCACCTTCTACGGTGGCAATCCGGGCGTCAACGCTACCTTCGATATAACCTGTGCCACTTACCACCAGTTTAGAATTACAAACCAGGGTACCTATGACTTTACCTTCTACACGGAGGTCACCTTCTGCGTTGATATTACCAACAACGACGGTACCTTCAGAGATGATATTTCTTCTTCCTTCGGGGTTAGAGCTAGAGGGATTCACTTTTGGACGATTGTTTTCGTTTTTGTTTCCAAACATGCTTTTGGCTGGTTATTAATTAAATTCGATGTAGTTGGTAGGATCTACGGGCCTGCCCTGCCGCCACAATTCCAGATGAAGATGGGGGCCGGTAGAATTTTCTCCCGTATTCCCGATCACTGCAATAGGCTCTCCGGCATACACATAAGTTCCGGCGTCTTTAAGCAATCTGCTGTTGTGTTTATAGAATGTAACTACATTTTCTGCACTCGCAACACCGATCACCCATCCATTGTCGTCCGAATACTCTGAGATTATCACAAATCCATCGGCAACTGAGCGAATCAGCGTATTTTCTTCTGCTACAATATCTACGCCATAATGCGCACTTGATTCATCAAAAGATTTGCGAATTTCTCCTGTAATCGGGGAAAAAAGATTCTGCATCAGCGGGTAATGCCGTGAATGGCCGTTGCCGCTTTGCGTATCCGATACATAGACAATTTTAGGCTTGGATTCATGGGTTGTTTCCACCACTTTTTCCGGCGTTATTTCCCTTTTTTCTACGGCCGGCAATACCGTCTCACTCTCCTCCAAAGCTTCTTCTTCCTGCCGCTTATGCATCGCCTCCTCGCTGACTACTCGCATCGAATCCAGTCTGTCCTCGCTAAATACCGGTATAGAGTCCCCCTCTACCCCGGCCAGCTTTCTGAAACTGGCTACATAAGTAGTCCATCGCTCTATCTGATCCTCCATCTCCGCAAGCTGAGTCGCCATTTCCTGCCGCTCTTCCGCAAACTCTTCCGGATTTTTGTAACCGGGAATCAGTTGATGAAAGCTTGGCGTATAAATAAATAATGCAGCAGTTCCACCAACAATCAGGATAAACAGCAACGCTGCAATCCATACTACCGTTATAGGTTTTAACAGGAACTGCTTTGATTGAGAAAGGGTAATGTCATCAATCAACTCAACCCTGTATTGCTTCATGAGCCTCGCCTGAATCCGCCTGTAAAAGTTTCGTAACATATGCTCTTAGCTTGAGGCTGAAATTAAGTATATTTGACCAGTTTACTTTTCTTAACCATTGATAAACTCAAGTCATGACGGTGTCTTCCGTATTTCGCAAATTTACAAAATTTCTGCCAATAATCTTGCTGCTGGCTGTGTTTTCCTGTAGTAAAGAAAAAGATACAGTAACCGCCCGGTTATACCATAATACAACTTCTTATTTTAACGGGTATTACAACGCCACTTATCTTTTCAAAGAAACAGTAACCCGACTTGAAGAACAATACAAATTTCCTGAACAGGGATTTATTGAGGTTGTTTATTATGGAAATGAGGATGAAATAAAAAGTTTCGTTTCTGATTTTGAAACCATCATCAAAAAAAATGATGCTGTCATGTTCAAACACCCCAACGGGGACTGGATAGATGACTGCCGTCTGCTCAATGGTAAAAGTTGGTTTTACCGCCAAAACTATACCCTCGCCATGGAAAATTTCGATTATATCCTCGAAACTTTCCCTGACTCCCGCCTCGTACCGGAGGTGCATTTCTGGATTGCTAAAACCCATTATATGATGGAAAATTCGGAAATGACCAAAACAATTCTCGATAAGGAACTTATCAACAATGATACGGTCTATATTGACGCAGATCTTGAGGCTGACCTTTCTCTTTTCCGTACCCGCCTCGCCATTCAGGATAAGGATTATAAAAAAGCAGCAAAAATCCTTTCTGAAAATGTCATCTATATCAAAGATAACCTCCGCCGCGCACGGGCTCATTTCCTGCTCGGTCAATTATTTTCCGAAACCAAAGAATATCCCAAAGCACTCGAAAATTATATGTTGGTAGAAAAGTTTAGCGCAGATTATAGCCTGACTTTTTCTTCCAAAATAAAGATTGCCCGCCTTTACGTAGAGTTTCAGAAGGGTAAGGATGACGATGATGAAGTCAATAAATATCTCACCAAACTGCTGAAAGATGAAAAAAACTTTGAATACAGAGATCAGGTTTACTACGAATTTGCTCTGCTTGAAATCAAAAAGGAAAATCTGAAGGGTGCGATTGACTATCTCAAGGAATCGATCCGCGCCAACCTCAGCAATCAGCGTCAAAAGGCCCTTTCTTACTTTAAGATCGGCCAGATCTACTTCTTTGACTTTCAAAACTATACCCAGGCCCAAACTTATTACGACAGTGCTGCTACGGCCATCACCCCTAAAGCTCCCGAATATAAAGAAATCACCACCCTCGCAGCTACCCTCAAAGATTACATCAATTATAAAAATACCATCTCTTATCAGGACAGTATGCTTTGGCTGTCCACGCTTCCCGCTGACACCCTCGATGCCCTCATCAACCGCCTCGTAGCTGAAGAAAAACGCAAACAGGAAGAAGAGCAGGAGCGAATGCTGAAAGAAATGAATTCGCCCAATAACAATTTCTATAATCCGGCACTTCAACAATTTCAGGATCAGGGCAACCGGGCCAAACAAAGTCAGGGCGGTGTCTGGTATTTTGACAACCCTGCCGCAGTATCCAGTGGTAAGCTCCAGTTTGAACAGGTATGGGGCAAACGTATCAATGAAGACAACTGGCGTAGAAGTAAGAAAATGTCCAATATCTCTATGGCTGGTGATCCTGATGCCGGTGCAGACAAACAGCCTGTAGAGGTGGACAGCACACTGCTCAAACAATATGGAGACAAATACAAATACTATAAAGATATTCCCAAAGATGAGGAAGGGATAGCTGTCGCCAATGCGAAGATCGAAGAAGCTATGTACAATCTGGGACAGTTGTACGCACAAAAACTCAACGAAAATGATTCAGCCATCAAAACTCTTGAAACATTGCTGGATCGCTACGAAAACTCCGAATATACCCTCCGGGCCCGTTATTCTCTCTACGGTCTCTACAATCTAAAGCGAAGTCCAATATCAGAAGTTCATAAAAATTATATTCTCAACGAACATCCGGAGACCGTCTATGCCTATCTCATTCTGAATAAAGATCCCCGGGAACTGAAAAGGGATATTCTGGATTATGCATTTGCCTATGACGGCCTATTTAATGCCTATTCCACCCGTCAATTTGAAACGTCCATCGGCTTCAGCGACTTCTTACTTACAAACGAACAGTTTCACAGTAACCCGGAAATCGATTTTGCCAAACTCTATTATATAAAAGGAATGTCCTATGGATATCTGGGACAAAAAGATAGTCTGGCAAAAACCCTCACCTATCTTGTAACTACTTACCCTCAATCAGAAGTTGCGCCACTGGCCCAAAAAACCCTCAACTACCTCAAAACGGGTGTCCCCGCTACAAGTAAGGGCGAAACTGTCAGCGGAGCTTCCCTGACCGAATCTGCAGACCCCTCCAATGAGGCGTTCAAAGGTTTTACAGATAAAATCAAACCTACCGACAAAATCTTTGTCCTGATTTTTGTTGATAAAAACAAGGTGTCAAAGACTGACGCAAATACACAAATTGCCGACTTCAACAAAGTCCACTATGATGCAATGGGGCTGAAAGTCTTTACATTCTTATATCAACAAACGCATCTTCTTCCTTATATCAGCAGCTTCAAAACTGTTGAGGATGCAAAAAAATACATTCAGGATTTCCTGGCAGACAATGCTTCCAAAACGATTATTTCCAGCGGAGATGAAAAAATCTTCTATATCTCCCATACAAACTTCAAAGTAGCCTACGGCCAGAAAAGAATGGAGGACTATATCCAGTACTACGAAAATATTCTGAACAAATAAATTCAAAATTTTCGCTATCTTTCAGGGACAAACTATTTGATCCCTGGCTCATGAGTACTCCTTCTGTTACCAGTGAACTGAAAAAACAGGAATCCGTTGCTGAACAGTTCCTTCCCCCGAAAAAAAAAATCTCCTATAAAATCCCCAGATATTTTTTCCTGGGCATGGTTTTCCTTGGTACTGTCGCTTTATTCGGATTCATTGGTTATTCCGCACAGGACCTTCCGGCGCTTACTGAAATAGAAAACCCCAAATCCAGCCTCTCCACACAGGTTATTGCTGCTGATGGGATGATCCTCGACAATTTTTATGTCACGGAAAACAGGGTAAATGTAAAACTCAACGATATTTCCCCCTATGTCATTGACGCACTCGTCGCTACAGAAGACGCCCGGTTTTATGAACATTCCGGTGTCGATTACTGGTCTATTCCAGCACTGCTGAAGAGAAATCTGACAGGTACAACCAGCGGGGGAAGTACGATTACCATGCAGCTTTCCCGCAATCTTTTTAACGCAGTAAGTCAGGAAAGAACTGTCACCCGCAAAATCAAAGAAGTAATTGTCTCTGCCTTACTGGAAAAAAATTACACCAAGCAGGAGATTATTGAGGGCTACCTCAATACCGTAAATATTTACGGCAATGCCTATGGAGTTGAAATGGCGGCCCAGCGCCTGTTCGGTAAAAAATCCAAAAGCCTGAGTATCGAAGAATCGGCCGTTATCGTTGGCATGCTTAAAGGTCAGGGTGTATTTGATCCAATCAGAAAACCAGATACCGTACTTTCCAGAAGAAATGTCGTCATTAATCAGATGGTCAAATACGGATTCCTTAATAAGGATTCCATCAATATCGACAGCCTCAAAAATTTACCAATCGTCACTGCTGCCCAGGGGCGCGATCATGTACAAGGTACAGCGCCTTATTTTCGCCAGCATGTACGGAGTTTTCTGAAAGAATGGTGTCAGAACAATCCAAAACCAGACGGCTCTTTCTACAACCCTTATGCAGATGGGCTAAAAGTATATACGACACTTGACTCCCGGATGCAGATGCATGCAGAAGCTGCTGTAAGAGAACATTTGACGAAACTCCAAAAAACCTTTGACAAACACCTCAAGGGGCGCGAAGCCTATAAAGAAGAACCGGCTATTCTTACAGATCTTACCAGGCAATCTGAAAGATATCTGAAAGCAAAAAAGGCTGGAAAATCAGAATCTGAGATTAATGAGGAATTCGCCAAACCCATAAAGATGCGGATTTTTAGCTGGAATGGCGATATTGATACTGTACTTTCTCCCTTAGACTCGATCAAATACTATTCACAATTTCTGGAAACAGGGGTTGTATCCATTAACCCCATCAATGGTGAAATTAAGGCGTGGGTCGGTGGAATTGATTTTGAATACTTTAAATATGACCATGTCGGTCAGGGGAAACGTCAGGTGGGCTCCACTTTCAAACCTTTTGTCTATGCTGCTGCGATAGATTACGGCAACCGTACCCCCTGCGACCTTGAGCTAAATCAGCCCGTAGTTTTTGAAAATACTGATGGAAATGGTACCCGGTGGGTTCCCAAAAACTCAGATGGAAAAATTGGTGGGCTTATGACCCTTCGCACGGCACTCGCTACTTCAACCAATCTGGTAACCGCAAGGCTGATCAAGCAGATCACCCCGACCGTAGTAGCCAAATACGCCCAACGAATGGGGATTCAGACTCCTTTGGATCCAGTACCCTCTCTTTGTCTTGGAACAACGGATCTTTCTGTGCTGGAACTTACCGGTGCATATGGCACGTTTGTCAACCGGGGGCGTCGGCTGGATCCGCATTTTATCTCGCGAATTGAAGACAATAAGGGAAATATACTCGCCGAATTTCAGCCGACCCCGGTACAAGCCCTGAGCGAAAAATCTGCTTTTATGATGGTCGAATTGCTCAAAGGTGTGGTAGATGAGCCCGGCGGTACAGCCAGCAGGCTCCGGTATATGTATAAATTTCGCAATGAAATGGGAGCAAAAACCGGTACCACTCAAAACCATGCCGACGGATGGTTTGTAGGCATAACCCCCAACCTTGTCTCTGGTGTGTGGGTGGGATGTGCGGACCGAAGAGTCAGGTTCAGAACCATTGATCTGGGGCAGGGAGCAAGTATGGCTTTGCCGATATGGGCTTTATATATGCAAAAACTATATGAGGATCCTGAAATTGGATTGCCGCAAGATCGTTTTCTGCGCCCGGCGGGATTTGATGTGAACTTCGCATGTGGCGACCAACCTCAGATTTTGACAAGAGGTGCCAGGGAAACGCTGCGGGTAAGTTCTGACGATCTGGACAGTTTTGATTGAGGATGAGCACGTTACAGGATGTATTGGACAAAGTGCGGAGCTTGCCAGACGCACCTGGCGTTTACCGCTTTCTGAATAAGAAGGGGAAAATCATTTATATAGGTAAAGCTAAAGATTTGCGCAAGCGGGTAAGTAGCTATTTTGCCTCATCCCGGCAACACACGTATCGCATCCAGCACCTTGTCAGGAATATCGACGATCTTGCATATACGGTTACAGATAGTGAGGCTGAGGCATTATTGCTCGAAAATAACCTGATAAAAAACCACCAGCCCAGGTACAACATTCTCCTTAAAGATGGAAAAACTTACCCGTACATCTGTATAAAAAAAGAGCGGTTTCCCAGAGTTTTTTCTACCCGGACAAAAATCAGTGATGGTTCAACCTACTTTGGCCCATATCCCAATGTGGGCACAATGAAAACATTGCTGGAACTGATCCGCGGGTTTATCAAACTCCGAACCTGTAATTTCAACCTTACCGCTGAAAATATACGTGCAGGGAAATTTAAGGTGTGCCTTGAATACCAGATCGGAAACTGTGCAGGTCCCTGTGAAGGATTAATACAGGAGGCTGAGTATATGGAAGGAATTGATCAGATCAAAAATATTCTCAGAGGGAAACTTGCGCCCGTACTGCAGAATCTGGAAGCAAAAATGTTGGCAGCGGCAGAAAATTACGAATTTGAAAAAGCTGAATTCCTAAAAAACCGACTGGAAAAAATCCGAAACTACCAGTCTAAAAGCACGGTTGTCTCCGAAAAAATCAATGACCTGGAAGTGCTGACTATTGATACAGAACAACACCTCTCCGTTGTCAATCATTTTAAAGTGCAAAATGGCGCCATCGTTCAGACCCATGCCTGGGAAATCAAACGGGTCAATCAGGAGGAAGACGGCGAAATTCTTATGTCTTCGCTCAATTACCTGTTGAGTGAAGAGGAAGAACTATTTCCCGAAATTGTGACAAATATTCCACTGGATATGGAGGCGCTTCCCGATGGTCTTACCAATACAGTACCGCAAAAGGGAGATAAAAAACATCTGGCAGAGCTGTCTCTCAAAAACTGCAAGACGCTGTTAATAGAAAAACTGTACAATCAGAATTTCAAACAGAAGAAAACGCCTGGCGAAAAAATGATGGAAGAGTTGCAGAAAGAGTTGCGGATGAAGGTTCTTCCCGATCATATCGAATGTTTTGATAACTCCAACATTCAGGGTAGTTCTCCGGTGGCATCCGTTGTAGTTTTTAAGGATGGCAAACCTTCGAAAAAAGACTACCGGCACTTTAATATCAAAACCGTTGAAGGGCCCAACGATTTTGCCTCTATGGAGGAAATTGTGACACGGCGATATCGAAGGATTCTCGACGAGGGTGAGGTATTACCCAAACTTATCCTCATTGACGGAGGCAAGGGCCAACTAAGCAGTGCGGCCACAGCCCTGGAAAATCTCGGTCTTTTACATAAAGTGCCGATGATTGGCATCGCCAAAAGACTGGAAGAGATTTACCGCGTAGGAGATAGCTTTCCCCTTCATATCGACAAAAAAAGTCCCGCCCTTCATTTGATCCAACAGCTACGCAATGAAGCACACAGATTTGCCATCACCTTTCACCGGGATAAACGGAGTAAAGCCGCCAATCAGCGTTCATCACTTACCAGTATTAAGGGAATAGGGGAGCAGGCGGAAAAGGAAATTATACAGATATTTAAATCGGTAAGAAAACTAAAAAATGCCTCACGCGAAGAGCTGGAAGAGAAGCTTGGTAAACACCGCGCAAAGCTGATTTCTGACGCCATCGAAAAGGGCGAGATATAAAACGAAAAAAGCGTCCCTTTTTGAGAGACGCTTTTTTTTATTATGGAGTACTGATTAGTAGCTCCAGAGGTGGTGTTCAAATTCCACCAGTTTTTGTCTTCTGTCTTCAGCTTCCTGCAGGGTACGGATACCTTCGCCGGAAACGTTGATGATATAGCTGTGGAATAACCGGAGCTCAAACACTTCGCGCATGGTTTTGTACTCTGCGTCATTGAAGCGGTTTTTCCATTGAGCATTATCCAGCGTTTCCAGAATATCATTGTAGGCGAATGTACATAGTTTCTTTTCAGGAAGGGTTTCGCCCGGATCGGTCCAGATAATTTCAACGAATTGAATATCATACACCATATCAGAACGAGTCTTGTCAAAAATACGGTCTTCGACAAAGTGGATAACGTTTTCGAAAGGAGCGGGATCAAAATCACCCATATAACCACCGCCACCGGCATCAGCAGCACCTCCCATATCGTCAAAGTCTTCACCAAATTCACCGCCGCCTGCTTCGTCGTCACCAAAACCCCATTCATCGCCACCGGATTCGCCGCCGAAATCATCAAACCCACCTCCTTCGGTGCCATCACCAAAGCCAGTATCAGGCTCATCAAAATCGCCGCCGGCATCCAGGCTACCTTCAAACTCATCAATACGCTTCAAAATATCTTCATAGCTCAGAGGTTTCGTCAGACTATCAGGGTGGTACGCAACGAATTTACCTTGCTTTAGCCCGTTGAAAAGCGTCATGATCAGACCTTCTTTTTCAGTGTACTGGGAGTTATCTGTATAGAAAGGGCTTTCGCGCTTGATCAGAGGAGCGTTTATCTTCTCATTCAGATCAATCCGGTTCACGACCTTTCTCCGCCAGAAGTGATCATCCTTGCGGGAAGGGAATTGTGCAAACGCATCAACGAAGCACAGGGTAAAGATAACGCTGACAAGAACGTATTTTTTCATATTAAAGAGATGTTATTGAACAACAAGAGACAGAGTTCTTTCAATTTCATTGAATCTTTCTGGAACGCGCTTTTTCTGAAAGTTCACCCGGTAGATTTCATTGATCCGGACATAAACTTTGGTGCCTGGTCTTGCTTCACGTACACGGGTACCGAGTGCCACTTCAATTGATTTGGTAGCATCCTGACCAGCACAGTTAACCTGGTTTACCTGGGTTGGAGGTCCGAGAGACAACTGAGCGAGTACATCGACACTGGTGATACCATATTGAGCATCTTCAGGCAGTGCTGATCTGAAATCGTCATCAGGTTCAATTCTCAGGGCTATCCGGCTCGTTTTAGGAACCATTGTGGAGCCATTGTAAGGTTTTCCATTTACAGCCATGTTGATACCCGGTCTTGGTGGGTTAATTACTTTGTAATCAACATCTCCAACTTTAATGGTTTTGCCACCGGTGACACTGTTAACAGTAACTTTACAGGAACTACCAGTAGGTACAATCCGGAATTTTTTAGGCGTCTTCTGGCTAGGTATTACGGTAGCCTGACTAGCATCAATTTTTGGAGAGTACTGGTCGCCGAGGGCAGGTACATCGATATTTACGTCATTACCACAGTTTCTGTACAGGTTTTGTACGGCAGCAGAGGTAATTACAATTTCAGGTTTACGGACAGTGAATTTGCCTTCCACGCTTAAGGTTTCGAAACCACCGGTAGCCTTAGGCACCTGGATGGAAGCAGTATAGCTCTGTACGCCTTCACTTTTGCCGGCGGGGATAACACCACCACTGGCGGGGATAGTCAGAGTAGCCACACTTGCACCGGGTTCTTGTTTGATAGAACCAGAGGAGCTTCCAAACTTTGGCAGTAACTGGCTGGAGGACATTGCCACAAACAGTTTTGTTTCAAACTGAAGACCTGCGGGGACGATTGTTGCGGTAGGCGCATTGATAGCGACAACTTTATCCGCTTTAAAGGTTGCAACCCCCAGACGTGTATTCAAAAGATCGAGAAGGATTTTCTCTTTTTCGTACACATCAAGTTTCATTGCTTCAAGGGTAGCCATATTGGCAATAACCGGACCTTCGAATGTAAAACGCTCCCAATTTTTAGCTTCTTTGTCAAGCGTTGCAGTCGCCTCGGGGTCTTGCGTCATATACTCCTCTTCCAGTTTTTGGCGGGTTGCTTTAGGATCTTTCAGCTGACCGTTATAGATATCTACAAGGTATTTAATGTAGCTATCCATTTCCTGATGCAGCTTGAATGCTTCAGCATTACCGCGACCATCATTGGCTTCCTGCTCTTTTCCCACTCCCAGCCAATATTGCTCATTTTTCTCTGTTTCATCTTTTTTCTCAAGTTGACCAGTTTCAGGATTTACACCTGCGATCTCAGTCATTTTGGAAATATGATTTTCGAGTAAACCAATTAATTGAGCAGTTCTTCCTTTGATTTGGTCCAGCGTATCAAGCAGACCTTCATTAGAGCGTTTACCTTCATTCGCGATTTCCTCCTTGATTTCTTCTTTCATACTGGTGATGAAAGCGTCGGAGTTGGAGAGCGCGTTTTGGGCGGACTTGTTCAGTTTGTTTCGGATATTCTCAAAAGCATTGAGAATCTCCGCACTGATATTAATAGCCAGAAGAGCGAGCAACACGAGATACATCATGTTGATCATTTTCTGACGTGGAGACATTTTACCTGATGCCATTTTTCTTCTTTCTTTTTAAGTTAAACACTAAAATCGAACAGATGAACCATTATCTGGCACCACCGGCCATAGCTGAGAGCATGTTACCGTAAACGTTGTTGAGTTTCTGGAGATTACGGTTCAGTTCAGCCATGCCATCTTTGTATTGAGCGGCGTCTTTGCTGGCTTCAGCCATAGAAGACATTGCTTCGGTCATTGCACCATAAAACTGGTTGAGAGATTTCAGGTGAGTTTTTGCATCCTGGAGTTCCAGTTCGTAGATCGAATTGAGAGAGGTCAGGTTTTTGGTGATTGACTGAACCTGCTCATGGTAAGCTTGTGCATCAGTAGCAGCGTTGGCGAAACCAGACATTGAAGTTACCGCTACGGAGTAGCTTTGATTCAGGCTGTCGATTTTGGAAGACGCTTCTCTGATTTTCACAGCGTACTCATTGGTAGCACCGGCTGCATCAGTAACACTAGAGAGTTTGCCCACGTTTGTATTAAGTCCTACGAGTGTATCAGAGAGTTCGCTCAGAACACTGCTATCGAGTCTTGCCATTTCAGGAGTAAGAGACTCTACCATTGGAGCTTCATAGGTAGGTTCAGCGAGGATTGGGTAAACCCTTTCCCATTCGTAATCATCAGCAGGAGGATCAAATGCGGAGATAAGGAACACCACAGCTTCTGTGACCATACCCACAATCAACATTTCATTTGCTCCTTCAAGGTGCAATATTTTGTAAAGAGCTCCGACAATTACAACTGCAGCACCCGCGCCGTAAACAAAGTTCATTACGTTTTTACCTACCCGGGATTTCAGAAAACCTTTTTTCTTTGCCATTTTAAACTTTCCTTAAATTTAACTTTTAGTTGCCTGATAGTAATGTCCAAAGTATTTCAGACATTACAGGGATTGCCTGTAGTCATTTTTCAGACAACACCCTGTATTTTCTTATTCGTTAAGAATAAATATTTTGATGAACTAGAACCGACCGACGGCACCAGATCTTCCTATTACGGTAACCACACAACGGAAACCGATGAAAGATTTTGCGGTATCAGCATATTCGTAGGTACGGGAACCATTTGAAAGGAAATAACCAATATCCTTCCATGATCCGCCACGATGTACCTTCCGGATTTTTGCACCACCTGGTTCACGGTCTGTTTCTTTATACTTTGGATCGTAATACACCGGGTTAAGATCGTGGGCATACGAATAACCGGTTTCTTCAAAGTCGTCCTGACACCATTCGGCTACGTTCCCGGGCATGTTATAGAGACCGTAGTCATTGGGGAAGTACGAGTCAACTGGAGCAGTATATTCAAAATTGTCAGCGATATAGTCACCACGACCAGGCTTAAAGTTGGCCAGGAAACATCCTTTTGAGTTTCTCAGGTAAGGACCTTCCCATGGGTACAATTTATGCTCATAGCCACCACGAGAACCGTATTCCCATTCAGCTTCGGTAGGAAGGCGGAACCGGGGCATAGGAGCCAGTTCTTTCTCTTCACGATACTGATTGAGGTGTGCGGTACGCCATTTACAAAACTCCGCAGCAGCATACCAGTTGACACCAACTACAGGATAGTTGTCAAAGGCAGGATGCCAGAAATAGTTTTCCATCAGTGGCTCATTGTAGGAGTAAACAAAATCTCTGATCCATACAGTTGTATCAGGGATAATGATTTCTGCATACAGCGGGTCGATAGTGTCAAGAGCACCATTTTGCTGGAAAGAGGTTTCATTCGAAGTAGGACCATACAGAAACTGCCGATATTGGTTATTGGTAATTTCAGTTTCATCCATGAAGTAGGCACTGATGGTTATCTGCCGGTTGAGAGCGATCTGAGAGTAGGGAACGTCCTGATCGTTTTGACCCATATGGAAGCTACCGGGCGGTATATACACCATGCCCATCGGCTGGTACTGGTCCCAATCTGGTCTGTCCATTACGCCGGTCAGCTCACCATGATGGCCAGTGCCTTTTCCGCCGAACAAGCCGCATCCGTAGGCAGTCATTGCCAGGACGGTAAGCAGGAAAAATACTTTTTTCATATCTGCGCGAATTTCAATAAGTACGATTTACAGTTGAAAAGACGATTCTGTGGTGATTAATATTTGGGGAATCTTTAACTCTTGTCGCTGAGATTCATCCATTTGCTATTAATTACGCTATTTTAAAAAGAATATTGAATTATTTAAAAGTAATTCATCACATTTTTTAACACTGATACTTGCAAATACCCTACCGCTTTCCCATCAATTATGTATCAAAGTTTATCAGGGTTGTCCAAAATATCCACTTTCTTAGACTCTTTTCCTTCTGAACCGGGGAAAGTATAGGATATAATAATTTCATGTGTGTTTACATCTCCAACGGCATTCAGGGCATTCATAGTATAGTCGTATGAATATGCAACGAATGTACGGTCTGAAATATTTACCCCCATCATGGCGGAAAATGAATCATTAAAGAACCTGTAACCTGCACCAAATACTACGGGTTTATAATTCCAGTACAAATTCACATCTACCTGAGGCGGAAAAAGACCGTCTGTACGAGCCATAATCGTTGGTGTAAGCGTTGATTTGCCGGTTTCTGTTCCAATATCAAACCGGTAACCACCAATCAGGAAAAAGCTCCTTGGTATGGTCGAGACTTCTCCCCTGCTGTCGAGCAACAATCCTTCGATGGAAGGTTCCAGAAGATTTTGTCCCGAAAGTCCGGCAAAAAATCTGCCATCAGCATTGGTCAGGTAAAGGCCTGCATTAAGTGAAGGAACGAGGGCACTCGTTTTCCCATTTGAAAGAACCGGGTCAGTACCATTACTGACGTCGTAAATCCAGTCACCATTGAGTGAAGTCTGGCGAAATCCTCCGGAAACTCCGATAGAAAGCCGCAATCCTTCGTCATCACCTCTACCCAGCAAGTGAAATGCATAGGCAAAATCCATACCGGTTGAAGTCAAAGGGCCCAATTGGTCTACGACCAATGTAGCGCCAATACCTCCTCCAAGGTTGTCAGCGGGCGCGTTTAGTGTCATCGTTGACAACCGGGGTGCACCTGCAATACCCAGCCATTGCTGGCGTCCTAAAAGCGTGAGGTTCAAGCCTTTGTCCATTCCCAACTGGCTAAAGCCTGCTGCTGCCGGATTGTAGGCGAACTGGTTGAAACCGTACATTGTGTTCTGAAAATACACCTGCGCTGAAGCAGTCATACTCATACACACGGTTAATACAATGGCGGATAAAAGTTTTCTCATGACAGATCCACAATAAAGGAAAACAAGGTAATTCGAATAAATATGACCATTTTCCACAAATATACCAAAAAAACACCCTTCCGCCCTGTCAATTCAGCAATCTCCTCCGCAATTTCTACACCCATAATACACGATACAGGAAAAAGTTACATCTCCTGACCAATATCTCGCAAATATTTTTCAATCGCTGCTGTCATTGAAGGAAGATTGGGCTTAGGCGCTTCTACATCAATACGAAGTCCTGATTTTAATGCTTCCTCTGCTGTTCCTGATCCGAACACGGCAATGCGTGTATCATTCTGCTGAAAGCCGGGGAAGTTATTAAATAATGATTTGATACCGGCGGGAGAAAAAAAGCAGATCATATCGTAGAAAATGTTCTCCAAATCTGAAAGATCACTGTCCACGGTGCGATAGATAATGGATTCCGTAACGTTGATCCCCTTATCCTGCATGATCGTCAGCAACTCGCTCTTATGAACATTGCTGCTGGGATAAAAATATTTGTCTCCCTTGTGTTTGTTGATGAATGGAAGCAGGTCTGTAAGGGTTCTTTCCCCGACAAATAACTTCCGCTTGCGAATAACAATATACTTCTGAAGATACTTCGACGTAGCATCAGTAACACAAAAATATTTTGTCTCGGGTGGCATTTCCACTCGCATCTCATTCAGCAGCCTGAAATAATGATCCACAGCTACTTTACTCGTGAATATAACAGCAGTGAAATCCAACGGATGAAGGCCTTGTTTACGAAACTCGTTCAACGAGACTCCCTCAACCTGGATGAATTTCCGAAAGTCGATCTTCAGATTCCACTTCTCTGCAAGTCTGACATATGGTGAGGCGGCATCTGAAGGAGCCGGCTGCGAAATCAAAATACTTTTTACTGGCTTACCTACGCTCATGTGATTGAACAATTAGTCCCCGTATTACTCTTACTAAAGCCAAATCAGGTACGCAAAAATATTGAAGGTGCAAATATATAAAATTTTCATACCCAAGGAAAACCCAAATAAACGATTTAACCCCACAAACAGAACGTACAGTCTTCTCACGTAGTAGATCAAACCCAAAACAGCCAATCCGACCCCTATAATTCCGAATCCCGCCCCCTCAGCAGTCAAAAACGCAAGCAGGGCCAATGGCAACATCAAAATAATCGGATACGTGCCGACTATTTCCAGATTCAACAGCCCATCCGTCATTCCCTTAATCTTAAATATCCGTCCTATCAGCACGATCATCATGTGTTTGACGATAAACCACCCAAGCACTGCGGCTGCACTTTTGAACAGAATCAGCGAAAATCCACTGGTCTTATAAAACAACTGATGCATAAGACTCGGTTCCCGGATCAGACTGAGAAGCTGCCAGTCGTGATGCAAGGAGATAATATATATCCCCAACGCAAGTACCGCCGACATGCTGGCAAGCCGAAACGTATGAAGTAATAGCAATAATCCCTGTTGTGCACCTCCTGATTCCATCGAGGAATCAAGGTATAATTTGGGCTTAAACAGCATGCCGCTCAAAGAATAGAAAAAACCTGGGCTCGCAAGCTTGATCAGAAATAAAAAAATCAGCGGCATGAGCATAAGCATGGAGAGCGCAAATCGGTTCTCTCCTGTAAATACTGATGGAGAATAACCTTTTACCGGAAAAAATTCTCCATAATCTGTCGTTCGGTTTCCATTGATATCCAACCAGGGCAAAAATTTCCACGGGTAAGTCGCAGGCTCCCATGGACATGCATTGACAATACATATTCGGGAAGCCTTTTCCAGGCTCCTGACCCGTATAAACCCATTTTGTGCGCAAAATGCCTCAAACTTTCGATCCGGTGCAAAGGGAAAGTATATATGGCGAACGCCGTACTTCCTCAGTGGCTGAAGGTTTTGTGCAGCGGGAAACTCTTCAAATGAATACCCTCCTGAAGTCCGAAAATATGGGGCAACTATCGCCACCGTATCTGCATGTACAACTTCGGGCATCGTACTTTTCCCGATTTCAGCCAATTGCGCTTTCGTAAGAAACCATACCGACCGAAAAATTCCGACAAACTGTTGAGGATACAATTCATATAATTTGCCCTTGCTCAAATTTAGCTGCAACAAGTTATTTTCTGTTTGCAACCATTGAGAATCCACCCGAATGGAATACGATTCAAATGGCTTGGCAAAAAATCCCAGGTAATGCCCGTTGAGAATCACTTCCCCTTCCCAGGCAAACCCCTCAAAATATAAATACAACTCCTCCGGCAGGCACTCCGGCATCGAAAACCGGCAGTTGAAGCTTGCATGGTCCAATGGAAATATGAAGGGTATTTTTTCCTTTCTTCCCCCTACCTCCCATCCTGAATCCAACCGTTGATAATAGTCTGTGTAGAAAAAAGTATAGGGGTACAGCTTTCTTGCGAGCAGCGTATCATCAGATACCTGACCGAAAGCCAATGACTTGGTAAAAACCATCAGCAACAGCAGTATTCGTAGAAATAATCGCACTGATTGAGTTTAACAACTATAACAGGGATGCAGTATTATCAGAATGGTCGTGCAAAATTAGTAGAATTTTGCACAATCTACATAAGGCATATCTGAATCATTTCCCGATATTTGATTTCTATCATTCTATCAGGAATTGTTTATGCAGTTTTTTTTTGCTGATTCCATCTCCGGGCAAACGGCCCATCTGGGCAACGAAGAAGCCCGCCACTGCCAGAAAGTCCTTCGACATCTACCTGGAGACAATATTTATGTCACCGATGGAAGGGGCAGTATGTTTTTAGCCAGTATTCAATCCTTCTCTTCTTCAGGCGCCGTCTTGCAAATCCTGGAAACCTACCCCGGATATGGTGAATCCAACAGAAATGTGCGTCTCGCCGTTTCTTTTCTACGATTGAAAGATCGCTTTGAATGGCTGATGGAAAAGGCGGTCGAACTGGGCGTAACCGAAATATTTCCCCTTATCTGCTCAAGAACTGACAAGTTCAAGGGAAAAATAAAGGAAGAAAGACTGGAAAAAATCATCCTTACTGCACTAAAACAAAGCGCCAGATCAAAACTACCGGCGCTCCATGAGCCGCTTTCCGTCGAAAAATTCGTTCAGTTGCCCGCAGAAGGTTTTCGTGCCCTGGCCTGGTGTGAGACAAAACATATGCTGCAAACCCATGAAACTACGATCAGACAGGCCGCTACTGTCACGCTGATGATTGGTCCTGAAGGAGATTTTACGCCCGAAGAGGCTAACTTCGCGAAGGAAAACGGCTACGAAATTGTGAGTTTGGGAGAAACACGCCTCCGAACCGAAACCGCAGCCATTTATGGTCTTTCTATTTTCAAAATGCTCAGGGAATAGCTTTTTTCCTGTCAGTCAAAAAATGACCAGTAAACACCCAGCGTAAAGGTCCTTTCCAGCATAGGGTAAAAGGGCGTCGTATAATAACCCGCTGTTAACAGCCCCTCATTGGCATGAACAAATTTGACAAACAGATACACACCTTTGATCTTCATTGCGGCAAGCACATCCACCCTCGCATATCCCGGAACCCGGTAGTTTACAGGAAAATAAGTGCCGCTTAAAGGATCCACAGACTGCCCTACATAGTTGGTATTATAATACACATCCACACCGATGCGAAGCGATTGGGCGATAGGGGTCTTACGGGTATCAAAATAAAATGAAGTTTTGCCATACACCAGTGGGATACCTCTCGCATACCATTTCATAAAGTCATTGTCGCTGTTGGTACTCCCCTGCTGTACTCCAGTATATGATTCGATGTACAGTTTCCGCAAAAACCGAAACCGAAATGCAGCTTCGGCACCAATCCACTTCAGATTTTCGCCATCACCAGCCTGAAGCGGTTGCAGGCGCGGCGAATAATAAATAAATCGGGAAGCCTGCGAAAAAAAACCGGTAAGTGAAACATAATTGGATAACAAAGTATCATTTCTCCGCACGGGTGCGGCAAACTGATATTTAGCCTTTGCCTCAATATGATTGAGGGTTTGGTTGATCAGGTCGGGGTTGGGCGCGTATGCATTGCCCGAATCTCCGGTAAACCAGGTCTGAAACAGAGAAGGATTCAGGTCGCGCACATCGTACTGAAAGTTGATGGTAAGAGGAGAACGGGTTTCTGGCTTCACCTCTTTTTCATCTGAAGACTTTTTTACCGGCACTTTGGGCACAGATACACTGTCTGCTTCAAATTTCCCTTTTCTGCGGTATAATGGCCGGGAAGGAATCGGGGAAAGCGTTCCACCCAAAGACAACGTCCTTTCGGCTTTGAATACATCGGAAAAACGCTGAGACACCTTCCCATTCAAAGTAATAAGCGGAAGAATCAGCTCTGCGATAGCGTACTGTGTGGTAGCATTTTCCCTCACTATCGTAGTATCTTTTACAAACCCGAGGGTTTGATAGCGGAGACCACCGTTGATATTCAGGCCATAACCTTTCCCTACCTCCAGCGAATAGCTGGCTTCTCCCGCGATGCGCAACCGGTTGGTACGGTAGTTTTCATATATATTGGTGGAATCAACAGGAACGGAGGGATAAACAGGGATGATATTGGTGGAACGGGAGGAACTGATATTTTTATTGATAAAGCGGAAGTTCATCAGTTCCTGAGTAATGGTATTGCGGAAAGTGAGTTTGTTGTGGCGTTCGACACTGTCATTCTCACCAAGCAGATGGTAATAATGATCCACATAGAGCGTCGTTATTTTATTTTCAGACTGTGCGCCGGTAAGATTTGGCGCGGAGAGCCCTTTGAAAAAGGCGCTGTTGTACAAGGTCGGCACTTCGTAAATGATTCCATCCACAATCGGGTAATTGTCGATCCCTTTGCGGGGCACACCCCCATTCATTTCATTGGCGAGTTTATTGTAGGTGAGGTTTGCAAAAGCCTGGTACTTGTTGTTTTTCGTCCGGTAGTTGGACGAAAAGTACATATTGGAATGGTCAGTTACATTGTTGCGGTACACTCCTACAGACTGGATACGGTTAAAGAAAATCGTCGAATTCCAGAAGGGGGTAATGTTCTGGGAAACGGTAACGCCGATCAATTGCAGGTCAGCCGCCCCCTGAAGATAGTCCACATTCACATAGGGAGTTCTTGTGTCGAAATATTTCACCTGTGTTTCCGGATTGTAGGCGTAGCGGTTATAAGCGCCCAGCACCGGGTTTTTCCAGAAATGAAGGTCATACATGTTTTCATTAAACCCGTGATAAAAGACCTGATAAGGTTTACCGATCTGCCCAAGGCTTTGCACAAAACCGGTAGTATGGTCGAGCTGATCCCAGTAATAACTTCTTTCAAAAGATCTCCCTTCCTTGAAGGTATAAATGGGTTTGTGGGTAAACATCAGTTCCCTGGCAATAACTTTTGTGTCAGGTTTTACGGGTTTACGCTGGGCAGCCGCAGAGTCTGTACCCAGACTGTCAAGTTCAAAACCTGAGTTTGACCCGGGAAAGCCGCCGCTCCCGGAGGTAGGAAAACCTGTATTTGAACCACCGGGAAACGTAGATGTCCCGGGCCGAATCTGCGCAAAAGACAGATAACCGGCCATCATCAGTATGAAAAATATTTTGATTTTTTTTCCCATGCGGTACCGAAACACAGACCAATGTGGGCGATTCCCCCTGAAAGGTTGTTTTTCTCCATGCAATATTAATAAAATCCGGAGAGGCTGCCGTTACATTTATCAATCTTTCCACTTCCCACCACGTTCTACCGACACTTTTGCGTCTCGCATTTGCCTCAAATGACCTGATGACTCAATGATCAATACACCTTTTTTACGCACTATGATCTGGCTCACATCTTCCAAAAACAGAGAGCCATTTTCCCTGACTACCAGTTTTCCTCCTTTTTCAATTTCTATCTGTGAATTGGCCTGAAGGTGTAGTTCGCTGAAGTTTTCTACAATCAGGGTTGCGCCATCCATGATTTTCAATCCTTTGTTGGCTTCTACAGTAAAGATCGTCGGGTTGGCAAATGTTCCGGTTTGAGGATGTGGTGTTGTTCGATCGGGTGTACCACTCAGGTCGAGGTTCAACCTGGCACCGGGTTTCAGGGTTAGCCAGGGATTTTCACCAATTGTATTGCTTCCGGGAAGAAGAATATTGCCGCACCACCGCTGTGTGTTGCGCACTTCCCAGTCATTCATTTGTATGTTCAGTGTAAAATTACCTTCGGCATCCTGCTCCAGCACCTTGATACTAAGGCCATTCAGAATATAGGGATTCAGTTTATTCTCCTTTTTATCATAGATGGGATAGTTGAGTGTGGGAAAAATGCCTGAAAGGCCCGTCTCATCTCCTGCTTCCAATGCATCATTTTCGTCGCCGGTACTGCTGAGTGTATATACATTTTGCCCATCGATGACCTCTGTCCAAATATCCATTTGTTCGCGCCCACCTGTATCTGAGTTACCATGCGACATGCCGATCAGTATTTCTCCATCGCGATTGTAGTCGGCGCGGATAAACTGGAAGGGGTTTTGTCCGGCAATCGGGTTTGATGCAGTTTTTTCAACCAGTGGGCAAAGAAAATAGCCTGTATGCATACTGTCTCCGGTAGCTACGTAATCGTAATTCCCCTCACCATTGAGCATTTTGATGAGGTTGGCGTGTTTGTTACTAAACGGATTCAAAAGCGGCTGCTCACGGTCTGCCCCGGGAGAAGCAACTACATACATATAGAGCCCAGGTGCAGACTGCGGGTGTTTTTGAGCAGGATCTTTAAAAAATAGTTTTTCGTCCCAAAGATCTCGTTTCTGATGATTTTCGATCCAGAGATAGTCGCGGGTTCCGGGTAACTGAATGCGGATAGCATCCCGCTGGGTGATATAGTCATGAATGGTATAGGTTCCGTCGCTTACAATTTCCTGCGGCTCAAGCCAGCCCAGCCACCAGCTTTCCCAGGCATTGGCGGTAAAAAAAGGAGAATGCCATGCGGCCATTAACCCCCATCCTTTCTGTGTATAATATTTATCCCCATCGGCAGAATTGGCACCGAGGTAATGCGGACAACTGTAGAGATTGTGGGCAAATTCATGCTTAAAATATTCCCAATTGTGTTTATTGTCTGTATAGGATTTGATACCGGTATGTCCGTCGCGGATTTTATAGGGTGTACCGGGAATATCCATATTGCTGCTTGCACCCATACCAGTGCTTCCTTGCGCCCTGTGCATAAAGATAATATAGTCGATGATACTATCAGGGGAAGACTCGTGATTATCAACCAAATAGTTGGGGCGATTTGTACGGTGATCATAACGGCTCCAGTCGAAGTCGGGATAGTTTTTTGCGATCCAGTTGATCGCAGCTGTATTCATCTGGGACTGGCGGCTGAAGAAATTACCTCTTGCCTCGCTCACATAAGTAACCGGAACCTGAGCGGGAAAAATATCAGCAGTGATGCGGAACCTTCCACCCGACATAACATAAAAATAATCACTGATATTCTGTACCCTGTCCAGTCCCCGGATTGCATCAGGGTCGGAGTGAAACAGATCATTGGGGTCGCCGGTCGCGATTTTGGGCAAAACGCCTTCCGCCGTTGTATCCCGCCAGACCGGTGAGTCCGGAAATAAAGAAATATTGTCGTAACGAATAAAAACAACCAGCAAGTGAAGATCACCCTGGGGAGTGTGAACACCCCCTAAAAAAGAATGCTGGGTTTTGTCTGTCTGTGCTGAAAGGAATGTCAGTTTACAGATCGACAGTAAAAAAAATAAAATACAAATCCTTGTCATTCAATTTGTTCCATCAAATACACTGGAGCCCCCGGATGTTTCCCGGTAAATCTCCTTACTGCTAAATATACGCAAAACAGTAAGCCAGAGTATTTTCAGGTCGAGGAAATGAGACTGATTGTGTACATACCACACATCCAGACGGAAAATTTCTTTAAAACTAATGCGGTTTCGACCATTGATTTGCGCCCAGCCGGTGATACCGGGACGAACGCTATGCCGCAATTTTTCAGTTTGGTCATATAACTTCAGGTACTCCATCAGCAAAGGCCGTGGGCCCACCAGCGACATATCACCGATCAGGACATTGATCAGTTGTGGAAGTTCGTCAAGTGAAAGTTGACGCAGGTAACGCCCTACGGGCGTGAGGCGGTGGCGGATATCGCCATACTCTTCTTCCCCGGGAAGAATATCCCGCAATGTGCTGAATTTGATCAGCGTAAACGGTTTTTCGTTCAGGCCCGGCCTTTGTTGAAGAAAAAGAATTTTTTTTTGCGTGAAGGCCAGCAACAGTCCTATGATTGCCATAACCGGGCTCAGGAAAACCAATGCCGGAAGTGCCAGCGCTATGTCCCGGAGGCGGAAAGACAGCCTTCCCATACTACCTCATTTTTCCCATCCCCAGTGAAAGCCTGAAATACAAACCGCCAGGATTGACGTTGATAACCGTATCAGGTTCAAATTTTTTGAGGTTGAATCCGGAAGATTCTCCCGCATACAGGTATCCTAATTGCAGCCCAAGTTCAATTCTCGTGCCTTTCCCGTCTGCCATCAGGGAGATTTTGCGGAGGTTAAGCGAGACATCACCCAACCATCCGGATGTGCGAAAAGTTACAGGAAACTGCTGGTCATAGGGTTTGGATTTGAGATTGGTAAGCCCTCCGCCAATCCCAAACAGCGGGTAAATCAAAATCTCATTGTCTTTTCGGAATAAGACATAACCCGCATTTACCGTCGCATAATGGAAGCCCAATACAGCCAGTTGATTATCGAGGTTACTCTCTGCAATCATATAGTTGTAGGAATCCAGCCCCACGATCCACTTTCGTTTGAGCCGGGAAATGCCCAAACCTACAGCAAAATATGATTCAGGCAGAGCCATAAACTCTTTACTTTCGAGGACAGGATTGAGCGCATCCAGATTGATGAACGAGGAGCCAAACTGAATCCTGCCAAAAGTACCAGTTTTGAGAGGAACGGCATCTTTTTCGGCGATACTAAACCGCTGGGCCAGAAGCGAATTTACTGCCCCAAATGCCAGGAAAAACACAAAGATTTTAGCTAAATGGCTATATTTCATTAGAGCAGATGTTTAATAGTCTTTGGATTACCTTATCTATCTCAACACTTCATAACCAACGGAAGGCGTGCCGCTTTGGTTGGTTAAATAAAAGCTATATGCTTTTCCAGCCTGTAAATCCAGGTCAGAAATTGTCCCAATAATATTTCCGGAAAAATCATTTTTAAAATAAAAAGTCTTTTTTCCCGGCTGCGTCTCCAAAAAAGAGGAGTAGTTCAGAAAATTTAGCCGGGGGATTGCAACGGAGTCATCCGCCGACTGAAGGGAAACAGAGAGCACGGTGTAATTGAGGTTCATAAACCTGACAACAGCTTTTCCGGGTACCGGATCAGGGAGATTGTCAACAGTTTTTACTATCAGCGGTTTCCCAAAGCTATCGACGAGGCAGATCGTCGAATATACATCTGCGGCCAGTTTGAGGGTACGGGCAGGAACAACCGGTTTTTTAGTGCTGTTTTCCAGAAATTCGATTGTAATGCCACCCTTACCGTCGATGCTGTCGGGATCAGGCGTAGTAAGAAGAGAGGCGTAGCCGGAAGAAGGCCAGGCATGTTTAAATGATACCCCATCGGCAACTGTGCGAATTTCCTCAAAGGAAGTCAGTCGTATATCGACGGAGGGATAGCCCGAATATACATTCAGAAAATGCATAAAAGTTCTTTCCCGTTTGGGAATTGGCTTGAAAGTTTCCTCCTTACAGCCAACCATTAAAGCAAGCGATAGCAACAATAAACCGGAAACAAATTTGATGTGATTCATCAAAATCAAATTAACAGGTTAAGTGGTTTGTAAAAAATAAGCAGAGAGTCCCCAGCCTATTCTGGTCAAACTTTATGCCTGATTTATCCCATAACGTAAGGAAGCACTGAAAGTAGTATAAAACAAAAAGGCAATTTCTGTGAAATTGCCTGTAAAGAAAAATCTTTTATGTGTAAAACGCTTCATGCGGCTTATTCATCAGAAGCATTGACTTGTCCCAGAGAATCTGCTTTATGCTGAATACGATCCAGTAAATCACGGGCATCGACGCCGAGGTTTTCTATTTCAAACTTAGCGCTGGCGGCGAGTTCGTGATTGGGGTATTTGTCCAGAAAGTCAAGATACACCCCTCTTGCGCGGTCAATATCCTTTAAAGTATTGTGAAGCACATATCCTTTTTTAAACAGCGCGTCAGCGGCCCTGTCTGTATCGGGATATTCGCTGATAATCTTATCGAAGATGGACATGGATTTATTGATGTTCATCATATTTGTCTCGTACAGCTCTGCGGCTTTGTAGAGGTACTCAGCGGAGTTTTGATCCCCAGGATGATCTGTTGCGTACTTTTCATAAGCACCTGCAAGATCAGACATGACCTGTTTGATCTCGTCATGATTGCCATTGCTGGAGGAAGTAACCTCGCGAAATTTTGCTTCCAGCGCTTCAATACTATCTGCGGCGGGTTGTTTGGTACAGCCAACTGCAGCAAACAGCAGAATCGCCATTGTAAAACCTATAATTTTTTGAGTCATTCTATTCATATTTTACCATTTACCGGAAAAATATAATCCTAATTTACCGTTAAAATTGTTACCTGCCAACAGGTTTTTCCAAAGAGCCCGGATAATCTAAAAGACTGAGCTTATTTATCAAAACAATTTCCCCTGCTGATCTTTTAGCTCATCGTGACTCCATTCAATCTGATCGCCGGTTTTCAGATTTGCCGGAGGGGGCGTTTTCTCTTCTTCTTCCAACTCCAGCGGTGGTAATTCTTTAATGGAAGTTACCTTTCTTCTGTCCAGCCTGTTTCCTATGGCCCTCCAGCCTTTCACATCTATAAATTCTGCGAGATTAACTTCTACTTCCTCTTTTGCATTCCCTTTCAGTCCTGTCGTAACATATTTGATACGGGGCAACGGATCAGTAGAAACGAAAGCCATTTTTGAGCCGGAATCTTCACTGATAAATACAAATTTTTTATCGAGGGTAGTGGTTTCTATCTGGAACCTTTTGACAAAATATTCTTTCTGTTTCCCATCAAAATAAACAGCAGTAATGACTGTAGAAGGGTCAAATTTTTCCACTAACTGGGTTTTGTTGATATCATAGCGGTTGGTAAGTTCGAAGTTGGTCATCTCATATGAGCCATCTTTATGTATGACAAGTACCGAATCATCGGTATCAAACTCGCCCAGATATTCTCCTCTTGCATCCACATTCAGCCTCCCTACGGTTTCATCATACCATATTTTTCTTCCGCCGAGCGTGGCTGCACCAATTTCCTTTTGAGTGATTTTCCGAATAGGATATTTGGTCAGGACATTTCCCTGTGAGCTGCGCCCTTTGATCGCCAGTTCGCCAAAGTCAAAATCAAATATTTTGGTTTTGGCGCGGCAGGTAGGTGTAAGTTGTACCGTCACCACTTCCGCTTCACTGTTGGGGTGGGTTTCGAAGTAGAGCAGTTTAGAACCTTCGGCGCCATTGGTCACATCGTATTCCCGGTCCCGGGTGATTGCCGTAACCGCAAATCTTTTGACAAAATTTTTGCCCGAATCCGGATCCCGGTAAATGGCATGGTAGATTTTTCGTTCGTTGCCTTTCTGCCATACGTCGGCATGGATGATATTTTTTCCCACAAATGCCTTCTCCTGCACACGGGTAACCATAAATTTCCCGTCGGCACGGAAAACAATGATATCGTCTATATCTGAGCAATCGCAGATATATTCATCCTTTTTTAGTCCGTAACCGACAAATCCTTCTTTGCGGTTGATATACAGCTTTTCATTGGCTACGGCTACCTGGCGAACTTCAATATTGTCGAAGGTGAGGATTTCAGCAACACGTTCGCGGCCTTTGCCATACTTGGCCAGGAGTCCTTCAAAATAGTCGATCGCAAACTCTGTCAGATGGGCGAGGTGGTGTTCAACTTCCGCGATCTCCTGCTCAAGTTCGCGCATTAATTCATCCGCCTTGAAGGAATTAAACTTTGAAATACGCTTGATGCGAATCTCCGTGAGCTTGAGAATATCCTCTTCGGTAATTTCGCGATAGAAGCTCGGCTTGTAGGGTTCCAGGCCTTTATCGATCGTCTGAATCACCGCTTCCCAGGTTTCGCATTCTTCCATATCGCGGTAGATACGATTTTCGATGAATATTTTCTCCAGAGAAGAGAACAACAACCTTTCGCGGAGATCAGCCAGCCTGATTTCCAGTTCGCGGCGCAGAATATCGAGTGTATTGTCGGTCGAGAGGCGGAGGAGTTCTTCTACAGAGAGAAATACCGGCGTATCGTCGATGATGACACAGGCGTTGGGAGAGATAGAAATTTCACAGTCAGTAAAAGCGTAAAGGGCATCAATGGTTACATCAGGAGAAACACCAGGTGGAAGATCGATCTGAACTTCGACATGTTTAGCAGTATTATCCACCACCTTTTTGATCTTGATTTTACCCTTATCATTGGCTTTGACAATGGATTCGATCAGACTGGAAGTCGTAGTTCCATAAGGAATGTCCTTCACCAGGAGCGTTGATTTGTCCTGTACTTCGATGTGTGCACGGCAGCGGATTTTCCCCCCTCTTTTTCCACCATTGTATGCAGAAACATCAATCATGCCTCCGTTGGGGAAATCGGGAAACAGCTCAACCTTTTTGCCTTTGAGAAGCGCGATCGAAGCTTTGATGATCTCGATAAAATTGTGCGGAAGAATTTTTGTGGAAAGCCCGACAGCAATCCCCTCCACGCCCTGGGCCAAAATCAACGGAAACTTTACTGGCAGCGCCAGCGGTTCTTTTTTACGGCCATCGTATGAAGCCTGCCACTCGGTAATTTTAGGGTTAAAGGAGACGTCGAGGGCAAATTTGGAAAGTCGGGCCTCAATATAACGAGGTGCCGCAGCGCTATCTCCCGTGCGTACATCCCCCCAGTTTCCCTGGGTATCTATCAATAAGTCTTTTTGTCCCAGATTGACGAGGGCATCGCCGATAGCAGCATCTCCATGCGGGTGATATTGCATGGTCTGGCCGATGATATTTGCAACTTTGTGGAAACGACCGTCATCCATTTCCTTCATGGCATGAAGAATACGGCGCTGTACAGGTTTCAGCCCATCGAGAAGCAGCGGAACTGCCCGTTCCAGAATCACATAAGAAGCATAATCAAGGAAATAATCCTTGTACATCCCGGAAAGTGGCACTGTGTTATGCTCCTGTCCGTTGTACTGACCATTTTGAATTTCGTCGCCCATGCTAAGTTCTTAGTATAGCTAATTTTATTGGCAAATATAACAAAGAGTTGGGAAAACTCCTAACAAGAAGTTTTCCCTTTCCCATAGGTTTTTACGAACATATACACGCTATTATTTGACCTCCTGCATCAGTTTACGCACTACAGGGGAGATGGCGATAAGAATAACTCCGGCTATAACTGCATACATACCCAGTTGGCGGTAGCCTTCTGTATAGACAAGCAGTTTTTCATAATTGGAAGCGTTCTCAGATGCTTCGGCAATATTGGCGCCGAGCAATCCGGCAAAATACTGGCCGTACGCACTGGCAAGAAACCACATCCCCATCATGACGGCCTGCAGCTTTTCCGGAGCCAGCTTGGTCATAATAGACATCCCAATCGGGGAAAGGCTCAACTCACCAAAAGTAATAATCAGCCATCCCAGGGTAAAGACATTCAGAGAGGTAACGCCCTCCGGAGAGGAAAAAAAACGGGTATAGTAAAAAATATAAAATCCGCCGGCAAGAAACAAAAATGCCAGGCCAAACTTGACGACTGTATTGGGTTCGATATTCCGCTTACTCATCCATAGCCATACCATCCCTAAAAGGGCTGCAAAGATGATGACAAAAAGGGAGTTGGCGGAATTGTTGACGCCATTGGGGTCAAGATGTATACCCAGAACTTCACTGCTGAGGTTATTTGCAGCGAAAATACTCAGAGACCCTCCGCTTTGCTCGAAAAATGCCCAGAAGGCAATAGAAAAGAAAATAAACACAAAAGCGGCTATCAGCTTTTTATTTTCAGCTGCACTCAGTTTGAACATTTCATAAATCAGATACGCAATGGTCAGCGGGCCGATGGTATACATAAAATAATCTGTATACTCGGTACGTGAAACCATCGTCATAATTACCGGCAGCAAAGCAAGGGAGCCCAGATATGTCAGCCATTCATACAATTTACGACGGGAATCGGAAAGATCCTGTAGGGGTGAAAGGCCAATATCCCCCATTCTGCGTTGCGTAAAAAGAAAGGTCAGAAGGCTAATGAGCATGACAATTGCAGCAAAACTAAATGCCACATTCCAACGCAGATTTTCAGGGATGATTGCCCCAAATAGTTCGCCTTTTCCTACTGCAATGCAGAGATAACCTCCCAGTAAAGCGCCTGTGTTGATTCCGGCATAAAAAAGTGAAAATCCGGCATCTCTCCGCGGGTCTCCTTCTGCATATAGCTGCCCGACCATCGTGGAGATATTGGGTTTAAAAAAGCCCGTTCCAATGATGGTAAAGGTAATACCAAAAAAGAAAAACCTGCTGGGATCAAATGCCAGAACCAGACTACCGACAATCATCAGAATACCTCCCCAGAAGAGAGATTTACGGTATCCCAGAATTTTATCTGCAAACAAGCCGCCGATAAAAGTAAAGGCATAAACGAAAGCCTGAGTCGCTCCATACTGGAGATTTGCCCTGGTCTCGTCCATCATCAGTTGATCTACCATAAAAAAGATCAACATACCCCGCATACCGTAGAAGCAAAAACGCTCCCACATTTCAGAGAAAAAGAGATACCAAAGTTGGGGCGGATATTTCCCTTCAAACTTCTGAATATCCGCTCTGCTCACTGATTGTTCCATGTTTTTACTTTATGCCGTGCATCATACGTTTCAAAAATGGCGTAATAGCCAACAATACTATTGCCGCAACCCCGCACAATAATACAAATATCATAAAGAATTCATAGAGGCTGGTAATGGTAAAACCGGCAAACGAAGGGAATGCCGCTGGAAGGTTGGCCTCCGTATAAGCCTGCATTTGTTCAGGAGTAAGCGTAACTGCTCCCGTCAGATAGGCATTGAGGTCAACCCCCAATTTTTCTGCTTCGAGATATTTGTCCCCGGTAGGTGGCAGCAAAGCGCCCAGTGTACCCGCAAATGCATAAGCACAGGCATTGGAGATAAACCATACGCCAAAGAGCAGGGAAGAGAATCGTTTAGGGGACAATTTGGATACCAGCGAAAGGCCTATAGGTGAAAGACAAAGCTCTCCCCAGGTGTGAAGGAGGTACATGACCACAAGCCAGATGATGCCGATTTTCCCAGAAGTTCCCAATCCGTCTACTTTATTTGCGATTACAAGATATCCCAGCGCAATCAACGCAAGACCAATCGCCTGTTTTACCGGAGAGATCGGTTCTTTTCCCTTTTTTTGCAGCCACAACCACATATAGCTGAAAGGCATGGCAAAAGCTACCACAAACAGTCCGTTGAAAATCTGCACCATGGAAGGCGGCATATCCCAGCCGAAAAGGTTTCTGTCAGTCTGATAGTCAGCAATAAATGTCAGAGACGAACCCGCCTGTTCGAAAGCTGCCCAGAAGAATATCACAAAAAACGACACTATATAAATGACCAGAATCCGGTCTCGTTCTACTTTAGTAAGCGACTCATCTGTAAGAATAAGGCCGGCAAGGGAAATACCTGATGCATAGATAAAGGAGTAGATCAGGTTTTGGCCCAGACCAAATTGAAATAATATTACCAGCAGTACAAAAGCCACTGCTGCACCAATGATACTTTTATTCCCAAAAATTGCGCGGGTTGCTTCGCCATTTTCGTCGTGAGAATCAGTTGAGCGTTTAGGTTTTCCGCCAATCGCTTTTCCTTCGGGTGTAACAATATACTTGTCTTTGAAAAAGTAAAAAATCACAACGCCCAACAGCATCGCGATACAAGCTGCGAGATATCCCCATTTAAACGCCGTGAGATCGCGCACATCTCCGATCTTAACATCACCGACGATAGGACAAATAAACTGGCCAAGAATTGCGCCCAGGTTGATGCCCATATAGAAAATAGTAAATGCGCTATCAAGCATGCTCTTTTTTTCCTGAGGATATAGCGAACCTACCATTGAAGAAATATTGGGTTTGAAGAACCCATTTCCAATAATGATCAATCCCAGCGCAATCCAGGTGAGGAATGTAGCAAACTGCAGATCGCTGCTAAAAACCCAGGCACTCCAAAACAAGAACCCCTGCCCGAGGGCCATGATAAGTCCGCCCAGCATAATACAGAGGCGATTACCCAGAAAATTATCAGAAATATAACCGCCAAAAAGTGGGGTGAGGTAACACAGTCCCAGAAAACCTCCATAGATGATCGAAGCCTCAGATTCTTTCATCATCAGAGAGTTCACCAGAAAAAGCGAGAGCAGTGCCCTCATGCCATAAAAATTAAAACGCTCCCACATCTCCGTGCCAAAAAGTACCCATAGTCCTTTGGGGTGAGAGCTCTCCATAGTAGTTGCCTGACTCATAAATTTTTGGGGTTAATAGGTAAGATATTTTTGTAGTTAGGATAGATTTAGCCGCATTTTGACGACAGTAATGGGGTGAATATAGGAAAACAAATATATAAATTCATACACCGGCTGTTAAAGGCCGGGAGGAATCTGGAAAAATCTACAGATTTTTTGTTTATTTGCTGCCGGAGGACTTCTCTGCTAACTACGGCCAATGAATTTTATTTCGCATTTTTACCTTGACCGAAAAGTCAATGACAGCTTGTTCTTTGCCGGTGTTTCTACGCCTGACCTCGTGTCAGTATTTGACCGGAATATCAGGTTGAAAAAATCGCGAATGCCCCTGATCATGGAAAATGAGGCCTCCCAGGGAGAAATCAGCTTCTACAACGGGGTCATGCGTCACTTTGAGGCTGACCGCATTTTCCATTCATCTGCTTTTTTTACTGAAGAAACCCATTACATCGCGCGGCTCATCGAAAGTACGTTTGATGAAACGGAATACGACCGTACATTTTTTGTTGCGCATATCCTCTTTGAGTTGCTTCTCGATAAGATTCTCATTCAACATGATAAAACCCTTGTGCCGGAGTTTTACCATCACCTCGAAACCTATCCGGTGAAAGAGCTTGTCAGACTTACAGAGTGGGTAACTCATACGCCTATGCCTTCTTATGACGGGTTTCTGAAAAAATTCATGAGCAAAAAATACCTGAGCAACTATGTCGACCCGGCACATGTATGCTATATTTTGCGGCGGATCGTACAGGGGGTGGGTATTGTGCAAGTGGCATATCTTCAGTCACCAAAGTTTCTCACCATGATCCGGGAATACGAAGAAGAATTGTCGGGCAGATGTTACGCTGGTTTTGAGTATCTCAACCAGGAACTCCTCAAAGTTTAAAAAGATTATTCCTGCAAAATCATTACTTTTACGGGCTGATTAATATACCATTCGCCCGAACCTTTCGTTTATGCCATTAGCCGGCAAACCAAATAAACTGCGAATGAACCCGTGGTTTTTTTGTCTTATGATGTTAATGGTGATCTTTTTTGGTATTTGAATTTCAAAACTTTGCCGATAACTTCGATTTTCGGCGTCAACCCTTTTCCGGGACGGCTAATCACATGAGAGAATGTTTCTGAGAAACCTCTGTAGTTTACTTGCTTGCTTGTTTATCCTATCTTCAACCTTTGGCCAGGAATCAGATCCTGCAGCATCTGGAAAACAGACGCTGGCACCCAAATACAGCAATGAATTTCTAAAAATAGGCATTGGAGCCCGCGCTTTTGGCATGGGCAACGCCCAGATTGCCATTGCAGAAGATGTCACTGCCGGGTACTGGAATCCGGCGGGCCTTGCTTCGGCTTCCTCCCCGCTTTACCCGGAAGTATCGCTTATGCACGCTTCCTATTTCGCGAATATTGCTACCTACAACTACGCAGGATTTACCCTGCCGGTAGATTCCGCAGGTACGCGCAGGTTTGGGGTTACGCTGATACGGCTGGGTATTGACGATATTCCCAATACTCTCAAACTGGTCGAACCCGACGGCTCGATCAATTATGACAAAGTGCAGAGCTTTTCCAATACGGATTTTGCCGCACTCTTTTCCTACGCATGGTCGATCCCGGGTATTAAGGGTCTCAGCCTCGGCACCAATGTGAAAATCATATACCGCAGTGTAGGGCGCTTTGCCAATGCCTGGGGATTTGGTCTTGACGTGGCAGCCCGGTATCAGGTCAAAAACTTTAGTGCCGGTTTAATGGTTACAGATATCACCAATACGTTTAACGCGTGGACTTTTAACACGGAAACTTTTGAGGATGACTTTATAAAAACCGGAAACGTCGTGCCGCTCAACTCCATAGAACTCACCCGCCCGTCTGTCAGACTCGGACTGGCCTATGACCTGAAACTTGCACGTAAGCTAAGTATGCTTGTCGCGGTAGATAATGACGTGTATTTTGACGGGAACCGCAGCAGTTCGCTGCTCAGTGGCAGCGGGATAAGCATTGACCCGCGCGCAGGTATTGAGCTGGCTTACCTCAACAGCCAGTACCGCAAAGTGGCTTTTCTCCGGGGAGGGTTTTATAACCTTCAGAACATTAAAGATCAAAACGGCGAAAATGCTGTGGGCCTTTTCCCAACCGCAGGAATCGGTGTCGTATTAAAAAACTTTCAAATTGACTATGCGCTTGCCAATATTGGCAACCTGTCCGAAAATTTGCACACACATATTGTCTCACTGAAGTTTCATATTCAGTAATCTGACCGAAAATGAAAAAGCGCTTTCTCATATATATTATCCTGCTCCTGAGCTTTTCTGCTGCAAAGGCACAATTTTTTGACTACGGAAACACATGGTATAAATCCAACCCCAACCGCACTTTCATACGGCTGGTAGTAGAAAAGGAGGGCATTTACAGAGCTACTGTTTCTGATCTTGCTGCCGCAGGTTTTGATCTGTCGTCGGTCAACCCCGACAACCTGAAACTTTATTACCGGGGAAAGGAAGTGTCTTTGTTTGTCAAAAAATCTGGCGGACAACTTCTCTATGTGGAGTTTTTCGGAGAAAGAAACAACGGGCAGATCGATTCGATCATGTACAGAAATCCCACTTCAGGTATTCATGAACCCGATCTTCAGCCCAATAAGCGAATCAGTCTTTTTTCGGATGAATCCGTATATTTTCTCACCTGGGACAATACTCCTTCCGGCAATCGCTATTTTAATATATTTGACCCTACCTATTCCCTACTCACCCCCGAATCCTCTTTCAAATACACGGCATGGAAAGAATATACCGCAGGTGTCAGCGGATATGAATATGTAAGGGGAGGCGGCGGCCCGTATGACTCATTTTATACCCTCAACTCCGACTATGTAACCGGCGAGGGATATGTAGGGCCGGGATTTGCCTATGGAGATCCCTATACCGAAAAAATCCAGACGCCTTTTGCTGCCAATACCGGAAATCCTGTAAAAGTGCTCACCCGTGTTTTTGGGCGATCGAATACACAGCACCAGCTTCGTATAGAAATGAACGGCAATACCACTACACCGGTATTGGACACAGCCATTAATATCAGTTCTATCTATATCAAAACCTATGAGCGGGACTACACGCCATCCGGACAGCTGACGACCATTACCGACCTCACCTTCCACGCCAACCGCGCCAATACCGACAACAACAATATCTGTTATTCTGCCATCACCTATGACCGGTTGCCCAATATGAACGGAGATTCTACTTTAAGAATCACTGACTGGAATAAATCAACCAAAGCCTATATCAAACTGGAAAATCTGGCTGGAATGGATACTGTATTCGCCTATGACCTGGAAAACAGAATCCGCCACAAAGGCCTGATCACAAATGGCGCCGGAGGAAAAACAGCCAGTATCATCCTGCTTGGTTTTCCCAATTCCCGCGACGTTTTTATTGCGACAGATGCGGGCATAAGAAAACCGCGCATTGAGGCTTCCAATTTAAAAAAACTGTTTGACCCGACACAGGGAGCAGAACATATTATCATTACTCACCGGGAACTTGCACCTTCGGCAATTGCCTACGCCAATTACCGCGACACGGCTACCGTCAATCCGGTTTCAGTCAGGATCGTTTATACAGATGAAATCTACGACGAATACGGGTTTGGCACGATTACCCCATGGGCCATCAAGCGGTTTTGTAAGGATGCACTTGATCACTGGAATGTAAAACCCCGGTATTTTCTCCTGTGGGGAAAGGGCAAATTTATCACCCGTGGTCACGAAGATGAGCATATTGTCCCAACCTACGGTTATCCCGCCACAGACTATGAGTTTATCAGTCACTTTGACCAGCAGTCGGTTACCATTCGCCCGGAGGCATCCATCGGAAGGTTAAACATATTTACGAATGCAGAAGGATTAGAGTACCTCGATAAAGTCAACGAGTATGAACATACGCCATGGGAACCATGGATGAAAGAAGGCACTTTCCTTGGCGGCGGGGGAACGCTGGGAGAGCAAAATTCTATCAGCTCTGCCTTTGATTATATGATCGACATATTCTCTCATATTCCATTGGGCGGGAAAGCCCATTATTTTCAGAAAAATAGTTCTTCGATTACGATAGACCCCACGACGGCTTCCTATCACGACGAAATATCGGCAGGAGTTTCTATTATCCACTTTTTTGGCCATTCCACCCAGAATATCCAGGATGTGTCTGTAAGGGAACCTTTTGAGTACAACAATTTTGGGAAATATCCACTGATGATTGCCATGGGCTGTTTTGGCGGGGACTTTACCGTAGATGAAGAAAGTTTTGGAGAACGATGGGTAAAGGAGCCTCATCGCGGCGCTATCGCCTATATTGGTAATTCCAGTGCTGGTTATCTCAATCCGCTTCGCGACTACGGGAGGGTTTTTTACAAATACTATAGCGACAAAATGTTGGGACAGGCAATCGGAGATATTATCCGTACGGGTTTTACCGTTTATTCGGACTCTCTCATCGGCGTACAATACCGCAACCACGGGCGCCAGATGAATCTCCAGGGTGATCCTGCAATCAGAATGGCGCATCCGGTGAAACCCGACCTGGAAATCAATCAATCCAGTATCTATTTTACGCCTGACAATTTCACCGCACAGGATGATTCATTCAGAATCAATATCATCACCAGCAACTATGGACTCGCGACGGATGATAGTTTTCGGGTAACCGTAACCCAAAGATTACCTGATGGAAAAGACTTCCTCCACCCTGCGCATGACTATGAAGTTGTGAGGTACAGGGATACTCTTTCCTTTACCCTCAACAATCCCGTAGGCAACCAGATGACGGGACAAAACTTATTTCAGGTATTTGTCGATTCCCGTGATTCGATCGATGAGTATTTTGAAACCAACAACCGCGTCAATATCAACCGGATTGTGCCCGGAAATATACCTGCGATTCTCTACCCTACAGAATATGCAGTCGTGGGGGAAAGTCAGATCTCTTTGCAGGCGTCAGCATTTTTTATGACGAAAGATCAGAGTGTGGGGTATTTTTTCGAAATCGATACCTCTGCTTTATTTAATTCCCCTGCAAAAGTAAATTCAGGGGTGATCAACGGAACCTCCACTTTTGTCGAATGGCCACTGCCCTTCTCGCTTACCGACAGCACCGTATATTTCTGGCGGGTACGACTCACCAATGTAAGCCCCGTAACCTGGAGTAATGCTTCCTTCAAATACATCAACAACCGCACAGGCTGGGCTCAGGCAAGACTGGAGCAGTTTACCAAGGACGAAACCGATAAAGTCGTGCTTGACCAGATCCAGAAAGAATGGCGATTTGCAAATTTTGGGGTTGAGTATGAATTTATCACCCGAAAAAATGGAGGATTTGCATACAGCCGCAACGGTAACCTCGTGGCAGACGTGATATTAAATGGATTTTCGGGCGATGGTGTAGCATTCGTCGTACTGGATCAGCTTTCACTTACCCCCATTTTTTCAAACCAATATTACGGCAACTTCGGCTCAGCCATTGCCCCCAACGAAATGCACCTGCTGAGAAATGCAATTCTCAATACCAAACAGGGCGATTATTTTATCGTAGGCAGCAATCTCAATCCCCATATACCCCAATGGTCTGAGGATGTATTCCTCGCACTCAAAGAAATCGGAGCCTCGGATAATATACGTCTGCTGAAAGATGGAGATGCTTTTATGATCATGGGCAGAAAAGGATATCCAAACTCCGCTACAGAAATTTTTGCGCCCAACTCCGGAGATAAGTACCTGATCAACAATGTTTTTCTGGCCAACTATCAGCAAGGGGATATCATATCCACGCGGATCGGCCCGGCAAGTGCATGGCAGGAAGTTTTCTGGAAATGGTATTCCATAGACCCGATCGTTCAGGAGAAAACTGAAATCTCTGTCCGGGGAGAGCGATTTGACGGAACAGACACCTTATTCTACGAAAATATCAGTGCCAACACGCTGAATATTTCCGACATAGATGCAAAAGAGTTTCAGTTTTTGAGACTCTCCGCCCATCTTCAGGATACTGCACGCGCCACCGCTCCACAGCTTGACAACTGGCACGTACTATTTGTCCCGACGCCTGATGTGGTAGTAGATCCCGTTACAAACTTTGAGTTCAGATCAGATACCGTCGTGGAAGGACAGGATGTGTTTATCCATATGGGGGCGAAAAATATTTCCAACTACAATATGGACAGCCTGAAGGTGAAGATATTTGTGGACAGAAACGACCGCACCCGTCTGTTGCTTGACAGTATGCGGATTGCACCGGTTCTGGCAAATGGCCCTACAGTTGAGTTTGAATATCAGTTTAACACTTTCGGGATGGAACTGGAGGGAAATGTAAATCTGATTGTAGAGTTAAACCCGGACGGAGATCAGCCCGAACAACATTTGTTTAACAATGTCTATGTACAGGGATTTTATGTGCTGGTGGACAGGATCAACCCGATTTTGGACGTGACGGTTGACGGCAAACATATTATTGACGGAGACATTATATCGCCAAGGCCGGAAATACTGATCGAAGTAAACGACGAAAACCGTTTCCAGGCGGTGTCTGACTCCAACGCATTTGAGCTGTACTTCAAGAAAGGGATCACCCCATCGACCGATTTTGAGCGGATATTTATCAGTACAGATCCCCGGATCACCTGGCAGGCAGGGCAGTTGCCCGAAAACAAGGCGCGGTTATATTTTTATCCGGGCAAAGAAACTCCGTTGGAGGATGGCGACTATTCTTTGAAAGTCCAGGGCAGAGACCAGCGGGGAAATGCCTCCGGCAAAGGCGAAAGTTTCTACGAAATCCGCTTCAAGGTTGAGTCCAAAAGCACCATTACGCATGTGCTGAATTACCCCAATCCATTCTCTTCGAATACCCGTTTTGTCTATACACTTACCGGTATGGAAATCCCCGATCTGTTTCAGATCCATATCTATACGATCAGTGGAAAACTGGTAAAAGTAATAGACCTGCTGGCATTGGGCGATGTACATATTGGCCGGAATATCACCAACTATTCATGGGATGGGACGGATGAATATGGAGACAGACTCGCCAACGGCGTGTATCTGTATCGGGTGGTAACCCGCATGCCGACACAGACGCTGGAATTACAAGACCAGAGTACCGGCCAGTACTTCAATAATGGCTTCGGGAAAATGGTCATTATGCGGTAAAAGAAGAGTTTTTTATATGAATTGCATAAGGGGCTGCAAATTTGTAGCCCCTTTTTTGTAGAAATCCTTAACTTGCGCCCCGAAAAAAGTGGTCAGTTTTTTCAGTTGTCAGTAAACAGTAAGCAATGAATTACGACGAAATATTTCCAAAAATCATTTCCCATGCCAAGGAGTATGGTTTTATTTTTCCTTCCAGTGAGATATATGACGGTCTGGGTGCCGTATATGATTATGGGCAGAATGGTGTGGAGCTAAAGCTGAATATCAAAACAGCCTGGTGGAAGGCGATGATTCAGATGCATGAAAATATTGTCGGACTCGATTCGGCGATTCTTATGCATCCGACGGTTTGGAAAGCATCCGGTCACGTGGACGCATTCAGCGATCCGCTGATCGACAATAAGGACTCAAAAAAACGCTACCGCGCCGACGTACTGATCGAAGAGCAAATCCAGAAATACGACGATAAGGCGTTAAAAGACACGCAAAAACGTGCAGAAAAAGAAGGCTGGGCAGCCGGTGGGCCAGAGTTTAATGATTATCTTCAGAAAAACCGCAATGCGCAGAAGGCGCAGGAAATCCAGGCACGTCTGGAAGCAGCCTTAAACTCTGACGACCTCAACAACCTTCGGGATATCATTGTTGATTATGAAATCGCATGCCCGGAGTCAGGTTCCAAAAACTGGTCAGAAGTGCGGCAGTTTAACCTGATGTTTAAGACACAGCTGGGAGCTACCGCAGAAACAGCGATGGATCTTTATTTCCGTCCTGAAACGGCGCAAGGTACCTATGTCAACTTCCTGAATGTACAGAAATCTTCCCGGATGAAACTTCCTTTCGGGATTGCCCAGATCGGGAAGGCATTTCGCAACGAGATTGTAGCGCGGCAGTTTATCTTCCGTATGCGTGAGTTTGAGCAAATGGAAATGCAGTTTTTCATCAAACCCGGCACACAAAAAGAGTGGTTTGAATACTGGAAAGAAAAACGTTCACGCTGGCACAAGGCTTTGGGCCTGAATACCGACCGCCTGCGGTTTCACGTTCACGAAAAACTCGCTCACTATGCCGATGCAGCAGAGGATATCCAGTTCCGTTTTCCATTTGGTATCAAGGAGCTGGAAGGTATTCACTCAAGGACAGATTTTGACCTGGGACAGCATCAGGAATTTTCAGGTAAAAAGCTCCAGTACTTTGACCCTGAAACCAACGAGTCTTTTGTCCCTTATGTAGTTGAAACCGCCGTGGGGCTTGACCGGACATTCCTGGCACATCTCAGCAACGCTTATGATGAGGAAGAAGTGCCGAGCGCGCAGGGCACGATGGAAGTCAGGAAAGTGCTTCGTTTTCACCCATTGCTTGCGCCTTATAAAGCAGCCGTGTTCCCATTGGTAAGAAAAGACGGGCTTCCGGAAATTGCGAGAGAGATCATCGGCGGACTCAAATATGACTACAATGTCATGTACGACGAAAAAGACGCCATTGGAAAAAGGTACCGGAGACACGACGCGATTGGCACGCCATTCTGCATCACGGTTGATTACGAGACCAAAGAAGACAACTCCGTTACGATCCGCGAAAGAGACAGTATGAACCAGGTTCGTATTCCGATTGCGGAAGTACAGAGCTATATAAAAAAGCACCTGGACTGGCGCCAGGTGCTGGAAGATTAAATCAAGCTTATTTTATAAAATGCCTGCTTTTGAAGCAGGCATTTTTTTTAGTTATCACGCGAAGCGTAACGGCTCAGGTAATAAGTTACTGAAACCATCGTAAAGAAGTAACTATCGTTGGCATCAGAGTTACCGCGTTTTTCACCGGGTCTGAATATATCACCTACCGAACGCTCGGAAAGTGTAACCGCCAGCGGCCCACTTACTTCAGCCAGTGCTTCAAAATCTGGATAGACAGTGCTTACGTCATCCAGATAATCGGTGAAGGTGGTTCTGTAACCGATCTCAAAATTAATCCCGGCTTTTTCAGAAAGGCGAATGCTTGCTCCCAAACCTACAGGTACACTAGCCTGTACCAAAGAATAAGGACCTGCATTGCCAGGGATAAACTGCCCTTCAGTACCCAGAGGCTGGAGTTCATACCATTCATTGTTGTAAATAGCCTTAGGGTTAAACCGGAAGAAGGCGATTCCGCCAAAGATGTAAGGGCTCCAGTGCGGTTTGCCCTGCCATGCGTTGCCGAAGTTTTTGTCAGGCAGAAATTCGTAAACGACATTTCCGCTCAACTCAAACAAATTGCTTTTGAAATGGAGGTTTCTAAGTACCCGGGCACGGTCAAAGGCCGCGTTGTCATACGCACCGATCTGCCCAAATGTGAAGTTTACCCTAAAGCTAAGCTGCTGCACAATATACTTGCTGTAGCTGAGGCTTACAGCAGGTTTTAGCAGAGAGTTATTAAAATTATCGGTGAGATCACCATAATAATAAATCGTCCCCAACCCTGCGGAGATGGAATGAGTTCTTTGTCCGAAAGAGGTTGTGACAGCCGCGAAAACCAAATAGAGCATGAAAGTAATGGTTCTTGCATTCATAAATTTTTGTGGAATGTGTGTAATTAAACCTAAAAGGAGTTTTTAATATCGACAAAATGATTACACAAAATAAGCGAAATCCACAATTCGATTGACTTTTTATTTCCCGAACCGGTAAAAAACCTTGTTCAATCCGTCTGAATTCCAGTCAAATAGGTCAATCTTTATTTTTCAATCAGGCATTTCCGGTTGAAAGGGATGATCAAAATTTTCGATTCCTTCCAATATCTGCTATCTTTCAGCAACAAACTACCTGTACGAATATGAAGCTTTATACAAAAATCCTTATCGGCATGCTGGCTGGTATTGTGGCCGGATATCTTTTCAATCTGTTGGGATGGCAGGAATTCACAGTCTATACGGACTGGATGGGCACAGTCTTTATCCGTCTGGTAAAAATGCTTGTGGTGCCACTGGTGCTTGTCTCCTTGATATTGGGCTCTGCCAGCCTGGGTGATATCCGGAAAGTGGGGAAAATAGGGGTTAAAGCTTTTGTCTTTTTTATGTTTACCACAGCTGTTGGTGCGGGCATAGGTCTTCTGGTGGCAGATGTCGTGCAGCCGGGTAAAGGTCTGGCCAAAGAAAAAACAGAATCACTGGTTGCACAGTATCAGGAAGCTGCCTCATCAAAAATTGACGAGAAGGCTACACAGGCTTTGAAAGAGAAGAGTGCTTTTGAGAAGGTTATCGACCTGATGGTGAGCATGGTCCCGACAAATCCTTTTGAGGCACTGGCCAAAGGAGATATGCTGGGCGTCATCTTCTTCGCTTTATTTTTGGGGATATGTATGACGCTGATTCCTGTCGAAAAAGCCCAGCCGCTGATCAACGCCTTCGACGGCTTGAATGATGCGATCATCAAGATGGTGACACTTGCCATGGAAACAGCCCCCTACGGGGTTTTTGCCCTGATGCTCAATGTCGTCGCCAGTCTCGGGCTCGATATTTTGCTGTTGCTCACCAAATACGCATTTGCCGTACTCCTGGGGCTCGCCTTGCATATTGCTATTACGCATTTCAGCTTCCTTCGCTTTTATGTAAAGCAAAATCCGCTGAAGTTTATCTCAGCAATCAAAGAGGCCATTGTCATGGCCTTCAGTACAAGTTCCAGCAGTGCCACGCTTCCGATCAGTATGAACGTCGCGGAAACCAATCTGGGGGTCTCGCGGCAGGTCAGCAGTTTTGTACTTCCACTGGGTGCGACGATAAATATGGATGGAACCGCCATCTATCAGGCAGTAGCTGCCATTTTCATTGCCCAGGTTTTTGATATCCAGCTGAGTTTTGCCGCTCAACTTACCATTATCCTTACCGCTACCATGGCTTCGGTAGGCGCTGCGGGTGTCCCCGGAGCGGGTATGATTACCCTTGCGCTCGTTCTCAGCACTGCTGGAATACCGGAATCGGGGATCGCGCTGATTTTTGGGCTGGACCGGATTCTGGATATGTGCCGTACGGTCGTTAATATCTTTGGCGACCTGGTACTTACAACCGTAATGGCCAAATCTGAAGGAGAGAATGTTCAGATTACCCTCGACCACGATATCATTTCGGGATAGGTGAAAAATGCTAAATTTTGTGTCAAAACGCGCTTCCGGACACATATAAGGATATCGCCCTCCAGTGACTGTAACCTTTAGCAATATTGGGTAGTACCTAATAAGATACCTTTGCCTTTTGAATAAAAGTTCCGGAAAATATGCAAAATCTATACACCTTCTCCTCCTTTAGGATTTTTCTGATGGTTGTTTTTTTCCTTGGCAGCCATTCTGTATTAACCGCAGGAAATGAATGCCCGGGTGGGTGTATGATCAGGATTTCGGGGAAAATAGTCGAACAAACTTCCCGGAAACCATTTCGTCAGGCAAGTATTATTATTAAATCCGGCGATAAAGTGCTGGCAACACAGCAATCTGAAAAGGATGGAAGTTTCATTATCTATATTTCTCCCGAAAAAGTGCAGGAAAATAAGGTGGATGTGAAAATCACCTACATGAATCATATATTTGTAAGGCATAATCTGTCAGCTGATTCCCAGGATATTACTATCGAGATCAATGGGGCACTTTTGTTAAAAGAAGAGTTTTTCGACGAACATAAAATGCCGCTCCACAATCTCGAAAATCCGCAGGTCGGAAAAATCATCCTTAATTCTGACAAATTGCGCATTGACCCCAATTCTGTCACCCGCGATCTTTCCGCTCCTATTGGTTCATAATGAATATAGAAACTTTACGCAATTACTGTCTTTCCCTTAAAGGTGTTACCGAATCATTCCCTTTTGGCGAAGATACCCTTGTATATAAAGTGATGGGCAAAATGTTTGCGCTTTCCTCTTTCAGTAACCCCACGACAGCCAACCTGAAATGTGATCCGGAATACGCACTGGAACTACGGGAACATTATCCGGAGGCGATTTTACCGGGCTATCACATGAACAAAAAACACTGGAATACGGTATCACTCGTCGATAATCTTCAGGAATCACTGATCATTTCGCTCATTGACCATTCCTACGAATTGGTAGTAGCCGGGCTTCCTGCCAAGGTCAGGGCAGAATTGGAAAATATGTAGTATCATTCCGGATTGACGTGAAACAACCTCGGCCGGCTGGGCGAAGCGTCACTTACAAAAGGGGCAATCTGAAGGTTGAGCAAATACTGTCCGTCAGGAATTTCATCCGGCACGAATATCATTTCTGTTATCGTCCGATATGCACTTTCCCCTTCCACTGAACCTTCCTCATGCCCGGTGATTTCCCAGAAAATATGATGCGCCGATAGCAATCCTTCATCAAATAACCTGTCAACAGAAGGCATATCCACCAGTAAATGTTTGACCCCATAACTGCGGATCATCTGCATAGCTTCCAGTGAAAAAAATGGCGGTGCCTGAACCATATAGTCCCGGCTCTTTTTCCCTGTTTCATTGGGCAGGGTACGTATGACCAGCGCTTCCAGAAAATACCGATCCGAATGCGCCAGCGCTTCTGCCATGCTGTTGCGGGTAATTACACGATCTTCAGTATTAAAGGATGGCGCATAGGTATCGCGGGTCTTGGTGGCTCTTTCCGGAATAACAGAAATCAACGTTGCCGGAACCAGCGTATCCTTCAAGCGGTCGTGAACAGACAAACGCGTGCCGGTAATATGGCCGACACATTCTGTATGTGTGCCATTACAATGCGCAGTAAGCGAAGTTGTTTCAAAATTGCAACTGCCGCCCCGACGCACGTCACCTACAAATCCGCCCCCTTCGAAAGCTTTTGATGTTGCCGGGGGAATATTATACGTATTGGGTTGTGAGCCGTAAAAATCAAGCGGAATAGAAATATCCATTGCTTCAGATGCAACTGCGTATTTTTTTCCGGAAATATGTGCGTATAACTTCATGGAAATCAATTCAGTAAATACATTCAGGTAAACCCGCAATCTGCGTCACCGTCCTGAATTTCGATCTCCACAGGATCTACCGGACCAAATATTTTGGAGATGATAAAATGGCGATACGCTTTGCGGATGTGAAAAAAAGGCCGGCGGTTGGCGCGAAAATATTGAACAAGCGCAGGGTGAAATACGGTAAGCACCCGAAGTCCTTTTTCTTTCATCAGCCGGACTATCAGTTTTGCTACTTCAGCGATACGCCCATCTTCTACATACAGATAGGGGATTTTGAGGTTATTGCCCCGAACCGTCAGCATAAGATAACCCACGGTTTTTCCTTGTGAATCCGTCAGGCGAAGGTTTATGACTTCAAATCGCATATCCACAGCAGAAAAATGGTACCGGCTGCTGATACGATCCTCCCCCACTCCACCGAGCAGCCAGGGATACCGAATCATCCAGTTCAGGTCTTCCGCACTCCGACGCATCAGCTGGTTTTCCTGCCGGGCTTCGATAAATGCCCCCAACTCTTCGTCAATTTCGCGAATGACCTCCCAACTGATTGCAGGATTTGACTGCCAAAACCATAACCTCACTGAGATCAGGGTATTCACCATATTGTCGAAAAACCTCAAAACCGGCGTGAGCGATTTGAGTACAGGCTTTTTGCGGGGGAGAATGTCAGAGACAGGAAGGCGCAGATAGGCTCTGATTCCTTCCAGTTTCTTAAGATCGTCAAACACCCCCGAGTAATCATACAATCCTTTGGCCGCATGGGTAAATTCTGTTACCAGTATCCGCTCGCCCCATGCATCGAGAACCTGGGTCAGTAGTTTTTTGGCGATCCCCTTTCCACGCTGCAAAGGATCCACCCACATACAACTCAGCCAGCCCGCCTTGCGAATCTTTCCTCTCACATACAGGCTATCAGCTAAAACCCCCAGATAACCGACAAGTTTTTCGTCCTCATATGCCAGCAGGAGAATCATATCGTCCTTTTCGACCCGGGGATTATTGATATGCGAAATTGCCCGCTGTGGACTGATCGGTATCACGGGCATCTGCCGGTATTCCTCCGAAGCAATAAATTCCTGTAAACCGGCAGGTGTAAGTTCCCTGAAATCCATAACAAAACTTTATTCGTTGAATATAAGGAAATTTGTGTTCCACGCCTCAGAGAACTTTTAGACCAATAACCTCTGTGGGTCTCGGTGGTTTAAACCCAGAGAAACAAGAATAAACCACGGAGAACATCTGCAAGGGCAGACAGGCAGAGAACCACAGAGAGGTTTCAGTGCTTTTTCTCTAAATCCTTAAAATCTTATTCTTACCAAAAGGCATTTTCAACAGATAATACAGGTATTCGCCTTTCACGATTTTTTCTGCCGGGAGCAGCGTTCCTTCCATCGGCAGACGTTGGAGGTGTCGGGCAAAACTATCATTTTTTATCCCCGCACAACCAAAGGATACGGAAACTTTTTCAGACTCATACATTTGCTCAAAAAGCTTGCGGCCAACGCCAAAATCTGTAAAGGGAAAGGCAAATGTGTTTTCCGTGATTCCCAGCTTCGTCCGCAGATAAGCCAGACTCCGGTGAGTTTGCGACAACTGCTGTTCTGGAGAAATAAACTGATACTCCGGGTGATCAGCACTATGCGCACCAATGGTAAATCCCTCACGCTTCAGCGACTGGATCTGCCCGGTAGTCATATAGGGTCTTTGGGTGGAAAGAAATTCAGCGAAATCTGTTTCAAGCAAAGCTGCCGCTTCTTCGAAGAGGTTTTGCTGGTCATATCTCACGAGCAGCAGTCTTTCTGCCAAAGAAAGCCCCTCCGGGATTTGGTGGTCGGACAGCAATGTTTCGAGTCGGGAAAGAATGTTTTGAGAAAATGTATTTTTACTCAACCGATCTACAAGCAGGCTGGCTTTATAGCGGAAAAACAGCCCCCGGTTGTCCACAAAATCTGAATTGACAAAAAAGGCAGCGGGAATTCCCTTTTGCCGAAGAATGGGTGCAACCACCTCATAAATTTCCCTCAGCCCGTCGTCAAAAGAAAGGAAAAAGGAGGGTTTTTGAATAGGTTGTTCACCAGAGACATGCTTCTGAATCGCCTCGAAATCGAGCGGTAAAAAGTGCCGGAGAAAAAAATCCATGTCTTTGCTGAAAATCTGTTCATCTCGCACCGGGTATATATGCCGGATATGCGGCACTTCCTCATTTGTGCTGAGATGATATACAGGCAGCACCAGCCGTTGCCGGCTGAGATTACGCAGCAGCGAAAGCGAAATAGGCGCGGAAAGACCACCCAGCACAGGAACCAGCGAAGTTCGCATAGCTAGAACTGTTCCACCCAGATATGGATATCCACCCGGCGGTTTAGCTTTCGGCCTTCTTCCGATTTATTGGGCGCGGCTGCATTGGTATTGCCGTAATAGAGGATCTTAAGCCGGGAAGGAGACACGCCTTTGGCGATCAGATACGCCCGTACATTACGGGCGCGGTACTCTGACAATTGCCAGTTGTCGTCAAAAGTTCCGACGATGTCGGCATTCCCCTCAATGACAAGCATGAGGCCGGGATTTTCAGATAGAATCGTATACACCCGGTCAAGTTCGCGTTGTGCTTCGGGCAGAATATCTATTTTCCCCGACTCAAAATAAACCGTGGACAAACGGGTGTCGAGGCCTCCTTCCTTATTTTCCGATTCCGAGGCAGATTTCACCACTTCCTGCACGAGGGTAAAGTCCTGAGTGATTTCCTTGTAGTCTTTAACAGCAGACAAATCGATGGTTGCTGTGTCAGACTTAAATCCCGCTTTAGAAGCAATCAGCAGAAATGACCGGCCAACAGGAATCGTAGTCTGGTACTTTCCGGTAGAAGAGAATGCTCTGACGCCGCCTTCATCATTATTGTCAGGTAAGGAGACAACCCTGACAGAGGCGCCTACAGGAATATTTGTTTCGGCAATTTTTACTGTCCCAAACACCAGCGCGACCGGATCAGGGCGAATATTTTTATCGATTTTAATTCGGGCGATGTCGCTCCGGCCTACCGAACCTTTTTCAGTGGAAATATAGGCGTATTCTCCTGATGCAGGAATCGAATAGTTGGCCTCAAAGCCAGAGGTATTGACGGAAGGGCCCAGGTTTTCGGGTTTTGACCAGGTGAGCCAGGAATCGTCCAGTCTCCGGGTAACATAGATGTCAAAACTTCCCAATCCACCTTCCCGGTCGCTGGCAAAATAAAGGCTTTTATTGTCTGCTGCGATAAATGGCGAAGCATCACTACCAGAGCTGTTGACCGTTTGTCCGAGGCTTTTGGGACGAGTCCAGGTGCCATCCTCTTTTTGAAAACTGACATAGAGATCATTGGAGCGGCTGCCGGGCACTTCGCTGAAATAGAGAATCATGACTTTACCACTGTTGGCCATGTAGGCGCCAAGGAAAATGCCCTTCACCATATCGGTGAGTCCCTCGATCTTTACTGCGGAAGGCGCTCCCCAGCCTTCGCCGGTGCGCTCTCTGGTAGAAAAGCCCAGGCCTTTGTAAGCGCCATTTTCATAGGCGCCAAAAATAAAAATTGTATTGCCATCGGGGCTGATGGATTGGATACCATTCACCCGCTGGCTGTTGAAAGACTTTCCGAGGTTGGTTGCCGGCAGCCAGGTTTTTGTTTTAGGATCAAAAGAAGACACCCAGGTATCTTCAGTTCCACTGATACCTGCTTGATTCTGCGGATGATTTTTACGGGTAAAATATAAAGTTTTCCCGTCTGGTGTTACCACTGGTGCCAGATCATCGTATTCAGAATTGATACCTTTGCCCAGGTTCTCAAACTTAGGCTCGGTCTGCGCCTGGATTTTTTGGAAGAGACATCCCAACCCAAGCAGTAGAAAAATAATCTTTTTCATGTCTATGGTCCGATAAGGAGAAAGACTAAAGTCAGTTGTAGTATTTTGCCCCAAGTTAGGATTTTCGTAGTAATTTTACAGCCCGTCACATGAACCTTTTCCTTTATCGCTTATGATTTCCATTCAGACTTTCGTTTTTAACCCTTTTCAGGAAAATACATATATCGTCTCTGACACTTCCGGCGCCTGTGTTATCATCGATCCGGGGTGTTATTCCGACTCAGAGCAACGAGCACTTTCCCAGTATATAGAAAGAAACAAACTTGAAGTAGCACTGTTGCTCAACACTCATGGGCATATCGACCATATGTTGGGCAATTACTTCGTAAAAGAGACCTGGAAGGTACCATTTGTGACACACCGGCTGGTTGTACCCGAACTGGAAAGTACCCAGGCATATGGAGCCACGATGGGATTGATGGCTCACCCCTCACCTGCCCCCGACCGCTTTGTCGATGAAGGAGATATTATACAGTTTGGCGAAACGGAGCTGGAGGTATTATTTACACCCGGGCATTCTGCCGGGCATATTAGTTTTTTGCACAGGGCTTCGGGAAATATTTTCTCAGGGGATGTACTGTTTCAGGGAAGTATCGGTCGTACAGATTTGCCGGGTGGATCATTTCCCCAGCTGATGAAAACCATTTATGATAAGTTTCTCACGCTCGACGATGAAGTGATCGTAAATTGCGGACATGGATTTTCGACCACCATCGGAGAAGAGCGCAAAAGCAATATGTATATTCTGAACTATCCGCCTGCTTAAACCCGGATGATATGAAAACCTCTCTCTCTGTTTTCCTGCTTTTTTGTCTCCTGCTGTTCTCCTGCGATACCAATCCTTCTGAATCAGCCGCTTCAGCATCAGGCAGTCTCGCCAACATGACCGGAAATAGTGTGCGAAGTTCTCCATCGACAGGCTTTGAACGAAGTCTGCTTCTGAAAGGCAAACTAGGTGAAGATCTGCTGGAAATGAGACTGAATATCAATGGCTCATTGGTCACAGGACAATACCAGGTTGGAGAAGATCAAAAAAGTGGCCGGATTTCAGGGGAAACCGACTACGTCAACTATCAGCGACTCGCTATGAAGGAGTTTTCTGAAGGCGGGACACATACCGGCACTTTTACCGGAGAATGGAATGAGGCGCAGCAGCTTTCAGGAGAATGGGTAAGCGCAGACGGTTCCCGCCATACCCCATTCCTCGTTCAGCCAGAAACAGCTTCTTTGTATTATGTAGAAGAAGGCGGAAAAACCCGGGAAATCCGTGTCGCGTACCGCTCGACTGCCATGGACGCTCCCGACAAAAGCTGCCGTATCACCTATGTATTTCCTTCGTTTGAGGGATTTGCCTCTGCACAGCTTGAGCGAAACATCAACGAACAGTTTAAACCCGCACCGGTCGCCGCGCGTGCAGCAGAACTTGAAGCATGTATGGCCCATGGAAAAAAAGATGGGCAGGGTTCATCTATTACCTATTCTTTTTCGGTGAATAGCCTTTCCGCTGAGCTGCTAAGCGTTTCGCTCCACAGAGATGAGTTTTCCATCGAAACAGAAAAAAGCCTTCGACATTCGCAAACAAAGAATATTGACCCCAGAACCGGAATCCCATACAGCCTGAATCAATTATTTGCCGGAGATTATCAGGCATTCTTTAAGACCTCGGTTACAGAATATCTGAGGACTTATGCAGGGCACGAGTTAGGGCTTACTTTTGAGGGGCTGGATGAAAAGAGCAATATTAACATATATAGCGATCAGATTGTTTTTCACTTCAATCCTGGGGAGAATGGCCCCTTTTCTGCCGGAGAAATGCGGATATCCTTCACCGCTGAACAGATTCAGCCGGTATTGAACGCGGCAGGGCCGCTGAGGTTTATGGTTGGGCGGGCGGATTGAGAGGAAAACCTTTGGGTTACAAGATTGTTAAAGTCAGAAATACTTAAATAATCATTATGAAAAACACAGCATTATTTTTGTGTATTCTGGCTATTTTTTTAGGATCAGCCAATAAGGTATTTTCCCAGCAGCGGGAAGATTCACCCTCCGTGAAGTTTACTTTGCAAAATTCAACGCTGAAATCCATTCCACTGATCATCCCCAGTGTTATGAATCCCAATCTATCACCATTTTCAAAGAGTGGCGTTGAGGTAAAAATAGGACAGGAAATACTGTTCAGGGAAAACGGAAAAAACTATACTTTGCTCATCGTAGATGAGAAAATAAAACCCGATCAGGTGATCGATGTTGCCGCCTTGCTCAAAGATCGGAGGCAGGAACTTGGGCTCAAAAAATGATCGTTGACTCCAGGCTGAAGATTCCCCCCATCAAAACAACAACATCTGCTTTCCCGGCTCTTCAGGGATGCCCGGGATTCGCAGATTGAGATTAAACTGAGAGGATTAAGATGAATGCCTCATCCCGCTTTTTTCAGGAGATCTGCCAACTGATATTTTTGGTATTCCGTTGCATTTTGTTGGTGAATCTCCCAAAGTTCTCCTCTATTCTGAATGTTTAGCCAAATCTCAGGCTCCATATTAAAAATATGGCCAAGCTTTAGAGCCACATCATAATTGATTTTCCGGGCGCCACTTAAAAGCGCACTTAAATTAGAATTTTTACAGCCGATATAGGCTGCAAAATCTTTGTATGATACACCGGTAATCTCGATAAATTCTTTTAGGAATACGCCAGCAGGTATGATTGTTTCAGGAATCCCTTCCTTAAGGTAAGTCTCCATTTTATATTTTAACCCCTTAATCCGAATCTGAATCTTTTCATCAACAGGTATTTTTGCTGAATGATTAATAATCTTTTCTTTCAGCATGCGAAAATCCTCACTATTCGGATTGATCAGGCCTGATCCTGAACCAATAAGGCCATCTTCCCATTCATGATTTATTTTGTTCATATTCTCTGATTTAAGATTCTAAATACTGGGAAATTAACTTTCCCCCCTGGACAGGATCTATAAACATCTTCTGCCCCATTGCCGCAGTGGCCCCATATTTTTTCTCATATAACGGAATCAGCTCTGTTTTGCTCTCAAAAGTAAGATATCCCTGATAGTTTCCTTTACCGTTTTCAAGGCCATACCGACAACCAAAAGCAATCAATATACCCGCTACATACTCATATTTTTTGCTCGCTCCGATGTTATGTGGAGCAAGCTCAAGATTATTCATAAAAACCATTTCTTCAAAATAGACTGATAACATTACCAGACCCTCTATCTTTTCAGGAGTCTCATCCAGTGTAATTTTAAAGACAGACGCACCTTCTGTTTTCAGCAATTCTTGCCAATTAAAATTCCAGCCATTTTTTTTCACTGGCATATCCTGCTTATCAGCCCGACCAATTGTAGCGAGGCGGATTACGCCAGCTTCTACTTCAAGTAGTTTTACCTTCATTTATAAATAACACTCCCGAAAGTTATCAAATTTTGATAACAAATTCAAATTTTTATCATCTATATACTCAAAACAACTGCATCTGCTTTCCCGGCTCTTCAGGGATGCCCGGGATTCGCAGATTGAGATTAAACTGCTTATTGAGTTTTTGAATGATATAAGTGCCCATTTCCGGGGCGAAAGTATCGTCGGGTTCGTGGACAAAAAAGTAGAGTTTTTCCAGTCCCATTTCTACCCACTCCGCAATGCGGGTTATCCAAAGATCGGCGCGGGTATAGTCGGAGGGAATAAGGCCATTGCCCACAAAACGTATCATAGCTGTGGAAGAGCTCAGCGAATGATGCAGTACATCACGCCTCCCGGCTACATCGGTGATTACAGTGGAGATCTGATGTTTTTGCAGCAGTTCTTCGACCTCGGGAGTCAGCCGGTGGTCGTCAAACCAATCAGGGTGGCGAAACTCGATTGCAAGAGGAAGAAAGGAGGGAAAACTCTGTACAAATGAGCGCAGATATGGCAGAAGATTGGGGCCAAATGATTCGTGAAGCTGGACAAAGGCGCAACCGAGTTTTTCGCCAAACAGCGCTACAACATCCGCAAACAAGTTGATCTCGTCGTCGCAGTTGACGAGTTTACGGTAGTGGGAAATGCTTTGAGGTACTTTCGGGCAAAAGGCAAAGCCGGACGCGGCCATTTCCTCCCAACGCCGGGCAATCTCTGACGAAGGCACGCGGTAGTGGGTGGAATTAAGTTCAATCGTATTAAAGGACTGCGAATAGTATCGCAGATAGTCGGCGGGTTTGGCGCCTTTGGGGTAAAGTTTGCCGGTCCATGATTTGTTTCCCCACATAGGACAGCCGACATACGCATGAAAATTGCCTTTAGCCTTTCCGCCCAACACCTCCGAAATATGGCCGGGATTGGCGGGAAGTTCGAAGTTTATATGGCTGATGTCAGGGAGTTTGCCGAATTTCATGGGTGTAATATCAGGCTAAATACCATTTTAAAAAACTGTATGATGGTACTTTTCATTATTCTGACCTACCAAATATACAAAATAAAATCTGATTAAAAGTTTCGGGCAAAGGCTCAAAACGAGTCGATCACTTTCAGAAATTTTTCTTTAAACGTACTTCCTATGGTAATTGCCGTACCATTTATATATACATGGTTGTCTTCGATCTTTTCGATATGTCTGACAGCGACAATGTAAGAGCGATGAATCTGTACAAACATCGGTGCGGGCAAAAGGTTTGCCGCTTCGGAAAGAGAAGATCGAACGAGAATTTTTTCCGATGTGGTTACATAACTGATATAATTCCCTTCACCCTGAACATATAAAATGTCGCTGAAGGATATCCGCTTTTTCTGATTGCCTGCATTTACAAAGAAAAAATCGGCAGGAGCCGGCACAGTATGTTTCATGCGGTTTCGGGCTTTATTCACCGCCTGTAAAAATCTGGCCTGGTCAAAGGGTTTCAACAGATAGTCCACCGCCTCTACTTCGAATCCTTCGAGTGCATATTCACTGTGGGCGGTAGTAAATACAATCATTTGCTCCAGCGAAAATTTTTTCACCAATGCAAGCCCGTCAACACCTGGCATATTGATATCCAGAAAAATCAGGTCTACCGGATGATCCTGCAAATAAGTAATCGCACGCAATGGGTCGGAAAACGTCTCCACAAGTGTAAGGTAAGGGATGCCCGAAGCGTGACTCCGTATGATTTCCAGCGCTTTGGGTTCGTCGTCTATAGCGATCGCCTGTATCATGGATGTAAATTTATTTCCAGACGCGTAGTGTGAATGCCTTTTTGGTGATCGATAGCAAGATCGTGTTGTCCGGGATAGAGCAAGTCCAATCTGCTTTTTACATTTTGAAGCCCGATCCCGGTGCGTTCATCTGTAGTGCTGCCTGGCAAAATACTGTTTTTAATCGTCAGCACCAGCATTTCTTCGCTGATCGCAAAATGAATATGGATAAAGGTGTCATCGGTAAGGCTTACCCCATGCTTAAATGCATTTTCGACAAAGGGAATCAGCAGCATGGGGGCAATCTTTTTGTCCATCCATGATTCTGTTTCGGGCGCCATCACCCACTCGATCCGGCAACGTTCAGGAACCCTTAACTGCTGAAGGGTAATGTATTTTTCGATAAAATCCATCTCCTTACCCAATGAAACAAATTCTACCTGAGAGTCATGCAGGTTGTACCGCATCAAGGTGCCGAGTTTGGCGATAGCATCTGCAGTTTTCCCGGCCTTTTCCTCCAGCGCAAGTGCATACAGCGTATTGAGCGTATTAAACAAAAAATGGGGATCTACCTGCGATTTGAGGAATGCCAGTTCAACTTCCAGCTTTTCTGACTTCAATTTTTCGATATAACCCAGATTGAGCACCCAGTCTCTGGTAAATATATACACCAGCGCAAATAATACGCCCAAAATCATTAATCCCAAAAGTAAACCCAGGTCATCTGAATCTTCACCTTGTACACCCAAATGAATCAAAATGCCCGCAGAAAGCATGGCTGCTACTATGGTTATCAATGCCATCAGATACGTCGCCCATCTCTTTTTTTTCAAAAATGCCGGAATCAGCCAGAGGATATTCACATAAAACACAAAAACAGAAGCAATGATGGAGTAGCTGTGAATAATTTTAACTTTCAGAAGATTTTGGGAGAACCAAATCTCACTCATCGTCAAAAAGACCAGAAACCACCCGGCAGCATGCAACAGTTTCTCCCAATGTGCGGCGAGCCAGGTTTGGATAGTATTTAATATTCCTTTTTTCACTTTTCTATTTTTTGCGGGGTTGAACAGCGATCATATTATCAGCGGGATTGTTGTCGATGAGTTTGATCATAGGATCGATACCCGCCTGCAAAGGCATTTCGTCAACGATCAGGGTCAATGTATTTTGGGTTTGGGTAATTTTATGTTTTTGCAGATAGAGTTTCCGTGGCTGGCCGGTATGGTCTGGTTCTGTAAAAATACCGATTTCGATATAGTCTGCCAGTAGCCGGTCGTCATCTCCGAATTTACGAACGGCAAAGGCCAAATCCACCTGATATTTCCCATTTCCCAACCTATGAGCCGTGGCTGTAAGCATTTGATTGTCGTAAGAAGTAACCGTTTCAAATAAGTCGTGGATCAGATACTGTAAGGAATCAGGGGTTCCTGTTTGGATGAAATCTACCAGTTCGGCGGAGGTCGCATAAGGCGCGCACTGAAACCGCACTTTCTCCAGCCAGGCTTTGAGCAGGTGGTGAAACTTTTCCTCCCCCAGATAATCACACATGGCGTAAAAAACCAAGGAGCCTTTCTGATAGGGAATATAACTTTTCGCCAGCCCGGTATTGTACATCAGTGGCTGCTCATCGGCATCTTCGGCTCTGTTTTTCAGGTAGATTTTCAGCGCTTTTTCTCGAAACATTCGCCCCTGGTGTTCGCCAAACTCCTGCTCCAGTACTTTCAACGAGGTGTATTCAGCCAGCCCTTCTGTGATCATGCGACTACCCGTCACACCCGCAGGAACGACCTGATGGCCCCACCACTGATGAGACAGTTCGTGCGCAACGCCGATAAAAGGAAAATTTAACCCCCGCAACGTGTCAATATCCAGCACAAAACCAATTTCTGTGTAAGGAATTGTATTTGCGAATGACTGCGCATATTCTCCCAAAGCTCGTGAAAACTCGACGACGGTGATCTTTTTATGCTGGTAGGGGGCAAAATGATTTTCGTTGTAGCTGAGTGTAGCTTTCAGTCCACGCATCATATGGCCCAGGTTGTACGCATGCCCTTTGTGGTAAAAAATTTCCAGATCCTTGCCGTTCCATTTTTCCCTTTTCACCTCATACAGGCCGGAGAGAAATACATAGTCATTGGTCACCTTTTCCCGGGATTTATAGGAAAAATAGTGCCGCCCATTTTCGCGCCATTCTTTCTGTAAATAACCTGGCGCAATCGCTGTGTGGCCGTCAGATGTACTTACAGTTGCTTCAAAGTCAATATAGTCTGAATCTATCGACCGGTAGTGATTTTGGAGGGCGGAAGCGTCAGTATGAGAAAATTGTATATCGTGCGATTCATACCCAAGCCCCGGAAAAACCACGGAAGTCATAAACGTCCCGTCTTTCTCCACTTGCGTATTTTTAATTAAAATTGTAGCGGGTACCGGTTCAATTGCAAAATGCAAACGCATGCTATCACCGGGCTGAAGACCATTTTCCAGCAGGACAATATCAACAAACGCGACCGTATCACGGGTGAGAGTCTTTGAATTTTGGTCAAAATGGTAAGAAGTTTTTACCTCTCCGGCATAATGAATCAGAAGTGTATCGATGACCTTTTCAGAAACATTTACCATTGTATATTCTCCTTCGGCGTGATATCGGAATGATTCGGGAAACAACTCCATATTTATTTTTACCGATACAATCCGCGGCTGAAGAAAATGAACATATCTGCCGTATTTACGGTCGGCTTCACGGGAGATGGCACTGGTTTCATTTTCTGTTAACATTTTTAAACCCGTGTGTTCTGCCTGGTAAAGGGCAAGTCCTGTTGACATAAAAAGCGTGGTCATGGTGCCGAGATAAATCAATATATTCCCCTTCATGCGCGAACTGGCAACAGATATTCTTTCTGCGAATGACTGGGGCAAACCTCTGATCCAAAACAGCAACGCACCACCAAACAAAATCAGCCCGAAAAAGCTCCAATAGATTTTATAGAGAAAATACGGCGTAAGCGAATAACCATAACCGCTCAGGTCAGAGTATTTGAGGAAAAAAGAGGGGTCGGGGTTTTCGTTAAACCGAAAAAGCCATTCGTTTACCCCCAGTGCAGGAAGATTGGAGATTCCAAAAGAGCCAATAATCAGGGCAAATAAACCCAAATAGGGGTTGGTAAAAATGGTCTGAACCAACACCGCAGCAAATGCCCAAATGACAAATCCTATCAGATGAATACCCAGCAGGTCAAAGAGATAATGCCCGATCTCAAATTGATAAAATCCCAGCCAGGCCTGTACCAATATTCCCACAACCATAATCAGGGACAGCAGCAAAACCTGCATCTTTACCAGTGCCAGAAACCGGGACAGGAGTAAGGTAACATTCGCAGCAGGCGTTGCGTCCACCCATTCATTCATCCGGAAAACAGTGGGCCGGTGAACGAGAATGCCTGCATACAAAAACGTCATTGCCTGTATCAGCAGGGAATAAAACAAAACCGGAAACGCCAGCATTACCCAGGTAAAAGGCATGATCCGGGCGCCGTAAGGCGGATTCATCTGAAAAAGCAGGATGAAAGTAAACAACACCCCTACCGCCAGAATGCTGATAAAAGAACCGCTTTTCACAATGCTTCGAAACTCTATATCGGATATTTCCCAGGCTGTTTTTAGCTGGTGAAAAAAGGAAAACTGATACTTCACTTCCGGCAAATGGGTTTTGATAACGCGGCCAGATTCCAGATCAGACACATTCACTGTGCGTTTATTTTTTACACGAAAAGAGAAAGCCTGCTGGCTGAAGGAAAACCATTTGTAAACCCATATGGACAAAAGTGCCGTAATTCCTATCCACAACAACCGATTGAATATTATCCACTCTCCCAATGGAAGCGGCAGTTGGTTTTGTTGGGCTACCGTGTGGTGACGGGTATAAAACAAGGTGGCCCATTCGCCCAATGGATCAAAAAGAGAGACTACCCCACCCTCTCGCGCCAGGACTCTCGCAGCAGTTTCCCGCAAGACCAGTAAAACTACTACCGAAATAAACCCTGTGTGCAGATTTCGGGATAAAAGAGTTATGGCAAAAACCACCAGGCCAAAGAAAAACACATTAGGCAAAATATAGACGCCGTAAATATGAACATATACCCCCGGGTCGAACGCAGTTACCCGTGAAGGCACGACTCCGGGAAGGTTAGCTCCTGCGACAAACCCGGCTCCGATCACTAATGCGATCAGAAAAACGACGATATATGCGCTCGAAAATTTGGCGAGGAGGTAGGTAATTTTGGTAAAAGGATACGTGTATAAAACCTTGTACATATTGCTCCGGTAATCCCGGCAGACCGAATTTCCAATGATCGCAGGGATTATAAAAAGCAGCAGCTTGAGAAAAAGATTCATGAGAGAGTATATCCCTTCGGGCGAATTGGCCAATAGCAGAGAATGGGTTGAATCTTCTCCGAATATGCCTGCGGTTCCGGCCATTGTTCCTGTTGCCAGCAGAAATAACACGAGGCTGTACACATATACAGAAGGGTTTTTCGACCAGTATTTCAGTTCCTGGGAGAAGATAATCGTAAACATAATTTTATTCTTGTTTCCCTAAGCTTGAGCCCCAGAGCGTAAAAAAATACACATCCTCCAACTGCGGCGAATCGCTGAAAAAATCATCTCCCGGTTTTTCTGGAGAGAACACCCTGACTGCAACAGAATTGTCAGGGTTGTAGCGGGATGACAGAACTTTATAATCATTTTCCAACTGAGGCAAGATTTGCCCATCAGTATTTTTCACCCAGATTTGCCCATACATTTCGGCGATAGCCTGTGATGGCGCGATTTGTTTTAAAATCCTGCCGCCAAACATAATCGCCATTTCATTGCAGAGATCTTTGACATCGTCCACGATATGCGTAGAGAAGATGATCGTATTTTTCAGGGCCACTTCGCGGAGCACATTGAGGAAGCGATTGCGCTCAGCGGGGTCGAGGCCTGCCGTAGGCTCATCCACAATCAGGAGCCGGGGTTTATTGAGCAGAACCTGTGCGATACCAAACCGTTGTTTCATTCCCCCGGAAAAATTTTCGACATACTCCTTCCTCACATCAGACAGATGAGTGATTTCCAGTACCTCTTGAATAAGTTTTTGACGGTCGGTTTTACCGGATACACCTTTGAGCAGTGCAAAATAGTTGAGAAGTGATTCGGCAGACATTTTGGGATAGACGCCAAACTCCTGCGGTAAATACCCAAGAATCCGGCGGAGTTGCATAACGTTGTTGAGCACGTCTATTTCTTCAAAAAATATCTGTCCAGAATCAGGGTTTTGGAGCGTGGCGATGGTACGCATCAGCGACGATTTTCCCGCACCGTTGGGGCCAAGAAGGCCAAACATGCCCGGGCCAATATTGACCGAGACATTATCCAGCGCCTTCACACCATTTTTATAGGTTTTGTTAAGACCTGAGATTTTCAGTGAAATTGTTGCAGGCATTCCATGAGATTTCCCACAAACAAGCCAACAGCCACTTTGCAACAAAAAGTAAGTGACGAACAGTGCGAAATTTGGGGTAAAGAGAAGCGGGAGGGGTTTTGTGGAGGATTGGGAAGATTTTCTTTATATTTGGTAAAACAATCAGATAGAGCAGTTTTTCATGAAGATCAACCGAATAGACATAAAGGATTTCCGGCAGTTTAAGGATTTATCCATTGATCTTACTTATCCTGAAGGACATATAAAAGCAGGGCAGCCTTTGGATAAGGTTTGTTTTATCGGACAAAGTGGGACAGGGAAAACTACGATATTGGATTTGATCAGGTTTTATACGCAGGCTTTCTCCAATAATAGCAATAGCATTATAGAGATCCCATTATCAATTTCAGGAAACATTAAGATTGATTATTTATACGAGGGTAAGATCTTTACTGCCCGCCAGGAAGAACTGAGTCCCCAAACGAGAACTACTATATTAGGATTATTAAGGCCAGTTACAAATAACCCAGATATCTCTCTTGCTCGCTCAATAGTGAAAACAATCCTTTACTATTTCCCAGCAGAAATACTCTGGTCTTTTGAAAAATTTGGGAAAATCAATCTCAAGCAGGCGGATAAAGGGGAATATTCACAGGAATATATTCGAGAAATAGTAGAAAAACTCCAAAAAACAGAAGTCATTGATTTTAGTTCTATCCCGCCAGTGGAAGTTTGGTACTATATTCTGAAAGATCTGCTTGATCATAGGGAACAGGAAACACAAAAGAGGCTGGCTATCAGTAATATTGCGGAAAACCTGAATGTTTCACCAGAAGCCATTCAGCAAAAAGTTGAAGAACTTAATGAATGGCGCAAAAAAAACCCAAGCCCAATTAACAGCCTTGCAGACGCACTGGACCCTATAATCAAAGACTTTAAGGTCAAAATTAAACGTGAGCTGGATTTTAAGTCAACAAAAGATTTGTTCACTATTCAGCTACAGACTTTTGAAGGAACGGATATAGACACAAATTTTTGGAGTACCGGTACCAAACAGGTGATACTGACTGCCATTCCACTTATCAAACTCCCAACCGAGGATCGAATAGTTTTGATCGATGAACCAGAGCGGTCGCTTTATCCGGACAAGCAGGCAGAAATTATTAATTTTTATACCCGAATTGCTCCTGAAGCACAGTTTTTTTTCGCCACACATTCCCCGATTGTAGCGTCTTCTTTTGAGCCATGGGAAATTGTAGAACTGAAGTTTAATGAAACCGGAAAAGTCTATAGGGAGGTATATTTTTCAGGAGAAAACCATATAGATAACTATACGATTGATCCCCGCTATTACAAATATGGTACAGTCCTTAAGAATATCTTCGACATGAAGATCGAAGGCGGGGATAGCGATTTCAGGAATAAAGCACAAATGCGGGCATCCTACCTGGCTGACCAAATCAAAGAATTAAATCGGGTAGGCAAAGTTTCTGAAGCACAGGCACTTTATCCTGAATATAAAGACCTTGCAGAAAAGCTCGACTGGGAACTAGCAGACTGACAGCCATGAGGAAAATCGATAAAACTCAAATCCTGGCGACACAATACAAAACATGGGTAGATCAGTTGGAAAGCACTGCCTCCCCCGATCATGGATCATATACCTCATCCAAACATCATTTTTATAGAGATATATTCATGAATCTCCTTGCCTGCCAGGGTGGAGTTTGTGCCTATACGGAACTATTCCTTTGCGATCCTGATCAATACGCTTCTGCTAAGTGGGAAAATGGCAAATATATAGGCGAATTCCCTTCAAAAGGGCAATTGGATCATTTTGATCCAGAGCTAAAGAGTACAAGATGCTGGCTCTGGGAAAATCTGTTTGTCTCCGACACAGATATAAATACCAAAAGAAAAAAAAATAAGCAAGTAGACCTTATTCTGAAACCCGATGATTATTCCTATGATCCATTTAAGCTACTGGAGTACGACTTAAAACTTCACATATTCAAGCCCAACAAAAATATTCATGACGCGGAGACATACATAAGGATTCAGGAAATGCTTGACACATTGGGTTTAAATTGGGATCCAATCCGGGATTACAGGAGAAAATACCTCAATGAAATCCTCAGCCTCGTCAATCTTGGATTTAATAAGATTGACGAGGCAAGCGTATATCAGTTTTTTACAGCTTTTGAGATGATTCGGCAACAATTGCAGAACTAAGCACCCATTCTTTCCCCTACACATCTCCATAAGGCAGCAATTCCAATGAATTAAGCCTGAGATAGATGTGGTTTTGCTGAAAATCGAAATAGGCGTTGTACCGTTTTAATAGTTCGTTGCCCAGAATATGCGTTTTAAAGCCGGCAGGGTTATCTGTGTTTAATAATTGCGTGGGAATGTTTTTGAGCGATGACTGGCGCAACATCAGCTTTTCGCAGTTTACAACTTTCGTTTCAAATACTTTCCCGGCGCCATTGCGAAGCCTGGTTATTTTTACCACAGGCAAATCTTTGGGAAAATTTTGCTCCGCCATCAAAACGCTGTCCAGCAACAATGCCTTCTGATAGCCTGTGTCAATAAGAAATCTGCTTTTGTAGTGTTTTTTGCCGGCAAACAGCCTGCCTTCTACACAAAAAAGTGTTTCCACATATTCGATCTTTAGTCTGGTGTAATCTTTGGCATTTTTAGGCAGCTGGGAATGTACAACCATGATGTTTTTGTCGTAGTTTATTTCCAAAATCCGGCCTTCAAACAAGTCCCAGCCAAACCGTCCGTCTGTACCATGTCCTGATAGAGTTACCGGATAAACATCCAGATGGTCCCATCTCAGCTTCCCGATTTGCAAGCGGCTTTGGGCTTCTAGTTTTTGATAATCCTGTGTAGGTTTTTTTTCGTTTTGGCTTTCCAGCAGTTTTGTTTTTGTTGCAATCGCCTCATGGGTAAGGAGCAAACCTGTAGCGCCGGAATCAAATTTTAACTCCAGCGAATCGGTATCATTCAGCAGAACCCTAACCTTGATATTATTATACTCCGTGAGGACAAATGGAATGGTGTCATTTGCCAGCGGCAGTGTTTTTTGGGCTGGCAAATATTTCCAGAAAATCAGGAATAAGCAGACTATAAGCAGATGGTATTTCATGGTTTTCAGGTGTCTAACTCTGAGTATGGGAAGTGATAAACTCAATGATCATATCGCGGTAAATGCTGTTTTCCTTGCGGGAAATATTGCGCCATAATTCTCCATGCGTGAGGTTGTGAATGTACAATACCTGAAAATCTCCGAAAGAGGTTTCCATTAATTTTTCTTCGAATATTTTGGTATAGTTAATTAAATACCTGTCCACCATTACTAGCATGGGAATAGACAGTGAGTCGAGATAAGTGATCGGAGAAGCGTCGATAAAGTCGCTATTATTTTCGCCAAACACCGCTTTTACGTGCAAATCTGCCATTTCCGGGCGATCGCTGTTTTTCATCACCTCATAATAGTTGACAATATCATAGGTTCCCGAAATCGGAATGATACCTTTGATAAGGTCCGTTGACAAACCCACTTTTTCCAAATACCGGTTATCAAAGCTCAATAAAGCAGCCAACTGTGCGCCCGAAGAAAAACCACCAATAAATATTTTTGTGCGGTCATACTGGTATTTGGGCGCGTTGTCATAGAGCCATTTTACTGCAGCCGCAATGTCTTCAATATGTTTGGGATGCTGAATGCCTGTAGTCAAGCTTGAATCGCGCCAAATCGCCGGACTCAACCGATGCCCTACCGCGGCAACACCGATTCCGGCGGCGGCAAATTTTCTTGCAAGATCCATTTCCACATTGCGATCGACATACGACCACGCCCCGCCTCCAATCCAGATCAGAAGCGGAAAATTTTCCACTCCCTCCGGTATCACCAGATTAAGGCGCTGAAGGCTGTCATTTTCAGCCTCGGCTTCATTCACATACAACAAATCCGGAATCTCTATGATTGCGGATTTGGGCGCAGACTGGCTAAAGCAATTCAGCACAGCTACAAATAGAATTCCTGTAAGACTTAGTTGTTTCATTTTATTTTAATCTTCGCTACGCTAAAAGACTGCCCTTTTACCTCAATGACCAAACTCTTTTTGCCGGGCTCGAATTCGCTCTCTGCCGGGGCGATTTTTTGGGGCTCTTCAATTGAGTTTATCACAGCCAGATCATCTGCCGCCATCTCGGTGATTGTTCCTTTAGCCGCTAGTTTAAATTTACCCGCCAGGTCTATATTTATCTTCCTGCTATTTTGTGCAGTGTTGACAATTTTTACAATCAATTCGTGGGTGGCTGTATCCACAACTGCGCTGGCAAAAAGATTGTCCTGACCCGATACGCTATGGTTATCATGGGTGACTGGCACGACATAACTTCCCCTGTTGGTAGAAAACATTTTCTGGACGTAATAATTGGGTGTGCCAAAGGCAGAGAGATTATCAAACCAGATCAAATCAGGTTTCCACTGCCAGGCGTCCACATGAGCCAGCAAAGGCGCGTAAGAAGCCATGTGGACTACGTCTGCATTTCGCTCTAACCCCGTCATAAATGCAGCTTCTGACAATGCACAATTCCAGTTGTTCTGATTATCAGGACTTACGGTAAATACGCTTTGCGCTGCATATTCACCGGCAAATACCTTCGGCCCGTTTCGGTCATATTTATCATAACGATTGGCATTTTCCCTGAACCATTCCGGCTGACGGTAATAGTGTTCGTCGATGATTTCGGCATTCATTTTCTTTAGTTCGCCCCAGAGGTAATCAAATTCTTTTCCTTCGGGAGATGGTCCGGAAGTACTGACAATGGTAACATCCGGATACCGGGCCTTAATTACCTCCGCAAAAGCTTTTGCCCTTTCGATATATTGCGGGCCCCAGTTTTCATTTCCGACACCGATAAACCGGAGGTTGAAGGGTGCAGGATGTCCCATTTCAGCTCTGACAGATCCCCATTGTGTATTTGCAGGGGCATTGGCAAATTCTATAAGATCTACAGCATCCTGTATATATGGTTCCAGATCTGCTCCCATCTGTACGATTTCGCCTGAATTAAACTGACAGGCCAGACCACAGCTGAGAATCGGAAGTGGCGCCGCGCCAATATCCTCCGCCAATTGAAAATACTCAAAAAATCCGATCCCAAAAGACTGGTAATAATCTGGCGTGGGGCGATGCCCAAACTCCGTATTCCAACGGTTGACCCGCACTTCCCGGCCTGCCATATCGCCAATCGTTTTTTTCCACTGGTAGCGGTTTTCAAGGTCAAACCCCTCCACAATGCATCCGCCCGGAAACCGAAGGAAACCCGGCTGCATATCTGCCAGAAGCTGGACAATATCTTTTCGCATACCTCTTTTCCTGTCTTTCCAGGTAGAATAGGGAAACAGCGAGACCATATCTACATCTATCGTTCCCTCGCCTTCAATCAGCAATCTGAAACGTGCGTTTTTGTCGGTTTCCGAACAAGGAATACTCAGCTCATACCCGGTCCACTCGCTGGTTAATTGTTTTTGAACAGCGGTTCCCAGGAGCGCCTTTTCCGAACCGATAAGCTGAGCGACCAATTGCGCGTTGCCGCTAACCTTTCTTGCCTGGAAGGTCAGCCGGTAAGTTTCGCCTTTCTGTAGACCGATGCCACGGAATCCGCTGTTTTGTAAACCCAGTGTGCCTATAGCATTGAGTCTTTTCAACTGAATGTATTTTTTATTGGGACCGGCAACCGTATAACTCATCGCATAGGTATAACCATTTGCCTGATTTTCCTCCACCCTGTTCCACCCCATCATAGGATTGTCAAATTCGAAGGAGTAGTTTTTTAGCTTTTCAGCATACAGTCCCCCATCTGCGGCAAAGTTGATGTCCTCAAAAAATAGTCCCCACATCGTAGGCTGCACATCGGCACCTTTGACCGAAAGGTCGATCTTCAGTGGTGTTTGAGAAACTTGAGCCTTCACGGACAGGGAAATAATGCTCATGCTGACAAACAGGAGGCTGGTAATAATTCTTTTCATCAATTTTCAACTTTTGTGCATTATACTTTTTTTCCCTGGAAAAATGGTATGATAATATGAAAGGGTCAGTGAATGGCGGGACACATTTTCTATCCCTTCTTTTGCAAAAAGATTATACCCGTAAAACAAATTCAACTTTGCCATTCCAAAACCCACTTCAGGTCTTAAGGCCAGATTCCCACTTTTGCCATTGGTATAGTACAAGGTTTTAATTCCTCCATAAAACCCGAAAAGCAAAAATACATTTCCGCTAAACCAAGCTGATGCGTAGGGAATAGCCAGTTTGTCAAGGGGAGAATAGCTAAATCCGCCGGTAACACCGTATCCGGTTGAGATGCCTTCGCCATACGTAAAATTTGCTCTCGAAACTCCCACTCCAACGGTAAAATTTGACAAAAAATTCACCTCAGGAACGATACCTACTGATTTTTCAGTCTGGTAAAAAGAAGTACCTGAAAGCCTGTGAAGCCCTTTCTCTGCCACAATTCCCATAACCGGGATGCTATCAGACTGAGCGAAACCCAGCACACAGAAAAACAAAATGATCGACAGGGAAAGTGGTCTCATGGGAATGGGCAGTTTTTGCTATAGCTAAAATTACGCTTATCGGACATTTTTTCAAAAATATCCTCCATTTCAAAACTGCTATTTAGAAACAGCAGTTTTAGCCAAAAATTGCTGTTTGGAAACAGCAAAATGGCTTACATAGAGACTCTGGCTGTTGGGGCTTTTGTATTGACGGAATTCGCCGCAAAAACAGGCATAGACATTGCCGGGATTAACAAAACAGGTAACCCGAAAATTCGTGTTCATTCGTTCCATTCGTGGTTTAAATCAAAGTGGCCAGAAAAAGCCCATTTAACTTCCCACAGAATAAGAAAATTGTACAGCCTGGTCTTCTCGTGTCGGTTGGGTGGAGCGGTAAAAATCAATCGCATGATCATCTTCTTTGTCTGCCTGCACAAATACTTCTTCAAATCCCTTCTCGCGGCAATAGCTATTGAAAAAATCCATTAATTGCCGGCCAACTCCCTGTCGCTGGTATTCTGCCAATACCGCCAAATCATAGATATAGGCTAACGGCTTGGTTGAGTAGTACTGGTCCAGTACATAAGCGGTAAGACCCGCGATTACTTTCCCGTTTAGCCTGGCTGTTACAGCGATAAAACTTCTATTACTCAGGAGTCCTGACAGATATTTTTTGTCCGGATAAACAAAGGGATCCATTTCAAAAACGACTTCAAAAACTGAAATCAGCGAGGTGAGTTCCGGGGTATCTTTTTCCGTTAAAATTTGAATTTCAATATTCATTTTGAGGGAGTAATGATCCGGTAGTTTCCGCTTAAATGCATCAAACTAAACAGGTACAGTAAACCGTCATAATATGGGTCAAAATACCCATCCGCATAGGGTTCCAGTTTTTCATTCCAGACTTCATCGACAAATTTCCAGCTTTTGGACTGGGTTCCGATAATGGATGTAGTGGCTACTGTTGATACCAAACCCAGTGAATGTCGCAATTTTTTATACCCCCCGGCTTGCAAAATGCTGTCCGGAAGGGTTCCGTCCATATTAAACTGGTCTTCGTAGGTGTCAATGCCTCTGCAAAAGAGAAAGTTTTGAATCCGTTTGCCATAATCCTTTTGCCATTCTTTGTCTTTGGCAAACCAGGCATAGTCCATCGCAATATTCATCGGCACCCGCCATGAGTCATAACGGAAAGCTGTGGGTATGAATCTGCGGGCTTTGGGGGCTCCGCTAAATTCGGTATAATCTGCATTGAGACCCGTTACGGGATTACAGGCTCTGTGAAGAAAGGCGCGCGCAGTATCGGCACAATCTCTGTAAAACTGCTCTTTACCGTCGTTGGCATACTCAGCCCATATTTCAAAAAATGCGGGTACATGGTATGAAGGGTCCGTCCAGTTGTAGCCGTAATTATCGGGCACAAAGGTGATCTGTTTGTGTTCGACGTTGATGACATTCTGAACGCCCTCCGTCCCGTTTTTACTCCACATCGCATCCAGAATCCTTCTGGCTTCTGCATAATAATCAATCCCCGTATTGTTCCCCCAGCGGTTTGAAGCAAATAACAGGGCGGTTACAAAATACAACTCTCCGTCAGAGGCAGATCCTTCTGAATTATGTTTGCCCGTTTTCGGTTCCAAACTCCATGCAAAATAAGCCTCCCGGGCACCATCCTGATGTTGCATGTATTTTTTAGTCCAGCGCCACAAACGGTCGAATACTTCTTTTTTATTCAGTTGCACGGCTACCATCAAACCGTAGGAAAGACCCTCAGTCCGGGCATCGTGATTTTTCAAATCAGAGATATAGGCCATCGAATCGCCCACCTCAAAGTACACCCTTTCGGGCCCTTCAAAAACATCGTAATAGGCTTTATTCAATTTTGCATCAATCTCAGCCTGAGCATATCCTGCTTCCAAAAACACATTCCGATACCGGCCTGTTTCCCATGCGCCTTTCTTCCATGGTTTCATCTTTCCCCTGGCATCTTTTACATCCTTTACACAGTCTGCTGAGACTACCCCTGTTTGGCCAGAACAAAAACTACTTATGGAAAGGGTAAGGACGACCAGCCAAATAATTTTTTTCATTTGCGGAAAATTAAATCAGCCCCGGAATACTTACGATTTCGTCCACCTCCTTTTCATATTCAACACCTTCTAAATGGAAGCCGAAAAGGTTAAAAAACTCCGTTCTGTAGCCATTTAAATCGCCAATTTCGGAAAGCGTTTCTGTAGTTGCCTGTTCCCATAGTTCTGCTACTTTTTCCTGAACGTCAGCCCGCATTTCCCAATCGTCAATTCTTATTCGTCCCTGTTCGTCTGTAGGTACATGGTCAAGAAATAGCCGGTCCTTGAAAAGCCTGTAAATTTGCTCAATACAACCTTCCTGAAGCCCTTTCGCCTTCATGACTTTATAGAGGAGAGAAATGTATAAAGGAATAACCGGAATCGCCGAACTTGACTGTGTTACCAGCGCTTTATTTACTGAAACATAGGCTTTTCCATTCATGTCCTTAAGAGAATCAGTAATCGCGAAAGCCGTTTTTTCCAAATGGTCTTTGGCTTGCCCGATCGTTCCTTTTCTATAGACGGCTTCTGTAAGTTGGGGTCCAATGTAAGAATAGGCAATAGTGCTAAAACCAGGGGAAAGTAAATCCTCATTTTTTAAAGCGTCGATCCACATTTCCCAATCTTCTCCTCCCATTACCGCCACCGTGTTTTCGATGTCTTCGGGTGTACATGGTTCGATCGTTATCGCCTTCACCTCTCCTGTGTGGAAATCAACCGTTTTGTTAGTGAACGCGTTGCCGATGGGTTTGAGCGTAGATTTATAGCGCGCACCACTTTTGGGATGAGTTCGAACCGGGGAAGCGAGGCTGTAAATCAGCATATCGACTTTTCCCCAATCTTCTTTAATCAGGTTTACTGTCTGAGCCTTAATTTCATCCGAAAATGCGTCGCCATTGATACTTTTGGCATAAAGACCGGCTTTGTGTGCTTCATTTTCAAAAGCAGCCGTATTGTACCAGCCTGCAGAGGCGGTTTTTCCTTCTGAGGGTGGTTTTTCAAAAAATACACCTATGGTAGAAGCATGAGAACCAAAAGCACTTGTGATTCGTGAGGCTAATCCAAATCCGGTTGAAGCCCCTATTACCAACACTTTTTTGGCGCCTTCAACCTGGCCTTTTGATTTAATATAATCGATTTGATTTAAAACGTTTTTTGCACATCCGGTCGGATGAGCTGTTATGCAAATAAATCCGCGAGTTTTTGGTTCAACAATCATTCTTTTATCTTTTTCGATGAATAAAACACTTGAGTAGCCGCGAGGCGCAGTGAGATCAATGTTTCAGTATGCGCGTTGAAATGTACAAAACGATCCCGGAAATTTGTTCTATGAGGACAGTTTTTTTAAATCGCCGTTAATGAAAAGCTGACCGGAGGCTCAAAACCGAGGTGGCAATGGCAGACAAAGTCGCTTAGATTATCAGTCAACAGGCTCCCATAGTTCAATCTTGTTGCCCTCTGCGTCCATGATATGTACAAACTTACCATAGTCGTAAGTCGCAATGCTGTCAAGTATGGTTACTCCGTTTTCTTTGAGTTTGTTTACAAGTCCCTCAATATTCTGAACCCGGTAATTAATCATAAAGTCTTTTTTGGATGGGGCGAAATACTCATCTCCCTTTTTAAAAGGACTCCATTGGAGCGAGTTTATCTCGTCAGGGTTGTTGATGTCTCTGGATTCAAAACCCGATGCACCCCATGCATTAAATTCAAGCCCTAAGTTTTTGGCATACCAATCTTTTGTTTCCTGCGGATTGTCTGAAAAAAAGAAAATGCCGCCAATTCCCGTCACTTTTGGGGTTGTTTTATCCAGAGGGGAAGTTGACTTACCTGTCTGATCTTTTTGGTCTTCCATATCATTTGTTTTTTTAGTTGCCAAATCGCAGATAATGATGTCTCTGTAATATCTCAAATTACCGCCAATATTTCTTATTTATCTTTGATTACAAGCACTTGTATTTTTCTATCTGCATCGATCATTTCCATGCCGAATTTTTTAAGCTCTTCATGAATTTGCCCGGGGTTTTCATTATACCAGGGAATTTCTAAATCATACAACCCCTGTAAGTTTGTTTCATCAACCACAGGTTTATGCATACTGCCTTCCAGAAAATTTGCAAGTTTTTCAATGGATGACCCTTTCATAGAAAATCCTCTGCTACCGGGAATTGCGGAAGCCTCTGTTTCTTTTTTAGATTCAGTGATTTTGGTTTCAGTCCCTTTAATTCTTTGAAGAACTTTAACAGGTCTCACTCTTTCTTCTATAACAGGTTGGTAGTCAAAATAAATATCCAATTGTTGTTTCATTATCTCAAACCGCTGATTGCCAAGCTCTTCAGGAACGATTATCTCAAAGCAAACAGCATTTTTCCTGCTCCATTCAAAGTTTGAAAGATCTGATACTTCCACAATTGTTCGTGTTCTTGCCGGAAATTGGCAGGCTATTTCAAATAATGATCTCGCAGAAAGATTGGTTGCTAAAATACGTCTGCCTTTATATGGCCCATCTCCTCCTGTAGAATTGGAATAAGAAGGAAAACCATCTTTATATGGGGTAATCGTTATTTGGTATGTAAAATTTTCATTTTCAGATATTGGCAATGATGGGTCAAAGTTTATGACATCCTTTTTCTCTTCAATATGTACCTCCTGACCTGAAAGGATTTTACTGATCAATTCTTCGCTTAATTCGGATGGGGTTGCAATTACCGTTACGATTCCCGATTTATCGATCACAACTGCGTGTGGAATTGTCCCGTGCGGAAAAATATCAGCAAGCGCCCTTGTTTCGTCTATTGCGATAGGCAGCATCATTTTTCGCTTTTCCAAAAAGATTTTTATTCTCTCTTCCGGATCATCTGTAATCGTCATGACCTGTACGTCATCCCGAAATTTAGCTTGAAGTTGTTCCAGTTGTGGAAATGACTTTAAACAAGGGCTACACCAGGTCGCCCAAAAATCAAGGATGACAACTTTACCTTGAAAGTCGGCAAGATTCGCTTGAGTCTTTTCAAAATTCAGGATTTTGTCAAAGGCAAGTTCTGGTGATTTTTTGCCCAGCATGGACTCTTGCGCATCTGCGTTAAATGAAAAAAATAAAAATAAGACGACTGTTAACTGTTTCATTTTGATATTTTTCTATTGTTTGCAAGGCCATCAAACTAAGAAAAAAATCATAGTCTGAAAGAGACTAATTTTTACCCAGAAGGTATCGCTGGTAATCGTTTTTATTTTTTGTATAATCTTATTCGCCAAAGCAATTCAATACTTATTAAATGCTCATATTCAGACCCTAAAGATTTGCTTTGCCGAAAGTAAGTGGGTCTGTAAATTGCCCCAAGATTAAAGGATTTTCCAATTCGATAGTAGCAATTCAGCGTCAACCCAATCGCTTGATTGGTAATTTGATTTCTTGTGCTTAAAACAGAATCTCCCAAAGACCTAAATCCTTGCGCCCATGTATTTATCGAATAATTCACTCCATAACCATAGGTAATCCTGTTTTTTTGATGATTATTTGTGATACTGAAATAACTTGAATATTGAGTTATATAATCGCCCTCTTTGTCAAAAGGAAAAGGTAGCGGATTGTCAGCTAGTCCAACAAACGAAAAACTGAATGCTAAAAATTTTTTATCGGAATAGCTATATTCAAGCCCTGCGCTTTCCCCGATAAAACCAACTTTATTAACCATAGTCGTATCATTTGGCTTCAAAAGCAAATGGTTTAAATATGGCAATCCTAATGTTAATCTAAATTCGCCCTTCTTAAAACTTCCCAACTTCTTCTGTGCAGTCAGATTTAGCGAACCAAAGATTAAAGTTAAGAGAATGATATTTTTCATTTTTGGGGCTTAATAGCTAAGTCTTGGGAAGAAGGGAAGCCGAATAAGACGCAAGAGTAGATATCCCATTTTTTTCTTCGGTCGAATAAGATACCGCTTTTTTCCCTAACTTTATCGCTGATCAACCGCTAACTGGAAATTCAGGCAGCGCTGATATGAGCAAACAGTAAAATTAGTGATATGAAAATGAAATATATTTTGGTGCTACTTACCGCAATTCTTTTCTCCATTCAGGGTTTATTAGCTGATTCACCGCTTACATCAACCGGAATAAGTGCGGCTTATAAAGAGGTCAAAATCGTTCAGGCGGCAGCTAAAGCAAACGGTGAGCTAACGACGGAACTGATGGCTTATCTGGCAAATAAGAAAAACCCGCTGGATGTTAAGATCGCCCTGATCAATGAATTGAGTTGGAACATTGACGGGAAAGACAACTCAACCGCCTTTTTAGCATACCTGCAAAAGAAAAAGAAATACAAAAATATAGATGACTTCCTCAACAAAGCCAGTGGCGATATGATTATTTGTATGGCTTACTTAAAAGCGTTGGACAATTATTTTGAGGTTGATGATGCCATCCGGTATGCCCAAAAAGCAAAGTCAAAGAATGGGGGAAGTTATACTGTTAATATCATATGCGCCCTCATAGAAGCCCAAAAGGCAATGGATTCAGACTGGTGCAAGGTGTATAATCTGGCAAATAATGTTCGCATAAATGAGTCCTTAAAGCGGGATATGAAGCAGGAGGCGATTGATATTATTTTTGAATATATGGATCTGTACAATGATAATTGTAAGTAACTGCCGGGTAAGAAAAATTTCAGAACTATGAAAAAACTCATATTTGCTTCCGTTTTTTTTATTCTTACAGGATGTTTTTCCGCAAAACTCATAACACCTACTCAGGGGGATGTTGAGCGGGTTCAGACCAAATTTCCCAATTATTCACTGGCTGACTTAACTCAGGGCAAAACCCTGTATGAACAACATTGCGGCAACTGTCATGGGTTAAAAAAACCTTCTTCCCGCACAGAAGAGAAGTGGGGGGAAATCGTACCCAAAATGGCAATAAAAGCCAATAAGAAATATCCCAATTCCCTGGATACTGATTCTCAGGAGAAAATTTTGAAATATCTTGTTACGATGCGCTCTGCTACAATCGATAATTGATTCCTCCATTATTCTTGTGAATGTCTGCCAGGCAGATGGTTATCATATTGTTCGCCCCTTTGATTTAGGCCACGAATATCACGAATACGCACGAATATTCTTACAAACACATTTTCGCAAACCACTTTCGTTTGATTATAAATATCCTGGCTAGTTTTAAGGCAAAATCTTAAGTCTGCTCCCATATGCATTTATTAATTTTACCCCCCTCACCGCAATCCATTCCACGGAGCCTGATCATACACCTCCACCAGGTCATATCCTTCTTCTCCCACACAGGGACTTAAGATCGCCAGCAATTTGGCGTCGGTAGTGCCGGCATTAAAGGAGGCGTGAACTTTGTCCGCAGGGATAAATACGCTTTCGCCCGGCGTGAGATATCGTTTTTCTTCGCCGACCCACTGCTCGATTTTTCCCTCGATCACGTAGATGACCTCTTCCTGCAAAGGGTGTTTGTGGAAATTGTGCCCTTTGCCGGGTTTGATATTCACTTCGATGACGACGAGCTGTGTGGCGTTGGTTTTTTCGGGGCCTGCAAGGCGCAGCAGGATTCCCCAGTCGAGGACTTCTTCCTTGCGCTCAGATTGTGTAATGAATGTTTTGTTCATAGTTAATATTCCCTATTTCGTTGTCAATTGTTCTTTTGTGCGCATGTATGCGACGAGGTTGAGTATCTCGGCGTCTTTCAGGTTGCTAAGCAATCCCTCCGGCATCATCGAATAAGGCGACTCCTCCCGCGACTGAATGTCTGATCTGTTGAGGATCACTGCATCCTGTCCCACAACCCGCAAGGTGAGTTGCCGTTCATTTTCTGCTGTGACATTTCCGCTATAAGTACGCCCATCCCGTGTCGTCACAACTACCATTTTATAATCATCCTGAATCTCTCCGCTGGGGTCGAGCAAATTGCCGAGCAGGTAGTCAACGTTCTGCCGGTTGGCGCCGGTAAGGTCGGGGCCAATCGCTCCGCCTTCGCCATACATTTTGTGGCATACGCCGCAGGTTTGCTGAAAAACCCGCTTGCCATCCACCGCATCTGCTGTGCTGATCGCTCTGTCTGAGAGCAGTTTTTTATAGTGGGAATAAGCCACTTCTTTATCTGAAGAAAGTTCGTCCACAGGGCCCCAGGTCTCGACAAATCCATTTCCCACCACACGCCGCAACTGCCGCGCTGCATACGCGGGTATGTCAGATTTGGGGATACTTTTGTCTTTCAGGGCATTGGTTACCATCCAGCCGTATCGCGACCGGGAGGACATGGTTCTGATCACCTCCAGCTTCTCTTCTGAGGAATAGCTACTGTATTGCTGAATCAATAATCTGCCCAAATCTTCTCTGTCGTATGCCGCTACAGCTTTGATCGCTTCGATACGGAGATCTGCGTTGGCCAGCAGTGCAGGTAATGCTGCGGGAAGTTCTTTGCGCTGCCGTGTGGCCAGCGACTGAAGGGCTTTGATTCGCTGGTCTTTGGGCGCCTGGTTGTTTTTGAGTGTGGCCAATGATTGTTGGGCCGCTTCGATATCGCCAAACAGGCGGGCAATTTCCTGTGCCAGCGGGGCAGCATTTTTGTCGGATTTTAATCTGGCATATAAAGCTGGCCAGTGTTCAGGAGCGGTAAGGTCTGTTCGCCCTTCCAGCCCGTCGCGCATACCGGTAAGCAGTTCTGTCTGGTTGCGCGGTTTTTTCTCCAGCCAGGTTATCAGCGTTTCCACTTCATTGGCATCCACGGCCCGTCGCGCAATGGATATATTCACCAGCGGAAGTTTGCTATCGGAAGTGAGCGCAAGCGCACGCGAGGCATCTTCCTGTACCAATGGCTCTACAGCAAACCATACCATCAGCGGGATATTGTGGTCGTCGGCGTCTTCCTGATGTCGGAGCAGGTTTTCAGCAATTTCCCAACGGGAAGCGTGATCGATGCGCTGAAGCGCGGCAGAAAGATAGAGTCGTACGACAGGAGAAGTTTCTGCTTTGGCCATTTGCCCAAATTTTTTCAGTATAGCCGCTGAAGGGGAATGATCTTCACACAGCAACTGCACGGCCCAGGCCCGCACATGTGGGTCTGTATCGCTGAGGGCGGCTGCTTGTTCATTTTCCGACAAATTTCCCGTCACCTGCAATGCCCACATGGCCCTCAGCCGCCAGTCCTGATTGGTATTTTTCTGGTAAATGTCTTTTAAAGTGGTGAGTGCTTCCGCTGCAATTTTTCCTTTTTGTGCGCGGTTTTGGAGAATGAGTCGCGCCCGGCGGGCATGCCATTCGCTTTTGCTGGTTTGCAGAGTGGCGAGTTGTGCGTCTGTCAATTTGTTCAGATCGTCGTACCGCCCGGGCCAGTTTTCTGCCAGAGAATTTTTCGGGGTAATGCGGAAAATTCTTCCGGTTTCTTTGTTGAGCACTTCTGTGCCGCAGATATCTCCATCATGCCAGTCAAGTACATAGATTCCGCCCTCCGGCCCGGTTTCCATGCTGAAACCAATCCACTGTGCATTGTTTGCCAGCAGAAAATCGTCGCCGTGATGCCCCACAAACCCAGAACCTTTGGGTTCGAGAATATCCGACAAAACTGCATGTTCATGGATATTTGCCATAAAAATCCGCCCCTGATGTTCAGGCGGAAAAGCGTCAGACAAATAGATTCTCGCTCCGCCGTGTGCCGATCGGTGCCGGTGGTCGGCGATGGTCTGAATATCATTATAGACATAAGGATTAAAATGCCTGCCACCCTGCCGCATGTAGATGCCGCCGGGAATGACGTGCCAGAGGTGAGGAATCACACAGGCAGAGATAAACATTTGCCCTTTGGCGTCGAAGTCTACGCCCCAGGGATTGCTGAAACCATGGGCTACGACTTCAAAGCGGTCTTTGGTTGGATGATAGCGCCATACACCGCCGTTGATTTCCGTTCCTTCCCCTTCCAGAATATCTTCGGGAAATGGTTCTTTATGTCCGTAGATTTTCCCTTCCCCTTCCGGCTTCCGGATTTTGGAGGGAGTGGCAAACCCTTCGAGTCCGTACAGCCAGCCATCGGGCCCCCAATGGAGGCTGTTGATTGTCTCATGGCGGTCGCGGATGCCCCAGCCGGTAAGGCGAACTTCTATTTTTTCTTTATCAGCGACATCGTCGCCGTTGCGGTCAGGGACAAAGAGCAGGTTTGGCGGAGCGCCGAGAAACAGTCCGTCAAACCCGACGGCTATCGCCGAGGGAAAGGGGATTCCTTCGAGAAATACCTTCCTGCTGTCGGCTTTGCCGTCGTGGTCGGTATCTTCGAGAATCACGATTCGGCTGTCGCCGGAGTTGGAGAAGCCCGTGCCCCGGGATTCATAGTCGCGGTTTTCGGCGACCCATAGACGACCGCGGTCGTCCCAGCAGAAAGCCATAGGCTGAGTCATCATGGGCTCAGAAGCCCATACATTTACCTGGAATCCTTCCTGTATAGTCATTGCCTCCACCGCTTCCTGTGGGGTGAGGAACTTTGCTTCGCGTCCTTCCTGCTTGGCAATTTCCCAGAGGGACGCGGTCGAATACATCGATTCGTCTCCGGCAAACGCCTCCCATAATTGGGTCATCTCAACATCAATGAGTTCGCCCGTATACGCCACCAGTTGGTGCCGGATGACTTCTGTATCTCCTTTTTTTATCGTCCAGTCGCCCATGCGCGCACGGGCAGGGCCAATGCCCATTTGTCCGTCCACCCGCCAGGTCTGCGGAAAACCGGTATTTTCAGGATGGTCGAGAACAGCGATATGAGCCAGATCATCGCGGCCTTCCACCTGCATACCGACGTCCACCCACAAGGCGCGCTGGCCTTCGGCTTTTTCATTTCGCTGGCGGGCGGCATTGACCACTTCACCTGCAATTCCTTCATGCCAGGGCATACGGATAAATAATCCGCCGTAATCGTATTTTCCGATTGTGATATCTGTCTGCGCTTTCCCCTGCCATTCCAGCTCGATAAAAAATTTACCTTCTTCATTGCGCATGGACCAGTTTTGGGTTTCAGTGAGCAAGACATTTCCCGCTTCGTCCAGCATATCGTAAACAGTTTGCCATTTGACAGAAGTACCTTCCGCTTCCACTACGGATGCGGATACTCTTCGCCAGTAGTCACCTTCAGGGTGATGGAAAAAGTCCCGGCCATTTACGCGGGTAAATCCCCAGTATATGCCCGTCTGGTGTTTGTGGTGGCCCGGACTGTACTCCGTGAGTAAGCCTTTCCCATCGGGGGCGACGATCGGGTGAAGATAGGGACGGAAATCGGGCTTCGCATTTTGCGTAAGGATGGGCACAGTCTCACCAGCACGTAAAATGGATATGGTTCCGGCAGCAGTATCCTGTTGGATGTAGAGACTTGTTTCTGCGGTATGCGATTCGGTGGTGTTGGACGAAGTATTATCACAGCCGAAAAAGAACAGGCTTCCGGCAGATAAAAACAATAGGGAGAGGAAAGGGTTTTTCACAGCAAGGGGATTGAGTAGTAATTCCCCTAAGATAAATATTTTTGGAAAGATTCCTTATAGGCATTCCCTATAGGAAGATTATTCCCCCCAATACTCACGATCTCTTTATCTACAAATACAATTTTGTCGCGGTTTACGATGTACGATTTATGTATCTGGACAAAATAGTCGGGCAGTGACTGAAAAGCTTCGGCAACAGATTCACGGGCTACGATTTTCTGATTTTCGAGATAATAGGTCATATAATTTCCATCTTTTTCCAGATACAAAATATCGGAAGGAATGATCCGATAGATTCTGCTACCGCTTTTTATCATCATACAGGATTTGGCCGGCACAGACTCTTCTGTTCTGGCAGTCAATATTTTAAGCATGGTTTTGGAAAACCGTTCCAGACTGATGGGTTTTAGCAGGTAGTCGATGGCTTCGATTTCATAACTTTCGACCGCATATTCTGCATAGGCAGTAGTAAATACTACCATGATTTCCCCGGGAAGAATCCGAGACAGTGAAATACCCGATAAATGCGGCATATTGATATCGAGAAAAACCAGATCTACTGTTTCTCGATTGCAAAATTCGGCTGCCTTCAGCCCGTTTCGGAAGGTTTCGACCAGTTCAACCTGCGGAAAATGAACCAGATAACTTTTTAACAACTCAATCGCCCGGGGTTCGTCGTCAACGATGATCACTTTCATTTGTCCAAATTTCTAGTTTTACCATAAATAATCCGTTTTCCTCTTCAATTTCCAGGCTGTGTCTTTCAGGGTACACGATGCGCAATCGCTCCTTCACCGAACGTATTCCAGAGCCGCCCGATGCTAATTGTCTCATTTCGGGGTACACGGGATTGGTCAGTTCCACATAGAGTGTGTCGGGGTAAGACATATCTATCTTGAGATGGATGGTGGAATGTTGTTCAGGCTCAACCCCATATTTAAATGCATTTTCGAGAAAGGGGATCAGAATGCCGGGTTCGATGGGTTGCAAATCATTATCGCCTTCGATTTCCATGATAAAGGTCAGTTCTTCTTTGTCAAATCGCAGTGCCTGCAGATCGGCAAAACTCTGAATAAAATCAATTTCCTTTCTGAGGGGGACCCGGGGTTGCGACGTTTCATCCACGACATACCGCAATAAGTAAGACAACTTATCAATTGCAGATGCAAGGGTCGGGTTATGTTCCTGATTGACCATGGAAAGAAGATTGTTGAGGACATTAAACAGGAAATGTGGATGTAATTGCGAGCGTAACAGGGCGAGTTCTGCGGTGTTTTTTTGAAGCAATACCTGCTGGCGTTGTTCTTCAGAATATTTCCATACTTTGAAAAGGCCATAAGCGACAGAAGCCATCAGGTAAAAGCCAAATATTCCCATCCATATCCTCCATGTGATCAGAGGTCCCCCAAACACTTTCTGCTGAAGAGAAAAGATATAATAGGTCACAATGGATGCGAACAAGCCCGTCAATCCCCAAAACCATGCAGGCCCCCAAAAACGGTTTCGGTTTGCGCTGGTCAATCGCCAGACTACGGTATAAAATACAATAGCAGAGATAAACACACAGATCGTTAGTTGTGCTGTAAGTCCTCCGTCGCGGACGATACGCACGGTTTCCGTTCCGTTGATAACCTCAATTTCTGTGGATTGAATGGAGAAGCTGGAAACAATCAGCCAGGTGCTGCCGATCCAAAACAAGATATGAATGGCCCATTCAAGTATTCGATTTTTCATAACACCAAGATAAGAAATCCCGGCGGCGGCTTTCGAGTGTTGTTATAAAACCTTTCAAAAATGTGATAAACGATGGATTTTGTAACTTTTGACAAGGCGTTTGTCACATTCTCACCGGGGAGGCGGGTTTCTGGTTTACTTTTGAGTAAATCAATATTTACCCAATGAAAAAATATCTCTTATTAACCGCAACCTCCCTGCTTGTACTGGCGGGATGCCGCTCACAGGTCGGACAGCAGGAAAAACAGCCAGCCGCAGGCGATACCAAATGGGAAGCTGAAATAAATGCTTATGTGCAACAATACCTCGATCTGGATATATTTTCGGGCGTGGTACTTGTGGCTGAGAATGGTGTGCCTGTTTACCAGAAAGCCTTTGGCCTGGCCGACAGAGAGAAAAACATTCCCAATACGCTCAACACAAAGTTCATTATTGGCAGTATGAACAAAAGTTTTACGCAGGTAGTCATCCTACAATTGATCGAAGAGGGAAAACTTGCGTGGGATGATAAAATGGTCAAATATCTGGATGGATTTACCCTGCCGGGCACGGACAAAATCACCATTCGCCATCTGGCCAATCATACTTCCGGTTACGGTGATTATCACAGCCGGGCATTTTTTGACCTGCCATTTGAGCAGAAAAATATCGCCACCGTAACCCAGATTGCACGAAGCATGGAACTCCTCTTTCCACCGGGAGAAGGTGATGAATACTCAAATACCGGATATGTATTGCTCGGGGCGATTATAGAAAAAGTGACGGGGAAAAGTTATGCCGATAATGTAACATCACGAATTGTGGAGCCTTTAGGATTAAAAAACACCTATGTAAAAAATGTAAAATCTGTGCCCGACCGATCTATCGGCTATCTGAAAACACTGGATGGCATGGAGGATAATTTATTTTTTCTCATGGAGCCTAAGCCCGACGGAGGATTTTGGGCTACTGCAGAAGATGTGATGACTTTTTATCTCAATTTTTTCTACGGCGACAAACTCATTCGCCCGAAATCCCGCGAAACAGACGACTTTTTCGAGCAGATAAAACCCATCTATGAAGAGTCTGGCCGGGGAATACCGATAGCAGGCGGATCAAATGGCAACAATACCGTACATCTTGAAATGTTGAAAGACCATATCAGCATTGTAGTTATGGCGAATATGGACGAGCCTGTAGCGGAAAATGTCTGTATGGGGATCTTTCGCATGATCAACGGAAAAGAGCCTGAACCTGCATCCATACCGGCAATGCTGAGTGTGTATCAGGCATATGCCGAACACGGGACTGAATATGTGAAAACAAACTTTGCATCACTTACTCACAATTTCCACCCGTCTGACCCCAAAGATCTGATACTCAACAATATCGGTTACTATTTGCTCAGCAAGAACGAAAATGATCAGGCACTGGATATATTTCGTCTGAATACAGAATTATTTCCAGAGATCGCCAATTGCTGGGACAGTTATGGAGAGGCCCTGCTCAACAAAGGGGACAAAGCCGGTGCATTGGTTGCTTACCGGAAAGCCCTTTCGATCAGGCCAGATCTTCAGTCGGCGAAAGAAGCAGTAAAGGCTTTGGAGTAAGACCTTAGGGGGCGCAATTCAAAATGTCGCCCTACCTTCGGTTTACTTAGTAAATACGAGGTATTCCCAGGGTTTTAGCGTTAGCGGGTTATTGCTGATATTATATTCCTTACCTGAAAAATAATCAGTATACGTGCCGTAGGCATGCTCATTGGTAATTTCAACGGTTTGATTTTCTGCAGAAAGGTTGAAGATGCCAATTACGCGATTGCCCTCTACCTCGCGAACAAAGCCCATTACGTTTTCATTTTCTTCAATTGGTACGGGAAATCCTCCTGCATCGCCCGCCCAGATCGCCGGGTTTTCTTTCCTGAGTTTCACCAGGGACTGGTAGAAAGGCTGATAAGCCATTGAGTCACCCCAGTCGATAGGGTCTTTTTCGAAAAATTCCAGTCTTTTTGAAAGGCCGGCTTCCTGACCATTGAGGATCAGGGGAAAACCATAAGCGGTAAAAACAAGCGTCTGGAATGTTTTGGCACCTTCCCCAAATCTTTCAGACGTGGTACCATTCCAGGAGTTGAGATCGTGGTTGGAAGTATAAGTCATTCGGTAAGCCGTACGACCATATCTGAACATATCATTGTCTATCCACTCCGACAGATCATTGGCGTTTTTTTCACCTTTCACAACTTCTCTCATCAAATATTCATACTCATCGGCGTAGCTCCCATCAAGAATAAAAGTTTCATGTCCACATTCCGCTAACCAGAACAGATCTCTGACAGGGTCCAAAGCAGCCCTCGCTTCCTCCCAGAGATACAATGGTATTTTATCCCCACACCCATGATCCAGTCTGAAACCATCAATACCCAATTCTACCCAGAAACGCATGGCAGCTATCATCGATTTACGCGTGTCAGGGTTTTTATTATCCAGAAGTGCGGTGTCCCACCAAACATCCGTAGGGCTCATAGATTCGTAGATCACTTCGCCTTTTTCATTCCTGATATAGTATTCCGGATGTTCAGTTACCCAAATATGATCTCTTCCAGTGTGATTGGGTACCCAGTCAAGAATCAGGTAAAAGCCCATATCGTGCGCTTTTTTGAGGAGCGATTTGAAATCCTCTATCGTCCCAAATTCAGGGTTCACGGCAGTATAGTCAGAAGGTGCATAGTAGCTGCCCAGGGTTCCTTTTCTATTTGTTTTGCTTATGGGGTGAATGGGCATAAGCCAAAGCACATCCACGCCCAATTTTTTCAGTCTGGGCAGGTGTTCGGCGAATGCATTGAAGGTACCTTCGGGAGTATATTGCCTTATATTTACCTCATAGATGGTCGATCCGGACAATTTGGTGGGGAACGTCTGCTTCTCAGAGGTAGTGGGCAGAGTCGTCGTTTCCTTGTCGGATGGGGTTTGCCGGCAGCCAACTGATAGAATTAGTAGTAGAATAAAGAATGAAAAGCGGTTCATAATTGTTTGTTTTAATACCCTTCAATGTTTTTAAACACGCAATTTTGCGTGTATTTCACATCACACATCTCACTCCCCGCAATTTCCTCATAAAGCGTCAATCTTCCAACTGCCAGAAAAAAATCGTGAACCGACCAGTAATAAGTAAGTTATCTTTCTATTTGAAATTCATTCGTCCTCATGACAATAGTTTTATTACTTACGAATGTCATATAGGTAAAGCAATATGTTCCGGGAAAATCCGTCCTTTTTTTAAAATATTCAGAAGAATGAACATTTATCAAGATAGCTCTAGCCGTATCTCCATGCCAGATATGACTGTCAAAGCCACACATCATTACGCCCAATTGTGAAATGTCAACGATTGTATCCCAAACATCTATATTCTTTTCATTAAAAAACTTTTGTACGACTACTCTACTGTGTAAATACCCTGTTGTGCATACTGCTTCAATTATCATTTCATAAATATTTCTGCTATTTTAAGTACAAAAGTTTGGTCAAAATCTGTACTTAAATTACTCGTCATTGCAATTGCTAAGCCTTCCTCCGGATAAACCAACAAAAAAGAGCGCCCCCCCATTGAAAGCCCACCGTGATGAACATATATTCGTCCTAAACTGTCTTTGTCTTGCCGCCAACCTATGCCATAGTTTGTTTTTTGTCCATTCGACAAAGGTATTGGTGTCCATAATTTTTCAATTGTCGATGGTTTAAGAAATTGATTGTTCAGTAAGTATTGAGACATTAAAACAAGATCATAAGATGTGGAAAGATAACCGCCACCTGCCCAGATGTTTGAATTATCGACGTACTGGCCATTAACTATTTTTCCATTTGATTCATAATAAAACCTTGTCCGATTTTCAACAATTTCACTATTATAATCAGGCACAGTATTTTTCAAATTCAGAGGTGTAAGAATACTGTCATCCATAAAATCTATGAAATTCATCTTTGATGCTCCTTCAATTACGGCACTCAGTAGTACATAACCGTAGGTAGAATAGCTATATTTTGTCCCTGGTTCAAACAGTAATGCATCATCTTTGAAAACACCTATGCTTTCTTCTACTGTTTTATAATTTTTATCACTCAGATGTTCTCCATTTTGAAAATTGTAATGTCTAATACCTGCAGTATGTGCTGCTAATTGACCAACAGTAACCGGATATTTTTTTTCAGGAAAGTAGGGCACATAATCCTGAACATAATCTGATAACTTTAATTGACCGTTATCGATGAGCTTACCAATTGCCAAAGCAGACAGTGTTTTAGATATACTTCCTATCCGAAATTTTGAATTAATTTTTACAGGGGTTTTATTCTCCAGGTCTGCAAATCCAAAGCCCTCTGTCCACAAAATGTCATTCTTTGTCGCCACAGCGATGGAAAGACCAGGAATATTTTTTTCCTGCATCAAGTCGACGACAAGTTTTTGAGATTGACCAATTTCAACATTATAATCTGAGTATTGCACCATTACCCACAACGTTGTAGTTTATCTTTTCATTTCAATCATCCAATGATGACCGAAGGGGTCTTTAATTTCTCCGTGCCAGTAACCATAGTCATAATTTTGCGCAGGATTTAAGATTGTCGCAACAGCATTTAAGGTTTTGCTCAATACTGCATCAACATCATCAACAAATTCTTGCCATCACAAGCATACTGATAAGCAGAAAAAGTATAGTGTGAGTGTGGGATAAATTTTTCAATTGATTTTAAGGCTGTCAAACGGTATTTTTGCCTGGGTATCCCAGAATGCGGAGACATTTACAATTTTCCAGCCCTCGTCGTCTTTTTCCATGATTCTTGTTTCCTGGCTGGTTCGGTAAATGGTTTTTTCCTGATCTGCATTGTACTGTTTCCAAATCAAATAGGCCGATTTTTCGTTAAAAAACTTCACTATAGGCTTTTCTCTTTTTACTACCGGATGGATGATATTTTCTCCATTCTTATAGTATGTTTCAATCCAGTCTTTGCCTTGCGCATTAATTTTTTCCCAACCTACCGCAGCGTCAGCTGAACCGTCGCTGTTATTCCATGCTTGTAAGGCATAGTTTTCATGACTCCAATGTTTTGCCCAGCATTCATAGTTTCCATCAAAAAAGCATTTCGTTTCGCCCTCAATAACATTCATAATGGCTTCTGTTTCTGCCGCCTCGTCAAATAGCGGCTTTTCATTTTGGGGCTCTTTTTTGTCTGATGACGGCTGACAAGCAACCGCTATTACCAACAAGAAACACAGTAGTGAAATCGAATGCTGATTTTTCATATGTATGGTTATTTATCCTTATTACGATTAATGGCTATGCATAGACCATATCTCACATATACTCCATGCAAAGCGCTTGATACACAATCTCTCCAAAAAATATCAATCTTCCAATTGCCAGAAAAAATCTTGAGCATTCAATACGGCTGGGCTGAAGTTACCTGTATTTATCTTTTACAGTTTTTCAATTTCTTCACGGGAAAGTCCTGTTGACTTCATGATTATTTCAATGGGAACCTGATTCTTCTTTAACTCTATCGCTACTGAAATTTTCCCTTTCTCCATTCCTTTTTCAATTCCTTTTTCCATTCCTTTCTCCATTCCTTTCTCCATTCCTTTTTCCATTCCTTTTTCCATTCCCTCTAAAAGACCTTCTGCCCGAGAGGTATCAACGACATTCTTCAAATCTCGATAGTATTTTAAGCTCTCCTCATAGGCATCCTTCTCTTCAGGGGTAAACCGGGCTATCTCTGCTGCTTCAAATAATTTCCCAAATACTTTTTCCTGTAAGGGTCTTATTGTGCCCATTCTCAATGTTTTATGATCAAATAATCATCGATTTTACTCTGTAAAGATAATCATTTCTCAAATCCCGGGTAGCTATTTTTATTATAGATTATTACCGAAACCAGTCAAAATCCACGTACCCGCCGGTCTGCTTGGTGGCATAGTTGAAAAGGCAGAATTTGTTCCCTGTGAAGACCTTCAAATTAAACCGCATGGTTAACGCATCGCCCAAAGGCGTGAATTTTTTATTGTTAAAACTGTACTCAAAACTTGCTTTCGCTGTGGCATTGGAAGCGGTCGTCCGCAGATATATGGTGGATTTACGGGTGCTCACGGAGTCAACTACCTGGCCGTTATTCACCATCACAATGTACCTGGAGCCATTTGTTTGTTTTACGCCAATATAGGCATACGGATCCTGAAATACAGCCAATCCCGCCACATCTCCATCTTTCATATTGTCAATTTCCATCTTCGTTACCGCTACGGTCGGGATCGTCTGGTCGTATTTGGCAAAGGGTCTTTGGGTGAGTGTGTTTCGCGCTTCGGTGAGATTTGACACTACTTTGGCTGTCGTCAATCTTAAATAACCCGGTCTTTTGCTGAGCGACCAGTTTTCGGGGTCGGGGTTGTGGTTCCATCCCCACTGCATGCCCAGGTTTTGTTCACCAAATTCATCTGCGGTGGGAAATGTTGTGACTGGATATGTTTTCCCGACATCGGGTTTTTTGTAAGTAATCACGGCTTTCCCGTCAACGCCGACCATGGGCCAGTCATCAACCCAGGTGACCGGTTGCAGGGAAGGAAAACGGCCAAAAGACCCACTGTCAACAAAAAGCATGGTCCACCATTCGCCGGTCTGCGTTTGTATCAGAGCCCCCTGATGGATGCCAAATGTTACGCCCGGGGTAGTGTCTCTGATCACCACTTTTTGCTCGTAGGGTCCATAAATATTTCTGGAACGCAGCGCGACCTGTATCCCGTCCAGTCCGCCATACGTGCAATACAAATAGTAGTAACCATTGATTTTGTACACGTGTGCCCCTTCAAGTCCTCTGCGAATATCTCCTGTATATACCAGCGAGTCAGGCCCTATGGGAGCAAGGTTTGAATCGACTTCTATAATGGATATTTTATTATAACCCATGGCTACATACATTTTTCCATCATCGTCAAAAAATAACCCCGGATCATAGTATCCTCTGGGCAAGTGAGTGATCTCCCACGGCCCCTCCGCATTTGTGGCGGTACACATAAATCCGCCTTCATCCAGGGTGATAAACAGCAAATAGAACTTTCCGTTGTGATATTTCAGGCTGGTAGCCCATTGCCCGTGCCCGTAGCGGCTGCAACTGTCGAGATCATAACATTTGCTAAAATCAAACCGGGGTACGGCATTGCTGCAGTATTCCCAGTTCACCAGGTCGTGCGATTTGAGGATGGTTACGCCCGGGAAAACAAACATGGTAGTACTCACCATATAGTAGGTATCCCCTACCCGGATTACGTCGGGGTCGGGAAAATCAGCAGGAATCACGGGGTTGGTGTATGTTCCGTCTCCATTATCGCTGTGTACTTTTTGCGCCATCAAATGTATCGATGACAAAAACACATAGACCAATAGGATGAAAGTCCCGCTTTTTTTCATATTTCGAAAGTGAATGGGCGCTAAATGGAAATTCATGGAGATGTATTAGCGGCAAATTCTATTTAAACAACAGCGGGGCAAATTGATACAGATTATTCCTCCAAACCGGCCAGGTATGGCCTCCGGGGTATTCAGAATAGGTGTATTTGATCGCCATTTCATCCAACTTTCCGAGCATAAGCTGGCAGTTTTTGTAGGCAATATCTTCTTTGCCGCCCATCGCAATCCAGAATGATTTGAGATTACTGTTGATCATCGTAGCATTGTTTTTCATGAAGTCGTACTGTACTTCTGCAATGCCGTTTTGCCTGGGGACGATCCAGCCCGAACTAAACACACCGAGGTATGAAAACATGTCTGTGTTTTTTATACCAGTATAAAGCGTATGAAGCCCTCCCATCGATAAACCGGCAAGCGCTCTGTTTTGCGAATCGCCCAACGTACGATAATTTTTTTCGACAAAAGGTATGATCACCTGCTTCAATTCTGACTCAAATACTTTCAATCCGGACTCCCCAAACGGAGATCCCCCGCTGTTGAAATTGGCGTCTGGCATTACCACTAGCATGGGTTTGGCTTTGTCTGCGGCAATCAGATTATCGAGAATAAGATCGGTTTTCCCCTGGGTAGCCCAACCTCTTTCATCTTCTCCACCGCCATGTAATATGTAGAGGACAGGATAAGCTTCGTTTACATTAGCATCATAGCCCGGCGGGGTATAAATGTACATCTGGCGCCATGAACGGGTGACGGAGGAATAATAGTTTTTGATCCTGATATCACCGTGAGGCACATCTCTCAGCGCATAATATTCACCCCCGGCAAAGGGAATCTCAATTCCACTTGCCATTCTTCCCATACCATAAAAGGTCTCGCTTGCAGGGTCTGCAACCGCCACACCGTCGATGAGCAAAGAATAATAGTGAAACCCTTCGCCAATAGAATCTGTGGTTACTGTCCAGTTGCCTTCTGCGTCTTTTACCAAATCATATTTTCTGCCCAGATCGATCTGCACCTTTTTGGCATCGGGCGCTTTCATGCTGAAGATTACCCGGTTGTCTGGCAATATCTGCGGATACTTTGCAGACCTCACATTCGTAGCAGCAGGTGCCCCGGCAACAGGGTATTGGGAGAATGAGGTAATATCTACCGGTTTAAAAATCAATTGAGAGAACATATAAAGCCCGTTTTTCCAGACTTTAAAATCATGTACGCCCGGCTCAATAAAATAGATATGCGGAACATGGTTTTTTTCCAGATAGTCGTGGGTTCTTTTGCTGAAACCGATTAATCGGTCGCTGGCACCGCACGATATCCAAAGCAGTTTGAGTTTCTGTTTTGCTTCTTCAGGATTGGGCACCAATTCTTCCGGCGTTTTTGTATTGGGGGCAGAAGAAAAACCACCCACCCATGCAAACTTATCCAGATTACCCAGACCAAAATTCAGCGATTGACCGCCTCCCATTGACAAACCCGCAATAGCGCGATGTTCGCGGTCTGCTAATACAGGATATTTTTTTTCAATATAAGGGATAAGGTCATAAAGCAGGTCTTTTTCGAAATTGGCGAATGCCTGTACTTTCAGGCTGTCAAAGATATTGCCGGTTGCCCTGTCGTCTTTCATCGCACGGCCATTGGGCATCACCACGATCATCGGCTCAAGTTTGTTTTCTGCGTATAAATTGTCGAGTATCACCTGCGGCTGGCCGCCATTGAGCCATTCCTTTTCATCGCCGCCGATGCCGTGCAGGAGGTACAGTACGGGGTAATTTTTCTTTTTTGTATAGCCCGGAGGGGTGTAAATTAATGCCCTGCGGTTATTGCCCACCGTTTTGGAAGAATAGGTGATGGTATCAATTTGGCCATGCGCAATATCTGCACGAAGGGTATCAAAACCGATTGGGGCTGGTTTTTCAGCATTTTGGCTGTATGCTGATACAAAAATCATGGCTGCAATAGATATCAGTAGCCGTTTCATAGGAATTGTAATTAGTAGTAATAGCTTTTGATCACAATAATATTAGGGGTTTATTTTTTATAAAACCATTTCCATCAGTTTGTTGATGGTGTTGAGATTTCTTGCAGTCATGGTAACTGCCGGAAATGCTTTTCCCATTTTTTCCACCAGTTTTGAGCGGCCAATGCCATCCGGAGTATGAAGATATAATACCTGATCTATCAGCATATAGGCCTCTGATTCTATTTTGAGGGAATCCAGCAACTCGTAATTAACATCCTGCGGCACTTTGTCGCAAAAGAAAAAATGAACGGTTTTGCCTTCGCTGGTTTTATAGGGGTTGTTGGCCACCGCCTGCGCGAGTTCGTTCTTGCTTAAAATGAATACATAAGGTTTGAAGCCAAATCTTTCTTCTATCACGCGACCCACTTCATCTTCCGGTTTTGTCGGACTTTGAAAAACGACATTGCCGCTCTGAATATATGTTTTCACATGAGTAAAACCTTCCGATTCCAACAGTTTGGTGAGCTCTTTCATGGGGACAATATGATTGCCACCCACATTAATGCCTCGTAATAATGCAATCCAGGTTTCCATGAGGCAAATGTATATGTTTTAAGAAATTTAAGTTGTGTTAAATTTTCATTACTTTTTTAGTTACCTGAATATCCCCCTTCTTATCAGTGATTAGTAGATAATATATCCCTTTATCAAAGGCAGATAAATCAATCGTATTATTTTCCACATTGATTTGCAATTCCTGTCCTAATGAATTGTATAAAGCCATTTTAATCTTCTGGGATGGATAATAGCTTGTGATTTTTATTTTATCTGTAGTGGGATTGGGGAATACTGAAAATAATTTTTCTATTCCATCAATATGTTCTCCAGTTGAATAAAGATTAAGTACTTCTCTATTAGTCAAAGCACAATCGTAAATTTTAACATCATCCATTGCGCCATAAAATGCGCCATACAGAGACCCCGAGTAGTAAGCTCGCCCAATATCCACATAATCAATATCAGTAACATCACCTCCTCCCTGAGAAAACAGTTTGCCGGCAACAAACAAACCATTTAAGTAGAGCTTCAGGGAATCGCCAGTACATACCGCAACAAAATGGTTCCAATTACCCGATGAAGGTGCTGCATATTCAATATTTTCGACACTATTCCCTGTGGTTCTCACTGCCAATTCAATATTTCCTGAGCTGTTTTTTGCCTTAAATCCTATAGCTGAAGTGCTGCCAGTTGTATTTTTTCTTTGAATAAAGATATGACTTTCATTAAATGTTCCCCCGCCTTGTCCATCTATCCTGCCCCATGCAGCAATCGTAAAGGTGGTGGTTAAGATGATAGGATTATTGCTGTTCAACTCAATATAAGAGCCGGTACCATCAAAAAAGTAAGCACCATTAGCATTTCCATTTCTGTCATTAGTCAAAGTAGCGCCGTTAACAATCCCATGATAATTATTTCCGCTTGTATCCTGGGCATTTGCATTAAACTGGTAATCGGCTATTATACAGTCTTGTGCCAGAATATGTCCACTGAATAAACATACCAGTCCAACTTTAAAGTATATCTTTTTCATAACTATTAATAAATTAGTGTATCATAATTATTACACCTTTCAGCAAAAAATCACACAGGCATTTATCGTCTTTATGTACAAGGTAGGTTTTATATATAAAAATGGGAAGGGTTCCTATGTTAAATATTATAGTTTATATCTATGAGTTCATAAGATTTATAGATAAAAACTATTGATAGGATTGTTGTAAATTGCTTTCCTGAATAATATAACAATACCCACAATGGAAAATAACCCACATAAGACAACCTCAACCAACGGAGAAAGCAAGTGCCCGTTTTCTGGTGGAGCACTCAGGTACACCGCCGGCTCAGGCACATCAAACCGCGACTGGTGGCCCAATCAGTTGAAACTGAACATCCTGCGTCAAAACTCTTCCCTGTCCAATCCGATGGACGAAGGGTTTAACTACGCTGAAGCGTTTAAGAGCCTGGATCTCGATGCTGTGAAGCAGGATCTCTTCGATCTGATGACCACCTCCCAAAGCTGGTGGCCTGCCGACTACGGTCATTATGGGCCATTTTTTATTCGTATGGCATGGCATAGTGCAGGTACTTACCGTATCGCCGATGGCCGCGGAGGAGCAGGCTCTGGTACCCAGCGCTTCGCGCCACTCAACAGTTGGCCTGACAATGCCAACCTCGACAAAGCGCGTTTGCTGCTCTGGCCGGTCAAACAAAAATACGGCAATAAAATATCGTGGGCCGACCTGATGATCCTCGCAGGTAACTGTGCGCTAGAATCAATGGGCTTTGAGACCTTCGGTTTTGCAGGTGGTCGTGAGGATGTATGGGAACCCGAGGAAGACATCTACTGGGGTGCTGAAAGCGAATGGCTCGGAGACAAACGTTACACCGGCGACCGGGAACTCGAAAACCCGCTGGGCGCCGTTCAGATGGGTCTGATTTATGTAAATCCTGAAGGCCCTAACGGAAACCCTGATCCGCTTGCAGCCGCCCGCGACATTCGCGAGACTTTTGGCCGCATGGCAATGAATGACGAAGAAACCGTAGCCCTGATTGCAGGCGGTCATACTTTTGGCAAAACCCATGGCGCGGCCGATCCCAACCAATACGTGGGACGCGAACCCGCAGGCGCGACTATCGAAGAGCAAAGCCTTGGTTGGAGAAATTCCTTTGGCAGCGGTAATGGCGCCTATACAATTACCAGCGGACTGGAAGGTGCATGGACTACCACGCCGACAAAATGGAGCAACAACTTTTTTGAAAATCTGTTTGGCTTCGAATGGGAACTGACAAAAAGCCCTGCCGGTGCACAACAGTGGACACCCAAAGGCGGTGCCGGTGCTGGTACAGTACCTGATGCACACGATTCGTCAAAAAGCCACGCGCCATTTATGCTCACGACTGACCTCGCGCTTAGGATGGATCCTGTCTATGAGAAAATCTCCAGACGTTTTTACGAAAATCCTGATGAATTTGCAGATGCATTCGCACGTGCTTGGTACAAACTGACGCACCGCGATATGGGGCCCATTGCCCGCTACCTCGGCAAGGAAGTTCCTGCGGAAGTACTGATCTGGCAGGACCCCGTACCGGCAGTTAATCATAAACTGATCGACGATCAAGATATTGCCTCTCTGAAAGGCAAAATTCTTGCCTCAGGCCTGTCTGTGTCTCAGCTGGTATCTACCGCATGGGCATCTGCATCCACTTTCCGCGGTTCTGACAAACGCGGTGGCGCCAACGGCGCACGTATTGCGCTTGCTCCGCAAAAGGATTGGGAAGTCAACCACCCGGGCCTGCTGGCAACTGTATTGGAAAAACTTGGTGACATTCAAAAAGAATTTAACAGCGCGCAGTCCGGCGGTAAGCAGGTTTCTCTCGCCGATCTGATCGTGCTGGGCGGATGTGCAGGTATTGAGCTGGCGGCAAAAAAAGCGGGGCATGAGGTTACAGTACCTTTTACCCCCGGACGTACAGACGCTACGCAGGCGCAAACCGACGTGGAATCATTTGCCGTGCTCGAACCGGCAGCAGATGGTTTCCGCAATTATCTGAAGTCCAAACACCGCGCTCCTGCTGAAGAAATGCTGGTGGACAAAGCGCAACTACTGACGCTGACAGCGCCCGAAATGACCGTGCTCGTAGGCGGTATGCGTGTCCTGAACACCAATTTTGGCCATTCCCGCCATGGGGTATTTACCAAACGTCCCGAAGTGCTGACCAACGACTTCTTTGTCAATCTGCTCGATCTGGGTACAACCTGGAAAGCGACTTCAGATTCACAGGATGTATTTGAAGGTCGCGATCGCGCTACAGGCGAAGTAAAATGGACAGGATCACGGGTTGACCTTATCTTTGGCTCTAACTCTGAGCTGAGAGCTATCGCAGAAGTCTATGGAAGCGCAGACTCTCAGGCAAAGTTTGTGAAGGATTTTGTCGCTGCATGGAACAAAGTAATGAATCTGGATCGCTTTGATCTGGCTTGATCTTGTTCTGTCTTAAAATAATGGTTAAAAGGAAAGAGGTGGTCTGGTAACAGGCCACCTCTTTTGTTTTTAGGTTTTACACAATCGCGCTCCTACCTTATGATCAACTTCCGGGTTGACTGCGACGAACCTGCAATTAGTTTGACGATATAGATTCCCTCACTCAAACCGGCCATGTGAAGGGTGGTAACCACACCCCCTGATATCTGCTGACCGGCCATTAACTGCCCCACGGTATTATACAGCTCCAGGCGGAATCCTTCTTTGAAATTCATCGCATCTACGGAGAATGTACCATTGTTGGGATTGGGGTAAATCAGAATCTGCGCACGGAGGATATCATCTGCAATGCCTACCCGGCTTCCGACAACCACACTCAGCGTATCTGTACATCCGACAGAGTCGGCAATAAACACGGTGTATTCTCCCGCTGTGAGGCCGGTTGGATCTTCATTGGTTCCGGCACCATTGTTCCAAACGAAAGTATAAGGTGGAATACCACCACTAACTGTCAGGTCAATAGAGCCATCGTTTCCGACAAGTTCATCTTCTGATGTAGCTGTAGCATTGAAGGTAATACATGTATTGGTGAAGTGCCCGTTGATAAGAAAATCAGTAGCTTCACCATTGCGAAAGGGAGCCCAGCCACCGCCTACAAACTCATAGGTTCTCCGGGAAATTGGCCCTGCAGTCTCGGTCCCCACTACGATCGAATCACTGGGAGCTACCTCCCAGCCAATATAAACCCCTCCTGCGCTGATAGTCACCGGGCTGGGTAACACAATCGTCTTCCAATTATTGAGCGGATCTCCGGCATATGAGTCAAACCAGGAGGACAACAAAGTGCCGGGAAGGCCGTTGGTTCCATCATCGGCATATATATTCAGCACCACTGAACCATGATTACTGGGGTTAAATGTGCCCTGTGCCAAAAATAAGCTGACAGAGTCAAGGGTTAACGGATAAAGCGGAGGCTCTATATGGATTGCGCCTCCCCCACCGCCTTGCCAGCTGATAACCCCATCCGGAGGGCTTTGGGTAGCATAGGTCAGCGTAGCCGGCCCCGAAAACAGGTCCACCACGTTTATTTCCGCGGTGAGTGTATTATTGGACGGGTTGATATCTCCAGAGTTGTAAGTGATTGTTCGGACAGTATACTGATCGGGAGGAAGAGGCGGAATACTAAAGGATATGGTATCCGTTACTCCGCTTGCCAGACCGGCAGCTACTGTCTGGTTGTTTGCGTAAACCAGGCTGTTATTTAAACTGCGGATTTCTACGTTTACAGTTGTTGCCGCGGATAGTGGTGTGTTTCCTTTGTTGGATATACCGGTAGAAAAATCAATGGTTCCGGCCATGGAAAAAAATGTGCCTTTACTCTCTGCATTCAGAGACCATGCAGGTGAGGCATCCTGAACCTGGAAAGTTACGGGGTGGGGATATTCAAACTTAATCGAAAAATTGGACGAAGGAACCACATCCTGGTAAACCATAAGGCCGATGTTTCCCGTAATATTTTCCATTCCGACAACAAGGTCACTTGCACAATTTGCCGTATTGCTGAAGTTGGCAAAATCTGCGGTCTGGTAATTGTAAGTAATACTGCTGTCAGCCGCCGAAAGCACAACCTGAAAAGTATTGGATCCGGCATAGTCAGGGTTTGCATTCTTCCAGTACGGTACATTGATATAGCTGACAATAAATCTGTTGTTGGCCACATCGTTGTAGTACCAGACTTCCCCCGGGTTTGTGCTGCCCGCCAGATTAAGGTCGCACATCATCGGGGCTAGCAGGTTATCAGCTACGCCTCCCTGCGTGGGAATAGTCGGAAAACAATGCGCAACATTACCCGGATTATTAAAACTAATCCAGCCATTTGACCCGATCTTCACCTGGTTGTAGTCTGACCAGTAGTAATGAAAATTCATTCCCATATTAATTGGTCCTACGGCATTGTCATCACCCAGGCCGGTCACCTGTGTGCCGACTGCCGTAATATCGACCCACTGATACGTAGGGCCATTGGGATCATTGCTGTTGTACCACTGATAGCCATAGGCATCAGGACCACCCGTCGTTTGGGCGAAAGCCGGAACGACAATAAGTATGGTAAATAAAAACGTAAATAAATTTTTCATACGTGAGAGTTGATAATGCGTTTCTTATGCTCCAAAAAGCACAAAAATCCAGACTCATCCAACCTCTTCACCCATTTATCTATTCTACAACGGGACAAACTGTACTGTGGGTGATCATGATTTTTTATAAGATTTTCATGAAAAAATCATCTTTTACTTTTCTCCTCAATCAAATTTTTGCCCGATCGTCCATTCGATTCCCCAGCGTTTTACATAATCTTCGATTGGCCCCAGCCCTACTGCCTTTCTTCTTTGATTGACATACTCTGGTTCCCTTATTTCATAGACGATTTGTTTACCGGTCTTTGTATCGGTAATTATCTGTGAACCGTAGGTTTGCGGTTTTCCGTTGCGCATCAAAATTCTATCCTCCAGCAACGCTAAATGGCTGCCCTGCGACTCTCCCTTCAGCACGGATTCTTTGAGCAATGGCAAATATTTTTCCTGTGTTTCTAACGGGGCGTGCTGAATCACTAACCAAAGTGTCATATTTGCCTGCCCGCCCACCAGACTTTTGCCTACCCAGCCTCTTTCTTCGATGATTTGTATTACTTCGATTTCGTTCAGGCTGTCTTGTTCGGAAACGAGTTTCCAGAAGTATTTCATTTGATCGGATTCTCTACCGAATTTTTCCTCAGCATCCTGATAAAGTTGTCGCAAGGTTTGATCCCGGACATAAATTTTTTCCAGTTGCAGTTTTAAGGGTTTGTCAAAGTCTTTTTCGTACGCATCCAGGTTGGCCTGAACTTTTTCCAAAACCTTATCCCAACCCTGAATGGTATGCAGACTTGCGAGATCTTTATCTTTTTTTATATGGTCCAGGTTGTTCCAGCCTTTATCTGCCGACAGGTTGAGATAATTAAGCGATTGAACAGTATCGCCCGCTAAAGCCCAGGAACAGGCAGCATTATAATATTGCATTGCATTCCCATCTCCAGCCTCAAACGCCTTCGTATATTCTTTTGCTGATTCGGCATACGCCTTTTCATCGTAGCGTTTTTCACCAAGGCTGATCCATTCATCAAATGTCTGCGCCTGAATGGAAATTGAAATCAGCGAAATCAAAATCGTGGTGAGTGCTCTCATTTTTACTTTTCTATGTTGCTAAACCAGGCCTGATTAATGTGTAAACCCAATCTCCCCAAAAATCACCAGTCTTGCAACCTGATGAAGAAAATTGCGGTTTTCAGTTGGTTTATCAGGACTTCAGTGGTTAGTGTATGAGTAGCAGATAAAAAGTCGTTGTTACTCATTTTACTGTAATCAAAACCGTATTTCCTTTGTCGAAATCCAGCTTTTCAAACTTGTACTTTTCCGTTTCTTTCTCTACTTCTTTCAGGAATGTCTTTACTCCTTTCATGTTGGTGTTGTCTACAAAAATCATGGTGTTTTTATGAAATAATGGTTGTAGCAATCGAAAAACGGGCAAATACAAATTCTTCCAGCCGTCTAACAGGAGCAAATCAATGGGTTGATTGACCTGCTTTAGGGTTTCTAAAGCATCGCCTTCCCAAAGCGAAATGTAGTTCTCCAAACCAGCTTTTTTGAAGGTGTTCCTGGCTTGCCTGCATTTTTCAGGGATTATCTCTGTGGTGGTAACACTCCCCCCCGTCTGTTGCACGCCTTCCGCCAAGTACAGGGTTGAAATTCCAAAAGAAGTCCCAAACTCCACTATATTTTTGAAGTTCCTTTCGCAAATCAAATGGTATAGGTATTCGCCTTGCTCTTGCGAAATGGACAAGTAAGCAGTTCCTACATCCGCAGGCGTTACTTTGGTTATGATACTTTTTGCCAAAGCCTTGGCCACTTTTACGCCGTCGTATTTTGCCAAATTATACATGTCATTTAAAATGACTTGTGTTGATGTAGGAATTGCTTCTTGCATGCCGAAAGGGTTAATTTTAGGGTTACTTTAAAGTTGTGTTGAACGTAATGATCTCCGCATCGAATACTTTAAAGAAATCTTGCACAAACGCTTGATTTCCCACTCTTTTTGTTACCGACTCAAAAGCTGCTCTATCCTTATAAACGGTAAAGTGCGGAAAGGTGTCTTTCCCCTTAAAACCACCCGTTACATTGAAAGTATACGACCTAACTACTTCGGGTTCAGCATCGAGTGCTTTTAGATAGCGCGCTCTTTCTTTTAAAAATGCTTCTTTACTGATTCCAGCTTTGGGCTTGAGCAGCGCTATTTCAGTCACATTTTTTTTGTTGGCAAACTTCTCGTAATCAAAGCTGTCATCAATTGGTTGAATAAATACACCTGCCAAAGGATCCATCATTTTCATGAATTTCATCAGTTTTACAATGAACCCGAAGCTTATCATAGCGCGATATATTTTGCCTTGTGAAGCATATTTGGTCATGCCAACATAGACTTTTCCGTCTTTTTTTGGAACGGTGCTAAACGGTTCAAAATCACGTTCAGGACCTATTCCATTCAAACTGACTAACTTTTTAACTGCTGCATTTTTGGCAGTTTCAAAGTCGCTTTGCTTAACCCCATTCTTGGGCGAACGGATGGCTAATTCGATAATTTCTTTTTTCATGATTTTTTGAAATTCCGTGATTTAAAATCGCCAACCAATGCTCCAAGGACCTAAGAAATTGAAAAGATTTTGCGGTTCGTAAGGATCGGCCACAGTTTGAAAAGTAACCTTATCGATACTCCCCAAATTATAGCGTGGATGAAGAATGGTCAAATCCAGTATCAAATTGGCTTTTTTGAAGGGTTTCCAAACCCATCCAAACCAAACTCCAGGCGTGAATACGGCTATATTTTCTACAGATTCATTTGTAATTTTAGACTCAACCGTCCTACTTGCAAAATCTATATCGCCACCCAAGTAAAATCCTCGGTTTTGTTTACTCTTGCTTAAAAAGTATTGATATTCAAGTCCAATGCGGTAGTTGGTTTTGTCTTCATAAGTATCGTATTGTTCATTGTCAAATTCGCTAACTCGGCCTCCAAAACCTCCTACCACACCTACTAGATGCCTGTCAAAACCATAGTCTAATCGGGCAACAAAGCCTTGATTTACAAGCGGTTCAAGGAAATCTATTTTTGCTTGCCAATAGGTTGCGTTTTCTTCGTTTTGAGCATAAAGCCCATTCATTACTGAATAAATGAGAAATGTAAAGATGATTTTTTTCATTTTTTTATGATTTTAATTGTGATTGAATTTGTGCTACCACCGTTGGAAAATCGAAGTAATCCCAATCTTCGGCTATTTTATCTTGCTCAAATCTGCGCATGATCATGCCTTCGAAATGGAGTTTTGCGCCACTTCCTGGGAATCCTAAAAACTCCCCCTCGTGAGTTCCTGTGAAGTTGAAGCGGAGCACCAACCTGTCGCCTTCTTCCACCATGTCAATGATTTCTGATTTAAGGTCAGGAATAGCGGCATGAAAACCTTTGATGGCTTCCATAAAGCCTTGCGGAGTGTGAGAAGTCATACCCCCCAAACCATGATAGACATAATCGTCCGTTAAGAATTCTAGGATGGGGGAGTAATCTTTCTCATTGACTACTTTTTGCGAAATGTATCGCGCGATCTCCTTTTTTGACATCATTTTACAGCGATTTAATGACTGCCCATTTGACCAAAAAGAAACCCTAAATACAGGTCGAACATCATTAATGATTCTCTGTGTGGATAAGCCGCAAGCAGTTCTTTTTTAAAGTCATCGGCACTTAAACCTTTTTCATGAATGGCTTTTGCGGTCTTTAAATATTGGATATTGTTGACTACTTCATCTTTGATGCAAGGCAGACCATGACCTGGAAGAATGTAATTGTAGCCTTCTAAGTCAGCAACTTTTTGAAGCTCATTCATCCAATTGTCAAACCATCCCATGCCTAACCAAAGGTGCACTCCACTGTAAACTAGGTCTTGAGCAATCACCACACCGATTTCTGGCAATTTGATGAGTAATTGAATTTCATTTTCTGCACCTTCAACTGATTCAAACTCATAGTTTAGTCCATCAATTGTTTCAGTTGTTCCTGCGTTCACAGTGTGTTTTGGAACAAGCACCTGGTCTGGAATCAGGTCGCCAAATGTTGGCTTCTGATTGGTAATCATTTGTGGCCCCCATTCTGCAATAATCTTGTTCACTGCTTCTAAAGAATACCCTTTTTGGTCTGCAAAGGCTGAAGCATATCCGAAGTAATGGTCCGGATGTCCATGAGAGATAAAAACACGATTAATTGGCTTTTTCAAACTATCTACATAACCTCTAAAAGCCTGTGCAAGTGGGGTGATGAATTGCCCGTCAACTATGACCAATTCGTTAGCAGTTTCTATAATATGCGTAGCATTAGCTGCATATTCATAAGGAGCTACAAACGAGTGGATTTTTACTCCTTGAAAGTCCTTGATATGAATTGATGTTGAGTTATCTTTTATCATGATGTTGCTTTTTTTTCAATTGAGATTATTTAATAGATGCTGCATACTGTAAGGCTACAGGATCGAAGGTTGCGAAGTAGGCTCCCGCTTCTGGCAGTTGCTGCACTTTACCGGCAATGGCTTGGAACGCTTCTTGACTTTTATATACAGACATTCCTACTGTAAGTCCTTCGGTATCTGCGCCACCTACCACTTTAAATTCCCAACTGCCTACAACACCTTCTTGCTTGTTTAGCCAGTTTACAAACTCTTTTCTGGAAGTTTCGAAAGCGGCATCTTGTCCAGTTTTCACTTTTCTTACCGCTAATTCTAATACTTGTCCTGGTTTTGCGGCTAATGATCCCAAATCAAAACTCCCCCCCTCTATCGGCTGAACAAAGACATAAGCTTTCAAGTCCATAGTCTTTTTGAACTTCATGAACTTAGACACAACACTCATTTTGCTTTGAACCTGGCCCGGCGTTTTAAAAGATGCATACTCGGTCATTCCGATAAATACTTCTCTTTTGTCAGGTTCTGGAAGGGCATAAAAAGAACTGAATTCGCGATCGTTGCTAACTCCTTTTTGTTGGGTGAGAATGTCGATGAAGTTTGTTCTTGCTGCTTCAAAATCGGCTTTCATTCCGTCTTTTACCTGACGAACAGCGATTTCATAGACTGGTTTTTCCAGACTACTTACCTGAGATTTTTTTACTGGTGAGCAGCTGCCGAACGCCAAAATGCCGGCTATTCCTAATGCAATCAATGATTTTTTCATTTCCTTGTTGTTTTAAATTATTTACTGATGCAAAGGTCAGTAACAACAAGGCCCGGGGGATAATCAATTTGGATGCAGAATAGTCAATTTGAAAACTCCTTGCGAAAAGCTGAAGGAGTCGTGTTGGTATGTTTCTTAAAAAAACGAATAAAATTGGAAGGCTCGGAAAAGCCATAGTCATAGGCTATTTCTGCGATATCGGCGCTGGAATAGATGAGCGACTGTTTGGTTTCCAGTACAGTACGTTCGGCAATTAAGTCGCTGCAAGGCTTGCTAAAATGCAATTGACATAGCTTGTTCAAATAGGTTTTACTAATGCCTAATTTATCAGCAAACTCCTGAACCGTCTTTAATTCTTTGATATTTTTTTCCAAAAGTTGTTTGAATTGAAGCACTCTGCCATCTGAAATTACATTTCCTTCGGAGTAGAATGTTGTTCCATAATGTCGGTTCAGTTTGATGAGAAGCAGGTATAACGAAGACCGCAGAAAATGATGACTATCTTCTTTGAATGCTCTCTTCTCTGAGTGGATTTGGCGAAATAAATTGTGGATATCTTCAAAGTCAACGCCTGTCAATGGTAGGGGTATGAGCGCTTTGGGACCATGGAAAAAGTTAAACTTGAAAGTGAAGAATTTATCCTGAAAAAAGAAATCCAGAAATTCACCTTCGAAAAACAGCCAGATCGCTTCTATTATATTGAGCTTTTCAATGTTGACTCTTGTACCCGGCGCAATGAAAAGAAGCGTATTATCTGATATGTAATAAGTTTCCATATCAATTTCAACTTTTCCTATCGCATGCTTTATAGCTACTATGATATAAAAAGACGGCCTGGCAATTTTTAATGAGCTGTTAAATTCAGCCATATCGGCAGTATCAATCAAAATTTCTTTGCCGTATTTATCCTTGTTGAATCTGAGGTTTTGCATTTCTCAAACGTAATGAAAGGCCATGAAGTTAAGAAAAAAGGGCAACCGGAAGGTGTCCTTACTTCATCTCCCCGGCTATAAAGGCTAGTTTGTATCTGATTTTTCAGATTTGCCTGGTGAGTTTAATTTTCGATATGTCGAATCCCTTTTCTTTTACCCTGGAAATGATTTGCTGATAGGTGTCATCGTTCATCACAGGTGTTCTTGAAAGTATCCACAAGTATTTTCTGTTGGGATGCCCAATGACGGCATAGCTGTAATCGTCAGCCAGATCAATGATCCAGTACTTCCCTCTGAAGGGCCAAAAGAACTGCACTTTTAGCTTTGCGTTTCCACTGTTGGCCACGACAAATGCTTTTCCTTTGATGTAAGATTGTTTTCCGTCGATGCTCCCCCGGTTGCACCTGTTTTCGACGATTACAAAACCTTTATCGGTTAATGTATATTCAGCAGTAGTACAGTTACAACCTTTTTGAAACCGCTGGGGAAACGAAGCAATCTCATACCATTTGCCTTCAAATTTTTTCAAATCGACAAAAGGCACTGTTTCAAGTGTTTGGGAAATGGAAACGGTTGCCAGCATAGAAAAGATGATGGTTAACATACAATACTTCGTCATTGGCGGGAACCTCAATTTCTGCAGCATCAAAATTGTTACCATAAAGCAAAAGGGATTCACACTGCTATCAAATTAAGAAAAAAACAATTACCAGCGGTAAATAAGATTGAGTGCTGGGAGCAGCTTATTTTCTGCCGGTCGCGGTGAGAGGTGTGCGGGGTCTTGAAATACGAATTCAACTGAAAATATCTTATTTCCCGGCTATAGGAATTGATTTGCCAAACGCTCAATTTTACAGTAAAAATAGTTGAAATGCATTGCCGATGAATACTAAATCACTGGTTCTGTTAACACTTGCAGTTGCAATGTTTATTGGCGCAAAAGCGCAACAAAAGGTTGTTCCCGCGTCCTCTTCCGCACTCACTGGCATGACACTACCCGCAGGGTCAAAAAAAGACAATCGCATGATCAGTGAAATCGCGGCAAAGGTGCTTCTGGAAATGGAAACAAAAAAAGTAGATGCCAGCATTCAGACTGTAGAGGTATTTATTTTACCGCCTTCCCTGACATCTGGTTTTCATTTAGAAAAGCTAATGAAACAGCTCTCCGCACTTGGTTGGAATATCGCCCCGGCTGGTAGCGACGAAAAGTATTTCTGGCTTCAAAAAGGAGCAAAAAACATTATTGCCTATTTTTCATTTGAACAAAACACCACCGATATCTATCTGGGTGAAACAGATTTTGCGCCGGAAGATATCAGCACAAATGATGCAATCAAAGACGACGAAAAGGCAAGCAATGACAACATCATTACTCCTCCTTCTGCCCCGACGACAAACACAGCAGGCTACACATTTTCTACTACTAACTTTGACGATGGCTGGACCAGTGTCATTAAAAATGACTGGGTGGAAGTAAGCAAAGGAAATATGCAGGTTTATCTTTTATTTCCATTGCCCTTTGATGTTAGTAAATTTTCAGGGACGGGATTGCGGGCGAGGGATTTTTATTGGGACAATCATGTAACGCAGTATTTTACCATACAGACAAAACATTACAGGGATGACAATGAGGTTATTGCTTCATTACAGCCTGACTATGTAGAAGGATGGGCAATCGACAAACAAACGGGCAAAAAGCGGTTTATCGCTATGCGTCTTTCTATTGTGCCCAACTCTGCCTATCTCGTTATTGCCTCTGCCGAAAATGAGTCCTCGTTGTACAAACAATTCCCGGCCGCCAATGACAAATACAAATCTGACCTTGCAGATATGAGCCGGTACAACAAATTTGCTGTTGCAACCCGGGATATCCAGGGACGGTGGCAAAACGGCAATACTTCCACTGCACATTGGTATTATGTAACGCCGGGAGGATATGAAGGATATGCCGGAATGACACTGGTCGCTTCCAGTGCGACATTCAATTTTAATCCGGGAGGTAACTATACCAGCATACACAACGGAGCTTCCGGGTCAGTAGGCAACATGACTACTTTTCAGCAGGAATATAAAGGCGCATACACTGTAACCGACTGGAGTGTTACTGCGACCAATCGCTGGCAGGGTAAAACCGATCACTTTGAAGCATGGTTTGTGGCAGTACGAGGCGGAAGAGTTTTGTGGTTGAAAGACGGAGGAATGGAATACAGCCTTGTTAAGACAAAATAAAGTGCGCACCGTGTGTGCCATTCGTACACACAGCGCACACTTTATTTTTACAGATTGCAGATATCTGCCGGGAAAGCCTGTCAATTTCCGGCCTGAATATCGCCTCTGGTGTAGGCTGCGGTGCGATTGCCGAATTTCCCATCAGGCGTGAGCTCCCATATCTGGCTGTTGCCGGTGGCCTTGTGGTAATACAGATTAAATATTTTGTTTCCGACATTATAGGGTATGACCACATCCCAGTCAGTCATCCAGCCGGTTGACAGATAGGTGCGATCGCCAAGTGTCCCGCCCGCCTGAATAGGATAAATCTCTGTGTCGCCCGTGCTTTTGTCGTACAAATGGAGGTACGTTTTCCCGCCCACCCGGTAAGGCGCAAGTGCACTCCATGTCTGGCGCACATTGCGCATAGCATATGTGCCGTTGGGATTAAAAATACCGCCAGCCTTCACCTCAAACAGGGCGATATACCCACTTTGGTGATAGCCGATCAAATAGGCACTGCTACCTACTTCTGCAACGGTAACATGTATATAACCAGGGCCAAAATTTATCGTAGATGTAGTGGCCACAATCGTAGCATCATCTGCACCGGAAACTTCATATACTTCCGCTATTCCGCTTACATTGTCAAAGCAAAACAGGTAGGTTTTTCCCCCAAGCCTGAAGGAAGTCATATGATCCCAGTTCTGCCGCCATCCTGCCTGTGATATTCCTTTGGTATAGTCAGGGCTGCCGTCTGATTTCAGCGGAATTCTGTAGACCTCCCCTTGCTGCTTTTTGTACAACATGATAAACGTCCGGTTGTCAGCCTGATAGGAAACTGCCAGTTCACTGGGACTATCCGGGGCATCTGTATGCTCCATAGCCAGGGTGCCAAATTTACCTTCGGGTTTCATCTGGTATAGATTCCCGCTGGTCTTGCTCTGGCTATTGAAGTAGGTGAATGCCTGGTTTCCCACGGATATTGAAAACACTCCTGCAACATTCGTTTCCATTTTGCCGGCCCTCACAAATCCGCCTGTAGAACCACCTGAAGGCGACCCGGAAGAAGATCCAGACGAGGATCCGGAAGGGTTATCGCCGGAAGTGGCGTTGTTGGTACGAACGTCAAATTTGGCGGGATCTGCCCAGGTTTCATCAAACTGTCGTTTGCCGGTCCAGGTGGGGCGTGTTTCTTTTTGCGGCCGGTCAGAAAGTTTGTTATTGGCTCCTTTATTGATTGTAGCCAGCATATCGGCGATTTTGGTTCCGGCCATGTCGGGGCGTGATACAATGGGTCGTGTACATGTGCCATTTCCCCTCACGGCTACCGGGTAATTGGTTCCCATCAAAATATTGGCCAGGGCTTTGATACCTGCCTCCGGGCTGTTGAGGTTGATGTCAAAAGATCCGCTGATGGGCTGGTCGGCAAATTTTCCTGTGATTTTCATTGCGACATATCCGCCATTTACCGTACTCAAACATCCTTCAAAACTCGCGGAGTTGATCTGCACTACGCCGAGGGCTTCCCCGCCATGCCGGGCAATCCACGCTGTTGCCCGCAAGCCGTTGACAGTCATCTCGCCGCTAAATTTGACGATGTCCTGGTATTCATTTACGGTAAGGGAAAGCGCTGACCACTCGGCAAATATGGGTGCTACCCGGTAATCCAGATTAATGGCTTCGGTATTGTTTACTTTCTGGCATACGTCTGTAGCTACACCCGAAAGTTTAGTCGCAAGTTCTCCGATTCCGTTGGTAATGGTAACCAGGCTGGTTTCCAGCCCCGCGAGTTCGAGACGTTTGTTGCGAATCGTCGCCTCGCGGCCAGCGAGATTGACGAGCTCACAAGCTTTGGGGCCGGTGATGCTTTCAAATGTCGCTTTACGCTCATATCCCGAAGGGCATTCCCAACATTTCCCGGTAGTGAGATCCGGAAAACTCCGCCCCGTACAGGCTATACTCTCGCCTTTTACCGGGTAAGCAAACTGATCGGGCACAACCTTATAACAACGATTGCTGGCGTTGATATCGATGACCGCTTCAGAAGGGCGGTATCCGGCGGGGCAGTCATAACATCCGGCGTTGGGGAAGTTGAATATCTGCCCCGGGTTACATGGGGCGGTTTTGCTGTAGGTTGCCTTTGCATAAAGGGTAGTTCCCCTTTTGATACAACCTCTTGCGTCATTTAGCGGAATCGGGCCATTCCATTCAAATCCTTGCGGACAGGTATAACAATAATCGCCAAACTGTTTGCTGTTGCCACCACAGGTAGTGCTTTTGATAGGTTTTGCGCTGCGAAACCTGTCGGTAGAGAGCGCGGCTTCCAGCCGGTTGATTTCGGCTTTGAGATTATTGATCTGCTGGGTTTTTTGGGCGCGCTCGCGCTCCTGATTGGCTTTCTGATCAATAAGCCCGCATTGGTACTGATACTCTCTGCGGACCTCTTCCTGCTTTGCGGCCAGCTTGCTTGCTTTGGCATTCAACTGAGGGCGAAGCGATTCCAGCATGCGGGTCGCATTGTCCACATCCCGCTGAGTTTCATTGGCCATTCGGTTGATCTCATCGGAGGCTTCCCGCGTGATTTTCTGTACGAGGTTATCCTCAGCAGTCATCGAGGCTTTGACATAGATGCTTCCACCTTTCAGCAAATCTGTGCCGGCGATGTCGAGTGCGGCGGTAAATCCGCCCATGATTTCGGCTCTGACCAGGGCATTAAACCCTGCATCGCTGAGGTAGATATCTGCCAGCGCAGAGGCGCCGAGGACTTCCAGTTTTCCATTTACCGCCAGGGCCAGCACCTGTTCTGCCGGCTTGAGTGCAAGGTAAATATGCGGCCCGGTACCAGGCGCTGTGCCTGTAAGCGCAAACCCCGGATGAATGATCGGCGACATGCCACCAAATGCCTCCACGCCTGCTTCGCTGATATCGATAAACATGGCTCCGGTAAAGTCCTCATAGTTGAATATGCCCTCAGCATAAAACCCTGGTTCGTAAGTACGGCCAAACAGGGTAATGGGAGCACCGGGAGGAACCACAGTCATGTGCAGTTTCTGGAAGCTGATTTTCCGGAGAACATCGGCAAATTCGGCGGGCGGCCCGCTTGGGTGAAACACGTCCACGATATCGGCCAGATACAAAGGCCCGACTTCTGCGTCGATCATGGTTTTGTTGAGCTGGGTAGCGTCAATTCCCATGGTTACGCTGCCGCTGAATCTCGGGGCAGAAGTCCTTGAATCTCTTACCGAAATGCCACCTTCAATCGCGATACTTGGCGCCGGGATGGGTGTAGTTTTAAAGTCCACCCCAAAGCCGAGACCCGCTTTTTCGATGAATATCTTGTCTGAAATACCAAAAGGGTTTTGAATATAGTCGTCCTGATCCATCCAGGCTTCGCCATAGATTTTGCCGGTAATGTCCACGGAAATTTCGCCGTTGAGGGTAATGGGTGCTTCGCCGGGCGGCCTGATCTGCATTTGCCCGCCAAGGGCGAGGCCGGCTTTTCCGGTTTCGAAATAAAACTGAAAGCGGGCCTCCTTAAGTACGACACTTTTGTCACTTACGAGGGGAATTTCCTCTGAGGTAAGTTTTGCTCCCAAGGCTATTTTCATCGTCTGGGTATTGACATAACCATTCACATCCAAAGTGGTAGTGCCGATCCCGATATAGTTGGCCGCATCTTTGGGAAGCAGCAGTTGGCTATTCAGGCCGACAACTACATTCGGCTCGCGTGACTGGATATCCATTAACCCAAATTCCCCTTCGATCGCAGATAATTTGAGGGATGCAGACCGGCTGTCAGGTGCCCAGGTACCAAAGGTCATAATGATATTCGCATTCTGTACTTTTTTACTTTCGACATCTATTTCAAAATGTTTGATGCCTATCCCTGTACCAAAACCCTGAGGGAAGATGGCATTAAAATCTTTGCCGATAAGCTGTCTGAAGTGGTCGGTCGTGATTGTGGCCAGCGCAGGGAAATCAATCATCACCCTTCGGATCTCCTTCGTACCTTTGAATGCCACTTCCAGTCCGACATTTTGCCCGAAGAAAGTACCCGAACCACTGAGGGTGCGCACACTGTCGGGAGATAAATGATTTTTAAGGCTTTTGATCTGAATATTGGTATTCAGTACCTGCCAGGTGGAAATAGTTTCTTTCAGGAGTTGTTCGCCATCAGCGTTAGTTTGTGCTGAAAGAGACGAAAGCGTATAGATTATAGACAAAAAGCACATTACTGTGCTTTTTGTCAAAAATGATTGTTTGTTCATTGTTGAAGATTTATGGGGTTAATGGAAGCGCAGGGATTTATTCGTCAATTCCGGTATCACATCTCCATGCGTTCGGGCCTACAACCCGGTAACAAATGATATCGTCCTTATAGTCGAATACAAATATTCCTTCCAAAAAGGTTCTTCTCCATGTAAACAGGTCTTTGTACTGGCATTCAACAGATTTGATAACCGCCCAGCGGTCAATTTTGAAATCTTTTGATTCGTTGAAATTGAGATACACTTCTTCCGACTTCGGCACATTGCCATGTGTCTGATAGGTGACTTTAAACCATATCTGGGTAAGTCCTTCATTTTTCAGCCGTAAAATGCCCGTTTCATTGCTTGCTGGTTTTTTTGAAGGGCCATATAATATCTGGATTCCCTGCTCATCGAGGTTGCTCATAAGCCCGTTGTTGCTCCAGTCAGCGGAGCAATAATTCATAATAGAGGATGCATCACAATCGGTTATGGCATAGTCTCCGTAAGATCCCTGGGGTTCCTTATCATCGCAGCCGCAATCGGAGCGGTTATGCTCGTGGCTGAAGCCAAGTGCGTGCCCAAATTCGTGCACGGCGGTGGCCCGTATTCCGTACTGGCGTTTCTTTTTCAGTACAGGGGACCAGTTGTTGAAAGAGAAGTTCAGCACCATTCCGTTTTTCAGTCCATCGAGCTGACTTCCCAGCAAAGAGGCATAAGGCCCTTCGTCGGAGACTTTGATCCTGATTCCCTTTGCGTCGGCACTGCATTGTCCCCAGCCGGTGAAAGTTACATTGCCCTTCATTTCCCACGAATTGGCTACGGCCTCTTTCACCCATTTTTTCTCTTTATCCCAGCCTGAAGTTTCCCAGCAGACGGGGATATTGCTGGCGTTTGGCCAGACGGAAGAACTCTCTGCGACCAGGTTGGAGGGAGACGGATTGCTGGAGGAGGTGACTACGGCTTTTCCATATACTTTCACTTCGGCGAGGGAAAGTATGGCTTTGGGATTAATCACCTGTATGCGCACATATCTGCCCCGCTTTGAATTGGTAAAGGAAAGCGGATAAGTGGTTCCAGTTTTGTAATAATAGTTTTCCTTCAAAAATGGTACCCCTCTGTCCTGAGCAGAATTTCTGATAAAAACCTGCATATTGCTCAGGCGCTCAGAGCAGCAGTCTGTGCGGTTCCATATTTCGATTTTGTCAATATCATACAAAGCACCGAGATCCACTTCCCACCAGGGGTTTACCTCTCCGGCTCCTGTCGTATGAGTTACGGATCCGCTGGCCCATAAGCCCGAAGTATTTCCATCAACTGCTTTACCGGCAAGACCCTGACTGGAGTTGTAGTTGGAGGACTGACTGGCGGCTTTGCCCCGGGCAACCTCTGTGCTTCCGGTTACCGGTGCAGGGGTTGGCGCAGCCATGGTTTTTCCATATACTTTGACTTCTGCCAGAGAGAGAATTTCCTTTGCCGTATTCAACTGAATACGCACGTATCTGCCGCGTTTGACTCCGTTGAAAGTCGCGGGATAGGTCTGTCCGGCCCGGTGGGTAAAGCTTTGGGTCAGAAACGGTTGCCCTGCATCCGAAGCACTTTGTTTGATCAGTATCTGCATATTGCTCAAGCGTTCGGCGCAGCAGTCTGTACGGTTCCAGATTTCGATTTTTTCGATGTCATAGACTGCACCCAGATCCACTTCCCACCAGGGATTTGCCTGGCCGGCCCCTACTGTATGCGTTACGGATGCGCTGGCCCATGCCCCTGAGGTATTGCCATCAACTGCTTTCCCTGCAAGCCCCTGGCTGGCGTTGTAGTTGGAGGACTGACGGGCGACTTTGCCCCGGGCGAGTTCTGTCTGTGCGTGGAGACTGTATGAGGTGCCTAGTAGTATCAGGAAACTGCCTGACAGCTTCAATATATTTGATATGATGGAATTCATTTTTTCTGATTTTTGGGTTGGGGAAGGTGTGAATTATTTTAAGTCAATGGCTTGATAAGGGAAAACTCTGCCTGTAACAGTGAACTTCCAGTCTTGCCCGTATTGGGAAAAATAGGCCATGTTGTTGAGGGTTTTCCAGGTGACAATATCCAGCCATTGAATCTGGACACCTTTAAGCTCGGTTATGTCGAAATAGGAATCGCCTTTTGAGCTATTGGGGTTTAATACCACCCAGTCTGAATTGCCACCGTATTTAGGAACAAAACAATAACGAATCTTCCAGTCACTGTGGTTGATCATTTCCAAATTGAGTAAGTTCCTGTAGGGATCAGGTCTGCCTAAATCGGTGTAGACATATGGGTCAGGTTCGGGTACAGATGTTTGGTTGCCATACACCTTTACTTCAGCTAATGAAAGGATTCCATAATCGGTATTCAACCGGATTCTTACATAACGACCAGTTACCTCATTTGTAAAGGTGAGGGGATAGGTCTGATCGGCGCGGTACGTATAATTTTCATGGAGGAAAGATGTAGTATTTCCCGACTCATCTTTCACAAGAATTTCCATATTATTCATCCGGTTGGCGCAGCAGTCGGTGCGGTTCCATATTTCTATCCGCTGAATCTGATAATCCTCTCCCAAATCTACTTCCCACCAGGGGTAGGCAGATCCTCCGTCAAGCGTGTGGGTGACCGATCTGTTTGCCCAGACACCCGAAGTATTGCCATCAACCGCATTTCCGGCTTGTCCGAGCGTGGGGTGGTAATCGGAAGATTGAGTAGCGGGTTTTCCTTTAGCGATTTCCGGCTGGGCGTGGAGTGAATAGCCGGCAATCAGGATCATTGGCACCATGTAAAGGCGCAGAAAAAAATGCATTTTCATAATGATAAAGTTTGTTTGTAAAAAGTATGATCCAAAGATTCACGGGCCGTATGCAAATCCTCTGGATGAATCTTTCAAAATGCAGGACATATACTCCGAAAGGGGAAAAAATTCAGCACATATTTTTCATCCTGGTTGAAAAATATGTGCTAAAAGACTGAAATACAGACACTTGCAAAACACCCTCAATACTTAAAAAAAATCCTTATTTTTGCCAGCTATCTGTATTTTCCGAACTTTTGAAAAAGCATTTAATCTGCTCTGCATGGAAAACATCGCTGCTTTTTTTGCCCCGGTTTTGGTTTACCTGATTGTATTTGTTTTGCATATTTTACTTCCCGCCCGCAAGGTGGTGGGGTATGTCAAAAGAACAGGATTAGACGAAAAACTCACCTATCGCCTCAACGGATTGCTGGTATTATTTGTGGTAGTCGCAGGTTGGTTTGCCCTGGGTTATACAGGTTTGATGGCTTGGGAATGGCTGTACCTCAACCGCTGGTACGGACTGGCGGGGGCAATAGTGGCGGGGCTTATTTTTTCGCTGGTGCTGGTGGTTCCGTACCCCTCGGTCAAGCAGTCATTTCTTACAGACTTTTTCCTGGGCAGGCTCGAAAACCCTCAGCTTTGGAATGGAAAAGTTGATGCAAAGATGTACTTATATCTCGTGGGTGCCGTGATGCTTGCGCTGAATGTGTTGAGTTTTGCGGGTTATCACCATATTCAGTTTGGCCATGAAGCCAGTGCCGGAATTATTGCTTCCGCACTCCTGCTCTCGTTTTTTATTGTAGATTATCTCACATTTGAGGAAGTGCATCTGTACACCTACGACTTTTTTGCAGAGCGGGTAGGCTTTAAGCTGGGCTGGGGTTGTATTGCTTTTTACCCGTATTTCTACAGCGTTCCTCTTTGGTCAACGGCCTCGCTCCCGCCTGCCCATACGCCTGCCTGGTTGCTGACATTGTATGTGCTGATCTTTTTCTTGGGCTGGGGCTTGTCCCGTGGCGCCAATCTCCAGAAATATTACTTCAAAAAAGATCCCCAAAAAGCTTTCCTGGGTATTACGCCCGAAACGATTACCGACGGAAAAAATCATCTTCTGGTCAATGGTTTCTGGGGGAAAAGCCGGCATATCAACTATCTGGGGGAGATACTGATGGCTACGGGTATCGTGCTCTGCACAGGTCATCCGCTGCTTTTCTGGCCGTGGCTGTATCCGTTGTATTACGTTGCCCTGCTATTTCCCCGGCAAATGGATGACAACAAACGCTGTGCGCTCAAATATGGCCCACTCTGGGATGAATATGTAAAGAAAGTACCTTACAAAATCATTCCTTATATCTACTGATTTCAGCCAGACCCTTTCCGGAGAATCCGTGCTCGAAGGATTTGAATTTGAGCTGGCGGAGTTGAGGGAGTAGAGGGGCTGTTGGCTGTTGGCTGTTGGTGGTTGGTGGTTGGTGGTTGGCTGTCACAGCCCATACATTTGCCTCGCTGTGTCGCCCATAATATTGATGGCCATTTTTCGGGGCAACAGGTTTTGCATAAAAAATGTGGCGATCTTATTGCCCCGACCGCTGGTGAATGACGGGCGTTTACCCAAATGGCTAAAACATTCTTTTACGACTGCCTCAGGGCTTTGGACTTTGGGGGCAAAAGGGCTTGTTTTTCCCGGGTTGGAGTTTACATAATTGGGGGTTGCAGTTGCTCCTGCACAACAGGCAATAACGTCCACGCCCCGATTTTTCCACTCATACCAAAGGCTCTCTGCCAGGATCCGGTCAAAGGCTTTGCTGGCAGCATAGGTAGCGAGAAAACCACTTCCCTGAAATCCGGCCAGGGAGGCCATCATGATACAGGCACCTCTTCCTTTTTCGAGCATGGGTTTTCCCAAAAGATGGAGCAGATTCATCGGGGTAACCATATTTGCCTGCGCCATCTTTTGGTAATATTCGGGGTCGTTGTCTTCAAACTTTCCGATATAAGCGAGCGCGGCATTATACACCAGCATATTGATTTCCTGGCCCTGGAGGCTGGCGGATATCTGGCTGGCAGCATCCTGATCTGAGAGGTCGCAAATGATATTTTGAACATTGACCGAATAGGCACTGGTAAGTTCGGCAGCGAGCTGGTCAAGTGGCTCTTTGCGCCGGGCAATCAGTACGAGATCCATTCCGGCAGCAGCGAGATAACGGGCAAACGCAGCACCCAATCCTTCGGATGCTCCTGCAATTAAGGCCCGAGAGCCGTAGGTTTGTTTTAGCGACATAAGAATTTCGAAATAAGAGAATTCCAATAGGATCCGGACTATTTATTTTTTTTCCTGAAATCACCGGGGGAAGTGCGATACATCTGCAAAAACATTCGTGAAAAATAGTTGGGATCGCTGAAACCCACATCATAAGCGATTTCGGAGATCGTGAGATTCGTATTTATGAGCATATTTTTCGCTTTTTGAAGCCTTATGGTACGGATAAACTGTGAGGGCGAACTATCTGTCAGTGCTTTTAGCTTACGGTAAAGCTGAATCGGGCTCATCTCAGCGGATTCTGTTAGCTGGGACACGCCAAATTCCGTATCATCTATATGGGCCTCTACCTGCTCCCGCAATTTTTTGATAAATGCGTCTTCAATAGGGTGTTGAGCTGATTTTTTCAAACTGGTAGTTTCCTGGATATCTTCTGTATATCTTATTTGCAAGCGGCGGCGAAGTTCTACGAGTTTTTGTAATCGAACATGAAGTTCTTCCTTATTGAACGGTTTGGTCAGGTAAGCGTCTGCCCCGTATTTCAGCCCTTCAATCCGGTCTTCCGGGGATGCCTTGGCGGTAAGCAAAATAATGGGAATATGGCTGGTTCGTGGATCTTCTTTCAGAATTTGACAGACTTCATATCCATCTTTTTCGGGCATCATCACATCGCTGATGATAATATCAGGCACGATTTCCAGCGCTTTGTCAATGCCTTTTTGGCCGTTTTCTTCAAAATAGATCTGGTAATCGGCCTGAAGCAGCGTCCGGATATAGACAATCACGTCCGGATTGTCTTCAATCAGCAATAAGATCGGCCGGTAGATATTGTCAAAATCTTCTTTTTCCAAACCTGGTTCTACCCTGCCTGGCAGAGGCAATGTTTCCAAATCTGGTAGTGATGGCTGTTCCGCTTGTTTTTCCGATTTATTTTCTACGGGCAACCATATTTTGAACTCGCTCCCACCTTTTTCAGGGTCGCTGGTTACGGTGATCTTTCCGCCCATCAGGTCGATGAGTTCACGAGTAAGGGCAAGACCAATGCCGGTTCCCTCTCCTTTTCGGGTAGAGGAATCATCAGCCTGGTAAAAACGGTCAAAGATGTGAGGCAAATGTTGGGGCGAAATACCGATTCCGTTGTCCTGCACAATCATTTGCAAGAAGGACATTTCCTTTTTTTGTATGGCCCGGATATGGAACACAATTTTCCCCTTTTCAGGGGTAAACTTAATAGCATTGGACAGAAGGTTGTAAACGATATGCTGCAACTTTACTTCATCGTAGTCCATGGTCAGACTGGGAATCTCCGAATAGAAGGTAAGCCGGATATTTTTTTCGGCAGCCATAGAATGAAAGGATTCCGTAAGGTATTGCAAATAAGATACAATGTCTCCGTTGATTTTGTGAAGTTCCAGTTTTCCGGAATCCAACCTGGAGAGATCCAGCAATTGATTGATGAGGCGCAGGAGGTTCTGGCTGTTGCGGCGAATAAGTTTTTTTTCCTGCTCATGTCCCTGAATTTGTTCATTCATACCCATGATGACCGTAAGCGGCGTGCGAAATTCATGGGTGATATTGGTATAAAGGCGGGTTTTGAGCGTATCCAGCTCGACGACACGTTGTTTTTCCATATCGATCTGTCGTCTTCGAAAGCCCATACCAATAGCAAATGTCATGAGGTGAACTATAGCGGCGATCTGAGTCATGTAATAATGGTGGTAGGGGGTTTCGAGAAGGATTTGTTTTCCTTCCAAAAGCTGAAAGATGCCATTGACCATGATTACGACGCTCAGCACCACGCCTGCAACTGCAAAGTACAGCGCAACCGTATCGCGCGACCGGATCAGAAGGTAGCAGAAGAATATGCCTACAACCGCAAAAGGCACAATCAGCCATTTACCAAACTGCACCACGGCGTAATCCTGGGTAATAAGGTAAATCACTGCCTGAGTCAGAAGCAGTATCATATTCGCCCGGATAAACCATGTTACCCGCTGATTCCATTTGGGCATTAGTCGCTTCAATTGCACAAAACTCTGCATAAACACAAAGGTCATAATCCCTACGAAATACTGTAAAAACAGCAGAGTGATCCAGGCTGCGAAAGGATAATTCTCCAGCAGAGAATACCAGTATCCAAAATCCCCCAATGTGAGCATTGAAATACTGGCCATATAGATACAGTAGAGGAGATATGCAGGGTCTCTGGTTGTGAAAAAAAACAGCAGATGGTAGAGAATCAATGCCCAGATCATACCCTGATAAACCCCCTGATTGAAATGACGAAATTCCGGCTGGGTAATTTTTTCCCAGAAGTCTGTAGTAAAAAGAATTACATGGAGAAACCGCGGCTGGTTTCGGGTTCTTTTGATGCGGAGGTAGATCGTTCGCGTCTCTTTTGCTTTCAGTTTCAGCAGGATCTGACCGCTAAAACCTTCATCTCTGAGAAAAAGTCCGGGTTCCAGATTGCCTTTTTTTTCACTCTGGGGAATCATCGTTCCCAATAACACTTCTTGTCCTGCGCCAAATACTTCGACCTCCTGCTCGTAACCCAGAAACAAAACCCACTGCTTTTCTATGGAGTCGGGGTTGGTCATTTCTACGTGAAGCCAGTAGGTTCCTTTATTTTGTATTGGGGCGGGAATATTGTCAAAAGGTTCAAAATCATCCCCGACATTCATTTTAGCGACTTCATCAAAGGATAATTTGCCCTCAGATACTGTAAGGATTTGGGCAAATGGGTGAATAGAAAGGGAATCCCGGAAATCGACTAGCTGATCGTTTAAGATAATATTTTGGGCTTTTATACAACCAAAGAGACTGAAAAACGCAAACACGCTGATCAGGATATTTCTGAATGTATGATTGCTCCGCGGTTTCATAAAGGCAAGGTAGTGGATTTTTCATTATCGCAAAAGCAGGTAAAAGTACCTGCTCACCCCGTAAAAACACCTGTTTTACAACATCAGGTATTTTTACGCTGTTGGGGGATGAGCATATTGTCCAATTTTACATGGACAGTCTGATATCTCATTAGTTTTCCGGGACAGAAACAGGCTATAAAAGTAGCGACGGGTTTAGTTAAAATTTGGTAACGTCATTTTTGACAGCAGGGTGGAGAGCGAAAGTTCTCTGCCCTATTTTTTCCAATACGCTCAATCCTGCAATTTTCCCGCAATAAAACCCGTAGTCCAGGCTGCCTGAAAATTGTACCCGCCGGTGATGGCGTCAATGTCCAGTACCTCGCCCGAAAAATAAAGGTTTTTGCAGACTTTGCTCTGCATCGTATTGAGATCCACGTCTTGCAGGCTCACGCCTCCGCAGGTTACAAATTCTTCTTTGAAAGTGGTTTTTCCCTTTACCGAATAGATATCATTGGTAAGAACAGTGATCAGCTTGTTGAGGGACTTTTGGCCCAGTTCGCCCCACTTATGTTCAAAAGAGAGGCTGCTTTTCTCCAACAGATACAACCACAGTCTCTCCGGCAATGCATAAGCCCGGAAATTGGCCAGATTTTTTTTCGGATGTTCCTGCATAATATTTACCAGCTTTTCCTGCACATAATCATTGTTTTTTTCATTCACCCAGTTGACCTGAACCTTGAATTCGTAGTTTTTTTCCTCAAGCACCCTCGCCCCAAAAGCCGACAGTTTTAATATCGCCGGGCCGCTCATGCCCCAGTGTGTAATCAGCAACGGTCCGTCGGACTTTAGTTTTGTGCCCTGAATGCTTACAAGCGTTTGCTCTACTACAATGCCCATCAGCCGGGTGACGGGTTCTTCGGGCATATTGAAGGTAAACAGAGAAGGGACGGGTGATTCGATCCGGTGGCCCATGTTTTCCAGCCATTCCAGTCCCTGCCTTTTGGGAGAACCGCCGGTGGCAACAATGACTTTATCAAAAACCTCGGAAGTCATACCGGGCGAAATAAAATCCAGCACCAGTTTTTGCCCTTCCTGCCGGAGGGCCTGTATTCCGGCACCAGTTCTTATCTCAATATTCAGCCGTTTTGCCTCATTCATAAAACAATCAATGATACTTTGGGAGTCCTGGGAGACGGGGAATACACAATTGTCTTCCTGTATGGTCAGCGGCACACCCCGAGACTCAAACCACTCCATCGTATGGCTTGTGTTGAAAATATGGAAGGCTTTTTTGAGTTTGCTGCCACCGCGTGGATAGGCTTTGCAGAGTTCGGCGACATCGGTGCAGCCATTGGTAACGTTACATCTACCGCCACCTGATATTTTGACTTTGGAGAGGAGTTTTTGCGATTTTTCAAAAATCACTACATGCGCATGGGGATGATTTTCTTTGGCTGAAATGGCTGAAAAAAAGCCGGCTGCTCCGCCGCCTATAACTGCGATTTTCATACAGAATTATTTTTCACCGACAGCCAGCAGGATTAGCGGCAACCGGTTTTGGCTATGTTATAGCATTTCAAAAGTATGCAAAATAATCTTAACCTGTAGCGGATTCTCCCGTACATTCCCCCAACCTGTAGTTTCCATTTCGGGGGAAACAAAAGTCATTCACATTGAAACCAATAATGACTTGTTTGCAAGATGTTTTCAGATTATTTACCCCAAATCTATTCCTATGAAAACCTTAGTTAGCTATCTCATCATAGGGCTATTGTCAGTTAGCTGGCTATTTAGCCAAAGTACAGAACAATCCTATTACATGAAGGCCTTAGGAAGTAAAATCGGCTCGATGAATTATTACCGGCAGACAAAAGGCGAAGATGTCTATTACCAGACCAAGAGTCTGCTGGAGGTAAATCTTTTGGTCAAACGGGTCAAAATGGAGGTGGAAAATAAAATCCACTACCATGCCGGCCAGTTTATCAGTGCCCGAAGTCAGGTGGTGGTAAACGGTGAACAAAACTCTTCTTCTATCATTGAATGGGCAGGCGATCACTATACGATTCAGATTGATGGTGGGGAAAAAACGACCTTAAAATCCCCCATATTCTATAGCGGCAGCAGGTTGTATTTTGACGAACCCAAAGGCATTCAGAATGCATTCTCCGAATCCTCAGGAGTATTTATGCCGGTAAATGCGCTGGGCGCTGGAGCATATCAGGTGACAGATCCCCGCAACGATCGAAAAATGATTTACTACTACGAAAACGGCGTTCAAACCAAAGTGAGCATCAAACATCCTCTGCTTACAGTGTATCTGATCAGAGACGATCTGGGAGGCGCTGCGAACTAAAACATGGGGGATGAAGTAGGTTATCGTTCTTCTTTATCCTTAAAAATCAGACTGAATACGTAGCCGAAACCAAAACACGACACTACCCCAAAAAAGGCGTACATCAAAAAGTTGATCTCGGTATAAACGCTGATATACCATATGAGCAAAGCACTGGCTACGAGCCCCATTAAAGTGCCTGTAGCATTGGCTTTTTTCGTAAGCATTCCCAATAAAAACATCCCCCCAAGGCCGCCGGTAAAAAGACCTAAATAGCGGTAAAACTGGTCCCACAACGACTTTATTGTCGAACTCGCCATCCAAAGTGCCAGCAATACCCCCAATACCCCGGTTACGATGGTTGCGATCCTCGCTATCCGCAACAGGCGGGCATCAGAGACATCTGGCTTTATATGCAAATGAAAATCATTGCAATAGGCGGTCGCAACAGAATTCAGACTGCTGCTAATGCTGGACATGGCTGCGGAGAAGATACCTGCCACCAAAAGACCAGAAACGCCAACCGGAAGCTCTCTGACAATATACCAGGGGAAAATCGAGTCGTTGTTGGAGATGGCGGGGGAAAGTGCTCCGGGTATTTCGGTATAAAAAATAAACAGCAGGGTTCCCAGACTAAAAAACAGGATAGTTGCGGGCAGCGTAAGCACGGCGTTTGTGTACAATGTCTTTTGTGAGTCCTTGATATTTGTGCTGGTCAGATAACGCTGTACAATGGTTTGATCTGTGCCCTGCGTTACCATTGCGGAGGCCAACCCTCCAATGCATACGACCCAAAAGGTTGACTCTGTAAAATCAAACTCCATATTGGTTATGTTAAACTTGTCATGCGCGACAGCATAAGTGATCATATCGCCAAAAGACGATTGGGCATGCGCGACAATCCAGCCAAAAGCCAAAATACTTCCACCCAAAAGAACCACAACCTGCATGACATCTGTCCATACAACCGCTTCTATCCCGCCAAAAGTCGTGTAGATGATACAGAGAACCCCCATAAGCAGAATGCTGATCGCTACGGGAATACCTGTTACAATAGAAATAGCCAAAGACGGCAGCAGTAAGACAATCCCTATTCGCCCCAACTGAAAAAGAATAAATGAAAGACTGCCAAAGGCACGGGCCAGATAGTTGAACCGATCCTCTAAATATTCATAGGCAGTTTTGATTTTCAGTTGATTGAAAAATGGGATAAAGAGAAAAGCGATGACCGGGGTGATCAGGATAGCCACCATATTGAGCATAAAGTACGACCAATCTGTAACAAAAGCCTTGGCTGGTATGGCCATAAAGGTAATGGCGCTCAATAAAGTACCAAAAACACTTAACCCTGAGGCCCACCAGGGGATCCTGCCGCCACCGGTAAAATAGTCTTCAGTAGAATTTTGTTTTCGGGAAAAATAGACACCGATCGATACGGAGATCAACAGGTAAAGTGCCAGGACGCTATAATTGAGGATACCAAAGGGATGTACGGCATTGGCAATTGAAAATTGCCGGACCTTCGGTGTGCGGATTCCGGGAGAAATTTCCCCTGAAACAATGACAAAACGCTCCTTATCCTTAAAAGCGAGCGCAGTAACCGGTATGGGGGTCGGGTGGGTATCATAAACAAACCATTTACCGGTAATCGTATTATAGGCCAGAATATCTTTGGAGAAACCGGGGTGATGGTTGAGAATAGCATTTCTTCTGCTCTCTAATTCTTTTCTAATGGTATCGCCAGTTTCATGCTCCAATTGAATGGCAATGTTTTCCAGTTCATCAAACAATACCTCATCTGAGCCACCGTAAACCATGAGGTGCATAGAGCCCATTGATTCTGCGAAAGCGCCCATCAGGACTCTGGGTTTTCCGTCAATTAACAACTCCCCTTCGTCATGCCAAACCTGCGCTTTCAGGTCGTAAGACAAATAGTGGGTAAGTGGCTGTGATTTTTTCCCGGCTACCTGATCTCTTCCTCCGATGACAAACAGCTTTTTATTCGTTGACGTTTCCTGCACCGCGAGGCAGTGAACCGCTCTGGGAGAACCGGGAAAATCTGGTAATTTTTCCCACACCCGTTTTTCTGTCAGGTTTAACCGGTAGAACGACTGCGTGCTTTTTTGAGCATTTTTCCCCCCGACTACATATACAAAATCATCTGCCACTACAGCTGAAGTGTAGGCCAAGGGTTCCGGAAGATCAGGGTACACGGCGATTTCAACCTCTTTTGCCGAGGGATTATATGATAAAAGCAAAACTTTGGCACTGGTAATCTTCTGATTTTCACCCCCTATACATACAATACCATCCTTTGTAGCTACTGAAGCTGAGTAGGCCAGAGGCATAGGCAATGTGGTGGAAGATCGCCGCCACTGGTTTCCTTCCAGGATATAAATGGCTTCGCTCCAGACTTTTCCACCACCTTCCCAGGGTAAGCCATTGGGAAAATTCGCGCCTCCGGCGGCAATAATTACATCATTATGTGCGCCACCCAGCATCCCTGCATAGCCCAGGGACTCCATGCCTTCCTGTGCTGCCGGGAGATCGGGCAAATCTACCATAGTGAGTTTCTCAACCTCCTGCCCCAAAGAACGCACAGCAAGTAAAAGTGCGAGGGCGAACAATAATGAAATCTTTGCCATTTTCATTTTTCCGGCTTTGGTCTTTTGTATCTGTCCTTTTTATCAGTAAGCCATTTTAAAGAAAAGCTTGTAAAAACGTTTTCAGAATATTCATCTTTTTCGAAGAATAAGCCAATATCTCCATTTTTTAATACCGTTAGCGATGAATAGGCCGCGCTGCCGGAATAGATGGTTTTCCCTTCGCTCCAGGTTTTCCCCTCATCATAACTGATGCGAACCGTCATGTTTGTGCGGCCATTTTCGGACTTGGCATTAGAAAACAACAGGCGGTTTTTTTCATATCCATCGGCTACCGCCGTGTAGCGAATAATACTTGCATTGCAGCCCGGATCCATTAATTGAGATTCCGCCCGGGTCGCCCAGGTTTTTCCATCATCGGAAGAAGTATGCACATATCTCACCCCTTTTTTATCATTTACCCGGGCATTGACCATCCAGGTTCCGTCGGCGAGCTCAATGATTTTGGATTCATCGGCAGGTATAATTGGTGTGTCAATAAAAAACCAGGTTTTGCCGTGGTCATCACTACCAAATATATGCATGCCGTTGGTCAGATTCACCATACAATGCAACAGCCGGCCACTTTTCGTTTGAATACCACGGCCAGATGTGATGAATTTAAAATCTGTATGCCATTCAGGTTTAGTAATTTGAGAAGTAATGTCTTGAGGTTTACTCCAGGTTTTTCCATTGTCCAGACTCTTCACTACGTGTAAATAATAAATGTCCTTTTCGGCATCCAGATCCATATAATTGTAGAAAAGGAAGATTTCCCGAGTGATTTTGTCAACGATCATGGAAGGATCGGAAGCCGATTTCCCAAAAGGGAAATTAACTACGGTTTCTACGTCTGACCAGGTTTTGCCATTATCGGAGCTTCGCCTCACAATGATATTGATGTCTTTGCTCCATTTCAGATCGCCACACGAAGGCACGCGTTCGTCAATTGCGACGACCAAATCCCCGTTGGGAGCAGTTACGATTGACGGAATGCGGTAACAGGCTACCGAATCATTCATAGACTTGTAAAACAGATTCTGATAAACTTTTACGCCTTCGGCGATTGGATGTATTTGCGCTTGTGCATGTACAAAACAAGCAAAAACAATCATCAGGATCCATGCGGTATGCTTTTTCATAATCATTGGGGTGAAAATATTAGCTTATGGTTCTGAATATACCATGGGACAACCTTCCTGTTCCCGGTACAGAGAAGTTTTCCAAACATGGCGCGATTTTTATATATGTAATACATAATACAAATATACTAAATAGCATCTGATTTATTCGATTTTTGCTAGCTTTGCATCAAACATCTATTAATGGCGAAATTGACAAACTTAGAACCTCTTTCAAACCTGTCTCTAGTCGATAAAGTCGAAATCCGTTTAAGGCAATATATAAAGGAGAACAGCCTGAAAATAGGGGATTCCATACCCAAAGAATTAGAGTTGGCGGAGGCATTGGGAGTGAGTCGAACGGTTATCAGGGAAGCTATATTAAGGCTCAGGACAATCGGGATGATCGAATCAAAAAAGCATAAGGGTATGGTCCTTACGCAGCCTGACATTATACATAATTTTGGGAAAGTACTTGAGTCTAATTTATTAGGCGAGGACACGCTCCGCGATATTTTTGAATTGCGGTTAATCCTTGAAATGGGTATGGCTGATTTATTATTTGCCAGAAAAACAGAAAAAGATATAGAGGAATTATTAGAAATCGTTTCTCACGAAGACGATAACGGAGTTGACTCCACTATTTTTACGTTGGAGTATGAAGTAGCCTTTCACGGAAAGTTGTATCAAATATCGAACAATAGCACTTTACAGCGATTTCAGGATCTTTTATTGCCGGTTTTCCAATACGTTCATGCTCATAAGTTACCAGATGAAAACAAATTTGTGTATTCCTCCGGTAAATTTATTTCACACAGAGACTTATTAAACCATTTAATGAATGGCACGCCAGAGTCTTTTCGAATAGGTATGAGGCAACATTTAGAACCGCATTTTGAGCGGGTACTGACAGGCTTTAAATCCTGATTTTACCCCTGCTTTCTTTTGCAGAACCTTGATTTTATTTACACATATACGGAGACAGGCCCATCGCATTGAGTTCTTTGCTGATTTCCAGGTATGCCTCATCGGTCAATGTCGTGTGGGGAAACCGACTGGGTCCACAATCGATACCTAATATTTTCATATAACCTTTAGCGACGCCGTTAAAACCTCCTTTAGCGTTTAAACTGTCAACAAACCGCATAGCTTTTGCCTGCAATGCAGCGGCCTGCTCAAGATCACTCTGTTCAACCAACTCCTTGATTTTATAATATAAAGGGGCCAGGTGATTGTACGTACTGCCAACCCATCCTTTAGCACCTAAAGGCAAACTTGAGATAAAAATTTCATCAACACCAAAAAGAACATCATAAGCCTGATCTTGAAAATCAAGACAGTATTTATAATCGATTAAATTGTTTTTGGTAAATTTTAATCCTGCAAAATTGGGAATTACCTTTGAAGCTACACCCATAAAATCAATCATACGAAAATCTGCCCCTGATAAATCGGGAATATGGTAGTAATAGAATGGCAAATCAGGAGCGCAGGCAGCAATAGACGCGCAATATTCGACCAATTTCGCCATGCTGTTCAGTCTAAAATAAAAGGGCGCTAATGCAGCAATCGCATCCACCTTATTGGCCGCGTGGGTAGTCAAATCCATTGCTACGTTCAGGCTGGTATGCCCTACATGGTTTATGATTTGAAAACCATCGGGCTTATTTTGGGACCAGGCATCTACGATGAGCTTGCGCTCTTCTACGGTCAATGACGCAAAATCCCCGGTAGATCCATTGATAAAAGCACCTGCTACTTTATTGTTTTGCAGAAAATTGCCATAAGCTCCTATAATATCAGGATTCAATGAAGCATCTTTCTTCATTGGGGCGTAGGTGGCAGCGATTAAATGTTTTAATCTCAATATGGTAATGTTAAAGATCGTCGCAATTGACTAAATGGATGTTATTTTAAAAACGCAAAGGCTGAGGAGAGTTGAAACTTCAACTCTCCTCTGACAGGGTGTGTGATAGCGTATGTTTTTTCTAACGCTACAAACACAACGACTTTAATTAATTATACCCGGGAGTTTGAACCAACGCAGGATTTCTGCCAATCATATCGGTTGTAATGGGTAATAGAAGTTTATATTCATCGCCGGGGTTTAGAAAGCTTATATTGTCAATCACAAAACTACTACCCGCTCTTCTCAGATCCCACCAGCGTTTACCCTCACCAATAAACTCCTTATAACGCTCATCTAAAATGGCGTTGGCATTCTCTATTTGCGAGCCATTAACATACCCATGTATGGCTACATCATAATTTGCACCATAAGCTCTTTCCCTTATCGCGTTTATCTCTCCTGAGGGATCTTCACCCAGAAGGTTTTTAGCTTCAGCTAAAAGCAGGAGTACATCTGCATATCGATATACAGGCACGTCATTTTCAAATACGCGATCAGAACCAATTACCTGACCTAAAAACTTATTAAACACAGAGCCAAAATAGGTAGGTTCGTTATAGGAAGGATAACCGGCACCGCCATTGTCATCGACATACAACCGAATAAAGGTAGCCGCTTTACGGCTGTCGTTATTGTCATCCAGCAGCAACAAGGTTTTTTCGGATTGACCATATCTGTTAGCCCCGGCGATAACAAAACTGGCCATAGAGCCACCCATATCATCATACGTAGGGTTAATTTCCAACGCCCTGCCGGTCAGGCTATTGTAGACATTAGAAGCCTCATCTCGTTTATATTGAACAGCAAAAATAAACTCATTGTTTGTCTCTTTTCCCACCCCCCACAAATCGGAGATAGTTGGTGCCAGGCTTATCCCCAGCGATGCAATTTCCTGCAGCGCGGCTTTTGCTTCCGCAAAATCGGCAGCCCCCCCTCCCAGCAGATTTCCGGACCAGATGTATACATCTCCTTTAAGCGCGAGGGTAGCGGCTTTCGACCAATATATTCTGGTACCTTGAAAAAAACTTTCATCTGAGCCAAAGGCACTGAGAGAGGCAGCCAGATCTGCTTTTATTAAGTTCATCACTTCGCTTTGCGAGGATCTTGCTTTGCTTAATGCAGAGGGGTCTATAGTGGTTAAAGGCTCCAAAATGATTGGCACGTCACCCCAGGTCTTTAACAGTGTATAATAGTACAACGCTCTTAACCCATAGGCCTGACCCAACATATGGTTTTTATCTCCTTCATTCACAAAACTCACATTGGGTACATTTACCAAAAAATCATTGATCCTGTGAATATTTGTGTATAACCCTGCCCACCCGCCAAAAGGTGCGGTGGTGACCGTAATATTCGATTCTATCAAGGAGATATCAAAAGGGGACTCGAAGGTTCGGCCTCCCCAAATATCACTCCTCATTTCACCTAACAACCAAAAGTTTCCTGCTTGTGATCTTAAGTTTGCATACATGCCGGTATGGGCAGTTATGGCTCCTTCTTCGGTATCCCAGAATCCAGAAGCTGTCAATTCACTAGGGGCTACTAAATCAAGCTCATTTGCACATGAACTGAAGATAACCGCAGCGACTATAATAAATAGATATTTCTTCATTTTTTTAAACTTTAAAATGTCAGGTTTGCACCTACGGTAAATGTTTTGGGAAGAGGGAAAGCGCCAAATTGCACACCACCAATTTCGGGGGTATCACCACGCATACTTTTAAAGTAGTGCAAATTGCTACCGGTTACATAAACACTCAGGTTTTTGAAGGTTTCCTTAAAATACTTTGAGGGAACATCATAGCTAAAGGAGACTTCTCTTAATGCTAAATAATCTCCTTTTTCCCAGAACTGGCTATTCCCCTGAGTTTGCAAACTAGCTGTGGATTCACTACCTCTCCAAACATTTTTTGTACCATTCACAAAAACAAAACGCGGCCAGTCTGTATCAGTATTGGTTGGCGTCCAGGAGTCCAGCACTTCTACTGGTTGATTTAAATTTCCTTGCGTTTGGGCGTAAGACTTATTTCTGATATGGTTCCAAACCAAATACCCGGTAGCAAAATCTGTTTTAACATATAAATTGAAGCCTTTGTATCTCAGATTCGTAAATAGGCCCCCTATCAAATCTGGCGTAGTACGCCCGATTACCTTTCTGTCCAGGTCATTGATAATGCCATCATTATTAATGTCAGCCCATTTCACATCCCCTGCCCAACGCTGATTTGCACTAAATCCCGGCACCAGTTGATCAGTAATTGCATTGTCTGCATCCGCGGCTTCCTGGTTGGCATAAACACCTTCTTGCATATAAGCAACTACAAGATCGCTACCTACGCGTTGCCCTTCCTGCAGGCCGCCTACCCATTCTTCTTTACCCGTCTCAGGGTTCCAAATCAGCGAACCTCCCTGCCGGTTTAATTCATTATCATTTTCAGGAAGTTTGGTTACGAAGTTTCTATTTCTTGTAACGGTGGCACCAGCACTCCAGGTAAAATCGTTATTCCGGATTATATCCCCATTTACCTCTAACTCAATCCCCTTATTTCTAATGCTTCCGTTATTCGTCAATATACTACTAAACCCAGTGTAATAGGGCAAGGTAAGATTTGCCAGCTTATCCTTAATATCTCTTGAGTAAATGTCGGTGATAAATGAAAGTCTGTCATTAAAAAATGACACGTCTAGTCCCACGTTAAAGGTGGTTGCTTTTTCCCACAACAGGCCCAAAGTAGGCAGTGTGGAGTTGGCATAACCCGTTTGTCCATTATAAACGCCCTGGCTTCCATAGGCTCCATAAACACCATAATTGCTTAATATATCCTGGTTGCCATTTACACCATAGCTTACCCGTGGTTTTATCTTTGAAACTACCTTGCTGACAGAAGATTCCTGAAAGAATTTTTCATTGTGCAGATTATAGCCAAAAGATACGCCTGGGAAAAAGCCAAACTTATTATTTCCCAGTCGGGACGAGCCATCATTTCTGAAGGTAAAGCCCAGTAGATATTTATTGTCAAAATCATACAAAAATCTGCCAAATGTAGAAACGATTATATATTCCGTTTCAAAGCTTGTAGGAATACCATTCGCTTCGGCACCTGCATTCAGTGTGGTAATCAAATCTGTTGGCGAATTTCTTGTCCCCGCCGATGTAGTGAAAAAATTATCCTTAAAATATTCAGTTCCAGCCAATACATTAAAATTATGCTTGCCGATTTCTTTTCTATAATTTAAGGTACCTGTCAGCTGCTCTCTCAGGGTTCTGTCTAAACTCACGGAAGCCTCCCTGCCTGTAATCAGAGGATTAGTTGTAGTACTTCCCCTTCTATAGGCTTTATTAAAGCTAGAGTTGTGGTTATTGATTGCAAAATGACTTGCATCGACCGACAAGGTTAAGTTGTCAAGAATATCCCAGTCAAGGCCAACCGAAGCTGCCAGACGTTGTTCTAAATTATCTCGGACAAACTTATCCTGGTAGTATAAAGGGTTACCAAAACCTTGATTTTGGCCCGTACTATAAATATCTGATAAAGTGCCATCAGGGTTGTTGTCATAAGTTCTTGAGGTATTTGGCTGGCCTTGAAACCTCCTGAACACGGTTGCATCATCGCCCAAAGGACTTAAATTTAAGTTAGAATGCGAGTACAAGATATTTGAGTTGACTTTTACCCGATCTGTAACCTTATAAGACCCACTAAACTTACCTGAGTATCTTTTAAAACCAGAACCCAAAATCAATCCATCATTATCTAAAAACCCTAATCCCAGATAATAAGAACCATTTTCGTTACCTCCGTCAAAAGATAAATAATGATCTTTTGTAGTGCTGGTTTGATAGATTCGATCACCAACACTTGTATTATTATAAAATAGGATTTCCTGACTGGGATCTAAAATATCAGGAATAGACTGCCATCCGGGTTGATTCAACAAATATCGGTTGTCAGGCGTCAACAGTTGTGTGGTAAATGGAGAATTGGTTGTATTGTTCCCCGTTCCGGCAGCATTCGACCCAGTTAAAAAAGCACCAAATTGATTAGGCAGATTGGCCGCCTCCCGATACCATGCAATCCCCTGTCTGTTGTAGTTGATAAAATCTTCAGCATCAACATACTGCTGGTCATTTCTTTCATTATTGCTGCTGTATTTAAACTTATAGTTAATAGAAGATTTTCCAACCTTGCCAGTTTTAGTGGTTACCAAAATAACCCCATTGGCAGATCTTGCTCCATAGATGGCCGTTGCTGCGGCATCCTTTAACACTTCAATAGATTCAATATCGTCTGAATTTAAGGCATAAAATGAACTTGGAATACCATCTACCAAAATCAAAGGAGATCCTGTACCATCAAAATTAGTTCCACCACGCAAAATAATTTGCGGCGTAGAGCCGGGCTGCCCCGTAATATTTGTAACCCTCAGACCTGCGATTGTGCCTTGCAGCGCGGTTCCTGCATTGGATCTCGTCGAGGTTTCCAAAATCCGGGGGTTCAGTTTTGATACGGATGTGGTTAATTTCGCTCTCGATTGGTTGCCATAACCCGTTATCACAACCTCATCAAGCTTAGCATCATTTTCAACAAGCGCTATATTCAAAGTGGATGAGGTCAAAACGGTCGCTTCTTGCGAAATGAATCCCAAATAGCTAAACACCAAAATATCCCCAGTATTTGCATCAATGCTGTATTTTCCTTCAGAATCAGCCAATACTCCGGTTGAAGATCCCTTGATTATGATGCGTGATGCCGGTAAGGGAACATTATCACTAGCGGAAACAACTGTTCCTGTGATTGTAATTGTTTTGTCCTGCGCTGAACTCGAAAGCGGCAGGCTAAAAAACAACCCCAACACCCAAAAGATGGTAGTTAAGTACCTTTTTTTCATGCTAAATGTTGTTAAGTTGAAAGAGCATATTGATATGTATTATGTTATACATAATGCAATTATAGACTAATAATTCATATCTTCAAAAAGATTTGAAGGAACTTTTAACTTTTTTGCCAAAAAGGGATTGCCGCCTATATGAGGGGCGGGTCATAGTGGGTATGAATAGCGGCAGGAAAAATTCCTGAAACTATCTCTCAGAAAGGATTTTTTCTATTTGAGCCTTAGTAAGGCCGGTTAACACGACTAACACCTCTGTAGACAGGCCCTCTGCTGCGCCTTTTATCACAACCTCCATCTTTCCTTCCATCTTTCCCTCAATCTTCCCTTCAATTTTTCCCTCAATCTTCCCTTCTTCTCTTGCCAGGTCTAAGGAGTTTTTCAAATCCCGGTAGTATTTCAAACTGTCTTCATAGGACAATAACTCCGCTCTGCTAAATTTAGCTATTTCAGCAACTTCAAATAATCGCTCAAATATTTTTTCTCTCAACTTTTCGGGGATCCGATCCAGGCGATTTAGGTTTCTCAACACGTACAGCCACTTATCAAACCGGGTTTCGAGTTCATCTATACTCTTCTGGAATTTGGGCATCTCCAGATATATAAACGTGAGTTTATCGTAGAAAACCTTGCAAGTTTCTATATCCGTCAGCTTTACATCATAACGGTATTTTCCCATTTCTGACTTATCCTCCTCAAAGACAAAATCCAGAATCGCAATCGTGTACACAGACTTAAGTTCGTAATTCCAGTCAGCCTTTTTCGCCTGTTCACGAATCGGAAAAGTCGAATAGTAAAGTGCCCGGTCTTTGAAAAAGTTCTGCTTGGATTTTTGCAACTCGACAATGAATTTTTCTCCTCGTTCATTTTCGCAGTATAAGTCAAAAATAGCCCGACGGTCAGCATCCCGAGACCCAATATGCTCATTCTTCAGATAGGTCAGGTCTTTAATTGGGCCCTCCTGCTCTTTGAGCAGTTCGTTGAGAAAGTCCAGCAACAAATCTTTGTTTGGCTCCTCCCCAAATAATTTCTTAAATCCAAAGTCTGTAAAAGGGTTTATATATTTCTCTGCTATCTCACTCATTTCCGGATTTTTGCTCAAACAAATATACAGATTTTCTGCACATTTTTTCCATTGCCATCCCCCCAAATCCTCCAATAGCATAACACACCAAATCGCTCCATCTGAATCCATACCCCAATATCAGCCCGCCCAGCTTATAACTCCTCAACGCCATGATCCAGTCTGCCTTACAGAGTTGCGTAAACTCTATCGCATAACAAAAACCCATACTGAGTATGGCTACTTTTATAGGTTTCATTGTCGGAAACATAAATCCCGCAATAAAATAGTACATAACCGTATATAACACATCTCCCAGATAAGGATATATGCATTCGGGAATAAACCTCGACCGGGACAACAACCCTGCCCCGATGGTAATGAGTATGAGCAAGAAATAGTAAAAACGGTTGCGGGTCATTAATTTTTTCCCTTTTACCTTATATTTTTTACTTCAAAACACGGAGCAATACCACCCAGTCCTGCCCGTATTCTGCCAATGCTTCCCCCAGTGAAACTATACTCCCTCCGGAAACTTCCCTGAGGCTTCCGACTTGCAATTCTCCGCCATTGCGTGGGTCATACCACTGCACAGAAAATGTGCCGCGTTGGTCGCTAAGGTCAAGATTGGCCGTGCCGCCTTCTGTCAGGTAAACGGCATACACTTCTCCGGCTTTCGCAAATACATAGTTTCTCTCTCCGCTTACTTTTTCATCGGCACTTTGCATTTCAGAAAAAGGTAATTGCTGTTGGAAAAATGTCAGCGCGTGGCGGGTATAGTCCCACATCCGGTCACGAGACCGCCAGTCTTCGCAGCCCAGATCATTGTGCGGATTGAGGTAACCAAAATACCACTCAACCCCTGCCCCACCGGCCATTAGATTGCCCCAGAGCACTTCTGCGCGAACAGCGGCCTGGTTATTATCTTCGCGGTCATCTGGGTCCGTGCCCCGGTTGGCAGGGCCGATTTCGTCCAGACATACAACCCAGGGAAATCCGGCTTTTGCGGATTCTGACACCCAGTGTTTTGTTTCTTCGTGGGTATGTGCGGGATTATGCACCTGTATGGAAGGGCCGTCCATATTGGGATCGCCCAAAAGGGGGGTAAACTGCGCATGCCGGAGGCTGTCGTTTGAATGCGTGTGGATGACGACGAGATTATCCCAGGGATCGGTCTTTTTCATATAAGCCACCATCGCCTGCCGCTGTTCGTGGCTCTGCCCGTTGGGGGAAAAACTGGCAGGGCCATTTTCCTCGCCCATATTCCAGGTTACGCCCAGATGGTGGCCAAAGCGGGCGATGAGTTCGCGATAGTAGAGTTTTCGTTCAAGGCCGGTATCGCCATCGTCGAGCAGTTTTTCGTTTTCCGTTTCCTGTGTTACCACATGGAGCATAAGGCCCAGGTGATCCATATGGTCGAAGACGATTTCCCACTGGTCGAGTTTGCTGCAATCAAAGCGCAGCCTTTCGCCATAAGCAGTATAAGGCCATACGTCTTTTCCATCGCCGCCGATATTCATGGTGAGGAAATAGACCGAGTTCATGCCTTTGGATGCGAGATAATTAAGCGCCCCGATCATTGTTTTGCCTTTTCCTCCCTGCCAGGTTGGGTCGCCGTCTTTCCAGTCCTGTAAATGGGGTTCATAGTGGTGGAGTACATCGCGGGGATTGGCTTCGCCCTCTCTTCCTTCGGCCATTTCGGCCCGAAATGTACCGTCAAAATCGGTGTAAGCCAGAAAATTTTCAGGACTGTCGGCTCCGCCTTTCAGGAAGTACCGCCCCGATCCGGCGTATTGGAGGTAATGCCCCGGCACGCGGCGGATTTTGCCTTCTGCGCTTTCAGCTGCGGGCAATACGTGGATACGCCCTTTCTGGCCGTCGAAGGCGACGGATTGGCCTGCCTGCGGGTCATCGGAGACTGCAATATTTTTCCCCTGCCGAAAGGAGACTTCGTAAGACCAGTCTCCCGGCGCATCAGGGCGAAATCGCACCTGCCAGACAGCACCGGTGCTGTCGCTGGTTTCAGCGGCATTCCCATCCGCAGCGTAAAAGCCGGGCACTTCATAGACCTTGTCTCCCTGCGCAAAACGAACCACCAGGCGGTAGTCGAGGAAGGGATTGGCATCGGATTGCTCGGAAGTATGAGGTCCGGTGAAGGAAATCGTGAGTTTTTCCCACTGGCGGACTTCGTAAGAAGGTGCGGGGGACTGGCAGCTTGTCAGGGCCACAAGAATGACGATGGTGAGGGCGATGTAGCGCATGGTAGAGAATTTTTACAGGCTGAATATAACCACTATTCTTTTCTCAGCCAGCCTAAAATGCGATGGTTGTCAATCTGCCAGTTGTTACCCCGTTTTTGGAGAGAATAGGTTATGCGGGACTTCCCGAAACGTCCAGGGTTTTGTTGAATAATCTCTACCTCTTTATCGCTCACAGCTGAAACAATGGCCACATGGCCATATTTGTTAAAAACCGTTTCCGATAAAACAATCAAATCGCCAATCTGGGGTTTGGATCTTCCCGGATTGCGGTATTGCATCAAATCTCGTTTTGTATTTTTCTGGCCATCTTTCAGGTTTCGGTCAAAGAAATCTTTTGCATGACCATATGTATCCGGCATCTTGTGGTTAAGATGTTCGTAGTAGTAACGTTTTACGAACTCAACGCATTGGTATTTTAAGCCCAAATTGTAGCTGTCATTGGACATATTGCGACCGGATACATGGCCAATAGCTCCATTATAATAGACTTTCACACTGTTCAGGCTATCTATTGGCTGACCAACTGAATAGTATAGGTTTAAACTAAAACGCGGTAAAGCCATTAACCCACACAAGATTAAAATCGAAAAAACCGATAGGAACCCGAACCAGCGTTTCATTCCTGAAAAGTTTTTCTTGAAAGCTGATCGGCCAGCTTAAGTAAAGCCGGCATTCTGTAGCTTCCATGCATATTTTTTATGCAGGAAGCAGCCATTTCATCGCTTATACCAATGGCGGTTATATAAAGCGGTTTTTCGCTCTGACCCCGAAATACTTCTATCGCCATGTCCATATTCCTGAACTTACTTTTTGCCACTCCGATAACAGGGATTTTGGGATTGAGTTTTTCGTGCAGGTAATATCCCAGCCCGGGAGCATAGTCGTCTGACAGATAACAATATCCGTCAATAATGATGCAATTCAGCGGCTCTTTTACAGTAGCGATAAGTGAAAGTAGCGGAGGAAGCTCGCGGAGATAAAATTTGCCGGGAATATAGTCCTGTATATCCGCTGATACCAGAGTATAGATATTAGCAGGAACGGCATCTTTCCATTCTGTAAATATTACTGCTGCGGCTGCGGCAGAATGGGGAGCATATTGCACATCGAGGCAGGCGATCATATTTTGCTTGGAAAGACCCATCTGCGCCAAAATTAAGAAAAAATCAATTTTTGACGCGAAAGGAGGTTGATTTTACGACAAATACTTTTTGCCCTCACCTACTTTCCCCAATTCTCATCTTCTGTACAATGGGTAACTCTGGGCATTACGACGAAGCCCGTATGTACTTTTGAAATATCGCAGAGCATCGGTTTCTTAACAGCCCAAGGGAGCAATTACAGATGGTCTTAACGGTGACCGTTGTTGTTATAATCTATGGAACTGCCCTCGCGATTTATTGCTCAGGAGGTCCCTCTCTTTTTCAATTCGGCACTTACCCCGCTCAAAATCGCGGCGTTAGAGGAGATTACGACAACCAGCATCGCTACAGAAACAGTTGAAAGCGTTTTTGTAGGATTCCAGGTTCCGGCAATAAGGCTGTATACGAAGTAAATACCAAAAGCAATGATCAACCCGGCCATAATAGATATAATGGTAGTGATGGTTTTTTTCTGCTTTTGAAGTTCTTCAACTGTATAGTCTTCAAGTTTCTTTTTTGCCATAGCGCTGAGTTTTGGTGTGAATATAGAAAATGACAACTAAAAATGAGCAAGATTGTTCGGGAAATATTTGATTCCCTGTTTCATCGCTCCCTTTTAGTCGTAAAGTCAGAAAATCCCCAAAACTCATGCAGCATCTTCTGTTTTGTCCCCGTCTTAAGGGAAACAAACAAACTTTAATTTATTTGTATGAAAACGCAGATAAAAATCCCCGCTTTCCTGATCATTTTCCTTTCAATGGCTTTTTTCAGCTGTGATAAAGAGGATGTTGACCCATGTATCGACAAAAGCAAAATATGTATCACCTGTCTGTGTACAGCTGACTACAATCCCGTATGCGGCTGTGATGGTGTTACTTATTCTAATCCATGTATGGCTGAAATCAATGGTGTAACGAGTTATACTGTAGGCCAATGCGGGGTAAACTAAAAACCGCTCCATCCCGCAAATTGCAGAATGAAGCGGCTGAAACTCCAAAATTACCTAGTTTTAATTCATAATGATCAATTTGTGATTGCTCATATTTTCTCCGGAAATCACCTGTACTAAATAGGTTCCGGAAACCAGATCGCTTACGTTCATCTTCGTACTCCCAAGTGAAACCATATTTTCACGGATTGTCTTGCCTGTGGTCAAATCTACCAGTCTGATTGTTGCCTGTGTGTAGATTTGATCCGCAGGTATTTCTATTTGTAACCATCCTTCGGTTGCGGGATTGGGATATACCTGGCTATTGATTGCTGCTTCGAATGCAACCCCTGCTTTCCGGTTTGCATTTACCGAACAACCAGTCTGAAGTTCGAATGCACCAATATCTCTCGTACCGTTGAAGACGATCATTCCGCGCTGGTCAGCAGAATTATTGCCCGGATCACCGGCGTCAATTGCCGGACTTCCACACAGCAGGGCATGTGTCTGGGTTGCTCCGCCGTTATTGGCCAGTACATCCAGCATCGGATCTACAGGACTTGCAGCTGTACCAGTTATATCAGTGGATTTGGAGGGGAAGATTGCCAGATCATCCTGACCTACCAGATTATAGCCGAGCGACTTGATTGTTCCTGCGGAAAACACATCCTGTCCTGAGCCTGTGCCCATATTTCCGGCAATAAGGGTACTCTTAAAAGTAACCATATCTGTGGTCATATTTTGCGAAAAACCTCCACCGTTGCTCATTGCCATGTTCTGAGTAATGGTGCTGCCTGAAACGCTCAATGTCCCTGTATTACTGATACCGCCCCCCTGATTGCCGGAGCTGTTGCCCGATATAGTGGTATAGAGGATCGCAACACCGCCATTATTGTTGTGTACGCCGCCGCCATTGCCCATCGCTCCGGAAGAGAAGTTATTGGAAATAGTTGATAAGGTAATTTTCAGGGTCCCGCCATTGTTGAATATGGCACCTCCGCCATCATCAGTTGCAGGGCCATTGGCCATATTGCCGTCAAGCGTGACACCTCTTACGGTCATTTTTCCGCTGCCATTCCACAACCCGCCACCTTCTCTGGCAGCAGTATTCCCGGTAACCATTCCGCCTGAGATCAGCATATCGCCTGCACCGGTAATATGTACTGCGCCGCCATTGCCGGGAGCTGAACCAGTAGAGTTGCCGCTGAGGGTTACGTCTGTGAGTCTCACAACGGTAGCCGCACCCGAATTGTCTTCGATTCCCCCACCCGCACGGTTGGCGTGGTTCATCGAGATGGTACTGCCGATGACGGTCAGTGTACCCCCTACTTCGTTCATCACTCCACCGCCGCTGCCGCTGGCTCCGTTGGCTGAATTGTTTGTGATGGTTGTGCCGTTTTTGATCGTGAGTGATCCGCCGTTGTTGAATACGCCACCGCCGCCCTGATCTGCAGGTGCACCGCTGGCTATATTTCCGTCGATAACCGTTCCGGAAATGACCATTTCCCCGCTGCCATTCCACAACCCGCCGCCTTCGGCGGTGGCAGTATTACTGGTAACCATTCCGCCGGTAACCAGCATATTGCCCGGGCCGGTGATGTGCACAGCACCGCCGTTGCCGGGGGCCGGACCTGTGGTATTGCCGCTCAGTATTACATCCGTCAGCCGTACAACCGTAGCCGCACCCGAATTGTCCTCAATACCCCCACCCGCACGGTTGGCGTGGTTCATGGAGATGGTACTGCCGATGACCGTCAGTGTACCCCCCACTTCGTTCATCACTCCACCGCCGCTGCCGCTGGCTCCGTTGGCTAAATTGTTTGTGATGGTTGTGCCGTTTTTGATCGTGAGTGATCCGCCGTTGTTGAATACGCCGCCACCGCCCTGGTCTGCAGGTGCACCGCTGGCTATATTTCCGTCGATAACCGTTCCGGAAATGACCATTTCCCCGCTGCCATTCCACAACCCGCCGCCTTCGGCGGTGGCAGTATTACCGGAAACCATTCCGCCAGTAACCAGCATATTGCCCGGGCCGGTAATATGTACTGCGCCGCCATTGCCGGGAGCTGAACCAGTAGAGTTGCCGCTGAGGGTTACGTCTGTGAGTCTCACAACGGTAGCCGCACCCGAATTGTCTTCGATTCCACCACCCGCGCGGTTGGCGTGGTTCATGGAAATCGTGCTTCCGATGACTGTGAGCATACCGCCAGTATTATTGAGGATTCCTCCTCCGCTGCCGCTGGCACCGTTGGCAACGTTGTTATTGACGGTTGTTCCGTTTTTGATGGTGAGGTTACCGGCAGCATTTGCAATTGCACCCCCTCCTTCACTGGCGGCATTTCCTCCAGCGGTATTTCCCCAAAAAGATGAACCATTTACAGTAAGTTCTCCCCCCATCAGGAAAATTCCACCTCCGCTGACAGTTGCCATGGAGTTGGTAACCACGCAGGAGATTAGCTGTACGGAAGAATTATCTATCATCATTGCCCCACCGTTTCCGGCTGCATTCCCATCCGTCAGTTTCAGATTTTTGAGGATTACTGTACCTGCATTGGATATGGAAAAAATACGGCTGAGATTATTTCCACTGATCATTGTCTGGGAAGAATCATTCCCCACAATTGTCAATGATTTGTCAATCAGGATTTCTCCCGATATAAGGGTGAAATCCATACCGTTGGTAGCCGGTGCAAATTCGATTATATCTCCGGGCATAGCGCTGGCGACAGCCTCACGAAGAGAGCCGGGACCATTGTCAGAGGAATTGGTAACAATGACAGAAGCAGATTTAGCCGTCTGCGGAAATAACATCGCGGACAGCAGGATGATCAGTAGAGATGTGATAAAATTTCGATTCATGGGACGGGATTTTTAAATGATTTGCAGACATACGAGCCCCATCGAAATTTGGATTTAAGGGATGTAAATTTTTTTTCCTTTACTCCACTTCTACACTTTTTAATTCATTTCTTCCAAAGAAAACAGGAAAATACATCTGCTCAATCTTCGCCGGATTGAGGTTGTAAATCCCTGTATACCGCGGAGACAATTCTACATCAAACGTATATTTGCCGGGGATCATCTTTTCGCAGAATATACTCACTCTGTCGCGAAAATACTCGCGATGAACTTCTGGGTTTCGCCAAAAACTCTGTGGTTTTTCTGCATAAGAACAGCCCGCCGGAACCGGCACCTCAACCATCATAAATTCTGATAATTTTTTCACCTCGACTTCTACCCGAAGGGTAACGGGTTTGCCTGCTTCCAGCTGCCCGAGCGTATCACCGGCTGCCAGAAAATAACTGCTGACCGTAAAATCGCCCGACACCGCCTCCGGCTCCTGGTTCCAGTATGTCTGGAACGCGCTGAAATAAACGGGTGTCGTGCCTGTTTTTTCGACTGACAGTTGCTGGCCGGGTTCAAGCCGGGTCTCGTAGGGAAATTTTGTAACCTCAGCTTCAACTGCTCCGCTCAGCACAAGCCGGGGCACGCTGATCGCCTGATGTTCTGCCATCACTTCGGGCAAAATCGTTTCCAGTATTGACGACGAAGTGTAGGTATTGACCCAATAGCCGTCCTGCTTCTGCTCAAAAAGGTAGTTTCTGATCTTGCGCAGGCGTGTATCTTCTCCCCCATTTGCACGAAGGATTCGGTACGCTGTAAGGGTCGCAGTGTAGTTGTTGTAAAATGGGTGATACCCGTCAAAACCCCAGTACAGGTTTCCAAAAAGGGTTTCTTTCTGCTGGGCATACAGGGTGTCGGGGGAATAGGGCAACCCTAAGGTCTGCTTGAGTTCGATGAGTTGAAATTGCCCGATCTGATCCAGCGTAGTATCGCGGCTGAGGCTGTCTGTGCGGAGTAAAAAATCTATTTTCCCGCCCAATTTATGCAGGAGAAACAAGTTTTGAATCTGGTAGCCGGGTGGCAGATATTTTCCCTCCAGCTGATACACCAGTTCTCCGATTGCTGCCTGCCGGTTAAACTTCACCGGATAACCTGCGGCTTCAGCGGCCAGCAGGGCTTCCAGCACGTGGCGGCTGATCCATGGGGTATAGCTGCCATTCTTCCACCATCCCCAAAGTCCCTCACTATCCTGGCTTTCCTCTAGTTTGTCAATCAGTTGCCTGATTTCTTTGTCTATGTCAAGTTTTTCGCCCAGCAGCTCCCGTACTTTGGCTTCCATGAGGAGGGACTTGATTTTGGAGGCGAGTTGTTCGTTGCATAGATAGCGGTATTTGTGAATCCGCTCCATTTCGCCGAGTAGCACCCGCAGGGGACTCGCCTGTGCGCGAATCGTAAGCCCGGTCATTGGGGCTTCGGAAATCAGGGTAAAACTGGTGTCCCGATCCAGACTGACAAACATTCCATCTGTCTCTTCTGTGCCTCTGGGGAAAAGCGGAATGGTGCGTTTTTCTCCGTCGAAATAGCCATTTTCCCGCTGCATGCTGTAGGTAATGCTGAGGCTGTCATGATCGGGGGCAACAAGCATAAGTGTATCAAAAACCGAAGTAATAAGCTGTGCCTGGCGTGTTACGGCCTCGTTTTCTTCCACCTGAAAATTTGTAGTAACAGTAACCGTGTCGGGGGTATAATTGAGTACTTTACCAATCACAAAGGTGGTGTCTCCCTCCACAAGAAAACGGGGAAGTGAAAGCTGGGCCATCAGGTTTTTGTAGGCTTTGATTTCGCCCTGCCCTTGTCCGCTCTGCCTGTTTGGCCCCATTGCGAGCGCGAAGGTTTTCCATTTTGTCACATCGTCAGGGAAGGTAGTGGTAAATGTAGCCCTGCCATCGCGGCCTGTCAGCAGATTGGGTTGCCAGAAAGCATGGTCGCGGAAGTTGCGCCGCAAAGTGTTGCCGGCATCGCCGGACTGGTAGGTTTCTTTATCCGCCACGGCCTCATCACCCGGAAGGGCAGCCGGATCAGCGGCATCGACCGACTGGGAGCGAATGTCAGTAAGTGGGGTTACCTGTACCCCTGCAACTTTTCCGGCAAGTTGTTGGGTGGAAGAGACTGTAATGACACTTGATGCAAGGTTTGCTTTTCGCACAACACCATATCCTACAACCACAACTTCTTCCAGCATCGTTACTTCTTCCTCCATACTGATTGTCAGCTCGCCTATACCTGAAACCGGAATTTCCTGGGAAGCAAAACCAATATATGAAATGCTCAGCACGGCATCCTGCGGACCATACAATTCAAAATATCCGTCCTGATCAGTAAATGTTCCAAAGGAAGTGCCTTTGATAATCACAGACGCGCCCGGCAGTGGTTCTCCCGTTTGTTCGTCTGTCACCCGCCCTGAAATCAGGTGTGTAAACGCAGCCTGTGGAGGCAGGGCAATCAGACCCGGGCGATATATCTTGTTAATCTCAATCTTTTGCGTTTCGAGGATTTTTTTGCTGCGAATGCGGTCATTCACCTGCTTTAATAATTGGGTGCTGAAATTACTGGCAGGTTCAATGTCGGGGTTCGATTCGCGGTAATAATTCAGCCCGTTGACGCGAACTTTCAGGTTGCGGATGCGGAAAAAGCTGCTGTCACTTCGCAATCCGACGAGAAGATATTCGCCTGCTTTCAACTGGTGAAAGAGTCTCTCATTTCCCGGATAAATACGGATAAAATCGGGATCATTTACCTCAAATAGTATCTGCTGCACAAGGGAATCCATTCGCCCGGTTTCCACCTGCAACCGCCCGTATCCGTTGGTTGTGGCTGTCGGCTCATCGTATATATGCTGATAGTAGTATGCCCGGTCTGATTTCGCTACGGTGTAATCCCATAAAGCCATAATCTCTGCTTCTGTCAAAAGGCTATCGGTAAACACCGGAGGCTTATGGGTTTCGGGCAGTTGCCGCGTGATCCGGCCCTGCATATTGACACTGCGCATTTTGATTCGGCGTGGGCCAAATTCGTAGTCATAATCTGGCTCAAATACTTCTGTAAATTTCTCCGAAGTAGCCTGTTCTATATACTGAAACTCGCGGGGATAAAACGGGCCAAAGACCTGATTCCCGTACCCGTAAACCTGTGGCTGGGAAAGCTGATAACGCCCGTCTTGTGCGATGGCCATCTGTGTATCATTGGTGGCGCGTCTGACCGGCATCAGCATACGGCTGAGCATGGAAATTTCCGTTGGCACCAGTTTGCTTCCGGTAAAGCTCACGTTTGCCCGTGGGTTAAATGGCTGGGCCTCTGTACTGAATATGAGTTTTTGCCCGGGCAAAAGTTGTACGCTGTCTATTTGCACCGTGTATTCTGCCGTTCTCAGGCGGAGGTTGTGATAGCCGGGGTTTGCCGCAAAAGTATAGCGGGTAAGTGCCGTTACACCGCTGAAATAGACCATTTTTTCATCTATAAAGATCATGTGTACATCCAGTAGTTTTCCATTTTTCACGACAAATGGAACCAACTGCGACGCGCTGTCTTTGGCAGGGAGTGAATAACTGTAAAATCCATTCTCCGGATACAGAAACTGAAACCAGGCAATGCTGTCAAGTCCCGCAAGTTCATTCCACCGGGTATAGTCCAGATCGAGACTGTATTGATCAGGGCCGTTGAGGGCATCCTTTTCTGCAAAGCTGTGAAGCATTTTCCGCCCGGGATAGGTTTTGCTGAAGTCAGGTACTGTAGGTGCGCCGGCGTTTTTAAATTTGCTGGTAATGCCCCATGCTGTGAGGTCGGCAAAAGGAACAGGCGCTCCATCCACATCCGTAACGCGCAGGCTTATGGCTGTCTTCTGTCCGGGATAAATCGTCGCCGGCTGCTCAAAGTTTACGGTCAGGGCTTTGTCTGCAAAACTGACTTTATATTCCGCATCTTTTACTTCTCCGGCCCAGATATATTGAAGGGAAATAAAATAATTCTGACTCCGGGTGGCGGGCATAGCCAGTTTCCACGTCGTGCCTGTTCCCTGCGTGATCCGCTGGTTTTTTCGGTAAAGGGCATACCAGAAAGAAAGGTTACGCGGATTATCGACCTGTACAAACAGCGAATCTGGCGTGCGGTAGGCAAAGCAGGAAAGCGAAGGGGGTTCTTCTGATACATTCAGCCTGGCGGTCAGATTGTCAGTTTTCAACACATACTGAAATATGTAGGGATTGACAGGCAGGCGGAGCGGAAGTGATACCTTCGATTTCAGAAGGGTATCTCCATCCGCAGAAAAGGCATATAGCTTCCCGCTGGAAGGATTCGATTTTCCCCGGATCAGGTAGTCGCCTTTCAGTGTATCTGCGGCGAGTGTGAGGGCGAGTTTTACGGGTTCGTTGAGGTAGCGGATTCTTCGCTTTTCTTCATGGCGTTCGTTGGAAGCATTGGTAAATACCGCGACTGTTTCATAGGTAAGGTTTGCCCCGGGCAATAAACTGTCGGGCAGAATGATTTTGGTTTCTCCTACAGGATCGAGCCGCTGTTGATAGGTCCAAAGCGTATCGGCCAGGAAAAGGCTGTCAACAGTAATATGGTCGATATATTTGGGAAAAACATACAGATCCATATCTGCATCGAGCAGATTGAGGTCATTGGCATCATAACCCCGCGCATAAAAGGCCATGGGAAAACCGGGGCTGTGTTGTTCCAACTCACTGCGAAATACATAATTTGTTTCGTGCAACTCGTAGTCCTCAAACTGAAACTGCCCGGAAATCACTGCTCTCCAGGGCTGTTTATTGAGTCCCACGCGATAGGACTGATCGAGCGTCAGTTTCAGGCTGTCGTGGAGTACAAATTCGAAGATATAAACGCCTTTACGTGTCGGCGTAATTGTCTCCAGTGTTTTGTTGATGCTGCTACTGTAACCAGGACCTTGCAGTACCACATCCAGCGGACGGCTGAACGGTCTGCCTTTGGGACTGGCGATCCATGCCTTAAAACGAACAGTATCTCCGGGCCGGTAAACCGGCTGGCTGAATACCATATACCCTGTTTTTATCCCCTTATCGCGGCGGAAGTCGGGATCAAAAATCGCCACCACTTTGCGAATCCAGCCGTAGGGATTCCGCCACCGGATCGTACGGATAATGGCTTTAATGGGCAGCCAGACAAAGCGTACCGGTGTGTAGTAAATCGCGTACAGGTGCAGTCGTTTGATTGAAAAGGACCGGTCTCCCTTTCCGGTATGGTCAATGCGGAAAAAGCTGGTATGTCCCCCATATTCTACACTTAACAGGCCTTCTTTATGGGTTTTGCCTATCTGATAACGCTGTATGGAAGCGGAAAACGGAACTACACGGCGATGCAGCAATACCCGTGCATCTTTCACCGGAGTTCCGACAGAGTCATGGATAATCAGCCCAAAATCCTGTTTGTTGTTGACCAGTTGAATGTCCAGCCGGTCTTCGGAATACAATTCCACCTTCAATTCTGCATCCTGGACATGTGCAAACAGGTAATGTCCGACAGGCATCGGGCGCTTATAATGACCTGAATCGGTAGGAAACGAATCAATTGCAGTATGAAAAAAGGATTCATCTACTTGCTGAATTCCCTCTTTGTAGAGGTTGTGCGCTTCCTCATTATCAAGCCGGAAGATATAAGTCATATAGCTCGTATGGCGGCTGTGAATGAGATCCTGTGCAGCAGAAAACGCAAAAGAAAACAGCAGACCTATCAGCAGGGGAAAACGTAGGTTCATAATGGGGCCGTTGATATTGGAAAAAACAACTCTTCCTGAAGACTATCCAGAATGCCTTTTTCCATAAATTATCTATCTTATCATGCTTCCCAAGCAAGCTACACAAATAGATGATGATGAGAACCTTTTTCCCAGAATAAGAAATAGCACGCGGATGACGCTGATTGGGCAGATGTTCGCTGAGATGGAAAAAAGAACGAAGGAGTTGTTTCCGAATGATTTTGAATAGATTGTGGTGTAGAAAACTGGAAAATTGATGTTTTTTGAAGAGATTGCGGGGAAGGGGTAATATAAAATCAACCTATGAACCAATCCGTACACAATAGACTCATATCCTTTATCTGGTCCATAGCGGACGATTGTCTTAGAGACGTATATGTAAGAGGGAAATACAGAGACGTTATTCTGCCCATGGTAGTTTTGAGAAGATTAGATGCTTTGCTAGAACCTACCAAAGAAGCCGTTTTGGAAGAACTCGCTTTCCAACGTGATGAAGCGGGCTTTACCGAATGGGACGAAGCGGGCCTGCGCGATGCAAGTGGCTATGTATTTTACAATACCAGCGAATGGACTTTGCAAAGACTATGTGAAACTGCTACCAACAGCCAGCAAATTTTGCAGGCCAACTTTGAAGAATATCTCAATGGCTTTAGCCAAAACGTGAAGGAAATTATTGAGAAATTTAAGCTCAAAAGTCAGATCCGGCACATGGCTTCAAAAGATGTGCTTCTCGATGTCCTTGAAAAATTCACTTCTCCGCACATCAACCTCACTCCTTTTGAAAAAGAAGACCCCGACGGAAGAAAACAACCCCCTCTTTCCAATCTCGGAATGGGGTATGTCTTTGAAGAGCTTATCCGAAAATTCAACGAAGAAAACAACGAAGAAGCGGGAGAACACTTTACGCCCCGTGAAGTAATTGATCTGATGACCCATATTGTGTTTGACCCGATCAAAGATCAATTGCCGCCGGTGATGACCATCTACGACCCAGCTTGTGGTTCGGGTGGCATGCTGACTGAATCGCAGAATTTCATCAAAGACGAAGAAGGCGAAATCCGTGCTAAGGGTGATGTGTATTTATACGGCAAGGAAATCAATGACGAAACCTACGCCATTTGCAAATCGGATATGATGATTAAGGGCAACAACCCTGAAAATATCCGCGTGGGTTCTACCCTTTCCACCGATGAGTTTTCCGGTCACAATTTCGACTTCATGCTCTCCAATCCACCCTATGGCAAGTCCTGGAGCAGCGAAGTAAAATACATCAAAGACGGCAACAGCATCATTGACCCTCGTTTTGTGGTTACCCTAAAAGATTATTGGGATAATGCAGAAGAAGCGGATGCTACCCCTCGTTCGTCTGACGGGCAATTGCTCTTCCTGATGGAGATGGTCAATAAAATGAAGCCCCTCCACCAAAGCCCACTGGGTTCGCGTATTGCCTCGGTACACAATGGTTCCAGCCTGTTTACGGGTGATGCCGGGGGTGGGGAAAGCAATATCAGAAGATACATCATTGAAAATGATTGGCTGGACTGCATCATCCAGCTCCCCAACAACCTGTTTTATAATACAGGTATTACTACGTATATCTGGCTATTGCATAACAATAAAGAAACTAAGCGTAAAGGCAAAGTATTGCTCATTGATGCTTCCCAACGTTTTGCCAAACTGCGCAAAAACCTGGGTAATAAAAACTGTGAATTGAGCCCACAGCATATCAAAGAAATCCAGGATGCGTATCTGAATTTTGAAACAATTGAGCGGCAAGGCGAAGACGGCCTGGCCGCCATAGTATTTAACAACAGTGATTTTGGTTATTATAAAGTAACCATTGACCGACCGGCGAGACTGAAAGCGCAGTTTACTGCCGAACGTATTGCGGATCTTCGATTCGATAAAACACTCAAAGAACCGATGCAATGGGCCTGGGAAACCTTTGGCGAAAAGGTGTATTCAGACCTGAAGTCTATTGAAAAAGCACTCCTGGAATGGTGCGAGAAAAACGACATCGATCTGAACGCCAAAAAGCGCAAAACCCTCACGTCTGCTGCTACATGGAAAAAACAAAAAGAAATATTAAACACTGCCACAAAACTGATGGAAACCATTGGCAACCAGGAATACAGCGATTTTAATGTGTTTGCCAAATGGGTGGATGATGAACTCAAAGCGAGTAAATCCAAACTTTCTGCCAGTGAAAAAAATGCCATCCTGCAAGCTGTGAGCTGGTATGATGAAAGTGCTGAAAAGGTGATCAAAAAAACCCAAAAGCTCAGTGGTGAGAAACTTGACCAACTCCTGTTTCACCTCGATTGTACGGTGGCGCAATTGCCTGACTTTGGATACTACCCCAGCGGAAACAGGGACGAATACATCATTTACGAAAACCAAACCGACCTCCGCGACAGTGAAAGCGTGCCGCTGGAAGAAAGCATCTACGATTATTTCCTGCGCGAGGTAAAACCCCACGTGCCCGAAGCCTGGATCGACCTCGACAAAACCAAAATCGGTTATGAAATCAGCTTCAATAAATACTTCTACCAGCATAAGCCCCTGCGGAGTATAGAGGAAGTCAGCGCCGAAATCCTGGCGCTGGACAAAGAAAGCGATGGACTGATTATGGATATTTTAAACCTGGCATAATGGAAACAGCAAAGGCAGCGAAATTTTCGAGGTACCCGGCTTACAAGGATTCCGGCGTAGAATAGCTTTTTTAATGGTTAATTGTTAATGGTCAATTGTTAATGATGATGCAGTTTAAAAAATATGATCGATATAAAGACTCCGGCGTAGAATGGCTCGGAGAGATTCCTGAGGGGTGGCAACTATTATCTAATAAGTATGTTTTTAACCTAAAAAAAAATCAGGTAGGCAAAAAGTCTTCGGATTATGTTTTATTGTCTTTGACTTTAAAGGGTGTCATTCAGCGTGTCTTAGAAGACGGAGGGAAATTTCCAGCTGAGTTTGATACTTACCAAGAAGTTAAAATAGGAGATTTTATTTTTTGCCTTTTTGACGTTGAAGAAACACCAAGGTGTGTTGGACTGTCTGATTATGATGGTATGATTACAGGTGCATATACTGTAATGGAGGTCAATCCAAATTTCGATAAAAGGTATTTGTATTACTTTTTTTTGAATCTTGATTCTGATAAAAGACTGAGACCTCTTTATACTGGGCTTAGAAACACAATATCGAAAGACAATTTCTTTAGTTTCAAAACTTTTATCCCCCCCCTCCCCGAGCAAACCGCCATCGCCAACTTCCTCGACGACAAAACCGCCAAAATAGACCAGGCCATCACCCAAAAAGAAAAACTCATCGCCCTGCTCAAAGAACGCAAACAGATCCTCATCCAAAATGCCGTAACGGGGAAATGGTCAATGGTGAATGGTCAATGGTCAATGACTCCCAAAGAAAAACTCAAAGACTCAGGCGTGGAATGGATTGGGGAGATTCCGGTGGGATGGGAGGTGAAGAGGTTGAAGAATTTCGTCTTTATCCAATCGGGCTTAACGCTTGGGAAATCTTATGGAAAGAAAAAATTAGTATCAATCCCGTATTTAAGGGTTGCTAATGTCCAAGACGGATACTTTTCCCTAAACCAAATTTCGGAAGTTGAAATTCCTGAAGTTGAAATTCCTCGATACTTACTAAAACTAGGAGATATTTTGGTAACGGAAGGAGGCGATATTGACAAACTTGGAAGAGGTACAATATGGAATAGTGAAATAGATCCATGCATTCACCAAAACCATATATTCTCAGTTCGGTTGATTTCACCTGGTATTTCGACAAAATTTATCTCTATTGTTTTTGGTGCTGATTACGGGAGGAAGTATTTCACTCATACAGCAAATAAGACCACCAATTTAGCTTCTACCAACAGTACAAAACTTGGAAACTTCCCCATTGCACTTCCCCCTTTACTTACCCAACACGCCATCGTCGCCCACATCGAAACCCAATCCACCAAAATCGACCAGGCCATCACCCTCCAGCAGACCCAGATCGAAAAACTCAAGGAATACAAAGCCACGCTGATCGATAGTGCGGTGACGGGGAAAATAAAAGTGTCTGAACTATGATTTTTGTATGCACCCCTATGATTTTTGCAATTAAATGATTTTTTTGATTCCGCAAAGGATACGATAAAACAGAAAAATCAGTGCAATCTCTAAATCAAATACATCAAAATCCAGACAATGAGTGTTAGCAAAACCAATGAAGCCGCGCTCGAAGCTGCCATAGAAAAAGCCTTAACCGGCACTTGCCTGGAAGAAATACAATCCGCTGGAAAGACCATGCCGGAAACCCTGGTGATGGGTGAGCCTGTCGCACCTTACCGCTCGGGCAACGGGTATTACATCGGCAATCCCAATGACTTCAATCCCAAATACGCCATAGACGAAACGCGCTTCTGGCATTTTCTTGAAACGACTCAAGCAGAAGAACTCGAAAAACTCAAGCGATCATCCGACTGGAAACTCAAAATTCTGGAACGTTATGACCGCATGGTCAAAAAATACGGTGTGCTCCGTGTCCTCCGCAAAGGACTGGAAGTCGAAGATGCCCATTTTACCATGCTCTACCAATTGCCCATGGCCAGCAGCAGCCAGACGGTAAAAGACAATTTTGAGAAAAACGAGTTCAGCGTCACCCGTCAGGTTCGCTACAACCAGGAAAATACCCGCGAAAGCATCGACATGGTGGTATTTGTCAATGGGTTGGCCATCGTTACGCTCGAACTCAAAAACCCATGGACAGGGCAAACTGCCAGGGCACATGGCATAAAACAATACCAAAAAGACCGGAATATACAGCAACCACTGCTCAATTTTGGGCGCTGTATTGTGCATTTTGCCGTAGATACCGATGAGGTATATATGTGCACAAAACTGACGGGTGCCAACTCCTTCTTCCTGCCATTCAACAAAGGACACAACAAGGGCAAAGGCAATCCGCCCAACCCTTTTGGTCATAAGACAGATTATCTTTGGAGAGAAGTATTCAGCCGTAAAAGCCTGACAAATATCATCCAGCACTTTGTGCGGTTTGACGGCAAACCCACAGATGTCTTAAACAAGCGCACCTTATTTTTCCCACGTTACCACCAAATAGATGTGGTGCGTAAAATATTGAGCCATGCTTCGCAAAAAGGAGTAGGACATACCTATTTGATTCAGCACTCTGCCGGTTCGGGCAAATCCAACTCTATTACCTGGGCGGCCTATCAACTCATAGAAACCTATCCCGAAAGCGAAGATCTTCCCGGTTCCAAAGGCATTCAGCATCCGTTGTTTGATTCGGTAATTGTGGTAACAGATAGAAGATTGCTGGACAAACAACTACGCGAGAACATTAAGGAATTTTCAGAAGTCAAGAATATTGTCGCCCCGGCTTTTTCCTCCAAAGAATTAAAAGACAGCCTGGAGCAGCAAAAGAAGATCATCATTACCACCATTCAAAAGTTTCCTTTTATTGTAGACGGCATTGCCGATTTAAGTGATAAGCGATTTGCCGTAATTATTGATGAAGCCCACAGTTCGCAAAGCGGATCAGCTTCAGACAATATGAATAAGGCCATGGGTACGAGCGCAAATGAAGAAGAGGAAGAAGATGCACAAGACAAAATTCTGAAAGCCATGAAAGCCCGAAAAATGAAGGGCAATGCCTCATACCTGGCATTTACAGCCACACCCAAAAATGCTACCCTGGAGCGTTTTGGCATTAAACAGGAAGATGGTTCTTTCAAACCTTTCCATCTCTACTCCATGAAGCAGGCCATTGAAGAAGGTTTTATTCTGGATGTACTGGCCAACTACACCACCTACAAAAGCTATTATGAAATAGAAAAGTCCATAGAAGACAATCCGCTTTTTGACACCAGAAAAGCGCAGAAAAAATTGCGGGCTTATGTCGAGCGGGATAAACGCACCATTGCCACCAAAGCTGAGATCATGATGGAGCATTTTATCCGCAATGTGTACAACACCAAAAAACTCAAAGGCTTAGCCAAAGGCATGGTGGTGACACAAAACATCGAGTCGGCCATTCGCTACTATTTGGCGATCAAAAACATTTTAAAGGATAAAGGCAATCCGTTTAAAATCGCCATTGCATTTTCAGGCAAAAAGGCGGTCGATGGCGTGGAATACACCGAAGGAGATTTAAACGGTTTCGCAGAAAAAGACACCAGAGACAAATTTGATTCAGACGATTACCGTTTATTGGTGGTGGCAAACAAATACCTGACCGGGTTTGACCAGCCCAAACTTTGCACCATGTATGTGGACAAAAAACTGCAAGGCGTATTGGCGGTGCAGGCATTGAGCCGGTTGAACCGCGCAGCCGATAAACTGGGTAAGAAAACAGAAGACCTGTTCGTTTTGGACTTCTTTAATCAAGTAGAAGACATAAAAGCTTCCTTTGACCCATTCTATACATCAACCACCCTTAGCCGGGAAACAGACATCAATGTATTGCATGAACTGAAAGGAATACTGGATGACGTGGGCGTTTACGAATGGACTGAAGTAGAAACCTTCGTAGAAAAGTACTTTGAAGGAGTAGATGCGCAATTATTGAGTCCTCTTATTGATGTTGCAGCCAACAGATTCAACCATGAGTTAAATCTGGAAGATGATGAAAAAGCAGACTTTAAGATTAAGGCCAAACAATTTGTAAAAATCTATGGTCAAATGGCATCTATCATGAAGTATGAAAAAATAGAATGGGAAAAACTATTCTGGTTTTTAAAATTCCTTATTCCAAAACTGGTTGTTAAAACGAAAGAAGATGAATTGATTGACGAATTATTGGAATCGGTGGATCTATCCACTTACGGATTGGAACGCACCAAACTCAACCATTCGATTGCGTTAGATGATTCAGAAACAGAATTAGAGCCCCAAAATCCCAACCCCAGAGGTGCGCATGGCGGCGGGGAAGAAGTTGATCCGTTGGATGAAATTATCAGGACATTTAATGAAAGGTTTTACTCAGGCTGGGATGAAACCCCTGAAGAGTCGCGAATCAGGACAATCTCTTTTTTCAGAAATGTAACCCAGCATAAGGATTATGAATCAAAAGTGAAAAATAATTCGGACATGCAGAACAGCGAGATAGCTTTGAAAAAAATCATGGACGAAGTGTTTTTGGCAAAAAGAAAAGCCAATGTCGAAGAATACAAAAAGTGGGTAACTGACGAAGCGTATAAAATAGGCATGATTGAATTGATGAAGCGCATGATTGATATTCCGAATTTAGGGAGATAGGATAATCTATCATGGTGTTGGAAGATTGGGGTTTTTTTTTTTGGGGGGGGGATTGGTGGACTCTAAAGGAATGGGATACGCAATATTGCTGATGGATGCTGTGCTAAAATGATAAAAAATACAAACAGAAATGCTTACAAAGCTTTATCTTTCAAATTATCGATGCTATGAAATCCATGAAATTGAATTTTCCGATACAACAGTAATCGTAGGGAAAAACAATGCAGGAAAATCAACATTGATTGAAGCATTAAGACTGGTTTCAATTGTAACTGATAAATATAAAAATGCAGTTTATAAATCAGCTCCTCCTTGGACTGGGCTTGGCAAAATAGAAAAAGGCATTAGACCATCTATAGGAAGACTAGAGTTCTCTTTTGATCAAATCATTAATCAATATGGAGACCCTCCTGCCATTATTAACGCTTTTTTTAAGGATAGTTCTCAAATAAAAATCTTTATCAATATTGATGGAGAGCTTTTTTGTCAAATAATTGATTCTAATGGCAAACCTGTGAATTCTTCAATATTGGCTAAGGAAACTCAAATTCATAAAATCAACATCCTCCCACAGATATCCCCTCTACAGATAGCAGAAAAGCCGTTGGATAAAGATTATGTTAATGCCAACTTGTTCTCAAGCTTAGCTTCAAGGCATTTTAGAAATCAATTAAGCTATCTAAATGAATATTTTAATCTCTTTCAGGCTCTCGCAGAATCATCATGGCCTTCATTAAGAATCGTAAATTTCATAAAAGGTGTGAAATCATTTAATGAGGTAAACCCTGAATTAATAGTTCAGGAAGGTGGCTTTTCAACTGAAGTGGGAAGAATGGGTCATGGGCTACAAATGTGGCTGCAAACAATCTGGTTTCTTGCGAGGACCCCACAGACTTCAACAATAGTGCTTGATGAACCAGATGTTTATATGCACGCTGATCTTCAAAGGAAATTAATCAGAATTTTGAAAGGGAACTTTTATCAGGTCATTACAGCGACTCATTCAATAGAAATTATGTCAGAAGTTGATTACCACAATATTTTGGTAATTGACAGAAGAAAGGAAAAGTCATTTTTGGCTTCAGATTTCCCTACAATCCAAAAAGTTATATACAATGATATTGGATCAATTCATAACTTAGAACTAGCCCGCCTTTGGTCAGCAAAAAAAATGCTGATGGTTGAGGGAGATGACATAAATCTCCTTAAAAAATTCCAAAACAAATTATTCCCAAAGTCTGAGGAACCTTTGGATAACATTCCCAACATGGATATCGGAGGATGGGGAGGTTGGCCTTACGCTATCGGCTCGAAAATGGTCCTAAAAAATGCCGCTGATGAGACGATCAAAGTTTTCTGCATCTTTGATTCAGATTACCACATTAAACCAGATATCGAAAATAGATATGAAGAAGCAGGAAAAAAGGGTATTGAAATACATATTTGGGAAAAAAAGGAAATCGAAAATTATTTTTTAGTTCCTTCTGTCATTCTTAGGGCTTTAAGAAAGAAGAATGATTCGATTTTAATTACTCGAGAGATCCTAGAAAGTAAACTGAATGAAATTGCTGAAAATATGAAGCAGGAAATTGAAGACAATTTTGCCTCAGAAGTAGGCAAATTTTATCGAAGACAGAATAAAATTCATGATTTTATCGATGATAAGTATCTTAACTATGAAACAAAGAATATTAACGTTCTTGCGAGAAAAATTGTTGAGAAAAAGTGGTCGGCCCCATTAAGTGTTGTACCAGGTAAAAAGGTTTTAAAAGAACTAAATAAGTGGTTGAGTTCTGAATATAAAGTAAATACTAACATAACAGAAATTGGAAATAATTTTAAGGTTGAAGAAATCGACCCTGAAATGGCAAATGTTTTATCAGCAATTGAAAAGGGGAAATCATTAAAATAAATTAGCTCAGTAAAGCTAGGCTTGCGAACAACAACATCCTAACCCAAATAAGTTAAACCCGAAGAACCCCAATTTACAGGCGTTGGCATTAGGACACAAATCAAAATGTCGGCGCAATTGGTGTGTAGTTTCTCCGAAGATGCAGTATTACTCATGAGTGCGAAAAACGTTTCTCCGTTGGAGAAACCGGGCAGCGCGTTACGGCGCAAAACCTTGGGCAAACCAGAGGGGCGGCCATCGAGGCTACAAACATTTGACCTCTCCGAGGTCTTGCCTGTCGGCAAAACCCTGCACTTAGGGCATTCTAGGCACTTTTCTGGCTAGGCCGGGACTCCGGAGGAGTCGAATGTACCTGAGGCATCTTCGATTTGTAGCCAAGAGGCCCATTTTTCCCTTTTTTCAGGAGTTGCGCCGCAGCGCGCGTAAGTACAAAAAACTCCAATAGCCAACATCTAACAGCCAATAGCCAAACTCCCGATACCCCAGAATTTTGGTTTGCGGCTTTGGCATTAAGCGCTACATCACCCCCTCCTCACCACCTGCAGCCCGTCAAGCCTGATGCGTGCATTGCTGATGAGGGCAGTCAGGCTTGCCTGCTCCTCGGTGGCAATCTGGATTTCTTCGGGGCGGATGTGTTTGTTTTTTTGCTGGAGGGTCTTAAGCCGCCCGATTTCGTGGTTGAGGGTGGCGCGCATTCTTTGTAGCCCTCGTGTGATTTCCTCCGCAGCCAGTGCTTCCGCCAACTCTGCGGCGACGGTGATCATATTCGGAAGTATGGTCTCCATTATGGTGTCATTGTCGAGCAAGTCGTCCATCGGACTGGCGATCAGCTGCTGATCAAATAACTCAACCGGATATTCGTCGGTTACGTCTTCGCCGTCATGATCTACCACAACTCTCAGCGGGGTATGGGGTAAAAACCGGTCCACATGAAGGTTTTGTCCGCCCATGGTTTCCAATACAAACATTGCTTCCAACAGAAAGGCCCTTCCTCCTTTTCCCCGAAGAATCCCATAACTGGCACTCCCGGTTCCCGAACCTAATACCATGTCTATCGCTCCCGTTACCATCGGATGATCCCAGCTGAGAAAACTTACCTCTTCCCGGGCCAGGGCGCGTTTCCGGTCAAAGGTGATCGAAATGCCTTCCTCCGGAATCGACGGAAATGCCTCAGCATCTGCCTGTGATGGGTGCAACAGATAGGTCCGCGCCGCCAGGTCTTCCATTTCGACGCTAAAATGCTCGAAAACCTCAGTCATATAGGTCTCCAGACTCATATCCTGATCTTCTGCCCGAATCTGTTCCACGAGCTTTTCGGCGGCTTTCGGACGAAAGGAATTCATCTCCAGCAGCCGGTCTCTTCCGTTTGCCAAAGTGGCGATGAGCGACTGATGGAAAACCGCCGTGTCGGCGATCAGGGTTTCGAGTTGCGCGCCGGCATCGGGCGATGAGAGGGATTGGGAGATATTTTGCAGCCGTTCGCCAAATACCTGCACAATTTGGTTTCCTCCCTCCAGATTTTTTTCAAAGGCATTCAGTCCTTCGTGGTACCACCTGACCAGTACTTCCTCCGGACTTCCCGTGAGGTAAGGAACGTGTATCTCTATATCTTCAGACTGCCCAATGCGGTCAAGTCGCCCGATCCGCTGCTCCAGCAACTCCGGATGGGCAGGCAAATCAAACAGCACGAGGTGGTGCGCAAACTGGAAGTTCCGCCCCTCACTCCCGATTTCGGAGCAAAGGAGCAATCGAGCACCGTTTGACTCGGAAAACCAGGCTGCATTCCTGTCGCGTTGTACAATGGTGAGTTCTTCGTGAAAAACACCGACCTTCAGGCTGGCGCGTTTGCGCAGTGCTTCCTCCAATTCGAGGACCTTCTCCTTACTCTTGCAAATGAGCAGCACTTTCGCAGGGTCGAGCGTTTCCATTTCCCGGATCAGCCAGTCAACTTTGGGTTCATCTGTATCCGCAGCCGGAAGCGGAATCAGCCGGGCCTTCCGCCTGGGAAAACCCTGCATCGCCGATCGGGTATTGCGAAATATCACACGGCCTGGTCCGTGCTGGTCGAGCAAATCTTCAATGAGGTTATTCCGGGAAAAATCGTCGCCCTCAAGGGCAGATGCCATCCGTTCTTTTCCAACAAGGGATTCCAGGAGTTTTTTATCCGGGGCGGGAAGTTGTTTTCCGGCAGAAAGCCCTTCGACAATATCTGCGATCTTTTTATGGTCCAGAGCCTCATTTTTAAAAGTCTCAAAGTCGGGGTATCTGTCAGGGTCGAGCAATCTCAGCCGGGCAAAATGACTTTCCAGCCCCAGTTGTTCGGGGGTTGCAGTCAGGAGCAATAATACTTTTGCCACTTTGCTCAACTGATCCACCACGTCGTATTCCGGACTTGTTTTTTCCACCGACCATTCGAGGTGATGAGCTTCGTCTACGATGAGCATGTCCCAGTTGGCTGCCAGCGCCTGCCGTGCCCGAAGGTCCGAACCAGCCAAAAATACTGTACTGCAAATGATGAGCTGATTGGCCAGGAATGGATTTCCATCTGGTGCACCAGCTTCAACGGAAGCACAACGGGCCTCATCGAAGATGTGAAACCACAGATTAAACCGGCGGAGGATTTCGATAAACCACTGGTGAACCAGCGACTCGGGAACGAGAATCAATACCCGTGAAATTCGCCCGCTCAGGAGCAGCCGGTGGAGAATGAGGCAGGCCTCTATGGTTTTCCCAAGCCCCACCTCGTCCGACAACAGGACGCGAGGCGCATAACGTGTACTTACCTGGTGGGCGATGTAAAGCTGGTGGGGAATAAGATCGATACGGCCACCGACAAATCCGCTGACAGGCGAGATTCTCCGGTTATGATCGTATTGAAGGGTTCTTCTGCGAAGGGCAAACAATGCGGGAGTATCCACATCCCCCATAAAAAGGCGATCATCTACGCCGTGTTTGACAGAAACATCGCCAAGGTCAGCTTCAGACAAGTTCCGCCCCGATCCGATATAGATGAGCAGGTTTCCATCCTGCTTTACTCTTTCAATCAGCAGCGGGCGCTTATGGGTATCCACAACGGTATCTCCGGGTTTAAAAATCACCCTGCGAAGGGGGGCGGTTTCTTCGGAATACAGCCTGGTCGCATCGGCAGCCGGAAAATAAATTTCTACCCGGCCTTTGGTTATTTTGGAGACCACCCCTACACCGAGTTCGGGCTCTCCCTCACTGGTCCATCGTTGGTCTGGAAAGAAGATTCCCATATAGCGTTGTTTTTTGCAATCACGAAGGAAAAGAAACTAGCTGAGAGAACAAAATCCATTGTAAGAATGGCGATTTTTGGAGACATTGCCGCCGCAGGTAGTTACCTGCTGTGATAAAACAACAGCCCTTGGAGAAAACTCAGCTTTCTGCTTATCCCGATTCCAAAAAACACTACGAAATATTGGACGGGCTTCGCGGCGTGGCCGCTATTATGGTGGTGATCTTCCATCTCCTGGAGGCGCATGCCACCAGCCATCTCGATCAAATCATCAACCACGGTTATCTGGCAGTAGATTTTTTCTACCTCCTTTCCGGTTTTGTGATTGCCTATGCCTATGACGATCGATGGGGTAAAATGTCGATCAAAGACTTCTTTATACGCCGCCTCATCAGACTGCATCCGATGATTATTCTGGGTATGGTGGTAGGGGCAGTTGCGTTTTATTTTCAGGCAGGCAGCCTCTGGCCGCGAATCAGCGAAGTGCCCGTATGGAATATGCTGCTCGTCATGTTATTGGGTTTTACCCTGTTGCCGCTCCCCATATCCATGGACATCAGAGGCTGGGCAGAAATGCACCCGCTCGACGGCCCTGCCTGGTCGCTTTTCTTTGAGTACATCGCCAATATTCTCTATGCATTTTTTCTCCGGAGACTTTCCAATAAAGTGCTGGCTGTGCTGGTTTTTATCGCCGGTGCGATGTTGATACATCTTGCCGTCGCCGGTCCCAACGGGGATGTCGTAGGTGGCTGGGCACTGGAGCCAACCCAACTCCGTATCGGTTTTATAAGGATGTTGTATCCATTTCTGGCGGGAATGTTTTTATTTCGTGTGGCGACATTATCAAACATCAGATATGCCTTTCTCCTGAGCAGTGTGTTGGTTGTCGCTGTGCTGACCATACCCCGAATCGGTGGGAGCGAACATCTGTGGATGAACGGGCTTTACGATTCGCTGAGCATCATCTTGCTTTTTCCGCTGATAGTATATGTGGGCGCAAGCGGAGAGGTGAAGGGAAAGTTTGCGACCAGATTATGCCGGTTTTTGGGAGATATTTCCTATCCGATATACATCACCCACTACCCGTTGATATACACCTACACAGCCTGGGTGTATGAGGGAAAGGTTTCTATACCTGATGCAATGCCGGTTGCGGTAGTTGTTTTGCTCTCTTCCATAGTTCTTGCCTACGCCAGCCTGAAGCTATATGATGTTCCGCTGAGAAGCTGGATCAGCAGCCGTTTTTTGAAGAAATAAAAAAGGCCATACAAGCCAGAGGTGAAGCCTTTTTTCAGCGCTTTAACACCCCGGTCCTGTATGGCCCTGGTTATTTTTTTGCAAAGAATTAGCGTTTGGTGCTGTTCATACTGCAAGTCTCTCCTCCACCGGAGAAGTTGTAGGAATAATTGATGATCAGCAAATTGCCATTAATAGAACCGCTACCATTGACCGATACCGCAAATCCTGATGCAGTAATGTTCTGATTCGGAATGGTAACCGAAGATTGGCTGACAGTTGCGTTCACAGCTGCGCCCAGATCTCCCAGGTTGTTAATGATAATTGCATTATCCGCAGAAGCAGAAGCTACGATATTAATCTCAAAGGTATAGTTCCCGGAAGGACAGCTCTCAGAAACTGTGTACTGGCCAATAAACTTATCCCTTGAAGGAATACATGAGCCATCATCCTTTTTGGCATCTACATCATAGTTGTCAGAATTAGGATCTGTACATCCCTCAGTAGCACAACTTGTGGTAAATGTCATCATCATAGATAGCGACGAAATGAGGAGTAATGTGGAAAAAAATCTGGTTAATTTCATAGTATTTGTATTGGTTGAAAAGTTGGATCGAAGTTACTATATATCTAATCTCAAAAAAATATGCGGATGATTTTTTAGGCTGCGTTTTTAAATTTTGTCTTCTTTGACAAAGGGGCAATTGGTAATACAACGAATGGGATTAGTGCGCAGCGCGCAACGTTATCGTTTTACAGCCTTCGCCCCCAGCCAGCTTTCCCGGAATGCGCGGATTTCGGACGTAACTTCCTCACCCGAAACTTCAAAAGGCACCATCTCCCACTCCTGATCTTCTGTGAGGGTGATTGAAGCACTGCGAATTTTTTCTTTTCTCTGATAGATGATTGATACAACCTCACCGGGCTTATATTTCGCCAGTAGCTTCTCCAGTGCGGCTCTGTTTTTAAGCTTGCGGCCATCGAGACTCAGGATCACATCTTCGCGCTCAAGTCCGGCCTCATAGAGTGGGCTGTCTTTCATTGTACCATAGACTATTTTTGCTATTCCCCCTTCAAATGCAAATCCTTCAGGCCCAAGTGATGTTTTACCGGGATGTGCCTTGCGAAGCCGCAGTCCGGCGGAAGCCAGGAGAGCGGGGAAATCCGGCCGCTCGTGTCCAAAGACAAACTTGTTGAAAAATGATTCGGCAAATTCTTTGTCATTCAGCACTTCTGCCAGGGTTGCTACGATGTCGCGGTTGGTATAGGGCCTTTCCGTTTTTCCAAAGCGCAGCCACATTTCCTGCATAAGCTCGTCGAGCGTGTGGCCGGGATAATTGGAGCGAATATCCAGATCCAGTGCCAGTCCGGTAACCGCGCCATAGGGATAATAGGAGGTAAATGTATTGTAAAATGCCGTGGGGTCAACCGCCGTAGCGGCATCTGTAAACGGGGCCATTTGACTCATCTCTACGGGTGATGCCATATTTGCCCCCGGACTGTTAAGCACGTAGTTGAGGGAGCCATTGATCTTTTGGGCGAATGTCGAAAGGTCATACACACCCGCCCTGGCCAATGCCAATGGACCAAAATAGCTGGTAAACCCTTCGGCAAACCAGAGCTCCGCGCTCATATTGGGGCGTTCAAAATCAAAAGGTTCCAGCGACAGCGGTCGTATGCGTTCCACATTCCACGCATGGATAAACTCATGAGAAACTGTGCTTATCAAATCGCCTGTGAGCCCGGCGGGAGAAACTGCCGAAGTGATAATGGTCGAATTGCGGTGCTCCATCCCGTCACCGTCATTTCCCGCAAGGTAGTCTATCAAAAAGGTGTAATTATGATAGTCGAAGTCGGGCATTTCTCCGAATATGGCGATCACTTCCTCCACGGTTTTTTGAGTAGCGGCGTGCAGCTCCTCCAGATCAGAATCAGTCCCGCCATGATGCACCACAAGGCGAAAGCCGGCGTTTTTACCGGTCTTATCTTTCACCTTCCATTCACGGATGGCATAGTCGCTGAGTTCGGTCGGACTGTCCATAAAATACTGGAGGTCGCGGGCCGAATAAGTATGGGGAATGGATAAAGAAACGAGCTGCGTGGCAATTTTCCAGCCAGACGCATCCGGCAGATGAAAAGTGATGCTGATGGGTGTTTTCTCCATATTCCTCACCCACATAAAAGTAGCAGGCATATTGAGATGGGCATGGGACTCATCAATCTCCGAATAGGTTCCGTCGACCCAGTCGGCAAAGAGTGTATAGCTTATGCGAACCTGTTCCCCGTGTCGTTTCACTTCCCACATTTCCGGCTCTGTACGTGCGATTTCCAGCGGTTTTCCCTCACTATCCCAGGCGCGCACATTACTCACATTTTTCCCAAACTGATGGATGGCATACCGGCCCGGGGAAGAAAGACTCATACGCACCTGCAGCGGCCCTGCAGGCACTTCGCGGTAGGTGATAGATATTTCCGCTTCGTGATGTACCGCGTTGGGAAATGAAATGTCGTAGTGGATGCGCTCCTGCGCAAGTAGGAGTTGAAAGCCGGCCAGCCAGCAAAAGAGAAGGTATTTCATTGTAAGGCAGATAATGAAAGTATGGGTAAATGGCCCAAACCGCGTGCAAGGTAAATAGCCTGAACATAAGGGGCAAGAAAGTTGTAAACTTGGGTTTTACTATGTAGATTACTCTTTCAGGATTTAGATACTTTTCTGCCTCTCCCCGTACGAGCGAACAGAATACAAATATTAGTTAAGCTTGCTGGCAACTTAATTCCATCGCTCCATGAAATCAGGCACACCCCAGAAAAATAAGTCGCAAGACTTACCCAAATCGGAGAACTTGTTCCCGGTTGTAGGAATTGGTGCCTCGGCAGGTGGGTTGGATGCATTCAAACAGTTCCTTCAGGCGATTCCCGAAGATTCCGGAATGGCATATGTACTTGTGCAGCATCTGGATCCCGAACATGAAAGTTTACTAACGGATATCCTTCGAAAGGTCACGCTTGTTCCTGTTATGGAAATAACAGATGAGATTAAGGTAGAGCCAAATGCGATCTATGTTATCCCAAGGAACAAAATATTGGTGGCATCCAATGGCGTATTGAGAATCGCCCCCCGGCCTTCAAAAACCAAATACAAGCAGAACCTTCCTATTGACATCTTTTTCACATCGCTGGCAGAGGTCTATCAGTCACGTGCAATTGGCGTGGTACTCTCAGGGACAGCCTCTGATGGTACACTGGGCCTGAAGGCAATCAAAGATCATGGGGGAATCACTATTGCACAGGATGAAGAATCCGCAGCTTTTGATGGCATGCCTAATAGCGCCGTAGAGGCAGGAGTGGTTGACTTTATTCTTCGGCCCGATGAAATTCCGAAAAAATTACTGGAATTAACAAACGTCCTGAACACGCCGCTTGATGTTGAACAAAAACTGCCATTAGAAAACGAGGAAGCCTTCCGGCAGATTAATACTGTGTTGCGCATTCGGAAGGGAACAGATTTCACCTATTACAAACAAACTACGATCCGCAGAAGAGTACTCCGCAGAATCGCTATTGCCAAAACGAAATCGCCGTCCGAATACCTCACCTATTTGAGAGAGAATCCGCAGGAGCAGGATATTTTATACCAGGACCTGCTGATTCAGGTAACCTCATTCTTCCGCGACCCTAAAACTTTTGATAACCTATCTGAAACCATTATTCCGACTATCGTAAACAATCAACCCCTCAACGAGACGATTCGGATATGGGTAGCGGGATGCAGCACTGGCGAAGAAGCCTACTCTATTGCTATATGTTTTGCGGAGTTTTGGGAGAAACATACTTCCAACCGCCCCGAAAGAAGTGTACAAATATTTGCCACAGATTTGAGCGAATCGGCTATATCAAAAGCAAGAGCCGGTATTTACGACAAAATAGAACTGGCCGGATTAACTTCACAACGTATTCAGAATTTTTTTACAAAAACAAACAATACATACCTGATAAACAAGAAGATCAGAGACATGTGTGTATTTGCCAACCACAATTTTCTGAAAGACCCGCCTTTTGGAAAAATGAATTTAATCAGCTGTCGCAATGTTCTGATTTATATGGAGCCCTATTTGCAAAAAAAGGTGCTGACAACTTTTCACTATGCACTAAACCCCAGAGGAGTTTTATTGCTGGGCAAATCAGAAACGACGAGCGGGGTTCCCGACCTATTTACACCTTCCGTCAAAAATGACAAGATATATATCCGAAAAGATGTGCCGGGTAAGTTTATGCAGGTATTAAGTACAAAAACTGAGCATAATATTAGCAACCTGCCACTCGTGCAAAAAAAAGAAACTATGCGTTCCGACTTTCAAAAAATGGCTGACGACATTATACTTAGCAAATACACACCGCCAGGTGTGGTCGTCAATGAAGGACTTGATATTGTACAGTTTCGTGGCAGCACCAGCAATTATTTAGAACAGGCATCAGGCAAACCCAGTCATAACCTTCTGGTGATGGCAAAAAAGGGATTATCTTTTGAACTGCGAAATATTATAAATAAAGTAAAAAAGGGGAATGCCCAGGTTAAAAAAGAAAATATCCCTGTAGAAGTACATGGCATGATACACAATATTTCCATTGAAGCCATACCGCTGCAAAATACACTTGACCCGTATTATCTCATTCTGTTTCACGATTATGAATTAACTGATAAAAGCACACCTCCGAAAATCAAAAAGAAAGCTGCGGGGACATCAGAAAAAAATATTCAGGAAACACGCATACGACAATTGGAGCAGGAACTTGCACAAATACGTGAAGATATGCGCGGCATTACCGAAGACCAGGAAGCTGTCAACGAAGAACTGCAAAGCGCCAATGAAGAGCTACTGAGTGGCAACGAAGAATTGCAAAGCTTGAATGAAGAACTGGAAACCAGTAAAGAAGAACTGCAAAGTACCAATGAAGAGCTGACAGTTGTCAACCAGGAAATACTCGTATTAAATGGGCAATTAGATACAGAGAAAAATTATGCCCAATCCATCGTAGAAAACATTCGCGAGTCGCTCCTTGTCCTGGATAAAAATCTGAGAATAAAAACGGCGAATACCTCTTTTTATAAAACTTTTCGGGTAACCAGACAGGAAACCGAAGGTGTACTGATTTATCACCTGGGCAACAAACAATGGGATATCCCCCTATTGAGAACCCTCCTTGAAAAAATTCTGCCCGAAAAATCAGTTATTAATGATTTTGAAGTATCGCACACGTTCCCCAATATCGGCGCAATGGTTATGCTGCTGAATGCCCGTGAAGTAGTAAACAAACACAACTCCGAGACCCTTATTTTACTCTCAATCGAAGATATTACCGAAAAGAAACAACAACAACTGAAAGAAAGCAAATTTCAGGAAGTGCATACCAAAGAGCTGGAAGATAAAATACGACAACGAACGCTAGAATTGCGGGATGCCAATGAAGCGCTCCTGGCCAAGAATGTAGATCTGGTAAAAATGAACAAAGAGCTGGAGGCATTTGCCTATGTTTCCAGTCATGACATGAAAGAACCGCTGCGGAAAATCCAAACCTTCACAGGCAGAATACTTGAAAAAGAAAGCCAAAACTTATCCGATCATGGAAAAATCTATTTTCAGTTTGTACAGGATGCCGCCAGCCAAATGCAAACACTTATAGAAGATTTACTCTCCTTTTCCAGGCTGAACATCTCTGAAAGAAAATTTGAAATCACGGACCTTAACCTCATCATTGAAGAAGTAAAAGCCACATTCAAAGATATCATTGAAGAAAAACAAGCAACTTTTGAAGTCGGCAAACTCGATACGTTAAACATCATTGGATTTCAGTTCCGCCAGATCATGCATAATATCGTCGGCAATGCACTCAAATTTTCAAAACCCGACCTTCCCCCACACATCATCATCAATAGCAGAATAGTTAAAGGTGGTAAAGTAAAAAACGTGAAACTTTTCACTGAGAAAACCTACTGCCATATCTCCATTTCAGACAATGGCATCGGTTTTAAAAAAGAATTCAGCGAAAAGATCTTCGAAGTATTTCAAAAACTTCACAACAAAGAACAATATGCTGGTACAGGCATTGGCCTTGCCATAGTGAAAAAAATTGTGGAAAACCACAATGGAGTTATAACTGCCACAGGTAAGCTAAACATAGGAGCAACGTTTGATATTTTTATTCCAACAAGCTAACCATCATTTAATATAAAAACTAACCGACGTCTAAAGATCCTTCTTGCTGACGATGACAAAGGAGACCAGCTTCTTTTTAAAGAAGCTATAAGCGAATTACAAATAAATACTGTCATTCAAATACTTGATAGTGGGGAAGAATTAATGGAGTATCTCCAAAAAAAAGATGCTGTTATGCCTCATTTTATTTTTCTTGACCTGAATATGCCGGGGAAAAGTGGGATAGAATGTCTGACAGAAATAAGAAACATTAAAAAATTTGATACCATTGCGATTGTCATTTACTCTACCTCATCCTATAAAATAGACTTTGAAGAAACATTTCGACTGGGGGCAAACAGATATGTTGTCAAGCCCAATGATTTCCATTCCCTAAAAAAAACATTGGAAAAAGCTATCTCTACCACAGACCCATCTCATCATACATCTTACAACATGAGGGATTATGTAATAAGAATGTAAGAAAAAGTGTACGCACCGAAGGTTTTTTGTATCTACGACGTCTAAAAGATGTTCGAAACCATAACCTTATCGGGATGAAATTTTTTCTTTTTACCGCCTCTCTGCTTCTCTCCATTTACCTCCATGCACAGCCAAAAAATGGAAACATTCGATTTAACCTTACTTTCAACGGCCAGCCTGTCGAAATCGGAAAAAACTTCTATTCGCCCGCAACAGGTGATAGTATAAGGCTGGAAGTTGTAAAATTTTATATCTCACACATTCAGTTTTTTCAGGATAACAAACAAGTTGCTTCGCTTGAGAAACAACACATACTCATCGATGCAGAAAATCCCGAATCACTACACTTTGCCCTGCCAAAGGGTGCTTCCGGAAAATTCAACCGGATAGTGTTTACCCTCGGCACAGACAGTCTCACCAATGTCTCCGGCGCATTCGGCGGCGACCTCGATCCAACCAATGGCATGTACTGGACCTGGCAAAGTGGGTATATCAACCTAAAACTGGAAGGTGTGAGCAATGTATGCCCGGCGAGAAATCATTATTTCATGTTTCATATCGGCGGATATGAGGCGCCTTTCCCTTCCTGCCAAATCGTCGATTTGCCTGCGCCCGTCTCCGGGGATCTGGTCATCAAGGTTTCCATTGATTCATTTTTCTCACAGATAAATATCGCAGAAACCTATCAGGTCATGAGTCCGGGCAACCAGGCCGTTTCTCTCGCACAACTATTCGCATCCCTTTTCTCCGTCGCAAAATGAAAACCCGCCTCTTTTTCCTGCTCCTCCCTACCCTGCTTTGTCTGGCTTTTGCCGCCAAAACCTGGTATCAACTCCAATACCCCGGCTACTTTCCTGCGCCTGCTTACGATTTCCGTAACAATCCGCTTTCGGCAGAGAAAACCGAACTGGGCAGAGTGTTATTCTACGATCCGCTCTTATCGGGAGACGGCACGATCTCCTGCGCTTCCTGTCATTCGCCTTACAATGGATTTGCCCATACCGACCACGACCTGAGTCACGGCATCGATGACCAGATCGGCACCCGAAATGCACCGCCACTATTTAATCTTGCCTGGCACAAATCTTTTATGTGGGATGGTGCCATCAATCACCTCGATATGCAGGCCCTCGCCCCGATCAGTCACCCCAAAGAAATGGGTGAAAATATCGCCCATCTGGTCAGCAAACTTCAGCACACAGACCGGTACCCCGCGATGTTTTACCGGGCATTTCAAGACAGCCTGATTACGGGCGAACATATACTCAAAGCGCTCGCGCAATTTCAACTGACGCTGGTTTCTGCCGGGTCGAAGTACGATGAGGTGAAAAAAGGAAAAACAAATTTCACCCCACAGGAAGAAAATGGATATACCCTGTTTCAGAAAAATTGCAATTCCTGCCACCATGAGCCGCTATTTTCAAACTTTGATTTTGCCAATAATGGCCTTCCGGTGGACACGACATTAAATGATTTCGGAAAATGGCAGATCACCCATCTATCCGCCGATAGTCTGAAATTTAAAATCCCTTCCCTCCGGAACCTGAGTTATACTTATCCCTACATGCACGATGGCCGGTTTAGGAAACTCAGCGAAGTTATCAATCATTATACCCGGGGAATACAGGAAAGTGAAACGCTGGCAGATGAACTTCAAACACCCATTCGCCTTACTTCCGACGAAAAAACCGATATCATCGCGTTTTTGCTTACACTCAACGACCCCAATTTTATATTTAACCCCACACATCAGTTTCCAAAAGAAATTTTACTCCCTAGCGAAGGTTTGTCCAAGCCATGACATCTAAACGGGAAAATAATCATCAAATATGAGAAGAACATTTTTGCTTACAGGCTTATTGATTTATGCATTATCGGGCCAGGCCCAGCTCAGCCCGGCTATCACTTCCTGGCTACAAAACACTACGGTAACCGGTAGCTATTATATGTCGGGAAACCCTACCGCCATTGGAAACAATATCCTGGTCAACTGCCAGAAAGTGGAGTATTCTGCGGATTATGTCTATGTAACCGCAACCGGAATTCCCGCATATCCGACCGGGCCATTTTTAGATGGAAACCCTTCGCAGGCAACCAATCAGAATTCGATTTTCAGGATACCGCTACATCCGCAGGAAAATACAGGAACGCCTACTGCCACCAATGGCGGAAATATCGGCGTTTTCATCAACGGTGTGGCACTGTTTGACTTTCGCGACGGGGTGGGATGGAATACCAACACCAATACGCTTTGCGGAGGCCCCGGCAATCCTCCCTGCCCCGGCGGCCCGATGGCCAGTACACCCTGGAGCAGAGATGCCGTACCCGCAGAAAAACCTGGTTTTGACTGCTCAAAAGGGCACCCAGCCAATGGCAACTACCACCACCACCAAAATCCTTCTGCTTTTAACCTTGACCTTCAGGTCGTCTCTACGATCTGTAACCTGTACGATGCAGATGGCCTTTACGTGCTGGACAGTACCAAACACTCACCGCTGATCGGATTTGCCTATGATGGTTTCCCGATTTATGGAGCTTATGGCTACAAAAATGCAGATGGCACAGGCGGTATTACCCGAATCAAATCTGGTTACGAATTGAGAAATATCACCACCCGCACAACGTGGGCCGATGGTACTGACGTAGCAGATGGCCCCGATGTAAGTGCAAACTATTACCTCGGGTATTTCAGGGAAGACTATGAATTCATCATTCATCCCGGAGAAGAGGATTACCTGGACGAACACAATGGCAGATTTTGCATCACACCAGAATATCCAAACGGAACTTACGCCTATTTCGCAACTATTGACTCAAACTGGAATTCTGCTTACCCCTATGTCGTTGGGCCTACGTTTTACGGAGTCTCGGCCAATCGTTCTGTAACCTCAGTAAACGAAACAACAACTGTTTATACGGGTACAACAGGAATATCAGATGCAGAATTTAACGATCTCAATATTTCCATTTTCCCGAATCCCGCCTCTGACCTGATTGCCATACAGTTGGGGAAAGTGGTCAACGAAAACTTACAGGTTGAACTGATTGACCTTTCAGGCAGACGAATTGCCACATCGGCTATCAATCAGGGAAGCACCATTGGATATTTTGATGTACAGGCGGTGCGCGAAGGGGTATATATGATAGTCATCACTGGCGGTAAACACAAAACCACCCAAAAAGTGATTGTCAATAAATTGTAGTTGTGTTTTTTGTCAGGAAAGCGGTTCTTGGCAAAAAAAACTATGCAACCGCTTAAGACCAATATCTACCTCAAGATATTCATCATCACCGGAATCGGCATGTTGTTGCTGATTCCGGCGACTTTGATCCGGGAACTGATTTATGAAAGAGAAAACACACAAAATCAGGCGATCAGTGAAGTCAGCGCCAAATGGGCTTATGAGCAGACCCTCTCCGGCCCTTTTGTTTCTATACCCTATGTCAAATACCTGAAAGAATACGTCTCAAAAGATTCAACAGAAAAAATTCTTCAGGTAAAAGACTTTATACATATTCTGCCTGAAGAGCTGACGATTTCAGGGCAAATCCAACCCGAAAAAAGAAACAGAGGCATTTACGAAATTGTGGTTTACAATTCGGTCATCCATGTGAGCGGGAAGTTTACCATGGAAGATCTGGCAGAACTGGACATTCCCGAAAATACGATTCAGTTTGATAAAGCACGTCTCACCACCGGCATCAACGATCTCAGAGGGATTGAGGAGCAGATAAGTCTGACGTGGAATGGCGGGCAGTCTTCATTTAACCCCGGCGTGATCTCAAACCAGGTGGTAACCAGCGGCATAAATGCCCCGGTAAACATTGGGCCCGACAAAACCACGACCTATGCCTTTAGCTTTGACCTAAACCTCAAAGGAAGTCAGCTTTTGTACTTTACTCCTGTCGGAAAAACGACTTCCGTTACCATCCATTCTTCCTGGCAAAACCCCAGCTTTAACGGAGCATTTTTACCTGATACCCGCACGGTCAGCGATACCGGATTTACGGCACACTGGAACGTGCTGCATCTCAACCGAAACTACCCGCAGATCTGGAAAGGAAGCGGTGGTTATGCCCTTGCAGAATCATCTTTCGGAATCAACCTGTTACTGCCGGTCGATAATTACCAGAAGTCATACAGGTCGGTTCGTTATGCGATTCTGTTTATCGGGTTTACTTTTCTTGCTTTTTTCTTTATTGAAGTATTAAACAGAATATTCATTCACCCGGTGCAGTATATTCTTGTGGGAATCGCCCTTGTGGTATTTTTTGTGTTGCTGCTTTCCATTTCTGAGCATATCCCTTTTAATCTGGCATTTATAATTTCGGCCACGGCTACGTTACTGCTCATCGCCGGATATGTCAAAGCCATTCTGAAATCAGGAAGACTGACCGGATTGATAAGCGGTATTTTGCTGATTTTATATTCGTTTATCTTTGTTGTTATCCAACTTCAGGACCTGGCTTTACTGATCGGCAGTATCGGGATATTCATTATTCTCGGAATCGTCATGTACCTCTCCCGTCAGATCGACTGGTACAACCTGAACATCAAAGACAAGGCAGGATCTTAACCACCGGTTCCATGGACAAAACCCAAATTGCTGTAGAAATATTTGACAGACGCGCTGTTGAATACCAGTCCAAATTTATGGACGTAGGCCTGTACAGCGAAACATTTGATTTGTTTTGCGACGCCATAAAAACAGAAAATGCAGCCATTCTGGATATTGCCTGCGGCCCGGGAAATATCACGCAGTATCTGCTTAATAAAAGACCTGATTTTCAGATTACAGGGATTGACCTGGCGCCCAATATGATTCAACTCGCCAAAATCAACAATCCCTCCGCCAAATTCCAGATCATGGATTGCCGGGATATAGGGACAATCGGCAAAAAATATGAGGGTATTATGTGCGGATTTTGCCTGCCCTATCTCTCAAAAGAAGAGTGTGTAAAACTGATCGGCGATGCTGCCGGACTATTGACCCCTGGCGGCGCCCTTTATATCAGTACAATGGAGGATGATTACACCAAATCGGGCTTCGTACAGTCAAGCTCCGGCGAAGATAAAATGTATATGCATTATCACCAGGCAGATTACCTGACACAGGCATTTCTCGATAACGGGTTCAGTATAATAGATTTACAGAGAATAGATTTCCCGGCACAGAACGGAACAACGACCATAGATCTGGTGATGGTCGGGAAAAGGTAACCCACCTCAATTGCTTCTGTACTTATTGCGGTATTCAATGGGTGTCAGGCCGGTAATTTTTTTGAATACCGTTCGAAATGCTTTGGTATCGGTATAACCGACATCGTACATGATTTCGTTGATGTTTTTCCGGCTGGTTTCAAAATTTCGTTTGGCGGCCTCAATTTTTACGCGTTGAATATATTCGACAATGGTATTATTGGTCGCTTTTTTAAATCTCCGCTCAAAACTTCTACGCCCGATGGCAAACGTATCGGCCAGCTCATCCACCGTAATTTTTTCCTGATAGTTTTCTTCTATATACTCCTGCGCTTTGACGATCTCAACATCGCCATGCTCCTTCTGCCCCTTAAACATCATAAAAGCTGCCTGACTGGTACGGTCGATATCCACTGCAAAAAACTTTGATGCCAGGATCGCTGTATCTCTGTCTGTGAATTTTTCCACCAGATACAACAACAAACTCCAGTAGGAATTAGCTCCGCCGCTGGAGTAAATGCCCTGTTCTTCTGTAATTATACTCCCGTCAACCAACTCAACATCGGGAAACATAGCCCTGAATTCATTTGCTGCATTCCAGTGGGTCGAACATTTTTTACCGCTGAGCAAACCCGTAGAAGCCAGCAGAAATGCACCGATACATAAAGAAGCCACTTCTGCGCCCCGGTTGTGCTGAGCGACAATCCAGGGCAAAAGCTTCTCATTGAGCTTCAGGGCAGTAGGAATGTCCCCGCTGATCGCAGGAATAAATATCAGATCGGTTTCCTCCACCTCGTGCAGAAGCTTATCCATATGGACAGAAAACAAACTGCCATTCAGTTTTACCTCCTTTTTTTCACCGACCAGTTGCACATGAAACAAAGGCGCTTTACCGGCAGACAGAAGAAACTGATTTACAGCGGCAAACATATAGTGCGGGTCAGCAATCGCTTCAATTACCGCAGTTTCAGGAACTAAAATGGATACGCTTTTCATATACCAAATATAGGATTAGCGGTTGTCGCAATCAACCCCTTGAAATGTCGTTTTCACACAGTTGGCATCTTAATAACAGTCTGCATCTTTGTAAAAGAAAAAGATCAGACGTAACCCTTACAACAATGACGATTTATCCTATTACTCCCTGTCTCTGGTTTGACGATCAGGCAGAAGAAGCCGCAAAATTTTACACTTCGCTTTTCCCGAATTCGCGGATCGACCATGTCAGCCGCTACGGAAAAGAAGGATTTGAAATTCACGGAAAAGCCGAAGGTACGGCGATGACCGTGAGTTTCCATTTAAATGGACAACCATTTACCGGATTAAACGGAGGCCCTTTATTCAAATTTAATGAAGCCATATCCTTCCAGGTTATGTGCGAAACACAGGAGGAGATAGACCATTACTGGGATAATCTTACCGAAGGAGGATCCGAATCCCAATGTGGATGGCTCAAGGATAAATTTGGCGTGTCATGGCAGATTATTCCAACTATACTTTCAAAACTGTTGAGCGACCCGGCAAAAGCAGGAAGGGTTACCCAGGCATTTCTCCAAATGAAAAAATTTGATATCCAAAAACTCCTGCAGGCTTAATGATAATGAGATGACGCATATCGATGCCTATCTTACCTTCAACGGCAACTGCCGTGAGGCTATGACTTTTTATCAGAAATGTCTCGGTGGTGAACTCAGTTTTCAAACGATTGGAGACTCGCCACTCGCTGATAAAATGCCGGAAACAATGAAAGTTTGTATACTGCATGCCAGCCTTAAACACGGAAGAATGGCACTTTTAGGATCAGATATGGTAGGCGAAAAAGGGCTGCACAAAGGAAATTCTGTTTCACTCTCCCTTAATTGCAGCTCTGAAGAAGAAATAAAAGTTCTCTATCAACAACTTTCTACAGGCGGAATCGCTACTCATCCTTTAGAGGACACCTTTTGGGGAGCAATATTTGGCGGCCTGACAGACAAGTATGGCATACACTGGCTATTAAATTATAACAAAACTGCTAACCTTTCAATAATATGAAAACGACTAAAATCATTTACTGGGTTTGTACCACAATCATCGTTTTATTTGAAGGTCTATTGCCGGCATTGACCTCCCACACACCTATTGCCGTAGAAGGAATCAGACACCTGGGTTACCCCGATTATTTCAGGGTAATGCTTACTGTATTTAAGGTACTCGGCGCATTGGCACTGATTCTTCCGGCGGTAAAAGGGAGGTTCAAAGAATGGGCGTATGTGGGGTTTGGGATTACCTTTATCTCTGCGGCCGTTTCACACGGAGTAGTTGACGGGCTCGATTTTCAGACCTTCTTCCCATTGATTATTCTTGCCATATTAGTAACCTCCTACCTTTCCTATCACAAAATACACTTACCCGCTTAGTAAATCGCAAAATGAGAAAGTTAAAATTGCAGGTACAAATATCCCTTGACGGGTACATCGCCGGACCAAATAGTGAAATGGACTGGCTGGAGTGGAACTGGACAGAAGATATTAATCAGTATGTTCAGAGCATTACTGAACCCGTTGATTGCATTTTACTGGGAAGAAACCTTGCGGAGGGTTTTATTCCCACCTGGGAATCTCATCTCACTAACCCGGAAATGGCACCTTTTGCAAAGAAAATGGTGGAAACCCCGAAAGTAGTTTTTACCAAGACCCTGGAAGAATCCAAATGGGCAAATACTGTCATCGCAAAAGGCGAACTCGCAGGAGAAGTCAACCGCCTGAAAAACCAGGAGGGAAAAGATATCATTGTCTATGGAGGTGGAACATTTGTTTCTTCACTCGTCGAAGCAAACCTTATCGATGAATATCATTTGTTTTTCAACCCCACTGCAATAGGTGCAGGGATGAAGATATTTACGGGAAAAACCAGCCTTGCTCTGGAGAAGAGTATCCCATTTTCCTGCGGAATAAACGTTCTTTTTTATACCCCTAAGAAAAGTTAAGCTATATTATACCCCCATACAGATGAACAGCAACTTTCCATCCTATGGGTTCAAATCGCGACACAAATGAAACGCTCCTGTACCTGGCCGGAATTCTGGTAACTTTTACAGGGCTTATTTATCTGCTAAGAACAGCAACACCGGAAACGCCGCCTGCTGATGATCATGCCCCCGGAGACATTACGGGTTTATCGCTGGCCAAACCACAGTGGGAAGCCCTTTTTGACGGATGTGATCTGAAAGGATGGGCTGTAGTTGAGCGACCGGCAAAAGTTTCAGTAACCGACAGCAGTATGGTGCTGAATATGACGGTTTATACTTCCCGGCATTCGTTTGTCCGGACGAATGAGAAATACAAAGACTTCATATTTGAAGTAGATTTTAAGCGGGACAGCAGCATTGATTCAGGCATCTTATTTCGCAGCGAAAACACACCCGATACGGCATTTTCGGCTTTGTTTGGATATATGGTCAAAATAGACCCTTCCCCTACCCGACGATGGACAGGCGGCGTATTTCTCGATTATGGCAATGGGTTAAACTGGCTTTATCCGCTCGAAGGCGATGAACGGGCACAACAGGCAGAGAAAGCAGGTGGTACGTGGAACCACCTCCGTATTGAAGCCATCGGCGAAGATATCAAAGTCTGGCTCAATGATATACCGACCGCTCATTTGACCGATGACAAATACTGCGAAGGTTATATCGCTTTTAAAATCCACTATCTTATGCACGATAAGGAACAGGAAAAGCTGGAAATCGCTTATCGCAATGCACGAATCATAACCCAAAACCCGGAGCTATACACAATGCCTATGGATTTGCCAGCCAAAAACACAAAAGAAAAACTGGATATCACCTATTTCCGGTAAATAAGCAGAATAATGAACCATGCTGAGAAAATATCGCGCATAAACTATATATGCGGAAACTTCGAACTGGATTTTGAAATCCTGGTAAATAAAAAAAATAAAATCCTGCTGGGAGGCAGTTTTGATTTTATGTACTATTACCAGTTTTTTATTCTGCTTACGGGAGTAGAAAAAAACGAGTTTTCCCAATCTTTGGAGCCGGAGGGGGCAACTTATCGTTTTATTTCATTCACAGACAATGGGACGGATGAAGCCAGCGGGCTTCGCAAGACTGCCTTTCATTACATGAATCCTTATTTTCCAGACAATATTATCCTCCACAAAGGTCTGTATTATTATGCGCCGGCAGAACCACTTTTCACCTTATTGGGTGCAGGAAATGAAGCGGCGCGCCAGGACAGACTGATGGATATTACAAAAGTTATAGACAAATGTTTTGCCCTGGAGGATGAATTGCAGGAAGGGGAAATATAGACTTACCGAATCCCTACATACTTGTGCGTTTGCAAACTTACCCTCCAATGAGGATTTGCCATTGCGTATTCGATGATTTTGGGGGTAATATTATCCCGGCGACTCCATTCTGGCTGAAGAAAAAGTTTTACAGATGGCGCACAACGGGCCGCATGCTGTTCTGCCCACGCCAGATCATGTTCATTGTAAACAATAACCTTCAGTTCGTGTGAAATCTGGTAAAATTCGTCCTGTGGGGGAAGAAATTTTTTAGGGGAAAAACAAATCCAGTCGATATTGCCTTTAAGCGTATGTGCCCCTGAAGTCTCCATGTGAATCTTCAGCCCTGCGTCGTGGAGACTTTCGGTGAGGAGCGTCAGGTCGTAGATTGTAGGTTCACCTCCCGTAATGACCACGCGCTCTGCTCCGCAGGCCAGTGCACGGGCTGTAATCTCTGCTACCGGAAGATACTGATCTTCCGCCGGCGCCCAGGACTCCTTGACATCACACCAGTGGCAACCCACATCGCAACCTGCCAGACGAATAAAATAAGCAGCCGTACCCGTCCATGCACCTTCTCCCTGAAGCGTATAAAACTGCTCCATTACGGGCAGAGGATCGCTTACGCCACGCTTCAAAAGGGTTTCAGTTGGTTTCATTCTGAGGTTTTTCATTGACCGGAGATTTACGGTTTTATTCCTGAACGATTTTTTCGACTTCCTTATATCTGCTGTTAAATGCATCCAGTGTATTGCGCAGCAGCATCGAAATGGTCATTGGCCCTACCCCACCGGGTACAGGTGTGATATAACTCGCTTTTTTTGATACGGCTTCAAAATCCACATCTCCTTTGAGGCGATAGCCCGATTTGGTGGTTGGGTCTTCTACCCGTGTGATACCGACATCAATGACCACTGCGCCTTCTTTTACCATATCGCCAGTGATCAGTCCCGGTTTTCCAACGGCTACAATCAGGATATCTCCCTGGGGACAGATCCGTTTCAAATCTTCGGGAGGCGTATTGATATGGCAGAGAGAAACGGATGCTTCACCAGGGTCTCCACCTCTGGACATAAGAATAGAAGTGGGGCGCCCTACGATACGGCTTCGGCCTACAACCACACAATGTTTTCCTTTGGTTGGAATATTGTAACGGTGGAGGAGTTCGATGATACCGGAAGGCGTGGCTGGCATCAGGCAGGGAAAATTTAATGTCATCAGCCCCACATTCAGCGGGTGAAAGCCATCGACATCTTTGGATGGGTGTATATGCTGGGTAACTTCCTGCGGAGTGATATGTGCAGGAAGCGGCATTTGCACCAGTATTCCATCCACATCCGGGTCTGCATTATAGTTATCCAGTTTTTTGAGCAGCGCTTCCTGAGAGATATTGGAAGGGAGGCGCATCAGGGTAGAACTGAATCCCACATATTCGCAGGCATGCATTTTATTTTTGACATACGTCTGTGACGCGTGATCTTCTCCGACCAGTATAGCCACAAGATGAGGCGGGCGTTTGCCATCAGCTGTGATTTTGCGTACTTCTTCACGGATTTCCGACTGGATATCCTGAGAGATTTTTTTACCGTCAAGTAACTGCATATGCCTTGTATGAATTTGGGCGCAAAGATACGCAAAAAATTGTCATTCTTTTCGGATCATGACAACCTCTTCTTCCATGCGGGCAATCATTTTTTCGTAAAAATCCTTTACAGCAGCATAGTCTTCGGGGTAAATCAAACTTTGTGAAATCTCAAAGGTAGTGCGCACCTGTATCACTCCATTTCGGTTTTCGCAGAGATACTCAAAATACATCGCTTTACCTTCCAGTGATATACGTGAACTCACCGGCATCCGGATTACCTGGTAGGTTTCCGGTATTTCCAGATTGAGGATATAATTCTCTTTGGTAAGATTTTCAAAATCCAGCGGACAGATACGGGTAACTTCTGAGAATGGATTTATGGTTTTACGGTAGTCCATCAGCGGATTAAATATGAGCATATTATCATCCATGCGGGTTATTCCTTCCAATGAAACCGATGGATGAACGGATACCGGCAGATCGGGGTTTTCCTGCCCTTTCATTTCGGGTTTACCTGCATGCTGCCGCCGGAAATCCTGTGCAGCATAGCCCTTGTAAATATTTTCCACATTCCCCGTAAATGCGCCCTGGTCATCCATTGTCAGCTGACTTAGTATGGTAGTTTCTGCATAAAAACGATCCGGCATTTTGCTCCAGTAAGCAGTAGTGTCGGAGATCACCCAGGTGGCACCATTGAGCAGACGGCGCGGCGGAAGGTCGTAGGGCAAATCTTTTTCCGTTGCATCGAGAATAAAAGACTGACCGTCGCCTTTGGCGAGGATAAACACATCATTAAACTGATTGCGCAGAGGAAATTTATTGGGTTTGCCATGATCCCGGGTAGACACAAAACACCGGTAAGCAGGAATGCCCACATTCCATAACAAATGCGCCATCAGCATATTGACTTCTGCGCTATTCCCGACCCGTGAGCGGTATAATGCAGAAGCGGACTGGTTTACCCACGTGTCAGAAATCCCGTTCCACCGCACATGATCCCGTACATGCGCATGAATCGCTGCAATTTTTTCCTCTTCTGTCACAGCATTTCTCACAATACTCTGGGCAAGCGAATAAATCGCCCTTTCCGCTGCCGAATCATCGGAAACCAGCGTTCCCTGCTGAAGATCAAGCGTGATCAGCCGCCACTCTTCCTGTTCATCCCGGACAGACATCATATCCCGCAGTTGAAACCTGAGGCCGATTCGGCAATCATTCCAACTGGAGACAAACGGTATTTTACCAAGGGCTGGGGTATGTTTCATGACCCAACGGTCATCGTCAGGCGGAGATAACTCCAGCATTTGTGATACCCCGTCAAATCGATATGGCTCAAACCCCAGCAACTGTACCTCACTGTAAACGGTAGGAATCTCCGATTGAAAATACCAGGGTTTCAGGTGCTCAACTTCTTTGGTTTTGAGCGAATAAGAGTATTCGATAATCGACCCGGGAGATACATCCCGAAACACAAAACTCTTCTCCGCCATCCCATTGCCGAGGTCTTTTTCAGGTAAAAATTTTAGTTTAAGCGGAATTGTTTTCCTACGGCCTCCCCCGAAGTTGATCGTTTGGGCATTGAGTTCAGTGATAGTCTCGCCCTGGCTTTTGTTGTATACCAGCCGAATATCTTTATAAGGAACTCCTGCTTCATGCAGAATTTTCAATCTGACATGACGTTTCATGCGAACAATTCCTGCGGGCATATCGACCGGATACCAGACGCCCCAATCGCAGAGAATCACCGCCGGGGCATTTTTGTCGTATGGGTATTCCGTCATCTCACGCTCGTATTTGGGCACATTTCCCCAAATCACAGGCGGTCTGACAATTTGTGCAGACAGGAAAACCATTTGCCCGAAGACAAAAAACAACCCAAAAATAAGATGCCGGCTACAAAGGTTCATACAAAAACATTTTTCCCAACGAAGACGCTGCGCTTATTCGAAGGCAAAGATTCTTCAACAAAAGAAAATTTTACCTTTCACGCAAGAAATATAAACGAGGTTCGTTAAACTATTATCTGACTGGTCCCAATCCAATACCCAAACAACCCCGGGATCGGTCCAAACCCATTCATACCATGAAGTTAACCTTGCCTCTCTCCCAAAGAGACAAGGTTTTTTTATACCTGATGCCTTCTTCGGTGTCTCTTTTACTTTTTTTGTATCTTAGAACCTAATTTCCCGTTTTTAGTTATAAAAACCATGTCAGGATACAGATTTACCAAATATATACCCTCCGATCAGGATGGAGACCCTTTTCAAAGATTGCTGAAGATTTTTCTGGATCTCCTTACCTATACTTCCGGAGACGTTTCTGAAGCACTCAATTGGATGAATCAGCTTGACCGCGAGTATGGTCTTACTGATGACGAATACAGTATGGGCGACTTTATCGAAGACCTAAAGCGCAACGGCTATATCCAGGATGAACAGCCCGACGGAGAAGGCGGATTTATCATCACAGCCAAATCAGAACAAAGCATCCGCCAGCGCGCGCTGGAAGAAATTTTTGGAAAGCTCAAACGCTCTGGCCGAGGCGACCATCGCAGCCCACACCTGGGAGTCGGAGATGAACCCATCACAGAGCTCAAGCAGTTTGAGTTTGGTGACCCCGTAGAGAATATCGCATTTACCGAATCCTTCCAAAATGCGCAGATCAACCACGGTATAGAGAACTTTACGCTCACAGAAGACGATCTTTCTGTAAGAGAAAAAGAACACAAAACGCAGGTGGCGACTGTGCTCATGATCGATATTTCCCACTCCATGATCCTGTACGGGGAAGACCGGATTACCCCTGCCAAAAAAGTAGCCATGGCGCTTTCGGAGCTGATCATGCGCAAATATCCCAAAGACAGTCTCGACATTATTGTATTTGGCAATGATGCCTGGCAGATCAATGTGAAAGACCTGCCCTACCTCCAGGTTGGCCCATACCATACCAATACTGTTGCCGGACTCGAACTCGCCATGGATATCCTCCGCCGCAGAAAAGTCAGCAATAAGCAGATTTTTATGATCACTGACGGCAAACCTACCTGTATCCGTGAAGGCGTACGCTATTATAAAAACAGCTTCGGCCTCGACCGGAAAATTCTCAACAAAACCCTCAACCTCGCAGCGCAGTGCCGCAGATTAAAGATTCCGATCACAACTTTTATGATCGCTAAAGACAACTGGCTGGTAGAATTTGTGCAGGAATTTACCAAAGTCAACAACGGACGGGCATTCTACACCAGCCTCAAAGGTTTGGGCGAATATATATTCGAAGATTATATCCGCAACCGCAAAAAAAGAACAAGGTAATAGAATTGCCCTTCGGTCGTTCTCATTTAACTAATCTTTGATTTTTGCTCTATGACCATTCGCCCTTTGTCTTTTTTCCTGATTCTCCTCTCCCTGGTCCCCGTTTTGTCTTTTGCACAAAAACCCGATGACTTCGGGATAAAGTCAAAAAAAGCGCTCAATTTTTACCTGGACGGGATGAATTTTGCCCAGCGAAGAATGCGCGTCGAAGCCGACAAAGCATTTAAAGACGCCGTAGAAATTGAACCGGACTTTGCTCATGCGCATTTTCAACTGGGAACCAATGCTTACGCCCGGAAAGAATATGAAGATGCAAAACTCCACCTTGAAAAGGCCTATGAAATTGCGCCCACTGCATTTCAAAATATAGAATTTTACCTCGGCGAAGTCTATTTTCAGTCAGAAGAATACGCCCAGGCAGCAAAGTTTTATGAAATCTTTCTCCGAAGCGAAAAAGGCCGTACGCAGGATATCCGCAAGGCGACTTTATACCTTCGCAATGCGCGATTTGCCGCTGAGGCTATCCAGCACCCTGTAACTTTTGACCCGGTAAATATGGGAGAAAATGTAAACTCTGTCTATGACGATTACATCCCCTATATGACTGCCGATGACAACTATCTCCTTTTTGTCTCTCGTCGCCCCGAAAGTATTGGTGGTTACAACGCTTCCTATGGAGGCTATTCGGAGGACTTCTTTTATTGCGAATACAAAGATGGTCAGTGGACCCCCGCTAAAAACCTCGGTCCGCCAATCAACACTTCCCTCAATGAAGGCGCATCTGCGATCACCCAGGACGGAAAAGTGATATACTACACCGCCTGCAACCAACCCGACGGGTTTGGCGATTGCGATCTGTACTACGCCTTCAGACAGGATGATGGTTCGTGGAGTAAAGGCATCAACCTTGGCCCCAACATCAATACACGCAATAAAGAAACGCAACCCGCGCTCTCCCACGACGGAAAAACTTTATACTTCAGTTCGGCCCGGCCCGATGGCATGGGGATGGGCGATATATGGTATAGCGAATTTATTGACGGGAAATGGTCTGAAGCCAAAAATATGGGAGAACCCATCAACACTCCCGGCCATGAAGACGGGCCTTTTATTCACGCTGATGGTGTATCGCTCTATTTTTCCTCCAATTTCCATCCGGGGTTTGGACAGTCGGATCTTTTTGTCTCCTATAAAAACGCAGCTGGCGCCTGGTCTGAACCCAAAAACCTTGGGTATCCCATCAATACCGTAGCCAACGAAACCAATCTGTTTGTCAATACCCGGGGCAACCGCGCATTGTTTACCGCAGACCGGGAGGGCGGTCTGGGAAAAACTGATATTTATGAATTTTCGCTGGATGAAAGCATTCGCCCGAAAATCGCGACTTTCCTGCGGGGAGTCGTAAAAGACAGCATTACGGATGTGCCCGTTTATGCCAAAATCGACCTCATTGATGTAGCTCAGGGAGATACCATCCGGGAGATATTTTCGTCCAAAACAGATGGGAGATTTCTCATGAGCTTGCCACTCGATCGGGAATATGCGGCTTTTGTTCAGGCCAAAGGTTATTTATTTAAAAGCCAGAATTTTTACCTCATCAACCTGCCTGAAGACACCTATTTTGACCTGATTATCGATATGATCCCGTTGAAGAAGGACAAAAAAGTTGTATTACAGAATATCTTCTTTGAAACAGGAAAATATGAGTTGAAAGCAACATCTGATGCAGAGCTGCAATTCCTCACCTACTTCATGAAAACCAACCCTGGTATTCGCATCGAAATTCAGGGGCACACTGATGATGTGGGTGCGCCGGCGGCCAATCTTGTACTGAGCCAAAACCGGGCAAATGCAGTGAGAGATTATCTGATCGGACAGGGTATATCAGCGGCACGTATTGAAGCCAATGGGTATGGAGAAACCGATCCCAAAGTGCCCAATACATCTGACGAAAACCGGGCGCTCAACCGCCGCACCGAGTTCCGTATTATAGAACTCAGGTAAATTCGATTACAGACTTTTTATCAGCTGGGAAAGAATATCTGTCAGGCGCGGTTCTGCTTCCGAAGCAACAGCAATTACCTCTTCCAGCGAAACTGGTCGAAGGTTTTCCGGATCACATTGATCTGTAACAACCGAAATCGCAAAAGAGCGCATACTCATATGCCGTGCAACAATTACTTCCGGAACCGTTGACATACCTACCACGTCGGCGCCGATCCGATGCAAAAACCGGTATTCGGCGCGGGTTTCAAGATTAGGGCCGGTAACGGCTACGTACACACCCGTGTGTACACGGTATCCTTTTTTATTGGCAATATCCAATGCACGGGCAATCAGTTCCTTATCATAGGGTGCGCTCATATCGGGAAACCGCGGTCCAAAATCGGAGAGATTGGGGCCGATCAGCGGATTATGTGTCTGGAGATTAATATGATCATCCAGAATCATCAGGTCGCCATTGCGGTAGTCTTTGTTCATTCCACCCGCAGCATTGGAAATGAAAAGCGTATGAACCCCCAGCAATTTCATAATACGCACAGGAAAGGTAATTTCCTGCATGGTGTATCCTTCGTAATAATGAAACCGCCCCTGCATGGCTACGACCCTTTTTTCGCCGATCTTGCCAAAGATCAGTTTTCCAAAATGGCTTTCTACCGTAGAGATCGGAAAATGAGGAATAAAGTTGTAGGGAATCGCTTTTTCAATCTCGATTTCAGACACCAGTCCCCCCAGACCTGTTCCCAAAATAATGCCTACTTCCGGCGTTTCTTTGTATTGCTTCTTTATATATTCGAAGGCTTCAACAAACGTATTATCCATATTCTGCGCTGGTTTATTTGCCGGGTTTTACCAGGCGTAGTCAAATTTATCCAGTTCTTCCACACACCGGGTAAGCAGATCTATGCTCCCCTGAATATCCTCTTTGTGGCACATTTCCACGACCGAGTGAATATGACGGGTAGGAATAGAGACACAGCCTACAATTGCCCCGTCTCCGGCCCGTTGAATAGAACCCGTATCGGTACCGCCACCTACGAGGATTTCTTTCTGAAAGAGGATTTTATGGCGATTGGCCGTGGCTTCCATAAACCTGACCATGCGGGCATCGGTGATGACGGAGGAGTCCATAATTTTTATGGCGGTTCCAGCACCCAGACGGGTTACTTTTTCATGATCCTGTGCAGAAGGAAGATCATTGGCGATGGTAGTATCCAGTCCAAAACCAAAGTCCGGGTTGATCTGGTGTGTTGCGGTTGTCGCGCCACGCAAACCAATTTCCTCCTGAACGGTAAATACTGCATAAAAATCGAATGCAGGCGTACCCATTTTCCTGAGTGCCTCGATGAGGATAAATACAGAGATACGGTTGTCCAGCGATTTGGTACACCAGGTATCGCCCAATTCGATCATGTCCCGCTCGCGGGTTACTTTATCTCCTACAGAAACGACTTCTTTTACCCGATCTCCCGACATTCCGAAGTCGATAAAATAGTCAGAAATTTTGGGAGACTTATTTCTTTCATCTGCCGTCATCAGGTGAATGGGTTTGGATCCCATTACCCCGACAATATCTTTTTTTCCGTGGACAATCACTCTTTGTGAAGTAAGGGTTTTGGGATCAAAGCCCCCCAGCGTGTGAAAGCGCGCAAATCCCTCATTGTCGATATGGGTAATGATAAAAGAAATCTCATCCATATGTGCGGCAGCCATGACACTTTTGCGGGAGTGCCCTTTTTTAAGGGCTATGACATTGCCCATATTGTCCACTCTTACCTCATCTACCAGGTTCTCAATTTCTTTGAGGACGATTTTCCGCACGGGCTCCTCGCCTCCGGGAGGACCAGGCGTAATACATAAAGTGCGAAGAAGTTCAGTATTCATTTTTTATAATAGGTGCTGGATACTTATTTCAAACTCCGAATCTACCAGTATTTGCCCACAAAGAAAAATTCGTGGATTTTAATTAATTTGCAAAAATAAACGACCATCTGAAATTTGTAAGACTGAAGTTTGCAGTGATATGAAGCGATCATTTGTTTTTTTCCCGCTGCTGGTTGCAATGCTGGCAGGTTGCGTAACCAGAGAAAGTTATAATGACCTCAAACGGCAAAATGATTCGCTTGTCTATGTTTTGTATCAGGAGCAGATCCTCACTTACAAGCTGGAAAAGTATGCGGAATCCCTCTACTACACCAAAGTAGAGCCCCGGACCAAAGTGGGAACTACCGTACCGCTTCCCCCAATCATCAAACTCAAAATAGACTCTATCCAGGTTCCGATCCCATCCGCGCTAAATGATACCGCGAACCCGGCAAACAAAACTCTCTCCGATCTGGTACCCAAGACCGAAACGCCGGCCCCACATTTACAGATTTCCCAACCCGAAATCAAAACGCGTACAGAAGATAATCGCGTCATTTATACACTCAGCAATACCCTGCTTTTCAAACCAGGCACCACAAAACTCACAGAAGCCGGGACAGCCACACTGATGAAATTTGGCAAAGCACTCGCCGAGCAGCCCGGATATCTGATCACCGTTGAAGGCCATACAGATAATGTCAATATTTCGCGGATGGAAGGGATCTCCGACAACTGGGATCTCAGTGTAAAACGCGCAACTGAAGTAGTGCGCACCCTGATCACAGCAGGCGTTTCTCCACTACGGCTCGTCGCCGCAGGAAGAAGCAAATTTAAACCTGTAGCGTCCAACCAGGAAGAGAACACCAGGGAGCTTAACCGGCGAATTGAAATCATTGTATCACCAATGCCCTGACATGAACGAAAATCATCTGCGAATTTATTCCCCCATAGGGAATTTTTACTACCTTTGCGCCCTATGAGCCCCATTTGGCAAGCAATTGCAAGATTCATCATAAGAAGGAGAATTCCTATACTGGTCGTATTAGGCGCAGTAACAGTCTTTATGTGGACAAAACGGGGCACAGAGCTTGTCCAGCAATTTTCCAATGTCATCCTCACCGGAGAAGACGAACTTAAAGACTACCATAAGTTTCAGCAGTACTTTGGCGACGATGCAAATGTCATGGTTGCTACTGTGGAGGGCGATATTTTCAGCTACGAAATGTTTGCCGACCTCTATGACCTGATCGGAGAACTGGAAAAACAAGAGGCAGTTATCGGCGTCATCAGTCTTCCGCGCATTTACGATGTGATCAGGGATGATTCACTCGAAGGATTTCGCCTGGAGCCTATTGTACAAAGGCGGCCGGAATCACAGGCTGAGGTGGATAGTCTCGCCAAAAAAATTAAAGGAAGGCCTTTCTACGACGGGCTTTTGCTCAGTGCTGATTCCAAGACCACGCTGATCGCCGTTTCATTTGACCCGAAAAAACTGGACACCGATGCCAAGATATCCATTCTGAATGGAACCAAAGCGGTCATTAATGCATTTGGAGAAAAACATCATACAGAAGCGCGCTTCGCCGGGTTTCCAGTCATACGCGTCAATATGCACGAGACCGTGAAACAGGAGCTATTCCTGTTCCTTATGCTCGCATTGATCGTAACGGCGCTCACCCTCGCCCTCTTTTTCCGGTCATTCTCTACTGTCTTTTTTCCAATGATCGTGGTCGGAAGTGTCATAGTTTTTTCGATGGGGCTGATTGGATTGTTTGGGTATAAGATGTCACTCATCACAGGTATCATCCCGGCGCTGGTCACAGTTATTACCATTCCCAACTGCGTATATCTGATCACCAAATACCATATAGAATTTCGCCGGACCGGCAATAAAATGAAGTCGCTGATTTTGGTGATTGAGCGAATAGGTATTGTAACGGTCATGACCAATGCCACAACAGCTGTAGGGCTGGGCGTGCTCGCTTTTACCAATATTCAGCCGCTGAAAGAATTTGGCATCGTCGCCGGGCTGAGTGTGGTCGCTGCATTTTTTATATCGCTGCTTCTGATTCCGGTAGTGTTTAGCTTTCTCCCCCCCCCTACCCGCAACCAGACCCGCCACCTTGACCGCCGGACTGTAGGGTTTGTCTTAAAAATCATTGACCGCATTGTACACAACCACCGCTGGGCGGTATATAGTTTTGCCGGTATGTTAACAGCATTATCTATATGGGGATTGCTCAAAGTTGTGCCGGTAGCATATATGGTGGATGACGTTCCACAGGACAGCAAACTTTTTACCGATCTCAAATACATTGAAGATCGCTTTAATGGCGCACTTCCATTTGAAATACTGGTAGATACCCAGAAAAAACGAGGCGTCACCCGCCGGCAAACGCTGGAGCAGGTAGCGCAGCTACAGGATTCACTCCAAAAATACAACAACCTCAGCCGGTCTATCAGCATTGCAGATTTTGCCAAGTTTTTCCGTCAGTCATTTTTTGGTGGAGACCCCGCAGAATACGATCTCCCCTCCCGCAACGAATACAACTTCATCGCCGACTACACCCGACGCACAGCATTTTTCGGGACAACCGCCTTATCAAAGACACTTACTGACTCCAGCATGCAGGTTACCCGTATCTCAGCTTCTGTCAGAGATATTGGTTCGCTCGAAATGGAAAAACTTGTGGACTCTGTGCGAAAGGATGTGGATGCAATCTTTGATCCCGAAAAATTTGATGTTGCCATTACCGGCACTACCCAGATTTTTATCAAAGCAAATGATGCACTCATCCAAAATCTGCTTCAAAGTCTGGCTATTGCTTTTGTCGTAATCGCAATCATGATGGGATTGCTTTTCCGGTCATTCCGGATGGTTGCCATTAGTCTGATTCCCAATATCCTCCCGCTGCTTATGGTAGCAGGTATTATGGGTTTTGTAGGTATTGCGCTCAAGCCTTCCACTGCACTTGTATTTGGGGTGGCGTTTGGTATTGCGGTGGATGACTCCATACACTTTCTGGCCCGATACCGGCTGGCGAGGAAACTCGGCGATACGGTAAACGATGCGATCAGTAACTCATTTAATGATACAGGGGTAAGCATGATTTATACCTCTGTGATTTTGTTTGTGGGTTTTGTCTGTTTTACGGCATCCGACTTTGGTGGCACCCAGGCGCTGGGGCTGCTTACTTCGCTGACTTTAGGTATTGCCCTTTTCAGCAACCTGCTGTTTCTCCCTTCGCTGCTGGCAACATTTGACCGCGACGATAAGCCATTATTTGACAACCATGTTTGAGGCAATCATAGAAACCCTTATCCTGCAGATTGAGCGGGAAAATGATTCCGTAAAGGTCAACGACCGCGAATACCAGCCAGACATCCGGCAGATCAGCGACAACCTCTGGCATGTGATTCTGGACAATCGCTCATACCGGGTATTTATTCAAAAAAATGATCCGGAAAACCGCGAAGTAACCCTCAGCATAAACGGAAAAAAGACCACTGTAAAACTTCGTTCCCGCACCGACCGGCTGCTCGATTCCCTCGGCATGGGTGAGGCTATGAAAAAAAAGCTGGAATCCATCAAGGCGCCGATGCCAGGCCTGATTCATACCATCATGGTGAAAGAAGGCCAGCAAGTACACAAAGGCGATCCGCTGTTTATCCTCGAAGCGATGAAGATGGAAAACATCATCAAATCGCCGGGCGAAGCCGTCATTGCCAAAATCCATGTAAAGGAGAAGGATTCGGTAGAGAAAAATGAATTGCTGGTGACGTTTGGGTGAGACTCACATCACCCCCAATTCTCTAAGCTCAAAAAAGCACCGCGCGCAGGCTACGACATCGGCCAGTGCGTCGTGGGCGTCGTCAAATTTGTGGCCAAATAGCTTTTGGTGTAGTTCCGTCAACGACGGGTTTTTATAACGGTCATATTTGCCCGGCAACCGGCAATAGTTTATAGAGGATTTCATCGTGCACAACCGGGGCATGTCAAACAACTGATTGGGGATTTCGGTGCGAAGAAACTCTGCGCCTACAATCCTTTCGTCAAATTCGATATTATGCGCTATGAGCCAGTCAGCTTCTTCAATGGCTCCCGCAAAAGCTGCCAATGCCGCTTCCAGCGGGATCCCCTCCTTCGCGGCTTTTTCTGTCGTGATACCGTGAATCATCGAAACGCCTGAAGGTATCCGAAAACCCTTCGGCTGAATCAGATAATTGCGCCGGTCGATTTCCTGCGCATTTTCATCATATACCAACCACGCCAGTTGCACCATCCGCGGCCAGTTGGCCAGGTCTGTAAGCGGCGCCTTCCAGTTTTTCGGCAATCCTGTAGTCTCTGTATCGAAGAATAGAAACATCCGTTAGCATTTTAATTATTACATTCGGGTAATTTAGTGATTTATTTGGCATGCCCATTCAACGGAGAAAGTTTTTGCGATCCCTTGGCTCCCTGGCCGGCACCTCACTGGCTATGCCCTTGCTGCATCCTGTTCTGGCGAGAAATATAAGCGAAGAACTGGAACATATTTCTCACCCTGACCCACTGGAAGCTGCTTCTGACGAAGACTTCTGGGCGCTGGTACGCCAGGCTTATACCTCCTCCGCCAATATGATCAACCTCAACAGCGGCGGCGTAAGCCCTCACCCCAAAGTCGTGCAGGAAAAAGTGGAAATGTACAACCGCTTTGCCAATGAGGCCCCCGGCTATTATATGTGGCGGGTCATGGGGAAAATGCGCAGCTCGGTTCGCCGAAAACTCGCTGGCCTGGCCGGTTCGTCTGAAGACGAAATCGCCATGATGCGAAGTGCTACCGAAGCTCTGGATACAGCAATCCTCGGTATCGACCTCAAAAAGGGCGATGAAATCCTCACCACCGATCAGGACTATCCCAGCATGCAAAGTGCACTCAACCTGCGCAGCAACCGCGAAGGAATAAAAATCGTGCGGATTCGACTCCCCGTACCGTCAACCGATTCCGCTGAAATCATCCGGAGATTTGAAGAAGCCATTACCCCCAAAACAAAAGTGATCCTGGCCTGCCACATGATCTACCTCACCGGATATATCATGCCGATCAGAGAAATTGCCACGCTGGCCCGAAAACACAATATTCAGATGATCATCGACGGTGCCCATTCTTTTTGCCAGCTCGATTTCCATGTTCCCGACCTGGGCGGAGATTATTTTGGCACCAGCCTCCACAAATGGCTGTGTGCCCCCTTCGGAACAGGCATGCTGTATGTAAAAAAAGATAAAATCTCTGACCTCTGGCCCATGCATGGTTATCCGGAGGAAGAGAAAGACAGTATCACCAAATTTGAGCATCTTGGAACAAGGTCTTTTCCGCTGGAACTGGCAGTTTCAGATGCGATAGACTTTCACAATATGATCGGTACGCCGAGAAAGGAGGCGAGGCTTCGTTTTCTGAAGGAATCCTGGACAAACCAGGTAAAAGACATTCCGGATATTCATTTTAATACATCCCTCGAACCGCAACACTCCTGCGGTATTGCCAGTTTTTTGCTTGACGGATGGAATCCGGTGGATCTGAGCAACGAACTTACCAATACCTACAATATTTATGTGACCCAATCGACACACGAGGATGTGAAAGGCGTGCGCATTTCCCCCAATGTGTTTACCTCAACCGAAGAACTCGATTATCTCGCAGCGGTCATACATAAGCTATCAAAACAAAAAAAATAATATGTCAGAACCCTACGTAAATCCGGGGCTCCTGCTTTCTGCCCTTTCATTTGCAGCAGAAAAACACAGGGATCAACGCCGGAAAGACCGCGAAGCAAGCCCATATGTCAACCACCTGATTGAAGTTGCAAACCTCTTATGGCATACCGGTAAAGTCAGAGACGAAAATGTGCTGGCAGCTGCCATTCTCCACGACACCCTGGAAGACACCGACACAACCCCGCAGGAAATAGAATCATCATTTGGGAAAACCATACTGGCCTATGTTCAGGAAGTAACCGATGATAAATCCCTGCCAAAAACTGAAAGAAAACAGCTCCAGATAGCCCATGCGCCACACAAATCGCCAGGAGCAAAACAGATCAAGCTGGCGGATAAATGCTCTAATCTCCACGATATTATGCATTCGCCTCCCTTTGACTGGTCATTGGAACGGAAGCAAGAGTACTTCATCTGGGCACAAGCCGTGGTCAATGGACTTCGCGGAGAAAATACTGCATTGGAAAACCATTTTGACCAACTCTTCAAGCAGGGAATGAAAAGCCTGAAAGAAGAGGTATAATTTCAAATATTTTTGTACTTTGGAATTAAATCCACCGTTGACAATTGAATAAGCCGAAATACTTCATGAAACCAACCCCCGCTTCCGCATCAGGAATTATTTTTACTTTTTTCCTGATTTCCACTATTAACGTTTTCGCTCAATGCGAAAATCTGCTGCGGTTTTCCAGTCCAAATCCCGAGATTCGAATCACCGGAATTATGGATACCTCACCCAAAAATTTCCCTTCAGGCTTTGTCCTTACCAGTCCGGAAGGTGTACAGGTTACGCTCACCGCACAGTCTCTGGTCAATCCTCAGACACAAGATTTCATTCCTCCGGAATACCTCGTTTTTTCCAAAAACACTTTTGGCATTGCCAAAGGAAAAAAAGAGGAAATACTGATAGCCCTGAGTCAGTTGGCAAAATCTGGTGTGTACAAAGGCGCTATTATTATTGATGCGCAGGACAGCGATTGCCAATGGACCATACCGGTTACGGTAGATATCAAAGATCCTAATCAGGTGGCTATTGTGGAAGAAGATGCCACACTCAATTTGAAAATGGCTTCGCCTTCATGGCTCAACGGTATTCTTCCCCCAAAAATCAACAACCGCACCATCAGTTTCCGTATCGAAAATACCGGCCAGTCGTCCATGGAAATGGAGCGGTTTTCGCTCACATTGAAAGGTAAGGAAACGGGAGAATCTCTTTCTGAAGATGATTTTGAATGGACAAATGAAGACAAAATCATTCCTGCCGGAGGAATTGGTGTGGCACAGTTTGAAGTAAAAAAAGATAAAAAACTTAGGCCTGATGAATATACGGGAAGGGTAAGACTTCACTATAAAGATTATCCCGATACATCTACTGTTTCAATGACCGTTTACTCCCGAATCGGGGTCTTCGGAGCCGTCATTGCCCTGATACTCGGCATTATCGTAGGCAGACTGATGAAGTCTGTGGATCAGGCAGGGCCTCAGCTCGAACTGATGGACAAGTATATCCCCCTCAGAACCAAAGCCGACAGGTTTTCGGATGAAATTTCAAGAAAACATGTTCTGGGCGAACTTGATGGCATCGAAGCTGAAATCAATAAGGTAAAAGACGAAGACGGAAAAAATGCAGTGCTTGAACTGCTCGCTCCCACAGAAAAAAAGGTAACGCAAATCCAGCAATTGGAAAGACTCCATGAAAGGATTGGCGAACAGATCAAAAACAAAAAAATCAGTTCTTCGCTTTCCGGAGACCTGAGTTCCAGCCTTCAACTGGTAAGAGACAATATTCTCGACGGAAAGGATGAAGAAGTTCAGACAGGACTTGCCAGAATACAGGGTTTGGTTGCCTCTGACACTGAATCCAGCAAATCGCGTTCTGTTGGCGGTGTGGACATCCCAGGCGCAGACGAGATGATCAAGGTTGAAATAGACAAAATCGGTGTTAAGGTTGATACAACGGGAACCACCACCACCAGCGACAAAACCTTCTGGCAAAAACTGGAAAGTGTATGGTTGAGGTTTATCTCTTTCTTCACAGGTGTAAACGCCAGTGCGCGCGTTCGTTATGCCTATTTCCGGCCATTGGTAACGCTGGCAACCTTCATTGTGGTATTACTGCTTGGATTTCAACAAATCTATATAGATGGTGGAGACACCTTTGGCTCAGAGGGTTTGTACGACTACCTCAAGCTGTTTCTCTGGGGAGTAATTTCTGATGTATTCTCAAGGACGCTCTCTGGCGGAGATGAAAAGATCAGCACCTTCATGGCAGGAAAAGTATAATCTTTAAAATAACCCCAAATGGCTCAAACCACCCATCGCCCCCGTATGTTTGCCCTGCTTGTAGGGATAAACCAATATCCGAATCTCAGCGAAAGATACCAACTGAATGGCTGTATCAGCGATATTGATCTTTTTGATCAGTACCTGGGAAATGACTTCGTTAAAACACAGTTTAGCGAGGTGCATATCGAAAAAATCACCAGCCCGGGGCCTGTTGCGGCAACCAAAGCAAATATTGTCAAAGCTTTTGAAACGCATCTGGGTCAGGCAAAACCTGGCGATGTGGCCGTGTTTTATTACTCAGGACACGGGCTGAGGGAAAAAGCTACACTTCCGGTATTCGCAGAAAACGAAATCGACGGAAATATCGCAGGGCTGATGTGCTATGATTTCAATAAAAATCCGGGCGAAACCATTCTTGCAGATAAAGAACTTCGCTATCTGATCAGAAAACTTGCCGGAGAAAATAACGAAAAGGCACATGTGGTGACCATTTTTGACTGCTGTCATTCAGGAGAAAATACGCGCTCTGTTTTTCCGGAAGATGCTGCGGCCAAAGCAAAATCCCGCCAGGTTTACACGGGCGCGATTGCAGGCAGAAAGCCGGAAGAGTTTATTTTCCAGAATGATCCTGTCATCAAAAAGAAACTGACGCAAAATCTGCCTCTGGATGAGATACTGCCACAGGGCAACCATGTCATGCTTGCCGCCTGCCGGGAAGTAGAGCTGGCATGGGAAGCACCGATTCAGGGCAGTACCAATGGCGCCTTTACCCGCGCACTCGTCGATATCCTCGAATCACATAAAGGCCGCGTAAGCTACCACGAATTACACAACCGGATCACCAACCGGATGCGGTTTTTGTTCTCTTCCGAAGAGGATGTACAGGACAAACGCCAGACCCCACAGTTTTATATCCGCACCGACAATCCCGGCAACCGTTACAATACGTTTCTCACCAACGAACCCAACGGTCTTCCCTCTTATGGAACCGTCGAGTACAACGAAAGCGAAAAGGAATGGCGAATGGACCTTGGCGCTTTGCACGGGGTACCCATGGACGCAAAGGCTGTAAAAGTAACAGTTTATCCCAACAATGACCCCGCGAAAAAAACTGTAACAAAAGTAAAAGCCGTTTTCCTGACACATTCCACACTCGCCTTACCAGATGATTTCAAACCTGTGCCAGGTGTATCTTTCCGGGGAGAAGTAGATGGGCTTTCTTTTGCCAATCTGAAAATCCATGTCAAAGCTGAAAGCGAAACCGGAAATAAAGCCCGTGCCGAAGAAGGGGCGAAAATGGCCCGCGAAGAACTGAAAAAACGTCTCGCAAAATTGACCATGAAGACCTTCGACCTTACAGACAAAGAGGGTGAAGCTGACTATGTAATTATTGCCGGAGACGATACTTATAAGACTACCCGTCCATTTGACCCCGCAAGGCCGATTCTCCTGCCGATCAAATACCGGGACGGAGCAAAACTTTTGCCGCAAAAACTCGATATCGCCTTTGAAGATTTCCGGCAGATCGCACTCTGGACATTCCTTCGCGATCTGGAAACACCTACACAGGCAGTTCCCGCGGGCTTGCATGTTCCTTCCGCCAGAATGTTTCCGGTCGAATTGTTTGTTCAGGAATATGAAAATGGAACTGAAAAACGACTCCTTCCCAAAGACAAAGAAATCACCCTGGAAGTCGGAAAGGACAATCCAACACATAGTCTTCGCTTTGAGTTGAAAAACTATTCCGACCAACTGTTGTACGTCAGCCTGATCTACATGCCTTCCAGCTTTGCCTTTCTGACTGATGAAAAAAAGGGCATGATGGAGCGCCCGCAACTGGGTCTGGAAAAATGGACCAAAGAAGGCGACCTCACGCTAAAATCCCGTGGAAAGAAACTGGAAAATGGCCAAAAATATATTCGGATAGGGGTTGACGATTATATCATCAATGACAACTGGCAGGGACAGGAAAACTTCATGAAACTCATCGTCAGCGCCACGCCATTTGATATGACACCTTTCCACCTTGACCCGATTCCGCTTCCAGGTACAACAGTAGCTTCAGACCGTACCAGAGGATTTGATTTTGAAGATGATGAAGATACCCAACCCGAAATGCCCAAAATCAGCTGGGAAGTAAGTACCTATAAGATTTACGTTTCCAATCTTCAGTACGATCCCAGGAAGGAAAAAGCATAAATTGTGGGGGAATAAAACACAAGATAATTATTCCCCCAATATTTCCTGGACGCGTCCGACTACGCCATTTTCCAGCCGCACCTTAATGCCGTGAGGGTGGTTGGGCGAATTGGTCAGAATATCTTTCACCACACCTTCCGTAGTTTTTCCGGATCGCTGGTCCTGCTTCTGGACAACCGCAACGCGGAGTCCGGGTCGTATATCTTTTCGGTTTTTGCCATTCATACTACAAACATACGGGCTTAGATTCAAAGAATGCAGAATTGGTGATTTTTGCACAGAGATAACTTCGGAGATTTTCTGGGCGTATAGAATGGTATGTTGAATTTTTGTATATTTAATGGCGATTAGTCTGAAATTTATGAGAAGTAATATCACCAAATTGTCCCCACTCCAACTTGAGTTATTAAGAGTTTACTCCTTCAATCCTACTGAAGAAGAACTGCATGAAGTGAAAAAAATTCTCGGCAAATTCTTTGCAAGAAGACTAACAAGGTCCGTTGGCGAAGCCATAAAGAAAAAAGGAATCCAAGAATCAGACCTTGAAGCCTGGCTAAATGAAGAAAACCAATAAATTAAAGGTAATACTTGATACGAATGTATTCCTTGTTTCACTAGCGCCAGGCTTTAGATTTTACTGGGTGTTTGAGAGTCTTTTGAATAATGAGTATGAATTATTCGTATCAAATGAAATCCTTTCTGAATATGAAGAAAAAATTACAGAACGATTTGGTCTTGATTATTCAGATCGAAAACTGGATTTTTTAATATTCCTTCCAAATGTCTATTTGGTAAACCCTTATTTCAATTGGAATCTTATCACACAAGATCCTGATGACAATAAGTTTGTTGATTGTGCAGTGGCTGCAAATGCAGACTTTATCGTATCTCACGACAAACATTTCAAATGTACTAGAGGATGTTGATTTTCCCCGGGTAAGTGTAATTTCGCTTGAAACTTTTTCCCAAAAATTATCCTTATCCCTCTCCAAAAATGAACCCCAAAATCCAAACGATCTTAGAAGCTGAAGCAAAGGCTATTTTAGATATTCCCCAAACCAATGATTTTGATAAAGTAGTGGACATACTTTTCCGCTACGTCCATCAGGAACACGGCAAAGTCATTACTACGGGGCTTGGCAAAGCCGGACAGGTTGCGCGCAATCTTGCCTCTACCCTTTCGGCCACAGGCACACCTGCGGTATTTCTTCACCCCACAGAAGCCCAGCACGGTGATCTGGGTATGCTCCACCACCATGATCCGATGATTCTGATCTCCAACTCCGGGAAAACCCGCGAGTTGCTCGAACTCATCACCCTCACCCGCAACCTTCACGGAGAGAATCCCATCATCGTCATTACCGGCAATCAGGAAAGTCCGCTGGCGCTGGAGGCAGATGTTGTTCTTTTTACCGGGGGGCCGGAAGAAATCTGTCCGCTCAACCTCACGCCTACCACATCTATCACCGCGATGCTGGTCATCGGGCATATTCTGACCATTATGCTCATCGAAAAAACCGGCTTTACCCGTGAGGGTTTTTTCAAACGCCATCACGGCGGGTATCTGGGCTCCATTCTCAAAAACGACAACGTATGAAACCATTATTCCTTATTGCCGGTCCCTGTGCGATTGAAGACAGGCATACACCCATGGAAATCGCCCGTGAAGTAAAAGCAATCACAGACCGGCTGGGCATTACCTATATCTTCAAAGGCTCTTATAAAAAGGCCAACCGCACAAAACTTGACAGTTTTACCGGTATTGATAAGCCGGAGGCGCTGGAAATTCTCCGGAATATCAGAGAAGAAACCGGCGTACCGGTACTTACCGACGTTCACGAAACGTGGGAATGCGCGGAAGTCGCACAATATGTGGATTATCTCCAGATTCCGGCATTTTTATGCAGGCAAACCGATCTGTTGATCGCTGCCGGGGAGACAGGCAAAGGGGTTAATATCAAAAAGGGGCAGTTTTTGTCGCCCGAAGCCATGCAGTTTGCCGTGGAAAAAGTACGGTCAACGGGAAATGAGCAGATCTGGCTCACCGAAAGGGGGACCACCTTCGGATACGACTCGCTGGTCGTGGACATGACGGCTATTCCCCGTATGCAAAAAACCGGCTGCCCGGTGGTGATGGACTGCACCCATTCGGTACAAAGGCCCAACCAGACAGCCGGTATTACCGGAGGCGATGCAGCGATGATCGGTACACTTTGCCTGGCGGCTATAGCCGCAGGAACCGACGGGCTGTTTATCGAAACACATCCCGATCCGTCCCGCGCAAAAAGCGATGCAGCCAGTATGTTGCGGCTGGATTTACTGGAAGAACTGCTCACGAGGGCGGTAAAAGTAAAAGCGGCAACAGCCGTTTGAGACTGATGCCGCTGCACCGAAAGCCGTAAAGCCAGTTACTTCAACTGATCCGCAAAAACTTTGCGAAACTTGTCCAGTTTGGGCTGAATCACAAATACACAGTAGGGCTGATTGGCGTTTCCTGCGTAATAGTTTTGGTGATAATCCTCTGCCGGATAATAATTGATCAGCGGGCTGATCTCGGTTACAATGGGTTTCTGATATGCACCGCTGGCATCCAGTTGTTTTTTGTAAAACTCAGCTTTCTCCTTCTGCTCTTCGTCGTGATAAAAAACTACCGAACGATATTGTGGCCCGGCGTCATTTCCCTGGCGGTTTAATGTTGTCGGATCATGCGTTTTCCAAAATACTTCGAGCAATTGGTCAAAGGTGATGACCGCCGGATCATAAGTAATCTGTGCTACTTCTGCGTGGCCGGTGGTACCGGTGCAGATAGCCTTGTATGAAGGATTTTTAACATGGCCGCCGGAATATCCGGATTCAACTGCCACAACACCTTTCAATTCCAGAAAAACAGCCTCCACACACCAGAAACAACCGGCGCCAAATGTAGCTTTTTTTAGTCCTTCCATATTCTTTGTTGGATTGAGTTGTTCTTACAGAACCGCTATTTTACGGCTATTTACAACATTTTGAGGAGTCAAATTGTTCAGTATACGACAAGTTCAATAAAAGAATGCATCCTTCGTTTTTATTTTCTCATAAGTTCTGTTAAATTTTCAACGATTAAGTTGTTTACTTTTACTCTCAAACCATATTTTGCAAGCTATGTTTGAAATTTATCAAAGCGAAAAAAGCAAAGAGTTTTACTTTCGTCTGAAAGCGAGAAACGGGCAAGTAATCCTCTCAAGTGAAGGTTATTCCAATAAGGGCGGTGCTCAGAATGGGATCGAATCCGTGAAGAAAAATGCGGGTGACGACAACCGTTTTGAAAGAAAAGTTGCCTCTAATGGAAAACATCACTTCAATCTGAAAGCCGCCAATGGCCAGATCATCGGTTCCAGCCAGATGTACGCATCAAAAGACGGCATGGAAAATGGTATTGAATCTGTAAGAAAAAATGCCGCAGAAGGCGAAGTGAAAGACCTTACTGCATAGTTCTGGCAGATACTTGATTACCGGGATTTCAGAACAGGTCTCCTGCTTTGAAATCCCTTTTATTTTTGTTTTGCACTAATTTGCGCGAATACTTTTTATGGCGGCTTCCCAACTTCCTCTCTATGGCAGATTTATATTCCCTACCGTTGAAATTTTTGTTCAACGCCTGAAGGATGTTTCCTCCTCCTTTATGGATGGTTCACCCTTTAATGCTTATATGACCACCTATGAGGGAAGCAGTTTTTATGGTCTTGATTTTTGGGAATTAGAAACAACTTATAAAAGTACAGAGGAGACCATTCGCTCCATTGCGGCTTCATGCAGTGGCCAGGACGGAAAAAGCGTAAGTGTAAATGTCCGTTTCACCCGCAATTCTTCTCCGGGTGAAGGGCAATTTGTGATTGTTGCTGGCACAAAATACAGAAACAACCTCATTAGCAAGATTCTTCAGGGTGAATATACCCCACCTACAGATGAAGAAATTGAAAAACAAATCCTCCTTGAAGAATTAATCCGCGATCTTCGCATCAACGCGAAGTCAAAAGAAAGAGAAATTCAGGCTAAGGAGGCCGTTCAGAAGGCTTATTCCGTACCCAAAATCGAGCAAACGACTTTACCAGACACTCCTGCAAACTCCAAAAATTTCACGACACTCCGCGACTCGTTTTTTTTGGATCAGGATGTTTCGGTCAGCGTTTTGCTTCAGATGCTGGAAGATATTTCCGTTCGGTTTCTTACCCGGGCCCCTTTTAATATCCGGGTAATCACGATGGATGGAGAATCTTACTCCGATATAGGGATGAAAGGACTCCGCCGTTTTTTTGAAATGCGTCGGCGTGTGCTCAAACGCGTATATATGGATGCAGCGACCACAGAGGGGGAACTGGTAGATATTCTTCTGGTACTTGATCCAGACCAACGCCCGTCGATCAAAGCAGAAATCACTACTGGCACAAACCGGGAAATCAGAGAGTTGATTCGCCAGACCCTGCTTTTTACCCAGGATTTCACGGCACCTATTGCACGGGCATCTATGGTGCACGAGATGTTCCGGTTTTCACAAAAAGAATTTTCACTGGATAAAGTGATACGCCTCATTGCGGGTATTTCTGCCAAATATCTTCAGAAAGAAGCGCCTACGGCTTTTCTTTCTACGCTTCAGGGAGAAACCTATCCGGCACTAAGTCTCAGACAATTGAAAACGGTCTATAGCCAACACCAGCCCAATGTAAGCTTTCTTCTTTTTGGGATGAATCAGGCTGTTACCGGTCAAACTTTCAGCCTGATGTTTCAATTCCAGTCGCCTGCACACGAACCTTATGGAAGTCTGAGCATGATGTGGGGAGAACATGAGACCCACCAGATTGTACGTGCGCTGATCTGGGAACAACTCAATCTTTCGACTTACCGCCCGGAAGAAGAAAAGCCCATCCTTTCGCCCGAAAAAACAAAACCTTCGCGGCCACATGAACTGGTGGTAAGGCCGGTATTCAAAAACCTGGATTTCAAGCTCAAAGTCCGAACTTGTCTGGTTGCCATGCCGCTGGAAGCTTACTGGTCAGAAGCACTATGGGGACATCTTAGCGACACACTAAAATCGCTGGGATACGATAGCATACGGGCTGATGCGCTATTTTCTGAAAATGAACTCGAAGATACGTGGACACGGTTGAATGAAGTAGATCTGATTATTGCAGACCTGACCTACAAACACCCGGATGTATTTTACAAAACAGGCATCGCACACACGCTCGGCAAACATGTGATCATCATCAGCCAGCATGCCAGAGACGTACCCAAAGATTTTCTCCGGTTCCCGACGATCATTTATGACAACAATATCGCCGGGCTGGAAATACTCTCCGACCAGCTCAACGCCATTGTGAGAAACGATTAAAAACCTACCCGGTTTTGGCTTCCCCCCTCCAGCAGGCTGTCATTGCCGGCTTCAAACTCCTGTACGTCCTGCAGACGAAGTTCTTCAAGCATTTCGGGGGTTCGTTCGGCAGAAGACAATGAGGCCAGTCGCAGATGTTGGTTTTTTATAGCTTTCTCAACTACTTTCCGCACAGCACGGGCATTTCCAAAAAATTTATTCTTGTATCGGTGCAGATATTGGAAATATAAAATAAGGTGCGCTTTTGCATCTTCTACGATCCTGATTTTTTCATCTTTCAGGATATTGACACATATTTCCATCAGCTCCGAAGGAGAATAATCTGAGAACTCAAATTTTCGGTCAAAGCGGGACTTCAGGCCAGGGTTTGCTTCGAGAAACTGGTTCATATTGTCGGGGTAACCAACAGCGATGACAACCAGTTCGCCCCGCATATCCTCCATTCTTTTGAGTAAAGTCTCAATGGCTTCCTGCCCAAAATCATTTTTCCCGCCTGATGAAAGAGAATAGGCTTCATCGATAAACAATACTCCCCCCCGGGCTTTTTCGATCACTTCGGCTGTCTTGATCGCTGTCTGTCCGATAAAACCTGCGACAAGCCCTTGCCGGTCGACTTCGAGAAGTGTTCCTCGTTCAAGTATACCGAGTGCCTTATATATTTTTGCCATGATACGGGCGACCGTAGTTTTGCCGGTACCGGGATTACCAGTAAATATGGCGTGGAGCGACAACCGGTTTGTGACGTTTTTCCCAATCTCTTTATAAAAACGCACCAGCTTCACCATTTCATGCACTTCTGTTTTCACAGACTCCAGCCCGATCAGGCGGTCGAGTTCGTCGAGCGCACCGCGAAGCAGTTCTTCATCAATAGGAATCCGCGCCTTTTTACGCGATTGAGGCTCAAAAATTTCCTCCACATCTTCCATCTGAATAATGGATAAGTCCTCGTTGGTCAGCGATTTGGGATCGGTTTCCTTCATAATTCGAAGGCCCAGGTTCATTTTCGCCTCATTTACGAGGGAAAGCGCGTACCGCGCATTGCCAAATGTGCGGTCTCTGTTTCTGAAAGCCTCGGTAAGTTGCCGGTCGAGATAGGCCATTGCTTCATCAGAGAAGCTGACAAGGCTTTTTTCAGCCCAGTAGCGTGCGATTTCTTCGAGCTCTTGCGGTGTATAATCCGGGAAGTCGAATCGCATCTGAAACCGGGATTTCAGGCCGGGGTTAGAGGTAAGGAAATTTTCCATTTCCTTGGGATATCCGGCAACAACAATCGCGAGATCCCCTTTCTCACCCGACATTTCTTTCACCAGTAATTCGATCACCTCTCTGCCGTAATCTTTACTATCGTCTCCACCACGGCTCAACGCATAGGCTTCATCGACAAACAGAATTCCGCCCCGGGCTTTTTCAATTGCCGCTTTTACTTTAGGCGCAGTTTGGCCGATGTATTCACCGATAATGTCGGCACGGTCCACTTCATGTACATGGCCCCGGGACAGCAGTCCCAGTTTTTTGTAGATTTTGCCCAGCATACGTGCAACAGTAGTTTTGCCAGTGCCGGGGTTGCCGGTGAATACGACGTGAAGATTTTGAGGCTGAGTATCGATAAACCCTTTTTCCTTCCTGAGATTCAGGAAGTTCAGGTATTGCGAATACTCTCTTATGCGCTGCTTGATGCCATCAAGGCCGATCAGTCCGTCAAGTTCGGACAGTACTTCATCGAGGGTCTGAGCATCAGGATCTAACGGTGTAGGGGCGCCAATCAGACTCCCAGGCGTAGTTTCTTCGGGTTGAAGAAGGGGGTTGTCGCCTTCCACAAATGCGTCGCCAACCTTAAAAGGAACGATTCCGATGAGCGTGTCCATAAAGACAATCTCGACCGTATAATTGTCAACAAACCAGGTACCTTTATGGTCAGAGCCCCATCCGGAGGTAACAGTAAAATGCGAGTCTTTCTCTCCCACCTTTTTCAGTTCCAGTGTTCGTCCTTTTAGCTGCCGGGCATCATTATAGAAATTAAACACCAGCTCAGCCATCCAGGGCTTGCTGAGTTTATTAATGGCTTTAAACTCTATCCATATAAACCGGGTTTCAGAGTTGTGAAATTCAGAGTAAAATTTACTGCTTCCCGGAAGGCTGTCACCATTTCCCCCTTCATACATCCGTACAGAATCAATAGACAGATACGGATTGTCATTCATGGTTACATTTCCGACATCATACACATAAAACCATTGTGTACTGATCAGTTGGTCATCTATGTATGCTTCCCATGAATAGTCGCCTTCTTTCCAGAAGGAACCCGCTTTGTCATTGCCCCAGCCTTCACGCACATATACGATATTGAGGTCTTTGGTAACACTTTTTTTGACCTCGATGTTGCAGAGTTCCTTTCGGGTCGTAACGTCTCCATAAGGCTCAGAAAATGCCTTGAGCCTGATACTGGCTTCCCAATCCTCTTCATCAAACAGTTTGTTAAAAAAAGAAAACTCTGCATAGAGGTAGCTGGTTTCACTTTTGTCAAAAACCTGCCTGTATTTTTTCTTACTATCTGCCAGCCATTCAGTAGATGAATAGGTTTGCAGCGATTTAAACTTATGCTTTACAAAGTCGGAGGGTTTCTGATTGGCCATAAAAATCTACGTCTAATTGCCTAATGAAAGTAACAGAGACAATGATAATTTCTGGTTAAAGGTATAGATCGAAATATCCCATAAATCTTTGATTAAAACAAAGCCTTTGCCAGATTCAAAGCGAAAAACCCAGACACTTTTTTCTTCATGAGATTTCTTACAAATCAGCACAAATTCTTTCCTGCCCCGATTTGTGGAACGGATTTTGGTTTATCTCTCCATATTACAGGCCGGATAATGGTTTCCGGCGGTTTGGGGAACTTACTTTGATGCTCATAATCCAGCTTAAACCCTTTCTATTGGTTTCAGACCTCTTAAACTTTATTTAAAAAGGTTGGGAACCAAACAACAACCATCCCCCATTTACATCATGAAAGACTGTCATCCACTTGTGGCTGACACAAAAAATATTGTTTACATCCTTTCCGGAAGGACCGGAGAGGCCATACTAAGTAATAACAAAAAATAATCAGGTGATATGAAAACGCGCTTTACACCTACCAATCCAAAGCTTAATTACTTGTTTGACAAACATGCTCAGGACTTTATGCGGAAGGAATCTCCCTCAGAAAGTTATACTTATCAGGTCAAACGCCTCTTGCTCCAGCAGTTGAAAGATGAATCACCCGGCATCGAAGTCGTAGCCGACTACCTCTCCATGAGCGTCCGCAGTCTGCAGATGAAACTCAAAGAAGAAGGTACCAGCTATCAAAAATTATTGAACTCTATGAGAAAGCAGTTGGCCATCGCTTATTTGCGTGAACCCAAAGTAAGTAAAGGCGAAATTGCGCAGGTTCTGGGATTTTCAGAAATCAGTGTGTTCTCGCGCACATTTAAAAAATGGACGGGCAAAAGTCCTTCTGAATATCAGGCAAATCTTATCCATTACTGATAACCGTTGCATAACAGCTTTGCGACAGACCGCAGCCCATGGGTTGCGGTTTTTTGCTTTTAGTTATCATAAGCGTAACTTTGCAGTCGGGAATAATTAATAAAACCTATGCAAGACGAAGCAGGTGAACTTATCCTGGATTCTATACGCAACGATATGGCTGTTGTGGGCAAAGCACTGCATACACTTGCCCAAAGGGTGATCGAGGAAGAAATTTCGGATTACCCGGTATTTGTAGCTTCGCAGGAATATGTGGACATCGGCAAACCGATATTTGACCGCGATGTCATACATGTCAACTGGTTTTTCAACGTTTCTTTCCTGGAAGATTTCGTAAAAAAAGGCCTCATCCAGTCTGAAAAGGTCAGCCAGTTTAAACGCACCTACGGCGACGCGACCAAAAAGGCCTGTGTATTTGTCATTACTGAAGATACCGGTCAGTTTGTATTTGTTCCCTATGATCCGGATTCGGAAGAATGAAAGCGATCCTGATCAACCACTTCGGCGGGCCGGATGTCCTCCAACTCGGGGAATTTGAAACGCCTGTTCCCGGCCCTTTTGAAATACTCATAAAAGTTACTTCCACTGCCCTCAACCGGGCGGATATCCTGCAACGGGAAGGAAAATACCCCCCTCCTCCGGGCGCAAGTACGATCCCGGGTCTCGAAATATCGGGCACGGTCGCTGCGCTGGGAAAAAATGCCACTCATTGGAAGAAAGGCGATCTGGTATGCGGATTGCTGGCAGGTGGCGGCTACGCAGAATACGTCGTTCTTCACCAGGACCTGGCTATGCCTGTACCTCCGAATATAGATTTGATTTCAGCGGCAGCTATTCCGGAGGTATTCCTTACCGCCTTCCAGGCTTTGGACTGGCTGGCTGATCTTCAGTCGGGAGAGTCGGTGCTGATCCATGCCGGAGGAAGCGGTGTAGGTACGGCGGCCATTCAGATCGCCAGGGAAAAAGGCGCAAGGGTTTTTGCTACGGCTTCTACATCCAAACACTCAGCCTGCATAAAACTCGGTGCAGAAAAAGTCATCGATTATAAAAATGAAAACTTCGAATCCGTAATCCGTGAGATTACCGGCGGATTAGGCGTACAGGTGATCCTGGACTTCCTCGCGGCGCCCTATTTCCAGCAAAACCTTAACGCACTCTCTATGGACGGGCGAATGGTCATGCTCGCTTTAATGGGTGGCCCTTCCGCAGAAAAAATCAACCTCGCACCCATACTGGGCAAAAGGCTTCAAATTATGGGTTCAACCCTCCGAAGCAGGCCATTGGATTATAAAATTGCCCTTACCCGTGCATTTTCAGACTTCGCACTGCCCTTACTCGAATCCGGCAGACTAACCCCTGTCATCGACCGCATTTTTGACTGGAAAGAAGTCTGCGATGCGCACCGTTTCATGGAGTCCAATCAAAATACCGGCAAAATTTTGCTCCGCGTAACAAATCATTAACCAACAGGCTAAAACCTTACATCCTTTTTTTCGCAAAAAGTAATAAGGATAAACTATTCTCCCTTACGGAATATCTTCCTCAGATATCCGAGACACCTGCATTTTTTATTTCTGGCAATCTGTGCATTCTGGTAGCCCATTTGCTGGCTGATGGTTTTCATTGACTGATTCTCCCAAATTGCTGCCATCAACACCGCCCGGCAATCTTCATTCAGTTGATCCATCAATCGGTAAAAGGTCGCCGAATTTTCCTCCGCCCAAATCTCGCTGAATGAATCCACTTCGGCCAAAGCAGGAATATCTTCGCTCCAATTGACCGGAAACGTCTCCTTTCCCAGTTTCCGTAGTTTTTTAGACCAGATATGGGAAGAGACCGTCAGAAGATAGGAAATCAGGCGGGAATGGAGTTCAAATTGGCCAGATTTCACCTTTTCATACAAGACGACCAACGCCTCCTGGAAAACATCTTCGCCATCCGCGTCATTACCGCCACGCTGGTTTACCATTTTTAATACAGGAAAGAAGCATCGGTTATAAATCTGCCGGAGTGCATTTTCTTCCCGGCGCCCGCCGACGGAGATGTCGGCCAGCCAATCCCTTTCCACAAGGGAATCCCTTAAACTTGTGTTTTTCATGGTTATCATTTCAGGTTGTGAATACAAATACTAATAGACAAAAAAATATTGTCATACTCAAGACAAACGCAATATCGTGTTTTTTGCTTAATTGCACTTATGGCCAACTATATAGCTGAATATGATGCGCTGATTGAGACTGCAGGAGAAATGATGGGGTTTATTCCCGACTCAATCTCTGCAAAAAAACCAGCGCCGGGAAAATGGTCTCCCCGGGAGATCGTCGGTCATCTTATCGATTCGGCAACCCACAACCATCACCGCATAATCATTGTTTTGTGTGGTAATGGCCAGCTTTGCGAGCTTTCCGGTTATAATCAGGATGAATGGGTACGCGTAAATGCCTACCAGAATACTCAATGGCGTGCGCTCATACAGTTCTGGAAATCATACAACCAACACCTTTGCCGGCTCATAAAATCTCTGCCCGAAGAAACCCGGCAAAAACAAAATATCAGACTGTTGTATCCTCTGATGGATTCGCAAACTTTACCCGAAGGGGGATTAATTTCGCTGGATTGCCTGATGGAAGATTACGTCATTCACCTGAAACATCACCTTAGACAAATAGTATCCTTCTCCAGATTTTCGGAATAATAAATATCTGATAATTGATTTTTTATTAGGCCAAAGATTTAGGTATTTGGCCCTGAGTATGTTTTTGTGAATACGAACGCATATGTTGGGTAACAATTAGTAAGGAGCCAATGATCCGTGTATTATTTGTTTGTTTGGGAAATATTTGTCGTTCTCCCATGGCCGAAGGAATGTTTATACATTTGGTAGAACAGGCCGGTTTGTCAGAAAAAATTAAGGTTGACTCTTGTGGCACTGGCGGTTGGCATGCAGGAGAAAGAGCCGATGCCAGAATGCGGGCAACCGCAGCAGAACATGGAATCCATCTTCCCTCAAGAGCCAGACAGGTGAGGCATAGCGATTTTCAGGATTTTGACTATATCATCCCTATGGATCAAAGCAATCTCTATGATTTGGAGACGCTTGCTGCACGAATACCGGGAAAAAAGGCCCGGATTATCAAAATGCGGCATTTTGATCCACAAGCGCCTGAAGCAGATGTGCCTGACCCTTATTATGGTGGAAAAAGCAGTTTTGAAGAGGTATTTGTAATGTTGGAGCGCTCCTGCCAAAATCTGCTAAGCTTTATCCGGCAGGAGCACAACCTGTAGCCCATCAATTTCTTCTCCAGGGTTCGGGACCGCCAGGGCCTCCGGGCCCACCCGGGCGATCAGCGTTATTGGGCGAATCTGCCGGCTTGACAAATTCACGGATATTGTAAGTGAAGGTCAGCATGACATATCGCTGCAATACTGCTGTGCGTAAATCTTCGATATAGACGTCGCTGACTGTCCGCTGAATGCTGTTGTTTTGTTTCAGCATATCAAACACAGATAGTTGCAACTCACCCCGCTGGTTTTTGAACATCTTCTTTGCAAGTCCCATATTCCACAACCAGAAATTCTGATCAAACCCCTGACTCAACCCTCTGTACAACTGATTGGTAACCGTGCTTCTGAAGACAATTCCTTTTCCAACGATCACATTCACACGGGCAGAAGAAACCTGATTGAGATACCTGGTATTCAGTGATGACTGCAGGGTATTTATGGCATTGCTGAGATTTGATTGGGAGGAGAGCGTAAAATCCAGTTTCTCACTGATATTGCTGCTCAATACTGCCCCCAACCCCACGGTTGCATTAGAAGTTTCATTCAGCGCACCATTGATGATACCCGGCGTACGGCGGTAGTCTCCGGAAAGGTTAAAATTAAGGTTGGATTTAATCAGCTTCACAGGAATCCCGTAGGTAATGAATGAGCGCAAACTCCAGTTACCATCGAGGTTGACCGGTTTGATAAGCTGAGCGCCTCTTGGCAGCACTACTCCTTCTGAAAGTACCGTATCCTGCCGTGCGATAAACGTACTGTTTCCCACATAATTCTGAGTATAGTTTCCGCTCAACATAAAGAAAAATACCCTTGATTTTTCGGTATTGGTACTGTTGTACCGAAACACCATCATGTGCTGATAACTTTGGTCGAGATCCTGGTTGCCCGTACGAAGCTGAAGCGGATTGCTGTTATCAATTACCTGCTGAAGCTGGGAGATGGAAGGCGGACTGGTACTCGTGCGATACATAGCAAAAATGCTATTTTGCCCTTCCAGCCGGAGACGGAAAAAAGCCGTTGGCAAAAGATTGAAAAAAGTACGGTTTACATTATCTGAATAAGGCAGTACCTGCTCACCTGCCAAGCCCGCCCATTGTGCAGCGAGCCGGGTAGTAAAGAAAGCTTTTTTTCCACGCAACATATAACCAGCTCCAAGTTGGTGCGCAGCGTATGTACTATTGAAGACATTGGATAGAGGGATATTCAGAGAGGAATAGTCACCCGTCATATCCTCGTAATCATAGGTTGATTTCTCCGAGTCGTTCCATTCCGGTGACCATGAGTAGTTCAGCTGCAACATCCCCTTTTCGGAAACCGGCTCCGTGTACATGACATTGGTAGAAACATTCCAGTTGTTTTTGTCAAGCCTTGAATTCTGATCCAGCGTATCGAAAGATGCCGGCTCGGTGAAATAGTTCAGGGCAGAAAACAACTGATTGGTACCCGAGTTTTCATTGTACCCGCTCCTCACGTTCAGCGAAATTGTCCGTCCCCTTTTTTCAAACTGATGGCGAAAAAGGAACATATTCGAGAAATCAACCCCTAGCAGTTCTGAGGAGAAAATTGAAGCCGAGCTATTGAGCAGATAGTCAGAAAGAGAGGTTCCTGCAAAAGTAGTCTCGTCTCCGGCATTTTGCTGAATGGAAAGTCTGGGGCGGATAAGCAGAGAAGTTTTATCTGTAAACTTATAGTTCATCCGCATATTCAGCCGGTGGTTGATATTTTGGGTACCGCTTTCGCTGTTTTCCCGATACACCTGTCCCGTATCTGTACTTGTGACATACTGGCGATTGAGATCGGTCAGCGCGTCGTTATTGGTCAGATTAAAGAAATAGCTACCGGAGACTTCCATTTTTTTGCCCCAATTGTCGGAATAATTAAGTCCGAAGGCATGTGTAGTAGATATCCCTCCCTGCTGTGAAACAAGGAAATCGCCGGCATCGCCGCCGCCGCGTCCCCCACCAAAGCCGCCACCGCCAAAACCCCCACCACCGCCTCTGCGTCCTCCGCCACCGGAGCTTAATACACCCAGCAGGTCATCATTGGAAAAATTCTGCTGATTGATATTATTGGACTGCGCCAGAACAGAAATCCTTCGGGCCTTGTTGAAATAGTTAAGATTTCCTCCGGCCTGATAACGACTGCCATTTTCAATAAAGTCCCCATCGTATCCATACCCGCCATATACTTTACCAAATATGCCATTGCTCATTTTTTCGCGGGTAATAATATTGATGGTTTTGGTCGTATTGCCATCATCAACACCGGTAAACTGAGACTGATCACTTTGCTGGTCAAATACCTGGATTTTGGCGATGACTTCAGCCGGAAGATTTCTCAGAGCTGCAGAAGGGTCGCTACCAAAAAATTCCTTCCCGTCAACCAATACTTGCTTTACTTCTTCTCCTCCAACCGAAATTTTGCCATTGGACATATTGATGCCCGGCATTTTCTGAACCAGATCTTCTGCATTTGCGTCGGGATTTGTTTTGAATGCACCGGCATTAAACTGTGTGGTATCGCCTTTTTGCTGAGCCTGGGCTACCTCTCCTTCGATTTGAACTTCTTCTATATTATAGGATCGCTCTTCCATCGTCACAGGATCCAGAGAAAGAGACTTGTCAACCACCGACACAGCCTGGGTATAGTCCCCAAAACCAAGCGCGGAAATCTTTATCGTATAATCACCTGGTTTTACCATTTTCAGAGTAAACACACCATCGGGACCGGCAAATGCCCCTCTCAGGCCTGCTCCACCTTGTTCGAGTACCACTTTGGCACCCACAGAAGGCGTCTGGTCCGGATTCAGGATTTTCCCGGAAATCTCAAAAGTCTGGCCAAAGGCCAGGATTCCACTTAGGAGGAAAGTAAACAACAACCCATACTTTTTCATAAAATTGAGGTCTCAGTTTGTGAAGGATGTAAATTAGACATTCATTTATCGGCACTTATTCCCGTGTAAATAATTATTCCTTCATTGGCTCGTTTTCCATTTGCACAGCGACTATATTCAAACCTGGTAATTATTTTTTATGCCCTTTCGATATATTTTTTCCCTGATGCTCCTTGTTCTTATTTTGCCGCCCGCCCGCGCTCAGCTGGGCTTGAAAGAAGATGTACTTACAGAAAAGTTTGGCAAAAATTCTATCCGGAGAACAACACCTGCACAGGCTGGTTTTCATGATATCATGTATGAAATAAACCCGGGTTATTTTCTGCTTGCAAAAATAAGGGAAACAGACAGCATGACTGTTCTGCTCAGTTATTCCATGCGAAACCCTTCGATCAGCAAACAGGTTTACAGCAAAATCCTGCGGGAAAGTTTTTCGACATTCAAACCCTCAAGAAAATTCACCTCACAGGATCCGTTTGACCGGCGTACCTGCCATTACAACCCGGAAACAAAAGAAATGGTCATGCGCATTCACGGTTCCCAACGGAAAGAATTCCCACTTAAAGGTTTTCTCCTGGTCAACGAACCTGCCCTCATCGATGAAATCCTGGTTACCGTTGACAACCAGTGGACAGAGGACGAATAAGGCAAACCTATTATCCTTCCGCGGGTTTTTCCAGCAATTCATCCATAAAAGAAATCGCCCGCCGCAAATGCGGAATCACGATGGTTCCTCCTACCAACAAGGAAATTTCGAACACTTCCATGAGTTCTTGTTCCGTCGCCCCGGCTTCCAGTGAAGACTGAATATGATATCTGACACAGTCATCACACCGCAATACCATGGATGCAGAGAGACCGATCAGTTCTTTGGTCTTTACATTCAGGGCACCTTCCTGGTAAGTATTGGTATCGAGGTTGTAAATGCGTTTGATGATTTTGGAGTCCGATGCGAGGATGCGGGCGTTCATCTTTTCGCGAAATTCATTAAATTCTTTTACCTGGGACATGCGGATAATTGTTAATGGTTAATTGGTAATTGTTAATGGGTAATGGTTGAGGGGACAAAAAGACTTGAATATAAATCACATTTAACTATTCCTTAATAAAAATTTCCTAATTTTGCGGCTCTAACATTAAGACTTATGAAATATTTAGACCAGGCCAATATTAACGGCAGACGCGCTTTGATCCGCGTGGATTTTAATGTACCCCTTGACAAATCATTTGAGGTAACTGATGACCGCCGCATCAGCGAAGCAGTACCTACTATACAGTATATTCTGGATCAGGGCGGCTCTGCCGTACTGATGTCTCATCTGGGTCGTCCAAAAGATGCACCGGAGGATAAATACAGCCTTCGTCATACGATTAATGCGTTGAAAAAACACGTAAATGCAGAGGTTTTATTCGCAGATGACTGTATCGGTGAATCTGCATTTGAGATGAGCGCCAACCTGAAACCCGGCCAGATTTTACTGCTTGAAAACCTTCGTTTTTACAAGGCAGAAACTGCCGGAGACGAAGATTTTTCAGAAAAGCTCTCCCACCACGGAGACTTTTATGTGAATGATGCTTTTGGTACGGCACACCGCGCACATGCGAGTACAACTATCGTGGCAAAATTCTTCGAAGAGACCTATTGCGGTATGCTTCTGCAAAAGGAAATTGTCAATGCAGACAAAGTCCTGAACAGTGAAGAACGGCCGGTTTGCGCGATTATGGGCGGAGCCAAGGTTTCTGACAAAATCCTTATCATCGAAAACCTGCTGGACCGTGTGGATTATCTGTTGATCGGTGGCGGCATGGCATTTACTTTCCTCCGCGCCAAAGGTTTTAAGGTAGGAAAATCGCTGTTGGAAGAGGATAAAATCATCACAGCCGCCTCTCTGCTCAAAAAAGCAGCTGCGAAAAATGTGAAAATCCTCACACCGGTTGACTCTGTAGTATCAGACGTTTTTGGCGAAGACGGAAAGATCGCTGTAGTAAGAAATGAAGATTTCCCTGATGACATGATGGGACTAGATATTGGCCCACAGACATTTGAATACTATTACGATACAATCCTTCAGTCCAAAATCATCCTTTGGAATGGTCCCATGGGAGTATTTGAAATGGAAAAATTTGCCAAAGGCACAATGGCTGTAGCTGAAGCAGTAGTAAAGGCTACACAAAATGGCTCCTTTTCTCTGATTGGTGGTGGGGATTCGGCTGCGGCAATTGCCAAAGCAGGTCTGGAAGATCAGGTTTCCTATGTTTCTACCGGAGGTGGTGCACTGCTTGAGTATCTCGAAGGCAAAGTACTGCCAGGTATTGCAGCACTGGGATAGTCTTCGGTGGCAATAAAATGATGAGTGGGTCTGCCGGTGCAGGCCCACTCTTTTTGTTTATATACGATCAAATCCGGTGTATTTGCGCAATACTTCCGGAACAACTATACTGCCGTCTGCCTGCTGATTGTTTTCCAGCAAAGCCGCCAAAATACGGGGCAAAGCCAACGCACTGCCATTAAGCGAATGCGCCAGCTGAGGTTTTTTATTCTCGTCGCGGTAGCGAAGTTTGAGGCGATTGGTCTGATAGGTTTCAAAGTTGCTGACAGAGCTTACCTCCAGCCATCGTCCCTGTCCGGCGCTATAGACTTCGAGGTCATAGGTTTTGGCAGAAGTGAAACTCATATCACCGGAACAGAGCAGCAGCCGGTGCCAGGGAAGCCCCAATGCTTCGAGCAGACCTTCAGAATGCCGGGTCATCACTTCCAGCGTGTCATAGGAGTTTTCAGGAAGGGTAATCTGTACGATTTCCACTTTGTCAAACTGATGGAGGCGGTTGAGGCCTTTTACATCTTTTCCATAAGATCCGGCTTCACGGCGGAAACAGGGAGTATACCCACAATTTTTAATTGGGAGATCTTCGCCGTTTACGATATCGTTGCGGTACAGATTGGTGATAGGCACCTCAGCCGTAGGGATAAGGTAAAAGCCATCTCTTTCGACAAAATACATCTGGCCATCTTTGTCGGGAAGCTGCCCGGTTGCAAAACCCGAAGCCTCATTGACCATCAACGGAGGCATGATTTCAGTATAACCCGCGTCACGGGCGGTGTCGAGGAAAAAAGTAATAAGTGCGCGCTGTAATGCTGCACCTTTTCCTTTGTAAACAGGGAAGCCTGCGCCGGTAAGTTTTACCCCCAGTTCCCAATCAATAATATCATGATCACGGGCAAGTTCCCAATGAGGTTTGGCGGGAAAATCGAAGGTGATTTGTTTATTATTTCCTCCAACCACAACATTATCATCGGCAGACTTACCTTTTGGCACAGATTCATGTGGAATATTGGGAAGCGTCACCAGCAACTGATAGGTTTCATCTTCAACAGAAACCTGCTGTTGCTCCAGTTCCTTTATCTTATCTTTTGCGCTGGCAAGTTCCACCTTAAGAGATTCAGCTTCTTCTTTTTTTCCCTCTTTCATCAGGTTACCGATGGATTTGGAGGAATGATTGATCAGATTTCGCAGTTGTTCCAGCTCGGTCACTGTCTGCCTGCGCACACTGTCGAGCTCCAGCAGTTTTCCGATTTTTTCAGCGGCATCCGCTATGTTTTTCTTTTCCAGTCCGGCTATCAGGTTCTCTGGCTCTGTCCGGATTTTCTGAATTTCAAGCATAATTTTGAAATAGTTTGCAGCGAAATAACAAAAACCTATGCAGATTCGTACGAAAACTTATCACTTATTCGCAAATGATTGCGGATAATTTTTTGGAAACTGCAATTAGATTATGTACCTTTGTCGGGTTAATTCAATCCAAGTTCCATTTCCTATACATGTGCTTTCCTTTTACTGATTATCTCTGAAGAGTCAGGCACATCTCACAGTCATCCACATCACATTATCTCCACCCAAATGATTCAAGAGATTTCTTGAAACAACCACAATCAATATATGTACGATATTATCGAGCTGAACAACAACGACCTCCCGGCGTTGAAGGACATTGCGAAGAAACTGAAAATTGAGGACATCGACAAGCTTGCCAAACAGGATCTGATCTTTAAGATTCTGGATAAGCAGGCACTTATGCCGCCAGATCAGTTAAAAGGACTCAAAGAAGGCAGTAAAAACAAAGTTGCTGAACCGGTAAAAGAATCCGTTACAGAAGAAACGGAGACCCCCGAAGATAGCGAAGCGGAATCACGCCCCAAAAATAGCCGCCGCAAAACACAGGAAAAGCCGGAAGAGAAGCCCGAAGAAAAACCGGCCCCACGCAAGCGTACAAGCCGATCCAAAAAAACTGACGACGAACCTGCTGAAGAAGAACCCGAAGTACCCAATGAGCAGGTACCGGTAATGGAAATATCCACCCCGGAATCCATGGAAAATGGTGACGAGGAGAATGAAGATTCTGAAAATGAATCAAACGAAACGCCTGAAAACCGCCAACAGCGGCAGGATGATGACAATGACCGCAAGCAACGCAATCGCCGCAAGCGTGTGCCTTCGCGCAATGATAATGATAGAAACGGTCCCGATAGTCAAGCTCCGGTAAGACAGGAAAGAGACCGGAATCGCGACAATGAAAGAAATCGCGACAATGATCGCGACAGAGACCGGAACCGCGACAATGACCGCGACAGAGAAAGAAATCGCGACAATGACCGCGACAACAGAGACCGGAACCGCGACAACGACCGCGACAGAGACCGTGACCGCGACAGATCGCAATCTCAGCCCGTCGCCCAGGATCCGGCACTTGCAATGCCCAACCTCGATGGTGTAATCAGCAACCAGGGTGTGCTGGAAGTAATTCCTGAAGGATACGGATTCCTCCGCTCTTCTGAATACAATTACCTCCCATCACCTGACGATATTTACGTTTCTCCTTCCCAGATCAAACTGTTTGGCCTCAAAACCGGCGACACTGTTTTCGGGCAAATTCGCCCGCCTAAGGATGGGGAGCGGTATTTTGCGCTCCTGAAGGTTGAGACTATCAATGGTCGCACCCCCGAAGAGGTCAGAGACCGCATTTATTTCGATCACCTTACCCCACTTTTCCCTGATGAAAGATTTAAACTTTCTTCCGAGAGAAAAGAAAAAGATTTGTCCCTCCGCATTATCGACCTCTTTTCACCCATAGGTAAAGGCCAGCGGGGACTTATCGTAGCCCAGCCTAAAACAGGTAAAACGGTTCTCCTCCAAAAAATCGCCAACGCTATCGCTGCCAATCACCCAGAAGCATATCTCATCATTCTGCTGATTGATGAACGCCCGGAGGAGGTTACCGATATGGCCCGCAACGTAAATGCGGAGGTAATCGCATCTACTTTTGATGAGCCTGCCGACCGACACGTTCAGGTTGCTACCATTGTTCTTGAAAAAGCGAAACGCATGGTAGAGTGCGGACATGATGTTGTCATTTTACTTGACTCTATTACGCGTCTTGCAAGAGCTCACAATACGTGTATGCCCGCTTCTGGTAAAATTCTTTCCGGTGGTGTGGATGCAAATGCGCTTCACAAACCTAAACGCTTTTTCGGGGCTGCAAGGAATATCGAACACGGTGGTTCGCTGACAATTCTCGCCACTGCCCTTATCGAAACCGGCAGCAAAATGGATGAGGTAATCTTTGAAGAATTTAAGGGAACCGGCAATATGGAGCTTCTGCTCGACCGGAAACTCTCCAACCGCCGTATCTACCCCGCTATCGATGTTACGGGCTCGGGTACACGCCGCGAAGACCTGCTCATGGATCCGGGAGACATCAACCGCATCTGGGTACTGCGCAAGTTCATGGCTGACATGAACCCGATCGAAGGAATGGAATTCCTCAGAGAAAGAATGAATAATACGCAGGACAACGACGAGTTCCTGCTTTCCATGAACGGATAATTTCCGGTTCATATACAAAAACCTGCAAGCCATCCTGAAGATTCGGGATGGCTTGTTTTATTTAAGGGAAGGATATATCCGTAATCTATCTTTCCAAAAACAGGTTTCTGTAAACAGTTAAATTGAATTTTTGTAATTTCGCAGTCGAATCTAAGCGGCATGAATGAATCCCTGCGAAAGTTCTTACGGCTCGAAACGGAAATTCCTCCCAAGGTTTTCCCCGCACCGCTATTTATTGCCGGCTGCATGCGCAGCGGAACTTCGCTGCTGGTCGATAAAATCAGCCAGCACCCGCAGCTTCTCAAGATCGGAATGGAGCTCAACGATATCTGGTCAGCGATAGGTGAAGCACCATGTGTAGGCTATTGTATGCACCGCGACGAATCGCATGCATCTTTCTCCGCAGCCACCAATATGGCGCATTATTTTGACCGGTTTATTGCCGATGCAAAATCGGGACGCCGGTATCTCATGCGGGTGAGCAATCTTTTCCGGTTTGGGTCAGGGGCGTTTTCCTACGACTGGGATCACCTCATTCCCGTCAATAAATCGCCGCATCTTACCAACAAACTTCGCTACATCCACACGCTTTTCCCTCAGTCCAAAATTGTCCTGATCATTCGATCCATTGAAGGGCACTGCGCCAGTACAAAGGTGTTTTTTGACAGGGAATACGAATTACTGAAAAGGATCAACTATATCCCACAGGATCCCAAAGGCTGTTATACCCGATTTTCTGAAGATATTACGCCGGAGGGCGTGATTCCAGATCGTTGTTACCCGGGCGATTTTTCTGTGATACCGGAAATGTGGATTCGCCTGAATGCATTAGGACTTCGCGATCTGCTTTCACTTCCTGAAGATTCGGTGCGAATTATCAGCTACGAAGATCTGGTCAATCGGCAATCAGAAGTGCTGGGAAAATTATTCGACTTTCTTGATCTCAATCCCGCACATCACAACCATTCAGAAAAAATCAAAACATCCGGGCTAAAGGTTATCAATACCTCCACTTCCGGAGATCCACTCAAAAAGTGGAAAAAACATCTCTCTGATCAGGAATTGGCGACGATCAATCAAACTATAGAAAATTTCCGCCCGGACTACGATTTTATCACACAGTCGCTCAACGAAAAAAATATTCTGGCCCTATGAGCAACCGGATCGCTTCCGCCAAAATTCTTATGATAAAAATCCGCAGGAAAATGGGCCTGGTGGTGAGTTCTGCTTTTGATTTTTTGCTCTTCCAGATAAGAAATCTGTGGCGCCATTCTCCTGAAAAAAAACAGGATCGGAAAATCATCGTCTATCTCTGTGAACTTATTCCTGCCAGAGCCGGTCGTATGGCCAAATGGGTGGGGAGAAATCCTGCATTCGAAGTAGTACTTGTCTGCCATCAGGATGGTTACGTACCGGAATTTGCAGGCGGGCATTTCAGCCGTGAATTTACATACCGCAATGCCTGGCATCTAAAATCTGTCCTCCAAAATATCGGGCATATTGACGTCATCCACGCATTCGCTCCCAAATGTTTTTATCCCGAAATCGGGCGAAAATTTACCCATAAACCTTTTATTCTGGACATGCAGGACGTAGTGGTCACGTATCACGGACTTACCCCCCCTTATGCATGGGCAAAAAAAGAATTGGTCTATGAAAAAGACTGTCTCACAGAAGCTGATTGGGTTATTGGACAAAGCCTCGAACCGCGTGCCGGGTATTTAAAATATGGCATAAAAAAACGCCCGCAAACGATGTTTTTCCCGCTCTTTTGCGATGACGACAGCCTGATGCCGCAGGAAGGCAAAACGTTGAAAGATGGGATACATGTGGTATATGCAGGCGGACTTGCCGGTTCACACCGGGACAGAAGGCAGTTTGGTATATTGCAGTTTCACCATTTGATCGAATCACTGAGCCGGCAGGGAATTCACTTCCATGTGTATCCAAGCCCTTCCACACTCCCACCAGACTATGAAGAATACTACGGGATTGCAGCTAAAAACCCATTTTTCCACATGCACAAACCCGTTGACAACGATGCACTGACGCAAGAACTGGCAAAGTATCATTTTGGTATCCTTCCGTTTTTTGCAGAAGACAGCGATCTGAAGGAAGACAAAATGAAATATGCGACCTCCCTTAAGATGTTTAATTTTCTCGAAGCAGGCATACCTGTGATTATTTCCCGCGACATTTTTTATCAATGGTGGATTGTGATGCGAAAAAATTCAGGCGTGGCCGTTTCCAAAAGTGATATACCCGATTTGGGCGAAAAACTTCGCAGCCTGGATTACGAACAATTGCAAAAAAATGTAGATAAATATCGCCGGGAACTTTCACTCAGCAGGCATATCCCACGTATCACACAATTATATCAAAGACTTATCCAGTCATGAACATCGTCATCGTAGGCGCAAACCCCAAAGGCCAGGCAAAAGTAGTGCTTGAAATTGTCGAGGCAGAAAAAAAATACCATGTGGTTGGCTTTCTGGATGACGATCCGGCAAAAAAAGGCGTGAAAATCAGAGACAAAGAAGTATTAGGGGGAATGATTGATTTGCCTGAATTAATGGTCAAATACAATATAGAAGGAGGAATTGCAGCTTTTGCACACAATCAATTTCGCCGTGAAGTAGGGCAAAAGATCAAATCGCTTGGCTTGAAGCTTATTAATACCATCCACCCAACCGCACATATAGATTCAGACGTAAGGATGGGAGAGGGCGTTGTAGTTTCACCCGGCGCAGTTATCGTTACGGGAAGTGTAATCGGCAACGCTGTCAATATTCTCACGGGAGCGACCATTGACCATGACAATGAGATTGAAGATGGGGTAGTCATTTCACCCGGCGTGCACACAAGCGGGCGGGTAATCATCAGGCGGGATGTATTTGTGGGAACGGGGGCCATATTTCTTCCGGATGCAGAAGTCGGAGAAGGCGCATACATCGGCGCAGGATCTGTAGTGTTAAAAAAAGTACCGGCAGGAGAGATATGGGCAGGGGTCCCTGCAAAACTGCTGAAGGTTACGTGATTATATTTCAATTTCCCCGCAATTGCTGTAAATTCGCGGGTCAGTAATAACCGAATGTTTTTTGTAAAATGAGCAAAAACAAACTTCAGAACATATTCATCACAGGCGGTGCCGGATATGTAGGTGCCGTATTGGTACCCAAACTCCTCCGCAGGGGTTACTCAGTTACCGTTCTCGACCTGATGATCTACGGCGAAGACGTCCTTGCGGATCATCCAAGACTCACCAAAGTTACAGGTGATATCCGGGATCAGGCAATCCTCCGCAAAACAATCCCCGGACATGATGCGGTCATTCACCTGGCCTGCATTTCCAATGATCCGAGCTTCGACCTGAATCCGGAACTGGGAAAATCCATTAACCTCGACGCATTTGAGCCGATGGTTCAGATTTCCAGGGAAGCCGGTGTGAAGCGGTTTATCTACGCGTCGTCATCCAGTGTTTATGGCATTAAGGATGAGCCAAATGTGACGGAAGAAATGACACTGGAGCCGTTGACTGACTACTCAAAGTTTAAGGCGATGTGCGAAGATATCCTCGCAAAATACCAGTCCGACGATTTCACCACGATTACGATCCGGCCTTCCACTGTCTGTGGTTATTCTCCCCGCCAGCGACTTGACCTGGTGGTAAATATTCTCACCAACCTCGCAATCAATAAAGGCGAGATTACCGTTTTTGGCGGAGAGCAAAAACGTCCGAATATCCATATTGAGGATATGACCGATTTGTATTGTATGCTGCTTGAGCTTCCCGATGAAAAAATTGCCGGAAAGATTTACAATGCAGGATACGAAAATCACCCGGTAGCCGAGCTGGCCGAAATCGTTAAAAAAGTAGTAGGCCCTCAGGTCAATGTCATCACCTCCCCTACCGACGATCACAGATCTTATCACGTGTCTTCACAGAAGATCAAAGAGGAAATCGGCTTTGAAGCCAAACATACCATTGACGATGCCGTCAGAGATCTAAAAATTGCTTTTGACAATGGTCTTCTGCCTCAGCCGCTTGAAAACCCTAAATATTTCAATGTCAAGCTGATGCAAAAAATTCATTTAAAATAACCCATGCAGGTAGTACAAAGACAGATTCCCTATGTCAATATCGGCATTCAGGCTTCGCTCTACAAAGAGGAAGTAATGGCCGAAATTGAAAAAGTGCTGGATAGCGGCATGTATATTCTGGGTGAAAGGGTTTCCCGGTTTGAAGCAGATTTTGCCGAGCTCTGCGGAACAAAATACGCTGTAGGGGTAAATAATGGCACAGATGCATTATTTCTGGTCATGCGCGGCCTCTGTATCGGCGCAGGGGACGAGGTGATCGTTCCTCCCAACTCTTTCCTCGCCTCAGCATCTTCCATTGCCCTGATTGGCGCTACCCCTGTTTTCGCAGACGTACGGGACGATTACAATATTGATCCCGAAAAACTCGAGCAGGCGATTACTCCGCGTACCAAAGCCATTGCACCGGTACACCTGACGGGCCGACCGGCAGATTTGGCGCCCATCCTTCAAATCGCCCAAAAACACGGGTTGTATGTCATCGAAGACTGCGCACAGGCGGTAGGGGCTACTTACCATGGTCAGCCGGTCGGTTCCTTCGGAATCGCCGGAGGATTCAGCCTTCACCCGCTGAAAAACCTCAACGCCGTCGGAGACGGCGGGATGATCACCACCAATGATGAAAACCTCTACCAATACCTTCTCAAAGCCCGTAACCACGGACTGAAAAACCGCGATGAGTGCGAGTTCTGGAGCTACAACTCCCGACTTGATGCGATTCAGGCGGCGATTCTTCAGGTAAAACTCAAATATTTACACCAGTGGAACAACCGCCGCCGGGAGATTGCAGAGAAATACCAGAATCGGATCAGTCAGTATGTATGGGTTCCTAAAGACGGGCCGGGTATGAAGTCTGTTTATCATACTTTCATTATTCAGACAGACCGGAGAAATGAACTGATGGCCTTTTTAAAGGAAAATGGCGTGGATTCGAAAGTGCATTATCCGATATCTATTCACCTGCAGGAGGCCGCTGCTTATCTGGGCTACCAACGCGGAGATTTTCCGGTAGCTGAGCGCCAGATGGATACCATCCTGAGCCTGCCTGTATTCCCCGAACTCCTGGACGAGGAGGTTGATTATATTTGTGATACCATCGAAAGATTTTTCCATTCATGAAAGTATTAGTAACCGGAGGCTGCGGGTTTATCGGCAGCCATCTTGTGGATGCCCTCCTTGCGAAAGGCGCAGAAGTGGTGGTCATCGACAACCTTTCAACCGGCAGGTTGTTGAATCTGGAACATCAGAAAACCAATCCCAACCTCACGGTTCATATCGCAGATATTGCAGAATACGGGGCGATCGATAGTTATTTTGCAGGCGTGGAAAAAGTATTCCATATCGCAGCACTGGCCGATATTGTGCCTTCCATCCAGCAACCGCTCAATTACCACAAATCCAATGTGGACGGAACCATCAACGTGCTGGAAGCCAGCCGGAAAGCGGGTGTGAAGCGACTGATTTATGCAGCTTCTTCTTCATGTTTTGGTATCCCTGATCTATATCCGACACCGGAGACAGCAGAAATTCGTCCCGAGTATCCCTATGCCACCACCAAGTGGATCGGCGAACAATACGTGCTCAATTGGCATAAAGTATATGGCCTGGCGACGACTTCGCTCCGCTTTTTTAATGTGTACGGCCCGCGTTCCCGCACTTCGGGAACCTATGGAGCCGTTTTTGGCGTTTTCCTCGCACAAAAACTCAACAATAAACCCTACACCGTTGTCGGCGATGGCACTCAGACCAGAGACTTTACCTTTGTATCCGACATCGCTGCGGCTTGTATCAAAGCCTCAGAAACAGATGCCGCCATCGGAGAAGTGATGAATGTAGGCAGTGGCGGCACTTACAGTGTAAACCGCCTGGTAGAGCTTCTGGGGGGAGAAGTTACATATATCCCCAAGCGGCCCGGAGAGCCGGATTGTACCTACGCAGACACCTCCAAAATTCGAAAAATCCTCAATTGGGAACCCAAAGTGAGTTTTGAAGAAGGCGTACAAACCATGCTGGACAATATTGATTACTGGCGGGAAGCGCCACTTTGGGAACCTGCAAGTATTGCAGAAGCTACTAAGGACTGGTTTAAGTATCTGGGGAAAAAATGAATAAAGACAAAATCGTAGCACTTGAAGATCTGGCAAACATCATTTCAGGTCTGAAAGCAGAAGGTCATACCGTAGCACACTGCCACGGCTGTTTTGACCTTATGCATCTGGGGCATATCAAACACTTCGAAGCAGCCAAAAAAGCTGCGGATATTCTGGTGGTTACCATCACCCCCGACCACATGGTAAATAAAGGCCCGGGTCGCCCTGCTTTTAACCAGCAAATGCGACTTGAAACGCTGGCTGCGCTGGAAGTCATTGACTATGTGGCTATTAACCTTTGGCCTACCGCTGTAGAAACGCTTCATCTGCTAAAACCTGACTACTATGTAAAAGGTCAGGACTACAAAAACTTCGAAGATGATCTTACTGACAACATCCGTAAGGAGGTGGAAGCTGTGAGAGCCGAAGGAGGCGATATTTATTTTACAGAAGAAGTTGTTTTTTCTTCTTCCAATCTGATCAACGCACACTTCAGTCCGCTGGATGAGTCGGCAAAAGATTATATGCACAATCTGAAGCAGAACCATTCCGCTGAAGAAATTATTGATGTCATAGAAAGTCTATCGGATGTGCGGGTGCTCGTTATCGGAGATACGATCATCGACGAATATCACTACATTCGGTCGCTGGGTAAATCCTCCAAGTCCCCTACCCTTTCAACCCAGTTTATTCGCGCTGAAGTATTTGCCGGTGGGGTACTTGCCATTGCCAATCACCTCAACCAGTTTGCCAAAGAGGTTCATCTCGTCACCTGTCTGGGTACCCACAACGACCAGATTGACGTGATCAAACCCAAGCTGGCAAAAGAAATTTCGGCAAAATATTTTTACCGCAATGATGGCCCCACACCGGCCAAACGCAGGTATATTGCGGAATACCTCAATACCAAAGTATTTGAGGTCACGTATATGAATGATACGAATCTACCCGAAACAGTTGAAAATGAGATGATTGAATATCTCGACTCAATTATCGGGAATTACGATATCGTATTGATTTCGGATTTTGGGCATGGCATGATCACTCCTGCGGTGCAGGAATATCTGACAAATGCTGATATATATGTTTCGGTTAATGCTCAGACCAACAGCAACAACTTCGGATACAACTATATCACCAAATATCAGGGTGCAGACTATATTTCGATTGACGAAAACGAAATCCGCCTGCCTTTTGGTAGTAAATACGGTCTTCTGGAAGATCTTATTCACCGACTAAATGAGACTACGGGCTGTGAAGCCATTACCATTACCCTCGGACAAAAAGGATCGGTGTATTACTACAACGGCCAATTTTATCGCGCACCGGCACTTGCGACCAGCGTGGTAGATTCTGTAGGTGCAGGCGATGCGGTGCTTTCAGTAACCTCACTTTGTGCTTACAAACAATGCCCGCCTGATCTGATTCCTTTTATCGGAAACAGTGTAGGAGCGCTTGCTGTCAATATTCTCGGCAACGAACGCCCGGTAACCAAGGTTGAATTAAATAAAATGATCAGCCACATGCTTAAATAATGGGTATTGTTCAGCGACAAAGTGTCCAGAATACCATCTACACCTATCTGGGCGTAGTCCTGGGATGGTTAAATAAATCCCTTCTCTTCTATCAGTGGCTGACACAAGGGCAGTATGGGCTGATTGAACTGCTCATGACCTTTATGGTGCTGGGATCAGAGCTTTCCCAACTGGGGATTACGCGGATTATTCTGCGGTTTTTCCCATATTTCTACCAAAGGAAAGACAAGGAAGGAAAGTTTATTTTTTTCATTATCCTCTATAGCGCAATAGGTTTTGCAGGTATCTGTCTGATTCTAATGTTGATAAAACCTTTTATCATCGCTCATTACGCCCCGAAATCTCCGCTTTTCACGAATGAGTATATATATATTTATCCGCTGATTCTTTCCTATACACTTTATCGGGTACTTTCTACGATATCGCAGTCTCTGCTGAAGACGGTTGTGCCTGCAATGGCTTATAACATTGCCCTTCGGTTGCCACAGACACTATTGATTATTCTCCTGCACTTCGAATATCTGACATTCAGAGGGTTCCTGAACTGGATGACTGTTAGCTTTTTTGTGCCGGTAATTATCATTCTGGTTTATCTGATATGGCTTCGAAAGCTGCATATAACGATTGGTTTTGACTGGATGAAGGCCCGAATAGGCAGGATTATGCTCAACTACGGCTGGTTTTCTTCTTTGGGAGAAATGACCAATATGCTGGTGAGCAAAGTGGACATACTGATGCTGGGATGGCTGGTCGGAGAAACGGTTGTGGCAACCTATGCCATTGCTTTTTACATTTCTGTACTTATCCAAATGCCGGCACGGTCGATACGGTCGATTACGATCCCGCTGATCGCCAACCATATGAAGGTCAAAAGGATGGATCTCATACAGGATTTGTATCAAAAAACAGCTATCACCAATCTGGTAGTGGCGGCATTGGTTTTTGTGGGAATATGGATAAATATCGATTCATTTTTTGGTCTTCTTCCCAAATACGCTGACGGCCGCGCTTCAGTCATATACCTGGGTTTAGGTTCTATTTTTAATATAATCACCGGGCTTCACCGCCCCATTATCATGAATTCGCGGTATTATCGTTTTGACCTGTATTCAAATGTCCTTTTGTTTATCCTTGTAGTGATTACCAATTATATGCTGATCCCGGTATATGGGGCCACCGGCGCATCTATCGCAACGGCCTTTTCACTTTTTCTGTACAATGGCATTGGGTGCGTGTTTGTTTATTATAAATTTGGGATGCAGCCATTTACGACAAAAACGATACTCAATATTTTGATAACGGTTGGTGTATTGATTTTGGGGTTAAATATCCCTTCTACAGGCAATCATTTACTCGATATTTTGGTAAGGTCTTCGATCGTTACAGCTGTATATCTGCCGTTGATTTTCTGGTTAAAAATTTCACCAGATATAAACAATATGATCGTGGACATTTTGAGGAAGATATTCGGCAGATTTATTTCGCGTTCGTAAGGCGGTAAAAAAAACGTATATTTGCCCTCCGGACCAAGTCAAAGATTATGAATGAGATAACAAAACCGGCAAACGTGGATAGTAAAACATTCTGGAACAGATATACGGAGTCCTTTACGGAGGCTCTTTCCAATACAAAAGCCAGCGATCAGGAAAACGAGATTCCCTATGACGCAGCGCTCGACCTTTCGACGCAATGGCTGGTAGAAGCGCAAAAAAATGGGCGCAAAGTCATGATCATTGGCAATGGAGGAAGTGCGGGAGTTGCGAGCCACCTGGCGGTGGATTTCTGGAAAAACGGTGGTGTAAAGGCAATTACATTTAATGATGCACCGGTGCTTACCTGTATCGCCAACGACTATAGCTATGACGAAGTTTTTTCCATACCTATAGAGCAGTTTGCCGAAAAAGGGGATATCGCCATCTGCATCAGCAGTTCGGGAAGCTCAATCAATATACTCAAAGGCGCACAGGCTGCGCTGACTAAAGGAGCTACCGTGATTACATGTAGCGGGTTTAAACCAGACAATACCCTGCGTAGCATGGGCCATTTAAACTTCTACGTGCCGTCATTTTCCTACGGTTTTGTAGAAACTCTTCACCAGTTTATCATCCATTCTATCCTGGATGTAAAAATGTTTTGTGTGGATGAAAAGGACGTTTTCCACCGGAACCAATCCTTTAAATAACTACCGATAGTTGATATCGTAGTTGGTGTACAGCTTCAGCGCAGTGGTAATCTGACGAAGCAACGAATTGTGCTGATTGATATTCTGCATCAGTTGATTTTGCAGTTCGTCCACTTCCTTGTATAAAGCCTGATAGGTGCGGCGATATTCCTGCAATTGTATCCGCGCTTTATCCTGATCCAGCCGCTTTTTCATGAGCTTATTTTGCCATTCATTAAACTCGTTAACGGAGGTGACAAAGTTTGTTTTGGTATCGTCAAACTTTTTCTGAATAGCATCCCGTTCGGTGATCATATTGCGGTATTGGCTGCGCATACCATACAGATCGTTGCGCTCAGCCGTACCAGGATCAGAGATAAAAGGGTTAACCTCTTCGAGATCTTTATCGTAGCGTTGATGGGTAATTCGGAGGTTACGGTCAATAAAGGAAACCTTTTCGCTCAGGTTCATCCACTCCGGCTCAAACCTTTTTACCTGATTGACCAGGGAAAGATCGACCGATTCACAGCCCGAAAGGACCAGAAGCAACACAAATGATGCAGAAAAAATGACTTGGCTCAGTTTCATATACTTAAATTCAAAACGCCGGAAATTTACGCGTATTATCCGGGATGGTAAAGTTATAATTGAATAAAGACATTTTTCGGCTCAGTAAAAAACCGAAGCGCCTCAAATCCCCCCTCTCTTCCAATCCCCGACTGCTTGACTCCGCCAAAAGGTGTGCGGAGATCACGCACCAGCCAGCTGTTGACCCATACGATTCCAGACTCTATTGCTCCAGCAAATCTATGTGCACGTTGGAGGTTTGAAGTAAAAATAGTGCTGGATAAACCATATGGGGTGCAATTGGCATACCGAAGTGCTTCACTTTCTTCAGTAAATGGGAAAACCGTTACTATTGGTCCGAAAATTTCCTCCTGATTCACTCTGCATTCGGGGCCCAGGCCGGCGATGACTGTAGGTTTCAGAAAAAATCCATTGGCGCAGCGTTCATTTACGCTGTCGGCGGGTTCGCCTCCACAGAGGATTTCTCCGCCTTCTTCACGGGCAATCTGGATGTATCGAAGATCTTTTTCATACTGTGTACGGGAAACAATTGCACCGATATCTGTATCTTCTTCTTGCGGATCGCCTATTTTCAAAGCTTTTACCCGGCTGACAAAATCACTTACAAAACGATCATAGATTGATTTTTCGACAAATAAGCGGGAGCCACAAAGGCAGATTTGCCCCTGGTTGGTAAAGGATGCCCTGACACTGGTGCTGAGCGCATGTTCATAATCTGCATCGGCAAAAACCACATTTGCATTTTTACCGCCCATTTCAAGGGAGACTTTTTTAAACATGGGCGCGGCTATTTCGGCAATTCTCCTGCCGACTGCCGTGCTGCCGGTAAAGGATAAAACGGGAATATGCGGATGGGAAACAATCGCCTCTCCTACCGCAGGCCCGGTACCGTGGACAATATTCAATACGCCGGGAGGCAGTCCTGCCTCTATACAGATTTCGGAGAGCAGGTAAGCAGTGTACGGCGTAATTTCCGAAGGTTTTGCTACAGCAGTATTGCCCGCAGCAAGCGCAGGGGCAATTTTCCATGAAAAAAGATAAAGCGGCAGATTCCAGGGAGAAATTAGTCCGGCAACGCCCATCGGGCGACGCAGGGTATAGTTAAATCCCTGACCGCCCATATCATAGGATTCGTTGTGAAACTGCGTAATGGCATGGGCAAAGAATCGGAAATTATCTTCTGCCCGGGGAATATCCATGCGTCGGGCGAGTGCAACCGGCTTTCCGTTATCCGTAGCTTCTGCCAGAGCCAGTTCTTCCCTGCGGGCGGCGATACCGTCAGCGATCCGGGAAAGTATTGCAGCGCGCTGGTCAACCGGCATCCCCGACCAGTACGGAAAAGCATTTTTAGCAGCCAGATAGGCCGCCTGTACATCTTCGTGATCACTATCAGGAATTTGGCTAAACACCAGACCTGTGGCGGGATTCAGGCCATCCAGATATTTACCGTTTCCCGGCGGTGTCAACTCACCATTGATATAATTTCGAATTTCAACCATATATCAAATTCCGTAGGGATCTTTCAGGTAATCCTGAATCGCAATATTCGCCTCATCCAGATCAAATGCCAGAAAATCCCAGGTTTCGCCTTTTCCCATACCCATCCACTCACGGAACTCCGCCCCTTCTTTAGAACCTTTTTTATTGATCTGCTCCATCATATGGTAATAGCCAGGCAAGCCGCCACAATCTTCAGGCGGGCAATTACCCGCACCTTTTACACAGATAGCTTTGGGGAGAATGGTATTTTCCAGAACTTTTTCCAGAACAATGGTATGGCTCCAGCTATCGCCAAAATCATATTCATATAGAATTTTGTCTTTCGGATTTTTTAGAAATGTATTGATGAGGAGTTTTTCCGCATCCAAAATTTCTTCCGAAAAAAAATCATCATCATAAGGAACGCCGATTTTCACACCATCGGGACCCATTTTATCAAAAAACATAAATAAATGAGCATTCTCCCAACCCATGGAACCCTGAATGATAAAATGCAGGTCAATAAAAGAAATCTTAGGTTGCACCCACAACCTGCGCCAGACTGGCGGCTGTGAATGATCCAGTGTTACTTTAATCTGATAGACCATTGAGTTTTCAGTTGGTAATTACAGAGAGCCGGTTCTTCCGCCATCAACGGGAAGATTTATCCCGTTAATATACGCAGCAGAAGGAGAAGCAAGAAATACAATTGCGCTGGCAGTTTCTTCCGGTGAGGCAAACCTCCCGGCCGGAACGGTTTTTTTAAGTCTTTCCATCATTTCCTGCTCAGAAATACCAGCAGATTTTGCCCAAACCTCTACGAGGGAAAAAAACCGCTGGGTTTCGGTGAATCCGGGAAGCACATTATTGACAGTAATGCCAAAAGCCGCAAGTTCATTTGCCAGCGTTTTTGCCCAGCTTGCTACTGCACCTCTTGTCGTATTAGATACGCCAAGTCCTGTGATTGGTATTTTTACAGAGGTTGAAATCACGTTGATAATTCGTCCATAACCCGCTGCTTTCATGCCAGGTACCACTGCCTGAGCGAGGATATGATTGCACAACAAATGCATCTGGTAAGCCGAAACAAAATCTTGAGGCGAAGCGGAAATAATCGGGCCGCCAGCCGGGCCGCCGGTATTATTGACAAGAATATGGACAATTTTCCCGGAGGAAAACCAGTCTGTCACCTTTTCTTTTAGGATATCTGGCTGAGAGAAATCAGCGACGATATAGTCATGTTTCTGGCCGGAGTCAGTATCCAGCGCCTTACCTACACGTTGAAGTTGCGCCTCGTTTCTGGCAATAAGGGTAACTGTGGCACCGAGACGGGCGAGTTCATATGCAGAAGCTTCCCCGATTCCCTGGGTACTGCCACCGACGAATGCATGTTTGCCGGTCAGGTTTAAGTTCATAGTTTCAGCCTTAATTCAGAAGCCAATAATGCGCATTTACGCAGCGAAATACAAACCTGTCAGGGAAGAAATCCAATGACAAAAGTATAAGCCATAATTCCGTATGCAAATATGGAGAAAAGCACCGATGCAACCGGCATTCCCAAAAATGCAGTTGTTACAAACCCGATCCCAACAGCCACAAAAGCATAAGTCATCCAAAGTGACTTCTGCCGGGAACTTTTTATCGACTTACTGAAAGTTCCGGTGACTGGAAAAAGCAACCCCAGACATACAACCCCTATATTTTCGGCCAGTGGAAGTCCTGCTGTCAGTCCGGCAATCAGACTCGCCGCACCGGCTACCAGTAGTCCGGCAAAGATATTGGAATAGCGGATCTGCTCATCACTCAGTGCATATTTACCGTAAGAATTAAACCGGAGAAGGAGGTTAAAAAGAATGCTGGAAAACCAGGAGAAAAAAACCAGTACCAGGTAAAATGGCGCGATATAGGGGACACTGTTTGCAATAAGTACCAGTCCAATGATCAGTGCCCAGCGATATCCACTACTTATGCTTTCCATCCAGAAAGCAAATTTCAGGTAGGCGCGGTAAATCCAGTATTTGGCCTTCAGGCCTTCAACAAGGCCTGAGCGGGCCGCTTCATTGTCGGGGTCGAGTCTGACCCCTTCTTTAAAATGAACCAATGCCTCATCATATCGCCCTTCTTCCAGCAGCGCCCATCCCTTATTGATATGCGTATAGGCATTTTCGGGGTTCTTATGCATAGAATCATCAAAGGCAGCGCTGGCTTCGGGGCTTCTGCCCAGTTTGACCAGGATTCTGGCCCGGATGTTGATTCCGTCGACATGTTCAGGATTGAGACTGAGCCCCTGCTCGGCGGCGGCGAGCGCATCCTCCCATTTACTTCTTGAAAACTGAATATAAGCCAGATGCACAAACTGATTGGCATCAGAAGGATCAATACGAATTGCCTCCTCCACTGCGGCAAGCGCCTCTTTTGTTTGCCCTTCCTGATAATAAATACGGGACAGAAGCCCATGCGCAAAGGCAAAATCGGGGGCAAGTCCGATGGCGTTTTCAACTTCTTTTTTAGCATCTTCCGTACGCCCCTGCCCCAGCAGGCTGATGCCCAGATAAGAGCGCACAAGAGGATTGTTCAGATAATCACCCATCTGCTCGCGGATTTCTTTTTCCGCCATATCGTAGCGCCGCTGGCCAAGCAGAAGTTCTATTCGGCTTAAATTCATTTCTTTATGTTCAGGTACGCGAGAATCTCATCATAAAGCCCGGCTTCATTTGAGTAGAGTGCGTAATTACGGGCAGTGGCAAACCACTCTTTGGTAGAGGAGTTTACTTTTCCGGCAGCTGTGATCAGATCTTTCAGATTGATCGGCTCCAGTTTGCCAGACTTCATAGATTCACGGAGTTTTTGTTCGACCGCAATATCTACCACCGCTTTCAGGTCTGCACCGGAAAGCCCCTGAGTCTTTTTGGCCAGTTTGGCATAGTCGATATCCTCCACCGGCTTATCTTTCATCATAATGCGGAGGATAGCGGCGCGTGCTGCTTCATCTGGAGGTGGTACAAAGAGGATCCGGTCAAACCTTCCCGGACGGCGGAATGCCGAATCCATATTCCAGGGCGTATTGGTTGCCGCCAGAATGAGGACCCCGTCATTGGAGTATTTGACGCCGTCAAGTTCGGCGAGAAACTGATTGATCAGGTGGCGTCCGCCGCTTTGTTTCATGTCGGTACGACTCGCGCCGAGGGCGTCCACCTCGTCGAAGAAGAGGACACAAGGGGCTTCGGCCCTTGCCGTCTGAAAAATATAATGCAGATTTTTTTCGCTGTTGCCAATCCACATGTCGAGGATGTCGTTGATCCCGACGGAGATAAAACCAGCGTTTACCTCGCCGGCTGTGGCTCTGGCAAGATGCGTTTTCCCACAACCCGGAGGGCCATAGAGCAACATACCTCCCCCTATGGATTTGCCATAAGCCTGATAAAGATCGGGATGTTTGAGCGGAAGAATGATCTTCAGACCAATTTCTTCCTTCACATGATCCATTCCCCCGACATCATTAAAATTGATACTCGGGCGTTCGATCTCTCCAAATATTTCATCCTCATCTTCATCAGCATATTCAACCGGTACACGACCGCCGTATCCATCGTCATAACCAGCCTGCGCCATATGCTCGCCCAACTGGTTTTCAAAACTCACATCCCGCAAAGACCGGTCAAGGCGGATAGCCTGCTGGTAGGACTCCAGCGATTGTTCAAATTCTTCATTTTGATAAGAAAGCCTCGAATGAAGCATAAATGCCTTTGCCAACGGAGGATCAATCCCCATGAGCTCTTCAAGGATTACCAATGATGCAGAATTTTTCCCCTGGCGGGCAAAGGCTTCGGCAAGGCCGAGCTTTATTTCCATATCTCCGGGTGCATGCTGAAGCCCCTGAGAAAAATGTTTTTCGGCTTCCTCATATCGCTGCAAATCCATTAGGATTGAAGCGACATGCTTCCTGAGTGGAATATTGTCTGGCGAAAAGGCCAGGGCTTCCAGCAGGCTTTTTAAGGTCTCTTCCTGTGATGGCATCAACTATTTTTTATGATTCGTACGCCCCTTTTCACAAAATTAAGCAATATTTTCCGGACTAACATTCAATTGCCGGAAGCTTTGGGTTCTGATACTGCAAACTTACGAATCTGTATGCCAATTGGTTTATGAAAAGTGTATCTTTGCCCCCAAATCAGAATCATCTGCTATGGCCAACGCGATTAAAGAAACTAACTTCCAATTTCCAGGACAGCTCTCACGTTACGGAGGAAAAGTAAGGGATGTCTATAATATCAGCGACGAATATCTGGTCATTGTGGCCAGTGACCGTATCTCTGCCTTTGATTATATTCTCCCAAAGCCCATCCCCTATAAAGGACAGGTTTTGAACCAGACGTCCGAGCATTTTTTCCGGGCGATTGACGGACTCGTGCCAACACATGTGGTGGCTGTACCAGACCCCAATGTCACCATCGGTCTGAAATGCAAAGCGTTTCCGGTAGAAGTTGTCGTACGCAATTACCTGGCCGGCCACGCCTGGCGTGTTTACAAGTCCGGCCTTCGCGAACTTTGCGGCGTAAAACTTCCCGACGGGCTCAAAGAAGCGGACCGTCTCCCGGAACCCATCATTACCCCGGCGACCAAGTCCCAGATCGGGCACGATGAAGATATATCTGAAAAAGAAATTCTCAGTTCTGGCCTGATCGACCCGGGAGAATGGGGCCAGATCAGACACTACGCGCTGGAGCTATTCAACAAAGGCACAGAAATGGCCGCCGCTCAGGGGTTGATTCTTGTCGATACCAAATACGAATTTGGTTCCCACAACGATGATATCTACCTTATAGACGAAGTGCATACACCTGACTCTTCCCGCTATTATTATGCAGAAGGATATGCAGAGAGACAAGCTGCCGGACAACCCCAGAAACAGCTTTCCAAAGAGTTTGTCCGCGAATGGCTGATGGCCAATCAATTCCAGGGACTCGACGGACAGGTGATGCCCGATATGCCAGACACATTTGTCAATGAGATTACCGACCGATATGTCGAACTGTATGAAAAGGTAACCGGCAAAGATTTTCAGCGCGGAGACAACTCGAAAATAGAAGAAAGAATTTACGAAAACACAGTATCTGTACTGAAAAGCCTGATTTAGCACAAACCTTATGATATACCTTTCGGCGGAAAATATCTCCAAATCCTATGACGAAAAACTGCTGATGGAGAATCTGAGCTTTGGCATTGACCAGGGGCAGAAAATCGCACTCATCGGTGTCAACGGCTGTGGAAAATCTACCCTCCTGCGCATTGTGGCAGGCATAGAGACGCCGGACTCAGGTACGATCAGCATCCGAAAAGGAACCAAAATCTCCTACCTCGCTCAGGAACCCAATCTCCCGCTTAACAAAACCGTGGCCGAGGTAGTTTTTTCTTCCGATCAGCCCGAACTACAGCTCATACAGGAATATGAAACCCTGCTTGCAGAAGTGGGAAAACACCCCGAAAAGCAGTCGCGCCTCGATGAAGTTATGGCACTTATCGATTCATCCGATGCATGGAGTTATGAGCAAAAAATCCACGAAGTGCTCAGCAAACTGGAGGTCAACTTCCTCGATCTCCCAATAGGGGTGCTTTCCGGCGGACAGCAAAAACGCGTTGCTATGGCCCAGGCACTCATCAGCGAGCCTGACCTGATGATCATGGACGAGCCGACCAACCACCTCGACCTTGCCAGCATCGAATGGCTGGAAAAATTCCTTTCCAACAGCAAACAAAGCATCCTCCTCGTCACCCACGACCGCTATTTTCTTGAAAGTGTTACTGACGAAATATTTGAGCTGGAACAGGGAAATCTCTACCGATATAAAGGCGATTACGCCTATTTTCTGGAGAAAAAAGACGAACGCGAGCAAAACAAACTCACGGAAACCGCCCGGGCAAAAAGCCTTTTCCGCACCGAACTCGAATGGCTGCGGCGTTCTCCCAAAGCACGTACCTCCAAGTCCAAATCGAGGATCGACGCTGCACACCAGCTCGGTGATAAAGCCAGCTACCGCCAGGAGACAGCGGAAGTTTCCCTTCAGGTGAAAGGTCGCCGCATAGGAGGGAAAGTGCTTGAAATCAAGCACTTACAAAAGGCCTACGGAGACCTGAAAATACTCAATTCATTTACCTATACCTTCAATCGCCACGACCGCATCGGTATTGTCGGCCCCAATGGTGTAGGGAAAACCACATTTCTGCGAATGATCACCGGCGAGGAAGAACCCGACTCCGGGAAAATCCGCATGGGGGAAACCATCGTTTACGGCTATTACAAACAGTCGGGCTTCGGATTTAAGGACAATGCACGCGTCATAGAAGTCGTGACCGAAGCCGCCGAAACCGTCGAAATAAGCAAAAGTCAGAGCCTTTCAGCCTCCCAACTGCTCGAACATTTTCTTTTTCCCCGCTCCACTCACTACAAAATGGTGGACACCCTCAGCGGAGGAGAAAAGCGCCGGCTCCACCTGCTGCGCATATTGATGACCAACCCCAATTTCCTGATTCTCGATGAGCCCACCAACGACCTGGACCTCATCACCCTCCGCAAGCTGGAAGAATTTCTCGCAGACTTTGCAGGCTGCCTGATTGTCGTAACCCACGACCGGTTTTTTATGGACCGGCTGGTAGATCATATGTTTGTATTTGAGGGAGATGGAGAAATCAGAGACTATCCGGGGAGTTACTCGCAGTATAGGGAGTGGAAGGAACAACAGGAAAAAACCGTACCGGAAAAAGAAGAAAAAACGCCGGAGGCAGAAACACCTGCACAAAAAGAGAAGCCCAAAACCGATCGCAAACGCAAGCTCAGCTTCAACGAGCAACGCGAACTCGAGCGGCTGGACAGCGAAGTAGAAAAGCTGGAAGCACGCAAACAGGAGGTAACCGTACTGATGAATGGAGGCGGAGCTGACTACGAAAAACTCGCCGCTCTCGCAGAAGAACTCAAACAAATCACCGCCGAGCTCGAAACCAAATCCGACCGCTGGCTGGAATTGATGGAGATCGCGGAGGGGTGAAGCGGGATGTAGAACCGATGACAGAGGTTAGAAGTACCTGGAGCTAAATAAGAGACGTATTCTCTTCATCAAAGAACAATACTTTTTTGAAAAGAATTGTGTAACTTAGGTGATGGCTTTGAAAAAATTCCTTACATGATTATTTCTGAACGAATAACACTAAATCCACAGGTTTGTAAAGGACGCCCAACTATTCGTAATATGCGGTTTACAGTGGCTCAAATGCTGGAATTACTAGCTGGAGGGATGTCTACGCCTGAGATTTTAGCTGATTATCCCTATATCGAAGAAGAAGATATTCAGGCTTGTTTACTCTATGCAGCCCCCTAGAGATTTCTCAGATGGACATTTGCTTAACGATGAAGAAATTGCGCGTATAGCGAAACTAGAAGACCTGATTATCATAACTAAGGATCTGGATTTTTTTGACAATTATCTGATTAAAGGAAGCCCCCCAAAAGTTCTGCTTCTTCAGTTTGGTAATATAGGTAATCAGCAGCTCTTAAGTTTATTTGACGCTAACCTTGAAAAGATCCATATTTTATTGAATGGAGGTGCAGAGATGATTTTGTTTTCCCGTGATCGGATTGCAGAATATAGTGGAAATTGAACATTTTTACCTCGAAACCAAATCCGACCGCTGGCTGGAACTGATGGAGATCGCGGAGGGGTGAGGAAAGACAGTATGAATCAATCTGAAAAATGAAAGAAAGACTTCGCCAGCATATCATCAACAGACTCGGTGGTAATATTGACGGAATCGACGAGGTACTCTCCCAATTCAAATCAATCAAAGTCAAAAGAAACGAACAAATTCTGACTCAGGGAGATATCTGCCGGTATGTTTACTTTGTAGCAAAAGGCTGTCTGCAGGTGTACGTTTATGACAAAAACAGCAATGAAACCACACGGGATATTGTAACCGAAGACAACTGGTGCTCAGAACTGATGAGTTTTGGCAATGAGCAACCTTCAAGCGAAAATATCAGGGCTGTTGAACACTCAGACCTTTGCGCCATTGACAGAGTAAGTTTTATGAATATGATGGAAACGGTTCCTCAATTTGGCCTGATCTATAACCAAATTCTTGAAGCCTCTTATGCTAACTCTGTCTATAGAATCAATACTTTCGTATCACTTTCTGCCCTGGAACGAATACAATGGCTGATGGAATTTCGTCCCAACTTAATGACCAGGCTTTCGAGCAAACTCATCGCATCTTATCTCGGCATTTCGCAGGAAACATTCAGCCGGCTCAAAAGGAAACACTAAAATATTGACAAATGTCAATGTTTAGGGATTGGGGATTGGAGAGTTTTGTCCATGTTTTTATTTCACTTTAATTAAATCTAAAACTATGGACAAGATATTAAACACAGGGCGCTGGATATTCCCGGTTTCTTTTCTGATGTATGTTGGCCTTCACTTTGGCAAACCCGAAGTAGGAGCCGATTTTGTTCCTGACTATATTCCCTTTCCCTATTTTTGGAACTACTTTACAGCCTTTTGCATATTGGCATTCATTGTAAGTGCGGTAATTGCCAGATACGATAAACTCGCCTATACAATGATGGCTTTGTATGTAATTCTCATGGGATTGTTGGTTCATTTACCGAGAGCCTTGGGATATGAACTCGGTTTGGAAAATATGGCAGCCGATCTCGCCAGAGAAAAAGAACTTGAAATGGTCAACTTCTTCCGCAACATTATGGTCACAGGCGCATTGCTCGCATTCGCCAAATATGTTGCAAAAGACACAAGAATACCCTTTAGCAGAACGTAAGCTGAGTTTGCCATCTCCCTCCGTATGCGCCAGGAATCGCTGAAAAACCAGAATTCTCTCATTTCCAAATTTTTCGTACCTTTATCTAAAAGCGTTTTTTTATGGCTGAGCATAAGCTAAACAGGAGTTATTCCGTAGAAGAATATTTTGACCTCGAATCCACTGACCCGAAGACAAAATATGAGTTTGTCGACGGGATAATTTATGCTATGGCCGGAGGAACCATCAGACACGGCCTGCTTATCAGTAATGTTCTTTATTGGGTTAAAGATGGACTCCGGAAAGCGGGCAAGCCCTGTAAAACTTTCAGCGGGGATGTAAAAGTGTCGGTAGAACATGCAAACTCATATCTTTATCCGGATGTTTTTGTGGTCTGTGGCAAAATCGATGATGAAAAAAACCCTAACCATGCGATAAAAAACCCCAAACTGATCATTGAGGTACTTTCCGAGTCCACACAGAATTACGATCAGACACATAAATTCAGGTTGTATAGATCAAACCCCAGCTTCGAAGAATATATCATGATCGACCAGGAGCAGGCTATCGTGGAGTCTTTTGTAAGAATCAGCAATGACCACTGGCAAATTCGCACCTATATAGGTCTCGATAAGGAAATCGAACTGAGTTCGATTGGCATCTCCCTCCGTATGCAGGACATTTACGAGGATGTGATGTCTTAGCCACAATCCCTTCGATTCTTCGAAGAAATTCCTTACGTTTAGGGCAAAGCTACTACTACCACTTTATTTGCCCTTGACATGAAACGGAAAACCTTCATCCAGAATTCGTCTTTACTGGTTGCCTCTGGCCTTCTGGCTCCTTATGTATCCTGTATGTCCGAACAAAAACCCAATACCAATACCCTGAAAAACTGGGCGGGAAACTATTCCTATAAAGCCCCTTCCCTTCACCAACCGGGAACGCCCGAAGAGGTTCAACAACTTGTCAAACAATTGGACAAACAAAAAGCACTCGGCTCGCGCCATTGCTTCAACAATATTGCCGACAGTCCGCAAAACCAAATCTCCACTGTCCGCCTCAATAAAATCGTCTCCCTCGACACCGAAAATAAAACCCTGACCGTGGAGAGCGGGGCGCGTTATGGTGATTTTGCCACAGAACTCGACACCCAGAGATATGCCCTCCACAATCTGGCTTCACTGCCGCATATCACGGTCGCTGGTGCCTGTACAACCGCTACTCATGGCTCTGGCATGACACTGGGCAACCTGGCCTCAGCTGTTGTGGCCATGGAAATTGTCACGCCGCAGGGAGAACTCATCACTGTCAACCGCGAACATCCTGATTTTTACGGACTGGTAGTCGGTCTTGGTGCCATCGGCATTATTACCAAAGTAACCCTTCAGATAGAGGATACTTATCAGGTGAGACAGGACATTTTTCAGGAACTACCGCTCGCATCGCTGGAAAGCCATTTTGAAGAAATTATGTCTGCGGGTTATAGTGTCAGTCTTTTCACCAACTGGCTGGACCAAAAAGTGAGTCAGGTCTGGATCAAACGACGGACTGACCAGCCGATGACGGATCATGGAAATGATTTTTTCGGAGCTACGGCTGCGGGTCGCAACCTCCACCCTATTGTCGAAATTTCACCCGAAAACTGCACCGAGCAGATGGGCATTGCCGGGCCATGGTATAATCGCCTGCCGCATTTCAAAATGGGTTTTATGCCCAGCGGAGGAGAAGAACTGCAATCAGAATACTTTATTCCGCGTGAAAACGCCGTAGATGCCATCCTCGCACTGGAAAAGAAAAAAGACCTGATCAATCCACAGTTGATGATCACCGAAGTGCGCACCATCGCTGCCGACGAACTCTGGATGAGCCCTTGTTATCATCAGGACAGTGTAGCCATTCACTTCACCTGGAAACAAAACTGGGAAGAAGTGCGGAAACTCCTGCCGATGATCGAAGCAGAACTGTCGCCTTACAATGTAAAACCACACTGGGGAAAACTATTTACCATTGACCCGGCCATACTTCGCTCACGATATGAGAAGTACCCAGATTTTCTGGCGCTGGCAAAAAAATACGATCCCGAGGGCAAATTCAGAAATGACTATCTGAATCTGAATATCTATGGGTGAAATTATGCTCAGGCGAATAGGATTTCTAAAGCCCCTTAAAACATTCGCCCGGGGAAAATAATGAGTTGGATAAAATTAAACTCGATATTCCGGAAGTTCACAGAATAATTGTTGGGGTTTTCATTCAGCAACAATCGGGGGAAATACCTGAGATTTGTGCGGAGCAGAAAGCTTTGCAAGCGGTTGGGTCTGATATCCCAGCCGAAAGTCAGTCCATATCCGGGCAACTGATTCTGAATTTCAGTGACAACAGTATTTTTATATTTTTCTTCAAAAGTGAGGTTCTCAAAAGATACCACAGGCCCGGCGAAAGGAGCAAAACCATGATAATCAAACAGGTACTTTGTAGCTTCAAGAGCAACCGATTGGCGCACAGATTTCTGGTTTACGCCGTAGGTGTCGCTTTTGTAGCTGTAACTGCGAAAGCTGGCAGAAAAATTAATATCTGGCTTATGGAGGTAATAGCCCAGGGCAAGGTCTGGCATAACCGAGATTCCGTTGCGAGGAATAGCATAATTCCAATACACATCATATCTTGATTTCCCGAGCCACCAGGCAGAAGACATTCCCGCACCGACAAAAAATCCATTCAGCTTCTTCTTTTCAGCAAGAACCTGAGTAATTTCTTTGGTTTTACCAGATTCCCAGTCCTTCTCCGCACTGATTGTAGTCTCCAGCATCATTCGCCATGAGAGGGAAATGTACACGGGAGGCGTCTGGATCTGGGCTCTTTTGTATAGACTCAAATAGTAGTTCTGCTTGCTTGAATAATTGTATAATACACTGATTTCCAGCAGGTTGCTTTTATAGTTAAAGGTCAGGCCACCCACAATTGGCAAACCTACACGGGTAATATCAGGGCCGCTTTTTTCTGATAGGTTCAGATTGTCTTGTGTGAAGGAAAAAGGCGCAAGTGAAGTTCCCAGAAACGGACTAAGTCGCCGATGTTGTATCCTCCACGGATAATATTTGAATACCGTCTCCACTCCACTGGAGAAGGAAATTTCCTGATTTTGGGATTCTATTTTAGGGTTATATAAGGGTATGGCAATATAAAAATCAGCGTGCCCCCAGAAATGCGTGCCGCCAATAAGAATACGGGATCGCTGAAGGGAGGAAAGCATCATCGACTCCGGTATATCCAGGCTGTTAAGAAAGGTAGTTTGTCCTCCAAAACTTCTTTGAAAATCAATGCCAACGTTCATTTGGGCAAACCGGTGGCGCGTCTGTTTTTCCACATAAACCTGTGCATGAGAGAGGAATGGGAAAAGCAGAAAAACGCCAACTGCAATGATTGTCTTCATATTTACTGACTATGACCCAATTTACAGCAAAATGTTTCTTCGGGTCAAGAATATTTTCCAGAAACTACTCTCCCCCGGGTTCTCTGCAAATATCCATAAAAAACACCAGCCTCACTCCTCCGGCGGGTGTTCACCAATGAGTTTTGTTAATTGACGCATATTAATGAGACCGATGCGGTTTAAGCGAAGAAACTCTATAGTCGCGCGACCGGTTGCAGTAAGTCCGATGATTTCCAGATAATCATCTGCCCAGGAAAAATGAGCATACCATTGATCTTTTCGGGGATGGAAAAGGTTCACTTCTGATCCTGAGAGGGGATCTATTGCCGTAGTTTTGGCAGCTTTCATACTGTTACAGCCACCACAGGAGAGTGCCAGATTACTTAATGCAGAAGTTCCACCTTTCTCCAGTGGAAGAATATGATCGATATGGAATGTATGGATTGCATTTTTCATCAGGCTCCTGCAATATTCACATCTTTCATTTGCCCGATGGATCACCTCAGCCTTTGTCTTAGCAGAAATATACCTACCAGGCATGCGGCTCAGGTGCTTTGATGCCCAATTTTTGACGGAGCACTTCCACTGAAACCTTCCATAAACCGGCAAGTACAGTAAGGTTTTGTAATCTCTTTACCTCGGCTACTTCAGTGATATCTACAAGCTCGGTCAGTTCGTCTTTTTCAGATGAAGTTAAACCAGTTGTTTTTTGTTTAAGCTGAAGCTCGTCAAACCTGCTTAGTATGGCAGGAGATATCCCCTGATTGATACTCTTAAGCAAATCCGTCTCTTTTCGGGTAAGAGCAGGCGCTTTTCGGCTGGCGAGGATGTGAGATACCTTCCCTGCGAAGTCTTCCAGAGATGTGGTATCTAATTGAGCAATCCCATCCAGAATAACCTGCATTTCGAGTCTTATTTCTGAGTTTATTGGAACTGTAGCCATAAAGCCTGCTTTCATTTTCTCAAATATAATAAAACTACCGGAAACTTCCCGCTTGTTAAATCAGCAAGACAAACATGCTCTATAATCATTCTGTTCCGGATATTCTTTTACGAAATCTCCTCCCCCGGGTTCTCTGCAAATATCCATAAAAAACACCACCGGAAACCATTAAGGCTCCGGTGGTATAGGGGTAAACACTTCGCTATTGGTTATTTTATGCTATGAGTTCCTGTGTCATGGACTCATCTATAGTCGCTGGCTGAATATCCCAATCACCGTTGAGCATACGATGTACATAACATCTGTCTGCCTGCTTCAGTATTTCAGCCTTCTGGTCTTCGGTGAGATCGCCTTCGATTTTAAGTTTTATTTTTACTGTGGTTGAGAGTTTTCCGCCTTCGCCTCTTTTGACTTCCTGCTCAAGTTCGGCATCTACATCGCGGATATCCCAATTGTTTCTTCTGGCAATGTAGCGCACGGTGGCAACTTTGCACAAAGCAAGCCCTGCAAGCACCAGTTCGGTCGGAGCGAGCCCCAGATCTGTGCCTTTGCTTGCAACGGGTTCATCTCCGACGATCGTATGCTGCCCGTTGGTGATAATAGACTGGTATCCCAGGGGAAGATTTTTGATATTTATTTTGGCATTCATTTTTGTGAAATAAGTTGTTAAATCCATGTATAGTTTGATTCCGGAGCCCATCGAAAACCGAACCCCAAACCAGTAAGATTGTAAATTTAGTCATCGGGGATTTTCCCTTCAGTGACAATTATCACACGTTTAACACTTATTTCGCCAAAATCCGATGGCTCCAATAATCCGATGGCTGAGGCTCCCGAAGCCACCGGTGGTGGGCTGACTTGCCCGGGCCTTCGAGTGACCTCAGGCACCGGGTGTTCGAGTGCCGATGGCTCCAATAATCCGGGGGCTGAGGCCATACAATCCGGGGGCTGAGGCTCCCGAAGCCACCGGCGGTAGGCTGTTATGCCCGGGCCTTCGAGTGACCTCAGCCACCGGGTGTTCGAGTGCCTCAACTGCTCGAATATTCCGCTCCGGGGGTATCTTCCTCTATCCGGATCGTTAATGGTATCTCAAAAGTATTCCAGTCAGAATAAGCGGATCGGCCTGAAAACAACAGGTTCCGCGTGCTGGTCTCTAACAGGCTCCGGGTTATGGGTTGGGGTTCCTGAATGCTGATCTGATTGAGTCCTTCTGCACTAAAATCCTCCTCCGCAAATATCAATTTGAAAATTTCCTGCGCTTCGCGGATACCTTGCTGCGTCAGATTTTCACTTACAACCGCTCTCAACGGGCTACCTTCCAATCCCCATATTCCTTCCCCGGGTTCAATCCATTGACCTTTGTTGGGTAATAAGCCCGTATTGATTTCAAAACTTGAGGACATATACACCAAAGTGCAATAGAGTCGTTTATCCGTAGTGTTCACCAGTTTGATACGGAAAGGTACCCCCTGCTCCCATGCCGGATAGGTAAGCAAACCGGCGCTATCTGCGACCTCTGATTCACCGGGATAGATTTCCAGACGTATTGCTTCAGGGGAAAGGCCGCTGGCCGGATTTACAATCTCCAGAATCTGCCGCCACCGCGCTATATGGTTGATCTGCCGGATGACCTCCACTGCTGTCTCATAGGAAATCGATTCCGTTGGGGGTAATAGCGGCTTTTCCATTCGGTCGGCCTGGCGTAGAATCAAAAATTGTTTTTTTCCTGCAAACACCTGGTAATCTGCAAGCTGCAGCTCCGCCACCTCCTGCAGGTAAATAGCCTGAGAAGAACTCAAAAACGCCTTTCTCATCATTTCGATTCCGTCTCTGTTTTCTCCGAAAAAATGAATTTTAACCGGAGAAACCGGCATACTCACTACCTGTACAGCGTAGGATTCCCTGGGGTCCAGAGATGCATTCCCTGCATTTGCAATACTTTGGTCCGGCTCCAGGGTTTCTAAAGTAATCTCTGCCAATGGCGACCGTGGTTGTTTTGATTGGGAAATACCTGACGGATACACGGCTAATATCATTTTTTCGCCATCTATGCCCGGACCTTTAAATCCGTGTGAAGTTCCTCTGTTTACGACCCACTGATTTTTTTGCTTATCAAAGTTCAGTTGAATACCGGAAACTTCACTGCGAATTAGTCCATTCAGGAAGGGAATATGCATGTCCAGTACACTGACAAGGTCTGGCACCTGGTTAGATGTCCGTTGTGCAGTACGGGTTCTCAGGCGGGTAATCAGATCCTGATATGCCAGGTTCCCACTGCTACTTCGCAGGATATCCAGCAGGGTAGCTGTCATTATTCCCATCACCTTTCCATCGCTAAATACTTCCTGAGCCGCTTCATCCCCTGAAACAGCGGTAAGCGCAAAATGAGGCGGATCGGGCTGAACAATACCGGAGACGGAATAGCTGCTCTGTGTCTTTTCCGGCTTAAATACACCGGGGGTGATATAGGATGAGATTGGGCGGATTCGGGGAAAACGCGGTGCAACCCGGCAATTTTCCGCAGTAATAGCATACGCATTATCCCTATGACTACAATCACTGATCATCAGAATGTGCGCACCTTTGACCGCAATTTCATCGAGAAGGGTGGCGATCTCCTTATCGGCAAGATCCATTCCCCCGCCAATACGACTGTCATACAGTACGATGGTTTCGTTTAGCTGATCGTCTTCCAGACTCCTGAATTCCTCCGGCGCTGGTTCCTGTGAGCCATATCCTGCAAAATAAAATAATACGGTATCGTTTTTTCTTGTTTCAGAAACTATGTTTTCAAAATTACTGATCACATTGTCCCGGGTGGCTTCCCTGTCCAGTAATGTAGTTATTTTCAGTCCGGCAAGTTGCTGATCCACACGGCTTTGAAGGAAATCGCGCATACCCACGGCATCATTCACACAACCTGCCAACGGCGGCAGGGTCGGGTATTGATTGATACCCACAATCAGGGCAAAAAACTGCGCCGCTGATTTCCCGGAGTTTTCTTCAACCTTCAGGTGTATTCTCACCCGACGGGTCATCCAGCCGGAGTATTTATTGATATTTTCGGGAGATTTTGAGATCATAACTCCGGTTTATCTGGTGGATGAGGTTTGTGAAGGAATGCGCAGTAAGCCGTTTTGCTGAAGGGCGTAGTGATCGATTTTTTCAGCGGTGATGATTGTCTGAATCGTCAGGTTTTCATCGTTATTGCCGGGAGAAACAGATAGTACGTATTGCGACCCGGTTTCAAAAAAGAAGTCGGTTTCTTCGCCCGCCTTAAACATCTGATTTCCCAATGGAGTAATACTAAAGTTTTCTCCCAAATGAAAAAGCGAGAGATACAGGTTTTTTTCCGAACGGTTTCCCGCCATAGCCCTAAGAAAAATTTTTCCGAATCTTTTTACTGTAAGAGAAACGTCATCGCCTGTCAGGATTTCTTCCTGCTCACCCAGCTTTTGAGTAAAAAATTCGACCCAAAAATCTTCCGGAAAAATACCGGCATCCGGATTTTGCAAATCTCTCAAAATGTACCAGCGTCTGATTTGCCGAAAAGCATCAAGCAGGGCGGCTAGGTCTGGTTCTATTTCGACCATAGAAGATTTTTCCTGGCCCCGAATTTTTATTTTTCCATCTGAAAATTCTACAAAACACTCCGCTTCATCATACGGACCGACAAAATAAACCCATTTTTCCACTTCCAAACCGAGAGAGCCGATCATCTCTTGAGTTGCTTTATCCGCCTGTATCCTCAACCCGTCGGTACGAACAGAATTTTTTTCTGCGTAATAAAACCGCGCTTCATCCTCGGGAAGTTCGCCGTAAAGAGAAAGTTGAGAAGTCTGAAGTCCTGCAACTCTCACTTCGAATGAGACCTCTGGCCCTTCAATGATTTGCAGTCTATCTCCACTTTTTAATCCTTCCAGCACTCCAGCTGCCAATTCCCACCCATTTTCGCTGGACCATGAAACCTGATAGCGATTGAAGTTTTTTGTTTCAGGTAAAATTTTCCCCAGAAAACCCAGGTTGGTATCAAAGCCGTTTATTGGTATAACTGCAGGCGTCTGATTTTCAGTGCGATTTTTTACCAGTGTTTGGGTCTGCAGCAGAAGATCCCCATAGGAAATATTTCCCTCGTGTAATTCCAGAATCTGAAGCAGGGAACGGGTAAATAATCCGCCGGTTTTCCCATCGATCTGGGTTTCGTTGGCTGATTCCCGATCGTCATATGTGGCGGAGAGAAGGATATATTTTGAAATGCCCGGCTGGGAAACGGTCTTTGTCATCCGGCTGCCAAAATTTGAATCAATCGCAATAGCCATATGCGGCTGATTCTTTCCTGCTTCATCCAGCAAATTCACTAATTCGTGGTTATACAGCATTTTTCCATCGCCTGTACGGGTACTATTATAGCAAACCAGCCCGGGTTCTTGCGGGGAAGAAATTTCTTTTCCTTTAAGATATACCTGAGGTAAATCTGCATGCCCGGCAAAATAGATAAACACGACATCCTCCGGTCCCGCAAGGCGGAAATGTTCCCTGAAATTCTGAACGACATTTTCATAAGTAGCTTCCTGATTGGTAAGCGTCAGGATACGAAGGTCTTTGTCGCTGTGATATTTACGGAGATACGCTGCCATTGCGCGCACATCGTTGACACAGCCATTCAGTCTGGGAATCCCGGCATTTTCATACTCATCAATCCCGATGAGCAGGGCATAAATCTGTTCGCCATCATGTCCGGGGCCTTGTTTTTCGCGGCGGAGTTTACCGCCCACTTCGCGGGGGATGGTAAGCAACCCGCCTGGCGCGGTTCCTTTTCCTGATTTTTGCAAATCAGGTTCGGGGATACGGCTGAATGCGGTAATCGCTGCCTCTGTACGGTCGTACAGCAGATTTTTCGTACCGCGGCTGTAGTTGAGCAAATGCTCAAGCCGCGAAGCATAATCCGTTTCAGGATTTACCTGAAGACGGAGTTTGTACTGCCGGTCGAGGTTTTCGAGCCTCGTGTTGAGGCGAAGCTGGGCATGCGTGTCCTGTTTTTCATATGCCTTTTGCAGATCGTCATACACCTGCCGGATGGCAAAGTCAGGATTAAGGTATACTTCAATCGCCCACTGTTGTGTCTCGCGAAATGCCTGTGTCCGTTCGTCCGTGCCGGTCAGACATTCCGCCGTCCAAACCTGGATAAAGTCTGCAATCTGCTGCACTCGCCCGGGGCCTCCCGCTACGGGTGTCTGCTGGAGATACTGAAGCAACGCAAACCTGATACCTGGAGACATTTCATACATTCCCGCACTAACTTCTTTGACCAGGTCGGACAAGAGGAGGTCAGATACTGCCATATAGGGAATATATTTTATCTCTCCGTTTTTGTTGGGAATGGTTCTGAAATTCAGCCAGAGTTGATATAACAGCCCGGGAGTGAGCAACACCGGAAATGCCGCATGGCAGGCAAACAGCCAGTGGGCTTCGGGGTGATAATCCCCGGGCTCATCGGCATAGCGGTTGTACCAGGCCTCCAGCCGAATGTACTCTACCTCGTCCATACTGTCTTTGCTTACAGGTGGATTTCGTTGGTCGGATATTCCGGGTGGAAGCATACGTTTATCTTTAGTAATTACAACTGGGGGTTTCCTTTGAGTACTTGTACAGAGCGATCCATCCCATTTCGCCAGGAGTCTGCATACAACATGGCCTCCCGGGCACTCATACATTCGTACATCGGCACAAGCTTTGAGATTTCCTCTGCGGTTGTTCCCGACCATCGATAGGCAGGGACGGGATTCAGCCAGGCGATTTTTCCGATATAGGACTTTAACTCCCGCAGAAAAACTGCTGTCTGCTGCACCCTGATCGGGTTATAATTTCCTCTCGCACCACCGGCATCACTGAAAATTAATACGGAGGTGTAGGGCGACCGGTTTTTTAGCCAGACCCGTGTACGGGCAAATCCTTCTACCTGATTGCGGTTTTTATACAAATATCCCTGCGGATTATTCTGAAAATAGTAAACCTCCGCATGGGGGTGGCCCCCGCCCTCCCGCGCAGCCTGAGCCAGTTGATCTGCCAGCAGATCAAAGGCAATCATCGAACCTCCGTGATCTATCAACAGAAGCAGGTGGCTTTTATTTATAACCGAAGGGCGGAAAACCACTTCAGTAAATATTCCGTCCCGGGCAATATTCTTTACCGTTGCGGGAATATCTATTTCATCTGAGTTTCCTCCATGGACAAGATTGCGCAAAAACCGCCAGCTTTGTTTCATTTCCCGGAGTGAAAAGGGCAAATACGAGTCGTCGAGAATAAAACCTGTAGCCGGAACCGAACGGGAAGTCGGGGCAGATTCTGCCAGGTTTAAATCCAGTACCTGCCCAATCGCTTCGGTCTCTACTTGTGCGCGTTCTTCCGAAATAGTTTGCTGTGTCTGGGGTTGGCTTTCAGGCTTTTCAGCGGGTACTTTGCTGGGGTTTTCGGGAGGTTTTTCTTCCGGTGGTTTTTGCTCTTTTGCAGTTTTCTCCTCCGCGGCTTTCTGCGCTTCTGCTTCAACCCGATCGATCACCATGGTCTCTGCGCCAATGACTTCGTCAAGGACTTTTCGCAGATACCCGCGGTTGTCAGGCGCCTTCAACCAGATGGTTTCACACAGTCGGGCGAGGTTATCGCGGTTTTCCCAGCCAAAGCCATTTTCCAGCGCCAAAAGGAGCAAATGATATTCGTCCACCCCGACAGGCAGATTCAGCTCTTTGCGAAGGCGGGAAAACACGCGCCAGAGCAGGAGTTCCCGGGTTGAGGATAGCGGCTTTACAGACATATCATCGGGCTCCGGTGAGTGCTTTAGCTTTAACTACATGCAATTGGTAGTCAGTATAACTTTTAATCAGGGCATGATGGTGGAGAATATTCCCCGCATCCAGCTTTTCAACCAGCTTCTTTACAATGTCTTCTGACAAGGCTGCTACCAGTTTTCGGGGAAATTCCGGATCAGCCGCATCCAGACCACCGATTGCCGTTGCAACAGTCTGCTGGATATCAGCGCGATCTTTTTCGGCAATTTCTCCGTGAAATAAACCGGCGATCATTCCGGGCAATTTTTCCGGATCGGATATATTTTTCCCTTTCACCTTCTCCTCGAGGCTGGCCAGTACATCTTCGAGGAAATAATAATTTACGACCCGCACCCAGTCTATCAATTCGCTGGTTGAGACTTTCTTTTCAGTGTTGAGTTCTTTTTGCATATCAGCGCGCAGCCGGTCAAATCGCCTTACAGCTGCCTGAAGGAGGTTTTCGGCAAGAAACGGGAAATTTGCCCGCACGATGGTCTGTAAAATGGTTTCCCCCGGAAACTCCACAAAATGGAAAAGGCAGCGCCGCAGAAATGCTTTTGGCAGTTCTTTTTCATCATTGCTGGTGATGAAGATTAGCGGAGGATAACCTGCGGAGATTTCCTCTCCGGTTTCATCTACAGAAAACCGGAGCTGGTCGAGTTCGAGCAGCAGGTCATTGGGGAAATCGATATCGGCTTTGTCCACTTCGTCGATCAGGAGAATGGCCGGATGTTCTTTTGTAGAAACCTTAAAAGCTTTTCCCAGCGGGCCAAATTCGCGGTAGTTCTTTTTGGCTTCTTTCTTTTCGGCAGCGGTTTTAGGCGCCTGTTTCAATTCTTCCGGATCACGCATCTGCGCGTCGCGCAATTCGCCTACATAGTCATAGGTAAACAGTCCGTCGCGGGCTTTGGAAGTGGATTTAATATTCCATTCAAAGTAATGATTGTGATATGATTCCCGGTATAGTTCAAAAGCGACGGCTTTTGCCAGACGGGTTTTGCCACAGCCGGGCTCTCCTTTTAGCAGAAGCGGGCGTTTGAGAATACGCATCAACGCCACAGCTTCCTGAATTTCATTGTTGGGAATGTAGGGCGCAATGGTTTCCCTTTTGGGCGGTTTTCCATTGAGTTGATCCCAGTCAAAAGTCTGTGGTTCCTTCAACGCTTCACCTGTATAGGCTATGTTTTGTATATTTTTTTCTTCCATGAGGGATAATATTTAACTCCAGGGTACAGGGCTTTGGGCAAAAGTTCTGAATATTTTTTCAAGTACAATTTCGACGGGTTTTTCGTTCCATTCGTCCAGATATGACTTACCGGTCTGGTCTGATGGCTGATCGATAGCGAGCAGGTTGGTTTGGGGAAAGGTATCTTCCAGTCGCAAAAAGCTCACCCACTCTTCCAACTGTGTTTTTTTCAGCAAACCAATCGGAGGAAGAAGAATCAGCGGTTCATTACTGGTTTCGGCTTTGGGTTGCAGGGTGATTCCTTTTACCGGGTCGGGATTAATTTCGTCGCGGCTGCCGGCATTTTCTACAAGAAAAACGATCAGTCTGCGGTCATTGCCGGGAAGCCTGAGATGCTGGCAAAGTCCGTCCCAGAAAGTCTGAATGATTGCATTTCGTTCGCGGGGAAGGCATTCGTGAAAATTTTCCCACCGGAGAATGACATGTTGGGTAAGCAGTGATTCGTACAGGTTGCTGCATACAGAGGCGGCCTGGTCTGCAGGCCCAAAACCGAGCGCGTTACTTGTCAGTTGCCAGATATTCTGCGTGGAGGGAACCGGATCAAGGGCATGTTCCCTATGGGCAAATTCGATATGCGTGGCAGGTTTTATTTCGTCGTAAAGCCCCACCAGCTTTTGCATGATTTTTAGCAGGAGTCGCTGTCCGTCGCCCTGTGAGCCGCGGATATAGATCATTTTTACCCGATCGGAAAATTTTACACCGGGAAAGTTTCTCTGAGGCTGAAAATTGAAATGCACCAGATTTTTCCGCAGGATATTTTCCGTATGGCGGAGCCTGCTACCCGAAATTTGTTTCTGAAGTTTCGCGATTTCAGCTTTGAGTTTTTCGGCTTCGGGGCCATCGGCGCCCAGATAAGGTAAAGCCATAACACTCGCCACCGCCGGGTTTTCCAGTGCGGCCAGTACGGCCGGATTGTCTTTATGTATTTTCTTCAGATCTTCAATAACTTCCGCCTCAGTCTTACTTGTCTTATGGAGTTCAGTTTCTTTTTCCTTCAGCATTTTTTCCAGCTCGGAAACAGGCGTTTCCCCTGTTTTTTTTGCATCGAGCAGCTTCCAGTTGGCCGCGTCATCTGCTCCGGGGCGAATAAATAATTCCCACCAGAACTTATCCTCCGGCACATCATCTTCGTCACCAAAGTCAAAAGACCCGCGCAGCTCTGCCCATTCGGAAGTATAGTCATTTGATTTTATCGCCATTTGGGCAGCGGCGAACGCGGCTTTTACAGACATATAACTCAGGGCAAAAGCATCGTAAAAAGCCTGAGAAAAATCCAGTGCTACCTGATCGGGAACAGGGCGGTGCGTGGCAATCAGCAAAGGCGTACAATCAGCCAGCAGGATATCCTTAAACGCTTCGGTCGTACAGCCGTTGAGAAATACGAGTGTGAGATTGGGCATATCCCGGAGAAAATCCGCCAGAGATTGTGCGTCAAACTTTTGTACTTCTCCAGTTTCAGAAATCAGGCCCAGATGCCGGTCGTCTGCGTGACCGGCAAAATGAATCAGGCGAATACGGGTTTTATTCTGATTTTGGTTGATCAGATGGAAAAGCTCCTGAACAGAAGTTTCGCCTTCCTCGAGGACTTCACATAGCGCATTCACCTGAGAAGGATTCAGGAAATTGGAGATTTTACGGCGTTCCAGAACAAGGTTATTCAGCCTGCGGCCTGTCTGAGGACTATTGGCACAAGCAACTACAAGCAGTGGTATGTCGTGAAATTCCGGCATCAGGTATAAATATAAACACGATGATCCGGATTTGGAAGATGTGAGGGAAAAGGATTATTATTCCCATTATAATAAACCGTATGGACGCACTTAGCAAAAAGGAAATTGAGTTATTCATTCAACAGTTTGAGGCAAAAACATTGCCGAAACCACAATGGACCCACGAAGCACACCTGGTCGTTGCAGTTTGGTACTCATACAGCTATGGTTTTTCTGAAGCACTCAGGCTCATCAGGGGTCATATCATTAAATTTAATGAATCTGTCGGCACACCGAATACAGATACCAGCGGGTATCACGAAACCATGACACGGTTCTGGCTGATTTCAACAAAAGAATTTCTGATCCGTCAGGAATTCACTTCGCTTGTAGAAGCGTGTAACGCTTTTTTGCATTCCGATTTAGCAAAAAAAAATCTTCCGCTGGAATTTTACAGCCGGGAAAAACTGTTTTCCATTCATGCACGACACAACTGGGTCGGGCCGGATAAAAAGCCATTGGAAAAACTAACAGAATTCCTCAAAAAAAATGTGAAGGAAGTACAAACCCACGCTTCACTCAGCGATGCTTTATTTGAAAACTTGTTTGAGATTGGAACTTTTCCGGTTTCCCTATTTAGCCATGAAGCACATTTGAGGCTGGCCTGGATTCATATCAAAAAATATGGAAAGGAAAAAGCTGTTGAAAACGTCTGTTCCCAGTTATTACAATTTGTAGAAGCTGTCGGGGTTTCGGATAAATATAACCAAACCCTGACCATAGCAGCAGTTAACGTAGTAAACCATTTTATCAATCAGTCGGCTACGGATAACTTTTTCGACTTTATTGCCGAATTTCCACAATTGAAAAACAATTTTAAAACACTGATAACCAACAGTCATGATTTACATAACCCAATTCATTTATCTGAAAGAAGGTAAGGAGGATATCTTCATACAATTTGAGGATTTTGTTCTCCCTTTAATGAAACAATACAATGGAAAAATGATCTACCGGCTACGTCCGGATGAGCATGCCTATGTGTCAGGGGAAGAAGAAAAACCTTACGAAATTCATTTTGTCGAATTCGACTCCGAAGAAGACCTGAATAACTATATGAAAGATGAGCGCAGACTACAATATACTCATCTGAAAGATGCGTCTGTGCAATCCATGCTTTTGATCAAAGGGGCAAGGATGTGAGGTAGGATTAAACGTCTACCTCTTATTCAATCACATTTGCAACCAGCACGGCTCTTCCCTGAGCTGCTGTTATTTCAATGAAGTAAATCCCTGCCGGCACCCTCAGATTCAGTTCCATTTCAGCAGTATTGCGGAAGGTCTGATGTTGAATCAGTTTTCCTGATATATCCAGCACATTGACCCCAGCTTCAACCAGGTTTTCGGTTGAAGAAATGCGGATTTTTCCCGTTGATGGGTTTGGGTATAGCTGAAAGTTATGGAGCCACAGGTTGTCTGTGATTTTATCTGCGACTTCTCCCAGTTTTAGTATAAAAATATCATTGCTGCCCATGGATGTGTGGGAGGCAGTACCTGCGCCAGGATCAAAATCAACAGTTTCTGTATAATGACCTGTAACATATACATTTCCCATCATATCAACCGCAACTGCTTCAGCGACTTCACCGCTGGTTCCACCTAACGTTTTCACCCAGAGCAGATTACCTGCACTGTCTAATTTTTGAACAAAAATATCGAGGGAGCCAACGGCGGTAAAACTTGCAGTATCCGGTCCCGGATCGAAATCAACAGTTTGCCTGAAATAACCGACCAGGTACATATTCCCTTCTGCGTCAGTGGTAACACCTTCACCCGAATCTGAACTTGTACTCCCTGTCGAATTTGCCCATAGAAAATTTCCGGAAGGGTCTGATTTTTGCACAAAAATATCGATAGACCCTTTGGTAGTCAGATTCACTGTTCCAGCTCCCGGATCGAAATCTGCAATACCTGCAAAAAAACCGGTAGTATAGACATTCCCATGAAGATCTGTTGCGATAGATAAGCCACCATCATCTGAACCACTTCCAAAACTTGTTGCCCAAAGCAACGATCCTGCCGGATCCAGTTTCAGTATGTAAACATCTGCACCGCCATTAGTTGTAAGCGGAAACCCACCCGCTCCGGGATCGAAGTCAACTGTTTTTTCAAAATAACCCGTCACAAACACATTCCCCAGGCCATCAGTTGCCATCGCATGACCTTCCTCAAAGCCGGTTCCACCAATTGAAACTGCCCAAAGGAGGTTCCCGGAGGCATCGGTTTTTTGCACAAAAATATCGATAAATCCGGCAGAGGTCAGATTATATACGCCAGCACCCGGGTCAAAATCGCCGGTTCCGTCGAAGTATCCGGTAATGAATACATCCCCCGAAGGATCAGTTGCGACGGACAGACCAATATCTGATTTGTTTCCGCCCATCGCATTTGCCCAAAGGAAGTTGCCGGAGTCATCGAGTTTTAATAAAAAAACATCTTCACTTCCATGGGAAGTGAGAGTAGAGGTACCTGCACCAGGATCAAAATCGACAGTCCCGCCAAAATAGCCGGTAACATAGATATTATTTTGATTATCGCTGGCAATATCATATGCGCCACAACTCAAAGCAGCGCCCCCTATATTTTTGACCCAGATGAGGTCCCCGGAAGGCCCTGTTTTTTGAATAAAAATATCCGTTGCACCAATGGACGTAATATTTAGTACTCCTGCTCCCGGGTCAAAATCTGCCGTTCCGGTAAAATACCCGGTGGTATAGGTGTTGCCCGCAGCATCGGTGGTTATGCTGTATCCTTTATCTGTATTTGCGCCACCCATCGATCCTGCCCAGGAGAAGTTTTGGCCAAACGACTGATTCCCTGCAAATAGTAGTAGAAATACGCAGGTGGCAATGGTGATTTTCTTCATTTTTTTGATTCAATTTAGGAAATATCACGTTACTTTTTGGGGTACGCGCAAAAAAATATCAACAGGCATAAAGTATATATGCCTGTTGATACCTTGAGTGCTGCGCCAATATTTAGCGCCCTACATTGAATGCACAGGCGCTAATACCTCTGCAGAATGTTTTACCTTCTCAATACTCTTATTCACCTGTTTTTCTGCCTGCCGGATTTTATAGTCTTTCCAGCGGTCTTTTAACAGAAAGGTGAGGATTTTGTCGGTCGGAATAAAAAATATAATTTTTCCGAGTGCGATCACATTCCGCCAAAGATTGTTGTTGAGTTTACGGTATGAGACGGCTATTCCTCCGCTCAGATACTTATTGTAATGCCAGTAACTGGCAGGAATATAGACCCCGTCTCCCGCTTCCTGAATGATCTCATATCCTTTTACATAATTCAGCCCCGGATACTTTTCATAGTCGATATTATCGAGATCTACAAAGGAATGACTGCAAAGCGGCAACCTGTATAGAAACTCTGTGTATTTGGGCTCAATCAGCACCAATCGCTTTTCTCCATGGAAATGAATTAATAGTCCGTCATTGTTGTCCACATCATAGTGGAAGTGAACTTTGGTATCCTTTCCTCCCATAAAAAAATAGCCTGTTCCGCTCAGAATTCCCCGAAAGAAAGAAGGACATTTCCAGTCTTGTCTGAGTTTGGGATTACGGCGAAACATCCGGATCGCAAACATACGCAGGGGCGTATATTCATCTTTTTCAATTATATCGAGAAACTCTTTCAGTTGAATCTTGTGGTTTCCTTTGAGGTAGGCCGAGCCGTTGGCCTTGTCTTCATTGTTGAGTATCTCGATAATTTCGTTACCCATTTCCCGTCGAAAAAAGTCGATCGTCCATTTTCCTCCGGCGGGCTGCTGATTCGCTAAGCCTTTAATTAAAAGAGGTTTTTTGGGTAGCAAATAGTTTTTCCTGAAATAGTCATCGGTCAAATCTTTGACATCAATAACATCAGCTTTCAACGATAAATCAAATGCCATATAGCTGTTTAGTTAAATGTGTGATTGTTGTTTTAGTATAAGATATCTCTTCATACAATTGGTTGCACAATGTGGTAAGAGAATAAACCCGAGATTAGGAATCCATTTCTTAAACACCTATGACTTTTGGCATTTTAACATAAAAACACCACTGGTCATTGCTACATACAACTACGCAAACAGCTACTTTTCGTTTATGAAAATTTCAATTTATGGTTCATCCCTTAATAACGGAATAACAATCCCCCTATCGAAAATCCGGCTGAAGTGCCACTTATCAAACAGGTCTGTCCGCGTTGCAATTTGCCGGCTTCGATTGCATCATATAAAGACATAGGTATGGATGCTGAAATACAATTGCCATGCGTACGGAGATTTCCGAAAAGTTGTTCGCGCCGTAATGGATACATTCTAAAAAAAAGCTCTATCCCAATTTTACTTGCCTGATGGGGAATGATAAGTTCTACATCCGTGATTTTGATGTCAAGGTCAGAGAAAAACTTGTCCATGAAAATAGGAATTTTGGTGCTTGCCATTCGCAGCAACGTTTTTCCCTCCATAGCGAAGGAGTGAAGAGCCGGATCATAGGGATGGTCCTTGAAAAAATAAGCATTCCCTCCCCCCTTCACCTGAGTAGAAAATATATTTTCAGACCACGTCTTCATGTCGGCCTTTATCACATACCCTTCGCGTTCGGGTGCCCAGGCAATTACTGCCGCCGCTGCCCCGTCGCCAAACAAGGTAGAGGTTTCCCAATCCTTCGGATTTAGTCCTTTGGAAGCGACTTCGACGCTTACGATACCTATTTTTTTATAGCGTTTGCCATCGAGCAGGCTGGCTGCCATGTCAAATGCCGAGACAAAACCCAGACAGGTACTGTCAATGGATATTGCAGGCACATCGCATTCTGTTCCACCCTTTATTTCACTTTTGATCATACAAGCCTGGTTGGGTATAGGAAAATCAAAAGTTGACGAACCACAAATCATAAGATCCAATTCATCAAAACGTACTCCGGCCCGGTCAAGGGCCTCTTCCAACGCCCGGGCGCCCAGTTCTGCGCTACTTTCTCCGTCGCTGTGGTAGCGCTCTTCCACCCCGGAAAATCGGACAGACCATCCAGGAGGGATTCCAAGTTTTTCCTCAATTTCTGAGGAGAGCACTTTTCTTTTCGGAAGGCATTTTCCCATTCCGAGGATGGAGACCGGCTTGTAGTCGTTCATAACTGAAAGGCTTAAAATGGATGATTAATTCATGAAAAGATTTCGATCATTTCTTTTCTTGTTTCTTCACAATGAGTCGGAATGATTTTTACATCAGGATTATTTTGCCAAAATTTCCAAACTTTTTCCAGACTGGTTTTAAAATCTTTCCAGGAATCGAAAAATAATCTTACAATTGGACTGGGGAGGCGGTTTTCCTGATAATTGGCTTTTAGCCAGGATGAGTCCGCTGCCAGCAATACTTTTCCCTTATTGGTATTCAGCAAAGCGCCAAACTGTCCCGCCGCATGGCCGGGCAAATAGGGCAACAATATGCTGCCATCACCAAATAAGTCCGTCATCACACCGAGGTCAGGGTCATTTTTTGTTTGAAAATTGCCTGTATCGGTCAGCACTGCTCTGCGGGTAAAATCCTCCGGCAAATGGCCGGGGAGCAGGCCTCTTCGCACACCCGCAAATCCTTTCAGGCGCTGGACCTGATCAAATGCAGCAGTTGAGCAATAAAAAATTGCGCGTGGGAAGTCCCGCAACCCGCCTACGTGGTCGGCGTGAAAATGCGAAACGAGGATATGGCCGATATCCTCAGGGTTGATCCCCATTCTTTTTACCTCAGCGACTGCCTCTTCTTCGGGTTTAATAAATGTGGGCGTTATCCATTTGTAGGGCTTACCCGGAAAATGATCTGTAGCTTCATAAAACCGCTGTGTATAGCCTGTATCAAATAGAATCCAACCCTTTTCCGGATGGTGAATCATGCCATAAGTCGCAGGAAACTGAATATTGTTTCTTTTCCCGCCGCGAATGGCGTGGTTTTCTTTGGCCAGACAATAACCGGCCGTTTTCAGAAAAAATCTGACTTCAGTCATACTTACTTATTGGTTTTTATACCATTCGACAAACTCACTTATGGCTTCCTCCACAGACTGGCGGGGATTATATCCCAGATTTTTCTGAGCAAGGAGAATATCCATCGAAAAAGAAAGACCGATTGTCCCTACGCTATACCTTGTCAATGCAGGCTCCCGATTGGCAAATAACCATCTGGCTGTAACTTCCATGACGGTTGCGGCAGCCATTGCCACACTTAGTGGAACTTTTTTATCGGGCAGATTTCGATCAAGCCTTCGAAGCACATCACGCAAAACATCCCACAATTGTACCGGTGCGCCGTTGGCTATATTATATTTCTTACCGCAAGCAGCTTCACCGGCGGTCAGAGACAGCATCACAGCATCGACCACATTGGAAACCGGGGTAATATCGACCACATTTTTCCCGTCACCTATGATGCGAAGTTTCCCCTCATCATAAGCCCGAATCACCCTTGGCATAATCACCGTATCGCCTCGCCCGACCAGCGCTCTGGGTCGCAGAGAAATCCACTCAAGGTTTGATTTTTCCAAAAGAATTTCCGCCTCCCGCTTGGTAGCTGCGTAGTGATTGACAAATTTGTGCGGCAGAGGGTCAGACTCTTTTATTCCCAGACGATTGTAAAAGTCAAAATACAAGCTGGGAGTCGAAATATGAACAAACCGCCTGATCTTGTGTTTCTCAGAAATGCCGACCAAAGATTGCTGAGGCAGTACATTTGCCTTAAAAAATTCTTCATATTTCCCCCAGGGAGAAGAGAGCGCTGCGCAATGAATGACATAACTGATCTCACCCTGCACAAACAGCGACTCCACGTATTGCGGATCGGAAAGATCTCCCAGGATGTAATGCACATTGTCCGCCGAAATTTCCGCGCCAGGTTTGAGGATTCTGCCCGAAGCGATGATTTTACCGGGAAACCGATTTTCCACCAGCCTTTCCAATATCCGAAAACCAAGAAATCCTGTGGCACCAGTGAGGAGAATATTACCTTCGGGTATATCCATATAATCACTTTTCAGTAGGTATATTCAACGAACGGAGAAGATAGGGATAAAACTTTCCGTTTTCGGCCCTTGCAGCAATCCAGGATTCAAAACGAACTACTTCGTGGTTTAATCCTGTCCACGGAGCCTCCGTGTTTAGTTTGCGAAGGGTTTCTTCCATCTCAGAGTTTGACTCCTTAAAATCAAAAGATTGTCTTTCGAGCAAATTCAGATATCGGTAGATCAACCTGATCCGCTCTTCGACTTCATATTTGCCGATGTGCTTGCGAAGACTTTCAATCTTAGCCGACGCAAGGTCAGCCAGATCCAGATCTATTAATATCAGAATTTCAAACACGCGGATTCCGACATTCCACCCCGCCTTGTCGCTGAGAAGTTCTGTCGCTTCAAATAATATACGTTGCGCTTTTTTGTATTCCCCTTCGATAAAAAATACACATGCCTGAAGATAAGATACAATTCCATTGAGGGAATCAAGGTGTTTCTGGTTTTGAAACCATTCCAGACTTGCCAGTGTTTTATGGGCTTCAGTAAGATCTCCCGCATAAATACAGGCAAATAGTTTATAAATGGAAGCCGAAAGATAATTGCGTTTGTGGGGATGAAAATAAGTTAATGCCTGATTTGCGGCATGAATAGCAGAGGCATAATTTCCCATACGCACTTCGACACCGGAAAGCTGATGCCAGGGGATTCCCAGTCGGTTTTTGGAGCCGATACCCGGATGGGAGTGAAGCAGTTCAATCATTTCTTCGAGTACCTGTTTGACAATACTGTACTCTTCGCGAAACTCATGGAGATAGACTTTGATTGCCAGATAATAATAGTGCGAACGGGCACTGTACATTTTGTCGAGGCGCTGTTCCAGTTCCAGGGTTTTCTGGGTGAGATAGGCTTCTTTTTCCTCATCACCTGAAGTAGAGTCGGCCTGAAGCACACGAAACTCATCGAAAATCCCCGAACCAATAATATCTGTATGAAACTGCTCCAGAGAATCTTCTATTTCCTGTTTATAACTCCATACGACCTCTTTTTCCGAGGAGGAAAAATTGCGGAGATTTATCAGTGCCAGCAATTTATATTCAGGCAAGGCAAGGTCTTCGGCAGTTTTTGCACATTTTTCAAGGATTTCGCGCGCTTGTTCTTCAAGACCACGGCGTCGGAGAAGAAATGCAGAAATGAGGTTTTTCTGAAGATTGATCGCTTCAAAAGCCGCAGGGTCTTCGCGGAAGATCGGGTTATTCTGAAAATTCACACTGAGGCTGAGCGTTTCAAGCATTTTTTCAAGTACCCGCCCTTTCAGCATAATAAACGCTTTGGAGTGTGGATCCCCATACAAAGCCTCCGCCATTTTTTTATTGTCGGTATCCCGGTTTACTTCCAGAATTTCAACCATTTCCAAAGCTCGGTTTTTCCCTCTGTTGTGAAATGCCGTAAGGTAACTTTTGAGGTATCGTACTTCAGTTTGTGAAAGTGAGTAAAATATTTTTTTGATCCTGTCCACCTGTGTTTGATTGATTGGGCCTCACCCCGTGATATTACCAATATTTAATAGAATAGTCAATTATTTACCTTTTTGCGGAAAATTTCCTGATAACTGACCGGTTATTATCCCAGCCATTCACACAAGCAAGTTGCTGAATATCAAACAATTAACCCAAATCCCTTTGAGCCCAATCATAAAATACAATCTGTTAAGACAATTACAAAAAGGCTAAAAACAGCGTTTTTGGCATTTTTCTAACGTTACTTTCCGCGAAATTTTTCCATTGGAAGGCCCTTCACGGCTGTTATGTTTGTTATGTGTTAGGGAAAAGCACGTTTAGCGTCCCGAAAGGGACAAGCAGCCTGATGAAGCGCCAACATTCATCAGGTTCTTTTTTTTTATAAATACGTACCTTTCCGGTCCCAATCCCCAACGGGACTTTTTTTGTACATTTGGCTCAAAAATTTATAACATGCAGGAATTTCTGAAAATCACTGATCCGAAGTTGGAGAGAAAAATGGTTTCTTATGATTTTTCCATTACTGACTGGAAGACACTCGAACAATATTACCAACAGTTGCTGGAAGAAAAACCAGACTCGGTGCAGGAACTTGAAGAATTTCTCCTGAAAATCAATGAGGTGGATGCCATTGTCGCCGAAGAGCTCGCCTGGCGGTACATTCGCATGACCTGCAATACACAAAAGGAGTCCAATAAACAGGACTATCAGTTTTTCCTCACGGAAATCCTCCCACATGTATCTGTCATCAAAGATACTATCAACCGGAAAATCGCCGATAATCCCTGGTTTGAGTCACTCGATCCGGTGTTTTACCAGACATTTACCCGAAGCCTGAAGCGAGAAATCACGCTTTTCAGGGAGGAGAATGTTCAGCTCGAAGCCAAAGCTGCCAGTATTTCGCAGCAACACACCGAAATCATGGGAAGCATGACCATTCAATACGAAGGACGCGAAATGACTGTGCCTGAAGCGGGAATATATTTAGAAAAACCCGACAGGAAGGTTCGCCAGGAGGTGTGGGAACTCCTTCGCCAGCGAAGAGAAGAAGAGAGAGATAAACTTCTGAACATATTCAGTCAACTCGTAGAACTACGCCATTCCATTGCACAGAATGCAGGTTATGACTCTTATACCGCCTACAAGTTTGATCAGATGGCGAGATTTGATTATACCCTGGCAGATACCCGCTCCTTTCACGAGGCGGTAGAAAAAGTAGTTACGCCCATATACTGCGAGCTTATGGAGGAGCGGAAGGAGCGTATGGGACTTTCCGAACTTCGCCCGTGGGATCTTTCGGTAGATATTTTTGCAGATACGCCGCTTGTACCTTTTTCTGATTCGGAAGATCTCATCAAAAAATCAATAGAAGCGCTCTCCCGCCTCCGGCCTGAGTTGGGAAAGATGATTGCGATCATGCACGAACACCACTACCTTGACCTGGATACCCGGCCGGGCAAAGCGCCCGGTGGTTATAATTACCCGCTCATGGAAACCGGCATTCCCTTCATCTTTATGAATGCAGCCAATTCCCATAAGTATGTGATCACGATGCTTCATGAGAGCGGACATGCGATACACTCTTTTCTCACCCGCAACATCCCGCTCGATGTACTAAAACAAACGCCGTCTGAAGTTGCTGAGCTGGCTTCCATGACCATGGAACTCCTCTGCCTCGACAACTATGATATTTTTTACCCCGATCCGGAAGCGGTGGCTATTGCACAAAAAAGTCAGCTTTACCGCTGTATTGATGTATTCCCATGGATTGCAACGATTGATGCTTTCCAACAGTGGGTGTATGACCATCCGACAAGCGATGACGATGCCCGCAATAAGAGGTTTGAGGAGCTGTATCTACGGTTTCACGGCGACTCTGTAAACTGGGAGGGGTACGAGGAAGTACGGCAACACCTCTGGCTAAAACAAAGTCATATTTTTGATGTGCCTTTCTATTATATCGAATATGCAATCGCTCAATTGGGCGCACTGGCGATTTGGCGCAACTATAAACTTAATCCAGAACAAGGCCTGACACAATATCTCGATGCCCTGAAACTGGGATACTCGAAGCCTATTCCCGAAATTTATAAAACGGCAGGAATTGCTTTCGACTTTTCGGAAGACTATATGCGCACTTGTATGGAATTCTGTCTGGAAGAATACAAAAAAATCCAGACAGGAACCGTAAATAGTCTGGAGGGCTAAACGACAAGAGGTTCTCTGTGTAACCTGTAGCTATCTATATGAAAACTAACCACATGGTACACAGAGAATGATCAAAACTTCGTATTGATAATTTTTACTGCTTCTTGAGCAAATCTCTGATTTCTGCAAGCAGTTTTTCTTCAGCAGAAGGCTCTGGTGGCGCAGGGGGTGCAGCAGGCGCTTCCTCCTTTTTTGACTGCATGCTGTTATAGCCTTTGATTACCATAAAAATCGCGAAGGCTACCAGAATAAAATCGATGATTGTCTGCAAAAATGAACCGTAGGCAATTACCGCAGCGCCCGCTTCTCTGGCAGCCGCAAGGCTCTCATAAGCATCCCCTGAAAGATTTATATACAGGTCGGTGAAGTTTACACCTCCCATAAGCATACCTATGGGGGGCATCAGAATATCATTCACCAAAGAAGAAACAATCTTGCCAAATGCACCGCCGATAATCACGGCGACTGCCAGGTCCAGGACATTTCCCCGCATAATAAAAGCTTTGAATTCTTTAATCATGATGATAGTTTTTAAGTTAGCGCTATATTTATTTACAAAATATATTCTTTTTCGCACTAACGGCAAATTTTTTTATTGAACAACTGTTCAATATTGTTTAGAAATACCCAAACAACACCCCAATGAAGAACTATCTGACGGAATTCATCGGAACATTTTTTTTGGTACTGACGATCGGACTCGCCAATGGATCAGGTTCCATACTGGCTCCATTAGCTATTGGCTCGGTCCTTATGGTCATGACCTATATGGGCAGTTATATTTCCGGCGCGCATTACAATCCGGCCATAACCCTTGCCGCGTATATTCGGGGAAAAATCGAGGTAAAAGAAGCGGGCATATACTGGCTGTTACAGATTATTGGGGCAATTGCCGGAGGTTTTCTGGCGGGTATGCTGGTGCAAGACGATGCGTTTGTATTTGCCATGGCTCCGGCTAACAGCGCTTCTGTAGTAGAAGTTTTGCTGACTGAGCTATTATTTACCTTTGCCCTGGTACTGGTTTTTTTGAATGTTTCTTTATCGGAAAAAACCCGGGGAAACTCTTATTTCGGGCTGGCGATTGGCTTCGCCTATCTTGCCGGGCTTTTTGCCGGCGGGCCGGTATCCGGGGGTGTATTCAATCCGGCTGTTGGACTTGGACCGAATCTCGCGGTTCAGAATTTTACTCCCATATGGATATATATTGTTGCCCCACTTGCGGGAGGTGCACTGGCAGGGTTTGTCAGCAAACTTCAGAATCCGGAAGAAAAGGTTTCTGAATAAAGATTACTCCTGGCTACCAGTATTGATCTGCCGGGTGGTTCCGTTTTCTACTTCAAAGAAAACTTTTTCCCGGCGCGTCGTGGAAGAAAAAATAGCGGAAAGCCTTTCGTAGGAGGTATCGGTGATAAAAATCTGCCCCTCGATTTCTTCGTCCAAAAGCTGTGCGATACTGCTCAGGCGGAATTCATCCAGTTTATCAAAAATATCATCCAGCAACAAAATCGGTGGCACGCCCGTTTGCCGCTCCAGCAACCGGTATTGCGCGAGTTTCAGTGCGATGATGAATGTTTTTTGCTGGCCTTGCGAGCCATAATTTCGCGCGGAGTAGTCGTCTATCCTGAAATTCAGGTCATCGCGATGAATGCCTGTCCCGGAGTGTAACATGACCCGGTCTTTTTCTTCCGCCTGAGCGAGCAGCGCCAGCCAGTTATCGTGGGTGTTTTCTTCAATCTGTGAGCGGTAACGAATGGAAGGGACTTCTTTCTCCGAAACGATATCTCTAAAAAAAGTCTCAAAAAAAGGCATAAAAGCCTCGAGAAACTGGCGCCTTCCCTCATAAATTCCCATTCCATGAGGAATCAACTGGCTATTCCAGATTTCAAGCTGGTCTCTGTCAAACCTTCCAGTTTCAGAAAATAGCCGCAAAAGTGCATTGCGTTGGGAGATTACCCTTTCGTAAGCAATAAGATGCCGCAGATAATTGGGATCATACTGGCTGATGAGCATATCCAGAAACCTCCGCCTATCCGCAGCCGCTCCGTTTATGAGGTCCGTATCATTGGGTAAGACCGCTACGAGCGGAATTTTCCCTATATGATCACTCATCTTATCAACCTGCTTTTGGTTTACCAGCACCTTTTTGCCTTTTCCTTTGACAAAATTGACGTAAACCTCCTGCTTTGCTCCCTGCCTGTATAGGGTGCCGCCATTAAAAAAAAACTCTTCGCCATCCTGCATCGCCATTTTATCCTGCGAACTGCGAAAACCACGAGTAAAGGCCAGAAAATGAATGGCATCCAGAAGATTGGTTTTCCCTGATCCATTAGGGCCTACGAGGCAATTGATTCCCTGGCAGAAACTCAGACGAGCTTCAGCATAATTCCTAAACTGGGTCAGATGTAAATCAGAGATATACAATGACGGTAAACTTTAAGGCAAAAATAGAGTTAATAATTTGTAATTCTATCCGGGATTAGGCAATTTCACAGCCTGATTTACCTTTCCTTCACAATCGCCCGATTTATGGCAGGTACTAAGACAAAAAAAACTATTAAGAAACAATCATACAGCAAAGAATTACTGCTGGAGTGGTTTGAGCAAATGTTGCTGATACGCAAATTCGAAGAAAAAGCGAGTCAGCTATACATGCAGCAAAAATTTCGTGGCTTTTGCCACTTATATATTGGCCAGGAAGCAGTAGCTATCGGTATGGAGTCGGCTATACGGCCAGACGACTATATCATCACTGCCTATCGGGACCATGGCGGTGCGCTTGCACGAGGCGTATCTCCAAACGCTTGTATGGCAGAGCTTTATGGAAAAGCCACCGGCTGCTCCAAAGGTAAAGGCGGTTCCATGCACTTCTTCTCCAAAGAGCATAATTTCCTCGGCGGACACGGTATTGTAGGCGGGCAGATTCCGCTGGGTGCGGGTATCGCTTTTGGAATTAAATACAAAGAAGAGGACAAAATCTGCATCTGTATGATGGGTGATGGTGCTACCCGTCAAGGTTCCTTCCACGAAGCATTTAACCTCGCGATGCTGTGGAAACTTCCCGTGATTTTTGTTATCGAAAACAATAATTACGCGATGGGAACTTCCGTAGAAAGAACCTCCAACGTAACGGAGCTCTACACACTCGGCGAATCCTACGATATGCCCTCCAAACCTGTCGACGGTATGGATGTCATGACCGTATATGAAGAAATGAAGTCCGCAGCGGAATATGTCAGAGCGGGTAATGGCCCCATGCTGATAGAAATGAAAACCTACCGCTACAAAGGCCACTCCATGTCTGACCCGGCAAAATACCGGACACGTGAAGAACTGGATGCATACCGGGACAAAGACCCGATTGCCAACCTGAAAATTTATCTTCACGAAAATAAAGTAGCGGCAAATGAGGAGTTAAGTGCGATTGACGAACGCATCCATGCAATCGTGGAAGAATGTGTCACCTTCGCAGAAGAATCACCCTACCCTACCCCCGACGCGCTGTACGAGGATATTTATGTAGGTGATTATCCTTATATCATGGACTAATTATCCCTCAACTTTTCTATTGTTGAGGTAGTAGAATAATCTTTCAGGAGGGGAATGGTACACACTTCCCCTCCTGTTTTTTTTACCCATTCGTAGCCCACAATTTCCTCCACCGCATAATCACCTCCTTTTACCAGAATGTCCGGTGACACCTGACGGATAAGCGCCAATGGCGTTTCTTCTTCGAAGATCACCACCATATCCACAAACTCCATCGCAGCCAGTATCTTTGCCCGGGCCTGCTCATTGTAAACGGGACGGTTTTCTCCCTTCAGTTTTTTCACCGAAATATCTGCATTTAAGCCCAGGACCAGCCGGTCTCCCAACTGCCGGGCGGCCTCCAGATACGCGATATGTCCGGGATGGATAAGATCAAAACATCCATTGGAAAACACAATCCTGTGCCCAAAGACTCTCCATGAGGCTATTCGCTGAAGGGCCTTCGCTTTAGTTTGAATTTTTTGGCTGGAATGGTACATAATTGTCCTTTAAAAATCGTTGGATAAAGTTACATTCGAATTCTTATAGTACGACATGCCTATTCAAGAGGACAAAAAAAATATAGATACCGCCTCCTGGTCAGAAATTGTTTTTTCCTTGAAAGAGGCCGAAATATCAGCGAAAGTAAAGGGTACTGGTGAAAAAGTGCTGATCTGTTTCCATGGATACCTTCAAAACAAATATCTTTTTGATCAGGTGGTGGAATCCATTCCGGCAGGTTGGCAGGTCGTTTCTGTGGATCTTCCTTTTTTTGGTGGTTCCCGCTGGCTGTCAAAAGATCCGATATCGCCTGGTTTTTTTTCCAACCTGATGCAAGCGATCGAAACATTGTGTCAGGGCAAAGAGTGGTATTTTATGGGGTTTAGCATGGGAGGAAAAATCGCAATGGCGATGCAATTATACGCTACCCCAAAAGCTACTTCCGTGATTCTGATTGCCCCTGATGGCATCCGGTCGAATCCGTGGTATCGGCTGATTTCTTCCGATCTTGTAGGAAATACTTTGCTAAAAATCATTTCCGCATATCCCCAGCCCTTTCTTCAGTTTACTGCATTTTTGCATAAAAAAAAGCTGATAGACAAACTCAGCTATCGGGTTTTCAGGGCAAATTTTGGGACAAAAGCGACCAGAGACTGGTTTCGGACATTTCTGAAGGTATATGGAGGAATCAGGATTCACCTAAATGATCTGAAAGCCCTGCAAACCAGCCATCCGGCCGGGTGGTATCTGATATGGGGCCGGAGAGATCAGGTGATATCTCCGGCAGCGGGAAAAATATTTTCAAAGAAAATCCCTCAGGCACAAATCATTATACCTGAGGGAGGACATATGATCATCGAAGATGATCCCTTTGCGATAAGACAACTACTGGACGAAATTTTATTTAGTTTGAATCCTTGACAGAACCGGAGCCGTTGATTTTTACATTGAGCTGTGGTGAGCCTTTGTAATACACATCCCCGCTGCCGCCTATTTTTACCTCCAATTGCTGGCTGGCCATAACCTGAGCGTCACCAGATCCACTGATATTGACGGTTGTTTCATCTGTATTCAGGTCAAATGCACGGATATTGCCGGAGCCAAGGATTTTTGTCGTATGTGTGTCTGCTATGCCTGAGAGGAAAAGGTTACCGGAACCATTGATTTCACTGTCCATCTGACCAGCATCCACAGCGAGGGTAATATCGCCGGAACCGTTGATTTTCACCCCCATCAGGGTTGTTGTAAAAGTATCTTCACTGATGATATTGCCGGAACCTGAGATTTTTACAAAGTCGAGTTCAGGAAGTGTAATATGAATCTCAAAATCTTCATGATTAATGATACAACCCTGAAAATCAATTTTCCACACACCTCCTTCAACATCGGTTTTGAGTTTTTCAATCAGGTTTTCCTGGCCATGAATTTCTACGGATTGAACCGGGCCTTTCGAAATATAGACATCACCAGCGAGGGTCAGGTTGATACCTGTAAAAGGAGAAATAGCGAGTGTATCAATTACTGTAGGGCCTGAGCCTTTTGTACAGACATCATCCAACTGACAGCTACTGGTAACAAGACCGAGTCCAACGATTGTTGCGAAAGCGATTTTTCTTAAAGTATTCATTTTATTATGTTTTTATAGATGTTTGTTTATGAAATGTTTACGACAAATAGACTATGGTTTTGGCTAAGGATTGCAGGCCGCGCGCACGAATGTGGGAAAGTGAAGAGTGAACCCGTGAAAATGCGGAGTGAGCCATTTAAATACATTGCGCCCCTCAGGATAAATCGTTTATTTGCCCTCAGAATATGGTGAAGGATTATTTTTTATTGCTTCGTACACATCAGTACACCAAAAACCTGATGTTGTTTTTGCCAGCTTTTTTCGGGCTGCGAATTGCCGATCCATCTGTGATTTTCGCCACAGTCGCGGGCTTTTTCGGCTTTTCCATGATCGCCAGCGGGGTTTATATTCTGAATGATTACAGGGACAGGAAAGAAGATGCCCAACATCCCATCAAAAAAGACCGCCCGTTGGCCTCCGGCAAGGTCTCTGTAGGCGTAGCTTTTACGCTCATGGGACTATTAATCGCAGCTGGCCTTGGCATTTTTGCATGGCTCGATAAATACGCACTTTACCTCGTCACAGCCTATGTCTTCCTCAATGTGCTTTACACTTTCCGGCTCAAACATATTCCGATCATTGACATCAGCATCATTGCTCTGGGTTTTGTGATACGGGTAGCTGTAGGAGCGCTTGTCGCCCAACCGCATATTCCGCTATCGATGTGGTTGATACTGATGATGTTTCTCGGTGCACTTTTTCTCGCGCTGGCCAAACGAAGAGACGATGTGCTTCTGGCATCCGACGGGATGAAAGTGAGAAAATCTATTGACGGGTATAATCTGGAGTTTATCAACAGCGCCATGGTCGTCATGGCTTCAGTTTTGATCGTTGCCTATATTTCTTATACGATTTCTCCCGAGATTCAGGAAAAATTTGACAATCACTACCTGTATATCACCGTTTTTTTTGTAATCCTTGGCGTGCTGCGCTATATGCAGATTACTTTTGTAGAAGAAAGAAGCGGCAGCCCTGCCAAAGTATTGATGGGGGATTTTTTTATACAGGCAATCATTGTCTGCTGGATTATCGCTTTTGCGATTTTGATTTACTGACCTTTCGTTTCATCCGCAGAAAGAGTCTGTACACCGGAAATAACTTTCTTCGGAGCCTTTATGGCTGCATCTGGTGAAAGTAAGCTTTCAACCAGAGTGAAATATTGGGCTACCGTATTTGACCAAAGATGGGTCTCATGGGCAATCTTGGCCAGAAATGTAGCCGAACTCTTCAACATAGAAGCATTGGCAGAATGAAGAATATAGATAAGATCTGCCGAATGGGAGAAATAAAAAGCCTTGTTTTGGGTTATATCTCTGTTAATCGGCGACTCAAGGGCAATTACCGGCACCGCCTGATACATGGCTTGAAGCAACGATATATGTGTCCCACCACCATCAAAATTATACAAAAAGATTTCCGCCTGGGACAAAAACATGGTGAAAGTTTCCGGTGAATACTCTACAAAACGGATATTCTCGTACCGATGATATTGCTTGTAAATATTCAATCCGTAAACACTATCCGCCCAGTTTCCCATCATCACAATTCCATACCTGGGGTAACGCGCAAAAGTTTCAAGAATAGACTCTACGCCGCTGAAAGGTGAAATATAGGTGCGGCATAAAACAAATTTTTTCCCCAAAGGGAAATCAGGAATCTTAGGGGCGTTATTGATAATAGAACCATCATCCTGTACAGTAGCATCTCCCCCGTATCCGATTACGCTACTTTCAGCATTATACTCATCTTTTACATAATTCCGCAACTGCTGGTTACTGCAAACAATTCGGTGAGAAAATTTTACAGCGAGGCGCTCCACGGTTTTCCACATCGTTTGTTTTGGTGTTCCTTTTTCCTGCTGGTTCCAGCGCGTATTGTCTATATTCACAATTATCTTCAATCTGGAAAATAAGCGCGCAAATGGAAGGAAAATACCACAGCTGACGCCGAGCAGAATTACAACATCAGCGGATATTATTGAATAGCAAATCGCCAGAAAACTAAACGCCAACCTTCCGGCAAGGCCTTTGTTTGTTACAGGAAAAGCTACCGTCTTTGCATTTGGATAACTACTGAAAGATTTTTTCCGCTTACCGGAAACCCTATCCTTTATTACAACAAACTGACAATTTTCTTTCTCTTTTGAAATAAGGGATGTTACCAATAGCCTATACCCATTTGACTCAACGCCTCCGTATTCTGCATCAATTATGCTTATTTTCACAAATGGCTGCATAGGGTTATGTAATATTCCGAATCTTATAATAAATTTATTACTGAATCTATTAATATTGACGACAGTAATGAGTGAAATATTACAATCTACTACTAATTATCAGAAAACGGCAATATTACAAGGTTCTTCGGGTCAGGCCCGTGAATACTTTTTCAGGAAATTGGTTCCTGTTTTTTTTGTATTCTGAGGAATTATCCGCAACACTTCTTCTATTATCTCTTTATAAAGGAACACATTGCTCATCAACCGAATCATGTTGGGAACAACAATCCCATACTTCTCTGCAAAATATGCCAGGATTTCCCGCTGGTCTTCCGGAGAAGCTGAAAGCAGATACAGCCCCGTTTCTTTGGAAAATATTTGACCCGAAAAACAGGTGCGAATAAAATTATACTCAAAGTTGTGCTTACGCGATATTCGTTTTACGCCATCACGGTCGATCAGTGCATCGTTGATATAATTTTCTACTTCGGCAAACAACAATCCCTGTACAGAAAGTGAAGAAATGAGTTTTAACTCTAAAGTCGCATGATCAAAAAATTTCAGGAGAAATTTGTGCCCCCCGGGAACGGAAGTTATATGCACCTTCGAGACGTAGGAAGAGTTTTTGCAGATTTCCGTCCATTCTGGCAGCTCTTCCTGAAGGATAAAAAATTCCATCTGGGAAAGGTTGAAAAGTTCACTTACAGAACGAAATGGATTCAGCAGGCCGTAGTTAAGCCCTTTTGTATGAATAAATAAAGACTCGATGAATAGTCGTCTGTAGTTGAGTGGATCATTAGTTAAAGAAAAAGTCCGGGAAGCTGTGTTTTTAGCAAAGGGGTTTTGTTGTTCAAATCCGGGATGATTCATCTTCAGATTTAAGTTGGTTAATGGGTGGGTTGCAGATTTTGTAAGTCGATGTCAAATCTACTCCCCGGACTTTCCCCCACAAAGACACTTTTAGTGCAAACCTGTCATTATTCTTTGGGTGAATACAAGACCGTTATGTTTTACCAGAAGCAAGTATATACCCTGACTTACTCCCGAAATATCGAGTTGCACCACCTCATCGCCAACCATTTTTTTGAATGGAGTTGAGATCACCCGTCCGACAATATCAGTTACATATATTTCAACTTCTGTAGGCGTATCAAAACTAAATTTCACATTAAATACTCCACCAGATGGGTTTGGATAAACCAATATCTGTGAACCCGACGGATCAATATCATCGATTGCTGTATTCCAGCCTTCTACCACAACGGTATCGATATAGGTATCTGCACACCCGTCTGCACCTGTCGCTTCAAGGCTTACTGCATAGGTATCAACCAGTGAGTACGTATGAAGCGGATTCTGGTCGGTACTGGTTCCGCCATCGCCAAAGTCCCATTTCCAGGTGACGGCATTGGCGCTCAAATCTGTAAACTGAACATCGCCGGTCTGGTTGGGAAGTTTGACCGAACCCGGAGTAGCTGCAAATGCAGTATTCATCGTACCGGGCAAGGTGTTCACGGTAACCGCAGCCCTGGGGCATGTCCCTTCGAAAATCACATTCCAATCAAAGAAATAAGCATACGAAGAGTCCCCCCCGTCTGAACCGGTAATCGTAACCAGGCCATTCAGATCATACGGATACGTAGCACCTGTTGTCTGACGGTACATTCCCCAAAGACCCGAATAATGCAGCTTATAACCCGTACCGGCAGGAATTGTAAAAGAAAGATCCAGTTCCTGCTCTCCACTGAGCATCTGGAAGTTTTTTACTGCGATCTGATTTCCCGATGCATCTGTTACCCGAAATAGCCGAATCCCTACGTTATTGGTATAAACTTTCACTGATTTCAAAGTGATTTCTGCCGCGCAGTCAAAGGTCATAAAGCCTGTATTTGCAGCGTCATAACCGCCTTTACCTGAAAGCGTATCTGACAACCCCAGCGATCCGCTGAGCCCACTCCCTACATAATATACTTTATCCGCACTAAGCGTAGGCGTGTAATAGGTACTACCCTGAGAAAACGAGTTCCCGCCGATACTATCCTCATACCACAATGCTGTCCATGGTGCCTGAGGTGAAACTGAAAGCAACGCGTTGGCATTGACACAGATATCGGCCGAGACGGGTGGAATTTCAGGGTCAGGTGTCACGGTTAATCGCTGTAAAATCCGGTTATCAAGAAAACGACTATCTTCGCTTCCATTGGGGTTTCGCAGCTCGACATCAAGGGTATAACTGCCGGAAGAAAGGCTGGAAGCAGGCAAACTTATCAGAAACAGAGCACCGGGCTGGATAAGTCCGGTCCAGAAAAAAGTATCCCGCTGACCGGAAGCATATCCGTAAACGATATCCATACTTGTTACAGCCGAATCACCCTCGTTTTTCACCAATAGAAGCGGGGAAACTCCTGAGGCCCCGCATATTAATGTATCGAGGTTGATAATTGATTTTGCCGCTACATCAAAACTTGCATTAGGCGACGCGGGTGTATTTCCCTGTGTAACCAGATAATTATACGCAGCATATACATCAATAAGACCCATCCCATAGCTATTGTCTTCACCTGGTTGCCCCAGGTCAATCGCACTATAGTACAAAGCAAGTTTGAGATCAGTACCACTCAGGTAGGGAAACGCTTGTTTCAACAGCAAAACTGCCCCTGCCACATGTGGGGATGCCATAGAAGTTCCTGAAAATAATGCATACGTCCCATTTAGTACACTTGACCGGACATTTAGCCCGGGAGCGGAAACTTCAGGTTTTATCAACAACGATCCTTCTGTACCGCAATTTGAGGGCCCTCTGGAAGAAAAGCCCACAATCGGAGTTGCCTGTACATTGCCGTTCACCGCACCCACAGAAAATGCATTTACAAGATCCGTGCTGATATCCTGGGGAATCGTTACCGTCGATGGGCCAGGGCCAAAATTACCCGCAGCAAATACTACGGCTACTCCGGCAGCCTCAAGCGCGCTGAGCACATCCACATATTCACTGTTACAGTTAGGGTCCACATCGGGTGCCCACCACGAACAATTGATCGCATCGGGCATATCCCAAATAGTCGTAGAGTCTCCATCCGGATCGATCGCCCATTGCATCACCGCCAGGTTGTCGTTGCTACTATTGTCGCAAATGGCAGCAGACGCCATCCAGACGCCTTCAGGTGCCACACCAATCGTGTCGCTTGTCGCAGGGTCGAGTCCGACCATCGTTCCTGTCACATGGGAACCGTGTGAATCGCAGTCAAAAGGACTTGCTGAGCCGGAAACCGGATCAAGCCAGGCGAGATTTTCCGGAACAAAATTTCCCCAATAATGGCCTGCGATCGCAGGATGCGTAGGGTCAGCACCGGTATCAATTGTCAGCGTTTTCCGGCCATAACCAGTATATCCCAATGCCCACATGGCAGGAGCATTAATTGCCAACAGGCCGGGCTCCACGCCGCCGGCAGATTCGGTAACACCGCGTTCCGCCAGTTCTGTGCGAGAATCAGGCTCTACCAAGGCAATTGCATAATCATATTCCAGCCAGGCAACATCAGCACGCTGACTCAATGTTGCAATCATTCCGGGCCTGGCGGTAACAAAAATCAGATTGGTAATCCAGAAGCTCTCTACCGAGCCGGGAAGCACGTCGGGAGACTGATTTAAAAAATTCAGCAAATCTCCCTGCGTATTGGCAGCGGTTGTCTTTAATGTGGAAATCACCCTGCGGGTTCTTTCTGCCAAAGGAGTGCGCTGCTTGTGAAAATTGGCATTCATCGCATGCATATCCGCACGTTCTGTAAGCAGGATACTAAAACGAATGTAGTCTTCCTGTGCCTGGCTGGCCTTTTCAAGTAACAGACTACTCGTTTTGGTGTAGTCTGTTTCAGGTTGCGCAAAGATCTTTCCGCACAAAATCAGCAAAAAGAAAAAAGTAATCCATTGTCTGTTCATAAGCGTCTGTGTGAGAGATGAGTTATGGGGTAATAATGAGTTTTCTACTAATTGTTCCTTCGGAAGTCTGACAAGTCAGTAAATAAATGCCCGGGAGAAAACCGGTAAGATCCACTGTCAGGACTTCTCCTTCTTTCGCCTGCCGGTTGGTAGCCAGGATTTCCTTTCCCTGCAAGTCGAATATGCGAAGCGCAATATTTTGCGGCTGCGTGAAAAATGAATGTATATACACGATCCCACTGGTGGGATTGGGGTAAATTTTGATCGATTGAAAAAATTGCCCGGAGAGTCTTTCGATGGGAGTTGAAACACTTCTTTCTCCTACCACTACGGTATCGGCAAATGCATCTGCACAACCATCGCTTCCTTTAGCTGAAAAAATCACACGGTATGCACCAACCGCGGTGTATGTGTGAAATGGGTTGGGGATTTCACTAAAACCGCCATCTCCAAAATCCCAGCGCCAGGCAATCGAACCCACACTTACATCTGTAAATTCGGCCTCCGAAGAATCAGGCCACACCAGTTTCCCACTCCCGACTGCGAATACTGCGGTCATTTGTCCGGGTACAACCGTTGCAATCACAGGCACTCGTGCACACTGCAAGTCTGTATCTAAAGGCCATTCTGCTGCTGCAAAATACGTTGTGGTTGTGTCGATCGACGGTGTAATAAAACTCGTTCCCTCCCCTACCCAATTTCCTCCTACAGAATCATCGTACCAGCGGATATTCGCTCCTTGAAAAGCAGAAATGGCGGTCAGCATACCTTCGGATAACTCACAGACGGTATCTCCGACAACCTGAGGCAAAGGAGGAGCAATGGAAAAAAGGACTGTTTTATGATTATCCAGATACCGGTAATCATTTTCACCGTTGGGATTTCGAAGCAAAATATCGAGGGTGTAAACGCCGGGTGAAAAGGTTTGTTGGGGAAGAATGGCAAATGAACCACTATCCTCTGCCAGGCTGTCTGTCAGCATGATCGCCCCGGAAGTACCGTCGCTGAATGTGTACTCCAGAATCACAGAATTGACAGCATTTTCCCCCACATTTTTCCAATGTACGATGGGAGAAATCCGGCTCTCGCAATTGACTGCCGGAAGGTTTTCTATTTCGACGATGGCCACATCATTTTCCTTTGAGGGAATGACGGGAATATGGCCTTCGGCAATGAGGTAGTTATATGCGGCCAGCACATCTATCATGCCCATTCCATAGGCATTGTCCTCGCCGGTCGCGCCGAGGTCAGTGGCAGTAAAATACAACGCCAGTTTGATCGCCTCACCTGTCAGGTAGGGAAAAGCCTCTTTCAATAAGAGGATTGCACCCGACGCATGCGGCGCAGACATGGAAGTGCCTGACTTGATCCCATATTTTCCGTTCAGCACACTTGATCTGACCTGAAAACCTGGCGCAACCACTTCGGGTTTAATAGCCAGTGATCCCTGCCCCGGGCAGGGAGAAGGCCCCCGGCTGGAAAATCCCTGGATAGGGAGTTCGGGCAGATTGCTATTTACAGCTCCTACGGCGAAAGTATTTACCAAACTGACATTAATGCCTTTGGGCGGAGCAATCGATCCGGCGGCAGGGCCTTCATTTCCGGCGGAAAACACAACGGCAATTCCTGCCGCTTCCAAAGCCAGGAGGCTTTGTTTGTATGCCAGGTGCTTACAGGCATCGCCTACATCTACCGTTCGCCACGAATTGTTGATCACATCGGGCATGTCGGAGGTAGTAGCAGGATCGCCATCGGGATCCAGGGCCCATTGAAATGCTGCGAGGTTATCACTGCTGTAAACATCGCAAATGGAAGCAGCGCCCATCCACAGTCCTTCGGGCGCCACGCCGATTGTGTCTTTTGCATCAGGATCGAGTCCGACCATAATCCCCGTTGTATGGGTTCCGTGATCCTGCCTCACACCAAAGTCATTGAGACAGACAAACGGGTAATTATTTCCTGTACTATCTTCAAACCATGCCTGGTTTATGGGCACATAATTTCCTCTGAACCGCTGCGCAAGCGCAGGGTGGGTATGATCCACGCCCGTATCTATACTAAGTGCCGACCGCCCATATCCGGTATAACCCATTGCCCATAAGGCCGGTGCGTGGATTGCAGATAGTCCGGGTTCATGTCCATCCGGGGAAATCGCAGCGGATTGTTCCCCATAAGTATCATCAGGTGCAGTCGGGGTGTCAAAACCAACCCATGCCACATCCTGACGGTGCGTAATTTCTGAAATCAATGAAGCCCGGGCGGAAAAAAAAATGACATTGGCGATCCATAATGGACGCAGGGAGCCGGGTAACAGGTCGCCCCTGGTTTTCAGCCAGCTTAAAATGGGTGGTTGGGTTGCTACGGCTTTTGCCTTCAGGCGGGTGACTACTTCTCTTCCCCTGACGGCGTTCGGGGAATGTTGTTTTTGGAAATTTTGCTCCAGCCCGGCAATATCTACCTGGTCTTCGAGGTAAACATATACTTTGATATAAGAATTGGGATTTTCCCCCATTTTGCGAAGAAGGTAAAAATCGATCTTCGCAGAATCAGGAGAAAATCCCTGTACAACATTTAGCTGCAGGAGTCCAATAAGAAAGGTATAAAGTAAACGACCTTTCATTTAGGTTTACTGGTTTTTGATCAGTTTCCTTACAACCGTCTGTCCTTCCAAAGAAAAACTCAGATAATAGACGCCATTTGCAAACGACCGGATATCCAGGGAAATGCGGTCTTTAAGAATGGGTTTTTCGTCTATGGAAACTATTCTTTTCCCAAGCAGGTCATAGACTTCAAGGGCGATATTTGTGCGGTTTTTAAGATCAAAATCGATAAAATACTGTCCGGTACCGGGGTTGGGGAAAATATTCACATCGCCGATTTCTGCGAGTTTATCTTCAACACCCACATTGTAGGGATAGGTACCTTCCACGACAATCTCCATAGTAGCGGCGGCCTGGCAGGAGTCTGTTCCGGAGGTAATCAGCGAAACCGTATAGTTGCCTGCAAAGTAGTACTGATTGGAAGGATTTTGATCGGTGCTGGTTTTGCCATCGCCGAAATCCCACAGCCAGCCGGTAGCACCGGTGCTCATATCAGTAAATTCAACCGTGGCATTATATGCGAGGTCAACCGTAGTCTGGTCAGCGTCAAACGCGGCTGTAACATTTCCGGAAGAGGTAACCACTTCAGCCGGCACCCGTGGGCATGGGTTTTGAATTTCTATTTCCCAGTTGTAAAAATAGGGATATGTGAGCGGGTTACTGGCTGTGGTAATTGTAACAAGGCCTTTGTAATCAAATGGATAACCCACGCTGCTGATATTCACAAACAAATCCGAAGGACTTCCCGCGGCCAGTTTCAGTCTATGCCCTTTTCCTGCCGGAACCTGAAATTTTAATGGAATTACGTTTTCTCCCACCGTTACGTAGGCATTCAGTTTCGCCAATTCTACCCCATTCTTATCTGTAAGCTGAAATACCCGCAGGTTGTTTGTATTCGCATATACCACTACAGATTTGAGAACAAAAGGCAGCGCTGCATCAAATTCTACATAAGGCTCGGTGGACTGGAAAAATATTCCGGGAGAGTAGGTATTATCGACCGGGCCTACTGTTGTTTTTGTAATCGAACCTGCATAAAAAGTAGTATTCCCGGAAACCGGGGGAGAGAGAAATAAAGAACCTTCGCCCAGAATATTCCCACCTGTAACTGCATCGTACCACACAATTGTTGACTGCGAATCCGAAATAGCAGCTGTCAGCAATCCCGATGAGCCTATACAAGCATTGGCATCCGTGGTTATAGGAGAAATATCCTCTACCACGACAAAACTTCCGGTTGTTGTATTGTCATAAAAAAAGTATTCGGGAGCGCCGTTTAGCGTAGAGATCGTTACTTCCATTTCTACCACCCCGCTGGAAAATGTATGTGCAGGCAATGTCAAAAGACTGGATTGACCAGCCAGCAGCGTTCCTGTCCAGGTATAAGTTCCGGAAGTCCCGTCTGAAAAGGTATATTCGATTTCGGCAGACGTAATATCGATACTTCCTTTATTTTCGAGCATAAATGAAGGTTCTCCGGTAAGTCCGCAAAGCGATCCGGTAGTCAGTCCGGCATCCGTGACTGTGGCATCAGGGTAGGCAGAAATGTCAACAGGTGTATGGCCTTTTCCGACAAGGTAGTTGTAGGCAGCAAATACATCGATAATGCCTCTTCCATAAAAGTTGTCTTCTCCTGCCGGCCCGAGATCAACCGCAGTATAGTAGAGCGCCAACTTTAATTCTGTTCCAGAAAGGTAGGGAAAGGCTTCTTTCAGCAGCAGGATTGCCCCCGATACATGAGGAGCAGCCATCGACGTACCGGTAAAATTCGAGAATCCGCCTCCACGTACACTGGACCTTACGCCTGTACCAGGAGCTGAAACTTCAGGCTTTATATCCAGCGATCCACCGGAATCCACAACACAGATCGATGGGCCGCGGGAAGAGCTATTGGCAATCGTCAGGTTTGGGTTGTTGGCATTGATGTTGGCTACCGAAAATACATCTACTGTATCTGTATTGATATTTTTGGGGGGGGTAATGGTTGAAACGCCCGGCCCGTCATTTCCAGCGGAGAAGACAATCGCTATTCCGGCTGCTTCCATTCCACTCAGCAACGGCTTAAAAAAACTGCCACACTCAGCAGTGCCTGACAGACTGGGGAACCACCAGGAATTATTAATCACATCGGGCATATCGGCAATGGTAGAAGAATCACCATCGGGATTTAATGCCCACTGGAAATTTGCCGTAGCGGTGGTCTGATTGGTATTAGCGCAAATCCCGGGACAGGCCATCCACAATCCATTCACAGCGACACCAAACGTGTCGTTTGTCGCAGGGTTTCTTCCAACCATCGTTCCGGTCGTATGTGTGCCATGGTCATCGCAATCTGTGGGAATCGTGCTTTGCGGATTATTAAATTCAAACCAGGACCATTCGGTAGGGAAAAAATTGCCTCTGTAATGCTCTTTTAGTCCGGGGTGATCGGGATCCACACCAGTGTCAAAACTCATAGCCGTACGGCCATATCCGGTGTAGCCCATCGCCCACATGGGAGGTGTATTGATGGCTGTGAGGCCCTTTTCTCTTCCTCCCGGAAAAGAAAACCGCGCAGGTACCGGTGAGGCTTCAAAGCTTTCAATCTCCAGTTCGTAGTTTTTATCAATCCATTCAACGTCCGGGCGGTTGCTAAGCGCTGCAATCAACGCAGGTCGTGCATTGATGAAAATGACATTGGTAACCCAGAAAGCTGCTACACTGCCGGGTTCGACATCGGCGGACTGATTAATGAAAGACAATAGGGCAGGCTGTGTCTGCCGGGCTTTTGCTTTCAGCAAAGTAATGGTCTGCTCTGCTCTTACATTCAGGGGAGTATTATTTTTCCTGAAGTTTTGATGCAAGGCATGTGCATCTACCCGGTCGGCGAGCATAATGCTGATCTGATGAAAATCGTTGGGGCGGTTCAGCAAATCAGTTTCCAGTGCCGTACTGACACGGGAATAATCGACTGTCTGACCGATGCCAGCCATGGGGAATAAGCCAACCATTCCCCAAAAAATAATAAAAATAAACCGCATAATAAGCTTCTGTTGTTAGTTAGTCTTTGGGTAGTTACTGGTTGTACTTGATTAATTTTTTCACCACGGATTGCCCGTTTACGCCAATTTTCAGATAATAGATTCCATTACTTTGCTCCGAAATATCCAGAACCAGTTTGTCATTCTGATAATCATTTTTCTTAAGCGAAAGTACTTGTTTACCTAGCTGGTCATATATACCTATTTCAGCTTCATACCTGCGGTTTAGCTCAAGGTCAACATTAAATGCGCCTGATCCCGGGTTTGGGTAAACTGCGATTCTGCCAAATGAGTAAACATCGTCTTCTATGCCTACACTATATGGATAGCTACCGGTTACATGAATGGTTTTTGCCACTGCGTCAGAACAAAGGCCCGCGCTCGTTGAAGAAAGCCCTACCTGATAGTCGCCCGGGGCAAAATAGTTGTGGGAAGGATTTGCCTCTGTACTGGTAGCACCGTCGCCAAAACTCCACAGATAAGTTGCTGCACCGGTGCTCGTATTGGTAAACTTCACAGATGACGCATCAGAGATATCTACTGTGGTATCGCTGGCCGTAAATCCGGCAACCACACTTCCATTTGACACAGTTGCGAATGTAAATGCGCGGCCACAAGGGCTTTCATACTCGACCTCCCAGTCGTAGAAGTGATGGTAGAGCGAATTGTTGGAACCTTTGATGGAGATGATTCCGTTGTAGTCAAACGGAAAACTGTAACCCGATGCACTGGAATATAGGTTTCCGTTTGCCCCTCCCAGGCCCAGTTGGTAGTCTTCTCCTGCTGCTATGGGGAAGTTCAGTTCAACTCTTTGTTCTCCAGCGACCAAAGGTATAATCCGGCTTCCAAGTGTTGAGCCATTGGCACTTCTCAGAAGGAAAGTTCTCGTTCCTGCAGCGCCTGCATATACTTTTACAGACTTGAGTAATACGGGATACCTGACATCAAAAATGAGATAGTTGGTAATAGGCTGTACAAAAAAGCCTGCACCCAGGTCTTTGTTTGCCATTCCCAGTTCGAAGGCCGTAACTGCTGCCACATAGTAGCTTTTGTTACCGGTAAGGGGTGGAGTAATAAAGTTAGGGCCTTCACCCACTGCGGTGGTGGCGTTTGGGGATTCATACCATTTGAAGGTAACATCACTGGCGGGAGAAGTTACCGTAAGCATCCCTTCAGAGCCATTGCAAACATTGATCGGATTGGAAACGGGCGTTTCATCGCCCAGGAGAGCAAACGAACCCGAAGCCATATTATCGACAAAAACCGGGTCGTTGCCACCATCCACTTTTGTAATTTCTACATCAATCAGATAATATCCTTTGGAAAGAATAACCATCGGCAACTGAAGAGTCTGAGTCTGTCCGGGATTGAGGTTTCCTGTCCAGTTGTAGGTTCCGGAAGCGCCGTTGGAAATTTCATAAGATATTTCGAGAGAGGTGAACGCGGTTTTGCCTGTATTTCGGACAACAATCTCAGGAACCACAGCAGAATCACAAACGCCATCTCCCTGCTGCTCTACTGACACCAGCATCGCATCTTTGTCGAGGGAAGGCTGAACGGGCGTGTTTCCCTGGCTTATCAGATAGTTATATGCAGCAACCACGTCAATCAGACCATTTCCATATTGATTATCTTCACCGGCAGGTCCAAGGTCAACGGCACTATAGTAGAGCGCCAGTTTGATTTGTTCACCGGTAAGGGTGGGGAAAGCTTCCTTCAGCAGGAGAAATGCACCGGAAGTCATGGGCGAAGCCATAGAGGTACCTTCATACTGAGCATATCCTCCGATAACGGAAGATCTTACATTCACACCAGGCGCCACCACTTCGGGTTTAATGAGCAGAGAGCCTGTACCGCCGCAAATAGAAGGGCCCTGGGAGGAAAAAGATGCCCGGGGGAGATTAGGATTATGACCATTGATCGCACCCACGGCAAAAGCATTCACCAGCGTATAGTTGGAATAACCGGGAGAAGAAAGCGAGGATGGCCCCAGTTCTCCCAGATTTCCGGCAGAGGTAACCACAGCAATACCAGCCGCTTCCAACGCATTGACCGCAGTCTGGGTAGCACCAGTACAAAGAGCGGGATTCATCGTTGAGGCGGTATCTCCTCCCCATGAGTTGTTGATGACATCAGGGCGGTCGTTAATGGTCGCTGCGTTTCCATCGGGGTTGATAGCCCATTGCATGGCCGTAATTGTACTGGCAGCACTGGTACATGAAGGTGCATCCTGAATCGCGGCTGCGCCCATCCATGTGGCGTTGAAGGCGACGCCGATGGTGTCGTGCGTAATGCGGTCAAGGCCGACAGCAATTCCTGTTACGTGAGAGCCGTGGCTGGAAGTCGTACAATCTTCCGGCTCAGGTTTTGAAGAAACCGCATACCATGCCTGACTGTGCGGTACAAAGTTTCCCCAATAATTGTATTTCAGCGCCGGGTGATTGCCTTCGACGCCCGTATCTATGACAAGAATTTTTCTTCCGGCACCGGTATAACCCATCGCCCACATGGCGGGAGCGTTGATGACGTCGTGTCCGTTTTCATGTCCACCTACCGAATTGCCAGGGCGTGCAGGAGACATTTTCATATTTTTCATTTCTTCCACCTGCGGAGGGATAACCAGTTCCAGCTGGCCTACATCCGCGCGCTGGCTCAAGTCTCTGACAGCAGCGGCATTAACTTCAGCATAAATGAGATTGGTGATCCAGAATGACTCTATGCTGTTTTGCTCTACATTTGCTGATGCGCGGAGAAAATTTAGCAAAGGTTGCTGTGTGGAAGCAGCTTTTGCCTGAAGGGAATTGATAACAATAACAGAGCGATCCTCGAGTGAGGTCTTCAGTTTATTAAAATTCTCATTCATCTCAATCATATCCAATCTATCTTCCAAAAGGATATACACCGGATAAAATGCCGTTGGATCTTGCTCCATGGCTGAAATAAGAGAATAAGTTACCTTATCTGCATTCAGTTCTGCCTGGGAAAACAGGCCCGAAGATATAAACAGAAAGACAAAAAGTAAGAGTAAAGAGTTACGTTTCATATGATAGGGATTTGACCAAAACCTTAAAACTACAACTTTTAAGTCAGATATATACGAGTAAACGAGGACTGATTTTACAACCAATTTACATACAACTCAACTATAGGATACCCTATTCAAAAACCGGGAAGGGAATTGTTACAATCGGGCAATCTTAATCAGCTTTTTAACTATTGTCTGATCCAGAGTTCTTATTTTAAGGTAATATATTCCGCTACTGTAGCCTGATATATCCAGCAATAAATGGTTCCTCTGGTATTCGTTTTTTTCAAGGAAAGTTATCTTTTTTCCAACCTGGTCAAAGATTTCGATTTCAGCCTCATGCTTCCGGTTCAGATCCAGTACCAGATTATAAAGGCCCGTTCCCGGGTTAGGGTAAATTGAAACCTTTCCAAATTCCTCAATATCTTCTTCAATTCCCACATTGTAGGGGTAAACACCTGTTACATGGATATTCATGGCTACTGCATCCGAGCACGAATCGCTACTGATTGCAGCAAGGCCGACCTGATAAAATCCTGCAGTGTAATAGTGGTGTGACGGATTTACCTGCGTACTGGTAGTGCCGTCGCCAAAACTCCACAGATAACGGGCAGCACCGGTACTTGTATTGGTAAAATGAACCTGGGCTGCATTGGAAATATCTATTACGGTATCACTGGAAGTAAATCCGGCAGTGGCACTTCCATTTGAAACGATGGTCTGAACACGCGTTCTGCCACACGGGCTTTTATATTCCAATTCCCAATCATAGAAATAATTGTATAGTCCATTATTTGATCCTGTGATACTGATCATTCCTCTGAAATCCATAGGAAAAGTAAATCCACTTGTATTGGCATGCAAAAAGGCAAGTGAGCCATCTAGTTCCATTCTATAACCCTTCCCGGGAGCAAGAGAAATGTTCAGGTCAATACGTTCCCCTCCGGAAATTTGAGGAGTAACCGAGACGGTTTTGCTTCCAATAACGGTGCCGGAGGAGTTTTTCACCTGAATAGTTCTGGTACCCGCAACACTGGCGTAAACTTTAACCGAATTCAGCAAAACCGGATAGTTCACATCAAAGGTAAGATAGTTTGTGGTCTGCGGTAAAAAAGTACCGGATCCTACATCTTTGTTTTCCAGTCCGAGGTTAAATTCAGTTACCGCACCAACATAATAGTCTCTGTTTACTGTTAGCAGAATGGTCATAAAATTAGGCCCTTCACCCAATACATTAGCAGAACCCTGGGTGTCGTACCATTTTAAAATTACATCAGGAGATGGTGAGGAAGCTGTGAGCAGGCCTTTTGATGCATAACAAATATTGACAGGAGAAGGTGAAATAGGCTTTTCGTCTCCCAGCAGGGCAAACGAACAGGCATTCAGGTTGCCAAATATCAAACGATCTTTAATACCATCCACCTTGGAAATAACATATTTAATAGAATAGTACCCTTTTTCAAGGCTGAGCATGGGCATTTGAATAGTCTGAGAAAGGCCGGGAGCAAGACTCCCTGTCCATGTATAGGTACCGGAAGTGCCATTGGAAATTTGATAGGCAATTTCAAGCGTTGTAAAAGTGGTTCTACCGCTATTCCTGATTACCAACTCCGGGACAGCAACTGAATCGCATAATCCTTGTCCATTCGGTTCGGCAGACAACAACATAGCATCTTTGTCAAGTGCCGGAGTTGCAGGGGTATTTCCCTGGGAAATCAGGTAGTTATAGGCTCCCATTACATCAACTACCCCCATACCAAACTTGTTATCCTCTCCTGGCGGCCCCAGGTCAGAAGCTCCGTAATAAAGACCAAGCTTGATTTGCTCTCCGGTCAGGGAGGGAAAAGCTTCTTTCAGAAGCAAAAATGCCCCGGAAGCCAAAGGCGCTGACATAGAAGTTCCACTAACTACTATATAGCCAAAAGAAGTTGAAGTTCGAATATTTACACCCGGAGCCACAACTTCAGGTTTAATCAACAGCGAACCTGTATCTCCGCAAATGGAAGGCCCCTGAGAGGAAAATGATGCCAGTGGCAGATTGGGATTATTTCCGTCAATCGCACCTACAGCAAATGCGTCCACCAGTGAAAAATTAGCATAGGCAGGAAAGATAATGGAAGGTGGATTCGACACGCCCTCGTTTCCCGCTCCGGCAATTACTCCAATTCCCGCTGCTTCCAGTGAATTTATTATTAAAGGTATAGTTGCATAACAATATAAAGGATCGGCAATAACACTTACAGATCCCCATGAGTCGTTTATCACATCCGGGCGGTCATCTATAGTAGCTGGATTTCCATCCGGATCCATGGCCCACTGGAATACATTGACCACATTGACCACATTATTACAATCATCATGAGAAATTGCCATGGCCCCCATCCAGGTTGAATTATACGCAACTCCGATTGTATCATGGGTAACCCGGTCCAACCCGACGGCTATTCCGGCTACATTTGTGCCATGATCAATAGTAAAACAATCCGCTGGTTCAGGTACAGAGGCCGGGGCATACCAGGTCTGACTCCCGGGCACAAAATTACCATGATAATTGTCTTTCAGTGCGGGATGCTGTCCATCAACTCCAGAATCAATCACCAGAATCTTTCGCCCGGCTCCGCTATAACCCAAAGCCCACATTTCAGGGGCATGGATGACATTGTGTCCCGGCTCATGACCACCGACAGAGCCTGCAGGCCTGGCCGGAACCTTTTTCCTGTTTGAGGTTGTCTCCACACGGGGAGGAACTACCAGTTCAATTTGACCTACATCTTCGCGTTGTCCTAGCTGGTGGACAGCCTCTCCCCTTATTTCCGCATAAATCACATTGGTGATCCAGAAAGACTGAACACTCTCTTTTACTACACCTTCCGATCTGCCCAGCCAATTGAGCAACGGGCCCTGAGTTGCAGCAGCTTTGGACTTTAGTGCATTAATTGCAATCACGGAGCGATCTTCCAGAGAAGTGTTTTGTTTGTTGAACGCATTATTCATGGCTACCATATCCAGGTGGTCTTCCAGCAGGATATACACCGGGTGAAAGTCATCAGGTCTTTCGGCAATGGCAGCAATAAGTGCCGGGTCTGTTTTATCCGGATGAAAGGATACCTGGGAAAAAAGGTCGGATTGCACCAACAGAAAAACCAGTAAAAATATGCTCTCTTTCATAAAAACGGGGATTTACTGAGAGCCTAAAGCTACAATTTTTATATGGTATAAAAAGACACAAAAAGGTGTGACCAATTTTAGAGGTCAGTCTATAAACTTAAAGAATCTGTCAAAAGGTAAGAGCGAGTCGGAAACAGAAGCTCACACCGCCCGGGCAGGTACAGGCATTACGGTTCCGCAATTCTTGCAGGTGCGAAGTTCTTCGGATTCGTAAAACTTAGCAAAAATGCCCTGCATCTGGGTCATGATATTTTCAAGCGGAAAATATTCTTCAAACAACTTATGGTTGCAGTTTTGGCAAAACCACAGCAACCCGTCGGTATGGGAACTGTCTCTTTTTCGCTCAATGACCAGCCCGATACTGCCTGCCGGGCGGCGGGGAGAATGCGGTACTTTGGGTGGCAAAAGAAAAATCTCACCTTCTTTTATCGGAATATCTACCGGATGCCCGTCTTCCTGGATTTTCAGTACCATTTCCCCTTCGAGCATATAAAAAAACTCTTCGGTTTCATTGAAGTGATAATCGGTGCGGGAATTTGGCCCTCCAACAACCATAATGATAAAATCATCGGTTTCATCATACACTACTTTGTTGCCTACTGGCGGCTTGAGAAGGTGCCGGTTATCTTCAATCCATTTATGGAAATTTAGTACGGGATATTTTGCCATGGGTATTGATGTAATAATACGTTGAATACAGGTTTTACCAATTGGAGGAAAATTTATTAATTATAATCACAATAGTCAAAGTTCTCTGCGAATAAGGCTGTGCGGAATAATCTTGACGATAGGCGAAGAGGCCCGACAATCTGCCTTTGCATGGCCCAATTCTTGCTCACAAACAATATAACAACAATCTACATTCTGAATGGTAAAATTCAACTTTGGTATTAAATGGAACTGTTATTAGATGTAATCGTTTGTGTCTTTTGGGGCACATTTTTCCTGGCCACCCTTCTCGGAGTAATGAACGAATACAGATCCAACCAAACCCCCGAATCAAACCACACCAATGAAAGACCGTCTCTGGCAGACGATGACCCTGTATTTCTTGTAGGGCCATAAAGGATTATTTACTCATCCGTGAAGTGTCTTTTCCGTTTTGGAAGGGAAAACTTTTCTGCGTTAAACTGACTGGAGTTTCCTTTCGGTATGGATAATGATGCCCATTTTTCACCGCAGATCATTTTCCCGATGAAGACCATCTGCCCGATATGGTAGGGATAATGCGCCAGTTGCCGGTTGATCGCTTCTGTGACCGTATGTCCCTGATTTCTGATGTAAATGAGTTTGTCCAGATCTTCTTCGGTCAAGCTGTTTAGGGTGGAAAAAAGACAATCCCAGCCTTCATTCCACTTTTCCATTAATTCTGCCCGGGTTTGAATATCATTTTCAAATTCGGCATCTCTTTCCCGCCATGTTTTCTCACCATCAGTCGTGAGAAAATCTGTCCAGCGTGAAAGCATATTGCCCCACAGATGTTTTACGATGGTAGCGACACTGTTGCTTTCCGCATTGTACTGCCAGAAAAGTCCTTCATCAGGCAATTGGGAAAAGGTCTTTTCCCCGAGCATTTTATAATACTCAAACTGTTTTTTTGTGCTTGTCAAATAATCAGTTCTCATCATTATTTTATTATTCTTTTCCTAAAGCAAAGTTTGTAGCATAAAGGTACAGGATAGTTATTTTTGGGGAAGTGCTAGTTTTATCTGCATATTTAATCCACAAAAATCTATAACTACCTATTCCTCATGAACAATAATACTAATTCTACTCCCGCACCCGAAAAAAATCATCCAAGGCGAGATTTTTTGAAAAAAGCAAGTCTTGGCGGGCTTTCTCTCGGGATGCTCACTTTTGCACCGATTGAAGAAGCTGTCGCGTATTCTACGCAAAAAGTTTCCAGATTATCATCGCCTTCCGACCTGAAAATTACGGATATGCGCTACTGCGTAGTATCCAATGGCGGCGGCTATTGCCCGATTATCCGCATTGATACCAATCAGGGGATTACCGGATGGGGCGAGGTTCGCGACGGTGCAACCTGGCGTTATGCCATGTTTCTAAAAAGTCGTCTCCTCGGCAAAAATCCCTGTAATGTAGAACTACTGTTTAAGACCATCAAACAGTTTGGCTTCCACGGAAGACAGGGCGGTGGCGTCTGCGGCGTCGAGATGGCTCTTTGGGACATTACCGGCAAAGCATTTGGTGTACCTGTGTATCAACTTCTTGGGGGTAAATATCGCGACAAAGTCAGGCTATATGCTGATACGCCAAGAGTAGACGATAAAGCCCAGTTTGCTGCAACAATGAAAGACCGGGTGGAAAACAAAGGCTATACCTTCCTGAAAATGGACTTTGGAATTGAGTTTCTGAAAGGTATTCCCGGTACGGTCGTAAACTCCAATTTCTGGGATATTGGCCGGCAATGGGAAAATACGCCCATGACATATGGCGGTACAGAACACCCTTTCACAGGAATTCAGATTACAGACAAAGGTCTTGAAATCATTTGTGAATATATCGCCGGTGTACGCGATGCCGTAGGATACGATGTTCCGCTGGCCTCTGACCACTACGGTCACTTCGGGGTAAATGACTGTATCCGGCTGGCAAAAGCTGTTGAGCCTTATCGCCTCGCATGGCTGGAAGACCTTATCCCGTGGAAATTCACAGATATGTGGAAGGAAATCACCATGTCAACCACCGTTCCTACCATTACGGGAGAAGATATTTATCTTAAGGAAGAATTTATCAAACTGATCGACCACCGCGCAGTGGATATGATTCACCCCGACCTCGCAACTTCCGGCGGTATTCTCGAAACGAAACGAATCGGTGATTATGCAGAAGAAAGAGGCGTACCGATGGCCATGCACTTTGCAGGTTCTCCCATTTCTTTTATGGCCAATGTACATTGTGCCGCAGCTACACAAAACTTTGTAGCACTGGAGCATCACTCCGTGGATGTGCCCTGGTGGAATGATCTGGTTACAGCAAAACATACCCTCATCGAAAAAGGATTTGCAATTGTGCCTGATACCCCCGGACTAGGTGTAGAGCTGAATGAAGAAGTAGCAAAAGAACACCTTCGCGAGAAAGAATTTTTCCAGCCTTCCAAAGAATGGGATGAAATCCGTTCATGGGACAGGCTTTGGAGTTAATTTTTTTTAGCATATTTGATATTATCCGCAGCGATTACCTTTGGGTTTTCGCTGCGAATTTTTCCTGAAACTACTACGAACATGCAGCAGACACCTGATTTTCTGATATTCCTCGGCAGATTTCACCCATTGGTTGTCCACCTTCCCATCGGACTGCTATTGATTGCTTTTGTGCTGGAGATCCTCAGTCGCCGGAAAAAATATGAGGCTTTTAAAGAATCTGTTTCATTTATTCTGCTCATGGGAGCAATCAGTGCGGTGCTCTCTGTGATTTTAGGACTGATGCTGGCGCAGGGCGGCGGGTATAACGAAACCACCCTGGGACTGCATAAATGGATGGGTATAGGTGTGGCCGTATTTTCGGTACTTTCCTGGCTCATCAAAACACGTCCGGGCTTGCTGAATGGAGCACTGAATAAAGCCTACCTTCCGCTTTTTGCAATCAGTTCGCTGATGCTGTTGCTGGGCGGGCATTTTGGCGGATCGCTTACCCACGGGTCAGATTACCTGGTACAGTATGCCCCGCCTATTGTCAGGACAATGGCCGGTCTTCCCGCGGAGCGGGAGGAAGAAGAGCTCAAACCTATTGAAAATATTGCCGAAGCCAAGGTATTTGCAGACATCATTCACCCGATGGTGAAGGCCCGCTGCCAAAGCTGTCACAATGAAGACAAGATGAAAGGCGACCTTCGCCTCGACACACAGGAAATGTGGCTCGAAGGCGGAGAAGACGGCCCTTTATTTGTCGCGGGAAAATCTGACGAAAGTGAAATCTATAAAAGAATCACCCTTCCCGAAGATCACGACGATCATATGCCGCCAGATGGAAAGCGCCCGCTGACCAAAGATCAGATCGAAATGATCCGCTGGTGGATTGATTCGGGAGCGCCTTTTGATAAAACCGTTGCAGAGCTGACTGTCCCGGAAAATATTCAGCCCCTTCTCGCCAAACTTGGACCCGGAGGAGATATTTCAGAAAAACCCACCGGAATTTTTGCGCTTTCTGTTCCGCCCGCAAATGAAGAGGCTATGCAAAATCTTCAACAGGAAGGTGCGCTGGTGATGGCGATTGCGCAGGACATTAACTTTCTGCAGGTGCAGATCAAACGGGACAGTACCCCTTTTGGAAATGAAGAAATGCAACTTCTGCTTCCGCTTGCCGGCCAGATTACCTGGCTCGATTTGCGGTATGCGTCTCCCGACGACTATTCGGTTTTGGCTCAATTGAAAAATCTGAGCAGACTACACCTGGAGCAAACGGCGGTGAAAGATGAAGACCTGGTTCATATTTCCAAACTTGAACATCTGGAATACCTGAACCTGTATGGAACCGAAATTACCAATGAAGGCTTAAAACATCTGGAACAACTTACCAACCTGAAATCACTCTATCTCTGGCAGACAAAAGTAGATAAGTCAGCGGTTGACGCGCTGATAGCGAAAATTCCGGGGCTGAAAGTGGATATGGGGCTTGAGTTGCAGGCAGGACTCAGGACTTCAGTTGAAGGCCTTTCTCCTGCTCGTTGATAAAATTTTCAACCAATGTAATCACGTCCGGAGAAGGTTCATTGTGCGTAAGACGCTTTAACTGAAGCGATTCTATCATCGATCGGAGGGCCGCATCGAGGGTCATTTCCCTCAGGTATTTTTTATATCTCTCCAGAATCCAGAACTCCAGTGTCTGCTCAATCCAGTCCATGAACTTTTGCGGGAAAAATGCAGAAAAAAAGCCGAATGCATGTCCCATAAGATAAAAACTGCGCGCATACCATGCAGGGCTAATTCCTCGTTTTCTCAATAGATCATGTAGAAATGCCGTGTGCCTTGACTTTCTTTCACGCAGATAACGGACCTTATCCTCATTTATACCAAACTGCCGGTACCAGCCCAGCCGCATGTTTTCACGGGCGTGAAGATCTCGTATAAAAAATTCGGTTCGCTTTTTGATGTCTATTGGTGCAGGCATATCGTCATTTCTGTCCTTTTATCTATTTAAACTTCTAATTTATACTGAAAGTTTAAAAAAATAAATACTACAGACAAAAATACTCTTGTTTCTGACCATTTGGTAAGAAATGTATTAATTTTGATTCCCGCGATTGTCGCGTCCACGCTTAGCCACAAACCTCTTGCCCATGAAACTTCATGAACCGGTTTATTCCCGCCTTTTTTGTCGCACAACTTTAATGTTTCTTTTTGTTGTCGCTTTTTCCTTCACCCTAAAGGCCCAGTCGCCTGATTATACCGCTTTCTTTGATGAGGCTTACAGTAAATACCCCGATATTCCCCGTGGTGTATTGGAGGCTGTCGCCTATACCAACACGCGAATGAACCACGTCCGCCCGACAGAGGAAAGTTGTCAGGGTTTGCCCGAATATTATGGGGTGATGGGGCTGGTAGCAGACGGAAAAGGTTATTTCAACAATACCCTTACCCGCGTATCTGAGTTGTCCGGCTTTTCGGAAAGAGATATTATAGAGAGTCCGCGAATCAATATTCTTGCATACGCGGCTGCTTATGCAGCTGTACAGCAAAACAAGCGATTGCAGCGCACCTCCGTCGAATCGCATGAACCTGTACTGGCAGAACTCAGCGAAATTCCGTTTGACAATTCGCCCACCCAATCTTTTGCCTTCGACCAGCAATTTTACTCTGTGCTGAAAGAAATGGAGTCTCCGCATTCGGATACACAACACAGACTCAGCCGCCGGATAGACTTCCAAAAGGTATTTGGTGCTGAAAACTATCGTGTACTCAGCGCACCTTCCATCAGAATTTCCAATGAAAGGGTTAGTGGTTCCGATGGGGCCGTTTATACCGCGCCGGGTGCCCGTACAGCTGATTGTACCGCTTCCCGCGACAAAGCCAATTATAACGGTGCGATATGGAACGCCGCGGATTCTAAAAATTACGGCTCCCGCGAAGGGGAAAAAATCCAGTATGTAACGATTCATACTGTACAGGGATCTTATGCCAGTGCTATTGCATGGTTCAGAAATCCTGCGGCACGGGTTTCCACACACTATATCGTTCGGGCTTCCGACGGTCAGATTACTCAGATGGTATGCGAGGAGGACCGGGCATTTCATGTCAAAACCGACAATTCAACGTCTATCGGCATCGAACATGAAGGGTTTATTGACGACGGCGGTGCCTGGTACACCAATGAGATGTATGAAAGTTCGGCGGCCCTGGTAAGGGATATCTGTCAGCGAAACGGCATCAATATGCTTCAGACTTTCGGTGGTCCGCCTACTAAAGGTGTCCGTACCCTGACCAATACGTGCTATAAAGTCAAAGGGCATCAACATTTCAGAGACAATAACCATGTGGATCCGGGACCCTTCTGGGACTGGGATCGATATTACCGGCTCATCAATCCAGAGCCAGCGCCCGTAACTTTTACTGATAAGAAGGGGGATATTTACGATACTGGTGGAGCAAATGGTAACTATGGAGATCAGGACAGAATCACCTACCTGATCAAACCGAAGGATGCCACAACTGTATCTGTCAGTTTTCGCCATTTTGATCTGGAAGGAACACCGGAAAAGCCCTATGACTATATTGATATTTTTGACGGGGAAAATATCAACGGAAAATACATCGGCAGATTTACCGGAAATAAACTCCCACCAGCATTTACGGCACTGAGTGGTGCAGTTTTTATGGAATTCCGTTCAGACTGCCAGGTAAATAAAACCGGCTGGCAGATTTCCTACCAATCCGGAAAAAAGGATGCTGACTGTACAAATCCGACAGGGCTTACCGCCAGCAATATATTCCCCATGGGAGTTACCCTTGGATGGGATGGCGGAGCAGACGAATACCTCGTGTATCTCAGCCGCAAACTGGAGGATAAATGGGCGCTTTACAAAACCAGCAGCAACAGTATTACAGTAACCGGAATCAGCGCCAACGGATTGTATCAGTGGCAGGTACAATCTGTGTGCGGGAAAGATACATCGGCCATGATCGGCGAAAGTTTTACTACTCCCAATATTGGCAGGGAGGGTACCCCGCAGACCTATACCGTAAGGCTTAACCGCGGCAGATTTTATGACTCCGGCGGCTCATTTTCCGGATATGCCAATGGAGAAAATTATATGTACAGAATCATTCCCCCGGACGGTGGTAAGGTTCAATTGAAGTTTTCAAGCTTTGAAACAGAAGCCGGACTCGACGAACTCGTAGTCTATGACGGCCCGGGCGTAAATTCTCCTGAAATCGGAAGGTATTCAGGCAATACCCTGCCACCGACCATTACCTCTTCAGGCAATGCACTTACCCTTCTATTTACCTCCGACAACCGCACCAATGCACCGGGGTGGCTGGCTTCGTGGAACAGCATCGGCGGAGACAACAGCGGCACAACCGCCGGAACCGGCAACACAGGTAACTCCGGTAATACAGGCAACACGGGAAATACAGGCAATTCCGGGAATACCGGGAATAATGGAAATACGGGTAACACCGGAAATACAGGCAACACAAATCCGCCCCTCCCGGCAGATGACGGCACCTTTGAGACTGATATCAAATATCATATCAGCACACCCGAAACAGCCCCGATTCTCAACGCTTCCTACAATTCTGATTTCACCTTAAAATTTGATGACAAAGACAGAAGCGGAAGAGGACTGGTCAATCAGTTTTATAATATCGCCTATCAGACCAGTTCGGGGTTCCACACCAATACCAACCTCGGATTTTTCTACGACGATTTTAACGGAGGTTTTGACAGCCACTGGAAATCTGTTGCCGGTAACTGGCAGGTGGTGAATGGGCGATTAACCCAAACCAACGTCTCCCTTGGCAATACCAACCTATACGCCGATCTCAAACAGACCAATAAAGACACCTACGTTTACCACTGGAAAGCGAAGATGACGGGTGCGTCCGAAAACCGGCGGTCGGGCATTCATTTTTTCTGTAGCAAACCCGAAAACCCTGACAGAGGCACGTCTTACTTTGTGTGGATCAGGGATACGGAGGACAAAGATTACGTGGAAATCTACAAAACAGTCAATGATCAGTTTGACCGTAAAATGATGAAAGAAATTTCGCTTGAGACCAGCAAGGTATATGACTATAAAGTCATTTATAACCCGGTCAAGGGCAGAATTGAAGTCTATATCGACAACAACTATATCGGTGCCTGGGTAGATCCCTATCCGCTTTTCGCTGGAAATGCGATCTCCCTTCGCAGTGCAAACTGTATTGTCACCTATGACGATATACAGGTCTATAAACAGCGCGACAAATCTGTGCCTGTAAAAGTTGGCAATGGAGCCAATGACGATCTGCCTGCAAATGGAGGATTTATCGTCAACTCTTTGGTTGTGGATCGCAACATACGCTGGTCAAGAGTGGGCACCGGCAGTTCCCGCATTGGCAACGGGCCTGCCACCGGCGAGACTCCGACCAATAGCGGAGATGAAAGTGGAACAAATTCCGGTGGAACCTCATCCTCAGGCTCGTCTTCGGCGAACGGCGATTTCACCTATTCACCCGTAATTCCTACAGGCGGACAAACCTTTTATCTCCCCTCCGACTATGACGGAAGGATCTGGGACGCAAACAGATCATTGGGATTTTTGCTGGATGAATTTCCCGGTACGGGCCCTCATCCCGACTGGAAAAAACTCAACGGCGCATGGCAGGTAAAAGATGGCGCGTTGCGGCAAATGGATGAAGACGCCACCAACTCCAATATTTACATTTCGCTCAGCCAGCAAAACAATACAGCCTATCTATATCATTGGCGAACAAAAATCGAATCACTTGGTGAAAACCGGCGGTTTGGCCTGCATTTTTTCTGTAGTGATGCGACGAAGAGCAATCGCGGCGATTCTTATTTTGTGTGGTTCCGGAATAATGAAACCCAGCCCGATAAAGTGGAAATTTACAGGGTAGATGAAAATAGCTTTCCTTCGTTCCGGAAGGCCTCATTTATCACCCTTACTCCCAATGAGTGGTACGACTGTAAAGTGCTGTTTGACCCCACAACCGGGAAAATAGATGTATGGCTCAACAACCAAAACGTCTTGTCGTGGCAGGATGACCGCACACCACACCGGGCGGGAAATGCCATTTCATTACGTACGGGCAATTCGAAGGTGCAATTTGACGACCTGCGGGTGTATCAACTGAGTCCGGGCCGCAATATACGGGTGACCGTAGGCCAGGCAGAAAATGATATGTTGCGCTTCAAGAGCAGCGGCGGGCGACCAGCGGGAAAAATCTACACGCTTCCGATGGAAAGCAGCGGGCGCTGGGGAGAGGTAAAGGCAGAGGATATTGTGGTGAAATAATTGGCGCCCTTATTACTCCCTACGGGAAGCCCTTTTTTCCCGCCTCCGGCGGAAAAACTGCCGGGCCTCCGACTCCGGTGTCAGGGCGTACCCCACTGTCAGCCAGAGTTTGAATGGGTTGTAGTTTTCCGTGCCGGTCGGTACTTCGTCGTACAGGTGGGGGGGAAATAAGGATGCATAAAATAAAACCGTATCTATCTGTTTGACCTGCCAGGCGCGGTAGCTGAGGGCGACATCCCAGTTTTTCCACGCTACCCCCAGCCCCGTATTGACTTCCAGTGAATAAAAATCAGCTACCCATTTGCTCAGGATTCGAAGATGATTGGCTCCCTTGCGATAGTGAAAAGCAGGCAGGGCCTGCCCCTGGGCATATACCCGCGCCGATGAGCCTAGGTCAAACAGCTTCAGCCGCAAGTTCACCGGAATTCCGATCTGGTCTATTCGGTACCTTTGTACCATACGAAGGATCAAGGTAAGGTCACTTGTCAGATACTGATTATTAAGTGGCCGGGAAAAGGTATTCACTTCACGGGTGAGCCATAACCCCGCTTCGAGGGAAAAGTGAGGCGCGGTCAGAATGGGTTTATAGATTCCCAACGCATACTGCCAGGTACCCAGATTGTTTTCGTTGGAAAGAATATCTCTTGAGAGACCTGGTGGCAAGCCAAACAGCCGACGGTCGTGCTCCTGAAAAGCGAGGCTGAGGGAAAGACGGGGGGAGGAGGAAAAAGGTTGACCGATCAACGGATTTCCTCCGAGAATGGTCAGCATTAGCAGAATAAATAGCTTTTGTTTCATCATGGCAATAGTGTGACTGGAGACGCTACCTCGTTGCAATCAGGACACGCGGCTCCACTGTGTTATGGATATTTTCACCTTCTACACGCCCCTCAGAACCGATACCCCAGTCCAATTTTCACCGTCAGGTCATGGGGGGTTGGGTCTTCGTGATCGCCAAAGAAGTCCACGCCTTCATCATGCAAATACACAAACTGCGTGTATTTAGCCTCGCCGGATAACAGGAAGTGCCAAGGAAGGTCGTAAGTGGCTCTTAAACCTGCGGAGAGGCCCCAATCTCGAAGGAGAAGGCCTTCTACTCTGGCTTCCCAAGGGTAAGGGTAATAAATATGGATTCGTTCATAACCAAAACGATAGTTTACAGCTCCATAGGAGTATAAGCTAATTTGTTGATGAGCTATGACCTTGTAGAGATAGCCCGCAGAAATCAACCCATACTCGCGTCTCATAGTCTCGCCCGGAACTCGGTTATCGTTGATATATTGCATCATGTAGGCAGTTCCTGAGATGTTAATACTAGACTTGAGACCTAATAAACGAATATACGAAAGGCCAAGTGTTGGTGGCAGAATATATACATCCTCTCTTGAATAGCTTCCGTCTGGTTCTCGAACATTCTTCTTGTAAGGAGCAAGAATGACCCAATTAGTAGTTGTCTCGTCAAAAAAATGGCTCACAGGGAAAAACATCTCAATGCTATTCTTCGAACGGGCAGCAGACTGCTTCTGTCCCCAAGAAGTGGTTGGTAGCCCCACCCATACCAGGATAGCCAAATAGGTAAACACACGCATAACCTAGTGTTTAATGAGTTTGATAGAATGTACTTCACCCGATTCCCGAACCCGTAACATGTACACGCCGGGGACCAATCCCGTGATGTTGATCTCTAGCTCCTGGCCCTGATGCGCCCCTATAGTGTAAAGGAGCGTCCCATCCAAGTGAAAAAGCTCGATGGAGCGTGTCCGAGCATCCGGGAATGACAAGGTAGTGGATTCACTCGCCGGATTGGGGTAGAGACGGATAGCGGGATTCGGCTGGGTTACGGTTAGATGGGTAACTGCGCAGGTGCTCGGCGCGCCAACACCTACCGCAGCCCAGGCATTGGTGGTCTGAATCTCCTGATTGGAGCAAGCTCCGAATAACTGCGTAGCCGCTGCAATCGCCCCCGCCCGCGCATCAGCATACTGAGAGCCTGATTGTAGAATATTGGTATGGTTCCAAAAAGCAATCAGGGCCGCGTCATCTATGCCGATGCCTTGTATGTTGTAGGAATCTCCATTGTCATTGGTGCCCGTGCCTCCGTCAGCCAGCAAGTGAAACCAAAAGTTTTGCACCCCGCCATTGGTATGTACCCTACCAAAATCGCAATCACCATCATGCCAGAAAGCACCTTCGTAAGTGTCTGGTTGTCCCGAAGCAATCGTCACACAATCCAATGGGTCAGGGAAATGATTCCCTTCTGTGTTAGGGTCTTCTAAAGATCTGGGAAGAATCAGATTGACCGGGGTTTCCTCGCCAAGCAGCCAGTCATTTACGGCACCCTCGGTAAATCGCTCTACCATGAACCCGAAAATATCGGCAAATGACTCGTCTAATGCTCCCGATTCGTCTTGATACACCAAAGCTGCTGTGTACTGGTCCACCCCATGGGTATACTCATGCCCTGCAACGTCTATGACAGCGAGATAGTTATCTCCTATATTACCAAATGTGAGATAATCTCGATTTCCATCTTGGCTGTAGTAAGCATTCGGTTCACTCGAATTTGCTTCTACCCTAAGTTCGCCTCCGTTTCCGTCGATTCCATTTCGGTTGTACGGAGCACCTGCAAAGAAATCCCAGCTTTGAGAAGTCATCCAGTGCGCAGTGGTCCCTTCCTGCTCATCGTTGGCCCAGTTGTCGTCATCATCTTTAATCTCAGAGCGTAGCCCCCAAGGCCAGATACTTTCATATTTGGTGTGAATATCCCGGTTGTTACCGTTGGCCCAAAGAATATGTCCCGATCCAATGCCTCCTTGCCAGCGGGTGTCAATCGTCTGTGTCCCTTGGCTCAGAAGATTGGCTGGCCCATCGCTGTGCCGAAGCTCTTCTTCCCGGAACACCGCGCCCGTGTAAGCGTCCACATAGTACGCCTTGTGAAACGACGGACTCAGGCTCAATATCTCAAAGCGCCACGCCAGCCGATACTTCGAACTGGGAATCTGCCAGCTCAGATTTTTGTAATCCAACAAGGCCCACATTAGTTCTCCATCGGGATAATAGGTTGCGATGGGATCCTGTAGATCCTCTTTCAGGTCTTCTTCCCATGCATCATTTTCCCAGGCCAATTCAAAGTCGCCCATCGTTTCGAGCACCAAACCCAGTGATTCTTCTTCTTCTACCTGAGGTTGATATCCTCTATCCGCATCAAAAAAGACTCCTTTGCCATTGGCAAAGACGAGGTAGCCGTTTTGAGCATGCTCGCTGTACTCTGCCGCCTCGACCCGCAAGTTCCGAAAAGTCTCCTGATAGCGGTAATGGGTCATCTCCAGATTCGGATCGACCCACTGTTTTTTGAGCAAGAGCTTGTGAAGGGTATCACTCTGATAAACTTGATACATGACGTAAGGCTGGCCCGGTACAAGTGTCTCCGGATAAAAGTACACCAGACCTGCCGAGTCATAGCTGGCTATGTACAGGCGCAGAAGAGAGTCTAGTTCGGGCGTGATCTGTGCTTGCACAGGCGTCATGCTTAGGAAGCCTAAAATACAAATCAAAATCGTCACAAAAAAGGAAATCGTTGTTTTCATCGCAGGTGTAGGTCAGGTTGAGGTATAGATTTCCCGCTTCATCAGCTATGGCTGATAAAGAAGAAAAAAAACGGCAAAGGGGATGGCTTATATTGAGTTATCCATCGTGCGTGAGACCCAACCTACAAAAAAAAAAAAATGAAATGCCAAAATATTTCCCTGCAATTTTTAGATTTTCCCAAACTTGAATATTTTTTCGGGTTCTGGTCAGCAGTACTACATCCCCAACAAATTCTTCGGTTTCGTCGCCCGAAATTCCTTGAGATAAAATGGCTCGAAGGTGACAAGATCTTCGAATGTCCCTGCCTCAAACTGCCGGAAAAGCGATTGGCCCATACCCGTGGCACTGGAAAGGATGTCGGGCAAAATCAAGGCATTGGGAGAAACGGAGAGAATTTCCCGGCATTTTTCAGCGCCATCGCCGACGAATATGACCTTACGGGTAGAAAGTATTTCTGAAAAAACACCGGGCTCCACGATTTTGGCCTCCACAGGCGACACCATCTCCATTTGCGAATCGAAAAAAGCGCAATATACCTCCATTCGTCGGGCATCGATCATGGGGCATATCCATGCGTCAAGGCTGGCCGCAAGGCCCGTTACCTGCCCTGCCAGGGCATCAAGGCTGCCAGTGCTGAGCAGCGGTTTGTCCACCGCCATACACAGCCCCTTGGCAGTAGATACACCTACGCGGAGGCCCGTATAAGAACCCGGGCCCTTAGCGACGCCGATGGCGTCCAAGTCCGCGGGCGCAATTTCCAAATGCGCAAGGAGCGACTGAATCATCGGCGTGAGAAGCTTGGCGTGCGACTGTTCCCGCCGGATCGTCATGCTGCCCAGCAGATTTTCTCCGGAAAAAACAGCCACAGAGCCGATCGCCGTTGCAGTCTCTAAAGCCAGAATTAGCGGGGATTCCTTCATACGATAAAGGTAGATACTTTTTTACAGACGCAAAAAAATAGATATTTGTACATGCATTTCCACTACTTCACCCTCCGCCACCTCAGCAAATATCTCAATGACTTTCACCGGGGTGAAATTGTTGACGATTGTTTTTCCCAAAACCGCAACGAACTGGTTGTGGAAATGGCTAAAGTATTTCTCCGCATTGGCTGCCATACGCCGCTTACGTATATCATTCCTTCAGAAGAATTTTCCCGCTCCCGAAAAAACGTAGTCGAACTTTTCCCCGAGATCAGAGGCCTTGCTTTTACCGGCAGCCGGGTGGTACCGTGGGAGCGCGTTTTGATCCTCGAACTGGAAAACCAATACGACCTCGTATTAAAAATGCATGGTTCGGCAGCCAATGTCATGCTTCGCCTTGAGGGTCAGGTTATCCGCCTGTTTAACAACCAGAAGGAGGAAGATTTTGATTATACCGAAACCCCGGGGTTGTTTGACGAAGCCGCCATACGCCAGGAAGTACCCGCAGATGAAGACCTGGTTTTGCAGGCATTGCGAAAAATTTCCCCGGTAATGGAGAAACAATTTGCCCGAAAAGCCACTGAACTGATTAAGTCAGGGATCAGCTTTGAAAAAGCTTATAATCAAATAGTTACTGATGCGGAAAAGGAAATATTCGCTATTCGCAAACTGCAAACAAACATAAAATTTCTCCTTTTGCCCGCAGCCGATTCGGGGGATGTGATGGTCAAGGGAATTTCGGAAGCATTGCAGTTATTTCTCCGGTCGCAGTTTCAGTTTACCTCCTACCGCTCGCGGTACAACGAGGTCGAAAAGGAACTCCGCAAACCGGCTGAAAAGTACAGAAAAGTATATTCCTCCTACCAGACCAATATCAGCCAGCTCGAAGAAGACCGGAATCCCGAAGAGATCGGGCACATCCTCATGGCCAGTCTTCACGCCATTCCGCCCCATGTGAAAGAAGCTGAACTGGAAGATTTTTATTTGGGCGGAACGATCAAAATCAAACTCGACCCGACCCTCTCACCACAGGAAAACGCACAGAAGTACTACCAGAAACACAAACAGCGCAAAGGCAAACTCACCTATCTCAAAGGCGAACTCGAAGACATAGAGGGCAAATACCTTGCGGCAGAGGAAGCACTTGAAGTTTTCCTCAAAGTACCTTCTCCGGATGATTTAAGTTTTACGGAGAAAGGGTTTGACTACGAGGAACTTAAATTGCTCAAGCAGTTTTCCAGAGAGAAAGCCGGGGAGGAAGGAAACAATGAAAAAAAATATCCATTTCGCACCTATCACCGCGAGGGGTTTGACATATTTGTAGGCAAGGACGGGAAAAATAACGATGAGTTGAGTTTTAAGTTTGCCTCCCGCGACGACCTGTGGCTACACGCCCGGGACGTACCGGGATCTCACGTCATCATCCGCCAACGGGCGGGAAAGCCGATTCCACCCAGCGTGCTGGAGTACGCTGCGCAGCTCGCGGCATTCTACTCCAAACGGAAAAACGACTCATTGGTACCCGTACAGTACACTACAAGAAAGTACATCCGAAAACGTAAGGGAGACCCGCCAGGCATGGTCGCGGTAGATCGGGAAGATGTGATTATGGTTGAGCCGGTAAGGGAGTGAGGGGAATGGGAAAATTAAGATTTGAAGCATCTAACCATCCTATTGAGGGTTAAAGAAACCCAAAAACTTTTAAATCTATAATTTTTTACACTTTTTTACCCGTCGCAAGTGGCTCACTTTTCATTTGCATTTTGGCTCAGTTTTCAACTGCAGATTACTAAGAATAAAGTACTTCCCGAAAATAGGCTCTCTCGCAAAGGCGCAGAGGATGCAGAGTACCATGCATCTGCAAGACCAGACAGGAAGTAACGCGGAATTCACAATACCCTTTGCGTTACTTTGCGATTCCTTTGCGGACTTTGCGTGAACCCTATCATCTCAGATCGAAGACCAGTTTCATTAAGTTGCAAACATATGAGACGCAAAGAAAATTGTAGAGGAATATAGTATAAACCGTTCGGCAAACGAAAACGATATTTTAGAATAGAATTCTCCGGAATATGGGGAGGAAGGGATCTTTTCGAGCCGGGGCGGGAATCTCGTTATATTTTCCTTTTCCTGATTTTATTTCGATTGATTGTTATAAACTCATTTTCATGTGCATTCTCGATTTCTTTAAGTGCGACTTTTAAAAAATTCAGAATTACAGGAAAGTCAGCTTTCTCATACCGCAAAAAAATTATCGTCAGACCAGAAATATGATGAGAAAAGACCCATTCACCGAAATCTTTATCTTCTGTTATCAGGACGCCACTTTTTTCCTGGACGTATTCAATAACACTATAATCATCCATACCCTTACCAATCTCTCCAATCCATTCTATTTCATATCCACTATCTCTCAGTTCCCAAATAAAATTTGCGTTTAACCCCTCGTCTGCAACGATCATAGTTATGCGCTTTTCAACATTTCTTCTCCCTCTAAAACGGCCACGGCATATCCAACTGCAGCAAGTATATCTGCCATATTCAGATGAGGATGCATTTCAAGTATTTCTCCGAACGAATATCCTCCGGCAATTTTACGCAACACAGATTCAACTGTTATTCGGGTTCCCTTTATCACGGGCTTTCCCAACATGATTTTTGGGTTTGACTCGATTCTATCAAAATAGTTCATGCCAGTATATTTATTACAAATAACAACATTTTCCCCTCAAAGACAAGCAACTTCCACATTTCCCCCTATATTCAGGGCATGAAATATCTTGCCCTTTTCCTCGCTGCGGGATTGCTGTTTTCCTGCGAAAATACCTCCGCTCCGGCGCCCTACGGCCCGCTTCCCTCTGAGGCTCACCTCGCCTGGCAGGCGATGGAGATGAATATGTTTGTCCATTTCAACATGAACACCTTCACCAATATGGAGTGGGGATACGGCGACGAACCGCCTTCGCGGTTTAACCCCTCCCAACTCGACTGCCGCCAGTGGGCCCGCATCGCCAAAGCCGCGGGCATGAAGGGGATTATTCTCACTGCCAAACACCACGACGGCTTCTGCCTCTGGCCTACCGCCTATACCGAACACTCAGTCAAAAACTCCCCCTGGAAAAACGGACAGGGCAATGTCGTGCGCGAACTCGCCGACGCCTGCCGCGAATACAATCTCAAACTCGGCCTCTACCTCTCTCCCTGGGACCGCAACCATGCTGACTACGGTACAGACAAATATATCACCGCCTTCCGCGGACAGCTCCGCGAACTTCTGACCGATTACGGCGACGTATTTGAAGTGTGGTTTGACGGCGCCAATGGCGGCGACGGATATTATGGCGGCGCCAATGAAGACCGGAAAGTCGATCGCAAAACCTATTACGACTGGCCCACCAACTACGCCATCGTGGATTCACTCATGCCTAATGCGCTCATATTCAGCGATGGCGGCCCCGGTGTGCGCTGGGTAGGAAATGAAGAAGGGTGGGCAAACGAGACCAACTGGTCCATCCTGCGCCGCGATGAAGTATGGCCGGGTTATCCTCATTATCAGGAATTACGGTCAGGCCATGAAGACGGTACGCATTGGGTTCCGGCAGAGTGTGACGTATCCATTCGTCCGGGCTGGTACTATCACCCTTACGAAGACCACAAAGTGCGCCCGCTCACCGAAATGGTGGATATTTATTACCACTCAGTGGGACGTAACGGACTTTTGCTGCTCAACTTCCCCGTTGACCAACGGGGGCTGATTCACCCCGCCGATTCGGCGCGGATCATAGAACTTGCGGATGTCATTCGCAGAGATTTTGCCACAGACCTCGCCAAAGGAAAAAAAGTGGAAACATCCACAGCCAGAGGTGGCAGCAGTAAGTTTGGCGGCAATAATATTACCGACGCCAATACAGAAACCTACTGGACAACCGACGACGGCGTAACCTCGGCTTCCCTGACGATTGACCTTGGAGGTGAGACCGAATTTAACCGGGTAGTGTTGCAGGAATATATCCGGCTCGGACAGCGGGTAGATTCCTTTACCGTGGATGCAAAAGAAGGTGGTGAATGGAAAACCCTGGCAAATCAGACCACCATCGGATATAAGCGCATTCTGCGTTTGCCCAATACCCTCGCCACACACGTTCGGATAACGATCGTCTCAGCCAAAGCCTGTCCGCTCATATCCAACGTCGGAATCTACCACGCACCACAATTGCTCGTCGAACCAGAAATCAGCCGCGACAAAGCAGGAATGATAACCCTGAAAGTTCCCGAAGCAGAGACCGAAGTGTATTATACCCTTGACGGCACTGCCCCTACTCCATCTTCAGTTCGTTATTCGGCCCCATTTTCCCTGACATCTCCGACCGAACTGAAAGCGATTGCATATGATCCCGGATCGAAAAAATCAAGCGCAGTTTCCAGTGTGAGGATGGACATAGCAAAATCAAACTGGAAGGTTGTCTCGGTCAGCAGTGGAGATATTTCCACCGCAGAAAAAATGATTGATGACAGCCCGGCTAGCTGGTGGAGCAGCGAAAAAAGTCAAAAACAGCCACAGGAAGTGGTCATTGACCTGGGCGAAGCCTACACAATCACAGGAGCGACATACCTTCCTATGCAAGACCGATGGATTGCCGGGGTGGTAACAAAATACGAATGGTACCTGAGCACAGACGGCAAAAACTGGAGCAAACCAGTCGCCGAAGGTGAGTTTAGCAATATCAAAAACAACCCGATTTTACAGGAGGTGAATTTTGAAGCTAAACAGGCGCGATTTGTAAAATTCCGGTCTCTGGCAGCGGCAGAAGATGATCCGACAATGGCCGTGGCAGAGATTGGGGTGAAAACCAATCCCTGATTTTCTATTGTTTTTCCAGTTTCAGGGTTTTAACCAATTTCCCTTCCTGATCGCTGATCCGCAAAAGGTAAAGCCCGGAGGAGAATGTGGTTAAATCCAGTTCAATCTGTTTTTTCCCGGAAAACGGCTGAATCACCGGTTTCAGCGGAATCATCCTTCCATTGCTATCCCAAAGCTCCAGGCGAAGCTGTATGTTTTCAGCACTTTCCAGTTCAAGAAAAGCAGTTTCTCCTGTGGGATTGGGATAAAGTACATAACTGATCCCACTTGTACCGGGATCAATGCCCGTATTGTACGGCGGGTTGGACTGATGGAATCCCTGATTTAAGATTACGGCACTATTGGTAATGGTGGGGGTAATCAATTCTCCGACCGTATATTCAATCTGATGGGAAATATTCGTTCCAAAAGCGCCCGTAGTGCCAATCACAAACCGATCCAGGCTTTGTCCCTGAAGATTTTGGTAAAACAGGGACAAGACGATGATAGCTAAATTTTTCATTATCCCTATTTTTCATTTTCCAGTTTTTCAATTCTTTTTTCCAGCGTGCGGATATACTCCTGCTGATCCTGAATTGCCTGAATCAGTACAGGCACCAGATCGACATAATTCATGGCTTTGTATTCGGCCTGTTTTCTGATAATATCACCGGTTTCCGGGTCAACATCCACATCCTCATTGATGACAACATTGGGAATAACCGTTTCGACTTCCTGAGCCAGCAGGCCAAACCGCAGTCTGTTGTCAACATCAATATTGCGATTGTATCTGTACTGAACAGGCCGGAGGGCCAGAATTTCACGCAGACCGACTTTCAGTTCGGAAATACTGTTTTTCAGTCTTTCATCCGAAAAAGTGATAAATTCGGAAGCGACTACATCATCCCAGTGTTCGGTGGAAGTATTATTTCCAATATCATAAGCCAGTGCGCTTCCGCCATAAGGAACGAGATCACCATCGAGTCCCAGATTGGCAGAACCGAGGTTGGCAATCTCAAGTCCATTGATACTCATCGTATCTTTGGTGAGATGCAAGGGATAAGAAGGGGAGCTGGTGCCAATGCCGATTCTCCCGGAATTGTAGTAAATATTATTCCCGTTTTTGAGCCAGACCGGCGGATTGACTGCATCATCCTGCGGCACCCAGCCTGTACCGTTGTATTTCAGTATTTTCCCCACAGCCAGTCCAGAACTCACATCCACATCTTTGAGAAGACCGATGCTCATATCTGTGGCAATTTTACTGTAAGGAACCGCATTAAGTTTGGTTACGCCTACCGAGGCGCCGTTGATTTCAACCTCCAGGAAATGATCTCCATTGCCCCAGTTTATGGTGGAGAAATCACCGATTTTTACGTTGCCCTCTCCAATCACAACACTAAATAAAGCAAATCCATTTGTCACAGGGGAATGTGATTCTTCATAAACGATGGTTCCGTTTATTGTAGTTTCTCTGACCAGAAAGCTGACATTCACTGTCTGATTTGCAATCAGGGCACCAGCAGCATCACGAGCAACTGCCTGATAGCTCATCCCTCTGTTTTGAGCAGAGAGGTGGGAAAAGAGCAGTGTAACCATGAGGAGTACCACTCCGGAGAATAAAATTTTTCTCATTTGATTATAGTTAGGTGTTGATGATCATGGCTTGTTAAATACCGCGAGAGCAAACATGTAAACTAATTCAATATCAGGAAAATAGAAATAAAATTCAAGTTGCTGAAAATCGCTAGGATTTTACTTCGAAACAACGTAGTATAGAGATGGTTTTTATTATGGATAATAGGATATTATCTATAATCAAAAAGTCCTTAAAACAAAAAACCATAACATTCCACTCACCCAAATCACATCATTATGAAAGCTGTTACTACAACTGTTCCGAAGTATCTGTTTTCCGCGATCATGATCATTTTTGGTCTCTTCCATTTTATAGGAGCCTCACAAATGGCCGCTGCTGTTCCGATTCCCGGAGGATTATTCTGGGTATATTTTACCGGAGTAGCATTTATAGCCGCCGGTGTCAGCTTTATCATTAAACGATATGACTATCTGGCCGGCCTGCTCCTCTCGGCAATGCTGTTGATTTTCATTCTGACGCTCAAGATACCCATGATGGTCAATGCGGCAGACGAGGCTACGATGCAGCATACCATGTTTGATATACTAAAAGATCTTTGCATTATCTGCGGCGCGCTTATGCTCGCCAATAGCGCGAAGGAGAGAGCGTGATAAAGACTTCCGTAAACCTGAACTTTGTTGATTGGATGTTTATAGATTACCCTGTCCGGTTGTTGGGAGTTCAAAAATCTGCTTACCCACTAATACCAACAAGCCGGCCAGGGTAAGATTGATATATATTTTTTAAAAAAAATATTGTTTTTTATAAGTTAACCCCTTTACTTTGCCAAACATTTTAAGAGCGCTCCTTAGCTCAGTTGGTTAGAGCGGCTGATCTGCTTAGGCAGATAGGTCCTCTGGTTCAAGTGTTAAGGATTGTTCTTACAAAATACTCCTCCTTAGCTCAGTTGGTTAGAGCGGCTGATCTGCTTAGGCAGATAGGTCCTCTGGTTCAAGTGTTAAGGATTGTTCTTACAAAATACTCCTCCTTAGCTCAGTTGGTTAGAGCGGCTGACTGTTAATCAGTAGGTCCTTGGTTCAAGTCCAAGAGGGGGAGCAACACCAGCGCCAGACAAAGAAACTTGTCTGGCGTTTTTTTTGAAAAAACAGCCATGTATTACGCATACGTTTTAAGGAGTCTCTCCACGGGCTTTCTTTACAAAGGCTCTACTCAAGATTTAGCTGCGCGCGTTGCAGCGCATAACTCGGGTTTTAGCCCTTATACAAAAGGGCGTGGCCCATGGGAGTTAGTGTATTCTGAAGAATTTCCGACTCGGGGGGAGGCGATACAACGGGAAAAATATTTTAAAAGCAGTGAGGGAAGAAAATGGCTTAAGGTGAAGTTTTGAATAATTACTAAATTGTCCTCCCAGGATATACCCATTCATAATTCTACCCGGTAGAATTAACTCTTAAAGAATGAAAGAAATTGACTCACAAACAGTATTGCGGAGCCTTCATGTTCCTACTACAGACCATCCGAGCAGGGAAATCTTAAAAGCTTATTTCGAGAATACATGGGATCTGTACGAAATGCTGTTTTCATCTGTAAAATCGGAAAAAACCTTATTTACCAGCCCTGACCCGCTTCGCAATCCGCTGATTTTTTATCTTGGTCATACGGCTGCCTTCTATATCAATAAACTCAAACTTGCAGGACTGCTTGATCACGGGGTGGATAAAACCCTGGATCACCTTTTTGCCGTAGGTGTTGACCCTGACTTACCCGATAACCTGGAAGTATCCGCTTACTGGCCTACCGTAGAGGAAGTCCGCGACTACCGAAAAGTTATATACAACATTGTTCACGAGGTCATTGACCAGGCGGATCTGAACCATTTGCCCATCACAAAAGATCATCCCCTCTGGGCTTTGTTGATGGGACTGGAACACGATCGCATTCACTTCGAAACTTCCTCTGTTTTGATCCGCCAGCTGGACGCAGATTTGGTACAACGCCCGACTGGCTGGAAGTATGCCCCCACCCTGGGAATGCCTCCTTCGACTCAATGGATCACAATGCCAGGCGGGGAGGTTCATATCGGAAAGCCTGAAGATTCGAATACCTTTGGCTGGGATAATGAATACGGAGCGCTAACCACTAATGTAAAAGCATTTGAGGCTACTCAAAATCTTATCACCAATGCAGAATTTGAAGCTTTTGTACTGGCAGATGGCTATAAAACCAAATCGTTCTGGACCGCGGAAGCGTGGGACTGGCTCAATCGCACAGGTACTTTACACCCCAAATTCTGGATTCCGGAAAATGGTTCTTTCCGCTACAGAGCCATGTTTGACGAGATAGCTATGCCCATGGACTGGCCGGTTGAAGTCAATGCGCATGAGGCCCACGCCTATTGCACATGGAAACATGACGGATCTCGCCTGCTGACTGAAGCAGAGTTTTTACACATTGCGAGAGAAGGCAAACGCAGCGAAGATGATCCATTATTCTCCGATCACCACAATCTGAATTTTGCCTATGGCTCGCCTACGCCGGTCGGATTTATGAAAAACAGTACCACTCCCCACGGCTTTCACGATATTTATGGAAATGTGTGGGACTGGCTGAAGGACGATTTTTATCCCCTGCCCGGTTTCAGAATTCATCCATGGTACGAAGATTTCTCCGAGCCGTATATGGATCACCAACATAGTATGATGGCGGGAGGCTCATGGGCAACTACCGGAACCGGCGCTTCCAAATACTATCGCCTTTGGTTTAGAAGACACTTTTTTCAACACGCCGGATTCCGGTTAGTCAAAGACATCGATTAGTCGGAGGATATTTATTTTCCCCTATGCAAAAAAAACTACGTGTTGGTTTGTGGATTCCTCCCCGGACCAGTTTACACCAACCCATTACACTGGGAAAGCCCGCTCATATAGATGCGCAGATCTACCAGCTTTTTCTGAAATATCTGGACGAAAAAGAGGTCGAATATTTTGAAAATCTTGATTTCAGAAATGCGATCATCAAAAATCACAAGGTATATATCGGCGAATTTTGTTTGAGCGATTTGGATCATTTTGTATGGATCGGAATGATAGACAGAAGCCGTGACAGCTACCACCTGGAAGTTTTACGGGTTCTGGAACTGACGGTGAAAGTGTACCATTCCCATTCTTTCTTTAGTGTGGCTACGGATAAATTCCTTGCCTTCAGCACCTTGTCGCTGCACCAGATTCCCCTGCCGGAATTGTATCTGGTGAGTCCTGATAATCTGCATTTACTAAAACCTTTATTTGACAATAACGCTTATCTGCTCAAGCCCAGGCGCTCCTCATTCGGCCAGGGAATTGTAAAACTAGATAGCTATGAGCAGTTCAGAGATACGGCTGAATACCATTCGCAGAAACATTATTATCTGGAAAAATTCTACAAAAATGACCTGAATGACTGGACAGGAGTAACCGTTTTTAATGGCACAGTTTTATATGGTTTCCGGAAAAAAAGCGACAAAATATCCGGATGGAAAGTGTACGACAAAGACAGCCTTGGAGGGGGAACGGTTTACGTAAAACCCTCCGCTGAAATTGAAGCGATTGCCATAAAAATTGGAGAAATCCTTGGAGGAACCTGTTACGGACTGGATTTTATCAAAACCGAAGAAGGTTACAAAGTAGTAGATATTAATTGTTCTCCGGGCATTTATTACGACTTTGTACAAGAACTAAATATTCCTGTTGCCGAGTTGTTTTTTAAAATGCTGTTTTAACTATGTACCAGCATGTCCAACTTATCCAAAAAGCACAGGCTCTGGGGATAACCACCATTGACCTGAGCCAACTCATGCAAAAGCCTGCAACGATATTGGAGTACAATGGTATTTCTGAACTCATTGTAGAAGGCGTGCCCGCTTCCCGGATCAATGTGCGCAGTCAATATTATTGTGATAATAAGCAATTGACCAAACTCGCCTTTGAAGCCCTGCATCTTCCTCATCCAAGATCGATTGTATTTCAAATGGCTGACGAAGCGCAGGTTGCGGCATTTTTTAGAGATGGGAAAACCTATGTATGTAAACCATTGGACGGGACGAATGGCGACGGTATCGTTACCCATATTCGCGATCTGGAAACAGTCAAAAAATACTATCAGGAACACAAATACCTCAATACCAGGTTCCTGCTGGAAGAGCAAGTAGAAGGAGAAGATCTGAGAATTCAGGTGCTGGACGGAAAAATCGCAGCGGCCTGTGTTCGCCAGCCTGCTTTTGTTTTGGGTAATGGGAAGGACAGTCTGGAAATTTTAATTGAGAAACGCAGGGCGGTCATGAGAACGCAAAACCCCGGGAACAGACTGGACATAGACTCTGCGACAGAGACAATTTTATCCCAGCAAGGAATTTCACTGCCCGCTGTGCCAAAAGAAAATCAAAAGATTCAATTAAAATTTGTCTCCAATATGGCTCAGGGGGGAATTGCTACGGATGTTACCGATGACATCCATACATTTTACAACGACTGGGTGAATGCGCTCTCTGCCTACCTCTGCACCTCCTATTTTGGACTGGACATTATGACCACTGATTATACCCAGGATCCGCATTTTCATGCCAGTGTACTGGAGATCAATGCGCGGGCGGAATGGCTGCATCATACTTTTTCAGAAAGAAAAACCCATGACATTGCCGGAATGATTTTGAAAAGTATATTCGGAATTGACTGAGGACTTGAAAATACATTTTCAATAAAAATACCATGCTTACTTTACCTGCACTTTCAGAAAACAAACCTCTTCGTTTTCTGAACATCTCTGTATTATACATCGTGCAGGGTATTTGATTAGGGAAATGAGGTTCTTATGCGCAGATTTTCCTGGTTTTTGGGGCAATAATTACCCTCATTTTCCTGCTACTTCTCCGCCATCGTCTCTACTCCAGTCCAGCCTTCGGGGGCACCTTCGATTAAAAATGTTTTTGCCTTTTGGAGGAAATACCCTGCGGTCAAATCTGAAGTACTTTTTGCCAAAACCTGATCGAAGTTGGTCGCTGCCTCTGCAAAATTTCCGGAAAGATAGGCTTTCATACCTGCCTCAAACACCGGTAGCGTTTCGAGTTTGCGGTCTCTGACTGGATCTGGTTCTCCATCGACGCATTCGTAAATCCCCACGGGTTCCACCTTGCCTTTAAGCTGAACCTGGCCAAGATACCGGCAGTGGGACTTCATTTTCTGCGAAAGGGTCTTAAAGACAATATCACTGAGAATAATATTTGCCTTAAAGTACTTCGTGAGGCCTTCCAGCCTCGCAGCCGTATTTACAGTGTCGGCGATAATTGCTGTATTAGAGCGCTGATGATCGCCAATGATACCCATAACCAGTGGCCCTGTATGCATACCCATTCCCACACTGATAGGTGCCCTCCCCTGTTTTATTCGCTGGATATTGTACTCCCGGATCACTACCTGCATCTGAACCGAAGCACTTACCGCATCCGATGGGCTTCGCTGAAACAGTGCCATGATTCCGTCTCCCAGATATTGGTTTACAAATCCCTGATTTTTCTGAATAACAGGTCCCATTCTCCGGGCGTAGGCATTGACAAACTGGAAGTTTTCATCTGGTGTCATCTGCTCTGCAAGAGTCGTATATCCTCTAATGTCTGAAAAGAAAACGGTCACTTCTTTCGCAATGTTGTCGCCCAAAAGAACTTCGGTGATTGCATTTCTGCCCAAGGTCCGGATAAATTCCACAGGAACAAACCGGCTGGTTGCCTGATTGATCTGGCGCAGCCCCAGATGGGTATTGAGTCGCGCAAGGAATTCATCCTTGCTGAAAGGTTTCGCCAGATAATCATTCGCTCCTGTGCTCAGTCCTTCGACAAGATCCTGTACCTGGTTTTTGGCCGTCACCATGATGACTGGCAGTTCGCTGGGTAATTGTTTTGCCCTGATTGCCTCACACACCTGATAGCCCGACATACGCGGCATCATAACATCCAGCAACACAAGATCAAACTGTACATCTTTTTCCAAAATTTCCATCGCCTCCGGCCCATTCATCGCAGAAATCACCTCATAATGGTTGTCACGCAAATGGTTTTTTATCACCTGATGATTGATAGGCTCATCATCTACAATCAGTATGCGAATTTTCTCTGCCGAAGAAACTTCCCGAATTTTGGCGGGAGTCTTACTTAATCGCGGAATTGCCTGCGGCATCAAAGGAGTAAGACTGGACGAACTGTTGCTGACAGGTTGTACTGATGCCTGATTGTCGGAAACAGGAAGTGTAAAATAAAAAGTCGAACCTTTTCCCAACCGGGACTCTACCCACATTTTCCCGCCATGACGCTCCACCAGTGCTTTAGAAATACTCAGTCCCAGCCCTGTACCCCCAAAGCTGCGGCTGATTGATCCATCTGCCTGAGAAAAGGCTTCAAACACAGATTCAAGTTTGTCTCCTGCAATACCAATACCTGTATCTATTACCGACACCTGAATCATTCCGTTTATTTCTGTTGCATTTACAGTAACATAGCCGTTTTCGGTAAACTTAATGGCATTGCCGATCAGGTTATGCAGGATCTGAGTTACGCGGTTTTCATCGGCAAAAACGGGTCTTAGCTCTGGTGATACCTGGTTTTTTAGTTCAACCTCCTTTTCCTGTAAAAGAGAAGAGGATATACGGCAAATCACAGTTACCAACGAATATAAATCCACTGGTTTCTGCTGCAGAATAATATCAGCATTTCTGATTCTGGAAAAATCCAGCAGATCATTGACCAGAGAAGCGAGTCTTTTTCCGGAAGTAACGACTAATTCCAGGTTGTACTTCCATTCTTCGTCTTCGGTCTGATCGAGTATGCTTTCTGTTATACCGATAATCCCGTTGAGGGGAGTACGCAACTCGTGCGAGGTATTGGCCAGAAACTGATCTTTCATCTGGTCGATCTGCTCAAGTCTTTGCCGGGCCCGAAGTTGCTGCCGGTAGCGAAATAAAAGGAAACCAAATACAGCCAGTGCCAGTCCGCCAAAAAGTAAATAGTTGCGTTGGTTGAGTTTACTGCGGTAAGCCATCTCGGTGCTGGCTTTTTCCTGGACAAAATTCAGGCTATCGGAAAGGGCTTTTTTGTCGTAGTCATACTTCATCTGCTGCTGGAACAGTGCCTGAACATTGTCTTCATTCCGGATACTATCGCTCATATCCACAAACAGTTCATACATAGCCAGCGCCTCCGCATACCTTCCCTGCTTTTTATAGACTTCGTATAGGGCTTCGCCATTATCTTTAATGCTCTGAATCAGTCCTGTTTCCCGGCTGATCTCAAGCGATTGCTGAAGATATTTTTCGGCCTGCCTGAAGTTGTTATTTTTAATATACAGCTCCCCTATATGATTCAATGCCTGTGCAACACCTTCTTTGTTACCTATTTTTTCGAAGAGTTTCATGCTTTCTGAAAACAATTCCAGTGCTTCCTTTTCCCTTCCTTCCGCAGCGTGAATCTGGCCGATCTGCTTCAGGGACATGGCAATTCCTTTTTCATGATTGATTTCTTCTCTGATTTTCAGGCTTTGCTGCTCATAATCCATGGCGCGGACATAGTCTTTCTTGTTGAAATAAATCACGCCAATAGCCTCAAGTGAATAGGCAATGCCTTCTTTGTCATCCACAATCTCACGTTCTTTCAGACTTCGGGTATGGTATTCAATCGCGGAGGAATCATTGCCAAGTGAATTATAAATATTGCCTACATTATGCAGGCAGTTTCCCAGATACCCGTGTTCCTCCAGTTCTTCAAAAATTTTAATGCTCCGGAAGTAATAATCCAGTGCATTGGGGTAATTCCCCTGATCTTCATACACAAGTCCGATATTATTCAGCGCCCGGGCTTCTCCGTTGCGATCGCCCAGTCTGACATTTACTTCCAATGCCTTTTGATCATACGCCAACGCATTCTCAAAATCGCCCAGCTCCCAATACAAAAGGCCTATAGACCCAAGCGCCATGGCATACCTCACTTCAACCGTAATTGCCTCAAAATAAGGCAGGCTTTTTCTAAAGTACTCAATGGCTTCCGGGTATTGCCCCATCATTTGCTTTGCAGTTGCCTGAAGGGTAAGTGCGACAGCCATTTCCCGGGTCAAGTCTTTCTCTTTGGCAAATTCAAACCACTCTCCGCCATAATAGAATGCACTGTCGGGCTGGTATCTCAGATAGCCCATTGCCGAGAGTGCCATAATTGCCTGAAGCCGGCTGCTGTCGGACAGGCTTTCGTTGTACCATGCGGCCCGGAGGGAGTCTTTATTTACCTGGGCAACCATTCTTCCGGCAATGAAAAACATGCCAATAACTATAAAAAATCGCACGTAAAACTTTAATAATGGGGCAAGCATAGTTTGGGCTAATTATTTATAACCATAATACAACTGTAAAATACAAAAAATCATAATTTACTGGTAAATTTATAAATGTCTTAATACTTCCTGCATGGCAAACCCAAGGTGTTTCTTCTTGATTAGTCTGTTATTTCTTTTAACAGGAACCAGTCTGTTGTACGCACAATCCCAGATTCCCATGCGGGTATTCAAGCCCGACGATGTACGGATACCGCTTCCCGGGCCGGCAGTTACTGACATCTATCAGGATCAGCAGGGATATCTCTGGGTATATTTTTATAATCATGGGCTCACAAGGTTTAATGGGATAGAATTGCAGATAATCCCCGATGCTGAAAGAATTTGCGGGGTTGTGAGCTCGGTTTGTGAAGATCCGCTGGGCAGATTATGGGCATTAGGCAAAAAAGGTATTGCAGTATCCACACAACCATTAAAAGATTTTGCACCGGGAGATAGTATCACATTTACTGATCATATTGGATCTGTTTTTCTTCCTAAAGGCGAATCAGATCCGGAAACGAAGATACTGAGGGACAATAAAGATAGGTTGTGGATTCCTGTTCATAACGAAACCATAGAAATGGTCCGATTCTCATTTATTGGGGTCGATTCTGTCAAAATGGAAATCATTCCTAATAAGGAGAATGAAAAAACATCGGTTACAACTCTGGCACAAAGAAATGATGGTAGTGTATGGGCCTATTCCCGTGAGGGGAATCTGTGGGTATTCAAAGGTGATGATATAAGTAAATGGGACAGCGTTCCCATTAAGACAAAATCTGAGACATCCGTATATTCTCCTGACATCAAACTCCTCTGCGAGGATTCTTCCGGGAATCTCTGGATAGTCACGGAAGATGGTTCTGTAGCCATATGGAAAACCGGAGACTCAACCCCCGGGCCATGGGTTTCTGTATTTAAACAGGGCAAAACAAAGGCGATTTTACGAACCCGCGACGGGAATATATGGATTGCCGGAAGCGAAGGGGTAGCCAGATTCAATCCGGTTCAGTTCCCCCGGTTTACCCTGATCAACGACCAGCAGGGATTGCCTTCTCCATTTGTTTTTTCTTTGGAAGAAGACGCAGAAGGAAATCTATGGATCGGAACGATTACCGGAATGGCTAGAATTTCCTCAGATTTTGATGCGTTTGAAAGTTTTTCTGATATTTCTGTGGGTAATACGCCCGGCGTACTTCCTTCTGCCGGAGCCATCGCTTTGCAGGCAGACTGGCCATGGGCACAGGGAGGTGTTGAGGATACATTTACCCTTGTGGCTACTACAAACGGGCTGGCAGCAATCTCTTCTCAGGGTAAACGCGCAGGGCTTCTGACAAAGGAAGAGGGACTGATGGCAAATCTCTGTATTTCGTTGGGCATCGACAATAAAAACCGCCTGTGGATCGGTGAGCAGGCTGGCGTAAGCTGTCTGGCTCCGGTCTCACGTCCGCTCCCTGCAGTTTTTGGCAAAGGACAACCGCTAAACTGGATGGGGCAACCGGGATTATTGTACAATTTTGAAATAGGATTTGTCCTCGGTATCCTTCCACTTCAACCTTCTTCCCCCAAAGAACCTGAAATACTGGCCTTAATTGACCAACAGGGAGTAGCACTTCTTACAGAGGATTATATTCTCGGCTTTGGTCCAAAGAATGGACTAACTGGCACCGGCTTCAGGATTGCAGAACTGGATGACCAAAATTATCTGTATGCGGGCTGTGTAAACGGAGGCCTGTTTCGCAGCACACAGCCGATAAGTGCCTCCTGGCTGCAAAACCTTCGAAATACGGGGTCTCCAGTTCAGAAACGCGGACTAGAATTTGCCTTTGCTGCTTCTGATCCAGACTGCTTCAGACATGTCATTGTTCACGATGGAAAGGATACCGTAAAATCTATAAGCTCTCTTTTGTCTCATCAGGGAAAACTTTGGATTACCTGCGAACATGGCCTGTGGGTTTACGATTACTCCGGGAAAAACCCGGAGAAAAGAATCAACATACCTGAAAAGTACAAAAACTTACAGCGATTGAGACTGGATCCGAAATCTGGGCTGATTTGGATGGCCACCACAGAAGGATTACTCGCTGTTGATCCGGATTCGGGAAAAATTGCTCAGTATGCAAATACCATTGACGGCCTCCTCGAAAATGGAATATGGGGCCCCCATGCTTTTCAGATCAGTAAATCAGGAACATTTTTATATGGTACAAGTAAAGGGCTTGCGCTATATCGCCCGGACATGGATCAGGCCAGGCCGCCTCTTCCAAAAGTTGTATTTACGAGTATAAAGCAAACTTCTTACGAGGATGGCCTTCAGGAAATTCGCTTTGACTATTCCGCCCTGGCTTATTTCTGGGAAAATAACCTTCAATACAGAACCCGTCTTCTGGGATATAATAGCGAGTGGTCTCCCCCTACCCAGGAGACCAGCCTCCGTTATACCAACCTGCCCGCATTTTTGCTGTCCCGGGAATTTTCTTTTGAAGTAGAAGCAGGCTCGATTGATGGACAATGGAGCGGGCAACCGGCAAGATTTACGTTCCGGGTTTCTCCTCCATGGTATTTTAGCTGGTGGTTTTCTGCCATTCTTATATTGGCTGGCGCAATGTTGATTGGATGGATTATTCGATTACGAACCACAGAGAAGGAAAAAGAATTAGAAAAACAGCGGGAAATAAATGAGCGCCTCGAACAAATCGACCGCCTGAAAGACCAGTTTCTCGCCAATACCTCACACGAATTGCGCACCCCGCTCAATGGGATCATCGGCCTGAGTGAAGGACTGCTCGAAAGGGAAAAAGACGATGAGGATCGACAAAATCTGGGCATGATTATCGCATCCGGCAAACGCCTGGCTTCTTTGGTCAACGATCTCCTCGATTTCTCCCGACTCCGAAATGCCGACCTGATTCTCCGCCAGCGACCCATCCACCTTCGCTCTCTGGCTGATGTTGTACTTCAGGTTTCCTTCCCCCTCACTCAGGGAAGAAATATCATTCTGCGAAACGAAATCCCTACGGACCTGCCTGCCGCTTTTGCCGATGAAGACCGGTTGACACAGATCCTGCACAACCTCGTCGGAAATGCCATCAAGTTTACCGAATCCGGGGCTGTACAACTATCTGCCAAGCAGAAAGACAATATGCTGGAAATCGCCGTCTCCGATACCGGTATTGGGATCCCTACCGAAAAACAGGAAATCATTTTTGATGCTTTTGAGCAGGGCGATGGATCCATTTCCCGACAGTATAGCGGTACCGGACTCGGACTAAGCATCACCCGGCAGCTCGTGCAACGACATGGCGGACAAATTCGGGTTGAATCCCAACCCGGAAACGGAGCCACTTTCTTCTTTACCCTGCCCATCTCTGCCGAGAAGGTACAGGCTTCAACCGCACCGCAGATTACGCCATTGGTACCAGAATTTGCCACACACAATCGCCCGGGTTTTCCCACCCTCGCTCAACCCCTGAATGAAGATCGCGTCCAATTGCTCATTGTCGATGACGAACCCATCAACCATCAGGTATTGCGCAATCACCTCCGCGGAGACCGCTTTGAAATTCACACCGCTATGAACGGGCAGGAAGCCCTCAATCTACTCGCCCATTCCACAAAACCTTTCGACATTATTCTCCTCGATGTCATGATGCCCCGCATGTCGGGATATGAGGTCGCACGAAAAATTCGCGAAACTTATTTGCCTTCCGAGCTACCCATCATCATGATTACCGCCAAAAATCAGGTCGCAGACCTCGTACAGGGACTCGAAACCGGCGCCAACGACTACCTCGCCAAACCCTTCAGCAAGGATGAGTTCCTCGCCAGACTCCACACCCATCTCAATCTGGGACAGATTAACCGCGCTTCCGGAAGGTTTGTCCCCAATGAATTTATCCAAACCCTCGGGTATAAAACCATTACAGAGGTTAAACTCGGCGATCATATTGACCGCGAGGTTACCGTCTTCTTTTCCGATATCCGAAGTTATACCACCTTGGCGGAGCAGATGACCCCCGATGAAAATTTCCGGTTTGTCAATGCCTATGCCCAGCGCATGGGGCCCCTTATTTATCAGAATGGCGGGTTTGTCAACCAATATCTGGGCGACGGAATTATGGCCATTTTCCAGCAAAGTCCTGCCAACGCCCTGCAGGCTGCGATCGATATGCAGAAGGCCTTACTCGAATACAACCAACAACGCGTAGCGCAGAAACGCCAACCCCTCCGGGTCGGAATGGGTATGCACATGGGGCCTTTGGTCATGGGCATTATCGGAGACCGGCAGAGAACCGAAACCGCTGTCATCGCCGATACCGTCAATACCGCCGCGAGGGTTGAAGGACTCACCAAGTACTACGGTGCCAATATCCTCCTCAGCGAAATCAGCTACCGGAATCTTCCATCCGGATTACCGTATCACTTCCGCTATCTCGGACTGGCACGACTAAAGGGAAAAGAAGACGCCATAGGCATTTACGAATGTATGGATGGCGATGATTCGGCTGTACTTATGCTAAAACAGGCTACACTTGAAGATTTTGACACAGGGTTAAATGCCTACCTGAACGGAGATATCAGCACTGCCATGAAGGCATTCTCTGCGGTACTGAGCCGATATCCGGAAGATGGGCCGGCGAGCTACTTTCTGAGTCAGGTACAGCAGTTGCAGCGGGAAGGCATACCGAAGTCCTGGAAGGGGATTGTAGAAATGGAAGGAAAATAACCAACTCCTCCGTTATTTCTCAGGAAAAACACCTCTTTGCACATTTTTTGTACGTTATAAGAATATAAGGTAATTACATACATGATCGGGATTCAACATACATCAAAAACTGGCTCTGCAAACTACGAACGATTCATTTCCCACTATCCGCAATTTGAGGATACGGCTATTCTTGACGAACTGCGACAAACTGATTACAGCAGGCTCGACGAGCAGGAACAGGTGTATCTCGATTTTACCGGCGGCAATCTCTATGCGCTCCGCCAGATAGAAAAACACCACAAACTGTTGAAGGATCATATTTTCGGAAATCCACATTCTTCCAACCCCACCTCTATGCTGGCTACCAGGCTGGTTGAGGAGGCAAGAGAATATGTACTAAAATATTTCAGGGCTGAAGAGGATTACATTTGCATATTTACCGCGAATGCCTCCGGTGCACTCAAAATTGTCGGCGAATCATATCCCTTTGATTCCAATGCCCATTTCCTGCTTACTTTTGACAACCACAACTCTGTCAACGGAATCCGGGAATTTGCCAAACACAAAGGCGCCGGCCTTACCTATTGCGGCCTTAATATCAATGACCTCCGGGTCAATGAGGAAGAAGTATTTGAAAAACTGGGGGCATTTCCCGGGAAAAAAAACAAACTATTTGCATTCCCCGCCCAGTCCAATGTCTCAGGTGTAAAATATCTTCTCGACTGGATCGAGTACGCACATATGAATGGCTGGGATGTACTACTCGACGCAGCAGCTTTTGTGCCCTCTGACCGACTGGATCTTTCTGTTTATAAGCCCGATTTTGTATCAGCTTCCTTTTACAAAATATTTGGATATCCCACCGGCCTTGGATGCCTGCTGGTGAGAAAAGAAGCCTGGCCCAAGCTTCAAAAACCATGGTTTGCCGGAGGAACTGTAACCCTCGCATCGGTGATTGCAGACAATCATTTTCTCGACAACAGCCACGCCAAATTTGAGGACGGAACCATCAACTATCTCGATATTCCAGCCATTAAAATCGGGCTTGAATACATTGATTCCATCGGCATCGAGACAATCAAAAAAAGAGTCCTCAGTCTGACTGGCTGGCTGCTCGAAGAGCTTCCTAAGATCAGGCACAGTAACGGAAATCCTGTAGTACAAATTTTCGGACCGAAAGACCTGAAACAGCGAGGAGGAACCATTATCATGAATTTTTTCGATGCAGATGGGATAGCCTACCCATTTGAAGATGTGGAGAATAAGGCAAATTCCCTCGATATATCGATACGCACCGGATGCTTCTGCAATCCAGGTATAGACGAAGTCAATAATTGTCTTAGTTCGCAGGAGCTGGCAAATTATTTCCACAGCCATGAAACCGGAAACTATTACGATATGATTGCGGCTATAGGGAAAATGCGTGGCGCGGTACGGATTTCCATCGGACTGATTTCCAACTTTGCAGATATAGACACCTTTATCAATTTTGTCAGAAGTTTTACAGATAAGTCTGCCCGGGACTAAAAAAAAGTACCGGCGTATGAAGGTACGCCGGCTTGCTTTATCAACTGTAACTATGGAAAATTGTAACTACTACTACTTTTATTAAGGTTCTTTACAAAGATAACTACCAAAACTAATCCCGGTGGTTAACACTCCGTTAAAGTGTGTTAAGGAAACGTTAATACTTCGTGGGGTTGAAATGCGTATATTATCTTTGAATTGTGCAAAACTACCGCATCCATATCATTATTGGCTTAATGGCCCTCGCACTTCTCGGAATTGTGGGGCTGCAGGTCTATCAGATCCGAAAAGCCATACGCATCAGTGAGGACAGCTTTCAGGTAAGTGTGAATGACGCACTTAGCCGGCTGGTCGACATTCTGTATAGCGAAGAAATCAAAACCAAGTATATCAGTGTTTCACGGGCCATGGATGTAGGCTATTCTGATATTGGTACAGATTCTCTTTCTGTAAAAAAACCAGGGCAAAGTGTATTGCCCAACCTCAAAGGCGATACCGATTATCTTACGGCCACACAGCCACGCCGGGTACGGATCAGGGACAGCGTGGCCATTATCACCGAACAGGAAACCTACGTTACCGGCGGCGACTCTGCCTTTATTCAAAATGGCGAACAATCCTATGTATTTTATTCTGACGGAAAAGAAGGCTCGATCAAAGACCTGAAACTCGAAATGCGCGGCCCCAGGAAAGTAGTCGAACTGATGAGCCAAACGCTCGAAGGGCTCAATACCTTTCATCTGAATATTGCCGAAAGAATAGACTCTGTGCAACTGGATACAATCTTGAAGCAGACCCTTCAGGATGAAGGAATTTATCAGAATTTCAAGTTTCAGGTTGGAGGCACAACAGCCGATTCGAAGTTTCTTTTTAAACAAAAAGAGACTGACCCGGAAACGTTTTTACAATCCCGTCATAAAGTTTTACTTTTCCCCTACTCCCGGATGGGAGAGCAGAATTTTTTATATGTCGTTTTTCCCAACCGGGGCATTTATACCTTAAAGACCGTATGGTTTCAATTGGCAGCCTCGCTGATTTTTAGCGGAATCATGCTTTTCAGCTTTGCCATGACCCTGGTGACCATTTTCAGACAAAAAAAATTGTCGGAGATGAAAAACGATTTTATCAACAATATGACGCACGAGTTGAAGACACCCATTGCAACCATTTCGCTTGCAGCTGATTCGCTCAACAACCCGATGGTCAGGAACAATACCACAATGGCAGACCGGTATATCAGCATTATCAAAGAAGAAAACCAGCGAATGAACCGGCAGGTCGAACGGGTATTGCAGGCAGCGCGATTTGACCGGGGAGAAATTCAGATCAAACCGGAACAAATGGATATTCATGAGACCATTTTACAGGCAGTCAACAATATACGTTTGCAGATTCAAAGCCGGGAAGGAAAAATATACACCAATTTATTGGCGCAAAACTATTCCATTATGGCAGATAAAGTCCATATTGCAAATGTTATTTACAATCTTCTGGACAATGCCGTCAAGTACAGCCCGGAATCGCCCATGATCACTGTAACAACAAAAAATCAGGGAAACCGCCTGTTGATCCGCGTGAAAGATAAAGGGAAAGGGATAGCCAAAGCGGATCAGCAACGAATATTCACCCGTTTTTACAGAGTATCTACCGGCGACCTGCACGAAGTGAAAGGCTTTGGGCTGGGATTGAGTTATGTAAAAGAAATTGCAGAAGTTCACGGTGGAAATGTTTCGGTGGAATCGGCCCTTGGCAAAGGCAGTACGTTTCAGATTTCGATCCCGCTTTCATCGGAGATTTCAGGTAAAAATGTTAAGTTATGACCCCCATTTTATTAGTTGAAGACGAAGCAAATTTTGGCGCAGTATTGCGTGACTACCTTCAAATGAACGGTTATGAGGTAACACTTTGCCCGGATGGAGAGACCGGATTACAAACTTTTCACAGTCATTCTTTCCGCCTCTGTATCCTTGATGTCATGATGCCCCGAATGGACGGATTTACGCTTGCCCGCAAGATCAGAGAGATCAATTCGGATATCCCGATTATTTTCCTGACGGCCCGCTCCATGCGGGAAGATGTACATAAAGGATTTGAGATTGGCGGTGATGATTACATCACCAAACCCTTTGATTCGGAGGAATTGCTTTTTCGGGTAAAAGCTGTACTCAAAAGAACCGAAGGCACAACCCCTGCATCCAGGGAAGAGGATACTGACACATTCACCTTTGGCCAGTTTTCATTCAACCACCGGCTTCATACGATATCCCACAACGACGAAAAGCTGCGCCTTTCTCCCAAAGAAGCCGACCTCCTCCGGATGTTGCTGCTGCGTCAAAACGACCTGCTTTCCCGCGACGAAGCGCTCAATGCACTTTGGGGAGATGACAATTATTTTAACGCCAGAAGCATGGATGTATTCATCAGCAAACTTCGCAAACGCTTTAAAGACGATCCTTCAATCAAGATCGAGAATGTACATGGCAAAGGATTTCGCCTGACTATTGAACCCTCGTGATTGTCTTTTTACGGTATTGCATTTTGCGATTACCTATAAGTTTGCATTCTGCGAATGGTTGGTTCAAACTGAATATCCATCCGCTCTTGCATAAGTATTAGCATTTTAGGCTTCTTTTACTCCCATTCGCCGGATATTTACCTACATTTCAGATACCATTACTCTCATCTCTGAATTAGGTTCATGTCATTTGTAAACCGACCTGTCGTTTACCTTGCTTTTGCCCACGAGTCTAAGAAAAATAAAGGGATTAAAGTATTAAAATCCCTCCATGAAAATCTCGCCGAAACTTTTGACCGTTTTGTAACACAGTCATGCGACCCTGTTCTTGATCTGCAAAGAGAAGGAAAGGATGGTCTGCCTTATGCCTTTGAGGTTTTGTCAGCGGAGTTGCAGTACCCACATTTATCCGTGATCCATATAGCTTCCGAACCTTCAGGTGAAACCCCACTTCACTTTAATGCCCTCGCAGGGAAAAGAAAAGAGCTGGACCTGGATAATTTGTTTCTCGACCACCTCAAAGATCTGAAACTGATCATCATTGACGGAGGGGCAACCAGCGACCTTGTCGAAAAGCTTTTATTTGCCGGAGCCCCTGCGGTTATCGGCCTTAACTATATCGGAGAGAATCCGTCAGCGGTTTCTTTTATCCAAAAATTCTATCACCGCCTCATTCAGGGAAACCCCCTTCAGACCGCTTTTGAATGTGCAATTGAAGCCGAAGAAGAAAAATTCACACTTCAGGTCATTGCCAGCGATCCTTACGAATATTGGGAAACCAAAGAGAAAGAAGATCCCCATGCACCCTTCGCCTGGGGACTCTACTATCTTTCCGCCAATAGCTCCGCACTGTCCTGGCAAATCGTTGATCCGGCAGAAGTAATTGAAAATATTCCCGAAGAACCTGAAGTTATTGATGAAATCGCGGACACAAAATACGAACAAGCGTACAAACAGCAGGAGGAGCAAGAGTACGAGCCGCAGGATGAGCAGGAAATAGAATTGGTGGAAGAAACGCCATTTGTACCAGAGGAAGCAGAACTGGTTGCCAGCGAAGAAACCGTAGAAGACAAAAGTTTCTTTGACCTGATGGATGCGGAAGCGCTAATAGAGGCGTCCTCTTCTGTCGAACTCGAATCCGAGGATGCATTGATCATTCCGACACCTTTATTTTTCCAGGCACGTCCGGGAGGTTTTGGGGCAGATTCGGATAATTTTGCGCAGGTTCGATTTGCAGAAACTGGTGCGATCTCAGAACTCGCAAAGATATGGAAGCGGGGAAAATCTGCTATTGAATCCTCCCTGATTGAGGAAGAAGAAACACCTATCCGGGAAGAGGTTATTTCACCCGAAGAAACCCAAGTCTCAACCACCGGCAAAGAATTGCAATTATACCATCAGGAAACTCCACAGCCGGAACCTGAAAAAAAACAGGAACAAATGCCTGAGGCCGAGCCCGTTTATGAATATGCCGAGGAGAATCGTTCCCATTCGTATGACTATGACCGGACTTATAATACCGAAAACCGTTCGACCAGACCTACAGCTAAAATCCGCTTTCCCAACTGGAGAAATTACGCAGGAATCAGTGCTGGCGCAATAGGTGCACTGACAGGCATCTTTTTTATATTCAACCTCATTTCCTTTAACAGCAAAAATAAGGAGATTACTTACCTGAATGCCTTCCAGTCTGTCGAAAATTACAATGTCCTCATTCTGCCCTTTAAGCCGTATCCCGGCTGTAAGGCAGAAGATGCTTATGATGAAATAGCCGTAAGAGATCGCCTCAATACGCTGGAAGAAAGCAATGAGTTAAATATAAAAGCTGTCTTTATTGACGAAGCGGCATGCCCGGGCAATTCGGAAGAAGCCCGCAGTATGGGTGAGGTTTATAATGCTGACCTCGTGATATGGGGCAATTATCCCAAATTTGAGGAAGATTCCAACCGGATTCATATACATTATGTGGCGCTCAGCAATAGCCAGGATGACTTGTCTTTTCACCCCGGTGATCTTGGCAAACAAGCATTCAGCGATATATATGAATTGCAGGAAGGCATATTGTCAGGAAGTGTGGATGATATGGTTTACTGGGTACTTGGAAGCATATATCTGCAAAATGAAAACTATCAGGTATCGCTGGGCTATCTTCAGCAGATCAGCGGCAATGGTACGGCGGAGTATGGGCTGATCAATCATATGATGGCCAAATGTTATCACGGACTGAGTATGTATGACGATGTACTCAACCAGTACAATCAGGCGATAGCCGCCAATTCGCAGGATGCGAATGCCTATCACAGCCGGGGACGGCTTTTTCAGCGCCTCCATCAAAATGATCAGGCACTGGCCGACTACGCAGAAGCAATCCGTATCAACCCCAAACATCTCAAAGCGCATTACAACCGGAAAATCCTGTTGGATGATGAAGTGGATGGCGGGTTTTACTTTGACCAGGCAGAAATTAATAGTGAGCTTATCGCTGCAGGAGAAACAACCGATTCACCTGAATCTGTCCCAACCGTACTTTCTATAGAGAAACCAGAATTTGAAATACCGCGCAATGAGCCGGAACTTGCCAAAGGCAATATTCAGATTATCAATAACCCGGTTGCGGCTGAGGAAAAAACAGAAAGTCTGTCTTCCATGAGCAACCGCGCTTACCAGTACGAGAAAGAGGGAAAAATCAAAGAAGCGATTGCCATCTATTCTGCCATTGTCATCGCCTACCCCAAAGACGCGGGGGCTTTCCACAAACGCGGAATCCTCTATGAAAAAACTGGCGCATTCTCCAAAGCCACTGCGGACTACTCCAATGCGATCCAGCTTGATCCACGAAATATTGCCTATTACAACAGCAGGGCTTATCTGTTTGACCGCCAGCGGATGTTCTACAAAGCCATTGATGATTATACCATGCTGATCAAACTCAACCCCGATGATGTCAACGGCTATATTTACAGGGGGAAAGCATATCAGTACGTGAGGAAAAATCCGGAAGCACTTGCTGATTTTCAGGAAGTGATTCGCCGCAACCCCCTCGATGCGACAGGGTACTATTTCAGAGGAAAACTATATGGCGAGCTCAATCAGCCCGACAATGCCCTTTCAGATTTTGCCAAAGCGATCGCCATTAACCCCGGCTATGGAAGTGCGTACAGAGACCGCGCAGAAATGTACTACGATAGAAAACGCTACGACAAAGCCCTGTCGGATTACGACAAAGTGCTTGAGCTCAATCCGCACGATGCGAAAGTCTATGCAATCAGAGCCGACATTCATATGAAAATGGGCAATCCCGAAAAAGCAGAAGCAGACCTACGGCAAGCCATCAGTATTGACCCTGAAAGTACTTCCTATCAGCAGCGGCTACGGGAGCTGACGTCGAATTGAAGCGGGGAGGCGTGTCTATTATCCAATAAAAAAACAATCAATCGCAGGTAAGCATTTTTTATTCTCTCCCGCTTTCGCTAATTTTGGTAAGCACAGAGACTGATCATAGGGTAAACTGAATGAGTGTAATTGCAATCGCAAATCATAAAGGAGGGGTAGGGAAAACCACTACCACCGTAAATCTTGCTGCCGCTTTGGCCCGAACCGGTAATAAGGTGCTGGTCATTGATATGGACCCGCAGGCAAATGCGACGTTTTCGCTTGGGCTCAAAAAACAGGATCAAACCATCTATCAGGTACTGGCTTTCCAGGATGATATCAAAAAAATGATCCAAAGCCTCGAAGATATCGATATCGTGCCGTCCTCCGTTCACCTTGCCGGGTTTGAGAAAAATATGGAAGTCGGAAAAGAATTTATCCTCCAGGAAAGTCTGGTATCGATAAAAGACTCTTACGATTTTATCCTTATTGACTGCCCGCCTTCGTTGGGTGCGCTTACCATCTCGGCGCTGACTGCCAGTGATTTTGTCATCATCGCCCTCCAGCCCGAGTTTCTCGCGCTTCAGGGTATGACCGATTTTATCAAAATCCTGCGCACAGTCAAAACCCGAATGAACAATCAACTCGACCTCCTCGGTATCGTGGCTACTCAATACGACAACCGAAAAGTCCTCCACCGTGATGTACTCGAACATGCAAAAAACCAATACGGCGAAGCCATATTTGATACCATGATCCGCGGAAATGTCGCCCTCGCCGAATGCCAGAGCATGGGGAAACATATTTTCCAATACGATGCAAACTGCAACGGTGCCGAGGACTACCTCAACCTGGCTTATGAAGTGGAAAACAGACTAAAGACTGAAGTTGCCGTATAATTGATAGAAACTAAATAATGGCGAAGAATTTTTTGGATCGGTTAGGTGATGCCTATGAAGAGGATGTGCTTGTGGATTTGATCCCACAAAAACGTCAGTCTTCGCCACGCCGCAAAAAACAGTTTCTGGGAAGTCTTGAGGAGAATATTTCCACCCCAAAGAAGAAAAACTCCTCACCCAAAAGCAGCTCTTCCGGTAAAAGGAAAAGTTTTCTCGATACTATCGAAGAAGCGCTCGATAGTAACGCTTTTGACGAAGTCATCCCTGTCGCCCCCAAATGGACCCGCAAACCTAATGCCGACCAGATGGAAATGCCCGTAGTTGAAAGCCCCTTCAGCACCATGATCACTCACGAAGTGCTCGAACGCGCACGCGTTATAGCCATAGCCAAAGGCATTCGCATCAAGGACGTGATCAATATCGCCCTGAAAAAGTATATTGAATTGGAGGAGAAATAACAGCTACCTCACCGGCACAAACAACACCGCGTCGGCTCCTGCCTGCCCGCTCAGGGAATCGCCCACCACTTCTACCCAGGCGCTGTCTCCTGCACCAAAATCGTATTGCCCAAGTCGCGCCCATTTACGGGTGTTTTCGTTGTAGTTCAGGGTAAATGCTGTCTCACCACCCGCATGACGAATGGTCAACGGCAATTGGTTTGCTACGCTATCATAGGGTTTTCGACTATTTGCCTCTTCTCGATACAGCCCCGGACAATAATACCAGACGGCATACATGCCCGGCTTTTTGACCTCTGGCGTAAACCGCACCCTCGAACTGTCAGTTGCCGTTTTATCCAACAACAGATGATCTGCTCCGTTGGATTTGCTGTCCCAATGTTCTTTCTGCACAGCCCACGCACCGGCGTATTTTACGCGGCTGGTGTCGCTGTTGTCCACCAGGATTTCGGGCGTGCTGCCGTCCAGTAGCGGATTGTCCTTCAGGATTTCCTGCACCCGCGAAACCGGTACTTCCTGCACAAATAAATCTTCGTCAATGGCAATCGACGCGGCAATTGCAGACGATTGTGCCAGCACCATGAAGACCGGTTCCATCCGGATAGAACCGTAAGCAATATGCGAAGCTGAAAGACATACCGGAACCAGCAGATTGGTGCATTCTTCGCGGCGCGGTGTCAGCGATTTGTATGATATGGGATAGGGAGGAAAACCGCCGATTTCTACATCACCTTCATTTTTCACCATGGCTTTACCTTCTTTCCAGATCACAATGCGCTGACAGTTGTGCGAATCCATCGTATAAGCCGCCATGCCGATCGCATCTGTAGCCGTCTTTTTTCCGGTGCAATTGGCTTCGGTCATGACATATTCTCCGATCAGACGGCGCGCCTCGCGAATGTATAACTGCGGCGTAAAATTGCCATATCCTTCGTACTCATCTTTGGGATATCCCCATTGTTTCATCTGGCTGCGAATGGTATCCGCCACCCTCGGGTCATTACCCAGAAAATAAAGCAGCCCTTTGGTATAGGCCAGGTGTTCTTTTACAATTTCTTCCCTGCGCTCATAGTCTGCCTCCGGATATTCATGGCTCCAGCCGATCATATCAGTGGAAAATGGCCCCCGGTTGTTGATATCGGTTTTGTTGTTGGGCATGAGCGACCATATAAATCCGTCGTTGAGGGTTTTCCATGGCTGGGTTTCCATGACACGGAGCAACAGTTCGTATTTCTCAGGGTCGTAGCCCAGCGGTTTTCCTATCGGGATGCGGTTGGCAGGATCGCTGGTGAGGCAAATGCGGAAATTGTATGCCTGAACGAGCGTATCGCCGCTGCCTTTTTTTGCCAGGGTATCGGGACTGATTCCCCACAAAAGTCCGCTGGCTGAATCTCCCGGCACTTTGTAGGGATCTATTCCATCGGGAAACTGGTGATATTCGCGCACTTGCACACCGTTGTAACTTTCGCTGTATTTGGCATTTTCTTCCCGCCCCACAGTATAACTCACTGCGGCATTCGCCAGCAGGTCTCCTTCATAACTACAGTCAATAAACACTTTTGCCTTTACTGTATAGGGAGCAGAAGCCACAGCGGTAGAATCTGTATTTTCCAAAGTGATGGAGCGAATCTCTGTCGAAAATTTTTCTGCACCGATAATGCGGTGGTGATATAATACCTCTACCCCACTCTTTGCTATGTATTCTTTGAAGATTTTTTCGGCCACATGTGGCTCAAATGTCCATTGCTCAAACTCGCCATAATGTTGTCCCACTTTGCGGTAAAATTCGCGGGAAATGCCCGTAACGGCGTATTTGTTGCCGATGTCTGTTTGCCCCAATCCGCCCGAACTTAGTCCGCCGAGCCTTGTGCCCGGCTCGATCAGCAGCACTTTTTTTCCCAGTTTGGAGGCAGAATACGCGGCTATTACCCCGGCAGAAGTTCCGCCATAAATACAAATATCATAAGAGCCGGGAGCGGGTCCTTCTTCCTCACATGCCATAAGGAAAAGGGAAAATATCAGCAGAAAGGGGAGCAGGTGTTTCATAGAGGGCAAGATATAAATTTTGTACGGATTGCGGAATTCAGGATTTTTTGAATTACTCAAAAATGCTGGTAAAACTATCCGTAGCAAATCCGGCCCAAATACCCAGCCCACCTTCTATATTCGTATATACGGGTGTTGGTTCTGAAAAAGGATCAGAGAATGTATTCTTCTGTTGTTCAAAGGTTTGATAGTATTTGTAAAAAGCGGAGTCAGTTGTACCCAATCGTATGACCCACTGTTGGTGATAATTTTTAATAAAATCTAACCGGGAACCAGGTAGAAAAAAATCAAGCTTGAAAATGCTATCATTTAGCAGTTTATCTGAAAAAAAACGCAAATCCTGATAAATTGTCAACTGGTTGTTTCTGTCTGGAAATGCCAACCTGCTGCTGAATTCAACCATAGGATTGTCTGTTTGCCATTCCATAGGCGTTTTTATTCCAGACAAAGTATCTAAAGCGAAAAAGTATAGAAAAAAATAATTAGCGATATCGGGTTGGGGATCCAATATGTATACACTGAGCTGATCCATAAACTGCCCATTACTATTTACCGTTACCGAATCCGCGATTTCAGCGTATTCTATTTTCCCGGGACAGGGAATTTTTAGCTTGGCAGATACGATCGGAAAGCCTGTCAGGAAAGCGTTTATCAAATACATTTCTCCTACTTGAGGAAGAATGGTATCGGATGTAAAAAGGCTTGAATTTCCCAAAGGCATAGGATAAATGGTATCGGAGGTAGATATTATCTGCATTTTTATACCTTGCAACGAAAGATTGTCCGGAGATTGGTAGTAACTCTGACTCTGACTAACGAAAACATCCCAGGGTTTATCCGCTTCAATGAAGCCATTAACGACTAATACAGACTCGTAAGGCGGAGGTGTAATGGGTACGGTTCTTTCGCAACCTATAATTGTTGCCCCAATAATAATGCAGATTAATATCCAATAATAATTATTCATATCAAAATGCCCACTGATAACTTACGATAGGAAGAATGGGAAACAAACTGCTTTCGATCACAGATGCTGTACCGGGACGGCCATACACACTAACTGCAAATGGATTTGCCCGATTGTATAGATTATAAACACCCAGCTTCCAACTTTGAGTTCCTCCCCAGCGAGATTTTTTTAGGGTAATGCCGACATCCAAACGATGATATGGTTTAAATCTATAGCTATTTCTTGAGCCATAGAAAACGATAAAATCATCAAATGCAAAACCGTCTATCCAGGGATGCGCTGCGTAACCGCCAACGGGTAAATTCCCGGTCTGCCCACTCTGATAGCTCCACGTTAAATCAAAAGATATATTAGGTTTCCATAAATAATGAAAGACCAGATCGAAATCATGACGGCGATCATATTTGTAAGGAAATGGTTCACCGTTGTTTAACAAAGTAAACTGTCGCCGATGCCAGGCAAGACTATAACTTAACCATCCGTCAAATCTGCCTTCTTTTTTGCGCAAAAGACCCTCTATACCATAAGACCACCCTTTACCTGTTACCACCTTTTGTTCCCATAGGGGAGTATTTGCTAATTGAGTACTCACTCCGTCCATAAACATATTTGCTCCTTCCTGATATTCAACCATCCCTTTCAATTGTTTGTAATAAGCTTCAAGGGTGAGTTCCCAATATTTGCTCTCATTCCGAAAAATACCTGCCGACAACTCCCAACCCGACTGAGGGCCGATATTAGGAGTAGAAGGTACCCACAGGTCAAGCGGCATACTTACTGTAGAATTGCTGAGAACATGGATAAATTGCCCCATTCGGGAAAAAGAACCCCTCAGACTAGTTTTTGCGTTAATGTCAAAATTTACTGATACTCGGGGTTGTGGGATGATTACTTGCTTATCCCCGCTTATAAAACCATTTAATCTTAAACCAGCATTTATCTGAATTTTTTTTCCTAACCCCAATTCATCTTCCAGATAGGTATTCCATTCATAGGTTTGAATGCGGAATCCGGAAGCATTCCTATCTTCTGTCGCAGTGGAGTCATTATCCTGTTCAAGGATAAATGCTCCCGGTGTAAAAAGATACATTCCGGCATTCGCGCCTAATCGCAGAGTATGATTGTGGGTTATGGAAAATTGAAGATCTTCTGCTATTGTCCAATTCTGAATGTCCGATTGAAAGCTCAGAAAAAATTTCCGGATCGTTCCGTTGCTATTTTGGCGTAACTGATCACTAATATCGAACCGATAAATTGTATTATATAGCGTTAATTTGCTGAGCCACGGATTCGCTTTACCGGAAGTCCATCTCAGCATCGCTATTCGATTACCCCAACCTAAAGTATATTTTTCTTCCAGACGGAAATTTTGATTGTCAATCGTTACAGACTCATCAACCTGAGTACTAAAGCGATCCTTTCCTGTATAAAAACTGGCAGAAATCACATTTGTCGGGTTTAATTGATGGTTTATTTTAAGGGTAACATCAAAAAAGTTATAGCTAAGCACTTCCGGATTCTGACTTATCCGTTGAATCGGGTTCGCAAAAAAATCCCAGAAACTCCGGCGTAGGGAAATCAAAAAGGAGGTGCGTTCCTTGATTATAGGCCCCTCCAGAAAAATCCTTGAAGCAAGTAGCCCAATTGTGGCGCTTCCTTTTATATTCTGAGTATTCCCCTCCCTAAGCGAAACGTCCAATACCGAAGACAATCTACCTCCATATCTTGCCGGAAATCCGCCTTTATAAAGATTTATTTCCTCAACGGCCTCCGTGTCAAAAATTGACAAAACCCCCATTATGTGACTGGGATTATACACCGGAACACCATCCAGCAAGATAAGTGTCTGATCGGGACTCCCCCCACGTACATGTAAACCGCTGCTCGCTTCATTGCCTCCCTGAATCCCCGGCAATAGTTGTATTGCCCTCATCACATCAGGTTCTCCTCCTAGGGCAGGTACTCGGCTTAAATGTTCGATGGGTATATTTAAGCGTCCGATTGTCTGCTCTACCCATCCGCTTTTTGCAGTTATGATGACGGGATTCAGTTGTCTTATTCCCGGTCTGAGTCGGAGTGAAAGCGTTTGGGCCTGGGGCAAAATTACTTTTACCGTATCAGATGTAAAACCTGCCGCTTTCGCTATAACATAAACGAAAGCGACATTATCAACTGCAATGTCAAAGTAACCCGAATCCGTAGTCGTAGTTCCCTCCTGGGTTCCCATGATATAAACCTGAACACCTGCCAGCGTTTCCTCATTTTCGGAATTATACACATAACCGGAAATGGAAATTTGTCCGGAAAGAGTTAAAAAGGCTATTAAAAGCGTAAAAAAACATAAGGTTCGCTTCCCTAAAAGAAAATTTGCATACGTTTTTTCCCCGCCTTTCATTCTGTACGGCTTGCATAAATCTCCATCTCCATTCCATTGTTTGCCAATGCGGTAGGGCCTTGTGTGGAAATATGCAGAATATCCTTATCCAATGTAACAATGGTAAATGGCCCCACCCACTGTTCTGCGGAGTTATCTATGCCCGTAAAAAGGGATAAATTGAGGCTTCGGCCATTACCTTCCGGCTCGTCACTAAAGGCAAAATAGATGCCTTCTATTTTTTTCCCATCGGGGAAAACACGCTCAATTATGCAATCGGCAGCCTGATAGTCTTCACAATGAGGAAACCGGAGGGTTCCCAAATCATTAGTTATTACACTGTCGCGGTTATCCGACAACATGATTTGTATTTCAGTAATCTGCCAGTTACCCTCCAGTTGTTTGTGGATTTTGTTTATAAATCGCTGGTTTTCGCCTGTACAGGCAAACATAACCAGGCTAATAATCATGAATGTAATGGCTTGAATGTGTCGCATAAAGGTTGTTTTTGTGAAAATTATAATATACCCTAAATGTAAATATATATTGTAAAATTAATTGCATGTATAACCGCCACTGTGGGTACCAGTAAGATACCATACGATTTTACCCGTATTATAAACCTGCCAGTCAATATCCGTATTCATGATTGGTAATCTTCCCATATCGTCATCATTATCTTCATATTCCCCCCCGGAGGTATAGGTTGTATTTGTATTGGGATCTTGATATTCAATAGAGTAGGTTTGTTTGCCTCCTCCATCAGTTTCATATACCTGAACGATAAGGACATCCCCATATGTACCGTAACTCCAGTTAAAATAGTCTGTAAGTACACATTTCCATTCGTTGTTTTTGACCTGAGACTTAGTCATCGTTGTGAACACTGTAGCTATAGGCTCGGCCCATAGTTTAGGTGCATGAATATGAAAGGCAAACTCTGCGGTATTGTTGAACCAACCGCTTTCATCTAGCTGAGCCCAAGTTGCCGAACTGTAAATGATTCTTAATCCAAATGCTTGTCCATCTACTCGTGAACTCGACGGAAAATCTATATCCTGATTTAAAATAAGGGTGTTTTGAATCCGCTCATTACCTTCGCTATCGAAAAGTTCACTATAGCCAAGTACCAGTGTTGGATTTAATGGCTCTTCCGAAAAAGAAATAAAATGCTTTCCTCCTTCGGAGTCGTACGCCACCATTCTGTTTTGTGGGTAATTACGAGAATAATTTTCACAAGCTATGGCAGGGACAAAGGTTTTGATATCCCAACTTTCGCAAAAAAGTGGAATAGAAACCTGTAGTTGAGGAACTGTTTCTATGAGGCTTGTTAGTCTTATCTCTACAGATTCAACATCTTTGGAGAACAATTCCGAATATGCATGAATTAATTTTTCGGAAAGAGTTTCGGAAGCCGAAATAGTTACTTGACCAAATTGGGAAGCGAGAATGATATAGCCTTTATCTTTTCTTTTCATAGCTTCTTGTCTAATGGCTTCACGTACTCGCTCATCTTGGAGAATTATAGCCATAGCCTGAGCCAATCTTTGCACTTCTAAATCAATAGAAATTGGTGACTCAGAAGAAACTGGGGTTAGCGGGGGGGGGGGGCTTCATGGCAAGTAAAAGTCAGAGTACTAACCATCAAAAGTAGAATTGAGTTCTTAAAATTCAACATACATTCAATTTTTAAATAACTAGAAATTTGAATATTCCTCATATAAAGAAGCATTATATAAAGAATATTTTATTTTTCAAATTTTAAAGAACACAATTCTATCTCTTTTTGGGCAAAACATCACAAATCAATAAAACCTAATCACTTATCCGCCATATCCCATCTTCCCGAATATCAATCAGCCGCTGTTTGTACAGTGCGCCGATGGCTTTTTTGAAGAGTTTTTTGCTCATCGCAAAATGTTTTTTGATTTCCTCCGGATCGCTTTTGTCGGTAACGGGGAAAAATCCGCCGGAATCGGAGAGTTTTTGTAAAATTCGCTGGGCATTGGGTTCGACGGAGGCATAACCCTGGGGATTGAGACTAATATCTATTTTCCCGTCACCGCGAACGAGTTTGACATATCCTTTGAGTTTGTCGCCGGTATGTAGCGGTTGAAAAATTTCATTCTCATAAATCAATCCACTGTACTTTTGATTTACGATGGCTTTGACACCGAGGTCGCTCCTTTCCCAGATGATGAGATCCACCGCCTCGCCGTCGGCGAGGTAACCGCCTGCGTTATCACTCAGGTATGCGCCAAACCTGGCCGTACCCACCAGCCGGTGGGTCGTCAGGTCTTCGTACAGATATACCAGATATGACCTGCCCTCCACCATTTTTTGCGTCTGATTGCTAAACGGAACGAGGAGATTTTTTTCCACCAAACCCCAATCCATAAAGGCGCCTGTATCATTGACCTGAAGCACTTTCAAATAACCAAACTGCCCTACCGTAAGCAACGGCGTTTCGGTCGTAGCAACGATGCGATCTTCCGAGTCTTTATAAACAAATACTCTGGCTTCCCCTGCTGTTTCCTGGTCTTCTGTTATATATTTTTTGGGAAGTAATACCCGCTCACCGCTGTCTTCCTCTCTCAGATATACACCTGATTCTGTGCGCTTTTCCAGCTTCAATGTCTGATATTCTCCAATTTTTATCATACTATATTTTCTCTCATATGATGGGTAAACACCCGATATCCGTACACCGCAATTACGCAAAAACATATCAATGGAAGCGCAAAAGATATACGTACACCTGAAATTTGGCCAAATGAACCGGAATCCATAATCAATGCCTGCAACGGCGGCATGACAGAACCACCCAAAATCGCCATGATCAACCCCGCTGCACCAAATTTGGCGTCATCTCCCGTTCCCTCCAAAGCAATCCCGTAAATGGTGGGAAACATCAGCGACATACAGGCCGATACGCCTACCAGACTATAAAGACCTGCCATTCCACCGACAAAAATCACACTCAGCGTCAATAGCATTCCACCGATAGCCAGCCACATCAGCAACACACCCGGACGAATATATTTCAGCAAAAACGTGCAGATAAACCGGCTGGTGGCAAATATGATCATCGCATAAATATTGTATTGCTGCGAAAGTACCTCAGCGTCCTGCTCGGCCATTCCTTTTCCCACAAAGATTTCGGTGCCGTACTGAATGATAAACGTCCAGCACATGATCTGCGCTCCTACATAAAACATCTGGGCAATCACGCCTTCCCGGTATCTTTTCAGTGAAAACAACCGCTCCAGACTCCCCATAATATTGAGGTTTTTGCCGCTTTCCTGATCACGCGGCATTTTTACCACAGCGATAACCACCAGCATGACAAGAATCACCAGGCCTATCACCACATACGGATTTCTCACAATTGCCAGGTCAGCCATTTTCACCAAATCAAACTGCTCTTTCGGCATCATTTCCCTTGCGGCATAATCTGCGGGATTCAATTTTGCGACGATCATCTCCTTCGCTGTCCACATTCCCAGCAGAGAACCCAGCGGATTAAATGCCTGGGCGAGATTTAGTCTTTGGGTGGCGGTTTTTGTATCGCCCATTGAAAGGATGTAGGGGTTGGCGCTGGTTTCAAGGAAGGAAAGTCCGCAGGTAAGAATAAAATAGGCAATCAGAAATGGCCCAAACATACCCGCAATACTCGCCGGGATAAACAAAAAAGCGCCCAATGCATACAAGCCCAATCCTACCAGGATTCCCGATTTGTAGGAAAATTTTTTGATAAAAATCGCCGCAGGAAATGCCATGGCGAAATATCCCCCATAGAAAGCAAACTGCACCAGCGACCCCTGGAAATTGCTCATCAAAAATATCTTCGAAAACGCCTTCACCATTGGATTGGTGATATCATTGGCAAATCCCCAAAGGGCAAAACACGAAGTAATCAGGACAAATGGCACCAGCAGGGCCGACGCAATGACAGGAATTTTTTTGGACGGGTTTTCCATTTTGGGTAGTAGTAGAAATGTAAGATTACAAATCTGTAGAATTATCGGGAATTTTGACTCAAAATCGCAGCAGATATCTCGTCAAATAATGATGCTTCCAGCCCGCCCCTTTTCCAAAAGTTGACAATTGATTTTGCCTGCGCCATATTGGTCGGCCCCACCACTACCCGATCGGCCTCCTCTATGGAAAAAAGATAGCGAAGGGCAAGTTCGGGCAAAGCTATTCCTTCGCGGTCAGCCAGTCGTTTTACGGCTATGGCGGTGTCAACATCGCGATGGGTGATCCACTCGTTGTCAGGTCGGTTTTGACAGTATTCTTCAAATCTTTCCCCGAGCAACCCCATATGCAGGGCGGAGGCAGCGTAAAGGGCGATGTTTTCTTCTTTTAGCCGGGGAATATAGGTTTTCATCGCGCTGAGATTGCAGGCGTCGAGCCCGAGGAATCCGGAAAGAACGTCAAAGTTTTGCCGGGTGAGATGCGGCATAAACCTTTCGCCGGGATTTCCGCCGACCCCCAACAGGTCGGTAAGGCCCTCGTCACGAAAACCCGAAAGTGTTTCGAGGATTTCTTCGATTTTATCAGTGGGAACCAGGTGTGGTTCATGCAGAAATAGCAGGGATGCTTTCGTTTGACCTAAGAGGTCGAGGCTGCGGAGCAGACTTTCTCTCATGGCTTTGGGAGAATAATCCACATAACATTCATCCGCTCGCTTCGCTGGCAGGCGCCCGACTTTTGTACTGACAAATACCTCCCCCTCCCATTGGCGGAGTGCGTTGCCGAGAATTTTTTCGGCAAGATGATAGGAGGGCGCCGTGTCGAGGGAATTGATGCCACTTTCGAGCATATACAGGATGACATCGACCGATTCTGATTCATCTATTTCCCCCCATACACCGCCCAATCCGGAGGTTCCGCAGACCAGTCGGGAACCGTTGGAGAAGTGAGATGACTGCCGGTAAATGTCCTTTTTAAAAGCAGGCGAAATGCGACCGTAAGACATAAGTGAGTAAATAGGTTAGGGATTCACGATTTAAATGGCGACCTTTGATACTGATTGATTACTGCATAGTTATATTCCCTCCACTCTACGCGCACACTGCGCGATATTTCCTGTGTGATAATCTTATATCAAAATGACCTGCGCTGAAATCCTGGATTTTTCAGGTCTGGTCTTATTTTTCAACCATTAACTTAATTATATGATAATTATCAAGATTAAAGACAATGAAAACATTGAAAGAGCGCTGAAACGCTATAAAAAGAAAATCAAAAATACAGGCATTCTGCAGGAAGTACGCGAACGCCGGCATTTTGAAAAGCCTTCTATTACCCGCAGAAACGAAGTAGATAAGGCGAAATACAAAGAAAAACTCTTCCAGGAATACAACCAATAGGTATTCCGAACCTTAGCGGTAAGTAAACCCCAGTTTATCCAGTCCTGTTTTCACTTCAGGACATGACATAAAGAGATCCCACAACAAACCGCTCCGATGGTTTTCTATCATTACTACAATGGGCCCCTGATCTATCGCAAGATATTTTTGCGGGTACCAGTTTTGTGTCTCGGAAAAAGCATCGTAAAAGCCGTACGGTCCCCATATTTTGTCTCCCAGGTCATTGTAAAAATGACGCAGGGCGTCCATGCTGTATTCGGGTGTGTAGGGGAAAGATGACAGCGCTGCCGTCGGAGAAATCACACCCAAATCTTCTTCCGGTTTATGGCCGCTGTATCCATTAGGTGAATAGCTGGAAGTCAGCCCCCAACAATTTTCGCCATAACCGACATATCCGCTGGGATTATTGATACAATACTGTCTGTCGATCAGCACATGGTTGCGGTTATGCTCCCAGTAATCTGCATATTGATCTTTGAGGTGGCGGGGATCCAGTCCCAAAAACGAATAATGCGACCAGAATAACGGACCGCCATATTCCGGGGAGCCGTTGTGTTTTAGCGCAAGCGTATAGCCATATTTTGTTGGTCCTCCTACAAAATTTCCATTCCTCGCCCAGCCTTCGTGATACACTTCCGCAGGTACACCATGGGTAGGCGATGAAGCTGCCAGCACATAGGTGATCAGACACTCGTTGTATCCTTCGATTCCAAAATTCATTTCCCAGGCAAAGTTGGGCGACCAATGCCAGTAAAGGATATTCTTCCCGTTTCTATACCAGTCCCAGTCGATTTCCTTCCATAAAGTGTCCATCCTCCACGCAAGTGCCTGCTCTTCGGCATTGCCTTTCATCAGATATTGCCGGGCACAAAGCAATCCCTGCGCCATATAGGATGTTTCCACAATATCGCCGCCGTCGTCTTTCGGACTAAAGGGTTTTACCTTCCCCGTCTCTCCAAATATCCAGTGCGACCATGCGCCGTGAAACCTGTCCGCTTTTTCCAGAAATGTCGTAATCTTTTCCAACCGGGCTACCCCCTCCTCTCTTGTAATATATCCGCGATCCATGGCCGCAATGATCGCCATTACCCCAAAACCCCCACCCCCTGAGGTAACTACATTTTTGTCGTTTTCGGGGTAAACGCCGTCCACATGAAATCGCTCACGCGCCAGACCGGAAACGGGTTCTGCGCCATCCCAGAAATACTGAAAAGTTTGTTTTTCCGTGAGGTCCAGAAGTTCTTCATCCGTCAGCTTTGTCACGTTTTCAGCGGTATCGGGCTGGCAGGCGGCCACGAGGAATAAAGAAAGTAGTACAAGGAAATAATTAGGACGAATATTCATTGTTAACTGATTTTAATAGGTAAATCCCAGTTTGGTAAGGCCGCTTTGAGTCTCCGGACACGACATAAAAAGATTCCACAAGAGGCCGGACCGGTAATTTTCGATCATCACAATCTCCGGTCCCTGATCGATTGCCAGATAGGAAGTGGCAGTCCACGATTCTGTCAGGTTAAAGGCATCATAAAACCCGTATTGTCCCCACAATTTGTCCCCCAGCACATAATAAAAATAGCGGATGGCGTCCATAGATTCCGTAGGTGTAAAAGGAATAGAACTGATAGCCGCAGTTGGCGTAATCACCCCGAGATCGTTGGTGGGAGAATGCGCAGAATAACCCTGGTGGTTGTCACTCGCCGTAAGCCCCCAGCATTGATCACTGTAACCCACAAATTTCTGCGGATTTCGGATACAGTACTCCCGGTTGATCAGGGTATGATTGACTACCTGCTGCCAATAATTGGCGTAGGCATCGGTCAGGTTGGTCGGATTTATACCCAGAAAGGTATATTGTTCAAAAAATAATGGGCCGCCATAGTCTGGTCCCAGCGGAAGCAGATAATTGCTGTAATAGGTATTCCCATTGGCCATGGCGCCATTTTGCGCCCAGCCATTTTGATACACAGCGGGCGAAATCGAATGTGTGGGAGAAGCCGCGGCCATCACATAAGTAATTAATGCTTCGTTGTAGCCAGTAATTTTGTGGTTTTTCACCCAGCCAAAGTTGGGAGACCAGTGCCAGTAAAGCACATTTTGCCCACCTTGTGTGTACCAGTCCCATTCGATGGATTCCCACAACAAATTGATTTTACTGATCAGATCATTTTCCTGCAGATTCTGATCGTTTAGATATTGTCTTACAGTCAGCAGCCCCATTGCCATATAAGAGGTTTCTACCAGATCGCCGCCATTATCATCCGGGCTAAATGGTACGACTTTTCCTGTGTTACCATTGAGCCAGTGAGACCATGCACCGTGAAAACGGTCTGCGGTAGCAAGGAAATTGACAATCTTCTCCAGCCGGTCAACGCCTTCCTGCCGGGTAATAAAACCTCTTTCGATTCCAACCAAAATCGACATCAAGCCAAAGCCCGATCCACCGGAAGTCACAATATCTCCGGACGTATTTCGCTCCCGGGAAAGGCCGCTAACCGGATGGGCAAAGTCCCAGAAATATTTGAAGGTTTGTTCCTGCACAAGCGTAAGCAAAGCTTCGTCAGTGATAACAGGAAATTTGGGCGTGGTATCTGCTTTTGCGTAAAATTTTTTGGTTAGTCCAGTGGTAAACGAACTCCCGGACAGGGATAAAAGTCCCGGGTTGATTTTCAGTTCATTCACGGAAAAAGAAGCTACAGGGCTTGCCGGTGTTAAAATAAAGGCATTATTACTGTCCGGCATATAAGTCAGGGAAAAATCTTTCAGCACACCCTTTTCGGTTACCCGAAGTTTCTCCCTGAAAGCTGTAAGGTCCACCGGTTCGGAAAACACCACCTCTATATTGTAAATAAACTCCACGCCTGTGATTCTCCCGCTTTGCTGGAGCGACTGTCCATCAACACTGGCAGATCGCAGAATTAACGGAAGCGTCAATGTGTTAAAGTTTCCGGTAAGTCCGTCGAAGGTTTCGCCATTTTCCCCTTTGATCTGATCTGTCAGTACAATTTTGTAAGGAGTATTGGGCAGAAGATCAGCCGCTGGCTTTGCTGAGATGGTTTTATTGTTGTCGAGAAAATTGTACGTAAGCGGAATAAGTTCGGAGTCATTTTTATATAAAAGTACATTACCCGTTACGGATGAGACGTCCAGTGCAACCGCAAATCTTGCGACAACCGGCTGATCCAGTGGCACATCGTTTACTGTATTAGTAAAGGAAATGTCTTTTGTTCCGACTTTCAGTGAAGAAAGCTGAAGTTTGTCAGCCGGCGGTACAACCGGATCTTTTTTGCAGCTCCAGACAAAGATAAGTAGAGAAACCAGAAATACGGGGAGGCGGAAATTTTTCATGTGAAGGAGAAAATAGAACAGGGGAAACCACCGGTAGCGTTTCGGGGGCATCCCCTGTTCGTTAAGTTATAATGATAAAATCAAACGGGAATTACTTCTCAGCATTGTAAAGTTCCAATACATCTGTACCACTGAGTGCCGCACTGAAAATACGGGTATCATCCAGCGCACCTTTGAAGTGGTTTGCATCTACATTGTTATAATTCCCCCATGGCTCATTGCTCCAGTGGGTAGTGGTGCGGTCATGGTTAAACCCGAAAGCAAGCCCTTTTCCAATAACATCAGTTCCGGCACCGCTGTCATCAAAGGTAAGTCCCGTGATCAAATCAAGTCCGGGCACATTCGCCAGGTTGTCGGTTTCGATGAGTTCACCATTGATATAGAAGTGGCGTTTGTTGGTCGAGCCATCATATACAAAAACCATGTGCGCCCATTTGCGGTCAAGCAGCGCGCCCATTCCACCGGTAGTGGACAAATCTTTTTCGTACTCAACACCTACCCAGCCACCATTGTCACCGCTTTTTCCATCAGCGTTGATAAAAAAGTCATTGACAGTAGTGGTAGCATCAGATTTTTGGTAACGCCCGGTATGCTTCAGCGCACTCATTGGTTTCTGAATTTCAACAAAAAATCCATAAAGGTCACCTACCCCCATGACAAAGTGACCGCCAACATGGCCTACAGAATCCAGTCTTATCCAGAAACTTACCGTCCAGTTGTTGGTCAGCAGTTGATCTCCATTGGGAATTTCGATGATACTTGCATCACCGTCAAAATAAGCAGCACTGCCCTGGTTGCCAAAGCGGTCTTCGCCATAATCAACGGCGACGTCAGTTCCGTTGTAAGAACCTACCCCATCAAGGGAACTTCCATCAAATTTCCAGAAAGCTTTCTGGCTTGCAGATTGCGGAGGCACCACTTCTGCACGGCCCGCAGAGTTGAAAGTACGGGTAGCCTGGTTAAACATGCCACCGTCTGCTGCCATAATGCCTGAGCCCAGGGTAAGGGTATATACCTGTCCGCGATCAAAGGCAGCATCAGGACTAATGGTAACCACCGCACCTGCTAAAGATACAGAAGAAGTAACCATATCTGTGCCTTTAGCCAGCTGAAAATTGGCACTTACAACCGTAGCTGCATCAACATCACGGGAGAACGTAACGATGATTTTTGCATCCAGCGGTACATCCACTGCTGCTGCTGCGCCATTCAGGTCAATAGAAACATCGGATCCGGACTGAAGGTCAGTACCATCAGCCTTTATACCTGTGATCGTCAAAAGTTCCAGATCTTTATCCTTACATCCAGAGATCAGAACAAGACCACTGATAAGAACCATAAAAAACACATAACTCAGTCTTTTCATAGTGATTTAATTATAATAAGTGTAAAGTTTAAAATTTACCAGTTTGGATTTTGAGTGAGTGTCCCTTCCGAAAGGTCTATCTCACTTTGGGGAATAGGCAGGATCTCGTGTTTACCTGCAACAAACCCCAGGGGTCCGAGTACAGCCGGCGCTTCGCCCGTGCGTACCAGATCAAAAAAACGGTGTTGTTCCAAAGCAAGTTCGGCACGGCGTTCCTTCCATATCAGTTTCCGTAATTTTCCCTGATCGGTTTCGGTGACGTCGGGAAGGATACTGGGGTTGCCACCACGCGCCCTTGCCCTGACCTCGTTGAGGTAAGTCAGTGCTTCACCGGCTTTCCCGTTTTCGTTGAGTGCCTCGGCAGCCATAAGCAACACATCCGCCAGACGCAAAACTCTTACATTAAAGTCCCATGATTCCAGCGGGGTTGTGCCGGGAACCCATACTTTCTGATTGTAACATTCGATCTCCAGTATTTTGGTTTTAGAGGGATCGGTATAGGTGGTATCGGGTGTGGAAGCATCACCGGTGATGAGTATGCCGTCCAGCTCTTCCCCAATAAAAATCACGGTAGCATCCAGGCGCGGGTCGTTGGGTTCAAAAGAATTGATCAGATCCCATGAAGGTCGGTTAAACCCCCAACCCCGGTTGGGGCCGCCTCTTACCCCCTGTGTATTGCCAAACTGCTGTCCGCCCTGCCCAAATCCTTCGGGCAAAGCGCCGATCTCAAATATCGAGCCGGGGCCAAATTCTCCGCCTTTGGAAAAAACATGCCCAAAGTCTGGGTCGAGGCTGTATTGACCGGAGTTGATTACTTCCAGCGCATATTTTTCGGCGTTGGTAAAATCTCCTTTAAACAAATAGACTTTTGCCAGCAAACCTTTGGCTGCGCCTCTGGTCGCCCGGCCCATGTCTATTCCTTCGTATTCGCTTCTTTCCGGAAGGTTTTCGATGCTGTAGAGCAAATCTTCAATAACAAGATCATAAACTTCTTCTGCCGTATTCCGCACCAGTTTTCTTTCAGGTGTGATGGTTGTGACAATCGGAATCCCGCCATATCCTCTTACAAAAGAGAAATAGGTCAGCGCCCGGAGAAATTTTGCTTCGCCAATCAGTCGTTGTTTTAAACTTTCATCCATCTCAATATCCGGTGCCCGCTCAATGACAAGATTGGCCCGTTTGATGGCGAGGTACAAGGTCTGATACCAACCACTGACTGATTCGTCATTGGGATTGTAGGTAAACTCTTCAAAGGCCTGAATCTGGATTCCATCGGCAGCATTACTTCCTTTGGTCGCATCGTCAGACATGATATCCAAAATCGGAAATCCTTCATGGTACCGCCAGTCCCGGAGGGTATTGTAGATCGCATTGGTAGCCAGAACCGCATCCGATTCGCTTTTCATAAAATTGGTTTCTTCCAGTTCGCCCAGCAGACCTTTATCCAGAAAACTACCGGAACAGGCAGAGAGCAGAACAGCACCAAAAGTCAGGATGATATATAGTAAATTTTTCATTTTTCAGAAGGTTAGGTTTATGCCGACAGAATACACAGTTGTAACAGGATAAATGCCCAGATCGATCCCGGAAGAAAGCACATTAAAGCTGGCGATCTCGGGACTGTAGCCGGAAAACCGGGAAAGAGTCAGAAGGTTTGTTCCTCGTACAAATACACTTGCCTGCCCGATCTGGTATCGGGATAAAAGATCTGAGGGAAGATCATAAACGAGCGACAGACTGCGAAGCCTTACAAAAGAGCCATCTTCCACAAACCAGGAGGAAGGGGAATAATTTAACCCGCCGGCAGTAAGCCGGGGTTCGGTGTCGCTGGTTCCTTCACCGGTCCAACGATCCAGTACGCTGGCTTCGAAGTTGTACAACTCTGGTCTTACGGCTTTTTTTCCGTTGTAAATCTCATTGCCAAACTGCCCTTGTATGTCTGCCGAAAGCCGGATATTTTTATATCCTGCTTCAAAATTAAATCCTAACAACAGATCAGGAATATACGAGCCGAGCATGATACGGTCATCAGGCGTGATTTTTCCATCCTGATCTACGTCTTCGTACAAAAGATCTCCCACACGCTGACCTGAAATCGTCGGAAGTGTCTGCAATTGTTCCTGATTCTGTATAACCCCGATCACATTATATCCCCAGAATGCACCTACAGGAAGGCCCTTTTCTGTACGGGTTACCAGTTGACCATTTCCCAGACTTCCATCCTGAAGAAACTCATCCGCTGCGCCGATCTCCAATACTTTGTTCTGTACGGTCGATCCGAGAAAACCGAGTGAATAATGAAAATCGCCGATCGCGTGTTTCCAGTTAATATAAAACTCGAATCCTTTGTTTTGTACATCCGCAGCATTAAACACTACCCGCCGAAATGCGCCATTGCCAAAATGCGCAGGCAACAAAAGCGGAACAAGCACCTGACTGGTCTGTTTGTTGTAATAATCGATTTCTCCGGTGAGGCGATTGTCAAACAGGCCAAATTCGAGCCCTGCGTCAAATGTTTCTGTCTGTTCCCATTTTAGGTCAGGATTACCTGCATCTGAAAGTGTGGCGCCGGGCACAAGTCGCTCGTCAGTACCAAATACAGCTTCAAGACCGCCGGTACTGACTCTCGCAAAACGCGCCTGATAAGGGATTCTGTCGTTGCCATTGATCCCCCAGCTTGCCCGAAGTTTCAGGTTGTTTAGCCATTTTACATCTTTCAAAAAAGCTTCTTCCTTTAATCGCCATCCTACTGCAAGCGAAGGAAAATCACCGTATCTGGCGTTGTCGCCAAATTTGGAAGAACCATCTCTCCGGAAGGTAGCAGTTACCAGGTAGCGGTCCAACAGGGTGTAATTGGCTCTGAAGATATAAGAGATATAGGAGTAATTTTCTGCACTGTTGAATGCATCAATTGACGTGGCATCGCCTGCATCGATATACCACAGGCCGGATGTTTCCCGGAGAAGATCTTCAACCGAAGCGGTCAGCCCTTCCCGTTTTGTATCCTGCGCGCTGTAACCAGCCAGAATGTCAATCCTGTGTTTGTCAAAGTCTTTATGATAATTGAGGGTATTTTCCCAAATCCAGGCTCTCTCAACTCTGGCAGCTTTGGTCAGGTCGTTGATGGCATTTTCCTGGGTTGGAGATACATAATACACAGGGGTAAAACTTACAGCCTGAATGCCGGTCAGATCGAGCTGATAACTGGTGCGGAAGGTAAAGTCTTTGAGAAACTTGAGTTCGGCATACAGATTCCCTACGGCACGCACTTTTTTATCGTTGTTGTTGGAATATTCGAGGCTGGCCAGTGGATTGCCCGAGCCTTGCACTTCTGCAAAATTTCCCTGATCGTCATATGGAACAGAAATAGGCCATGCGCGATAGGCACTGGCTACGACATTGGGGGCGCGATTTTTATTTTCCCGGGAAATGGTAAGGTTGTTGCCAAAGGTAAGAAACTTACTGACTGAATAGGTATTATTCATCTTAACAGCTATTCTTTCGTAGTCCGACTTTTGGATTACCCCTTTCTGGCTATAATAACTACCTCCGACATAATAGGTAGATCGGTCACTTGCACCCGAAACCGAAAGTTCGTATTTCTGAATAGGGGTAAAATCGGTAAAAATAAGGTCCTGCCAGTCTGTATTGGGCAGAATATCCAGATTGTTGTAAGTACCAGGCTGAATCTCATTCACTGCTGCACCAAATTCTTTTCCATTCAGCAAATCCAGCCGGTTGGAAACACTTTCCACGCTGTAGTTGGCACCCATTTGAAATACCGGCTTCCCGACTTTCCCTCTTTTCGTGGTAATGATAATAACGCCATTGGCTCCCCGTGTGCCATAGATTGCTGTTGCCGAAGCATCTTTGAGGACCTCCACCGATTCGATATCACCGCCGTTAAGGAATGAGATATCATCCAGAATCACCCCATCCACGACAAATACAGGGGACGCTCCGCCGAGGAAAGTCGCAATACCGCGAATCCTCACTACCGGATTTTCTCCTGGGTCTCCGGACACACTGCTGATCTGCACGCCCGGCACTTTTCCCTGAAGTCCCTGCAACACATTGGACACCGGAATTTTATTAATTTCTTCCGCTTTGACTGAATAGACCGAGCCCGTCAGGTCCCGTTTTCTGATTGTACCATAACCAATCACCACCACTTCTTCCAGCGTACGCACATCGATTTCCATCGCCAGATTGATTTCAGTACGGTCGCCGATCGGGACCTCCACAGATTTGTAGCCGACATAGGAAAAAACAAGTGCAGTTGCATCATCGGGTACATTTAGTGAAAAAATGCCATTGTCATTGGTCAGTGCACCGACTTTCATGTCTTTTACCAGTACCGTAACTCCGGGCAGCGGATTTCCAGATTCCGCATCGGTTACTTTTCCCGTAAGTTGGCGAAACACTTCACTGGCAGGCAGAACAATGATTTTTTGCACAGGCTGTTTTCGCGGTTTTAATACGACAGAAATCGTATTGTTGATCAACCGGATTTTAAGATTTGCCTGATTGGCGAGACCTTCCAATACCGTTTTTACATCCTCATTTGCGTAGTCGAGGGTATAGGTTTCGGAATGGGTTTTCACCTTTTCATCGTAAGCAAATGAATAACCTGTTTTTCGTTCCAGCTCATCAAAAACATCCACCAGCCGGGCATTTTTCAGGTGAATATTGATATACACCATGTCCCAGTTTTTCTGGGCATACACCGACCTGGCAGGTAAAATCCCCAAAAAAGAAAACTGGAGGAATACAACCAGAAAAATCCGAAATACGGACGCAGGTAAAATTTTGTCAGGTAGTAGCATACGTTAATTAAGATTGGAATTACATACAGATATCTCCGTTGAGGCGTATTTTTCGCTCATCGACAAACTGATAGTCAAGGCCCTTGATAAAGCGAAAACTTTCCAGCACATTTTTTAGCGGCTCGTTCTGGTATTTGCCGGTGATACGACAATTTTGGAGTTCCGCAACATGAAACTCAATTTCGATATCATACCATTTTTCAAGAATAGGTTTTATCTCAGCCAGGCTCATATCTTCAAAAGTCAGCAAACCATTTTTCCAGGCGGAAAACTGTTCAGATACGACTTCCCGCTTTTTCCATTCTGTATCAATGAGAACTTGCTCATTGGGAATGAGGGTTACAAACTGGCTGGAAGTTTTTCCGGCTACTCTTACCTTTCCGGAGGAAACGGTTACGGTTGGTTTTGCGCTGTCATAGGCCGTAATATTAAAGGAAGTACCCAATACTTCGGTTTTGACATTTCCTGTATAGACCACAAACGGGCGGGAAGAGTCTTTGGCGACTTCAAAAAATGCTTCGCCTGAAAGTTCTACTTCGCGAATTTCATTCGAAGGATTGATACAAATATTGACAGTCGTTTCCGCGTTTAACCAGATGACTGACCCGTCGGAAAGACTGACTTTGCTGCGCTCTCCGCGTATGGTCGAGAAGTCCTGCGACTCCGACACAATCATATTGTCAGCTTTTGGGGTAAAAGGAAGTGGGGCATTTCGGAATAGTCCATAGCTCCCCAGCAGGAATGCTGCCGCTGCGGCAATTTTTGCAAACAGATACAAAGGACGCTTTGGGCTTTTTTTAAGTGCCTGTCTCTCCGCCAAATCGTACTGAGAAAGTTCTTCCCTGATTTTGCTCAACATCTCGTATTTGAGCATTTCCATTTCCCCGGAGGGAAAGATTATATTTTTACTTTCCTTTTTTTCGAAGGATTCGTAAAACGCCTCAACCAGTTTTTTTTCTTCTTCTGTACAGACACCTTTTATATAGCGATCCAGCAGATCTTCCAACGATTCCTGATTCATGCGCTTGGGGTTTACAGGTAAGTACCTCTACCCCTGCATATCCCCTATGTGAGGTAAAAAAAAATTATTCCCGGAGGAAAATACCCGCCTGTTTTATATCGCAGAGGCTTTCTTCCCGCATAAACTGTATCAGCGAAAACCGGTAGGATCCTGGCGCAGAAAGCGGAACTTTAAAATCCTGGCTAAATGTCCATCGATTAAATTCACCCAGCCAGTTTCCTTCGGCATCCATCAGCGTGTCATTTAACATAAAAGTCAGGGACTGACCATCGGGCGTTTCGCACAGAAGCCGGAGATAGAGATTCCGGTAGGAATATTCGGGGATAAATTTCACTTCTACCCCCAGTTCAGCAGTAGTTTCTGCTCCGGCATGTTCCATTTCAAAATGAATCGTATCCCCGATCGCCCAGCAATTTTGGTCAAATGATTTTTTCGCCAGAAAAGGCGTCTGATTGCAGGAAACAATAACCGACAGGAACAACAGGCAGAAACCCGCTATTGTCGCATGGTTATTCTGCGGGTGGTTTTTGTGAGTTCGAATTGGCATCCGGGTTTTTAGGTTTTCTCCTGAAGTTCCGATTCTGGTTATTGCGGTTATTTTTGCGGCTGTTGTTATTGGGGTTGGCGTTAGTGTTACTGGTATTGTTGGTATTGTTGGTATTGCCGGTATTATTGCTATTGTTGCTATTGTTGTTGTTGTTTCGCCTTTTGTTGCGGGAGTTTTGTTTTCTTCCCTGCTGTTCTTTAGGTGGCAATTCCGTACCTACAACATCCACAAAGTCAAACTCGGGACCGGTTTCAATCGCCTGCGAAATAGTAGCCAGCGCCTCTGGTTTTTTACCTTTGGCATTCATCGCAACGATTTCCTTTACTTCAGTTACCGTCATCGGATACCACGTGGTTTCGTTTGGATAACTAAACCACATTTTTCCTTTGAATATATCGGTTTTCTGAAGGAAGGCACGTCCCTTTTGCGTATCGATCATTTCCACATTTGGAAACCCTTCGAGAGCATCCATGTATGCATCCAGCTCAAAATTGAGGCAGCATTTCAGGCGCCCACAGAGGCCGGATATTTTCATGGGGTTGAGCGAAAGATTCTGATAACGGGCAGCAGAAGTGCTTACAGTTTTAAAATCTGTGAGCCAGGTGGAGCAGCAAAGTTCCCGGCCACATGATCCGATTCCGCCGACAAGGCCAGCTTCGTGTCGCAGGCCGATTTGTTTCATTTCCACCCGAATACGAAATTCCCTGGCGAGGACCTTGATCAGCTCGCGGAAATCCACGCGGTGATCGGCGATATAATAAAAAATCGCCTTGGCGTTGTCCCCCTGATATTCGACATCGCTGAGTTTCATGTCGAGTTTTTGCTCCAGAATAATTTCCCTCGTGCGTACCAGCGTGGGCTGCTCGCGTTCGCGGACCATCTTCAGCTGCTCGACATCGCCTTCATTGGCTTTTCGGTAAATACGGGGAATTTCTTTAAACACTTTGGAACCACCTTTTCGGCGCATTTGCAATTCGGCCATGATTCCACCTAAAGACAAAACCCCCACATCGTATCCCCTTTCACTTTCTACCACTACGGTATCTCCAATATACAAACGCAGCGCGTTTACATTCCGGTAAAACCCCTTTCGGGTGTTTTTGAAGCGAACCTCGTATATATTATCTGCCTCCGATTTCTCGGGAGAAAGCATATTGTTCAGCCAGTCGTAGGTGTTGAGTTTATTACAACCACCTGTCGCACAGCCTCCTTTTTGTCCGCAACCAGATGTAGAACAACCGCCACTACCACATGTTCCACAACCCATATCTTTACTGGTTATTACATTTATTCAAAACCTCCGCTTCACAAGCGGAGGAACAATGCTTAAATGTAAGGATTTTTTTACTAATCGTGCAATTAATTCCCTTTGAGGACTCAAATGGGGTCGCGCCGCTCCTTCAATTGCATATCGATAAAGCGGTAATACTTTTTGCTGAAGAATTTATCCTTATACTTTTGAAACAGCGATCTGACAAAATCTATTTCGTTGTTTTTGAGATGGGTGAACAGCGATCGGGTGATAAAGACATCGTGTGGTCCGTTGGTAAGCAGGGAATCTGCCATGCGAATGCGGGATTCGGTCACCAATAACTCTTGCGGAGATAATGAATCGACATTACTGGCTGACAGTGAAGGATCCAGCGCCGAAAAATAGCTGTTGAGATACAGATAATAGTAATAAGAAAACACTGCGGCTTCATTATCTATTTTTACCTTATCGAGCATATTTGCAGGTATATCCCGGTTATAGGCCCGGCTAAGTTTCAGATAGGCTTTTTGGTAAAGGATTTCGGTTCGTTCAAAATCTACAAACCAGTCGGGCAACGAGTCGTAAATCTGCTGCTCCGCCAAAAAACTCAGCTCTCTGGCTGCCATCGAATCGAGTTTCAGGCTGAACTGCGTAAAGTCTTCCGAATCCACAATACTCCGCGTAGACCGAAGATGAACTTTCTGAAACCGGTTGGTTTTGTTTTTATAATAGGAGCAAATGCCGGAAGTTGTGCCATCAAAATTGAGAGAATCGATAAGATAGGCACTTGGATCAACGGTAGCATGTACCACAAGACTGGTATCGCCCGGCACCAGAAAAATTTCAAGGTCTTCGTCGTCGATAAACAGCACTGCCGGCCTGGGGCTATTGACCTTAAAAGTGAGTTTATATTGGTTGGGACCGGCATCGCGGGCTTTTACAAGGAGTCTTTCCCCTTCGAGAATATTGTTGAACCGCCCATAAATATCATGAACGATATTCGACCCATCAATCACTACCCGTACCGTAGTGGTATCATAAAAGTCATACGATGGATCAGGGGGCGTCCGGTGTTCGGCATGATAGGCAAGACCATATACATACATGCACATGATCCCGACAATAATCCAGGGTACAATCGGTTGTTTCATGGTAATTTGGGGTGTTTGTAAGAATTTCCAATTTATGGGATACTTCGAACTTGCCCAGCACAAAAAGCCCGGGAATCTAACTTCTCAATATCTGATGCATCCGCAGCGATAGTGCGGTAAACACCAGCTGAGGATTTGCATTCCCACTGATCTGCCTGCGGCTCTTTTCGATCTCTTCCGTAATTTTTTCCACTTTTTCAGGAGATACAACCTGTCCAAACTTTTGGTGAAACTCCTTTTCACTTTCCGTTACCGGTGCGATTTCCTCTTTTCCCAGGTGAAATAGCAGTGAATCGCGCATTTTCCTGACTGATACCTCCAGAAATAATTTCTGAAATTCTTTACTCTCCTTATAAATTTTTTCCAGTTGGCCGGATATTTTTTCGTAGTTGCCCGAATATGCAGCGCGCAGCCATTCCACATACGTATCGCTCAAAGTCTGACTGGAATCAGACATAAACTCCAGCGCATTTCCTATACTTCCCTCCGCAATGCCTGCAAGTTCGGCAGCAGCCGTTGGCTCCATGCCCTTTTTACCTGTCAGGTATTGCTGTATGTCTTCCCGCGCGATACGGCTCAACGCAATACGCTGGCAGCGGGAATTGATCGTGATCAGCAACCGGCCCGGATCACTGCTTGTCAGGATCAGCAGCGTTTTGTCCGGCGGTTCTTCCAGCAACTTCAAAAATGCGTTGGCAGCAGACTGATGGAGGACTTCGGTATTCCAGACAATTACGACTTTGTATGGAGCTTCAAATGCCTTGAGATATATCTTGCGTTTGAGTTCGCGGATTTCGTGAACGCTGATAAACAACTGCTTATTTTCCCCGTCGAGCATCCGCTGCCATTGGGAAAAACTCATATAAGGATCTTCAAAAAATGTCTCACGGAAAGGCGCAAAATAGTCTTCGGTCAGCCAGGTTCGCCCACCCTCTGTCTTTGATATAATCGGAAGAATATACCGTACATCGGGGTGAATACCCTTTTTGATCTTAACACAATTGGTACACTGCCCGCAGCTGTCGCCATCTGAAGGCTGAAGACAATTTACATATTGGGCAATAGCCGTCGCCATGGCGAGTTTCCCTACACCAGAAGGTCCGGTGAGCATCAACGCATGCGCCAGCCGGTTGTTGGCAATGGCTTCCAGGACTTTGGTCTTCGCCGCTTCCTGCCCTATGACTTCACTAAATTTCATTGCCCGAAAAATAAGAAAGTTTGGTCATGTTTCTTTGTATTTATGAAAGTTTAATGAATGATTTTGCTTAAGTTTAGTCGTCATTCTGTGATCATGAAAACGATAAGGGAAATTTTATCGTTATAGAATTGAACCCCGGGAAACTGCTACAGGTATGTCAAATCAGTCATTCCATCATTTGACAGACGAAGAACTTCTCCAACTGTCCAGAAAAAATCAGGCGGAAGCTTTTGGGGTGATTTATGACCGCTATTGGTCCAGACTTTATGCCTCAGCGTTCCTGATTCTTGAAGATACCGAAGCCTGTAAGGACATTCTGCAGGACGTTTTCATTGACTTCTGGAATAAAAGAAACCAAACCGAAATTTCCCATATCAACGCCTATCTCTATCAGTCTGTGCGGTTTCAGGTGTTTAAATATCTGAGAAAGGGGAATATCACTCAAAAACATCTGTCGCAGATCAACCAGATCATCACTTCAAATCCTACCGAAGAGACGGTCAATTTCAACGAAGTGAATCAGTCCATTTCAAACGGAATGAACCTGCTCCCGGAAAGATGCCGGGAGGTATTTTATCTCAGCCGTTTTGAGCATTTGTCTCATGGAGAAATCGCCGAAAAAATGGGCATTTCCACCAAAACCGTCGAAAACCAGATCACAAAAGCCCTTCGCCAGCTCCGAATGGTAGTAAATCACCCGGCTTTGCTCCTCTTATCGACTGTCTTTTTGTGGGGTTGACAACAATCCCAATATTTTCTCAACTTCCTTCTCTCTGTCGGTCCAGTAATTTCTCGCCCATACGCGATGAACTTTCCAGCCTTTGCTTTCGAGGAGATTGCGGCGATATACTTCGCGCTCTTTGCTGCTCGTTCCGCTGAAGTAATAACTTCCCTCACACTCTATGCCCAACAGGAAATGACGCCCCTGCCCTTTTACTGCAATATCCAGTTTCCACGATGTGTCGCCAAAGTTTCGGATAACCGTATATCCCGATTCACGCAGCCGGTCGGTCAGGTAATCTGCTATAGGATTTTCGGCGGAAGCCTGACTGTAAGCGGGCTCGTGAGGGTTGCCGGACAATTCTCGATCCCGTCCTTCGCTGATGGATCGGGCATATTGAAGGTAATTTTTCAAAAAACGGGGTCCTTCATTGATCGCACCTTCGACCTGAAGTTCGCCCGGAAGAAAAGAACATACGAGATAACTTTTCAGCCGGGCGCGGGTAATTGCCACATTCAGGCGGTTTTCTCCGCCTTTCTGATTTAGCAGCCCAAAATGTGTAACCAGTTTCCCATTTTCATTGCGGGCATATCCAATGGAAAAAATGATAATGTCGCGCTCATCACCCTGTACATTTTCGATATTTTTTACAAAAATTCCCATAAACTCCTCATTCTCCGTCTTATGCATGGCGGCGTACAGGCGGGCGTACAATTTTTCGTCGGTGGTTGCCAGTGATTCGAGTTTTTCGTCCAGCAGGTCTCTGATCAGTTCCTGCTGAAAATAGTTGAAGGTAACAATCCCTATTGATGGTTGAAAAGGGCTCTGTATCAGGGAAATGACCAACTCCACTACGCGGAGTGCTTCGGGCCGGTTTCGGTTGTTGCGCCATTCACCCAGCACCGAAATCCACTCCAGCGGAGGACCTGAAAAATCCCCCGGGCGGGCGGGCGGCACTACCTGAAGTTTTCCTTCATAAAAGGCATGATTGGAAAAATTGATCAGCGCTTCGTCGTGCGAACGGTAATGCCAGGTGAGTCGGGCTTCATCAAAAGTGGTTTTCGCCAGATCGAGCACACTCTCTACTTCGAGGGCGATTTCTTCCTCCCCGGCCAGAATTTCCTCCGAATCGTCATACCTTACTTTATACAGATCGAGCGGCTGAAGCTGCTTGTCATCACCGGCAATTACATTTTGTTTTCCCCGCAACATGACGGGAATCGCGCGTTCGACAAAACACTGGGAAGCCTCATCAAAAATAACCACATCAAAAAAGTCCTTTTCCATGGGAAAAATCGCGGAAACGGATTCGGGCGACGCCATCCAGCAGGGCATAAGTTCGCTCAGCCCTTCTTTCCACTTGGTAGCAACGAGTTTGCGCACCGACCATAACAACCGTTTTTTGCTTACCTGATGGGAAATTGTGCGGTAGGTGACCCGGTTTTTCAGGCGGTTGTATTCGATATTTCCCAGAATATTTTCCAGCACCCGGCGGCGGATCAGTTCGGCTACTTTGGTGCGGCGCTCTCCTAACTTTTTGACATAATCGTCGGCTTTTCGCGGCCAGCTCCGGTTGCTTACTTCTGCCAATACGGGCAAGCGCCTTTCTCCTGCTTCTATCCAAAAATAAAAAAAGCTGTTTTCGACTTTTCGGATAAACGCTTTTTCGTCCTCTGCTTCAACCAGAAGAGGACGGAGCAGTTCAAAGGTTTTTTGTTCTGACGGAGAAAGCTGTGAAAGCAAACCATCGAGACTTTTGATTTCGGAAAAGTCGCGGGTGAAGCTCGCTGCGAGGTTTTCGCAATATTCCTTTACTGAATCAGGATGAGTAATGCCCAGCTTAAGCTTTCCGGATTGATTTTTATGCAAAAATCCTTTCCAGATGTCTTCTTTTTCATTGAGCAGTCGGGTAAATCGCTCCAGTTTTGCCACTTTCTGCATGGTCGCCTGCCAGTGGCTTTCATCCAGTTTGCCAAAAGAAAAGCGGGGTTTCATCCGTGGAAAATCTTTTTGTTTGGCAACGACACCCCATGCTTCGTAGTGTTTCTTTTTGCGTTCGAGCCAGCGGTGTTTTTCCTTCAGGCTGTCAAGCAGGGGAAAATCTCCGTAATACGCTTTTTCATGCAGGCGCACGTAGTGCCAGTGAAGGCGGGAGTACAATTTAAACTCATCTTTGACCGCGGCGAATGTAGATTCATCCAGAACAAATTTTTTATCTTCCAGCCATTTACGGAGAAACCACCGGGCGCGAAGAAAATCAAGGCTCAGAAACCGAAAAGTCTTGTTTTTCAGGCTTTTATAGCTCTCCACATGCTTTTTCAGATCGGAATACAATCGCCAGGGAAAACCCTGCAAATACTTCATTCCGTCCATTTTCAGCAGAATATTTCCCAGTTGCTCAAACTTCTTTTGGATAAAACTGTCTTCGAGTTCGTCCTTGTGTATGGCCTCCACATCTTCCCGAATCTGCGGGGTAAACAGCAGTTGGTTGATCTGGGTAAATTGTTCGATATGCTGGCGGTTGACGTCGGATTGGAAGACGTTTTTGCCAAAATCTTTATCGACCTCTGACCAGGACTGATGTAGCGCGGTAATGGCCGCAGGAATTTCCCTTAAAGCCGTGTGGATACGGTCCCGGTCGTCGTAGGAGTAATGAAGGAAAGAAATCCGTTCGCGCCAGGGATAATTTTCCCGAAAGAAATCTGCATAATCGAGCAATCCTGCCAGTCGTTCCAGAAACCGGCGCAATTTCACCTCGTCAAAATCACCGGCAACTTCCCGGAGCGGAAGCGGTGAATCGGAAAAATCCTGCCGGAGGTATAGCTCGTGCATGGACATTCCGCAATCCATCCGCGCGGTGAGCGCTTCATTCAGCTGGTCAAATTCACGCGAAAGATGATCGGCCTCGCGCGAGAGCACTTTGTAGTCGTGTTCCCATTTGGTGCGGTTGAGGTCGCGCATTTCCGCTTCAAATGAAGGGATATCCTCTATCTGCTGTTTTATTTTCCGGTAAATGGCCGCGCGATCCTGACGGTAGTCGTGAACCAGTACAGAAAATCGCCCTAACCCCAGACCATCCAGCCGTTTGAACACCACATCCAGCGCGGCGCGTTTTTGCGATACCAGCAGCACTTTTTTTCCGTGGGCCATGGCATCAGCGATGATATTGACGATCACCTGCGATTTGCCCGTTCCCGGAGGCCCGTGAATGACCAGGGAATGTCCTTTTTTGATATTGAGCAGAGCAGATTCCTGCGATTGATCCACCGGAGTCACAAAATAGCGGTCTTCCTCGCGGATATAAGAATCGGGCGGACGGGAAGGAACAGAAGTGGATACCCATGGCGCAGATTTGCGTTTTTCGGAAACCTCATCTCCTGCGGAAAAAAGACCAGAAAGATCAAAAATTTCCGGTTGTTTTTCGATTTCCTGATAATCCTGAAGCAGGGAGGAATCAGACTGCGGGAAAATTCCCAGGACTGCCTGCGGCCTGAAAATCAGCTTTCCCATACCAAACCGGTTCATCGACTCAGCCAGATAATCCTGAAAAGATTCCAGCCTGAGGTCAAACAGGTCGCTGTTGAAATTTACCTCAATTTCGTAGGACTTAATCTTTTGGTAGAGATCATTGACCCACGATTTCCAGTCTTTGACAGGTTCGATTTCCTCCTCCCAAAACTCCGGCTGCAGGCGCACCTGCTGGAATTGTTCGTAAGCCAGGAAAAATGTCTTGTTAAACACAACCGGCTCGCCCTCAACCACTTCAAGTTTCCATCGCGGGCGGCTCTGGAGGTTGCGGATGAGGCGTACAGGAAAAAGCAGTACAGGGCAGCGGGCGACGGAGCCATCGATAAACTTCCCTTCGACGAAGGGGTAACCCACAAAAAGATCATACGTTCCCGTCTCTTCAAACAGCGTACGCACGGAGCGGTAGATCTGATTGAGGCGCCGGTCGGCGAGGTTTACCGGTTCGTGGCGCGGATCCAGTTTATTGATCAGGCGCACATCCTTTCCGGAGATAATTTTGAGGAGAATATCCTCCGGCGAATCCTCTTCGAGAAAGCCCAGGTCTTTGAGATCCATATCCCTGCTTTTGCTCAGCCGCGCGAGTTTCAGCGAGCGGTTGCTTTGGCTGAGATTGGTGAGGCGGAGTTTATAGCTATGGATGATCTGGTGCATGGGCGGAAATTACAAAGAATTACAAATGACAAGCAAGGAATTACAAATTTAGAACGAACCCCTTTGAGGAGACTCGAACTCTGGTGGGTGAGGCTCTCGAACCCCGGTGGGTGAGCGGAGTCGAACCCCACCGGAAATACGCCGTAGGGCGCCCTATGTTAGCCAGGGCTTCGAGCCTCCTCAGCCACCGGCAGGGGGCCTGCGGCCTGACCATCCGGTGGGTGAGGCTCTCGAACCCACCGGAAATGCGCCGATGCGCGCATTTTGCTGGAAACATTTGAGGGGCTGACCTACGGCTACAAATCGAAGATGCCTCAGGTACATGTGACCTCTCCGAGCCGAAGGCCACTTCCGAGGGTCTTGCCTGACGGCAAATGATCATAGCCATTTCCAATTAGTGTCTCTTTTCTTCAGGCATAGCCTGGACTCCGGAGGAGTCAAACGTTTGTAGCCTCCGGCGATCTATATTATTTTTCCCTATATGATTGCGCGCCACAGCGCGCATTGTGTTAGCCGGGGCTTCGAGCCTCCTCAGCCACCGGCAGGGGGCCTGCGGCCTGACCGTCCGGTGGGTGAGGCTCTCGAACCCCGCCGGAAATGCGCCGCAGGGCGCAATCCCCATCTCTTATCCCCTTCCCATTTCCCATCCGATATATCCTTTTCCTTCCGGATATATCCGCTTGCCCTTGCGTAACTTCGTTACACATATATCATCTTTCTCTTGCAACAGAGATTGCAAGGGATTTTGTAAAAAGGTAATAATGAAATAAGCTAAAATCTAATCACCTAGGGCGTCCTGGCCAGGCGGAAACCTACATTGTCGTACCGATCCGCAGGGCTGACGTAGCCGCGAAGGGCTACACGGCAGAAGGCGGGGTTGTAGCTCCAGCTACCCCCACGAAATACGCGGTAAGAGCCTGCGGGACTTTCCCATGCAGAGCCATTGGAGGGTGCTCCTGTATAGGAATCGTGGTACCAGTCCTGGCACCATTCATTGACATTGCCCGTCATATCGTAGAGACCGAAAGTGTTGGGATTGTACTGGCCTACCGGGGCGGTAAACCAGTAGCCATCATTGTAGCCAGTGAATTTAGTGGCCCAAGTCTGGCCGGAAGGACTTTTACTCTCATCCGCCACATTGCCCCCATTTTTGCCGGAGGGATCGCCATTTCCCCAGGAGTAGCGCGTATGATCACTGCCGTTACCTGCGGCGTATTCCCACTCTGCTTCGGTAGGCAGGCGGTAAGTGAGTCCGGTTCTGCCGCTCAGCCATTTGCAATAAGCCTGCGCATCGTTCCACGAAACGTGGATCACCGGGTGGTTGTATTCACTTCGCGGACGCAAGTCGCCTTTGGCGTCGTGTTTCCAATATATACTGGCTTTTTTTTCCCATTTCCCATTCACCCAGAAATAACTACCGCCATCCTTTTCCGCATCGGTCTGATAACCAGAGGCCAGTACAAATGCCTCAAATTCTTCGACCGTTACCTCATACACACCCATAAAAAAAGATTTGACCGTAACACTGTGCACGGGTTTTTCATCACTTTCCCCCTCATTGCTCCCCATGTAGAATGTACCGGCAGGAATCTGTACCATTTTGGGAAGAGATAGGGAATCTATTGAATGGATAGGTGAATTTTCAAAATACTTTTCAGGAGTTTCATCCTTAACCACTTTCTCCGCCTCCACAATCCGCGCGATTTCTTCCCGGGTTTTCTCCGCAAAAGGCCCGTCGGAAAAATCGAGGAGAAATTGCCGCAGGGCTGCTTCGCCGCGCCGTTTTGCCAGTTCAAACCGGTCCCGCTGGTCGATATAGTCCATCCGGGCCAGGGCCTCCCTTGCATATTTTCCGGCAGGGTACTGGTCAATATACTTTCTGTATCCGGGTTTGTCGTCTTTCAACTGCGCGATTGCCCACAGAGCGTCTTCAACGAATCTGCCGTTTGGGTAAGTCTGGATATACTGTTTATAGGCATGGACACTATTTTCCTTTTTTACCTCCTCCCAGTCGCGGGTTTCATCTTTTTTGGGGTAGAATACAAATTTTCCACTCTGATCTCCTATGCCAAATATCATCGCCGCTTCGGGCAGTTGAAACGCACTTCGCGGGGTGTTGTTAATGACATGGTTTTCCAGTTCCAGCGCTGAGATTACACCACCCGATGGCTGAAGCAACTGCTGGCGGATACATGAAAAAAACGGGCTGTGGTCTCCGGGCCTTCCGTCAGAAACAGCTTCCTGCTGCCTTCCCGAGGTAAGCACCCGGCGCGAGGGGTATTGTTCCAGCAATTGGGTAGCTGTATCTGCACTTCGCAATATCATGCTACCCGAAAAACACGCATCCACAATCAGGTAAATATGGTGGGCCTCCATATCTCCCAGAATGGCGCGCACCCGGTCGTTGGCGATGTAATCGGCTTCGTGTTTTTCGGCTTCCGCCGGCACCCAGAACCCCTGGGTTTTGCGGCGGTTCATGCTCCCATGCCCCGAAAAATATATCACCAGATTGTCGGTGGGCGTGAGTTTCTGTTCCAGATTTCCCAGCGCTATCAGGATATTGCGGAGGGTAGCTTGTTCATCAAATACTTCCGTAACATTTTCCTTTTCAAACTGATACCGATCCAGCAATATATCGCGGAAAGTTTCTGCATCTCTTCGGGCATTGTTGAGCCGGGGGTGATGTTTATACTCATCTATCCCAATGACCAGGAGGTGATTGGTGCGTGAGACGTTTTTGGGATTGCCATCTTTTCCCTCCCATTGAAGGGAGCGTTTTGTATCGTTGTCAGGAGTCATAAAAAGAAACCGGGAATTTTCCCGCCATAAATTGCGGATTTTATGGCAGACGTGCAAACGCTGGTTAAATAAGGGTGGGGTGGTGATGTTTTTTCTCCTCCTTATAGCCGGGGCTTCGAGTACGCCTCAGCCACCGGCAGGGGGCCTTCGGCCTGACCGTCCGGTGGGTGAGGCTCCCCTTGGGACCTTCGGCTCGAACCCCACCGGAAATGCGCCGTAGGGCGCCCTATGTTAGCCGGGGCTTCGAGTGACCTCAGCCACCGGCAAGGGGGCCTTCGGCCTGACCATCCGGTGGGTGAGGCTCTCGAACCCACCGGAAATGCGCCGCATGGCACAACGCCTTTGTCATTTATAATTCCTACGGCCTCCCCCGCCCGCCGGGCGGGGTGGTGCCCGTCGGACGATTGCCCGAGGGTGTAGGGGGCGCGCCGGGCGTTTTGTCACCACTGGCTTGCGGTGCGGCTTTTTTCTCGCCGATCTGTACGATATGATCCTCAAAGTCCCAGTTTGCGCGGATCGTGAGGGGGGTATTGTCTTCATAGATCTTCTCCGGTAGCCGGAATGGCCACAAATTGCCGGGAGAAAGTACGCCGTTTCCATCCTCATCGAGGATGACGCGGATGGTATATGCCTCCGGTGGCAGAAGTTTGAAAACAAATGTGGTATCCGCCGATGAGCGGATAACTTTTCCTGCCTTGTTGATAAATTGTAATACAATGGGACCGTTGTAGGTAGAATCGTATTTCACCACGCCTTCGATCGTGCCGTATTCCAGGGGATCATACCATTTTACCTGATATCGATATACGGTATCTAAATCTGTTGTGTCAAATCGCTGGAAGTATTCTCCTTTGATATTCAAAACATAGGGGGCTTTCGGATCGATTTTTTCGGCGGGACGGAGATACAAAAACAGGCTTTTTTGTTCGATTTTCAGTGGGAATGTTTTTCGCACGCTGTCATTGCGGCTGGTGTCGGAAAGGAAAATCAGCGCTGAGTCCGCTTCGGTGAAAAGTCTGTGGGAAAACATTCGCCAGGCTTCCTGCTCAAGGTCGGTTTCGGGTTTTCCCAACAGGGGATTTTCGAGTGTCTTTTTCCGGGCTTCACTTACCCGCAAAACGGTATCCATCTTATTTCCCAGACTATCTGACAGCCCGGTAAAATGAATATGACTCCACTCGCTGTATGGGCGGGTAGTATGTAAAATAAGTTCTTTATCCGTTCCTCCCAGCCATGAATAATCTTCCAGAATGGTCGTATCCAGATTGAGGGTATCTGTCATGAGAATATGTACATCGTCTAGTCTCAGGTTCTCATTAAACCGGCAGGAAATAGTATTCGGATTCCACCAGGCAAAATTCTGCAAACGGGGAGGAAAGGTATCGGGCAGAAATGCGTACAGTTTTGTCAGGGTTTTGTCCAGGGTGTCTTTCGGGAAAATGACCAGCGAATCTTCCGAAACGGCAATCACTTCCGTATCCTGACTGTAGGAATTGGACTGGTCTTTGTCCACCACACCGTAAATCTTAAATCGCGCATCGCGAAGGTATTTAAATTCAAAATCCCCGGCCTCCGTGGCTTTGGTAATATAGGCCGGGCGTTTTTTCTTAAAATCGTTGTTTTTGATACTGTCGGCATCAAATATCATCAGGATCATATCCTTGACGGGTTTGGACGGGTCGGGCCCGATGACTTTTCCTCTCAACTCCATACTGTCAAGCACATCCCCCGTACTGAAGGCCAGCGTATACGATTCTTTGATAGAGTTGCCTTCCGTATTGTCTTTGATTTCCGTCAGGGTAATCACATAGGTTGTCTGCGGACGAAGGTCTTCAGCAAATTTTATCGTGATTCTTTTGGCATTATCGCTCCGTATGATTTTGGGGCGTTTCATAAAAGGGGAAATGAAAATCTCCTTGTCAAATGCAGGTGGGCGAATGGGTTCGCTGAAATAGATTTTCACCTCATCGCCGGAAAAATTCAGTGTCTGGTTTGCCGGAGAAGTTTTTACCACTTCGGGCGGAACTTCATCTTTCGGGCCTCCCGTGGGTGAGGCAGGCTGCGCGCAGCTAAATACAATTGCTGACAATATCCCAAAGAGAAACACCCTGCCAGCCATTTGCCGAATCCTGTATATCAATCTGTTTTTCATAAACTGCTTCGTATATAAAACAATGAAATCACGCCTCCGACACTCACCGCTATGATCGCCAGCGGCTTTACCCATTTCCCCATCAGCGTCGGGTCTTCTGTGTGCAAAAACTCCGGACTTTTCCGGTTGATCTGACGCAGTACCTTCCCTGAAAGTGTGTCAGAATAAAAAATGGTTGTGTCCACCGGCATTTCTCCGATGATTTTCAACCGCACTTCCAGCCTGCGAAGATAACTTTTTTTCTCCACCTGCTTATAGCTGACCCGCGGATTGCCGATGGCAAGGGTGCGGGATGAAAGGGTATCTGCAACCAGATCTGGCAAATAGTCTGCATTGGTAAATCCCTGATATTCGCGAAATTTCAACCCCGGTGTTTCCAGATACTGTGACAGGATATTTCGCAGCACGGTCTCATTGTCCGGCTGGGCATAGGCTATAAAACCGGCAAACATCAGCGGGAAAAAAATCAGGTGGTTGAATATATGAAACAGCCTGTCTGTCATGGTCGGATCATCACATGTTTTGTGCGTACTTCTTCAGCGGTTATCCATTTTACCAGATACATTCCCGGCGAAAAATTACCCACGGGTATCGCCCACCGGCTTTCGCCCTGGCTGATGGTTTGTGTTTTTTCCGCCCAGACAATTTTACCCAAAATATCGGCGATTTCGAGGTTTATTCTTTCGGGTAACAAATCATTGATTTTGATAAAAAGCGTTTGTGATGCCGGATTGGGGAAAACGGAAAATATCGGTTCTGTGATATCAGAGCCAATTGAAGTGACGGGGGCCGAATAATCCACAATTCGCAAATCGCCGAGGTAAAAGCCGTCACTCTGCACAAATGTCCCCGAATGAAGCGAAAACCGCAGTTTGATTTTTCTCCCGGCAAATTCACGCAGATCAATTTTTTCTTTTACCCAATGCCGGTTTCCCTGATAATAATACTGTCCAGCAAGTTCCGTGGCATAACTCCCGCCTATACTTTTCCAGTCTGTATTTGTCAGCCCGCCGGCTTCGATCTTTACATAGTCCTGCAAGGGTTCCAGCGCAAATCGCATCGAAAACTCCAGCACTGGATTTTGTGCATTGGTAAGGTCAGCAAATGAGGTCATTACAATACCCGACTCACTGTCGTAGCGATAACTCCCGCCGGGAGAATCTGTCATAAATTTTTCCCCGCCAATCATGTCCTGTGAGGTGGTGTCCCACATGATACCGGTTCCCATTTGCTGCCATTTTCCCCTACCCTGCTCAAAATCATCGGCAAAAATCACCCGCTGTTGTCCTACCAGTAACTGAATGGTATCGAGGTCTGTAATCACTCCGTCAAACCCCGCAACTACCGCCAGCCTGATCGTGTCGGGAAATTGGAAGGTTTCGGGAATATGAATGGAAAAATTTATCGTCGATTCCCGGCCCGGATGAATGGAAACCGCAGGATTTGCCGCTGCAATTACCTGTACACCGGGAGATAAAGGCTGCAAAACCACAGATACGTTATTTGCGATTTGCGATAATCCTTTGTTTCTCACTCGTAATGAGAGTGTTGTATTCTGGCCGGGAATAAGCGCGCCGCACTGGTAATCCTGATATCTCACATACGCACCTGCGGCCCATGTAATGTATTTCATAGCAGGAAGAAACTCCCTGACGCGAAAACAAATCGTACCGGGATCGCCCCAAAAGTCTTGCCCGATTTCGGGCATCCAGCCTGTCATACCCTGGCTGTGAAAATAGTCCAGCGTCGTTCCGGAAGACGTGTAGTTTACAAGCTGCTTGACGGTTCCATATCCGTTGTATCGGCGGGGAATAAACTCCGAAGCCATTTCGCTGTATAGCCCGGTATTTACTGTCGAATCTATATACCCCAGCGGGCTGAGAATTTTTTGTCCGAAAGTATGCAGACTAAATCCGGTTTCCGGTTCGGTCTGAAGCAGAAAGTTTTGAATCGCCTGTGTTTCTGGTTCGGAAAATGCGGTCAGACCGCGAAAAGTATTGGAACAAGGCTCGTCAGTAGAACCAGTATTTAATCCCCAGCCAAATCCAAAATTACGATTAAGGTCAATGCCTGAGCAGATCGTATTGGATATTCGCCGGTTTTTGCGCCAAAGTCCGCCGCCATTGGGATTGGTCGTTTGGTTATAGACATAGCCGTCGGGATTGACCACCGGGACAAAAAATATTTCTCTGCTATTTACGAGCCGGGTGGCCTCCGGATTCTGATTATAATTTTCCAGCAACCACCACATATAATACAAAATCGCTTCCAGCGAAAGCGGTTCCCGCGCATGGGTAAGTGCATCAAAATAAACCCCTGGTTCCGTAGCTGATTCATTGAGTACGGGGTGATCTGAGATTTTCACAGCCCAGATGGGTCTTCCTTCGACAGAAGTGCCGATCTGGATTTTGGGAGAAATGATATCGGGGAAATTTGCCCGCATACTGTCGAGTTGGGCAATGGCCTCCGCCCAGGTATGATAACCGGACATCGACCCGGTCGTCAGATGATTCAGGCCACAGGCCGACCGTTGGCTGAGGTTTTGTGCCTGAGCAGGGAGTTCCCGTGCATATTTTGCAGACAGGTCAGGCTGAAGAATCGAATAAGTAGCGCCCAGTTCGTCAAGCAGAGCTATTTCATCTGATTCGAGCACAACTTCCAGCGTTTCATTGCGTGAATGAAAGTGGTCTACCGCAAGTCCGGCATCCAGCCAGTTTTGCCATTCTTCCTGTGAAGTTGGAGACAACGATACGAGCGAATACACCTCCTGTCCGGAGGTCAGGCCAAACGAAAAAGGAAAAAGTACAGCAAACAGACACAGGCGTACCATAACGCTAATTTACTTAAAGGTTTGCGAATTACGCCTGTTCAAACCTTATCTGCACAGCCTGCTAGTGTCCTGTTACCGGATCGCCAGCCCTTTACTCTCCAGGTGAGCGATCATTTGACTTTTAAATTCGTTGATTTCCTCGGCATTGAGTGTTTTCTCCTCCGAACCGATGGTAATCGTAAAGAGGAAGCTGTTTTTGCCAGGAAGGATTTTTTCATCCTGAAACAACTCCTTAAAAGAAAAGTCTTTCATATAGCCATTGCCAAAAGCCGTAATCGCAGCCACTACTTCGTTGTACCGTACCTGTTTGTCTGCGATGATATTAAAATCAAGCGACACAAACGGAAATGGATTGGGGCGAACGAAAGTGTGAACCACCGGCTCGATTTTGGTAAAAGCCTCTATATCAAATTCGAAAGTTACGACCGGATAGTTGCCAAACTGAGGTTTGGCGTATTTGGGCTGAAGCACAGAAATATAGCCCAGATATACATTTTCGTAATAAAACGAAAGAGATTTGTTGGCTGTAATCCAGTTTTTCCCCGGCTCAGATGCGCCATACTCAAATCGCAAATAGCGATTCTTCAGGCTGGTAAACGCATACGTCAACGCATCTTTAACCTGGAAGAAAATAGTTTCCTCACTTTGGTTCTTATCGAAAACGGTTCCTGCCAGTGATTTTTTTTCTGAAGGTTTGCCGGCGTTGTCAAAGAATGTACTTTCTATCTCGTAAATCCCCACCCGTGAGAAGTTGGCCATATTGATTTTCACGTGTTGCAGCAGCGCGGGAATCAGACTGGTTTTGAGTTTGTTGAAATAAGGTGCCCGGGGATTGGCGAGCGTAACCGCATTGTGGGGTTCGATTTCCAAAGTTTCGAGCCAGCGGTTGTCATCCCATCCGTAAGTGCGCACTTCATTAAACCCAAATTCATAACTGAGTACACGTTTCAACTCCAGGTCGGCTTTGACGATTTTATTTTCATGGAGCGGAGCAATACCGATGCGCGGCGGTTCCGGTGTGATATTGTCATAGCCATAGATACGGGCGATTTCCTCCACCAGGTCGGGCTGGTTGTTGATATCTTTTTTCGACCGGTACCAGGGCACGGTAACCTCAAAATTGCCGTTGGCAAAAGTATGGGTAAAGCCGAGCCGGTTGAGGATATCAGAAATCAGATCACGGCTGAAATTGGCCCCCGTAAAACTGGAAACAAATGATTCGGAGAGAGAAATGGTTCTTACAGAAGAATCAGAATGATCAATATCCGTGATTTGCGAATAGGAAATTCCAGGCTGAATCTCTTCCAGAAGATAGACAAACCGCTCTATTGCCACGATTGTCTGGCGGGGTACGAGGGTTTTTTCATACCGGTTGGAAGCATCCGTACGGGTTTTGATTGCGGAAGAAGTGGTGCGTACTGACTTCGCATCAAAGTTGGCTGACTCAAGCAAAATCTCGGAGGTGTCGTCCAGAATTTTGGATTTATCTCCCCCCATAATTCCTGCCACAGCTACCGGTACTTTGTCTCCGTTGTAGATCATCATCGCGCCCACAGGCATTACCGGCTCAGATCCGTCAAGAATCGGAAAGGGCATCGGTTCTTTTACATAGTCAACAATGATTCCGGAGCTTACTTCCCGCCTGTCAAAAGCATGAGTAGGCTGCCCTACTTCAGCCATGATATAGTTGGAAATATCCACCATCAGGCTGATCGGTTTGTGGCCGCTGTAATAAAGCAAGGTGCGCATTTCCAATGGTGTTTTTGTTTTTTCAACACCTGAAATCGTCACAGAGGCATACCGCGGGCAGTGGTCTTTGGCCATGATTTTTATCGAAGGGCCACTGATTTTGCTTTGGTTGATCTGTTCTGCGGATTTGACCGGAAGCGGTTTGAGGGGGCGTTTGTAGATAGCGGCAAGCTCCCTGGCAAATCCATAAATCCCCCACAAGTCGGGGCGATGAGTAACCGACTTATTGTCGAGTTCAAGGATGACGTCATGGAAGAATGGATATAATTCCAGGATGCTTTGTCCGGGTTTGGCATCCGGATGTTCGACCAGAAATACGGTTTCCTCATAGTCGGAAATCCCCATATCCTTTTCGCTCATCAGGAAACCTTCGCTGGTATGTCCGGCGATTTTGCGGGCTTCGACTACCCTGCCGTTGAGAGTGATACCAGGCGTTGCCAGGCAGATCATTTTACCTTCGGTAAGCGTTTTGTCTGTGCAGACAATCTGACAGGGTTTCCCCATATCCACTTCCAGCAGGTCGTATTTATCATCCAGATGTGTGAGTCGGGAAATTTTTCCTGCGAAAATATTTGCCAGGTCAGCACCTTTCACTTCCAGCCCTTCGATTTCGGCAGTGTGCAGGGTGAGTTTCCGGGAAATATCTTCCGGATCGATATCTTTTATATCAACAAATTGGGACAGCCAGTTGATGGAGAGATTCATAATTTACAAAATAAACAGGAGAGGAACGATTAAATAAAAGCGTCAAACTGACGAAGTTCGCGGAGGTCGGCGCGATTGATGACCCGGATATCAGGGATATTGTACTTCATCATCACGAGTCGCGATATACCCAGACCAAAGGCGAAGCCGGTGTACTGATCGGGATCCACTTTGCTCATTTCCAATACACGGCGGTGAACCATCCCACAAGGTACAAGCTCTATCCAGCCAGAATAACCACAAGTCTGGCAGCCACCACCACCGCAGATAATACAGCGTATATCGAGTTCAAATCCCGGCTCCACAAAAGGGAAAAATCCCGGACGGAGGCGAACGGTAATATCCTTTTTAAAAACTTCTCCGAGGAAGGTTTTGAGAACATAGATCAGGTTGGAGACGCTGATGCCTTTGTCCACCATCAGCCCTTCCACCTGGTGGAAGGTGTTTTCGTGAGAAGCATCAAGGGCTTCGTTGCGGAAAGTACGGCCAGGAGCAATAACGCGGATAGGCACACCGTAATTTTCCATGGCTCTTACCTGACAGGAAGAAGTATGGGTGCGGAGGAGCCAACCGTTTTCAAGCCAGAAAGTATCCTGCATATCCCGCGCAGGGTGTTCAGCAGGTATGTTGAGAGCCTCAAAGTTGTAGTAATCCATTTCCATTTCAGGACCACTGGCAACACTGAATCCCAGACCTTTAAATATTTCAATGATTTCCTGTTCGACGACCGTCAGTGGATGTACGGTTCCCTTTTCCAGGGTCTGCATCGGGATCATAAGATCCATTTGCGGGAAACTTTCAGCCTCTTTGCGAAGGGTCTCATTGATGAGCAGAGCCTCGCGGGTACGGAGGAGTTCGGTGAAATCATCCTTAATGGTATTGACCAGCTGGCCATAATCTTTTCTGGCCTGTGGGGGAATATCTTTGATTTTGCCCATCAGGTCTTTGATCCAACCATTTCGTCCGAGAACTGAGACATGAATATCCCGGAGTTGTTTTTCTTCAATCGCCGCTGAAATCTGCGATTTGAAGTTTTCTATGCGTTCCTTAATCTCGTCTGACAACATGCGCGGTAAAAATTTTGTGCAAATATAAAACAAAAAAACGCCCCACATAAACATGTGAGGCGTAACCCCTAAAATCTAACTACTAAACACCAGCCAAGATTGGCTTTCTTTAATATTGAATCCGCTTTTTGCGGTCATTATTGACTCATTGACGCAGGAGATTGATATTTATTTCTGTAAGCCACAAACAAATTTCTGCGGTTTCTTCTGCTTCGAAAAGAACATCTTCGGCCTCACTGATCATTTGCTCCTGAATATAGATAGCCATCGCATTTTGCTCCATCTTGCGGTCATAGGCATCGAGTTGCATATCGAGCAACACAATCTCCTCTCTGATTGCATCTGATTCTTCCATTTCCAGATCATAATCCTCATCCGCATCTCCGGTAAAAAGCAAATCTTTTTCGTTGGTCAAATCCACCAGCCGGAACACCATCTCCGCTCTGATCTCCCGCAAATGGTCATTGTCTTCTTCCAGTGCGGCATTACTACTGTCCAGTTTTGCAGCCAGGTGTTGATACTGACTAAGGCTGGCCAATGTCTCCTCCCGCAAAGTTGTAAGACTCTGATTTTCCAACAGAATATCATCTTTGGTCCGGCGAAGGTCAGGCCTATTTATTTCCAATAATCTCCAAAGAACCATCTCATCCAGCTCTGCGGTGAGAAAATCTCCCGGTGAATCTTCTACATCAGTTACTGCGAATGATTTACCATTTCCGGCATCAGGTTGTGCAAAAAATCGGGGAATAGATACGAAGACGGAAAAAAACAAGAGACAAGACAAGACTTTCATACTAAATAACCTTTGTTGTATCTGTCATGAGCAAAACATTATAAACATAAATTATCCATCTGGAATAATCTACCCAATATCGTAATTTATATTACATGAACAAAAAGCAACAATTCTGCATTCCTGTTTGGCCTGCAGTTATATAAGACGGGTAAATGGAAATGGGATGACCTTATCTTCCGAAAAGAGAGCGGAAAAAGCCTTTCTTTTTACCTGAGTTGAAGTTTCCGGTCATAATTATTTCCATCGCTTTCCAGAGATGTCCGGAAGCTTCATGCCAGGGTTTTCCTGAGGATTTTTCCATTGCCAGTATCAGAGGCTCTGCATATTCGGCGCTGACGTTGTTGTAGAAAAATAATTTCAGGAAAATATATTGCATGGAAAAGGTTGCGCCGATATGGTCTCCGCTCTCACGCTCTTTTTTGGCGGCTGCGTATGACTCTTCAAAATTGGTGCGGATATTCTCTAATGTACTGCGGTATTTGGAGGGGATAAAGCTCTGTACTTTGTACATATCCGAATCAAAATCGGCCTTATTATACGCTTGAAGTTTGCGCAAAAATTCTTTTCCGCGATTGACCCGGTCAGTGACCGAAGCATTGCTTTGCAGAAAAGCCATTGTTTTTTCTATTTCATTGCGATACAGTCCTTGCGGCTGCGCATAATACTCAATCTTGGCCAGGGTAATGTTGAGCACATCCCAGCAAAAGCCGAAGTTTCGCTTATTTTCAAAATACTCGATAAAAGTCTGCGCCTCTTTAATATACTCCTGAATTTTATTCCACGACGTATTGATTTCATCTTGCGAATACCTCTCAATAACTGGCTCCTGAATCCATTTTGCACCAAACTTCCGGATAAATTCATCATCATAAGAATCTGCATAAGTGCAGATTTCCCGAAAAACCTCATACATTTTATAAGGTTCAGCCAGTTCGAGCGGGCACTGATAAGAAAATACCAACTGATCATCCTGAAGAACTATCCTGGCCAGATTTAAAGGAGAAAAATTGATTTGTGCTACCTGGCGAAGGAGTGGAATCTTATTGGCCCCGGCAGTACTGAGAAATGGCGCACGAACCTTTAACAAATTGTCATCAAGCTCCAGATACACCATTGCGGAACCGTGAGGAATAACAAACCGGGTTTTATCAGCATTGCCGGTTTTTGCCGCCAGGTTAGGATTTACATAGTGAATGATTCCCACTATCGCATCTTTGTATTGGCCTTTTTCATACAAATTAAGCACTGTGTCCCAGTATCCGGGATCAACACTGCTTTCACGGTTGCCGCGAGGAGAGCGGTCAAAGGACATTGCCAGATTCATAGTTTGGTATTAGGACTATAAATATGGCGTTTTTCTATAAAAGGGTAAGCATGATTGTGATTATTTCAGCCGGAAAATGCGTTCACTCCCGACTACAATTCCTTTTCTAAGAAATAAGTAACGTTTTTTTTACCCACCCTTTCAGGTGTTTTTTTCGTTTATTTGTAGGTACAACTGAAAATAAACCTCATGAATAAGCGATTACTGTCCGTAATTCTGCCACTCATATTGGGCCTTCCTTTTTTTTCATTTTCCCAAAATTATGCAACCGAGTCTGTACTCAGCAAGGGTACATGGTATAAAATCGGGGTCACTGAAGATGGTATTTACAAACTGGATTTCAACTATCTTTCTCAGCACGGCATCAATCCTTCGGGAATAGATCCGCGCAAAATCCAGATTTTCGGCAATGGCGGCAGCATTTTGCCGCAGGCCAACAGCGCTTTTCGCTACGACGATCTCGTAGAGAACCCCATCTTCGTCGCAGGCGAAGATGATGGAGTATTTCAAAGTACCGATTATATCCAGTTTTACGGTGAATCTGCCCATACCTGGAATTATAAAGAAGATGTGCAGCGTTTTGTGCACAACTTTCACCTATATGCAGACACCAATTTCTATTTCCTCCATATCGGAGATGCCAATGGAAAAAGGATAGAGAATATTCCTTCTGCTGCCAACGCTACTTTTCAGGTGCCGACTACCCGGAATGTTCATTTCCACGAAAAAGACAGTGAAAACCCGCTCCGCTCCGGTCGCTTTTGGCTGGGAGAGAAGTTTGACCTTCTGCTGGATCGCACTTTCGGGTTTTATATTCCAGACGCAGCCCCAACGGGTACCATCCGGGTTACGGTAGATCTCGCCGCCCGCTCTGATGTGGGTACCAGCTTTCAGGTCTTCGCAGGAAACACTTTACTGGGTACGGTCGGCTTGTCTTCAACCAATGTCACCAACTCAGAAGTAAGATACTACCACTCCAAAGCCCAGACATTCTCCGTAAACCCCAATTTAGTCGGAACGGATGATTCGCTCGATATACGCCTGGTATTCAATAAATCGGGATCAAACCGCTCGGAAGGATGGCTCGACTGGATTGAAGTGGACTACGACCAGGCACCAGATGCTGGCGGAAGAAGTCAGTGGGCATTCAGCGTGGCAGACCAGACGGGCCCAGGCCAGGTTGCTGCAATTTCGATTGCCAATGGTAACAGCAACTATAAAATCTGGGATATAACCGAACCCGCAGCCGCTATCGGCCATGCATACTCCATAAACGGCAATACACTTGCCTTTTCAGTAAATGCAGATTCCGCCAAGCGATTTATTGCCTTCACGGATGCCGGATTAAGCCCGGTCTCAATCAAAACCATTCCCAACCAGAATCTCCACGGACTCCCGCTTGTTGACTATCTGATTATTTCCTACCCGGAATTTAAAGCAGAGGCGGAACGGTTGGCAGATTTTCATCGCAATCATTACAAACGCAGTGTTGCGGTTGTCACACCCCAGGAAATTTACAACGAGTTTTCCAGCGGTAAACTGGACGTATCTGCAATCAGGGACTTTATCCGTATGTTTTATGTGAAATCGGGAGAACTTTCACCCGGATTTGTGCTGCTATTTGGAGACGGAACCTACAACTACAAAAACATCAACCGACGGGAAGAGAGTGTGGTCAACTTTATTCCAACCTATCAGAGCCGCGATTCATGGGAACCTACCAACTCTTACACCAGCGATGATTTTTTCGGATTGCTGGATGATACCGATGGCTTTTGGGGAGAAGCATCGGGCGTTGATGGAGATATCAATTATCAGGTCAACCTGCTGGATGTAGCAGTAGGAAGGCTTCCGGTAGAAAATAAAGAACAGGCCAAAGCAATTGTAGATAAGATCATCCGATACGCAACCAATCCAGACGGAACAGGGCTTGGACAATGGCGCAGTAAAGTTGTACTTGTAGCCGATCACAAAGAAGGCGAAGGCAGCACCCATGTAAGCCAGGCAAATGCATATACAGGCCTGATCAATGCCGCCAATCCCTGCATCAATATTGACAAACTGTTTATGGACAATTATCAGTTGGTCAAAACTGCGGGAGTAACCCGCTTCCCAGACGGAAGAGCAGCCTTACTTGCAGCACTTGATCAGGGAAGTCTTATCCTCAATTATACAGGTCATGGCGGTGAATATGCCTGGTCCAATTCGCGTATTCTCGAAATACCCGATATCGAATCCATGCAAAACCGGGACAGGCTTCCGGTAATTGTAACTGCGACCTGTGAATTTGGAAGATTTGACGATTCAGAACTACGCTCCGGTGCAGAAGTTATGACGATGAATCCGGAAACGGGAGCGATTGCCCTCTTTACTACCGTTCGCCTTGTATATTCTTCTCCCAACGCTACCCTCAATCAGAATTTTTACAGGAACGTATTCGCCTTCGATAGCCTGAAAGGAAGAATGCCTACGCTGGGTGAGGTGATGATGCATACCAAAAACAGTACATTCACAAGGGGAAATCTCGCCAATATCAACTCACGAAATTTTACCCTCCTCGGTGATCCCGGGCTGATACTCAACTACCCGTCACTGAAGGCGAAAATTACTTCTATCAATGATTTGCCGGTACAGCCCGGAGTGAGAGATTCTTTACAGTCTCTGTCCAAAGTAAAAGTAAAAGGAATGGTTACGGACGAATATGGAAATTTCCAGAGCGATTTTAAGGGCGATATGGATGTAACCATTTTCGACAAACCCAGCCTTTTCACTACCCGCTTATCTCAATACTCATTTTACTGGCAGAAAAACCGGATTTTCAACGGACGGGCAACTGTAGCCGGAGGCGAATTTGAATTTGAATTTGTTGTGCCCATCGACATTTCCTATGAAGAAGGGCAGGGCAAAATCAGTGTATACTTTTTTAATGATTCTATAGACGGAACCGGTTGTTACGACAATATGTATATCGGAGGTACTGACCCTGATGCAGTTGCCGATGATGAAGGGCCTGAAATAGAATTATTTATCAACGACGAAAACTGGATACCCGGAGGTATTACCGACCAGAATCCCTATCTGTTTGCCAAAGTCAAAGACGAGTCAGGAATTAATACAGTCGGTATCGGCATTGGCCATGAAATCACCGCTGAGCTCGACAGCAATAGTGCCAATGTATTTATACTTAATGATTATTATACTGCCAAACCCAACAGCTATCAGGAAGGAACTGTGAAGTTTCAGCTCCGCGATCTGGAATTGGGGAGACATGATCTCACGATAAGAGTATGGGATGTGGCCAATAATTCTTCAGAAGCTTACACGTGGTTTATTGTCACAGACGATGCAGTCATGGCGCTGGAACAGATATTTAACTACCCGAATCCATTTAATGAAAGTACCGAATTTGTTATCGGGCACAATCAGGCGGGGAAAAACCTGCATGTCGAAGTAGACATCGTGAGTATGGCGGGACAGAAAGTAACCACGTTAACGGGAGATTTTACGGCGAACGGAAATGTTTACCGCGATTTAAATTGGGATGGAACCGCTGCAAACGGAGCAAAGCTGAGCAGTGGGATCTACATTTATCGGGTTATACTTACGGATACCGATACCGGAAAAACCGTCAGTGAATCCCGGAGACTGGTAGTATTGAGATAAAATGACAGCCATTTTTGAAGAAAAGGGTAAGAATCTCCTTTTCGAATGGCTTCTTTTTCTGCGGTTCGTACGTTGATAGTGAAATATCTGGATTTATGTTTGGGCAAATTTCCCGGGTATAAATCGGATATTTCCCGAAAAGAATTATATTTGCCTGACGCTAAAAGTAAGTTTTAGCTAATAATAGAGACTCGAAATACATTCGCTTTCTTTATATTTACATAAATTCCATTTAGAAAATTTATCCAGCCTATGAAGAGAATGCTACGTTAATTTGTACATCAAATCATTTTAGAACAAAGGTAGCAAAATATGAGGAAAGCAATTTTAACCGCTGCTTGTTTAAGTCTTGTCTTTATAGGCACTCAGAAGCTGTTTGCCCAGGGTGGCAGTACAGGACAACGAGGTACCAAAACCATTACTACTGCTGTACCATTTCTGATGGTTGCACCTGACTCCCGAAGTGCGGGTATCGGTGAAGCCGGAGTTGCTATAACAGACGACGCCAATGCTATGCACTGGAATCCTTCTGCTTTGGCCTTTCTTGACCATCGTATGGGTTTCAGTATGTCTTACTCTCCCTGGTTACGTGCGCTGGGAATTCCGGATATCAACCTTATGTATCTTTCCGGTTACTACAACACCGGGAACTCGGGGGTTATCGGAGCATCTCTCCGCTATTTTTCCCTGGGTGAAATTGACTTCACCGATGGTCTTGGTCAGCCGATCGGAAGCGACAAACCCAATGAGTTTGCCCTCGACGTAGGATATTCATTGAAAGTTACGCCTGTATTGTCTGCGGGTATTTCGATGCGCTATATCTATAGCCGTCTCGCTTCCAATGGAAATCTTGGTGGCGATGCCCGGCCCGTAAATACTGCCGCTGGTGATGTTTCCTTTCTGTATAAAAAGGATTTTAAAATCCGTGGAAATACAGATATCCCGGTTCAGTTTTCTTCCGGGTTGAATATCTCCAATATCGGACCGAAGGTATCTTACACCGCCAATACTTCTGACAGGGATTTTATTCCTGTAAACATGCGGATCGGCTACGCATTTAAGTTTTTTGTGGATGATTACAACAGCGTAACGTTCACCAACGACTTCAACAAGCTGCTTGTACCTTCCGAAGGAGGCCGCTCCGACCTGCCATTACTTCAGGGCATGTTTGGTAGCTTTAGCGACGCTCCCGGAGGTTTTGGGGAAGAAATTTCCGAGTTTAATACTTCCGTCGGATTTGAATACTGGTACCGCGAGATTTTTGCAGCCCGGATGGGTTTCTTCTATGAAGATCCACAGAAAGGCAACCGCAAATTTATCACCCTTGGAGCTGGTATCAAGTACAATGTTTTTGGCCTGAACTTCGCCTATCTGGCACCGCTTCAGCAAAATCATCCACTCCAGAATACATTGCGTTTTACGCTGACTTATAATTTTGATTCGGCCGGGACCGAATAATTGAACCATTCTGACATCACTAACCTAAAAGCAAAAGAGGACCTTATGGCCCTCTTTTTTTTTATATTTACTGCTCAAAGTAAAGAAACTTGAATTCAGAAAATCACTCCCCCACATCCCGGATTTTTGGCCTGATCGGCAAAAAACTGGGCCATAGTTTTTCAAAAAAATATTTCTCCGCAAAATTCGAACAGCTGGGAACAGATGACCGGTACGAGTTGTTTGAGCTGCCGGTCATTGATCTTTTTCCTGCTCTGACCGAACAATACCGAAGCCTTGGGTTGACTGGGCTGAATGTTACCATTCCCTATAAAACAGCGGTGATTCCTTACCTCAATTGGCTATCTCCCGAAGCTGCTGCGATTGGGGCAGTCAATACAATAAGGGTGGAAGAAAATGGGCTCAGTGGCCACAATTCGGATATCAGCGGATTTCGGCAGTCTCTGGAAAAATTTTTGGCTGGCAATAAACCCGAAAAAGCACTGGTACTCGGTACTGGCGGTGCAGCCAAAGCGGTAAAATATGTGTTGGAAGCCATGCTTTCTTCTGAAAATGTAACATTTGTTTCCCGCCAGCCCCAAAATACGGGAGAAATCTCTTATCAAGAACTTACACCAGAGTTAATTGGTTCCCACCGACTGATCGTCAATACAACCCCACTGGGGATGTACCCGGAAACAGGATTTGCGCCGGAAATTCCATACGAAGGGATGAGCGCCAACCATTTTGCCTGCGATCTTGTGTATAACCCGGAAGAGACATTGTTTATGAAAAAAGCAGCCAGCTTTGGCGCACATACCTGCAATGGTATGGATATGCTCATTCTCCAGGCGGAGAAATCATGGTCTATCTGGAATACAAAACCGGAAACCAGGGTTGATTGAGACCTGATTTCCGGATTTTTGGTGTTTATTTGCGTAAGCTGGACCGCTATTCTACAGTAACAGACTTGGCCAGATTCCGTGGCTGATCGACATTACATCCCCGCATGAGGGCAATATGATACGACAACAACTGAAGCGGAATCACAGATAACAACGGCAGTAATGCAGGATTTGCATAAGGAATTTCCAGAACAAACTCTGCGAGATCGCGAATATGCTCATCCCCTTCTGTAACAATGGCGATGACTCGTCCTTTGCGCGAGACTACCTGATCTATATTGGAAACGATTTTGTCGTAAGATTCATCCTGCGTTGCAATAAATAATACCGGCATATTCTCATCAATCAACGCAATGGGGCCGTGTTTCATTTCTGCTGCCGGATATCCTTCTGAGTGGATATAAGAAATTTCTTTCAGTTTTAAGGCACCTTCCAATGCTACGGGGAAATTGTAACCTCTTCCAAGGTACAGGAAGTTTGTGGCATCTTTAAATATCTCCGCGATTTGCATGACTTCCGGATTAGTTTCCAGAATATGGGCAACTTTTGCGGGAATGGTTACCAGTTCGTTGATTGCAGCCTGCGTTTTTGGCGTGCTGGTCCCCCTTAGTTGGGCGATAAAACCCGCCATCAGCGTGAGCACGGTAACCTGAGAGGTAAATGCTTTAGTAGAAGCCACACCGATTTCCGGGCCTGCATGAATATAGACACCTGCATCCGTAGCGCGAGCGATGCTGGATCCAACAACATTGACTACCCCCAGTACCATTGCCCCATTTGCCTTTGCAATTTCCACAGCGGCCAGTGTATCTGCGGTTTCTCCGCTCTGGCTGATCGCAATGACGACATCATCTTTGTTGATGATCGGATTTCTGTAGCGAAATTCGGAAGCATATTCAACCTCCACAGGTACGCGGGCAAATTCTTCAAAAAGATATTCGCCGACCAGACCTGCATGCCAGCTGGTACCACAGGCGACAAAAACAAATCGCTTCGCATTTCGCAAAGGCTCATGAACATCAACCAATCCACCCAGCCAGACGGTATTATCGACGGGGTTGATACGGCCACGAATACTTTCAGCGATTGAGTTGGGCTGCTCAAATATTTCCTTCAGCATAAAATGTGCATACCCACCTTTCTCCAGTGCAGCCAGTTCCATTTCTATTTTCTGGAGCAGCGGCGTGCGAATTTCATTTTCCGTAGTTTTGATGGTATGCGAATCTTTGGTCAGGATGGCCATCTCATTGTCGTTGAGATAAATCACATCTTCAGTATACCCCACGATTGGCGTAGCATCAGAAGCGATAATATACTCACCTACCCCGATACCGATGACAATGGGGCTACTTCTGCGTGCCACGATAAGTTGATCGGGGGTATCCTTACACATGACAATGATACCATAAGCTCCCACGACTTCATTGAGTGCAAGTCTTACAGCTTCTTCAACAGAAACCGGTTCGTTGTCATAAATAAATTCAATGAGTTGTACCAGTACTTCCGTATCCGTCTCGGAGACAAAAGTAATACCGTTGGCAATAAGCCGGTTTTTCAGGGTGCTGTAGTTTTCAATAATCCCGTTGTGGATTAGTGCAAAATTTCCAGAGGAAGAAACATGCGGGTGAGAGTTGATATCATTGGGCTCACCGTGAGTTGCCCAGCGAGTATGTCCAATACCCATTACACAGGAAGGAGCATCAGCACCTACATGGTTTTCCAATTCGGCAACTTTACCTTTTTTCTTAAATACATGAAGGTCGCCATTCATTAGAGCAACGCCGGAAGAATCATATCCCCGGTACTCTAGTCTTTTTAATCCTTTGATAAGGATTGGATAGGCTTGTTGATGGCCGATATAGCCTACAATTCCACACATAATAATTCGGGTTTGGTTTGAATGAGTTTTTTACAAATAACAATGACCTTGGGGAATCTTCAAGTGCGAAATTCATAAAAAAACAACACGGGGCTACGCGTAATTTTTTACGATGTAGCCCCGTGTAACAATAAAAAATAAACGATTATTTGGGCAGATTTGTATAAATCAGCCTGAGTACCGGCTTAAGAGAAGGGTTATCTGTCCCCCCGATAGCAGCCCGGTTAATTTGAAATGTGCGGTTGTTTGACACCAGAAACATTCCATAATTCTTACGGCTTCCCCCAACCACTTGTTGAACATAATTGGTGAGGGTGATGGTATACGTGCCGGTTGCTTCGTTGTACAAAGCCGGAGAAGATATATAAACCGGCTGCCCGTCGATGGTCTCTTCCTGGCCATTTTCATCAGCGAAAATCGTTTCTATTTGAAAAGGCGGCAGATATCGGCGTTGGCTACCCAGGTATTTTTGATCTACATTAAGTACCAGTTCGGCCTTACTGATTGCAGACTCTTCAATCTTGTCTATGTAAGGAAACTTGAGGAAAATTTTCATTTCAAGTCCACCCTGAATAAATTCATAGAAAGCAGAAGTATCTGGCTGGGAAAGGTAATCGGGCAATATACTTTCAGACTCATCGGTCCGCTTTATACTGTGGAATCTGGGAGTAGAACCTGTTATAAGGAAAGGCTCCTCTTTGGCTGTATAAAACGTAGAATCGGGATCTTTTTCCTGATAATACAACTTCATCTGGGAAGTATTACTGATAGCAAATAAAGAAAATATCGCACCTGGTTCTCTGGAAAAGTAATTCACAGGATCAGTGCCGATATAAATTCCTTTAAATAACAGATTGAAAAGATCACGGTCTGAGAGTGTATCGCTGGAAGCAAACAACAATTTCTTACCCAGTATATCATCCAGCCGGATACTGATCACTCCAAGGTCAGCATCGCTGTCATAGGAAAGTTTATAGCCTTTGGCGAGATCACGTGAAGCATCATATGCCAGGGTATCTGAAGAGTATATTTCCGTAGCGTCGGGAAAAGACTCAGTCAGCTCATAGATATGAAGCGTCTGGTTGGACTGAATTCTTCCGTAATAACCATCAATGTTGAGATACAGCACCAGCGAGTCAAAAATAAGATTTGCGGAATCACCAAAGTTGAGGCCGGAACGGGCCAGAAACTCCGTGTAGGTGGCAGCCGAGACCTTACCAAAAAACGGATCGATATAGTTACCAAATAACTGCCGGGCAGACCGATAGGTATTAGACACATCAGACCGTTGGGTCTCCATAACGATGGTCGTAGTATCTGAATATTTGAGGCTGATCAAATCGCCTTCGGGCAGGACATTTATGCCGGTGTTGTCAATAGGCCGGTCGCAGCCCGTAACAAAAAAAATGGCTGCCACTACTATAGCAGACAGCCACAACTGAATCGTATTTTTCAAATCGAACTTAATTGGAAATATCAGCATAGAGCTTGTCATACCCTTCAACGTAGGAGTCTCTGTCGCTAATGTCGAAGTATATTTGCTCTTCCTGAACCTGATCAATGTATTCTTCTATTTTTTCATGAACCTGGGGATGCCCTTTGGTAACTACATCCGACATTGCAATCCCTCCTTTGCATAGCCCAACGTAACTTGGACCGGTATAGTTGTCTATCTTCTCATCTGAGATACCGTCAACTCTGACCTTTTCAAGGTAGTTATTGGCAAGCTCGCAGTCAAACCCATTGTTGTACACTGTAAAGACAATTTTGGTGTTTTTAAACATCGGATCGTCTTTATAATTAGTCCTCAAATATAAGGGAATAAAAGAAGTCATCCAGTCATGACAGTGAATAATGTTGGGCGGCCATCCTAGTTTCTTTACCGTTTCAATTACACCCTTACAGAAAAATATCGACCGCTCGTCATTGTCCAGATGGAATTTATCACTGTGCGGATCAGTCAATACTGATTTGCGTTTGAAGTAATCTTCATTGTCGAGAAAATAGACCTGAAGTTTCGCGTTGGGAATCGAGGCAACCTTGATAGTAAGTGGTTTTTCTTCTCCGGCCACGCGAATATTAATACCGGATAACCTTACTACCTCGTGAAGTCTGTTTCTTCTTTCATTGATCACACCAAACTTTGGCATAAAAATCCGGATCTCATGCCCTTTTTCCTGTAGGCTTTGAGGAAGGAGTCGGATAAAGTCTGCTGCTGAAGTAAGTTTGAGAAAAGGATCAATTTCGGAAGTAACATAAAGAATTCTCATTTTCTTATCCATGTTAGTGCGTTGAACATGAGCAGCCAAAAAGCTAGGTTGCGGAAATCTGGTACAAAAATACACAAAATTATTTGTATTAACAATTAGCGAATGCTTATATTGACCCGCCTTATCCTGTACTTATCCTATTTATGCAGGTTTATCAGGAAATCTCCTCCTTCCTTCAGTTTCGGAAAACGCTAAGCCCGGGCACGCAAATCGGGCTGGTACCCACCATGGGCGCGCTTCATGAAGGTCATGCCAGTCTGGTCAGGCAATCGGTTGCGGAAAATGACCTGACGATTGTTACCATCTTTGTCAACCCTACGCAGTTTGGGCCCAATGAGGATTTCGAAAAATACCCTCGTACACTCGAAAAAGACTGCGAATTGTTGAAACAAATGGGGGCAGACATTGTGTTGGCACCGCAGCGTAGCCAGGTTTATCCCGACGAAACCCAGATATACTTTAATATTCGAGATCTTGATAAGAAGCTTTGCGGGGCTAGCCGTCCGGGACATATGAATGGTGTCGTTCAGGTTGTATCTATTCTTTTCCACCTCACCTTACCGACCCGTGCCTATTTCGGATTAAAAGATTACCAGCAGTGTCTGATCATTCAACAACTGGTGAAGGAGTTGCATTTTCCGCTTTCCGTAGTGCCTTGTGCAATTATCAGAGAGCACGACGGGCTGGCTATGAGTTCCCGAAATATGTATTTGTCTCCGGAGGAAAGAAACCAGGCGCTGTTTCTCTCTCAAACGATGCAGACAATCAGAGAAAACATAGCCGACTTCAGTACTGTCGGGGCTGTTCGCGCTTTTGTAAATGAAGCGCTAACGAAGTTCCCGATCGTAAAACTCGATTATTTTGAGATTCTCAACGATACCAACCTGAAAGAGGTATCATCACTGTTGCCTGATGAACACCCACGGATGTTTATGGCTGCTTATCTGGGCAAAACGCGACTGATCGACAATATGCCGGTTTTCATTTAACGGCGACCTTCATAACGCGCCACAATCTCGTGCGTCATCTCTTCATTTATCGGCACAAACCCCAGTGACCGGAAAAAATGTTCGGCTATATAGTTATCGACAGAATAGCTGGTTCTGATTTCTCTACAGTCTATTTTCCCTTTGAGAAAATTCAACAACTCCCTTACCGCACTTTTGCCGATGCCCAGCCCCTGATATTCTTTATCTACAATGATCCGGTTGATCCAGCATATTCCGCCAAAAGAGCCATACATCAGAAATCCCACCATCTGATCTTTATACAAAATACCAAATGGTTGAAGGTCCTCAAATTTGGCCTGAGCAATGGAATACATTACAGAAGGGATAAACTGTTCCTGGTCTGGCTCCATTTGAATGCCCAGACACAGTTCCCAGTTGTACCTATCGAGCGGAATAATCGTGGAAGATGGCATAAAAACTATTAGAATCGAATCATATATTGAAGGGTAAATTTACGCTGCGGCGCAAGAAGTCCCGGGATAATCAGATATTCTCTGTTTGCGATATTATCAACTGTAAGTGAGAGTTTGCTGTTTTTTGTAACATCTGCTGACAAAATCACATCGGCCACAAGATCTCCATTTGCATGGTTGACCCGAAAATCGTTGAGGTCGTCGATGACCAGAAACAAATATTGGTCGATATTCTCCACAAAGCTTTTGTAACGAATATTGGTTGTCAGGCTAAAGATTTTATACCCTCCCGAAATACTTCCCCTGACAGTCCACCGGCTGCGATATTTCAAAAATGGTGGCTGATCCACTTTTTCAGGATTAATAATGTCGGAGGGAACATTAACCAGGTCCAGTTGTTTTTCTGCCGGAACAGCATTCAGATCCTGAGGATTCAGATATACAACGCCGCCACTAAAATTAACAAACCAATTTTTCCAGTTGGCCGAAGTCATTGCGGTCAGCTCTATACCAGATATGCGGGCATTAGCTACATTTACAGAGGAGAACCTGATATCCTGCACCGGAAATATCTGCCTTTTGGTGATACCAAACTCAACCATGTCCTGATAATTCATTACAAATCCGGCGAGGTCAAGATATCCTTTTAAAACAAAAGAAGGGCGATCTGCCAGAAACCCTTGCCGGAGTCCAAATTCCGCACTATAGCCATATTCGGATTTGATGTTGGGATTGGGTTCTACTACGATACCACCGCCGGTGGTATTGGCAAATCTTTCAGCGACAGATGGTACCCGGAAGGCCTGACCAAAAGAAGTCCGGATATTCATCCCCGGCCAAAGCTTCAGGTTTAGCCCGGCACGCGCTACCGGCCGGGATTCGCGTGAGGCGCCATCAATCTGAACAGTTTCATACCGAAGGCCGAGGCTTGTGGTCAGCCTGCCAAATTTTCCATCGAGTTGGGTATATACGCCAAGGGAGTTTCCGCTGTGCGAGCCGGTACTCACGATTGTGTCGCCATTAAATATATAGGTACCACCATACAGACTGTCTCCGGAAATGGAGGAAGAGGTATAAGTAGCGCCCGTAACCCAGCTGACATTCTTCAGGATAGAAGTCTGATAGAGAAAGTCATTATATACGATATAATTGCTGGTGGACTGGTTGGTATTGTTGCGGTTACGGTTGTTCAAATATCTCCCTCTGTACCAGAAAAGACTTTTTCCGTTGGGGGTAAGATATTTGATCACCGGGTCTACGGCCATAATGGTTGACAATTGTTTGCGATACCCGCCATTGGCATTGGTAGGGGTAAGTGCGCCACCGGAAACCACCTGCTCCGTACCATTGACTGTCGTATCGGGGTAATAACCACGCCAGTAAAGAATACTGCCGCTTGAGTCCACACTTACACTGGCATTAATTCCAAAAGTAAGGCCGGGTGTTTTTTTAGGTTTGAACTTTAGCATGATGAGGTTGCGGTATTCTTCTGCATCCGTCCCCTGTCTGTAACCCGTTTCTTTAATAAAATTGCTCTGAAGCGTGAAATCCATAATCCCGATCTTCCTGCTGTGGAAAATATGGGTGGAAGCAGACCATGCATTTTTGTCGCCGTCCCAATCTATGGCTTTGTTGGCGGGAGGTCCGTACATGCCATAGCGAAGGCGAATGGATGTTTTGGGTTTTTCTTCAGGATCAGCAGTAACGATGTTGATGACACCCCCCAAAGCAGAAGAGCCATACAGCACCGAACTTGCGCCTTTCATCACCTCCACCTGCGAAATATTATCAACCGGGATAAGGTCCAGATTGGCAGTACCGGCATCTCCGGTCAAAAGCGGAAGGCCATCGAGTGTGACCATGACCCGGCTGCCGACGCCATACGCATATCCCGAACTACCGCGAATATTGATCTGGCCGTCCTGATTGTCCACTCCGGGAATTTGTGAAAGCGTTTTATCTATCGAAGGCGTAGCCTGAAGGTTGATCGCCAAGGGCTTTACGACTTCGATCGAAACCGTCACATCAGATTGGGACTGGGCAAAACCTTTTGTAGCGGTGATGACGACTTCTTCGGTAGAATAATCTTCTTCACGAAGAGAGATATTTTTAATTACATCAGCGGTACCTGCCTCAACGATTAGGGTTTGGGCAGAGTAACCGGTAAAAGAATAAGAAACCTCCACAGATGACCGGTTTCCCACAGGAATTGCAATCGTATATTTTCCTTCTTCATCGGCATAAGTACCGACCCCCAGGTCTGGTACAGAGATGGTAGCTCCTACAAGCGGATCTCCGGAGGTGAAGTCAGTCACTTTTCCAGAGAGGGTTACCCGCGTGTTTTGCGCATATCCCAGTACCGTGATCAGACAATAGACCGCAGTAAGGGAAATATATGGAAGAATTAATCGGGGGAAACTGGTCATAAAATCTGGGGCGTTATTTGAAGTTACAGAAAGCTAGCGGCTGATTGCCAATCTTCTTGCAAGGATATTCTCTCCGTTGTTTAAATTAATGCGGACAAAATACAACCCTGATGGAAGTGTTTCGGTAGGAATTTCAAATACATGGTGTCCGTTGTGGGCAAATCCGTTAAATACTCCCTGCACATTTTGCCCGAGAGCATTCACCAGATCAATCTCCACATCGCCACCCAGCGGCATGTCAAATTCAAGATGGCTTACTCCCGTTGTAGGGTTGGGATACAACTTCATCTGAAGATCGCGCTGATTCAGATCACGGAAAATAGAAGTGCTTGTGGTGTCCATGATCCGAAACTCAAATGAAAACGGCAGAGTAAGAGATGACGAAGTGATACAGGTATCCTGAGCGGAAACATAGGTTCCCAGATCAGCCTGAACCATTACAAACAGGCTATCATTAGGTTTGGTGGGGGTACCCGAAATAATCACACAACCCCAGTTGAGCTTATTGCCGGACGCATGGTCCACTTTGTAGTCACAATCAGGCTGGTCGCAATCAAAAGAAAGCCCCAGAGAGTCCAAAACAGGGGTCGTACCTACAATTTTGTACCTGCAAAAAGAAAAAACCAACGCACCAACGGCCGTATCTGTCGGAAGAACAGCCTGAAGCGTATCGGAATAGCCAACACCTACATATCCGGTCATCAAAGTATCGGGGTAAAGCCCAATTGTTTTGATACTGGTATCTGGAGTACAGTTTGCCTGACCAAAGACAGCCACTTGGAAGGCCAGGGTTATTCCTGCTGTCAAAAGAATGAGTCGTAATACTTTCATGATGAAGGTTTAGGTTAAGGTTTGCGTCCTGCAGTTTGAGGATCGAATTTAGTGAAAAGCCGAAAATATCTTGTAATTTTGCCTCATACTTTTACGATTCATCGAAAGGAATATTGTTTATGTCAAAGGTAAAGGTTGGCACACCTGCCCCGGAATTTGAGTTGAGGAACCAAAATGGCCATATGGTACGCCTTTCTGATTTCCTCACAAAAAAAAATATTGTCCTCTATTTTTATCCTAAAGACGAAACTGCTGGCTGTACAAAGGAAGCTTGTGGATTCCGTGATTCCTATGAAGATTTTATCACCGCCGGTGCTGAAGTCATTGGCGTAAGCGCCGATTCTGTTGATTCGCATAAACTTTTTGCACTCAATCGTCGCCTGCCGTTCCTCCTACTCAGCGATCCGGACAACCACGTCCGGAAATTGTACGGCGTCTCGGGTTCGTTATTTGGAATGATTCCCGGAAGAGAAACTTTTGTTATCGATAAAAAGGGCATAATCCGGCACCACTTTTCCTCTCAGTTTCAGATTGACAACCATATTTCGGAATCACTGGAAATACTCAAAGGCCTGGAGGAAGTCTGGGTTGAATAAACCTGTATGACAAGGATCCTTTTTCTACTGCTTTTTTTCCTGAAATTTGTGCTCTCTGCACAATCTCAAACCGTCATTTACACGGGGGCTCACTATGGGCGAATGCTCAAAATCAATACATTATGGCCAGAAATTACACATAATGCCAGCATAGTAGAATGGGGATTTTCTCAACGTGTTTCTGGAAAAAAGGAATGGCACCACCGCTACCATTTTCCGGAAACAGGACTGCGGTTTATGTTTTTTTTTCCGGGGAATACTGAAGTTTTCGGACATGGGTTTTCCCTCACTCCTACCCTTTCTTTTCTGTTGAAAGAGTCCGGCTCCTTTCAGCTTAGATTTACGTATTGCTATTCGCTGGGAATCGTCACCAAACCCTACCATCGGCAGACAAATCCGGGAAATAATGTAATGGGATCGCCCATAAATAATTTTATCCTCCTCCAACTGGAATCGCGCTGGCAGCTGTCTGAACGCTGGCAAACAGGGATTGGGATGGGTTATTCGCATTTCTCGAATGCCCGCACAAAAGTCCCCAATCTGGGGATAAATATTCCTGCGATTTCCGTAAAGGCGGGGTATACCTTAAAGGAAAAGTCGCTTCCGGTATCAGTCGAAAGTTTACCCGATGCCAAAAAATTGGGCAGGTTGCAACCGGGCATAAGTCTTGGGTATGGGGTCAATTCTCAAAAGTCTCCCGGCGGGCCACTTTACCCGGTGTACGCGGGAAGTTTTTCGTTAAACACTATCTGGAATAACAAAATCAGGCTGAGCGCCGGCACCAAGTGGTTTTATGCAGAAAGCCTGCAGGCGTTTATCCAAAACCAGGATATTCCTTTTGAAAAACCCGCACAGGCCGCTACCGGAGGAATCATCTATGCAGGTGGAGAATTTTTATTTGGCCATTGGGCGATTGTAGCACACCTTGGACCCTATATCAAAAAACCATATCAGATGAATTACCTGCTTTATACCCGTTTTGGCACACAGTGGTATTTGTCTGACCAGCAGGTAAAACCCTATTTCCAGCCCTATATCGGCCTTTATGTGCATGCTCATAGCGGAGAAGCCGATTTTGCTGACTTTTCTGTGGGGTTTGTATTTTGACTAATTGCGGAAGGACTCCTTTTTTACAATGCCAGAGTGAATGAGAAGTAAGAAATTAATAAAAACAGTTGTTTTTCCACATCAAAAACCTTCCAATGATTGGTATATATAAAATAAAGAATCATATAGGCAGGTAGTCCTGTGCAATAAAAGCCCAAGTTTTGATTCCTTTTCCCAGCACAGATCAGGTAATATTACCGGGTCATGGAAAACAAACTCCTTACGTCTTCTGCCTGGATCGATAAAATCACATTTTTTTTCGGTCGCTTGCTGGATAGAGCTTCGAAGAAGCGTCTTTCTCCAATCTTATGGGAACACCATGAGGTCTCATCATACCGGGTAAGGATATTTTTTTCGCTTACGCTGGTAGCTATTGTACTGGGATTTTTGACACTGGTACCTAGTATTATCCTTTCTCTGCAGTATGACCTTGCGGCGGTGGCATTACTTGATATACTGGTTTATGCAAGTATTGTCGTTATATTTTTTAAGCCCAATATTTCTTTTCAGGTAAGAGTATGGATACTGATTTCTCTTTTTTACCTTTTAGGAACCCTTTTGCTGATTCTGATTGGGCCGATGGGTGCCGGGCTTGTATATCTTTTTACTTTTCCCGTTTTATCAGGTGTGCTCCTTGGCATGCGAAGTGCGATTTACAGCCTGATTATTAATTTTTTTACGATCCTGCTAATATGGGTTTGTCTGTTTGCCGGAATTCCTTTTGATATTCACCTTAACAGCTATACGCATGATGGGTGGGCCGTTGTAGGTATCAATTTTATGATGCTCAACTTTATCGTTGCCGTTCCACTGGCGATTTTGGTGGAAGGACTCGAAGCCAGTCTGCAAAAGGAAAAATCTGCCATGGAAGCACTGAAAGCCGGGCAGGAAAAACTCCTCAAAGCCAAAGAAAAAGCAGAAAAAGCAGACAGACTCAAATCCGCCTTCCTGTCCAATATGTCGCACGATATCCGCACACCGATGAACGCCATTCTGGGATTCTCTCATTTGTTGCAGGAAGGAAATGTGGAAGAAACCGAACAACAGGAATTTATTCGCCACATACAAAACAGCGGTGATCATCTCCTCCACCTCATTGATGATATTATCGATATCTCTAAAATTGAAGCGGGCGAGCTGAATATTCGTCCTGCAAATTGCCGCCTCAACGATATGCTTCGCGAATTACATGCGGCATTTTCTTTCAGCCCACGCAAATCTCCGGAAGTAGAGATCATTTTATCGCCGGCCATTCTCGACGACAACCTGACCATTATTACTGACACATTCCGCCTTCAGCAAGTTCTCGTCAACCTCATTTCCAATGCGATCAAATTCACTGAAAAGGGAAGGATCACGATTGGTTATACTTTCAGAGACTACCGAACCCTAGAATTCTTTGTTCGCGATACGGGAACCGGGATTCCTTACGAAGGGCAAAATCATGTATTTGAGCGATTCAGGAAAATAGAACAATCCACCAAGCTCAATGAGGGAACGGGGCTGGGACTGGCCATCTGCAAAAGTCTGACAGAAATGATGGGGGGAAGAATATGGCTGGATTCTACGCCCGGAGAAGGTTCACAATTCTCTTTTACGCTTCCATTTACGCTGGCCGATGATCTGACGGAAGAAGAACCCAAACAACAGAAAACCCTACACCTCGATTGGCAGAAAAAAACTATTTTGATTGCTGAAGATGACGAAGTTAGTTTTCAACTTCTTTCCCGCATACTCCGAAAAACAGGGGCAAAAATCATTCGCGGCCAGAGCGGGCAGGAGGTGATCGATATCTGTGACTTTTTTGATGATATTGATCTGGTTTTGATGGATATCCAGATGCCGGAGAAAGATGGGTATCAGGCACTGAAAGAAATCAGGCAAAAAAAATCGAATCTGCCGGTCATTGCTCAAACCGCTTTTGCCATGGCCGGAGAAATGGAAAAAGGCCTTTCTGCCGGATTCAACGATTTCCTCACCAAACCCATTCAGCAGAAAAAGCTGTTGAAAGCGATGAGTCCCTATCTGGTGTAGTTATATTAACAAAAAGAGTTTTATATTAAGCCTGTGTAAAAAGGATACAGGCTATGCTACTCTTACTCTCCAGATTAGTTATGTTTTTTTCGGGGTGGAAAATTGAAGGCCAGGCCCCTCCGGAGAAAAAATATATTATTGTTGCAGGTCCACACACCAGCAACTGGGATTTTATCTTCGGGCTTGCTACCAAAACGATTCTTCGTTTACCCACCAAATACCTCGGAAAATCTCAATTGTTTCGCTGGCCATTTGGTGCGTTTTTCCGGTACGTCGGTGGTTATCCAGTAGATCGGAGCGCACATCAGAACCTTGTGGATGCCGTGGTTGATCTGTTTAACAAACACGAGGAGTTTTCCATTGCAGTTGCCCCTGAAGGTACAAGAAGTTATGTACCGGAGCTAAAAACCGGGTTTTACCACATCGCTCGCAAAGCGCAAATCCCGATTCGGATGGCGGGATTTGATTATAAGCGGAAAATCGTAACCATTGCAGAACCCTTTTTCGCAGGCCCTGATATGGAAGCCGATATTCAAAAAGTGGTGGATTATTTTCGAAGTATGACACCGAAGTATCCGGAGAAAACAATAAGGTGAGGGAAAAATCTATTATATCAGCTATTATGTACAGAAATCTCCTTTCCTCCCTGATCCTGGCGGGTTTTCTCCTGGCCGGTTTCCAGCCCATTCATAGTCAGACTATTACTCTATTCGCAAATAGCGAAGAATTCCCTGTTTTGCATGGGATTCAGCAAGTTGTTCGTTCCGGAGCAGAATCTGGAATCAAAATCATTCGAACTGACCAAAAGGATAAATCGCAGCTATCCATTGCCGTTCCTGCCCCCGGCCTGCCGGCTGGAGGATTTGAAATCCGCCGGGGAAAAACTGCCGGCAAATGGGAAATTCTGGCCGGAGATGCAACCGGTGCCATGTACGCCCTCCTTGATATTGCCGAAAACCACCGCTTCCACCAGGGCAAACTCAACCTGGAGCCGATACGAGAAATACCGCGATTCTCCTTCCGCGCCATTAAGTTTAACCTGCCCTGGTCGCCCTATCGCGAAGGAGAGCAGATGGATCTTCATAGTGATGTTTGTCGCGACCTGGCTTTCTGGGAAGAATATCTGGACATGATGGCGCAAAACCGGTTGAATGTCCTTTCTCTCTGGAGCCGCCATCCTTTTCCTTTTATGATCCGGGCAAAAAACTTTCCCGAAGCCTGCCCCCTCTCCGACGCAGAACTGGCTGAATGGCAAACCTTCTGGAAAGGGCTTTTCCGGATGGCAAAACAAAGAGGCATTGAAACCTATATCGTCAACTGGAATATTGTGGTCTCACCGCAAATGGCCCAAGCTTATGGGGTAAAAGAACTCAACGACACTACCGAACTTGTCCGCCGCTATACGCGTGAAACCGTAACGCAGGTGATCAACGAATACGAAGACCTGACTGGTCTGGGTGTAACGCTTGCCGACTGGATGAACAACTTCGGCCCGGATCAAACCATGCAGGCAGCGGACAGAGAAAAATGGATCGAAGAAACCTTTGTGAAAGGCCTTCAGGCAGCCAACCGGCCTGCCAGGTTTATTCATCGCTCCGTGCTCGCAGGTTCTCCGGTCGAAATGCAAAAGGTGATTGATCAAGCAGGCTTTTCCGATCCCGTGCATGTAGAGATAAAATTTAACTGGTCGCACGGACACTCAACGCCTGTGCTTGCCATGACTCATGATTTCCACTCCGGTGCTATTGACGACCGGTTCTGGAATCCCCTACCCCAAAACTACCGCATACAGTGGATGATCCGGAATGAGGATATGTTTATCCTTCGCTGGGGCGAACCGGATTTTGTGCGTTCGCATATTGCGGAAAACGGCAAAGAGTACGTTACAGGCTATTTTGTGGGTTCTGAAGGTTATATTCCTGCTGTGGATTATTCCCACCTTTCCGGCTCACACCAAACCTGGCAGTATGCTTTCGAAAAACAATGGTTGTTTTATCAGGTCTGGGGCAGACTGCTGTACAATCCGGAAACTCCGGATGCTGTTTTTGAAGCATCATTTGCCCGAAGGTATGGCGAAAAAGTCGGGGCAAAAATGTTTAAAGCCTTTCAATTGGGAAGCAGAATGCCGCTGAAGCTCGCCTCTTTTCATGCGGCAACCTGGGACTATACCCTTTACAGCGAAGGGTTTTTGGCGCCATTTGCAGCAAAAGGGTTAAGCGATGGCCATTCAGCGTTTATCTCCATTGACGAACTTATCGATCATCAGGTGCTTGATCCTCACTATATGAACATTCCCTCATTTGTGGAAGCCATTAGCCGGAAACAAAAAATCGCCGAAGAAATCACGACACCTGACAAGCTCGCCAACCTGCTTTCTTCCGATGCAAATGAAATACTGGAACTGCTAAACCAAATCCGGCAAAGCGGGGTTGCTCCTAAAGGTGCGTTTGCCTGTGAGCTGGAAGATATCGAAACCTGGGCATGGTTAAGCCTGTATTTTGCAGACAAATTGCGTGCTGCCATTTCACTCCATGCTTACAGAAAAGGAGGTGACGAACAGAACAAAACTCAGGCAATTGTGCTTCTGACCAACTGCCTGAGTTACTGGGAAAAAGTTTCAACGATTACCCACAGTCATTATCGGGAAGTGCCGTATTTGGGCGGGAAAACAGCCTGGAATCCCAAAGACTCATGGTTTAATGCGAGAGACTTTTCCTGGGAAAAATACCTCCCGGAAGTTCGCCGCGACCTTGAAATCGCCCGTACCGCAAAACGCGAATGAGAAGTATGAAACTGAATCACCGGTAGAATTCAGTTCTGGTGAAAAGCGTCTGACACAAACGATAAAACAGTTGGCAGCGCCTCACGCCAGTAAACCCAAGAGTGTCTTCCATCGCGCACACGAAATTCGTGAGGAATTTCCTTTTTCCGCATGGCGATATGAACCAGCGAATTTCCCTCAAACAAAAAGTCATCATCTCCGCAATCGATATACCAGCGAACAGCCGTTTTATTTTCATCCTTCATCTTGTCAATCAGGGCAAGGGCGCTGTACTGATCATAATAGGCTTGCTTTTGAGCCATCGTCGGCTTCTCAATTCCCGAACGGACAAGAGAGCGCTCGGTATCTTCCAGCGAAAGCGGACCTGTGGAAGCAGAAAGAGGGCATGCTGAAGAAAACATTTCAGGATGATGCAGGGCATACATAAACGACCCACCGCCACCCATCGAAAGTCCGGCAACTGCCCGGTAGCGTTTTTCGCTTTTGATGCGATAGGTTTTTTCGATGTAGGGGATAAATTCTTCGAAGAAAAAATCCTCATACCGCCAGTCGCCGCGCACATCGTTGAAATAGCCCCTGCGGCCGGTATTGGCGTCGGGCATGACGATAATCATGGGCGTAGCCTTTCCTTCACTGAGTGTTTTATCTGTAATATACTGCACTTCACCAAACTGCACCCATCCGGTCTGGTCATCGCCGCCACCATGAAGCAGATACAGCACGGGATAACTTCGCTGGGAGGATTCGTAGTCAGGCGGAAGGTAAATGGCGTATTTTCGTTCGCCGTTGAGGATTTTGCTGGGGAGAGTGAGATTATCAAAAACTTTACTGCCCTGTGCCGCCATCAGAAGAGGCAGGACAGCGCAAATCAGAAGAAAGGATAATTTTTTCATAGTTAGTTAGAATAAAATGGTTTGTGAACCAATTAAGAAAAAAGTAACCACGAATTCACGAATATATTTTCCGTATATTTGGAATAAGAATCTCAAAGCATGGCTCATACCTCACTAGCCGACGAAATACTCAAACGCCCCGATGCTTTATTCCAACTAAAGTATCTCAAAGCTGCGCTGGAAGAAGAACAGCGGCGGCGGCGGGAGTTTTATGAATGGGTAACGCCCGATATAAAGGCTGAATTTATCAACGGAGAGATTATCGTCCATTCTCCGGTCAGAAGAGCGCACTGGAAAATCACGGATTTACTTTCGAGTTTGTTAAGCATATATGTGCGTAAAAACCAACTCGGTGTAGTCGGAACAGAAAAAGTGATGATTTCTCTTACCCGAAATGATTATGAACCTGATCTCGTATTTTTCAGAAAAGAGATTGCCGATCAGTTTACCGATGATCAGACGCTTTTTCCGGCACCTGATTTTGCTGTTGAAATATTATCGCCCAAAACTGCGGCGATTGACCGGGGTGCAAAAAGGCTGGACTATGCAGCACATGGCGTAAGCGAATACTGGATCATTGACCCTGTGAAAATGTGTATTGACCAGTACATTCTTCCTGCAGGTGACCGCGAGTACTTCCCCGCCAAACGCCATATCTATGGCGAAATTATTGAGAGTTACGCCATCAAAGGATTTAACATTCCTGTGGAATCCATTTTTGATGAGAATGAAAATATCAGTACTCTTCAGAATCTGACCAATCAGTAATTTATTCCTACCGCACCTGCCCATTTCCCCGCACAATCCATTTTTCCGTGACGAGTTTTTCCAGGGCGAATGGACCACGGGCATGTAACTTTTGTGTGCTGATACCGATCTCTGCGCCGAGCCCAAAAACGCCTCCGTCGGTGAACCGTGTCGATGCATTGGCATAAACCGCGGCGGCGTCCACTTCCTGCAAAAACCGCTCACACTGTGCCTCATCTTCCGACAAAATCGCCTCCGAATGGCGGGAAGAATAGGTGCGAATATGTGCCAGCGCTTCGTCCATATTTTCTACCACTTTCACCGAACATTTATAATCCAGAAACTCTCGTCCAAAGTCTGATTCCTCCGCATGAAGAAGGAATGGATAATCTGCGGAATTGAGAATATCAAAAGATTCGTCATCTGCGAATATTTCCACAGACCACTCACTCAGCCTCTGTTTCAGCATCGGAAGAAAGGTTTTGGCTATGGTACGGTCAACCACAATTGTATCCAGCGCATTGCATACCGATGGGCGGGAAACTTTTGCATTCACTACGACTTCCGCCGCCTTCGCCAAATTTGCCGAAGCTGCTACATACGTATGACAAACCCCTGCGCCCGTCTCAATCGTAGGAACCGTCGCATTCTCCCTCACAAAATCAATCAATGCCTGAGAGCCTCGCGGAATGATAATATCTACATACCGGTCGGCAGTCAGCAGTTCTTCCACAAATTTCCGGTCAGTGGGAAGCAGGCATAATGCGTGTGTATCCACACCTGCTCCTTGCATAGATTCGTGAATAAGCCCAACCAATACTTTATTGGAAAACGTTGCGTCAGATCCACCCCTCAGCACAATCGCATTTCCCGAACGAATACACAAGGCGGCAACATCGACCGTTACGTTGGGGCGGGATTCGTAGATAATGCCTACCACTCCGACCGGAACGGCCATTTTCTGAACCAGAAGGCCATTTTCCAGTACTTTTTCGGAAATCAGTTTACCCGAAGGATCGGGCAGTGCGGCCACTTCCTGAAGGCTGGCTGCGAGTCCGCGGATACGCTCCGGAGTGAGCCGAAGGCGGTCTTTTTTAGGGTCATCGTCGGCCATTCTGACCAAATCCTTTTCGTTCTCTGTCAGAATAATCGATTCGTTTTTCAACAACCGTGTGGCGATGTCGCGCAGCAGGTTTTGTTTTTCAAGATCAGACAACCGCCTTACAGAAGGGGCGGCGAGCTGAACCTGCTGAAGTAAAGGAATAATGCTTGTCATAAGATCACAATATCATCTGCGTGAACAACTTCAAAGTTTTTTGCCCCGATATTTTTCTCAATTTCTTCCGAAGACAATCTCGCCCGGGCAACGGCAAATGGAATTCCCGTCTCATATACCAGCTCAAAAACTTCTCCTCTGGAAAATGGTTCGACCACACGTTTTACCCCTACGGCGAGCAGACTTTTACGATTTACCAAAGCCTGATGGGCACCCCCATCTACTTCCAACCGCCCCGAAACCAGACTGCTGCTGGCAATCCACTTGTCCCGGGCAGAAAGTGTGGATGATTGAGGAGAAAATACCGTTCCGGCTGATTCCTCTGCAGCCAGCAACATACTACCAGGTATTTTGAGTCCGAATATCACAACTTTGATTCCCATGCGGGTAGCAAGTCGGGCAAACGTGAGTTTGGAAGTCATACCGCCCAGGCCAGGCCCGGAGCGCGTATCATCGGCGAGTCCGAGAATGGATTCACCAACTTCTTTTACATGAGAAAGTACGTTTCCTTCTCTGTCGAGCACCCCTTCCACGGAAGTGCCGATCAGGAGTTTTTCTGCGCCAAATCCTACAGCCATCAGGGTTGCCAGCTCGTCATTGTCGGAGAAACGAAGTTCGAGATCGCTGACCACGTCATTTTCGTTAGCGATGGGAATAATATTGTTTTCCCAGAGTGTTTCGAAGGTATTGCGAAGCTGGAGGAATTGTTTCCGGTTGGAAAAATGTTGTCTTTCACAGAGACTTTGCGCAATGGCTATACCGTAAGGAGCGAGAAACTGCGAATATTTATTTACCAGAATCGGGTTTCCAATTGCAGCTGCGGCTTTACGTTCGGTAATGGAGCCGGAGAAATCAGGCAAAAATCTTTTACCCGTACCAACTGCACCTGAAGAAACCACAACGAGCCGAAATCGTTTATGTAAATGAGAAAGCTGGCGGGCTACTTCAACCAATACCGGTTCATCCAGTGACCCATCTTTTTGGGTGATAGATCCGGTTCCTATTTTGAGTATGAGAATCGGTTTTTTCATCTTAGTTTTGTCGATGCAAGCTACATATTATGCTCAAGATTGTCGAATGTCCAAGAGATGCGATGCAGGGAATAAGCCGGTTTATTCCGACTGATCTTAAGATTCGTTATATCAATGCCCTGCTCCGCGCCGGTTTCGACACGATTGACTTTGGCAGTTTTGTTTCACCACAAGCTGTACCGCAAATGGCCGATACGCATCAGGTGATACAAGGGTTGGATTTGACGGATGTTTCCACCCGATTGCTGGCCATTGTCGCCAATTTGCGTGGCGCGCAGGAGGCTTGCGCTTATCCACAGATTTCTTATCTGGGTTATCCGTTTTCTTTGTCTGAGACTTTTCAGATTCGCAATACGCGAAAAACTATAGCAGAATCATTGTTTCTGGTCAAAGACCTTCAGCAATTGTGTCTTGACAACAAAAAAGAACTGGTAGTATATCTTTCCATGGCTTTTGGAAATCCTTACGGCGACCCATGGAGTGCAGATATTGCGGCAGGGTGGATGGAGGAAATAGTCAAAACCGGAGTCAGAACCATTGCCCTGGCCGATACGGTAGGTTCAGCGAAAATTGATTCCATACACTACCTGTTTGACCGGTTGATACCTCAATTTCCGGAAGTGACGCTGGGCGCACATTTTCATGCACATCCACAACATCAGACAGAAAAAATTGAAGCTGCATGGGATGCCGGATGCAGAAGATTTGACTCGGCGATGATGGGTTTTGGCGGATGTCCATTTGCGGAAGATGAGCTTGTGGGCAATATCTCAACGGAGAGCCTGATCGCATTTTGCGAAACAAAAAAAATCGCAACGGGCATCGATCCTGTGGCATTTTCGGCGGCGTCAGCTATCGCACTTAAGGTATTTGAATGAATACCCAAAAACACTGTTTATGTACCTGATCAAAATACCCAAACTGGTTAGAAATTATTATTCTGAATATATATGGCGGATTCCCACCGACAAAAAAACCATTTACCTCACTTTTGATGACGGCCCGACTCCGGAGGTGACGGATTGGGTGCTGGCTCAGCTAAAGGCTTTTCAGGCAAAGGCATCTTTTTTTCTTATCGGGAAAAATGTCAGGCAACACCCGGATATTGTTCACAGGATCATCGATGCGGGACATATGGTGGGTAACCATTCTGACACTCACATGAGTGGATGGAAAACCTCCGCCAAAACCTACCTGAAAGACGTTCTTTCTGCCCGGCAGACCATTGCAGAATTCACCGGTTATCAGACAAAATTTTTCCGCCCGCCGTATGGGAAAATCACTTCGCAGCAGGCAAAACAAATTTTGAAGGAAAATGAAATTGTCATGATGGATGTCATCTCCGCAGATTTTGATATCAGTTTATCAGGGGAAGATTGCTATCACAACGTCATTCGCAATGCGCGGAAGGGGTCAATTGTGCTTCTGCACGACAGCGTCAAAGGTTTTGGCCGACTGGAATATGCGCTGCCAGAGATACTAAAATTTTTCTCAGAAAAAGGCTTTACATTCTCTTCGATACCGAATAGTACGATGAGTCAGAAAAGGAAAAAGAAGTAATCTTTGATTTGCCTTTTGATATAGAAACCACAAATGTCCGGTACGGATCTTCGACACGGATGGAAGACGAATGAAAACAGTTCTTCAATATTCGTCTATCATTTGCTCATTCGCGGTTTCAATTCAGATAACTTAAAACAGCCTTATTTACAGCCGATCCAGCAACTCCTGCTTTTTCTCCTCATAATCCAGAATAGAAATCTTTCCATCGTTATATCGGTCATACAACATATCGATTGTCCGCATAATCTCATCCCGAAGATTCAGCCAATCCAGCTCTGTGGTACTAAAACCCTCATAGAGCTTTTTATTCATTTCCTCTGATACCGGATCGTGATGTGCGATTGACTCCAGCAATTTTTTCAAAATCTGAGCTACCTGCTCGCTTTTGACAGAAAGTTTATGCGGAACCAGTTGCGCCTGCTGGTTGGCAAAAACAATAAGACGGCTCCCTTCAACCTGTATCTCCTTCACATCCTCTAATAAAAAAGAACCGTCTGGATAAAAACAGCGATCTTTGGTGAAGATCAGTACACTCTTGCTGAAAGTGCCTGAGTGAAGATGAAGCGCCAATACATCATTGGGACTGGCGATGCGGGTATCGCTGGTGAGGATTTTGCCGAGCTTGACTGCCGGTAAATTAGGGACCTTATACAACCCGTTTTTTTCGTCCTGGGGAAATTTATCTTTAAGCAGATTACCGTACATGAGAACAAATATTTTGACAAAAATGTAGGGATTCAACACACAAGTTAGTGAACAATCCGGAAATCCAATGGTTTTATCTATATGCGAATTTTACTAAAAACTCCTGTATCCGGACACTTCCGGGATGTGTTTGGCCGATTTGACCGCAAATTATTTGAGGCACTAAAACCGCCGGGTATCCACCTGGAAATCGTTCAGTTTGATGGCTCACAAACCGGCAATACTGTCCATCTAAAACTGACTATTCTGGGACTTCTCAAACAGGAATGGATAAGCAAAATAACAGAAGATTCCATCGGATCCGATTCTGCATGGTTTGTGGATGAGGGTGAAAAGTTGCCGGGATTTCTGCGCTATTGGCGACACCGTCATCTGGTAACTCAACATGGCGTGAACAATAGCATTATTACAGATGACATTACTTTTCGTACGCCATTTTTTCTACTCGACTATATCATGTACCCGGTTTTATATTTGCAATTTGCGATGCGGGGTCCGTTGTATAAAAAATTTTTTAACTCAAGGTCTTAGCATCCTGAATCCGCAGATAATTAATTCCTAGTGCAGCAACCAAACATAATATCGTAAGCACAAACCATAACGTTCCAAACCCAAAACTGCCTGCAATCCATGTACCCAATGGCGGAGCAATCACAAATGAAGTCGAAAATATCATCGAGTACAGTCCCATATATTTTCCCCTCGTGGCTGGAGTAGCACGATCCAGTGCATAAGTATTGCCAAAGGGGAAATTGATCATTTCTCCAATCGTAACGAGAATAACAAAAACCAATGCAGCCCATATCCACACGCCACCCAGCCACAAAGACATAAAAGCCAGCCCCATAGCGATCATTCCCCCCATCACAAGGCCAAGTCGGGAAAACCGGTTTTCGATCAGATAAATCATGGGCATTTCCACTGCCACGATCATAATTCCATTCAAGGCCATCAATGCCCCGATCACATCTTCATTTAACCCCATATTCTCTTTCCAGAAAACAGGAATCGTCGAAAAAAACTGCATGAATGCTACAGAAATCATCAGCTGAAAAAATGCAAACAGAATAAATGGCCGGTCACTTAAAACCGAAAACCTAACCTTGGGTACGCCCTTTTTTGCAGGTTCTTCTACGGGCTTTTCTTCATGTTTATGGGGAACAAACATTCTGAAAACCAAAGCCGCAGTGATGCAGGTAAATCCGTCAACAACAAATAACCACTTATAGCCTACCGTTGCAGCGAGAAATCCCCCCACCGCCGGACCAATCGAAAAACCCAGATTAATCGCAAACCGAAGCAGAGCAACAGAACGTGTGTATAAGTTTTTGGGACTGTACGCACTGATCGAAGCCATATTTGCCGGACGAAAAGTATCATTCACAAAACTGGTGAAAAACGTCGTCAATGCAATCGTCCATAGCGTTTCCATCTGCATCAGCACAAAATACATTCCCCCGCCAAACAGCAGACTCCAGAACTGCACCTCATAATGACCTACCTTATCGGTCAGCCTCCCGCCGACAAAAGCACCGGCAATAGAACCCAACCCAAATGCACTCATCACCCACCCTGCCTCTATCAGGCTAAAGCCCAGACTCCGGGTAAGGTAAACCGTGAGAAACGGGACGACCATTGCGCCACTGCGGTTGATCAGCGAAACCATGGATATCAGCCATATCTCGCGGGGAAGTCCACTAAAAGAATTCCGGTAAAGCGTAAGGGTCTTTTGAAACATAATAACTGCCAGGCTCAGTACAGCCCGGGGGTTTGTCTTGAGTAAGTGAAGGAAGAAAGAATATTCTTCTCTTCAACGGCAAGTTTTGTTTCGGGTTTCTCATTTTCAATCACGGGCAAGCCTTTGCCTGACGTTAATTTTTTTACCATACCTAAAGTCATTGCCAGTTCTTTTCCCGAAACATCTTCAAATGTCGCCCAATATTTATCCGTCAGACATGGTACCTTGAGCGGATCGCGTGTAATCATTTCCAGATTGAAGGTCATGCCGGGGTTGTGTTCCAGGCAAATGTCTATCATCTGCCGCAAATCCAAAATCCCCTCCCCCAGCGGAACTTCCGACAGGAGAAAACCATCCTCATATTCTGCCACGCCCATATCCTTGATGTGAGTGGTATACGAATAGGGCGCAAGGGCCTTCACCACTTCCATCGGATCTTCCAGCAGGGAAATATTATTTCCAAAATCGAGATTCACACCGATCCACTCACTGTCAAACTGCCGGAGTATCGCCAGCAAATCGGGGGCACGCCAGTCTTTATGATTTTCTATTGCCAGGCGGATTCGGTTTTTGCGAACAATCGGCTCTGCCCACGTAATCGACTGAATGGCATTGTCTTTAAATGTTTGAAAGGCCTCTTTTGTCTCAAAATTTTCATACCGCCGGCCACTCAGACAGGCTGTTCGCACAATCGTCGCACCCGCAGCAACTGCATGCTGAATATCCTTTTCAAACCGGGGAATGTCTCCTTCGCTTTTAGGAAGCGAAGCCTGGCCCTCAAAAAACATATTGTAGTTTTCACAAATGGTTTTCATCCGGGCAGCATCTCCATCCTGCCAGCCGCCTACGCCAAGTTGTACCCCTCCGGCACCGATTTTCCCACAGTGTTCGGCCATGGACATTGAGTCGGTAAAACCGGGATATTTTACACTTTCTGTTTTTGAGCGCCAGCGAACGGCATAAGAAGCATGGGCTATTCCCATTCGCCTGCCGGTGAGAAAAGAACCGGCGCGCAGCAAGGGAGACAAGGCGATGAGTGCAGCAGTTCCGGTGACAAACTGCCTTCTGTTGATGGGTAAATTACTCATTGGGTTCAGGGGTTGGTTGAATATTTAGCAATTCTTTTTCGGTCCAGGGAATCACACGCCCCTGGGAAGTATGCCGGGTGTGTCCTACATCTCCGGGAGAAACAGATTCTGAAGTATTTCCCCATGCGTTGCGGATATAGGTGAGAATTTCGGCCAGATCTTTATCATCGAGAATCGTAAATGAAGGCATGACCGGCAGGATTTCGGGTTTGTCGTACAAATGGCCATTGACCGTCAATGGGCCTTCCAGCCCATGAAGAACCAACAAAATCAGCCGCTTTTTGTCGCCGGTTACCCATTCAGAACCCGCCAGCGGCGGAGCAAAATTTTTCATCCCTTCTCCGTTAGAACCGTGGCAGCCGCTGCAGGTATTGAGGAAAAGTTGCCTGCCTGCAACCATCCGCTCAACGGGTATGACCTCATTCGCAGAAAGCGAATCTGCTTTTGTTGTTTCATTTTTGATTTGCAGGGCCAACACACGGGCAATTGCCTCACTTTGCCATTCTTCCCACCTGCCGGGAGTTCTGGCTATTTTTTCCAGTTCGGCGATCTCGCGTTTATCGCCCTTCCGCAGAATAGCGGTGGTGAGCATTTCCAGAAAAATGGATTTCCCGGAAGAAGCTTCTTTCCATTCTCCACTGAGCTGACGCAACATCATCTGCTCTCTGTTTTCCAGACTGCTCATTACTGCATCCCGAAACAATGCGCTGTCCGCATACTGACTCAGAATCTCCGAAAGTATGGGTAAAGATTCCTGAGGGGTTAAGACGCCCAGGCTCAGACAAACCTGAAGCTGTACCTCCGGCGATGGATCGTCCTTTCCGTTAACCAGCACTTTTTTAAAGACATTTTCAGCCGCAGGATTTTTTTGGCTAATGATTTCCAACAAACGAATCGCCGCAGCGCGAACTTTCGGGTGAGGGTCATTTGCCCCCTGCTCATAAATATCCGTTTCGGTATAACCGATTCCCTCCAATGTCCAGAGCGCGTGTAGTTTTCCGGGAAAATTGCTTTTACCAGCAACGAGTTTTTGTATCTCCGGCACGATGGACAAATCTCTCCTTTCTACGAGCAACCGCTGGGCAACATCCCGATACCAGCCATTGGGATGGGAAAGAAGGGCCACAAGTTCGACAGAAGATTTTTGTGATAGCTTTTCGGTTTCGGGCAAATTTGCATTCTTCGGTTTTATCTGCCAGATGCGGCCGTAGTGAATGCCTTTGTCCAGTCCCCGTTGAATATACTGCTCCCGCAAATAAGGCGTGATATACGCCCCGTGCTGAATAATGCCGTGATACATATCTGCGACATACAAAGCGCCATCGGGGCCCGTGGCAAGAAATACCGGGCGGAACCGCTCATCTGTCGCCGCGAGAAACTCTTTATCCGGATACGCAAAATGCGAATGGAGGGTCAATTCGCCCTCATCGATGATATTTCGTTTGATCAGATTGCCTGCAGGTTCACAGACAAATACATTTCCACGGTATTCTTCCGTAAAGGTGGCCCCCCGATAAACCAGCGGAGCGGAGGCGGAGGTAAATTCCAGCAGGCGGCCGTTTTCGTCGAGAGAGCCGGGAACATACCCCCGGTTTACCGCCGGATTGGGGCGAATGGGAAATACCGCCCGGTTGGTGGAGACCCCCACATCTATGCCTGTGCCGGAGGTGTGATGTGCATTGCGGGAGAGGTAATTGGGAGGCGCAATATCGGCGTGGAGTTGGGACCAGTTGTAATTGTAGTAAAGCCGCCCCGCATCGTCGTGAGAAATGCCCCACTGGCCGCGAAACTCCGTTTCTTCTTTTATCCATTTTCCCTCCACCAGGCGGTAGCGGTATTTGGATTTGGCATTGTAGTACCAGTTGTCCATGCCCCGCCAGAGTCCGTTGGGTGAATGTTCGGGCAGGCCTTTGCCGCCGTAGGTCGAGTCAATCAGTGTTTTGCGATCTGCGATCAGGTCGCCGTCGGTGTCTTCGGCATACCAGAGCGGGATATTTTCGGCGATCAGTGCACCGCCTTTTACGACGGCAATAGATCGGGGCAAAACCAGGCTGTCAAGGAAAACGGTTCGCGTATCCATTTGTCCGTCGCCATCCTCGTCGGTATAAATAGAGATTCGCCCGATGGGATCAGTTTCGCCCGTACCATCAATGTCGGGCATAAAACCGCGCATTTCGGCTACCCACATTCTTCCGTCTTCGTCGAAGGTGATAAAAACCGGTTCTTCCACCAGCGGCTCCGAAGCAACCAGCCGGATTTCCAGCCCCGGCACAAGCTGAAAAGTCGCCGATTCTTCATCGGGAGAGAGGACAGGCGCGGTGTTATCGGGAGTGGAGTTTTCCTTTTGGCAGGAGAAAAACAACACGCCCAAAAGCACGCAGGAGGAAAGGAAATGTTTCATCACGAGCAGAGTTAGTCCAGAGTCAGAACTAAAATAGGTTTTTGGGGGGAGAAATGGAATTTTTGAGAGCAGCAGTTTGAAATACCCATTTTGCCATATAATTTTTCTATCTTACAAAAAGATGTTTATTGAGTCATGGGAATTGCCAGTACAGAAGAAAATTATCACAAATCAGAGACAATCTCTTATGAAAACGCCTTTATCCGTTTTTCTCACGCTGGGCTTATGTTTTCCGGCGCTTAGTCTCCTCAGTCAAAACTACCGCCCTTTCCATCCTCACTGGACGTATGTGTATGATTGTAGTTATCGTGATAATTCCCCGGACTCGGTTATCTTAAACGGACTTTACTCTTTTCGCATAGATTCGGTCGAAACACAGGGATCGGATACCCTTTATTATTTTAATAGGATCGGGCGGGAGAATTTATCTGGGATACGCGCCGATTCCGACAACATCATGGGACAAAAAATGATCGAAAAACCCGGAGGCGATTATCTTTTTGTCACCTCTGATGCCGATACTTTCTTTATCCGGACACAGGTACCTTTACAGACAAGCTGGACCTTTCATGCCGATTCCGCCGTAACTGCAACGCTGATCCTCCGGTCTGAAAATAATTTTCTCGGAGTCACCGATTCCCTTCTTACCATCACCCTCTCAACAGGCGATACTTTATTACTCTCTCAGACCTATGGCCTGATTCAGACGAAGGTCTTTTTGCCGGTCTATTACCGGTATTATCAATTTGGCAATACTCTCGTTAAGTTGAATCAGCGGGATAAAATCGTTTTACACGGGATTGAAGAAATTAGTCTCGGCGGAAAAATGCCGTGGTTAGAAGATATTTATGACTTTGAAATTGGAGAGAGATTTACCTATGGGGATCTGGAATTTTGTGAATCTGGGCCGAACTACATCTATACTATTTTCTGGACCGAGGTATTGGATAAATGGTGGAGCAACTCCCAGGATACGGTCTTTTACCGGATGAAGGAAGAGTCTATGTATGTATTCCCATATGGGGTTAATCCCTATACATTGTATCATGATACTATTTATTATGGACCCAAAACAACTCTCTCTTCTTTTGTCATAAATAACCGTATAAGTGTTTTCTCCCCCCCATTCCTTAGTTATGATTTTTTTGATTATCACATTATTGTGGGACCTATTTATAACCCGAAATGGAATAATCACCTTACTTTCTATGTAGAGAGTTTCACCAATTTCGATTCTGTGAATAATGTCTATAATCATTTCCTGCCCGGATCAATCTACTCATGGGGAGAGGGGCTTGGATCAACGGGTTTTATATTTCAAGCGGATTGGGGAAAATGCCTTATCTGCGCCGAAAAACTCACCGACACCGTAGGCACTTATTGCATTCGACCGGAAATGATTCTCTCCCGCGAAAAACTCACCCCAAAACCCTTTCTGGAAATCTATCCCAATCCTGCGGATAGAGAAATTACCTTATCCTTCTGTGGAGAAAAATACATAGGTGATTGGACCGCCCAGATTGTGGATGCCCAGGGGAAAGTGGTCGTCCGGAAGTCCGGCAAAAATTATTCTATATGCCTGGAAGAATTATGGGATTTGTCTTCGCTCCCTTCGGGCATTTATACCTTGATCCTTTCGTCGGAAGCGACGCCTTACCCTGTCTATTCAAGACTCGTGAAATCGGGGAGTTGAAAAAGATAGTGGTTCCTCTTTTTAAACAGAGAGGACACAATGGCAGGTACTTACCCCTTGGCGTACTTTGCGGTTCTTGGCGTACTTTGCGTGAAACCTCCGGTTGGCGAAAAGGGTTTCTCGCAGAGGTCGCAAAGGAATCGCAAAGTTCACAAAGGTATCGCAAAATGGTGGGCACAAAGGTCGCTAAGAAGTGTTTTGCGGATTTTGTTAGCTCCTTATTTTTCCGATATCAGGGTCACCAGTGGAATCGAAATAAACAAACTCACCTGATGAGGAAAAATCTTCTGCCAGTACTGGTATGTCAGGTATTCGGGATCCGGAAGACCGCCAAAACCGGATGGATCATCCAATATGTAGTGACTGATTTCCAGACGAATCGGGCTAAACCTTGCCCAGTCCCCCTCAAGCCCGATTTGAAATGGCTCCTTTTTCAACGGAAATATCATCGCCATCCGAAACCGATACCGCACATTCACCAGTCGAATGGGTTGAAGACGAACAATCATCGTGTTTTCTCTGTAGTTTACACCATGACGTGCTGTATTATCCCAAAAATACCCCGCAAATACGGTTCCCAAACTGATCGCTAGTCCGTACCCCGACTGCCTGAGGGGAAAAGCATAGGTAAACTCTACCGGGGCATTGATTTCCGACCAGGACTGTTCAAAAATACGCGAAAGAGAGGATTGAACGGAACCCACTCGCCCGTTCAGTTGGTAGTACTGATAATGAATCCCCAGAGAAGTAAGCCATTTTTTCCGCAAGCGGTATTCCGCTTTCAACCCGCCGCCTGCTAAAGGGCGAATCTCCATCCGGGGGAAGTCTTCAATAAACATCAACGCCGGAGGCAAAACGTAAAACGTCGGCACAAAATGCTGCGGCGGATATACATGTCCTAATCGCAACTGAAGGCTAATACCAATTTTATCTTTTCGGAGGATTTGACTCTGAATGGGAGTGTAACTTGAAAACACCCACAAAATGGCCCCAAATATTAAAAAACGCATATTAGTTGCAATTATCAGTAAGACGAAGAATACCCGATTCGGTATCGTTATTATCTTCTACATTATGAAAAGAAGCCACAGATTCACTGTGAACATAAAATTTTCGGGTTCCGTGTGAATGGGGGACGCTAAATGAAAAAATAGACGTTATATTTGTGCCATCTACATTCGACACCAAAAGATCAAACTGACTGGCCAATAAGCCGCTATTCATCGCCAGGATAGAACTAACATTATCACTCAACCCCACCGATAAATCCATCGCGGATTTATCCGACGCATCCCATTGAAGCAGTAATTCAAATGCCGTAGAAGGACAAGTCTCAACAGACGGGCCGGTAACGATGATGGGTACAGAAAAATTTGGATAATGGAGAATCACATTTCCACCGCCCATACCCGCAGGAACAGTTGTGATAATATCATCTTGTGAGGCAAAGTAATTTCGCACGATTTCAAGCGTATTCATGTTTCCATCGGTAATTTCGACAATTACCTCATTTGTAACATACTTAAATACAGAATTTCCGATAATAATCTCTGCGGATGGATTCAGAACTGTTCGTACATAATCATCTTTGATGAAGTGGGTAACCTCCAGGCGATCTGCCCAGTTTTCACTACCGCTTCGAAGGAAAACATCCTCATCCTGCTCGATAAATTTCCGGAGAGAATAGAATTCCAGCATATCCTCAAATGCTTCCAACGCCTCGTCCGGGATGATATGGTCGCTTTCATTCAGGCTATATTCATCTACCCACTGATTCTCCATCAGGGCCAGTTGTTCTAAGGTAGAATTATAATGATCGAGGTTGGAAAAATGAAGAATCCCATTTTCATTCACAATTTCCGGGAAAAGGGCAATGCCGGAGGCTTGTTGAATCAAAGCTAAATTATGGGGGTTGGCAACTTCCAGAGAGGATTCAGGTTGGGTTTTCTCCAGCGGATTTTTTTGACAGGATATCAAAAAGAGTGCAATGAAGGCTACATAAATAAAATTATGTGTGGATGTGTGGATGTGTGGATGTGTAAGGTTTTCATACTTATATTATTCTCTTTTAGTAATATATAATATTCGAATTAAGCGAATGTTTTTCGCTTTCCTAAACTTTTTATAAAATATATCGGAATTATAAAGTAATTGGGATGCAGAGACTTTTTGAATGAAAAGGAGTAACCACGAAGAACACAAAGGCCTCATCTGCTAAGGCAGACGCACTAAGAGGCTTTTTCTTTGTGATCTTCGTGACTGCCTTTGTGTTCCTTGTGGTTTATATCCTTTGTCCCAATAAGTTTATAATTCCGAAATATATTCATACCCACCAGAAAGTGGTTTGCGTACTTTGCGGTTCTTGGCGTACTTTGCGTGAACCCTACGGTTGGCGAAAAGTGTTTCTCGCAGAGGTCGCAAAGGTGTCGTAAAGAACGCAAAGTTTTTTTTGAGATGTGCTTGGCGTCTCCCGAAGGGATGGCTTCGCTCATTGGCGAGCGATCAACTGGCATTCCCCTCAACCAAGCAACCGCCCCAATTCCTCCAGATTTATCGCTGCATCAAACATCGCCTCAATCCGGATCTGAAAGCCGGGAATAGCTTCGCTTCGAATACGGCCGTTGCCGGATTTGAGGATGAGTTCGTATTGGTTTTCGGCATCGAGGCGGTATTGTTCCACTGAGCGGGCTACGGGGTCCACAATCCAGTATTCCAACACACCGTGGGCGCGATAGTCTTCAAATTTGATGCCCCGGTCGTTGGCAGCGGTCTTTGGAGAAAGAACCTCTACCACCAGGTCGGGCGCGGGAAAGAGGCTCTGATCTTCCACAAAGTGCTGTGCTTTTTCCTGACCGAAAAAGCAGAGGTCCGGCTCGTAGTCGTTGCGGGAGAGGGTGATCATGATTTTCTCAACGCAAACGTAACCGAGTGCATGTTTTTGCACATAAGTATCAAGCAGTTTGGTCAGCTTAATAGTCACATCATTATGCCCTTTTTTGACGGGTGAATGAATGACCACCTCGCCATTGATGAACTCGGCTTTTTCGTACTCGGTAATTTCGTTGTAGAAGTGCTTGCGTCGCTGCCGCTCAGTCTCCAGAACATGATGCACCTGCTCTACGATAGTGGGTGCCGACGGCATGGATAGAATTTTGTCTATCAGTTCCTGGGGATTTTGCAATTCCATAGGTGAGTGGTTTATATACTGGTTAATATACGCAGATTTTGCAAAAAGATATGCAGAAGTAGAATCACCTGCGGTCTGCGAAAAAGTGTTTTCCCCCAATACAGCGCACCCATTTGCTTTTGTCAGCGATTTGCGAAAACTTGCATTCCCATATCGCCGCCAATGAAACAGCGTAATCTTATCTCTTTTTCCGCCCTGATCATCCTCTCTTATGTGGTGATCCGCGTGGCTTTTCTTTATCCCAAATGGGAAAAAAGCCATACCGAAGCGACCGTTAGCTGGGATGTTTTTGGTTATTATCTCTACCTCCCGGCGGCGATCATTTACGACGATCTGGGTGGACTCGGATTCAAAGACGAAATTTTTGAAAAATATCACCCCGCCGGGGATTTCCACCACGCCGTACAACAACCCGACGGAAAATGGGTGATGAAATACCCCGTGGGAATGGCCATTCTTTACCTCCCTTTCTTTCTGATCGGACATATTATCGCGCTTTCTGGTTCCTGGCCTGCCGATGGTTTTTCCTGGCCCTACCAGTTTGCGATTTCGATGGGCATGATTTTTTACGCCTGTATGGGGCTTGTGCTGGTGCGGAAAATTTTGCTCCGGTATTTTGAAGATATAGTGGCTGCGATTGTGCTGGGGGTAATTGTGCTGGGCACCAACTGGCTCAACTACGCGGCGATTGACGGGGCGATGCCGCACAATTCGCTATTTACGATTTATGCGCTGGTTCTGCTCCTGACGATCATCTGGCACGAAAATCCCCGCCGCTGGGTGGCTTTTGTCATGGGGCTGGCCATCGGCCTTGCGACCATTGTGCGCCCGACAGAACTTATGTCTATCCTCATTCCACTGCTTTGGGGTATTAAAAACAAACATACATTCACCGAAAAAATCCATCTTCTGCTCCGCCGCTACCCCGATGTATTGCTGCTGGGCGGAGGGATTTTTCTGATGGGCATGATGCAGATGATTTACTGGAAAATGTATGCGGGATCATTTCTGCATTACAGTTATGGAGAATTTGGTTTCCACTGGCTGCATCCGCATATCAAGGAGGGATTTTTCAGTTTCCGTAAAGGCTGGTTGCTTTACACGCCGATCATGGTTTTTGCGCTGCTGGGATTTGTGCCTTTGTTTACCCGGCACAGGGAAAAGTTTCTCCCCGTGCTTGCGTACTTCCTGATCAATGTTTATGTGGTATTCGCCTGGGAAGTCTGGTGGTATGGCGGAAGTTTTGGTGCAAGGGCGCTGGTGCAGTCATATGCGATTCTCATCCTTCCGCTTGCGGCATTTGTAACGGCGATGCTCCGAAACCGCATGGCAGCCATTGCGTGTGTTTCGCTGATGGTGTTATTCGCAGACCTCAACCTCGTAATGACCTGGCAGGCGCATGCAAAAGAAGGTGGCTGGCATTCGGAGGCAATGACACGGGCGTATTACTGGAAAATTCTGGGTTCGACAAATCCCCGGAAGGAGGACAAAAAATTTCTCGACGTGCGAAGCGAAATCCGAAGCATGAAGGGCAAACAGGTTCGCGAACTTTATTTCAATGACTTCGAATCTGACTCTACCGGCAACCTCACCGACCGGCAGGTTTTTTCGGGGAAAAAGGCCTATCTCCTCAATGGCGAAAATCAGTTCAGCCCCGGCTATGAAACCACCCTTGCCTCCCTCAACCCAAAACCACGCTCATGGGTCAGGGTAAGTGCCAGCGTGTTTTTTACACAGATGGTCTGGGACGAATGGCAAATGGCGCAGTTGTCAACGATTTTTTTCCGCGATGGTGCGCCTTACCGGGAAACCACCGCCCGAATCCAAAGGGTCACCGACCCGTGGGTATGGTTTGACTATCACTACGAAATGCGGATTCCCGACAACTGGCAGCCGGGTGATGTGCTGAAAGTATATGTCTGGAATGCAGGTTCGCAAACCGAACTTTTTGTCGATGACCTGAAAGTAGAACTGATCGAACCGGTCAAATAAATTTACGGAGATGTCAAATACTTTGGGTGAAAATACGGGAAACGCAAAGGAAACAAAGAAGGCGCGAAGGACGCAAAGCAAATACCTGGCACCTCTTGTCAATAAAATTCAGCTCTTCTTTTCGGGTAAATCCGGAAAAATAAGCGCAGCAGTGGTGGTTCTGATTTGGGTGATTTATGCCTTTATTCAGGTTGCGCCTACGGTATCCACTCCAGCGACAGGCTGGATGCATGTATATTCGCATAAGGATTTTCAGGCGGAAGGGGCACTATGGAAATATATTCTCGAATTGCGAACCAGGATTCCGCCGGTTATTTCGATTCTGGAAATCGCCACATTCAACCGCCGGCACGGCATCGGCTGGATATTGTACGACACCTATCATATCAGCATTGTGATGATGCTGGTGTTGCCTGTGTTTTTTCTGAAAAGGCCCTGGCCGGGGCTTGTGTTGGTGATGGCTGTGGGTACGGTTTTTCTGCATTCAGTTATTCTCATTCACCCATCTAATCCGCAGTTGTACGATGTGTTGCTGCCTTTTTTGTTGCTGGGATATATTTTGTTGTCGCGGGTTTCCTTCGGGGAAAAAGTTCCTGCCGGGCTGGGGTATTTTACCGCCTTTCTCGCAGGATTTGCGCTTTCCGTTGCTGAGTTGAGCCGCCCGTTTGTGCTTCTGATTTTTCCGTTTTTGATTTTCTATAATCTGTGGCATTACGGCAAATCCCAAAAGCTGAAAATGCTGACATTTCTTATTCCGGTTCTGCTGTTATCGGGGTTGTGGCACGCCAAATTATTTTTCTACAACGACGGACAAATCATCTGGTCCAATCATGGCGGAACGAATCTCTACCAGGTATGGTCGCCGTTTATTGATGAGACAGCACTCAAAGCACGGCTCCAGCCCGAAGCTCCTCCGGTCAATGATTTTGGATGGTCGTGGAATAATATTAATACCCAGATTCACCTCGAAAACAGCAAGGCCCGGCAAAGTGAAATTATGAAGGGAATCGCCCGTCGGCCCGGGGATGCATTCCTCCATCTTATCGACCGGATACTGATTTTCACCCGGGGCCGCACCGATATGTACGCCAACGATCCGCAGGGAACAGTGCTCGATATTTATGTGGTTTTGGTGAGAATGTTGTATGTGTTGCTGGGAATAATGATTTTATTTTTCGGATGGAAAGTCATTCGTAAACCAGCTACTGTTCTCTCCGAATATTTTCTGGTTATTCTCCTGACGGCTTTTCTCACCTTTTTGCCGGCAATCGGGGAAGCAGGAGAAGAGGCGCGGTTTCTGATCACGGTTCTGCCTTTTCTGATGAGTGTGTTGGCGATCGCGATCGCCGGTATTTCGGAAACGCCAGATCAAAGATTAAATTAAACGTTTGAAACGCGAAGGTATCTGCGTTAATCCGCGTGGTACTCTGCGTAATCCGCGTTCAAAAGCAGGGGGTGATCTCCGATCAACATCTCGAAGGTTCACGCAGAGGACGCAAAGGAATCGCAGAGGAACGCAAAGGGTGCTATAGTCTCTGCGTTAATTCCTGTCTGCCTTAGCAGATGCGTGGTACTCTGCGTAATCTGCGTTCAAAAGCAGGGAGATGATCTCCGATCAACATCTCGAAAGTTCACGCAAAGTTACACAGACAGTAACACCTGCCAGGCTTTTTCGATCTGTCCTTCGTTGAGAAGTTCGGCGGCGAGGGTATGCAGGTTTTCGGAAACGCCATCCACATCGCTATTTACTGCAGCCTGATAATCAGCATCTTCCACTATTTGCAAATTGCGATCGGGAATTTTTTCGACGGATGCAAGCTGCCAGAGTTGTTTTCCGGTGAGTACGGGACTGTGTTTTATAGAATCGGGAAGCTGGTCAAAACCTACACCGATTTTTTCGAAGGGCTGAACGATGGGAAAGACATTGGCGCCGTTGGCGCGACAGTACCAGGCGCGGCCCATACGCGCCATGAGGTCGGCACGGAAGGGATCGATATTTCCTTCTCCATCCAGAATAGATTCGCTGATGTGCATTTTGACGATCTCGCAGATCACGATATTGGATCCGCCACCGCCTTCACCAATCGTGATGATGTCTCTGACCACACATTCCATTTGCACAGGAGATTCACTTACGCGAAAAGGTTTTACCAGATCTGAAGGAATGGGCGTCAGTCCCGCTTTTTCAAATTCGCTTACCTCCGGCGCATAATCCACACTAGTGAGGGCCATCTGGTGTACAATACTGTAATTGACGATATTAATAACGGCTTCGCCAGTAGCCTTTACATTGGCGAGCGTGTCTTTGGTGGTATTGCCTCTGACCCTTCGGTTGGAAGAAAAAGCCGCAATCGGAGGATTGGAGCCAAAAACATTAAAAAAGCTGTAAGGTGCCAGGTTGGGAATTCCATCTGCGGAGATGGTGCTTACAAAAGCAATCGGCCTCGGTGCCACAGCCCCTACCAGATACTGATGCAACTGGGGAATCGGGGTTGTTTTGGGATCAATGGTCAGCATAATTTTTTATAAGAATACTTATCGTTCTACAATTTTTGATTCGCGATGTGCCTTTCCGTTTTCGATGTAATGCGCTGCCCCCAGGCGGATCATGTCTATCTGCTGCGGAGTGAGTGGTTTGATCTTTTTGGCAGGGATGCCTGCATATAAAAATCCGGACTCCAGTTTGCTTCCCTGCGGCACCAGTGCGCCCGCTGCTACGATGGTATGAGTGGGTACGACCGCTTCGTCGAGGACAATGGCACCCATGCCTATCAATACCTCATCTTCGATGGTAGCGCCGTGAATCATCGCCTGATGTCCGATCACACAGTCGTTGCCGATATGGGCAGGAGTAAGCCCGGTGGTGCAGTGCACGATGGCGCCATCCTGAATATTGGTTCGTTTTCCGATTCGGATCGCCCCGACATCCCCGCGCAACACTGCAAAATACCAGATACTGCTTTGTTCCCCGATCTCGACATCGCCGATGATGGTCGCATTTTCGGCGAGGAAAACGGAAGAATCAATCTTGGGGGAAAACAACTTATATGTTTTGATCAATGCCATATCAAAAGCCCTGAAAGTCAGGATAAAGCGTTATAAAAATTGAGAGAATCCTCAATTTGCGTTTTGCGAATTTCACTATCGTAGCGCACCTTTCCGATTCCATCCAGAAGGGTACAGAGGATTTTTCCGCTTTGATTTTTTTTATCATTCAAGGCCAGCGCACATATATCGGGGAAAAATCCTTTTGAAATTTCCAGCCGTCCATAAAGTGCGAGGATAAAATCGACAATCTGGTCCCGCTCGGCTTCAGTAATCAGGCCTTCTTCATGCGAAATCCACGATTCCGCTATCATTCCAATGGCAATCGCTTCGCCATGAAGCAAAGGTTGGTCTGTTTCAAGAAAACGACTTTCAACCGCGTGGCCGATGGTGTGACCAAAATTGAGCGCTTTGCGCAAGCCTTTCTCAAAAGGATCTGCTTCTACAATGTCAGACTTGATTTTGATGGAGTGGCGGATGAGAGCGTCTATATTCAGGGAATATACTTCCGTGCTGACCTTCAGGCTGTTCCACCCTTCGCGATCTGCGATCAGGTGGTGTTTGATTACTTCGGCCATGCCGGAAAGCAGTTCTCTGCGGGAAAGCGTGTCGAGAAACTCCGGCCAGATGACCACAGCCTGGGGTTCGCAAAACAAGCCAATATGGTTTTTGTATCCTTGAAAATCCACGCCCAATTTCCCCCCGACACTGGCATCAACCTGTGAAAGGAGTGTAGTCGGAACCTGAATAAATTCTATTCCCCGCTTATAGGTCGAAGCCACAAATCCGCCCATATCTCCGATGACGCCTCCGCCCAGATTCATCACAAGACCTTTTCTGTCGAAAGCAGAATCAGTCAGCGATTCCCAGATTTTCACACAAGTATCCAGGTTCTTAAATTTTTCTCCCGCAGAGATGATACACACTTTATGCACTGGCAGAAATGGCTGAATCAGCGGATAACACAATTTATGGGTATTCTCATCAGCCAGGACAAGTATGCCCGAATATTTGCGCAGAGCCAAAAATTCTTTGAGGCGCAAAAGGGCATCAGAACCAATGTATATAGGGTAATTTATCATTGCTGACGAAGATAAAAGAATTTTTACTAAATTGAGATGTGACTTTTGTGTCTCCAACCCATCTTAAAAATGCAACACACAAATTTTACAGAAATCATTTAAATTATTTACATGTCATTAATCGAACAACTCACAAAACAACTCAGCGGTTCAGCCCTTGAAAGTCTTGCCGGTCAACTTGGCACAGACCCAAACACCACAAGTTCTGCTATTTCCGCAGCCCTTCCTATGATTGTAGGTGCGCTTGCCAAAAATGCTTCTACACAGGAAGGTGCAAGTGCTTTGGACAGCGCCCTTAGCAAAGACCATGACGGGTCGATTCTTGACAACCTTGGCGGATTTCTCTCCTCCACTGACAATGGCGCAGGTGCAGGTATCCTCAAGCATGTATTTGGAAATAATCAGCCACATGTTCAACAGGGTGTAAGTCAACTGAGCGGACTTGATGTTTCCAAAGTAGGTCCTCTGCTCGAAAACCTGGCTCCGATTGTCATGGGTATGCTGGGAAAACAAAAACAGCAGCAGGGACTGGACATGGGAGGTCTTGCAAGTATCCTGATGGGTGCAAGAAATCAGGCACAGCAGTCGGGTTCACCTGCTATGGATATGCTGGGCAGCCTGCTCGACCGCGATGGTGACGGAAGTTTCCTCGACGATGTCGGCGGTTTCCTTGGAAAATTCATGAAATAGTGATAAAGGAAAATAGAAAAAGCCATCTCATAAAGGGATGGCTTTTTTTGTATTATAATCACTTGTAAAGATTCTTTACTTCTTGACGAATCCTTTGTTTTACCATTTCCCATTCTGCATCCTCTAACAAAATGGGATCTTCATCAGTATCTGCATCTTCAAAATAAACCAAACTTTTTGCTACCAAAAAAACTGAACCATCGGGGTATTTTCTTTGATAAAAATCAAGAATCTCGCCTAATGAGTATTTTTTCAGGAGGAAAAATAAGTCAAAAAAATCTCTTTTCTTCCCCCTGCCGGTAATAGCAGCCAATTTCATTGCTGCAATATCAGCTAAGGAATATAAACGTAAACCATCGATTGAAAACGTAGGTTCCAATAAGTCATACCGATAGTTGATGACATCTACCTTTATATCTCTTATGTTTACAATTAGTATATTTTTGCCTTGTGAAAGTAATTGATACCCTCCTAAATCTGAAAAAACCTGAAACAGGTCTTCTGTTACCAATTCCTGCTTTCCAAAAAAGTCCAAATCTACAGAGATTCGATGTCCGATTTGTAATGCAAGTGCTGTTCCCCCTGCCAGTGAATAGTTATTAAATACATCCTGATCCATGAGTAACCTCAATAGTTCCAGTGTTTGGGGGTAAATTGTCCTGAGGTGTAACATTTAAAATCAGTAATAGGAATATCCAGAACGTTACTGGCAAAAAAATGGGCTTTAGGATTCAGATCTCTGATTTGAACTGCCTCCTGCTTTATTCTGTTTCGGCCATAATACTCATTAATGGCTTTCCAATCTTCCTGGGTACCAAAGTTCAATACTTTACCAATTACGTATCGAACACTTTTATCCCAATCGATCTTTTCATAGTCCGTATCCCAAAATATAGCTTTGGTCAATTTCATACCATTAAAATAATATATTCTCGCGAATACTTTATCACTAAAACTCCAAATCCAGTTCTAATTCTTTTCCTTCTCTGAGTAGTATTACGCTGGTTTTCTCGCCCCTTTTGAAAATACTCAGCGCCTGCATATAACTTTGCATATCGCGAATCGGATATTCGCCCAGTTTCAAAACGATATCTCCTGCCTGGATTCCTGCTTTCTGAGCGGGTTTTCCCTCCGAAACACCGTCAATTTTCAGTCCTTCCCCGTCAAAGGTATAGTCGGGCATAATCCCCATCGTAACGGTAAAACGGGGCGCATTCTGGTTATTTTCTTCTTTGGTTTTGGTAAATGGCAATTCTCCTTCACTATCCAGTTTTCCAACCAGAGACTCTATATAGGCGATAATATCAGCCATACCCGAATAATTCACTTTGTCTGCATCATCAGAAGGTTTGTGGTAGTCTTTGTGTGTCCCGGAGAAAAAGTGCAATACGGGAATGTCTTTCAGATAAAAAGAAGTATGATCGGATGGCCCTACGCCTGATTCTGTAGTGGTAATCTTCAGGTCAAAACAGTCCAGCGATTCCAGTGCGGAATTCCACACCGGAGAAGTCCCTACCCCATTAATGATCAGGGCCTTGTTTTCATTCAGCCTGCCGATCATATCCATATTGATCATATAGTTGATCTTGTCCAAAGCGAGCGGACTGTTTTCCACAAAAGCTTTGGATCCCAGTAGCCCTTTTTCCTCGCCGGTAAATGCGATAAAGAGGTAGTTGTTGTTTTTCAGATTTGACTTTGTAAGATAACGGGCAAGCTCAACAACGCCTGCCGTTCCACTGGCATTGTCATCTGCACCATTGTGAATGGCTTTTTCACCTGCATGCAACGACCCCTCTCCGCCAAACCCGAGATGGTCGTAATGTGCGCCAATGACAACCGTTTCTGCCGCGCCATTGTCCCAAAACCCCGCAACATTGGGCACACTGCTGGTTTCTTTTTGAAGATCTGCGGCCAGGTGTTTGACCATAGGTTGTGTTTTCAGCAATGCCTGATGTTCTTCCCCTACAAATACAACCGGAATTCCCACCGGGCGGATATTCTTAAAGTTTTGATCGGGATTGCGGAGATTTTTGTCCGGGTTAAAGACAATCACTCCGGCTGCCCCTTTTTCTTTTGCCAGTTCGGCGCGTGATTGAAGATCGTGGTACTTCGCATATTTCGAATGAGGGTGAACGCCATCTGGAGAAGAAAAATTAATGATGACGATTTTATCCTTTACAGAAGCGACATTGGCATAATCGTCGTAGTTCAGCTCTGGGGCAACAATCCCAAAGCCAACGCTTACTGTTTCACGGTTATCGATATCTGCATTGGAAGAAATATCAAGCGGGAAGAAGTCATTGCCTACATCAAGTACTTTATCTGATAAAGCCAGAATATTATTTTTTCCGCGGATTACCTTCGAAGTTTCAAACTCGACTCTGTAACTTCCGTTGGCAGCGATTCCTTTTAATCCCAGTTTCTTGAATTTTTTTTCCAGAAATTCTGCAGCCATTTTTTCCCCGGAAGAGTTCATTTCCCGGCCTTCCAGTTTGTCATCGGCCAGAAAATAAACATCTTTCTGCATTCGTTTGGCAGCCCTGGGATCTGGTTCTTCACAGTTTTGTGAAAAAGCGGGAAATGCAAACCCCAGTAAAATAAGCGTGAAAATCAATTTATTTTGCATGATAAAGATTCATTAAGTTCAATGAATTAGCTAACCCAAATTTAAACATAAAGGTTTGTTTTGGTCTTCCTCATTTTTTTATAAAACTTTCAGTCATTTTTGAAATACCTTTAGATTCTTATCTTTGTACTATGCAACTTGATGAAGCAAAGGAGAAATTTATTCAGGCATGGGGCGCATTGGGTTCCAACTGGGGTATCAATCGCACGATGGCCCAGGTACATGCGCTTTTACTGATTTCACCGGAATCCCTTTCGGCAGAAGAAATCATGGAGACACTCAATATATCCAGAGGAAATGCCAATATGAACCTCCGGGCGCTGATCGACTGGGGCCTGGTAAGCAAAGAGCATCGCTCCGGGGAAAGGCGCGAGTATTTCTTTGCCGAAAAAGATATATGGCAGGTTGCACAACAGGTGATCATTGAAAGGAGAAAACGGGAACTCAAGCCCGTCATGAAAGTACTGGAAGAGGTAAAAGAGGTGCAGGGCGATAAAGATGACCAAAACGTTAAGGCATTTATCGAATCCGTCGAAAATCTCCACAATATCGTAGGGCAGGCAGATAAGTTTCTTGAAATTGCTATCAAAGCAGACCGGGGTTGGTTTTTTGGTGCTTTGTTGAAAATGTTCCAGCGGCAGGTGAAGAAATAATTTTTTTTCAACAAACTTTCATTTTTTATTGAAAGTACTGAACGCTGCCTGGATTTATTCGTAAACGAAGTACAACCTTTCAACAACCATTAATTCTACTGCAATGATTACCGCAAGAAAAATTCGGCAGAAATTTGCTACTGAAGAATTGACTCCCTCCACAAGATTGATCGCAATGATCTTTGCGTTAATAAATCTCCCGCTTGCTATCCCTGCGCTTATTTATCCGATAGGTTGGGTAATCGGCGCACCGGGGCTTTTCCTGCTATATTATTATTTCAGAATCTGGGCGGATAAAATTTCAAGAAATAATGCACAGGTAGTATGGGTTGGAACTGTCATGTATAATCTGGCGCTGATGATAGGTTTTGGTATTTCGACAGAAATGCGCGCATGGCCAGTCATGTTATTTCAGGCTTTTGCGATTGGCGTCAGTCTCATCGCATATCGCGATCTCAATGAAAGAGAAGACGAAGTGTTTTTGGAGAAAGTAGCTGAAACAGAAAACGATACTGAAAAACTTTTTGAAAATCTCAATACAGAATACATCTGAAATGGCACACTTTCCGTTAATAGAGGTAAGTGATCTTAAACAACCATTTGTTCTGACTCATGAAAATCCCCGCCCTCACCGGATTGATTGAAAAAAGAATCCTGATCAACTATCGGGTTGAACCAGCAGTTTTGAAAAAACTGTTGCCCTCACCCTTCGAGCCTAAATTATTTGGAAACTACGGGATCGCCGGAATATGTTTTTTTCATATCAATCACTTAAAAATTAAGGGTCTCCCTTTTTTACCTGGAATCTCTGCTGAAAATGTCTCTCACCGGATAGCTGTAACCTGGGAGGAAGCGGGTATCCGGAAGGAAGGTTTATATATCCCAAGAAGGGATACATCCTCTCTGATCATACATTCTGCCGGTGGAAAAATTTTTCCCGGAATGCACAAACTTGGCCGTTTCAAAACCCGGGAAGCCAATGGCTATTATGAATTACATCTCACCAACAGAGACCAAACCCGGCTTTCCTTCCTGGCCAAAGAGACTACCGCCTTTTCACATGGGTCTGTTTTTTCTGACCTCCACTCGGCTGCAGACCTTTTTGCTCAAAACAGCCTGGAATATGCTCCCCGTTTTAAAAATATGATATATGACGGGATCGCATTTCGTGCAAACCGGCAAAAAGTCCAGCCTTTACATATCTGCCAGATGCGGTCTGATTTTTTTGAGAATGAGGAAACATTTCCCAAAGGCTCTGTTTTCTTTGATCATGCATTGCTGATGAAGAATATTCGCAGCGAATGGACAGCGCTTCCGGAGTTATTGGCCCCCAAACCCGCAAGATTTCTGGCACCTGCCATTACCCGCCCGTTTACCGACGACAGAGAAGGTACATTAAGAAGCGGGCACTAGACTTTTTTGTGAAGACTTCCCGTGGATTTTTTAACTTGTAGTCATAAAAATCCACTCCATGATTCCTCTTCGACTTTCTATACAAGGCATTTATTCCTACCAGAATAAAGAAGATATTGATTTCCAAAAGCTGACCCAGTCTCAGCTTTTTGGCATTTTTGGCGCCACCGGCAGTGGAAAATCTACCATTCTCGAAGCTATTTCATACGCCCTCTATGGTGAATCAGAGCGACTAAACAAACGGGACAACCGGGGATATAATATGATGAACCTGAAGTCAGACCGAATGTTTATTGACTTCGAATTTGCAGCGGAAGAAGAGAAATTCAGATTTGTCGTAAACGGAAAAAGAAATTCCCGCCAGTTTGACCAGGTCGGAACCCTTACCCGAAGCGCATTTGCCTGGAAAAACAATGACTGGCTGCCCATAGAAGCCGAAACAGCAGAGGAAATCATCGGTCTCAGCTACGACAATTTCAAACGCACCATTATCATTCCCCAGGGGAAATTTCAGGATTTCCTTCAGCTCTCAGAGACAGACCGCACACGGATGCTGCGCGAGATTTTTAAACTCGAAAAATATGAGCTGTACAATAAAGCTGTTTCACTTGAAAAGAAAAACCAAACAGAAATCACAAGGCTGGAAACCCTGATTTTGAGAATGGAAGATGTCACGCCAGAAGCACTGCTTCATGTCGAAACGGAAATCCAACGCCTCGAACAACAACTCCTCGAAAAAGAAACCACTGCCCGGCAGCAGGAAAAAGAAATCACAAGGCTGGAATCGCTTAAACTCCTTTTTGAAAAAATAGGCAGTCAGCGAAAAGTCGTGCAAGATCTGCACGAAAAATCAGTCGGTTTTTACGAAAGAGAACAAAACCTCAAGGAATACGAATCCTGCCTGATTGACTTTAAACCCCTGCTCGATCGCAAAAAAGAAACGGGGGAAAATCTCGACGCAAATACCCGAAATATTCAGGCAAAAAGAGAAGCCGAAACACAGTCAAAACGCGACCTGAAAATTGCAGAAGATACTTTTAAAGAAATCAGCAATGAATACCACCAAAGGGAGACTTTTCTAAAAAAAGCCACTGAACTGGAACTTGTCATCAGACTCAAAACCAGAGAAATAAACATCTCTGCCTTTGACGAACGCATGAATAAAGGAGCCGCCGTCTGCGATCAACTCAAATCCTCAATCAGGAATATGAAAGACGATCTTGCCGCAATCAATGTACAATTGCGAGAAAATCGCGATTCGCGACCGGATCTCAATCTCCTGCTACAGATCAGCGACTGGTTTCAAAAACAGAAAACGATTCATGAAGACATCAAAAAACAAGAAACAATGCTTGCGGAAGCACAATCTGTTTTCGATCAGATACAACAGGCAAAAACAGATGTGTTAAAAACCACATCGCTCAATACCAGTCAGTATGTACTGGAAACTGCGCAAATCATTGATATTCTGAGAAAGGACCATGCCCGTCTCAGGAAAGAACTCCAGGCCAAAGAAACCGCCCGCGAAGGAATCCTCGCCAGACACCAGCTCAAAAACTTTGCCCTAAAGCTGGAAACAGGTAAACCTTGTCCGCTCTGCGGCTCTGTACACCACCCGGATATTGTGGATTCGGGAAATGTGGATTTTGAACTCAACAATATCCGGCAGGAAATATCAGATAACGACAAGGAAATCCAGGCGCTGGACAAGGCTATGATCAGACTCGAAAACGTAGAAGAGCAACTCCTGCGCCAGCGAAAAACTGTAGTAACGCTGACCACCCAATTAAGCCAAAACCAGGCACTCGCCGATAAACACACAGCAGCTTTTGTCTGGGCAGATTATGCTAAAGCCACACCTGATCTCATTCAGGAAAAAATCGCTGAGATATCCCGGATAGATGCGAAAACAGATCAGTTTAATCAGGAACGCGAAGCCCTGGAAACCAGTATCACAAAAGAAGAACTAAATCTGGAAAAATACACCCGTACCCTCGACCAGATCAAAGAACAACGACATGCTGAAGAAGTCAATTTCCAGGCTGAATATCGCAGCTTCCAGCATATCAACTACGATCAGCACAAATCGATAGAAAACCCTCGCCTGGAGCAGCTTGCGCTGGAACAAAAAGAGCGTTTTTCCAAAATTGAAGATCTGTATCAGACCTCTGACCAGCGTATCCAACGCCTGCGGTCAAACCTTGCTATGCTGAAAGGCGAAATATCTGAACTCGAAAAACAGGAAAAAGACCTCACGGAAAAAATTGTCAAAACCAACCAACAAATCAGTGAAAAACTCGCTGCCTCTGCCTATACTTCATTGAAAATTGTGGAAGAAATCCTCAGCCTCAATTTTAATATTGATGCGGAAAAGTCGGCAATCAGTCTCTTCAAACAACAGCTTCATACCGCTAATACTGCACTTGCAGAACTGGAATCGCAGGTAACCGGAAAAACTTTTGACCAGGAAAGCTTCTATCAGCTTCAGCAAACCCTATCCGCTCTCAGGCAGGAGATCAATGACCTCACACTTACTACCGGCGGATTAAAAAAAGAGATGGAGCGGCTGCGACATTCACTGGAGGAAAAAAACAATTTCCAAAAAAAGCTGGAGGAAAAAACACTAAGAGCAGAAGACATCCGCACGCTGAAAAATATGTTCTCTGCCAGCGGATTTGTAAAATATGTTTCCACGATTTTTCTCTACAATCTGTGCCAGGCTGCCAATGACAGATTCATGAAACTCACCCGCGGCTCACTGAGTCTGGAAGCAACCGACAACAATGCATTTCAGGTGCGCGATTTTCTCAACAACGGACAGGTGCGATCTGTCAAAACCCTTTCCGGTGGGCAAACTTTTCAGGCGGCGTTGTCGCTGGCTTTGTCGCTGGCCGATCACGTACAACAGCAGGCAAAGTCAAAACAGAACTTCTTCTTTCTGGATGAAGGATTTGGTTCGCAGGACAAACATTCACTCCAAATTATTTTTGAAACCCTGAAGTCGCTTCGAAAAGAAAACCGGATTGTAGGAGTAATCTCCCATGTAGAAGAACTTCAGCAGGAAATCGGCGCTTATCTGCAAATCACGAATAACCCCGAAACGGGCAGTGCGATCAGAGGAAGCTGGGAATAACCACCGATCATACTGACAGCCAGTCTTTATTCTGTACATATTTCCCATCTTCTGCCTGAGAAAAAAACAGCAGATTGAGGCCATTTGTAATAAGTAAATGAGGCGCCTGAATGACCACATTATATCTCGCGATCTGGTGAAGCGTATCCTGAGTCAAAGGAACCTCCGGCGCCTTTACTTCGCAGAGAATCAACGGCTTCCCTTCTTTGTCAAAAACCACTACATCAAACCGTTTGCGCAGTTCGTTGTATTGGATTTCCTTTTCGAGGCTGATCAAAACCCGGGAAATGCCTTTTACTTCAATCATATAATGCACCAGCAATTGCCGGATATATTCCTCCTTCTGAAGTACAATCCATTTTTTCCGGATGATATCCCATACAAACTCCTGCCCCTCCCGGATTTCAGTTTTCAGATTATATAGAGGAAAAACCAGATTCATTGCGCGCAGAATCATTAATTTTAAGTGATCACAAACCAGAGGGCTTGTGTTATTTCTGTTGAAAGTTACATCCCTCAGTAGTTATCGTCAAAAGTATTGTCATTTTCAGAAAATAATGTTTGTTTCAGACTTATGATTATATACAGCGTTACCATTTCAATTGAGGCAGATATCCGGGCAGAATGGCTTGACTGGATGCAGCAGCACCATATCCCCGCAGTAATGTCCACAGGGTATTTTCTTGAAAACCATATTCAGGAGCTTATAGACCCTGAACCTCAGGAAGGCACCTATACTTTTAATATCCAATATGGATGCGAAAGTATGGAAGACTATGAAACTTATATGCAAAATGAAGCGAAAGTAATGCAGGAACTGCATACAAGCAGGTTTAGTGATAAATTTGTCGCATTCAGAACTTTACTCCGAAGATTTTAATTAACCACTACTTATGATCCAGCTCAGACACGTTTTCATCTGTTTGATCTTCCTTTCCTTTCTGGCTTGTAAAAGTCAAAAATCTACTTCAAAAACTGAAGGAGTGACCATGGAAATAGAAAAAATTGCGGAAGGTAGTTTTTGCGGAGTAGAAACCGCTTCAAACGAACTGATTTCGACAGAGGCGGAATGGGAAGCCCTTTGGAAAAAGGTCACTTCCAATCGCACCCCTGTACCCCCACTTCCTGAGATCAACTTTGATGAAAAACAAATTATCGCCTGTTTTATCGGCACACAAAACTCAGGCGGACATACTGCTATTATTCAGGAAGTTACGGAGGAGGATGGAAAGTACAACGTAAAGGTTGTACATACCAAACCCGGCGCAGACTGTTTTGTAACGGATGTACTCACACAACCCTATTTCATCGCAGCTGTGAATAAGGGGAAATCAAAGGAAGCCTCCTTTTCATTGGAAACTGTGGCAAAGCCATGTAAATGATAAGTTTTTGCAAATATTCCGTGTGGACATGCCTGTGGATTTTTTTCCTGCATGGTGGAATAGTTGCCGGTCAGGACTTTGACCATTACCAGCGGTTGTTTCCCTCGGGAGAAATCCCGCAGGACTTTCTCCTTTCACCTTCCGAGAAGTACCAAAAAGCGCTTGATCAACTGGAAGCAGAAAGCAGAGAAGAGCGAAGGGCAAAAGGAGCTTTCTATCAGGAAAGTTTTTATTACATGAATCAGCTTCTCCTCAGCGGGAAGGTTTTGTTTAATGACTCTGTCAGTAACTATGTAAAGCAAGTAGGGGATATCCTCTTAAAAGACAACCCTGACCTGAGAGCTCAGTTACGCTTTTATGTGGTAAAATCGCCTTCTGTCAATGCCTTTGCAACCAACAACGGATTGATTCTGATCAATATGGGTTTGCTGGCAAAACTTGAAAATGAAGCTCAGCTCGCCTTTGTATTGTGCCATGAAATCAGTCACTATATCAAAAAACATCCGCTGGATATTTTTCTTCAGGCCAAGTCAATCGAACAGGAGGCAAAAGGTGCCTTTCGCCGCGACAGCCTGGAAGATATCATGCTCGCAAAAAGTAATTATTCGAAGGAAAAAGAACTGGAAGCGGATATCATGGGCCTGGATCTTTACCTCCGCTCCGGCTATGACCTCACCGCTGTAGAAACGGCGTTTGAAGTGTTAAAATACGCGCATTTACCTTTTGCCAGTCAGGTATTTACCCCTGCATTCTTCGAAACAGCACATTTGCATTTTCCGAAGATCTGTTTCCTTGATTCGATTTCTGCCTCGGAAAACAATATATCGGTTTTAAGAGAGGCTAATTTGAACCACCCTTCTCCCGATAAAAGAAAAGAGGTAGTTTTAGAGAAGGTCGCTGGTATGGATAATGATGGGAAAAAATTATGGTTCCTGGGAGAAAAAAGATTTTTAAATATCCAGAAAATCTGCCGCTATGAGTCTGTATTTCTTTTCCTGAATTATAAAAATTATGAATCCGCTATTTACCATGCGGTTTTTTTACTCCAGGATCAGCCCAACAGTTTTTTCCTGAAAAAAATTATCGCCCAATCTCTATACGCGCTCTCCAAATACAATAATGAAGGCCGCCTGCCTGAGGTTCACAAAGATTTTGAATTTGAAGTGGGAGACATCCAGCGGCTTCACTATTTCGTGGAAATGCTGAAACCACTAGAAATGAATATGCTCGCGATTACCTACAACTGGAATCTCTTGCAGGAGAATTCTGAAGATATTGAACTTCAACTGATGGCTGATGACTTGATGCGGGAATTGGGAAAACATCACATTGACAGCACAGATTTTTTTATACTGACTCCTCCGGAGGAAGCCGACAGCGTCTATTTTATTCGGCTGGCATCTCTCGATCTGGCGAACCCTCATGTATTTTTTCAGCGAGTTGAGGCAAATATCAGAGAAGGAGTAGATGGAAGAACCCGAACTAAAGCACTCCACAAAGACGAAAAAAACATACAGATCAGAAATAAAAACAGAGCGCCGGGAAAAAAATCCACTGCTATGCCTTTTGAGAAAGTAGTATTTGTAGATCCTTTTTATCAGCGCATAGATGAACGCAGAGAAAGCAATATAAAATTTATACAGTCGGAGACCGCAGAACAGACCTATATTCTTTTGTTAAAGGAATATGCGGAAAAATCAGATCTGCCCTATGAAATGCTGAGTACACGCCAACTTACCCAGGAGGCGATTGTAGAATTTCGGGATATCACGATGCTCAACGAATGGGTAAACGAACAGGTCCTTCACGACCAGTTGCAGATGGTAAGTATTTACCATAACCAGGTGCATACCCTTGCAGAAAAATACGGTACCCGGCATTTCATCTGGACAGGGGTTTTGGCATTTGCTTATACACGTACAGGAAAAGGGCTGGTACTTGCCGCAGGAATACTTTTCCCCCCCATTCTACCCTACTCCATTTATATTGCGCTTACCCCTGATTATGAAACCAATATTTATACGATGGTGTATGATGTAGAATCCGGAGATTATCAGGTACTTTATCCCAAGAAGGTTAAAATGAAGGATAATCCTGATTTGCTGCATTCCGTGACATACAATCTTATTCATCAACTAAAAAATCCGTGAATTCACCTGCAAACGAATCCCATACATATAGCAACCGGAAAGTAGCCGTATTGCTGACTTCTGTGTTTATCATTGCTATATGCGGCATTTTATACGAGCTTTTGATCAGCAGTATTTCCAGTTATTTTCAGGGAAGCAGTATTCTTCATTTTTCCATTGTCATAGGGCTTTTTCTTTCTTTCATGGGAGTAGGATCTTATATGACACGGTTTTTGAATTCAAACCTGCTCAGTTGGTTTATTATATTTGAGATTCTGCTCAGTGTCGTAGGGGGTTTTTCTACGTTCATCCTCTATTTTGCATTTTCCATTACTCCTTATTTCTATGGGGTGGCCTTTGTTCTTATAGCTTTTCTTGGGACAATGATCGGACTGGAAATACCAATTCTTACCCGTATTGTGCGCCAATACGAGAGTCTTCAAGACGCAATGGCCAAGGTGCTTTCCTTTGATTATCTCGGAGCGCTCATTGCATCCGTCATTTTTCCGCTGGTACTACTTCCCAGCCTGGGTCTGATGCGAACCGCTTTCGCTATTGGCATGTTGAATCTTGTCGTTGCGATATTAAACATCTGGCTTTTTCGAAGCGAACTTCAGGGTTACATGCAAAAACTCATATTGTGTGGCGGGCTGATGCTTATGCTTACCGGCGGATTTGTATGGTCTTTCCGGATCACAAGTTTTTTTGAGCGGTTTCTTTATCAGGACGAGATCATGTTGTCCCGGCAATCTGCCTATCAGCAGATTGTGGTTACAAAATGGAATCAGGATATCCGGTTGTTTATAGATGGAAACCTGCAATTTTCTTCCCGCGACGAATATCGGTATCACGAACCGTTGGTGCATATTCCAATGATGCTCACTATGTCCAGAGAGCGAATCCTCGTTTTGGGAGGAGGAGACGGTCTGGCTACCAGAGAATTATTAAAATATCCTGATGTAAAAGAAATTGATCTGGTAGATCTGGACCCTGAAATAACACATCTAGGCACCCATCATCCGGTATTTATTCGCCTGAATGATAGCTCACTCAATCGCCCAAATGTTCATATTTTTAATCAGGATGCGTATAAATTTGTAGAGGAAAGCTCTGATTTTTATGACGTTATCATTATCGACCTTCCTGATCCCAACAATACCAGTCTGGGAAAACTTTATAGCAAAGAGTTTTACTTTTTGCTTCAAAAACGAATGTCTGCCGGAGGAGTTGTCGTAACACAGTCCACCTCGCCATATTTTGCCCCTCAGGCTTTCTGGTGTATTCACCGCACATTGGAAGAAGTATTTCCGGTTACGATCCCTTACCAGGTATATGTCCCTTCTTTTGGCCAATGGGGCTTTAATATCGCCATTCAGGAGCCGGGAAAAATCAAAAATGGCGAAGAATCACTATCCACCCAGGTCATCAGCAACGTTGGGAAATATATGCAGGGAAATAGCCAGGAAATGAATTTGAAATTTTTAAACGAAGAGACCCTGGCAGGTTTGTTTTTATTTGATGTGGACACCCATGAAGTTGATGTCGAGGTAAACAGGCTAGACAATCAGGCGCTCATCCGGTACTATGAAAAAAGTTGGGATGACTGGCGATAGGATTAAAAACAAATAATATTTGGCATCTCGGCCATTTTTTCAGAGATTAAGGATTATTACGCTGAAATTTACCTGTTTCGTATTAAACGATTGTCGCCCTTGCTCAGTTGTAAACCTGCCAAACCTGTCAGGTATTCCCTCTGAACCCTATTACGTAGAAGATCAACTTGTGTGGCCCAAATGTCTGTAATGCCGGAAAGCATGGATTTACGCGCTATTTATTCCATCATGTTAAGGGATAAGTTCCGTGATGAGGAGATCGATAAACTCGCCCAGGAAGCGGAAGAGCAAATTCGTTTTTCTATTCGATTTTTAGTTGAAGATCTGGAGAAGATGGGATTCTCTCCCACGTATGCAAAACTTACTGCAGCTCAGATCGCACCTAAGCCTATCTTATATTCACTCATTATCAGAAACAGAATCCTTGAGGATCCTGTGTTAATGCCTGATTTTCCCAGCAACATCACGGGCATCCGGCAAAAGTTGGCTTACAGAAAACTTCAATACCAGCTACTTGCGCCGGAGTTTACTGCGTTTCTGTTTGACCAGATTATCGATGAGTACAATTCGCATAATGAGGAAACAGCCGTCAAGCAGCTGATTGACCTTGCAAGAGCACAACTGATCGATCATCCGGATATCTATCTTAAGAAGATTCATAAGATGTTGCATCTGGTATTGGAAAGCCGGATCGTTTCTGATAAAATGGTGGAAGAAAATGGACTACAGGCCCTTCGTCTGCTTATTCCTTTAATTGAACTTCATAAAAAAGCAAAGTCTTCGGAACAGGAGATCAGCGACCTGCTTTACACGGTAGCAGATGTGCTCACCAATGAGCAAATAGCAAGTAATGCTTTTAATAAAGGCGTTTTTGAGTCTGTTCAATATCCACGTCCGGTTGATTATATAGACTCCATATGCGAAACTTCCTATTCAGGTAAAGATTCGCCTTTGCATGCGGTTGCCAGAGGTATTCTCCGTAATCAAGGCTTACTGATGGTAGCCGTCAGTCAATATATGATCATTAGATCTCCGATTTATTATGACCGGGTTTCTGAAACTTTTGGTCTTCTCCGAAAACCAGGCAATACAACCCCTCGGGAAATACTGCTCAATAATCCTCAAATGATTCGCCTCATTCGCTTTTTTGAGCTGGTTGTCAGATCAGGGGATGATATAGGAGATATTGAAATTGACCGAAAAGCAAAAGCCCCCAACGGAATTTTGCTGGGAGATTCGGGATTACAAATGTTATTGGAAGCTTCAGGTATTGCTAATGAAGCAGCCATTTGCGAAGAGTTTATACAATTGTTTGGTCAGGCTGCCAATGGATTAGAAACAAAAGAAACACTCCTGGGAAAATTAAAACAAATGAAAGCCAATGGTATTCAGCGTATTGGTGTTAAAACCGATTTTAGCGCCATAGATGATAGCCATCTCTTTGCAAAAATTCTGAAAGAAGTCGCTTATGGAGCGATTTTTAATACGATCTACAATGATGTAGATGCAGAAAATATGGGCAATAATCTGATCAACTCCCCTATTTATCGGTAAACTATGGAATCATCCTCTATTTCCAGAAGTCAGATAAAACAAAAACCAAAAATCAATGGCCCATCGGGTTTGCCTTTTATCGGTATTCTTCCCGGGTTGATAAAAAATCCATTTAAGTTTCTCGTTGAAGTAGGTCAAAAGTACCAGGGTATTGTGCGTTTGCCGATTTTAGGCATTCAACTATATCTCGTCACAGCTGCGGAAGATGTACGGCAAATCCTGGCAACCAATCAACGAAACTATTGGAAAGGCCCGATGCTCGGAAGAGCAAAGTTTTTATTGGGAAATGGACTGGCGACAAATGAGGGGCATTCATGGCGTAACCAGCGAAGACTCATGCAACCTGCATTTTCGCATCAAAAAATTGCTTCCCTCGCCGAAGACGTTACCGCCCGTATCAATATGATGCTCAGTGCCTGGTCAACCCTTGAATTGGAAAAAAAATCTTTTATGATCGATAAGGAAATGCTCAGACTGACTATGGATATTTCTGCCCATAGCATGTTTGGAGAAAGTATCGGATCATCAGAAGGAAGAGAATTGGGCATGGCAGTGCAAAAACTTCAACAGCATCTCAACTACCGGGTATTCACATTCTTTCTTCCCGAATCATTTCCGCTTCCAGGAGCCAGAGCAGCAGGAAAAATTCTCAAACAACTGGATAATATGGCATATCGGCTGATTGAGGAGCGCCGGGCAAATCCCACCCAAAAAAATGACCTGCTAAACCTGCTCCTCGCAATCCGGGATGAAGAAACTCATGAGGGCATGAGTGACCTTCAACTTCGCGACGAAATTGTTACTCTCTTTGTTGCCGGATACGATACCACCAGCATGGGACTTGCCTGGACATGGCATCTTCTGGCTCAACATCCGGAAATAGAGGCAGCTTTTCATAAAGAAATTGACACCGTCCTCAATGGCAGAACACCTACATTTGAAGACTACCCCAAACTGGATCTTACCCGAAGAATATTTCAGGAATCGCTTCGGTTTTATCCACCAGTATGGATATTTTTCCGCACAAATTTTGAATCTGATACCTTCGGGGATGCTGTGATTCCCGAAAACTCGCCCATACTGCTCTGTCCATATGTAACACACCGAAATCCCGAATATTGGGATACTCCCGATCAATTTAACCCTGATCATTTCCTGCCTGAAAAAGTAAACAACCGACCCAAATTTGCCTATTTCCCTTTTGGTGGTGGGGGCAGGCAATGTATAGGAGAAGGATTTGCCTATATGAAAGCGGTTTTCTCTCTGGCAATGATCGGACAAAAGTACCGGCTGAAATCTGTACCCACACATAAGGTGCAACCCTACTCTGCACCAGGACTGCAACCCAAATATGGAATCAAAATGACCCTCGAAGCGAGAAATCCGCTTTAGTTTATGATCTGAATGGTACGCACAAAAACACCGGAAACTGTCCTTACGCTTACCATATATACCCCCGCACTTAAGCCTGGGTTAAGGGTAAATGTTTTTTCCTGTACCTGACGATACCTGTTCCTGAAAACCTGCATCCCCAGAGTGTTAAGTATTTCTATATCAAGATCTTCGGCCTTATCGAGTTTTACCTCTAGTTGAAACTCTCCGGTTGAAGGGTTTGGGTAAACACTGATTTCACCGGCTGCCTCCGGATTGGCAATCGCTGTTCCCGGATCACACTGAATCCCTTCAAAGGTTTGACCGATAATATACCCAATGGTAAACTGCTCATAAATATCTGAGCCAAAATCAGGGTTATATGTTTTTAAAACAGAGCCGGTAGCGTTATGCCATCTTACATATCCGATACCATCGTTGTTGGCCCACCAGGAAATGCCGTCATTTCCATCAAAATCATCAAAGTAATTATCATCGCGAAAATGAAACACATAACAACCATTGCTAAGATTCAATGTGTCGCGGTAAACAGTATAATTGGTGAGATTCGTCCGCTGAAACACTGTATTTCCATCCACATCTTTCACTGAATAAGAATTTTCCCTGGCTGCACCATTTGTCCTGACTTCCAGATACATACCATTGACCAGCTGTGGGGTTACTTCAAACGGGACTTCCATATAGTCATTTTCAGGATTCTCGTCTGTACCATTGTTGGGGTCGCTAAGTGCTACAAAAAATACCGGATCGGACTGATTCAGGCCTGTCCAGTTGAAAAGAGGAAGCTCCACTTCTTCACTTTCAAGAAATTCAAGATTGCCTTCCCAACGGAAGTAACAGGGCATAAACCCATTTTTTACCCCGTAGGTAATCAGCAGTTTGGTAAGAGGTGTTGAGCCATTATTGCGAATAATTATTCGGGGATTACCACAAACCGGATTTCTCCGGCTAAATCTTTTGTCGCTGTTGGGAGAAAGTATTTCTTCGACCGATGCCTCAAGACTGAAATTAGGCTGGTCGTAAGTGACCAATTGTGCACGAAGCACATAATTTCCGCCTGCCACAAATGGAGCGGGGTTTTCTATTCCATAGTCTATGACAACCGTATCTCCCGGATTTACCAACGGGGTAAGTTCGTGATCATAATAGGGCACGATTGCGCCCGGACACCATCCGGCGCGGTCATATACCCAGGTTCCTCCCTGTGGATACACAAAGTTGTCGCCACATTCTTTCCAAAGATTCCACTGAAACTGCGTAACACCATTGATATCCAGACGATGGTCGCGCGGACAAAACTCAGCACAATTGTCTGTATTCGTACCGCCAAAACCATGTCCGCTGGTAAGTGTCTTAATCCGCCACATAGAAGCCGCCGGATCGAGATATTTCGATATCGCTTTGCCCTGGGTATCATTAAACAAGGATGCGTAGGAAAAACTCCCATCCCAGAGATTCTCGATTTTCCTCACAGTCCGCGGCGGTGTGCCCTTAATCATCACAAACTGAAGATCAAGCAATTCCTGATTGTTTCCCGCTTCGAGATACACCCAGTCATGAAAAAGTGGCGCATAATCCGTTACATCAAAAACCCACCGCGTTCCTCCCGGACCCAGATCGAGATTAATGCCATAAGGCGTAATGTATCGGCCGATCTCATAGCGCACGATATTGCTGAAATACCGGTGATCGTTTCTGTAAAGCGTATTTTCGGAAGACACAAAAACAGAGTCCACAATATTGCCGGAGAGGTCATACACAAATGTATATTTCCCTGCTTCCCAGATCAGAATGGTGTCGGTAGGAATGGATGGGTGATTGGGAGAATTATCAGGGATGATATACGGTCCGGATGGATTTCCATAGAGAATTATCTGAACCGGAGCATTTTGAAAAGAGTCAACCGAGACAACGGTATTGATAGTGGTAGAAAAAACGCCCTGTTCAAAAATAATATTGGGCCTGACCGATGTAGCTGAAATATTTCTTGAATAATTTTCTGCGGCGGCCCGCTGCCAGCCGGGAACGCCCTGAAGTGTTCCGTGATAGCCATTTCCCGATTCGTCATTTGCCACTAATCCTGTTCCTTCATTAAAAGGGTAATAGCCAACCAGGTTTCCATAATTGGGGTGCGAAGGGTCTATGGTGCGGTTCATCCAATTGGCAATAGTCGAAGCAGGAAGTGCTTTATCCCAGACCCTCACCTCGTCTATTTTTCCATTAAATCGTGTTCCAGACCATTCGCCAATGCGAAATGCGCTGATACCGGTATTGATAGAAACTGTTTTTTGCTGAATAAACTGCCCGTCATAGTACACCTTGGCGACAGAACCGTCAAAAGTTACGCAGTAGTGATGCCAGTTGTTGAGACTTCCGGGAAGGGTTACATCAAAATCAGGTGTGCCCCACATCTGAAAACGCCAAAGATTTGTCGTACCCATGGTACGAAAAGAAAAATCTGCGCCCGTAGTTCCTGTAGGACCAGCCTGGAAAAGACCCCCGCCGTTGAAACTTTCTGTATAGGCCCATGCTTCGATGGTACGGGGGGCGCCTCCTGTTATCTGAGGTCCGGTTCCCATGTTTACAACATCAGATGCGCCATCAAAGTCGAGAAAATAATCATTTCCGGAAGCCACTACCCCTGCGGGAAAACCCACATTTTCAGACAATACAGAAGCAGAAGTACCTGCCTGCAGATTTTCATAAGCAAAATCCACTGCGATATTTGATGTACCATCCCAGTTGAAAGGTTGAGCAAAATTGAGATCCATCCAGCCATTACTTCCCGGAGAGGTATTGAGGTGGTAAACCTCTGTAAAACCAGTTTCTTCGTAGTTATCAGCTGAAAGAGAATCGAGGAGAGAATGTTTTAGCCGGATGGTGAGATTGCGGGCTTCACTTCCAATGGAAGAGATATTGAGTTTTATTCCCGTAATATTCCCGGCAGAAAGCCCCGCACCGGAAAGTTCGGCGGCCGTCCAGAGAAACTGTGCCCGTCCAACGACATCATGGGTTGAAAAAGGAAATGCAGCGGGTGTGTTACCAGCACCAACTATTGAGTTGCTGAAGGAAATAGTATCTGTGTAAACAACCGACTGCTGTAAATCCTGGTACCAGGAATACGAAGGCTGAGTAGTATAGCTGAGTGAATCTGGCGTACCACCGGAAAAAAGCCGGAAATTGGCATTAGATTTTGCGGTAGAATCCATTACGCCACTCGAATCTACTACAAAAGTATAAGTGAGATAATCCCATTCCCCACAGTGATAATTGTCCTGACTGGTTTTTGGATCACATTTGAGCGTATAATACATCAGGATTTTTTGATACTCCTGGGGAGCAGGAAACTGGAAAGAGCCCCGGTAAGGCGCAGAAAATCCGATAGGACTCGGATCGTCAAAAGTAAATGTTTGAACAAAAACTGTATCAGAAGAAGATTGAGAGAAAGCGGATAACACCGAAAATATCAGCATTAGCCCGGTTATGGGTAAACGAAAGGTAGTCATTGGTTAGGGTTTGGTCGTTTATTTTATCAAGGATCAGCCGTGAATCTGTTCACTTTTGCCGTAACGGGAAATCACATCGGACTCATAGTCCAGAAACTCCTGCCAACGCTTGTCCACATCAATATTGGGGCAAAGATCACGGGCAAGCTTAATAAACATGGTGTAATGCCTCGCTTCAGAGATCATAAGCTTGTTGTAAAAGTCAGACAGATCCTGATCATCAATATTTTCGGACAGGACTTTAAAGCGTTCACAACTGCGGGCTTCAATCATTGCGGCAAACAATAACTTGTCGGCCAGGCTTTCTTCCTTTCCTTTACCCTTCTGGCGAATAAATTTTACCAGCTCATTTACATAAGAATCCTTCCTCTCTTTTCCGAGGTCATAGCCTCTTTCCACAATTTTTTTGTGTACCATGCGAAAATGCCCCATTTCCTCCTGAGCCAGATCCGCCATTTTTTCTACCAGGTCAGGAAATTCAGGATACTGAATAATAAGGGAAATTGCCGTAGAAGCAGCCTTCTGTTCACAATAAGCATGATCCGTCAGGATTTCCTGTATATTCCTCTCCACAATGTGTTTGACCCACAGAGGATCTGTTTTCATTTTTAATCGCAACATAACTGGTACTATAACAGATAATCTACAACGGAAAAATAATACTTGTCCCCCATCCATCCCAATCTTTAGCGGAAAAACAATTTTTGCCAACCGTAAACCTACTGCCAAATAGCGATTTATTTTAATAGAAAAGGCCGATTTGAATTTTTGTTGCAAAAAGGCAAAAAGTTTACATGAAGATTTACATGTTATAATTTGGTGGATATTTTATTTTTCGTATATTGCATAACATTTTAAATACTATTATTCGTATAAAACAAAGGTAAACTACAGAAATCGACATGAAAGAATAATTACAAAGATGTCGCAAATCTCCAATTTTCTTGCGTATTTCACACTAAATCAAACCTTGCAAATATGATCAGAACTTTTTCCTCTACCCTCCTGGCTATACTGATCTTCACATATTTCCAACCTGTAATGGCATCATTGCCGATTGAATTTGACGCGGGCACTTATGGCTGTCCGTCGGGATCCAATTCCTACATTAAGTCTGCAAACCCCTTTATCAGTAATACAACTTACGATAGTATCTACTTGTCTGAGTGTTTTTCGCCAACGGCATCCTTTACGTATTCCATTGCTGACCCGGACATAGTAGCCGGGCAAACTTATACCCTTTACCTTCACTTTGCAGAGATTTATCACGGTGCGGGTAATACCAATCCCAGCGGAGGAAATCAAAGCAGGATTTTTCATGTTGAAGTGGAAGGCGTGAGAATTCTCGATAGTCTCAATATACATGCCCTGGTAGGTCCCGCTGCTGCGCTCGTGTACAGATACGATGTTGTGGTTGGAGTCGATGGCGACATTGACGTGACCTTCATAAAAGTTGTGGGTGATCCTAAAATATCGGCTTTTGAAGTAAAGAAATTTGGGGATCCTTCTTCTTTCCCGCCATCCACATCGATTTTCCACATCAATTCAGGGAATATACTTCCTGTCGAGCTTATCGATTTTACAGCAAAACCTATTCAGAATCAGGCAGCCAGACTTTCATGGACAACCGCTTCAGAAAATAACAATTTTGGGTTCGACATTCAGAAAGCAAACGAAAAAGGCGTTTTCTATTCTATCGGTTTTATAAAAGGTGTAGGAAGTAGTTCCTCTTCCACTAATTATTCTTTTGATACTCAAGCCCTAACCCCTGGCACTCATACCTTTCGCCTTGGTCAGACAGATCTCGACGGCTCTGTTCATTATAGTTTTTTGACTGAGGTGACCATAGCAAGTGTTGAAGCACCGATACTTACCCAACTGTTCCCTAACCCCACCCGCCATGAGGCTACGCTTACACTGTTGACACATGAAACTCAAACATTTACCATTTCTATTCTCTCTACCCAAGGCAAACTCGCAAAGCCGGCCATTCACCAGGTCGCTCAGGCAGGAGCCAATACACCCGTTTCACTGAATGTTTCTGACTTACCACAAGGTATTTATATGATTAGAATATCGGGAAATGGTATTACCCGCTGGGAAAAAATGGTCGTACGTGAATAAACTTAAGCAAGATTTCTTATATAATCCTCCATTTAACTATATTAGTATTTTACAGTGAAGTCCAGCAATGATTCACATTTATAAAAGAGAACTTACCCCGGCTGAAAGAGTCACGTTAAACAAACATATTCCAGGTCTTTGGAAGTGGATGGAGGGCGCCATGTTAAAATGGATGTTCATCTTTATGCTGAGTTTTATTCCACTTCTTTTGTCAGATGAGATCTTTCATCTGCATCTTATGACCAACAAACCCATCATCATCTTGTGGATTTCGCTTACGACGATCACAACGGTCATCCTCGTCTGGCGGGAAAAAATACAATGGCGAAACTCTTTTGTGGGAAAAGATCTTCAAACAGGAATCGTAGAAGTGACCGAATGTGATCCCACACATGCCATAGAAATTGAGGAAGATGAGGAGATGGGAATCGGCTATTTTCTCGACGTCGGAGAAAACAAAACCTTATTTCTTATCGGAAAATATCTGTATAAACAAAATCTGCCATTCTTTCCTTCCACGAACTTAAAAATCATCCGCGCTCCGCAAAGTGGAATTGTTCTGGATATTATCGTAAATGGCGAGTATCTTCCACCGATGGAAAACCTTGCGCCTTTTTCGCATGAAGATTATGCCTCCGGGAAAGTCCCTATTGACGGAGAATTAATCAACAAACCATTAAAAGAGCTGGTATGATCATAAGCTGCCGTAGGTGAATGGTTGATTCAATTCAATCCTTTTAACCTTTATGAAAACGCTGACTATTTTCTCTCTGGTCTTATTTCTGGCCTTATTCTCCCCCGCACAGAATCTTATCCTAAACGGAGGATTTGAAAATTCTGGCTCCAACTGGTTTCTTTGGTCTGATACAGGAAATGGCTATTCCGCAACCATCTCATATAATGCGGATCAGACCCATTCCGGAACAAAAGCCGCACAAATTCACGTCACACAAGTGAACACTGGAACCGCCTCTCCCTACGACAGGATTTGGCATATTCAACTTCAATACACACCTGGTTTTGCCGTTACCTCAGGTCAGGAACTACACCTGAAATTCTGGATGAAACAAAAAGGTCCAGACAAATTTGCCGTTGCCAATCTCTCCAAAAACAGCCCGCCCTATAATGTATATGATCAGGTCTATTATGATGTCAACAACAAATGGGAACTGTATGAAACGAATTTTGCCGCGCCTTCCAATACTTCCGACATTCGCCTTGGCATTTATGTCGGTGCGGATACAGGAACCTATTATGTAGATGATGTGGAGTTGGTGCCAACCGGAAAAATGGTAGATGACAACTGGTACCAACAGGCAGAATCGAGAATAGACACTATCCGGAAAGGTGATTTTTCTATTGCCGTGCTTGATAGTACCGGCACTCCCATAACTGGAAAAAATATCTCCGCCACACTAAAAAAACATTATTTTGACTGGGGAACAGCCCTCACACTCAATAAAACCATCAATGCCGACGAAACCTGGTATCGACAGACTGCAACTGCCTATTTCAACAGCGGGGTTTTCGAAAATGCCTTCAAATGGCCCTATATGGAACCTTCCAGTGGAGTTACAGACTATACCGATGTGGATTACTATCTCAATTGGGCTCAACAGCAAGGATGGGATTTGCGTGGACATGCACTGCTTTGGGGCGGCAATAAAAACTGGCAATCCCCGGCCTGGCTTTGGGGTCTTCCCAAAGATACCCTTATGGCCCGGATTGAAAGAAGAATAAAACGAGATGTTATTCATTACCAGGGTATTATAAAGGAATATGATGTTGTCAACGAACCGGTACATGAAAAAGTGGTTTCCCAAATTACCGGAGATACCATTAACCATCTGGTATTTAAATGGGCCAGAGAAGCTGACCCTTCCGCCAAACTTTACATCAATGATTATTCCATCATCAATAGCGGAGGCGACCGGGGAAGATATCACCACATGGTAAAAAAGCTGATCGACCAGGGTGCCCCTGTCGATGGCGTTGGCGTTCAGGGCCACTTCTGGGATCTCAACCCTTGGTGGGCCATCCGCATGAAACTCGATTTTATTGCCAGTCTCGGACTTCCTGTCAAAATAACCGAATACGATATCAATCCTCAACAAAAAAATATCACTGACCAGCAACAGGCAGAAGCATTCGGACAGATGATGCGAATCGCATTTTCGCACCCTTCTGTATAAGGTTTTCTATTTTGGGGATTCTGGGATGGAAGACACTGGATCGCAAATGCGGGGATGTTTAACGATGACAAATCCTCCAAACATGCGGCGGATACTGTTTATCACCTTATTCATGAGGTATGGACAACCAATGCCAGCGGCACTACTTCCGAAAATGGCTTGTTTGAATTTCGCGGATTTTATGGAGAATACGAATTAACGCTGCCTTCCGGAGAAAAAGTTCCCCTCAACTTTACTCCCGATGCCAAAGATACAGTCATATATATCAGCGGAGGAACTTCTGCCGTCGAAGACATGCTTCCATCTGTTAAGATGACGCTTTTTCCCAATCCCACACAGGATAAGATTTTTATAACTATAAGCGAACATACCACCAGGTATGCAGATATTTATATCACTGATCTTCAGGGAAAAACAGTTGAAAATGTATTCCGGGGGATGATTTCACCATTGGCGATTATGGAGCATTCCGTACAAAACTTAGCCCCGGGCATGTATATTGTTGTTGTGCAGGGAGAAAACTGGTCTGCCAGAAGTAAGTTTATCGTGAATGAACCCTAATTTTTGTCCACACTTTCTACCTTATAGATAAAATACTTGGTATCTCCCCTCCAGTCAAACTGGTAGAATTTTTCGTGATAGTGAAGCTTTACCTCTTCTCCTTTATCCATGGCATCATCAATGGCTTCGCGGATATCCTCGGAGCCTCTATAAACAGAAAATGACCATACATTAGGAGAAATATCGCCAGCCTCATCTTTCGCAAATCCACCTACATTCAACTGACCCTCATACGTTTTAAAGATAAATCCCTTTTTGCTGAATTTGACAATTTTTCCTACACGGCTACCTGAGCTATAACTACCAAAAACAGCTACACCTCCGTATATAAGTCCGGCAAGGACAATAATGACGGATGTGATAATTGCAATTCGCTTAAACGTTTTCATATTCTTTAGGATGAGTTTCTTCAGTCGTATCTTTCAACGATCGTGTTATTATTATGACGCAGTAAGGTTTCAAAAGTTACTGATTTTCTACTTATCCCCACACAATTATTTCTATACTGTCTCATAGCGATATATGATTAATTCATAACTTGCGGGGTAATAAGGACTACAAATATGGAAAATATTATCGGCATAAGAAGAGAAGATTTAAGCAAACGTGGGGAAAAACGTGTAGCTCTTGTACCTGAACTGGTACACCAACTTGCCCAGAATGGTGTAAACGTAATTGTTCAACCTGCCAGAAATCCTGACACAGGAGAAAAAAAACGTATTTTTGATGATGAAACGTATGAGCAGGCAGGAGCAGAAATAAATGAAGATTTGTCAGCAGCGCATATCATTTTCGGACTAAAAGAAATTGATCCTGCCTTTATTCTGCCCGGAAAGGCTTATATGTTTTTTTCACATACACATAAAGGCCAGCTGAAAAACCGGCGACTGCTACAGACCCTCATCGACAAAAACTGTACATTGATAGATTTTGAACTGGTCGTCAATGAAAAACAACAAAGGATCATTACTGCATTTACTTATTTCGCTGGCTATGCCGGAATGATTGATTCGCTTTGGACTTTAGGCCAAAGATTAAAGATTGCCGGCATCGAAAATCTATTTACACGGGTTCCTCAATCTATTGAAAAAGAAGATCTGAGGGAAATAAAAACGATGCTGGCAGATCTGGGAAAAAAAATACAGAGAGAAGGTACTCCTAAAGAAATCCCTCCTGTAATATGCTGCTTTCTGGGAAATGGCAAAACCAGCACCGGTGCTCAGGAGATATTTAACCTACTCCCCGTACAAACGATCACGACAGACGAACTACCAGAAATATACGCTACAGGATCCCGGTTTCAAGTTTACCAGCTGATTCTGGATATTCCTGAAATGTTTAAGGTAAAAGAGTCCTCGCCTTTTTTCTCAAAAAATCTTTTACCTGATGATTTTTTCCAAATTTATCTCAGTGAGCCTCAACACTTTGAATCAAATCTGGAAAATATATTCCCCTACGTTACCCTGATGATGAATTGTATCATCTGGTCGCCCAGATACCCCCGGCTGATTACACGTGAAAATGCGGCAAAATGGTATAAAAATCATAGAAGCCTGAAGGTAATTGGAGACATTTCCTGCGATCCGGAAGGTGCGATTCACTTTTCACATGAAACATGGATTGACAATCCGGTTTTTATCTACAATCCCCTGACAGGAAAAAGTTCAGATGGCTTTGAAGGAGAAGGAATTGCCGTTATGGCTGTAACAAACCTTCCTTGTGAATTTTCCGCTGACGCTTCCCGGCAATTCAGTAATGATATTTCTCCTGTTATTTCAGGTATCACTTCCGCAGACTATACGGCCGATTCTCCTGACCAATCCGGACTACCAGAATCCGTAGCAAATGCTGTTATTCTCTGGAAAGGTAGCTTTACAGAAAAGTATAGGTATATGGAAAAATACCTCAATTGAGTTTCTTTAGTCACAAATGTTTGCAGGGGCATCTGGTGTAAGTCCTAAAAGATATAAAGCGCAGGGCGATATTCCAACTGCCTCACGGTCTGAAGCGACAGAGCCGAATATTCCTACGGCAGAAGCTGTACCGGAGATATTGCTATACTCCCACCGTATCGTATTGAGATTCAGATATGCAGGATCATTGGATATAATATACCGGGAGAGGAATGTATCAATAGCCGTAACCTGTAATTCGACAAAATCGGGTAAATCGGTCCATGGCGTTCCACACACCGGACTATCTTCAAATATATACCGGGAGTTTTGATCAGAAAACGCCCCTTTCATTCTGGTAATCAATACGCCATCCTGAAACTGATAACAAAGCGCATTGTCGCCGGTCTGAGCACAGGCAACATCATCATTAAACAGACGCGTCGGGCGGGTTTTGTAGGTCCTACGAATGCCATTTTTCCAGAAATTCAGGCGAATCTGTATCTCATATCGCATAGCGGCTGTGCGTACTTCTCCCCTATGTTTGTTGAAATAAACATAAACACTGTCTTCAAAAGGAACAATCGGCAGGCATTTATTGCCCTGGGTAATTGTAACCTGGGGGGCTGTAATTCGCGGTTGCGGCGGAATACGGGTAGTTGCTGTGAGAAAAAAGCCGGGGACCTTTGGGTCCTCTATCCTGAGGCGATATACTTTTTCCTCCTGTAACCGATCAATGCCTTGAGTATGAAAACGATAAAATGTAGCATACGGAGCGAAATCACCATTTGAAGTATCCTTCTGGACACTATCAATCTGCACAGCATCAAATACTTTACCACTATCGTCTTCAAGTGAGACTTTCAACCCTTTGACGCTCTGGTCATTGGCAGCAGCATAATCATATGCATTTTCTTCAGTCTGAAAAGCCAGAGAAACACGGATATATTGGAAATCTTCCTGTGCATTCAACACACCATATACAACCCAAATATCTTTATAAGGGGCGTTGATCTGAACAGATTCCGAGCAGGCAAATATGGTCAGGCAAAAAATCAGCGGGTATAGCTTCTTCATCCGGGGAGATTATTACCATCTGTGATAAATGAAATTACGGAAATTTGACGAAAATAGCGTGGGTTAAATTTGTCAGGCGATTTCATATATACGAAATACTCATTTCCACAAAACCTGAAATTCACCCTCTGGATCATATCGCGCACTTTGCGAAAGGGGATTAAAGACTCTGTTTTCCCTCGGATCATTGCCTACTCCCGCCACATATTGCCAGTTGCCGTAATTGCTGCAAGGATCATAGTCGATCAACATACTTTCAAACCAGGACGCGCCCATCCGCCAATCCAACCCCAGATTATGTACAAGATATGATGCCACATTCTGCCGTCCCCGATTACTCATAAACCCTGTATTCCGCAATTCGTTCATATTTGCATCGATAAACAACTGCCCGGTTTTGCCCAATTTCCATTGCTCGTACCGTTTTGTGTTCATACCAAAATTTGGATTTTTTCCTGAAATTCCACCGGCAAAAAATAGCCGGGCTCCGTATTTCATCGACATGAATTTGAAAAAATCTCTCCATAAAAGCTCAAATACCAGCCAGTATGTTGATTCGTTTTTAATTATATCTTCTTCGTATTTTTTCACTTCGGCATAAATATATCTGGGAGAAAGTGATCCATTTGCCAGCCATGGCGAAAATTTGGAAGAATAATCAGCCCCTATCAAGCCGTTGCGTGTGTCTTTATAATGAGAAAGTGACCGGGTCTCATAAAAGTAATGGGTCAGTCTTCTTTTCCCGGCTTCTTCTCCCCCAGTAAATGTCATCACAGCCCGATTGTCTTTAGGGATTTTTTTGTACCCCAATAAGTCCAGATCAGGAATGATTTTTGGGGTAAAAACGGGTGTATCAATTCTGGAAGGTGCAGAAATGGGAGGTTTTACCTGACAATATTTTTCAACTTTTTGCCGAAACTGAGTAAAAATATCAGGGATTTCTCTGACTGAAAAGGGAAGATTGTCGGGATGAATCAGGGTACTTTCATCGTACAGTTTCAATTTTATTTCCTCTGAGACGCGTTGTTCATCTTCTTTTTCAAAATGGGTATAAGCCCGTGAAGTGTACACACAATCTGCACCAAAATCTCTGGCCAAACGCAAGATGATCTCCGAAGGTAATCCGGTTTCAACCCATAATCCTCCTCCGGCATCTTCAACAGATTTTTGCAGCGCTTTTAGCGACTCCAATAAAAAATCTGCTCTAAAAACCCCCATTCGGGCATTACCCCATCTATCCTTTTCCAGCCATCTGCGATCAATCACAAAAACCGGCAGGATCTTATCATTCTCTGAAATTGCGTGATGCAGTGAATGATTATCACTCAACCGAAGATTATCCCTCAACCATACAATAGCGGTTTTCATAGCCTGATTTACTTCAAATAAATTTTTACCATAAACCAGATTATAACCGCATGTGTTTTATAAAAAAGCGGAATTATAAACTTCCATAAAATACACTTCTGCGAAACTTCCTGTCTGCCTTTGCAGATTACCGCAAAGTCCGCGCAAAGTTTCGCAGAAATTCCCAATTACTTTATACTTCCGTAAAAAAATACAAAAAAGTGACCTCAGTATATTTTTTTCATCCAAATGATAAACCGGTAGGCATATGAGGGGATGCACAGTCAGGTAGATTGCAGAGAATGGTTACCAGTTTTTAAAATTGTGTTTTTGTTTAGCTGTATAGGTTTATGTTGAGTCCCGGAAAATTTCCGGGACTTTTCTTTATGAAGTTATGGTTGCAAGGGGATTATTTAATTGCCGGATGGCGCCACGAATAAACCAAAAATTTACTGATGCTGACAGTATATCTGCAATCGGAAATGCATACCAAATACCATTCAAATCAAAAAATAATGGAAGAATCAGCACTAAAGGAATCAGGAAAAAGCCCTGTTTCAACATGGTAAGCAGCAGTGCAGGAACAGCCTTACCAATAGACTGAAAGTAAGCAGAACCAATCAGTTGAATTGTTAGCGTAGGTGTTGCCAAAAATACAGTCATGATAGCTGGCGTACTTAACAGGATCAACTGTTCGTCAACTGTAAAAAGCGAAGCGATTTGGCGGGCAAAAAACATCACACCTAAAAAGATCACAAAAGCCAGCCCTGTTCCAAAAGTTATGGCTTTGTAAATCAACTCTTTCACCCGCTCCCTTTTTTGTGCGCCAAAATTATAACCTGCAATTGGAAGAAATCCCTGCGTAACGCCCAAAACCGGGAAATTTGCAAACATCATCACCCGGTTGATAATACCATAAACAGATACGCCCATCTCTCCACCATAATTGAAAAGTGCATTATTCAACACAATGGATAGTACGCTGATGGTACCCTGCCTCACCAGAGTTACCACACCAATAGAAAATATTTCTTTTACCACAGAAAACCGCAGCCAAAGATTTTTTACCGCCAGCTTAAGCTCAGATGGACCACGGGTGAAATACCAGACAGAAAATAAGGCGCTCGCCATATAGGAAATGGTGGTCGCCCAGGCAGCGCCACTTATTCCCATGTCAAGTCCCGCAATAAATATGGGATCGAGAATAATATTTACCACCGCAGGTACAATCATAATCATCATGGCAAAGCGGGCAGCGCCTTCTGCACGGATCACATTATTGGTCATCATCGCCCAGGCCAAAAATGGAATTCCCAGAAGAATGATTTGAAAATATTCTTTGGCGTAGGGAAGTAATTCTCCTCTACCCCCAAAAATCTGAAGTAGGCTTTCCTGAAATAAAGAGCCAAAAATCACCATCACTACTGCAAGCAGTAATGTAAGCGTAGCCTGGTTTCCAAAAGTGAGCAAAGCATGCTCTCGGTTGCCCGCCCCCAAAGAGCGGGAGATCACAGAAGCCCCGCCAATTCCTATCGACATACCAATGGAGGAAATCAGAAAGGAAATCGGAAAAACCACGGTAATTGCACCTAATCCCAACGTACCCACCCATCGCCCCACAAAAATGCTGTCTACAATCCCATAAACAGACATAATAAGAATCCCCACCGAAGCCGGTATCGCCTGAGCACGCAATAGTTTTCCGATCGGTTTTGTGCCCAGTTCTTCCGAATTAGCCATTCAATTTTTATTTTGATTTAACCTTTTAAATCCATTCTCATAAACGGAATAACGATTGTCAGGTTAAGACTCAAGTTGCGAAAACCGGTAAGTGATGCGATTTTTTTACTGTTTGTCTGCCGGAGGTGAAATCATTATATGCGCACGATGTGTCCCGGGATCCATAATCCAGGGTCCTCCGGGAACGATCGGCTTTAGTGGCAATCCTGTAGATTCGGAAGTTGCCCACGGAATGTAAACTACATATCGAAGGGTAGCACCCGTAACTTCTCCCGTATCAGCATTGTACTGCCCCTCTTTTCCGGAAAGTACATGCAATGTTGTCGGATGATCAGGCATTTTTAGCGTTCCCGCCTTTGCTTCGGCTTCGCGGATATCAAACACTTCCTGATTGGTTTTACCGGCATCTTTTAACTCTCTGCCTCTTGCCATAAATGGCTCAAGATCTTTGTGATAGGCAGAAACACTAAAGCCCGGTCTCGTAGGGTCGTCGGCCAGACAGATAAAAGTGTTGGTTCCTTCACGTAGTGTAACAAGTTTTCCTTCTGCATTAAATCCTAATACTGTTGCTCCGGATCTTTCTTCTTCAGGCGCAGCCATCACAGCGGATGCGATCTGGTATTCTTTTGATGGAATGTCCTGCCCTTTCAGGGAAATACAGGTGAAAATCACCAGTGCAATGGATAAGGTAGTTATTTTCATTATTGCCAGGGGTTAAAGGGTTAATTTATATCAAGATACCATTTTTACCGGTTATTCATATCCTGCAAAGACTGTCGATTTTACAGTTGGCCATTCTTCTTTCAGAATAGAATAATACACGGTATCTCTGCGATAGCCGTCACTCATTAGTGTATGGCTGCGAAGGGCACCTTCATATTTTGCACCAATCGCCTCTATGGCCGTCCGCGATTTGTGATTTCTGGCATCAGTCTTTAATTCCACCCGCTCAAATTCCAACTCCTCAAAGGCATAGCTGAGCAACAAAAATTTACAATGCCGGTTTAAGCCCGTTCGCTGAAAGACATTCCCCAGCCATGTCCACCCTATTTCCAGGCGTCTGTCTTTATTGGAAATATTGCCAAAACTCGTACACCCCGCATACTGATTAGTATGTTTATCAAAAATAATAAAAGGATAATGGTTTCCATTCTGTTTTCCGAGAAGGGATACTTCTATATTTTGAATCAGATCTTCAAGATTATGGATCGGCGTTGGAGAATAGGGAGTGAGATTCGGACTGGCCAACACAACAGGTTCCAGCAGTTCAGCATCAGAAATAGTAATAGGACGAATGCGAACCCGCTGATTTTCAAGGATAATATCTGAATGAAAATCTACATTTTTCATTGGGAAGTATTCTGGCATCATTTCTCTCACTTCCATCCAAAGCACACCCAGCCGGTTTTTTCCTTTTCCGTCTTCTCCTGTTCCCCAGTAAGGATCATCCGCAGCTTCTTCGATGATTGGCAAATTTTGGGTTGAGCGGAGAGTTTCCCGAACGATTTTATGTTGAAGAGCTTTTGCAAGCAGTACCTTCTTCATAAAAACTTCTTTCAGCTCATCCCAGTCAGCCCGTACTTTTTCGGCCATCTTTCGGGTCATTCGCCAGGCATCGACAGGGTCTTCGAGATTTTTGATCAGGAGTTGGTACTCTGTCTCCATAAACTTCCTGCTCTGATAATAATGTTCGGATGTTGGCCAGCAATGCCCATCCAATTCAATCGGATGCGGAGAAAGATTGGAAAAGCAACCATACGGTTTGTCCGGTTCATAAAACCGGATAGCTTCCGGGTTTTGGAAAAACATTATTTTCGAGGACTAGTTTTTTTGATTGATATTTTCAATATCTCTGCGAAATCTTTCGGTCAGGTCATTTACAAAATTGTCAACCACTTCCTGCTCCTGACGATCAATTCCGGCACTGGCCTCAGCCACCTTTTCCATTACCTCTATCATAAACTGATACTCTGGTTCTGGGCCATAATCCTGACAAAAAAGAATCACCTTTTTATACAAGTCTTCCACATCAGACTTTTGTTTTACTTCATAATCAAAAGACCATTTGATTTCTTCACCCCATGGATGGCTGGCGATGAGCTCTTCAAGCTTTTGTGTTTCTTCTGGCTGAATAATCCCATCAGCCATTGCAACTACATATAAGAGTTCACCAAAAACATCGTATAACTTTACTTTACTACGCATTGTATGAATAATCTCTTTGAATGATTTTCAGATGGTGTTCTGTATGATAAATGGTAAAAAAAATAAGTTCGCGAACAGTGATTTTTCCCAGCAAAGGATGCGGCACAATATAATGACTCAAATCTTTTTCACTCCAGTGATTTACTTTTTTTATCAGTCTCTTCAGCTCCTGATTAAATGATAACAGCATTTCCTCTTTCTGGCTTAACGAAACTGCGGAAGGGCGAAACGCGCTGGTTGCAGTGCCTCCGGCTGCCAATTTTTCATGGTACTTTTCAACAAGTGCTCCGAAGGTTTTTTCTTCACGATTATTTGTACCAAACCGCCATTGAAGGACAAATTTGGGAAGCCGAAGTACAAGATTTACGGGCCGGGTACTTTTGATCAGATGAGCGAGGTGCTGACCGGTTGACCATTTTTCAGGCTGGATATTTGCCTCAAACTTTTCTCCCGGCTGGTTTTCTATCCATCGTATCAGGTCAGAAAAATTTTTTTCCAGCCCATCGATCAATTGAGGTTTGGATTTTATTTCCATAGCCTGATCTTACCTTTAGACGATATTTAGCACCTGTTCTTTAATTTTTTCCAGATCATTTTTCATGCCCACAACCAGTCGCTGAATCTCCGCATCATTTGCTTTGGAGCCGATGGTATTGATCTCCCTGCCCATTTCCTGAGAGAGAAATTGCAACTGTTTTCCGTTGCTTTTATTTTCGATTTGCAGATCGCGAAAAAACTTGATATGCTGTCCCAGGCGGACAATTTCTTCATTTATATCCAGTTTTTCGAGATAGAAAATCAACTCCTGCTCAAACCGGTTCTGATCAGTTTCTACTTTATGCCGAATATCTTCCAGGCTTTGGTCAATTCTGGCTCGAATGGTCTCCATTCTTTTGGGTGCAAGAATTTTTATTCCCTCCAAAGCAGCATCAATCGCATCACAGCATTCACTCAGATCTTTGTCAAGTGCCAGTCCCTCCTCGTTGCGGGTGGCGATCATTTGCTGACAAGCTTCGTCCATCGCCGTTTGAATCAGCCCCCATTCTTCGGAGTCCTCTTTTTCTATTTCTGTAGGAATGACATCGGGAAGTTCGAGTATAAACTTCAAATCAACATCACTTTCCATTTCCAGGTATTGCCCCAGGCTACGGATTTCTGTAAGATACTTTTTGGCAAGCACCTTATTGATCTGAAGTGTCCTTTTGTCCGCACTTAAAACTTCGACATTGATGAGCACCGCAATTTTCCCCCGCACCAGCTGTTGAGAAAGAATATTCCTCAGTCGCTGTTCATATTTCATATAAACTCTCGGCAACTTAAGGGATAATTCAAGAAACTTACTGTTGAGGGACTTAAGTTCTACTGTAACCTGATAATTACCCGAAGCTTTTGTAGCGGCTCCATAGCCGGTCATTGATTGTATCATATAGGCTTCTTTTTCGGAGCGAATTTCTAATTCTTGGTTAAAGGGTGAAAATTTACGAATTCTAATTGTAACTTACAGTAACGTTTTCGTCTTAATAGTAATATACATCTGTTTACAGCATCTGAAAGCAATATGCAGATAAAATTTCTAGGTACAGGAGGCGCTTTTGACTACGAATCAGGCAATTCTGCCGCATGGATTTCCTTTATGGGGAAAAACATTCTCCTTGATTGTGGAAATAGTGTGTATCGTCGTCTACGGGAAACCGGCCTGGCAAATAAAATTGACTATATCATGATCACGCATTGTCACGACGACCATGTGGGAAGTCTGGCATCCATTATTCTTCATCATAGCTATTTTATCCATCCTGCACGAAAAGCGAATATTCTTGTTCCTTCAAAAGAATTTGAACACCACCTTCGGGAATTTATCCGATTTGCCATTCCCGATGTTGACAAATACGTTACCTTCACACACTTTTCCGAATTTCCCGGTATCGAGTGTATAGATACATATGGACTTCATGTCAAAAACATGCAATCTTATGGGTTTATATTTGAATCTGATTCCGATTTACTCGTTTACTCCGGAGATGTCGGGGACCCGGATGTCATATTTGACGCCCTGGAAAAAAAATTACCTTCCTCAAAAAAGATCAGAGTATTTCATGAAATGTGTTTTGATCAAAACGATGGCGTGCATGTATATTACAAACATTTATTCTCCAGACTGAAAGATTATGAAATTTTTGGTTATCACTTCGATACCCGCGAAATCCCCTCTGATAACATCATTCCTCCCGTAGCTTATTTTCCTGATCTGCTTTGTTAAGCATCTTTTACTTATGAAAATAAAACTTGGCTTTAGCACCTGTCCCAATGATACATTCATGTTTGATGCCCTGGTTCATGGAAAAATTGATACAGGCGACATTCAATATGAAGTAGTTCTCGCTGATATTTTTCACCTAAACCAAATGGCATCCCGGGGCGAACTCGATATGGTGAAGATTTCATATAATACCTATGGACAGGTAATCGGAAACTATCAGCTCCTCGATGCCGGGAGTGCCCTGGGAAATAATTGCGGACCTTTGCTGATTTCCCGCCACCCCCTCTCCGTTGATGAAATTATTAAGGAAAATCTTGTCGTAGGTATACCCGGAAAAAATACTACCGCCAATCTCCTCCTTGGTTATTATGCGCCAAAAATCGAAAACAAACGGGAAATGATATTTCATGAAATTATGCCCGCATTGCTCAACGGAGAAATTGATGCCGGACTGATTATTCATGAAAACAGGTTTACCTATCAGGATTTAGGGTTATTGCTCATTCAGGATTTAGGCGAATACTGGGAGCAGAAAACGGGCTTACCCATTCCCTTAGGGGCAATTGTCGCAAAAAAATCTCTGGGAGAAGACACCATCCGCAATTTGCAAACCCATATGCGGAAAAGTGTCCAATATGCATTTCGACATCCGGAAGCATCTTCAGATTATGTCAGAGAATATGCTCAGGAAATGGATCCCAAGGTAATGCAGGCACATATTAATCTCTATGTAAATGACTACAGCCTTACGTTGGGAGACAAAGGGATGAAGGCAGTCCGAGAAGTTTTGGCAGCCGGAGAAAAAATGGGAATTTTCCCGGAACAGACACATACATACGCTACAATTTTCCATTAATCCATCATCAAATTACACACTCATTTTTTCCTATGAATTTCCAGTTACAACAAAATGAATCGCTTCAGGAAGGGATAAAAAGAATATTATATGAAGAAATTGACTTTGCGCTGATGTCGCTCCAGGCGGAAGAAAACATTCACGAAGGTGTACATGATGCAAGAAAGTCATTTAAAAAAATCCGCTCCATCGCTCGCTTTGTCAGAGATGAAATCGGTGATGAAAAATATACAGTGGAAAATACCTGGTATCGCGATGCCGGAAGAAAACTTTCTGCCCTGCGTGATGCCACGGCGATGATTGAGACGTTGGACAAAATCAGACTACAGTACCCGGAAAGTATCAGCGACAAAACCTATCTTTCTCTGGAAAAAACACTGCTAAAAAATCAGGAAGAAATTTCTTATTTACTTCTGGTTCAGCGCAATATCAGACAAACCGTTTCTTTTCTACTTGTTGAAGGAAGAGAACGGGTCGAAACCCTCAATCTTCCGAAAAATTCATTCCGCGCCATAAAAAAAAGTATCTGCCGGGTTTATACTCAGGGTTATGACGGACTGGCATTATCGATGGATGACCCATCTGATTTTAATCTTCATGAATGGAGAAAATCTGTAAAACATATCTGGTATCATTTGCTCCTTATTCGAAATATATGGCCGGGTATGATGGATGCTTACGCAGAAGAGCTCCATACTTTGTCAGAAATGCTTGGCACAGATCATGATCTAGCGATCTTAAATGACTCACTGGAAAATGGAAGCCTGAATATTGATAATGAAAAAGCTAAACTGCAAATTGTAAATATCATCGCGCGCTACAGGCATGAAATCCAAATGAACATCTACACCCTTGCATCCAAAATCTACCGGCAGCGCCCCAATGATTTTGTAAGTTATCTCGAAACCTACTGGAATACCTGGCGCAGAAGTTTTCCTTTAAATTTATATTAGCGAATGGCTGTAAAACTCTCCCTTAAACAAGCGAGGCTACTTACACTGAAAACACAGGGGTTATTGTCTTCGTTCGCAATACGCGAAAAGGGAGCTTTGGAAGCCATAGAGCAGATCAGCTACATACAGATAGATACGATTTCCGTTGCAGCGCGAGCGCACCATCATGTTTTCTGGTCCAGAGTTTCTACTTATAATCCGGCTATGCTGGATAGCCTGGTTTCGAAAAAAAAACAGGTTTTCGAATACTGGAGTCATGCCGCAGCCTTTCTTCCTATGAAAGACTACCGATTTAGTCTTTATCGAAAACATTCGCTTGCCGAAGGAGAAAAACATTGGTTTGACCGGAACCGGCAACTGATGGAAATGGTAGTGGAAAGGATAAAAGAAGAAGGTCCCTTACAGTCCAAAGACTTTGGCACTGACGAACGACGTTCGGAATGGTGGGGATGGAAACCGACCAAAATTGCCCTGGAACATTTGTTCCAGGAAGGTGTACTTATGGTGTCAGAGCGTAGAGGTTTTCAGAAAGTTTATGACCTTACTGAAAGAGTGCTTCCACCTGACGTGGATACACAACTGCCCACCACAAACGAAATGGCCCGCCACCTGATATCGCGTGCGATTGGGGCACATGGTTTTAAAAATGAGGCAGAAATCGCCTACCTCCGAAAAGGAATGAAAGCGCCAATAAAAAAAGCGCTTAAAGAAATGGAAGAAGAAGGGGATATCATTCGGGTAATGATAGAGGGGTTGGAGCAGGAATATTTTTCTTTTCCTCATCTTCTTGAAGCCATTCCCGGTTCCATTCGCAAAAAGCAAATTCATATCCTTTCCCCTTTTGATAACCTGGTAATTCAAAGAAAACGGCTGGCCAGCCTCTTTAATTTTGATTATCAGATCGAATGTTATGTTCCCCAACCCAAAAGAAAGTTTGGATATTATTGCCTGCCGATCCTTTGGGGCGATACTTTCATCGGAAGGTTTGATCCCAAAGCAGACCGGAAAACAGGGATATTTTATATTCATAAATTATGGCTGGAAAATGACGTGCCCGATAATGATGAGATGATCCATGCTCTGGCTGAAAAGATTCAGGATTTTGCCCGATTTTGTGGCTGTCTGCAGGTGGTTTTAACAGAGTGTACAGATTTGGGAGTTAGAAACAAACTGAATACATTTTTTTCCGTATTTTAGTCATATCTCACATCTCTTCCACAACTTTATCCTGTTTCCATGAATTACAACCTAAACTCCGTTTTGCTTTGTTTTTCGATCTGTACCATTTCGCTGAGTGCGTACAGCCAGACCTTTGACACACCCATCGCATATCACAACTTTATAGCAGAACATTACAACATCATCTCTGCCAAGCATATAGCCTATGTCTCTTATTCTGTGCACAGCGAAGATGATTCGGAAATTGAAAATCGCCGAAATGATGTCATCCAGCAAATCATACTATCGCGTGATTCCGTTTTGGCAATAACCCCATATAAAGACGAAAAGAAATTGAAAGATATTGCCATTAGTGTTTTTGACCAGTATCTGGAAGTTTTTCAGTTGGAATTCAGTGACGCAATTGATCTCAAACGCGATAGTAAAAATTCATATGAAGCGATGGAAAAATTTTTTCAGATTCAGGATCGTGCGCAGGAGAAACTGGCCAAAGCATCAGATCGGTTTGATTTAGCAGAATTGGAGTTTGCTGGAAAGTATCAGCTTAAATTCGAAGAAAAGGATCAGCGGATTGCCTGGAAGTTGAAAATGATTTCAGAAGTCACAAAATATACCAATGAGTTTTTCCTTCATTATTTTCAGGTAATAAAGGCAGATGCTGCTTTTAAGGAAGCCTGGGACAAAAAAAATCCAGAGCAAATGGAAAAGGCTAAATCGGAGTTACTCAAAGCCGCGTCCTCGGCTTATACCAAAATACAGAGCAGAGGGTATTTTGATGGTAAAAAAGAGTTTTATGATGCGACCCTGGATTTGGTTGGGTATTATAAAAAACTGGCTTCCAGCGAATACAGCCAACTTACTGAAGTAATAAAAAACTTTGAGAAACGAACTTCTGAACAAGTCGCAAATTACAACAAAATTGTAAATAGCATTCCCGGTGAGACAAAAATGCGAACGGAGGTGTTTAACAGTTCCAGAAGAGCGCTTCAGCAAAAGTATATTCCGGATTTGACCGACACAAAAAGTATGAAATACTAAAATAATAATAGCCGCTTATTTCTTTCTCACAACATACAAGACAGAACTTCCGGTTTCTACTTTTTGCAGATTTCGAAGATAAGAACGCAGTCCCGTAAAAAAAGCCGCGAAGAGGCGGGTTTTCCCTGAAATATATTTCTCGCTCAGAAGACTCACATAAAATGCATCAAATGGCATTCGTTTCATTTCCATAAGTTGAAACTGCTGTTCTTCCAGCAGAAATTTCATTGAGCCAGGACTAAAGTGATACAAATGCCGGGGCACATCATAAGCGGCCCAAAACTCACCGTATTTCTCTGCGTCAAGCGATTGGTAGTTGGGCACAGCGATAATCAGCAGCCCGTTGGGTTTTAGCAGCAACTGTATTTTTTGAAGATACGCTTTTAGCTCATGGACATGTTCGAGCACATGCCACATGGTAATCACATCGTATGCTCCATTTTCCAGAGAAAATAATTGGTCGGATGGAAGAACAGATAACCCGTGATTTTTTTTAGCGAGACTGGCGGCACCTTCATCGGGCTCAAGCCCCAGTGTCTCCCATCCGGAGTTTTTCATCTTACCAAGAAATTCGCCTGTGCCACAACCAATGTCCAAAATCTTTCCTGAATTTTTTCCAGATGATTGGGTGATCAGATTTCGTTTTCCTTTCAGGGTGATTTCCCTGACCATCTGATAAAGCCGGTTGACAATTCCTTTGTTTGTATTGGAATGAGAAATATAATCTTCAGATTTATAGTAACTCCCGATTTCTTCGGGAACCGGTATATCCTGAGTAAACCGGAAAGAACATTGATCGCAATGCCATACCTGAAAGGGCTCTCCCGAAACCGTATGATCTTTGGGAGAAAATACTAAATGGATTTTCGGCGAAGCACAGACTGGACAAGTCTGATAAGTAATTCGGTTTTGTGAAATAGTTGTCATCCGTTGGGAATACACAAAATGGAACAATATGGGAGTCGCAAGTTAGTCGTTTTTTTCTTTTTTTTTGTGCTGGCTTTTTTTTCACTACTGGTAACCAGGGCCATCCCAAAAAAGGAAAAATTTACATTTCCCGTGACTTAAAACCCTTATTCAAGAAATCAAAATTCACGTCCATAATCCATTGATCATCAAATAATTACACAAAAATATTGTGCGAAATACGCAAAAAAAAGGCCGTATATTTTTCACATCCCCTACAAGATACCGGGAGGTCGGTTTTTATTAAAATCTCAGGGCCATTTTTTAGCGTCCCATATAAACCATAAGAATAGAAATATCTGCGGGAGACACACCACTGATTCGGGAGGCCTGGCCAAGACTTCTCGGCTGAATTTTTGACAACTTTTCCCGGGCTTCAGAAGACAGGGAAGTAATATTTCCAAAATTAAAGTTTTCGGGAAATTGAACTTCTTCTAACCGCATCATCTTTTGTGCGAGTTCCAGTTCTTTCTGAATATAGCCGGCATACTTAATTTGAATTTCTGCCTGGTGTAGAAATTCAATGTCCACATGGGCCAAAGTTTCTGCCAGCTCGGAGCTGGTATTGATCAAAGATTCTATAGAGACTTGCGGGCGGGTAAGGATATTGACGGACTTAACTTTCTGTTTCAGCGGAGAGGTTCCGATAGATTCGAGATAGCCGTTCACTTCTTCCGGAGAAAGAGAGGTTTGCTCAATACGATCGATGACGGAAGAAACGGCAGATCTTTTAGCAATCATTTTTTGATATCGATCTTCTTTTGCCAGTCCTATATGGTAACCAAGTTCGGTAAGTCTAAGATCGGCATTATCCTGACGGAGGAGTGTACGGTATTCAGCGCGGGAAGTAAACATACGGTACGGCTCTTTGGTGCCTTTATTTACCAGATCATCTACGAGTACTCCGATATACGCTTCATCTCTTTTTAAGATAAGCGGATCTTTTTCCTGAAGTTTTAATGCCGCATTTATCCCGGCAATGAGTCCCTGACTGGCCGCTTCCTCATATCCTGTGGTACCATTGATTTGCCCGGCGAAATAAAGATTTTCTACCAGCTGCGTTTCGAGCGTAAGTTTCAATTGGGTTGGTGGGAAGAAGTCATATTCTACCGCATAGCCAGGTCTGAACATTCGGGCATTTTCCATACCGGGGATGGATCGCAGCGCACGAAACTGCACATCTTCGGGTAGAGAGGAAGAAAATCCATTTACATATACTTCTACTGTGTCCCAGCCTTCCGGTTCGAGGAAAAGTTGATGACGATCGCGGTCGGCGAATCGGTTGATTTTATCTTCGATAGAAGGGCAATATCTGGGACCAAGTCCCTGAATTCGTCCATTAAACATGGGCGACCGGTCGAATCCTTCTTTGAGAATATTGTGTGTATCTGTATTGGTATAGGTAATATAACAGGGTTTTTGCGTTGCAAGGCGAGGCGTATCCATAAAAGAAAACTTTCCAGGATCTTCATCTCCTGGCTGTTCTTCCAGTGCAGCCCAGTTGATGGTTCGGCCATCTACTCTGGGAGGTGTACCCGTTTTCATTCGCCCGCTTTCGAATCCCAGACTTTCCAGCTGAGCGGTAAGTCCGACAGAGGCACGTTCGCCAGATCGCCCACCGCCAAACTGTTTTTCGCCGATATGAATAAGCCCATTCAGGAAAGTGCCATTAGTAAGTACCACTGCCTTTGTCGGAATTTCCAGCCCAAGTTGGGTGATCACGCCCACTACTCTACCCCCTTTTACAGAAAGCCCGGTTACCATTTCCTGCCAAAAATCGACATTCGGTGTTTGCTCCAGCATCAGACGCCAGGTTTCGGCAAAGCGCATCCGGTCGCTTTGTGCTCTTGGACTCCACATTGCCGGACCTTTTGAGCGGTTCAGCATGCGAAATTGTATCATCGTTTTGTCTGTAACAATACCCGAATAGCCGCCAAGTGCATCAATCTCTCGAACGAGTTGGCCCTTGGCTACTCCTCCCATGGCAGGGTTGCAGGACATTTGAGCGATCGTATTCATATTCATGGTTGCGAGCATAACCCGCATACCCATATTCGCCGCAGCTGCGGCAGCTTCACAACCAGCATGGCCGGCTCCTACTACTACAATATCATATTCTGGAAACATGGTACAAAATTAAGTCTAATTTTCGAATTGGAATCAACCGGATTGAAATAGATTTTGTTTAGCTTTTCAGCATCATTGTGATTCACTTAATCGTTTGTTCCACGTGGAACAAACGCTTTTTAAAAACTCATTTAGAAACAAGGTTCTTGTAGAATTTATGACTACAATTATTCAAAAAATCAGGGATTTCCCCCCACGTTATCTGCTGATCCTGGCCTTGATTGGGTTAGGATTAGCTTATAATTTTTCAGGAATACTTCCATTAGAACCGCAGGGAAGGCATCATTGGCGACAGACAGACTGTGCTTCTTTTGCCTGGAACTATTACAATGGGAATGGAAACCTCTTTACACCAGCGATGAACAATGTACTCTCCAATGGGAAAGGGCAGGCTGTGGCGGAATTTCCCGTTATCTATTGGGTGAGCGGAATGCTGTATAGATTGTTTGGGCCCCATGTATTTATCCTCCGACTGATCAATATCCTTATCGTTTTTTCGGGGTTATGGGCGTTATCGGGTATATGCAAAAACCTGATCGACGATTCTTTCTGGTCAATATTTATCCCATTGTTAGTATATACCAGTCCATTTTTTGTTTACTATTCAAGTGGATTTATTCCAGATCCCCCGGCAATTGCACTCTGTATGTGGGCATGGTACTTCATTTCTGCCTATATACTCTCTAAGAAAAAGAAACATTTCATCGTCGCTATTCTATTCTTCACCCTCGCCGCCCTGATTAAAGTCTCTGCAGCAATCAGTATTGTGGTTTGTGTCATTATTGTTTTGGGAAATAGACTCATCTATTCCCGGTTAAAGAATGGCAACCCATCTGTCTTTTATCAAAAAACATGGGTATATCTCCTGTATTTCCTGGGGGCAGTTATGGTCATTATTACCTGGTATATGTATGCTTCATGGTATAGCACCCGGTTTGAATACAACCATTTCACCGGAATAATCAGACCAATCTATCAGACATCAACTGAGAATATCACCAGGATTCTTCGGGATATACGTACGCAGCTCCCCTATTTTTATATGCCAACTATGCACATTTTCCTTGGGGGTTTGTTTGTATATATAATCACTCAATACAAAAAGGTCAGATATGAACTACTTATTATCCCGATCCTTCTGAGTATAGGCGGGTTTATTTATCTATCCATTTTCTTCCAGCTAATAGGTGGACATGAATACTATCACCTGATCAATATGCTTGCTGTGGCATCCATCCTGATCGTAAGCGCCTATATTTTCAGCAACAAACATCCCAATATATCGCAGCATTGGATCACCCGTACCCTGTTGATCGGATTCCTTTTGGCCAATGTGCTATATAGCAGAGAAAAGATGAAAGAATACTATGACCCCAACAACGCTTATCACAGGGAAAAAACAGCTTTCTATGAGGATGATTTCCGCCAATATTTATCATCCATTGGCTTAAAAGAAGACCAGTATATCATCAGTATTCCTGACCGCAGCCCGAATAATACGCTGTACTTATTGAAGAAACGAGGATGGAGTTCTTTTAATAACCCCAAACATTATGGAGAGGTAATGCAAAAATGGACAGGAAACTTCGGGGATATATTCCTAATTGTATCTGATTCAACCACACTATCTGATAGCCTTTTACAACCAGCTTTGTATCATAAGATAGGAACCTATCAGGAAATCCAGATATACTTATTGGAGAAAAAATAATGTTCCACGTGGAACACGCTTCAGGATTCAGAGGAAAATGTGCGGGATAAAAGAGCCTCATTTTCCTTTGCCCGCATTTTTAAAATATCTGCTTCTGCATGATCATCATAACCCAAAAGGTGTAATACCCCATGAATCATGACGCGGTGGAGTTCATCTAAAAAGGGAATTGCCAGCGTGTCTGCATTCTCTTTGACACGGTCAACGCTGATATATATATCCGAAATGATCGGATCTTTACCTGGTTCTGAATAGGGAAAAGTAAGGATGTCTGTATAAAAATCGTGCGCTAAATGCTCTTTATTCATCTCAATAAGATACTCATCCGAACAGAAAATAAAGTTGATTTCACCACATTCCCGACCATGATCTGTAATGCAGGAAAGGATCCAATCACAGATTGAATCCTCATTATTGAGCTTAAACGCTATTTCTTCGACAAAAAAATTGATACAGTCTTCCATCAAATATTAAATACCATCTCGACAATTTTCCCATCATCTGAAAATGAAAGCTGGTCAGAAAGGTGCTGCATAAGAAATACACCCCGACCGCCTATGTTCTCTATATTTTCGGGCGAAGTAGGATCATCCAGTGTTTTGGGATCAAACCCATCCCCTTCATCCTGAACTTTAATAACCAGGCGATATCGGTTTACCGTTTCAAAGTCCAGGAAAATCCTTTTAGACTCATCCCCTTTATTTCCGTGAACAATCCCATTGTTTACAGCTTCAGTTACGGCAACCATGACATTGCCATATACATCCTCTTTAAACTCCAGTTCGGACCGGATTTCATCAATGGCCATTTCAACCTCATGAATCGCATCAGGATGGCTCTTTAAAATTAGCTGCTTATACATCCTTTGTGTGTCTGTTTGACTACTCATTCGCGCCTTCTAATTTTTTGAAGTATTGCTCGATCAAGATGAGGAAATCATTGGAATATTCCAATTTATTTGATTTCAACAATTCCTGCCGGATTTTGTTTTTGTATTCTTCGATGGACAATTCTTCTGGAGATTTAGTGTCCATCTCACGGCCTGTTTTAGATTCCCGCTTGTCATCGAGTTCACGTTCTCTTACAGATTGGTCTGCCTGTAACAACCGGTTTAATATCTCCTGTTGTCTCATCATGGTCTCATGCGTGAGTTGTTTATTGACCAGCTCCGTCTCCGACTCCTTCATATCCTTCATGATCTTGTCCATATCACCCAAACCCTTCTCACCGTTCTCCTTAATTTTATCATGAGCTTCTTTCAATTGCTTGCGAATAGCTTCCTGTCTGGCGGCCATCTCAGACAATTTTTCAGGACTCATACTCTTCGAGTTCATCATCTGCTGAAGCTGCTGATTGAGTTTCTGCTGCTGCTCCGATATACTTTTCATGTTAGGATTATCCCCGGGTTTCTTGCACATTCCCTGCCCGGGCATCGCATTTTTCATTTGTTCCTGCACCTGCTTCATGACATCAGACAACATGTTTGCCAGATTATTAATGCTGGTCATAGCGCCTTGCTGATGATAAGAAATCATGGGAACCTGCTTATTGCGGAAAAACACCTGGGATTTCTGCATATTCTCTGTGATACTCTGACTTTCATCCAACACCATTTTCTGGATCATAAACATCCTTTTTGCTAATGAAGCCAGACTGTCGGAGACAAGCTCCATATCATCCTGAAGTTTCTTTTGGTTTTGGCTTTTATCTTTCAGTGAAGGATCACCATATTTGAGTGCTTTCACTTCATCACGCAGATCCTCCTGATCAAAAGAAAGTTTGAGAAGGTTTTCCAGTAATTCTCTCAGATTTTCGAGATTCTCCTGATCCTGCTGCATCTGCATATTCATCTGCATCTCACTCAACTCTTCAGACATTTCCTGCAGCTTTTGCTGTGCATTTTTTTGAGACTGAGAGGCATTCCCCTTACTCTCTTCAGCACCCTTCTTATTTTTCTTTCCACTTTCCTTCATCTGCTCAGCAGCCTCCTTCATCTCGTCAGAAGCAGACTTCATCTGTTCTTCGGTATCTTCAGCCTTCTCCTGCAGGTCATCCATCTTTTCTTCATCAGGGGTCTTTGTCTGATCTTTCATATCTTGTAGATCTTCCAGGTCTTCCTTCACACCTTCCATCTGCTTGTTGAGTTCTTCCTGTCTTTCTGAGAGGTTTTCCAAATCTTCAGGGGTCTCTGCCTGATCAAGTTTTTCATTCAGCATTTCCTGCTTGGCTTCCACATTGTCCAACTTGTTTTTCAGCTCATCAATCTTCTGCTGTACTTCCAGTTGCTTCAGCAATTCCAATGTGCGCTCCAGACTTTCCTTCATTTCCTGATCATTGAGCTGAAGCTGCTCCATCTTATTCATAATGTCCTCAGGATTCAGGTTTTCCATTTTTTCCTGAAGTTCCTGTAGTAATTTTTCAATTTCCGGATTATCCATCTCTTCGAGGAATTTATTCAATTCCTCATATTTGTTGAGAGTCTCTTCGGAAATCATTTGATTTTCTTCCAACTGCTCTTTCGTCTCTTCAAATTTCTCCTGCGCTTCTTTCAACTGATCCAGCATTTGTTTATGCTCATCAATCATTCGCTGCACTTCCTTTTTATCGTCGAAAGAAAGCTTCTTCTGATCAAGCAGTTTTTCCTGCATCTTTTTATAAGCATCTTTCAGTTCTTCTGAAGTTTTCTTGATCTTCTCAAGATCACTCTTCACCTGATCCTGCGCATCACTGATTTCATCATATTTGGCATCCAGGGTAGGATGGATCACTTTAAATGTTGCACTGGTCGTAGCTTTTGCACCTGCAATCCCATCATTGTCCCAGACTCTGATAAAATATTCGAGTTCATCTCCCTCACTCAATCCAAGGCTGGTAAGGTCAATGAAATAAGAAAGTCCCTGCAATAATACTTTGGGAGAAATGGTCAATGGATATTCTTTATATTGACTGGACACTGCACTGGTCCCCCCTGACTTGGTAAACCGGTAAAACAGACTCATCCTTGTAAATCCATAGTCGTCTGCTATTTCAAGTTCAAGTGGCATCACCGGGTCAAGATTGACCAGATAATCATTATTGGGAGAAAAAATATAAATGGAGGGAAACCGGTCCTGCAGGATATTCACTCTGTACTTTACCGTGTCAATATTGGTAATATTTTCAGGAGAAGAGAGCGAGATAAAATACTCCATATCCTTCATCATCTGCCGGGAAAGTGCATACTGATCGCCAGCCTCAGACTTCCGGAATGCATATTTTTCATCAGCAACAAACCAGGCATTTTCGATATCTCCCTGTGGTTTTAATTCCCAGGTTACTGTACTTCCTTTTATTACTTTAAAATCTCCGACATTGGGCTCCAGCTTTTCTGTTCCTAAACCGGTATAGGCTGGGTACACAATTTTTACGTCGAAATTTTTGATAAAGGGTCTCTTCAATACATCTACAGAAAAACTCTCCGAACGCACTTCCTGATTTGCTACATAAAAAGTAAAATCTTCTTTCACTTCGGAAAGCGTGTACTCAAATTCTGTGGGAGAAGTTTTGTTGAGGTTATAGTCGATAAATTGACTTTTTTCCTCCCCGTCATCACGAATAAAAATAAAAAGTTCAGAAGGCAGTTCGCGACCATCAACATTAACTTTGAATGTATGGTTTTGACCTGCGATTAATTTTTGTGGTACTTCTTCAATCGTGATATTAAAGGGTGCCGGCGGTATAAAGGGTTTGTTATAATTGACCAGCCGGTGACCACTTGTGCCCAGCAGCGAAGGATCCGCCAGATATGTAATCAAATACAGACCAACAGGGACAAGGAGAAACCAAAGGTATTTTTTATTTACGTTGAGATTGATGGCAGAGCTCAGCCGTACAGGTGCGATCTCGGCAGCCTTGTAATCAATGGCAGCTCCAGCCAGAGAATTGGGATCATCGTATTGCGTGCGGAGCTGGAGGAAATTGAGCAACTTATCATTGATGTCGGGAAAGGCACTGCGAACCATATCCGCGATCTGAAAATCCGAAATTGTACGGGCAATATTAAACAGCTGGGTGAGTGGCCATACAATCATATATCCCATTACGCCCAAAAATATCGCACCCAGACTAAATACGATCCCGGTCCGGACATTTGTGGAAAATCCAAAAATCCCTTCACTCAGCAGTGCGATAAAAAGCATCAGACTCACCAGCAGTACCAATAAAAGTGATCCCCTGATGATCTTATCTGTATAATACTTTTTGCGGAACTCATGCATCCGCTGATTCAATATTTGTTGATTCTGGTTGTTCATATGCAGTTTTCCATTAATCACCCTGTAAGTAGTCTCAACGAATCAAGGCAGCCATATGTTCGGTTTGACTAAAGATCGAAACTTCATTGGTTTTTACCAAACCTCATCCCTGTGAATCTTGCACGTTATAAATTCATCACCACTTTTATGGGGCAATGATCGCTGTGCTCTATATCAGAAAGAATATCAGCATCCACACATTTATCTGCCAGCGGACTTGTCAGCATATGGTAGTCTATCCGCCAACCCTTATTATTTTTCCGGGCACTGAATCGAAATGTCCACCAGGAATAACGGCCTTCAGCCTCGGGATAAATTTTTCTGAAAGAATCCACAAAACCAGAGTCTATCAGTTTTGTAACCCATTCTCTTTCATGTGGGAGGAATCCCGATGAATTTTTATTGCTCACTGGATTGTGAATATCTATGGCTTGATGACAGATATTGTAATCACCAGAAACAATCAGATTGGGAAATGATTTTTTCAGTTCCTGAATATAGGTATAAAAATCGTCTAAAAATTCTTCTTTCACTTCCTGCCTTTCGTCACCGCTGGAGCCGGAAGGGAAATATACTGAAATCACAGAATATCCTTCATAGTCAGCCCGAAGGACCCGGCCTTCTTTGTCGTACTTTTCCATCCCGCAACCGTATTCCACGTGGAGCGGTTTTTCTTTTGAAAAGATGGCTACGCCACTATATCCTTTTTTTTCGGCGGAAAACCAGTAGGTGTGATAGCCGGGGGGGTGAAGTAGATTTTCATCCAACTGATCGGGCTGAGCTTTTGTCTCCTGAAGACAGATAATATCGGGGGATTCTTCTGCCAGCCAGTTGAGAAACCCTTTGCCGACCGCAGCGCGAATACCATTGACGTTGTATGAAATAATTTTTTTCACCAGTTCGGATTTTTCAGGTTAATTATTTTTGTTGAAGTGATTCCACCCTTGCGCTTCGATATCAATAGCTTCTCCCGAATCGAGCACAATCTGAATAATATTAGGCTCATCAGTCATATGGCCAATGATTGTGATATTTCTTTCAGCTTTAATTTTATCAAAGTCTTGAATAGGAACGGTAAAAATCAGTTCGTAGTCTTCGCCGCCATTTAGTGCAAAAGTAACGGGGCTGATGGCAAATTCCTCCGCAACCTTTACTGCCTGGAAGTCAATCGGGAGTTTACCTGCGAATATCGTCGCTCCCGTTTTACTCTGCCGGCAGAGGTGGTGGATTTCACTCGCGATGCCATCGCTTATATCCATCATGGCCGTGGGCTTGACGCCCAGTTCAGCCAGGCGGACCAGCACATCCAGGCGAGCTTCAGGTTTGAGCTGCCGCCCCACGACATAGTCGTAATCGTTCAGGTCGGGTTGCATTTCCGGGGAATTCATATAAACCGATTTTTCACGGTCCAGCACCAACAACCCAGCGTAGGCAGAACCGACATCCCCACTGACACAAATGAGGTCTCTGGGTTTTGCTCCGTTTCGGTAAACGACCTGTTGTTCCAGCCCCTCCCCGATCGCGGTAACCGAGATCACGAGTCCCTGGCGTGAGCTGGCTGTATCACCTCCGAGAAGGTCTATCTGATATTTTTCGCAAGCCAGGCGAATGCCTTCATATATTTCATCTATTGCTTCAACCGGAAACCGGTTACTTATTGCGATAGAAACAGTTATACCATAAGGCTTAATATTCATCGCAGCTATATCGCTGATATTTACAGCTACAGCTTTATAGCCGAGATGGCGAAGAGGTACATAGGCGAGATCAAAGTGCACACCTTCAAGCAGAAGGTCTGTGGATATAACCTGCACCTTTCCGTTTCCTGACCGAACGACAGCTGCATCATCGCCTACCCCTTTGATCACATCAGGGTAAACTTTCGGAAAATTTTTTGTGATACGATCTATCAATCCAAATTCTCCCAAATGAGAAATATCAGTGAGGGCAGACTCATTTCCTCCCGGCATAGTATCTGATTATAAATTTTGTGAATGGGGTTTTAAAATTACAAAAAACAACCGGACTCATACATGACTATTATTTATTTCTTTTTAATATTTAATAAAGAATAAGTAGTAATGGAGATGTGGATAAGGGGGAAAACTTTATGAGATAATGCTTGTTTTTCCTGATGTCCACTTTTTGGTGTAAGAAATCCACAAGAATGTGAATAAAACGAACATAACCATTTTACTTATTACAACGAATACTGAAATATCATTTACCTATTTTGGCGATTCTTTAAGATGCTAAAAACAAGCTTTTTGGCTGATATTTTTTTAAACGGATTTGATACTACAAGAGTTGAAATACCCGGGGTTTGTTATCCTTATTCGTACTAAGTTTTCTACATATTCACATACACGTGGATAACGTAAATGTTACCCAAAAGTTAATGGAGTACTGTGGGGATAATGTGGAATAACATGGGGGTAATCCACCGGAGTTATCCACCGCTTTTGGTTATCCACCAAAATGTGAATAAGTTCTTTGATTGTGGAAAACACAATTCACGTGACTTTCTGCTTTTGCACATTTTGTCTATACGTGGTGTGGAAAATAAAATACTGTATGTCAGGCATTTAGTGAAGTTATCATTTGGAATGTGGATAACAGTTATGCGCATTGACTTTGTAAAATAAAAACGTCACGTGCGCGAACTATTTTCCTTTGAAGTCCGGGCTGCGTTTTTGCAGGAAGGCAAAAATTCCTTCGAAAAAATCTGCGGTTCTGAAATTTTCCCCTTGACTTAGTGCTTCCTGTTCCAGTGTTTCTGCAAGATTTTTAGAAATTCCCGCGCGAAGATTCTCCTTGATATTTTTGATTGCGACATAGGGTCCTTTGGCCAGTCGGGTTGCCATATCGGCTACCGCTGCATCCAGTGATGAGGCAGGATATACCTGATTGACAAGTCCAAGTCTGAGGGCTTCGGCTGCATCAATAATTTCATTGGTAACCATCAGTTCATACGCTTTGTGATAGCCAATTTTTTCCGGAAGAAAAAAAGCGCCTCCCCCATCACTGGAAAGACCAATTCGGCTAAATATCTGACTAAACCGCGAATCGTCAGAAGCATAAACCATGTCACATGCCAGAGCAAAGTTGAAACCCACCCCCACGCAGGCTCCTGATACTTTTGCAATAAATGGCTTGTTGATCTCACGCATGGCGGTGACAATGGGGTTGTAAGTTCTGCGGAGAAAAGTGGTGACATCAAAGGGCTTTCCGTTCATCAGCGAAGCATCGAGATCTGCTCCCGAGCAGAAGTTACCCTCAGAGCCGGTAAGGATAATTACCCTGCTTTCATCTTCTCTGGTTTGCTCAATTACATCTCGCAGATGATACGACATATCTGCACTGATTGCATTTTTCTTTTTGGGTTGGTTGAATGTGATGGTTTTGATTTGATCCTGCATGGTTACCAGCAGATGTTCAGGGTGTTCGGGATGATAATCCATATCGTTGATTTAAATTTTACAGAATAAGTTACGATCTTTTTTACTACGGGAAAATACGAAAAGTCATAGACTAAAGTATGCATGCATACAATTTTAAGGAAAATTTGGACATTAGAATATTTTCCTGTTTTTTTATGGTACAACTAAGGTTAAAGAGCTCTTCTTAGCCAAAAGGGAAAAATTTAATTTCACGCAAGATGGCAAGCAAATATTTCAGCCAAAGAAATCTGACATTTTTATTAAATCAGGTTCACAAAGCAGAAATGCTTACACAGTTTCCTCACTTCGGGCATTTTGATTCTGAATCGATGGAAATGATGCTGGATGCAGCTAAAAAACTTTCGGACACCTATCTTTTTCCGAATTACGAAGATATGGACCGGAACGAGCCGCAGCTAATAGACGGAAAAGTGCATGTGCATAAAAGTATGGGGCCGTTTTTGGCTGCGATGGCAGAAGGTGGATGGTTGGGTGCAGCTGCGCCAATGGAATATGGGGGAATGCAGATTCCTGCAATCCTCGGTGTGGCTGCCGGGTTTATCATGACTGCCGCCAACAATGGTGCGATGGGTTTTACGGGTCTTACAACCGGAGCTGCAAATCTGATTTTGTCGTTTGGGACGGAAGAGGAAAAGGCTACCTATGTGCCGAAAATGTTTGACGGAAAATGGCAGGGCACGATGGCATTGACCGAGCCGCAGGCGGGAAGTTCACTTTCTGATATTACAACTACGGCTTATCCTGCTCCTGATGGAAGTTACCGTATCAAAGGACAGAAAATATTCATCTCCGGCGGCGATTATGAAGGCGTTGAAAATGTCGTTCACCTGATGCTCGCACGTATCGAAGGCGCGCCAAAAGGAACCAAAGGTATTTCGCTCTTTATTGTTCCCAAATATCGGATTGAAAATGAAACGCTCGTATGGAATGACGTCACACCAGCTGGTCTCTACCATAAAATGGGGCAAAAAGGCACACCCGCACTTCATCTGATGATGGGGGAAAAAGATGATTGCCATGGTTATCTGCTGGGGCAGGCCAATCAGGGATTGTCGTACATGTTTCAGATGATGAATGAGGCCCGGATTCTGGTGGGGCTGGGTGCGTCTTCTATTGCTTCGGCGGCTTATTATGCTTCCCTGGAGTATGCCACAGAAAGACCTCAGGGACGCAGACTCAATGACCGAAATCTCGATCAGCCTCAAACACCGATTATCAATCACCCGGATGTCAAGCGTATGCTGCTCCTTCAGAAATCCATAGTAGAAGGGGGGCTTAGCCTTGTCATGCAGGCGGCGATGTATTGGGACATGACAAAGATTACAGAAGGCAAAGAGAAAGAGGACTACGAATTATTGCTTGAATTGCTCACTCCGGTGGTGAAAACCTATCCTTCAGAAATGGGAGTTGTTTCTATCAGCAACGGCTTGCAAATTTTGGGGGGAAGTGGATTCTGTAAAGACTTTCCACTGGAAAACTATTACCGCGATATTCGTATTTATCCGCTGTACGAAGGTACTACCGGCATTCAGTCGCTGGATCTGTTGGGCAGAAAAGTAGTTATGAATCAGGGCGCAGCCATGAAGCTGCTGTTTGCAGAAGTACAGAAGGATATCACCGCTGCAAAAAATTTCGAAGAACTTCGCAAGTATGCCGGCATCCTGGGGGAGAAAATGCAAAAACTTCAGGAAATCACCATGCGTCTCGCAGGGATTGCTATGAAAGGGGAAATCGAATTATTCCTCTCAGATGCTACGCTTTATATGGAGTTGTTTGGTCTCCTGGTTGTCGCATGGCAATGGCTCAAGCAGGCGACTACTGCAAAGCAGGCAATTCTTACCGAAAATCCTCAGGGTGATGAACTCGAATTTTACGAAAGTAAAATTCATACCATGAAATTTTTCTTTGCTTATGAAGTGCCCAAATCGCTTGGTCTTATGCAACGTCTCATGGACGATGAAGTCCTGACCATTGCTATGGAAAAAGAAAGGGCACTTTAGTTTTTATAAAAATAGTCATTGTGAGTTGAAGTAAGGAACCTCCGGATGCGTCCGGGGGTTTTTGTTTTCACCGGGCTGATACCCGAACATGTGCCGTCAACGTGACCGGTGATTTTTCTTCCTTCGTGTACACTTCCGCCTTTAGTACAAATTCCGAATTTTCCAGATCAACGGCATTGTATATTCTTTTCAATTGCTGGCCAAATTTTCCCCATAAAGGAAATTGAAGCTGATGCCGGCGCACCTGGCGGCTGAAAGGAAAATCAAATTCAAGAATATGAAGGCTTCCGGGAAGTAAAACTAATTCGGATTTGTAATCATATTTTCCCAAAACAGAAACGATGATTTCTGCTTCTGAATCCTTTGGGGCAATTAATTTTGACTCCTCAAAAGAAATTTCTATAGCTGTAATGGTACATCCGGCTTCGGATTCCAGCACCAGATTTCCGGAACATATTTTTTCCGAAACATGAATGACTGAAGGAATCTGAAACCGGATGTTGAGTAAATCTTCCATATATACTAGCTATAACGGAAGATCGGATTATTTGTGTTAATAGGTTACAACTATTCCCAGCGTTGGCTGGAAAATACCCAGATCATTATCTAAAAAATAAGTCTGATATCGCGAAGGATCGTTGGGATCGGTAAGTGGCATGTCATTTTCATCTTTCACCACATTCAAAATCGGTGCACCGGGAACGCTGAATCCATATACATTCTGGACATCGATAAACAGGTTGAGGCTCCATGCTTCAAAAAACCATTTTTTATCTATCCGGATATCCAACTGGTGGTATGCGCCAATACGCTCTGTATTGAGAAGCGAGAAATCCGGAGTCTGTACGCGTGTGACATCCCATACATTTTTCAGACTTGATAAAGATACATTGGCTGGCGTATAAGGGGTGCCCGTGGTAAGTCTCCATTTTGCACCTACTTCCCATTCGCCTTTAAATTTTTTACCCGCTGTCAATGCTACAATATGGCGACTGTCCCAGGAGGAAGGAACGTAATTTCCCTTATTGTCCTGAAATTCACTTTTACCGAGCGTATATGCAATGATCCCGTAAAAACCCCTAAACAATCTTTGCTGAATCAACACTTCCATTCCATATGTGCGGCCTTCGGAAGTGGAGACGGCAGGTTCATTGCCAATTACACCAAAATCGCCTCCCTGGTTTGCAAGTGAAATGGAGTTTCTCGTCAAAAATGGATATCTGTCGTAGTCTTTATAATATCCTTCAATTGAAAATCTAGTGTTAGTAGAAGTTGTATAGGCTAAACCACTGACGATGTGCTTGTTGCGTATGTAATCTATATCAATATTTGCAAGTTCTCCTGCGGGATTCCGGTAACCCATGACCGTATAGGGGGGAAGCTGATAGAATATGCCGGTATTGAAGTTGAAGGTGAGCTCAGGTGTAATGTAAAAGGATGCAGAAAACCGGGGAGAAAACTGTGGAAATGGATTGGACATTTTTTCTGAAAATGTATTCCCGTCAATTCTGCCACCCAGCGAAAGAACCAGTCTGTCTTTAGCCAGTTTTTTACTGATTTGTGCAAAAGCGCCGTAACGGGAGAAATTCATTTCGGAGAAGAAGTCTATCGTATCATTTGGAATCACCTGATAAGTATCCGAATTGTATTTGTCATATTCGTAGTTGATGCCATAGTTGAGTTTAAAACCGTTATTTCTGATGGTGTGCTCAATTCGCAGTTTATTTTCGATTTCCTGGGAGGTATAGTCCAGGAGGAAATCATTGGTTTCTACGTTGTCGATATATTTATATGCCCGGTTGTTGAGCATATTCCTGCTGGCGACTACGAGCCAGAAACCTTTATCTCCAAAATATTTATAGCTCGCACCGATCGTATAGTTCCACTGTGTCTGTACGGGGAGGTTTCCCAGAATATACTTTTGATAATCGGTAGAGTCTGCACCCAGGTTGAGTTGAAATTCATCGAGCGCGCCAAGACTGACGATGTTTAATTCGTGTCTTTCGCCGAAACGGAATTTGTGTCTGTATTGATAGTCATTGTAGTTGGGGAGAAATGGTAATGCCAGTACCTTAAACAGAAGCTGAAGGTAGGATCTTCGGGCTGAGAAAAGGAAAGAGCTGTTTTCACCGGTCGGCCCCTCGACGGTAAGTGCCAGGTCGCTGGCTCCGACAGTTGCGGTAAATCCCAATCTGTCTTCCCGCGCAGCGCGCTGGCGAAATTCAAATACAGAACTCAGCGCATTGCCTCGGTTGGCGGGAAATGCTCCTGAAAAAAAATCAACCTCGCCGATAAAATCCACATTGATCAACCCTACCGGTCCGCCGGAAGCGCCTTGCGTTGCAAAGTGATTGATATTGGGCGTTTCAATTCCATCGATATAAAACCGGTTTTCGTTAGGAGCTCCCCCGCGAATCAGAATATCGTTACGGAAACTTACGGTGCTGGCTACGCCAGGAAGCGATTGTATTACCTTGCTGATATCTCTGTTTCCGCCGGGATTTCTTTTGATCTCACTGGTTCCTATCGTGCGGAGTGAAAGCGGTGCTTCTTCCACCTGTTTATAAGGCGACGCAACAATATTGACCGAGTCTGTAGTATTTTCTTCTTCGGTCATCCCAATCTCCAGCACATAAGGTTTGGAATTACTTACCTGAACCTCATACACAACCTCGGTTCTGTAGCCGGTGTATCTCACTTCTACGTTGTAGAGCCCGGGTGGAATTCCCTTAATTTCAAATTTCCCTTCCTGATCCGTAAAGCCACCATAGTTGGAGCCCTGGAGCAGAATCGTTCCATATTCGAGCGGAAGATTTGTTAATTCGTTATAAACCCTACCGCTGATAATCCCCCCTTGTGCATAGAGTACACTGGTATTTCCCATTAAACCAAACAGAAACAGAAATAAAAGGTTGTACCATTTCAGAATGTTCACTTTCATATATTTTAGAGTATTTGTCCAAAAAAGAATAACGAAAGCAAAACATAATATGTCTGAAATTGTTTACGTTTTTGTAAATATAATTTCGCTTTTAATACTTTTACATATTACTTTCCTGTTACATGGCGCAAAACTATTCGTTGCTGAAAGAATTGCTCAATCTGCTCGAAACGTATGAAAATGAAACGGATGGCCGGGAGGTCAGCATGGTTTCTTTTTCTGTCTGGCTGAATAAACATCTATCCTATCCTTCTCCGGGGCTGGTAATGCAGGAAAAACGCGAAGGGATGGAAAATATCGTAGATGAACAGGCGGAGACAGTGATGACCATGTTGATCAGCTATTTGTATCGTTACGCAAAAAACTATTCGAAGAAAGCACTGGAAGGGACACCGTTGTCAACCATAGATGAATTTACTTTTCTGGCAACGCTCAGCTATCGCGGGAGTCTTACCAAAACGGAGTTGATCAATCTGCACCTGCTGGAAATTACCTCCGGAATTGAAGTAATCAAACGTCTGACCAAAGCGGGGTTAATGGAATCCTTTTCCGACCAGAATGACAAACGCTCCAAACGAATGAAACTCACGCCCCAAGGAAAAAAAGTACTAAATGATGTAATGGAAAAAATGGATGGGGTGGCCCATATTGTAGCCGGTAACCTCAGCGGAGAAGAGCGAAATCAACTCTTGCCATTACTTCACAAACTCAATGACTTTCACGCGGTCATCCATCATCAGGACCGTAAAAGTGAACTAAAGGAAATCCGGGAAAAATATTTTAATTATTGACGGCGAGAATTACTTCGGGTTCCTTTAACTCTTCATTATCCTCTTTTTGTCTGCGGTCAACCGGCGCGCGATAAGGAATTCCCATTGCGTCGTAAACTACTTGTTGTACGCGCTGGCGAATCCGCATTTCATTGATTCTGGTGTTGCTGACACTGGGGTGAATGCGGTTGGAAAGGAAAACAAAAACCAGATCATTTTCAGGATCTACCCATACACAGGTCCCGGTAAAACCGGTATGCCCATAAGTAGAAAGTGAAGCACTTTCCGCAATGATATAATTTGTATTGCGGGGTGGTTTGTCAAACCCCAGCCCACGGTGGCCGCGTGATCTTTCAGTAAACCGCTCAACCGTCGTATCCTGAAAAAATCTTTCTCCTCCGTACTGACCTTTGTTCAATAACATTTGAGCCATGATGGCAAGATCGTTGGCATTGGAAAAGAGGCCGGCATTTCCCGAAACCCCACCCATGAGTGCGGCGGTAGGATCGTGAACGGTTCCGCACAAGACTTGTCCGCGCCACCGGTCGCTGGCAGTAGGTACCAGTCTTTCCGGATCAAATCTTTCGCGGGGATTGTAGCACATGGTCTGCATACCGAGTTTTTCGTAGAAATTTTCTTCCACAAATTCGTTGATCGGCTTGCGGTTGATCGAGTCCACAACCCGCTGCATGAGGATCATATTGACACAACTGTAGAGATAATGGGCGGAATCGGGGCGGAGTCGTTTGGTATCATTCCAAAGAGAGTCGAGATAATTATTTCGCAGATAAAACCGGTTTGCCACGGGAATGGAATAGTTCTGATCATAAGTACGGCTAAACAATCCGCTGTTTACATACCGCTGATAAGGTACAATAGGAAGGCTCGCCTGCAAACCTGAAGTATGGGTAAGGAGATCCACCAGCGAAATTTTAAAAACCGGGCTGCTTTTTTTCCCTTTTGGTGCACTCTGCCATCTTGCTACCAGCATGAGTGAATCGTGATAGCGGATTGTATCCTGCTTTTTCAGCATGAGGCCTTCCGGATTTCTTCTGATAGAATCGAGAAATGCCACATAGTTTTGGTAGGAAATTGTATCGTACACCTTGACGGGAACCGGATCGTAAGTGTCGTCGTGAAAATACTGTGAGAGATGGTCGTCGAGAGAAAGTTTTTGTTCCTCGTACAATTTCATAGTTGCCAGAGTTGTAGCTGCAACTTTGGTAATGGAAGCCAGATCGTACAAGTCCTCATCTTTTACCGGAATCTGGCGCTCGTAGGTGTGATAGCCAAATGATTTGTTGTAGATCACTTGTCCGCCTTTAGCTACCAAAACCTGACAGCCGGGCATGGCAAAATTTTCAATTCCTTCTGCGATGATACGGTCAATTTTGGCCAGGCTATCGGAAGATATACCCACATATTCCGGATAGGAATAAGCAAGGCGGGTCTGGGTGGTGGAATAATTTTTTCTCAACCCTAGCTCTTCTGCCATATATTGAGGAAGGCTGCGGGATGTGCCGATTCCCCCAAACAAAACCTGAGCGGCAACTTCCTGAGATGCCAGCTGACTGTTGGGTGCCTGAAGAATGGTGGGAAATTCGGAAATAGGTTTGAGAATGTCATATTCACCAAAATTAACCACAATCACTTCAGACTGTTTGCGGATATTCTCCAAAAACTGCTGGATGATATAGCGATTTTGCTGAGGTAAGTTGAGGGCAATAATGACCGGGTTGAAGTATGACAATTCTTCCATATCCACATCTTCTACCATCCTGACCTGCTGGGTGGAAGTCTGGGTATACAGACGAATATATTTTTCAAAAGAAGGAAGCGGATTGCCGATCGTGATGACGTGAAAATTTTTCTGACTGAGGTTTTTAAACGGAAGGGTTTCCGTCTGATTTTGGACCATAATCATCGAAGCAATGACAGCTTCGCGGGAGGATAATTGTACGACAGGAATCCCATTGTTTTTGGAGGCGGAAGAATCTGTCCAAACAGTTACTTCGAAGGTCTGGTACATATGCACATCCGGCTCGGGTGAGTCTGGAAAACCCACAGAAATTCCTAATAGCAACAAACCGATTGCCAGAGGGATTAATAAAATATAGAACCCTTCTTTAATGGAATACATGATAATTAAGACTCTGTTGGCTATTAGACATCTTAATTATCAAATATGTTGCCTCATTTCCAATTTTGACCTTTCCCGAAACAAGGAAAATATGATTTTTCGGTATATAAGGAATTGGAGTTAATTGTTTGATTTGCAGTGTTTTATATTGTGTGTTTGCCCTGAATTTTACGAAATGCGAAATTCACCGGTTTGTGTATAAATTTTAACAGTTAGCGCGCAAAAAACACCCGGTTCCCGCATAAAATTTTGCGGTTCGTAGCAATTTTGCCCATGATTTTTTACGCAGCTTCCGGAACAGGTTTTCCCACGAATCTGACAACCGCAAACAGTACACCGGCTGAAAGGATAAAGCTTAGCGCATTGGGCAACCCAAAAGCAGAAGGAATAATGCCGAGAAGGGTACCAACCCCTCCTACTGTCAATGCATAAGTCAGCTGTGTGCGTACGTGGTCGACATGATTGCAGGAACATGCCAGCGAACTGAGAATCGTAGTATCAGATATGGGCGAACAATGATCTCCCAAAACAGAACCGGCGAGAAGAGACGCCACCATATTGTAAAAAATCGGCAGTGCCGCTGCGGGTTCCATTCCCGTATTTACTGAAATTTGCCAGGTAAGCGGAATCATCAGCGGGTAAAGGATCGCCATCGTGCTCCAGGAAGATCCGGTGGAAAAAGAGATCAACGCAGCGAGCACAAATGTAATCGCCGGAATCCAGACTGGAGAAAGCGAATTGCCGAGCTGGCTGATGACAAAATCGGCGGTATGCATATGATTGGTAATTCCCTGAAGGGACCAGGCCATAATCAGAATCATGATTGCGCCCATCATGGCTTTGAAACCGTGGACCATGGTTTCGACGGCATCCGGCAATTTCATCATTCGCTGGCCGAGCGTCATGATCATCGCCACGGTAACCGCAGAGAGCGACGCCCAAATCAGTGCAGCGTAAGAATTACTGTTACCGATGGTTTGAGAAAGTTTGCGCACAAAACTCAATTCCGTATCAGACCACACCTCCTGGGAATATCCTGTATATAAGAGTCCGGCCAAAACACCTCCTACCAGCACAATCACAGGTATGACGGCATTAAAAGCCCGGGGGCGAATTCCTTCGAGTGGCTGGAAGTGGCGAAGTTCTTCTTCCACTTCTTCAGCGGCTTCGGAATTTTCCTGATTTCCACTCCGCCCCAGACTTACACGGCCTGTAGTTCTGGCCCGTACTTCAGCTTTGTACATCGGACCAAAATCCCGCCGGGAAAAAATGATAAACAACATAAAAACCAGCGTAAGGATCGGGTAAAATGCATAGGGGACAGAATTCAGGAAAATAGAATAAGGGCTTAGTCCTTCGGGGAAATTGTGCAACTGGGAGATCCCATCTTCAATATAGCCGAGCTCGGCGCCGATCCACGTCGTGATAAATGCCAGGGCCGAAACCGGGGCAGCAGTAGAGTCAACGATATAACTCAGCTTTTCGCGGGAAACCTTCAACCGGTCCGTAACTGAGCGCATGGTATTTCCCACAACCAGGCTGTTGGCATAGTCATCAAAAAATATGACCAGTCCCAAAAGCCAGGTGGCAAATTGCCCGGTAACTGCGGTTTTGGCAAACTTTGAAATAATATTCACAATTCCCTGCATACCACCATTGCGGGAGATAACGGCAACCATTCCGCCGATAAGCATGGAAAAAACAATAATCGAAACGTGGTCAGGGTCGGTAATGGAAGAAATGACATATTCGCCTACCACATCGAGAAAACCGCTGAAAATTCCAGCAACAGAACCCGATTGATAATAACCCAAAACCGCCGCCCCGAAAAATATACCTATAAACAAAGACACAATCACCTCTCTGAAAATCAGCGCCATGATAATCGCAATCAGTGGCGGAAGGATTGACAGCCAGAGCGGAAAAGCCGCCACTTCCGTTTCAAGAGAAGTTTCGTAGTCCCCTACCCTGACAGAAAGTTTTTCCTTCACTTCGGTTGGGGTATATTCGAATGTCACAACTCCCTCATTTACAGGAAGAATAAGTGTTTTTCCTTCAACCGAAACTTCCACCTCCTTTCTCAGAGCCAGAGAGTCTGAAAGCGTAATCAGGATATTGCCAGGATGGTCTTTTCTGAAATATTCCGGACCTTCGACAGATACGTTTTTATCGGAAAAAATGGATTCCTGAGCGAAAATCGGAGTAAGGAAAAAAGATGAAGCCAGAAAAAGAAATATGATAACCTTACCAGGAAAAACCACAAAGGGCACTAAGAAGGCACGGAGGGCACTAAGAAGTAACGCCCTTTGTGTACTTTGTGCACCCATTATGTTCTTTGTGGCTAATTCTACTCTTCTGTTGTCTAAATTAGCCGAAAGATAAAGGCTGGATTCTTTCATAAACGCGGAATTTGCGGTAAAGAGGAAAGATGTGAAAAAACAGCGAATCATACAAAAAAAGCCTACCCGAAGGGCAGGCCCAAAACATCAAAAACAAACATCAAAATCTTTTGTATTTTCATAGGTTAAAACAATAATACAATTTTCCCCAACAAAATCACAAACCACATACACAATGACACGACCAATACTGACGCTGCTACTGAGCTGGTTTTCAATTTTGCCGGCATTTTCCCAAAACTTTTCCGGTGGATTTTCCTTTCCTCTGCCCGGATATGATTCTACATCTCAGACCTATCTGCCCGTTTTCCCCCGATATACGATTACCGATTTTATCGACTCTGATGGAAACGGACATTTTACCTCAGGTGGCGCACCCATTCGGTTTTGGGGTGGAAACCTGACTACCGGCGGTTGTTTTCCCCCGACAAATCTGGCCCCTCAGATTGCAGGAAGAATGAGGAAAATGGGCATAAACCTCCTCCGGTTTCACCATATGGACAATCCATGGACAGACAACAGCGGAACCATATTTATCAGAGGTACAGGAAATACCCGCCAACTCAGCCCTACCAGTCTCGACCGGTTGTTTGCATTGCTGGCAGCGATGAAAAATGAAGGCGTTTATGCGAATATCAACCTTCATGTTTCCCGGACATTTTTACCCGGAGACGGTGTATTGAATGCCGACTCAATCGGAGAGTTTGGCAAAGGTGTAACCATTTTCGACAGACAACTCATAACACTTCAAAAAGAATACGCCACCCAGCTTCTCGGAACAATTAATCCATATACCGGAGTTCCTTTGGCCAATGATCCCGTCGTGGCAATGGTCGAAATCACCAATGAAAATACCCTCTACGGATTCTGGAAGGAAAACAAACTCAGCCCCTTCGCCAATGGCGGCGGGATTATGAAACGCCACGCCGATTCGCTCGACCAGCGGTGGTATGATTTTCTGATCCAGAAGTATGGAAACCAGTCCACCCTTGCCGCTGCCTGGGACGTAAGCGGCATGAACCAGACCGGAACCCAGCAATTGCTCAATCCAGGGTTTGAATCCGGCACACAAAACTGGATGCTTGAACTCCATTCCGGCGCATCGGCTACTTTCACTGCAGACAACCAGTCTCCCGCTTCCGGCAGTCAGTCAGGAAAAGTAACCGTCAATACCGTTACCGGTACCAACTGGCACTTACAGTTTATGCAGGCAGGAATGACTTTTCAGAAAGACTCATCGTATCAGATAAAATTTAAGGCCAGAGCCGACCGGGTGCGCCAGATCAATGCCGGCGTCATGCGGCACAATGATCCCTATACCTGGTATGGCGGTGCGTCTTTCCAACTGACTACCCAATGGCAGACCTATACCTTTACTGTCAGCGCACCCGAAAATAACGTCGGCCAGGTCAGATTGACCTTCGACTTCAACAATCAAACCGGCCCTGTGTGGTTTGACGACTTTTCAATGGGAAAACCCGTGATCACCGGGCTTGAGCCGGGTGAAGACCTTACCTCAGGTACAATCCGGCGCATTCCCTATGCAGAAAGGCTCAGCTTTCATCCGCAACGGGTGGCGGATATGGCCGAGTTTTACCTCGAAATACAAAAAGCCTATTTCAACGAAATGCGGAGTTTCCTTCGCGACAGCCTCGGGGTACAGGTTCCCATTTCAGGGGTAAATGCCATGACAGGCCCGGGCGATGTGTATTCGGCTTCCGACCTGGACTATGTCGATGACCATAGCTACTGGGATCACCCCTGGTTTCCCAACGTACCCTGGTCCGCCACCGACTGGCAGATCAACAATAGCCCGATGTTGCAGAATGAGCGCCTCGGCACCATTCCTTCCGTACTTGGCGGATTGCAGGTGGCAGATAAACCCTTCACCCTCAGCGAGTACAACCATGCCTATCCTAATATTTATCAGGTAGAAATGGTGCCAATACTCGCCGGGTACAGCGCCCTTCACGGAGTGGACGGGATCATGTTTTTTACTTACCACGAAGAAACCGGCAATTGGGACAGCGACCGCGTGCCCGGATACTTTGCCCTTGGAAGAAACCACGCGGTGATGGGATTATTTCCCGTTTATGCATGGGCTTTCAGGAATGGGATTATCCCCGAAGACCCTCAACCCCACGTGGTCGATTATACCAAAGACTATATATTTGGCCTCCCCCTACAGGACAATGCAGGAAGGTGGGAACATTTTGTGCCTTACGACAACCTCATTTCCCTTACCCACGGCGTAAAAATCGGAGATACGGATGCCACTTCCCCTTCAGGCCTGAGTCCGGCTTCGACACCATCGTCGGTTTATTATGCCAATAATACACTTCGTTTTGCCCCCAATCCCGGAGCCCTTACCATTGAAACAGACAAACTCCTGTCGATCACCGGAAATCTGCCTGGCATGGGCGGATATCAGAGCGGCCCGCTGAAAATGATCAGCGGCAACCATTTTGGCAGTGTCAACTGGGTTTCGCTGACTGACGATGTTTTACGTGGCGCTTCGCGTTCACTGATAGCTGTCAGTTCGCGCATACAGAATACAGGCATGCTTTGGCAGGGAGCGAGTACCGTCAACAACAACTGGGGAAGTGCCCCCACCAAAATCCAGTCATTGAATCTCGACCTCGAACTCAACATCATCGCCGACTCGATCCACCTTATTCCCCTCGATGCAACGGGTGCTGCGCAGCAGGGAAAAACCCGCACGATTTTACCGCAGGCAAACGGAAAATTCCGCTTTCAGCTTTACCAGGACACAGACCAGACGATGTGGTATGGAATGGAAGCCTTTGGCATCACCATTGGCGTAGATCCACGACTACCCGAAACGGCGGTACGCCTCTACCCCAACCCGGCGGTTGAAAAAGTAAGGCTGGAAGCCGATACCCCCATCAAACGATGGGAGCTTACCGACCTTTCAGGCCGCACGATCAAAAGCGGGCACCCCGCAGAGCCACAAACAGAAATCAACCTGAGCGAACTTGCCGCAGGTATGTACATGGTGCGCGTGTATATGCGGGAGGGAGTTGTGGTGAAGAAAGTGTATCGGGAGTGAGGTATGAGATGGCTGGGGCTTCTGATCACCGGTGGTTGAGCGGAGTCGAAACCACCGGGATTGCGCCGCAGGGCGCAATATTTGTCGAACTCCCTTCCGCGCGGCCGTCCCTCTTGAAAGAGGAACTGGCGGGAAAATTGGGGCCATAGGCCGAACCCCGAAGAGCCCGAAGCACTCCTTTCGGAGAAGCGTAGGCTTGCGCGTTTAAGCGCGCAGAGATATGGGAAATAAAAAAAGCTGTGGCCAAATGTCAACCGTCATTGCGGTCCTACCGGACCTGGTGTCAGACGACACCCCATGATATGTGCCAAAGGCACAAAATATCAGCGTGCCGCAGGCACAAAGATCCGTTAGGACCGTAATATCGGTAGCACAAATGTGCCCGCCCCCATTTTTTCAAATGAGATGCGCCGTTTGGCGCTCAGAGATATGGAAAATAAAAAAGCCCATGGCCGAAATTTCTTAGCCATGGGCATATACATGTAAAACATCTTCGATTTGCAGGTTCGAGCCGGCCACCGAAATCCGGCGGTCGGGGGATGGGCTGCGCGTTGGACAGGGATTTCGGCGGTTTTTGCGCTACTTTTTGACGCCAAAAAGTAGCTATCCTACACCTCCCACCCCTTCCGGTACTGCCGTCCCACAAATTGGTTGGCTTCGTCGAAGTTGGTGATCTTCATATTCGGGCCGTCCCACAACAGTTTTTTTCTGCCATAATAGTCCGCTTTGCCGCGTTCGGTGGGATTGTTGGCGAGGGAATAACTCCGGATGGCGAGGTTGCCCATGAGCACGGTTTCGGTCAATGGACCCGAATAGTCAAATGATGAGGTCAATGCTTTATGTTCATTGGTGCCAAATCCTGCCTTACACGCCTGCGCCCACGATACCTGGTGGCCATATTCCGTAAGTTTTTCGTTGGGGTTGCTGGTGTGATAGTCTTCAGGCATAGTGAGTTTTTCGCCGCTTTTGAGGTAAACCTGTGGGGTAAGTCCGTATACGCCGCAACTCATGATGCCTTTGGTGCCGATCATCAGCACGCCGTTGGCGCTTCCCTTCTCGCCGAGCCAGTCCGCGGCCGGAATCAGGTCGGGATGAAACGGACGAATGCCGCCGTCGGACCAGATCATTTTCAGGGGGGATTTATTTTTTTCTGTTGGTCCGAAAGACAATTGTACATAAGAAGAAGGCGGACATCCTTCGGGAATATATTCCGGCACCCAGTCTTTGGTAAATACCTGCCCTACGCTGCACTCAACCTCGGTCGGATATCCCAATCCCAACACCCGAAATGGCGGGTCGATCAGATGACATCCCATATCGCCCAACGCGCCTGTACCAAAATTCCACCAGCCGCGCCATTTAAACGGGTGATACAGCGGATGATAATCTACATAATCGGCCGGTCCGATAAACAGATCCCAGTCTGACTTGCTGAGCTGTTCGGGCATGGGTGGTTTTTCTGTCGGAACAGGAATTCCCTGCGGCCATACCGGACGGTTTGTCCAGACATGAACGGTGTGCACCTTTCCGATGATCCCTTTTGAAAACCAGTCGATCATCTGCTGCTGGCCGGGGTTGGATGCGCCCTGGTTGCCCATTTGCGATACAACTTTGTATTTGCGGGCAGCTTCGGTGAGCATGCGGGCCTCGCGGATATTGTGCGTGAGGGGCTTTTGTACATAGACGTGTTTGCCCAGTTGCATGGCAGTCATGGCGGCGAGGCCGTGTACGTGGTCGGGGGTGGAAATGGTGACAGCGTCGATGTCGCTGTTCATTTCTTCCAGCATGACGCGGAAGTCTTTGTAAAATTTGGCGTTTGGGAGAAGTTCGCGCGCACGGGAGGCGGAGCTGGTGTCCACATCGCATAGGGCGGTGACGTTTTCTGCTCCGTTGTTCCAGGCATTTTTGATATCGGAGAATCCTTTCCCTCCGCAGCCGATGGCAGCGATATTGAGTTTGTCGCTCGGCGGAATAAATCCTCTGCCCAGCACGTGGCGGGGCACAATGGTAAGGCCAGCGGCCGCAAGCGCCGTACTTTTCACAAATTGACGGCGGGAGTAACTGGTTGTTGAGTTGTTTTTATCTTTCATAATTTATGGAGTATGTTTAGATATTAATCAAGTAAATGTGGGTTGGCCTGGAAAATTCGGCGGACTGGGGCGGCTTGTGGCGTGGCATAGAATTTTCCGATTTTTTGCGCCACTTTTTTCTAAAAAAAGTGGCAATGGCTATCTGACCCCCAGTTTTTCCATGAGCCATTTGTTGGCGATTTCCTGTTGCTCGGGGAAGGTCCAGTGGGCGGTTTCGTAGGCCAGATAAAGTTCTTTGGGTGCATCGATGACGTTGTAGGCTGAAAATGTGGAAGTTGGCGGACAAACATTATCATTATATCCCCACGAATACCATCCGGGAATGGTCACCTGACGGGCAAAATTTACGACGTCGTAATAGGCAGAAACTTCCTTCCATTTGGGATGTGCCTCAGCGTTGAAATCGCGAAACATATGTGGCCAGCCGCCGGCGCGTCCTTCGAGATAACCTGTCAGGTCGCAAAGGGCGGGATAAAAAGCTGCGAGATATTTTACCCGGGAGTCAAGACCGGCTATGACAATGGAAAGTGCCCCACCCTGGCTTCCACCCGTTACGGCCAGCTCTGTTCCGTTAAATTCCTGCATGGAGAAAATGTAGTCAATGGCTCTGACACAACCCAAATACACTCTTTTGTAATAATACTGGTCTTTGTCGTCGAGTTTGTTGATCCAGTATCCACTGATGGCACCGCGCATCATGTCGTTGTAAACGTCTGTATCCATCGTTACCGGTACGCCGTGAATGCCTACGGTCAGAGTAATCACGCCTTTGTCTGCATCTGTCACATTTCCATAATAGGGCCTTGCACCCGCGCCGGGCACATGTAGCAGCGCGGGATATTTGCCGGGCGCTTTGGGCACACAAAGAATGCCGTAGTAGCGGCTGCCGCCAATATTGGCGAGGCTGAGATGATAGACATTGGTTTTTTCAGTACAACGTTCGGGCAAAAGGGTCATCCTGGCATCAATCGGGATATTGGCGAGCTCGGCCTTTGCCTGTGTCCAAAAGTCTTTAAAATCCAGTGGTGGCACGACGACAGGTCGAAGTTGTTCGGGAGAAAATCCGGCAGTTCCCCAGGAACGGTAGGTTTTCCCGTCAACGACGGCCTCTGCTTCACAGCGCAAAAATCCGGGATCTTTCATTTTCAGTCCTTTGATCGTGCCATGTCCTTCTTTGAGGGTGAGTTCGCCCGTTTCTGTGGCGGGGAGCATTTCTGGACCGATTTTGTAAGTGATGGCCTGATTGGCAATAGGTTGCCCATCGCGCAGAACCATGACATGGAAATCTGCCCGGTCGCCGGTTTGGTAAGTCCAGTCGGTTTCTTCGGGCGATACGATGACCTGCACGCGATCGCGGTCTCTTTTGGGTTGCGCCTGAAGAGAAAGGCTACCCGTAAAGATGAGCAGCAGAATGAGTCGGATGTAAAATTTTTGATTCATGGAAGAAGGGGTTTGTGGAGGGTTTCTAAAATTTATCACAAAAAGGTATCATATTTTTCATAATATGGTATCTTATCAGGGTAAAAAAAGGATTTCTCTCCGATGAAATAATGCAGAATTTACTCATATATGGTGAAAATATACAAGGACTCAATTACCTTTTGGAAACTCAAAAACTGAAAGGGAAAATTGACCTTGTCTATATTGACCCGCCTTTCGCTACCGGAGGAAATTTTACCCTTTCTGAAGGGCGCGCCGCGACGATCAGCAGTACAAAAAATGGAGACATTGCTTATTCTGATAAGCTGTTAGGCACAGCATTTATTGATTTTTTAAAAGAAAGGTTGATTCTGGTTAAAGAGCTTTTATCCGGGCGGGGGTCCATCTATGTCCATACCGACTATAAAATCGGTCATTACGTCAAAGTGATGATGGATGAAGTCTTTGGAATGGAAAATTTCCGGAATGATATCTCCCGAGTAAAATGTAACCCCAAAAATTTTGACCGGCTGGGATATGGAAATATCAAAGACATGATTCTTTTTTATTCTAAATCCTCCTCCCCTATCTGGAATGAGCCCCGGGAAAAATATTCTGAGAAAGATTTGATCAAACTTTTTCCGAAAGTAGATAAAGATGGAAGGCATTATACAACTGTTCCGATCCACGCGCCGGGAGAAACGGAAAATGGAAATTCCGGTCAGATTTTTAAAGGGAGAAAACCTCCCAAAGGCAGGCATTGGCGCACGGATGTGGCGACTTTGGAGGAGTGGGATAAAAACGGGTTGATTGAATGGTCATCGAAAGGCAACCCGCGGAAAATCATTTATGCAGATGAGCGTGAGGGAAAAAGGGTTCAGGATATCTGGTCATTTAAAGATCCGCAGTACACCCGTTATCCGACGGAAAAAAATTCTGATCTTCTGGATCTGATTATCCGCACTTCTTCCGAGCCCGATAGTATTGTGCTGGATTGTTTTTGCGGATCGGGTACCACGTTAAAATCAGCAGAAAAAAATGGACGCACTTGGATCGGTATCGATCAATCTGAATATGCGATAAAAGCCACAAAGGAAAAGCTGTCTGGCGGGAAAAATTCAGTGATAACCGCGGGTGAATATTTTCAATTTGTGGAGTTGGGTTCGAATTAAGAATGCGCCGGCTAATATTCTGTGATGTAACCGCCTGGCAAAATGGTACGCCCCTCTTCGTAAAAACTGGTTGTATTTTTTTTCCTGTAGGGGCTTAAAGGAGCCGGACTTGGATGAAGCCGAACTCTGTATTCAGGCGTTTGTACTTTTTCCAGTATTTCATACTGAATTTTGTACTCATGCACCTGATATTTTTTTTCCTGATACTGTTGTCCAAAAATCATCAATGGCAAAAAAGCTGCCCACAAAACTGCCGTTGTAAGCAATGACAAGGTGGTGATTAAAAATTGTTGTTCGGCCTGGTCGTTTCTGTTGATACGATGGATGAGATCCTGTTCTCGTGCCGGAATGGACCGTGGAAAAGGATGATTCCATATTTTGAGTCTTTGTCTGACAGCAGAAATACCTCCGGTAAATAAATCATAAGCAAGGATGAAACATGACTGAAATCCGTTCATCGAAAATAAAGATTTATACGATTCTGATTATTCCTCTATATTCAGAATAAACTTCGAAAATTGAAATGTACATTCCCTGTGAAACTTACCTGTCTTCATTTTTTTTACTCTGGTTACATTTCCCGTAATCTTTCACGCAGTTTCTGCTTTATTTGTATGACTGCTGTATCTTGTTTAGATTCATTTGACCAAATCAATTCACTAATTATTTATTATGAAAATCTGTTTTTACAGCCTTCCTGTGTGGTTTTTTGTGATTTTTCCTGTTATGTCTTTTTCCCAGGTCTCTACTTACGCCCAGCTTAAAACTGCAATAAATGCGCTGGACAAAGAAAATGACATGCGTACGGCAAGCTGGAGTATTTGCGTAATGGATGCCAGTAATGGACAAATTCTCGCCGAATTTGACAAAGACCGGAATCTGGCTACGGCCTCGACAATGAAAACGATTACTACTGCCACGGCTTTATCGTTGCTGGGGCCTGAATATCGGTTTGAAACGGTTTTACAGCATGACGGAAAAATTGACGATCAGGGTGTACTGCAAGGTAATATTTACATCAAAGGGAGTGGTGACCCTTCACTGGGTAGTGACAGGTTTGGTGAAAACTACGATATGCCACATGTGATGAATATCTGGTCGCAGGCAATAAAAGCTGCGGGCATCACTTCGATAAATGGCCGCATCATCGGCGATGCCTCTGTTTTTTCTTCCCAGCTTACGCCGGGTGAATGGCCATGGGAAGACATGGGCAATTATTACGGCGCCGGCGCTGCCGGGCTCAACCTCAACGAAAATTATTACCGGCTGGACCTGAAACCGGGTGCTTCCGTGGGAAGTGCTACCGAGATTATCCGTACCGATCCTCCGATGCAGATATCTTTTGTCAATGAACTGACGACAGGCAGTGCCGGATCCGGCGACAATGCGTATATATTTGGCGCTTCTTATACAGATCTCAGGTATATCAGAGGTACGATTCCTGCTGGCTCATCCGTATTTTCTATCAAAGGCTCTATTCCTGATCCGGCATTATTTTGCGCTACCCGTTTTACAGAAGAGCTGAATCTCTGTGGAGTAAAAGTGTCTGGAAATCCATCAACTATCAGGCTTGAAAAAATCATTGGCAATCCAGTTTCTGCCAGCCGCAAAGATATTTATACTCATACTTCGCCTACCCTGCGGGATATTATCTACCAAACGAATATGTACAGCATCAATCTGTATGCAGAAGCGCTGGGCAAAAAGGTTGCTGTAGAAAAAGGGCGCGAAGGAAGTGCAAAAGAGGGCGCCGAAGCGATGGAGGATTACTGGCGAGCGCAAGGGGTACTTACCAAGGGGATGTTTCTCCGGGATGGAAGTGGGTTATCGCCCAATAATGTGCTGAGTACTTTTCAGCTGACATCGATTCTCTGTAAAATGTATAAAAACCGCTACTTTGCCGATTTTGAAGCCTCACTTCCGGTCGCAGGTAAATCCGGATCCCTTAAATCTATGTTGAAAGGTACCGTAGCTGAAAACCGCCTTCGGGCAAAAAGTGGATTTATTTCCGGTGTGCGTGCTTATGCGGGGTATGCAGAAACGCTGACGGGAAAAGTTGTGGCGTTTACAATTATTGCCAATCACTATGATTGCAGCCCGGGAGAGATGCGCAGGAAAATGGAAGTTTTGATGGTAAAAATAGTAGAGGGGAAATGATCTTGTCTCAGGACATGTACAAATAGGGCTTCCAGTCGTCGCGGATATTTCCCGAGAAGTTGCTCAGAAACATCACAAAGGAAGGTCGGAATGGTTGGTGGCGCATTTCCATGCCTGCCTGCTCCGGGGTCATATTTCCTTTTTTAGAGTTACATCTTTGGCAGGCTGTCACGAGATTGTCCCACGAGTCTCTTCCGCCCATGGATTTCGGGATGACGTGATCAATGGTGAGTGTATCTTTGGTTCCGCAATACACACATCGGTTTCTGTCTCTTTTAAATATATTTTGCCGGGACAGATTCACTTTTTTGAAGGGGAGATTGATAAAGCGGTGGAGGCGGATAATGGATGGATATTGAAAATTCCGGTTGACTGAGCTTAGTTTTACATGAGGATCGTAGGTCAGCATTTCTGCTTTTTTAAGAAATACCAGTACGAAAGCCCGTTCTGCCGAACATACACTGATTGCCTGATAATCCTGATTCAGGACTAGAACACTATCTCTTATTACCATCGCCGTATTATGACCAGTTGATGTGTTAACTCACCATTTTCGCGGTGGAGGATACCCTTTTTGTCAAATATATCTTCTCTAACTTTTCCGGATGAATGTATTACGGAATCTTTACTGCTTAGAATTCCTACGTGTGTGATTTTATTTTGGTTAGGTTTTGAAAAAAATACCAGATCGCCGGAATCTCTTTCTTCAAAATCTATTTCCATTCCGGTCCCGGCCTGTTGGGAAGCATTTCTCGGAAGTTGTATTCCGCACATCCGGAAGACTTGCTGAGTGAGCCCGGAGCAATCAATTCCATATCCCGATTTCCCACCCCAGAGATAAGGGGTATTCATAAACAGGCGTGCGACGTCTATTTTGTTGTGGGCATGTTGATTTGCCAATGATTCGAGGTCGGGTTGAATACGCCAGGTCTGTCCGTTGACACGGATAATGTGATCAGGTGTTTCTGGAATACGGGCACCTAAGGGCAGGCGCATAACAGAACCATCGTTCATTTTCAGGCTACCGTTGATCACATACCGCCAGTCTGTGGTTTGAAGAAGCGTTTCTTCAGGTATTTTTAACAGCATACGGGGATTGACCCACCCTTCGTAGTTATCGTCAGATACCCGGATTTTCCACCAGCTGGGTATTTGTTCCAGGCATAGGCAAGTTTCTCCGAAAATGAGCTGGGTTTCCATTTCCGCAGATTCCTGAGGGGAACTGCGGACCGGTATTACGGCTTCACTGGCAAAATATAGCATAGGAAACGCCATTTGCACCAAGATACAATATCCTGATGATTTTCCCATACATTGTTTTGGAGAGTTGGGGGTTAGTCCGTAGTTTTAATTTAGAATTAATATAAGTTTAACTTCCAAATCTCCTTGCAACAAAGCGGTCGTCTTGTGGCGACCGCGATTTTTTTGAGCATGTACAATAGTTATAAAAAATATCTTCTTCTGACTGCGTTGATCTGCCTGACTAATTTGCTTTTGGGGCAGAGTAGTCGTTTTATGCATGGTCTTCAGGTCGGGGGAGAATATTTTACGGGAAAACTTCTCTATCATCGCCCCACTCTGATGAATTTTCCTGTTTTCCGACCGGTACGAGGATTTTTTCTTGAATTGGGAAAACAGACTGATGGCAGCAAATACTGGCACAAAGCCAATGGATATCCTTACGCCGGCTGGAGAATTGCGGTTCAGGACTTTGGCAATCCGGATGTACTGGGGAAAGCCTACGGGATACAGCCATTTGGAGATTTTTTCATTTTTCGTACACGGCATATTTCCAGCTATTTTCGATATGCGATGGGGTTGGATTGGATTACCCGTCCCTATGACAGACAAACTAATACCGAAAATACGGCCATTGGTTCCCACCTTAATAATCTCACAACCCTGAGCCTGGGAACAGAAATCCGCCTGGATGCACATTTTCGGTTGAGAGTCAGCGGCAGTTTTGTACATACTTCGAATGCCAGAGTTTGGTATCCTAATCTGGGGCTAAATACAGTGATCGCTCAGGCCGGACTGCATTATCAGTTTCAGCCAGTGGGAGAATACTATTCGTTTGCTTATGATTCCACGAGCAACTATAAAAAAATCATGCTGAATTTTCGCGTGGGGCTCGCATTAAAAGAAGAAAAAGTAGCCAATGGTCCGCAATACCCGGTTTATATCTTTTCAGCATTTGTTTCAAAAATGGTTTCCCGCAAAAATAAAGTGATGGTAGGCTGGGAAATCTTTTCTGACCAGGCTATCAAAAGTTTTATTATGAATCAGGATATACCTTCAGAACAATACCCACCTTTTCTCCGTCAGAGCGTATATATCGGACATGAATTTATATTTGGTCAGGTAGGGTTGGTTACGCAGGTGTTTTTATATGTGGACCGGCCATTTGAAGGGAAAAATTATTTTGGGATCAAACTTGGACCACAATGGTACTTTTTTAAACCACAAAATAGCCCCCGGATGAATGTTTTTTCAGGAATTTATCTAAAAACACACTATGCAGTGGCAGATTATCCTGAAATGACTTTAGGAGTTAGTTTTTAGTTATTCTAATTTTATCTATCTTTGCAATCCGAAACGCAAACCTATGGGAAATAAAAGGGCGTTTGAGCGTGATTACTCAATAAATGTTGCCCGATTGAGCAATGGTAATCACGAATTGTTTTTTGAAATTGGCAGGAGCTTTTTTGATCAATTGGAGTATTCGTTGATCCGGGATGGTGATATTGCCTTAAAGCTGGAGATCGTCAGATATAATACACATCTGGATGTGAAATTTAATTTCTCAGGAAAGATGGTATTGGAGTGCGACCGTTGTACGCAACCTTACGATCATAGTTTTGCAGAGCAATACAGAATCATCTATTCCTTTGATAAGGATATGAATTTTGAAGGTACGGAAGTATTGCACGTGGACAGGATGGAGCCGGAGCTGGTGCTGGTTCAGGAAATCTACGACTTTATCAATATGTCGGTGCCGATTCGCAGAGTTCCGCCGAAAGATGTTCACATTTGTGCTCCGGAAGTCCTGGCATTGCTGGGCATTGATCCTGATGAAGAGTCTGATATGGAAGATGAGGAGTTTGAACTGGAAGAAGATTTTGATGACGACTTTGAGTTCGATATGGATGATTTTGATCTGGACGAAGAAGATGAGGATTCGTGGGAAGATGATTCAGATGAGGAGGAAGATATCGAAAACACAGGAACAGCAGATCCCCGTTGGGATGCGCTAAAAAATATCCGGAAACAAATGGACGAAGAGTAAAAGCGTAAACAGAATAAAGAACATATAATCAGAATAGAAAATGGCTCATCCTAAACGAAAAGTATCGAAAACCCGCAGGGATAAGCGGCGCACGCATCACAAACTGACGCCTAAATCCTATTATCTTGATCCTGAAAGTGGGGAAGCTACCCTCTATCACCGGGTAAGCCTCGAAAGCGGGTTTTACCGTGGTCGTCAGGTAATGGAAGCAAAAGCTGAGGAATAATTCCCTGGCATAATAACATGCGACAGGCTCCTTTCAGGACCTGATGGATGTTTTGTTTTTGAAAAAAGATCATAAGATCAAATACGATTATAAAAAAATCCCCAATCCATAGGATCGGGGATTTTTTTATGTTCAAATTAATTAGCTACAAAAGAATGATTATGCAACAGTATAAACGTTGGAAGTAATTTTAGCTTCAAAATCTGCACGGAATCGGTTGATGGTGTTTCTCACAGGCCATGCAGCTGCATCAGCCAGTGCACACACTGTTCTGCCTTCCATATTGTCGCACAATTCGAGTAAAGTATCCAGGTCGCGCATGTTTCCTTCGCCTGAGTCTATTTTCTTGAGCATTTTTACAAACCAGCCTGTACCTTCGCGACAGGGGGTACACTGTCCACAGGATTCGTGGTCGTAAAACTTAGCGATCCGGATGAGGAACTTGACGATGTCTGTATCTTCATCGAGTACACACATACCGCCTGTTCCGACAAAAGTTCCAACCGTACGCAGCGAGTCTGCGTCCATGGTAATTCCTTCAATCATATCAGCAGTAAGAATCGGAACGGAAGATCCGCCGGGGACCACTGCTTTTAATTTTTTTCCACCGCGAATACCGCCACCAACTTTATAAATCAAGTCAGTAATCAGCATTCCTGACGGAAACTCATACATGCCCGGGCGATTGATATGTCCGGCAAGTCCATACAACATTGGGCCAGGAAATGTCGGAGTACCAATAGACAAATACCAGTCCGCGCTGTTATTGATCACATGCGGTACGTGGGACAGTGTTTCTACATTATTGATCGTAGTTGGTTTTCCCCAAAGCCCAAACTGTGCAGGGAATGGTGGTTTGGACCGAGGGTAAGGTCTTTTGCCTTCCAGTGATTCCATAAGGGAAGTTTCCTCTCCACAGATATAAGCACCAGCACCTTTGTGGACAAATACATCAATATTATGGCCTGTGCCCATAATATTTTTCCCGGCATAACCTTTTGCATAAGCCTGGTCAACTGCAGCCTGGAGCATATCGATCCAATCTGCATATTCACCGCGAACATACACATACGCGGCATCCATTTCCATGGCATAGCAGGCAATAATGGCGCCTTCGATGAAAAGGTGTGGATTATATTCAAAAATGCGGCGGTCTTTGTGTGTACCTGGCTCCGATTCGTCACCATTGCAGGCGAGATAACGGGGAACTCCCTCTTTTTTGGGAGGCATAAAAGACCATTTCAGCCCGGCATTAAAACCAGCACCTCCGCGGCCCCTGATATTTGCCTTTTTAACTTCATCGACTACAGCCTTTCTGGACCATTTGTCTGAAGTCAAAACTGACCTCAGTGCATTATAGCCATTCGCTTCCTTCTCATATACCGAAATCTCATGAAGATTGGGTGTATCAGGGATAATAATCTTTTTATAATTTCTCCAGTTTTCCATGTACTGCCAGATATTTAGACAATTTTCAGTAGCACCCGTGAAGATAATATTTTTTTGTAAGAGGTCAACTTTTTACAAGCGCTTGTTCGTGGATTCTGGAAAATCTTCCTTGAAAGATGAGAATAATCAGAATTCCAAACGAGATGGCCAGGTCTGCCAGATTAAAAATCGGCATAAAAGTAGCTTGATTTCCCGGGTCAAAAAAAATCATGTCCACTACCCTGCCGTGAAAAAAACCGCCTTCGTAGAAATTGATAGATGAAAAAATCCACCCATAAAAGGTGCGGTCGATAATATTGCCGAGTGCACCCCCAAAAATCACAGCCAATACTGTGGGTAACGGCGAGCGATGATCAGAAAACCGCAACATGAGCATGCCCAGCGCCAGCACAGCAAAAATGGAAAAAAACGATAAAAAAAGTTTACCAGATTCGGGGGTAACGGAAATATGAAGTTTTGCAAAAAGGTCGGTAAACTCAAGCCCAAAAGCAAAGCCATTATTTTCTTCAAAGCGAAGTTTGAGAAAATTTTTAATCAGTACTTTTTCCTGACCCGGATACATATTGGTCTTTACCAGATATTTACTTAGCTGGTCAGTCAATACAACAAGCAGGGTAATGAGAAAATACCGGGAATGTTTCATTCTTCGGTTTGGTCCGATTCTGTTTCTGGAAAATTTTCATCCTCAGGAACGGAAATAGGTTCTGTGACCTGTGTGGTTCCTGTATTTTTTTGAGGAAGTGGAATGCCACGGGCGAGTTCGTCCATTTTGAAAAACCTGCCCTGAAACAAGAGAATAACTACTATTCCGATAGAAATCGCGGAGTCTGCGATATTAAATATTGGCCATAGTGAAGTATAATCTCCACCCCAGAAAGGAAGCCAGTCTGGTAAATGACCTCTCCATATGTCAAGATAAAACATATCAACTACGCGACCGTGAAACAGGCCGCCATCATATTCATTTATGTTTGAAAACCATAATCCGTAAAAGGTACGGTCAATAATATTGCCAACTGCGCCACCAAAAATCAGGGCTATATAATAGGGCAGCGGCGACTTATGATCGGCGAGGCGATATAATACATAGCCGATTGCAAACACAGCCAGAATGGAGAAGACCGAAAGAATCAGTTTTCCGGTCTCTTCTGTCATATCAAAACCCAGTCCCCGGGCGAGGTTGGAAACTGTAAAGCCAAAGGCAGCTCCTTTATTTTCAATAAAGTGTAGCTTAAATAAATTCCCCAGAATTTTAATCTGCCCGACTTCCCCCATATCCATGTTTAACTTTACGATAAACTTAACAATCTGATCTACGAGGATGATCGTCAGGGAAATCAGAAAATATTTTCTCGCTGTTTTCAAGGACTGAATCAATTTAGGGGTTTCTATGCCTCTTCTGTATTACTGGGTGATTGTTTCATTTTTGCAGAAACAGTCGTTGTCGCATGTGGTACAATGCGAAGACGTTCTTTGGGAATAAGCTCTCCTGAAATTCTACAAATGCCGTAAGAGCCATTTGCGATTCTGATGAGCGCATGTTCGAGTTTGTCAATAAATTTTGACTGCCTCGCCATCAGAATTTCCACCTGTTCTTTTTCCCGGCTTTCGTTTCCGTATTCCGTAAAGTTATAACTGTCAGCAGAGTTTCCGCTGAATTCTTTCAAACTTTCTGCCAGGCGTTTATATTCGATTTTTGATTCATCCAGTTTTTGGGTGATCAGTTGCCGAAACTCTTCGAGTTCTGATTTGGAATAGAACTTTTTATCACTGTTGTTGTCCATAGAAATAATCTGCTTAAGGTTAACGATAATTACGTAGAGCGGGCGATCTCACAAATTACTTAACACATTTTAAAAGACTAGTCGGATACTTGAATGAATATTGTTCCTTTGGTTTCATTTATTTCTATTTCATCTCCTGAAACTGATCCATTGGAAACCAACGTCATTATGTCTGTCAAGGTCTCACTACATATATAGTCCATAAAATTGTTCACTGCTTCATTCCAGTAATCATTCGCAGAAACGGAAACAATAATATGGTCGGTTACTTCAAAGTTTTTATTTTTCCTTAAATTCTGAATTCTGTTGACAAACTCGCGGGCGATGCCTTCCTGTCTCAGAGACTCTGTAAGCGTAATATCCAAAGCTACGGTATAACCGCTGTCAGATGCTACTGCCCACCCGGGTATGTCTTCACTCAAAATTTCAACATCGTTGAGGTCTAATACGAAAGTACCTGACGACAGTTGTATCTCTGCCGTTCCTATATTTTCCAGTGCCCGTATTTCCTCTTGTCCAAAACGAGCAATTGCGCCGGATATTTCTTTCATTAATGCTCCAACTTTTGGCCCCAAAACCTTGAAGTTGGGTTTGATTTTCTTCACCAGGATGGTGTTGTCCTCTGAAAGATATTCAATTTCTTTGATATTCACCTCATTCGTGATGATATCCTGCACTTTGGTGAGCTCTTCCCGCAGGTCAGAATCCAGAATAGCGACTAATGCTTTAGCCAGTGGCTGTCGTACTTTCAGCTTCTCTTTTCTTCTGATACTGAGGATCAACGATGTTATATGTTGTGCCATATCCATCCGCTTTTCAGCAGACTCGTCTATTTCCTTTGGTTCAAAAGCCGGGAATGTTGTCAGGTGCACACTTGCTTCTCCCCTGCCCTGTGTCAAATCCCTGTAAAGTCTTTCTGCAAAAAATGGTGCAAAAGGACTCATAAGTATCGCAACAGTTTCCAGACATTCATACAAAGTCTGGAATGCATGCACATCTCCGTCCCAGAAACGACGGCGGGAAAGGCGCACATACCAGTTGGAAAGCTGTTCATTGACAAAATAATCAATCGCTCTGACTGAACGGGTAGGCTCATAGTCATCCATAAATTCTCCTACCTGCCGGATCAGGGAATTCATGACTGAAATAATCCACTGGTCCAGCTCCGTTCGTTCATGGATTGGCGAACGTTGTGAATAAGAAAAATCCGCAACATTTGCATACAGGGCGAAGAAGTTGTAGGTATTAAAAAGTGTTCCAAAATACTTCCGCTGTACCTCCTGAACCCCCTGAAGATCAAACTTCAGATTGTCCCAGGGTTGAGCATTTCCTATCATATACCAGCGGGTAGCATCGGCGCCATAGCTGGCGATGGTCTCAAACGGGTCAACGACATTGCCTAGTCGTTTAGACATTTTTTTACCGTTTTTATCCAGCAATAGCCCTGTGGAAATCACATTCTTAAATGCGATACTTTCTTCCAGCATGACAGCGATTGCGTGAAGGGTAAAAAACCATCCGCGTGTCTGATCCACTCCTTCAGATATAAAGTCTGCCGGGAAGCTGGATTTGAAAATATCCTGATTTTCAAAGGGATAATGCCACTGAGCGAAAGGCATAGCTCCAGAGTCAAACCACACGTCAATCAGGTCTGCCTCACGCTTCATCGGTTTTCCCTGGTCACTTACCAGTATGATTTCATCCACACCGGGCTTGTGCAAATCGAGTTCTGCGAAAAATTGTTCCGCAACCGACTGCTGCATAATTCCTGCGGCAATAGATTTTTCGATTTCTGCCTTCAGTTCTTCAACAGAGCCTATACACTTGCGCTCCTGGTTATCTTCAGTTGACCATACGGGAAGGGGAACTCCCCAAAACCGGGAACGGGAAAGGTTCCAGTCCACCAGATTCTCCAGCCAGTTTCCAAACCGGCCGGTACCGGTAGAAGCGGGTTTCCAGTTGATCTTGTTGTTTTGTTCTATCAGCTTTTCCTTGGCAGCAGTTGTGCGGATAAACCAGCTGTCCAGCGGGTAATAAAGCACCGGACGATCTGTCCGCCAGCAATGCGGATAGCTGTGGACATATTTTTCAACCTTAAAGGCTTTGTTTTCCTCTTTTAGTTTTATGGAAATATCCACATCAACCGACCGCTCTTCTTCCTGCCCATAATCTTTGACATAACGGCCAGCGTAGTCCGTAACTTCTTTCACAAATCTTCCCCGCTTGTCAACCAACGGAATCGGATTCCCGTCCTCGTCCTTTACCATGATCGGCGGAATATCATTCAGTCGGGCAACATGAAAGTCATCTGCACCAAATGTTGGTGCGATATGAACAATTCCTGTACCGTCCTCTGTCGAGACAAAATCGCCAATAATCACGCGGAAGGCGGGCTTATCAGGCTGAACATAAGGCAAAAGTTGCTCATACTCTATACCTGCAAGTTCTTTTCCGGTAACTTCACCCGTTACCTCGAAGGGAATATGTTTGTCGCCCGGCTGGTATTCTTCCAGTTTCAGTCCGGCATGAGCTTCCGGGAAAAAATTGCCGGCAAGGTCTTTCGCGAGAATGACGGTTACCGGAATATGTGTATAAGGATTGAAAGTCCTGACTTTTACATACACAATATCCTTACCCACGGCAAGCGCCGTATTCGACGGAAGGGTCCACGGCGTAGTGGTCCATGCGAGAAAATACTCGGCTTCTTTTCCTTTGATTTTAAACTGCGCGGTAACGGAGGTGTCCTTGATCTCCCGGTACGTTCCGGGTTGATTTAATTCATGCGAACTAAGACCCGTCCCCGCAGCAGGAGAGTATGGTTGTATAGTAAATCCTTTGTAGAGATAATCTTTTTCCCAGAGTCTCTTCAAAAGATTCCAAACGGATTCAATATAATTGTTTTCGAAAGTAATATAAGGATGGTCCAGGTCAACCCAGTATCCCATCTTGCGGGTAAGATCATCCCACATATCCTTATATACCAGTACATCTCTGCGACAGGCAGCATTATATTCTTTTACAGAAATCGTTTTTCCGATATCATCTTTGGTAATGCCCAGTGTTTTTTCTACCTGAAGTTCTACCGGCAAACCATGGGTATCCCATCCGCCTTTGCGCTTAACCTGAAAACCTTTCAGCGTTTTGTATCGACATACCAGATCTTTTATGGTTCTGGCAATCACATGGTGAATACCAGGTTTTCCATTGGCAGAGGGTGGGCCTTCGTAAAAGGTAAATGTCGGATTTCCCTCTCTGGAAGTGATACTCTGTTCAAATGTTTTTTCTTCTTCCCACAACTTCAGTATTTCTTTGTCAACATCAGGAAGGGAAAGGTTTTTATATTGAGGATATTTCACGGACATAGAATAACGCGCAACTAAACACACCTTTTCAAAATCGAGTGCAAATATACGAAAAGCGATTATATTTTTGGATATTTATCCCCAAAGCAAAAACAATACACATGTACAAACTCAATTATCTTCTCTCATTTTTTCTTGTAATCGTGATTTTTTCGGGATGTCAGACTTCTCAACAGTTAAAAATTCACCGAAATGCCATGCATGATCTTGCTTATGGCGGCGTGAGTAATATTGACAAGTTTGATGGCATGGCCACAATCATTGCAACTGTATTGGATGAATCAACCAATCTGTCCAGTCCCTACAAAACCTACAAATACATAATGAAATTTGTGGATCAGAATCAGGCGGAGATTGTTTCGATTACTTCGGAACTGGAAACCTGGCAGGCCAATATGGATCAGGCAGAAAGATTGAAGTTTACAGCAAGAACGGTGACGAAACCGTACTCCCGCAAATTGCTCACCCTGGTTCCCAAAGTGCAGAAGATGGTCGAAGAGGGGGGTTATAACCTGGGGCCATTGGAAAAAGCTTTATTGTTGTTTAAGCTGAAAAACATGGTCAAAGGCTGATTAAGGCCCAAAAGATATACACGCTGGTAGTCCACTGCCCCCGGCACCTCCGGTGCGGCTGTGATCAGATCGATACCTCCCTGATTCGAATATTCTGACAATATGCGGATGGATTTTTCATCCAGCATTTCTGCCTGATCGATCATCAGGTGAAGCCGCTGCACAACCTCTGCTGAGGTCCCTACTGTCTGCCTTAACAGGCTGATCCTCAGTATTTGCTGTAAGAAATAATTTTGCCCTGGTGAAAAAAACCGGGCATTTCCGCTTGCTGTTTTAATCGCAATCTCTGCAAAATCGTAATCTGCGATTTCTTCCCATGGATAGTCTCTCAAACGTTGATTTAATGATTCCAGCAGATGGATTGCTTCCCGGTTGGCTGCGGCATTTTCACTCTGATTAAATAGTGATAGCTCTCCAAGCTGATGGGGATACCGAAGTGCAAATGCGTTGATTTTCGCAAAAGTCTCCAGCAACGGGTGATTGCCGGGACGAATCGTTAAGATGATTTTTTCGACAGAAGGTAACGCTGGTAAAGTCGAAAGCAGCCGGTTCATCGCTTGTATGTTTTCCTCCAGCGATTTATATCTTTTTTCTAAACTACCGGCTACCTCCGCGAGTTGGTGAATCATCCTGGCAAATTTCGCCCCCAACTGATCACGCAAAATATCAATCTGCTCACTTTCATAAAAGTGCTGCAGTTGCCCGACAAAGCGGTAGTAATCCTGGAGTTCATCAAACTGAACCGGAAATCCCGCGAGGTTTTCCTTACTAAAGCAGGTTACAAATATGTGGATTTCTCTTTTCAGGGATTCCTCTTCCCGCTCTCTGGCATAGTCGGCTTCTCTGATTCGCCGAATGATCACCGGGATTTTTTCGTTTTGAATAATTTCCTGTTCAACGGAATCTGAATGCACCGTCTTATAAACCGGCGACTGACGGAAATTCTCAAATGCACGAAGCTGGTCTTCTATTTCCCCAATATGTGCATCGTTCGCTGAAATCTCATATTGCAAACGGGTAAGTTCTTCTTTTTTAAGTTGTATTTCTTTGTCCGTAGAAACGGAAAAACCGTTGATTTTCAGATCCAAAGTTTTAACCTGATCTTCCAGCAGGGGGATCCTGTTGAGGTAATCAAAAGTATCGATCCGGTATCTCCAGAATAAATTTTCTGCCAATTCGAGTTGTTCGATTTTGGTTTCCAGGTCTGTGATAATGGACTTGAGGGCTGCGACTGGTTTTGTGTCTGCCTTTGAAGGTTTGGTTCCTGACTTTAAAGCTTTTTTCCTGACAGAGAATGAGTTAATCGTTTCCTTCTCAACAGCTTCCAACGCTTTTAACGTCTGCTGGAGCTTATCTTCGTATTCAGCGTTATGTTTTTCGATTTCGCGGTCAATGGCTGAAAGTGATTGGTTGAGATGATGGAAGGCAGCATCCTTCTCCCCTTCCAGTATGTGAATATGTTTTTTTATCTCTTCTGCTTCGTACATCAGATGAATAGCCTGAACCTCTGCTTCCTTTTCGGCTTCATGGCCCGACCCTTCTTGCTGTTGGCGGAGTTGCCTTAGCCGGGAACTGTTGAGATCCAGTTCGTACTGATTTTTTTTCTGATCTTTTTCAGCTTGCCTGAACTTTTGCTGATATTTTTTTTCAATCCCGATCAATCTTTTTTCCGATTCGGTGCGAATGGAAAGGGTTTCTTTTTCGTGTTTCCCGATCGTTTTTTCCAGTGCGGATTTTTCTCTTTCCATATCCTTGACAGACTTTATGTCAAAGGTCAGATCGCTTAAATCCATTTTCACTCCAAACAGCAGATCATTGAGTCTTTCGATCTCAGGGCTGAGAAACGGATGGAACAACACTTCTTCCCGGAGTACCTTTCCAAAATTTTTTTTCCAGTCGGGATAGTTTTTTTCCAGCCATTGATAAAGGGTTCCCTGCCGGTTTTTGATTTGCGATTCTATCTGTTTAAGCTGCGCCTGCAGATCGGCAGCAGTTGTTTCTGCCAATAAGAGACTTTCTTTCAGGAGTTTTTCTTCTGTCTCGGTTTCATACAATTTTTTCAGACGAAGTATTTCCAGCCCACCTTTAATCATTTCCCCTTCTGCCGTCAGCTGCAGTTGTTTTTCCTCCAGCCGGCGGATTTCCGAATGCAGATGATTAATTTTTGCGGTTTCTTTTCCCTGCGATTTTAGTTCACGGATTTGGGTATGCAGAGAAGTGAATTTTTGATTGTACGCACTGATTTGCTGATCAAGATTTTCTGTCTTGGTTTTAAACTGTCGGATCAGGTTTTCTTTTTGATGAAGTTTTTGCGCAGAAAATTCCAGGATGAAACGCTGATTGTTCTGGTGAAGGGTACCTTGTTGTAATTTGAGGTCCTGTGCAAATTGTTTTTCTTCCCACACCAGATTTTCCATACTGGCTTCATGTTTGGGATTTGCGCCTGTTATATTTTCCAGCTCCCGGATACTGTTGCTAAGTTCGCGTTTTTTAGCGGGAAGAAAGTACAGATCAGGAAGGAGGTGAGCCTGGGGATGGTTGTGGTAGAATGCAAATTTCCCCTGAGCAAGTTGTAGTTCTGCAAATGTTTTGTCCCGGGATAATTGAAGTTTTTCGGATTCTTCCTGCCGCGTTTTGCGGAGTTCTTCAAGTTGCTGGCGGGTGAAGTCAAGTTGCTGTAAAAGTTTTTCCTTTTTACTTCCCGCTTCATTTTTTTGCCCAATGATCGTGTTGTGCTGCGCTTTTAGTTGGGAAAATAATGCTTTTAGGCGGGATTCGTAATCCGCGATTTCCTTCGCGTGTGCGAGGATGCGCGGGATTCTGTGCTTTTCGTGTTCATAAGCATGAATATCTGAAAAGCCCAACGAGAACCGTTGAAGTGTATCGCGGATAGTGGGCAAATCGGGCAGCCTGTCTGCAAGGCTATAACGGTGAAGTGCCCGGATGAAGGTTGATTCAAAATCAGGTTTTCTAAAATGCCCGGGTATATAAGCATGATAAAACCGGCGTGTTTCTTCTCTCCCGATACTGAATTTTTTCACCAAAGGCTGATCTGCCGACCGGGCAAAACCCCACAAAATAGCCGGATAATCTTCCGTGTCCGGTTCTGTGATGATATGATCCAGTTTTCTCTTCTGTATCTGTTCCAGTATTTCGGCGTGTGTACGTGGAATGTGTTCAGATGAAAAAATTTCGCTTTCGTATTCCCCACTGACAAACAAAAACTGCAATTTCCCGGAATCGGAGATAAACGCACAAACTGTAAAAGCTCTTCTGGTATTTTGCCACTGCCCTACAATCATTGAATCCCGGGAAGGGAAAAGCTGAGATATGATAGCAGTTGAAATGCCAGATTTACCCAAAACAAGCAATGAAATGCCATTGATCAGCATCGATTTGCCGCTACCGTTTCCTCCTGAAAAGTGAACATTTCCTCTCAGGTCAAAATCTGCATAGTGTATGCCTGCACTGCGGATGAAAATTATTTTTTCGAAGTGATTCATGGTTGCATGACCTTAATTTTTCCAACCAGAGATATAAGATAACTGTAAGCGGAAACTACGCGGTAGGTATCCCCCGATTCCTGTTCACTTTCAATAAACCCTGCCCGCTCTACGAGCTTTAAAAACTGGGTGGCTTTGTCTTTTACATCTGATGGGTTGCTGCGCAGGGGAATCGCCTGCAGTTTTTTCCGCAGGATACGATCGGAAGTAACCTTACTCATCAGGACTTCACTTTCAAAGCGATAACCCGGGCCAAAATCCGGATCAAAACAATAGAAAAAATCCAGCCAGTCGATGTATCTGGCAGCTTGCTCCATTCGCTCGTCAGTTTTTGCCCGGGTTTCTTTCCGGCTGAAAAAATAATACCCGTCGCCCCGGGTAAGCGTAAGGTTGAGCGGCGTAAAATAGCGGGCAAAATTTTCCTGATGATCTTCCAATATCTGATACCACACTTGCTGGTGGGGATGCAGGCTATTGTTGCTGATGAAAAGTCCTTTTGCCAGGTGCTCGAATATGTCGACGGTTTGTGGTGGGAGTGTTACCATTTTTGCAGAATGAATAGCTTCTGCAAAATACTAATATTATTAGATAATTTGATAAAAAAATTAACAAAAAAATCTAAAAATTAGTTTTGGCTATAATTTTTGGAAATTTGCCGTCATGGGTTTCGATAAATTCGGGAAGTATCTCAAATGAATCGAAAAACTGGCTGAGCATTTTGAAAAACAGGTGGGTTTTTTCGGCATCTGTCCATGTTTCTGCAAAAGGGTGGCCTGCAAGGAAATGGTAGAGATCAGTATTACTGTTTATAAATGTTTCTTTTAGTTTAGAAATATCCGGTGTGGAAGGGTGGACTGCCTGACCAGAGAAGAGGAGCTCCGGATTTCCGGAGGGATTCGCAACATGCGAATCGTTGATTTCCGGGAGCGGATTCAGCGTCAGTGGTTCTTCCCAGACCATGGCTTTTTCCTCATCAATCACTTCTTGAAGGTTGGTATTCTGTTGGATTAATTGCTGATCGCGGAGATATTTAAGTTGTTTGAGTTTTTGTGCAAAATCACGCTCTGGTGTTGCCGGAGCCTTCATTTGTTTTTCTGCGGTATCAACGATTTCGCGAATAAGCCGGACGGTTTGGCTGATCTGGAAAATCTGTTCTTTCAATTGCCGGTCTTCTGCGGCTTGCAGAAATGTATTTTCAGCGAATAACCCGGAAACCGCAAGACAAACTTCGTTTAACTTCTCCATTTCTGCCTGGATATTGACAGAGGGATTTCCCGTCTGAGATTCCACACTTTCCGCAAATAGCAGCAGGGCTGTGTGCAGCATTCCGGTAAATTTCAGTATATGAAAAAAATGCGGGTAGGCAGGTTTCTGGCCGGAATGTTTTTCATATTCAGCTACAGACTTCTTCAGCCGGTCAATGAGTTCGGCTATGGTATAGGAAGCGGGTTGTTGTCCCGGGGTGAGCAGCGTGTAGATAGAGAGAAATAAATAAGGATTCAGGCTGACAAAATTTTCTTCCAGTATCAAAACTTTGCGTTGCAATAACGTCGAGAGCCGTTCTTTATCGCTTCGGATCAGCTCCAGAAATTGTGTGTCATCGAGCGAAATTTTCCCCAAAGGGTGATCAAACAGCCATTGAATGAGCCGTTTTTCCTGCGAAAAAATACCAATAAGGCCAGAGATAGAAATTTCAGTCATAAGTGAAACCCGAGAAACTGACAAGATCATAATCTTACCACAAATTTAGTGTAATTCTTCCAGCTAAAAGAATGGTGTTAAGAATTAGGGCGGGCAGGAAGACCTGAAATGTTGGGGTAGTTTTCCAAAAAAAACCAAGAAAATAAGCTAACATCGAAAATAATGCGGATATGATTTTCGGATTTTGTATAATTGGTGTTTTCCGGATATCACCAGATACTGCATAACCCACGGATGAGCAAAGGCCATCACTCAAATCCTCCTGAACAGGAAGTGTTCCAGAACCTCTTCGATAATTATTACGAGGCAATCCGGAATTTTCTTTACTACAAGTCAGGAGAAATCGAACTGGCAGAGGACCTTACACAGGAAGCCTTTCTGATTTTGTGGAAAAAAAGGGAAAATATTAATCCTGAAAAAGCGAAAAGCTATCTGTACACGATTGCCAACAACCTCTTTCTGAATGAAATCAAACATCAGAAAGTGGTACTTCGTTTTCAACAACAGCCGGTATCCAATGTGTTTTTTGAGTCGCCGCAGTTTATGATGGAGGAAGAAGAGTTTAAACATAAACTCGAAAAAGCAATTTCAGATTTGCCGGAAAAAAACCGGTCGGTATTTCTGATGAATCGCGTAGAAAAAATGACATACAAAGAAATAGCCGACAGGTTGGAGCTGAGTGTCAAAGCAGTAGAAAAACGAATGCATAAAGCGCTTACAGAGTTGCGAAAATTATCAGAAAAAATATAAACTTATTTTATCAGCTGTAGGGTTTATTCTAAGGCTGTTGTCTTTTTTGAGTATTAGAAAACATTGTAGATAAATGAGTAACGGACTACCAGACGAAGCGTTCCTTGCCCGTTGGTTAAACGGTGAACTAACAGAAGATGAGTTGAAGGAGTGGTATGCGAATTCTGAATTTGAAGATCTGAAAAAAATTGCAACAATCTCCGGTCAACTCATTGTACCCGAAGGCCTTTCCCGTAAAGATGCCTGGGAAAAATTAATGGAAAAAACGACCGGTACGGAAATCGAACCGGAAGGCAAAACTATACTTATCACCCAATTCTTCCGGTGGGCCGGCGCAGTGGCAGCTGCGCTTGCTATGATATTTGCTGTATATTTTTTCACCCGCAGTCAGGTGATTTCCATTTCCACCCAGGCAGGGGAAAAATATACATTATACCTGCCAGACAGCTCAATGGTCATTCTCAATGCCGAATCTCAACTTGCTTACGACAAAGACGGTTGGTATGATAATAGAAGCTTAAAGCTGAACGGCGAAGCGTATTTCGAAGTGCGTAAAGGGGAAAGGTTTACCGTAAATTCACAAAAGGGAAAAGTTGAGGTGCTCGGTACAAAGTTTAATGTGAAAGACCGCTCCGGAGAAACTGAAATTGCCTGCTACGAAGGCAAGGTTCGCGTCTCTTCTCAAATTGGAAAAACCAGCCGGGAAATTACAGAGGGAATGGGGGTAAAAATTTCAGCGGAAAACCGCCTTTCTGACTTTTCTTTCGTTAGTGATGACAAACCCCAATGGACCGATGGAAAGTTTCTGTTTAATGAAGCACCATTCTATCTGGTGATTGCGGAGTTGGAGCGGCAATATAGTGTGAAGGTTGAATTTCCGGAGATAAGTTCCTCATACACCGGAGCTTTCTTTGATAATGACCTGAAAAATGCTTTATTGCTTGTTTGTGAACCTATGGGGCTGACTTATGAATTTACGGATTCCACTCATATAAGATTGGAGCGTAACCCATAAAATAAATCCGAAAAGGTCGGGTCATGAAACGGGGAAACCGACTGTTTTTATTGCTGTCCTTCTTATTTACCTGCCAGATTCTGTCAGCACAGGTTTCCCATGGGATTTCTGAAACTTTTAGAAATGAGCCACTTTCTCAGGTTCTTGATTATCTGGGCGAAAAATATGACTACATTTTTGCCTACGATGTAGAGAAAGTACAGGACATCTATGTGACCGTAAATCTGAAAGGTGCCGGAATAGAGCAGGTACTTCGTTTGCTGCTTCAAAATACAGAGCTGGAGTATATTCTCTTAAAAAGCCATCAGGTTATCATCAGGCCCCGCAAGAAGGAATTTATCAATCAGAACACACGCGCAATTTCATCCAACGCTGCTCCCGTTCCACAAAACTTCTATTTTTCCGGACGTGTTTTGGATAAAGACTCTGGCCTCCCTCTGCCGTTTGCCTTTGTATATCTGAATGGTGAAAATGGAACCTATACAGATTCACTTGGTTATTTTCGCCTATTGATGAGGCGGGAAGCAGATTCTGTAAAAGTCAGATATATCGGCTATGTCACGCATCGGATGTTTGTTGATCTTGCCGGAGCTCCTGCATCTGTTGAAATTTTAATGAAATCTGAAATTATCAGGCTGGATGAAGTGCTTATTTCAGAAGGGAGTGGTCAGGCCGTGTTTCGGGAAGATGGCGTCGGTAAAATTTCCCTTAACCCTGCACAGGTATCCACCCTTTCCGCTTTAGGTGAACCAGATATTTTTCGCACGCTTCAGCTATTACCCGGGATAAGCAGCAACCAGGAATCCGCTTCTGATCTCAATATAAGGGGCAGCTCGTCAGATCAGAATCTGATCATGTTTGATGGCATTACGATTTATCAGCCCGGGCATTTTTTTGGTACTTTCAGTGCGTTTAATACCCACGCTACCAAAGATGTTCAAGTCTATCGCGGCGGATTTAGTGCAAAATATGGAGGAAGAGCTTCTGCTGTATTGGATATTACCGGCAAACCCGGAAACCCGGAGAAACTTTCCTATGGTGCCGGTCTCAACCTGATGAACGCTCATGCTTTTGTTGAAACGCCTTTGTTTAACCGCAGAGGCGCGTTGCTGATTGCCGGCAGAAGGTCTTTTTCTGATATTGTTCAGAGCTTTATGTACAGAAATCTTTTTGACAATATCTTTCAGCAGGGAGTGATTTATAATGATAAAAAAGATGCCCTGGAAGCGGGGAATAATATCTCCATAGATCCTTCTTTTCATTTTGACGACCTGAATGCAAAATTCACCTTTCACCCTACAGACAGAGATATGCTGTCTGTCAGTGGTTATCAGGGAAGAGATTTACTGAGCTATAGTTCCGAAGATTTGAGCGATTCTTCCTTTTCTATCTATACGAGTGATACTTTACTGCTAAAAAATCAGGGGTTAAGTTTTAATTGGTCTCGTCAGTGGAATGCTTCTTTTTACAGCAAAACGACTGCGGCTTTTTCTCGTTTCAATCAAAACCATATATACAACTACTCATATAGTCAGCCGGATGAGCCTGCCATTTTGCACCGTTTCCCTCAGGAAAACGAATTAAATCAGGTTAGTTTGCGAAACGAGAATGACTGGGAAATCAGTGATCAAAGCACGCTTTTATTTGGTCTGGATATTTCTTCGATGGATGTCGGTTATCGCTTTCGCTGGATAGAGGGAGATTCAAACTTGCTTGACGATGTGCTGAAAAAATCGGGAAATATCTATGCAGCCTACGCTGAACACATCTGGTCTCCAACTTCAAAATTTTCACTCACCACGGGGATTCGGTATAATTATTATGGCGTTACCCGGAAAAATTATTGGGAGCCACGCACATCTCTGACTTATCAGGCTTCAGATAAGCTGAAGTTGAAAGCGGCGTGGAGTAAGCACAATCAGTTTATAACCAGCATCCTTCAGTTTAATGCCTTAAGTGTGGGTGAAGATTTTTGGGCATTGGCTGATGGGGATACGATTCCGGTTGTTCATGCCGGCCATCTTATTGCCGGGGGGACATGGGAAGTAAAAGACTTTTTGATTGACGTCGAGTTGTATTACAAAAAATCTACCGGACTGGTGACCTATGAATATTCGCTGGCTCCGGGCAGCCTGGAGATCAATCAGGTAAATCTTGTCGGAGAGGGTATTTCTATTGCCCGCGGGCTGGACATACTGATTCAAAAGAAATTTGGGCATTATTCAGGCTGGATTGGCTATTCGCTCGGCAGGGTTACACAACGATTTCCCGGTATAGAATCCGGTAAGGCCTTTCCTGCCGCCTATGACCATTTGCACAAATTTAATTCAGTGAATACCTATGCTCATAAGCAGTGGGAGTTTTCATTGAACTGGACCTGGTCAAGTGGTAAGCCCTATACAGATCTTGTGGAAAAATATGTTTCCCGCCAGCCAAATGAAGAACTGGAAGTAGATCTGGGAGCAAGAAATGCGCAACGTCTTCCCGCCTATCATCGCATGGATATTTCCTGTAATTATTCCCTTTTCCCCGAAACAAAAAAGCAGGTGGTCAAAGTAGGGGTTTCTGTGTTCAACTTGTATAACCGTAAAAATGTACGGGATTTCCGATATTCGGTGGTTACTGATGCAAAAAGAAAACAACCGGAACTCATCAGTATGAACCGAAACCTTCTTGGAATCAGTCCAAACGTATTTTTTTCAGTGGAATTCTGATTTTTCCAACAAAGAAACGATTAACATGATCAGAGATGGGAAAGTTAAATTTCTCAGCGGTATTTTTGCTTTCTTATTCCACGGATTATCCACCCACGACTAACAATATATGAACAAGTTTATCTTTACTTTTTTCCTGAGTATTTTAGGTTTTTCTGCCTATTCCCAAAATTCTTCCCGCCTATGGCATTTTCACGATGAAAATGAAATATCAAACCGGTCGGGAAGGTTCATTATCCCACAAAAATATAAAACTGTACAACTCAACGTCGATGATTATTCTGCAGCCTTGATGACTGCACCCAAAGAGGAGACGGGCTTGAAGATGGAATGGGCTTTGCCGATGCCAGATGGCACTTTTCAGCGATTTATGATTGCAGAATCGCCGGTGATGGCTCCTCAGCTTGCCGCAAAATTTCCGGAAATTCGCACGTATGTGGGTTTTGGCGTGGATGACCCCACGGCTACAGTTAGGCTGGATATTACTCCCAAAGGGACACATATTATGGTGTTGTCTCCCAATGGCAATGTATTCGTAGATCCCTATTCTCCCAATACCACGAAGGAATATATTACCTACTACAAGCGCGACTTTGTTTCATCGAAGCGCGATCTTGGTGCTATATGCAATCTGCCTGATACCGGAAAAGGCGAAACACCTGCTGTGTTGGGAATAGAAAGTTCGGGAGACTTTTTGAGGAAATACAGGCTTGCTGTCGCTACTACCGGTGAATATACTTCTTTTCATGGCGGAACGGTAGCTGGTGCAATGGCTGCGGTTGTCACTTCGGTAAACCGCATAGTTGGGATATATGAAAGGGAAATTGCGGTGAGACTGGAGCTTGTAGCAAATAACGATTTACTGATTTACACCAACGCTTCCACCGATCCCTATTTCAACAACAATGGCGGGGCAATGCTCAGTCAGAATCAGACCGCAGTCAACACGGTTATTGGTTCGGCCAACTATGATATCGGTCATGTTTTCAGCACGGGCGGCGGCGGCATTGCCAGCTTAGGTAGTGTCTGCTCCAATGGGCAAAAAGCTCAAGGGGTGACAGGTAGTCCCTCACCGATAGGCGATCCCTTTGATGTTGATTTTGTGGCTCATGAAATGGGCCATCAGTTTGGCGGCAACCATACATTCAATGGAAATACAGGTAGTTGCGGAGGTGGTAACCGGAATGGGCCTACGGCTTACGAACCAGGGAGCGGAAGTACCATTATGGCTTATGCAGGCATTTGTGGAAATGATGATATACAGAATAATAGCGATGATTACTTTCATGGGGCGAGCTATGATGAAATCATTAATTATATTACCAGCGGACAGGGTAATAGCTGTGCCGTCATTGTAGCTACTGGCAACCAGCCCCCAATAGTAGATGCGGGTAACGGAGGGTTTTATATTCCCATTCAGACTCCTTTCGAACTTACCGCAGTGGGTTCTGATCCTGACAACGATCCGATTACTTATTGTTGGGAACAGTTTGATCTTGGTCCCGGGGGCTCGCCCAATAACCCGGTGGGCACGGCTCCGCTTTTCCGGTCATTTAATCCATCCACATCTCCGACCCGGGTTTTCCCCAGATTATCAACAATCATCAATAATCAGCCCAGTCTGGGCGAAGTCCTGCCTACAACAAGTCGTTCTCTTAAATTTCGCTCTACGGTAAGGGATAATAAAGCCGGTGGTGGCGGTGTGAATAATGATGAAATTTCTTTTCAGTCAACTGCACAGGCGGGGCCTTTTGTGGTGACAGAACCTAATACCCAGATGGTATGGATTGCCGGTACGATCAGAGAGGTAAAATGGAATGTAGCGAATACGGACAAAGCTCCGGTAAACTGTGTGAAGGTGGATATTTATTTGTCTTCTGATGGAGGATTTACCTACCCTACCCTTCTTGCGGCAGACGTACCTAATACCGGTTCGGCATCTGTAATTGTTCCCAATCTTCCGGGTGTTACCAACAGGGTCAAAGTAAAGGCCGCTGACAATGTATTCTTTGATATCTCCAATCAGAATTTTTCCATTCAGGTTCCGACTACCCCGGGGTTTGATTTTTATCTTCCTCAAAATTCTGCTAATGTATGTGCACCATTTTCTTTTTCGATTGATATGGTTGTTACGTCGTTACTCAATTTTAACAGTGATGTAACCCTTTCTATTCCGAATCTCCCCGCAGGGGTCTCTGCCGTGTTTTCCCCCAACCCTGTGCAGCCTGCAGATACAGTATCGATTGCGATTACTGTTACGGGAGCTGTAGCTTCGCAAACTGCAAATTTGATCATAAAAGGCGTAGGAACGGGCGGAGAAACCGATTCGGTTTCTTATGTTTTGAATATTCAGAATCAACCGCCCATTGCTGTGAGTACAGCGCTGCCGCCCAATGGTATTGCGAATCAGGAACTGACCCCGGCATTTTTATGGGCACCTGTTTCGGGAACGGTTACCTATGAACTGCAGGTAGCTACGCAACCTGATTTTGCTCCGGCTTCATTGGTGTTGAATCTGTCAGGGATTACAACCAATCAGTTTACCCCTTCCACCTCGTTGGCTTCTTTTACTGTGCACTATTGGCGGGTAAGGGCAGTGAATATTTGTGGAAAAGGTGCATATTCTCCGGTTGCCGCTTTCCAGACAAAAGCATTCCCTTGTCAGACCTTTACAGCAGGAAATCTTCCGCTGACTATTCCTGCATTTGGCGCGCCGCTGACGGTCCAGTCGATCGTTGTTGTTCCTGCAAATATTACTATAGCAGATGTGAATGTAAAAAATCTGAATTTCACTCATTCGTGGATCAACGACCTCGATGTCGTGTTGCAGGGACCCAGCAATAAAACGGCTACGCTTTTTTCCCGGATTTGCGGAGAGAATGATGAGGACTTTGACTTAAACCTGGATGATGAAGCACTTTCTGCCACTTTCCCGTGCCCTCCTGTAGGAGGTGGAACCTTCAGGCCCAAAGATAGCCTGGCTGTTTTTGACGGAATGAATTCGGCGGGAATATGGATACTGAAAGTAACCGATAATGAAAATTTTGATGGTGGAATGCTCAATTCCTGGACGCTCGAAATTTGTGAGTCCAATGGTATTGTGAAAAAGCCGGTTTTGGTAAAAAATAATCTGCTTTCACTTCTACAGTGGAAACATGAGACCATTACGTCACAATTTCTTGAAGCTACGGATTCTGTCAGCAGTCCCGGGGATTTAACGTTTACACTGGTGACGCTTCCCGTTAATGGTTTTGTACAACTGGATAGTGTTTCATTGCCTTTGGGGGGAACATTTACTCAGGAAGATATCAATAATGGAAAAGTGCGCTATCAACACAATGGAACCACTACAGTAAGTGATAACTTTACATTTACCATTACCAATGCGGATGGCGGTTGGTTGGGAACGCCTACTTTTTCTGTGGCAATCACTACCACTACGGCGATATCCAATCCGGTAAACGACCTCGCGGTTTCTGTTTATCCCAATCCGGCAGGTGTTCAGTTTAAGGCAGATATTTCAGGCAGTTTGCATGGAATTGTGCAGGCAGAACTTCTGAACATTCAGGGAATCGTGATCAGCAGGCAAAGTACACAAGTCGTGGCAGGAAAAGCAGAATTTGACTTCCCGGTCGGCCAGGTGCCAAATGGAATCTATCTGCTTCGCGTAATTGCATCAGAACAAAGTTTTATTCAAAAAGTTATCATTCAAAAATAACCCATTTAAAAGTTATAAAATGACCTTCTTCATAAGATTATTTTGGATTACCCTGACAGGTTTTCTTCTGACTCAGAGTAATCTGACTGCACAGCCAGATAAAAACCCGTGGCTAAAAATTTCTGAGACCGATATTTTGGATCAAGGCGAGCGAAAGGTCATTCCAGACCGTTACAAAACCTTTAGGCTGAATACATCTGAATGGCAGCAAAAGCTAAGTCTTGCGCCTATGGAATTTACAACTGCCGCAGCGAGTCCTGTTGAGGTAAAAATCCCGATGCCAGATGGCACATTTGAGCGTTTTCGGATTGTGGAATCGCCAATCATGGCGCCGGAGCTTGCCGCGAAATTTCCCGAAATCAAAACATATGCCGGCAAAGGGGTCGATGATCCTTCAGCTTACATTCGCCTGGACAAAACACAAAAAGGAGTTCATGCGATCGTGCTGGGTAAAAATGGAAGTGCGTTCATAGACCCATATAATAGCCTTACCACAACAGACTATATCAGCTATTGGAAGAGAGATATCGACGATGGCAGTAAAGATGGCATTTGTGGTGTTGAAGATGAAGATTTCCATCTTGCGCTACCAGACAATCTCACAGAAGGAATAGAAGGAGAACTATTGACCTATCGCCTGGCTTTGGCTGCGGATAGTGGTTACACTGCATATCATGGAGGTACAGTGGCCGGTGCGATGGCTGCGATGACGACCGTACTGAATCAGGTGAATGCAATCTATGAGAATGAAGTTTCTATCAGACTTGTACTTATTCCCAACAATAATTTGCTGATATACACAGGTGCAGACCCTTATACCAATGGCGCTCTGCCTACCATGCTCAATCAGAATCAAAACGCAGTAGATGCTGCAATAGGTAATAGCAACTACGATATCGGCCATGTACTTTCACTTGCCAATCCACAGTCAGGCGTTTTTGTTGCGGGAATTGCCCAGTTGGGTTCTGTTTGTGGAAATGGGAAAGCACGTGGCGCGTCTTCGCTTCCCACCCCTGCCGGAGGAGCATTTGCCGGAATTATTGCCCATGAGATGGGCCATCAATTTGGCGCAAATCATACCTTTAATACTAATGCCGCATCCTGTATCCAGCAGCGCAGTGCATCTACAGCGTATGAACCTGGCAGCGGATCGACCATTATGGGATATCCCAGTGCATGCGCCCCACACAATATTCAGAATAACCGCGACCTCGTTTTCCACAATAGTGCTTATTCGGAAATCGTGAATTACAGCAGAGTCGGGCCTGGAAGCAATTGCCCGCAGACTATTTCTGTAAACAATCAGGCTCCTGTAGTCTCTGTTCCTGCCGGTGGATTTTTTATCCCGATAGCCACACCTTTTCAGTTGACCGGATCAGCAACTGATCCGGATGGGGACGTAATGACTTACAGCTGGGAAGAATTTGACCTGGGACCTGCCGGTGATCCCAACACGCCTTCAGGGAATGCGCCATTATTCAGATCATTTTTACCTTCAGCTTCTCCCACAAGAATATTTCCGGCTATCAATGTGATTGTGGCAAATGCCTCTGCTTATGGCGAAAAACTTCCAACATATTCCCGTGATATGACTTTTCGGATGACCGTGCGCGACAATCACGCAGGAGGAGGCGGAGTAGAATATGGACAGGTGGCATTTAAATCTACAAATACTGCCGGACCATTTCTGGTTACCCAGCCCAATACAAGTGCGCCAGTATGGATTGCCGGTACATGGGAAGATGTGACATGGGATGTTGCCGGTACCAATCTCGCACCTGTCAATTGTGTAAAGGTCAATATTCTGATGTCCACAGACGGAGGGTTTACCTATCCGATTACGCTTGCAGAAGATCTCCTCAATACAGGGTTTGCAACAGTCAGAGTACCAGAAAACCCCGGTTTTAAAACCCGGATAAAAGTGGAGGCCGCGGACAATATATTTTTCGATATTTCTAATCAGGATTTTGAAGTGCGTATGCCTGCAAATGCAGGGTTTAGCTACTATTTGCCAGCAGATACGATCAGTGTTTGTGCACCCGATAATGCAGGGTTTCAGGTTGTGACCGCATCTCTGCTGGGGTTTAGCAGTCAGATATCTCTGAGTGCCGCTAACCTCCCAGCGGGTGCCGTAGCTGTTTTTTCCAAGCCAACCGTCAACGCCAATGACACCTCAATACTCACGATATCGAATACCAATAATATCGCATCGGGGGTGTACAGTTTTGATCTTGTCGGAACAGCAACTTCCGGAGAGACTGAAACACGAACCCTGGTACTGGAGGTTAAGTCTCAGGTACCAGCTTCCGTGATTCTCGGTTCACCCCAAAATGGCGCATTGGCCGTAACCACTTCACCAAGTTTTTTCTGGGCTCCGTTTCAGGGTGATAATGATTATAATATTGAAGTTGCTCTCAGTCCGTCTTTTATTACCAGTACACTTATTTCTTATGATATCAGAAAAACGAATAACTTTACTCCCGTACTTCCGCTATCTGCATTAACTATTTATTACTGGCGGGTTACCGCTACCAATGTGTGCGGTGTTGGGCAACCTTCCGAAATCAGGGCCTTTCAGACAGCCGGTCCCGGCACACCGCCTGCAAATCCAGCCTTTGGTACAAATCTTCCCCTGACAGTATTAAAGTGGAAAAATGAAGTGATTTCAAATGTGTTTCTTGCGGCATCTGATGGCGTAAATACACCTGCCAATATCACCTATACACTGGTAACGCTCCCCACACATGGAACAATCCTGAAGAACAACCAGGCGCTTTCCGTTGGATTTTCGTTTACCCAGGAGGATATAAATACCGGTAAGGTAAAATATCAGCACAACGGCGACAACGCGACGGCAGATAACTTCTCATTTACTGTAAAAAATCCCCAAAATGGGTTTCTGGGAACGCCAATATTTAATATTATCATCACACAGACTACCGCTGTAAATAATGAGATCCCTGGAGTAAATGTGAGTATTTTCCCCAATCCGGCAGATGAGATAATTGAAGTTCAACTGGAAGGAGACTTTGGTAAACAGTTTAATTTTAGCCTGCTGAACATGAACGGCCAGATCATTACCCGTGAAGTGGTAAAAACCTCTTCAGCGAAGATAGATGTTTCGAACCTGGCATCAGGTATTTATATTGTCAGGATTGTTTCTGAAAAAGGGGTTTTTGTACAGAAACTGGTTGTAGAATAAACAGGTTTTTACAGACATATTAGCCCGGCAGATGGAATCTCTGCCGGGCTATTTTTATTTTCTCACGGCTTTGGCTTCCTTCAATATTACCTCGTTCGCATTTTGAGAAGTAACGTGAAAATAATTTCCTCCGCCAAGATTTGCCAGAAAAGCCAATTGCTCTTCTGTACGTGGTGCTTCATTTTTACCAAAGAGAAAAACGGTAAGCTGAATATCTTCCAACGACATTTCCTCAACAAGGCGGGACGTAGCGGCAGATAACTCAAATGCGCCATCTGAAGCGAGAATAATACGGTTATTTCCACCAGGGATGAAGTGATTTTCAGCGACTTTATATGCCTGGCGCATTCCTTTTTTGATATTGGTACCTCCGCCCGATCGCAGATCGTGGATCGCCTGCAAAATGGTGGTTTTGTTGCTGGCTGAAGTAGCGTTAAGGACAATTCGTGAATCACCGGAATATGTAACAATGGCAATTTGATCTTCAGGGCGCATCAAATCCAAAATAAACTCCATGGAAGACTTTAATAAAGGAAGTTTTTCCGGTTTGGACATGGAGGCAGAAACATCGAGCAAAAAAATCAGGTTATTGGAAGCTGACCCTTCCAGGGTAGGTTCTTCTCCAAATTCGGAATATGAAACCCCTTCTTTCTCTGTAACATCGGCAAGTGGCGGACTTTGCGGTAAAAGTACGTGAAAAAGCGGCGTCTCCTCGATTTGTTTGACCAGTGATCTATTGGCAAATCCGAGGAAACGGTTGTAATAAGCGACGATACCGTATTTGTGATGATTGTAAAGCGATAGAAGCCGCTCATTGTAATGATAGTAAGCATGTGGATATGCAGTATAAGCAACTGCATTTGACCCGGTATCAAAATACTCACGTGCCCGGCGAATGATCTGGTGTGCATATTCTATCATATGGGTATATCCCATATTCTCTTTGTCATAATAAAGATCGAGCTTGCGAAGCCCTTCTTTGTTGGATTCTCTTGAAGACTCTGCTTTTGCGATCGATCCTTCCAGCAGGGTTATATATTTTTGGAGGGTTAGTCTGTCCTCTGTTTTTGCAGAAACCATAATCTGCCGGGCATTTTGTACAATCTGATTTAAATCTACCAATTCGGCTGGCAGAGGTGAAGAGGCTTCTGAAATTTCGAAGGAAAGCTGGTCTTTCATTCCCTGAAAATCATAATAGATCAGCGAACAGCGATTGAGCATTTTATAAACACCCGAAAGCGAAGGATCTTTGTAAAAACTTCGCTGATTGGAATATGATTCGAGCGTATCGCAGATACTGATAAGCTCTATTACGAGATACATCAGTTCATCGCGTTTGCGATTCAGGCTTATAAGATTTTGTTCGGGGATAGCCGCATTGCCCTGAGAAGTGACTTCGTACAGACTTTTAATATTTACTTCCGGGTCGGTAACGCCATAAGCTTTGGCACAAACCCCTTTCAGCACACCGTAATAACGATAATTGCGGATGATATCCGAAATTTCAAAAGTCAGAGGGGTCTTCCCACCAGAAATCACAAACGCATTCGCGTCCGAATTGAAGGTTTCCAACCGGTGATGAATTTCCCAGAGTATATGAATACTTTCGTTGCTAAAATCTACATATCGGTTCAGCGCATCGTGCTTTTTATTTATTCTGTCAATGGATTGTGAATGGCAAGGGTGAAAAAGTCCTGAAAACATCCAGGTACTAAAAAGAACAAGACAGACTCTGATCATGAAAACATCCTTAACTAATTCAATATAATCTATTCTTACGAAAACCTAAAATTTGTCTGATAAAAAAAATTATTCGTATTTAATCAATTACAACTTTGAACTGAATAATCTCAGTAACTCCCAGTAAATCAGGATTGTTTCGGGTTCCCTGACTTTCATACTGCATTTTTAAACCCAGGTTTAGGTTTAATTGTTGGTTTCTCCAAAAGTGAAACCTGATACCAACTCCCGGATTAAACATGATGCCGGAGCGAAACCAGTCATATCCCGAAGCTATCGAAAGGTATGGGATTGTTTTTTCTCTTGGGAAATAAATCCTCATATCGCCAAATGCATACCTCCCGGTATTTCTTTGTTCATTGACGTTGTACAGTATATCTGCCCCCAATCCGACGCCAATCGAAAATCTGTTTTCCAGTCTGTATGCCATTAGTATATTTATCAACGCGCCCGGATATACTGTCGAAACGCCAGGTGAAGCTACCGTACCGCCTACTTCCAAAAAAACTACTGTCGATCCGTAAAGAATGCTCTGCTGGTTTGAACTTTTCAATTCCTGCCGGGTTTGCTTCTCCCCTTCGGCACTTCTTTTAAATGTCGCGTCATTTGGTGTAGGCTCTTTATTGATTTTTCTGATATCTTCCATTCGCCAGGCAAAGTCATTTCCCCGTTCATCCTCGATTTTCAGAAACTTCCCCCACTCGTATTCAATAATAAAACCGCGTATGACTCCGCCGTTTTTTAAATAAACGACATCCCAGTATCCTTTGATTCCTTTTGGACGAAAGACTTCTGATATATCTTCAAAAGTATAAGTTCTTATCTGGAAATTGGCGGTTTGTATTCTTATATGGGAAAAAGGAACTTCTTCCACAATTAACCCATATGCCTCTCTCCCATCAAAAAGAAACACGCCGTCTTCCTGTGCCCAAACATTCACACTGCCGGAGATCCACAGGAGTAAAAACATAAATATTTTATACGGTTTCCGCATATCTTTCAGTCCATTCCGGCAATTTGGCGATAGAGTTGCATCACTTGTCGTGTAACGGAAGAAAAGTGAAACCTTTCTGCATACAGGACTCCTTTCTCTCTCATTTGGTTGCCCAGGTTTTGGTCTTCTGCTACTTTTTGTATGTGTAATTTAAGCAATTCTGTATTTAGTGGATCAGTACAAATACTATGAGGCCCTGATGCTTCCGGGAGGGAGGAGATGTCTGAAGTGATTACGGGTGTTTGGCTTATCAGGGCTTCAATCACCGGAATCCCAAATCCTTCATAAAGAGAAGGATACACAAATACGACAGCTGCCTGGTAGATAGCCGGTAGGTCAGGATAAGATAAATTATTTACAAAGATCACCCACTTTTCCAGGTTATTTGCTGCGATATACTGCAACACCATGCGCTTGTAACTGCTTCCGTCTCCCACCACGACCAGCGGGATTCTTTGGCTATCGTTCATCAGATGGATGGCCTTTACGAGAGAAAGCAGATTTTTCCGCTCTGTAACAGAACCTACATACAGTATATATTCTGATGGAAGCTGATATTTTTGGCGAATGGCCTCCCGCTGCGAACTATCTGCCTGAAGATAAAACTGCGAATCGCAGGCCTGATAAATGACAGATATTTTTTCTTCCGCTATGCCATAATAGCGAATAATATCTTCTTTCGTTTGGGTACTGATCGCGATAATATGGTCAGCGTTTCTGCAACTATATGAAAACTTGGTATCGTAGATGATTCTGTCTGGCAGGCGGTATTGATTTGGGTAAACCTTAAATATCAGATCGTGAATCGTTACAATGGTTTTTAAACCGGAGGAAGACTTCAAACCAAAAGGAATTTCATGGCTCAGGCCATGATATACATCAATGTGGTTTTTTTGAATATCCTCATTTATCCGCCATGATCTCCAGAGAAATCGCCCTTTGGCCGGAAGATGAATATGAAAGGGGGAATGATCGAGAAAAGGATTAATACGGGGATTATCAGAGATCGAAGGCGTAAAGAGATGTAATGATTCGTCCGGGAACAGGGTTGCAAGATTATGGACCAGGGTGCGGCTGTAATTGCCGAGACCTGTGAAGTTGTGAAATAATCGTTTGGCGTCGAATCCTATTCTCATGAAGATATTAAGCGATTAACAAATCCCAGGATCATCTGGTTGATATTTTCTCTGGACTCAAAAGACCAGCCGCCTATATGCGGTGTAAGGACAACATTGCTGCGGGAAAATAAATTCCCATAGTTCAATTTCTGCGCCTCTGTCAGTGAGTCAAATTTCTCATTTTCAAGCACATCTATACCTGCAGCTAATACTTTACCTGAATCCAGTGCCTGTAACAGATCGGGTAGATTGACAATCGGTCCGCGGGAAAGATTCAGCAAAACGACAGGCCTGGCAAAACGGTCAAAAAAATCTTTGTTTACCCAACCCCGGGTTTCTTCGGTCAGTGGGATATGGAGAGTGACGACGTCGCTTTGTGCGAAAATTTCTTCCATTCCCACTGCTTTTACCCGGTCATCCCCGTAGTCTTTCAGGTATTTGTCGTAAGCGAGAAGCCGGGGTTCGAAGCCCGATATTTTTCTGGAAAATGCTTTACCTGTATTGCCAAAGCCAATGATTCCAATAGTTTTTCCGCCGATCTCAGTACCCCGGTTTTCTTCCCTTTTCCATTGAAAATTTCTCACCTGACGGTCAGCATTTAAAATCTTGTGCTGAAGCACAAGCAACATACCTACGGCCTGCTCCCCTACCGAATCGGCATTCCCGCCTTTGGTATTCAGCACTTCTACCCCGCGACTTTGGAGATAGGGCTCATCAATATGATCCATTCCTACTCCTGCGCGGATAACCATTCGCAATTTGGGCGCAAAATCAGCGACTTCTTTATCTACCCTGATTTTGCTGTTGATAATCAGGATCTCACACTCCGGAATGAGGGTCAGCACTTCTTCTCTTGTAGTTGAAGGAATATAAATCACCTCCGCAGGAAATTTCCTCAGTTCTTCCAGAAAGTGGAGGGGGAATTCGTCAATAACGAGAATTTTCATCGTAAAGGTAAAATCAGGTATTCCGTCAAAAGTAGGAAATTTCCGATATTGTTGATTCCTATCCATCTACTAATGATTCACCTTCTTATGAAAAATATCTTTTTGCCTGTTTTTCTGATCATTTTCTTCCCTCTTTATATGTTTTCACAACCGGACATTTCAGATGAGGAGGTTATCAGGCTGGCACGAATAGAGATTGATACGCTGTGTTCGACAACGTTTGCCGGAAGAGGATATATAGATGATGGACACAAAAAAGCCGCCGGCTATCTGGAATCAAAGTTTCGCGAATCGGGACTTAAAGCAGTGGTTCCGGTTGGGAAATCCATGAGCTACCAGCAGCATTTCCCTCTGAATATCAATCTGATAACGGGTGCAAGTCTGATCTTTGGAAAGGATACGATAAGGCCGGGAAAGGACTTTATCGTGAGCCGGTTTTCGGGGAATGGTCATTTTTCAGGGCGAATGGCAGATCTTGGTTATGCCCTCACGACGCCTTCGCATTCACTGATCGGGAAAATTGCAGTTTTTCGGGATGGATGGCCCGAAGAGATTGCCAATGATCCGGAGAAGCAAAAACAATACAAAGATCTCGCACATGCGACTGACAGGATCGGGATGCTGCTGAGTTATCATCCGCAGGGAATTATTGTCATACAAAAAAAACTCACAGCCGGATTTAGCCGGGAGCAGTATCCCGTGCCGGTGCTGGAGTTAAAGGAATCAGCTGTACCTGAAAAGTTGCGATCGGCGAAACTGTCGGTCTCCGCAGAAATGGCACAAATCACCTCACAAAATGTGATGGGAATGGTGGAGGGAAAAATATATCCCGATTCGGTGTTCATTGTATGTGCCCATTACGATCACCTGGGCAAACTTGAGGATGCGGTTTTTACCGGTGCCAACGACAATGCCTCGGGGGTATCCATGATTTTGTCAATGGCAACATACTTTGCGCAACCCTCACACCAGCCCGATTATTCCATGCTTTTCATAGCTTTTGGCGGCGAAGAGACCGGCCTGGTTGGTTCGGGTTATTATGTAAATCAGGCGCCCGTTGTGCCACTGGCGAAGACAAAATTTGTCCTGAACCTTGACCTGATGGGCAATGGAGTCGACGGTATTATGGCAGTAGGCGGGATCGATTTTCCGGATTCATTTGGAAAGCTGGTATCGATCAACGATACGATGAAGTATGTGCCGGTGGTTCGTTCCCGGAAAAATGCGCCCAACAGCGACCATTACTTTTTTCTGGAAAAAGGAATCCCCGGTTTTTTTATCTATACGCTGGGCGGACCGCCCCATTATCACGACGTCAACGACACCCCCTCGACAATAGAATTGTCGAAGTATGCAGAAGTAAGGGCGCTGTTAATCAGGTTTTTAACAGCATTGGCTTCAGGTAAATAATTAGCTACCGGATGATCAGTTTTTTTCTGACAGACGAGTTTTCTGATGAAAGCACGAGTATATATACTCCTGGCGTAATTCCGTTTACCTCCAGGGTTTCTGAGCGATTTCCCCGAACGAAAGGGCCTTGTTTTAATACTTTTCCATGGAGGTCATAAATCGCTGATTCATAAGTATCCGAAGATTCGACATTCACCTGTAGGGTTTGGTTTGCAGATATTGGGTTGGGGAAAAGTTTTACCGCGGGCTCGTTGGTTATGGTATAGGTATCGACAGGTTTTGGAAAATTTTTGCCCCGATTGTTGATTCCTGTATTTTGTGTCATCTCTGCGTAGCCAGTTTCATCAAGGGTAAAGTCCTGGCTGATATTGACAGGAGCAGGTTTCAGGTCGTCAAATTCAAGGATAAACAGGCCAAACTGCTGATCTGATCCCAGGATATTATGTGAGGGTAAAAAAGGATAAACGCCCCAGGCACCATCATAACCGGTATAAGCGACATTGGTAGTATCTGTATCATACCATGCGACTTTTTCGGGAGCTACCACATCACGGATATCAAAAATCTGGATGCCGTCCTGGTAATAGGATACAAATGCATATCCGCCTCTGACCAGTGGATTATGCGGGATGCTGTTGGTTGCCGTAGGGCCGACAAGATTTGATTTGAAAGTAGAAACAATGGTGAGGTCTGTAAGGTCTGTGATGTCGAGGATTCGCAGCGGTCTGCCAAAACTTTCATCCGCAAACACAAGAAAATTCCCATCATCGGTAAGCCAACTGGAGTGATTGTATCCCTGGTTAGGGTAACTCGTCAGGTTGCCGATAAGCACAGGTGTAGTCGGATTTGTCATGTCATAGATATACAAACCGTTGAAGCCATGAGAACAATAAGCGATATTATTTCTGACATACACATCATGCACATAACCACCCGGAAGATTAATTGACGCGAGAACCACCGGATTTGCGGGGTCATTGGTGAGATCAAGAACGATAAGTCCGTTGGGGCGTGTATTACTTCCTGCAACATAGAGACGCCCAAAATCTTCGTCGATGAATATATTATGCGCTCTTTCTACAATTGCATTGGAATCGTACACTTTTATAACAGATCCCGGCAGACCGGAATAATCAAAAATCTGGAGTCCCGACGGGCTGGAGGTACTTGTTTCATCTGCCACCCCATAGGCATAATGCCCAAAAGTCTTAAAATCCCGCCAGATAGAATTGACTGCACCTGCAAAACGTGCAACTTCGGCAGGGTTTGAGGGATCTGTGACATCTATAAAATGAGTTTGACCGGCAGAGCCCAAAATTGCATATTCCCGATATCCGTGCACAAACCCCCAAACCTCGTTGTAAATCAATCCGGAGTGCTCCGGAAGGTTAGTATCCTGCCAGTTTGCCATCAGATTCAGATTTTGAGAAGTCTGGGAAAATCCGTGTAAAAGGAAGGCGGCAGAAAGTGTCAATAGTAAAACAAAACGTATCATCATGCAGGGTTAAAAAAATCTATCCGTAAATATACTTTTTGCCAGCCAAAAGCCAGTGTTTTACGTCTATATACTATAAGAACCCAACTGCAAACATCAATACCATGTATTACACCCATTCCAATTCACTTTCCTGGCAAACCAATGAACTCACTTTTCGCAATCAATCACTCCGGGATATAAGACTGATGCTGGAAAACCGATATGGTGCAGAGATTTATATGTACCATGATATGTTGCGTTTTCATCCTACCTTCCAATCTGTCGATGAAGACATAAAGCGGCAGGACGAAATCAAGCTGGTGCTGTACCTGCAATATGAAGAGCAATCAGATCAAATGGTTATCAGAGGTTTGGTGAAGAGTTAAGGTTTTTTTTCTACACCCAGCCACCCATCGTCCTGTGCATTTGGCGCGGCGATTCGTTTATTTTCCATTTTCTCTTTGAAAAGAAAAACTACCATTTCTATGGTGATTTTTCCACCTTTCTGTGGATCAAAGCGTAGTTCACAGATAAAGTTTCTCATGCCGATAGGGAAGTTAAAGGCATCATTGAGACCGTGAACAGAAAATTTATCAGCAAAGGCCTCCTCAAATTCAGGCCCAAAAGAGGCATATTCGGGTTGTTCCCAAAAGACATTGTGCATAAGGCTACGCACTTCATTTAGCCAGAATTCGCGGTTAAGTGTTACAACCTTTGGGTCTATAATCAGATTAAAAGTAATGTGATGGCGGATACAACCTTCCTGCGTAATCATGATCAGGCGGTCGTTTCCCATTCTCGCCATTTCAATCTGGGATTGGGCATTCCATGTATGATTGGAAAAAAAAGGATTAAACCGCTGAATCAACGGTTTCAGATCTTCCGGTTTTAGTCTGCAATCTTCATTTTGTGAAAAAGCAGCCAGAGAAGAAACGAGAATCCAAAGGGTTGCGAAGAACAGATAAATGGAGGATTTCATAATGCAATTTAGCGAGTATCAATTGATTTTTCGCCAGCCTTTCAGTAAGATTTCCAGATCCAGATCCCAGGAATATGTGCGGGCATAATATTTATCCAATCCCTCTTTATTGACTTTACTCATCGGTACCCGACCATTTACTCTGTCGAGCATGTTGAGGAGGCCGGGTTTAATATCTGGAAGCCCTTCTGCCTCAGGATGGATATAACCTACCATATGGTATTTCATGGTAAGAACCTGGAAAAGTTTGGGCAATACCTCCATCGGTTTTTTATATAGCCAAAACAATAAAGGGAAAGTTCCGATGAGCACGATACTGCTTAGGATGTCAAAAAATTGTTTGTGGAGGCGCATCTCTCGCTGCTGCAGATTAAAATGAAGTTTTCGGCTGAAGCGCGAAGTGTGAATGGCCTGAGGTCCGACAATATAGTCCGCCTCGGGAGGTACAATTTTGTAATCTACCCCGGTATCCTGAATTTCCATCATGATATCGAGGATCTGTTCAGTAGGAATTGTCTGGTTGCAAAAAATGACCTCTGCGATATCGTAAAACTGGATAATTTCCCGCAGCTGGTTTAAACCGCCGAGTTTTTCGACATCTGACAGATCTAATGGGAGGTTTCCTTTTCCGACTACCCCAATAATATTGACCGGATACTCCAGTTCTCCTTTAATAAGTGCAATGACCCGACTGAGACCTTTGCCCTCTCCAGCCACCACTACCCGCTTTCGGGATTCTTCTGTAAAGAAAAAGCTGCCTTTCTCGCGCCGGTTGATCATACCTCTTACTGCTATCGCGATGACCATGGAAAAAATGGCTGACAGGCCCACGATTGCCCGGGAAAAATTTTTCACCCAGCCAAACATATAGGTGCCTGTTGCGATAGCCACAAACGCCAAAAATGGGGCAATAATCAGGGGTCGAAGTTTGTAGGGTTTTTTATATGCACCGGCAATCCAGTAAAACAGAATGAAGATTGCCGTGTAAGCCGGCAGGTAAAGCGTTATAAATTCCGGAGGATATTGCCCCCCTTCGATATATTTTACATAATGTTCCCAATAGGCTTTAATGCCAAACATCATCCCATACACCAAAATTCCTTCCATCACGGGTATGCCCAATTTTTTGATCAGCCGGTGGAAAATAGCGACCAATGCACGGAAATAAACCGCGAGCATAACAGCGCCGATAAAAAAATGCCGTTTACTGCCGCCGAAGTGTTTTCGTGCAAAAATGATCATGGCCTGATAAAATACCTTCACGTAGTTCAGGCTTCCTTTTTTGGTGCTTTCTCCTTTATAGTGAATGATTTGAGTGTCGGCAAAATACCAGCATTTGTACCCCGCAAGATTTACCCGGTAGGAGAGGTCAATATCCTCTCCATACATAAAAAATACTTCGTCAAGAAGGCCGATTTTATCCAGAACCGATTTTCTCAGCCACATGAATGCGCCGGAGAGAACCTCTATTTCATGGTTTTTATTTTTATCGAGATAGGTGAGATGATATTTTCCAAATCGCCTGCTTTTGGGGAAAAGTCTGGAGAATCCAAAAATTTTGTAAAAGGAAACCCAGGCAGTCGGCAAAGACCGTTTGGACTCAGGGAGAAACCGCCCTTGTCCATCGATCATCTTTACCCCCAGTGCGCCGCAATCAGGATGGTTTTCCACAAAATCAAAACACTTGCGAAACGTCGTTTCTTCCACAATCGTGTCCGGATTAAGCAGAAGAATATATTTGCCATTGGCGATTTTTATACCCTGATTATTGGCTTTGGAAAAACCCGGATTGTCCCGGTTTTCAATCAAAATTACTGTGTCGCCAAATTTGTCTCTGATCATTTGCTGACTTCCGTCAACAGAGTTGTTGTCCACGACAATTATTTCCCCCTCCAGCCCCTTCAACGCTTTGCGCACGGAGATCAGACACTGTTCGAGAAAGTGTTTGACATTATAATTGACGATGATAACTGAGAGATCCAAAATATTCTATGAATAACGAGTTCAACAGCCTGTGTATCAAAAATTTAAGGTTATTCCCTTCCCGGTATAACCATTCGGGTTCTGTTGAGAATAGAGCGGGCAAGGGTAACTTCATCCGTAAACTCCAGATCCATACCAACTGGTATCCCCCGGGCAATGCTGGATATTTTTACAGAAAATGCGGACAATTTTTTTGATATATAAAATGCCGTGGTATCTCCTTCGATATTTGCGCTGAAGGCAAAAATTACTTCTTTGACCGAAGACTGCTTGATCCTGGAAATCAATGGCTCTATATTAAGCAGAGAAGGGCCCACGCCCTGAAGCGGATTGATCAGTCCGCCAAGTACGTGATACAGTCCGCTGAACTGATGCGTACTTTCGAGAGCAATGACATCTTTGGTATCTTCTACTACACAGATAATATCCTGCTCCCGGCGGCTGTTGCTGCAAATTTTGCATTTTGGCAGATCGGATATATTAAAGCAAACCTCGCAGTATCTGATATTTCTTCTCAGGTCAATAATTGATCCGCCCAGTCTGACAGCATCTTCTTCTGATTGTTTAAGAATATGAAGTGCCAGCCGGAGGGCTGTTTTTCTCCCAATACCCGGAAGGGATGAAAGCTCATTTACCGCATCTTCTATAGCTTTTGAAGGATATTCCATGCTTTTAATTCTTGCGGAGCGTTAATTCCTGCAAAGTTACAAAAAAGGCAGTTATGAATTACCTGACAGGTTTTGATCTTTATTTGAATTAATTTAGCTTGTAGTAGTAAATTTCCCCTGATATTTATCCCACGAGAATATATAGCCTGAAATTATGGAATCTTTTACCCTCAATATTAATGGAACCAAACACACGGTTGATGCAGATCCGCAGATGCCGTTGTTGTGGGTTATCCGAGATATGATAGGCATGACCGGAACTAAGTACGGTTGTGGTATTGCCCAATGTGGCGCCTGCACAGTCCATCTCGATGGCGCGCCGGTTCGTTCGTGTAGTCTGCCAATATCGGCAGTAAAAGAAAGTCAAAAGATATTGACGATAGAAGGCCTTTCTTCCGAAAAAAATAACGCTGTGCAGCAGGCGTGGATTGAGGAGCAGGTGCCTCAGTGCGGATATTGTCAGTCTGGGCAGATTATGTCTGCTATGGCGTTGCTGAAGACAAATCCTAATCCCACCGACGAAGATATTGATCGTGCGATGCAGGGAAATATATGCCGTTGTGGTACTTATGTACGAATCCGGAAAGCCATTCACCGTGCAGCAGAAATAATGGCAAGTGCTAACCCTACAACCGAAAAAAACTATGAATCAGCCTAAACTATCCCGCAGAAGATTTCTGTTTATATCGGGCGTTTCGGGTACAGCCCTCGCCTTCGGCTTTTTCTCCGGTTGCGATGACTCCTCAACGACGACTGGTCAAAAACTTTTGTCTATGACCGATGATCCTGTTTCAGGAACATCGCTGAGAAACTTTGTGGTGATTGATGCAGATGGCAGCATCACTATTATGAACACGCGTCCGGAAATCGGGCAGGGTACTTTCCAGTCTGTACCGGCTATGATTGCGGAAGAACTGGAAGTTGACCCGGCGAAAATCAAAATCCGCCAGGCTCCTTCCGATGGGAAAAAATACGGATGGCAGGGGGTTGGCGGTTCCAGCACGGTTCGTGGTGATTGGGTGAAACTTCGCAGCATCGGAGCTTCTGCGCGAATTTTTCTGATTTCAGCCGCTGCAATGAAATGGAGTGTTTCTCCTGAGGACTGTTATGCAGAAGATGGGAAAGTATTCAATAAAAATACAAAAGCCAGCCTTACTTATGGCGAGCTGATTTCCGCTGCTGCCGATTTTGAACAAAAGGCGCTCAACGCCCGCGAAATGCTTCTCGAAGCGGCTGCCGGCTACTGGAAAACCGATGTATCCAAATTATTCACCCGTGAGGGAAAAGTCACCAACCGGGAAACCAAAGAAAGTATTTCTTATGAAGATCTGATTCCGGAGCTTGAAAGTAATGGTAAGAAAAAAGGGGATGCACTTGCTTCAGAAGATTTGGTCAGTTCAATCAAACAGTTGGAGGTGATCGAAAATCCTCCGCTTAAAGATTATAAAGACTTTAAGGTAATCGGAAAATCTTTCCCAAGGCCCGATATAGAGCTTAAGGTAAATGGCACAGCTATGTTTGGTCTTGACGAAAAAATGGAGGGCATGTTATATGCTTCCGTTGAGCGGTGCCCGACATTTCAGGGTAAGGTAAAGAGCTACGACGAAGCGGCGGCTCTGTCTGTCCCCGGAGTGAAAAAAGTCGTTAAGGTAAACCGGAAGGTTTTCCGATGGACCTATGAAGGCGTAGCCGTTGTCGCCGAAAACTACTGGGCGGCACTTCAGGGAAGAAAAAAACTGAATGTGCAGTGGGATAATGAGGAAATGCTTTCCTGGAATCAGGACAAAATAGAAAACCTACTTCGGGCCAATCTCCAAAAAGAAGGCCATATCAAGCGCAATGAGGGAGATTTCCCCAAAGGATTTAAGTCCGCAGCAAAAACGCTGGAAGCTGTATATGAGACGCCCTATCTGGCGCATTCCTCCATGGAGCCGCTCAACGCGCTGGCACATGTGCAGGGTGATAAGTGCAAGGTGATCGTTTCCACTCAATCGCCCAACTCCAATCGTTCCACAGTGGCAGAAGTTCTCGGGATTCCCGAAGAGAATGTGGAGTTTTATGTCTCGTTTGTCGGCGGAGGTTTTGGCCGCAGAGCTTTTGAAGACTGGGTACCTGAGGCGGCGCTGCTTTCCCGCGAAATGAATGCGCCTGTCAAAGTCGTCTGGACCCGTGAGGATGATACTACGCTGGGGCCATTTCGCCCTGCTACATATAGCGCGTTTAAGGGAGGGGTAGATGAAAATGGCAAGCTCGTAGCTTATGAGCATAAAATGACCGGCCAGCATATGGGGCTTCAGGATGAAGGTGCAGATACGGCAAATCCTTCTCTCTGGATTATGGAAGGAGCCAATGAGCATTACGATATACCCAATGCCCGGTCGCAATATGTACTCACTGAAACCCCGATTCCCGTCATGTGGTGGCGGTCGGTGTATGCTTCGACCAATGGATTTACTGACGAAGGGTTTATCGATGAGATGGCACATCTGGCAGGCCGGGATCCTATGGAGTTCCGGATAAGCATGTGTGAAAAAGCCCCGAGGTTTAAGGCGGTGCTGGAGACCCTTTCGGAGAAAGCGGAATGGAGCAAAACCTTGCCGCAGGGATGGGGACGTGGCGTGGCTATTGTTCAAAGCTTTGGTACAATCTGTGCCCATGTGATCAAGGTCTCTAAGTCAGACAAACTGAAAATCGAGCGAGTGATAACCGTCATGGACTGCGGGATGTATGTAAATCCTGACACTGTCCGCGCACAGATTGAAGGCTCTGTGGTTATGGCACTGACCGCAGCGCTGAAGCAGCCGATTACTTTTAAGGCAGGTGCAGCGGAGCAAAACAACTTCCACCAGTATCAGATGCTCCGCATCAATGAATGCCCCCCCATAGAAATTCACCTGATGCAAAACAGCGAAAATCCCGGAGGTGTGGGAGAGCCGGCACTTCCTCCGACCGCACCGGCATTGGTCAATGCAATTTTTGCAGCGACAGGTAAAAGAATTCGCAGGTTACCATTTGATATTGGTTCTGTTTAAGTATTGATTGAGAATTAATCCAGGAATGAAAAAATACACGCTCGCTTTTATTCTGTTTTCTTTTTTGTACGTCACAATGTCGGCGCAAAATGACTATATGGCGTACATCGAAAAAGATTATCCTTATCTGGATAACTTATACAAACACCTTCACAGCCATCCGGAGCTTTCTTTTCATGAAAAGGAGACCGGGGCACGTCTCGCTAAAGAGATGCGCGACATTGGATTTGAAGTGACGGAAAATCTGGGAGGATATGGGGTTGTTGCCGTGCTGAAAAACGGAAAAGGCCCTACAATACTTATTCGTACAGATACAGATGGTCTTCCGGTTGTCGAAGAAACCGGCGTTGATTATGCGAGTACAGTAAAAGTCAAAGATGATGCAGGCAATGAAGTAGGTGCCATGCACGCCTGTGGCCATGATATTCATATGACGGTGTGGACGGGAACTGCCCGATTGCTGCAAAGTCTGAAAAAGCAATGGAAAGGAACCCTGGTGTTTATTGCTCAACCAGCCGAAGAACGCGGAGGTGGCGCCAAAGCGATGCTTGACGATGGGCTGTATGAAAAATTTCCCAAACCTGATTATGCATTAGCTTTACATACCAAGGCCGAACTTGCAGCAGGTACAATTGGATTTCGGCCTGGTTTTGCACTGGCTAATGTGGACATGGTTGATATTACTGTCTTTGGAAAAGGAGGACACGGTGCATATCCGCATACAACCATAGACCCTGTAGTCATTGCGGCAAAGATGATTTTGGGATTTCAAACGATCGTGAGTCGTGAAATTTCTCCATTGGAACCTGCTGTTATTACGGTTGGTTCTATCCATGGTGGTACAAAAGGAAATATCATTGGGAATGAAGTAAAGCTGGAACTTACGCTCCGCTCCTATTCAGATGATGTCCGCACCCATTTGATCGAGAGTATCAAACGTATTTGCAAAGCAGAGGCAATGGCTGCCGGCCTACCAGAAAGTATGTACCCATCGGTCTATATCCGCGACGAGTTTACACCAGCTACCTATAACGATCCGGCTCTGACAGAACGGTTAGCGAAGGTGTGGAAAAATACGTTGGGCAACGATGATGTTGTAGAAACTACCTCTGTCATGGGAGGAGAAGATTTCAGCAGATATGGTCGCACAGAAGATAAAGTTCCGATTTGTATTTTCTGGTTGGGCGTAGTGGAGCCGGAAAAAGTAGCTGCAGCGGAGCGAGGTGAATTGCAGTTGCCTTCTTTGCATTCTTCCAAATACAAACCTGTGCCCGAACCGAGCATAAAAACCGGGGTAAATGCGATGACAGCAGCGGTTCTTGATCTGTTGGGGCAGAAGTAATAAAAAATCAGAGGATTCCTTCCTGCCCTAACCAATAGCAGATGCCAAAAATAAGGAGCGAGGCGGCCATTCCATACATAAAGACATTGTAGGCAATTCGCAAAAGCTGGAACTTCTTAGCTAATACCCTCCCGAGGAAATAAATATCTTTGGCCATACTTCCGTAGAGGTATTTGGCATCGTCCATCATTTGATCGATTCCCCACTGGTAATCGTCAAGATCCATATTGTGGAAGTTTCCGAAAAAAAGGAGATTGGTTTTTTTGTCAAGGATGTCTTCTCTGGAAAATATACCTGAGTTGATTTTGGGCCTTGTGGCGAGGATAGCAAATACAATCGTGGACATACAAACTACCAAAATCGAAAACAGTGGAAATTCCAGAAATTTTGACTCATTTAGCAATTTCGGCTCAATGGCTTTGGTAATAATGATGGAGATAATAATGGCATTAATGGAAAGGAGAATGTTGGCTTTATTATCTGCAATCGAGCTAAGGCTGATATGAGTTCTATAGGTAGTGCGAAACATGGTTTCTATTCCACGTTCGGGGCGCTGGCGATCCAGTTTTTTTATCTTCCTTTTCAGCTTGTCTATTTTGGTCTGTGCTTTATCGAGCTGATAATTTTGAATCGCGATTTCTGCTTCATTTGCCTCTTTTTGAGGCAGATTATTCTTTAGCGCTTTTTTCAGTTTGCGGATATTTTCTTTCTTTTTAGGCGCCAGGAACTCCTTTCCAAAGTCTGAGTAATATTCGTGTTCTCTGAAAAAGTCATAATTAAACTTGTCCCATTCTGCGTCGGTAAAGTCTCGGTTGCAGAAAACTTTCCATTCTTTTCGTATTCCCTGGCTTTTAGGTATTGCATCTTCCTGTGCAAGATTATAAAGATCAGCATCTTTTATCACGCCTTCCATGGCATTGCGTGGCTCAAAATCCAGTTTAGTGGCTTCGATTAGTTCTACAATTCTTTCTATCCGGGTTTCTTTCATTTTCTGACCGGCAAGAAATTCCCTGGCAATCTCAATACTGTATTCTTCATGTCCGATATAGGTTTTGATATACCCCAGGTCGTGCAGCCACGCAGCAATTTTAAGTGTTTCAATTTCCTTTGGCGTAAACATGCTGTGGCGGCCGATTTCCTCAACCGATTCGACCACTTTAGCGGTATGATCCAGATTGTGATAATCATAATCCGGATGCAATTGATGGGTCAGAATGTCCCGGGAGAAGGCTTCCGCTGCTGCGAGTAATTTTGTGTTGGTGGCTTCCATAATTCTCCGGTAAGATAGAATGAATTTTTCTTATACGATTTCAGACGGATATAAATGTAGTTCATAAGTTTTTACCGCCCAAACGCACATACAAGTTAAAATTTAGTCAGTTATTGGGTTAAACTCAATTCTTTCCACTAATTTAGCCCCTCATTCATCCTGAAGAAAATTTTCCTGGAAGCATGAAGGTACATAAATTGCAAATTTGGGGTTGCCTGTTACTCCCGATGGTCTGGTATTCCTGTTCACAGCAAAAAACAGGCATCAACAATGAAAGCCTGAAACCCCAAAGCAAGTTGGATAGCATTTCCTATATAGTCGGAAATAATCTTGCATACCAATCAGTAGGTGTTGACTTAAATCCCGCAATGATTTCTCAGGGATTTCATGATGCCAGTACTAAAGCCGAATTGTTGATATCTACTGAGGCGGCCAACCGTCTGATGATAGATTTTCAGCGGGAACTATCTAATCAGCAGGCACAAAAAATTCAGCAGGAAGCGGCAACCAATGAAATACTGGGTATGAAATACCTGGAAGAAAACCGTACAAAGCCTGGATTTACAGAGTTGGCCAGTGGCCTTCAGTATAAGGTTCTCCGGAGTGGCAAAGGTGAATCTCCTGACCTGAATGATATCGTGAAAACCCGTTTTACCGGTAAAACGATTGACGGCAATATTTTTGATACCACCGAAAAAAATGGTACCAGTGATCCCCGCTCCTTTGAAGTGAGTAAAGTCATCCCCGGCTGGCAGGAAGCTTTGCTTATGATGAAACCCGGCGATCATTGGGAACTAGTCATTCCTTCCGAATTGGGCTATGGAAGAGAACTCCGAGACCCAATTCCGCCCAACTCTGTCCTGATTTTTGATCTGGAATTGCTGGAGGTTATTAAAAAATAAAGTTTTTGGGCGGATTGTTAAAAAAATCTCCTTCTTTTTGAAATCTTAATCGTTTTCGTTGCCGGAATTTATCATTCCTTAATGCACCTCCATTGCTTTAATTGATCTTTATCAGGATATTTGCGCCTTAGATATCAACTTGATAATAAGTTTATGCAGAATTCAATTGCCATTTTATGCGCCGGAGGCCCTGCTCCCGGTATCAACACAGTAATCAGCACAATCGCAAAAGTTTTCCTGAAAGACGGCTACCGTGTTATCGGGATTCATGATGGATATAAAAACCTTTTCAACGGTCAGGCGGAAACGATTAATATCGATTTCAGCTATGCTGACAGGATTTTCCCACGAGGTGGCTCCTCGCTTCGTATGAGCCGGTATAAACCCAAAGACCACGAGTTTTCTTCTGATTTCTTTGTTCAGAATAATGTAAAGCTCCTCGTGACTATCGGTGGTGATGATACGGCTTCCACTGCCAACCGCCTCGCCAAGTGGCTGCGCACTCAGAATGTGGCTATCCAAAATATCCATGTACCCAAAACCATTGATAATGACCTGCCACTTCCCGGAAATACCCCAACATTTGGGTTTAACTCTGCGAAGGATGCCGGCGTTGAAATTGGAAATATCGTTTATGAGGACGCCCGTACCAGTGGCAACTGGTTCGTTGTCTCTTCAATGGGTCGCTCTGCCGGGCACCTCGCCTTTGAAATCGGCACCAGTTGCCATTTCCCGATGATTGTGATCCCGGAAATGTTTAACAAAACGGAAATCACATTTGATAAGATTGTGGACCTCATCATCTCATCTATGATCAAACGTACGATTGATGGCGTGATCTACGGCGTTGCGATCGTGAGTGAAGGTGTTTTTCACTTCTTGTCTGATGATGAAATCAAAAACTGTGGTATAAACTTTACCTATGACGAACATGGCCACCCCGAACTGGGCAACGTGAGCAAGGCGCATATTTTCAACATCCTTGTTCAGCGTAAACTCAAAACACTTGGCATCGACATCAAGAGCCGGCCTGTAGAAATGGGGTACGAGCTCCGCTGCAGCCGCCCGGTTGCCTATGACCTTACACTTTGTACCCTGCTCGGCATGGGCGTGAAAAAATTATTCAATGATGGTGTGAGTGGATGTATTGTTTCCACAAGCGCCAAAGCCGATGTTCAGCCAGTATTTTTGGCAGATATTGAAGATGAAAGCGGGAAAATTCCACCAAGACTTGTAGATATTGAGTCCGAATTGGCGAAAATGGTATTTGCCGACCTTCATTGTCTGACTCCTGCAGATTACGAAAAAGCGAAAAAAATCGTACCGAATCCTGAGGCTTTCGACTTCTACAAAATCCTCAACTGGAATTACGATCCGAAAGTATTGCGCCCCAGTGAGGCATAAATACCGTCTGGTATGTAAAGATAAGAAAGCCATCTCTTTAAGGGATGGCTTTTTTGTTTACCAAATTACTTTTAAATCCGGGACCTCCGAAAATTTTTTATCGGAAGATATAATAGGAAGGCTAAGATATTTTGCCGTAGCAAGAATCATCCGGTCATGTAATTCGTAGAAATCTACCTTTTCGGCCTTTCGCCTTGTTCTGCTGATTCAATGATTTTCCTGGCTTCCTTACCCAAAGACGGTAGTTGGGCAAAATGCCGGATTACGGCATTTGTATCAAGGAGATACTGCATAGTCAATATTTATTTAGCAGGTTTTCTCCCATTTGTCGGCGTAGTTGATCAATTTCTTCCTGTAAATTATTTATTTGCTCAAAACCCTTGTCCCGCCAGATTCCACGTAGGCTGGAAGATGTGTGAGAAACCGATGTACCTTCAATCCCCCAACTCAATCTTCCCTCAAAGCCCGGATGGGATTGGCCTGACCCGCTTTCAGAGACTGAAACAATATCGTCAGGAAAGCTATGCCAATGACGCCGCTTCCTGCGGCCAGAAAAAGCCAAAAGCTCATGCTTGTATGATAGGCAAAACTACTCAGCCAATTGTACATAAACCAACCTGCAACAGGCCATGCGATCAGGTTGGCGATGACTACCAGCAAAATAAAATCTTTAGCGAGTAATCCGACAATTTCGTACACCGATGATCCCAGTACTTTGCGTATGCCGATTTCTTTGGTGCGCTGCTCTGCCGTAAAAGATGCCAGGGCAAATAACCCCAGACAGGCAATGAATATCGCCAGTATCGAAAAATACCGAACCAGATCGGCCAGTTTGCTTTCGTCCTTATACAGGTTATTAATCTGGGTATCGAGAAAGCTGTATTCAAACGGATGTTCCGGCGCCAGTATCGCCCATTGTTCTGCGATATAGTCCAGTGTTTTTTCTGTGTCGCCAGGGCTGATACGAACGGCAATATTTTTGGTGAAAAAACTCCGGGCGCCGCCAGTGGTAATGTCAAGCACAAAGGGGCGGATTTTGTCTTTCATAGAAACAAAATGAAAGTCTTTCACTACACCTGTCACGCGCTCATGGCCTCTGGGTGTGTAAAATTGTTTTCCAAGGGCTTCTTCGGGTGTCCCCCATCCCAGGTTTTCTACCATCGTCTCATTCACAATCAGAGCGAGTGTATCGTCAGTAGAATTGCTTTTTGAAAAATCGCGCCCGGCGACAAATTCTAAATCAAACGTCTGGGCGAAATACTCATCCACAATCAGACTGGGGAAATAAATCCATTTACCCGGCTCCATTCCTTCATAGTTGTATTCGTGTACATTGTGGTTGACCCCCAACATCTCGTTCATGATGGTCATGTTTCTGATTTTGGCATTCCGTAAAAGCGCTTCCCTGAAAACATCGATTTTCGGAACGATCACAGGTTTGGTAGGAATCACAACAATCTGGTCTTTGGCAAAGCCGGTCGAAGCGGATTGCATAAAGTGAAATTGCCGGTAAATAATCATGGTGCTGATGATCAATACCAGTGAAATCGCAAATTGCGTTACGACCAATCCTTTCCTGATCAACCGGTCTCCGGGCTGGGATTTCAATTTTCCCTTCAACACTTTTACCGGCAGAAAAGAGGACAGATAGAATGCCGGATACAGCCCGGAGATAAAACCCACAACCGCCCCAAGTCCCAGCAATCCTGCCAGAAAACCGGGCTGCAAAAGCTGATTTTGTGTAAGTGATTTTCCCGATAAGTCATTGAAAAGCGGAAGAAAAATACTGATCAGAAAAAGTGCGACGATGATAGCCAGAAAACTCATGACCAATGACTCTCCCAAAAACTGGCCGATCACCTGCCCTCTATATGCGCCCAATACTTTTCGCATACCGACTTCCCTGGCCCTTCCTGCCGACCGGGCTGTGGCAAGATTCATAAAATTGATACAGGCTATGATGAGAATAAAAATACCGATAGCGAGGAAAATGTAAATATTCGTTTCGCTGCTGTTTGGCTCTATTTCGTAGTCGAGATGAGACTTTAGGTGAATATCTGTGAGTGCCTGTAAATAATGTGTAATCTGGGGTTTGATGAAGTCGGGATAATACTTTTGAATAAATACCGGAAATTGTGCCTCCAACTCTCCTGGCGATACGCCTTCTTTCAGCAAAAGGTAAGTCCAGTTGGGGTTCCAAACCCAGTTTTGCTCCAGCGTCTGCCCAATAAAAGGCCGCAAGGTGGGGAATGAAATCAATGCCTGAAACTGAAAATGCGATTGAGGTGGAATTTTACCCAAAATGCCCGTTACCTCCAGGTTTACCTGTCCTTCATAGATGATTTGTTTTCCTATCGGATCTTCATTTCCAAAGTATCGTTTTGCCATTTCCTCACTGATAACAATGAGGTTTGGGCCTGCAAGCGCAGTATTTTTATTGCCTTTCAGGAGAGGAAAATCAAATACCTGAAATACATTCGAGTCGGCAAAAAATATATCTGGTTCGGAAAATTTTATATCATCAACCCGCAGGGTTCTTTTCTCTACCTGAAAATCAAAGAACCTGACCGCTTGTTCAATCAGAGCGGGATAATCATTGACAAGGGTGGGCGCAACGGGAAATGGATTGCTGCTGGACTCCTCTCCCTGGCCTTCCAGATCAATTTTGCCTGCCAATCGGTAAATGCGATCAGCTTTTGTATGGTAACGATCATAACTCCATTCATCCTGAACAAACAGAACGATAAGGACAAAACTGGTGATGCCTACGGCCAGTCCCAGTACATTAATCCCGGCGTACAGTTGGTTGCGCCGTAGATTTCTCAAAGCGATAATCAGGTAGTTTCGAATCATACCTGAATTTACCGGGAAATCAAATCTGAGTTTTGGGAGAAATTGCTAAAAATCATTCTTCGTCCTCTGCAAGTACTTCTTTCAGCAAATCAAGTATCCTGTCATTGGGCTCCTGCCCTTGTTTGTAGCGGAAATAATCGGTAAAAAGTTCGCTGATATCTCTGGAAAGATCGATGTCAATTCCCTGAAACTGGGTAGTTTCCGGATTGTCGATTTTGGGAATAATGGAAACGATTCCCTGATGTGATTCCATGATTAATTTGCGTTCCACCGAAGTAAGAAACTGGTCGGAGACCAGCGTAAGCTCAACCAGCGCTTTGGGATTTATTGCCAGCCATTCGATGGCTTCCTCTGCGGAGTGGAAGGTTTTGCGATGAAGGGGTTTACCTGCCGTAAGCGGAATTTTTTCCAACATGACTCTCTTTCCCGGTTCGGCATCTGCGATGAACACATATTTTTGCTGTCCTGCTTCACTCATGCTGTATGCCAGCGGACTCCCGGCGTAGACTACCGGGCAGCCTTTGTGTTCGATAATCTGAGGCCGGTGGAGGTGTCCAAGCGCCACGTACTGAACCAGGGGCGGGAGATTGTCAGTAAAAATTTCCTGTGCTCCACCGATGGTGAGGATGGGTTTTTCGTCTTCGGGTTCTTCGGGCCGTTCTCCTGATTTATTGATGAGAAAAAGATGGGCCATGAGCATATTTACGCCCTGATCGTCAAAATATTTTTCTGCAAGTTGTCGCCAGTTTGTCTGTAAAACTGTCCGAAGTTCCGTTTCCTGATTTTCAGTTCCGAGGAACTTTTTCAGCCGCATCTCATTGGCGTAGGGCGTCAGGATCAGGCGAAGCGGAAAGGGGTTGCCGGGAATTTTCACCTCGACAAATCCCTCCTCCGACCGGGTGACTTCGAGGCCGGAATCAAGGGAAAAAGGAGCGATAAGGCTGTTGGGGTAACCAGTCAGGATAATGCCACATTCTCTTGCGAGGGGTACAGGCGCTTCGATTCGGTCTGGCGAGTCGTGATTTCCCGCAATGCCTATAACAGGCCTATTACCGTCTTTGGCGAGTTTTTTGAGCGATTTGTAAAGAAGCTCAATAGCTTCAACGGAAGGGTTGATCTGGTCAAATAAATCACCCGCAATGATGATTGCATCCACATTTTCGCGATCTGCGATTTCACAGATTTCGTCCATGACTTCGCGTTGTTCTTCCAGTCTGGAAAAATGGTCGAGTCTTTTGCCTAAATGCCAGTCGGCGGTATGAAGTATTTTCATACCCGAAGTTAAGCAATTATGCGGTTTTGTAGGTAATGGTTGCCAGTGTACTTTCCCTGAACATTTCTTCCGAGGCCTGCTGAATCTGAGCGGCGGTTACCGATTCTATATCGGCGATATACTGGTTGAAGGAGGTTATTTCACCGAAGTCCAATAAATCTTTTGCCTGACCGAGCATTTGGTTGAGCAGGTTTTCATATCCCAGCGTCATTTGGCCAACCAGTTGTTTTTTTGCCTGGCTGAGCCTGACAGCCCCCAGGGGCGATTCGTATAGAGATTTGAGCTCCTGATATACAAGTTTGCGAATGCGATTGAGATTTCCTGTTTCGCAAGCGTAATAAATGCCCCACATACCGCTATCCACGTAGGGCGAATAAAAAGAACTGATGCTGTAAGTCAGTCCGTGTTTTTCTCTGATATTGAGATTGAGCCTGGAGTTCATTGCCGGCCCTCCCAGCAGGTTGTTGAGAAGAAGGAAAGGGTAATAGAGGCCTTTATTGAATGCATAGGCTCTGCCTCCGATAATTTCATGCGCCTGATCGGTGATTATAGCCACTTCCTGATTACCTGCCTGAGGGATAGTTGGCTGAACCCGCGAAATGGTACCGGTAGGGAGAACGAGTGGGCGTAAGTATTTGTCTGTTATTTTTTTAACCTCCTGAAGGGATACACTCCCAACTATGCTGAAAACAATCTGTCCGGATATGAAAGTTCTTCCGAGATGGTCAATGACGCCTTGCTGGGTAAAAGAATTAATGCTGTCTTTGGTACCCAGAATCGGATGGCCAAGGCTATGTTTGGGGAATATCTGTTCGTCAAAATCTTCAAATATCGCCTCATCAGGCGCATTTCGGTACATATCAATTTCCTCAGCAATGATCTGTTTTTCCTTCACTATTTCTTTTTCAGGAAATGTAGAATGAAAAGTGATATCGGTGAGAAGTTCAGTAGCACGCTCAAAGTACTCTGCAACTATAGAGGCATACAGGCAGGTCTTTTCTTTAGTTGTATAAGCATTGACATCACCGCCAACTGATTCCAAATAATTGAGAATATGGAACGTTTTCCTTTTGGTTGTGCCTTTGAAGATCATGTGTTCGATAAAATGGGCCATGCCTATTTCACCTTCACCGTCATCACGGCTGCCAGAATTGATGATAAACCCGCAATGTACGGCCCTTGTATAAGGGACGAACTTATATACAATACGGAGGCCGTTAGGAAGTTCAAAAATATGTGTATCCATTGTCAGTTTCACCTGCAAAATAAGCGTTTACAAAATTAATAAGCACGATTTTTTTGTAATATGTGTATCTTTGTTTTTCGATAAAAATAACCTGTAATATATGAAAATCATTCATGCTGGCCTGATTGGGCTGATGGTCATTACGAGCTACTGGTTTCAGGGTTGTACCCCTGCCTGCGATGGCGTCTCCAGTGAAAATGTAGGGGGTGAGTTTTTTACGGTGGAATATAAAACTCCAGCCGGAGAGAATTATCTGACGTCTATTTATAACCTTTCCGGTGTTGTGACATTCCTGGATACAACAGGCGGCGAAGATCCCGTACCTCGTTATGAACTGATCAATCCGGGGTATGCAGACGGTAAGTTTGGGCCTTTTTATTTTACAGAAAGATATATCAGTGCCGCAACCGAAGAGATCAACAATATTTTACTTTTTGGGCAGACATTCCGGTTTGACTATTATATCAAAAAAGATACTTACGGCCAGGATACACTGCGTGTAGAGTTTTTGCTGGGTGTGGACGAATGCAGACATTACTGGCAGTCTATTTCCTATTACCGCAATGGTGATCCACTTCCTGAATACCACAATCAGCGCAACGCTGCTATTGTGATTGTAGAGTAAAAGCTGCGTTTTTGCTTCGTTATCTAACTTAATTCCCACAAAATCATCTGATTATGTGGCGGAATTCGTATAAAGGTGTATATTTATACCTGATTGATTATATCTTTTTCGAATAAGTCCAAAGACCGTAATTCTATCCATCATCAAAATGATCATGAAACCATCTGTTTTCATAAACCCCCATCGTTTTGTATCTGTTATTTTACTGCTTATTTTATGTGGTTTTGGTGCAGGTCTTTATGCCCAAAGCTGTATAGCTTATGAGCGGGAAATGGAGCAATATTTCCTGTCGTATGAGTCCGGTGATCCGGTTGATATGGATTATCTGGAGCGACTAAAATGGCGCTGTGATGCACCAACTCAGAAAATGGAGCTGGTTTATTACTTCTTTAAGTCGGCTGTGGCTTTTCGTTCCGAAAGATTGTCAGATAAGGAAGCCTATGAACAGGCCACTTATTATTATGATCTGTGTGCCCGTAATTTTCCATGGTTGGTAAAAGCTGGTTCTGCTGATGCGACATTTACGGAAAAGTTTTTTGAAAAAGCAGAAGGCCTGGAAACTGCGCTGGCAACCCTGGCTTATGATCTTCGCTATTATCCCGAAACCCGCAAATATGGCGAGATAGATGATAAGGATATCTGGTCGAAAAAAGATATTGAGCCTCTGACCCGGCCTGATGTGGTATCGCGCGGAATGGATGACCCCGCAGAGAATACCTTCGATAAAAAATATGTTTATCAGGGGAAATATGTGGATGAACCTGCCTATGAACTGGCCCGGCCCCGTATAGAAAATGGAGAACCTTACGGATGGGTAGGTACACTGGATGAAATTGATCCGATCAATTTTGTAAAATGGCAGCAGACTCGCCAGGATATGGTAAATACCTGGGATGTTGATGGCGGCGCAATTGCATCACGCGGCCAGGTCGCACCTGTTTATGATCCATATATTCTGAACAATAATCAAACGCAATTATACGATCCTTCAGCTTCATACAGAACAGAAGGTTCCTACCGCGAAGCTGCACCTGCAATTTCATCTGCTCCCGCATCTGTCGCAGACCCTTATTACCTCAATGATGAATGGGTTGAAAAGCTCGAAAAAAGAGGAATCGGTATGTATGTGTATGTGAGTAACCGCGATCTCTGCCCGGTTTATGCTGAAGCGGGTGCGTTTGGACGTCAGATTGGTTATCTTTCTTTCGGGGAAACGGTCGTTCAAATCAAGGGTGAAAACAATAAGCCGGTTCAGCGCGATGGTTTTAACTATCTGCCGGTGCAGACAGGCAAAAATCAGACAGGCTGGGTTGAACTAAGTACTGTCGTGCGTGACGGGCGTCTGGCTACTTTCACCAAAGCTACACGCGGTTTTGTAAATGTGAACGCTAATACCAGTGAGTCTGAACGTACCTCAGACCGAAATGCGCTTCTTTTTCAGGCAGGTGAACTTGTCATTCTGACGGGGATTAATAAAACAAATGTAAAAGTGCTTTCCCAAAGCAGAGACAAAGAAGGCTGGTTGAGTTCTACTGAAACATTGAGCATTGATCCACTGGATGTACATGTTGCCTTCCGTATGCAGGACGCGATGAAACAGCCTTCGGCCAAAGACCAGCAGAATGCGTTGATACGCCTGAGCCAGGACTATCCCGACTCCGCACTTACGCCTGCTGTGGTTGCAAAAATACAGGAATTGCAAAAGGTCACCGGGTTTTCTCCTTACCGGTAATTTGCTAATTTCTGCGATTGAATATTTGATCCCATTTGTCTTTTCGTTCGCGCCTCCTGTCGAGCTTTTCGCGGAGCCGGTCCTCCTGTAATGAATCCTGCCACTCTTTCTTCTCTTCCTGACGTTTGCGAAGCATCTTGATCAATTCAAGCAGGTCTGGTGGCGAATTTGCAGGATCGGTCTCTGAGTACAATCTACAATCCATGGATTGCATGGCGGAAAGTCCTGGCGACGGGAACTCATCAGATTTGGTTTTCTTGTATCTGCTGTCTGCATAGTACTGCTGCATAAACAGGCCGTATATCGGCAATGCAGTTGCTGAACCTTGTCCAAGGCTTGTCGAACGAAACCGCACTTTGCGATCTTCTCCCCCAACCCATGCGCCGGCAACTATGGAGGGGGTTATTCCAATAAACCATCCGTCTGTCTGGTCCTGTGTTGTGCCTGTTTTCCCGCCGATCTGGCTGGTAAGATTATAACTGGAATGAATGCGCCTGGCCGTACCACTGTCAACAACGGATATCAGCATTTGGGTCATGATACCTGCGGTCATTTCACTCATGACACGGAAGTTGTCAGGCTTCTGAAGCGGAAACTCCGCAATGATATTTCCTTCGCTGTCTTCTATCCGGCTGATATAAACAGGTAAAGCCTTTTTGCCCTGATTCGCAAAAGCAGAATAAGCCCCCACCATGTCCATCAGGCTGAGATCGGCCGTTCCCAACACTAGTGTCGGATCTTCCGGCAATTCTCTGGAAAAACGGAAATTCTCTGCAAAATCGACGGCCTTGTTTACGCCCAGCTTCATGATGATAGCGGCAGAGACAGTATTCACAGAATTGGTCAGCCCGCCTTTCATGGAGTAAAACCCGCCATATTTGCCGTCGGAGTTTCCCGGCGACCAGTTTTTATACGTGCCATAAGAGACCTTCTCGTTGGGAATATATTCGCAGGGATCAAAACCATTTTCAATTGCGGCTGCGTAAACAATCGGTTTAAAGGTTGAACCTACCTGCCGCTGGGAAGTGACGTGGTCGTATTTAAATTTTTGGTGATTGTATCCCCCTACCCATGCTTTGATATAACCGGTTTTGGGTTCCATCGCCATAAATCCCGCCTGAAGAAAAGACTGATAGTAGAGGATCGAATCCATGGGTGTCATTTCCCTTTCTTCTTCTTTGTCCCAGGTCCAGATTTTCATTTTGACCGGCTGGTGAAAATTGGCCATAATTTGCTCCTCCGACATTCCCGCAGCCTTGAGCGATTTGTAGCGGTCAGATTGTTTCATCGCACGTACAATGCCCGAGTCTTTTTCATCCCACAATTTGCGGTTTTTCCAGTGCTGGTCGAAAGTCTCCTGAAGCTTTTTCATATGCTGTTTGACCGCTTTTTCAGCATATCTCTGGAGCTTGGAATCAATGGTTGTATAGATTTTTAAACCGTCGGTGTACAGGTTATAAATTTTTCCGTCAGGACCGGGGTTATCTTCAAACCATTTTTTAAGATCTTGTCCGGCTTCCTGTATAAAATAAGGCGCGAGCCCGTCCTCTCTGGTGATATTGTTGTAGTCAAGTTTGAGCGGGAGTTGTTTGAGAGAATCTGCCTCCGCCTGAGAAAGATAACCGTACTTCACCATTTGATCCAATACAACATTTCGCCTTTCCTGAGACTTTTCGGGGTAGCGGCGTGGGTTGTAATATGTATTTGCCTTCAACATACCAATCAGTACGGCAGCGTCTTCGAGTTTGATATTTTTAGGGTCGGTGTTAAAAAATCGCTCTGTAGCGACATCTATGCCATACACGCTTTCCCCAAAAGAGACCGTATTGAGGTATAGGGTAATGATTTCTTCTTTCGAATAGATTTTTTCCAGCCTGCGGGCGATGACTGCCTCACGTATTTTGCTGACAGGCATAGTCAGGATAGAAAAACTTTCCCTCGGGTAGAGGTTTTTGGCCAACTGTTGAGTGATCGTACTTCCCCCTCCGGCACTTTTGTCGCGAAGAATAACAGATTTAACCAAAACCCGCATCATACTCCGGTTGTCAACGCCGGCATGGTCGTAAAAACGGGCATCTTCGGTGGCAATCAGCGCCTCAACCAGTTGTGGGGAAATATCTTTATACTTGACATTTGTACGGTTTTCAATAAAATATTTTCCCAGCATCGGCCCATCTGCGGAAAACACCTCCGAGGCGACAGGATTTTGGATAGCTGCGAGTTCCTGAGAGTCAGGCAATTTTCCAAAAAAGCCCAGCAAAACCGAAAAATAGAGAATCCAGAAACCAATAATCAGGGTTGCCGGTATGATCGAAGCCAGAAGGATGATACGTGTTCGTTTGTTTCCCCATGAAAATTTTTTCGGAAAATATCTGCTATACAAGTCCTGCTGGTTGCCTTCCATGCGTTAAGCTTATTTGCTCTCCTGTTTTTTAGTTAAACTCCATTGAAATTGGGTTGGGAAAATTCTGAACGGATTCGTATTTAAGCCACGAATAACACGAATGCACACGAATATTTCCGCAAACCATTTTCTGTTGAGTATACATCTGCAAAAATCGTCATTATTCATACGAATTAGAAGAGAATAAGGTATATTTTGTTTCAGAGAAATTTGATGCGTGGAGGTGGAGTTAGGAGCCCTGCCATCTTCAATTTGTAATTTGTCAAATGTAATTTCTATATTCCATTCTAATTTTCGAATCGAGTGTTATCCGTGTTATCTTTCATATTTAAGCTGGTAAAATTTGTCATCCTCACGTTTGTCGTGATATTTTGCCTTATTATGGCCATTGGCCTGATTAGTGTTCTTCTGGGAGATCGGTACGAGGAAGAGCCGCTACCCACAGAAGGGTATTCTGAATATATACCGGTCGATGATAGCCTTTCTTCCGATTCTTCGCTTTATGGCTATATGCGGCATTACCGTGTTTGGCGCGATTATGACCAGAACGTTTATGAAGGAGTCTATGATATTGCAGACCGCGACCTGAAAGGGTCTTATGTGCACAGAATGAATATTCTGAAAGAGCATACCCGCAATTCTCCCTACGATCTTTACTATCAGCGAAACCGCGAACTCCGGGAAACGGATGCCAATATCTTCCACTGGACCTGGGTATATGAAACTGTACTCAACCACGATAAACCGTATATCGGTGGTATCATTTCGCTGTTTGACAGCATTGAAACCGCAGCCAAACCCGATCGTTTGCAATTTGCGGAAATCATCGTTTCTCATATTCAATTCCTCCCCTATACGCTGATCCATGACCTGACGTGCGAAGAATATACTTCCGATGACCCGAATTGCGAAGGTTTCCGGTGCCAATATCACCGCGACGGGAATCCCTGCGTGCCGAAAGTGGCCCATGGGATTTTTGCTCCGGTCGAGTTTGCCTATAATCTGAAAGGTGATTGTGATACAAGGGTGCTGCTGCTGATGTTGATTCTGGATCATTACGGATACGATGTCAAAATGCTCTACAGCTACCAATACGGTCATGCAGTTTTGGGAATAAACCTGCCTTCTTCAGGGGTTTATGTGACTTTGGCCGGGATCAAATATTATCTTTGGGAGACTACGAATACCGGGTGGCTGCCCGGACAGATCGAACCGCAATATCAGAATATGGACTACTGGGTGGCCATGGATACAAGATTTTAAAGAAAGATTATGAATATTACTTTGACTATGCTCGCGATCATTCAACTCATTGGCTCTATCGTTGTCGGAGTTGTTGTTTTATATATCACCTACCGGTTGGTAGGCTGGGTTGTGGGTAGGAATTATCCGATCGGAGAAAAAAATACAGCATTCGGGATTTTTGTGAGTGCAATCATGTTTTCGGTAGGTTATCTTGTGAGTAGTGTGATTCAGCCACTTCTGAGCACTTTTCGCACAATCAACGCCAGGGCTACGGACTTCTGGTCGGTCTTTTTTCAGTTTTCCCGTTATCTTTTCCTTTTTGTCGCAATCAGTTCGCTGATTGCGATGCTGGTCAACCTGGTCAGCACGAGCGTATTTATGCGGTTTACCACCAAAACCAATGAACTGAAAGAAATCGCAGAAGGAAATATCTCCGTCGCCATTATTACTTCTGTGGTAATTATTATCATCACGCTTTTCGCTAAAGAGAGCGCCACGCTGTTGCTGGAATCCATTGTCCCCTACCCCGGTGGCGATGTGTTTGGCAAGCCCTGATTATTAATTTTCATTTCAATCCAAAGCCTATCACTATGATCGTCACCTGCGTTCACATAAAAGTCAAACCTGAACATATTCAGGAATTTATAGCTGCCACGCTTCTCAATCACCAGGGTTCGGTCAATGAGCCGGGCAATGTCCGTTTTGATGTTCATCAGGATGCCGGCGACCCTACCAAATTCCTCCTTTATGAGGTCTTTGAGGATGAAGCCGCCGTCGCTGCGCATAAAGAAACGGCGCATTATTTTGCCTGGCGGGATACCGTCGAAAACTGGATGGCAGAGCCCAGAAAGGGCATCCGCTACAATCTGATTGCGCCCCAATCTCCGGATTTATGGTAACTTCTTTTGCGTTTACTCCGCCTCCGGGGATTGTTTTCGGATTGCGAACCATTGCCCGTTTGCCTGATCTTGTTGCGGCATATGGGCAAAATGCGCTATTTCTGACCGGAGCGAAATCTTTTGTTCATACCGCTGAATGGCAGGATATCCAAGAGAAACTGGCGAAGCGGAAAATTCGCTTGTTGCATGAAATCATAGCGAGTGAGCCGTCTCCCGAAATGATTGACAGTTGTGTGGAGAAATTCCGCAGCGAAAAACCGGATGTGGTAGTTGCCATCGGTGGCGGAAGTGTGCTGGACGCCGGAAAAGCTGTTTCTGCTATGCTAGCCGAATCTGGTTCTGTTACTGATTATCTTGAAGGGGTAGGAACAAAAAATCCTTCGGGTGTAAAAGTTCCATTTATCGCAGTGCCTACCACTTCCGGGACAGGAAGCGAAGCGACAAAAAATGCGGTGATCTCCAAAGTCGGAAAAGATGGTTTCAAAAAATCGCTTCGGCACGACCGTTATGTTCCAGATATAGCGCTGATTGATCCTGAGTTGACGATCTCCTGTTCGCCCGAACAGACGGCTTACAGCGGACTCGACGCATTTACCCAACTGCTGGAATCGTACGTTTCTACCAAAGCCACTCCAATGACAGATGCCCTTGCACTGGATGGATTGCGGCAGATTCAGCTTTCTCTGATTCCTGCGTGGAAAAACGGGGCCGATCGGGATGCGCGTTCTGGTATGTCGTATGCAGCACTGTTGTCGGGAATTACCCTCGCGAATGCAGGGCTGGGTTTGGTTCATGGATTTGCAGGGGTGATGGGTGGATGGTATCCTATTCCCCATGGGGTGATTTGCGGAACCCTGATGGGAGCAGTAAATCAGGTGTCAGGCACCAAAATTTTAACAGACAGTCAGTACGCGGAGACAAAGAAAAGATACGCCACTGTCGGACGAATTTTCTCAGATGACGAGGGAAACAAAGCGGACAGCTATTATGTCGCCTTGCTTTTGGAAGAGATCAGTAACCGGGTGGAAGAAATGGGTATACCCCGGCTAAGTGCTCTGGGGTTGAAAGAAGCCGATATGCGAAAAATTGCCGAAGCTTCAGATTTGAAAAACCACCCTGTGTCGCTCAATAAAGAAGAAATGGAAGCCGTACTGAGGTTGCGACTGTAAATAGGTTTTCTTTTCTGTATCTTTAGGTTTAAACCCACAGGTCATGAACCGAAAAGTATCCGGCATCTCATTTCTTTTATTGATTTTACTCTCGGCTTCCTGCAACAGCCAGACACAGAAAAATATCAATAAGGGAAAACACCCCTACACCAATCAACTGATCAACAGTACCAGTCCGTATCTTCAACAGCATGCACATAACCCCGTCAACTGGTATCCATGGGGAGAAGAGGCGTTGAATAAAGCCAAAAATGAAGACAAACTACTGATCATCAGCATTGGTTACGCTGCCTGCCACTGGTGTCATGTGATGGAACATGAATCATTTGAAGATACTGCAGTGGCGCGGATCATGAATGAAAACTTTGTTGCGATCAAAGTCGATCGCGAGGAAAGGCCCGATATCGACCAGATATATATGAACGTGGCTTACCTCACCACCGGCAAAGGCGGCTGGCCACTCAATGCCATTGCTATGCCCGACGGGAAACCGGTATTTGCTGCTACCTATTTCCCTAAAGATGAATGGTTGCGTATGCTCAATCATTTTATCGGGCTGAAAAAAAATGAGGCTGAAAAACTGAAATCGGTATCAGAACAACTGACAGAAGGAATTCAGCGGCTGGATTATGGCGATTTTATTGAAAAAGAGACAGAATTTACCAAAGAAAATATGGCTGAAGTCTATAAAAATCTGGTGAACGAGATAGACTTCAATCAGGGCGGTTTAAACAAAGCACCCAAGTTTCCTATGCCAAACATTCACCAGTTTTTGCTGCGTTATTATGCACAGACTGGTGAAGCGGATGCGTTAAAAGCCGTTACCACGACGCTTGACAAGATGGCGGCGGGAGGCATTTACGATCATCTGGGCGGAGGTTTTGCCCGCTATTCGACAGATGCGATGTGGAAGGTTCCGCATTTTGAAAAAATGCTCTATGACAACGGCCAGCTTGTAAGTCTGTATTCGGAAGCCTATCAACTGACAAAAAATCCGCTCTATAAACAAATTGTGGAAGAGACGCTGGCATTTGTCGAAAGAGAGATGACCGATGTTTCCGGCGCATTTTATTCTTCTTTGGATGCCGACAGCGAAGGAGAGGAAGGGAAATATTATGTGTGGAGAATGGGAGAAGTTGATTCCCTGCTCGTAGATGATGCCAGCTCATTTCTCGAATATTACAATATCACAAGGGCAGGAAACTGGGAGGGAAAAAATATCCTTTACCGGAGAGAGTCGTCGGCAGAAGCAGCGGAGAGACTGGGATTTCCTGAAGAGGCGTTTGATTCGCTCATCAATCATTCGCGAAATGTGTTGCTGCAAGTGCGTAAGACAAGGGTGCGTCCCGGACTCGACGATAAGAGTCTTACTGCCTGGAATTCTCTGATGCTCAAGGGATATACAGACGCGTACCGCGTATTCGGAAATCCCGAATATCTTCAACGTGCGCTTGCAAATGCCGCATTTCTCCGGAAAAAACAAATCCAGAAGGATGGCCGCATTTACAGAAGTTTTAAGAACGGAACTTCTTCCGTGAATGGATTTGCGGATGATTACAGTTTTACCATTGAAGCATTTGTCGCCTTGTATCAGGTTACTTTTGACGAACAGTGGCTGTTTGAGGCTGACCGGCTGATGAAATATGCGCTGGCGCATTTTTATGATGAAAAGGGCGGAATGTTTTACTACACCTCTGGAGATGATGAAAAACTGATTACCCGTTCGAGAGAAATTACGGATAATGTTATTCCCGCATCCAATTCCTCTCTGGCAAAAGGTTTATTCCTCCTTGGCACGTATCTCTACAAACAGGAATATATTGACCGGGCCCGGCGGATGCTGACAGGTGTATCTGAAAATGTAGCCAAGCAGGCGCCCTATTTTTCTAACTGGGGAATTGTAGAGATCTGGTTTACCTGGCCGCCTTACGAAGTGGCGATTGTTGGTGATCATGCGGAGGCTTTCCGGAAGGAATGGGAAACACAATATCTTCCCAATGTATTTCTCCTGGGAGGAAAATCCGAAGGCAAACTCGAGTTGCTGGAAAATAAAAAGGTGGAGGGGGCTACCTATATCTATGTATGTCAGGATAAGATGTGCAAATTTCCGGTTCAGGCTGTACCCGAAGCCGTTAAACTATTGACCTGGTAATTACATTTCGTAAACATGTATGAAGTCGACATGCAATGTTGTCAGTGCCCCTACATAAAAACCAATGACACTTCCCTGTAAGTCTTCGTAAGCAAGCACGTCAAAAATGGTTTCATTGATATACAGATAATACTTACTCCCTTCTTTCCGGATGGTGAGTTTGGTAAATTCGGTCGGTGTAATGTTGGTGAGCTCTCTGGCTGCGACGATTCCCTCTGTCCAGTTGCCGACAAACGCTGACTTACCCGGTGTGAATCCAAAGAAGTTGAGCTTATCTGATCCCGGCCCGCCCCATTGAACCATAACAGAATTTTCTCCGGCGGCGATTTTCATACTTGTCTCAATGACAAAATCAGAGGTGGGTTTTAAATCCGTAGTTTTGGTGGTAAAATAGGCTGTGGTTTCACTTTTTGAAGTAAAAGCCAGTATACTGTTGTTGATGGTTGTTGCGACATTCGCCGAACTTCCCAGATTCCAGAAGTTGCGGTTATCTACAAAGTTGTCAATAAAAACAGAAGTAAGCCCAGATGTTCCGGGTGATACATACTCAGGGAAATTGGTAGCCCAATCTGGTGCAGGTGTAGTGGGGTCAAATAATTCATCAAGGTAATAATCGCGCTTATAATCGTTGAGCGCACCACCATACACCTGCGCGCCGGTACTTCTCATAATGCTGGCGTAGTTTCCATTGGGAAGCAGGTCGTCTCGGTGTTCACGCCTGTTGAGCACACAGTGCCCCAGTTCATGGAAAACCAGCAATTCTTTCGAAGAAGCATTATTGGTCCAGTTGAGAGAGGTTGTATCAAACCTTACAGTAGGTATGGGATCATCGGCGTGAGGATAGGTACATGTACCTGCGGCAGTGCCATTGACGAGATCCCCTTCATATAGTACCCGAAGGTTATCAATATTGATTGTTTGCCCGCGTTTTGCCGCTTCCTGCTCAAACAAGTCGATATAGCCCTGAAGTTCAGAAGGGACATCATATACTTTTACCGGAACATCTTCTCTTTTACAGGCAGCAAGTAAAACTACTACTGAAAGAAAATACAAACGAAAAGTGCTGGACTTCATGTGTACTTTTAAATTAGTAAAACAAAGGATCAAATAAAGATTTCCGGGTTGCAGGTCATCCGGCAATATTTTACTTAACGATAAAACATTGCCGGATGGTTTGTTGGGACTGAAATTTAATAAAATGGTTTAAAATTGCCTATTAAATTTCTTGGTTCCGGATCAGAAGGTAATTTCGAGACCTCCTGACAGGTACCGGGGCAATCCTACCCGTATCCCCTGCGGGCGACGTGATGCGATATATCGCTCGTTTGTAAGGTTTTTTCCGGAGATTCTGAACACGAGTGGTATCCGTGGAAGTGAATAATAGATTGTGCCGTCAATCGTGTAAAAATCAGAGATAACCCCTGTTCTCCCGTCTGGAGAAGCCATTATAGTATTTAGCTCATCAGAAAATTGTTCGCCGGTATAGTTGCCGTTGAGACTCATTCCCCAGCCATGCGGTGATTCGAAGGAAAGCGCGGTTGTGATAAATATATTGGGAGAATAAGGCGTGCGGTTACCATTAATATTTATTCTGTCTGCTCCTGCCTGAATAAAACGATCCTGTCTGAAGGTCGCATTCATCAGGGTAATGTTGGCATTTAATCCAAAGTAATAGTCTTTTAAATGCAGTAATGGGGCAATATCTACTGAAAAAGCCATTTCTACTCCCATATGCCGGGTTTCTCCTCCGTTTACCAGTCCGGCTCCTGTTCCTCCCGAAGATTCGGAAACCGGGATAATCTGGTTGGAAAACTGCATATAAAACCCGGTGACTTCTGCAAAAAAGCTATTGTCAATTTTTAACCGGAGTCCCGCTTCACTGTTCCAGCTCTGTTCTGGATCCAGATTGTAAACCACGCCATTGTCTGAAATAGCATCTTTTACCCTTGGTGGCGCAAACCCTCTGTGGATACCTGTAAAAATGGTGATGAAATTCCCTGCCTGATAATTCAGGCCTATTCCGGGAATCAGTTGGCTGATAGTATTTTCTGCGATAATACTGGTATCGATTTCTGCTGAACGAATAATATTCCTTGTATAATCATAGTATTCGAATCTTACTCCGCCAGTTGCCGACAAATTATCTGTCAGATAAACTTTATCCTGTGCATAGCCACTGATGGCATTTCCGGTTCGTATTTCATCACTGACCAGTTTGCCGGAAGCTGCATCTTTTTTCTGGCCATTGACCCTTTGTTCAAATGCTTTCTCAAACATATATCTGGCTCCTGTCTGCAGTTTGTGTTGAATGCTGCCGGTAGAGAACGTCGCCGTAAGTTGTGATTCTGTTCCTGCCACTTCAAATGCCCGGTTTCTGTGTCCGTTTTGGTCACGCATATAGATCGCACCTCCCGCCACAGACGTATCACCCCATACGACGCCTGTTTGGTTGGATGCCAGTGGGTTTGACGAAAAATCCTGCCTTCGCCAGTCGCGGGTAGTGGTATAGCCGAAAGCGATGGTTTTCAGACTTAACCTTGTATTAATCCGGTAATCATGTGCCAGACTGGCCGAATACCGCCGGATATTCAGCTTGTCATCAGGTGCCATTTGTACAAAATCTTCTCCTCCTCTGTCGTACATGGTTTGAGTCAGCCCGATATAGGTAGAATTGGAGGTTTCGTCGTAATAGCCCAGTTTAAGTCCAAGTGTAGATTTTCCCGACTTGAGTTTGATTTTGGTTGAAAGGTCGTTAATCCGAAAAGCTGTGGGGCCAACGTTTTCTGCCTGTTTGCGAAGATAGTTTACCTTAAAGCCTGCGTTACCTGATGTATTTCCGTAGCTAAACAGGCCGCGAAACAATCCGCCTTCTCCTCCTGTAACGGATGCACTTCCTGCATGCGATTCGGGCGGATCTGCGGTGATATAGTTGATGACTCCACCGATAGTTTGTGGGCCAAACAGAATCTGCCCGCTGCCTTTCAGAACTTCAATGCCCTGCATCCTGTCAATGGCGGGAGTATAATACATTTCCGGTTCACCGTAAGGACTCAGCGCTACAGGTACTCCATCTTCAAGAATCAGCACGCTTCTGCTTCGGTCAGGGTCAAGGCCTCTGATACCTATATTGGCGCGAAGTCCCAGGCCTTCTTCATCAACTACATGAATACCTGGTACTTTTCTGAATACCTCATTTCCTGAAAGAGGCTGAATTCGGGTTATTATTTTTTTATCCAGATAACCCACTGATCCGGGTATATGATTGAAAAGCCCATAGGATTTCTGGAAAATAGACACCTGAGGCATTTCATAGGTTTTTACCGAATCCCCGGGAGCTGGTTGCGCCGGAAGATTTTGAGCATAGGCGGTTGACAACCTTGCAAATACGAGCCCCAGACTGAGCCACCGGAGTCCCTTAAGAAGTGAATACATAAGTTCTTATTTAGAATGATTTTAAATAACGGGGCAAAAATAACCAGACGTGGTGGAAATCCAAGCTTATTTAGAATCATTATAAATAAAAAGCAGATGATTTTTGTCACTCTGTTTTTTTTCGAAAGCCATCCAAGACCTGAGCAGTCATCTCAAGACTGGCAGAAAACAGGTTTTTGTTGCGGAAAGCCTGAGCCATTCCCTGTGTTCCGGCGATCATTGTCTGGATAAACCCGGCGATTTGTTTGGGGTCGATATCGGGTACAATGGTTCCCTTTTCCTGGCCACGGCGGATGCTGTCTGCGATAATATCCCGGGCGGTATCGAGAATAATCGCCAGTCGGGTGCGAAAACCTTCGTCTAAAGGCGCCATTTCCTGTACGAGATTATGAACCGGCGACCCGAGACTCAGCGTATGATCAGTTGCCTGATTTTGCATGGGAAGGAATATATTTTGCTGAATATAGTCTATGGGATCCCCTTCATAGGAAAGCAGGGGTATAAATGGCGCAAGGTATTCGGGCTGAATGATTTCCTCGACAATCAGATAGCCGATCTCCGGCTTATTGTTGAAATAATGGTACATGGCGCCTTTGCTGAGCCCCAGCTTTTCAATTGCTTTATCGGGTCGCAAACCCTGAAAGCCAAATATTTTCATATCTTCATATATGCAGTGAAGAATTTTATCTCGGGTATTCATAGCTTTCAGTTTAAAATCACATACCGGTTAGTTGGTAAGTTCTGAAAAAATCACCACTTGAACAATGGAAAAACCTAAATCCTACTGCGAAGCAGTCAGTCGTATGGAAGCAAACAGTGTACATCGTGTATATCACGACTCGGCGTATGGGTTTCCGCTTTCCAGTGACAATGAATTATTTGGCAGACTGATACTTGAAATCAATCAGGCGGGCCTGTCGTGGACGACTATTTTAAACAAGCAGGAAAATTTCAGAGAAGCTTATGCCGGATACGACATTGAGTCGATTGCTAATTTTGGTGAGGAAGATTTTTTTCGCCTGCTTAATAATCCGGGAATCATCAGAAACCGCCTCAAAATCCAGGCTGCAGTTACCAATGCACAAAGCGTTCTCCGTTTGCAGCAGGCGTTTGGTTCATTTAAGGGCTGGCTCGACCATCATCATCCACTGGAAAAGCAGGCCTGGATAAAGTTGTTTAAGAAAACATTCACCTTTACAGGCGGAGAGATTACCAATGAATTTTTGATGAGTACGGGTTATCTGCCGGGAGCGCATGTCGAGGATTGCCCGTTTTTTGAGGAATCTATTCGCGCCGGTGCCATGTGGGCGGCGAAAAAGAATTGATCAGTCGCCAAACAACTCTGCAAAAACCTTCATGGTCTGAGGATACTTAAACCCTTCGATGTGGAGGCGGTAGTATTCAAACAAGGTTTTGATGATATTTTTTTTTGTTTGGGAGGAAAAAATGATGTGCTGGCATGATTCCTCCGCAGGCAGAGGATCTAATGTGGAATAGATAAACTTTCGCAGCATTTGTGCGACTTCATCGTTTGCTGCTTGATCGGGAAGAAAAACTCCCTCGCGGGGAAGAAATTTTACTCTGTCCATCCCATCACTTTCGTCATTGGGAAAAAATCCCAAAAATCGCGTGAGGTGAAGCAGAAAATAAATAAATAGCTGAATCAACCTTTTCTCCGAGACATCCAGCATCACGATGACCTGCCGGAGGAATTCGTACATTTCCTCGTTTTGCTCTTCCTCTTTGACTGTATCAAAAAAGATTTCGATAATGGCGAGTCCGAGCGAAAGTTTGACCGGATCGGTTTGAGCTTCGAGGAGCAGATGGCTGACTTTACTCTCCGTGATTTTGTGCAGGTCGCGGTTTTCCCTGTAAAAGAAAATAATATCAATAATGGAAAGCGGCTGAAAATAGCTATGTTTTCCTTTTGAGCGGGCAGACCGAAAGCCTGAAATCAGGAAACTCCGTATCCCGTGCTCACGGGTATAAAGTGTGGTGATCAGGTTGTGTTCCTGATAGCGCATGGTGCGCAATACGATGCCTTCGGTTTTCAGTATCACTGGGAAAAGTTGGCGGGTGAGGCAATTCGGGCGGGGCGGAGCCTGTGTGCCAGCCGGATGGCGGAGGCTTCTTCTTCATATATGGCCAACATTTTTTCAAGATCCTCATCCGTCTCAATCCGGATGTTTTTGGCACCCAGGGGAGAAAGCGGATTTGAAGTAAAAACAACCATCTCCGAAATGTCCAGATAGTTTTTGGCGACTTCCACCAGATGTATGGGATCGGCGAGCGTGGGAGTTTCCCCTTTTTTGATTACAGGACCAATGATCAGAAGTTGGATTTGCTCCAGGAGATTCATGATTTTTTCGGTGTTGATTTCGGTATCTCCTGCTTCATTGATTGAAAAAAGGCTTCGCTGATCTGCGCTGAAGGCATTGTTATATACCATCGTTTCGCTGAGGAGCGCGGATATCCGTTTGGTGACAAACCGGGTATCCCGGACTGTACCGCCAAAAGTATCGTGAATGAGGATTGCTTTTTCCTTGATTTTATAACTGAAGACCAGGTCTCTTATAAAAAGGCGGTCTTTGAGATTTTCTTGAGTGAGGTATATAAGTTTCACGCGGATCGGAGTTTCGTGTAAAGCTACTAACTTCCAGTCAGCAACTAAAGTTTAGCGTGCAATTACGGTGAATTTTCCCACACATCCATTGTCTCCATTTCTATCGGAAATCAGCGCCAGATAAACGCCTGATCTCACTTTGTTTCCATACACATCTCTTCCGTCCCAAATGGCAGTCCCTCCCTGAGAGCGGATTTCCTTTACGAGCAATCCCGAAACCGAAGTGATTTTTACCCTGCTTTCCAGGCCTGTACCGCGAATGGTTACTACGCCTTCATAGTCTGAGAAAACGGGATTAGGGAAAACCAATATATCATTGCAATTGTCTTCTCCGGTTGTAGCATCTCCCTGGAAGCTGATGATACCTCTGGCTGTGGCAAAAAAGACTTCCCCCGTGCTGTTATCCACGGCAATATCATTGACTGCGTCGGAAAGGATCGGGCTGTTTGCTTCATTGAAATGATAGATTTCCTCGTCGCCGTCTTCTGACATTAAAAATACGCCATCATTGGTGGCAAACCACTTTCTGTTTCCGCCATCGACATATATGGCATTGATAATTGCATCTTTCAGCAATGGCCGCCGCTCAAAGACCGGGGGGCTGGCATCCACAATTTTGCCTTGTGAGATGCTGTATGGGTCATAGAATACCGTAACTCCCTGGCCGGTTCCCACCCAGATAAACCCGTCAAGATCTTTGGCAATGGAATAGACCTGATTCGTCGGAAGGTTTCCCTGATTGAGTCCTGCTTTTAGCGATATTACACGGTCATCGTCAAAATCTGTGGGGGTATTGTTGTCCAGATAAACCAGCACGCCCTGCTCGGCATTGAGCATCCATTTGCTTCCATAATCATCGACAATCATATCGATAATATGGTGATTTTGGGGAAAACGGAATGAAGGTGCTGCAGACCAGTTGCCATCTGTACCGCGTACCATTAGCGGTTCGCGGGCAAAATCGAGTGACATCCAAAGATTTCCGGAAAAGTCGCGGTCAATTCCGCTGACCCGCGAATTCTCCCGATTGGTGAGGTTGCAGTTTGCATTGATGGTGGAAATCCCTGCATTCTGGCAGTTGTAAAAAGCTTCCTGCTGGCCATTTTTCAATTCTACTAACCCGGAACCCCATGAGCCGACCCAGGTGGAAGCGGTGTTGTCATCATACGTAACGCGGGCAAATCCTGTCGATACACTGGGGTCAAGCCCCTGGTCTTTATCCAGAAAAGTCCAGCCCTGCTGGGCGGTATAATAATAAATACCCAGTGTGGAGACTTCCGGGGTAAATGCCTGATCATAACCTTTGGGAGCTACGTACAATTCTCCATTACCTGCGGCAATACGGATGCAGTCGTTGGTACGCGGACCATCAGGTGTGGCATTGGAAACTTCATAAGTATCAAAGTACTGAAGCCCGTTAAATCTTGTAGCGACGAGGAATACATTTTTGCGGAGATAGACCACATCTTCTACCCCACCGTCTATAAAAAAGGTGATTTGATCAGTTTCGTTGTAAAACACAGAGGTGCGGTTGATCCGCGATCCGCCAACAATTTCTCCCCATGCATAGAGGCGATCGAGTTTGCCGGTAAGTTTGGGGTGTGGTGCCCATCCGGAGGAACCATCAGAAAAGTAGGTACTCGTATCAGAGCGGGCAAGCAGAATCGTAGGGGTTGATTTCAACTGATATACAGGTTCTGTTGCCGGGAATCCCGTCGATTCGTCTTCGGGGGTCCATACAGAGGGATCTTTCAGGTTGGTTGAGTTTTCATCTGCGCTGAATATGCCTACGTTTTGTACCAGCACAAAAATCCGGTTTTTAAATACGGTTACGGATGTGATTTTCAGTCGGGTCGGGTTTCCTAAACCAAACTGCGTAACATCAGTTACAGGCAATCCGTCACTGAGGTTATAGATGACAAGGCCAAAATCTGTTGCGACATAGAGGCGGTTGTCTTTGGCAAAAAACTCGTTGATTCGTTTTTGGGTATAAAAAGTATTTGTCTGAATCTGGGAGAGGTAGTTGATATTTCCCTCGTCCGAGAAGTAGTCGATCATTCCGCTTTCGTAGCCAATGAAAATACTGCCATTTGCTTCTGCATGGTAAATGGTGGTGGGGTTAATACCGCTCAGTCCATCAATTGTGGAGAAAGTGCGGGTCTCCTGTGATTCCGGTTCATAGGCAAACATTCCTCCTTTAGAGAGCGTGTACACAATACCGTTCATCTCTGCTGCCTGAATGCACTCTGTATGATTGAGATAAGCTCGCCAGGCACCGGGCAAATTATTTTGTCCCCACCCGGAAGATATACCAAGAATAATAATCAGAACAACAGAAAAAAATCTCATTCTTTTCATAGTTACCAGTTTACCGCGGTAAAAATACCAAAAAGGCGGGTAGAATGGGTAGGAATAAAAATTCCCCCCGAAACAGTGTCATGCGGAGTTACCGTTCGTTGGCACAGGAAGCCGACCGTTGAAGTTCGAGCAGATCTGAAAAGAAGAAACATGAATCGCCTGCGATGAGTTTGACGGAGTTGTTTTCCAGTTTTATTTGAAAATCGATCAGCTCGCGGGTATTGGTTTTATTGAACTTGTATTCATATAAGTCTTCTCCAGCCTGAAAATCGCGGCTTTTGAGAACGGCTTTATTTTTATCAAACTCATAAATGATATGCCTGTCCTGATCTACCAGCCAGGTAATGTCGTTGTCGTAGTATTTGATTTTCTGAATCAGTGCCGGATCGCGGAAATAGTCAGGATCGCCAACCATATTCAGCGTAACCTGACCATCTGTATAGCCGATACTGAAATCTGCAACTGCCAGGATCCCATGGCTGGGAGAAATTACCCAAATGGCCCGTTCTCTGATTCTCCTCACCCCTATTTTTGATCTTCGCAGAATATAATACACTTCTTCACCCGTCTTCTCATCGCGTTTTACATCAATGATCAGGTTGTAGCGGAAGGAAGAATTTTTATAAAGCGTATCTCCTGCTACCATTTTGGTATCGAGAAATACCGCACGGTCCTCGAGTTTTTCATCAATTCCAATGGAATAAACCCGATCCTGCGCATTGAGGAGAAAACCATCAAAAAAGGTTTCAAAGATCTGGTAGGAAAACGGATAGGCGAGTACGCCATCAATCTGACTGGGTTCTTTTCCAATATAATACCATGCATCGACATCGAGAAAAACGGTGTCTGTTACCATGGAAAACGGAGGCTCTTCTGTAAATTCTTCCCCGCAGCCGGAGCTAAGCCACAAAGCAGGGATGCTCAGCAGAAAAACAGGAAGAATCCATATGTTACGAAGCGTCATATAGGCATTTATATGGCGGTCGATGGCTTTAGATTGAAATGAAATATACACAAATCTATGATAACTGAGGTTCTCTGACAAAAAAACTGTCCGAAGCAGGGGAAAGATTTGTAACTTTCATCCAGATTCCCTGTTATTAGATTCAACAGTATAGTTGTATGGAGCCAATCATTAAGCTGGAAAACATTCGCAAGACCTATCAGATGGGCACGGTAAGCATTAACGCGCTCAACGCTGTTTCGCTGGAAATTTTCCCCAACCAATACGTCGCGATTATGGGGCCTTCGGGTTCCGGAAAGTCCACACTGATGAATATACTGGGCTGTCTCGACACTCCTTCCGGGGGGAACTATTTTCTCAATAGCACCAATGTCAGCAATATGGCTGATGCCGATCTCGCACATGTTCGAAACAAAGAAATCGGATTTGTCTTCCAGACTTTTAACCTTTTGCCAAGGGCTTCAGCCCTTGAAAACGTAGCGCTTCCACTGGTATATGCCGGTTTGAATAAGTCTGCGCGCAACCAGCGGGCCAAGGAGGTCCTCGACAGTGTCGGACTGGCAGACCGTATGAACCATAAACCCAACGAACTTTCAGGTGGCCAACGCCAGCGCGTTGCCGTTGCCCGGGCTTTGGTCAACAACCCGTCCATCATTCTTGCCGATGAGCCTACAGGAAACCTTGATACCAAAACCTCTTATGAAATTATGGGTCTGTTTGATGATCTGCATCAGGCCGGGAATACGATTATCGTTGTAACGCACGAAGAAGATATTGCCAAATATGCTCAGCAGATCATTCGCCTTCGGGATGGTGATATTGAAATGATTGAAACCAATACAGATCGCAGCACCCGCGCAGATTTACAGGATGGGATTGATAAAATTAATTCCGGCCTCAGCGACCGTACTCACAAGCGGGATTAATACTTTTGCCGCCAACCCAAAAAGTAGAAGATATCCTACAATATCGGTAAAAGCCGTAATCAATATGGAAGAGGCTACGGCCGGGTCAACCCCCAGCCTCTCCAGGGTAATAGGGATGAAAGAACCCGCAAAACCGGCAAGCATAAGATTTCCAAACATGGAAATAAATACCACCAGTCCCATGATTGCCACAAACTGAGGATTGGGATTGGGGTTGATGAACGTCACCACAATAGATACAACTGCACCGAGGATCAAGCCATTGATCGCCCCTACACTTACTTCCTTCAAAACCACTCTCAGTGCTTTTCTTGCGGGAATACCATTGGTAGAAATACGACGTATCGTAACGGCGAGTGTTTGTGTAGCGCCATTTCCCGAAACGCCTGCAATCACCGGCATAAGTGTCGTCAGCAAAACCAGTTTTTCAATTGTCGCATCAAACATAGAAATAACAATCCCCGCTATAGCTGCCGTAATCAGATTGATCAGCAACCACGGCATCCGGCTTTTTACTGCGTTGGACCAGCCTCCGCGAAGGTTTTCTCCGTCTGATACCCCTGCAAAACTCAAAATGTCTTCTGTGTTTTCCTCTTCCATGACATCCATGACGTCATCGAAGGTGATCCGACCCAGAAGAATATTATTTTCATCTACTACCGGAAGTGTAGGCAGGTTGTACTGTCCCATCATTTTGGCAACCTCTTCCTGGTCAGTATTGACACTTACCGAGATGATTTCGGTTTCCATGATATTTCGCACAGGCTCGGTATTCCGGGCGAGAAACAGGGACCGGAAAGTGAGAAAACCCACCAGCCGGTTTTCCTCATCCACTACATAGATTGTGTAAAATTCATCCTGATCTTCCGACTGCCTCACTACTTCCCTTAATGCATCGAGTTTTGTCATCGAAACTCTGACAACTACGAGCTCAGGGTTCATCAGGCCGCCCGCTGTATCTTCTTCGTAAGTGAGGAGTTTTGTAATGACCGAGCCATCCTCTGCCGGCATATAGTAGAGGATTTTCTGCTTGTACTCCTCCGGAATCTGGGCCAAAAGGTCGGCAGCATCGTCGGGTGCCAGTTCGCTGATGAGTGCAGAGGCAATCTCCGGGTGAAGTAAGGTCAGGAGCTGCCCCGGATTGGTATCTTCATCCATTTCCGAGATGGCCTCTGAAATAAGCTCCGGGGGAAGTTCCTTTAAAATCCTCTCCTGAATTTCAGGTGTGGTGTCCTCCAGCACCTGCGCAATTTCTGTGGGGTGCAATACACTCATCAATGCCCGTATATGGGCATTGGGGGATTTGAGCAGGCGCCTGACCCGGTCAACCCTTTTTTGTATGATTGAGGGTTCCTTAGCCACCGTAATGGAATAAAATTATTTTAAAAAATTGCCCGGAATGGTCAAAAGCTGAGGTATTCCCGGTCTGAAAGGATAAATGTAAAGGTTTTTTTTATGGAAGGGCACGAAAAGTGTCCGGAAGGGTAAAATTTATTACTGAGGAAATAAAGCCCATGCGGCATCAGTCATATACAAGGCTTAAAGTGCTACCTTAAAAATCCATATCACAATCGCAATCAGGAACATGAATATGGAAATCTTGTTGATTCCGTGCATTGCAGAAAGATAACCGGATTTTGGTGCATCCGGATCTGGCTTTTTAAAAGTCAGGTAGCCGTATATTTTTTTCAGTACTTCCATGATGTTTACAACAAGGATCCAAAATGATTGTTTACAAAGCTACAAAAATTTTAGTGAAAAATATTGGGTTGCGCAGTTTCCCGGTTATCTCTACCTTTGCCCGACAAATTATCTGAAAATTACCTCAACGTTAACGTCCAAAACCGGGACCCATGGGAATATTTGAACCTTATCTTGATCAGTTTTCCCAATCGGTAAATCTTACCGATTTTCTGATTAATCTCGCAGTAACGGCAATTTTAGGTTTGTTACTCCGCGCTTTTTATATCCGCTTTGGGAATTCCGTTTCAAACCGCACGCGTTTTGCCGCCAATTTCCTTCTGCTCGGACTTACTACCATGCTGATTATCACCATTGTAAAGTCTTCCATCGCACTTTCTCTGGGACTTGTAGGCGCGCTCTCTATCGTGCGTTTTCGCGCTGCGATCAAAGATCCGGAAGAACTTACCTATCTGTTTCTGACTATCGGTATCGGCCTTGCAGCAGGGGCAAACCAGCCGCTGATCGCTATTCTGGCTTTTGTATTTATTCTCGGACTTCTCTATTTGAGCAAACGTATTTCCGGGGGAACAGCGATTCGCCGCGATGATAATATGTATCTGAATATCTTCTCCGATACCAGCGACATTACGGCGATTTCGGATATTCTGACCAAACATTTGTCTTATGTCGAACTCAAACGCGTGGATCAGACGCCCGGAGGAATGGATGTTTCTTTTGTCGTAAAAGCAGAATCGGTGGAGACGATCGACAAACTCAGAAAAGATCTGATGGCCCTTTCGCCTGCCACAACTTTCTCCATGATTGATCAGCCTGATCTCGTGGTATGATAATCAGGGACCGGTCACACCGGACGTTCAGGCAGCGTATGGTCCGGCTGCTGTTCGGGATTTCTCTCCTGACTGTGTCTGTCATTTTGATTGTGATCTCACTCTATGTGGTTTTTCCCAAAAATCCACAGATCTCTACGGAAGTTTTCTCCGGTGCGGAATCCCGAAAACTGGTCTCCGGATCATGGGTATTTTACGATCACCACCAGGTCATTCGCAATGGCAATACCCAAAGTGCAGATTTCGCCCGCAACGGCCATTTTTCCGCTAAGATTACCAACGAAAATCGTTTCGGGTTTTATTTTCAAATTACAGACTTTCAGCCTGGCGACCATTATTATGTTTCTGTCTGGCGAAAAAAAAATAGCGACTTTCCTGCCGCATTGGTAGTAAACATTCAGGGGGAAAATCCACTGTATGTGGAAACACTTCAACCTTCCCGTAGTGATGAAAGAGGGTGGGAACTCCTCGAACAGGTGTTTACCATTCCCACCGGAAATATCACATCGGCTGCGGTTTACGTTTTTGGCTCCGGCGCAGGCGCTGCATATTTTGATGATTTTCAATTGAATCGGATCAGTCATTCGGCCCTGCTAAATTTTACAACCTCCCCAGATACCATTTTCCCACATCTGAATCTTTTTATCGATCGGGAAGGTTTGCGACAACTTTCCATTCTCCGGGAAAAAGCACTGGAAAATGCCATCCTGGTCACTTCAGAAGATTCGTGGGTCAAAGGGAAAATCATTCAGGGTGATACTACGCTTCCCGTCAAACTTCGCCTCAAAGGCGACTGGGTGGACCATCTCCGTACAGATAAATGGTCGTACCGTATCCAGATGAAACCGCCTTTTGCCTGGAATCGCCTCCTGACTTTTTCTATTCATCATCCCCGCACCCGGCATTATCTTCACGAATGGGTTTTTCACCAGATGTTGATGCGCGAAGGGGTACTCGCTACCCGTTACGATTTTGCAACTGTTTCCATTAATCAGGAACCCAAAGGGGTGTATGCGTTTGAAGAACATTTCGAAAAACAACTTCCCGAATCCCAGTCAAGGCGGGAAGGACCGATTGTGAAATTCAATGAGGCGGGAGTCTGGAATGCCCGGGTGCGTCGTGCAGCTTCAGGTGATGCTTCAGAACTGGAAGATGAACTCAATACGTTTGAGTCCGCTGATATCCAGCCTTTTGATGGGGCCGGGGTAAAGCGTGATTCTTCACTTAAAGTGCAGTTTGAAGCAGCTAAAGCTTTATTCTATCAGTTTCAGTTTGGCGAAAAACCTGCGTCTGAGGTTTTTGATGTCGAGCTTACGGCAAAGTTTTACGCTATTACCGACATAACCCGCGGATATCACAATCTGATCTGGCACAACCTGAGGTTTTACTATAATCCGGTAACGGCGCGACTGGAACCCATTGGTTTTGATGGCTTCAGCGAAGGCGGGAATTTCTCCTTTATCCACCGGCCTGTCATGGGGGCGCTGGTGGTGGGCGACGAGGACATTTTCCGCAATAAAATACATGCCCGCATTTTCAAAGACCCACTGATGGTAGAAAAATATATTTTCTATCTCCGGCAGTTTTCCAGTGAAACATATCTGCGCGCATTTTTGCTTTCCATTCGCCCCGAACTGGAAAGCCGGCAAAAACTCCTTCTTACCGAAAGCCCGGAATATAAGTTTGAGGAAGAGGTTTTGCTCGAACGGGGAAAGCAGATTCAGGCATTGATTTTTCCGCTGGCAGAATCAGCTATCATGGCGAGCACCCGCACATCAGCTCCGGATTCCCTTTCGCTGGACATCACCAATTTTCACATTCTTCCGCTTGCTGTTGTGGGTTTTGGAAGAAAGGAAACCGAACTTTCCGGCGAATTCCCCTACCCTATTCTTTTGCCTCCTTACGAAAAAAGCCAGTTACCCGTCTGGGAAAATGTACGGGTTCCTTCCTCGGCAAAATATGTATTCTACCGCCTTCCCGGCCTTCCGGAAATGTACACTGCGCAAATTTCCCCCTGGGCATTGGCTATGCCTGAAATTCCCCGTCAGAACCTGTTTGAAAAGGTAGAGATAAAAGATAACGACTGGTACACCGTAAACGGAAAAGAGATTACATTTTTCCCCGGCAGGCATACGATCGATGAAGACATCATTATTCCCGCTGGTTACAGGCTCGAATTTCTTCCCGGCACAGAAATGAATTTTGTAAAAAAAGCTGCACTGATTTCCGCTTCGCCGGTATTTATGCATGGAGAGGAAGATTTGCCCATTGTGATTCGCTCCGGAGACGGGACCGGGCAGGGATTTACGGTTTTGCAGGCGAAAGAAGAATCGTGGATGAGTTACGTGCAATTTTCAGGAATGAATACTTTGCAGAAGAAAAGCTGGAATCTGACCGGAGCGGTAACTTTCTACGAATCCCCCGTAAAAATCGCAAACTGTTCATTTACCCGCAACCACTGCGAAGACGCGTTGAATCTGGTTCGCAGCAAATTTGAACTCAACAACAGCCATATCAGCCACACCTTTATGGACGGGCTGGACGTAGATTTTTCAGTAGGTACGGTCAAAAACTGTACTTTCACCAATACCGGAAATGATGCGACGGATTTTTCTGGTAGTCAGGTATTTATCAATGATTGTATAATGGAAAATGTTGGAGATAAGGGCGTGAGTGTGGGCGAAAAATCGACAGCATTTTTGCAAGGAATAAAAATATCGGGCGCAGTTACCGGCGTGGCTTCCAAAGATCTTTCAGAGGTGACGATTGAATCCATCGACCTGGTCGATTGCAAAACAGGTTTTGCAGCTTACCGAAAGAAACCCGAATTTGGCGGAGGGAAAATCAGGGTAAAAAAATATTCGCTGCAAAACGTAACGTACCCCAATCAGATAGAGCCGGGATCGGTATTGAAGATGGAATGACGATTTTGCAGCAACAATTATAGTAAGAGCAGACATGCGATTTGAAAGAAAATACAGGATCACAGGCAAAACCCGCGAAACCGTTTTACAACTGGTCCGGATGCATCCTGCAGGTTTCCGGGTATTGTTTCCCGGGCGGCAGATCAACAATATTTACTTTGATACGCCTTCGCTCTCTGCGTTGAACCAAAATGTGCATGGTATAGACGAACGGAAAAAATTTCGCCTGCGCTGGTACGGCGAAGATCCATCTAAAATCCGCGATGCAAAACTGGAAGTAAAAATCAAACACAATGAGCTTGGTCGGAAAGAACTAGTAGATTTTCCCGATGCCGAACTAACCGATCTGAAGACTATCACTACTCAGGTCAATAAGCTGCTTTACCCACAGGCACAGCTTCAACCGGTCCTGCTCAGTTCTTATCGCAGGGATTATTTTATCTCTGCCGATCAGAAGTTTCGGCTCACGGTTGACTATGAGATGAAATACCATTCGCTACTGGTGAGCCCGCGGTTTAGTGGATATCGCGTAGGCGACCCGGTCATTGTAGTCGAACTAAAGTATAGCGAGGCGGAGGATGGTTTAGTGGAGTTTATCACACAGAATATTCCTTTCCGGCAGGAAAAACACTCCAAATATGTCAACGGCGTATTTATGACGAATGGGTGAGGTTGACGGATAAAGGCAGACGTTTGCGGGTAGTGTTTTTTAACAAAAATCATTATATTTACGTAGAGAATATTTCATTAAATCTTCCGATTATGACTGTTGTGGAAGCTTTTGGAGATCTTGCGGAATTATTGGCCGGAATGAATCCATCAAAAATTGTCAAACTCAAAGCCTCTGCCGGAATGGCTGAGAGAGTAGATGTTTTGGTGCGTAAAAAGAAGACGGGAGATATTTCCGGAGAGGAAATCGTGGAACTAGAGCGATATTTGGCGCTTGATCTTCTGATCAATCTTGCCAAAGCCCGTGCAAAGAGAATTTTGGCTGCATGACGCGGAAGTTACCTCAGTTTTTAAGACTTCAGGTAGGACAAAGAGCTGATTTTCGCTGTGAATATTGTCTGATTCACGAAGATGATTCGTTTTTGCCTTTTCAGGTTGACCATATCATTGCTACAAAACATGGGGGAGGTGATGAATTTGAGAACCTTGCGTATGCGTGTCCTCATTGCAACCAATTTAAAGGAACAGATTTAGTAACTTTCCTGAAAACCTATCAGGATCTGGTTTCTATATTTCATCCCCGACTTCATATTTGGACTGATCATTTCCGGGTAGAAAGAGGAGAAATCATTCCCCTCACAAGAATAGGTGAAGCCACAGCAAAACTCCTCAATTTGAATACACCGGAAAGAATCATGCTTCGACAGATTTTGACAGAGTCGGGTTCTTATCCATGAAGTATAATTTGGTGCAGAAATTATAAAGTTATCAGAAAACCCCGTACCAACAGAGCAATCACCAATACCATCCAGGGCAAGGTCGAGCGATTCAGCAATCCGGTGGCTGAGGCCATACAATCCGGTGGCTGAGGCACTCGAAGCCACCGGTGGTGGGCTGACTTGCCCGGGCCTTCGAGTGACCTCAGGCACCGGGTGTTCCAGCCTAGTGGTTGGCCAAAATATACCCACCTGGTAGAGCCAGATAATAATCTGGCTCTACGTGTTCACCCTATGTCACGATCAGGCTTTGGGCGGGGAGGTGCATTCTCGGTTTGTCCACTTTTTTGTTGAAAGTTCGGTTTGTTATCACTTATTTTTTACCAAAATTGGTGAATATCCTGAAAAAACCCCGGGGGAAGCAGCTTAATATCAGGCCTTTGTTGGGAAAATTCAGAAATAGCATTTTCCGGGATTTCATTTTCTTTCAATCCAATTCTAGCGTTTTGAGCAAGATCGTATAGGATTTCGGGAAGTAGCTTAAAATTATTTGCAGAAATATCCAGATATCTCAGACTGGTCATATCCCTGAGATGAATCGGAAGTGCGGTAAGCTGATTGTTTCCAAACACTAATGCCTCCATAGCGCCCATATCCATTAGAGGAATTTCAGAAATCTGATTATATGACAAATTCAAAAATTTTAAAGAACTACAATATTCTATCTCTTCAGGAATCCGGGTAAGCATATTCCGGCTTAGATTTAAGCGCTCTAATTGGGTCAAGTGTTTGATTTGCCGGGGGATTTTTTTTAGTGAGGTTTGGGTTACGGACAGGTACTTCAAATGGTTATTTTTGCTGATTTTTTTCGGTATGGTCTTTAACCTTCCCTGTTGGATGATCAACCATTCTAAGCTATCGGATTTAAAAAGAGCGGCAGGTAGCCGATTCAACTCTTTACTTATCACACGCAAATGTTCTAATGATTTCATTTTGCCTACTTCAACAGGAAGGGTGCTGAAATTTCCAATTAGGGAAAGCTTTTTGAGTTTTTGTAAAACACAAAGTTTCTTGGGAATTCTTTGAAAGGAACCCTCTAAAATAAGATATTCTAAATTTGAAAGTTCGGATATGTTTTCCGGGATTTCAGAAATTTCACCGAGGATGAGGCTCTTAAGTTTTATTAGTTTAATTACCTCCAGGAATTGATTCTGGTTTGATAATGATATATCTAAATCCTCCAGATTTTCTAACTTCCTTAATACAGAAGGGTTTTCTATCTGATAGCCATTGATCTCAAGAGACTGAAGGTTTTTGCACTTTGCCAGTTCATCAGGCAAAGCCAATACTGGCATGGAATCGTATTGAAAAAATATCCTCAACGACAATAAATTAGAAAACTCCCCAATTTCAGGTGGAATGGAGCGAATGTTATCCAAATTCAGATGAAGAACCGTATCGGGGTTAGATAATGCTAATGCAAGCATTTTATTCCCGCTTTGACCAAAAGAGGGAATATTCGTGAGCAACAATATACTCACCCACAGAGCATGTATTCCTTTCATTTTCAAAGATTATTTTTTAAAGCTTTCCAGATATTTTGATACAGCCGTGAGGGTTTCTGTAACTAATTCCATTTCGGATTTTTGACTAGCCGCCCAAGTTCCTCCCTTCAAACTATGATCCGCATTTCCTGTGCTTCCTGATCCTCGTATAATTAAATGAACTCCATCCCGGAAAACTATCCCCCAACGCATCCACCCCCTTCCACCGCCCTTCATCGGGCGCATACATCCGCGCGCCCCTTCGACGATCGCTCAGGGTAAACGCCATCATACCACCCCAGCGCAAATCTCAAAGAACGATCCCCGGCTTCAAGGTAGCGATTTTTTTACTGCCGGGCGTAAAGGGGAGCGGGATAAATTTGCATATAGCCGCATGCGGATGTTGTACTGGTAGTCGCCGATTTGGAGGAATTGCGTCCCGGCGTCGTAGCCGAGGTTTTTGCTAGGCATTTGACCGAGGAGGTCGTAGAATTTTTCAAGCAGAATTTCTACTTTAGACCTGTTACGGCTTAGGGGAAGAGGACAGAATCTCAACCATCCTCCCCTTAGCGACATTATTCTAAATACACCAGTTTCACATGTCTAATAATCTCTTTTTCGTTTTGGCTCATCTCTTCATTTAGCTCATTACCAGCAATTAAATGAATGCTTTCCTGGTTATTTTTTATGAAATGTAAATAATTTATCAACTCATCTACTCCCAGAGAATCAAGAAGAATTTCAACTCCTTCTTTGCTGTTATCTATTTCAAATTTTATCATATTAGAATCCTCCTGCTACTGATAGCTTTTTCTTTGGTGTAACATTTAGCGGTTTGGGATTGGGATAATTTACATCGATATGAGGTAATTCTAGTTTTTTCCCATACATACCTCCTGGGTCAATATTGTATGAATAACCTGACTTTGTATTTTGATATGCTTTTGCTCCTGTTTTTTGATTAACGTATTTCAATTGTAATTTTCCGCTTTGAATGTGAGCCTGGAATGCGTCATCTACTTGATTAAGAGTAGTATTTTTAAATGGATTTCCTAACCCTCCCCCCTTAGCGGCTATTACCTCGAGGCTTCCTTCTACCGCTCCGGCTTCCGTTGCTACTCCCTTCCCGCACGGTTTAGGGTTCCGGAGACGATATCTTTCACCGCATCTTCGCCGTTGACCGAAAGGCTTTTCATCAGGCCAAAGGTGAATTCCACTGCTTTTTTACCCTCCACACTCGTAATGCCTAAGGTAGCACTCGTCTTTTGCGCATTCTCCTTTGTCATCAACTGATGAAACCATGCCTCCGCTCCATCCAAATCTATCGCCTGAATGGGTGTATTACTCGCATACTGATACGGCGTCAGGTACACAAACTTCTCCCCTAAGGGATCCACCGACACAAACCTCGCCTTTTCCGGGTCGTACCACCGAAAACCATAATCATACCACCCCAGCCCCAGTTCGTTCCCTTAATGGGATCTTCGACTTTGATCTGATACTCATAGACCCAGTCGGAGCCGTCGAGCTGCACCCTGCCTTATTCCATGTGAAAGAACTTTAACGGGCTTCAATATAATAATTTTTGGGAAGTGGGTGCTGCGACCTGTTAGGTCAAATGCAAGTAACACTATCGTTTGACCTAACAGGTCGGGGGATGGTTGATATTGGCGCTGCTGGTGAAAGTAATGTATAGGGTTTGTTGAGGTGGTTCCTTTGGGTGCCTCAGGACAAGTGCAGCCGACGGTTACCCCCTTTTTTACCTTTTTATAGGGCGCGCCATTGCGCGCTAAACGAGAATTGCGATTGCACCCATTCAACCGGAAGCGGTCTTCCCCCGGTTGGATTCCCGGCTTTATGCTCCTGCTCGTATTTCTTTTTGACATTTCGTTGAACAAAAACAGCCGCCGAATCATTGACCCGGCGGCTGCTCTGTTTTTGTGAAAATCTGTATCACTTTACCAAAATCTTCTTAACGATCTCTCCTTTGCTTGTTTGGATGGTGAGGAAATAGATCCCGGATGACAACTCGCTAATGTTAATTTCCTTTGTGTAAAACTTCGTTGTTTCAGCGCTGACCGTCTGTCCCAGCGGACTTGTGATTTTCCAGCCTAGTCCCATAATCTGGTCCATTTCGATGGTAATTTCGCTTTGGGCGGGGTTGGGATAAATCTTCACAGCGGCGTTGAGTTCGGGGTTGATAGCAGTATTTTGTCCGTCGTCCTGAAAAACGACGATGGAGTCTGCCAGTGGCGTTACAGGTACTTCAGACTCGTCAGAGGATATAACATAAACGCTGCTAAAGGAGATTTTTAATACTTCGCTAAGCAGCGTTTTCGCAGTAAGGTCATCCACCATGATAATGGATAGCCGGGCAATTTCGCCATAGCCGTTTTCATCCACGTGGTCTATGCGGGTCATACCGACGTCAAGCTTTCCGTCGAGGGGGAAGTTTCTGTCCATCGTAATCATATCCAGCCCGGTTGTGCCCAGCCATGAGTTTACATAACTTACTTTCACACTGGCAGGATCAATCAGGCTGCTGTCGATGGCTACAGAAAACGCCACTCCATAAATCATAGACGCCGGCGAGAGGTCTGTACCGAGTTTGACTAATACATCCACAGTATCCCCGGCCATAATGCTGTCTTGTTCGAATTCAAAATAAACAGGTGCCCCGGTACCTCCTTCTGTATGGTCAGTTTTATTGTGGGAAAACCCGTAGTTAAGACTGATGGCAAGGGTGTCGTTGACATCGACGATTCCGTCGCCGTTGGTGTCGAGGTGTTTGTAGTTGACGCCCGTCGAGAGGGATGAAGACCAGTTGTAAGAGGGTTGTGCCGTCCATACAAGTGAGGCATTAGGTCGTAGTGGTCCGGTCGCACCGTAGCCAATACCGATGCTGAGCAGATCATTGTTGTCGGCGACGAGGTCATAATTGGCGTCACCAGGCCATACACTGTCGGCAGGGAAAACGAAAGTGGTATCTTTCATTTTTACAATCATGCCATGGGTCTGCGCACTACCAGTAGCCGGAGCTATGCTGCCAAAGGTAGTTCCAGTGCCCATAGTGCCTGTGAAATACAAATTTCCGTAGGAATCAGCGCCCATACTATATATCTCCTCCGTAACATTGTTGGAGGCACCACTTGCCTGAGTTGCCCAGATGATATTCCCTGCGGGATCACACTTAAATGCCATTATATCGTGAGCAAATAATCCGGAGGAGGTAAATGTCTGGCTTCCAAGGGTGATCGAACCGGCAAATCCTCCCCCGACGATGACTTCGTCAGCGGCGGTAGCTACCAATCCTCCGGCAGACTGGAGGCTCGTTCCCGGCGTCTGTAGGGCCCATGCCAATGTGCCTGCAGAATCATATTTGGCTACAAACAGCTGAGGATATGCGATCGTAGGTGTCAGGATAGTTCCTCCGCCAAAATCTGTATAATTGGTTGCCCAACCAGAAAGATAGACATTACCGGCTGCACTCGTGCTGAGAGCATGTGGCGATTGGTGTCCGGGGCCCGTAGCCGTAACGGTCCACTCATAGATGCCCGATACATTAAAACGGGACAAAAATATATCGGAGCTGTCCATGCTATTTGTATAGGAAACTCCTCCAGCGAGCAAAGACGAATTTGCCCATTCCCCTGCGACATATACATTCCCGTCATGATCTGTCTCTATTTCATTTAAAGTGAGATAGTGACTGGGATTCGAGGATATGGAGGCAATGTTGATTTGTTTATACCAGACAGGATTGACCTGTGTGTCGAAGCTGGCGAGTAACAGACTGGAAAATGTCCCGTTCTCGCTACTTGTTGTACTCACGCCTGCCAGTTGAATGGTTCCGGTAAATTTCCCACCTGCATAGATTTGTCCACTCTCATTGGCATCAATGACCAGACCTTCTGTTTTTTCCTGGGTATCTACGGAGATCAGAATGCCCATAGTATCGTATTTTGCGATAAACATCATCGGCGTCACGCCACTGGTGAGGGTAATTGTCCCGAAGTTTACCGGGAAAGCCCATGCGGTTCCGATCACATAGGCATTACCCGCAGTATCGGCGGTAATACCTGATAACACCGCCGCACCGGAAACCTTATTTGCCCACACAAAATTGCCCGCTGCATCTACACTGGTAACCAGGCCAGTATTGTTGGTAGATGAGAGCGAAACAGCACCCAGTGTGAGGTTTTGGGAAAAAGTACCCACAACCCATGAATTGCCCTCCGGATCAGTATGGATTTTGTTTCCATAGGAATAACCGGTCGAATAAAACGATTCCGCCCACTCGAAAGTCTGCGCTGTGAGGGAGCCGAACAAAGTCATAGTTATGAGAAAAGTCAATAGTCGAATCATGGTCTTTAGGTTTTGATGGAGAATATTTGCCAATAGATAATCAAACACATTACAAACATAATTCAGTATATGTCCGGATTAAACCAATTTTTTTCCTGTTTTTAGGAATTGATAATGTGCTGCATTTTCATAAATAGCTGTTTAGGTGATTTTTTTGCATATTTTTTTGCAAAAATTAATTAATATTTAGGAGATGAATTTTTCTGATTCCAAACTGTGGGCTACGTTTGAGCGGTTAGATTTACCGGAAAGAAACCGGTTTATACGGTTTGTTTCTTCTCCTTACTACAATTCCGATCAAAAGCTCCTTGCATTAGCCGAAGCCCTAAACCGGGCCTATCCGTTGCCGCCAGCCCGGGAAAGTTTAGATGCTCTGCTATTTCCCGGAGAAACTTTTGATTATTTCCGCATCAGTAACCTGCTCTCTGACCTGATGAAACTGATGGAATCTTTTCTGATAGCAGAATATACAAACCAGCATCCTTTTTTACAGCATTATGCTCTGTTGGTTTCGGGGCGGGAGAAGGGGTTGGACAAGTTGTACAATGCTGTCGAGAAAAAAATGGAGAAAAGCATAGCCGAAATACAAATATTCACTCCACAGACCAGTTATGAGAACTACCTTTTAGAAGATGAGCGGAATATATTTTCAGTCTCCAGAGAGCAGCGCCAGGAAAATTCCCGGTTGGATGAAAAAATTGTTGCACTCGACAGGTTTTTTGTTTCTTCTATGCTCAAAACTGTTTGCCAACGGTTGAATCAGGAAAATATCATTCATTCCCATGCCCGGCCAGCGGAAATAGATGAGTTTGTCGCCTTTATTCATTCACATCATCTGCGGTACCAATCACAACCATTTATCAATATTTACTACCGGATTTTGCTCACCCTGACCCGTCCGGACGCGTCCCGGCATTTTTACGAACTCATGGATTTGCTTTCCACATTCGGAGAAAAAATAGATGCGGAAGAACTCAAGCCGATGTATCAGTTTGCGCAAAACTATTGTATCAGGCAAAGCAACCGGGGGCGGACCGAATTTCTGGAGGAATTGCTGAATGTTTTTATCCGGATGATAGACATGGAACTGATTTACCACGACGGATGGATTTCTCCCTGGGATTTTAAGAATATCGTGGCTTTGGGCGTTAGGTTGCAAAGATTTGACTGGACCGACGATTTTATCATACGATTTTCTCCCCGTCTCGAACCCTCTTTTCGCGAGAATGCGCTGATATTCAACCGGGCGCAATTGCATTACGGAAAAGAAGAATACAGCCAGGCTATGCGTTTGCTTACTCAGGTGGAGCTGGAAGATGTATATTACTATCTCGGCGCCAAAACGCTTTTATTGAAAATTTACTACGAACTCGAAGAAAACGAAGCCTTACATTCACTTTTTCATGCTTTCTCCGAATCGCTGCGCCGCAACAAGACGATTTCGCCTTACCAGCGAACCGTTCACCTCAATCTGATCAGATTTGTGAGGCGATTGCAGTTTATTCGCGAGCGCCTGTACTTCGAGTCCATCGGCGTGATGACTAAAAAAATTCACCGGTTGGCGGAAAAAATCGATGGTGAAGAAGCGCTGACACAGAGCGAATGGCTGAAAAAGAAACTGGCAGAGTTTTCAGGGTAAATGAAGGATGGCTTCCAGTTTTTCCAGTACCATTTGCATCATTTCCGCATCCATTCCCGCCATATGCGAGCATCGCATGATTTCACCTTTCATCGGGCCTTGTCCGCCGGCAAGGTGTATATCATATTTCTCAGCCAGTTGCTTTTTGAGGTAATTGTTGTCTTTGCCGGGGAAACGGAAAGCAGTAAGAGAATCGGAAGGCGTTTCTGCAACGATTTCTCCGCCGAGCGCTACCACACCGTCCCGGAAGACTTTCGCTGCGTGATGTGTGCGGTTCCAGATAAGCGGAAGCCCTTCTTCTTTCATGATTTGCAATGCGGCGCCTATTCCATAGAGCAACTGAGTCGGGGCGGTAAAGGGGTATTCGTGGCGCAAGCCGGCCTGATAGTAATTGTACAGATTGCGGAAGTCGGAGGAATGTGTGGATTTCAGGCGCAGAAGCGCCCTTTCTCCTACAGCAAAAGCGCAGGTACCGGCGGGATTCATAAGGGCTTTCTGACTGGCGACCACGGCGAAGTCAATTTCCCATTCGTCCATATAAAAAGGGATGGCACCGACGGTCGTAATGCCGTCGACGAGGATGCAGATATCCGGAAATTTTTGCCTTACAGCCAGCGCAATTTCTTCCAGGTCAAGGCATACGCCGGTGGAAGTTTCGCAGTGGGTGATGACAATTCCGGCGATAGCTTCATAGGATTCCAGTTGGGCCACCACCTCCGTTGAAGTAATTCCTTTCCCCCATTCTTTTTCTAAGGCGATTATTTCCAGACCCGTAAGGGTGCTGTAATCAGCCCATCGCTGGCTAAACTTCCCAACCTGAATGACTGCTACTTTTTCGCCTGGGCGAAAAAGGCTGTAAATCGCAGACTCGACACCATAAGTGCCGCTGCCGATCATTGTACCGGTAAACCCATCTGTCTGAAAAATATATTGCAAACCCGCCTGTATTCCCGCGTATAATGTAGTAAACGCCTCAGTACGGTGATGAATCACTGGCCTGGCAATTGCCTCCATGACAAATGCGGGAACAGGAACAGGGCCGGGAGTGAACAAATATGCCATAGAATAGTTTAAAGAATCGTACTAATTAATTACAAATCCTTATATTTAGGAAATGAATATTTTAATTACAGGAGGAACCGGATTTATTGGAGAGCGTCTGGTTCGATTTCTTACGGAAAAAGGACATCTGGTAACTATACTTACCCGGGAGAAAAAAAGTTCGTCCAACCGGAATGTGACGCTAAAAGCGTGGGATGGTAAAAAAATGCCTGTCGGAATGGGCATATACGATGTTGTAATCAATCTCGCAGGTGCGAGCATTGGTTTACTTCCCTGGACAGAAAAAAACAAAAAGCTGATTACAGACAGCAGAGTAGATGCTACGCGTGCCTGTGTGGAGTTTATTAATTCGAGCCCCAATCCACCCTCTGTATTTATTTCGGCTTCAGGAGTTGGTTATTACGGTACGGAAAAAGCTGACGAAATCGACGAAAGAGGAAAGCCCGGGAATGATTTTCCGGCAGAAGTGTGTAAAGTGTGGGAAGCCGAGGCGCAAAAAGCGCAGACCCGCACCGTGATTCTTCGGATTGGGGTTGTGATCGGGAAAAATGGCGGAGCAATGAAAGAAATGTTGCCCATTTACAAAAAGGGTTTGGGTGGCCGGTTTGCTTCAGGAAAACAGGGCTTCCCGTGGATACACATAGAAGACCTAATCAGTTCTGTATCATTTTTGATTGACAAGGAAGATTTTTCGGGCCCGGTAAATATTGTTGCGCCCCATCTTATAGATCAGGCTACTTTTTCGGGGTTTCTTTCAAAGGCTTTGGGTAAATGGGATTTGTTTGTCATCCCTAAGTTTGTGTTACAGACGATGTTTGGGGAGCGGAGCCTGTTGTTTTGGGGAGGTCAGAAAGTGATTCCAAGAAAATTGCAGCAAATGCAGTTTGTTTTCCGTTTTCCCGATGTTCGCCTGGCTTTGAAAGATGTCGTTTAATGAAAATTCATATCTTTCATTAAATTTGAATGAATCTTAAGCAAAAGCAATGCAAAGAATCTTTTTGACCTTTTTTGTTTGTATCTCTTTTACTGGTATCCTGTTTGCGCAGACGGACTCTGCTGAAGTCAAAACAGGGATATCTTCCAATCCAGAACTTGCCGGTCCCACCTCTCCCTTGCTCAACGCCCATCAGCTTGAGCGTGAGAAATGGTATTACAGTATAGACGAGGCGATAAGAGAGCCTGAAAAAGTATTTAAACTCTCTTTGAAAGATAAGAATATGAAGTTTCTGCCGGCAGAAATTTCGCGTTTTCCCAACCTGCAGGTTCTGAATCTAAGCCATAATAAGCTAAAAACACTGCCGGATGAACTCGCCGAACTGGAACATTTACAGGTATTAATCCTCGCCAACAATCGCCTGAAAGAACTTCCTGCGAGTATGCGCGAGCTGGAAAATCTGACTCAGCTTTATCTAGGAAGAAACAAGCTGGTAGAAATGCCTGCCTGGGTCGGGGGTCTGAGCAAACTCAGAACGCTGGATATTTCCTACAATCTGATGACGGCTTACGATATTGAACTGGCAGCGGCAAGGTTACCGAAGTGTAATATTACGCATTAAGGAATTGCGCGATTTTCACGGTTCTGTTCCCATTGCTGTGTGAAATTCTTTTGTTTCCTTTTGTACGTAGGTATCCCATTTGCCGGAGGCATACACTTTAAATATCGGGTTGGCAGTATCAAATGCCGGGTCAATCTTTTTGGCTTCGGCCATGACTTCCGGTACCGGGTAGAGGAAAGTTTTGGTAAGTCCGCGAATGACGAGCTTTGTCTCTCCCGAATGCATCATGAGTTTTGTACTGACCGGTGAGGCGTCGCAGTTATCTGCAAGGATGTACATAAAAAGATTTTCGGCAACACCGTCCTCATCGAGATCGACGATTTCCAGCGAATTGGGAACCGGGTAAATATCGCGGTCACAAGGGCCATTTACAAAGTCATTAATCTGCCACAGCTTTTTCGTTTCTCCATCCTTTTCGACATATACATAGGCGAAAAGTTCTGCATTTTCTTCATTGACCGCATCTTTACCGGAGATAATCAGAGTATTAAAACCATTCTTATCTGTCCATGAAGCGGAATTTCGCAATTCTCCAAGATAAGGTGTTTTGCTTTGATCGATATCAGTATCCATCCTGATATCGGTTATCACATAATTTGTTTGACTGGGCGCCGTTGCGGTTGCTTCCTGAAGGTTTTCTTCGGAAGCTGTATTATCGTTCTGACAACTGAACAGAGAAAGTGCGATTAAACAGACGGAGAGCAATTTCATAAAAAATAAGGCGTTGGTGGCAATTGTTGCCTGGGTAAGGTACAAAAAAATGTCTATTTCATTGCTGCCAGAACCTGTTTGATAAATTCATCCATAGATGCGTAGTTGATCCATCTGGCGACAACTACGAGGTCGTTTGCCTGATCGACGTAAATCATATTTGTACCGGCACCAATATGGACAAATGCGGTTTCCGGGGCACTGGGCAGTAATGTTTTATCTGTATTGAGATACCAGTTCATAAAACCGTAAGTTTTCATCACTGGTGTAGGTGTGCGGGCCATGCTGATCCATTTTTCAGAAAGCAGTTGCTGGTCTTTCCATTTGCCGTTTCTGAGTGTCAGGTAGCCAAATCTGGCCTGATCACGTGCGCTGATCATCATCCCCCCGCCCCAATGGCCGCCGCCACTTACAGATTGTACGGCCACACCGTCCATTATTACCCAGGAGTTTTCATATCCCAGCCACCGCCAGGTGGGCGACGCGCCAATCGGGTCCATAATGTATTCTTTCAGCACCTGGGGAAGCGGGCGTCGCCATATATTGAGGCAAGCGAGGGCAAGCAGATTGACTCTGACGTCATTGTATTCATAGACGGTTCCCGGCTCAGGTTGCGGACGGGTAAGCCAGGTGGAAGGATCGTTATCTGGCCGGTCTGCCCAGTCGGGTTTCCCCCAGAGCGTTCCCCGCCAGCCGCTGGTCTGTCTCAGAAGATGGTCCCAGGTGATGGTGTTGTTCAATGATTCGGCAAATGGCTCGAATACCTTTTTTTGACCCATATTTTCGGCTTTGCTGTGTCCGGCATCAGGATCATAAAAGATAACCGGTGCCATGTAGGGGTGAACCTTGTCCTGCACGTCTTTGATTAATCCTCTGTCCCACGCAAGACCTACGGTCGTGGAAAGGAAACTTTTAGCCACGCTGAAAGTCATATCCACCCGGTAGGGATCTCCCCATTCTGCTATGATATAGCCGTTTTTAATGACCATTCCCGTGGCCTCGCCACGGTCTTTGTGCGGTCCGACGGCATCGCCAAATGGCTCTCTCCCAAAAGTCTGGTAGTGGTTTTGCTCCAGGTTCCGGGGCGAAGTGCTTTCCTGATCGATGGCATATTGAATGGCGCTCTTCAGCCGCAAATCATCCATACCTACAGATTCCGGGAGTTTGGTTTCCCAGTCTTCTCCCCTGCCGGGAAAATACACACCGCCATTTTGGGCAGGGAGTGATTGTATTTGGCCTGCAAGCAGCAGGCCTGTCAGGCACAGAATCTGCAGGATTGGATGTTTCATGTGATGATTATTTTACCTTAAATGTTCCTTCTACAAGTTTGGCTCCACCCAGTTTTTCTGCCTGAGCACCCGGAGATGCCCCGCCAACCCTGACCAAAAACTCTCCTTTTTCCAGCAGGCGAATACCCGCATTATCTACCACTTCCATATCGGCTGGTGTAAGGGTAAAATGTACTACTTTTGACTCGCCTGGCTGGAGAGAGACCCGCTTAAACCCTTTTAGTGCAGATTTGGGAACATCCACACTGGCTTTTACGTCGGTGAGATACAATTGCACGACTTCGTCTCCTGCGCGTGAGCCTGTATTGGTAACAGTTGCGGAAACGGAGATGTTTTCACCCGATTTGATGGTTTCGCTGCCGAGCGTGAGGTTACTGTAGGAGAATGTGGTATAGCTCAGTCCAAATCCAAAGGGATAGAGCGGTGTTTCGGTCATATAACGGTACGTGCGGTTTTTCATGGAGTAATCATTATATGCAGGCAACTGGCTGGTCGATGCATAAAATGTTACCGGCAATCTTCCTGAAGGATTGGTTTCTCCAAACAGCAGATTTGCCACAGCATTTCCTCCTTCTTCTCCGGGATACCATGCGTAGAGAACCGCGTCCGCAATTTCGTTTACTTCGGGGATAGCCACAGCACTACCTCCGGTGAGGACTACGACAATGGGCTTGTCTCCGGCCTGCCGCAGTTTGCGCAGGTAGTTGATCTGGTTTTGGGGAAGTGCAATATCGGTACGGTCGCTTTTGGTGGGAGAAACCAGCGATTCGCCTTCCTCTCCTTCGAGCAGGCCTGAAAGTCCCATCACAACCACAATCACGTCCGCTTCCTGAGCATCGCCTGTGGACCAGTCGATCGGATTGATATTTTCCCTGTCTTGCAGAAATGCGTAGTTGTAGCGCAGTTGTGTACCGGGGTTTACTTTATCGACTATTCCTTCAAGAATGGTATGCATATTTCCCGAAACACCGTGATAGTTGCCCATCAGAACGTCTGTATTGGTTGCATTCGGACCCAGTACATGCAGGCGTTTAATATTTTTTGAGAGGGGAAGAATGCCGTTATTTTTCAGCAATACAGCGGCTTTTTCGGCTGCTTCTCTTGCCAGTTGGCGGTGCTGGTCGCTGTTGATGACTTCCGGGCCAATGGCGTTGTAGGGATTCAGTTCTTCCGGGTCAAAAAGCCCGAGTTTGAATCTGGTCATCAGCAGCGGTCTCAGCGCCTGGTCTATTTCCGCTTCTGTAATGAGGCCTTGTTTTACAGCATCAACAAGTGCCGGAGAAGTGCTGCCACAATTGACATTGACGCCATTTTTGAAAGCCAGAGCAGCGGATTCGGCGGCATTGGCGGTGACTTTATGCGTGGCATGGATATCCACCAGTGCCCAGCAGTCGGAGACAATATGTCCCTGGAAACCCCATTCATCCCGAAGGATTTGTTTCAGCAGCAAGTTGCTTCCACAGCAGGGTTCGTCATACGTACGGTTATAGGCGCACATGACTGCTTCTACGTGTGCTTCAGTTACCAGCGCTTCGAAAGCAGGAAGATAGGTTTCTCTAAAATCTTTTTGTGAGGGTTTTGCATTAAACTCATGCCGGTCGCCTTCAGGGCCGCTGTGCACAACAAAATGTTTGGCGCAGGCTGCTGTTTTAAGATATTTGGGGTGAAAACCCTGCATTCCTTCAACAAAAGCTACACCCATACGACTGGTGAGATAGGGATCTTCTCCATAAGTCTCCTGTCCCCTGCCCCACCGCGGATCGCGGAAGATATTGATATTGGGCGACCAGAATGTGAGGCCTGAATACCTGATACGGTTGCCTAATGCTATGGAAGCGTTGTACTTGGCCCGGCCTTCGTCGGAAATCGCATCAGCGACTCTGTGCATAAGTTCTGTATCAAAAGTAGCTGCCAGTGCGATAGCCTGAGGAAAAACCGTCGCTCTGCCGTTTCTGCCTATTCCGTGAAGGGCTTCATTCCACCAGTTGTATTGCGGAATATCAAGCCGGTCTATCGCATCGGAGGTATAGTTGAGCTGACTGATTTTTTCTTCCAGCGTCATGCGGCCTATCAGGTCGGTTGCTCTTTCTTCAAAAGAAATATCGGGATTGAGGTAGCGGGGTGTCTCCACAACTTTGGTTTGCCCAAAAGCCTGCGAGAAAAGGAAAAGTAATGTCTGGAGACAAAACATCAATCTGGTGAAAAGCATAGTAGTCATAGTATTTTTCTTGCGTGAATAATCCGTGCATCAAGATAGGGTTTCCCGGTTATTTGATCAAATAACTTTGTGTAGTATATTTATTGAAGTTTAATTCAAGAGTTTGTAATGGGACAAGCGGCATTTTCTGGATATACTTATGAGGATTATCTGACTTTGGAAAAGCAGTCAGACGGGAAATATGAGTTTCATGACGGCTTTATTGTCGCCATGGCAGGTGGATCTCCTGAACATGGACAAATAGGAATGAATTTTTCCAGGGCGATTGGCAACGAACTTGAAAAAAAAGGAAAAGCCTGCATCACTTACAGCAGTGATGTGAAAATTCGTATTGAAGCATCTCATCGCACCTATTACCCCGATGCTTCGGTTGTATGTGAAAAACCTGAAAAAAGCCAACGGGATCCGCTGGCTATTACTAATCCGGTACTTATTCTTGAAGTTCTTTCGGAAAGTACCGCTGCTTTTGACAGGGGAGCAAAATTTTCTCATTATAGAACACTTTCTTCTCTTAGAGAATATGTCCTCATCAGTCAGACCGAAGCAATGGTAGATACTTACTTCAGGACTGATGATGGTACATGGGAAATCAGGACAATCATCGGCCAGGAGGAAATGGTTCAGTTGAAATCCCTGGACTGTGAAATAAGAATGGCTGACATTTACCGGCTGGTTCCCGGAATGGATGAATAATGTTACAATTTGTCGGATATGAAGAACCAATGCTGTATAAAAGGCGAACATCTCCGCTATAACCATTGGTCCATAAATTTGTAACATTATGCAAAAGTATCCATCTCTTATTCCTGCTTTCTTCTTCCTTTTTCTGGGCTTACAAATCAACCTCCCGGCCCAATCGGATCCCCGTGTAGATAAAAAAATGGAGGGGATGCATCAGATTTTTGATCTCACTGACGCACAGTCTGACGAGATTCGTTCGGTTCTGACCGCTACTGCTTCCCAACTGGACAAAATCCGCCCGCTTCGCCAGACCGACAGAAATGCTTTCCGCCGCCAGCGTCAACAGATTATGCAAAATATGGAGTCTGGTGTTACTGCTGCGCTTGATGAAACCCAGGCCGAACAGTTTCGCCAGATGCTGGCAGAGTACAGAGCGCGTAAACGCAGTGGGGGTAATGGTTCTGATCCGGAAGAATCGGCAAATGAGGATGTATCCGCTGGAAAAGAATCTCCTTCCGGCAAGATTTCATCCGGAAATATTTCAGAAATTTCTTCCATGACACAGGAAAATGAGGAAATTGTGGAAGAAAATACCGAAAATGCAGGGCAGGCATCTGTAAAAAACGAATGGCTCGAGAAAACACTCGATTTTCTCTATGAAGATATACTGATGCCTGCCGTCCGGAAAAGGCAATGAATATTTAATTCCTGAAATATGAAATACTTCCTCCCCTCAATCTGTATGTGCCTGGTTTTTTTTCTGGCTTGTTCGACGCCCGCTCCACAGTCGGATGTCAATAAAGAAGAATGGATTTCTCTCTTCAACGGCAAAGATCTCACAGGATGGGACATCAAAATCACCGGGAGGCCGATCAATGACAATTTCCTCAATACTTTTCGGGTGGAGGACAGTATGCTTCGTATCAGTTACGATGAGTATGACCAGTTTGGCACTTACTTCGGGCATTTGTATTATCAGAAGCCTTACAGTTATTACAAACTAAAATTTGAGTATCGGTTTTTAGGAGAACAAACCCCCGGCGGCGCCGTCTGGAACAATAGAAACAGCGGGGTCATGCTGCATTCTCAATCCGCCGCAAGCATGGGTATGGATCAGGATTTTCCCGTATCGATTGAATTGCAGACCCTGGGCGGATTGGGCGACGGTCCGCGTACGACGGCTAATCTTTGTACGCCAGGGACTATGGTGGAAATAGGCGGAGAGCTCACTCGCGATCACTGTATCGATTCCCATTCAAAAACCTATGACGGCGACCAGTGGGTGGCTGTAGAAGCAGTTGTACTCGGCGACTCCGTGATTCATCATATCATCGGGCCGGATACGGTACTGACCTATAACAAGCCCCAGATTGACGGAACATTTGTGAGTAAGGACAATTACAACTGGGTAGAAGCCGGCGTACCCAATCCGGAGGAATGGGAAAAGAAAGACGGAACCCCGCTGACATCCGGTTATATCGCCCTTCAGGCCGAAAGCCATCCTATTGATTTTCGCAATATCGAATTGCTGGAGTTGGAAGGATGTATGGATCCTAAGGCAGTGAACTATAAGTCTTATTATATAAAGTCGGCGCCGGAGAAATGTAAGTATTGATATAGGGGTGCTTATTATCCGGAAGGCCAAAGTTTACTTTTTAATGATAAGGTTAGATAATGTTTCCCTTCATTCAGGGTAATAGTTTTTAACAGTAGCTTTAGTTTATTTTTGAGATTTTGAGTTATACCATCAAATGATCCATCAAATGATCCGTCAATAGCACCGTCAATAGCACTTTCTTGTACAATATCATTAGATTCAGCAGGAAATCTATAAGAGTGTGTTTCCGGAATGGGGATCATCATTTTAAATGTTGGCCCTTCAAAGAATTGTGGCTGACCATTACCGGAATATGCCTTTATAAATCTATGAACATTGAGAACTCCTGAGCCTGGCTCGTCCACTCTTCCCAATTGCATGAAAAATTTGGCTATCAGTCGATTTTTTGGCTACCGCTCCTCCACACTCAAAATTCTGACTTTCTGGTTTTTGCCTTTGAGCTCCAGTTCGCCGATTTCTTCAAAAACATATCCGCCCAGGTCGCTGAGCGTATCTGCGAGATCCTGTGAGATCAGCATTTTTTTTCCATAGATATTGCACTGTCCCTGAATTCGCGCGGCGGTATTTAATACGTCGCCGTGATATTCAATTTCACGCCGATCCTCGCCTACTTCGGCGACGGTAATCCTGCCGGCGTTCATGCCTGCCTTAAACTCTGGCAGGATGCCATATTGGGACTCGTACCAATCCCGCCGCTCTTCCAGCCTGCGGTGAAAACCAAAAAATATCTGCAAACAGATATTGTCCCTGATTCCGGCTTCTACTGACCAACTGATAATGGCCTCGTCGCCCACATATTTGTAAATATGCGCTTCATAGGATATCAGCACCCGGTTTAGGTCAAAAAAACAGTCCTGCAACAGCCGGGAGTAACGGATATGCCCCAGCCTTTCGGCGTGAGTAGTGGAGGATTTGAGGTCGAGAAACATCACAATCCGGTTGTCTTCCCGTGGCTGATGATACCTGCCCAGCAACATTCCCAGCATGACTCCCCGGCCAAACTTTTTGCTTACCTGCCGCATGAAATTGTACAAAACACTCAGCACCAGCAGGTAAATCACCAATCCCATAAACGTAAGCGTGGACATGTAGTCGAGGTTGTACGCAAAGGATTCCGGCCAGGTGCGTCCTGAAAACCATACCCCGGAGGCCGTGGTTACGGGAATAAAAACCGCAATGATTACAAACAGGTCGATGAAGGTTTCGGAGAGAATGACAACGCCAAAAGGTTTCCTCCGGAATCGGTTGCCGATGACAAACTGGTGAAATAGTCCGAGTAAAATCCCACCGATGATTCCTCCGATTGTGGCCGTAGCCGCATCGCCCAACAACTCTGATACGGGGTAATCAAACCTTTCCCAAAAGCGGATCATGCTATACACATTCACGCCTATCAGAAAAAAAACGGCTGCCCAAAATATATCGGTAAGTTGACGGCGGGTTTTATAGGAAATGTGAAACATAGGTAAGCTAAATTCTGTACTCCTCGGCTAATAAACGATCTATTCTTACAAATGTATAACCTCTTGCTGAAAGTTCGTCGAGTAAAAAATTTTTCCAGCTTATAAAAGAATTTCTATTCCGCCCTCATACCGGTCTTCCGCACTACCCAAAACCGGCACTCCCCGGATTTGGCGAGCACATTTTCCTTTTCTATAAATTTCTCGTTGCGGTAAAAGGTTTCCATTATTTCAAAACCTCCCGCTGTCAGCCAGTTTTTGACTTCGGAGAAAGTGGGAATATGGAGGAATATTTCACTCGTTTCGTTTTTGGAAATGGTCAGCAGGTCGCCAAACTCATACAACGCGGGATTCTGCCTGCCCTCCGCCCACCGCAAGGTTTCCTCTTTCCAAAATTCAAAAAAATTGGGGTCTGCGTCTCTGTCGTGGGTGGTGCAAATAAATATTCCCTCCTTCTTCAGAACGCGGTGAATTTCCCGCAGTGCTGTTTTCCTGTTCTCCTGCCCGGGAATGGACATAATACCATTGAAGGAAAAAATAACTGCATCAAAAACTGCATCCGGGAAGGAAAGTGTACAGGCATTTCCGACCTGAAATTCAATATCTGTCTCAAAGTGCCGGTTGAGGTTTTTTGCCTCAGCGATCATTTCGGGCGTGAGATCAACGCCTGTAATATGGCTGTAACCCATCCGGAAAAGCGGAATGGTGGTGCGACCCGTGCCACAACCCAGATCAAGGATACGAAATTCGGAGCGGAGGTATTTCTGAAAAACATACTTTTCTGACTCCCAGAGGCCGACTTCGCGGGTAAAATCGGAATAACTTTTTACCCCACTCCGATATTGGTTTTTGATGAAGGAAGGTTGAATTTTTTCCATAGGTAAACTTTCCACTGCCAATTTTTGATCTTATGTAGGAGAGGTAGGACATATCAGTAGTTAAAACATTCAGAATTTCATGGAGTAAACCTTAATTCCTTAACGGAATTATAAAGTAATAGGGAGTTTCTGTGAAACTTTGCGATTCCTTTGCGGACTTTGCGTGAACCCTATTATCTCAGATCGAAGACCAGTTTCATTAAGTTGCAACCATATGAGGATGCAGAAGTGTATTTTATGAGCCCTCCCAATAGGTTTATAATTCCGTTACGTAATATTATTTTGAGCAATTGCTGAAATTTCTTCCTTTCTGAAGATTTTTCTATTGTGATAATATACAAAACTGTTGTAGAATCCAGTCAATCTCCATTTAAATCCCAGAATTTTTTATTTTAGGGCAATTGGATTATTAACTCACTCTGCAAAATGAAAAACCTTTCCCTCTTAACCTTATTTACCCTGCTGATCATGGCTATGTTTACTTCTTCCTGCGACCAGGAACCTGCTTCTGAATCTGCCCTGCCTCCCAATACTTATCAGGTGAAGAAATTTGCGGGCTCTGTTACCCTCGACGGTAAAGGCTCTGACCCGGCCTGGCAGCAGGCGGTAGTGCTGGACACCTTCCGATTTCCCTGGCTTGAAATCCCTACGCCTCACACTGAGTTTCGCGCCTTGTGGAATGAAAACTATTTGTTTTTCCAGTTTGTCGTAGTGGACGAAGATGTCGTCATCCACGAGGATACAACCCAAAACCGGTCTGTGCTCGGTTCTGACCGGGTCGAGTTGTTTTTTGCAGTAAATGATTCCCTCAATCCTTATTATAGTCTGGAAATGGATCCCCGCGCCTGGGTGTTTTCCTCTATCGGCAGATTTCCCCGCAAGATCGATCCTTCATGGCAATGGCCCGGACTTCAGACCATTGCCAGCCTGACTTCTGATGGGTATATACTGGAAGGAAGCATTCCGATGCAGTCATTTACAGATCTGAATCTCTGGAGAAATGAAGCCAAAACCAGCCTGAACTGTGGCGTTTTCCGCGCAGAATTTTCTCACAATGACGATGGCACTGTAGCGCAAAACTGGATCAGCTGGATCATTCCTGATTCACCCAAACCTGACTTTCATATACCGAGCGCTTTTGGGTGGTTTGAGTTGACCCAATAAAATCAGTGTAGAAAATACAAAAATGAAAACCGCTGTTTGCTGCGTATCAGTTGCGATTTTGTTCGCCGCTTGTCAATTGCCGGAGCCCCATTCCTATATCATGACAGTCAACGGCCCTTTGTCTGTAGAAGAAATGGGAAAATCGCTGATCCATGAGCATGTATTTCTCGACTGGACAGGGGCAGACAGCATAAATCCCGCAGCATGGGATTCCGATGCTGCCTTTGCCGCTATTTTACCCTATCTGACTCAGGCCAGCGAAAAAGGGGTATTGACCATGCTGGAATGTACGCCTGCCTATTTAGGTCGTAACCCGGCTCTGTTGAAAAAATTATCAGATTCTTCAGGAATACATATCCTTACCAATACAGGCTACTATGGCGCTCGGAAAAACAAATATATCCCTGCGCCTGCATTTTCGCTTTCGGTTGACAACCTCGCAGCAATATGGGTGGACGAGTGGGAAAATGGAATATCAGGAACATCTGTAAAACCGGGCTTTATCAAGATTGGTGTTGACAGTGACTCTGTACTATCTGGTATGCATGAAAAAATCGTAAAGGCCGCTGCCAGGGCACATCTACATACGGGACTAACCATTGTCGGGCATACCGGTCCGGATGCCCCTGCATTTGCGCAGATAGCACTTTTGAGAGAAGAAGGGGTAGATCCCTCGGCTTTCGTGTGGACCCATGCACAACAGGGTACAATGGCATCCCATGTGAAGGCCGCCAGCATGGGTGCCTGGGTTTCGCTCGATGGAATGGGCTGGATGGCGCCAGATTCTGTCAATGATCCGCAGGCGCTGACAGTAGCCCGATATGTGGAGATGATCACAAATATGAGAGAAAACCACCAGCTCCGGCGTCTGCTTATTTCACATGATGCCGGCTGGTATACATTTGGCGAACCGGAAGGCGGTAAATACCAGCCCTATACAGCGATTTTCGATCAGGTCATTCCGGCGTTGAAGGTAGCAGGGTTCAGTGAAGACGAACTGACCCAGCTGCTGGTTAATAATCCGGCGGAAGCATACCAGATCAGAGTCAGGCGTGTTGACTGATATTCCAACTTTCAGCCGGCGATCTCGTAAGACCATTGAACTTTTTTCCTTACAAGAGAGTTGTTACCTTTGTACAAAGTTTTAAGTATATGCAGGATTCAATGATCAAAGTTTCCGATAGCGCGCTGGAACATATCGGCGTACTGCGCGAAAAACAGGGATATGACGACTCCTACGGCCTTCGGGTAAGTGTGGTCGGCGGCGGTTGTTCCGGACTTTCCTATAAACTCGATTTTGACAGCCAGGAGCAGCCTGGCGACCATGTAATCGAAGACAAAGGCGTAAAGATATTTGTGAATATGAAAAGCCTCCTGTATCTGGTCGGTACAGAGCTCGACTATACAGGCGGACTGAAAGGCGAAGGATTCCATTTTGCTAACCCAAATGCTACACGTACCTGCGCCTGCGGGGAGAGTTTTTCGGTGTGAGGGTTTGGTTCTTGGCCTTTGGCCTTTGGCCTTTAGCTTTTAGCTTTTGGGGTTTGGGTAAAAGCAAAAAGCAGGGTATATGCATGAGTTAAAAAAATAAAACCACTTGAAGGTTTTAAAATTTGGTGGAAAATTGGCAAAGAGGAGAAAAATTAGAATCTTTTCATAAGATAGACCCACTAAGCTAAATTACATCAGGGTGTCTGTTATCAAGTCAGTGTATATTAACTAAAAGCAGGTTTGAGGAATCTTTGCAAATGAAGAGGAATTCCAAAATAAGACTTGCCTTTGCAGGCCTTTTAATTCCACTATTGTGGATGAGTTATAATGCCATTGAAATCTATAATTATTCAAAAAAATACGTTATCGAAAATACTGATGTGGCTGTCGTATTAGGTGCAGGATCCAGTAACGGAAAAGTTTCACCTGTATTTCGGGAAAGGATTAATCATGGCATATTCTTGTATAAGACAGGAAAAGTATCATTCCTCCTGTTTACAGGTGGATTTGGAGTCGGAGAGAATATATCAGATAGTATGGCAGCAAAAAATTATGCAATTGAAAAGGGGATTCCGGCTGATAATATTTATATAGAAGAGGCATCTACAGTTACATTTGATAACCTGAAGAATGCGAAGCAAATAATGAAAGAAAAAAACCTGCTGTCAGCATTGATTGTTTCGGATCCATACCATATGAAAAGATCTATGGCGATGTGTAAATCCATTGAAATAAATGGATACCCTTCTCCAACTCCCACGTCAATGTACCGATCCTGGATTTCAAAATGCAATTCATTAGTATATGAGTCTTTCTATTTTAGCTTAGGCCAAATCGCCGGAAGATATAATTGAATCAGTTGCCAACTGATAGAAAAATTTAGTTTCCTTTCATTATTTCCGTTGACATTCACGTCTTTTTTTGCTTTTTAGGCGCACAATCTTTATTATCCGGCTTTATATACAACTCCCTGGTTCCGGATACCTATGCGCTGGCTAAAGTTACTTCTCTCTGCTGCTATTTCTTTACTTCTGATCTGGGCTTTAAATCGGCCATGGGGAACAATTTCATTCCCTGTCGGTGAATTTGTTAACCCTTTTTCCGGCTTCTGGACAAATGCCGAACCGGCAAATCCTGATGTATCTCCCCTACTGAATCTACCGGGGCTTAAGGCTCCTGTCACAGTTATCTACGACAAACGGCGCGTGCCGCATATTTTCGCCCAAAATAAAGAGGACTTATACTATGCCCAGGGGTATGTCATGGCGCGCGACCGTCTATGGCAGATGGAATTTCAAATTCTCGGTGCAAGTGGCCGCCTCACTGAAATCATCGGTGTGGGGCCTGACAGCTCTGTGCTGAAGTTTGACCGCACCAACCGCCGCAAAGGTCTTGTATTTGCAGCAGAGCGCTCTTATGAAGCTTCTAAAGACTACCCGGAACTGACTGCCGCCATGGATGCATATGCCCAGGGCGTAAATGAATGGATTTCTTCTCTCAAGCCCGCAGATCTTCCTCTGGAATATAAAATACTCAACTATAAACCGCAGCCCTGGAAAAGTTTTAATTCCTGGATTCTCCAAAAATACCTTTCCAATATGCTGGCGGCCAGAGCAGATGATATCCGCAGCACCAATGCGCTGATGCTTTGGGGACGGAATATGTATAATATTTTGTTTCCCGAATTTAGTTATGCCGAAGATCCTATCGTACCGGGCGACACCCGGTGGGATGCACGAACCGCCGACCCTAAACCTCCTGTACCGGCCAACTATCATCCCGACTCTATTTTGCAACAGCCTGCCCGTGTATTTACCTCGCAGCCTGACCCCGGACTCGGCAGCAACAACTGGGCCGTCTCGGGAGCAAAATCTGTAACCGGAAAACCTATCCTCGCCAATGATCCCCACCTGGGACTTTCCCTTCCCGCTATATGGTACGAAATGCAGTTAAACGCTCCGGGGATAAATGTCTATGGCGTGGGGTTTCCCGGCAGTCCGGGAGTGATATTGGGATTTAACGATTCCATAGCCTGGGGGTCAACCAATGCGGGCATGGATGTGATGGACTATTATCGTGTAGTACCTGATGAAACGGGCGAAAATTATTTTTTTGATGGAAAATGGGAGCCCTTTACCCTTCGGGTAGAGGAGTATATCGTCAAAGGCGGAGAGAAATTTGTGGATTCTGTCCATTACACGCACTTTGGGCCGGTGATGTTTGATGAACATTTTGGCAGCCAGCCCGTGCCCCTGGCGATGAACTGGATGGCGTATGAACGTTCGGCAGACCCGATGTTTTTCCTTAAAATGAACGTCGCCAAAAATTATCAAGACTACGAAGAAGCGCTTAAGTACTGGGTATGTCCTGCACAAAACTTTGTCTTTGCCAGCCACACAGGTGATATCGCGATCTGGCAGGCCGGAAAATATGTCAACAAATGGCCCGGCCAGGGGAAATTTGTCATGGACGGTACAAAGTCGGACTATCAGTGGAAAACTTTTATCCCAACTGACCAGCAGCCGCACGCTATAAATCCCGAAAGAGGATTTGTCAGTTCTGCCAACCAGCATCCTACCTCGCCTGCCTACCCCTACTATTATAATGGCAATTTTGAGGAATACCGAAACCGCCGGCTCAATCAGCTTTTGTCTGAAAAGGAGAAGTACAGCGTGGATGATATGAAAAATTTCCAGTTGGACAATTACGCGTTAATGGCGGCAGATCTTCTGCCCATTTTACTCAATGATCTGGATACAACCGATTTTACCCAGATAGAAAAAGATGCGTTGAAAATGCTGAAAGAGTGGGATCTCAACTACGACAAAGATCAGATCGCTCCCACTTTGTATGAAAACTGGTGGGAGGAACTTCATCGGGAAATCTGGCAGGACGAAATGAATGCTTCCGGCCTTCCGGTACCCTGGCCGGATATGAGTACGACCATTGGCATTTTACGGGACAGTACTCAATTTTCCTTTTACAAGGATGAAAATGACACCTTGAAAAAAGATCGGAAATCACTCATCAACTTGTCCTTTGACCGGATCATCAGCAAACTGAGCGGTGATTTCCCTCAGTATTCTGATTGGGTCTGGGCCAAACATAAGCAGACCGACATCCATCATATTACGCGGGTTTTGGCACCTTTCAGCAGATTAAATATCCCTACTGACGGAAACGGCCATATACTCAATGCTACGGGAAACCGCAATGGCCCTTCCTGGAGAATGGTGGTCGCACTCGGCGACAAAGTTGAAGCATGGGCGATTTATCCCGGAGGGCAGACCGGCAATCCCGGGAGCAAAGCCTACGACGCATTTATCGACGACTGGGCAGTAGGAAAATACTATCGGGTATGGTTTATGACCAGTGAAGCAGACAAAAACGGAGACGTATTTGCCCGGCAATCACTGGTTCCGGCAGCGGCAAAATCACAATAAAGAACAGGCGGAATGAAATTTTTTTTACGGTTGGTATTGATTCTTGTGTTTGGTTATCTGGCTTCTACCCGGTTTCCCTGGTGGTCAGTCGCCATCGTGGGTTTTGTTACGGGCCTGCTGCTGAGCGAGAAAATAAAACGGAGAAGATTATTTGGCAAACAGCCGCCTTCACCTAAGGCATTTTTGTCGGGATTTCTTGCCATTTTTCTTTTGTGGGGCGGAATTGCATTTTGGAGCGATTTTCAGAATGACTCCTTGCTAAGTGAAAAAATTTCCCGCCTGGTTGTGCCTGAAGGGGAAATAATCATTTCTCGGGCATGGCTTATGCTATTGGCCACGGCTTTGATTGGCGGACTTGTTGGCGGGTTTAGTACCATGACCGGTAATCTTCTTGGAGAGGCGTTCAGAGGACAGGAAAAGGATTGAATCATGACGGGTTTTTTGCTATATTGATTCCTCCAACCCCTCCAAAAATGAAAAATACAGACAAAAAATCCGGCAAATCTCTTTCCCGACGCAATTTTATTTCGCTTACCTCCGCCGCAACCGTCGGTTTGGGGGGAATGTCGCTCGGGACCCTCGCGGCAGATACCGATGGCTTCGGGAACCTCAGCCACCAGCAAGAGAACCTCAGCCACCCACCCGTCAAACAAGAATGGCGAAACCGACAGGAAGGTATGGCCTACCGTCAATTGGGTCGGACAGGCATGATGGTCTCTGAAGTAGTGAATGGCGGTGATCCTGTTAGGCTGGGAAGCTACAAACAGGTGGAACTCGCCCTGGAAAAAGGACTCAATTATCTGGATATGGCGCCCGCCTATGGAAACGGTGAGTGCGAAGAAGCTTACAGCAAGGTGATCGACAGCTCTTCCAAACGGGAGAAGGTATTTATGAATACGAAGATCAGTGCATTTAAAAATGTGCGCAACCGGATGTATAAAGACATCTTTGACGGTCTTCCTTCTGAGAAAAAAGAAAAAATTCTTAGCCGTGCGAGAGAAATGCGGGAAGAACGCGGGGTGGACAAGCCCGGATATTATTTTACCTATTGGCCAGGGCAGGACAGCTCTATGGATGCCTGTTATCTCGCCAATGCCATGATGCCTGATTATGCCCATAAAGTAGATGGCAGTAAAAAATATATTGAAACGATCATACAGTCGGTAGAAGAGAGCCTGAAACGCGTAAAAACAGACTATTTTGATCTCGTGATGTGCCCGCATGGAGCCGATTGTCCGGAAGAAGTACAGATTCCGGAAACCTATCGTGCTTTCGAAGAATTGAAAAAATCGGGCAAAGTGCGGTTTATGGGGCTTTCTACCCACAATGACCCCGCAGGCGTGTTGCGCGCTGCTACAGAAACCGGTCAGTACGACGTCGTAATGTGTGCTTACAATATCGTCAATGGCGGTTATCTGGAAGATGCGATCAGACAGGCCTATAAGAGTGGGATGGGAATCATCGGCATGAAAGTAGCAATGGCTGTGGCAACGCACCACAAAGCCCTTCAACCTGTGCCCCAGTGGCGGATAGACAAAGTCGATCGCATCGTCCCTGGTGATATGAAGCCGCCGCTGAAAGCGTATCTTTGGGCATTGCAGAATCCCCATATTTCCGCCGTAATCTCCAATCTCTGGGACGAAAAGTATGTAGAGGAAAACCTCTCGATCGTCGGGAAAAAAGTACAGCTTCAGCCCGGATGATCACCGGTCTTTTTCCAGCAGGCTGAGCAGGATTCCCGTATTTTGTACAAACTCCGGTTTTCTCTTGTTGAAACTCAGGTTATGCTCTTTGATCAGAGCTATGGCCTCCTGCGTGTTTCCCAATGCGCTCAGTAATTCTTTTTTATTGGAAAAACGGCTTATCTCCCCGCCATTTTTGATATAGTAGAGGTCTTCCTGGGTGAATGTATGACGGTTTCCTCCCGAAGAATTGGTGGTCTGCTTATTTAACTTTTTTCTTCGCTTTACCCAGAATCCGTAATCTTTTCCTTTAAAAACCTCCTGATATATCCCCTCTGGTATCTCCGGATCGAAATCTTCTGGAAGATATACAAACCGCATTCCCAGAAGATCCATATAAGTTATCCGTTTTTCGTTTAGAATAATACTCCGTTGATACCCCTCACGAGCAAAAGAGACAAAAATCAGTTGATTGTAAATATCGTAGTTGAGCAGTACATCTCTATATATCATCCCTTCATAGCGCAACTCCCCGCTATGGGCCAGTGCATCAATTAAATACTGATTTCCCTCGGTAGCCAGGTAAAAATGTTCGTAAGAACGACCACTTCGGAGTAACTGATTTGTGGGTATATGTTTGTAATAAAGCTCTTTGACCGCAGATATGCCTGTGTCATTTACATTCGGTTGAGCCAGGCATATAAAAACCTGAAACATCAGCAAAGACAGTCCGGTAATTTTTTTCATAGTAATATCGTTCACCAATCACCATTCACTTCAAAATCTGTAGTACCATAAACGGGTGTTCCATCTGGTAAAATTCCGGATACTTCGATCCGGTATTTTCCGGTATCATCTCCCGTAAAAAAGGAAAAAGAAACTTTTCCCGAGGCATCAGTATACATTTCCGGGTTCCAGTAAAGCAAGGTGCGATAATCGGGAATCCGGCTGTTTTTTTGCTCGGATTTATCGTAATCAGGTGAGGAAAATGAGCGTATTTCCTGAACAGGATTATATTCTGCCTTAATAATATCTTTTGGCAAGGCTTCTCCTGCCAGGTCTCCTTTATAGGTTTGGAAGTAGATGATACCGGAGAATATTTTTTTCCCGGCATGGTACTTTCTGTTGACCAACTCAATAGTTTTAATCTTTCGAGGATCAAAGTTCCAGATTGTTTCAATGTCTCCCACAGGTACACCGTCAATCATCGTAAGCGCGGGTTCATCGAAGAAAATCGAGTTTGAAATCGAAATGTTATTGGCATACAAATCCCATAGATAAAAATGTTGTGTGTCATCTTTTCTTTTCCTGGCAATCACAAAGCGAATATATTCTGTAAATACTTCCTCCATGGTGGGAAAACGGGTGTATTCATCCAGATTATAGATAATATCACCTGATCCATAAAAAGCGGATACCGGTTGGTTTCCGGGAGCATCCATGCCTCTGACATTCGTAAAAGGAAGATAGGCATTAGCTAGTTGTGTATTGACACTTAAGGATTCCAGATAGGGTCGGTTTTCCTCGTTTATCGGTGTTTTTTGAAGAAGAGGTGCAGCCGTTTCTGGTAAAAATTCAGGGAGTATTGAAACTTCAAACTGGTTCATATCGATTTCTTCTGCCCAGAACAGAATGTCTGTTGTTCGGATTTCAGGGGAAATCTCAATCGCGAAAGTGTTATTATCTTCGGGTTCTGCAGTGTACAGATACGATGATTTGCCTGGAAATAAAATATAAAAATATTTCGGAACGGGTATTGAGCCCAACGGGCGTATTGTCCCCTGAATCAATGGTCCATGGATTTCGGGGAGATATGCATGACTAAAAACTTGTGAATCGTTGGCATTTACAGGGGATGAAACAAGGCTGTTCAGATGATCCTTAATTGTCCCCAAATATGGATCTAACCCTGGCGAATATTTATAAACAGATACTGAAAGGTTCGCCCTGGCTGACCTGTTTAATTCGGCAGATAGGCTGATATTTGCCATAACTTTCTCCCTGCCGGAATAATTCTTTGGCGGTAAAGATACAATTACATTATCCCTGGAATCGCGTGTCAAATAACTGCCGCTGTCTGATACCACGTGGATTTCCTTTCCTGTCGGGGAAAAAGGATTCAGGATGGTTATGGGCTGTCGAAAAAACAATTTCGGATCGAAATTTTTCATCCAGGAAGTATAAGCACGAAGAATATATGCGTCGCTGGCCATCTCTCCGGAAATAAAAAAATGTCCTTTTCCCTGCCCATTTTCCAGAAGAATTTTTTCCTGTAAAAGGGCATTGCCTCTGGTGTCCATTAGTTCTACATATAAAACAGAACTGATAGCCTCTGGCGCGTCTTTCCCGGAAGTTATACAATAGGCTTTATACCAAATGGTCTCTCCCGTCAGATAAAAATTTTTATCTGTATCAAGAAAAACCTTTTCCTGCGTCAAATAAGCACGATCATTTTCCGAATGGCCGCCGGGCAGTGAGGGTTGTTGTGTTTTAACGGTAACCGTCAACGCGAAGAATGAAATCAGCAACAAAACAAACTTTTTCATACGTAAACATTATTCTTCCCAGAAATCAGGTACTTGCCTCGTACCGCCTCTTACCGTACAGTCGTAACATTCGGGTGTGGTAATCAGAAATCCTGCGATATTCACAAATGGAATATAATAGTTATAAAACACACCTCCGTTTGCTATTGCCTGGAAAACCTGTATGTCGGAATTAGGGCCGAGAGGGATTGTATCAATATTTTGATAACATTGCTCCCGGTATGTTACGTCTACATCAAAATTTAAATCTATGTTGTTGACATAGGCGCGCATTTCAGTAACTCCGGAAGCGCTGAAATATCCCAGAACAGGTTCTTCTGAGTCATTAATATTTTTAATATTGCCTGTTGTGGACTGCGGTTGCCGGTCAAATAAAGTACCTGTATTTTCTGCTGCTTCCTGGATGCTGTTCCAGAAAATATATTCTTCTTCACTCAACACATATTGTTGCACAAGGATAGAATACCGGTGCCTCAGCCTTGTGGTCTCACCTGTAATAAAAGCCAATGGTTGATTGGTGATAATGTCTTCACTATTCCCGGTAGAAGTCCCCACCCGGATCAGCCGCGAACTGTCTCGCATGAAGCAGAATTTTTTTTCTTCAATCAGGACTACATTAAGGTTGCCGGCATAGGCAAATGCTGAAGATAAAGGCGCACTATACTTCCAGGTTTCTTTCCATGTCCAGCGGTAAAATCTGCTGTTACCCTCAGGGTCATGAGAATCGATATATATCTGCGAACCAGGTTTAGGTAAATTGTTGATAATATGGGTTTCATTTCGAAAATATACGCTGTCAATCGGAGGCGACGGACGCAAGGTTTCCCATGAAGATTCATAGTCAGCGCCATTTTTCCGGTTGATAATCAGTCGATATTTTTTGTCAGCCTTGCCGCGAATCGCCGTTGAGTCTGTAAGATAGATGCCGGCTTTCGTTTCATTAAGGCGGACCTTTTCCCCATCCTCTGATTCAATGAATACAACTGCTCCTGTTTCCGGATTGTCCTGGCGTTGGTTGAGCGGACTGCTAAGAGAGAGTTTTACCTGATAAGGGCCGGGAGCATCCGTTATTATGCCTTCTGCCACCAACAGGCTGGCCTCCTCTTCAATGGGTATGGTTATCGGCTCCACGCATCCGCATAGCAACCATAAAACGATCCACAAAGATATACCAATGTGAAGTGGGTTCATATAAATCGAAAATTGTAGGTGAGAGTAGGAATGGCCTGGCTGAAAACAGAAAGTTTGTAGGTGGAAATAGTGCCGTTTGTGACAGTCGAAAAAACAGAGTAGGCATTATTTCTTCCCGTGACATTATAGACAGAAAGTGACCATGAGCTATGAATGAGCTTATTGACTTTGTGATTCCCTTCCAGATTCAACCCTGCATCAAGTCGTATATAGTCGGGAATCCGGTACTTATTTCTTTCGGAGAAAAACGGTAAAGATGCCCCGGAAAGCTGATATTGAGTGATCGGAATCGTCGTAGGTCTGCCCGAAATATAGGTGAAGTTTAAGGAAACGTTTAACCTCCGGTTGGCTTTGTAATTGGTGATGACCGATAAATTGTGGGGACGGTCAAAATTGGAAGGGTAAAACCTGCCATTGTTAATCCTTTCCGACGGGAATGGGCTGTCTGCCTTTACAAATGTGCGTGACCAGGTATAACTTACCCATCCGTTGAGTTTTCCCGATTTTTTCCGTAGAAATAACTCAACTCCATATGATTTGCCTTTTGCGCTGATAATATCAGTTTCGATTACCTTATTGACCACAAGGTCAGCACCCGCCTTATACTCCGGAAGATTTTGCAAAATTTTGTAGTAAACCTCAACCGAAAACTCCAGCCCCTGGGCAGGGATATTTTTATAGAGCCCCGTGGCAAACTGATTTCCAATCTGAGGTTTCAGGTAGGGGCTGCTCAGGCGCCAAGTATCCGTCGGGGAGATGGCAACGGTATTGGTAAGCATATGAATATACTGCCGGTTCTGATCATAACTGAATTTCACTGACAGCTCTTCTTTGAGTTTGTACCGACCCGAGATTCGAAGTTCAGGGCCGCCATACGTTTTGATGATTTTCCCGGACGCATAAGTAGTGGTATCGGTAATAAAATCTGTCTCACGTGGAAGATTTTCGTCATAAGTATAAACCTCTCCGGGACCCAGCAAAGCAAATCCCGATACTCTCAGGCCACCATACACAGATAGCCGGGTAGAAATTTCATACTCATCACCAATGTAAATGGCGGGCTCTACCCCGTTTTCCGGAGAAATGGCCACAGGTTTTATGACCGATGAATCCCCTGTGGGATAGATACTTCCCGGACGCAGTGAGTACATATTGGCCTGTACACCAAATTTCACCCGGTGGTCAGGATGAGGGAAAACCTCAAAATCATTTTTCAGCGAAAACTGGTTGATGCCATAGCCTAGCTCAAACGCGGTAGCCGGGTTCTTTTCACTTTGAATCTGATAACCATAATTTGTATATCCGGCCGAAAAAAGCCCGGAAAAGCGGTTGTTGAACATATGCCTGAACCGGGCGGTAGCATTGTAATTGGCATACTGGAAAGTAGTATCTGTATTGAGCCGGAAATTATCCCTGCTCGTATATCCTGAGATGGAAAATGTATTTTTATCATTAATCTGATAATGGATTTTTCCAATCACATCACCAAAGAAAGCGCGGCTGTTGTTGATATTCGCATTTTCGAGCAACCCCCACAGCCATTGAGAATAGGTGCTGCGTATTCCCAAAATCCACGAACTTTGGTCGTGTTTCAATGGGCCTTCCAGTGTGATTTTTCCTGTAACTGGACTAATGCCACCGGCCATGGAAAAAGCCTTTTTGTTACCATCCCGAATATCAATATCAAAGACTGAAGAGACCCTGCCCCCATACTGCGCCTGAATGCCGCTTTTGTAGAGGTTGGCGCTTTTGATAACTTCCGGGTTGAATGCGGAAAAAAAGCCAAAGAGGTGATTGGGATTGTAAACTACCCCATCACCAATGGTGATGAGGTTTTGGTCGGTGTTTCCGCCCCTTACATTAAAGCCGGAGGCGCCCTCCCCTACAGATTGTACACCCGGAAGGGTAAGGGTGATTTTCATTACATCAGCTTCTCCCAGTACAGTCGGAATCGTTCGGATCTCCTGAAGGCTAATTTTGGCCACACCAGTGCTGACCTGCTCGACACTGCTGCGCTCATTTACGATAAGCACCTCTTTCAGCGCAATGATTTCTTCTTCCATCTCCACGTCGAGTTTGCCGTCACCCAACAGGTCAATTTTCCGCTGGGTATTTTTTCTCCCCACATATCGAAAAAGTAAATCGTACTGCCCCTTTGGCAGGGTGAGAACAAAATATCCGTAAGCATCGGTAATGGTACCCTGCACAGGATTTTGTTTGAATATTGTCACGCCTTCCAGTGGCTCTCCTGTTTTTATATCACGGACATAACCTGCAATAGTTGCGGAAGAGCCCGGCCCTTTGCTGCCTATTTTGATAAGTGTGTTTTCTATATTTGATAGCGAGGGACTGGCTTCGGTTTTTTCTTCGGGTGCAAAAATTCCCGGTTCGGCTGGTGACTGATTAGCTGGCAGACGCCCCGAAAAATAATCTTCCGGTAAATGAGCAGATACAGAATAGTCCCGGGTAATAAAGATCTTCCCTTTATCTTCTATATAAAACCGGAGACGGGTATCACTAAAAATTTGGGTTAAAAACTGCCCTAAAAGAATATTCTCCCCTGAAAAAGTAAACCTCAGACTGTCAGTCCACTCTTCTGCATAAAAAAATCGCACGGAATAACGCGCCTCTATATCATTCACAAGCTCACTAAATGACAGATCCGAATAATGGGCAGATATTCGAAGCTCATCTACATTTTGTGCTGACAAAATAGTTGCCGAGAAAACCAGAAAAGAAAAAAATATTATCGGAGTCTTCATAGGGGCGGAAAATAGCAGAAAATCTATGTATATTTTGAAGTTTGTTGGATAAATGGAAATGATTTCTCCCAATAGATCGCAGCTTCTAACAAAGTACACATTATGCAATTCTCCCAGACCCTCTCTCAATTAATTAATGATGCGCAGGATTCTTCTCTTTTAAAAAGGAAATCTCCCGCCAAACCCTATATCCGCTCCCTGCAGATGTTGCTTTACAGTCTCGGTTTTGGGGCTGAACTCAGCTGGGACAAATATCGCGCAGATGGTGATTATGGAGGGGGAACGACAACTGCAATTCTCGCTTTCCTTAAGAAAAACGGCCTTTCCGGAGACGGGGAAACCGCCAGTCCGGAACTGGTAAAACTCATGCTGGACAGATACACGCTGCTATCTGCTCTGCGCTTATTAAAACAGGCCGTTGACCAGGGCACCATAGCGACTACCTATAACCGGGTATCTGCATCTGCTGAAACGATGGCAGGTCTTGACCGTTTGTTTAACGTTGCCGGAATCACCAATTCGGATTCTGTCCTTTCTCCCGAAGAAGCCAAAACCCTGCTGGCAAAAATTGCGCCTTTATATGGCGATGGCTGGTTTTCCGCCACGGACGCCCCGGCTGAAGGTCAGCGCCGGTCTGAAACCGAAGTTCAGCCGGTAGGTGAAAAAACGTTTGAGGTCAGCGACTCCTGGCTCAAAACCCGGTTTATCAAAGTGAAAAAGAAGGATGGATCATTTTACCCCGGAATTGCAACGATAGGCAATGACCGCCCTTCGGATTTTATTACAGTACATCGCAGCGCACTACACGAGATGGGGCTTTCTGACTCTGCCATCCGGGTCATCACACCGGTATCTGCCAATGAAGGCAATCTCGACGCAATCAATACCTGGGACAACGCATTCCTCACTTTTGGCATGTTGCAGTGGACCATTGGAACAGAAAGCAGCGGGGGCGAACTTCCCGCCCTTTTACAGCGGATTAAAAACCGGTTTCCCGATACCTTTCAGGACTACTATGGGCGTTTTGGGATTGACCTTACAGACACAAACCAAACCTCCGGATTTATGACCCTCAACGGCCAGAAAATTCAGACACCAGAACAAAAAGCGCAATTTCGCGAACTGAACTGGGCTTTCCGCTTCTGGAAAGCAGGTCTGGACGCCAAAGTCCAGATGGTGCAGATCGAACACGCACTCGACCGGATCAATTCCTTCCGGGAACATAGAAGCTACCGCCCGCTCGATAAGTTTTATATCGGCGACCTGATCACTTCCGAATACGGTATGTGTCTGATCCTCGACCATAGTGTAAACCGTCCCGGACATTTGATGAGCTTTTCAATCGGCAAAACAGATATTCTCGGCCAGGCTATGCGAAATGCCGGACTGGACAATACCGACCCCAAACAATGGACTACAGCCGAAGAGATGAAGTTGATAGACGCTTATCTGCCGCTTCGTTTTGCGTCATCAATGACTGACTCAAAGCACAGAGCCGAGCAAATCAAAGGCTTCCTCGACCGGGGAGAACTCAGCGGCGAGCGGCATTCGTTTGTGCTCGAAGAACAGCGTTCGCGGGGAATGTTTATGGATATCGAAGAACTGTATCCGCCGGTCAATTTTGAGGAATACGAAAACCGGAGAGCTTCAGGGGCGAATATGATATTTACCGATTCGATAGAAAACTTTACCGAATCAGCGTAACCGTTCCGGCAAGTCGCCCGGAATACACTTCCCCATCTTCTGTGTAGGCATCATAGTCAACCTGCCAGACATACACCCCTTCCGTAGCGGGGCGGCCCCCCATGCTACCGTCCCATTGGTCATCGATCTGAAATGATTCAAAGATCATTTGTCCCCACCGGTTGAATATGGTCAGATGCTGGCGGATCAGATATTGACCGTGAATGCCGAAAAGATCATTGTGCCCGTCGTCATTGGGGGAAAATGCATTGGGCATGTAAATATCCGGAGGACAGACCTCCCGTAGAATGACCGTGTCGCTGCCCTGGCAACTGTAAGAATCAAATACGGTTACCGTATAAACGCCTTCTCTTGTCGCTTCGTACACCCTTTGCCGCGAGCCATCGTGCCATAGATAGGAATCATATTCTCCCGGGTCGAGAGACAGAAACAATTCTTTCCCGCAAAACAAAGTATCTGCCCCAAGATCGGGCTGAGGCGTAGGTATTACATCCACATATACATACTGCGGAAACGTAGCACATCCGGAGATGATTCCTTTGACTGCGTAGTTTCCCGCCATTCCTTCCACGGCATTATCGATGTGAGGAAATTGTGCTTCTGAAAAGAACCTCATGGGTCCTTGCCATTCGTAGCTGGCTCCTGCGAGGTCCTGAGCGTAGAGAAAAAAGGATTCTCCCTCACATATCGTTGTATCGCCAAAAGCATCGAGCGGTTGCCGCAAGCTCACCAGCAGGTCGCGGTAGATGGTATCTGAAGTATTCTGGCAGTGATCGGTCAGGATCAGGGAAACCGGGAATGTGCCCAGGTCGTGGTATATGTGGGTAAAAACGGCCTCCGACGTTGTCGTCCCGTCGCCCAGGTTCCAGAAAAAGCTGTACCGGGATTCCGGTAGTTTGGTGTCAAAGACAATGGTATCATTCAGGCAGCCACCCTCCGGAATCGGGTTGAGGTTGATATTTTTAAAATTAGCCCCACCGCCATAGGCATAAGATTCTGCGTCGCCATAACCGTAAGCTGTGGCGATCACTCCGCAGCCCTGGGAGATGATGGTATGCGCGCCAGTGGAGACCGGAATGCTGACATAAGCAAAGTTTTTATTCGCCCCCACCGAATCCAGTCCCGGCATGCTCACGATCGGCTGGTTGTCAAAAGTAATCAGCGGAATATCCGCTGAAGACATGATGATATTGATATAATTTTCGGTGATATTTTCGAGGCGGGAGTTGTAGAGCGTTACGGTATCGCGCCTTTGCTCCACGCTGTTGAGCAGCAACATCGAAGGGTCCCCTACCCTGTAGCCATTGCATTGCTGACCGACGAGAAACTGCGCCACCTGTATGGGTTTGTTGGCCTGAACAAGGGAAGCTTCAGCGAGTTTATATTCGACAAATTTTCCCGCCTGGAGGTTATAGGAAGAAGTTGTGCTGCCGGTGACTGTGACTTGCGTATTGTCTTCCGAAGCCAGAATCCTGAAAACATCATACGCCATCTTCGCGCTGGGAACGGTTACAAACTGTTTGCCCCAGGTTGGAACCGGGTACATTTCCTCCAGCAGATTGTCCCATGTACCACAGCCTGCGGGAGTACCTGCCCAGCGATTTCCCCCAAATACTGCAAACTTTTTATCACCGGTCACAAGCGTACCGGTAAAATCGCCAGCGGCCGATTGCGCCTGCACCTGATAGGTTTCGCCTGCATCAAGATTGACGGAAAAAGAAGAGCCACTACTTTTCCCTTTTTGGGTTTGGGCGCTGAGCGTTACGGTGATCTGCGTGTTGTCCTGGGTGCCGACAAGTAAAAATTGAGCCGGGTAAACCTGATTTTGGGCAGCATACCCGGTATAAGTCATCACACGGTATTCCTGGCCCAGCGAAACGGTTGGGAGAACGACCGTTGCTTCCGATCTGCGGGAAAAATACTGGTGAATATAGACCGATATCGGCAGATCGGAGACCACCTTTATGCCGTTGACGGAGGTCGATTCGGAGCCAAGTGTTTCGGTATAGGGAGGCAGCGAAATGATGGTAACATCATTGGCCGGGATAGAAAAGGACTGAGACCAGTTGTATCGCGGAATGCTGATGGTTCCTTGTGTATCAAAGCGCGAAGTAAGCATAGCCACGCGCGTATTCGCCCCGATATCGCGGTGCTCCATAAACCCAAACCAGAACTCGGTACCTTCGTTGGATTGAGCGTGGAGCATCATTTGCCCGGACCCGAAAAAAAAGGCCAGGCAAAACAACCAACGAAAGGGAGAGCGGAGCAGCGTATTATATAACATAAGGCATTAAATTAGACTCTCCTGTATCAACCTATTATCCCAAATATAAAACAAATGAAGATACTCCTAAAAATCGAATTCTACCGAATGGAGGAAACGATTGTGGGGAGGGGATATATCGTATTTTGGGTTATACTGAATAAAATCTGCCAAGAAGTCGCAAATCTCAGATAGAATTTGTAATTAGTATCTGAAGATTGTTTGAAAAGATCTTTTGATAAATCGCAACCACAAAACTTAATAAGTATGAAAAAGTCAATTTTAGGGTCTCTTGTCCTAATTACAATTCGCACAATACAAATTTTTGGACAAACTCCCATTGATGTAGCAGAATCGACCCTTAAGGTAGGAGGTCTTGGCGAAGAGGTTTTTTATTATGGATTCGCAGAGGGCGATCAACTCATCTTCAATTTTGAAGAACTTAACGGAAAAGAATTAAAAGAGATTGAAATTACAGAATTGCCTTCCTCCTCCAAGTTTATGGACTATAAAACGAATAAAATTGAAAATAAGTCAATTAATATTCAGCGAACAGGCATTTATAAATTTCGCTTTTCCAACTCAGCTGTAGGAGGACGAGTATGTAAATTCAAAATTCAAAGAATACCTGCGAGTGAGAATACTGTAAATTTTAACCCAAGTGTGTTATGGAGAACAATTTCAGATACAACTTATACTCCGGTTGAGGAAAAGTATCTCGTTAAAAGTGATACCGTCGTGATTACGGTAGTAGATCAAGTTGCTAAAATCTCTTCCCGAAATGCACTAAATGGAAATACTAATATTAACATTGTTGATTGTGTATTACCTGAAAGAACAGTCAGTTGGGCATTTTATATAGGTGTCGGCACTGAAGGCAAAAAAGCTTACGAAGATGCGAAGGATAAATTCATGAATTCGGCGGCAGCTTCTGCTATGAAGATACCGGGCTATGGAACAATGGCAGCGCTGGCACTTTATGGTTTAAACGTCTTTAGTAAAGTGCAAGGAGAAGATAATGTAAAATACCGTTTTATTACAGACTGGGAGAATGTTTTACTTTTCAAATCAGGAAATACTTATTACCAGTATAAACAAGGAGATGTCGTTAATGATGCCTCACAAATGAAATCCCCCCTTACTGGAAAGATATATATTGGACTGATTAATGACAATGTTATGGAGCCAATTGACGTGATAGTTAAGATAACTGCGATACAGGTTAACCAGGAATGGGATACAAGAATTGTAAATAAAATGAGTGTCCGAAACCGCGAAGAAGCGTATTTGGCAAATTGATTGAAGCAGGTTATATGGCAACAAACCTTTGGACACGCAATGAACTCATCCTCGCCTTTAATCTTTATATGAAGCTTCCTTTTGGAAAACTGGATAGGCGTACCCCAGAAGTAATAAAATTGGCTAGTATTCTGGGACGGACATCAAACGCTGTGGCAATACGCTTGGCAAACTTCGCACATGTTGACCCTTATCATCAGAAAAGAGGCATACATGGGATGTCTGGTGGAAGAAAACAAGTTGAGCCTATATGGAATGAATTTATCGATGACAAGGAGAAATTAGTTTTTGAAAGCGAAAGAATTTTAGCCGAAATGGAGAATCAAACTTTAGAAGCTAAATTTGAACCAATACTTAGCGATCTCAAAAATTTAAAGGGTGAAACGAGACTCCGGGAAGTGAAAGTCAGAGTCAATCAAAGCTTTTTCCGTCAGGTCGTGGTTGTAAATTATTCCGGTAAATGTGCTATTTCCGGAATTGACATTCCTGACTTACTTGTCGCGAGTCATATTGTACCCTGGTCAAAAAATGAAGAGGAACGCCTAAACCCTGAAAACGGTATCTGTTTATCAGCTTTGTATGATAAGGCCTTTGACAAAGGGTATATTGGTATCAATGACAAGTTTGAAATACTAACTTCTTCCGTGCTTAAGGAAAAAGAAAACAAGGACTATTATTCAAGATATTTTTCTCATCTCGCTGGTACTAGAATAATGAGTCCACAGAAATATAATCCTAAAAAGGAGTTCTTGGAATATCATAGGGATTGTATTTTTAGGGGATAATTTCTGTAAATCCCACTACCCCAACCACCCCAATATCCTCCCCTGATCTTCGCGCTCCTTTTCGCTTTTGTGGTAAATTTCGATGAAAACGATGCGCTCCTCTTCGGGAAACCACGCGTAGATCAGGCGGAGGCCGCTGTTGACGCCTTTGCCTTTCAGGCTGTCGCTGGCGATTTTTTTCACTTTGATAATAGGAGTATCAATGCCCAGATTATCAACTCTAAAGCTAAATGGCGGACGGGCATTGGGCCTGGATTTGAGTAGGATTTTCATGGTCTCTATATCAGACTCCAGGCTTCGATATTTTTTTTGAAGTCTTTTAAAATCTTTGTCAAACCCTGGGAGTGTTTCAAACCTCATAACTCAATCTTCGGTTGTATCTTCGTCATAAACCCTGATTGCATATGGGGTTTCCCGGTAAAAAGCGAGGTTGTATTTTATTTCTTGCCCATTCTCAGTTACTTCCCAGGGTAAATCCCCCTGCGCATACGAAGTGATCGACTCGGCGGTACATTCGCTCATCCGATTGATGACCTGGTCTATGATATCCGCCTCGCTGGCTTTCATGGTGGTGAGGTCGGCTTTTTCCAGCGGAATGTACCGGGTCAGAGTGCGCCCCTGATAGGTGGTTTTGAGTTTTTGAATTTGTGCGGCGGCGATCATCTGCCCGATGATCGTATCCATTTCTTCGGGCACGGGGCCGTACGGTACTTTGCGATAGGTAGCCCCGGTCAGTTGCTCTTCATACATTTCGTAATGGTTGAAGTCGCAGAAATAGAGTAGCCGCGCGAGGACGGTTTCGTCCACATTGGGTTTGCCTGCGCAGCGTTCCAGCAGGTAAAGCAGTACGTTTTTAAACTTAACCTCATTCAGTTGAGGTGTGGAAATCCGCTCTTTTGCCGCATAGACTGCGACAGGCTCCTGTAAAATATTCTCCGTTTCGGTTTTGCTTTGCTCCGCTACAAATTCATCCAGAGAAAACCGCAGGATCAACGACAGGGTCTGCAACTCGACAACGGTCAGGTTGCGATTGCCCCGTTCGATTTTGGCGAGAGAGGGCCGTGAAATTTTCATTTCACGTGCCAGTTCTTCCTGCGAAAATCCCCTTTGTTTACGGAGATTTGTAATCCGCTGACCGATTTGTTGGAGGGAGAGGGTATTCATAGAAAGGGTTGTCAGTGAGTCTTAAATATGCAAAATGTTCTAATTTATCACAAAATAATGGTTTAAAAAAGAACATTTTTATCCCCACCCCAATATCCTCCCCCGATCTTCGCGCTCCTTTTCGCTTTTGTGGTAAATTTCGATGAAAACGATGCGCTCCTCCTCCGGAAACCACGCATAGATCAACCGAAGGCCGCTGTTGACGCCTTTGCCCTTCAGGGCTTTGCAGGCGATTTTTTTTACTTTGATCACGCAGGTTTCTGTGCCCAGACCATTGATCCGGAAGCTGAAAGGAGGGTTCTCTTCGGGTTCGTCATTCAGGACTTTTTTTACTACTGCCAAATCCTCCTCCAGTGTCCGGTACTTTTTCAGTAGATGTTTCAGGTCTTTCCTGAATTCCGGAACTTCCTCAAATAATATCCTGTTCATTTTCTTCCGGATAAGTTCTCACGGTATAAGGCGGCTTTCTGTAAAAAACTAATTCATAATCGACAGGCTCATAATCTGCGCTGGCTTTCCAGGGTTTATCTGCCTGCAAATAATCGTGGATGCGATGGATGGGCCAGTCCCCCATTTGCAGAATGATTTTGTCTATGATATCCGCCTCGCTGGCTTTCAGGGTAGTGAGGTCGGCTTTTTCCAGCGGAATGTACCGGGTCAGGGTGCGCCCCTGATAGGTGGTTTTGAGTTTTTGTATTTGTGCGGCGGCGATCATCTGCCCGATGATCGTATCCATTTCTTCGGGCACGGGGCCGTAAGGTACTTTGCGGTACGTAGCTCCGGTCAGTTGCTCTTCATACATTTCGTAATGGTTGAAGTCGCAGAAATAGAGTAGCCGGGCGAGGACGGTTTCGTCCAGGTTGGGTTTGCCTGCGCAGCGTTCCAGCAGGTAAAGCAGTACGTTTTTAAACTTAACCTCATTCAGTTGAGGTGTGGAAATCCGCTCTTTTAACGCATAGACTGCGACAGGTTCCTGCAAAATATTCTCCGTTTCGGTTTTGCTTTCCTCCGCCACAAATTCATTCAGTGAAAACCGCAGGATAAACGACAGCGTTTGCAATTCGACAACGGTCAGGTTGCGATTGCCCCGCTCGATCTGTGCGAGCGAGGGCCGTGAAATTTTCATTTCACGCGCCAGGTCTTCCTGCGAAAATCCCCTTTTCTTGCGGAGACGGGCGATTCGCTGACCGATTTGTTGGGGGGAGAGAGGCTGATTCATTGTTGGATGATCGGTTTGTTTTCTATCCAACAAATATATAAAATGTTTGAATATGAAACATAAAATTGTTCTATTTTAAAACAATTTTATGTTTATAAATTTCTAATATATCCCGCTCAGCTCACATCTTCGTATCCGCTTTTGATAATCGTTGAGAGCATTTTGAATCGTACGTTAGCCTTTATGGTATTGCGGTGATTGGCAGGTATGATGATTGAATCCCCGGTTTCAAGTAAATGAGATGTTCCATCTATTAATATTTCAGCTTTTCCGTCAATCACATGGATGAAATTGTCGTAGGCGGAGCTTCTCTCTGTTAAGGCCTCTCCTGAGTCAAAAGAGACTGCGCTCACATTTCCGGTTGTTTTTCTGATGATTGTTTTAATCACTACCGAGTTCGAAATGTATTCAATGATCTCAACAATGATAAAGACTTTCGATTTTTCAAGTTCAGTATTTTCCATTTCGGAGTGATAGTTAAAGGGATTAGAAGAAAGGGCAGAAGGTTTGGACTTCTGCCCTTTTGGGGTAAAATTAGGTTAATAAAGAGGTTCGATACAGGCGGAATTACTGTAGTTGCCCGGGCCGGGACCTTGTGAATGTTTGTGCTAAGAGTTTGGTTGATGAATGAAGGTACCTGATCACAAGCAGGGAAGTATTACATAACTCGGGTAAAAAATTACATGATTCACAGATTTTGAATAGGGGGGGGGATCGGGAATTCATCTTTTTTTAGTTTTGGGGATAAAATTTCTCCCAGCAAAAATCCCCAGGCTTTTAGCGGCTCTATGCGGTCAAAAACGAGTTTGATGATGGCTACGGCAGGAATCGAAAGAAACATGCCTGGTATGCCCCATAAAGCGGCTCCGAAGATCACAGCCATAAGGGAAATAAGCGCATTGAGTTTCACCTTTGATCCGATGATTTTGGGAACAATGAAGTTGTTGTCTATAAACTGGACAAAGCCATAAAGTATCAGAATATAAAATAAGTAAACGGGGGTTTTGGTGACTAAGGCGATCACCATATAGATCGACACTGCGATCATTGCTCCCAGGTAGGGAATCACATTCAGGAGTGCTCCGGTAATGCCAAGCAGAATCGCGTAATCTATTCCGATTATCAAAAGTCCTACCGAATTTAAGAGGGCGATAATGGCAAATTCTATAAAAAGACCGACCAGGTAACTTTGAATAATTCCCTTTGTTTCAACAAGGATTTCGCTTATTTCAGTATCATTCCCGACCCCAAAAAGTTTATGGACAAACTTGACCAGGTGTGGTTGGTAAAGTAAGATCATAAAGATATAAACCGGAGTTATAAAAACGGTTGCCAATACTCCTCCCATGGTTGAGAGGGTAATGCCGATTCTGCTGCTGCTGTTGTTTATAAATTCACTCATGGAATTGGAAATCCATGTATTGATCTCCCGTGTACTGATATTAAAATAGCCTGAAGTCCAGGTAACGGTAGCGTGGACCAGGTCCTGAAATTTTTGCATCAGCTGGGGCAATGCATCCATCAATCTACTGGCTTGTGAGGATAATAAGCCAATAATCGCGAGTAGTATTAGAAGGGTGATGGATAAAACTATAACAACAGATATGACTCGATTTATTCTTTTTCTCACCATAAAATCCACCGTAGGACTTAGCAAAACTGCGGAGATCGTGCCATAAATAAAGGGAAGAATAAGATCCCGTGCGATAGCCAAAATACTGACTAAGAAATATAATCCGACAATAAGAATAGAGGCTTTTGCATATAGAGGGAGTTGAACACGTGTTTTCATAATAAATTCAGGAAATGGTTTCATGGATTGCTTTATGCTCAACTTCAATCTCACCGAGCTTCGGCCTGTTTATGATCATTTTTAACAATTCTGCTCCCAGTGATTTAATTACTTTTGGATTATGTGTTACCACGTTTGTTACACCAAACATCAATGCGGCTCCCAGAAGCTTTTTAAACGGATTTTTAGATACACGGACAAATAATAGATTAGACAGATAACCAGCAGCCAAACCAACGGATGTATTAAATATATATTCCCGTATCTCTAACGATTTGGCGGTTTCCTGAAGCGTACTTTTGATGAGATTGATGGGTTGAATGCTTTCGTATGCGAGATTAAACTGTTGCTTAAGCATTTTCCCTTCTTCGGCCTGCTTATTTTCCAATTGCTCAATCACCGATCTGAGATCAACTTCCGAATGTATCTTTTGCATAATACCTTTTTATTAAAGCGATTGGTCAATAATTAGTTCACTAACGGGTTTTTTAATCCATTTATAGAGGAAAAAATGCAATACGATCCCTGCTAAAAGGTAAAACGTTGCAACAATAAAAAACCCGTAATAAGATTTACCCAATACCTCACCCAATAGCAGTGCAAGGCCTGTGTTGAAAGTAATCGCAAACAACGAAATCGCGATGATTACGCTCAGACGGGATATGAGAGAGGTGGCGACGACCGTCGTTGTCTCCAATAATTTGAGTTTGGAAAGCTCGTAAGTTGTTTTGCTATATGCCTCCGTTTTTTCAAATAAGGTTTCAATTAAACTTACCGGGGTTTCCATATTTGGGGATTTTTAGCATGGGAAGGATTGGATCTGCAGGACGCAATAAACATCAGATCGAAGTCTGATGTTTATTGCATTTTGCAGATTGAAGACTAGCTGTGTTTATCGCGGTTTTTCGTTTGTGGCAACGGGCATTTCCGTTTTCACTTTTCCTTTTTCGGCCAGGCGAATGGCTTCTTCACTCATCGCTTCAAACTTCCTGGTGAGTGTGTCAATAAGGCCATTAAATTTTTCGCCTAATTCTCCTACGTATTCATCACTTTTGTTTGAGATTTTTTTTCGTGTAGACGAACCTTTATCAGGAGCGAATAATATTCCCAATGAAGCTCCTACGGCAACCCCGGCCAACACACCTAATACTACTTTTCCTGTACTCATGATTGGTATAATTTTAATAAAGTGGTTTTTATTCATGCAACAATGCCGAGTGCAATCGTCAGATTTAAAGAATTTTTCTTCCTTGAATAACTCTAAGGAGGACAGCTACAATTGCAATCACCAGCAGAATATGTATCAACCCACCTGCACTGTAACCAATAAATCCTACTGCCCATGCAATGAGCAGAACGACAGCTATAACATAAAGCAGATTTCCCATAATAATTTAATTTGAATATTAATCTTAATACTTATCCTGTAAAGGTGGCTGTATTCAACAGTCAAAGTGTTACATATCTATAGGAAGTTCTTATAGATATCACATATTCGTACGCTAGTGAGGAAATTGGGGCGTATCCCGGTCGGTGTTACCCGGCGGTATTTCCCCACTGAACGCTTAAATGCGGATACTTTTTACAGAATCCAAAATTCCAAATGCCTGGAGCAACCAAATGACAACCACAATCAGTACAACTACATTGAGGATTTTTTTGATTTTACCATCCATGGGTATATAGGCGTTTACTAACCAGAGTAAAACTCCTACTACAATCAGTACGATTAAAAGATTTAATAAAGGCATAATAATATTCTGTGATTAGAATTTATGGACGTATTGACGATTCATCTTTACTCAGCAAAGATGAATAATTTGACTACCGGAAGTGTTACAGAATAATATGAGAAGATTACATAATTCACAGATTTCCGGTAGCCGCTAAAAAAAATCGAATGATAAAATTTATACACTGATAATTATTAAGAAAATAAAATGTGTGAATGATGTAAACTTCCATCGGAGTTATGCAATACTTCCCGGCACGAACCCATCTACCTTTACAGGAACTAAAATAAACTAGTTACAACCAGCGCAAGTGCTGGCCATTCTTAAACTACAGACAGAGTATGAAAAATTTTAATTGGATTCTAATGATAGGCATAGTGTTGCTATTTTCCAGTTGTGCCTTAACCAAAACCCAGAAAGGGGCAGCAGGTGGAACAGTAGCAGGTGGCGCAATGGGCGCAGTGATTGGTAAGGCTTCCGGCAATACAGCTTTGGGGGCAATTATCGGTGCAGCAGCCGGCGGTGCTACCGGTGCGGTGATTGGCCGTCAGATGGACAAGCAGGCTGACAAAATAAAAACTACGGTTCCCGATGCAAAGGTTGAACGAGTAGGTGAAGGCATCGTGGTAGAATTTAGCAGCGACGTGCTATTTGGATTTGATCAATCTAATTTGTCAAATAATTCTCAAAATACTCTTGATAAACTGGTTCTTGTTCTGAACGATTACCCCGATACCAACATTGAAATACAGGGACATACTGACAGTAAAGGAAGTGTAAGCTATAACAAATCCTTATCGGAAAGAAGGGCTACAAATGTATCCGATTATCTGAAGGCCAAAGGTGTAAAGGCCAGTCGGCTTGATATCAAAGGATTTGGGGAAACAGAGCCCAAGTATAACAATGAGACCGCAGAAGGACGCACACAAAACCGCCGGGCTGAGTTTCTGATCACCGCAAATGAAAAGATGAAAGCTGAGGCTGAAAAAGAAGCCCTTAAATAAAACAGATTCACCGATGGTATCGAATCAAATCGGTACATCAAAATCAAATATTATACAATCACTTAAACACAAATCACAATGAATACCAAACTATATGTTTTTATAGGAATACTTATGTTTTTCGCCCCAATGGCAAATGCACAAAGTACAAAAACCGCTTTTGCCGTTCTTGGCGGTGTGAATCTTCAGAATTTGAATGGAAAAGATGTGGATGAAAGTACCCTTGAAAATGATTTGATTGTAGGCTTCCACGCAGGTATCAATGTTCAGATACCCATTGCTCCGGAATTTTATTTTCAACCTGGCTTACTGTTTTCCACAAAAGGGGCGAAAAGTACAAATGCGTTACTAACAAGTACTTACCATCTTTCTTATCTGGAATTGCCTTTGAATTTAGTTTACAAAGGTTTGCTGGGTTCCGGATATGTTATGGTGGGATTCGGACCGTACGTTGGTTATGGTATCGGAGGTAAGGTAAAAACGGAAGGTGGACCGATCACGCTTGATACTCCGGTTAAATTCCAAAACGTTGTGGAAGTAACGGATCCCCTTACCGTAGTATATTTTAAACCCCTGGATGTAGGCGGAAACGTTTTTGCCGGATATGAGTTGGCAAACGGGATATTTTTCCAACTGAATACACAACTGGGGATGATTAAAATTAACCCTGAAGACAACCGAATAACCGGCAGTGATAAAACATCTGTAAAAAACACCGGCTTTGGACTTTCCCTTGGGTACCGTCTATAATAAGGTTTCGCCACATTTTATCCAGACTTATATAAGTCTGGATAAAATGTGGCGGATTTTTTAAGTTAATAAGATTGATGATGAATCTCTCTTACTTACTTCTGTCATGATTTTTTTTGCCCGACTAAAAACATACCTCCCCCCACAACCATCACTGCAACACCGACTAAGGGTGACCAGGTTACTGTATGGTTTTTGTCTTGGGTGATTTGTATTTCACCTACATCCACGATTTTCTTTTTTGTTACAAAATTGAATCCGGTGTAAATGGTAATCAGTAAACCGATTGCAAAAATGATGATGCCTATTTTTTTCATTGCCTGTCTTTGGGTGGTTCTAAATCAGTCATGGAATGACTTCTGAAAACTGCCATTTTATTGATACATTTAGAGAAGGACAATCAGTAAAACAATGATTAGCACCAATGCGCCGGCTGAAAGGTATACCCCTCCTCCCAGTCTGAGATTCTTTTTAGTCTCTTTTGCTTCATTTCGCAATTCTTTCTTTTCCGCCGAAGTCATCTCTGATTTATCCATTGCTTTAATTTCGTCTAAACGGTTGATTAAAGCTGTATTTTCGGGTGATTCAACCGGTTTTGGTTTATCCGAAGGCAGCGAAATAGCGGTTGCTTCAGTAGAAGCGGACAAGGATAGGGGGACAGATGCGAACAACAGCAATGCTGCTGCGATTACAGATAATTTTTTCATTTGGTTTAATATTTTATCTTCCCGAAAGCTGGCGGGTCAGGTTATGAGGAACTCTCACAGTACAAATATCTGTACTCTGTCTACGTCAATCGTTACATACTTATAAGGGAGTTTTACATATATCACAGGTCTTCCAGGTTGACTTCTCGCTTATGTTTTAGCTTTTTGAAGAAGGAAGGAGACAGGCCTGTGACTTTCTTAAACTGGTTGGACAAATGTGCTACGCTGCTGTAATGCATTTTATAGGAAATCTCGGTCAGATTCAACTCGTCATATAACAGCAATTCTTTGACCTTTTCAATTTTGTGGATGATGATATACTGCTGCAGGGTGATACCCTTCACCTCTGAAAATATATTGGATAAATAGGTATAATCGAAGCCCAGCTTTTCACTGATATAATCTGAGTAATTCACATTTGGCAATTCGTCCATATAATGAATCATCTCTATGACCACATGTTTTATTTTTTCAACAAGAATGCTCTTTTTACTTTCCAACAACTCCAAACCGTCTGCCATGAGATTTTTTTTCAGCTCCTCGTGCTGTTTTTTTGTAATATCTTCAAAAAGTTCAACCATGCCAAGGTCAATACTGAAATAGCGAATCCCCAGTTTTACCAGTTCTTCCGCCACGATCATCTTACAGCGATGGCTAACCATATATTTGATGTATAACTTCAATATTATCGAGGCGTTGGTGGTTTGGGAATAGTCTCATATTGATGGCGGACGTTCATACGCTTCTGTTTTACTTGTCTGTAAAAGGAAGGCGTCAAACCTGTAATTTTTTTGAACTGGTAGGATAAGTTTTCTACATTTTTGTAGTGTAGTTTATTGCAAATTTGAGTCAGGTTCAGGTCTTCATATAGTAAAAGCTCCTTTACTCTTTCAATTTTATGCATGGCGATATAATGTTCGATGGAAAGGCCTTTTATTTCTGAAAACAGGCTGGAGAGGTAGTGATAATCGCAGTTTAATTTATCACTAAGGTGGTCGGCATAATGTTTTTCATCTATTTCGTTGGAATTATAAATCATATCCTTCAGCACATTTTTTATCTTTTCTATAAGCATACTATCCGCGTCATTGAGCAATTGCATCCCTGATTTCAGGAGGCTCTTTTTAAGCTGCTCGCGCTGTATAGTCGTGATCGCTTCCCGGATTTCAACTTTACCATTGTCAATCAGTGTATAGGACAGTTTCAGTTTTGTCAATTCTTCCTTGATAATCATTTTGCAGCGCAGACTGACCATGTATTTTATGTATAGTACCATATTCGTTTATTGAAGCGCTCAGATCTTTTTTATGGGGGGTAAAAATTGGTTGATGCTGTTGTCTTAGAGGGGTGTAGGTGTAAGGTCGGCTAAAATTGTCAATACTTCAATATAATCCTCATTTTTATTCTAAATGCCTCTGGCGGTAAGTTCAAATTTTATCTCCGGATTATTAACATCCGCCGATATTTTAGTAAATTTGAGATTGAGAGTCCCTTCATTTCGTTCCTTCGCGCCTAACCACTCAACCAAATGAAAAAACTACTTTACCCATCGTATTTTGTTGTATTTTTTCTGATGTACGGGTTGCTCCCGTCTTCTTTTGCACAACCGCATTCTGTCGCCCGGCAGTGGAATGAAGTACTTCTGGATGCGATACGGGGCGATTTTGCAAGACCTACCGTTCATGCCCGAAACCTGTTTCATACTTCGCTCGCCATGTACGATGCCTGGGCGGTGTATGACCCCGTGGCGGAGACTTTTTTTCTGGGAAAAACGGTCGGCAATTATACCTGCTCCTTTACAGGGGTACCCGCTCCGGCCAATGTGAAAGCCGCGCAGGAAGAGGCGATCAGCTACGCGGTTTACCGTGTACTGCGCCATCGGTTTGCCAAATCTCCCAGCGCCGCGAAAATTATCGATGAATGTGACTCGTTGTTCCAGGCTTTGGGTTATGACCCGACCTTCACCAGTATTAATTACAATACCGGCAACCCGGCCGCACTGGGAAACTATATCGCCGAAAGAATCATTGACTTTGGCCTTCAGGATGGCTCCAATGAAAAAAATCAATATGCCAACCGTTTCTACGAACCTGTAAATCCTGCCATTGCCCCCGACATTCCCGGCAACCCCTATATTCAGGATCCCAATCGCTGGCAGCCTATTTCTCTGGAGGTTTTTATCGATCAGTCAGGAAACCCTATTCCCGGTCGTACACAACCCTTTCTCAGCCCCGAATGGGGAAGAGTGACGCCTTTCTCTCTCACAGAAGAGGATCTTACCATTTACGAGCGGGATGGAAATGAATACTGGGTCTATCACGATCCGGGCCCACCGTCTTATATCGATCCGGAAAATGGTGGCGATGGATCGGCTGAATATATGTGGGGATTTAACCTGGTAGCGGTATGGTCAGGACACCTCGACCCCCGCGATAGTGTGATGTGGGATATTTCTCCTGCTTCTATCGGTAATATTGAAAGTTATCCCACCAGTGCTAAAGATTATCCTGCGTTTTATGATCTGATAAATGGTGGTGATGCCAGCCGGGGAAGGGAAATAAACCCCTATACCGGTCAGCCCTACGAACCACAATATGTGCCCCGGGCAGACTATGCCCGTGTACTTGCTGAGTTCTGGGCCGATGGTCCGGCATCTGAAACGCCTCCCGGGCATTGGTTTACCATCCTCAACTATGTCAATGATCACCCCGCCCTTCAAAAACGATTTAAAGGCCAGGGAAACGTACTCGATGATCTGGAATGGGATGTCAAAGCTTACCTGCTGATGGGAGGGGCCATGCACGATGTCGCCATTTCTGCCTGGGGGGTCAAAGGGTGGTACGATTATACCCGCCCGGTATCGGCCATTCGCTATATGGCCGACCGGGGCCAAAGCTCCGATCCTACACTGCCCAATTATCATGTCGCGGGAATCCCTCTGGTTCCTGGTTTTGTCGAACTTGTGGAAGCCGGAGACCCGCTGGCGGGAGCCGGCAATAAAAATGTAGGTAAGATCAAACTGTTTGCGTGGAAAGGCCCGGATTTTATCTTTGATCCGGAAACCGATGAAGCCGGTGTGGACTGGATTCTGGCCGAAAACTGGTGGCCCTATCAGCGCCCTACATTTGTGACACCCCCTTTTGCCGGGTATGTTTCGGGCCATTCTACCTACTCACGGGCTGCCGCGGAGGTGATGACAATGCTTACGGGCGATGAGTATTTTCCAGGAGGAATGAGCGGATTTGTGGCAAAGAAAAATGAGTTTCTGGTGTTTGAAGAAGGTCCCAGTATGGATGTGATTCTCCAATGGGCAACTTATCGCGATGCTTCCGATCAGACGAGCCTCTCGCGTATCTGGGGCGGAATCCATCCGCCGATGGATGATATTCCCGGCAGGTTTATGGGAATGGAAATCGGGGTGGAAGCCTTTAATTTAGCAGAAAAATATTTCACCGGGAATGCGCCGAATGCGCCCGAACCACCAGCAACACAACTTTTCCCCAACCCGCTTTATGCGACTGAGAACATGACAGTAAGGGTAAATGTGCTTACCGATATGATAGATATACAAATGTTTGACCTTGCGGGTCGACAGATCGAAGTTAAATTCTTGAAATCGGGATTTGAATGGATACTCGATATTCCAAATGAAACTTCTCCCGGTACATATATTATCCGCATTACGGGAGATACCTTCTCCAATGCGCATAAAATTCAGGTCTTGTGATAGCCGTTGTGTGATGAGTAAACGAGGTAGCAGCAATAATTTTTTGCATGAAAGTACCTGGTTAATGGCCCTGGTACTGGGCACCGTGTATCTGTCTTTTACTCCTGCTTCCTCAAACCTCTATATGCCCTACCTCTCTCCGGTAAAAAATGGATTGGTCGTGTCGGGTTTTGGTATGCGTATGCACCCGGTTTTGCAGGAATCAAGAATGCATCAGGGGGTGGATTTCAGAGCGAAGGAAGGCACCGCAGTGTATGCCGCAGGCTCGGGTATTGTACTTGAAGCAGTCGAAACCTCAGGCAGTTATGGGATGATGATCGATATTCACCATGACAATTCGTACGTAAGCAGATATGCCCATCTGTCAAAAATGGTTGTTACCGCAGGAGAAGTGGTGATCGCCGGCCAATTGATTGGCTATTCTGGAAATACCGGACTGTCCACCGGGCCGCACCTGCACTACGAAGTCATCCATGACAAAGAAAAAGTCGATCCAATGATCTATTTGCCCGAAGACGTAAAAGTCGAAGAAGCAGGAGTTTCTGTGGATTGATCTTGTGGATGAACGCGTTTTTGTGGGGAATTTTTTTAAATTAGGACAAGATTTGCTGATTTACCCAGGATACTACTAACATGTCTAACCTACTATCAGTCCTCAAAGCTTTACAGAAGCGTACCAGGTGGCTCATTGCCGGAGTTGCGGGTATCGTTGGTTGTGTACTACTGTTTACGCTGAATGCACACACTTTCATTTCTTCCGGAAATTCACTCCCGGAAAAAGTGGATTTCAACCGGCATATACGGCCGATTCTTTCCGATAAATGTTTTAAATGCCACGGCCCTGATGCCAAACAGCGAAAAGCCGGCCTCCGGCTTGATACGCCAGAAGGCGCCTTCGCCGCTTTGGAAGAAACGCCCGATCAGTTTGCCCTTGTTGCCGGCAACCCTGATGCATCTGCGGTTTTTCACCGCATCGTGGCGACAGACACTACCGAACGAATGCCTCCCCCTGAATCCAAACTGAAACTCTCGGAAAGAGATATCCTCCTCATAAAAAAATGGATTGAACAAGGCGCTGAATACAAGCCGCACTGGGCATTTATCCCCCCTGAAAAAGCACCACTCCCAAAATTGAAGAATAAAAAGTGGGTAAAAAATGAAATAGATGCATTTGTGCTCGCGCACCTTGAGGAAATTGGCCTTAAACCTAATGCTGAAGCTGACAAAGAAAGGCTGCTCAAACGGGTGTCCATGGATCTCACCGGCCTGCCACCTACGATTGAAATGCAAGACCGTTTTCTCGCCGACAATTCTCCCGATGCATACGAGAAAATGGTTGACGAACTGCTCGCAAGCAAATCATACGGAGAAAAAATGGCGATTCAATGGCTGGATGTTGCACGCTACGCTGATTCTCACGGGTATCAGGACGACGGACTCCGCACCATGTGGCCCTGGCGCGACTGGGTGATTCACGCTTTTAATGAAAATTATCCCTACGATAAATTTGTTACCTGGCAGTTGGCCGGCGACCTTCTCCCCCAACCTTCCAAAGAAATGCTGCTCGCCACAGGGTTTAACCGCAACCACAAAATCACTCAGGAAGGCGGAGTGATTGATGAAGAATACCGGATTGAATATGTGACCGACCGCACCAATACCTTTGGCAAAGCTATGTTGGGCCTTTCTTTTGAATGTGCCAAATGCCATGATCATAAGTATGACCCTATCTCTCAGAAAGACTATTACAGCACTTTTTCTTTCTTCAATCAGGTGCCGGAAAAAGGCCTGGTAGGTACGATTGATGCATCTTTTGCAGACCCGCCAAATATGAAGATCACCGAAGCCGATGTTGCTGATTATCTCAGTTTCATTAATAAAAAAGATACGGCGCCAGTGATGGTCATGATTATGAAGGATTCGGTAGGCATTCGCTCCACGCATATCCTAAACCGCGGCAATTACGATGCACCTGCTGATGAGGTGAGTTTTGCCACACCCCAAACGATCATGCCTTTTGACACCACCCGTTTTGAAAAAAACCGGCTGGGACTGACAAAATGGTTGTTTGCTCCTGAAAATCCGCTCGCATCAAGAGTTTTTGTCAATCGCATCTGGCAGGAAGTATTTGGCCGGGGAATCGTCAAAACAGTTGGTGATTTTGGTATGCAGGGCGATCTCCCCACACATCCTGAACTACTGGATTGGCTGGCTGTAGATTTTCGGGAAAATGGCTGGGATATCAAACGGCTGATGAAGATGATCGTTATGTCCGCTACTTATCGCCAGTCTTCAGAGGTCAGCCGCGAAATGCTTGACAAAGATCCGGAAAATCTGTATCTGGCCCGGGCTCCGAGGATTCGTTTTGCCTCAGAAATCGTCAGAGATCATGTACTCGCCAGCAGCGGACTGCTTACGCCAACCATCGGCGGACCGAGTATAAAACCCTATCAGCCCAAGGGCTTATGGGAGGCCGCCACCTCTGGCCGGGGACTTCTCATGAACTATGTACAGGATCACAATGAAGATCTTTACCGCAGGGGAATGTATGTGTTTATCAAACGGACCGTTCCCCCGCCTGTCATGCTGATGTTTGATGCATCAAACCGGGATCAGTGTGAAGTGCGCCGTATCGCGACAAATACGCCGCTGCAAGCACTTGTCATGCTCAACGACCCGCAGGTGCTCGAAGCTTCCCGCGTTCTGGCAGAAAAGCTGATCCAGAAGAATATTGCTCCCGCTCAGATGGTCGAAACGGCCTTTCGCCTCATCATTTGCCGGGAACCTAAAAAGGAAGAGCTGGATTTGTTGACCAATTATCTTTCTGAAGAAAAAATAGCTTTTGCTGAAGATGAATCCAATGCAGAAAAATCGCTGGCCGTAGGAGAGTATCCCCATGCACCAGTAGAAGATAAAGCCTCTCTTGCAGCACTTATGCAGGTGATTCACACGATCTACAATATGGAAGAAGCCATTACAAAATCCTGAACCCCAACCCCAAACCTGAATATATCATGTCAAACGAATTTCTCGAAAGCCGATTGAACGTAAACCGCCGCCATTTTCTGGGAAAACTTGGCCTTGGAATCGGTAGTGTAGCACTGGGCTCTCTGTTGATCCCTGATCTTTTCAGCGGAGGAGATGCTGCCACAGACGCAATGTCACTGGGGTTCACCCATTTTGCACCCAAAGCTAAAAGAGTCATTTACCTCTTTCAGAATGGCGCGCCTTCTCAATTGGAAACATTTGACTACAAACCCATGTTGCGCAAGATGCATGGGGAGGATCTGCCGGATTCCATCAGGATGGGACAAAGACTTACCGGTATGACATCCAATCAAACCAAATTTCCACTGGTCGGGTCTTATTTTGACTTCAAACAATACGGAAAATCGGGAGCATGGATCAGCGACCTTCTCCCCAATATTGGCAGCATAGCCGATGACCTGTGTATCATTCGCACGATGCACACGGAGGCGATTAATCATGACCCTGCGCTTACTTTTATGCAGACCGGCGCACAGCAGGGAAACCGGCCAAGCATGGGCGCGTGGGCAAGCTATGGTCTGGGAAGTGAAAACAAAAATCTTCCCGCATTCTGTGTCTTGTTGTCCAGAGGCAGGGGAAACGGACAAGGTGTATATGCTAAATTGTGGACCAATGGATTTCTGGATAGTGTACATCAGGGCGTGCAGTTTAGCAATAGCGAAGACCCTGTATTGTTTTTGAAAAACCCTGACGGCACAGACAAGCAGAGCCGCAGAAAAATGCTGGACAAGCTGGCCGAGCTCAATCAGATGGAATTTGACGAACTGGGAGATCCCGAGATTAAAACCAAAGTCCAGCAATATGAAATGGCCTACCGGATGCAAACAGCCGTACCGGAAATTACAGACCTGAAAAGAGAGCCCGAACATATTATTCAGATGTACGGCCCTGACTGCCTCGTACCCGGTACATTTGCCGCCAATTGTCTCCTTGCCCGTAAACTCTCCGAATCGGGCGTACGATTTGTGCAGTTGTATCACCAGGGCTGGGATCAGCATGGCCAGCTTCCATCTGAAATGCCACTTCAGGCTGAAGACGTTGACAGAGCTTCTGCCGCATTGGTCAAAGACCTCAAACAGCGTGGGCTGCTCGATGAAACACTGGTAATCTGGGGCGGAGAATTTGGCCGCACAAACTACTGCCAGGGCACACTCACCCGCGACAATTATGGACGGGATCACCACCCCAGATGCTATTCAATCTGGATGGCAGGAGGCGGGGTGAAACCCGGAATTGTGTATGGAGAAACGGACGAATTGGGCTATAATATTGTGAAAGACCCTGTCCATATCAATGATTTCCACGCTACCTTCCTTCACTTGCTGGGACTTGATCACGAAAGACTTACCTACAAACATTTGGGCAGAAGATACCGCCTGACCGATGTTGCCGGAAAACTTGTAAAGGATATTATCGCCTGATGAAAAAATTCGAGTCTATTATCTCCAATACAGTATTTGCCATACAGATTCTGTTGGTATTTCTGCTTGCCTTTGAGGCAAAAGTGGCGCTTCCCGTCTGGCTTCAGCCGCTCGGAAGAATGCATCCTTTGATTCTTCATTTGCCCATTGGTTTTCTGATTATTCTGGCGTTGACCCAGTTTCTCAGGAAAAACTTTGAAGGGGAAGGTTTCGAAAAAATCCAACGGTTTACTTTATACCTGACGGTTGTTTTCACCTCTCTGACTGCGCTTATGGGCTTTTTCCTTTCCCGTGAAGGAGGATATGAATCCAGATTGATGGATTTCCACAAGTGGACAGGCGTCGCTTTGAGTTTTATGGCTTACGGATTGTTGATTCTGTATCAGAATCCAGACCACTCCGCCAAGTTGTTTAATGGTTTGCTGGCAGCTTGTATGGCTTTTATGATCCTTGCAGGCCATTTTGGTGCGGGAATCACGCATGGCGAAGATTTCCTGTGGGCGCCGATGATGGATAAAAAAGTAGAAATTTCGGAAGAAAGCACCGTTTTTTCGGCGGCGATTATGCCCATTCTTGAAGATAAATGTACTTCCTGCCATAACGGTTCCAAGAAAAAAGGCGAACTGGATATGACCACGCTGGAAACCTTACTGGCCGGAGGAAAAAATGGACCTGCGTGGAAATCTGGCGATTTGGCTGAAAGTCATATGATTCAACGGATTCACCTTCCCGTAAGCGATGAAGATCATATGCCTCCGGATGGTAAACCCCAGCTTACAGAAGAACAAATCAGTTTGCTTGAAACATGGATACGCAAAGGCGCTGATGCCAAAATCAAAATTGCAGAACTGGTTCCCGGCGATACGCTTCAAATGATGGTTGCCCAGGCATTAAAAACTTCGGAAAAAGAACCTGCTATTAAGTATGCTTTTCCTCCTGCCGATGAGAAAACCGTTGCGAAGCTCAATGATCCTTTTCGCAGTGTGGTACAACCTACGCTTCATTCTCCTGACTTGCACGTGCAGTTTTTTGTACGGGAATCTTTTACTTCGGCAAGACTGGCAGAATTGCTGGCTATAAAAACCCAGTTGGTCACCCTCAATCTGACCAATATGCCGGTAAAGGATGAAGATTTGAAGACTATCGGTCAGTTTGAAAATCTGGAAAAACTCATTCTGAACGGAACAGATATCACGGGTGCAACTTTTTCCGATCTCTCCGGATGCAAAAACCTAAAGGCACTGGCTTTCTCCAATACAGATGTGAATACAGAGAATATACTGAAAAATCTGGGTAATCTGCCCGGTGTGGAATCGGTATTTCTTTGGAGCACAGATGTCGAAGAAAAGGATCTCTCCGAATTATCGAAGAAATTTCCGGATATGGTGTTTGAGTATGGATATATTCCGGAGGATTCTATTCGGCTTTCCCTCACTCCGCCGGTATTGGTCAATGAATCAAACGTATTGGCTGAGGGGGAAAAAGTTGTACTTAAGCACAATTTTCCCGGAGTGACTATTCGGTATACCATAGACAGCACAGATCCCGACAGCCTTACATCTGAGGCATATACCCAGCCATTTCCTGTAGATCAGTTTACGGAAGTGCGGGCCCTGGCATATAATCCCAACTGGCTGGCAAGCAGGATCGTTTCTTATACTTTTTTTAAGGAAGGACATTATCCCGAAAATGTTTCGCTGATGACCCGACCCAATGACGAATATATCGGAAACGGGGGGCGCACACTAATGGATGGCGAAAAGGGCAAAGCCAGCACATTCCGATCTCCACTTTGGCTGGGATACAAAGATCGTCCGTTAATCGCACTATTTGATTTTGGCGATACACCTCCTGAGATCTCGCATATGACAATGAGTTATGCGCGCAATATTGACTCATATATTATGCCACCGGTTTATGTGGAAGTATGGGGAGGAGATGATGAAAATTCGCTGAAAAAGCTGGCACGAATAGATCCAAAGCCTGTTACCGGGTATGAGCCTGTTTCTGAAAAAGGACTTGATCTGGCGTTTGATGCCACCAAATACCGCTATTACAAGATCATCGCGCAGTCTGTTCAGCGAATGCCTTCCTGGCACCGTGGATCAGGCGATAAGGGATGGATATTTGTCGATGAAATTTTCTGGTACTAGAAGAAAGGCTATTTTCCTTTAATCTCATCCAGTGCGGCTTTACAGCGGCTTTCGAGGCCTGCCTGGTAGAAATAATCATTAAAGGAGAGCGCTTTTTGATAGTGATTTCTTGCAAGCGGGAAGTCACTGAAAGCTTTGGCGATTTCGGCCTGATAGTAAAAAGCATATACCTGCATCCACAGCTGGTCGCTGGCGGGCTGGGCAATACATTTTTGATATCCTGCCAGCGCTTCCGGACCTTTTCCCATCGAATGATAGATTCTGCCAAAACGGTAGTATAGTTCGGTTCTTTCGGCAGGAGAAAGTAAGGAAGCCCTTGGTTCCAGTTTGTTGAGAATCGCGACCGATTCTTCGAGGTATCCCCCATCGAAGAAATTTCTGGCCCTGAAAAGTGCTTTCAGATCTTCGGAAGGCGCTGCTGCCATAAATTTTTCGGCCATATAGATGGCATACTCATCTTCATCAAAGCCGGAGGCTTTTTCTTTGGTCACAAGTTGAAAAAAATGGCGGCCTATGGGGTAGCTGCCATCAAGTGTCAGTGCCATTCCCAGCCGGAAAAGCGCGTCTGATCGAAAAATATTTCCTTTGTGCGCCTTTAAAAACCGCGAAAAATAACGCTGCGCTTCCCTATTATTGGACTTAAAATAATAAGCTCTTCCCAGTAAGTAGTCCCAAAAATTCAAGAAACATACTTTCCCGTCGTTGTACTGTTCTCTTTGGGTGAGAATCTGCAGCGATTTATCATTCTGCTTGATACTTTGGTAGCCGGAGGCCATAAATAAGTCGAGGACGATATTTTTTTCGAATCGTTTTCGCTCCTTTTCCAGTCTTTCAGAGGCTCTCACATCCTGGTTGAGCATATTTCGCTCTATATTGTATAGGAGGAGTGTAGATTCCAGTCGCAGGAGCGTTCCCGATCTGGAACATTCTTCCAGCTGTGCGATTCCTGTCTGAATATTACCCTTATAGCCCAAAGAATTTGTAATCCATTGATATTTGGAGGGTACTGCACCAAAAACCACATTAAAGAGACCGAGAACCTTTTTCTGATTGATATTTTTGGGAAACAGACTTTGGTTTTCTTTGATCAGGTTCCTGCTGAGGCGGGCATGGCGAATAGCCGTCAGGTAATTTTGATCGACAAACTCAAGCATAGCCCGTTTGCACTGGATTTCCGAGAGCATGACCAGGCGGAGCGAATCACTTTCGGGAAGGGATTCAAGATTATCTGTTGTTGTTTTCCAGTCAGCACGAATCTTTTGCAGATAGGCGATATCCTGATCTGCGAAGTATCGATATACCAGGATGGTATTTTCGTAGAAAGATCTGTAACCAGGATGTTGCAGATTGGGAATCAGAGCAGCAGCTTCATCAAGATGAAACAATTCCAGATTATTTTCAATCCGGGCACGAGTTGCTGCATCATCAGCCGGGAGGGCAAAAGATAGCAGAGGGGAAGTCAGGAGCGTAATTACCAGAAATTTCCACATACTATTGGGTATGTTTGGATAAATATCGTGAAAAGCGCCAGAATCCCCCTCCGGGAGAATCGCTAGCTGATTATCTCAATAACCTGATTTCTGACTTCTTCGAAGAAGCCTTCATCTACCAGGATACGGCCACAATTTTCACAGTGAATGAGTTTTCTTCGCTGTTTCAATTCTATATGAATCTGGGGAGGAATAATGGAGAAACATCCACCACAGGCATCGCGGTCTGTGTTTACAACGGCCAGACCATTGCGCATATTATTGCGAATTTTGGTATAGCCATTGAGGATCCGGTGATCTACGCCTTCGGAAGCTTTTTCAATGGCATCGCGAAGTTTGCGTTCTTCTACCCGGGTATCCTCGATGATTTTATCGAGTTCCTTTTTCTTATCTTCCAGCTCCGCTCTTTTGTCATCTACCCTTTTGGAAGTTTGAGTAAACAAATCTTCTTTTTGCTCTATTTGCTCCTGAAACTGACGAATTTTCTTTTCGGAAGTGAGAATCTCAAGATTGGCGTATTCAATTTCTTTACGAAGCGCTTCAAATTCACGATTGTTTTTCACATTCGTCATCTGATCTTCGTACTTTTTAATCTGATTGGTGAACTCCTCAATCTTGTTCTTCTTGTCTGTAATGTCCTTTTTCAGGCGGTCGATTTCTTCTTCTATTCGCGACTTACGGGTAACAAGACCTTCGAGATCATCCTCAAGGTCGCTTACTTCTTCAGGAAGGCTCCCTCTGAGTCGGTGAATCTCATCAAGTTTTGAATCAAAAACCTGGAGACGAGTAAGTGTGCGCAATCTTTCCGCTAAAGGGTTGTCCATAGAATGGGTAATTAATGGTTATTAAAAATACCTTACCGGATTGGTTATTACTTCGGATAAACGGATCGCAAAATTAATAAATTTTTCTGATAAATAATCACGAATCAAAACCGAAGTATATTGTTCTGACTCATAATGTCCTATATCTAGCAACAGAATTTTTTCCTCGTTGTCGAAAAACTTGTGATAAGTAATATCTGCGGTTACCAGTGCATCTGCATTCTGCCTGATGGCTTCCTGGGTCAGGAAACTTCCGGCGCCCCCGCAAACGGCTACTTTTCCGATAAATGTTTTATCTGTATCTGCATATCTGATTCCTCCGCAATGAAAAGCAGATTTGACTTTGGCCAGAAAATCTGTTTTTGACAGGGGTTCTGCCAGGTTTCCGATCATACCGGCGCCGTAAGATTCTTCGTTAAAAACAGTTTTCTTTTGAAGAAAACGGGTATCGCGAAGGTCAAGCCGGTCGCATATTTTCTGATTTACCCCTGAGTGCACATGGTCAAGATTGGTGTGGCAGGCATAAATAGCGATATCTTTTTTTATCGCTGAAATAATGGTCCTGCTCACATAGTCTTCACCATTTAACCGTTTTCGGGCTGAAAACCAGATTGGATGGTGTGCGACAATCAGATTGATCCCCAGCATTGCGGCTTCATTCACTACGGCCTCCGTTACATCGAGGCTGACAAGTACCCCGGTAACTTCTGCATGCTCATTGCCGACCAGTAAACCTACATTGTCATAGGATTCTGCAACCGGCAGCGGCGCCCATTCTTCCAATACCTCCGCAATGTCCCTGATTTTCATAAATACTCAAATGCGGATCAGAGTTTACGTTTAATTTCGTTGATACGATATGATTCTAATACGTCCCCTGGCTTAATATCGTTATAGTTTTCGACCATAAAGCCAAATTCCATACCGCTGATCACTTCTTTTGCATCATCTTTGAAGCGTTTGAGTGAAGCAAGTTTGGAGTTATATATAACCACACCTTCACGTATAATCCGCACGGGATCATCTCGTTTGATTTTCCCTGTCATCGCGAGTGCACCTGCGACATTACCTACTTTGGTAATGTTGAATACATCCCGGACTTCTGCGGTTCCCACGATTTCTTCCTTGATTTCCGGTGAAAGGAGGCCTTCAAGCGCATCTCTCACATCATTGATCGCATCGTAGATCACACTATAGGTACGGATATCGACCTCTTCTCTTTCGGCGAGTGAACGAGCCTGGGCGTTAGGGCGAACATTAAAGGCCATAACGATCGCGTCGGAAGCAATAGCCAGGTTGACGTCGGCCTCAGAGATAGCACCTACCGCTTTGAATACAATATTCACCTGAACTTCACCGGTCGAAAGTTTCAGCAATGCACCGGAGAGGGCTTCTACCGAACCATCCACATCACCACGGATGATGATATTAAGTTCTTTGAAGTTACCGATAGCACGGCGACGCCCGATTTCTTCGAGTGTAATGCGTTTTGTCTGGCGGAATTGCTGTTCGCGGAAGAGCTCGGAGCGTTTTTGCCCGATTTCTTTTGCTTTTCCATCGTCAGAGAATACCTGGAATTTATCACCAGCCTGAGGCTGACCCGAAAGCCCCAGCATTTGAACCGGGGTGGAAGGCCCTGCCTTTTTAATACGCTCTCCGTTTTGATTGATAAGCGCCCGTACCTTGCCATAGTGAATACCGGCTACCATTTCATCTCCCACTTCCAGGGTTCCATTTTGGACAAGTATGGTTGCCACGTTTCCACGACCTTTATCGAGGCGTGATTCAATGACTACCCCACTGGCTTCTTTGGCGGGGTTTGCTTTCAGGTCAAGCATATCTGCTTCGAGGATTACCTTTTCGAGGAGTTCGTCCACATTGGTACCTTTCAGTGCAGAGATTTCCTGCGACTGGAATTTGCCCCCCCAGTCTTCGACCAGAAGGTTCATTTCTGCCAGTTGGCCTTTGATTCTTTCAGGATCGGCGCCGGGCTTATCCATTTTATTAATGGCAAACACCATTGGTACGCCTGCCGCCTGTGCATGGTTGATGGCTTCACGCGTCTGCGGCATGACGGCATCATCAGCAGCAATCACGATGATTGCAAGGTCAGTAGATTTTGCACCACGGGCACGCATAGCGGTAAAGGCTTCGTGACCCGGTGTATCGAGGAATGTTACGAGGCGACCACTTTGGAGTTTTACTTCGTAAGCACCAATGTGCTGGGTAATACCACCGGCCTCCTGCGAGGTGACGCTGGTTTTACGGAGGAAGTCAAGCAGGGTAGTTTTACCGTGGTCGACGTGTCCCATAACCGTGATGATCGGGTTTCGGGTTTCGAGCAACTCCGGAGAATCTTCCTCCTGCTCCTCATCGAATTCTTTTTCGGTTACATCGACAAAGTTGGTTTCAAAACCATATTCTTCGGCGATGATGGTCAGTAGTTCCGCATCCAGACGCTGGTTGATAGAGATCATCATACCCAGCTGGAAGGATTTGGTAATAATATCTGTAACCGGAACATTGATCAGGTTCGCAAATTCATTGGCAGTGATGAATTCGGTGAGTTCGAGAATATGTGCATCATCCTGCGCCTGTTGTTCGATTTGCTCTCTGCGGAGAGCATCGGCGTCGCGTTTTGCACGGCGAAGTCTCTGCCGGCTTCGGGAAGCACCTTTTCCCATTTGGGAAAGAGTGGTACGGATCGAGTCCCCCACCTCTTTGTTGGTAGGTTTCTCTTTTTTCCCTTTTTTCTGGGCAGCATTCCCTGCGGTTGCGGCTGCCTTTTTAGGATCTTTGGAATCTCCACCTCCGGTTGTTTGGGTTTCGCCTTCACCAACAGTTTTGCGTTTGCGCTTACGGCGGCGGCGGCGTTTTTTATCCCCATCTTCGGCAGATTCAGCCTCAGTTTTTGCTTTGGGTGGCTCTACCGGTTTTGCCGGTTCCTGTTTAGCAGGAGTATCATCGTTGGATTTCCGCTTCTTGGAACGTCTGTTGCCGGGAAGTTCAATCTTGTCGATCACTTTTAATCCCGAAAGCTGAGGCGTACGGTCTCCAGCCCGGATTACTTTATTTTCGTTCTCTTCCTTCACCTCAGGTTTTTCAATTTCGATTTTTGCTACAGGGACTTCGGTAACGACAGTCTCTGGCATTTTTTCCACTTTAGGGGGTTCAGGTATTTCGACTACCGGAGGTTCGGTTTTTTCAACTACAACTTCGGGCTTCGGTTCTATTACTTCAGCGACAACAGGTTTTTCTTGTATAGGTTCTACCGGTGGTTCAGGTTTTTCTTCTTCAGGTTCGTTTTCAACTACCGGTGGTTCAGGTTTTTCTACTTTGTGTTTAGGTTTTTTCAGAGCGTCGAGGTCGATTTTACCAACAACTTTAAGGCCTGATTCCCGGATGTCGGGTTCTGTCCTCGGGGGTTCCGGAAGTTTTACCTCTTCTTTCTCGACTACCGGCGGTTCATGCGACTCTTCAACAACCGGGGTCGGGTTGATTTCTGTTTTTGCTACGGGCGTAGATTCAGTCTTTTTCTCCGGCTCAGTTTTCTGGGGAGTTTTGGTATGAATCGTATTGCGGAGTTGTTCCGGAGAAATCAGATCATTTTCGGGATCTTCCTCTTTGGTTGTGGACGGCAGTTTGGTACTTACAGACCGTACATCCTCTTTACGTTTTTCGGAGAGTTGCTCGGCACGCTCTCTCATGAGCTTTTCTGAAGCGTACTCTTTGAGTAATAGATCATACTGCTCACCGGAGAGTTTGGTATTGGGGGAGTTCTCCACGTCAAAACCTTTACCCTGCAGGTGATCGACAAGCATACCCGTCGCCACATTTAGTTCTTTGGCTACTTTGAATAACCGGTAGATTTGCTTATTTCCCTCCATGCTAACTAATTATACCGCAAATATTTTGGTAAATATACTACTATTCTAAAAAAAATAAGAAACCAGGAAGAGCCTAAGCCCTTCCCAGGGAAGTATTTCCTTCATAAGGCAACACTTGTACACGGAAGACCGGTATTCCGAACCTAGATTTAACGCTTCATGAGGTTAATTTTAAGTTTTACTTCGGATTATTCTTCTTCCTCTTCCTCGGCATCAAACTCTGCACGGAGGACTTTTAACACTTGTACAATCGTCTCCTCATCAAGATCTGATCTTCTCGCGAGTTCTTCCTTAGAAAGATCAAGGACACTCATCGCGGTATCACAACCGATACGCTTGAGCTCTTCAATGATCCATTCTTCGATTTCGTCATTGAATTCGTCGAGATCAATATCTTCTTCATCCGGATCAATTTCCCGGTAAACATCTATCTGATAACCAGTCAGTTTTCCTGCTAATTTGATATTTAAACCATTTTTACCAATGGCCAGCGAAATCTGGTCGGGTTTCAGATAAACCTGGGCTGTCCGGGTTTCTTCATCCAGTTTAATAGATGAAATTTTGGCCGGACTCAAAGAACGTTGGATATACAGTACGTCGTTGGACGTATAGCTGATCACATCTATATTTTCGTTCCGTAGTTCACGGACAATCCCGTGAATACGGCTTCCTTTCATACCTACACAGGCACCTACGGGGTCAATCCTGTCGTCATAACTCTCCACGGCTACTTTGGCCCGCTCTCCGGGTTCACGAATGATACCACGGATATTGATCAGGCCGTCAAATATTTCAGGAACTTCCTGTTCAAATAATTTTTCGAGAAACAGCGGGGAAGAGCGTGAAATAATAATCCGGGGATTATTATTTTTCATATTCACTTCCATGATCACAGCGCGAAGGGTGTCTCCCTTGCGAAAACGATCTTTGGGTATTTGTTCGGTACGGGGAAGCGTCAGCTCATTTCCTTCATGTAAGATAAGGATTTCATTTCTCCATACCTGATATACTTCTCCTACTATGATTGTGCCTTTCAGATCTTCATACTGCTCTACGATTGTTGCTTTTTCCAGATCTCTGATTTTCTGAGTAAGCGTCTGTTTAGCCGTCTGAATGATTTTTCGGCCAAAAGAGAAAAAGTTGATTTCTTCAGCAAGGTCATCACCGACTTCATAGTCCGCATCAATCCTGAGGGCTTCACTAAGCGGTATCTGCTGGGTTTCGTCTTCCAGCTCGAAGTCTTCCACTACAACCCTTTCCCGGAATCCCTGAATATCCCCTTTGTCAACATTGACAATGATTTCGAAGTTCTCGTCTGATCCGTATTCTTTCCGGATCATGGTGCGAAAAACTTCTTCAAGTACGCCCATCAGGGTAGCCCGGTCAATGTTTTTAAACCGCGAGAACTCTGTAAACGCGTCAACCAGGTTTATTTTCTGATCTACAACTTTTCTTGCTGCCATGGTTTTTGAAATTGACTTCCGGCCTGTGCCGGGAACCTTCGTTTCAGAATATAATAATCACTTTTGCTTCTTTAATATCGGTAAAAAGAATCTGGATGTTTGCCGCTTCTTCTTCCGGCTCTGTCGTTTTTTTCTTTTTCTTTTGCGCCAAAGCTTCCAACTCCAGATATTCCTCTTCTACTGCTACCAGCTTTCCTTTAACCTCTGTATTATCACTTATTTTAATAACCTGAAGATGTCTGCCAATATTATTTACATATTGCCGGTGAAGCATCAGAGGGTAACCTACACCCGGAGAAGATACCTCCAGGTTAAACGGGAAATTCATCTCCTCCGAATTCTCCAGTAACATACCCAGTTTCCGGCTGATTTCTGCGCATTCTGACAGGCTAATCCCTTTATCTGTATCAACTTTTATGCTTAATACACTCTGCTTTCCCCTTTTCAAGCGAAGATCCACAACAAACGCGTGGGGGTTGGTAGCAGCAATATTTTGGATAATAACCTCTCGAAGAGAATCTGTCAGCATAGCAAAAAAATAAGGGAGTTGTACTCCCTTCCAGCCTTAATAAGTGTTACGAAAACAAAGGTAAAACTTTTTATTTACAAATCCAACGGGTGATCAAAAGCTTTGTTTCTCTTGCATCGGTATTGTGGATTCAATTATTTGTCTCAACTTTGTCTGCCAACACTCAAGCTTATAATGAAAAGGTCGATCCTGCGTTTTCTGATTCGTTATGGGGATCACATGCGTGAAACCATCAAACTCTCGGCTCCCGTGATCATCGGGCAGTTGGGGGTAGTGTTGATGGGGGTAGTGGATAATGTCATGATTGGTGATCTCGGGTATCGGTTTCTTTCCGCCGCTTCCCTGGCCAACAGCATTTTTTTTATCCTGGTAGTCCTGGGTATGGGAATGACGTTTGCCATTTCGCCTCTTGTAGCTGAAGCCGAGGCCAGCCAAAACCCTGACGCATGTGGCCGCTATCTCCGACAGGGGGTGTGGGTGGGTATTGCTACTGCATTTGTGATCGGCCTGCTTATGTTTGGCGGTACTTTGCTTATGCCTTTTCTGGATCAACCGGAGGAAGATGTCCGCCTCGCAACTCCTTATCTGCATATACTGAATATCTCCGTTCTTCCCATGCTGCTGTTTCTTGTATATAAACAGTTTTCTGACGGACTTTCGCTTACCCGGCCGGCTATGTATATTACTCTGATCGGGCTGGCGTTTAATACAGTCGCCAATTGGGTGCTTATCAATGGTTATTGGGGATTTCCCCGCTGGGAACTAAACGGTGCGGGTGTCGCCACGCTTTCCAGTCGCATCCTGATGTTTTTGCTGATGGCCGGATATATCGTTCGATCCAAAAGGTTTGCCAACTATCACCCTGCATTCCGGTGGAAAGAGATGCAGATAAACGTTATCCGGAAAATTGTCTCCATCGGACTCCCTTCGGGTATGCAGTACTTTTTTGAAGTAGGTGCCTTTGGCGGTGCCGTGATAATGGCCGGGTGGCTGGGGCCGGTGGATCGGTCTGCCCATCAGATTGTGATTAATCTGTCTTCCGTTACCTATATGGTTGTATCGGGAATTTCTGCCGGGGCAGCGATAAGGGTCGGCACTTCGCTGGGGCGGAGAGACCTTCCGGGAATGCGCCAGGCCGGTATGGCCGGGGTTTATCTCGGCGCCGTTTTAATGATGTTTTTTTCACTTGCGCTTGTCATTGGGCGCCACTGGTTTCCTCATCAATATGTAGAAAATACACAGGTGCTGGAAGTCGCTTCCCGTTTGATGATTATTGCTGCTTTTTTCCAGCTTTTTGATGGCATTCAGGCTGTTGGAATTGGAATTCTTCGCGGTATTCAGGATGTGCGGGTCCCTACGCTCATTACTTTTGTGGCCTATTGGGTGCTTGCCCTGCCTATCGGTTATGTCATGGGTTTTAAACTGGGATACGGCATTGACGGGCTCTGGTATGGTTTTGTTGTGGGATTGGGGATCGCGGCGTTGGCGCTGGTTTACCGCTTCTGGACGCTGACCAACTCCCAAATCCGGGACGAATCCTCCCTTATTTAGTTTTTATTTTCGGATATTTCGGTATGCGAATACTTGGATTACTCATGCATCCTGCTTATATTGTATAATTGCAGTAATGTGCTTGTGACCCAACCGGGACCAATATTAGCAGATATTGTTGACTGAGCTTAGTTTCCCTGGCAGCCAAAACGGTTTCATGAAAAATAAAGTATTCGCTTATATCACTCGGATGAGTGATGGAGTCCGGCAAATTCTGGTGTATAGTAACCGTCACTTCCCAGATTTGGGTATTCAGGTTCCCGGAGGCACGGTTGAGCCTGGTGAAAAAGAAGAAGAAACTTTGTATCGTGAGATTGAGGAAGAATCAGGTCTTGTTCATCTTCGGTTTGTCGGTAAACTTGGCCGTACCATTTACCGAAAGCCACTGAGAAGAGAAACCTGGCACTTCTTTCAGGTAGAATCGCTGGAATCGCCCGCACAGCACTGGGTGCACCGTGTAAATTCCTTTGGAAAAGATGATGGGCATGTCTATGAGTTTCAGTGGATATCTGTGGCGGAGGCCCGGAAAACTTTGGCCAAAGGACAGACTGATTTTCTCCACCAGCTTATTGATCCCATTCCCGGAAAATCGGATGCATTTGCAACTCCGGCTACCGAAGCAGGGTTACAGTCCCGGATCGCTGAATAACCTCTCCCGAATATCCTGTTCCGCTTACTTTAAATACATACACACCTTCAGGAACGGCTATCCCCTGTGAAGTGCCATCCCACCCGTCTTCCTGTGAGTCGGTTTCAAATATCTTTTGCCCCCACCGGTTGTATATCTCCATCCGAAACTGACTGATAAACGCACCCGGAATAATAAACCTGTCATTGACCAAATCGAAGTTGGGGGTAAAGGCATTGGGGAAATACAACAGGGGATCCACGACCACACAGGTTTCATTTGAAAGGCTGGTTTGCCCGTTTCCGCCCGCTTCCCAGGCGATTACCCGATAACAATAGCTCCCCTGCGCCAGGTCGGTTTTTTCGTCTGCATAAGTATTTGCGCTGCCCGGGACGGTTGCTACTTGCAGGTATTGAAGGCTGGTTTCATCAAATACTTCGATTTCATAACGGTCTACACCAAAAGCCCAGGTTTCATAGGGGTTCCAGTTCAGATAAACCACCCCTCTCACTCTTTCTGCCTCAAGGAGAATACTGGTAGCCCATCGGCCTAAAGGTGTTCTGTCTCCACAAGTATCGACTACAACTGCCCGGTACTGATAGTATTTTGTATTCACCGAAACATCTCTGTCTTCATACATCCGCACCGGACTCGAAACGGGCTGACTTAGAAGATTCTGAAATCCATTGCCAGCATTTCGCTCAATTTCGACCCGCACCAGATCCTCTCCTGCTGGTATATCTTCCCATTCTATTTTTACAAAAATATTGTCCTCCACTGTCGCCCGTATCATATGCATCGGGTTGGGCGGGCCAAAGTGAATAGGGGTATTTTTATTAATATTACTCCGCGAAAGGGTACTGTTTCCTGTCTCTTTAGCTTCAATCCGGTAGGTATAAGCGTCATAACAAAACATATCGGTATCGGTAAATGTCGTGACGTTACCGGGAACTGTCGCAATCAGGTTCATTCCTGTTGTGGCGTATCCGTTTACCCGGTAAATCCGGTATTCTTCTATTTCATTCCACCCCAGATATGGTGTCCAGTCGAGTAAAATCTGATCTGTCTGCGCGGTAGTCGTCAGCAAAATGGTACAATGGACTTCTGAATCTCCGATATCTGACCGCCGTTCGCAGTAATTTACCACTTGTATTCTGTAGCAGTAAACGTTATTCCGCGTGTCTAGCCCTGCATCTGTAATGGTGGTTTCTGTGATGTCTGTAGTGGTAAATATCATTTGCCATGTACCGGAGGGGTCCTGTCGGAAGACTTCATAGCGGTCAAAGTCGTTGCGGAAATTGTCGTAGGGGTCAAATGAAATCTCCGTAGCGATATTGCTGGTTACGGTGACATACCGGATATTGGGTACAACTGGTTCTTCATCGACCAATACCTGAATATGCTCAGGAAGGGTTACTGCATCGGTACAGCCAAATACGTCTGTGACGGTAAGCGTGATGGTATATATTCCCGGGTTTTGGTAAGTATGAATCGGATTTTGCTGCGTACTGGTTGTATTATCCCCAAAATCCCAAAGCCATCCTGAGATGAGCGTATCAGACTGGCTGATATCTGTGAAGCTGACGGGTACAGAAGGACAAACAATACGATCGCTGACCGTAAATGCGGCGTCCGGGTGATTCAGGACGATGTAGTTGGGCTTCGTAAGGGAATCCGTACAGCCGTTTAGATCCCATACCCGAAGTGATACTGTATAGATTCCGTCTGCCTGATAAATATGCTGGGGATCTTCCAGCTGACTTCCTAACGATGCATCGCCAAACCGCCATCTCCAATCTATAGCCGTAGGGGTGAGATCGGTAAATTGTACAATTTTTGGGGCGCAACCAAAACTGTCGTCCGCGACAAAATTGGGTTCTGGCAAGGCCCATACTTCAATGTCCTGGCTGTCACTGCCTGTGCACCCCTGGCTATCTGTAATGGTAAGTGTCGCCGTGTAAAATCCAGGGTTTTGATAGGTAAATGGATAGGTCTGTGTCGTGGCTCCTATTCCGGTGATTCCTGAATTCCATTGCCAGCTCGCAGTCGGGGAACTGTTGACCGGAGAGATGTCGCTGAAAGTTACACTCAGGGGCATACAACCCACAGAATCAGTAACAGCTATGGCCGCTATGGGAGATTCATTTACAGTCGCAGCAGCCGGAATCAGCAGCGTGTCTTTACAGCCATTCACGGTTGTAACAGTCAGCGTTACATCATACGTTCCGGGCTGACCGTAAAAATAGCTGGGGCTGGCAATCGCAGAAATGCCGATATTGTCGCCAAAGTCCCAGCTCCACTGGTTGACCAGCGCAGCAGGGGTACTTAAATTGGTAAAACTTACCGCACCGGAATCGCATAATAAGGGGGCTGTTGCGGAGAAATTTGCCACAGGCTTTGGAAATACCAGAATACTATCCGGCGATTCAATAAGCACCTGACAGCCTGCACTATCTTCTACAATCAACAGCGGATGGTAAATACCCGGATTGGTGTAGGCAAAAGAAATATTTTGTCCTGATGCGAGATTCCCGCCATCCAGATCCCAGTTAAATTGTGCAACATTCGGCGTACCAAGGGCAGAAAAGCTGACAGGTAACCCCGGACATATTTGCAGTGGCGTGAAGGAAAACGAACCGTAGGGGCCGCCGACATTGATCATCGATGGAATGGTTACGGTGTCTTTACATCCTCCTGCAGTGGTCGCGATGAGGGTAACATCAAAATCACCGGGTACTGCATATACGTGAGAGGGATTTTGGCCTACAGAAGAACTCAGGTCGCCAAAACTCCATTGCCAACTGGTAAAGGTATGAGGAGAAAAAACAGAAGTCGTGAAATTTACCAGCAGGGGCGGACAGGTTGCAAAAGTGGTATCCGCAACAAAATTGACCTGTGGGGTGGCAATGGTTATGGGTACCGTGTAGGTACTGTCACACCCGTTGATATCTGTGATTGTGAGACTGGCATTGTAAATGCCATTTGCGAGATAGGTATGAACAGGGTTTTGTGCGTTGGATGTGGTATTGTCACCAAAATCCCACAGGTAACTGGTAATGCCAAAACCAGTGGAGAGGTTGGTAAAAGTAATGGGGTTATTGATGCAGTGAACCTGATTGCTTACAGTAAAAAACGGAACAGGTTCTGTAACAAATATATAGTTGGGAATGGTTTTGGAACTGCTGCAGCCAATAGAGTCTGTAGCTGTAAGGGTAACTGTATAAGGGCCGGGATTGGTATATGTGTAAGTAGGTGTTTGTAAACCGGAAGTGGCACCTGCAGGGCCAAAACTCCAGTTCCACGTAGTCACAGGCCCAAGAGAGGTGGTTAAATTGTTGAAGGTAACGGAATACGGAGCACAACCGGTAGGATCAGGTACACCAAAATCGACCTTTGGTTCATATACTTTTATATGTTGCAGTATCACGGTATCATCTGGACAGAATATCGAGTTTAGCACAAATAGCGATACTGTATATACGCCCGAGTTCTGATAAGTATGGGTAGGATTTTGTGTGACGGATGTATTTCCATCTCCGAAGTTCCAGAACCAATTGACTGCATTGTAGGACGAGTCGGTAAAGTTTACTGTCAAAGGCCGGCAGCCGAAGGTGGTATCAGTTACAAAATCAGCTTCCACCTCTTTTATGGTTATCACGGTATTGGTCGTATCGCCACATTGTGTGGAGTCATTTTGGACAATCAATGTAACAACATATGTCCCCTCCTGAGTGTAAATATGCTCAGGACTCTGCAACGTCGAAGTAGGGGTATTGTCGCCAAAGTCCCAGAGCCAGTGTTGTGCGCCTATGGAAAAGTCCGTAAACTGTATCGTATCGGGTGCATGGCAAATAAATGGCTGCAAAGGCAAAAACAGTGCAAGAGGGGGATCGATATAGATATATGCGGGTTTAATAAGGGTGTCGGGACAACCCCTGTCAAAGACAATTAGCATCACATCCATATATCCGGTGTCCTGAAACTGATGTGAAGGACTCCATATACCTGATTGACCGCCATCGCCAAAATACCAGTAGGCACTGTCTGCATTCTGGCTTAGATTGGTAAACTGAATAGCGCCTGAAGCACAGGAATAGGTAGTGTCTGCGATAAAGTCTGCAATAGGTTGCTCGCCCACTTCGATATAGCCTGATGCCGATAGCGTATCACGGCATCCATGAAGCGTTTCTATAATAAGGGTTACGTCATAAGCCCCGGTATCAAGGTACGTTGTCGTAGGGTTTGCTACGGTATCAGTTTGGCCATTACCAAAATCCCAGAAATAGCTGATGACGGGAGACGGGGAATAACTGAGTGAAACAAAATCCACATCCAGTGGCGCGCATCCATCGCGGATAATTGCGTCAAAAAAAGCGCCTGTTTGTCCGGTAACCACATAAAGAGGCTTTTCGATTGCGGTTGAGCAGCCGACGGCATTAGTTGCGGTAAGGGTTACGTCATAATAATATGGTTGCCCGGTAGGACTAAACACCGGCAGCGTCGGATAAGTGTGGGAAGGATTTGCCGCCGCAGAGGTTGCTCCGTCGCCAAACTCCCAGAAATAAGTAGTGGCGCCCGTAGTATTATTGGTAAAGGTGACAGAAAAGGGCGGATCGCAGAAGAGTGTATCCGAGACAGCGTAATCCACAACAGGTGGTGCACTGACTGTGATAATGGTCGATCCGGTAAATGTACATCCACTCCCGCTGGTAATGGTTGCTGACACAATATATGAGCCGGGTTGATTATACGAGAATGTGGGGTTACACGCTGTAGAGCCTGGCCCGGGCACGCCAAAATTCCAGCTTACCAGCGAACCTACCGGTGAATTACAAAAAAAATTCACTACCTCATCCGGACAAACCAGATAATCACTGGCTTGAATATTTACCGTATTTTGTCCTACACTGATCAGGTTGGTTTTTACAACTGTATCGGCACAACCCAGCGTATCGGTAACAATATGTGTGACTGTATAGGAGCCCGGAGCGGTATATGTAGTGCTCGGATTTGCCGTTGTAGGGGTGGCGCCGTTGCCAAGTGTCCATGCATGCGATACTGAAGGGCCATTGGGCGAACTGGTAAAAGTTACACTATGGGGTGCCGTACATCCCAGTGCATTATTCACAGTAAAATTGGCGTTGGGTGTAGGGTTGACAAGAATATATCCAGGTTTAAGGAGAATATTCTGACACCCGTTGACATCACTGGTTACAAGTGTGATTGGAAAAACACCCGGAACCGTAAAAGTATGATTGGGATTGATCTGCGTGCTCGTATATCCGTCTCCAAAGTCCCATAGCCATGAAGTGATGGGGTTTGAGCCGGGTGTGGAGAGATCAGTAAATTGAACACTTTCCCCCTGACAGATGTTGAGTATATTGGCAGAGAAATTTGAGGTGGGGTTTGCGAAAATGGTGATAAATCCGGGCTTTGTAACAGATTGTGTTGTTCCATTTGCATAGGCAACAGATAGGGTTACGGTAAACTGCCCGGCTGTGGTATAGGTGGCACCTGGATTTTGGAGGGAAGACATGGTTCCATTTCCGAGATTCCAGCTATAAGAGATGGCACCCGGAGCTGTAGGCGTGAAATTCACCACCATAGGACTGCATCCGGAAGTGACATTTGCCGTGAAGTCAATTTGAGAAAAGACAGGTTTTGCGGCAAAAATAAAAGTAAGAAGGGTCAAAAACCACACACAGAGAAAGGAGAGATGTTTCATGGAGTTCGATGCAGAGGTTTATGGCAGAAATTCCCAATAATTGTGTTTTTCAACGTGGTTGACTGGGAAAAATGAAGATTAACCCCGATTTTCACCTCCCAACCATAACAAAATAGTTCGTTATTGCGGGAATTCAAAAAAGGGGAAACAATCTCAGGCAGATTTATTGTTAAGCCAACAATTCATAGAGTATTAACAAATAACAAAAGGTAAGGTTTTGATTTTATGGATTCAATCACACAAGTAGTACTTGGCGCTGCGGTCGGTGAGGCTGTGTTAGGTAAGAAGGTTGGTAACCGGGCACCACTCTGGGGCGCGATATGTGGCACCATTCCCGACCTTGATGTTTCTGCTAATTTTTTCATGGATCCATTGGGTGCCCTTATTGCACACAGAGGAATTACCCATTCTATTGTGTTTAGTGTCGCGATGGCTCCGGTGATGGGATTTCTCATTTACCGGATCTACAAAGGTAAATGGGGTACACAAAATGAGTGGTCGAAAATGGCTTTTTGGTCGCTGATTACCCATCCTTTGCTGGACTGTTTTACTACGTGGGGGACGCAGTTGTTTTATCCTTTCAGTGACTACCGGGTGGCGCTCAATAATATATTTGTGGTTGACCCAATGTACACTGTGCCCTTTATGATCTTTCTGATTGTGGCGATGACATTACGGAAAGAAAGCCGGTGGCGGCGAATATGGAATACTACAGGGCTGCTGGTCAGCAGTTTTTATATGATACTGACACTCGCCAACAAAATGGAAGTGGAGGCAGTATTTACCAACGCGCTTCATCAGCAGGGAAAAAGCGTTACCCGCATTTCCACCTACCCTACCCCGCTCAACAACCTGCTTTGGTATTGTGTGGCGGAAGAACCATTTGGATTTGACATTGGCTATTATTCCCTTTTGGGCAATCCTCAGGGTATTTCATTTATACATATTCCCCATAACCACCAGTTGATAAAGGGAAAAGAAGAAAACTATGTCATCGACCGGCTTAACTGGGTGAGCAAAGGTTATTATGCCCTGGAGTCGCGAAATGATACCCTTTTGTGGCACGATTTGCGGTTTGGATTGCTCAACGGCTGGGATCCCGCCAGCGACCCTGAGTATGTATTCACCTTTGAGGTATATCAGAAGGAGGGGGAATATGACGGTATCATCCAGGCAAATCCCGATATCAGCCGATTGGGCAAGAAGGAGTTGAAAGAATTCTGGGATAAAATGTGGGGGAAGTAAGAACATTAAACACATCCGGCCAATATATCGCTATGGAAAACTTAAAGAACATTCAAACCGAAGTTGATGCAGCATTTCTGTATCAGGTGCTTGCTGAAAATGAAGAAGATCCGAGTGTCGCCGATGTGTTTCGACAGATGAGCGAGATCGAACATGGGCATGCGCTGGCTTTTATGGCAAAACGCAATCTGGATATTGCCATTTTACCTAAACCATCACGGAGAGCTAAAATACTGAAATTCATAGGCAAAGTTTTCGGCTATGACTATGTACTGGGGGTGTTGCTCGACACAGAAAAAAGCATATCCGCAAATATCCGTACCACGAGAAATAAAAGTAAGTCAACCCATTCGATTTCGGATACGGCGCATGTTACGGTTTTAAAAAACCTGCTGAATTCCCCCCGGAAAATCTCAGGCGCTAATCTTGCCAGATTTGAAAAAAGACATAGATCTGTAGGGGGAAATGCGCTGCGGGCAGCCGTTTTGGGCGGGAATGACGGGTTGGTTTCCAACTTTAGTCTGGTCATGGGAATTGCCGGTGCTACCAGTGGAGGCAGTGGGATTTTGCTGGCAGGACTTTCCGGATTGCTGGCAGGGGCTTTGTCTATGGCTTTGGGCGAATGGATTTCAGTAAAAAGTTCGCAGGAATTGTACGAAAATCAGATGCAACTGGAGATGGAAGAACTGGAAACCAATCCGGAGGGAGAGGAGAAAGAACTGGCATTAATCTATCAATCGAAGGGAATTCCGGCAGAGCAGGCACGCGAAATGGCAAAAGAAATCATGGCAGATAAAGATCATGCGCACGAGGTGCTGATCAAAGAGGAACTCGGGATAAACAGCGAAGATTTGAAAGGTTCAGCCATGGAGGCCGCGGTTACATCGTTTATACTGTTTGCGGTGGGAGCTGTTATTCCGGTTATACCGTTTTTCTTCACAGAAGGAATGACGGCGATCATTATCAGCACAGCCTTAAGCGCAGTAGGGTTATTTTTAATAGGCAGTTCGATCACCCTTTTTACCGGAAAAAGCATTTGGTATTCGGGTTTCCGGCAGGTGCTTTTTGGTTTAGCTGCAGCAGCAGTTACCTTCGGAATCGGAAAGCTTGTGGGAGTTTCGATTGTGGGGTAAAGTATGGAGACATCACTTTCCCCCTACCGCAATCCAGTAATATTCAAGGGTCTTTACTGCTACCCGTATTGACTGACTTCTGAGTGTGTTTTTCAAAAAATCTACTGAAGGAAAGTTTTTCAGCACTTGCCATGTGTCGCCGTTTTCCAGTTTGCGGGTTTGAAAAGTATTGCCATTGACATCGGTCGAAGTAATCGGTGTACTACTGCCGGAAACATAACGATTATCCATAAAAACCACCTGGCCTCCGGGCTTAACGAGGTTGTTTACCGTGCGGATAAATTCGTCCAAATCTTCCAGCAAAATATGGCTCCATATAAACCCGCCGAATACCGCATCGTATTTTTCAGCAGGCTGGAACTGGTACAGATCCGCAACCTCAAAAGCCACATTGTGGCGGGGGAAGGTTTTGTTTTTCGCCACATCAATCACCGTCGCATTGACGTCAGTGGCAAGCACCGAAGTGGCAGTCGCGGCAATCCGCTCCGTCCAATATCCCGTGCCGCAGGCAATTTCCAGCACACTTTTCCCCGCAAAACAATCCTGCAAAAACGTAGTCGCTTCGACAAGGTCAGCCTGGCGCTCCGGTTTATCGTAAATCTTCTCGTATTCCTTTGCCCTTTTGCGGTAGTAGGTGATGAGGTCGGTGTTCATGGGGAGAATGGTAAAAGTTTATGCCTCCTGCGATTCTTTCATTCCCGGAATCAACTTCCATTTCTCTGATTCCGCAAAATCTTTTATCACCTGATTTCTGATCGCCAGGAATCGCGAAAGGTATGTTTTGAGCACGACTGTTTCCGCGATTTTGCCCAGTATCCCCAGCGGCGCCCGGAAGTGTAGTTCATCGGTCATCAGGGTACGGTTGGGGTTGATGGCACCAAATGTATGATTGTGGACAAAAGACTTAAAAATCCCCTGTATCATCTCATCGCGGAAATGATGCGGCGGATGGTATTCTGTAATTCTGACCGTCAGCGTCTGCATAACCCCAAAATGCCTCGCCCGCCATTTGACGGTTTCATTCAGTCCGATCAGCCCGGTGATTTTCCCTTCAATGGCTTCTTCATTTGTCTTTTGTGTACTGATTTTATGAAGATCAATACTCCTCGACAGGTCAAAACACATTTTGACCGGAGCTTCAATGGTGGTATTAAGAGTGATGATGGGCATGGGGGTAATTAACAATGATAGATGCTTGTTTTCAAAGGAATGATTATCTTTGAGTAAACGCAAGATTTCTATATGCAATCATCTAAAGCATTTACCCTTGATGAAATTGATCAGGCAGTAAAATTTAATGAACCGGTTTACCCTGATCACCCGTTTTATACAGATTTTAGTCATGTACGTGGCGATTTCAGGGAAAAGGTTGTGTATAGGATTCTGAATGTAAAAACAAGTGATGGTGGTTTTTCTTTTGATGCAGATCTGAATAGTGGTGAGAAGAAACTCTTTTTCCTTGGTGGGATGAAAGGATCAGGGAAAACATCCGAACTGACTAAGTATGCAAGGAATCTTCACAGACCGGAATGTTATTTTGTGGTTACCTGCAACATTGAGGAAGCCCTTGACATGAATGATGTCGAGTATATGGATGTGCTCATTTTTCAACTTGAGCGTCTTACTTATGAGCTTGATCAGGCTTATGTACCAGTAGATAAGGGAATTATCAAAAGGATGCAGGCATGGTTTCAGCAACGTGAGACTGAAATCCGTGCGGCCCTTAAAGGAGAGTTGGGGTTTGAACTAGGAGTAAATGTAGAATCACCTCCCTTGCTAAAAACAATTCTGAATATTTTTGGGCAAATTAAGGTGGGGTTGCAAGGTAGTAAAGAGCGCGCAACAACCATTCGAAGTAGCCTTAAAAACAGATTTCCCGACTTTGCCAATCTCTTCAACCAATATATCGAAGAGGCAAATCTTTCTTTGAGACAAGCTGGGAAAGGTCAGGAAATTTTATATATCATTGATGGATTGGAAAAGACAATGAGTGCTGAAATGCGTCGTAAGCTGGTTATTGATGAATCCAACCGGTTACGGCAAATCAAAGCCTATACCATTTTTACCCTACCCATTGAACTGATGAAAGAAAGACAGAAAATCAATCAGTTTAGTACTGTAGAGTCATTTCCGTATGTAAAAATTATTGAACGTCAGGGAAATGATGTAGAAATGGCTTTTCTTGTATTTGAAGAGTTTATCAGCAAGCGAATTGATTTAAGTTTGTTTGAGAGCAAAGAACTGGTGCGAAAATTTATTCGCTTTGGCGGAGGATCCCCCAGAGAGCTGCTTCGGATTCTTGAGGCTGCAGCTTTTTTTGCAGACGAAAGTAAAGGTATTTTGGATGAAACCTGTTTTCAGGAAGCTTTAAAACGTCTGGCAAACCAAACCGCCCAGTATCTTACACAGGAAAAACTGGACAGATTAAAGGAAATACATGAGGATAACCTGGCAGGGCGATCCAGTCCTTTTGATGATCTCGTCGGAGAAATGCTGGAAGATATTATACTAATGGAGTATAACGATGGTTCATACAAGCGCGTAAACCCTGTTGTCGAACTATCTGATCTATACCAACAAAGAGTACTTGGAAAATAAACTGGAAACGGAACTGAGCCTTATCGAAAGGGCATTGCGTGCGGAGCAATTTCGCCTTATAATCGTGCAGTATAACCATCATAGTGCTATCGATGAGTTGAGGTTACGATTGAAAACAGTTTTTCCGACCCGCAATCTCTACGAACTAGACGCATTAAAAGACGGTTCAGCAGGGATATTGCAGTTTCTTCAGGAGCCTCCATCTGGATTTTTAGTGATTCAACATATAGTGGAATTGTTGAATGATATCAGCTTTACCCGAAGTTTCAACCAGCGCCGGGATGGATTATCAAAATACCAGTTTGGATTGATTCTTCTTTTACCTATAGGCGGAGATTACCTGCATCGGTTGGCACGTACAATGCCCGATCTTTGGTCGCTGCGTAATCTGGTGGCAGAGTTAGATGTTGAACCACAGGAAATATCAGATATAACATTTATAACGGATAATGGGAAGCGGTATGCCGGTTTTGCGAGTCTGGAAGAGGCTCGGTATGAACTGGACGTATTGCAAAAACGTATTAACGACATTGATACCTTGCCCGGAAGCCGAAACCTGCTTGCAACACTTCATAACCGGATTGGCAAAATACATCTACAACTTAGTGAGTACAAATTGGCGGAAAAAGCCTTCCAGTTAGCGTTGGAGATTGCGAGAGAAACACAAAGCTCACAGGCAGAGGCAGTTGCATTAGCCGAATTAGGGGATGTGCATTATTATCAGGGAGAATTAGAAAGGGCTCGGGAATATCTGGAAAAAAGCCTGAGCATTAGCCGCGAGATTGGGGATAAATCGGGGGAGGGAGAATCTCTTAATACAATTAGCCAAATCTATGCTGCGCGTGGGGACTATAAAACTGCACTCTGGTATCTGGAAGAAAGTCTGAAGATAAGTCGGGAAATCGGAGACAAGATAATTGAAGGCACAATTCTAAATAATATTGGTCAAGTATATAAAGACCTTGGTGACTATAGGTTGGCACAAAAGTATTTATTAGAAAGCCTTTCTATCGTTCGTAAAATAGGATACCATTTAGGAGAAGCACGGACTCTGAATAATATTGGAGGTATTTATATGATAAAAGGAGATGAATTTACTTCTGTAACCTTAAAGTATCTTGAAGAAAGCCTGTCAATACAAAGGAAAATAGGTGATAAGTCAGGAGAAGGTACAACTTTAAATAACCTCGGTCAGATATACAGGGCAAAAGGAGACTCGGATTCTGCATCTAAGTATTTGGAGCAAAGTCTATCGCTAAGACGTGAAATAGGCGATATAAATGGAACGGCAGTAACCTTAAGTAATTTGGGCGGAATTATTTTAGAAAACCAAAAAAGCCCCGAAAAAGCACTTCCATTTTTTCTTGAAGCTCAGTCTATCTTCCGAAAAATCGGTTCCCCTAATATGAAATCTCCCGAAAACTACCTCCACCAAATCCGTACCCAAATCGGCGAAGCCCGCTTTCAGGAGATTGTAAATCAGCAGAACCTATAACCCCCCCTACTCCTCCAAAAATGGTCTCATCTCATTCTCAATATGCTCGCGCAGGGCTTTGAGCTTGCGGGCGTATTCTTCCAGCTTTTTTTCTTTTTCGGTGCGGGGCTGCCATTTTTTCGTGGGGATAGGATCGCCGTTTTCATCGACGGAAACAAAGACAATGACACAGTGGGTTTTCTTTTGAAACTGAGTCTGAGAAAAATTCCTGGAAAAAACATCCACCGCTATATGGATACTGGAATTGCCGGTATAGATGACCGTGGACTCTATCCTGATCACTTCGCCAATGTTGATGGGTTTATAAAACCTGATTCCCCCTACATACACGGTTACGCAATAACTTTCCGACCAGTTTCTCGCACAGGTGTAGGCGGTCTGGTCGATCCATTTCATCACTACACCGCCGTGTACTTTTCCGCCAAAATTTACATCTGCTGGTTCGCTGATAAACTGAAAGGTGATTTTGTGATCGCTGGTCATGGTTTGGGATGAGTTTGGGTAAAAGTAACACGAGGTGAGGCGCTTTCAAAAATTGCCCAGTTTTTTTCTGATGGTTTGCTTGTCTGCCTGCGTGCGGGCCATGGATAAGGCAATCTGGAAATTTTGCCTCGATTTTTTTTCGTCTATATTTTTGTAGAGTTCGCCGAGCAGGGTATAGTAGTAGTGGTTTTCCGTCAGTTGTAATTTTTCGGCTTCGCAAATGGCTTCTGTGTTGCCATTGGCTTTGGAAAGTGCGTAGGTCCGGTTGAGCGCAGCGATGGGCGAATATTCCATCTGTAGCAGGCGGTTGTATAGTTGCAGAATATGTTCCCACTTCTCTTTTGTGTCAGCTTTTTGTGTATGCCACCAGGCAATCCCCGCCTCCAGATGATATTTGGAAAGGGTATTTCCCTGCGATGCCTGCTGAAGATGAAATGCGCCTTTGGCTATCAATTCCTGATTCCACAGGCTTTCATCCTGGTCTTGGTACAGGATGATTTCTCCGTTTTGGTTTTTCCTCGCAGGAAACCTCGAGCTGTGAAAACACATCAATGCGAGTAAGGCATTGACTGAGGGCAGATTGGTTTTTTCATTTTCGATCAGCAGGTAAGTCAGTCGCATAGCTTCCAGACAAAGGTCTTCCCGCAGCACCACATCCTGGCTTTCCGAATAATATCCCTCATTGTACAGCAAATACAGGGTCGCCATTACTGTTTCCAGTCTTTGGTTGATCTCATTTTCGGCGGGAAACGCTATCTGTACTTTTTCCTGCCGCAACTTTTCTTTCGCCCGGTACAGGCGTTTGTTAATGGTGTCTTTGCCTGTCAAAAATGCATTGGCGATTTCTTCAATCCCAAATCCGCAAAGAATCCGCAGTGAAAGGCCGATTTGTGCTTCTGCGGACAACGACGGGTGGCAAATGGCAAACAACATCTGCAACTGGCTGTCGCTAATGTTCTGGTCTGAGAGGTCAATCTCTGTTGGCAAATGTTCGGAAACAGAAGACTTGAAATGATTTACTACTTTTTCGGAGAAAATCTGGCTGCGGTGGAGATGATTGCGGGCTTTATTTTTTGCTACGGTATAGAGCCACGCCTTTGGGTTTTCGGGCATACCTTTGTAGGGCCAGATTTCCATGGCGGATAAAAATGTTTCGCTGGTGATGTCCTCTGCCGCTTCGAGATGTTCAATCCCCATATGCCGGCAAAGCACTGCGGTGATTTTCCGGAACTCGGTTCGGAATAAATGCGGTATGAGATCGGGTGAGTTCATAAGTGGAGAAGGCCCCCGCTGTTATGCAGGGGCAATAAACGCTATTGCCGCCCGCACTAATTTTTGGCGATTTTCCTCACTTCGATGCTATTGCCTTCGCCCTGCAAAACGGGAGATCCTTTGGCAAATTCAACGGCTTCCTCTGCTGATTCTGCTTTTACAATGATAAATCCGCCGATGGTTTCTTTGATGTCTCCGAAGGGGCCGTTGGTCACTACTTTGTCGGTGCTGGTTGCCGTCACGACGCGGGCATCTTCAAAGGGCAGTCCGGTGCCGGATACATATTTGTTTTGTGCAGCAATGCCGCCAATCCAGTCCATCGTTTGTTTCATCCACATCTGCATTTGCTCGGGAGAGGCGAGTTTGCCGCCGTCTTCGTGTCTGAAAATCAGAATAAATTCGTCCATTTTGTAATGTTTTAGATATTAACTACACCCTGAAGACAAACGAATTTGGCGATTTTGGACTGAATCAGAAATATTTTTCTGTATATCGGAGATATGTTTTTTGTAATTAAACGCAGCGTTCCGCAAAGTACCACGCAGCTGCAAGGGCAGACAGGCAGTTTTGCAGAGGAGGTTTTATCGCAATGATGTATTTCAAATGGAATGTTTATATAGCTTCCGCTCGCTTTTTCTGGATTCTGAGGATGTTGTTCTGAATGTCTTTCATAATCCATTTTCCCCACCACCCTGCATAAAAATTGAAGGTTGTATTCATTTTAAACTGGCTGTACAAATGGAGTCTGTATTTTCCGTTTTCCAGTTTTTCCAGTTCATAGGTTCCACTCAACACGTCAAAATAATCACCGCCGATGAGTACATGCTCGTCGAGCGTAGTGGATGGAATTTCGAAGGGATTGGCTTTAATCGAAAACACCATTTTTTCATTGTCGATGTATTCGGTTACGGTTTCGTGGAAAACAAGCCCATTGGTGAAAACCGCTTCCCGGTATGCGCCTTCACCTTCAAAGTTGAGTTCAGCTCGTACAGGTCTGGGAAATCCCAGGAAATGGTTCAGATATCCGCTGTCATCCTGATCGGAAATTTCTTTTACCCGGGTCACATTGTCCCAGATTTTTTCGGCGGGCGCTTCGATATCAATTGATGTGTATGCCTTGTAGGTGCCGGGGATAGCGCCGATAAAACTTTCGATAGGGGAAACCAGCAGGGGGAAAAGCAACATCAGGGAAAGATTCAGATTGCTGTTGGGTTTACGGAATTTGAGATAACCGCCGAGAAGACCGCCAAGAGAAGCCGCAACCAGAAAAACAGGTAAAATCATCAGCCAGCAGGCCCAGCCTTCGAGAGCAAATCCCAGGGTAATGATCAAAAAGAGGAAAATAGGAATCCACGGCACAAAAATCCTGTAGGCGATATTTTTGGCCTTTTCTTCAGGAGACAGATATACTGCCAATGCACCAATGATCGTCGGCAGGCAGAGCAGAAAGGAAACTGACATTACGGAAAAGAGCTCATTCCACGTCTTGACCCCGTAAAAAAGCCGCAAACCCACTGCGTAAATTGTCGGAATAGCAAGAGCAATCAGGATGGTTCGGGTCGTTCGATTATTCATAGGTGGCCTGCTTATTTGTTTCGTTGAATGTACGAATGAAAATTTTCAAAATAGTCACCGTTCACGTAACTTTCTGAATAACCGGAAAATATCCCGAAACCCCAGTGGAATAATAGCAAAAACCGTAATTGCAAAACTGACAAAACCAGTTACACATACAATCGTCCAGAAGGTTATCCAGTATTCCATATCAGCTATTTTTTGCAGAGTTATCGGGAAACCACAGGGAGAATACCACCATTAATACCATGCACAAAACATAATTGCCGAGCCCCAGCACGCCTATCGTCAGCCATGGCGCGATGTGCTGGAGGGTTTCAGGGAATATCCCCACCAACGACACCAATCCGCCCAATAACGCGGCTAAGGCGCCTGCTCTGGAGGCTTTTTTCCAGTACAGTCCCCCGATCATAGTTGCCGTGGCGCCGGTAAGGTAGATATTTCCGGTAATGGCCATATAGGTCCATACGCTATCCGGCAATTTGTACCACAAACCCCAGACCATAAGAAATACACCGATGGCGATTACGGCAATACGGGCAATGCGAATTTCCTGTTGGTCGGTAGTGGCTTTTTTTCTGAATGGGGAAATGATGTCACGAGAAATAACTGAGGCCCAACTCAGGAAATACGAGTCATGGGTGGACATAAATGCCGCCAGCAATCCTGCTACCATGATGCCCAGCAACCCTGTAGGCAACAATTTCCCAAGGAATATTGGCATGGCTTCGGCGGTATGGGCGGCAGTTGCTGCAATTCCCGCGGGGAAAAAGTAGCTGCGAAATTCTTCATGCCCGACAAACCATGTAAAAGCGCCAAAAGCAAACATAGCAGGAATGGCCAGACGGATAAATTGCCCGGGTGAGGCAAGAAGGTGTGTTTGTCTTGCTACTTTGGGATTTTCTGCTGTCAGGGCGCGGGAAGCACTTGGTCCCCAGGTAAACCCGACAGTCATATATACGACCAGCATCCATATAATATAACTCCAGCCGTAACTGTCTGTGTGAACGGGATTAAAACCCGCAACCCCTTTGTTTTCAACAATGGTTTTGACCAGATTTCCCCAATCCAGGCCATCGCTTGTCAGCATCCAACCTAACCCCAGCAGTAAGCTGATACTCAGGATTACAAACTGCAGGTAATCGGTTACAATTACGGCAACCATTCCACCAAAAACAGTGTACACTACCACCAGGACAATGAGGCCGGTCATCACGATATTTACCAGCGTTTCGGCATCAGGAGTAGTTGCCAGGCCTGTGGCGTAAGTTATGAATGTGGCTCCCATTTTGGGAAACAGGCCCATATTTAGAATTCCTGCCAGTGCCATCATAATTGCAGAAATGACACGGATATTTCTGCCGAATCGCTGTTCGTAATACTCCGGGATCGTCACAAGCTTCATTTCCCGCAACCGGCTGATTACAAACCCTGTTTTTCCCAGAAATAATCCGGCGATCAGGGCAAGCAGAGGAACCATGAGGTAGGAAAACCCACGGGTAAATGCCTCGATCGAAGCGTACATGATGGTTACCAGCCCCAATTCTGTTCCGATATAACTGGCAGTATTTAAGGCAAGCCCCGTAGATGCACCCCCGATCATATAGTCTTTCACATTGCTGATGTAGGTATTGACCAAAACACCGGCAATCCCCACGATGACCAGGTATACGGCCACAATGATCCAGTCGAGGAGTGAAAACTGAGTCTGGAAAAGCGCTGGATTCATCGCAGTGAGTTAATGGGCTCAGAAGGTAACAAGATTGAACGAAGAGGGTCTATTGTCTGAATTGCCAGGTTACTTTGCTTGTGGTGTGGGGGAGGTAAAAATGATAATGAATAAGAAAATCTCCCCTGTGGTTTAAAAAATCCGAGGTAATACAGGTTGGCAAATTTCGTTTATTTTTTAAAGTTTTTCAATTTCTTCACGGGAAAGCCCTGTTGACTTCATGATTATTTCAATGGGAACCTGATTCTTCTTTAACTCTATCGCTACTGAAATTTTCCCTTTCTCCATTCCTTTTTCAATTCCTTTCTCCATTCCTTTTTCCATTCCCTCCAAAAGACCTTCTGCCCGAGAGGTATCAACGACATTCTTCAAATCTCGATAGTATTTTAAGCTCTCCTCATAGGCATCCTTCTCTTCAGGGGTAAACCGGGCTATCTCTGCTGCTTCAAATAATTTCCCAAATACTTTTTCCTGTAAGGCCTGGGGGCGATTATTCAAATTCGCTAAATGCCGAAATACATACAGCCATTTATCAAAATGAGAAGATAACTCTGATTCATTTTTGGTGAATTTTGGCAACTCTATATAAATAAACTTCAACTTGTCATAAAACACTTCACATCGCTGGTTTTTTAATTCTACAATATGAAGTAGTTCAGCTTCTTTTTTATGATCATCAAAAATAAAATCCAATATCCCGACTGTATATACCGGATCCAGGCGATAATCCCAATCTCCTTTCTTTGCCTGTTCCTGAATCGGAAAGGATGAATAATAAAGGCTCCGATCCTTAAAAAAGTTCTGCTTGGCCTTTTGAATTTCTACAATAAAACGCTCCCCGGATTCTCCTATACAATATAGGTCAAAAATAGCTTTCCGATCCAGATCAAGGGATCCTAACTGCTCTGTGTTGGAATAACTTAGGTCTTTAATCTGATGCCGCGATGGTAAAATCTGATTTAGAAAATCAATTAACAAACTCTTGTTCGGTTCTGTACCAAACAATTTCTTGAATCCAAAATCGGTCAGCGGATTAACATATCGCTCTCTTATCACGCCCATTCTCAATGTTTTATGATCAAATAATCATCGATTTTACTCTGTAAAGATAATCATTTCTCAAATCCCGGAGTAGTTATTTTACTATAGATTGCCCGGTATAGTTGTACATAAACGCCTTAGCTTCCTGGCTCATTTGTTAAATACAACCAACGGCAGGTGTGGGTACATTTGCAAAAAACGGCATCTGCTAAAGGCAGACACCGTTAAAAAACTAATCGAGTCCTGTGTACTAAATAATTAATGATGTATCTGTATCCTCCGGCTGGTCAGGCCATTGCGGGTTTCGAGCACAATTTGATACAGGCCTTCCGACAGGCCGGCGAGTGACCATTCCTGTACAAATTGTGTCTCTCCCGAAAATCGTGTATTTCTGATTTTTCTTCCTCCTGAATCGATAAGCGAAAGACTTAGCGCTTCGTTGCCACGGGTAATTGTACCTGCAATGTTTATTACTTCATTTGCAGGGTTGGGCCATATGCTCAGCTGGTCTGCATACTGCGCTTCTGTTGTAAGCAGTACGGTCTGGCTAAAGCTAAACTGCCCGTCAAGGTCCACCTGCCGGATGCGGTACTGGTAGGTGACCGGCTCCGGGTTTTGGGGAATTTGTGCATCGACAAAGTCGTAGCTGAGGATTCCGCTGCTAAATCCTGCGGCAGCTGTTTCTCCCACTACCTGCCAGATGGCTCCTGTCTGGTCTTCTTTTCGCATAATCTGAAAGTAATCGGTTGCCTGCTCATGGGCGGTCTGCCATTCCAGCAGGGCTACGCGCTGTTCGCTTTGCTGCGACCACCTTGCTGTAAAACCGAGCCATGTGAGCGGGAAACTCGAAAGTGGCGCAGTGGTCCAAAGGGAAAATGTATTGATCCCGCTTACTTCTACCCAGTTGCTGGTAGTGTTGTGTGTAGCAATGCCTCCGACTGCCCAGTTTAGCCCATTATTGGTGCTGTGGAATAACTGAAATCCACTTTCCGGAACGCCGTTGAGCTCCGCGTCAAAGTAGTCAAAGCGCAAAGTGGCGTTCAGTCCGCTGTTGTTGGTCGGGTTGATTTCAAATGAGCGCAAGATGCTGTTGCCGCCTCCGAGGTTGTAGGGGTCGTGACGACGGATCAGGGTGGTGACGCCCCAGTTGGCGCTTGAGCTAAGGGCCAGTCCTATGTTACCCGGATTGAGTTGATTGGGCGAATTAATCGTGGAAGTAACATGTATAGCGCCACCACCTGTTTGATCCAGAACCCTGTGTATTTCGGTTTCATCAATGAGAAATCCGGTAGTACCAAGGTCGAGTAAATAACCGTTAAGATCAAGGTTTCCCTGGAAAAAGTTAAGTTTGCCGGTGATATTCAGCGGCGTTTCGAGCTGCAGGTTATGGGTATTTTTCTTGAGGTCAATCTGATACAGGGTAATGCCTGTGGTGGAAGCGAATGCGCAATCTGCGGGCAGAGCATCTCCCACTACCCTGACGGTACTCTGATCAGGAATAAATGTGCCTTCCTGCTCCCAGCGTGTATCTTCCAGCACCAGTTTTACCTGCCCGTCAGCGCGGATAAATGATCCATTTTCTGCTTTCAGGTGCGCCTGGCTTTGAAGTGAAGAACAAGCGAGCAGGGCCATACATATACCTATAATTTGCCGGTGCATATCTTTAATTTTTTTGATAGACATAATAGGTATGGGTTACTGGGACACTGAGCTTTCCTCCGTCCTGTTGTTGTATATTACCCGTACCTTGTCCGCCCCAGACAAACATGGCGGCTCCGGTCCATACTGCTGTATGATAGCGGCGGGCTGTAGGGCCGTTGGTAGTGGAAATGGTTGTCCAACTGTCGGTCGCAGGATTGTAAATGCCACCTGTATTGGCTATGCTACCTGATATCGTACCGCCAAATACGACAAATTCGCTACCCGTCCACACAGCGGTATGCTGCTGCCGGGTTGAAGGTGCATTGACCAGCGACATGGAAGTCCAGGTCATGGTGACCGGGTCAAAAAGTCCTGCGTCGGTTGCCCCAATTCCTCCCCATATGATCATTTTACTTCCGGTCCATATGGCCGGACATTCATATCGTGCGCCGGGTGCGCCTGTGGAAGGGATGGCTGTCCATGTATCGGTGTCGGGGTTATACATTCCGCCGTTGTTGTAGAATGTAAAAAAACCTCCTTGTCCTCCCCATACGATCATGTGGGTGCCTGTCCAGACCGCTGTATGATAAGTGCGTCCGGCAGGTGCATTTGTCATAGAAGTAGTTGTCCATGTATCGGTTGCCGGGTCATATACACCGCCGGTATTGAGATTGCCAAAATTGGGCGATCCTCCCCATACAATCATTTTACTGCCCGTCCAAATAGCTGTATGACGGTAACGTGCTACGGGTGCGTTGACGGTGCTCATTGCCACCCATGTATCAGTTGCCGGGTCGTATATGCCTCCGGTGTTGGTGGTGCCTGCGTCGTAGCCACCCCAAACGATCATTTTGCTGCCTGTCCACACGGCGGTGGTACTTTCGCGTGGTGTGGGCGCATTGGTTGTGGAGATTGTGGTCCAGGTATCTGTAGTGGGATTGTAACGGCCTCCATCGCCAAAGACGATAGCGTCCTGACCTCCCCAAACGATGAGTTCGGTTCCGGTCCAGACAGAAACATGGTTGTAACGTGCTGCAGGGGCGTTGGTGGTGGTTGGAGAAGGTACTGACCAGGCAAGTGAAGACTGACCGTTGGACAAAACCATTGGCCAGATAAAACTGTAACCGGCATTGCTCATGAGCAAATCATTGCGGTCATTGCGTAGTGTAAGCGAACCCGACGGTACAGGTGCGAGCTGTGTCCATGCACCTTGAGTATAGGTCCACTGCGAATGCGTATCTGTGTCGTAAACATTAAGTCCCTCGGCAGGTGAAGTAATCGCCCGCCGCTGCGAACTGCTCATTCTGGGAATGAGTAATCCGCGGGATGTTGACTGTACGTCCAGCATTGCCGAAGCATCGGGCAAGGCACCGTTGTCGTTGATGGCGACTCCCTGGGCAAATGTGCCGGAGGTGAAAAAAATAAACAAAGCAAGGCTGACCCACAGGCTTACGCCCATGCGATAAATTGAAAACTGACTCATGTTTGCTATCAGAAGTTAAGGGTTAATGCATAGGTTAAGGTTGATTATCAGAAAGTTGTGTGTGTTGGGGAAAAGTCCGTCAGCCGAGAAATTTTTTCAGGAAACCCGCTTTCTTTCGCCGGGAAACCGGCAGTTCGTCGTGGTTGTGCATGGTCACAGTCCCGCCTTCTCCTTTGGCATATTCGCGGATGTGCCGAAGGTTGACAACATAAGACTGATGTATCCGGTAAAATCCAAAATCAGTGAGTAATTGTTCATAGTCTTTCAGGGTTTTACTTACGAGTGTCTGTTCGCCTTTTTCGAGAATAAAACGGGTGTAATTGTCTTCGCCTTTCAGGTAAATAATTTCGTGCAGCGGCAACACCTGGAAGCCATTCATATGCTGTACAATCAGTTTTTTTACCTGGCCGTTGTCTTCATAACTTTCGATCAGTACTTTGAGGCGTTCCTGTCTCGCCTGTTGTTTGAGTATTTGTTGTTCTTCAAATCGCTGCAATACACGTTGCAATTCACTGATCCGAAGGGGTTTTAGCAGATAGCCAAAAGCCGCAAACTGGAATGCCGTCAGGGCATAATTGTCATAGGCCGTTACAAAAATCACTTCCACATTTTCATCTCCCAGGCGGGTAAGCAGCTCGAAACCTGTCCCGCTTTTGAGCTGTATGTCGAGAAATACAAGGTCAGGCTGCCAGATGCGGATAGCTTCCATTCCTGTATCGATATCGTCTCCTTCTCCGACCACTTCTATGTGGGGGAAATCGCTTGACAGCAGGTTTCTCAGAACAGTCCGCGCCTGTGATTCGTCGTCTATGATTACACTTCTAATCATCGGAAAGAGGAATTTCTAGTAAAACACGGGTTCCTTTCACCAGATCGTGGGCATCCACAATTTCTTCAATACGGATACTGCCCTTTTTGCCCAGGCGCTCGCGTATGATAGATATACCTCTGGAAGTATTATGTTTTTCATGATTGTGCCGGGCTGCGGACTGAAGACCGATTCCGTCGTCGCTGATCTCTACGCGCAACAAATCGTCGCTGTCGTGGGGCATCGAACAACGGATCCGGATCAGTCCGGGACTGGATTTGGGTGCAATCCCATGCCAGATGGCGTTTTCGACAAAAGGCTGTAAAATTAATGGTGGTATATAAATCATCGATTCGTCCAAATCTTCGAGCAGATCAATGGTGTAGTGAAATTTATCCCTGAGCCTCGCCTGTTCCAACTGCAGGTAGAGGTGCAGGGTTTCCAGTTCTTCTGCCAGTGAAATAGAACTTTTCCGCGAATGTTCGAGTACCCGGCGCATCAGTTGGCCAAAAGCGCCGAGGTATTCATTTCCCTGAGCAAATTCCCGTTCGGAGAAATATGCCTGAATCGAGTTGAGCGCATTAAAAATAAAATGAGGATTCATCTGAGCGCGGAGCACCTGGTATTCGAGTTCGATTTTCCGTTTTTCCAATTCCAGTCGCCGCCTTCTTATGCTCATGATGATCAATCCTGCCATTCCCAGTACCACAGCAAGCCCGGCAATCAGCCACGCGATGAGACGAGCGTTTTGGTTTTGCTGTTGTTCCATTTTGAGTCGGGTATCGGCAAGGTCTCTTTCAACTTTTTCTGTTTCGTACTGTTGTTTGACTTCCTGTAGCGAGCGTTGCACATTCTCGCTAAACATACTATCCTGAATGTCAATGTACTTGATAAAAGCCTGAACGGCTTCTTTGCTCCTTCCTGTTTTGTCATAAGCAATGCCCAGGCTGTAATAACTTTCCTGAAGAAAAGCATCATTTCCTCTGGCGATATTCTGTTTGAGCGCGTGTTCGATATAGGGAATGGCCTCGTGGTATCGCCCCATTTGAGATAGTACCAATCCGATATTGTGATAGCTGTTGTCCACGGTTTGCGCTACGGGCATTTCTTTATCCATATTAAAGCTTGCCATATAGTAGTCGTAGGCCTTCTGATAATCTTTCAGTCCCTCATATACATTTCCCAGGTTGTTGAGCACATTGGAAGTCAGCTCTGTATTGCCGAGTGAGTCTGCGAGCACTTTGGCCTGAAGCAGTTGTTTTAATGCGAGCGAATCATTCTCTTCCCGGTAGTTCATATAACCCAATTGGGTAAGCAGGTGTGCCCGCAGGAAAATATTATTGTGTTTGAAAGTAAAAGCCATGAGCGAGTCTGCAGTCTCAAAAGCGCTTTCGAAAGAATGGCAGGCAATCAGGGTAGAGAAATAGTTATACCACAGGATTCCCTCTTTTTGTATTGCGCCGGTAATTCGTGCCATAGCCATGCCTTCCAGATACATTTTACTGGCCTGTTCGCATTTGGCCTGTCGCCTGTACATGAGGCCGGCGTTGTTGAAAACTGCTACCAATCCGGTAGTGTCTTTTACTTCCCTGAAGAGGGATATCGCCTCCAGAAAATAACATTCCGAATCGTCGAGGATGTCTGCATTATGTGCAGCCATGCCCAGTGCTTTCATCGCTTGCCCCTGCTGACTTTTATCGTTGAGGTCGACTGCTATTGCCCATGCCTGCCAGGCATACGAACCGGCAATGACAACATCATAATCGACATACTCCCAAGCCATGTCATTGAGCAACTGCATCCGCTCTGCCGGAGCAGAAACAGAGTCAAGGCGCAAAGCAAGGCTGTCAGCGAGCGGCGTAGGATGCTGTGCAACCAGTTGAGGCAGCAGGCAGGTCACAGGACAAAGCAGGAGCAAGTAAATCCGTATAAAGCACCTGTAATTCATATACCTTGTAAATATAACCTCCGGCTATCATCCTTTCCAATACCAATGAGAAAGCGGCAGGAGAAGATGAGGAAGTGGCGGGATTTTGGGGTGGTTGCCGTAAGGTGTAGGTTGGGAATGGGATGGGAAACGTCCGCCCATTACTCCACTTCCAGTTTACAGTAAACTCCAAGGTTTTCGGCCTCTTCCAAAAACTTCTTTGCCAATGCTACATCGTTGATTTCAACGATAACTTTGTTATCACTTAAAAGAAGATCCACATTCGTTTTAGCCTCTCTGAGCGATTTTCCCAAAATATCCACCTGTAGTTTTACCAGTGCGATTTTTTGCGATCCATTCCGCCAGCTTTTTAATATTACTTTCGCCATTCGATTCTGTCTTTGTTTTTATAATGGAGAAAGGTACGGATTTTTGCAATTATACCACCGAACGCAACCTCCCGCAGAAGTACAATGCCACGCCGTTTTTGTGCAGGGCGATTCCCGCTGACAGACCTCCGTCTGTATTATCAAATTTGAGTTTCGCAAAAGAAATTAGTAAATAGGGCAGCAAATCATCTCTGCATGACTGACCTGCACACTACGCTTGCCAAAGCTGTTTTTAAAATCAATACTTCCTCCGGAAGCGGAACGGGCTTTTACCTGAAGGAAAAAGGGATCATGGTTACCAATTACCATGTGGTAGCGGGCAATAAAGCCGTGGCTATTGAAGACCAGCAGCAAAACCGCTACCTCGCCGATGTGGTTTTCGTCAATCCCGAAGCTGACCTCGCCTTCCTCGTCCCGGAAGTTGCGCTCGATTCTCCCGAACTGGATATCGTATCAGGTACAGACCTCACCAGTGGGAGCAAAGTTTTTGTATTGGGTTTCCCCTTTGGATTGCCTTACACCATTACAGAAGGCATCGTTTCCAACGTGCGCCAGCTCATGGAGGGCCGCCACTACATCCAGACGGATGCGGCAGTCAACCCCGGTAACAGCGGCGGGCCTGTCGTCAACGCCAACGGCGCAATCGTCGGTGTCACTACCGCCAAATTTGCCAATGCCGACAATGTGGGCTTTGCTATCCCGCTCGAAGTCTTGCAGCAGGAACTTACTTCGCTCGAACAAAACCCCGAACGGGTATTCTCCGTCAAATGCCAATCCTGCAAAACACTCATTTTCCAGAAGACGGAATATTGCCCTAACTGCGGTGCCAATATCGACGATACATTATTTGACGAAACCGAACTGACACAGTTTGCAAAATTTGTGGAGGGTTCGCTCAGTGGCCTGAATATGAATCCGATCCTCGCCCGCGCAGGATATGATTTTTGGGTATTCCACCAGGGAAGCTCGCTGATACGGATATTCGTTTTTAACCAGAATTACCTCTACGCCACTTCTCCGCTCAACAGCCTCTCCGGCAATAACCTCGAAGCACTGTACACCTATTTGCTGAGCGATCCGGTTCAACCCTACTCACTGGCGATTTACGAAAACCATATTTACATTTCTTACCGCGTACATATCACCGAAATTTTTTCTTCAAGAGCCGAAGAGATCAAATACAATCTCACCCACATGGCCCTGAAAGCAGATGAAATGGACAATTTTTTTGTGGAAAAATTTGGCTGTGAGATGACCAATTATTCGAAGTTGACGTAAAGGAATGAAATAACTTTTTGTAGCTAAAAATTTTAGCTAATAAGACTTACGATTCGTCATTTCATTTCGTAAATTTGGGTATGTCAGATAAAAAATTCGAACTGGTTGCACCCTACACTCCGGCGGGAGATCAGCCGGCTGCCATTAAGCAGTTGCTGGAGGGTATTGAAAGTGGCGAAAAACATCAGGTCTTGCTTGGCGTTACGGGTTCCGGGAAAACCTTCACTATCGCCAATGTGATCAAGGAGCTTAACCGCCCTACCCTGATCATGAGCCACAACAAGACGCTTGCCGCCCAGCTTTACGGTGAGTTTAAAGAGTTTTTTCCGAATAATCTGGTTGAGTATTTTATCTCTTACTACGATTATTATCAGCCGGAAGCTTATGTGGCTGCTACGAATACTTATATCGAAAAAGATCTTTCCATCAATCAGGATATTGAAAAACTTCGCCTGCGCGCTACGACTTCGCTGTGTATGGACCGGCGGGATGTCATTGTGGTGGCTTCGGTTTCCTGCATTTATGGTATTGGCCGGCCTGAAGATTTTGAGGCGAATATTTTCTATTGCGCGATGGGGCGTGTCATTAGTCAGAATACATTTCTCGACAAACTGGTACGCCTTTTTTACAGCCGTACGCAGACGGTGCTTGAGGCGGGAAAGTTTCGCGTAAAAGGCGATACTGTCGATGTATATCCGCCGTATGATGATTTTGGCGTGCGGTTTATCTTTTTTGGGGATGAAATCGAAAAGATTCAGCGGTTTGAAATCGAGTCGGGAAAACGGGTCGAAGACCTGCGGGACTACACCATGTACCCTGCCAATCTTTTTGTTACCCGTCGGGAGACGGTCAATGAGTCTATTTTTGAAATTCAGAAAGACCTGATGAAGCAGGTCGAATATTTTGAAGCGCAGGGCATGTTTCTGGAAGCCAACCGGCTGAAGGAACGCACGGAGTACGACCTCGAAATGATGCGCGAACTGGGGTATTGTTCGGGGATCGAAAACTATTCCCGCTACCTCTCCCAGCGCGAACCGGGTAGCCGGCCTTATTGCCTGCTGGACTATTTTCCCGACGACTTTCTGGTCATTTTGGACGAAAGTCACGTTACCATTCCCCAGATCAGAGGCATGTATCACGGTGACCGCTCAAGGAAATTTACCCTTGTGGAACATGGATTCCGCCTGCCCTCTGCGCTTGACAACCGCCCGCAGAAATTTGAGGAATTTAATTCGCTCGTCAACCAAATGGTCTATATGAGCGCAACCCCCTCTGACTACGAACTGGAAGTCAGTAATGGAGTTGTTGTGGAGCAAATTGTCAGACCAACCGGTTTGCTCGATCCCCCTTGTGAAATACGTCCATGTAGCAATCAGGTCGATGACCTGCTGGATGAAGTTGACGAAACCGTCAAAAAAGGCAACCGTGTACTGGTTACGACCCTCACCAAACGAATGGCCGAGGAACTGACCAAATACCTCACCGATTTGGGAATTAAATCGCGGTACATCCATTCCGACGTTGATGCGCTTGACAGGGTGGAGATATTAAGACAATTGCGGGAAGGGACATTTGATGTACTGGTGGGAGTCAATCTCCTGAGAGAAGGGCTGGACCTTCCGGAAGTTACACTTGTAGCGATACTGGATGCAGACAAGGAGGGATTTTTGCGTTCCGGCCAATCGCTGATTCAGACTGCCGGTCGCGCAGCAAGGCACTCAGAAGGAAGGGTGATCCTCTATGCAGATAAAATCACCAAATCGATGCAGCGTCTGCTGGATGAAACCGAATACCGCCGGGCCAAACAGATCGCTTACAACGAAGAACACGGCATCACCCCAACGACCATAAAAAGAAGTAATAAAGATATTTTCCAGGACAAGCTGGGCAGCAGAGCCAAAACGTACGAAGAATTTGAAGCGAGAGTGGATATGGCAGCGGAGGCCGTGGCAGAATACCTTTCGGAGGAAGAGTTGAAGAAAAAAATATCCAATATCCGCAAAGAGATGGAAGCCGCTTCAAAGGAACTGAACTTTGTGGAAGCAGCCCGCTTGCGCGACGAGATGTTTGCTTTTCAGGCTTTGCTGAAGGAGCGGAGGTAGAGAAAATATATGGTAAGATACCGTGGTAAAACATGGAATCCGAGCAGGATATGAGTGGACACTCCTACTCAGTATGACAATACTCATGGTTATTTCAAGGATTACATTGGACAATCTCCCCTTAAAAGTTCGAATTTCAGACCCCTTCAAATCAACTTAAACAGCCAACGGCAATGAATCATTTAAAATACTACCTTATCTCTCTGGGTATGTTTTTGATTTTTGGAATCATCCAGATTATAAAAATTTGGAATAAACACGAAAAAGCAAATGCCTACTATTCAAGCTTAAATCTGGAGTTTGGGGGAATCGTAATGGATAAAAGGTTAATTACATCACGTTATGCATTAGTGGAAGTTGTTTTGAAAAATTCCTCTGTCAAAGAATATGATCCCAGAGGAATCGAGGATGTCTATTTTTGTGTGATAAAAGATAGCTTGGCTGAGATAATTGCGCATCCTTATCAGATTGAAAAGGGAGACTCTCTCGTCTATTCGGGAGTAGCTAACCAAATTCAAATTTTTAGAGAACACAGCTTGGTGGCTCAATTGCATCCTCATTCGGCAGATATATCAGGTTTGTATCAAAAAGCCCGAAAAATGCACAAACTGTAGTTTTTCTATTTGAGAAGTTTCAATGAAATATATGGAGGATGTTGAATATTTTTGGAGCACTTCGTGGACGGCAATACCTCCAACACCGATTATCTTGTAGCCTGCCCTGAGCGATCGTCGAAGGGACAACCCCGGCAACCTCAAACAAGACCTCAACAAGGGCATTTCTTCGATTGCTTACAACCACCTGAATAAGCCGACCCTCATCACGTTTCCCAATAGAAAAAAACTCAGTACATTTATGCCTGCCTGAGACTCTCCCATTTTTGTGTCGAAGGGATGCCGGGACATTTTCAACGAAAAATCAGAAGTGTGAACATAAAACCTCATGAAAGAACCCGATCAGGAAACGGAAATTGATTCTATTCTGCAAACGGCCAAAGACAAACGCAAAAAAACGCAGGATTTTCTCCGCCGCCTCCGCCGGCAAAATCCGCCTAACCTTGATTCGATTGTCCATCCGATTCACGATGAGGTTTTTGCCGAAACCGACTGCCTCCAATGCGCCAACTGCTGCAAAACTACCAGCCCCATTTTTACTGACCGCGACATTGACCGGATCGCCCGGTCTATGCGGATGAACCCCTCCCAGTTTGTCGAAGAATATCTGCATATCGATGAGGACAATGACTATGTGCTCAACGTCGCGCCCTGCCCCTTTCTGGGGTATGACAATTATTGCAGCATTTACGATGAAAGACCTAAAGCCTGCCGCGAATATCCCCACACCAACCAGAAAAAATTTCACCAGGTGCTGCGCCTTACCGAAAAAAATGCCGAAATCTGCCCGGCTACCTTCCGGATTGTGGAAAAATTGCGTGAATTGCTGGACAGATAATACGCGAATCGATACTAAAAATCTGAAAAAACCGTATATTACTGAACAAATCAGCGCTTTTTCTTACACCAGTATTACCAACCTCAGTGTTGGCTGAGATTATTTATTCTGGAAAGCTCATGAATCGTTATCCCCTGTTTGTGTTGTTTTTTCTGGCTTTTTCTCTGTCTGCCCATGGTCAGATGATGTTTGATGTGTATCATGTGGATACGCTTTCAGCAAAAAAGTCCTGCTATCTCCCGTTTATTTACTTCGAATCTAACACGACGGCCATTCTGGATGAATCCAAAACGGATCTCCGGTACCTGGCTTATGTACTCAGGTCTAATCCCGGGATGAAACTCAGCCTTCGGGCTGACGGTGCGACCTCGCGGTTTGACAAAAACCGCAAGTTTATCAACCAGACCCGCGTGGAAATTATTTCCGAAGCTCTGCAAAGACTTTACGGAATAGACGGAAACCGATTCATAAAGGAGGATTTTGAAGCCTGGGTTTGGGCGTACTCCGGGCGCTCGCGCGGGCAGGATGATGCAACACTGGAAAACCGCCGCGTCATCTGTAATTGTGTGTGGGAATAATTCCTACTTTTGTCTCACACAAAAGGTGAATGAAAAAAGTTCTGCTAATCACATACTACTGGCCGCCCAGCGGCGGAGCAGGCGTACAGCGTGTATTGAAACTTGTAAAATATTTTCGCGATTTCGGATGGGAACCGGTAGTATTTGCGCCGGAGAATCCCGCTTACCCGATCATCGATGAATCACTGCTCGCCGACGTTCCGCAAGGACAGGAAGTACTGCGCGAACCGGTATGGGAACCTTACGAACTTTATAAAACCTTCACCGGCCAGGGAAAAAAAGAAAGAGTGTACTCAGGGTTTCTCTCAGAGGATAAAAAACCCTCATTCACACAAAAATTGTCTGTCTGGATCAGAGGTAATTTTTTTATTCCCGATGCCCGCCGTTTCTGGATCAAACCTTCGGTCAAACGGCTGACGGAATACCTGAAAACCCATCCTGTAGATGTCATCCTTTCCAGCGGCCCGCCACATACCGTTCATCTGATTGCGAAAGGCGTGAAAGAAAATACAGGGATTCCCTGGGTGGCTGATTTCCGCGATCCGTGGACAAATATTGATTTTTACGACCAGCTTATGCTCACCCGTTGGGCAGATCGGCAACACCACAAAATGGAAAAATCGGTAGTGACAACTGCCGACCAACTGGTAACCGTAAGCTGGGTATGGGCAAAAGAGTTTGAAGTGATCGGCGCAAAGTCAGTGAATGTCATTACCAATGGCTTTGACCACGAAGATCTTTCGGTTTCTCCGCTGCCTGCACTGGAAGAAAAATTTGTCTGTTCACATATCGGCTACCTCAACCGCGACCGAAATAACGCAGCTTTATGGCAGGCTTTCGGAGAAATCTGTAAAGAAGTCCCTTCTGTAAAAAATGACCTCGTACTTCGTTTTATCGGAAAAACCGATGCCATCACCTTTGCCCAGCTCGCGCAAAATGATCTGATGGACAACGTCGAAAAAATCGATTATCTGCCTCACAATGAGGTGCTAAAATATACACGGAATACACAGTTATTATTGCTGCTGGTCAATAATGTCCCCAATGTCATGGGACATATTCCGGGAAAAACCTACGAATACATCGGCTCAAGAAGGCCGGTTCTTGCGATCGGGCCCGAGGATGCAGATTTTGCGCGGGTAATACGCGAGACCAATTCCGGCGAAGTATGCGGATTTGACGATCTCGAAAAAATGAAACGGGTGATATTCCAGTATTACCGGCGATATAAAAAAGGCGAACTCCGCAACCCCGAAGGTCCGGTGGAACGATTTACCCGGCGCGAAGCGACAAGGCAAATGGCAACGGTATTAGACAAACTGACTCAGTGATCCACTGCGTAAAGCACAACATTGGTGCCCATCTGTAATGCCTGCTGGCGCAATGGCTCCGGGTCGTTGTGTACACTCTGATCTTCCCAACCGTCTCCAAGATCGGTTTCGTAGGTATAATAACAAACAATTCGTCCCTCATAGATCAGTGCCATACCCTGTGGGGGTTTATTGTCGTGTTCGTGGATTTTGGGAAGGCCTTTGGGAAATACAAAATGTGTCCGGTAGATTTCGTGGTTATAAGGCAAATCGACAAATTCAAGCTCCGGGAAAACTTTTTTCATCTCTTTGCGGATGTATTTGTCAATCCCGTAGTTGTCATCGATATGCAGAAATCCACCGGAAATCAAATACGCCCGTAGGTTTTTGACTTCCGCGTCGGAAAAGGAAACATTTCCATGGCCGGTGAGATATACATAAGGATATTGAAAAATCTGCGAACCGCCAGGCTCCACTACCTCTTCCATCGGGAAAATTTTGGTATTGGTATTTTGGTTGATATACTCAATCAGATTGGGCAAAGAGGTCGGATTGGAATACCAGTCGCCGCCGCCCTCGTATTTGAGTTTGCCGATTTTAAAGTTGTATCTTTCGGTCCCCTGGCTGTAAATCGTGGAAAACCAGAAGGTAAATGGCAGTAAAATCAGAAGTATTTTTTTCATACCTAAATATACGCAATCTTTCGGATTATGTGATTCTGAACTCATTCCTACATGAAACGCAAAATGTATCAAAAAGGTCCCTCAGCGTTTTTTGCCAGACATTATCTGTATGTGATGGTGGGGCTGGTTGCTGTGGAAACCGCATTGTTGACTTTCTGGCGGCGGGAACTGGGTTTGTATTTTGGGCCCATTGCGCTGGTGATTCTGGCTTTTCTGATTTCGTTTTATCCGCTCTGGAAAAATCATTTTCACAGAGACGAGCGGCCTTCTGTAAATGTATTTTCACCCGGAAATAAGCGATGGATTGTCTGGGGAATATTTGTTGCGGGAATAGCGACTCTGATTCCGCTGTATCATCATATTCTGCAAACCTATCCGATTGATATTGACAAGTCGGATATTATCCCCACCATTCAGGTATGTGTCAGGCGATTTCTGAATGGTGAGCCTGTGTACGCAGAAATTACGGAGTTTCCCTACGCGCATTATCCCAATTATTTTCCTTTCAAATGGCTCCCTTTTGTCATCCCCGAAATTCTGGGTATTGACTATCGTTGGCTGCCGCTGGGAGTGGTTTCCCTCGGGCTTGCGTGTTATCAAAGGAATCTTATCCGGCGAAATCATCCCCTGGGTTTGCTGATTTTACTGGCAGTTGCCCCCTACCTGATTTTATTATACTACCACCTCCATATGCCCTGGAATATTGCCTATACGGTAGAATTGCTGGATTTGGGTTATTACCTGATGTTGTTTGTTTTTCTCGCAGAAGGAAAGGTCATTTTGTCGGGGTTGAGTATAGTTGTTGTCTTACTTTCCCGACTTTCTATTGTTTTCTGGTTGCCGTTTTATCTATTGGGGGTATTTATAAAGGAAAATAAAAAATATGCGGTTTCGCTTGCTGTGATCATTGGCGGTGGGTTATTGATATTTTTTGTAATCCCCTTTTTATCTCACGATTGGCAGGCAATTCAAAAGGGAGAGGAAGCGTATATGAGTGCCGCGAAGGCGTCCTGGTATTTGAGTGAGGCAGACCGTGAAAGTGGGAAAATAGTCCCTCACGTCATGCGCGATCAGGTGGGGATTGCGAGTTATATGTTTTTGTATGCAAAGGGTGAAATTGCAGGTAAAATCCGTCTTATTCAGAAAATACATTTATCTGTTTCGCTAGGGACCGCCATTCTGATTGGCGTTATTTATCTATTACCCGTAGTGAGGATTCCGCCCCGGTATTATTTTCTTTTCACTTTAAAAATATATCTGGGCATATTTTATGCCTTCATTCAGGTTCCTTTTTTCTATTTATTTATTACTCCTTTGTTTTTATCGTTATTTTTATTGCAGGAAATGAACATGGACCGATGGAACGCAGCAGCCGATGGGGGTTCTCCCCTGCAACAGTGATTTTTACTTTAAATTTATACCTATGATTGATCCATCCACCTTAGCGTTTCTCTCCGAACTCAAAGAAAATAACCATAAAGAATGGTTTGATGCCAACCGCGACCGCTATCAACATGCCCGTGAAAATCTCATCACACAGGTTGATCAGGTGCTGGAAGGAATTGTTGAGTTTGATCACAGTGTGGAAGGCCTTGAAGCCAAAAAATGTCTGTTTCGGATCAACCGTGACATTCGTTTTTCCAAAAACAAAAGCCCTTACAAAACCAATATGGGCGCCTTTATGACTAAAGGCGGTAAGCAGTCCTATTACGCGGGTTATTATATTCATCTGGAGCCGGGTGCTTGTTTTGTGGGCGGCGGTTGTTATCAGCCACCGGCACCGGAGTTGAAAAAAATCCGTGCATATATTGAAATTTCGGCAGCGGAGTTGCGGGAAATAACGTCTGATAAGAAGTTTGTGGAAACATTTGGCAGTTTGCAGGGCGAAGAGCTGAAATCTGCTCCGGCGGGATATGATAAACAACATCCCGATATTGATCTGATCCGCAGAAAAGACTTCTTTGTGGGAAAACAGCTCGAAGATAGCCTGGTGATGAGTGAAAATTTTACAGAGGCCCTGCTGGATATTTTTGAAACAATGTATCCGCTAAACCAGTATCTCAACGACGCCATTGATCATTAATGTTTATGAAAATCCAAACCATTTTTCTGCTGTTTGTCTGTTATGCTTCGACCGTATCTGCGCAGGATTTGATTGTGAAAACCACAAACGAGGAAATTTCAGCCCGGGTACTGGAAATACAGAAGCAGAAGGTATTGTTCAGAGAGTTTGACAACCCGGATAGCGAAACGCAAAGTTTGGCTAAGCGCGAGATTCTGGTGATTGAGTATGAGGGGGGAATGAAGCAATACTTTCAGATAGAAAACGGAGAAGTGTATTTGCCGCCGGTTTCTGACGGTGATATGCAATCCGCTTCACCGGCAGATATGTATTATCAGGGGGTAGCAGATGCCGAAATGTATTACCACAAGCCAGGCCCTTTGTGGGGAACTTTTGGCGCTACGGCTTTTTATCCGCTGGGCGGTATATTTACAGGTGTGATTACCGGCGGCATTATCGCTGCCATACCCCCCGATATAAACCCATCGATAGTTCCCAACCCCGATAAATTTCATTCGAGTCTGGACTACCGCGATGGATTTATACGGGAAGCGCATAAGATCAAACTCCGCAATACCGCCAAGGGTTTTGGTTTGGGCATGGCTGTTCAGGCATTGTGGATTACGGTCATTATTGCAGTGGTAAATAATTAGGCGGTAATAAGTAAAAATGCCTGTTTATACAGGTGTTTTTACCTGTTTTTGTATAGTTCGATTGTTTCCTTTTTACATAGATACTATCTTGTTGGAAGGTTCGGATTGTTTAACCTTTCAAAAAGTTGTACTATGAAAAATATACGCCGATTTGGCCTCTTGGCCACATTTTTAATCACAGTCTTTCTTGTTACAAACTGTGCCCAGCAGCCCGGGCAGCTTCCGGTTTCCAAATCTGACGGGGGAAATATCCAGTCTTGTCCTCCCGGTTCTGCCTCTTCAGGGCCATGCAAGGATATCATTGACCAGATCTCTTCATACGATGAGGAGATATCCCGCTTGAGAACAACAACCAGTCCTGATGATTCTATTGCTACGGAGATGTTTACCTTACGAGGGTATCGGTTTAGCCTCGATGAGATGGGGGCAATGGTTGATTCGGCCAGAGCCAAAGGAGACTCTTCCATTTATCTGATGTTTGCAATCAACAAGGATCCTCAATCAGTCCAACATCGGAGGGATATGGACTCTCCGATTAAATATCTGGATGTATATCTGCAAATCAAGGGAAAGGATGGCGCAGTTCTCGTCACCAGCCATGCAGAGCCATACATACTTGACGATTATGCCGATTTTCCAAGACCCTGCCCTCCTTCTTGCCCGGGCCAGGAATAATCAATAGACATGCTTACCGATATACTGGCCTGGATTACCAATTTAGGCTTACTGTTTCTGATCTCAAGTGTCATTCTCTGGGGGTTCTATTATCGTAGAATCCCCAGAGCTATTCAGCTATTGGGCTATTACCTCGCATCCAATCTACTGATTCAGGTAGTAGCAGGCTATTTATGGGAAAAAAGCCTGAACAACCTCCCACTCCTCCATCTCAATACCCTGCTGGAATTTATATTTTTCTCGCTTTTCTTCAGGGAGGTGTATATCGATATGCGTTTCTTTAAAAAATATTTCAATATAATATTGGAGGGGATGACCCTTTTCCTTGTCTATAATGCAATTTTTTGGGAACCATTATCTGATCTCAACAGCAACGCCTCATCGCTGACGCATGGTTTTCTGATTGGATATGTTATCCTCTATTTTTTTGATGCATTCGGACGTGTGGATTTTTCCAAAAAGGAAGAGCAGGCAATTAGTTTTATTTGTTTTGCGGTTTTGCTTTGTTATGCCGGTAGTTTATTTATCTTTATGTTCAGTCAATTTATCACAAAAGAAAGCCTGGAAGGTTACCGGCTTTTCTGGATTGTGAATGGTTGTCTTACGTCTATTTTTCAGATGATTGTTCTTATTGCTATTTCAAAAATCATATTTCAACGGAATAAATAACCAGTCGAAATACCTGCCTACAGGGAATAAAACCTGCCGGAATATATGGAATCCCCCAATGAGCTTCTCCTACTTGTCGCTGTCGGCGTCGGCATGATGCTGATACTTGCCGTTACCTTTGTGCTGTTTTTTAGTTTCTCACAAAATAAACTTCGTCAGGAACAGATAAAAGCCCAGCAGACGAAACTGGAATATCAGGAAAAACTCCTGCACAGCACCCTCCGGACGCAGGAAGAAGAGCGCAAGCGGATTGCGAAGGATTTACACGATGAGGTAGGGTCCAAGTTGAATGTGATTCATCTCTTTATGCATCAGATCGCAAAAAAAGCGCCTGATGTACGGGCAAATATTGATGAGGTCGCCGAAGTCCTCAACGATACCATTAACACCTCCCGCCGAATTTCTCACGATCTACTCCCCCCTACGCTGGAGAGTTTTGGGCTGGCTTCCGCCATTGAGGAGTTTTGCGACCGGTTTCGGCAGTCTCATACACTGAGTGTAAATTTTGAATCTGAAGGTACTCGCCCGGAAAACATTCCTCAAATGACAGAACTAAATCTGTTTCGTATCCTGCAGGAACTCCTGAGCAATACCCTCAAATATGCTCAGGCAAGCGAAATCAATATCCACCTCATCCAAAGCCCGGAAAAACTTTTACTGGAATATCGCGACAACGGGCGCGGATTTGATGAGAAGGCCATGGAAAACCAGAAAGGTCTGGGAATGAAAAATGTAGAAAGCCGTTTACAAATGATCGGCGGAACCTGGCATCTGCAAACGGCTTTGGGGGAGGGGGTAAAAGTCAGGGTCGAAGTGAAACTAAGCCCGGGATAATGGTATTATTGTTGATTCCTTATGAATTAGCTATTTTAGCTGCAAGTCCATACGAACCCCTGTCGATATGATACAAATAGCACTTGCTGATGATGAAACCCTTTTCCGCAAAGGGATGCGAATACTTATTGAGAGTTTTGATGGAATGAAAATTATTCTGGAAGCAGGCAATGGGAAAGAATTGCTGGCACAATTGGCGACTTTGAATTCTCTGCCTGATATATTGCTGCTTGATCTGAATATGCCTGAGATGAACGGCGTGGAAACAGCAAAAGCTCTTAGTCATCGGTATCCGGAGATCAGAATCATTGTGCTTTCATCCTTCTTTACGAAGGCATTTATCCTCAATATGATCGAGATTGGGGCTTCGGGATATCTGCCCAAAAACAGTATGCCCGAAGCAGTAGAAACCGCTATCAGGGAAGTTTATTCAAAAGGTTTTGCCTATAATGACAAGGTGCTCGAAGTCATGCGGGATAGTATGGTGAAAAGATCAAAGCCGAAAATTTCGTTTACTGCAGATTTGTCGGAAAGGGAAAAAGAGGTGCTTCAATTGATCTGTGAACAATACACTGCCGCAGAAATTGCGGATAAATTATTCATCAGCATACGCACCGTAGATGGTCATCGCAACAATCTTTTGCAAAAACTCAACTGCCGCAATACTGCCGGGTTGGTCGTGTGTGCCATACAAAATGAACTGGTGGATATTTCTCCCAATACCTTTTTGGAAGGTAAGTAAAAACGCTGTTTGTAAAATCCTTCAATGGTAAAAATAAAATTTCTACTCCTGATAGCCCCGTTCTTTCTTCTGTTTGCAGCACCGGGAAATAGCTTTGCCCAGCGTGATTCGTCTGAGCTGACCTGGTTTTTCCGCGACTATAAATGGGGTATGGCAGATCAGACCGGCCGGGAAGTCGTTCCGCCCATATATGACTATATCTCCATGTTGGCAAATGGCCTGACCCGGGTGAATATTGGCAGCATCTATAAAGAAGAGATCGGCGTTGTCGGCGGCAAATGGGGCCTGATAGATGACTATGGGCGCGTAGTCCTTACACCAAAGTATGAATATCTGGAGGTTTTTGTTTACGGACTTGCCCGTGTAAACAAAGGCGGCGTATATGATGAAGAAGACATGTTGACGGGTGGCAAATGGGGCATGATCACCACCTCGGGGAAGGTAGTAATCCCAGCCAAATATGCCTATGTGGAGAACCCCACCCCAACCGGCCTGGTCCGCGTGAACATCGGCGGAACCTATGATTATTTCGGCAACGTCACCGGCGGCAGATGGAAAAATAAAGACGTGAGTCGATTTTTGAGGGGGGAGGGCAGCAGGTAGCTGTTTCTATTAATCCAAAACAGTACCACTCCAAATAAAAAAGGGGTGGGCATAAAAACTATTTCTATCCCTTGAAAACCTTCGGTTTTGAGACATAAAAAATCTGTGGATTTTGAGAATTAAATTTTGGTAGAGCGCTTATTATCAGGGCATTCTATATAAGATATTTAAATGAAACCCCGGGAGGAATCCAATGCCTGGGACTACCCGCTCCTGGCAAGTCCGGGATTGTTAATTCGGGGGAAATTTCTACCTTGAGTGTCTACTCAATTTTAGCAGTAATACGTTAGGATATATTTCTCCCAAAACCTCTATCTGATGAATTCAACGCCTGTCGTCTTTTTGGCCTTTGCCAATGACTTGCATCATCCCCATCGTTTCCTTGAGGCCCTGGAGCCTGAAAAGCTGGGGATTCAGGAATCTTTGGGAAACTTCTTTGCTGAGGGGGGAATTGTGTACGCGGCTCCCTCTTCCCATCCCGAATGGATGATGGAAGATCTCATCCACTTTCACGAGGATCTGGCTATTTTTCATTTTTCCGGCCATGCCAATGGAACCCGACTTCAGTTGGAAGACTCATCCGATGAAGCGGCATCTTTGCATAGGGAACGACTCAGGGATTTGTTAAAAAATGCGCCTAAACTTCAGCTCGTGGTGCTGAATGCCTGCGCTACAGCGGGTCAGATTCAGGTGCTAAAGGACATAGGCATTCCTGCGGTGATTGCCACGCATTATCCGATAGATGATGATCTGGCTCACAAATTTGGAATCCGTTTGTATCAGGGAATAGGCAAAGGGTTGGCCCTGGGAGATGCTTTTGATAAGGCCCTCGCTGTAGTAGATCCCGCCAACAAGCTTGGGACAAACTACCGTGCCACCTTCAAATGGGGTGACCAGGGATATGATTTCTCTCTTAATCCATGGGCTTTATTTGTATCTCATCCGGAAATCCGGCAGTGGCGCTTGCCTGTACCGCAAGGAGGGGCGATAGACCTAAGTAGTCAGGTTCCCCGGGCGTTGAAACGCAGCGAGTTTGTAGGCCGGGAACAAGACCTTCGTACGCTGATGCATTTGCTCCAAAGAGAGTCTTCGGTATTGCTCTTAAATGGACTCGGAGGAATCGGAAAAACGACCCTGGCCAAGGAATATGTGTACCGACACCAGAATGAATACCGACATATTGCCTGGGTAAACGTTCTTCAGGATCCCAATATTTCTGATCCGACTTCCGGATCGGCTTACTCATCCATAGCCAATAACACCAGCTTATTTGCCAAGTTGGGACTTGCCTTCGATACGGAAATGTCTGAGAAGGACCGGTTTGAGCTGGTGGTGGCAGAAATGAATAAACAGGAAGGCCCCAATCTCCTGGTGATCGACAATGTAGGTGCATCGATCTTAGACATTCATGATGCGCTTCCCAAAGCCCCACGTTGGAAAATTCTCACAACTTCTCGCTTAGAACTGGCCCCTTTTTCCACCCACTACCTGGACGAACTCTCCCTGGAAGAAGCAGAAAGGCTCTTTACAACGTTGTATCCCGAAGGGAAAAATTGCTCTCAGGATGTACAGGATCTCCTCACGCATATTGGTTGCCACACCTTAACGATTGAACTACTGGCCAGGCTCTGTATGGAATATCCTTCCCTCAGTCCCGCCGGGATACTACAACGGCTCAGTGACAAACAGTTTGAACAACTCTCTCAATCGGTTTGGTCCCACCATAGCAAGCGGGAAATCGCGGTATATAGCTATTTGATGGGGGCTTTCTCCCTTTCTTTACTTACAGAAGATGAGCAGCAGCAACTAATCCAATGGGCGGTACTTCCCTCGGTGTTTGTGGACTGGGAAACGATGCTCCAACTATTTAATATAGATCCTGATAAGAAGGATGATTTTGAAAAAGCCTTGCGTGGGTTATGGAAAAAAGGATGGATCACGCGGGAGAAGGAAACTGGGAGGTATCGCTGCCACCAAATGATTCAGGAGCTTATCCGGTATAAGTTTTCTCCGGATGAGGAGAACTGTAGGGACATCATCAAGGGAGTAAGCAGCATCTTATCTATAGATCAAAGCAAAGACAATCCCATCGAAAAATTTCCCCTGGTTGTGTACGGGGAAGCCCTCTTATCTCATATTCAAACCTATGGGAAAGAGGTAAATGTATTAAAGAACAACCTGGCTTTAGTCTATAAGGCTCTGGGGCGGTATGATGCCGCTGCCGCCCTCCTGGAATCGGCCCTGGCATCGGATCGCAAGCACTTTGGGGAGGCGCATCCGACTGTGGCCATAAGTAGCTCCAACCTGGCTTTAGTCTATCAGGATCTGGGGCGGTATGATGCCGCTGCCACCCTCCTGGAATCGGCCCTGGCATCGGATCGCAAGCACTTTGGGGAGGAACATCCGACTGTGGCCATAAGTAGCTCCAACCTGGCGTTAGTCTATCAGGATCAGGGGCGGTATGAGGTCGCTGCCGCCCTCCTGGAATCGGCCCTGGCATCGGATCGCAAGCACTTTGGGGAGGCGCATCCGACTGTGGCCATAAGGAGCTCCAACCTGGCTTTAGTCTATCAGGATCTGGGGCGGTATGGGCTGCCGCCTGAACGCCATCGATCCAAGCACTTTGGAGCATCCGAATGGCCAGCTCAACCTGGCTACCGTCATCAGACGGGGCGAGGCCGCTGCCACCCTCCTGGAATCGGCCCTGGCATCGGCTCGCAAGCACTTTGGGGAGGCGCATCCGACTGTGGCCAGAAGTAGCTCCAACCTGGCTTTAGTCTATAAGGCTCTGGGGCGGTATGAGGCCGCTGCCGCCCTCCTGGAATCGGCCCTGGCATCGGATCGCAAGCACTTTGGGAGGCGCATCCGACTGTGGCCGAAGGAGCTCCAACCTGGCTTTAGTCTATAAGGCTCTGGGCGTAGAGGCGCTGCCGCCCTCCTGGAATCGGCCTGGCATCGGCTCGCAAGCACTTTGGGGAGGCGCATCCGACTGTGGCCAGAAGTAGCTCCAACCTGGCTTTAGTCTATAAGGCTCTGGGGCGGTATGAGGCCGCTGCCGCCCTCCTGGAATCGGCCCTGGCATCGGATCGCAAGCACTTTGGGGAGGCGCATCCGACTGTGGCCAGAAGGAGCTCCAACCTGGCTTTAGTCTATAAGGCTCTGGGGCGGTATGAGGCCGCTGCCGCCCTCCTGGAATCGGCCCTGGCATCGGCTCGCAAGCACTTTGGGGAGGCGCATCCGAATGTGGCCATAAGTAGCTCCAACCTGGCTTTAGTCTATCAGGCTCTGGGGCGGTATGAGGCCGCTGCCGCCCTCTTGGAATCGGCCCTGGCATCGGATCGCAAGCACTTTGGGGAGGCGCATCCGAATGTGGCCATAAGTAGCTCCAACCTGGCTGTAGTCTATCAGGATCTGGGGCGGTATGAGGCCGCTGCCGCCCTCCTGGAAGCGGCCCTGGCATCGGATCGCAAGCACTTTGGGGAGGCGCATCCGACTGTGGCCATAAGGAGCTCCAACCTGGCTTTAGTCTATCAGGATCTGGGGCGGTATGAGGCCGCTGCCGCCCTCCTGGAAGCGGCCCTGGCATCGGATCGCAAGCACTTTGGGGAGGAACATCCGACTGTGGCCATAAGGAGCTCCAACCTGGCTACCGTCTATCAGGATCTGGGGCGGTATGAGGCCGCTGCCGCCCTCCTGGAATCGGCCCTGGCATCGGATCGCAAGCACTTTGGGGAGGCGCATCCGAATGTGGCCAGAAGTAGCTCCAACCTGGCTACCGTCTATTTAGATCTGGGCAGAATAGAAGAAGCCCGACAATTGTTTTCTTCTGCTTATATAGTCTTTTTAAATGTGCTTGGAGTCGGTCATCCTAATACTGTCACAGTAAAAAAATGGCTGGATAGGATAAGTGACTCCTAAGCCAGTACCTCAGATATACCAGGGTTCCTTTACCCTCTTTCATCAGAACCATGCTGAGAAGAATTTTCAATTGATAGGCTTTAATCTCAGTCTCGTCCTAAACCCCCAACCTCTCCGACTGCAACGACCTTACTCTCCCCTCCGGGTCGAGTGCGCGCACAATGCGGCGAAACTCCGGCAGGGCCGGATAGGTTTTTGCAAATACCTCAGCGGGCATACGCACGTCTTTGGTGAGGTATATCCGTCCGCCAAAATCCATTACAATCTGGTCGAGCCGGTCGAGGAAGGGAAACAGCCGCTGCTCAATCGGGAAGTCCAGCGTCAAAGTATATCCTTCCATCGGAAAGGAAATCAGCCCTTCGCTGTTGCCCAGCAGTTTTAATACGGCGAGAAATGATCCCATACCTGCCTGCCGCAAGGTGTCGAGGATGAGTTTTATACCTTTTTCGCCTGCGGCTTTGGGAATGACCAACTGGTACTGGGTAAATCCTCTTTTCCCGTAAATGCGGTTCCAGTGGTGAATGGCGTCAAGTGGATAAAAGAAGGTGTCGTAGTCGGTGATGATTCTCCGCTCTTTGCGCAGTTGTTTGTGGTAATACAGGGTGTTGAACGCCTGGATCGAAAACCGGTTGAGCACAAATCCGGGGAAATCGAATGGCACGGTGAGTTTCAACTTTTTGGGAATGGACAAAGGGGTCTTTTCCCAGGCTGTGCCTGTGACTTCTGCCTGGCTGGCGTGTTCTCCTTTCATCATGATGCTCCGCCCTACCCTTTTTCCTCCGGAGAGGCAGTCTATCCACGCCATCGAGTAGGTGTCCGCTTCAAAGCGGTCAAACATGCCGAGAATTTCCTCCAGATTGGCGGCTTTCACCGAGTCCATCCGTATGGCGGAGGTTTCGATGCGCTTTAGCTGAATGGTAAGCCGGAGGATCATCCCGGTCAGCCCCATGCCGCCTGCCGTGGCATAGAAAATATCTGCATTTTGCTGTCGGGAACAGGTGATGATCCTGCCGTCATGCAACAAAAGATCGAAGGAAGATATGTAACGGGAAATGGAGCCCTCGCGATGGTGGTTTTTGCCGTGAACATCAGAAGCGAGTGCACCGCCCATGGAGACAAACTTGGTTCCGGGTGTGACGGGCGGAAACCAGCCCTTTGGGACAAAGGTTTCCAGAATGTCTTCATACGTAACGCCGGACTCGCACGTGAGGATTCCCGCCTCCGGATCGAAGGCCAGAAAACGATTCATTTTCAGGCTGGAAAACATCGTTTCCCCCAGCGAAGAATCTCCGTAACACCTGCCCATTCCGCGGGTTATCCAGTGACTTTCCACCGGTTTCATCCCCTCACGGAATGAAATCAGCGGGCCTTCTGCCACAGGATATTTACCCCAATTGGTTGTAGTTTTTTTCACACAGGCAAAGGTAAAAAATCTCTATTCATTAATGGTTACAAATGGTTCATTCATGCGGGATTTTTCCCCGTTCAGCGGGGTTATATAAGAATGATATTAAGCATACATTATATTTGTGTTATCGCTTTTCACCAAAACAAAAACGATGAACAAATTAGTAGTGACTCTGCTATTCGTTCTTTGCTCCCTAAATTCCTATACCATCCTTTCCCAGCCGGCAACGCCTGGAGAAGACCACGGCTCCTGTCTCACCTATATTCCAAGGGCGATTTCCCCCAATGGAGACGGGATCAATGATTATTTTACAGTTCAGCTGCAATGCGAACTGAAGGACTACACCTTGCAGATTTTCGATGAAGCGAGCCATCTCCTTCACGAAAGCAAAGAAATTGAAAAGGGTTGGGACGGTTCCTTTAACGGAGACCCTGTACCCGAAGGGCATTATTCTTACACGATATCCTTTGAAGCCGCTGGTTCGGGATCGAAAGAAACCATTCACGGCGAATTTATCGTGGTGCGCTAAACTTCCCTGACATCCTTACATTAAGGCAAAAACCCCGACTGGAAGGCCGGGGTTTCTTTTTTTATTTTTGCAGCATTTCGACGCTGCGTTTGATGAAGTCTGTAAGTTCTCTTCCTTCAAGCATATTTTGCGAGAGCAAAGCGAGATCGAGCAGTTGTTTTGCCATGCCCGAATCTTCTTCTGCGTCGGCAATGCTCTGTACCAGCGGGTGCTGGGTATTTACCACTACATTTACCGAGTCTGGCATTTCTCCAAAATAACTCATACCGCCTCCGCCTACAGCCGCCATTTCTTTCATCCTCCGCATAAACTCGGGGCGGGTGATCAACACCGGCAGTTGTGTTGTTCCCAGCCGATCAGTAACAATGTTCAGTCCTTGTTTTCCGGAAACGGCTTTTTCAAAACTTTCTTTGATTTTTTTCTCTTCATCCTCGGAAAGCATGCGATCGGTAGCTTTCTTTTTGCCCTTTTTGGGTTTTTCTTCTGCTGAATCTGCGACTTCCTTTGGAATCAGTTTTTCCAGTGTGTCGGAATCCACTCTGACCCAGCGGGTTTTCTCAAACTTGCGCTCAAGTTGCTGGATAAAATGAGCGTCGATGACACCATTCATATGCAGTATGTCGTATCCTTTTTCCTCTGCCGCGTGGATAAACATATCTTGAATGCGTTTGTCCGTAGCGTAGAGATATACGAGATTTCCGTCTTTGTCTGTCTGTTTGGGCGAAATTTTGTCTTTGTATTCTGACAGAGAATAAAGGTTGCCATTTACATTTTCCAGCAGGCAGAACTTGTCAGCTTTTTCGTAGAATTTGTCGTCGGTGATCATCCCGTATTTGACAAATACAGAGATATCGCGCCATTTTTCTTCGAATTTACCCCGGTCTTCTTTATAGATTTCGTGCAATTTGTCTGCTACTTTCCGGGTGATATAGCTGCTGATTTGTTTTACGCTGGAATCTCCCTGCAAATAGCTCCGGGAAACGTTGAGCGGAATATCGGGCGAGTCGATAACCCCCTGCAGCAACATCAGATAATCGGGAACAATCTGGCTTACCTCATCGGTGATAAATACCTGACGGGAATACAGTTGAATATTGTTTTTTCTCGGATCAATATCCTGACGAATTTTAGGAAAATAGAGAACCCCGGTCAGGTTAAAAGGATAATCCACATTCAGATGAATCCAGAACAATGGCTCTTCAGCATAGGGGTAAAGTTCGCGGAAGAAATCCTGGTAGTCTTTATCTTCGAGGTCGGAAGGAGCTTTTTTCCAAAGGGGATGCGGATTGTTGATGACCGAATCTTCAAATTCAATCTCAATCGGGAGGAATTTGCAAAACCGGTCGAGGATATTGCTGATGCGGGCTGTTTCGAGGTATTCTTCTTCGCCTTCTGCGATGTGAAGGATGACATCGGTTCCGCGTGTTTCTCTTTCTCCGGAGTCAAGCGTGAACTCTGTGGTGCCATCGCATACCCAGCGTACAGCTTCTGCCCCGTCCTGCCATGATCTGGAAACCACTTCAACCTGAGCGGCTACCATAAAAGCCGAATAAAAACCGAGGCCAAACCGGCCGATGATATCTTCTTTCTCTTTGGCGTCCTGAAATTTTTTCAAAAATTCTTCCGCTCCGGAGAAAGCTACCTGATTGAGGTATTTTTTTACTTCATCACCAGTCATCCCAAGGCCGGCGTCGCTTACCGTCAGGGTTTTTGCTTCTTTGTCCAGTTTTACTTTGATCTTCAGATCCCCCAGTTCGCCCTGAAATTCTCCTTTGGTGGAGAGAAACTTCAGTTTTTGGGTAGCATCAACAGCATTGGATATAAGTTCACGCAAAAAAATCTCCTGTTCGGAGTACAGCGATTTTTTGATGATGGGGAAAATGTTTTCGGTACTGACGGATATATTGCCTCTTTCCATAAATCTAAACGATGTATAAGTTTGTAATAATCAGTTCACAGAACTGATTGCAAATTTAATACCTCCGGCATTTTTATGACAAAGTGGCAGGGTGGATTAATAATTAACTGATAAAAAGTAGGAGTTTTATTCACCGTGTCAGTTGATTTTATTTCATATTTCGTATATTAGATGATAGATATGCTTATTGGGTTCTCGTCAGATTTTTTAACCTTAAATTAAAGATTATGAAAAACCCACTTTTTTCATCTCATTCCATTCTCCTCAGTATCGTCTTTATTGCATTTTCATGTAGTGTTGACAATGTTGCCCCCCCCCATTTTGCATGATATTGCAAAATCGGACGTGAGTGCTGACCGTTTGATCAAAGATTCCGGGTTCCTTCAAGTAATGGATAAGCTAAGTTTTTCAATATATCAAGGCGTGCCACTGGAGGAAAGTGAAATCATTTCTGAAATTGAAGTATTAAGATTGAAATATTCATTTGATCAGATGAATGCTGAACAGATTACCAGATTAATAGAAAGCACAGATGGATTTCAAAGAATCAATGGGCGATATTCATTGGGAAATAATGCGGAGGACATAAATGCTTGTGAAGTAGCTTGTGCAGCTGGTTATTTGGCTTGCCTTCTTATTGGAGCAGAATATTGTTATGATATTTACCAGAGTTGTTTACTAGTGTGCCGGTCAATTGAACCCACTCTATAAAGGATTTTAGAGAATAGAACTCAATAAGCATATTTCTTTCAAACTTAACATTTTACAATAATGATAGCTTTTGATATATTCATGAACGACAATTTTTTGTATCGGGTAAGAATACTAAAAAAATGTTTTCTTCTGATTAATCTGAATCACTACCCGAGTGAAGAAATCGGGAATATTTCAATTTTAGGCAAAGAAATCAATGAGGATATAATGGTTCCGCTCACTTCAGGTATATTGTCCCAGCAGGAAATAGGCTTAAATCTTGTTCAGCAAATCATGCGAGATGGTATGCTGAAATGGCCAGATATTCAGATCGCTGGTTCTGTAAAAATTGATATTCTGATTGTGGACGGAGATAACGGAACTCAAACAACTGCTTCACCCGAAAAAGTTTTGTTAAGTTCTCCTAATTTCCTGAAAGAAGTTTCAAATATGTTTTTTCCCGGTGCTAATTGAAAAATCTATCAAAATGAAAAGTGCAAAAGTGTATTTAAATAGAGAAGTGATATATAAATCTGATAATTTATCAGAGCGAAAATTTACATTCACTGTAGAAGTGAATCCATTATCTCCTGAAAACAAAACTAATAATTTTGCGCAAACTATCCGATTACGGGCAAATAGTTTACCCATTCCATTGGATATTACTAATGAAGAAATGCAAAGAATAGCAAAAAAAGAGTCGCAAAATGGTATAGTAAACATTTTGAAAGTAGGAGACATCGTTACACTTTTGATTGAATAAAATTTAAGTAAGGCACGAGGGACACAAAGAAATCAGAATCCTTTGTGTCCCTCGTGCCTTATTCGCGTACTTTATGTTATCCTAATGATATCGTGATCAGACTACTGCCTTTACCTTTTCTGCTTTGATAGCAGCCTGTGCTGCGGCCAGCCTTGCAATGGGCACCCGGTAAGGGGAACAACTGACATAGGAAAGACCGATATTTTCACACAATTCGATAGATTTGGGGTCGCCGCCGTGTTCTCCGCAAATACCGATTCGGAGATGTTCTTTTGTTTCCCGCCCTTTTTTCACCGCTTCTGCGATGAGATAACCAACGCCATATTCGTCAAGAGACTGGAACGGGTCAGCGCGAAGAATGCCGGTTTTCAGATAAAATGGAAGGAACTCTCCGATATCATCGCGTGAAAATCCGAAGGTCATTTGCGTAAGGTCATTGGTACCGAAGGAGAAGAAATCTGCATGTTCGGCGATTTTATCGGCGACGATGGCTGCGCGTGGCGTTTCGATCATCGTACCGACGAGGTAATTGACGGTTTCGCCTCTTTCTGCGAATACAGTTTTTGCTACCCGGTGAATGATTTCAGCCTGCATGTCGATTTCGCGACCTGTGGTTACGAGCGGAACCATGATTTCGGGAATCACTTTTATGCCTTTAGCCTGGATATTCAGCGCGGCTTCGATAATGGCACGCGATTGCATTTCGGTGATTTCGGGGAAAAGATTTCCCAGTCGGCATCCGCGAAGTCCCAGCATCGGGTTGAGTTCGGAAAGTGCCTCTACTTTATCCTTAATTTTTTCAAAGGGAATGCCCATATCTTTTGCCACTTCCCGCTGATTTTCTTCTTCATGAGGAAGGAATTCGTGGAGCGGTGGGTCCAGGAGGCGAATGGTAATCGGCAGCCCGTTCATAGCTTCGAATAATCCTTCGAAATCGCCCCGCTGAATAGGCAGGAGTTGCCGGAGGGCTTCCTGTCGCCCTTTGAGATCATCGGCGAGAATCATCTCGCGGATGAGCATAATCCGGTCTTCCTGGAAAAACATATGTTCTGTGCGGCAGAGACCAATACCCTGCGCGCCAAAACTGCGGGCAACCTGTGCGTCGTGTGGGGTATCGGCATTGGCCCAGACACCCATGCGGGAATATTTTTCGGCGATAGTAATCAGCGTACCCAGATCTCCGCTTAGTTCGGGTTTTTTGGTGCGGATTTGGCCGTTATAGACATGACCCGCGGTACCATTGATGGAAATCCAGTCGCCTTCTTTGAGTACCTGATTGCCGATCGTGAGCGTGCGGTCTTTATAGCTAATGTGCAATTCGCCTGCGCCGGAGACACAGCATTTGCCCATACCGCGGGCAACTACCGCTGCGTGAGAAGTCATACCACCATGAGTGGTGAGAATGC